>CAWKOO010000001.1:0-985585 GCA_963851345.1 Nitrospirota bacterium
TGCCCCATACGCTCCCGTCTGACCTTTGACTGGATGACTTCAACGCCGCATTTGTCGCAGATCACACCCCGGTGCTTCATCCGTTTGTATTTTCCGCAGAGGCATTCCCAGTCTTTTACAGGGCCGAATATTTTGGCGCAGAAAAGTCCGTCGCGTTCCGGCTTGAAGGTGCGGTAGTTGATGGTCTCCGGCTTCTTTACTTCTCCATGGGACCATTCCCTGATCTTTTCAGGCGATGCAAGTTTTATTCTTATCGCATCAAAGTCTTTAGGGTTCTTCGGTTTTTGAAAAAGGGCATAAATATCTTCTATCAAGCTAATTCCTCCCTCTTTTTCTTTTTCTCCAGGAGTTCAACATCAAGCCCGAGACTCTGGAGTTCTTTTATTAATACATGGAAAGACTCGGGGACTCCGGGTTCCAGTATCGGATCACCTTTTACAATAGCCTCATACATGCGGGACCTTCCGCTGATGTCGTCGCTCTTGACCGTCAGGAATTCCTGCAGTGTATGAGCAGCGCCGTAGGCCTCCAATGCCCACACTTCCATTTCACCAAGCCGCTGGCCGCCGAACTGGGCCTTACCGCCGAGAGGCTGCTGTGTTACGAGAGAGTATGGACCGATCGAGCGGGCATGTATCTTGTCGGCAACAAGGTGATGTAATTTCAGCATATACATGCATCCGACCGTAACCGGACGCTGGAAGGCCTCACCTGTCTTCCCGTCGTGCAGCGTTATCTGTCCGCTGGAGGGCAGGCCGGCTTTTTTTAGAAGGTCCTTGATCTCGCTTTCTTTGGCCCCTTCAAAAACAGGCGTTGATACATGGAGGTTTAGTGTCCTGGCTGCCCAGCCCAGATGAATTTCAAGTATCTGTCCCACGTTCATTCGTGAAGGCACCCCGAGTGGGTTCAGGACAAAATCAACCGGCGTGCCGTCGGGAAGATAGGGCATGTCCTCTTCGGGCAGCACCATGGACACGACGCCCTTGTTGCCATGGCGTCCTGCCATTTTATCACCCACTTGTATTTTCCGCTTCATTGCAATAAACACCTTGACCACTTTATTGACACCGGGAGACAGCTCGTCTCCTTTCTTGATCCTTTCCAGGCGCTCCTGGTAACGCGACTCCAGTAACTTAATATATTGGACGCTTGCCGTATTGACGGCCTCTATCTGTGCCCTGGCATCGGCATTATCAATCTTTACCCTGAGGAGATGGTCGTCCTTAATCCTGCCCACTTGCACATCTGTCAGCTTCTTGCCCTTCTGGCCTATCGGTTCTTTGCTCTTCGGATCGAAGAAATCCTCCGTGGGTTTCTGATTGACCAATAGTTTTCTTATCTTTGTCGCGCGCTCTTCCTTGAGAATCTTTATCTCCTCCTCAAGGTCACGCTGCAGTTTGTTTATGTCGTCCTCTTCTATGCTCTTTGTCCTCTTATCCTTTTCAACTCCCTTTCTGGAAAGGATCCTGACATCAACAATAACGCCCTCGATGCCCGGGGGCACGTAGAGGCAGCTTTCCTTGACCTCCTCGGCTTTTTCGCCGAATATGGCGCGGAGCAGTTTTTCCTCGGGGGTCAGCATTGTTTCGCCTTTCGGTGTGACCTTGCCGACAATAATATCGCCTGGCTTGACCTCAGCGCCTATCCTGATTATGCCGCTTTCGTCGAGGTCTCTTAACGCCTCCTCTCCCACATTAGGGATGTCCCTGGTGATGTCTTCGGGCCCGAGTTTTGTATCACGGGCTTCAGCCTGAAATTCTTCTATATGTATCGACGTATAAACATCATCCTTGACCAATCTTTCATTGAGCAGTATGGCATCCTCAAAATTGTAACCTCCCCAGGGCATGAAGGCAACAGTCACATTTTTCCCCAGTGCAAGCTCGCCGAGTTCGGTCGAAGGGCCGTCAGCCAGGGCACTGCCTTGCTCAACTATATCCCCGACGTTAACAATAGGCTTCTGGTTCATGCAGGTGCCCTGGTTGGAGCGATCGAATTTGACGAGATTGTATATGTCAACTGCTCCCTCTTCCGTTGCCCGGACCACTATCCTGGCGGAATCAACGCTTTCAACAATTCCCGCCCGTTTTGCGAGTACGAGCCATCCCGAATCTTTCGCGGCAGCGTGTTCCATGCCTGTGCCGACAATCGGCGCATCAGGCACTAATACAGGGACAGCCTGGCGCTGCATATTGGAACCCATAAGTGCCCTGTTCGCGTCGTCATTTTCAAGGAAAGGAATCAGGGCTGCAGATACGCTGACAATCTGCTTCGGAGAAACGTCCATATACTGGACCTCTTCGGGCGAGACTATTTTAAAATCTCCGCCGACCCTTGCCGACACTGCCTCACCCTCGAGATACCCTTTCTTGTCGATTGGCGACGTCGCCTCGGCAATAATGTTGTTCTCACCCTGTATGGCTGACAAGTATACGATTTCTTTTGTCACGCGGCCCTGCTGGACTTTTCTGTAAGGCGCCTCAATGAATCCAAAATCATTGATCTTGGCATATGACGCGAGCGATGTAATGAGGCCTATGTTAGGTCCTTCAGGCGTCTCGATAGGACAGATCCTGCCGTAGTGCGTAGGATGAACGTCCCTTACTTCAAAACCGGCCCTTTCACGCGTTAGTCCACCCGGCCCGAGGGCGGAAAGCCTTCTCTTGTGTGTTATCTCCGAGAGTGGGTTGGTCTGGTCCATAAACTGGCTCAACTGGCTCGAACCGAAGAATTCCTTTACCGCAGCCATTACCGGTTTAGCATTGATCAGGTCATGTGGCATTGCGCTTTCGAGTTCGGTCAGTGTCATCTTTTCCTTGATGGCACGCTCCATGCGGACCAGCCCTATCCTGAAATGGTTTTCCAGGAGTTCTCCAATGCCGCGTATCCGCCTGTTGCCCAGATGGTCGATATCATCGACTTCCCCTCTGCCTGTCCTGAGATTGAGAAGGTAGCGCACAATCTCGACAATGTCCTTGTCCGTCAGGACTCTCATAGTAAGAGGCACATCAAGCCCGAGCTTCTCATTGACTTTCAGCCTGCCCACTGGTGAAAGGTCATACCGCTTCGGATCAAAAAACAGACCGTTGAAAAGTTCCCGGGCAGCATCCTCGGTCGCAGGCTCTCCAGGCCTCAGTTTACGGTAAATCTCCTTAAGGGCCTCTTCCTGTTTTGCCACCTTGTCGGTCAGGAGGGTCTCCCTGAATGAGGACAGGTAGTTAACGTTGTCAATAAAAAGCAGGTGCAGCGTGTCGATCTTCGAAGAAAGGATAGTATAGAACACCTCTTCGGTGATTTCCTTGTTTCCGTCGAGAATAATCTCTCCGGTTGAGGGATCGACTATGTCGGTGAGTGTGACCCTGCCGATTATGTCGCTGTTTGACAGAGGGATTTCTGTTATCCCCGAAGCCTCCATTTTCTTAAGTGCCGCCTTGGTGATCTTGTTGGCTTCCCTAACTATTACCTCATTTGTGTGCGGAGCTATTATATTATGTTTCGCCCGCACTCCGGCAAGGACCTCGCTGAGTACTCGCGTGTAGTTGTCTTTGCCCTTTAGCTTTATCTCTTCGACGGGATAGAAAGTCCGCAGAAGGTCCTCATTCGAATAACCGAGGGCCTTCAGGACAATCGTTGCGGGCAACTTCCGGCGCCGGTCTATCCTTACGTAAAGTATGTCTTTAGAATCAAACTCGAAATCCAGCCAGGAACCCCTAGCCGGGATTGCACGTGCTGTATATAAAAGCCTTCCGCTCGAGTGCGTCTTGCCCTTGTCAGGCGCAAAATAAACGCCTGGGGAGCGATGCAGCTGGCTGACAATTACACGCTCAGTTCCATTTATGATAAAGCTTCCCGTATCAGTCATAACAGGCATGTCCCCGATATAGACTTCCTGTTCGCGGGATTCTTTCAGGCGCTTATTTCCACGATCATCCTTCTCCCATATGTTCAATCTCACCTTTATCCGCAGCGGCGCTGCATAGGTCAGGCCTTTGAGGATACACTCGCGGGGTGTCAGCTTTGAATCACTCAACGTATATGAGATAAACTCTATGGATGCAGTATCATTGTAATCGGTTATAGGGAAAACACTGTTAAACGCCGCATGCAGTCCTTCATCTGTCCGCTGTTCAGGTGTTTCGTCCTTCTGCAGGAATCTTTCAAAGGACCTTTTCTGGAATTCCACAAGGTAGGGGACTTCCAGTACCAAAGGAACTTTTCCGAAATCTACTCTCTCTCTCAGAAGCTTAGCCATAGCTCTCCTTCTTAAAACAATTTAACGTTAAGGTAAAGGCCAAGGTTAAGGTAGAGATTCCGCTTGAATTCTCTACCTCCACCTTCGCCTATGCCTGTATTATTTTATTTCTACCTTTGCCCCTTCTGCCTCGAGTTTGGCCTTGACTGACTCAGCTTCTTCCTTTGAGACGCCTGTCTTCACAGGCTTGGGCGCACCATCTACCAGGTCCTTGGCTTCCTTGAGCCCGAGACTGGTGATTTCCCTTACGACTTTGATTACCTGAATTTTCTTGTCACCTACTGCTGTCAGAACAACATCAAAGCTCGACTTCTCTTCAGCCGCAGCCGGCGCTGCCCCCGCACCCGGCGCTGCAGCAACCGCAACCGGAGCAGCAGCAGTCACTCCATAGCGCTCCTCGAATTCCTTAATAAACTGCGACATCTCGAGAATAGTCATATTATCAATAAAACTTAATACCTCATCTTTTGTAACAGCCATCTAAATGTCCTCCTTTATGAACTTTTTTTATTTTTTACCGCTTCTAAAGCGTAAGCAAACTGAGCTATAGTTGCATTCAATGCACAGGCCAGTTTAGTTGCCGGAGCCTGGAATGTCCCCGCCATAATGCCAAGAAGAACATTTCTCGGCGGCAGCTTTGAAAGGGCTTTCAGCTCATTAAATGATAAGAGCTTTCCTTCAACAATGCCGCTCTTGATCTTGAGCTTGTCATTCTTTTCGGAATACTCAAGCAACTTTTTGGCAGCGGCCACCGGATCATCGAAACCGAACGCGACAGCGGTAGGACCCACAAAAAAGTCTTTTGCGGCTTCGATAGGGGTGCCTTTTACGGCAATAGCGATCAGCGAATTCTTTGCAACCTTATACTCTGCATTGGCTTCCTTCAAGAGCTTTCGAAGGTTGGCAATCTCGGCTACAGTCAGCCCTTTGTACTCCGTGAAAACAACGGCCTTTGACCGTGAAAACTTCTCAGTCAGTTCCGTTATTTGTTGGGATTTTTTTTCCTTGGTAATCAAATGCTTCCTCCTTTCCCAGAGACCATCTTTCAGCGGGCAGCAAGCAGTATAAATGAGCAGCAGGCAGTAAAGCGTAAGCAGTAGGAAGCATTTTACTGCCTACTGCTACTGAAGTATTTCTTCTTACTGCTTACAAGTTCTTTTCTGTCACTGTCTCGGTAGGCTGGCCGGTAAAGCTGCCAATTAAAGTATGCCGTACTACCTACTATCTCCGACTAGTATCTAAACAGGCAAAGCCTGCTTGTTCAGCTCATAACTGATAGCTCTTGGCTCATAGCATAAGGATGATAAAGCTGAGTTCCGTTAAAGGCAATGAGCTATGAGCAATCAGCCGGTTAGCCCACTTTTAGTCGGGCGACATCAAGTTTAATTCCAAGTCCCATTGTGGATGACATGGTGATTTTCTTTATATACTTCCCTTTTGAAGAAGAGGGCTTTGCCTTTACTACGGCTTTCAAAACAGCAGTTGTATTCTCAAGGAGCTTTTCTTTATCAAACGAAACCTTTCCTACCGGCACATGAACAATGCCCGCCTTCTCGGCTTTATATTCAACCTTGCCCGCCTTTATCTCCTTCACCGCCTTGCCGATGTCAAACGTCACTGTGCCCAGTTTGGGATTGGGCATAAGCCCTCTCGGTCCGAGCAGCTTGCCAAGTTTGCCGACCATTCCCATTAAGTCGGGTGTTGCCACAGCCTTGTCAAAATCCAGCCAGCCTTTCTGGATTTTTTCAACCATGTCTTCAGCACCAACAAAATCCGCGCCGGCCTCTTGTGCCTCTTTCTCTTTATCTCCCTTTGCAAATGCCAGCACACGCACAGGTTTTCCTGTTCCGTACGGGAGGACAACGGTCCCCCTTACCATCTGGTCGGACTTCTTTGCATCAACCCCGAGGTTTATTGCAATATCAACTGTCTCGTCGAACTTTGTGACCATGTTCTCCTTGACCAGAGTTATTGCTTCCTCTATGGTGTATTCTTTATTTGTATCAACCTTTCCCGCCGCATTGTCAAATTTCTTGCCCATTTGCTCGCTCCTCCTTAATCCTTTATTTCCACACCCATGCTTCTGGCGGTGCCCTTGATAATCCTTGTTGCAGATTCAAGCGATGTGGTATTCAGGTCGGGCAATTTTGTCTTTGCTATCTCGTCCACCTGGGCATTAGTCAAGGCGCCGACCTTATCCTTGTTGGGAACACCCGAGCCCTTTACAATGCCCGCCGCCTTCTTGATGAGTTCCGAGGCAGGCGGTGTCTTAAGCACAAACGTAAACGACCTGTCATTATAAATGTTTAACACTGCAGGGATCAGCGTTTCGCCCATGCTCTGGGTCTGTGCATTGAACTGTTTGCAGAATTCCATAATATTGATTCCGTGCGGTCCGAGCGCTGGTCCGACAGGGGGCGCCGGGTTCGCCTTTCCAGCAGGTATCACTAGCTTAACCTGTGCAATTACCTCTTTCTTAGCCATCTATATCCTCCTATGCTTTTTCCACCTGCGAGAAGGCCAGTTCAACTGGTGTCTGCCTCCCGAATATGCTCACCAGAACACGCATCCTTCCGTGGTCCATATCAACTTCATCCACATAACCGACAAAATTGCTGAACGGGCCATCGGTGATCCTTACGTTTTCGCCCTTTTCATACTGACTCTTTACCATAGGGGCAGGTCCTTTTTCGATCTGCTGAAGTATAACTTCGACCTCTTCGTCAGGAAGCGGGACCGGTTTGGCCCCCCCTACAAAGCCTGTAACACGGGGAGCGTTCTTAACGAGATGCCAGGTATCGTCATCAAGCTCCATTTCTACAAGAATGTAACCCGGATAAAACTTCCTGTTGGTCTCCTTCTTCTTTTTCCCCTTGAGTTCGACAACTTTTTCAGTAGGGATCAGTATTCTGGTAATTTTTTCCTCAAGCGCTTTCAGCTTGATTTTCTCTTCTATGGAAATCTTTACCTTTTCTTCGTAGCCTGAATATGTGTGCACAACGTACCAGCTCTTAGCCATCGTCCCTCTTACCGTATAAGTAATTTCACAATTTTAGACAGAGTCAGATCGACAATACCCAGAAACACCGAGACGATTACCACCGTAATAATAACAACCCGTGTGGAGCCGATAAGATCGTCCCTTGTTGGATAATTGACCTTCTTTGCCTCTGTTTTTACTTCCTTGAAAAAAACCTTCAACTTGTCCAGCATTCCGTCTCCTTGTTAACTCATGGCTTATAGTGCCACAGCCATTTTAGGACTCTCGTACCGATGCTAATCACTGGCACTTGATATTATGGCAGGCCAGGAGGGATTTGAACCCCCAGCCCTCGGATTTGGAGTCCGATGCTCTGCCGTTAGAGCTACTGGCCTATCCTTATGCCTTTGTCTCCTTATGCACGCTATGCTTTCTGCAATGCCTGCAATATTTATTGAGTTGGAGTTTCTCGGTTGTATTCTTCTTATTTTTCATATTGGAATAATTTTTATTTTTGCACTCAGTGCACTGAAACAGGATTATATCTCTCATAGCTTACTCCAGTATTTCCGTAACAACACCGGCGCCGACTGTCCTGCCGCCCTCGCGTATGGCAAACCGAAGTTCCTTCTCCATCGCTATGGGCGCTATCATCTCTACCGATATCGTTACATTGTCGCCAGGCATTACCATCTCTATCCCCTCAGGCAGCGTCGCCACCCCTGTCACGTCCGTCGTCCTGAAATAGAACTGCGGACGATATCCGTTGAAAAACGGGGTGTGTCTGCCCCCCTCTTCCTTCGTCAGTATGTACGCCTCTGCCTTGAACTTGGTGTGCGGGGTTATACTGCCGGGCTTTGCCAGCACCATGCCCCTCTCCACGTCGTCCTTCCCTGTTCCCCTGAGCAGTACCCCTATATTGTCTCCGGCACGCCCTTCATCCAGCAGCTTCCTGAACATCTCC
The DNA here is from genome assembly GCA_963851345.1 of Nitrospirota bacterium. Taxonomy (GTDB): domain Bacteria; phylum Nitrospirota; class Thermodesulfovibrionia; order Thermodesulfovibrionales; family Dissulfurispiraceae; genus JADFXI01. The sequence continues at coordinate 8,197 of CAWKOO010000001.1, forward strand.
ACCCCGGTAGCCACTGTCTTCCTCGTCTCTCTCAAGCCCACTATCTCTACTTCCTCTCCTACTTTAACTATACCGCGCTCTACCCTTCCTGTCACAACCGTACCCCTTCCCGATATCGAAAATACATCCTCTATCGGCATGATGAACGGCTTGTCCACAGGCCGCTCAGGCGTGGGTATGTAACTGTCTACCGCATCGCCAAGCTCAAGTATGCACTTGTACTCAGGCGCATTGGGATCATTGCTCGTGCTCTCCACTGCCTTCAGTGCGCTGCCCTTTATTATAGGTATCTCATTGCCCGGAAAACCGTACTTCACCAGCAGCTCCCTCACTTCAAGCTCCACCAGATCCAATAACTCAGGGTCATCCACCATGTCTACTTTATTCATAAATACCACCATGTACGGCACCCCTACCTGCCGCGCAAGCAGTATGTGCTCCCTTGTCTGAGGCATCGGCCCGTCCGCTGCGCTTACTACCAATATCGCGCCGTCCATCTGCGCTGCCCCAGTGATCATGTTCTTTACATAGTCCGCATGCCCAGGACAATCTACATGCGCATAGTGCCGCTTCTCTGTCTCATACTCCACATGCGCTGTCGCTATCGTTATCCCACGGGCCTTCTCTTCAGGCGCGTTGTCTATCTGATCATATGCCTTGTACTGTGCCAGGCCCTTCATCGCTAATACCTTGGTTATCGCCGCCGTCAACGTCGTCTTGCCATGGTCTACATGCCCTATCGTCCCCACATTCGCGTGCGGCTTTACCCTCTCAAATTTCGCCTTAGCCATATCTCCCTCCTTATTAGTATGGAGTAGGCAGTAGGCACTACGCAGTAAAAACACCGCCTGTTCTTACTGCCTACTGCTTACTGTCTACTGCCCACTGTATGTGTTAAGCCCCCTATGTTTTCACTAAGCCCATGACCGGAATCGGACCGGTGACCTCATCCTTACCAAGGATGTGCTCTGCCAACTGAGCTACATGGGCAAGAGCGGGAAACGGGATTCGAACCCGCGACCCTCAGCTTGGAAGGCTGACGCTCTACCACTGAGCTACTCCCGCAACCAGCAAATATGTAGTATAAACGAAAAAAGATATTTATGCTACAGCCGCTTATACTGTTCCGGAAGACCATGCCTTCCCATGCATCAGCCCCACTAACTAATGGTGGAGAGGGGAGGATTCGAACCTCCGAAGGCGGAGCCGGCAGATTTACAGTCTGCTCCCTTTGGCCACTCGGGTACCTCTCCTTGGAGCCACCGAAGGGATTCGAACCCCCGACCTGATGATTACAAATCAACTGCTCTACCAACTGAGCTACGGTGGCTTGAACTTTTTAATATAGGGTAAATATTATACTATTGTCAATCCCATTTTTGCAACCTGCATCAATTAGAATTGACTTTTACTCCGCCGATTAATTAAAGTAAACAGTTACGGGGCGTAGCGCAGCTTGGCTAGCGCACCTGCCTTGGGAGCAGGGGGTCGGAGGTTCGAATCCTCTCGCCCCGATTTGCGCCTGTAGCTCAGGTGGATAGAGCAACTGCCTTCTAAGCAGTGGGCCAGGGGTTCGAATCCCTTCAGGCGCACTTGGGAATATAGCTCTTGCTCATAGCTCATAGTATGGATGGCGGATCAGCTAAGAACTCATGGCTCATGGGATGTCTCTTTAGCTATGAGCTGTGAACTATGAGCTTTGGAATGCAGCTTACATCACTGCATTCATTAATGGTGGGCGTAGTTCAATGGTTAGATCACTGGATTGTGGATCCAGGCGTTGGGGGTTCGAGTCCCCTCGCCCACCCCATTTGCACCTCTCAGTAAGACCAGGGTCTCATGAGGGCCAGGTCTACACACTTGACAGCCCACGCTTTTTTTAGTCGCAGGCGAATCGGCATTTTGAAATAGCCCTATCAGAGAATGTGCGGCTGAGATAGATGATGGAAAAGGCGAGATCGGCTTATAATTTGTGAAATGTGTAGACCTGACCCGTGGATTAGTTCTTGCTTTTGCTGTTAAGAAACTGTACTCTAAGCGCCTCTGCATTCGCCGCCGGGCATGGAACCTATTTTGCCTTTGCGTAATCAAGCATGCCCTGGAAATCCACTACCACCGCAGGCTCATTGCCGACGACCCAGGCATCATGCCCCACAGGAAGCAGGGAAACATCACCCGCCTTGCACTCAAACTCTGTCCCGTCGTCCATGATAATTGCCAGAGTCCCCGATATATGATACTGAAAATGCGGGGCCTCACAACTCTTTGTATGCACCAGGGGCTGTACGGAAGTAGACCACTTCCACCCCGGCTCTAAGGTGGCACGCCCGATGGTTGTTCCTCCGATCTTTACCAGTTCCAATTTCCCTTTCGGAAAGGTCCTTACCTCATCAGGCTTCCCGAAACTCTTCTTCTCCGCTATTTTAGTCATTACGGTACACCTCCTTGTCTGCCCATGTTCAGGCAACCAACGAAAGAGAGTTGCTGATTTCTATCCCTCTTTTTTTTAAATATACCGCATAAAAGGGCACTTTGCAAGCAGTGGATTTTTAAGAGAAGAGTGCTCGGGGTCTTGTAAATGTGCATTTAACCATCTCCGTTTGAAATTACGGTTTTGATAGCTCATCAGCCGCTACTATCCATCCTCCTCCCATCGCCTTGTACAGGTTTACTAATGACTGGAAAAGCGTTCCCTGAGTTTGTGTGTAGTTAAGTTCGGCGCTGAAGGGGTTCCGCTCGGCGTCGAGCACCTCAATGTAGCTCGTGTATCCGTTGTCGTAACGGAGCCCTCTATATTCTCTTTGGGCTTTGTATTACACTTTATAAAGGAAGTACTAAGGGAGGCGGTGCATGAATCGGCTGATAAGGTACTGCTCTTCCGTAAGCTTAATAACGACCCGGCATGGATCGCCAAATAAAAATAGCTGTCAGAGGAAATAGAATATGAGCAAAATAAAGAAATATGAAATTGAAAAAGACAAAGAAGGTATGCTTCGTTTTTATCGTACCCCTTCTTATTACCGGACCAAGGATAAAAAAACCGTTAAGCAGTGGTTTTTAAAAATACTGAAGCGATTGAAAAAGGGCCATTGACTCGAATCCCGGCATACTGATTGTTGACAGGCGCGGCGGTTTGACCCACTTTTGGGCCGACCGTCCAACTGAACCTTGATATAATAAAAATAGGATGGCGAAGAAAAGTGCAGGTTTAATCATGTATCGTTACCGTAAAAACCTTTTGGAAGTTTTCTTGATTCATCCTGGCGGCCCATTTTGGGAGAGAAAAGATTTAGGCGCATGGTCAATCCCAAAAGGTGAGTACACTGATAAGGAAGATCCATTTGCTACGGCTAAAAGAGAATTTACTGAAGAAACCGGTTTTGAGGCCAATGGCAATTTTAAAGAACTCCCCCCTGTTAAGCAGTCAAGCGGGAAAATAATATCGGCATGGGCATTTGAAGGTGACTGTGATGAGAGGCTCATAAAAAGCAACAAGTTCTCGATGGAATGGCCACCGCACTCTGGGCGGCAAGCTGAATTTCCCGAAGTCGATAGAGCAGAGTGGTTCACTATCGAGGAGGCAAAACTCAGAATCCTGAAAGGACAAAAAAAATTTTTAGATGCGCTATGTTCAACTGTAGGAAATCCCGATTTAGCAAGTGAAGAAACAACAAAATAAGCAAATAAAAAATAGGGCAGTATGCTGAATCCAGCAATTCGCCACTTCATCATCTCCTCCCTCGGCCTTGCAAGACTATCTTTTGCCGATGGCCAAGGTCATGCATGCTTCGGCGAAAACAGGATTATCGAGTTGTTTTGGACCGAGGCTAAAAACGTTGTTTCGGATTATTAGGTTGTTGAGGGCAGGCACCCCTAAATTCAAATAATCAATCGTATCGCGTCAAAATAATGGTGAGGCAATTTTTTCTTCAAAACAAGGGATCAAGTGATTGGTTATTATGTACGACATGTGGTACAATATATTGTACAAAGGAGGGTCTATGCAGAGAATATTATTGGACCAGGACATTAAACCGCTCTCAGAATTCAGGGCGAACGCCGCCGCCTTTATCAAACAGGTGCAAGCTACAAAAAGGCCGTTGGTAATAACAACGCATGGCAAAAGTGCCGCTGTGCTGCTGGATGTGGCAGAATATGAGGCTTTGATAGAAAAGAGCGAGGTCTTGCAGGATATACATACGGCGGAAGGGCAGCTTATAGAAGGCAAAGGGATCGGACATAACGAGGCAAAAAGGCTGGTATTGGAAAGGCTCGTCCAGTGAGCCTGATCTGGTCGCCGCTGGCCATGGACCGGGTTTTGGAGATTGCGGAGTATATAGCACATGACAACCCGTCTGCTGCTCAAAAATGGGTAGAGGATATATTCGACCTCACGGGGCAGCTTGAGCAGTTCCCTGACAGCGGCCGCCGTGTGCCGGAGGCTCCGACAAGAACTGATCTCCGCGAGATAATCCACGGGGGATACCGTATAATTTACAGAATAAGTCCGAAGGGGGTGGACATTCTCACAGTCAGACATGGAAGGCAGATTTTGCCGCTGGAAGAGATTACTAAGAAAGACGCACCAGAAAACCCTTTATAATAGACGCCCCGGAGCTTCTGGGCATAGACATATCAACCTTGAGGCGAAAATACGAGGAGAACTTTTTTGAGTGAAAACAACCTCAAAATCCGAATACCCTTTAAAAGAAGGGATGGTGTAGGAGCCGTCCCTTTTCTTTCGCCCTTTCTGAGCCGGCGTTGCCTTCTTCTGCTCCGAAACCTTCAAGAACATCAAGAAATTCTAATGAGTTAAAGACAAAAGCATTCTGCAAAAGAGAAATACATTCCACTGAGCTTTGGTTCATATGGTACAGATTCTTGATATAAGATGTTCCTTGACGCGAGTAGTAATATTCCGAGAATCTCATCCAAGGAGATCATGTCCAAATAATGGAACCATACGGGGATGGATTTTTTAAATATACCGCATAAAAGGGCACTTTGCAAGCAGTGGATTTTTAAGAGAAGAGTGCTCGGGGTCTTGTAAATGTGCATTTAACCATCTCCGTTTGAAATTACGGTTTTGATAGATCATCAGCCGCTACTATCCATCCTCCTCCCATCACCTTGTACAGGTTTACTAATGACTGGAAAAGCGTTCCCTGAGTTTGTGTGTAGTTAAGTTCGGCGCTGAAGAGGTTCCGCTCGGCGTCGAGCACCTCAATGTAGCTCGTGTATCCGTTGTCGTAACGGAGCCTTGCCACACGGGCATAGGTGCGCAGGGCCTCCACCTGCCGCGTCAGGGCTTCAAGCTGGTCCCGGGTGCGGTGTTGGTCCACTAGAGAGTCCTCTACATCCCGGAAGGCGTTCTGGATCGCCTGTTGGTACTGCAAGAGGGTTTCCTTCCGGATCGCCTCTGCCTCTTTGACCTGACCTGCAATGGCGCCTCCTGTAAAGATCGGAGCGGTGAGCGGAACGAACCAGTTCCATGTGCGCGCCGGGCCGGAGAAAAGAGACGATAATCTTGTGCTCTCCCAGCCGAACATGCCGGTCAATGATATATCCGGAAAGTACTGGGCCCGTGCGACCCCGATTTGTGCGTTGGCGGATATGAGGTTTTGCTCTGCCTGGCGTATATCAGGGCGCTGCGCGAGCAAGTCTGACGGGAGTCCTGCCGGGATGTCAGGCATTCCAAGATCATTTATCGATTTGCCCCTTGGAATGGGACCGGGATTGCGGCCGAGGAGCACGCACAGGGCGTTTTCCTGCTGCGCAATACTCTTCTCCAGGGGAGGGATGGTCGCAAGTACCTGCTCGAGATCGGACTTGGCTTGGCTAAGTTCCAGTTCTGAGACGTACCCTGCCTGGAAGCGGATATTGAATATATGGTATGACTCTTCGCGAATTTTTGCGGTCCGCCGGGCAATATCCAGTTGCCGGTCAAGGTCGCGAAGGTTTACATATGAGTCCGCAACAGAGGTGACGAGGGACAGGATGACGCTCTGCCTCCCCTCCTCAGTGCTCAGAAGAGAGGCGTGGGCCGCCTCTGTTGCATAACGCAGTTTGCCCCATAGGTCGATTTCCCAACTGGCTGATATGGACACCTGGTACTGATTGAATGGATTCGGGGTCCCGGCGGGAAGGGCTACCTGACCGAGTTCGGTGGTGCGTTCTCTTTCCGCGCCGGCGTTTGCGACAACTTGCGGAAAGAGGGAAGCGCGCGTGACGGCATATTTCCCCATGAACTCTTCCACCCGTGCCGCGGCGATCTTGAGGTCCTTGTTTTCGCGAAGGGCTATGCAGATCAGTTCGTTTAGTACGGGGTCGTTGAACTGCTGCCACCAGACGGTGTTGACTATGCCTTTTGCCTCTTTCTCCCCGAAACGCCATGATTGCGGCGTCTCAACCGAAGGGCGTTTATACCCGTCGCCGGCCATGCAGCCGCTCAGAGTCAGGACAAGCAGCGTTATTGCCGCGATTCTGCGCATGTCACTCTTTCTCCTGCCCGGCAGGAGTTGCATGCCCGAACAACTGTTCCCCGTCGCCGCCGGGTCTATTCTTGCCTCTCCCGAGCTTCTCTATAACATAGTACATCATAGGGATCAGGAATATGGCAATACAAGTGGCCGCGAGCATGCCGCCTATGACGCCGGTGCCCATTACCCTGCGGGCTATAGCGCCGGAACCGCTTGCGAGTGCAAGCGGCAAGCAGCCGAGAATAAATGCGAAGGAAGTCATAAGGATCGGGCGCAACCGCAACCGGGCACCGGTAAGCGCCGCATTTTTAAGGTCCATGCCTTTTTCGTATTTATCTTTTGCAAATTCGACAATAAGAATGGCGTTTTTCGCTGCCAGTCCGATGAGTACGATGAGGCCGACCTGTGCATATATATTGAATTCCATCCCCCGGACCAGCAGCGCTGCAAACGCGCCAAAGACGGCGATGGGGGTGCTGAGCAGAACGCTGAAGGGCAGCGACCAGCTCTCATAAAGTGCCGCGAGGATCAGGAAGACAAACAGCAGCGAGAGCGCAAATACGGCTGCGGGTGAGATGCCCTGCTGTGCCAGTTTCTCCTGGAACGACATCCCGAGGTAATCGAAGCCCATATCGGACGGCATGGTCTGGTGAAAGACCTCTTCCAACGCCTTCATCGCCTGTGCCGAACTGTAGCCCGGCGCAGCTGTTGCATTGATTTGGGCCGACCTGTAGAGGTTGTACCGCATTGTGAACTCGGGCCCCTCGTGAGGCTCGACATGCGTCACTGCTGCCAGCTGCACACTGTCACCGTTAGAGTTGCGTACGTAGAACTGGCCTAACTGTTTGACGTCTCTCCGAAAGTCTCCCTCTGCCTCCACATACACCTGCCACTGCCTGCCGAAACGGTTGAAGTAGTTTACGAATTGTCCGCCCATGAACGCCTGGAGAGTGCCATAGACCTGGCCGAGATCCACGCCCTCGCTCATCACTTTATCGCGGTCCACATTCACAAAAAACTGCGGTACTCTTGGTAAAATGCTTGTACTTACCCGCGCCAGTTCAGGGCGCTTTTGTGCAGCGGCAATGAACTTCTGTGTGTTCTCAGCCAGGAAAGCGATGTCCTTGCCGGCACGGTCTTCCAAAATGAATGTCACACCCCCTGCGGTGCCGACCCCCTGGATAGCCGGCGGGGAGAATGCGAAGGCATTCCCCTGCGGCAGTTGGCTCAGGTCGCGGTTAATGCGGGCCATAATGGCCGGCGCCGTCTCCTGCGGACCTTTCCGCTTGTCCCATTCCTTAAGAATAACGAAGAAGAAGCCGCTGTACGTGTCCCGCACATAGCTTAAGAGGCTGAAGCCGTTGACCGTGACACAGCCCTCTACACCGGGGGTGTTCGATATAATCCGCTCCGCCTCACGGGTGGCAGCTGCAGTGCGTTGGAGCGATGCGGTATTGGGCAGTTGAGTGACTGCATAAAGGTAGCCCTGGTCCTCTTCCGGCAGAAAACCGCCCGGCACCAGCCTGCCGAGCAAGCCGATACCCAGAGCTGCAACAAGGACTAGGGCGAATCCAATCACTGCCTTGCGGATTACAATACCGGACAAGCTTACGTAACCATCGGTAGTACGTTTGAACATACGGTTGAACCATCTGTAAAACCAGCCTAACGGACCGCGTGTTTCTTTTTTCGGGCGCAGCAGGATGGAGCAGAGTGCGGGACTGAGAGTCAGGGCGTTGAAGGCAGACAGAAGCATCAATATCGCTATAGTTACGGCGAACTGCTGGTAAAGCCGCCCTGTGATGCCGGGAAGAAAAATTGTCGGGAGAAATACGGACGCGAGGACCAGCGCGATGGCAGTCACCGGTCCGGCAACCTCCTCCATTGCCTTGATGGCCGATTCCTTTGGTGTCAGGCCCTCTTCTATGTGGCGCTCCACGGACTCAACCACCACAATGGCGTCGTCCACAACTAGTCCTATCGCCACAACCATGCCCATGAGGGCAATCGGATTAATAGAGAAGCCAAGGATGGGGAAAAAGGCAAAGGTGCCGATAAGAGAGACGGGCACTGCTATGGCTGGGATGAGCGTGGCCCGCCAACCCTGGAGGAAAACGAATACCACTATGATAACCAGTACCATTGCAATAAAGAGGGTCTCGACGATTTCCTTTATCCCGGCAGTGACGGGGCGGGTAGTGTCGAGGGCTATGTTGTATTGAAGGTCTGCCGGAAATGACTCGCTAAGCCTGGCCATTACTTTCTTTACGCCTTCTGCCGCCTCCAGTGCGTTTGTGCCGGGCAGCTGGTAAAGGGCCAGTATCCCTGACGGCTTGCCGTTGAAGCGCCCCTGAATGTTGTAGTCCTGTGCGCCCAACTCGATGCGGGCGACGTCCTTAAGGCGCACCATGGAACCGTCAGGGTTGGCCCGAAGGACGATCCGTCCGAACTCCTCGGGGTCTACAAGCCGCCCCTGTGCCCTTATCGCGTAGGTGAATTCCTGGCCCGGGGGGATAGGCTCGCCGCCGACCTGTCCCGCAGGGTTCACCGTGTTTTGCTTCTGCAGCGCATCGACGATCTCCGGAATAGTGATATTGAGCTTGGCCAGCAAGTCAGGGCGTACCCAGCAGCGGATGGCGTACTGCCCGGCCCCGAAGACCGTGACACTGGCGATTCCCCGTACCCTCGTCAGTGCGTCGTTTAAGTGTATATAGGCGTAGTTTGCCAGGAATGTGGCGTTATAGGTCCCTTTTGGCGAACTGAGGGCAATTAGCATGAACGGTGCAGAAAGGGCTTTCTGGACTGTCACTCCGTAGTTTCTGACATCGACCGGAAGCTGCGATTCTGCCTGGGCCTCGCGCAGTTGGGCAAGCACCTGGTCGGTGTTCGGGTCGGTCTTCACATCAAAGTTCACAATCATCCGCATCAACCCGTTGTTGGGACTGAGGGAATACATATAGTTCATGTTGTCCACCCCGCTCATCTGCTGCTCTATGGGGGTGGCCACAGACTGTTCAATTGTCAGAGCGTCGGCCCCTACATAGGTGCCCTGTACGATGATCTCGGGGGGTACGATATTGGGATATTGGGCCACCGGCAGCCCCGACATTGCGACAAGGCCGACAATGACTATTATGATCGCAATGACCATTGCTACGATGGGGCGTCTGATGAAGAAGCGATACATGGCGGCCTAGTGCCCTGCAGCCGGGGGCCGGCGGGCAGATGAGGTTTCCTGATCGGGTGGGACTCCCGGGACGAATGGCTTTGCGGTTACCGCAATGCCCTGCTTCACCTTCTGCACCCCTTCGACCACGATCCTCTCTCCGGGCTTCAAGCCCTCGTCGATGATCCAGAGCTGGCCTACTATGTCGCCTGTCTTGACCGTCCGGATATCTATCCGGTTGTCAGTTCCCAGGACTGCCACCTGATAGATCCCCTGCAGTTCCGTTACAGCCCGCTGGGGCACGAGCAGCGCCCCCTTTCTAGTTCCGACCAATACACGTACACTTACAAACTGTCCGGGACGGAGGAGACTGGCTGGATTCGGAAAGAGTCCGGCAACCCGGAGCGTCCCTGTTTTTACGTTCACCTCACGGTCAAAGGCGTAGACTGTGCCTGTGTATGGATAGAGAGACCCGTCCGCCAGGACAAGCTCTAACTTCAGCTTTCTCGCATGTGCGAGCAACTCGGCCTCTGATGAGAACTGTTTCACGAAATCTATGTATGCCGCTTCGCTGATTGTGAAATACACCTTGATCGGGTTGATCGTCGAAACTGTTGTCAGTTCGCCGGCCTGGGCCGGTCCAATAAGGTCTCCAACCTGGGCCCTGGCGAGGCCGGCCATGCCATCGATGAGGGAGGTGATTTTCGTAAACCCGAGGTCGAGCCGGGCCTTCTCCACTGCAGCTCGGGCGGCGGTAACAGCAGCCAATGCTGACTGCTCCGCGCCTATAGAGTCGTCGAGGTCCTTCTTGCTTAGAGCGTTCTGCTCGGCGAGAGGCCTGACCCTTGCCAGATTGGCCCTGGCATTCTCGTACTGCGCTTCTTGCCGCGCCAAGTCTCCCATTGTCTGGTCCAACGCAGCCTGGAAAGACCGCGGGTCGATCGCGAACAGGACCTGTCCCTTCTTTACCATGTCACCTTCCTTATAGTACTGCCTGATCAGGTAACCCGTGACCTGTGCCCTTATAGTGGCGTTGACCATGCCGTCGGTAGTGCCGACCCATTCGTGCTGTATTGGGACATCTTTTTGAATGACCTCCATTACTTCCACAACCGGAGGTGGAGGCGGTGGTTTCTGCTCTTTTTTGCATCCTGTCAGAAAGATGGAAAAAGAACAGAAGATAATGATGATCCTAAAAAATGCATGATTTATTTTTATCATCCCTTTTAAGTTCAAAAACACTTTTATCTTCCCCCTCCGTAACACTCTGTGGTTTAATGGTTTACCATATCCATCGAAATTATAACAGATTGTAAAATAGCGGTACAGGGTGCCAATTGTAGAAGAGAGTGGGGCCGAAGTTTTAGAGCATAAAGTCACAAGCAGACTTTGTTACTAATTTGCTGCAGTCTCATGTTACAATAAATGCAGACCTTTTATGCGCCTGTAGCTCAGTGGATTAGAGCATCGGCCTCCGAAGCCGAGGGTCAGAGGTTCGAATCCTCCCAGGCGCACCAGCACAGGACCCCACCCCTCAGCAGGAGCGGCACAGCGGGCTATTCGCCCGCAAAGCCAAAAGTAGGCGCTTCTAAGCGAAAAATTACCCTGTACTGTCTGATTTGCAGGTTATACGTTTTCCAGTATGTGGCCCATTTTTTTCTTTTTGGTCTGCAGGTAAATTATATTTCTATCGTGCGGCTGGACTTCGACGGGTACCCGTTCAACGACTTTAATCCCGTAGCCCTCCAATCCCACGATCTTTTTCGGGTTGTTCGTTATCAGCCGCATTTTCTTAATACCAAGATCTACCAGTATCTGGGCGCCGATGCCATAGTCTCTCAGGTCAGCTTTAAATCCGAGTTTGAGATTGGCCTCGACCGTATCAAGGCCCTTGTCCTGAAGTTCGTAAGCAAGGAGCTTGTTTGCAAGCCCTATCCCTCTGCCCTCCTGCCTCATGTAAAGGATGACCCCTTTGCCCTCTTTCTTAATAATTTCCATCGCCTTTTGCAACTGGTCGCCGCAATCGCACCGCTTTGAACCGAACACATCGCCGGTAAGGCATTCGGAATGCACTCTCACCAGCACTTTGTCCTCCGGTGTGAATTCTCCCTTCACCAGCGCAATATTAATGTTACTGTCTACGTCATTAGCATAGGCAACAGCGGTAAAATCCCCGCCGTGCTTCGTAGGCATCTGGACAGAAGCTATCCTTCTCACGAAACGCTCGGCACGCATCCGGTGCTGTATAAGATCTTTTACCGTGATCAACTTTAATTTATGCTGTTTTGAGAATTCGATCAATTGCGGCATCCTGGCCATGCTTCCGTCATCGTTCATAATCTCGCAGATAACGCCTGAGGGGTTAAGGCCGGCCAGCTTTGCAAGGTCAACCGATCCTTCTGTTTGTCCGGCTCTCTGCAAAACGCCCCCTGGCTTCGCCCTCAGTGGAAAGACGTGGCCGGGCTTTGCAATGTCTTCCGGCCTGGCCTTGGGATCAATAGCAGCCAGGATTGTAACAGCACGGTCGTGGGCGGAGATTCCGGTAGTAACACCTTTTTTGGCCTCTATGGATACGGTAAACGCCGTGCCGAAGGAAGACGTATTGTTGTCGGTCATCATGGGAAGTTTAAGGTCATCGACTTTCTGCGGGGTCAGTGAGAGGCAAATAAGCCCTCTGCCGTATTTTGCCATAAAATTGATGGCTTCGGGAGTGACCTTTTCAGCAGCCATACAAAGGTCCCCCTCGTTCTCCCGGTCCTCATCATCCACCAGGATGACCATCCTGCCTTTTACTATATCCTCAAGGGCTTCTTCTATAGTGTTAATTTTACCTTTCTCCACTGACAGACCTCCGCGTATGCATTATATAATGAAACTATTTTGAGTATAACAAATAAGTAAATAAACTGTCTTTCCATGCGGGTGCAATAAAAAGTGTCAAGGAAGTGGAAAAGACTAATTGCTCGTCAAGAAAAAATATACTTACTCCCCCGCACACAAAAAACCGGGTTTTTGATATAATGACCCTTATGGAGCATCTGGCATTAAGCACCGAAAAATTCTTTAGCATACTTGATACCATACTTTCTACTCTGGATATTAATACATTGCTGACAACTGTCGTAAAGGAGATACAGGCAATCATTGGCGCCGACCGGTGCACGCTTTATCTGATCAACGCTGAAGCCCATGAACTGTATTCGAAAGTCCTGCAGGCAGACGACCTCGTTGAAATACGGGTACCTATCACAAAAACCAGTCTGGCCGGTTTTGCCGCTACCAGCGGCAGGGTGCTCAACGTGAAAGACGCCTATAATGATGCCGAACTCAAAGGGATTGACTCCGAATTGTCGTTCGATAAGACTTGGGACCAGCAAAGCGGCTACAGGACCAAGAGCGTGCTCGTTGCGCCCATTCCCATAAAATCGGCGCATAATATCGGCATTTTCCAGGCGTTGAACAAAGATGGCGGGTTTGACGACAATGACTTGGTCATTGTGGACCAGCTCACCTATTTGCTGGGCATTGCCGTGAACAATGCGCTTCTGTATCAGGCCATTGAGGAAGAGAGGCGGCTCAGGGAATATATTATTGACGATATTGAAGAAGGTATCTGTATACTGGACACAAAAAAAAGGGTCATTTCGGCGAGCAAATTCCTGGAAGTAATGAGCGGCATGAGGTACACCGCTGCTGCGATGCAGGGTGAGAGTCTTTTCGATCTTTTCCCCAGTTTTTCCGGTACCGAACTCGAAGAAAAAATGAACGAAGTGTTCAGAGACGGCTTCAAAAAAATAGCGCAGCTTGAGGTGCTTGAAATAAAGGTCATTCCATATCTGGATGCTAAAGGCGCAATGACAAAGTTAATACTTATATTTACGAGAATATAATGGCTGAACCGATCAAACCAGCGGACATTAAAAAAACCCAGGACATAAAGAAAGCAGCCAGGAAGAGCTTTGAGGATCTGCTTATCGAAAAAGGGCTTGCTACAAAAGAGCAGCTGCAGGAATTCCTGGCAAGAGCGACAAAAGAGCGCAGGGGACTTGAGCAGGTCCTTCTTGAGAGCGGACTGGCAGAAGAGAAAATAGCCGCTGTCACGGCTGAGTCCCTCGGCTATGAGTTTGTCGACGTTACCACGTTTCCCTTGCAGTCCGACCTTCTTAAACACGTCAAACCTGCTTATGCAAAGAATTACAAGGTACTGCCCATCAAATACGCGAACTCTGAACTGACGGTTGCAATGGTAGAGCCGCGTGATCTTATGGCACTTGATGAAGTGGCCCGCTTCTATAAGGATGCCCGTTATGTCCTGAAGAGCGTAAAGGTTGTTGTTACTACATCAAAAAAACTGTTCTCAGCCATAGAGAAATTTTACGGCCTGTCAAAAGAAAAGGGGAAAGACAAAGATAATCTGGGCTTCGGGAGCCTGCTGGACACCGTCGCTGAAACGATGCGCGCTGAAGTTGAGATCGCTGAGGTGGCCAAGGAAGAGGCAAAAGAAGATAGCGCACCTGTTGTCATGCTGGCCAACAAAATCGTGGAAGAAGGCTATAACAAGAGGGCGAGCGATATCCATCTGGAACCGTCCCTGTATAACCTGCGCGTCCGCTACCGCATTGACGGAGAGTTGACAGAGGTAATGAGAGTGCCGAAATACGTGCAGGATGCTCTTATCGCCCGCTACAAGATAATGTCTGATCTGAGGATTGACGAACGCAGAGTGCCGCAGGACGGAAGGATCGATTTCACGAAACACAATCCAAGCGTTGAAATAGACCTCCGTGTATCCACGGTGCCGACTACCCACGGCGAGGACATAGTAATGAGGATACTGGACAAGACAAGCTCGCTGCTGACGCTCGACATGCTGGGGTTTAACGACCACTGCATGAAGCTTTACAAAGAGGCCATCCAGGCCCCTTACGGAATACTGCTCCATGTAGGCCCGACCGGAAGCGGAAAATCAACTGCTCTCTTTGCCGCGCTGAAGACACTCGATACGCCTGATATAAAAATAGTAACTGCTGAAGACCCGGTTGAATACACCCTTGGCGGACAAATCATTCAGAGCAACGTAAATCCTGTAGCAGGGTACACGTTTGCAAAAGCTATAAGGGCCTTTATGCGCCATGACCCGGACATCATACTGATCGGTGAAATCAGGGACCTCGAAACGGCGAAGACCGCTGTTGAGGCATCACTGACCGGTCACATGGTCTTCTCCACTCTTCATACCAATGATGCGGTCGGCACCATAACCAGACTGATTGAAATGGGCATAGAGTCCTATCTGATTGCTGATTCCATTGTTCTGGTCTGTGCGCAGCGGCTTGCCCGGAAAATCTGCCCCAAGTGCAAAGAGGCCTACCACTGCACAGAGGCAGAGGAGGAACTGTCCAAGGGAGATGTGAAGGCAGGCACGACGCTATACAGGGGAAAGGGATGCGATGCCTGCGACGGCGCAGGTGAAAGAGGCCGTACCGGGATATACGAAGTCCTTTTGGTAAACAGGGAATTCAGAAATCTCCTGATCAAGGGGGCCACCACAGAAGAATTAAGAAGGGTGGCTATCGAAACCGGCATGATGACGCTGAGGCAGGAGGCCATTGATAAGGCGTTAAAAGGCATGATTACCCTTGCACAAGTCCTGGAAAATACGCTTGCGGATGCATAACCTCTCATTGTTTTCTACCGGTCGGGCCGGAAAGCACGGGCCGGCCTTATAGGCCTTCATATCACTCTTCTCAACTGCGGCCAACAGAAGAAAACTGAAACAGTATATGCTATAATCTCTAAAAGATTAGAGGTCATAATGAAGATAAATGTTCTTGGTTGTTCAGGTGCTGAGTTTCCCGGACACAATCCCCCCGGTTTCCTGCTGGATGAGAATATACTATTCGATGCAGGAAGTCTGACCAATGTGCTGGACAGGAAGGGACAATCAAAGGTAAAGGATATTTTCATAACCCATGCTCACCTCGATCATATCAGGGGTATCTCTTCTCTTGCAGACAATATCATTGTGGAGAGGAGAAAACAGAAGGTGAATATTATCAGCATTCCCTCTGTCATAAAAACTATCCAAAAAAACCTGCTTAATGATTCACTGTGGCCTGATTTTACAATGATTCCTGATTATGAGAATGCTGTTTTGCGGTACGAAGCCTTAAAAGAGGGGCAAGCATTAAATGTTAACGGGTATTATATTACCGCGTACAAAGTGAATCATTCTGTCCCCGCAGTGGGATATTTTGTGGAAGGCGGAAACAAAAAAAGGTTCTTTTATACCGGAGACACCGGGCCCACTGACGCAACCTGGAAAAACATAGGGGACAGGAAACTTGACTGTCTGATCATCGAAGTCTCATTTCCCAACAGGATGAGCGAGATGGCGGCAATTACCGGGCATCTTACCTCCAGGCTGCTCAAAGAGGAGATTCGTAAGATAAAACAGATGCCGGACAGGATATATATAACACATCCAAAACCCCAGCACCTCAAGGCCATCAGGACTGAACTTGAAAAACTGAATATGAAGAACCTGAGACTCCTGAAAGAGGGAGACGTTATTTCAGTTTAAGAGGAAGGCAGGAGAAGCTTTCTCCTGCTTTTTATTTTATAGAATCAAATTATAGGATCGGCAGGGGCAGGCTGTTTATCGGGGCGATGCACGGGTCTGCTCCAACAGGGGCGAGTAACGCCGAGCCCAACCGGGAACGGGTATGGACAGGGCTACTATAAAGAATTGTCTGTGGCAATGAGCGTAGTTTCAGCGCTCCGATAAACAGCCTGCCCCTGCCGATCTTCTCCTTATATTTAGACAAACCCTGATTGTTTCAGGGCTGAAAGAAGCGAGGAGCCGCTGTCCGGCCGTACAAATTTCTCTACATATTTTGCAAGAATGTCGGGCTCCAGATTGACCGTATTACCAGCTGCTTTAAATCCCAGTGTCGTCAGCTTTGCTGTATGGGGTATGATTACCACACCAAAGGCATCCTTAAATACATCAACAACAGTCAGGCTTATCCCGTCCACTGCAACCGAGCCTTTTTCGACCAGATATTTTAAGATATCCTCCGGGGCTTCTATTTCTATTCTTACCGCATTCCCTGAGATCGTTTTTGAGCGTATCTTGCCGGTACCGTCGATATGGCCGGTAACGAAGTGCCCGCCCATTTTCGAACTCGGTTTTAACGACGGCTCCAGGTTTACACGTTCACCCTTTTTCAGACTTTCAAGGGTGGTGCTTTTTAACGTCTCATAGGAAACATCAAAGAAAAGAATGTTTTTATCGATGGCGGTGACGGTAAGGCATATACCGTTGACCGAAATACTATCGCCAATGGCGGCATCGGTGACGATCTCCCCGGCCTTGACTGAAAGCCTCGCGCTCCCGGGCCTTTTTTCCAGGGCCGCAATCTCACCTAATTCTATGATCAATCCGGTAAACATATCTCACTTTACTATTTTCCCCATTCTGCCGAACCTCGGGAAGCTTTTTGTGCTGTCCCATGACCAGTAGATAATCATTGCTTTGCCTCTTACCAGCTTGAGATCAACATAGCCCCAGTACCTGCTGTCGTAGCTCTGGTCCCTGTTGTCACCCATAACGAAAAGCTTGCCGCCGGGTACAAGATAAG
Organism: Nitrospirota bacterium; assembly: GCA_963851345.1. Taxonomy (GTDB): domain Bacteria; phylum Nitrospirota; class Thermodesulfovibrionia; order Thermodesulfovibrionales; family Dissulfurispiraceae; genus JADFXI01. The sequence goes on from CAWKOO010000001.1 coordinate 25,485, forward strand.
GACCGAAATTGTCTCTCGGTTCCATACTGCTTATGGAATTGTCCGTATGCTGTATGTGTGTTTCGTTTAGAGGCTTCCCGTTGACAAAAAGCACTTTGTTTCTTTCCTCTACGATATCGCCTCCGACGCCGATGACCCTTTTGATGAAGTCCTTAGTGGTATCTTCGGGGTATTTAAAGACTATAATATCACCTCTCTCGGGTTGCTCAATGACCAGAATCTTTTTATCGCTAAAAGGGACAGGTGTTCCGTATATAAATTTGTTCACAAGGATATGATCACCTATGAGCAGCGTTGGAATCATCGACCCTGAAGGTATTTTGAATGCCTGCACTATATATGTTCTTATAATGAGCGCAAAAATCAGCGCGGTGCCGATGGCTTTAACGTATTCCCAAGCTTTACTCTGTTTTCTTTCCAAAATCTTTGCCTCCCATAGCGTTATTCTTTGACCTTCAGAACAGTCAGGAAGGCTTCCTGCGGGATTTCGACCTTTCCGATCTGCTTCATCTTCTTTTTGCCCTCTTTCTGTTTTTCGAGCAGCTTTCTTTTTCTTGTTATGTCGCCGCCATAGCATTTGGCAAGGACATTTTTTCTCATTGCCTTGACACTTTCCCGTGCAATTATCTTCCCGCCGATGGCAGCCTGTATGGCGATTTCAAACATCTGCCGCGGAATGACCTCTCTCAGCTTTTCCACAATTTGCCTGCCCTTATAATAAGATTTATCGCTGTGGACAATCAAGGAAAGGGCATCCACAGGCTCTCCGTTAAGCAGCACATCCAGCTTTACAAGTTTGGATTGACGGTAGCCTATGAATTCGTAGTCCATGGATGCGTAACCCCGCGAAACAGACTTGAGACGGTCATAAAAATCCCAGAGGATCTCATTGAGAGGTATCTCGTAGGCCACCATTATACGGTCTTTGCTGATAAATGTGAATTCCGTCTGCGTGCCGCGTTTTTCCTGGCAGAGTTCGAGTATCTGGCCTATGTATTCCTGCGGAACAAAGACCGATACTTTTACATACGGTTCTTCTATCTTTTCAAAAGCGTTCGGAAGACTGCTCGGGTTATCAATAAAAAATTCATCCCCCTTTGAACCAGTCACTTTGTAGATTACCGTAGGGGCGGTGGTTATCAGTGAAAGCTCAAATTCTCTTTCCAGTCTCTCCTTTATAATCTCCATATGGAGGAGCCCCAGGAAGCCGCACCGGAAGCCGAACCCCAGCGCCGAAGAGGTCTCAGGCTCAAAGCTGAACGACGAATCGTTCAACCGCAGTTTCTCAAGAGCGTTTTTCAACTCCTCATACTGGATATTTTCGACCGGGTAGAGGCCTGAAAATACCATGGGCTTGATTTCTTTGTACCCCGCCAGGGCGTTTTCAGCCGGCCGTGCGGCATCGGTAATGGTATCTCCTATCTTTGTGTCCCCAACCGTCTTGATGCCGGCAATAATATAACCTACATCACCTGCCGCAAGCTGGGGCACAGTCTCCATTTTAGGCCGAAAAACTCCGACCTTGTCAATCTCATATTCTTTGCCCGCAGCCATCAATCTCATCTTCATACCGGGCCGCACTGTTCCGTCGAAGACCCTGACAAGTACGATTACCCCCTGATAGTTGTCAAACCATGAGTCGAAAATAAGGGCCTTTAGCGGCGCTTCATCGGTGCCTGACGGAGGAGGGAACTTCCTGACAATGGCCTCGAGTATCTCTTTTGTGCCGATACCCTCCTTTGCGCTTGCGAGGATTGCCTCGGAGCAATCTATTCCTATTGCATTCTCTATCTGTTCCCTGACTTTCTGCGGTTCAGCACCCGGCAGGTCTATTTTGTTGATCACAGGAATGATTTCATGATCGTGTTCGAGAGCGAGATAGGTATTGGCAAGGGTTTGCGCCTCAACGCCCTGGGTGGCGTCAACAATCAACAGGCTTCCCTCGCAGGAGGCGAGGCTTCTGGATACCTCATATGAAAAATCAACATGTCCGGGGGTATCGATAAGGTTGAGTACATACTCATTACCATCATCGGCCTTATAGCCGAGTCTTACTGCATGTGCCTTGATCGTAATACCCCGCTCCCGCTCAAGGTCCATTGAATCGAGCACCTGCTCCATCATCTCTCTGGAGCTTAAGGCGCCCGTGTACTCGAGCAGCCTGTCGGCAAGAGTGGATTTTCCGTGGTCAATATGTGCAATTATAGTAAAATTACGGATGTTTTTTGGCATGGTACGGATTAAGCGTCAAGCGTTACGGTTTGATATGAGGTGAGCAGCACCGATAAGTCCGGCATCATCTCCCAGCGTGGAAGCAATAATCTGCACCTTACCGTAAAGTTCCTTTAAAGCCCTTTTTGAAGCCTCCTTTATCGCTGATTCTATGTAAATATTCCAGGCGCCCATGAGACCGCCGGTAAGAATAATTGCATCAGGGCTCATGATGTTAATGACATTGGCGATGCCGAGGCCAAGGCTTTTCCCTGCCTCCCGCAAAACATTCCTTGCAAGCGGATCGCCTTCAAGGGCGGCATTATAAATATCTTTGGCCTTAACTTTGTAAAAATTACCGTTATTGAAATCTTTCAGAATACTGCCGGTCCCCTTTTCAAGCTCGGCAATCGTATTGCCGATAATGGCTGTTGCCGAGGCATACAATTCAAGGCAGCCCACATTGCCGCATGGGCATTGCGGGCCGTCTGCATTGATGGTCATATGGCCGATTTCAGCAGCCACAGGAAGCAGCTTGTCATGAAAAACTATCCCAGTGCCGATACCGGTGCCCAGGGTGAACATAACAAAGTTTCTGACATCTTTCCCAGCCCCTGAAGATTTTTCACCATAAGCGGAGGCATTGGCGTCGTTTTCTACAACAACGCGTGTCTTGTAGCGGTCCGCTATTTCTGATTTCAGGTTTACGCCGTCCAATTTCGGAATATTCGGCGACCGCATGACAACACCATTTTCCCTGTCGATCAGCCCTGCGACCGCAATGCCTATGCCGGCAACTTCCTGTGCATTGGCGACATACAGTGGTTCCAGCAATTTGAAGAGTACCGAAAGAGGTTCTTCACCGGTGGGCTCCTTTGCTTTATCCACCACCTTGCCGTATTTATCGACGAGGGCCGCCCTGATATTAGTGCCGCCCAAATCAACACCTATGACATATTTATTATTTGACATTGTCCTCTCTTGTAAAAAAGATTTGAACTTAAAAACGCTGACACGCTAACCACCCGATAAGCTGGTAAGCACAAGGATTATTCCTCTGTGGAACACTAATGTAAAATCATTATGTGTATATTACCATATTCAACTGCTTTCAGCAATTTAAACTATAATTTAAACTATAATGAAAAACGGCGACAGGCAAAACGCAAATGACTTCCATATTTTCAAATTCTTCTTTTTATCTTTTGACTTTCCTATGACCCATAGCCGATTGCCTATGACCTATAATCTTTTTTAATGATATAATCATGGATGGATCTTTACCTGATCGACGGAAACTCCTATTTCCACAGGGCTTTCCATGCCATAAAAGCGCTTACGAACTCAAAAGGCGCTCCCACAAACGCCATTTACGGTTTCACCACCATGATACTGAAGATACTCCGGGAGAGAAAACCTGATGCGCTCGCAATAGTCTTTGATTCTCCGGTGCCGACCCAACGGCACCGGCTCTATGAGCAATATAAGGCACATAGGCCCGAAACACCCGGCGAACTTATCATTCAGATTCCCCGGATCAAGGAGATCATAAAGGCCTTCAATATCCCCGTTTTCGAAATGCCGGGCTACGAGGCTGACGATGTGATCTGCACACTTGCAAGGAAAGCCGCTTCACAGCAGTCCTGCGTGTTCATTGTCAGCGGTGATAAAGACATGATGCAGGCGGTTGATAGTTTCATTAAAATTTACGATCCCATGAAAGACGTAATTATTGACAAAGAATATATAACCAGGCGCTTCGAAATGCCTCCTCAATGCATTGCCGAAATTATGGCGCTTACCGGGGATGCTGTTGATAACATACCCGGAGTAAAGGGCATAGGAGAGAAAACCGCAAAAGGACTCCTCTTGAAGTCCGGGGGGCTGGACAACCTGCTGAAACATCCCGAAAGGATCGACAATGTGCGTCTGAGAAAGCTTATCATCGAAAACATCGGGGATATACGCCTGAGCAAGGAACTCTCAACCATAGATATGGACCTGCCTGTTGAGGCACATCTGCAGGACCTTATGATCAAAGAGCCTGATTGGGCAGCGCTTCTTCACCTGTTTGCAGAATTTGAATTCAGGAGCCTTATGAGGCTCGTCCCCTCTCATGGTTATGCGCCTCGCGGAGAATATTTCACGATCACCAGCCGTAAACATCTTAAGGAATTCCTCGGGCTTACCACATGAAACAATGCCTGCTCTTCGGAGATAATGCGAATGATCCACAGCACGAAGTTCCCACTGTAATCGATACCGGCATTGTTTCGGAATTATCGTTCGATATAGAGGCGACAGGGAGAGATCCCCTTAGTGATACAATTGTAGGGATAGCCCTTTGCAAGGAGAAAGGAAAATCTTATTATGTTCCAGTCAGGCACACCGGACCATGCAATATTCAGGATGCCCTGTCCATTTTAATGCCCGTACTGGAGGACCCTGCCGTAGCAAAGATAGGACATAATCTGAAATACGACATGCTCATGCTCAGGCAGGAAGGAGTTCATGTGCGGGGAATGCTTTACGATACCATGGTTGCATCCTACCTGCTGAACCCGGTTAAGCCTGATCACAGCCTCCAGGATGCGGCAGTTGAACACCTCGCGCATAAGAAACGCCCTTTTGCCGAGGTCCTGGGCAAAAGGACATCGTTTGCGGAGGTCCCTATTGAAGAGGCTACGCGGTATGCTGCTGAAGATGCCGAACTGGCAATGGAACTGAAAGATATTCTCTTTGACAAGCTCCAAAGTGCCGGACTCGAACGCATCTACTTTGAAATCGAAATGCCGCTCATCTATATACTGACTGATATGGAAGAGGCTGGAATCAAAATCAATAGAGAGCGTACCGAGGAATTATCAAAGGAACTCGACCGTGAGCTGGAGGCGCTGCAGTCAAGGATATATATGCTTGCCGGCAGCACCTTTAACATAAACTCTCCGCGTCAGCTCGGCAAGGTGCTTTTCGATGACCTGGGGCTGAAGCCGATGAAAAAAACTAAAACCGGCTTTTCCACAAGTATGGATGTCCTTGAAGAACTCTCAAAGAGCCACGAACTTCCGAGAGAAATCCTTAATTACCGGTCTTTTTATAAGCTCAAAACAACCTATACTGATACTTTGCCTAAACTTATCAATCCAAGGACCGGCCGGATCCATACCTCTTTTAACCAGACCGTCACCTCAACAGGAAGGCTTAGCAGCAGCGACCCCAATCTGCAGAATATTCCCATACGTGGTGAGTGGGGGACCAAAATCAGAGAGATTTTTATTGCTGACGAAGGCCATGTGCTTGTTTCAGCAGACTATTCCCAGATTGAATTGCGGATACTGGCCCATATGAGTGAAGACGAAAGTCTTATTGATGCTTTTAAAAACAGCATCGACATTCATGCCAGGACCGCGTCGGAGATATTCGGGGCGCCGCTCGATGCAGTGACCTCAGACATGCGGAGGGCGGCAAAAGTTGTGAATTTCGGCATCGTATATGGGATGAGTGCCTATGGGTTATCCGAAGCCCTCTCTATCCCCCCCAGAGAGGCGGCCATATACATAGAAAACTATTTTAATAAACATGCGGGAGTAAAGCGCTTTATGGAACGAACGATACAGTCTGCTCAGCAGAACGGATACGTTACCACACTTCTGGGAAGAATAAGACCGCTGCCTGAAATCACCAGCGCCAATGCAGTGATCAGGCAGCAGACAGAGAGGCTTGCCGTCAACAGCCCCATTCAGGGCACTGCCGCTGATTTGATTAAAATAGCGATGGTGCGTGTGTCAAAGGCACTGCAGGCGAGAAATCTTTCAGCGAGAATGCTCCTGCAGATCCATGACGAACTCCTTTTTGAAGTACCGGAAAATGAGATCAACGAAACCCTGGAGTTAATCTCCCTGGAAATGGAGGCTGCCCTCGATCTTTCCGTCCCCCTGAAAGTCGAGATTGGATGGGGAAAAAACTGGGCGGATGCCCATTGACGGCGGATATATTGTATTTTTATATGTATATTTTTCCTTGACAAATGGGCATCTTCTTGTTATCGTGTATAGCGATCTTAAAACTATAAAGATATTTTTATCGGGAGAAAGGGGGGAAACAGGGACATGACAAAAGCAGATCTGATCGAAAAAATTGCATCAACTGCAGGTTTCTCAAAGACCGATGCAGGCAAGGCACTTGATGCAACTATGGATGCAGTTAAATTTGCTCTCAAGAAAGGGCAGAAAGTAACGCTTGTGGGTTTCGGAACATTCTCAGTTTCAAAAAGAAAAGCCAGAAAGGGCCGCAATCCGAGAACAGGAGCAGAGATTAAGATACCCGCAGCAAAAATTCCTAAATTTACTGCCGGGAAAACACTGAAAGATGCTATAAGGTAAGGATTAAGTATTACAGGAGCAGACTGGAAGTCATAACTAGATCCGCCGTTGACCATCAGCAAACTACTATTTAAATATAAGAGAGGTGGAGAGCTTATTCCCCAACCTCTTTTTTTTGTAGCGATTGACCCGAAAAATGCATTCAAAATTTTAAGCATACTCCGGGTCCTCGCTTAGAAGCGCCTGCTTTGGCTGTGGTCAATTGCGTTGTTTGGGTCAATATCTCTACAAAACAGGCCTGCAGGTAGTGTATAGTATATGTCAGGCATACATGGACCGTAAGGAAACAATACTCGCCGCGGTTGATCTTGGCAGTGATACAGAGAAAGTCCTCTCTTATTCATTATGGCTGTCGCAGGCCCTTACGGACCGCAGCGGGGACATCACAATCCTCAACGTCATGGATTATGCCCTTACTCCTCCGGCCTACCTCCTGCCCTATGTGGAAAAGGAAGAGGAGGCAAGCGGCATGGAGCTTAAGCAATGGGCTGATCGCCTGAAACAATGCGGTGCGACCGCGAGTGTCAGGCTTGCAGTCGGCATGCTTGTGGAAACATTCAGCAAGGCAATACATGATTTTCCTGTTGCCGCCATGGTACTCGGACATAAGTCTCACGTGATACGGACAAGCAGTTCAGAGCGGCTCATAAAATCGCTTAATGTGCCGATGCTGGTTGTGCGGGGCAAGAAAGCGGATAGCGCAGTATTGGGGTCAGTCGTTATAAAAAATATTTTGTGCGCTGTCGATTTTTCCGTTTATTCAAACAAGGCCCTTCAGTTTGCCCATGCCCTATCTGAGAAAAATTCATCAGGCCTGCTAATTGCCCATATTATTTCCAGCCTTAAGCTCGATAAGAGTTTTGCCGGTCTCAGGAATTTAAGCGAAGAGGACAAGAAGAACTATCGGGACCATGCAATTCAGGAGGCTGAGAAAGCAATATCCTCGCCGGCAAATGTATGCGACGTGGCGGAGCGTATCATTAAAATAGGTGTTCCATATAAAGCCATCAGTGAGATTGCAGCAGAAAGAGATGCTGATCTAATTGTCATCGGGGGCCAGGGAGTGTCCTCCACAAAGGGCGTGCTTCTCGGAAGCATAGCTGAAGCTCTGATAAAATCTTCACCTTGTCCGGTAATGCTTATTCGCTGATGATACAGCCGATCCTGTTTCTCATTTGCAGCCTTTTTATGATTTTGCTCAGTGCTGAATTTTTTACCAACGGGGTTGAATCGTTCGGCAGGCGTCTCTCCTTATCGCAGGCTGTTGTAGGAAGTATTTTGGCAGCAGTCGGCACCGCCTTGCCCGAGACCATCCTACCCCTCGTCGCCATCCTGCTGCACGGCGATGATACTGCAAGGAAGATCGGGGTCGGGGCAATCCTTGGTGCTCCCTTCATGCTTTCGACGCTCGCCTTTTTTGTTGTAGGAGCAACAGTAGTAATAGGTATGCTCAGGAAAAAAAGAAAATTCGTGCTTTATGTCGATACCGGTTCTATCAGACGCGATCTCATCTTTTTCATCATTATGTACGGCACAGCTATTTTTTTGCCATTTCTTGTTACATTCAGTCATCTACTGATCGCAGGGTTGCTTGTAATCGGCTATGCGCTGTACGTATACGCGACATTTAAGGCCGAAAGCGCCAATATCATCCATGCCGATCAGTTGCATTTTGAAAAGCTGTTTTCCGACTTCAGGAGGCTCGCAGGTTTGCAACTGCGATCGGCCCGGGCAGAGCCGTACAAAACCACCTCTTTGATACTTATTTGTTTCCAGATAACCGCTTCGCTCAGCGTCATGGTGGGAGGCGCACACATATTTGTCGGCAGTCTGGAAAAACTTTCACTCTCGTGGGGTATGAGTCCCCTGCTGTTTGCCCTGCTGGTCGCGCCTATTGCAACAGAATTGCCCGAGAAATTCAATAGCGTGACATGGACGCTGAAAGGCAGAGACACGCTTGCCATGGGAAACATAACCGGTGCGATGGTTTTTCAGACAACATTTCCTGTCTCGGTAGGGCTGCTGTTTACGGAATGGCATATCTCAGGACTGGCGCTTCTCTCAGCAGTCCTGGCGCTGATCTCAGCCTTGATTGTTTTGGCAAATATACAGTTCGGGAAGAAAATCTCACCTGCTGCAATGCTTTTTGGAGGCATAATTTATAGTATCTTTGCGCTTGCAGTATTACTGAACAGGTAGATCACACACTCATTTAGCCATTTGCCCATTTGCCTCTAACTTGATCAACGATGAATTTCTGAAGGCTGTTACTGTCTTCGATCGGCTCATAGCATACACCCCCCGCACACGGTATAATGCGGTTATGGTCTTCTTTGTAAACGATACTCATGTATGGGGCAAACAAAGAGACTGCGGCAGCGCCGAGACTGCTCTCCGGACGGGTTTCAACCGTCAGCTGTACAGTATGGAAATACGCATCGAGCCCGCAAAAGTAATATCCTGCATGGACGCTTAACTCTCTCACCTTATTCGAGAACGCTGCAAGGGCAATCCCGGCATACCGGCGATATAGTGATTTATCGGTTGCGTAAAACAATTTAAGCAGTTGCATGATTCCCGCAGCATTAGCCGAAGGGTGAGGGATGTCCTCTATCCCCTTAAGTCTGAGACCGAGCACCGCTGTGTCGGAGTCAAAAAATCCACCTTCGGCCTTGTCCCAGAACCTGTCCAGACACTGCTCCATAAGTTCATCTGCCCTGCCAAGATATTCCCTATTGCCGGTAACCTCATATGCAGCAACCAGCGCCTCGATCAAATATATGTAATCATCCGACATTGCCTTTATCCCATCTGAATGGAACAGTTCTTTCCCTTCGGAACGGATTTGCAGTATTCTGTTCAGACTTTTGAGCGCAAAATCTTTGACCTCAGGATCTTTAAGCGCACAGTATGCCTTAAAATACGATGTGATGAGCATGCCGTTCAAAGCAGTATAAAGCGTCGTATCTATAAAGGGTGCCTCCCTCGTTTGGCGTGCCTGAAGAAGCTTCTTTTTGCCCTCGCTGATCAGCCTGTCAACCCGTTCCTGTTCCATTTTGAGGGTGCGGGCAATGTCAGGGATTTCCATGGCAATAAAAAGTACATGCTTCGATTTGTCATGGTGCATACTGCCTTTGTCATGGAGCAAATGAAGGGTGAGCACCTCAAACTCCTCATCATTCAGAACGCTTCTGAAATCGTCTTCGGTCCAGGTAAAATGTCCTCCTTCGTCATCAGGACTAACGTCTGCATCCTGACTCGCGTAAAACCCGCCCTCTCTGCTTGAGAGGATGTCCATGGTAAAGCTGATAATACCCCGGGCGACCTCCCTGAAATAGCTGCTGCCGAAGATTGAGTAGGCGTCGATATAATTTCTCAGAAGCCAGGCGTTATCATCGGCCATTTTTTCGAAGTGAGGCACAATCCAGCTTTCGTCAACAGAGTACCGGTGAAATCCTCCCTTAAGTTGATCATGGACCCCGCCTTTCGCCATTGCCTCAAGCGTTTTTTGGGCAGCTTGGCCGCTCGACTCATCGCCGGTAAGGAAATACCTGTAAAGCAGGAATGATGCCGCGCCGGGCATCGGAAATTTTGGGGCCGCGCCGAACCCTCCGTTTTGCGAGTCAAACAGGGAGAGCATAGTGCTCTGCGCGACATCAAGCATCGCGCTGTTTATTTCCCCCTTAACCAGAGGATTTGGCCTCATAAAATCCATTAGCCGTTCCGTATAACTATCGACTTCCTCCCTTTTGGAACGGTATAAGTCAATAATTGCCTGAAGCACTTTTTTAAAACCCGGTCTTCCGTGACTATCTTCAGGGGGGAAATAGGTGCCGCCGAAGAACGGTCTTTTGTCCGGCCTAAGAAACACGCTGAGCGGCCATCCTCCAGCTGCTCCCATTGCTGTTACAGCATGCTGGTAACGCCTGTCTACCTCGGGCCGCTCATCCCGGTCGAGTTTTATGCTCACAAAATGACTGTTTAACAAGGCGGCGACTTCGTCATCAAAAAAACATTCGCTTGCCATAACATGGCACCAGTGGCACCATATGGCGCCGGAACTCAGGAAAACCGGCTTGTCCTCGATGCGCGCTTTTTCGAAAGCTTCTTCAGACCATGGATGCCAGTCTATTTTTTGAGCGGCTGAATGTGCAAGGTACGGAGATTTCTCTTTAGCCAGTCTGTTCATTGACTCTAACTGCGAAAGAACCCTAATTTCTCCATCTCGTTGATCGCCCATTCATCTTCAAGCAGGTCGTCTCCGGCCAGGTCTTTTTTTGTCCGCGCATATTCCTTTAGGAAGTAATAGGCAAGCCGTTTCTCTATACTGTTAAGGCGTTTTTCGATGTCCGCAGCAACATCCCTGACTGTCCACCTCACGCTCAAACCGTTGATAATGCCGTCAAGCACCTTGTCATTGATCTCGGATTGCACAACCATCACGAGCCGGTTATGCTCGTCGGTGATCAGCTTCATGGGTTGAGCGGGTTCGTTCAGCGATATGTTTTTCTGCTTTGCCCACGATGTTATGTCGGGCACATACTGAATATCAAAAATCAAGAATTCGCTGCCGAGACTTCTCAACCGATCATCAAAGTCATCAACAAAAATCATAACCACCCCCTTTTGGCGTCAAGCGTCGGGCGCACCCTATTGCTTATAGCCTGTAGCCTTTATGCCGTTTCGGATATCCGGGTCATCATGTCTTTGAGGTAACTTATATGAGTAATCTCCTGTTCCATCATGCTTTTGAAAACTACCCTGGCGTTGCTGTCGGAAGCGGTTTTGGAAAGTTGCCAGTAGAGAGAATATGCCTTACCCTCTATTCCCAGGGCCATAGTTATCGCGTCCATATCGTTGGCTATAGGACCCATTTCCAATGTGGCCTCAAGGTCTTCAACCGGAATGCCGCCCTCAGCAAAAGGAGATCTGCTTCTTCCTTTGAAATCTTCAAAACCCTTTACATCACGGTCTTCCATGATAGCCTGATAAAGGTACTGAATGAATTCCATATGCTTTTCTTCCCATGCAGAAAGCTCCCCGAATGTGCTTCGCGCAGCCGGTGCAATCGACTTCCTGGCGGCCTGCGCATAGAATTCACGTGTACCCTTCTCCATCAGGTATGCGTCAACAAGTGCCTGCAGTAGATCCTCTTTTCCTGTTGCCATTATCGGATGCTCCCTTTCCAAAAAAATTACAGCCCTTCGATATGATAACTTTATCACAATAGGGATGATTTGTCATTCAATACGTCGACGGGTCCTCGGGAGGAAGCGTGCTCTCATCAAAAGGCATGACCCCGAGCTGCATCATCACTGATTCTATTCCTTTAAGCAGCGCCGAATAATTGTAATCAGAGAGATTTTCATGCAATGCCTGTTCCACTATCCGGTCGAAGGCGTCGTAATCAAACTCCCTCCCAATCACTCCGGAGCGGACCAGTACATTAAAGACTGTTCTATCGTTGTTAAGGTTGTCATCAGCCTTAATGAGCAGTGCTGCCCGCCGCACGGGGGACAGTAAAAACCACTCCGTCGCGCTGGTTAAAGCATCATAGAGTGTTACTATGCCGGCTGCGATCTTCCCCTGCCTCAGCCTGCGCTTACCCCCCCGCATGTGAAGCCTTGCTTGTTGCAGGGCAGCTGCTTCCGGACCCAGTTCATCAGCGTTCATCAACCCGGCATGCGGCATTTTTTCATTTTAGGCGGGCTTCTACTGCCTGCCAGTCTATATTTTTGAAGAATGCCTCAATATAATCAGCTCTCTTGAGTCCGTAATCGACCATAAAGGCATGTTCGAAGACGTCCATTATCAATATTGGGTTGCCGCCTGCAGGATGTCCGGCATCATGCTCATTTATCCAGAAATTGATGAGTTTGCCATTCGAAAGGTCCTGGTAAAGCACTGCCCATCCTATGCCTCTCATGGCCCCCGTAGCCCTGAAGTGCTTCTCCCACGCCTCATAGCTTCCGAAATCCTCTGAAAACTTTGCGGCGAGCTTGCCGTTTTTCTTTATGCCTCCCTTGCCGCCGAGATTTTCGAAATAATACTCATGCAGCCTCATGCCGTTGAATTCCCATCCGAGCCTCCGTTTCATTTCGGCAAACTCAGGCGTGGCCCCTTTGTCCTCTTTCATCATTGTTGCGAGCGAATCAAGGACCTTGTTTGTGTTCGTGACATAACCCTGGTAAAGCGTAAAATGGTTTTTAAGCAACGTCTCGCTGAAGCCTTCCATGCCGATAAGCTTTGCATAATCGTTTGCAGTATAAGACATACGAGCCTCCTTTGAAATCCGAAGTATAAAAAAAATTATTCAACATACCGCTTAATTTAGTACTTAGGTGCAGTTTATTTTAATACTATCAAATACTCTATAAAAGTCAAATTGCAGATTCTAAAAAAAGAGCGGAACGGGTATTTTTAAGAAGTTGCTGACACTTTATTGACAAATGTTAGTAACTTTTTATTCAGGCCCCTTTGAAAAACAGCGCGCAGACCCGCTGCCCATTAGCCCGTGACCTCCTTTTTGCCTTTTTAAGTGATTTATGGTATATGTTGAGCGAGGACAGAATAAAAGGAGATGAGCGGTGAAAGGGATCCTGAAGATCGCATATAAACTGCTGGTAAATGACAAGGGGAAATTCGCCGCATTGCTTGTAGGAATTACATTTGCGGTCTTTTTGATGGTTATGATGACATCGATGTTCGCGGGTATTTTGCACAGGGCATCTTCCACGCTCATAAATATAGGGGCCAAGATATGGGTAATGGACCCTGCGGTGAATACGCCTGCCAACAGCATCCCGATGCCGGACTATGTATTAGACGCGGCGCGGAGTATCAACGGAGTCAAATATGCAGTGCCTTTGTATTCGGGCGCCGGCCTTGCGAAGCTCAGGAACGGCGTTTACCAGGCTGTAACCATCATCGGGTTGGATGATGCAAGTCTCTTTGGCAGGCCGGATCTCATTCAGGGACACATCGAAGACATCTATGCCGAAAATTCATTTATTGTCGTCAAGGATTCGGAATATCCCAAACTCGGAAGCCCCGGGCTCGGCACCGAATTCGAGATAAACGACAACAGGGGAGTTATTGTCGGCATAGCACGGGTCAGTGTCGGCTCCCTGTTCGGAACTCCGACACTGTATACCACATTCTACAGGGCTGTTCAGTATATTCCGTCGATGAGGTTCACCATTTCTTATGTTCTTATAGAACCAAAGAGCGTTGCAGATATACCCAACATCAAACAGCAGATACAATCGCTCGGCTATGAAGCCCTGACAAAGGATGAATTTATCCAAAAAGTTTCAAAATATTACAAATACAAGACAGGGCTCGGCATAAACGTGATGATAATGACCGTAATAAGTTTTATTGTCGGGTTGTCAATCTCCGGGCAGACCTTTTATACCTTTATACTGGAGAACCTCGAAAAGTTTGGTGCATTGAAAGCCATAGGGGCCAAAGGGTCTGAACTGGTATATATGATACTGTTCCAGGCTACTTTCACCGCTCTCGCCGGATATGGCATGGGAGTCGGACTGGCCTCCCTGATGATAGCCTTCGCCAAACTCAGGCTGCCGAGCTACGCAGCCATGATAACCTATACGAATCTCGGATTTGCTTTTGTGATGGTATTGATAATAGCCGCGATATCGAGTTATATAGGAGTAAGAAAAGTGCTAAGAATAGAGCCGTTCGACATATTCAGGGGTTAAGATGGCCAATCTTGCAGTGAAGGCGGACAAGCTTGTCAAGTGGTTTGGAGAGGGCGAAGCCATAACTTACGCTGTGAGGGATGTCAGCTTCGAGGCATACTTTGGTGAAATGCTGTATATAGAAGGCCCGTCCGGAAGCGGCAAGACAACATTGCTGAGCATCATATCCGGAATTCTCCGGCCGAATTCAGGCACTGTAACGGTGGAAGGTAAAGATATCTGGAACTTGAGCGCAGACCAGATCGCGGATTTCAGACTGAACAAGGTTGGATTCGTGTTCCAGGATTACCATCTCTTCCCAAAACTGACCACGGTAGAAAATGCAGCAATCCCCCTGATCTTGAAAAAGGTCGAGTGGAATGAATCCCTAAACATGGCCGCTAAGTATTTGGAAATAGTGGGACTCAAAGACCGGGCGCAGCTAACGCCGGTCAAATTAAGCGGAGGGGAGCAGCAGAGGGTGGCAATCGCAAGAGCAATAGCCAGCAGCCCTGACATTATGATATTTGACGAGCCTACCGCTTCGCTGGATGGGGAAACCGGAAGAAGAATTGTGGATTTTGTAAAGAAAAACATAATGAATGAGAACCGGTGTATCATCATTGTTACACATGACAGCAGGATATTTGAATACGCCGACAGAATAATAAAGATGGCTGATGGCAAGATAACAGGAATCGTAACAGGAGGGTTGCGTGAAGCAGAATCCCTTTGACGATAAGGGCAATGTGACGGCAAGATAACAGGAATACTAAAAGGAGGATTACGTGAGGAATAAGATATTATTCTCTCTCTCAATTATAGGTATTCTGGTCGGCTTGTTAAGCGCGTATATATACGGCACTGAACGAAAGCCGTTGCCCCCGGCGTTTAATCCGGCCTCAAATCCCTTTGGAAAAGGCATCTATGCCAATGGCATCACCGAAAGCTACCAAAGCAGTGGCGAGAATATAAATATATACCCCGAGGTGCCTGGAGTTGTGGTAAAAATCCCTGTCGCTGAAGGGCAAAAAGTGCATAAGGGAGATCCGCTGCTTGTTATGGATGATTCCGTACAAAGGGCGACTGCCGAGCAGCAGAAATCACAGGCCGAAGCAGCGCTCGCCCTGCTCGAAGAACTGAAGGCCCAGCCAAGAAAGGAAAACCTCGAAATTGCAAAAGCCCAGGTGGAATTCGCGAGCGCAAGCCTAAGGACCTCGCAGGACCAATTGGACAAGCTCATGAAATCTTACGAGCTGAATCCCAAATCGGTGAGTAAGAACGATCTGGATAATGCGGAAAATGCCGTCAAAACCGCAAGAGCGAATCTCGAAGTCGCCCGGAAGCAGTACGAACTCACAAAGGCAGGGGCCTGGATTTATGATATAAGGAACCAGGAAAACCAGTACAAGGCGCTGATAAAAGCCTACACGGCTTCGGCGGCTTTATTGGACAAGTACGTCATAAAAGCTCCTGCAGATGGAGTGGTCCTTTCCATAAATGCCGCTGCGGGCAGCTATATTTCTCCTCAGGGGACATACGATACATATACGCAGGGCGCCGATCCGGCAATTGTTATGGGATGGCCGCAGGACTTTATCGGTGTCAGGTGTTATATCGATGAAATACTCGTGCACAGGCTTCCGCCGGCATCACAGATGAACGCGCAAATGTTCATACGGGGCACCAATATCAGTATTCCCCTGCAATATGTGAGGATGCAGCCTTATGTATCGCCCAAGATTGAATTGTCGAATGAAAGGGCCGAAAGGGTGGATGTGAGGGTATTGCCGGTGATATTCAGGTTCGAGAGGCCAAAGAACGTCAGCATTTATCCAGGGCAATTGGTGGATGTCTATATTGGAGAGAAATAAAGAAACAGGTTAAGGTGTTGAGGGTGAGGAAAATTATGAATGATAAAAAAACAAAGTTTCTATTTTGCCTTCTAACTCTCAACCTTGGCCTTAACCTGTTTCTTGCAGGTTGCACCGTTGGGCCGGATTTCGTCCGTCCCAATCCGCCTCAGGTCAAAAGCTATACCCATGGTACAAATCCTGCGGCGACAATATCTGCTGACGGTCAGGCCCAGCTTTTTGAACAGGGTGGGAGTATCGCCTCAGACTGGTGGCGCCTTTTTAATTCCTCCAAGCTCGACGTTGTGATAAAGGATGCCATAACAGGCAACCCTACACTGCAGGCTGCGGAGGCCGGTTTGCGCCACAGTCAGGATAACCTGCGGGCCGGTTACGGGGTCTTCTATCCACAACTCGATGCGGGGTTTGATGCCGCGCGTCAGAAGTCTTCCCTGGCTCGTTTCGGCGGCAGTTCTGTCAGCAATATTTTTAATCTTTTTACACTTCAGGCGACTGTCAGTTACGCCCTCGATGTTTTTGGCGGAGAACGCCGCGCCGTGGAGAGTCTGAAAGCTCAGGTCGATTTTCAACGTTATGAGGTGAAGGGTGCTTACCTCACCTTGTCCGGCAACATTGTTAACACAACCATTGCTCAAGCGGCCTATAGAGAACAGATTAAGGCTGAAGAACAAATCATCAGTTTAGATAGGGAACAAGTCGGTATCTCCGAAGCGCAGTGGGAAGCCGGCACTGTGCCTTACTCAAATGTGCTCAGCCTCCGCAGTCAGCTTGCCGCTGATGAGTCGACGCTCCCGCCTCTGCGGCAGAAACTCAGCCAGACCGAGCATTTGCTTGCCGCCCTGACAGGTCGGGCGCCGGCGGAATATGACCCGCCTCAAGTCGATTGGGCAGACCTGACGCTGCCTGTGAAACTGCCGATAACCCTGCCCTCAGAGTTGGTGCGTCAGCGTCCCGATATTCTTGCGGCTGAGGCGCAGTTGCATAGTTCTGCTGCTGAAATTGGGGTAGCAACAGCCGCCTTATTCCCCAGTTTTACCCTGAACGGCGCTTACGGACAAACCAACAATTCCCTAAGCGATCTTTTTAAAGAGAGCAGCAACATATGGAGCTTGGGCGCAAACGTTGCCGCTCCTCTTTTCCATGGCGGTGCTCTGTGGTTCGGGCGGCAGGCAGCTATTGAAGGCTATAATCAGTCCCTGGCCAATTATCGTCAGACTGTCCTCAGCGCCTTTGCCCAGGTTGCAGATACCCTGCGGGCGCTGGAACATGATGCCGAGACACTGCAGGCCCAGTCGCAAGCACTGAGCACGTCTGAGGAAGCGCTGCGGCTGGTGCAGGCAAATTATCAGGCCGGCACAGCGAACTATTTACAAGTGATTGCCGCAGACGATCAATACCATCAGGCGAAGATAGGCTATCTCCAGGCATCTGCCCAGCGGTTTCAGGACAGTGTTGCACTCTTTGTTGCACTGGGTGGAGGTTGGTGGAATGACCCGGAACTGACAAATTTAACCAAAGATTAATTTGCCGGTAACACATCTGTAATACTCACTATTTTAATATAGTAATTTATGGGCCCAGGGACTGAAATAATTTATCCGGAGGCGGGTCAATTATGAGTTATAAAGTATTGGTAACAGATAAGATTAATGAAATTGCGGTGAAAATTCTGCAGGACACCTGTGAAGTTGATTATAAACCCGTTCTTAGCGCTGAAGAGCTTAAGGCGATTATTAAAGGTTACGATGCTTTAATGATCAGAAGTTCTTCAAAAGTTACTAAGGATATGATTGTGGCTGCCGACAGGCTGAAGGTAGTCGGCAGGGCGGGTGTTGGTGTAGATAATGTCGATATTGACGCGGCCACGGACAAAGGAATAATTGTCATTAACTCACCTGAAGGCAATACAGTATCAGCTGCTGAACATACAATAGCCATGATGCTGGCAATGACGAGGCACATCCCCGCAGCAGACGTTTCGATTAAGGAAGGCAGATGGGACAGGTCCAAGCTGACAGGTAAAGAAATTTTTAATAAAATATTAGGTGTAGTTGGTTTCGGGAAAGTAGGAAGCAGAGTAACTTCTGCTGCCAGGGCAATGGGCATGAAAGTTTTGGTATACGATCCGTTTGTCGGCAAAGAGCTTGTAGAAAAGACAGGCGCATATTATGTTGCATCACTTGACGATATTTGGAAGTCAGCCGATTTTATCACATTGCATATTCCTAAAAACAAAGATACCCTTAATTTAATTAACAAAGACACAATAGCCAAAATGAGAAAAGGCGTGAAAATAATCAACTGCGCCCGCGGCGGAATAATTAACGAGGCTGACCTGGCGGAAGCAATACAAAACGGTCATGTCGAAATGGCTGCTATAGATGTTTTTGATAAAGAGCCGGTTGAAGGTTCTCCACTTTTGAAGATGGGGGACAAAGTTGTCCTTACCCCTCACCTGGGGGCCAGCACAGAAGAAGCACAAATAAATGTTGCTGTTGATGTTGCCGAGCAAATCCGTGATATGTCTCAGGGCCTGCCTGCAAGAAGCGCTGTTAATATTCCTTTCCTGAAGCCTGAAACGCTTGAACCTGTTAAACACTATATGGCGCTTGCTGAAAACCTTGGATCTCTTGTGAGACAAGTTACAACCGGAGCAGCACACGAAATAGAAATAGTCGCCTGCGGCGAACTGTCCGGATTAGAAATCTCTCCGTTGGTAGTAGCAGTTACTAAAGGGGTTTTAGAGTGCAGCGGTGAGGGAGTTAATTATGTTAACGCTCCCAGGTTGGCTCAAAAAAGCGGAATACACTTCAAGAAATCGACATCAACAGATTCAGAAAGCTATATGGGCCTGTTAAAAGTGGTACTGACTACGGACAAAGAAACAAATAAGACTACGGGTACCATTATAGGCAATGATATTCCGAGGATCCTTGGAATTAATGGTTATTACACAAGTATTGAGCCTGCTGAACATATGCTGGTTCTGCCTCATAAAGACAAACCAGGCATGGTTGCTCAGGTGGCAACGCTATTAAGTAAAGAAAACATTAATATATCCATGATGCAGGTAGGAAGAAAAGTTCGTGCACAGGCAGGCGGCGAATCTATAATGATTTTAAACATAGATGAGCCTGTAAATGCCGGCATACTCGAGCAATTACAGAAAATAGACGGCATTTATAATGCAAAATATGTAAATTTGAAGGCGAAATAAATGGTAATGGGTCAGTTTGTTTTTACTCTGTATCATCTTGGTAAAAACAAACTGACCCACTACCCGACAGTCATATGGAAGGGAGCGGCAGGGGCAGGCTGTTTATCGGAGAGCTGAAACTAGTTTCATAGCTAGAGACAATTCGTTATAGCAGCCCTGTCCATACCCATTCCCGGCAGGGACACGGGCAGTATAGTTTTTCTTTGCGAGCAATTAGTCTTTTGTGCCTTCATCCAGACATGTATTGAACACTATCTTGTGTTCTACAGTGAGCGTATGCGGGCTGGACGTTGAGGCTGTAGGAAAAGTCCCTAAAGGCTTATAATATACCATTCATCTTGTTTGAAGATGGGATCACACCGCTGCGCAGGAGGGAGAGTGGCGAGATATAAAGAGTACGACTATACTCAAGGCAAGTTCATACCGGTGCATTTCGACAAGCAGATTCTTCCGGGCACATTCGAGTATACCCTTCATTACCTGATTGACAACGAAATAGACATGAGCATATTTGATGATAGATACAACAACGACGAAACTGGAGCGCCTGCATACGATCCAGCAATATTATTAAAGATAGTCCTGTATGCATATTCACGAGGTATTACCTCAAGCCGCAAGATAGCGCAATGCTGTGGGGAGAACATAATATTCATGGCACTATCGGCAGACACCCGCCCGCACTTTACGACTATAGCCGACTTTATATCCTCGATGAGCCAGGAGAGTATAGGGTTGTTTCTGGAAGTACTGCTGATCTGTGATGAAATGGGGCTGATAGGCAAAGAGATGTTTGCGGTAGACGGCTGCAAGCTGCCGTCCAATGCGTCTAAAGAGTGGAGCGGAACGAAAGAGGAGCTACAGAAGAAAAAAGCCAAGATGGAAAAGGCCGTCAGACAGATCATAGCCCGGCATAGGCAAATGGATGAGAACGAGGCAAACAAGGAAATAGTTGAGCAGGAACAGGGCTATGTTAAAACTCTAAAAGAGAGGGTCAGGAAGATAAAGGGGTGGATGAAAGACAATGACGACAAGCTTGGCAAAAGCGGCAAGCCTATAAAGAGCAACATAACGGACAATGAGAGCGCCAAGATGAAGACCTCACATGGAGTTATACAGGGGTATGCAGGAGTAGCAGTGGTTGACGGTAAACATCAGGTAGTAGTGCATGCGGAAGCGTTTGGCACTGGACAGGAACACGAATTACTGGAGCCGATGATAGAGGGCACGAGAGAGAACTTTAAGGCAATCGGCAATAAGAACGACGTGTTCAGTGAAGCACGGGTAACAGCGGACAGTGGCTTTCATACAGAAAAGAACATGGAGATGATAATAGAGCAGGGCATTGACGGCTACATAGCGGACACCCAGTTTAGGAAGCGCGATCCCCGGTTTGCAGATGTTGAACGATACAAGGAACAATTCAAGAAAGAGAGGAGCGGATATTGTGGAGTTAAAGGACTGTACAAACCGACAGACTTCATTCTAAGCGAGAACAAGTATTACTGCATATGTCCTGCTGGGAAGCGGCTATCCAGAAGTGGAGAAAATAAGAAAACAGAAAGCAATAGAGCGATAAGATTTCAAGGACGCAAGACCGACTGTAGCATATGTAATCTACGCGCACAGTGTTTAAGATATCCAGACAGGACGGCAGTCCGGAATGTATATTTTTATCAGGGCATCCTGGAAACAGAGGCTGAGACCTTTACCGAAAAGATGAGACGCAAGATAGATTCGATAAAAGGACGACTAATATACAACAAAAGGTTAGGAACAGTTGAGCCTGTATTCGGTAACATCCGCACCACCCTGGGCCTTGACAGATTCACCCTCAGGGGTAAACAGAAAGTAAACATACAATGGGTACTTTACTGCATGGTGCATAATCTACTGAAAGTGCATAGATATGGAGAAGTATTTGCACAGGGCTAAGAAATACTGGAAGTGGCAGCCTGAGTATGGGCAAGGACAAGCCGTAGTCGCAGATGAAACGGCAAACAATCCCCAATAAAACAGGAACAATAAATAAACCGGGAATGATAAGCAAAAAAGTTCAAGACAAAGGAGAGCCTATCAATTCTGGACTTTTTCTACAGGCTCGTTACCAGCCCACTACTGATGACCCAGGTGCTCACAAAGAAAAACTATGCTGACCATGTCCCTGCAAACGACGAGGAAGTTGACGGACTGGATTTCGGCAGCGGACGCCTGGCTTATCAGCAGCGGGGCGGTAACGCCCGACCCGCATAGATACTGTAAGGCCCAGAATGTATTATCAGCAAGAGCAGTGAACTGGGAACAAAGAAAAATTGGCCGCTGCCGAAATCCAGTCCGTCAACTTCCTTGCCCCAACTGGGAACGGATTCGGGTATAGCTATTATGGGAAAATTGGGAATTGCCCGCGAAAGTTTCAGCGCGTCGACAAACAAGTGCTCCGCTTCTCCCGCCTTCCTTGCAAAAACGAACTGACCCACTACCATTTAATAACAAGGCTGCCATGGCGAATGGGAAGTTGTAGTATTATAAAGAACTATAGGGAATGAACATGAATATTAAAAAAATAATGATTGTTATATTTGTAATATTGCTGGTGGCAACAGCAATCAACTATACCGCAGGAACAACTATTCTCATAAACGGTAACAAGGTGACGGGCTTGGGGGGATACATAGCAGCGTATTTAGCGCTGGTTCTCCTTGCCGCGGTGTTAGTCATCGTAATACCATCAACCCTTATACTTATAGCAGTGCTTTTAATAGTTTTTGGCATCTTTCTTGTGGTGTTCTTTCCTTTGTTGCCCATCGCATTTCTTTTACTTCCCGGCGTTGTCTTTGCCGGCATTATTTACCTTATATATAAATTGGCAAAAAAGAAAAAGTAAAAAGTTCTGAAAGCCGGATAATATTGCCTGCTATAGCTCAATTAAGGAGCGGATTCATAGTATAATATCTGATACGTTCAGCTTTAGGAGGCGCGAGTGCTGCAGTATCCAAATATCAGTCCTGAAATTGCAAGGGTAGGGCCATTTGCGGTCAGGTGGTACGGGGTGATGTACCTGATCGGATTTGCATCATCGTATCTTCTCGTGAAGTATCAGCTTAAAAAGTCCAAAAGCCGGAATATGGTGGATATAGATTCCCTTTATTCATATCTCATACTCGGTCTTCTGGCAGGTGCAAGACTGGGGTATGTCGTGTTTTACAATCTTCCCTTCTACCTTGGCCATCCCCTGGAGCTGTTTGCCGTCTGGCACGGAGGGATGTCTTTTCATGGCGGACTTATAGGGAGCGTTTTTGCGGGGTACCTTTTCTGCAAAAGGACCAAACTCAACTTCTGGCATACAGCGGACCTCATTATTGTCACCGCTCCAATCGGGCTCGGTCTCGGAAGGCTGGGCAATTTCATAAACGGAGAGTTGTACGGCAGGGTGACCGATATGCCTTGGGCCATGGTCTTCCCCTCAGGGGGGCCTCTGCCGCGCCACCCTTCACAGCTTTACGAGTTCTTTCTTGAAGGAGTGGTCCTGTTTATTGTACTCTGGATATTGAGAAGAAAACATTATAAGCCGGGGATACTGACCTCGCTGTTCCTGATATTGTACGGGGCATTCAGGTTTTTTGCAGAGTTTTTCAGAGAGCCTGATGCACAACTCGGTTATGTGTTCGGCATGTTTACTATGGGACAGGTGCTGAGCCTGTCCATGCTGCTGGCAGGTTTAGTGCTTCAGTTCATAAATACGGTGTCGCACCGAGAGTGACGATGCGCCGTGTCAGCGAAGCGGGCGACTGAGGCATACCGTTGCGTACGGGGAAGGAGCGCAACAAAGCTGAAGCGGATGCAGCGGTACTCGAATGCAACCGTATTTATGAATTGAAGCACTTAATAATGCTGTATCTGCGAAATAGGGCGGAGAGCGCGATTGAGATAAAATAACTGAAATAATAAATTGCGGAGGAGAAAAAACGTGAAAAAAACTTTATTGTGGCTTTTAGTATTAATGATTGTGTATGCCAATATGTCGTGTTCCAAACCGGATTACAAAAATATTGCAAATGACTTCCTAACGGCTTCAACCCCCATCAAAGATTACACTATCAGGGGAGTGGAAACCACGAGTTCTCCCAAGTGGAAGGCTGTTATTGTCTACATAAAACAGGGCAGGACAAATATGCCGATCGTATTGTTTGTATCAGAGGATGGGCTGTCTGTTGTGCCAAATTCAATGGTCTTTGTGAACAATAAACCGATTTTTACTAGAAAACTTGAGCCGGAACTTGGCAAGATAGATTTTCAACTCTCTGGAAAGGACCGGCTTGTTTACAATCCCTCGGGAAATAAAACGGTTTACATGTTTACTGATCCTGACTGTCCATTTTGCAAGCAGGCCAAGGAGAAGCTCCAGAACTATAACGGAGAATACAGGGTGGTAGTTAAGTATTTCCCGTTAGAGCAAATTCATCCGGGCGCGACCAAAAAAGCAATCGGCGAGCAGGCAGAATGGCTTAAGAATAACAGAAAAGACCTTGTAAAAGAGGCAGACATTTTGAAGGAAGCTGAACGGATGGTACAAGAAGACATTATGGAAGCAAGGAAAGCTGACATCACAAGTGTTCCGACATACGTAATGGAAGACGGGACCGTGAAACAGGGGCTGTTTTAGGTCTTGCGAGACCTTAGAGGAGGCGCTTAGTGGACATGGAGACGGCAGCCAGTTTGAACAGTCTTAAAAAACATGTTTTTTACGAGTTGCTGCATATCGGTGGCAGGGTATTTATCCTCGTAAGGTATTCCGAGCATGTTGTACTGGGAAACCGCGGCCTTACTGAGGATGAAAGGGAAAACGGCATTGTCCTCGTATTTAACCCGGGCATGAACTTCCAGTGGGATGACTACGGGATTACCGCCACGCTCGTCTTCGGCAGTTCACCACAGAAATGTTTCATCCCAGTGGATGATATAGCAGCTGTCTATTCTTCCGAACTCAATGCGCAATTTATTTTATTGCCTATGTCAGGGAAAATGCAGGACTTCCAGGCAGAGAGCACAGTCAAGGCTGAAGGCGCTTCTGTAGTTGCGGGTAATGTCATTAAAGTCGATTTTACAAAGAGACAAAAGAAACACAGCCCTGCAGAGGGAAAGGACGGAGATGAATAACGAGCACCTTGTACACAATTTAATTGTCGATCATTTAAGGCACAGGTTCAGAAAGGAATATAGTGAAATAAAGGTCAATCCAGGGGGAGGGCCTGATATGACCCTGTCAAATCATGGTCTTGTTCTTGCCGTTGTTGAGGTTGAAACTGAAAGCAGTATAACTCCTGAAAAGGCCGAGCAATGGAAAAGCCTGGCCCAGCCCGGAGCCAAGCTTATTGTGATGGCGCCCAAAAGCGCCCGTGTAAAGGTTATGGAGATGTTATGGCAGAAGGGCATTGCCGACAGAGTGGGGGTGGGCACCTATGATATTGCTATCACGATGCCGTAAAAAATTTTAAATGATGAGTTTTGGATGTTGAATTCCGGGAGAAAATTAAAATCTTTTTTCATTAATTCAAAATTAAAAATTCAACATTCAAAATTGCTTTATTTCTTTTCTTCTTCCGGCAGTGCCATGTGCCGTATAAGCTTACCCGCCACCAGGTAAATTACCATTTCGGCGATATTAGTGGCATGGTCGGCAATACGCTCGAGATATTGGGCCACAAAGATTATTTTCATGCCCCTTGTTACTGTTGCGGGGTCCTGTACCATAAAGAAGACCAATTCTTTAAGAATTGCATTTCTCAGGTCATCAACTTCATCATCTCTCATGATGACATCAATTGCTAATTTTTTGTCCCCTTTTACAAAGGCGTCAAGTACGTCTCTGGTCATGGCCTGGGCAATTTCTCTCATCCTCGGGATATCGATGTACGGCTTTAGGATGGGTTCTTCATTCAGTTCAAGCGCCCTCTCGGCAATATTTGCTGCCATATCTCCCATCCTTTCGAGGTCAGTGGTAATCTTCATTGCCGTTGTTATAAATCTCAGGTCACCGGCCTTTGGCTGCATAAGTGCAATGAGCTTTATGCACTCCTCATCAATTTCACTATCAAGAGTGTTAATCTGGTGATCGTTCTCGATAACAGTCTTGGCGAGCTGGTTGTCCCTGTCGACGAGCGCTCTTACCGAATCTTTTATGGCATTTTCAACCATAGATCCCATTAGAAGGACTTTCTCTTTAAGCCGCATCAATTCCTCATCGAAAATGGACATTATCCAAACCTCCCAGTAATATAATCTTCCGTGAGCTTTTCAGACGGAGCTGTAAACATTTTGTCAGTCTTGTCAAATTCAATCAACTCTCCAAGCATCATAAATCCAGTCCAGTCGGATATCCTGGCCGCCTGCTGCATATTATGCGTTACAATTATTATGGTAACACTATTCTTTAATTGAACGAGAAGCTCCTCTATCTTGCCGGTTGAGATAGGGTCCAGGGCGGAAGTCGGCTCATCGAAAAGAAGGACGTGAGGCTCAACCGCCAGCGCCCTGGCGATAACAAGCCGTTGCTGTTGTCCGCCCGAGAGATCATAAGCACTGACATTAAGCTTGTCCTTGGCTTCATCCCACAGGGCCGCGTTTTTAAGGGCCTTTTCAACCCGTTCCGAGAGGTCCGAACGTTTAGTAATGCCTTTTAACTTAAGCCCGTATGCGATATTGTCGAAAATAGTCATCGGGAAAGGAGTGGGCTTCTGGAAGACCATGCCGATGTCGCTCCTTAGTTTGATAACATCGACATCACTTGCAAGAACATTCCTGCCCTCGAAGATTATCTCGCCCTCGTATCTATTCTTTGGATAAAGGTCATGCATACGGTTAAAACATCTCAGCAATGTGGTCTTCCCGCAGCCGGAGGGTCCTATTAACGCAGTCACTGCATTTTTATGAGCAGACACATTGACCTGTTTCAGCGAATGCACGTTGCCTGCATAGTAAAAATTCAGGTCTTTAGCTTGGATCTCTACTATATTGGCCACTATTTGTACCTCCATTTAATGATAAGTCTGCCCGCTATGGTAATCAGAAGAATGAAAACAGTTATTACAAATGATGCACCCCATGCCTGAATGTGCCATTCTTCATAGGGGCCCATAGCGTACTGGAATATTGTAGTAGTTAATGACGCGATCGGTCCTCGCATGTCAGTGGAAAGAAACGAATTATTAAATGAGGTAAACAGCAGCGGCGCAGCCTCGCCTGCGACCCGGGCAATGGAAAGCAGTATCCCGGTAAGTATGCCTGTGGCGGCGCCTCTGTACACCACCTGGATAATAACTTTGTAGTAGGGCGCGCCGAGGGCAAAGGCCGCTTCCCTCAAGGTCCATGGCACAAGAGAAAGCATGTCTTCCGTTGTTCGAAGCACAACAGGGAGCATGATAACTGCCAGCGCAGCAGCTCCGGCCCAGCCGTTGAAATGCCCGACAGGCTTGACCATTACAGAATAGATAAAAGTCCCCACTACGATGGCAGGTACGCTGACCATAATATCAGCAAGTATGCTTATGGACCGCGCCAGCTTGGTCCCCCTTGCGTATTCAGCAAGAAACGTACCACCCAGAACGCCCGCAGGAACGCCTATCAGCGTGGCAACGCCGATTATCATCAGCTGCCCTATAAATGCATTGCGCAGCCCGCCGCCCAGGACACCGGGAGGTGTCGGATCGTTAAGGAACAGACTCGGCGTAAGGGCCCCAATACCGCGCACAAGGACATCTCCGAGAATAAAAACTAGCCAGAACATTCCGGAAAGGGCGGCAAGAGTGCTCAAAGTGAGGGCCGCAATGCTTTCGATTCTTCTCTTTTGATCGATGTTCATCTTGAATATTTCCTCTCAGCCTTGAGCAGAAAGATCTTTGCTACTGCAAGGACTATAAAGCTCATTATGAAAAGTATAAGGGCCAAATAAAAAAGTGACGACAGGTAGAGGTCTGTGTCAGCCTCGGTAAATTCATTGGCAAGAGATACCGTAATGGTTGCAGCAGCATTAAATAGCGACGCAGTGATCTGATGGTTGTTTCCCAGCACGAAAGCCACTGCCATGGTCTCGCCCAGCGCCCTTCCCAGGGAGAGCGTAACGCCACCGAAAACGGCAAGCTTTGAATAAGGGAGCACAACATTTTTTACAACCTCCCATTTAGTGGCCCCGATTGCGTAAGCAGACTCCTTGACCACGGCAGGCGTCAAGTTAAAAGAATCCCTCGAAATGCTTGCGGTGAACGGTATAATCATGATGCTCAAAATAACACTCGCAGTCAGCATATCTATGCCCATGGGCGTGCCTGCGAACAACATGCCCACTAAAGGCACCGCACCGATGCTCTTCTGGAGCGCCGGTTCTATATACTTGGCCATGATCGGGGCGAGAGTGAAAAGCCCCCACATGCCGTAAATAATACTGGGTATTGCTGCCAGGAGTTCAATGGCAATCCCGATAGGCCCTTTCAAAAAATTAGGAGATATTTCGGTGACAAAGATGGCAATGCCGATGGCGACAGGTACTGCAATTGCAAGAGAGAGCACTGTCGTAACAACGGTCCCGAATATAGTTGTCGCGGCCCCGAAGGATTTCGTTACAGGGTTCCAGTCAGTAGATGTTAAAAATTTGATCACTCCGAAACGACTGATGGCAAGCGATGACTCCTGTATAAGCACTATTAAAATGCCTATGACCAACATAACTACCAGTGATGAGGCAAACGCCGTGATAAGAGAGAATGCGAAGTCAACAGGGTTCTTTTTATCAATAATAGGCAAACTGCTTACTCCTTATGAATTAAATATAATCGGCCCGGAATAATTATGAACGCATAAAAGGTAAAGAAGAGGGTCAGGATATATAATACATACCTGACCCTCTTAATTCAATCTAACTTCTAATAGATGCCATTCTCCTTCCAGTATGCCCGGATCTTGTCCTTTAAACTCTTCGGCAGCGGCACGTAGATCAGTTCCTTGGCTTTTGCATCGCCGTTTTTGAAAGCCCAGTCATAAAACTTGACTGTTTTCATATCGCCTTCCTTGTGGTCCTTTGCAAGCAGAATAAAGGTGGCGCCTGCGATCGGCCAGGCATTTTTACCCGGGGCATTAACGAGCCAGAGATCGAAGTGTTTTTTCGGATCAAAGTTCCCTGTGGCAGCGGCATCTTCAAAAGCTTCGAAGCTAGGCTCTATAAACTTACCTGCCGAGTTTTTCAACGCTGTATAGGGCAGCTTGTTCAGTTTTGCATAGGCAAATTCAACGTAGCCGATGGAAGTGGGCGCCTGTTTTACATAGTTGGACACCCCCTCATTTCCCTTGCCTCCGATGCCGACCGGCCATTTTACAGAAGTTCCGGCCCCTACTTTTGTTTTCCAGTCAGAACACACTTCGCTCAGATAAGTAGTAAATATCGCAGTAGTACCGGAGCCGTCAGACCTATGGACAACGTTAATTTCACTATGGGGAAGGTTTGTTTTTGGATTCAGAGCCTTAAGCTTTGCATCATCCCAGTATTTGATGTCGCCAAGATATACTTTACATACAGCATCAGAATCCAGTCTTAACTCGCCTCCCTTGACGCCGGGCAAGTTGACCACAAGAACAACCCCCCCCATAACGGCGGGGAACTGCAACAGGCCTTCTTTGTTTAGTTCCTCAGGCGATAGGGGTGCATCAGATGCGCCGAATTCCACTGTCCTGTTCGTAATCTGCCTGATGCCTCCTCCCGAGCCGATAGACTGGTAATTGAGCTTAATGCCGGTTACTTTGTTGTAGTCATAAGCCCATGCCTGATATATGGGGGCAGGGAATGTTGCTCCCGCGCCAGTCAGCATATCTTCCGCATGCACCACTGAAAACGTCAACAAACAAGCTGCTGATAGAATAAAACTTACTAATACTTTCATGTTTCCTCCTGTTGGAAAATGTCTTTCTGTTTTAGGATAATGAATAATTGTTACATTAATGTTACACCAGCGTTAAATCTATATTACATATCACCTCCCTATCTATAAAATCCCCTCCTAACCTCTCTTTGACGTGGGATGCGCCAGGGGTAAGGGGAGATTTTCCGGACAATGTCTATTCAATTATGAGAATCTTATTAATTACAGCAAAGGACATTTCTTATGCTGCTTGCTCTTACAGTACTCTTCAAGCTGGAACAAACTTGGAACGTAAGGGACATCTCCTGCCTGACAGGTGAAGATGATCCATTTAGTAAGATAAGGGCATTTCGGGCGCCTGGTCTCAACTTTTGAAAATGCACCTTCCCTTCTTGGCGTGCTGGTCGGCATTACAGTATCACCCCATGCCGATTGTTGCGACTATCTCACTGTCTGACATCATCATCCTCAGGCATTTCTCTATATCAACATGATCAGGATCATATGTTATGACGAGGCTTCCGGTAACCGGATTGGCGCGGACATCTTTAATCCCCTCGGGTATTGGGATCCCTGCTAACTTTTTTAATGTTGCAACAGAAAGCTTTTTGATTATCGGCACCTGCACCCTGATGCGTCCCGGAACATGGTGAACCACCTTATAGTTGATCATTCTATCCACCTTTTTTTAGGTTTTACTAATTAAATCATAACTATTCTTACAATATGATGAACAACTCGTTACAACTTTGTGACATTTCAGTGTTGTAGGTATGTAATGAAAGCTTTATGTATAATGCTTTTACATTTACATCTGACTCATTATATTATAAACTTTAATTAAACGCTGACTGACTAAGGAGGGGGAGGATACCATGGCACTTTTTGACAACGGATTAAAGGGTAATATAGTTACAGGGCTTGCTATCGGCATTGGCACGGCTCTATTTGCCCCTCAAGTGATTCCGGCACTGGCAGGAGTGGTAAAGCCGCTTGCAAAAGCCGCCATCAAGGGCAGCCTTGTTCTATATGAAAAAAGCAAAGAGGCTGTTGCAGAAGTAGGTGAAATGATGGAAGATATCGTAGCAGAAGTAAAGGCTGAAATGGAAGAATCACATAAACAGGCGGCGGGGATCAGCCCTGAGGATAAAACAGGCGCTTAATGATACCGGAAGCAATTGTATGCCACTCTACACCTGGAAGATTCAGGGTAAAAGTGCCCTCCAGAAAAGGGAATGCTGCTTATTTCTCTAATCTGAAGGACCATTTTACTCATCTTGAGGGAATAAAGGAAGTCGAAGCAAATGCACTTACAGGGAGTGTTGTGTTCACACATACTGCTGACTTAAAAGCAATTTCTGTTTTTGCCGAAGAGTACTCACTTTTCAGGCTCATTAAATTAGAGTCCGGGACGCCTGCTCTGTCCCGAAATGTGGTAAAAGCTTTCAGCGACTTTGATAAGGGAGTAAAAAGATTTACCGGCAACGAACTGGATGTGCCCGGAGTTGCTTTCCTGACGCTGCTGGGGTTCGGCATATACGAAATCAGCAGGGGAAACTTTGCCGCACCTGCATGGTATACCGCTTTTTGGTATTCATTGAACATATTTCTTAAATCAGTGCCTCATACCAAGGATGGCGAGGACAAGTAACGGCAGCCGTGTAGTTAAACCGCCACATGGCATATCAAGAAAAACATATTAACAACAATCTAAAAGGGGGTTGCTATTATGGCTAAGGGCGAGGCTAAGACCAATTCAGAGGGGGCTGCCAATATTGGAGCAGCTGGAACAAGGGTGAAAGAGGGCATTGTAAGCAGTTTGAAAGGAATAAACGAAATCGAGGCCGAAATCGTGAGTCTGGTGAGAAACACTGTCTCTAATGCGCTGAAGGCGACGGCATCGGTAGCCAACGAGGGTGTGGACGTAACGAAAGATGTGGTAAAGGGCGCAATCCAGGCTACGGAAGAGGTTGGTACTGGCTTGATTTTGAGCACTAAAAGTGTTGCCAAAGGCATTATAATGGGGGTCAGCGATGTAGGCGGCGATGTCCTGAGTGTTGCCGGGCAGACTGTTAAGGGCGCGGTCAAGGGTGCTGCCGAAGTCGGTGCTGATGTGGCACTTGTAGCGAGAAGGGCTGTGGACGGTGTAATTGAAGCCACAAAAGAAATCGGCGGAAATGTTGAAGAAGCCGCCACAGTTGCTGTCGGAGGCGCAATAGAGGCCGCGGGAGCGATAGGCAATACGGCTGTTCGCGCTGTGAAGGACATGCTTGTTGGTGTTGTTTCCGGAGTGAAAGAAGTCGCCGGCACCGCCCTGCCGGCACCGCGTTTATCCGGATCAGAGGCTGTCAAGGGCACTGTGGCTCCTGAAGTTACTACAAGGCACAAAACAAAAAGGGAAGAATAGCGGTACGTGATCCAGACAGTACACGCGACCATACCTGGCAGGGCCCGATACAAGGTGTCCGGACTTTATCGTTCGGAATCACTGAAAAACCATCTTGAATCGGGCCTTTCAGGCAGGGAAGGGATTAATCTTGTCTCTGTAAACACATTGACCGGGAGCGTTCTCGTATATTTCAATTCCGACAATACCCCCCAAGCCGTTGCCCTGGTTATTCAAAATATAGTCCTCGAACATAAAGGCAACGGTATTCAGAGGGCAGCAGATGACTTCCCGCAGCCCGATCCCCCTGTTTCGGATGCGGAAAGCTGCAAACCGGAGTCTGCGCCGGCTAAGCAAATAAAAAGCAGGGGCAAAGTAAGAAGACTTGTCAGCCACGCCGAGGACCAGCCGGTTGAGGCATGGCATACCGCCGAACCATCGGCAATCCTTGAGCGGTTCGAATGCTCAGCATGTGCGGGACTTTCGAGTGAAAGCGCACAATCCAGGTTAAAGAAGTTTGGTCCCAATCTCCTGCCTGAATCCGTCCCACGTTCAGGATTGAGCATTCTTCTCGATCAACTCAACTCGATCCCAAACGCCTTGCTGGGCGTTGCAGCCGGTCTCTCGGTACTTACGGGAGGTGTAGCTGATGCACTGGTCATTGCCGGTGTAGTAGGGATCAATGCAGTCATAGGCTATGTTACCGAGAGCCAGGCGGAAAAAACCATCCACTCGCTCAAAAGTCTTGTCAGGCCCTCCGCACTTGTCATAAGAGATAGTATTTATAAAGAGGTCCCTGCCGAGGATGTGGTAATCGGTGACATCCTGGTACTCAGGCCCGGCAGCTATATAGCTGCCGACAGCAGAATGATTGAAACAACCCACCTGAGCGTTGATGAATCAGCGCTTACCGGCGAGAGTATGCCGGTCATAAAGACTACGGTAAACATCGCAGCCCGCAATGTTCCGCTTGCCGACAGGGTCAATATGGCATATATGGGCACCCTGGTTACGGGTGGACAGGGCTTTGCCGTAGTTGTAGCCACAGGAAAGTTTACGGAGATAGGGAAGATACAGGAACTCGTGGGAGCGGCAGAGTCGCCCGATACTCCTATGGAGCGCCAGCTTAGAAAAATGGGTACACAGCTTGTTCTGATCAGCGGAGCAGTCTGTGGTCTTGTTTTCGTCATAGGTCTGCTCAGGGGATATGGCTTCTTGCAAATGCTCAAAACCTCGATCTCTTTAGCTGTCGCTGCTGTGCCCGAGGGGCTCCCGACCGTTGCAACGACCACACTCTCCCTGGGAATCAGGAATATGAGGAGGCATAAAGTCCTCATACGCCATCTCAATGCAGTCGAAACGCTCGGCTCGGTGCAGACCATATGCATGGACAAGACCGGGACCATAACCCTCAACAGGATGTCGGTTGTAGCCGTACATACGGGGATGAAGAGAATAAAGGTTGTGGACGGAAAGTTTATGGCCGGCAGGGAGACCGTTAACCCTTATGCCTCTGACGAGTTCCTCAGGCTCATCCATGTAGCTGTGCTCTGCAATGAATCTGAAATAATCATAAGAGAACACGCTGGTGAGACGACCGGGAGAAGCTCGTACGATGAGAACGGAGAGGGAAAATATGTGCTGCGCGGCTCTCCCACCGAGAACGCCCTTATGCATATGGCTATTTGTGCAGGCGTTGACATCATTCAACTCAGAAATAGGTACCCGCTCCTCAAAATAGGCTACCGCTCTGAAAACCGTAATTATATGGCTACACACCATGACTACGGAGCCGAGGGCAAGATCATCGCGCTGAAAGGGAGCCCTGCGGAAGTGCTGGCAATGTGCGATTGGCATATAAAGGACGGCGAAAAGATCTTGATCTCGGATGATGACAAGCTTGCGATGGAAACAGAGAATGAGCGAATGGCCGGTGAAGCACTGCGCGTCCTCGCCTTCGCTTATCACCATATTGAAAACGGCAACGGCGCCGCGTCCGACATCAGCAGCGGTTTTGTCTGGCTCGGCCTGGTGGGGATGGCAGACCCCACTAGAAAGGGAGTCAAGGAACTGATCGGCGTCTTCCACCAGGCCGGCATAGAAACAGTTATGATAACCGGAGACCAGACTCCCACGGCCTATGCCATCGGAAACGAACTGGATTTGAGCAATGGAGAACAGCTCGAAATCCTCGATTCGACCCATCTTACCGATATAGAACCTGATGTAATGAAAGCGCTTGCCGAGCGAGTCCATGTTTTTGCCCGCGTAAGTCCTGCCAATAAGCTTCAAATAGTGCAAGCTCTTCAGAGTGCGGGGAAAGTTGTCGCTATGACCGGGGATGGCATCAATGACGGCCCCGCCCTTAAGGCTGCCGACATAGGCATTGCAATGGGGCATACCGGCACAGATGTCGCCCGTGAGGTGGCCGATATTGTGCTGGAGGACGACAACCTCGAGACCATGATCATCGCCGTGAGCCACGGACGCACAATTTATAACAATATTCGAAAATCAGTGCATTTTCTCCTGGCGACCAACCTCAGTGAAATTATGGTGATGTTTGCTGCAATTGCCGGAGGCCTCGGTCAGCCGGTCAATGCTATGCAACTGCTTTGGATCAACCTTATATCCGATATATTCCCAGGACTGGCATTGGCACTCGAACAGCCTGAACCCGATGTGCTCAGCAAGCCGCCGCGCAACCCTGACCATCCTATTATTATGAGCAGCGACTTTAAAAGGATAGCTTTCGAATCGGCAATGATGAGTGCGGCTACGCTCGGCGCTTACGGGTACGGTATTGCCCGGTACGGTCGTGGAGCGCAGGCAGGGACTATGGCCTTTATGACTCTCACGACGAGCCAGCTTATGCATGCCATTAGCTGCCGTTCTGAAAAACTCAGCATCTTTGACAAGGAGCGTCTCCCCTCCAACAGGTACCTTGATGCGGCTCTGGGAGGCTCATTTGCGCTGCAGGCATTGACAATAGCAGTCCCCGGACTTAGAGGCCTGCTAGGGACAACAACGATAAATCTTACAGATGCCCTGGTAATCGGCGGAGGTGCGCTGCTCCCTCTGGTTGTCAATGAAGCTACCAAGAAAACTATGCGAGGTGAACCTATATGAAAAAGGATTTCATGTTTACGTCCGAATCGGTAACAGAGGGACATCCCGACAAACTCTGCGATCAGATAAGCGATGCCATTGTAGACCATTTTCTACAGCAGGACCCTTACTCGCGTGTTATAGCAGAATGCGCTGTTTCGACGTCGATTCTCTTCATTGCTGCAAGGTTTGCATCTGAAGCACGAGTTGACTTCCCCTATATAGCACGCCAGGTAATATCTCAGATCGGTTATGAGCAGCATGAGTTTAACGGCAAAACATGCAGTATCCTGACAAGCCTCAAAGAATCGCCGCGTGACGCGGACTTCAATTTTGATGAACGGGAGCTGACCGAGAGTGAAATCGACAGCATCCCGGTGAAAAACCAGGTTACGGTTTTTGGTTTTGCCTGCAATCAAACCCCGGCATTTATGCCGCTTCCCATATGGCTGGCGCATAAGCTCGCCAGACGGCTTACTTCGGCAAGGCTCCAGAAGATACTGCCCTATCTTTCACAGGATGGAAAAACCCAGGTGGGAGTTGAATTCTGTAACCGCATTCCGTCCAGGATACACAGCATAACGGTTATTGCAAGCCAGAATAAGGGCAGCGGCCCTGATCTGAAACAGTTGGGCGATGATATACGGGAAACGATTATCGATAGTGTCTTCAATGATGAAGTTATCAAGCCTGATAAAAATACCAGAATATTCGTTAATCCGGACGGCCCGTTTATCACCGGCGGACCGTCAATCCATTCGGGGCTTACCGGCAGGAAAAATGCGATTGATACCTATGGGGAATACTCCCGCCACAGTGGTGCAGCACTCAGCGGCAAGGACCCGATGAGAATTGACCGGGTCGGGGCGTATGCTGCGCGTTACGCGGCGAAGAATGTGGTTGCAGCCGGGCTTGCCGAGGAGTGCGAAATCCAGCTCAGCTATTCCATAGGTCTTTCCCGTCCCGTGAGCATTCAGGTAGAGACATTCGGCACCGGCAAACTGCCGGACACAATTATTGCCGATCTGGTTGAGAAGAATTTTGATTTCAGGCTTGCCGGAATTGTAAAACAGTTCAGCCTGAGGCGCCTCCCTGCGTCTATTAAAGGCGGTTTCTATCGTAAGCTCGCTGTTTACGGACACGTCGGCAGGATGGATATAGGGTTGCCCTGGGAACTCACTGACAAAGCCCACCTGCTTAAGGCATAAATTTGTTGTTTAATGTGGGTCTGGGTAGGTCCGGCATTTGCCATGATGTAAACGAATTAATCAAAACTTAACACCCCTGCAATACTGATGAAATGATGCCTGTGCAATAATGTTGGTAGATGTCTGGAGTCATTGAAACCGGCATCGCCAAAATTAAAGGAGGGCAAAATGGACCTTGAACAATTCATCGGGACGTTATCAGAGGAGGAAAGGCAACGCCATAAGGAACTGATAGAAGAATGCAGGTTGAGAAGGGAGGAGACCAGAAAGATTTGCAGGCAGGTATGCGATTGGCCTTTAAGTTCCAATGCTCAACATATCTTGAAAAGTGGCTGTTGTTCCATTTCTTAATATGTTGGCAGGTCGCCACCTGACCACTTTACTCTTTTTGCCGAAAAGCCGTATGTCAGGCATGGTATACTCTTACATGAACACAGACGAGACATTATGCCGGGCATAATAAAAATATTAAGATTATTTCTGCTTCTTATTCTCAATCTCGTCTTCCTTGTCAGCGGCATTCTTATAAAGGCATCTTTCTTCCTTGCGCCTGACAAGAAAATGTACCTCCGTGCTCATTGTATGCAGTGGTGGGCGCGTGCCAACTGTTTTGTCCTTGGGATTCATATTACTCCCGCCGGCTCATATAAACAAAACAATGTCTTCTTCATAGTAAGTAATCATTGCAGCTATCTGGATATACTCATTATAGGTACTATAATGCCCTCGGTCTTCGTCTCAAAAAGTGAGGTGGCCTCATGGATTTTCCTGGGCAGGATGGTAAAGCTTGCAGGGACTGTTTTTGTCAACAGGGAATCCAAAACAGCTGCGGTCAGAGTATTGGAGGCTATTAAGGAGCGTCTCGAGAGCGGCATCAGTGTTGTGGTTTTCCCTGAGGGGACCACCAATGACGGACTCACCATCGGAGATTTCAAGAGCACCTTTTTCAAAGCACCCATAGACAGCAAGGTGCCTATTTTGCCGCTAAGCATTATGTACTCACACTTAGACTCGATGCCTGTGACACCCGGAACAATTGATGCTGTTGCCTGGCATTCGGATATGCAGTTTGTCCCTCATTTTTGGAACCTTCTGGGTTTCAGCAGGATTGATGCACGCATTTATTTCAATCCGCCGCTTTACGATTTCACGGAGGACAGAAAAACACTCTCTTCCTTTGTGCTTGGGAAAGTCAAGTACGGTCACAGCCTTTTGCGCCTGGAATTGGAATCTTAGTTTTGGAGTGAAAGGTGTCCATTTGGGGACAACAGTGGAGAACTGTTACGACTGATTTTCTACAGTAACACAGCTAATAACGACAGTGCTGAGCCTTCCAATGCTTCCTGGACAAAAGCCCCCAATACCGCCTTGCCCACCAGATGTCCGGCTTTAGCGGCGGCGCTATGAATATACTGATCATTTGTAGCCGCCTTTGTCGTATCGAAATAACCTTTACGCTGCAATATGCTTATGATATCCTTATGGCTGGCCATCTTTGGATTATAGTTCACCAGCAGACTGCCGGTAGTAAGGTTAATATCGACTGTGGCAATCCCATTCATTGTACTCAATGCCTTTTTTAGTTCGTTAGCCACGTTTTCGTTCTTTTTTATCGACGGGCTTTTAATTCTGAGTCTCCCTGGCACATTATGAATGTAGTAACTCATTATCTACCTCCCTATCAGTTTTACTGAACGTCTTGCAACCCGGATATCCCGAACACCTGAATCGCAATACTTTATATTCCCTTTTATATAAATGCATTACTTTTCCACACACCGGACAGACCGGCCTGTCCTTGACTTCAAATCTCCCATTATTCTGGGTAAATTGCCTGCCACATATAAGACATATAAACCGCTGTTTCCCCTGCCAAGTTTTACCATATTTATATACAGCGTCCAAATTGCATTGCGGACATTTTACTTCAACTCTTTCTTTTCCTCCATCATCCATCCTTTACCTATTTTACTCAAACAATATTACAGTAATATGACAGCTTTATTACTTTCGTGTTAAATCCCGGAGCACTCGACCGACTTATATGCACCGCCATACTCGACCATTTGCAATGAGCAGAAATAGACCGGACACGCTTCATGACGCCTGCCCATGCATATTCTTATGTTCACATCTTTCATATCCCTGATAAGTTTGCTCACTACGCGGCACTCGGCCCCTGTGGAGCCTCCCTTAAGATGCGGGCAGATTGTAAGTCTTTCCATGTACATTTCACTCCCCATCACTTGGATATAATAACAACTTTTCTGTTACAACAATATGAAAAGAATGTTACAATACTGTAACAAAGTTTTATGCAACTTCTCTGAATGCCCTGGCTCCGGTCAAGAAAAATTGTGAGATGTAGACTCTGCACCTGTCCCACTCATTGCTGTTACAGCAGTGTTCGTCAGCACACGCTATTTTTTTAGGTTCAATGCTTGCTATCATACATACGCCCTCTTTTAACTCCGGACACATACTCTCCACCTCCTTCTATTCCCCAAAAGTCTTTGACTTTTTGGGGACCCCTCGCAGGGTTCTTGCCAAAAAAATTGGACAACTGTCGTAATTTTCATTATTGCAATAGCCCGATCTTCTCCTGGTATCAATTGCCAGTTGCGACAGAGAGGCTGCACAGATGCCGCTCTCGTTATTATAATAGGGACAGCTATGCTCGCAGCCGACAACTGAATGGCATCTTTCGCTCTGCGTTGTATATGTATTCATTTTGACACGCCTCCCTTAGTTATTACATACTTAGTAGTTAGTATAACAATGGAATGTTACAGTGTTATTGCAGCGGCATGACATTTGTGTTTTATCTGGTTTTGAATCCCGCTGATGCACTCCTGAGTTCATCAGCAATGCCGGTAAGGGTCTCAACCTCCTGTGTCACTTCAACCGACATTATTTCCATTTCTTTTGCAATAACTGATGTCTTTCCGATACTACTGA
This sequence comes from Nitrospirota bacterium, assembly GCA_963851345.1. GTDB lineage: Bacteria > Nitrospirota > Thermodesulfovibrionia > Thermodesulfovibrionales > Dissulfurispiraceae > JADFXI01. The sequence goes on from CAWKOO010000001.1 coordinate 64,437, forward strand.
CAACATCCTCTGATACCGTTGCCTGCTGTTCAACCGAAGCAGCAATCTTCGTTATCTGATCACGTACGTTGCGCACAGATTCCACAATACTGATTAATGAAGAGCCTGCCTCCGTCATGTATTCTTTGGCGCCGGTAACTTCATCCGAAGCATCCCGCATGGATTTGGTTGTCTTCCGGGATTCAGACTGGACAGCGTGAATTTTTTTAGAAATCTCAGCAGTGGCCCCGATTGTCCGCTCGGCGAGCTTGCGCACTTCATCAGCCACAACGGCAAATCCCCTCCCTTGCTCGCCGGCACGGGCCGCTTCAATGGCTGCATTGAGTGCAAGGAGATTGGTTTGGTCGGCAATATCGTTTATGACGGTAGCTATATCCCCGATTTCGCTCACCCTGTTGTTAAGCCCCTCCATCATTGAAGCTGCCTCAACAGTTGAAGCATGCACCTTGCTTACCGTAGCAACAGCCCCGTCAACAACGCTCTTGCCCCTTTCAGCGGTGGACATAGTCTCTGCAGAGGTCTCAGATGCGGCTGCAGCGCCTGCCGCTATGTTGTTAATAGTCTGGCTCATCTCGTCTGCAGAGGTTGCTATGTGCGCTGCCTGAAGGGATTGGCTTTTTGCGCCGCCAGCCGTTTTTTCAGCTTCGGCCCTCAGCTTCTGTACGGAAGAGATTACCTTATTTTCCGAATCGAGCATGCCGCCTATCATGCCGTTAAATGAATGGATCATCTTGTTAACATCGCGGCTCAGAATCCCTATCTCGTCAGAGCTGTCATATTCAATCGATGCTGTAAGATCGCCGCCGGCTACCTGTTCAACAGTTTCAGCAAGTTTGGTCAGCGGTTTAATGATGTCGGTGACTATAAGGTATCCGAAAGTGATTGCGAGCGCCACCCCGACGATAATGCTGATCAGCGCAATGGTGCTGACCATTCTAAACAGCGCTTCCGAGTGTGCATAGGTCTCTTTAGCTTCTTCCATGTGGAGGGCGATCAACTCACCAAGCCTTTGCTCAATCGGCTCAAGAGTGGGATTCAGTTCGTCGATAAAGAAGTTGCTGAGCTTCTGCTCGTCTTCCTGCTGTAAAATGTCCTTTAATCTACCCAGAGGATTGCTTGCAATATCGAACAGCGGCTGAGTCTGTGCTATCAGCTTTTTCTCTCGTTCGGAGTGCTCCAGTTCCGTATAGGCCCTCCATTTTTCAGCGGTTACCAACAGCGCCTCATCAACGCTCTTGCGTCCTTCAACCCATAAAAGTTTTTCTTCTTTAAACGGGTTGTCCCTGATGCGCTGCACGGACTTGACGATATTTATCTCATACATATCAGATATTGTCTGCAGATCTTTCAACGGCAGCACATTTTTTTTGTATACTATATCGGTACCGGCAACGGTCTTTTCCATGCCTATGATACCGAGAGTGCCGATCGCGATCAACAGCATCAACATAAAAACAACGAGCGCCAGAAGGCGGTAGCCGATCTTGACATTGCCGAGGAACATGGTCTTATATTTTTTGTTGAAACTCATTATGCAAATCTCTCCTTTATTGCATCTATAATCCTGTAGCGCAGGGACCAGAAACCGGTCTCAGGGCAGGGGGAGAGTATAGAATTTCTGCCGATGCTATACCTGTTCCCTCTCCAAACGACAGTATTGCTGACAATCGGCACAGACCATATGAGCCCGATAAGCAGGTCTTTAAACGGGGCAAGCAAGTAAAGAAAAGGATTCTCCAGTTCAGTTCCCGTCTTTCTGCCCAGATAGAAGTCGCCTCCGACCTTAAGAAGGGAAGTGAGAATTGCAAAGGTGACGGTCAATTTAGAGCATTGCCAGCATACAATCGGCAGCGCGGACATGAATACCGGGTTGCCTACTAATTCGAATACATATTTCCCGCCGCCGAGCTTCCACCTGAGCTTGCCCCATCTCGTATGACGGTTAAGGAACCGCTTTATCCCCCAGTATTCATTAACATTTTTTACCATGTAGCCGGACAACACCACTTTTTTGCCGCTTTTACGCATTCTTTCACCAAGGACGTAATCCTCGGCAAGAATGTCTTTCACCGCTTTGAGCCCGCCTATTGCCTCCAAATCCTTCTTGGCCATCAGCATGGATTTCCCGACCACGCAGGGCATTTTCAAAAACTTATCGAGAAAACATACGCTTCCCATAACAAACGAGTTAAGGTGCAGATTTTCAAATACGGCGCCGAGTGAACGGCCGCCGACACCTTTTATAATATTGCTTACTAATCCTATTCCATGGCCCGTAGCAGGATTCTCTATGTGACTGGTTATTTCCCCGAGATACTTTTCATCAACCATCACATTACTGTCGCTGATTAGGATATACTCATATCTTGAAGCTTTATACGCCGGCAGGAGATTATTGACTTTCGGGTTAAGGCCTGAATTGGATTCCTCAACGATAATGGTGATGTTCCTGTCAGGGCATTTTTCTCTTATTTTCCTCGCTACTTTGTATGCAGGATCATTATGGCTCTGGAGCGAGAATATGATCTCATATTCAGGATAGTCCTGATTGCAAAAGCTTAGAAGGTTGTCGTACAGATTGTCATCCAGTCCCTTAAGCGGTTTAAGAATCGACACGGGAGGAAAAAGTCGGGGAAGGGCATGCCCTTCCCCGCAGTTACAGGGAGTGGAAAGATATGAGCGTACTGCCCATATTTGGAAGCCATACGCAATAAGACCTAAAAAAGTAAGAGTAGCAAACAGCCAGAATATACCCATACCTCTCCCTCCATTAGTGCTAGTTTCTGAAAAGGGTAATTGCAACCCCTTTGTTGTGTTTAATACATTGTTTCACCGCTGCAGTATCTTTCTCGCAATTAAGCAGCGTTTTCCACGAATACAGGTGACGTGCCTTATGGAAGTCACTATTAGCAACATAGGGATACTTCTTCAGACTTATAACATTGAAAACGTCGTCTCTGTTTGCCACTTCCCACGCATCGATGTATTTGGCATATTTCTCCCTGTTGTTCCAGAGGAAAAGCGTGTCCCGGCTCATGTCCGACATATAATGAGGGTGGCAGGCCACTATCAATGCGTCCTGTCCCTTTGCCTCAAGAAATATCTTCTCATAGTTCCAGCAGGCAGGAATAAAATCCTTTATATCAATAAGCAGCAAGTGAGCAGATTTGTCGGAAGACAGATGGTTCTTGCTGATTTCAACTCCGGGGATCACCAGCATCCCGTACTTGTCCCATGCTCTTGCCGCCTCTTTCCTGATATGTTCCATATACTCGTCGAAATTGTCTTCCCTTACTGAAAGGTTGAAGCGGTAGGCGAACTTTCCGATGGAGTTGTCGCCGTTCACCACATGGTCAGTAATTGCAATAACATCAAAGCCTGCTTGTCCAAAAAGGTCGATGGTCCGTCTCAACTCCACGGAACCATCGGAGTAGGTGGTGTGGATATGAAAATCACACAAAAGCATTATATACATATTAGTATTACTTCGGTTACAGCATTATTAAGGGCGGATTAAGATTATGTTACGATAGACAGAGGCAATAGGTTATAGGAACTGCGATAGCATGTTTGCACGTATTACCCATCACTTATTAACTATGACCTGCTTTTGATTATATACGCGTAATATGCCGCGGCATTGGTTGGCTTGCGCTCCATTGTGTTGAAGTCGACCCGGTACAGGCCGAACCTGGCATCGAGTCCCTGCAGCCATTCGTAGTTATCGATCAGAGACCAGTAGAAATAGCCCCTGACATCGATACCATCCTTGATGCTTTTTTCAACCGCGTCAACATGCCTTTTCATATATTTTATTTTTTTCTGTCCGTCACGGGTTGCAATACCGTTTTCGGTGATGATCAGAGGCACATTAAGCTTTGAAGCATATCTCAGCACCTTTTCAAGGCCGCGCGGATGTATTTCCCATCCCATATCAGTCAGTCCATACCCGTCAATGTCCCTGTTCCTGAGTTCAATTCCCATCTTTTTAAACGGATTAAACCGTATATGCACACGCGTATAATAGTTGACACCAAAGAAGTCCAGCTTGTCTTTAATGGGGACGGGAATGCTTATTTCGTTTTTAAAAGGGAACTTTACCTTCAGAACGCCGGTCAAAAAAGCATCGAGCAGAGAATGGTTGTAAAAGTACTTGGCTATTTTTGAGAGAAGCCTGTCCAGCGGGTTGAACCGGTTCCATGGCGCCAGGGCCGCCATATTATGCGCCACGCTGACCATTGGAGTAATACCGTGTTTTTTTGCCTGCTCATGAATAAGGTCATAAGCCCTTCCGTGGCAGACAAGGATATTTTTCAGAGCCTTTACGGCAAGCGAGGGATTGCGAATGCCGGGCGGCATACAGCCTTCAAGATAACCGCCCAACAAGAGCACATAGGGCTCGTTGAATGTTATCCAGTAGCGGACCCCCTTTAGAGATGCCACCACTCTCTCGAGAAATTTTAAGAATTTATCTACCGAAGCGTCTTCATGCCAGGGATACCTTTTGATAAACCACAGGGGGTGCGTAAAGTGGTTTAGTGTGACCATCGGTTCGATATTGTTCTGTATAAGAATATCGACGATCTCCTGGTAGTGCTCCAGCGATGCATTGTCCCAGGTGTTTTCTCTCGGCTGGATCCTGCTCCACTCTATGGAAAAACGATAGGAGTTGACGCCGAGGTCTTTTAGAAGGAGCAAGTCTTCTTTGTAAAGCGTATAATGATTGGTTACATTAGGCTTTTCATTGAGTATTGCGTCCCATGAGGTCCAGTCTGCATATGGAGAGCCCTCAAGCTGAAAGGCGGATGTAGCAACACCCCAAAGAAATCCTTTATTCATGAAATCTGTTTCAGTTCTTTTTTACCCCATCTTGCGCCTGTCGCGTTCTATCCAGGAACCTCTCTTCATTTTTGCGGCCTTTTTGACTTCTGTTGCGATAGAGGCGAGTTGGGCATATGACTCGAGCTTGTAGACCTCTGTGCTGACTATTCCTATTGAAAGGGAAAGAAGGCCGAATGTTTCCTCCTCACCTTTACGGTTTTTGGAAATATATTCTCCCTTATTGAAATCTGAAGCGCCATGCAGGTCCGGCAACTGTGCTTCAAATTGATAAATGGCCTTTTCGCAAACTGGAATCGAAATCTGCGACCGGGTAACGATAATAAAATCATCTCCACCAATATGGCCGACAAAATTAAAACTTCCCGTATCAAATGATTGTACAGTTTCCTGCAGTACATGGGCAAGTTTTTTAAGTACAATATCTCCTCTTTCAAATCCGTAATGGTCATTATACGGTTTAAAATTGTTGATATCGACATAACAAACATCGAAATGCATATTTTGCGACAATTTTTTCTCTATGTCCCTCTGTATAAATTCATTTCCGGGAAGTCCGGAGAGCGGGTTTGCCCCTTTTGCAAGAATAAGACTCCTCTCTGTCATTGCATCCAGCAGGGCGCTGATAGCCACAGTCCCGAAATATTTGCCGTTTTTTGTAATGCATATATCATCATAAAGGAATTCCGACTTCCTGGCATTTATTCTTCGCGCCACTTCTTCCAGTGTCGTGTTTGACTCAACCACCATGAACTGGCGGTCCATAAGCTTCGAAACGTTTTTGTAAGAATTAAGTGCAAAGCCGTAGCCGCATCTTCCGAGTATCTGGTTCTCAAGAAACCAGTTCCTGTGGAGCATCCCCAGCACCTGTTCACCATCCACTGCCGGCAGCCCCCGGAGTATCGGGTCCTTGATGAAACGGTTGAATGCGGTCATGACAGATGAATCGGGGTGTATCGGTTCTACGTAATGGGACACTTCACCGATTAAACTTTGCTCCTCCCTGCCTGATATATTATTTTTTTTCCTGTTATGTAAATTAGGTATACAGGCATGATCACCGTTGAGCATGGGAGACGGCTTATGCAGTAAGTATCCCTGCAGCAGTTCAATGCCCATATTGAGAATGGACTCAAGTTCTTCCTGCTGCTCAATGCCCTCTGCAATTACTTTTATGCCCATTCTATGGCACGCAGTAGCTATTGAATCAACAAGATTGAACTTTACAATTGCCTTATCTATATTTGACACGAAATGCCGGTCAATCTTGACAAAATCAGGCTCGATAATAGAGAGCATCTTGAGGCCGCCGTGTCCTGCGCCAAAATCATCAATGGCAATCTTATACCCTCTTCCCCGGTAATACTCAATGGATTCCTTGAAAAGATTATAGTTATGGATGGCGCTTTCTTCGGTAATTTCAAGGATTATACGGTCTTTTGGTATGCCCCATCTCTCCAGCAGTTCATCGGTTATGCTTGCCCTGTAGGCGGTGTCCATCATTGTGTCGGGGCATACATTTAGAAATAAATGACTTTCTTTCGTGTTTAACCCCAAGGTTGATGCCTGGTTAATGGCATTTTCCCTGCAGTGGATATCCAGTGTCGATATCGTATCGGTCAGAGCTGCTTTGTGGAACAGCTCGCTGATATCCGCGAAAGGATGCTCTCCTTTGATCCTCGTTAAAGCCTCATATCCGAAAACCTTTCCTTCAATGGAAGAAAAGATCGGCTGGAAATGAACAGTAAAGGCATTACGATCGAGCAAATCTAATATGGTCTGCCTGCATGCCTTGTTGGTATCGTTAGCAACGTAGAAATTTTCCTCATTACCACTCAACTGCCATTTTAAACGGATAGCCATAATTGACATCTCCCTTTTGCGTCCGGCGCACTCACGAAGCGCCGATGATTATTAACACTGCTCGGCAAAAGCAACTTCAGCGCAGGGGGTGTCACTCCCCGCGCAACCCATCTTAAGCAGTACGGGGCACTTCGTATATCCTTTGCCGTTACAATAATCATGTAACTCGGAAAGGCTTGGTGTGTATGGCCTGTCATTGGCCATGCATGAGGTAACCGACCAATCAAGCCTGGACAGCCTGAATAAATTTAAATACTTGCATTTCATGTGGCTTCTCCTCATTTTTTGTTGGATGGTTTTGTCCCGGAGTGTTAGTTTACATCAGCGAACGTTACAGGATTATGACAATAGTATGAAGAATTGCGAATTAAAAATTTTGGCGGCGGGTCAGCTTGTTTTTACTCAATTAGTCTTCCAATTCAGTCGCCGGCATGTCTTAAGAATTTTTAAGCATTACCTGTTGTTTTTGCGGAACATATCGGAGAGTGCATAAAACCGCCGGTCAGCGACCATTTGTTCAAGGCTTGCCGGAGTTTTCTGCATCCAGTTGGGATATGATCCGGTAATGCCCGGTATATTCTGCTGGTCGACCGTGCCGATGACATCGTCGAGGCTGACTGCCACCAGTTTGCAGGAGGTGCGAGCCAGGTATTCATAGATGGCGAGGCATAATTCCGGTGACATCGCGGGCATGAGTGGAAAATCATCGGGAACGATGCCTTGGGATTTAAGGGCGTCGAGCATAAGCATCCTGTCACGCTCCCTGTCATTGAGGCACAGCTGGATCATCTCACTATCATGGTACACGTTCAACTGCTTCTTTACCTGGATGTCCCTGCCGGACCAGTAACCGTACACTGTCGGCAAGTCGTGAGTTGTTATTGAGCAGAGCGCCATGGGAGGGTACTGATCAGGATGTCTGAATGAAGGATCAGGATAGTTTCTTTCAAAATAGAAAAGCCGGTAAGAAAGCATCCCGAACCTCAGGAGAGCTTGATGAACGTTTTCTCCTACGGTGCCGAGGTCTTCTGCTATCACCATCGTTTTGTTTCTGACGCTTTCAAGCGCAATTATTCTGAGAAGATCTTCTTCAGGACATGTCACATAGGCGCCCTTTTCAGCAGGCATGCCTGCCGGTATCCAGAAAAGCCTGAACAATCCGAGTGCATGGTCAATTCTCAATGCGCCGTTATATTTCATGTTCTTTGCTATGAGGCGGATGAAAAAATCGTAGCCGGTATCTTTAAGCCTTCCTGGAATAACAGGTGGGAAAGCCCAGTTTTGCCCGTTCGGGCTGAAATCATCGGGGGGCGCTCCGACATCGACGTTACCCGCAGTAATGCCCTGGTAGTGCCACGAATCGCAGCCACCCCCTATTGAGCCGATGGCGAGGTCATGGTATATGCCTACCGGCATTCCAAGACTGAAAGCCAGTTCCGCTGTCTCCCTGTGCTGCTCATCTACAAGCCACTGCACATACTTATGGAAAAGCAGCTCTTTTTTATGTGATGCCCTGAATTCACGGACCGCTTCGCTGAGTGGATTGAGAAATTTCTCCGGCCAGTCCTGCCATATATGGGCATTATGCACATCCTTCATATGCTCCCATAAGGCCGAAAACAGGGCAAATGAATCAAGGGCCGCTCCCTCTTCTGCAATGTACTTTCTAAACGCACTACTGCGTGGCGAGTCACTTTCATATTCGCCATGATAGAAAAAATCAAATGCAAGTTTGAGGATGCTCTTTTTCAAGAAGGCTAGCTCCTCATATTCGACCAGGTTTCCATTTATTGCGGCGGTCATCTCTTCTTTGAAGATATTTGAATTCATTGTTTCCTGTGCACGCTCGGACGCGTTCACTTCAGGGATGGTATCCATATCGAGATATATGAAATTTTTATAAAATCTGCTGATGGGTGAGTAAGGGCTGATACCGCAAGGCATTATATTAGGAATGGCATGCAGCGGGTTTATACCCACAAAACCGCTCTTAAGCGCAGCACTAAATCTGACGATTGTTTTCAGGTCGGCAAAGTCACCGACACCCCAGTTCCTGGAAGACCGGAGTGAGTAGAGATTCATTGAGAGCCCCCAGGTCCTGCCGCTTTCAAGCGCCGGAGGGATATAACAGGTATCGGGAGCGATAATGATTCGACAGGTCTTCTCCAGCACAGCGCTTCCACCCGGGAAAATATTTTCTGGATGCCTGCATACAACCGTTGCCCGGTAGTAACCAATATCTCTGAAACCCTTGTCAGTCAAGTCAACTTTGACGTACCTGGCGCCGCTAATCCACTGCTGGTCTTTGACCGTCAGGCCGTCGCCCGCAAATGTAAACTCTTCCCGCTGCCCGTGTTCATTTTCGAGAGAACATGAAATAGTCAGCCGGTGTTCTTCCCCCTCATTTACCGGGACATGCGCAGCAATAGTAAAAGGCTGTGCATTGACTGACAGCACCTTCACAGGTTCGATAAAACTGCTCCATGGCTTGCATTGCTCCCTGCCAAGCGCTGCCGCCAGGCTTTCGGTTGAATCAACGTCTATCTTCATTGCCTTGAGGATGGCCTTTTTTGTATCAATGGGAGCAATATGCCGGTTGCCGAAGATGTCCCAGTACTCGGGTACGATCCCACAGATGTCTGCCATTTGATTAATCATTTCATCATAATTTTGCACAAGAACCTTCCCGTGGCGACTTGTAAGGTGCTTAAAGAATTTTACAGGATAAGAAATTATTTGTCATTATTTGGCTCAGGCGCCTTGAATCATCTGCTTTGCATAACGTATTATTATAATCTCACTTTATTCAATTCAGGAGGTTTGATTGAACAGACCAGTAAAGGTACGATTTGCGCCGAGTCCGACAGGGCATCTGCACATCGGCGGCGCCAGGACAGCTCTTTTTAACTGGCTGTTCGCCAGGCGACATAAAGGCACATTTGTCCTGAGGATCGAGGATACGGACACAAGCCGCTCCACCGATGAGTATATAGAGGCCATTATAAAGGGCATGGAGTGGCTGGGACTCCAATGGGACGAGGGACCATTCCGCCAGACCGCCAGATTCGATATATACCGGAACTATGTCGACAAGCTGCTGAAAGCGGGTAAAGCATATTATTGCTACTGCACCCCGGAAGAACTCGAACAAAGGAGGCAGGAAGCACTTGCTCAGGGCAGGACACCCAAATACGACAACAGGTGCCGCCGGCTTAAAGAGCCGGTACCTGGCAGGGCTGCCGCTGTGCGGTTCATGATGCCCCAGGAGGGACGGACTATAGTAAATGATCTGATAAAAGGGACCATCGAATTTGAAAATAATATACTGGAAGACATGGTTATTCTGCGCTCGGATGGGAGCCCTACGTATAATTTTGTAGTGGTTGTCGATGATATTGATATGCAAATAACCCACGTCATCAGGGGCGATGATCATGTGAACAATACACCTAAGCAGATACACATATACAAAGCCTTCGGATGGGAGGTCCCGGAATTTGCCCACTTGCCGATGATTCTCGGCGCTGACAAGGCCAGATTAAGCAAGCGTCACGGCGCGACATCGGTGATGGCTTATCAAGACATGGGCTATCTTCCCGATGCACTGGTAAATTATCTGGTAAGGCTGGGCTGGGCTTACGGCGACCAGGAAGTGTTTACAAGAGAAGAACTGGTCAACTACTTCTCGCTTGAGAGCGTGGGGAAATCTGCGGCTGTTTTCAATCCTGAAAAACTGATCTGGCTGAACAGCCAGTATATCAACAGATCGGCGCCGGGCTATCTTGCCGAGGCAGTAATCCCGTTCCTGATAAGGGAAGGCATCATTACCGAGGGGAGTCAGCTTGACATGCAGTGGCTTTCAAAAGCTATTCTTTCTCTGAAAGAGAGGGCGCGTACGCTGGTCGAGCTTGCCCATTCGCTGCGTTATTATATTCTTGACTCCATTGAGATCGATCCGAAAGCCGGAGATAAATTTCTCAAGCCCGAAAATATCCGGCTGCTTTCAGAGTTGCATGAACTGCTTTCCGGTACTAGTGACTTCACAGCCACGGAAATTGAAAAAGCATTCATATCTCTGGCTGAAAGTCATGAGTTGAAACTCGGCGCTATTGCCCAGCCTGCACGCGTTGCGATCACCGGCACCACCGCAAGCCCCGGTATCTTTGAGGTTATGGAGGTCGTCGGAAAAGAAAAAGTGTTAAGGAGATTGAGTCAGGCAATAGACGATAGGCAATAGGCGTCAATTCCCGCGTCGCGGGAATTGACCATTACGTAATCAGACTTTTTTGCCTTTCCTATAGCCCATTGCCTATCGCCTATCGCTTGGCTTTTTGTATCTTTGCCCACTCATCCTTCAGAGTAACGGTCCGGTTAAAAACCAGCTTTTCAGGAGTGGAATCCGCGGAATCAACACAGAAATAGCCCATTCTCTCAAACTGGTGTATGCTTCCCGGCGCTGCATTTTTGAGTCCAGGCTCTACCCGGCACGAAGAGATCACCTCCAGCGACTTCGCATTTAAATAATCGGTAAACTCCTCGCCCTCTGCAACGTCATTCGGGTCCTCTTTTGTGAAGAGCGTATCGTAGAGGCGTACCTCAGCCTCCAACGAGTGCGAGGCGGAAACCCAGTGCAGCGTTGCCTTGACTTTACGCCCATCCGGGGCATCGCCGCCGCGGGTAGAGGGGTCGTATGTGCAGTGAATTTCCGTGACCTCGCCCTTTGCATCCTTTTTCACATCAACGCATTTCATAAAATAGGCATACCGCAACCGCACTTCACGGCCGGGCGCAAGACGGTAAAATTGTTTGGGCGGGTCTTCCATAAAGTCCTCGCGCTCGATGTAGAGTTCCCGTGAGAAAGGCACTTTACGCGTACCCGCGTTGGGGTCTTCGGGGTTATTGACCGCGTCGAGATATTCCACCTCTCCAGGGTCATAGTTATCGATGACCACCTTTAAAGGACGGAGCACTGCCATCACCCTTGGAGCACGCTTGTTCAGGTCTTCCCTGACACAGAATTCCAACAACTCTATTGCGGCCGTGCTCTCCCTTTTGCCGACGCCGATGCGCTCGCAGAAATTCCTTATGGACTCGGGTGTGTATCCTCGCCTGCGAATGCCTGCAATGGTCGGCATACGCGGGTCGTCCCATCCAGCCACAAACCCTCCGTTCACCAATTTCAGGAGTCTGCGTTTGCTCAGTACCGTGAAGCTAAGGTTGAGACGGGCGAATTCGATCTGCTGCGGGTGGTAGATATTCAATTCATCTATGAACCAGTCGTAAAGCGGCCGATGGTCTTCATATTCCATGGTGCAGATGGAGTGGGTCACCCCTTCGATAGAGTCGGAAATGCCATGGGCATAGTCGTACATGGGATAGATGCACCATTTGTCACCCGTCCGGTGATGCGACTCTTTCTTTATCCGGTACATTACAGGGTCTCTCATATTGATATTGCCGGAAGCCATATCGATTTTTGCTCTCAATACGCGGGCGCCGTCCTCAAATTCACCCGCCCTCATACGCTCGAAAAGATCCAGGTTTTCATCTACAGAGCGATTACGGTATGGACTATCCTTACCCGGAACCGTCAGGGTACCTCGGAATTCCCGTATTTGCTCTGCGCTCAAGTCGCACACGTATGCCTTGCCCTCTCTTATGAGCTGCACCGCATAATCACAGAGCTTATCGAAATAGTCGGATGCATAGTAGAGCCGGTCACCCCAGTCGAACCCGAGCCAGCGGACATCCGCTTCTATTGATTCAACATACTCCAACTCTTCCTTGCTCGGGTTAGTATCGTCGAAACGAAAATTGCAGAGGCCGCCAAACTCCTGGGCAAGACCGAAATTAAGGCAGATTGATTTGGCATGTCCTATATGCAGGTATCCGTTAGGCTCAGGCGGGAAGCGCGTCATAAGCCGTCCGCCGAACTTTCCAGTCTTCATATCTTCGGCTACAATCGTGCGAATGAAATTAGATGCCGGTACCGGTGTTTCCATAATTACCTTTCCTTAGGGTCTGCGAATAAATAACTTGCACATTGATTCATCTCAGATTTGGGTCACCTTTGAGTCATTTATTCGCAGACCCTTATTAGTTTTATAATAGTTTCAAACGATTTTATTTTAACATATGAGCCTCTTCCAAAAGTGCTGTTTATCCGTTATTCCCGCATGTAGTTGACCTGGAATCCACTGGATGCCCGATCAAGAACTTCAGGCATGACGGGCAAAAAAGTCAAAAAATTGGGGAACTCCCGATAACCATAAGCATTTATAAAAACAGTCTATACCTGCTATAATAGAAAGAACGTACTATGCATTGAGCATCAGGCTTCAAGGTTTTTAAAGTTGCCGAAGTGGCGGAACTGGCAGACGCGCTAGGTTCAGGGTCTAGTGGTCGCAAGGCCGTGCGGGTTCGAGTCCCGCCTTCGGCATTTTTCATTTCCTGCTATTTCAATTACATAATGCTCCGATAGAATTCGGTACAATTCGGGTACCGTAACAGCTCGGGTACTTGACAATATTACAGGTATTAATTAAAGTAATCGGATGATTAAATTGCTTAATTTAGAAAGAACCGGTTGTTTGAAAACATCATGGCAACAGTAAGCTTCAAGCAATTGCCCATCAGATGGAAAATCCTTACGCCGGTTGTACTGCTCATGCTGCTGACCGGAATTGTCTACGGCGTTTATGTCGGAGTAAAGCTTGATGATATCTCTGTTGAGCAAAGCAAACGCGATCTGACCGTATTGTCGGGAACAATATTCGGTGTTATGACAGGCTATATGAACGCCAATATTTTAGAAGCATATAAGGCAGGATTCCTGGAACATATGAACAGGATGCTTCCGGTCAGGATGATACGCGGAGAAATACTCGATCAGCAGTACGGCAGAAAGGGCCCGGATATTTATCCAAGAGACGAAATCGAGAAAGAGGTATTCAGCACAAAAAAACCGGTATTTAAGATGGAAACCATAAACGGAGAGCCCTATATCCGTGGGGTGTTCCCTTACATCAATGTAACCAATTTTATGGGCACGAACTGCGTTGGCTGCCATATCGTAGGGGCAAAGGAAGGGGACGTCCTCGGGGCCCTGAGCATTGCAAGTTCGATAAAATCCACGAAGGTAGCCGTCAATAATACCAGAATCCTGATCGCCCTTATCATTATAGTGCTCTCATTCATCACCATATCCATACTGTATATTGTTATAAAAAAGTTTGTTTTAAAACCGCTTGCAGAGCTTGGGAAGTTTGCAGATTATGCGTCGCGTAAGGACCTCAGCCAGAGATTTAATATACTCTACCACGACGACATCGGCTCGGTCGCCGAATCCATAGTAACGATGGTCGGTGAACTGGCAAAGACCCTTAAGGAGGTGGCTGATGTCTCATCCAAGCTTTCAGGAAATGCCGCCGAACTGAAAAATGCCATTGACGAATCTCTTGAAGGAACGAACAAACAGGCGCAGCAGGCCACGCAGATCGCCACTGCAGCGGCTGAAATGACACAGACAGTAACGGGAATAGCAAAGAACAGCGTGAAGGCGGCAGACTCTTCACGTGAGGCCATAAATGTCGCGCAAAAAGGCAAAGAGGTAGTGGAGCACTCTGTTCAAAAAATAAACCTTGCAGGCACCGCCACTCAAGAGCTGGCGTCAATGATCGGACGGTTAAATTCAAGTGTTACCGAGATCGGCGAAATCGCCTCTGTCATCAAGGACATTGCTGACCAGACTAATCTTCTGGCCCTCAATGCAGCCATTGAGGCGGCTAGGGCGGGCGAGCAGGGCAGAGGATTTGCCGTTGTGGCTGACGAGGTGAGGAAGCTGGCGGAAAGGACCATGAAAGCTACGACCGAGATTTCAGGGAGGATAGATTCGGTGCAAAGAGATTCCGACCAGACCTCCCACTCCATGGAGAATTCGCTGAATCATGTAAGTGACAGCATCAAATTCATGGAAACGGCAAAGGAATCTCTCGACCTTATTGTAAATTCCATTAAGCTTGCTGCCGACGAGGTGGAACAAATTGCGACTTCTGTTGAAGAGCAATCGGCAACATCGGAAGAGATTTCGAATAATATTGAGGATATTTCCCTTATAGCACAAAAAACCCGCGAATCAACAGAACACCTCGGATCGATATTCGAAACGCTGAACAGCATTGCTCAGCGCCTCAACACCATGGTGGGCGAGGTCAAATTCATGGGCGGTCGCAAGAAATAGCAGCGGCATGAGATAAATCACTTCTGGCAGTCGGCCCTTATAAAGCAGCGGCCTTGCACTCGGATACACTTGATTCGACATACAAGAGAGGTGATTTCAGGAAAGTTGCCCTCATAGTTGTCATCCCACATTTATACTCCGGCATTTTATTCTCTGCCGCCTTGCTCTTCCTCTTCCTGAGAGTTGTATAAATACGTTTCTCTGCCGTCAGCGTCTAACACCTTCCCTATCGTTACCCATTCCTTCTCGTCGTCGTCCCAATATGTGTTGATTATCCCGATTCCGTTGTCTTCGATCTCCAGTAATTTTGCCGCTTCCCAATAATCGTGCATGGCATCGGCAACCTGAAACATTGTGTCTTCCAACTCCCTGCCGGGTTCCCAACTAACAGCAATCTTATCTGACGCCTCGCCCCATTTAGCCTCTATAACTCCACCATTAAAACCATCATTTCTGATTGCCTCTAATGCCTTATCTCTTGCTATCATCTGCTTTTCTTCCTCTAGGTTGTAATTAGTTTTCGCCTTGTTTTCTTCTGCTGGTGATGGTTTCGCCGCCGATACCCCAGTTATCCGTTTCCACCTCATCGATGGTGACAATTGTGGTCTGGGGATTCTTCCCCAGGATATCAACCAGCAGTTTTGTCACACCTTTGATGAGTTCCGCCTTTTTCTCTGCTGTCACTCCGTCCCTGGTGATCCTGATGTTAACATAAGGCATATCCTGTCACCTCTTTTTTAAGAGACCAAACGCTAATAAGCACTCGCTTTAGTCAACAGCTCCATAAAAGAATGATCCAGTTCAATCCTTGTTGCATGGATCAGATCGTTCAGTTGCTCTAGGCTCGTGGCACTGGCAATAGGAGCGGTAATGCTCGGGCATGCAATGAGCCACGCAAGAGCAACGCTCGCCGGTTTTGAGTTCAGCTGCTTTGCCACCTCGTCCAGGGCCTTGAGGATCCGAAATCCCCTCTCGTTCACATATTTCCTGACCATCTCCGCTCTTGCGTGCCCCGCCAAGTCGTCCTCAGACCTGTACTTCCCAGTGAGAAACCCGCTTGCCAATGAAAAGTACGTAAGCACGCCCAGCCTCCTCTTCATGCAAAGCGGCTCCAGGTTTGTCTCATAGTCTGCACGGTCACAAAGATTGTACAATGTCTGGAGGCTCTGGTATCCTGGATGACCATGTTGTTCACTTATATCGAGCGCACGGGAAAGCCGCTCTCCAGTGAAATTCGAAGCGCCCATGACCCTGACCTTCCCCTGCATGATAAGCAGCTCATAGGCATCCAACGTTTCTTCTATCGGCGTTTCAGGGTCATCGAAGTGGGACTGATACATATCTATATAATCCGTCTGCAGTCGCCGCAATGATTTTTCCACGGCGCGCAGGATATAAGATTTCGAGAGCCCTTTATCTCCCGGACCCAGTTCACTTCCGACTTTGGTGGCTATGATCACCTTCTCCCGGTTGCCGTCTCGTTTCAACCATTTACCGATGATAGTCTCTGATTCTCCACCCTTGTTTCCGGCAACCCAATTCGAGTATGAATCAGCGGTATCGATCAGATTGAAGCCCGCTGCCGTAAAAGCATCGAGGAGCCTGAACGATAACGCCTCATCCACCGTCCATCCGAAAACGTTGCCTCCAAGAGCAAGTGGAGAAACTTTTAATGCGGAATTTCCAATCTTTCTTTTTTCTATTCCCATAACTATATTTATACCACAAAATTACTTGTTTGCCTAACGTAGCGCTGCGTGTTCCGTGGGCTTTGTCTCAGAATGATATATGAACAAGAATGAGCGAATGGCACATGGGGAGGGCAGGTGCATTCCGCCGCATATTGCCCGAAAGATAATCTACAGGTAAAAAAGGAATATGGTAAAATATATGAAAATCTTTGAAGATTCCATAACACCTTAATAACCAATCAGATAAAATGAGGGGGATTTTTTATGCACACAAGTATGCTGGTCCTTTTTGCTTTATTTGCCCTGTCGCTTCTCGTCAATATAATCTTTATGCTGGGCCGCTCTTCCAGCAGGTCTTATGGAGATCTGAATAAGTTTCTCAACAGGATCGCTGTGGGCAGACTGAACGTGGCGCAGGTTTTTCCTGTTGAAAAAACCAGAAACAAGGCCGAAATACAAACGGCATCATATCTCAATGATATGATAATGAAGACAAGGGCGGTGCTGAAGAATATTTCTTCGCTCGGCTTTAACCTTACAAAGACATCAGATCTGATGAAAGAATCGTCATACCAGATGCTCGATATTTTTGAGAAGACCGGTACACAGTCGGTGCAGGTCGCAACCGCTATGGAAGAGATGAGCGCAACTATTAATGATATATCACGTCGCGCAGGGGCTGCGGCGCAATCCATCGCGTCCCTCACAGAGAGCGCCGGATATGCGGAAAAAGACATCGACGAGAATGTAAAAAGCATAGAAGGCCTGTCTTTACGGGTGCATGAATGGGCTGAAATGAACAAGGCGCTCTCAAAAGCTACGGACCAGATCGATGAAATTATACTGGTCATCAACGATATCGCGAGTCAAACGAATCTGCTCGCCCTGAATGCCGCTATCGAAGCTGCGCGTGCCGGTGAGCATGGGAGAGGGTTTGCCGTTGTTGCTGATGAGGTCAGAAAACTGGCGGACAAAACGGAAAAAGCCACGAAGGAAATAGCGGGCATGATTCACGACATTAAAACGAAAACTGACTCCTCCATCGGTACTATGGATTCAACTTTGCAAGGGGCCGCAGAGAGCATACTGAGGGCAAAAAATGCGGACGTGTCATTAAAGAAAATTGCTTTAGAAGTAAAGCAGTTGGCGGATATGGTGAACCAGACCGCAGTCGCCACAGAAGAGCAGTCAAAGGTAGCGGAAAGCGTGCTGTCCAATACTGAAGAGGTATCTGAATACATTGCAAAGTCAAAAGAACTGGCACGCGCTATATCAGTGGAAGGAGACTCAATGGTTTCGCTAGCCGTCAATCTTTACAGCCAGCTCTGCAGTGTCAAAAAAGATTCACTGGATGAACGTATCGAGGAAATGCTCAAGTCTGGCGCCGCAGAAGTTACTGCAAAGCTGGAACAGGCGATCAAAGGGGGGGCGATATCGAATGAAATATTGTTCGACACCAATTATTCCAGTGGCAGAGAAGCGGACAAATTTACCGCACGATATTCAAAATTTTTTGAATCTCATGTAATGCCCCAGGTTAAGCAATTAGGACAGTCCGAAAAAAAGATTATTTATGTGGTAGCCATGGACAGTAATGGTCTTATCGCAGCTCACAATAATCCTGCCCGGCTCGGGGTGAAAATGAGCGATCCGGTCTCGCTCAATGGCGCAAAAAGCACTGCGATTGTTGGTCAGGCGTTCAGACGGCCTGTAGCAGCTGGTGGTGAACTGGTTAATGATATTGCTCATCCTATATCAGTTGGCGGCAGGCATTGGGGTTGTTTGAGAATAGGTTATCTGCCTGAAATATAGCGATGGCTATGATAGTAACCGTAGTGTGAGGAACTGTTATGCCGAAGCAGAATAAAATGCCATTAAGGCAAATGCAAGCGATGTACACCACAGGATTAGATAATAGAGTGCACGGGGCAGTTTTTTTTCTCTGAGCATAAGCAGCAGCTTCGGTGTAATCGTTATGGTGCCGAATAACAGCATAAGACCCATTAGCAATTGTGTCACAATTCTGGCCATAGTCAAATGTAAATCAACCGGCACGATTAAATCAAGGAAGCACGAACCTTAAATATGGATCTTAAACTGTGATGCAGGAAGCGGCAAGGATACTGAATATCCAAACTACGACTCAAATACAATTCTGAATAAGAAAAGGGCGGAATTGTTCTCCGCCCCGCAAAGCAAAGTCTTTTCAGCTCTTGTTTATACGCCTGCCGCAGCGTGATACTCGCTGGACTTCTCCCCACGCTCAAAGGTGACGATCGGGCAATATCGGCTGAAGGTGTCCATTTTTGCATCGATCTCGGTTGAAAGCTCCTTCAAATTGCCGAGGAAACCCTCCGAAACGATCTTTCTCTCATCAAACGGGAGAGCCTGCACCTTCTCACCTATCTCATCGAGAGTTTTCTTCATATCATTCAACTCGGAAAAGACGTAATCGCAAAAACTTTTGGTGTCTTTTAAGGCGAACATAACAGCCTCCTTTCATTTTGAGTGAATAAAAGGAGCCCAGGTTTGACCTTGGTTCCGGCAGGCCCCTAATGGTCTGCACTTATCTATCTCTAATAATATTTTATCACATATTTTAATATTTTGTGACTGGTACTATATCTTTGCCACCGGCGGAACTAAAACTTTGCCGGAAATCAGCTCAAAATGCTCCAATATTTTATATAATCCCATGGCCTAGAACCCATAAGTTTGCCGAAAGTGCAAAAGGGAAGGAAAAGCTTGCCGAAAGTATAGAAGCTTGATCTTGTCTTTATAGAGTATTAACGCAAAGTGCACTTGAATGGCAGTCTAGCTGCTGTCGCTAAACAAAGCCATGTAATCTTTGTAGTAATAAACCCTACTACGTTTTTTCTCCGGAGATAAGTTAAACAATATCCCGAGTTTGATGAATTTGTTTATTAGCGCAATTGCATTTGGAGTCGCAAGATTAGTAACCTGTTCAACTTTCTTTGTAGTTGTTATTGGTTCACTATAAAGTTTTTCTAACAACAATAAAGCATTCTTGGTCGTTTTTCCCATTAGAGAAACTTTTTTTCTATCTTCTTCTCGCAATTTAATAATCTTCCTTGACAATTCGACCGCTTCTTTGGAAATTTCGATGACTGCCTCTAAATAAAAACTAACCCATCCTTCTAATTCGCCCTTCTTAGAAATAGCAGCTAATTTCTCATAGTACACATCTCTATATCTTTTAAAGTAATCAGAAAGATAAAGCAGAGGTTTCTTTAGTGTGCCTTTTTGAAAAAGGTAGAAGGTTGTTAAAAGCCGACCCGTTCTACCATTGCCATCTAAAAAAGGATGGATCAATTCAAACTGAGCATGAATCAAAGCTGTTTTGATTAGGACAGGTATCAACACTGCATCATCATGAAGAAATTTTTCGAAATTGTCCAGTAAGGACATGAGTAGGTCGGGAGGCGGAGGTACGTATGTTGCGCTTTTTATATTGCTAGCTCCGATCCAATTTTGAGATTTTCTAAACTCTCCCGGCATTTTGTCTTTGCCGCGAACATTTTTTAATAGAATTTCATGTATCTCTTTTATAAGTCTTAGGCATAATGGCAATTCCTCTATTCTATGTATGCCGTAATTCATTGCTTCAATATAGTTGACGATTTCTTGAACATCAGAAGGTATGGTCGGATCTTGAATTTGAGCTTCCACTTTTAACAAGTCGCCGAGAGTTGCTGTCGTCCCTTCGATTTGCGCTGATGACGTGGCCTCTTTTCTAACATACATAAAAATAAAAAAATCTACGTCAGGTAAAAGTTCACACATGCCATCTAGTCTGCCCAAAAATCGATCTGCAGTAGAAAGAAGATTTAACATGTGATCATCGATTTTTAACGGCATCGCTGGCGGCAAGAAGTTAGGAACAAATGCTTCATAAGAAATGTCGCCGAGGGATTGTTTAACCGATTTCCCTGTTATTCTCATTGAGTTATTAGTCATTTCTACAATCCCATTACTATTATAGGACCTAAAGTATTTTAAAAATCTAGAGTCTTAAATTAAAACTTTGCTCAAACATAACTAATTGTCAGCTTAATTACGAATCTAATGCTAATCGAAATTAAAGCTCAAGCAAGATCCAATGAATCTTAATCAATAGATCGCAAATTAGAACATATAACTCGCTGATAAAAAGCTCTAATTGCTATTCAAGTTAGTTTCGAGTCTTAAGCCAGCAAGAATCAAGTGTTAAGTCTAAAATTATCCTAAAGTAGCTAACCAAGATAATTAGATGCTTAAAGAACTTAATTTGCTAAACCATAATTAATCTCTAGGTTAATTACGATAAGTAAGATTATCGTAATTAATTTAATTTGTCAAGGGCTATTCAGAACTTTGTCATAACTTCGATTTCTCGTATCCAAGAGACTTGTAAGCGGTTAGAGACTTTGTAATGCTCATTATGTTCACCCTAAAGGCACAAAAAAAGATTCTTCCGAAAAATGAAGCTTTCACCCTATAATTAGCTCTGTGACATTGAAGCCATTTTCGAGACCCGTTCAATCCAGTGAACAGGCGAAGTTTCGGCTTCGGCGCCACCGATTATCACTCGCATGGTCCAGCTCAAAGCATGCAACTGTGACCCAATCATGACCGTATTTGGCTCACAAATGACGGCCTTCAGTATCCGTTGTTGACAATCCGTTGTTGCGGGCCTTGACTTGACCTGCTTCCGTAGGTATAATACCATCTATATGGATGGCTTATAGAGGGTAGTTGGATGTAAGGAGGATGGTAATGGCAGCCGAAACTGAGAAAATTACCGTTAATCTGGGCCCTGTTGATCTCGGGCAGATCGATCTGCTGGTGGCGGAGGCTTTTTATTCCAACCGCACCGACTTCATCCGGACGGCGATCCGCAACCAACTGGCCACCCACGCCGAGACCGTCAAGCAGACTGTTGCCCGCAAGACGCTGGTCCTTGGCCTGCAGCACTACACCCGTCAGGACCTGGAGGCGATACGTGCCGCCGGTCAGCGGGTGCAGATCAACGTGCTTGGCTTGGCGAGCATCGCTGAGGATGTCTCACCCGAATTGGCCCTGGCAACGATTGACACCATTGTCGTGCTCGGGGCCTTTCGGGCTAGTGACGCGGTCAAGCGGGCATTGGCGGAGCGAATCAAATAGACAGACAAGTTTTCCGCGGCAGAAGTGCCGGCGGAGTCACAACAAAAGGAGGTAAACAATGGACGACAAGATGTACAAGATGTTCGAGGCGACACGCCTCACGCGCGAGGGACGATTGAACGAAGCGACCCTCGTTATCCAACGCACTTTAGGGCTGGGGCACACACCCACCCATGCCTCCGAACCGGAGCTGATAGAGGAGAGATGCCGACTCACCGTCGAGCCGGTAGAGGCACCCGACACTTACGCGGGCGTGTCAACTGATGCGGAGGATGTACGCCCGAGCGTTGCAGAGCGGCCCATCGACGTAGCGACGACGGCCCGTAGCGCAACGATCCGCCGCCCCTCGGTTCGACCTTCACTGCCCGGTATGCCACTGCGCGGCAGGCCGTTGCCAGGTATGCCCTTGGGACGTCCCAGCAGATCAATCCCGCCGCCGGCCCCGGCGGAGGGCCAGTGGATCGCGGCGACTTATACCAACGCGGCCGGCACTCGCGCCTACAAACTCTATATCCCGAGCGAGTATCACGGGCAGGCCATGCCGCTGGTCGTGATGCTACACGGTTGTACCCAAGACCCCCACGATTTCGCCGTCGGCACCCGCATGAATTTTCTGGCGGAGGCGAATGGCTTTCTCGTCGCCTATCCCGCGCAAGCTGCCAGCGCCAATGTCTCCAAGTGCTGGAACTGGTTCCAGGCCGCCCATCAGGAGCGGGACCAGGGCGAGCCTTCGCTCATCGCAGGCATTACTCGTCAGGTCATGGCCGAGTACCAGGTCGATGCGTGCCGCGTATACGTGGCGGGTCTGTCGGCGGGAGGAGCGATGGCGGCGATCATGGCGGCGACCTACCCCGACATCTATGTGGCCGTGGGTGTGCATTCCGGCCTCGCCGCCGGCTCCGCCCACGACCTGCCGTCGGCGTTTGAGGCCATGCGACAGGGAGGGCAGTCGGGGCAGATGGGCGTTGGCCGCACCGTCCCACTGATCCTCTTCCATGGGGACCAAGATGCGACCGTCCACCCGGCCAACGCGGATGACCTGCTGCGACAGTGGGTCACCGGTAAGCCAGTCGCCACGGATAGGGCAGCTCCGTCGGTAACGATGCGTCAGGGGCAGGTGGCGGGCGGGCGGGCCTACACTTGCGAGATCTACCGCGACGCCCGCGGGCAGGTCGTTGCGGAACAGTGGACCATCCATGGCGCCGGCCATGGTTGGTCGGGCGGAAACGGCAACGGCTCGTACACTGACCCTGTCGGTCCAGACGCCTCGCGGGAGATGACGCGTTTTTTTCAGAATCATCCGCGGGAAACGATCATATCGCCGCCAGCAGAATAACTGCCCCAACGGACGGAACACAGCCGACGTAGACAAGGCCGATTCGCATACCCTGACGGAGGCGGAGACCACGGCAATCAATACAAATGAAAACGGATATGCAATAATCAAATGGAAAGGGAAATCTAAGACATACGGCTTTTCAGACTTTTTGAAATAACGGCATGAGAAATAGAAAATATGAAACATCCCCTAACAATCTGCTCCAGGGCGACGCGGGAATAACCGCTTTTCGTTTTCATTTTTCGCATGGTTGCCCCGCGCGCCTGAGCACGGTCGTTATGTCTAAAATAGAAAGGGAGTTAAAATGGTAGCGTGTGCTTATTGCGGGACAACGATTCTTTTTGGCGGTGTTAAAGATAACGATCTGAGATTTGTAAAGAGATAGGCCTTTCAGCGGCTGAGATTGCTCGACATCTCGGCGTAGCCACGTCAAGCATAACGTGGGCGATTGCAAAGATGGACGGCTGATCTACAATGCAACGTAAGTAACAACGTCCCCAAAGTTTCCCTTCCAGAGGCATCAGGTCCCTGCCTTATCAGGACCGAGGGCAATGACAACGGCCTCATTCAGGTCTGCGTCAAGATTCTCCAGGATATAGGTGCTGGTCACCTCTTCTGTATTCTGCTGAAGGAAGCCTATCCGGTCAATGTGCTCAACCAGATAAAGAACTGCCAAGAGGTATGCAGGATATATTGCGCAACAGCCAATCCTTTAGAGGTATTGGTCGCCATCACCCAACAGGGTGGCGGCGTCATCGGGGTTGTGGACGGTTTTCCTCCAAAGGGTGTTGAAACCTCTGAAGACAAAAAACAGAGGAAAGAGTTCCTGAGAAATATAGGTTATAAATTATAGACATTTATTCTGTCGACAGAAAATCATTTGCCGACGCAGAACTCGTTGAAAACCCTATTTAGGATATTTTAGGCGGTTACTGTTCCGACTATCTCTCCCAGTTTGTCGAGGGCATCACGTATTTCTAAAACAACGATTTCGAGCTGCCCGGCAAGATTTCCATTTATACTCTGCATAGGGTTGCGCGAGTCCGAAACTCTCAAGTTCTGTGAGCAGGTCGCGCCGACATTCTCAAAAACCCGCTTGCATTTTGAGATTCCAATAGTAGATATTTAAAGGACTTAGATCAGATGATTTTACTGTCTCGAAATCTGGTATTTTGTAGACAACGAAAATTTGAGAATATCTAATATCTGAGAACGATCAAGACTGCAGGTCAACAGGAGCATGTGCGCACATGAAAAAAATGCAGCTCAGTAAAGCGTTCACGCTAATAGAACCTGGTCCAGTTGTTCTTGTTACGACAAGTGACGGAAAGAAAGACAATATAATGACGATCTCGTGGACCATGGTGATGGACTTTACGCCGGTGTTTGCCATAACTACTGGGCCCTGGAACTACTCGTATGCCGCACTTCGGAAATCGAAGGAATGTGTAATTTCAGTTCCCACTGTTGACCTGCTTGATAAGTTCGTTGGTGTAGGAACATGTTCCGGCACAGACACCGACAAATTTGAAAAGTTTGGGCTAACTCCTGTGAAGGGAAAGTATGTTAGGTCGCCCTTGATTAAGGAATGCCTGGCGAATATCGAATGTAAAGTTATCGATATCGTCCAAAAGCACAATATCGTTGTCCTCGAAGGTATCGCTGCGTACTTTGACAGTTCACGAAAAGAGAAGAGAACTGTTCACGCAATTGGCGATGGAACCTTTATAGTGGATGGGCGAAGGTTAAATCGAAAGAAAATGATGCGGACGAAGATTCCAGCGGGACTCTAGTTCCTTGCTGAATTTGGGGGATCCTGTTGCTACTTCCCTATAACCGTTCATATGTAATGGCATCCAGCGGCTTGCCTAACAATTCGCTGCAGGCGACGGACCTGACGGCCTGGGTCGGTCAGATTGAGGTGGACCCCATTGGTTGGACAGTTTGCCGGCTGATTTAAGGTGGAAGCCACCTGTCATCATGCCACCAGTTTTACTGGATAGCCTGCGCGTGGCAGATTCCAGTATGCCTCATGTGGTGTTTTGTCGTCAAGGCTGGAATGAGGCCGCTCCTCATTGTACAGCCTGATCCACTTCTCGATGCCATTCTTTGCTTCGCTGCCAGTTTCAAATGCGTTCAGATAAATGCACTCGTATTTCACTGAGCGCCATAGCCTCTCGATCATTACGTTATCCATCCATCTGCCTTTGCTGTCCATAGATATGTTTACATCTGCATCCTTGAGCACTTGCGTAAACTCAAGGCTCGTAAACTGACTGCCCTGATCAGTATTGAATATTTGCGGCTTGCCGTATTTGGCCAATGACTCTTGCAATGCTGCTATGCAGAACTCAGTATCAAGCGAGTTGCTGAGTCTCCAACTGAGGACTTTCCGACTGTACCAGTCCATTACCGCCACCAGATACAGAAAACCCTTTCTCATCGGTATATAAGTTATATCGGCGCACCAGACCTGGTTAGACGCCTGGATGTCTAATCCTTTGAGCAAATAAGGATAGACCTTATGCTCGGGGTGTGGTTTGCTCGTGTTGGGCTTCTGGTAGAGCGCCGCAAGCCCCATTTTCTGCATCAGCCGATGCGCTCGCTTCCGGTTGACTTTGTACCCCTGCCGGCGCAGGTACCTGGCCATCTGCCGGGCTCCGTAATACGGCGTCTCCAGAAACTGCTCGTCTATCAACCGCATGAGCGTCAAGTTTAATTCGCTCTCCCCGAGTGCTTCGTAATACCATGAGGAACGGCTGATCTCAAGCAAACTGCATTGCCTTGTAATGCTGAGCCCCGGATGCTCCGGTTCAATCATACTTTTCCTCCGTTCGCGGCTCATCGACCGAAGGCTTTCGCCAAAAAATCCTTCTCCACCGTTAATTGCCCAATCTTGGCATGCAGCTCTTTGATCTCCGACTCATGTGCGGCATCATTGCGATCAGCTTTATTCGCAAATACATCCGTAAGCCCCTCGATAGCCTGTTTCTTCCACTCGCTTACCTGATTGGGGTGGATGTTAAACCGTGCAGCGATCTCCGCGATGGTCACCTCTTCTTTGAGTGCTTCACGCGCCACCTTCGCCTTGAACTCTGCTGCATACCGTTTCCTTTTCGTCTTGCTCATCTCTGTGACCCCTCCGTCGTTCATCGTATATTTTACACCTTATACGACTGTCCGAATTCCGGGGGCCACCTCTGATTACTTTTTCAGTATCATGTTGCTGTTGCCTGTTGGATACCAGTACAAACATGCATAATGATCGCCACGCGCCGCCCTGCGGGTGTGAGAATCACTTTCTGAGACGCTTTAAAGGGGGCACTAATAGTTTGCCGAAAGTTACACAAAATTTAGTGAAAAATTGCCCTTTTTTATTAAAAAAGGGGCAATAAAAGTTTGCCGCTAGTAAAAGGCAATAAAAGCTTGCCGGAACGGCAAGCAATGGGGCACAGTAACAGAAGGGTAATGGCGGTGCAGGGAAGTGACTGTAGCCGGTTCACTTTTCTTAAACTCATTGTAACACGTTGCTTTTTCAGCCACAAGCGCTCTTTCCGCCTGAACGCGCGCTCAATTTTGTGTCACAGTTTACGTCCCAGTTTACACGGCCAAACATAGCCCTGTCAAACCGTGCCGGTCTTCGCGCACATAACGGACCCACTCTCCAGGTTTTTTCAGGATTGCGAGTTCTACAGTTCGTCACCAGGCACCGGTTTCCGGCGCGGAACTTTCGCCAGTATTTTCTTAAAATCTTCCTTTTTAGCCCGCTTGGCCCTGCTTTTCAAATAGTCTTCCGTCATCAAGGCAGAAACTTTCTCTTTAGTTAATTTTGTTTTCATTCTTCGTTCTGCCTTTCTTCCTGCTTCTGAATGTTGATTAATTTATTCTTGAGTTTAGGAAGTGTATTTTTAGCGGTTTTCCACACAATGGCGTAGTCAATACCAAAATACTCATGTATTATTTTGTCTCTCATGCCAGCCATTTTCTTCCAAGGAATAGACCCATCCTTATCCTTTATATTCTGTGGCAGGTTCTTCGTGGCCTCTCCGATAATTTCTATGCTTCTGACAACGGCATTGATAGTTTTTCTATCAAGGAAGAAGTCCTCATATGTCATCCCTTTGATGAATGACTGTATATCGGCTATTGAATTGATAATATCAAGCAGGAAGTCCCTGTAGTCTCTTTTCTTCTTAGTCATAAATAGACTACTTCTTCAAGAATCCGCTTACCTATATACGGTTTTAAGGCTCCCTTAGTGACTAAATCTATCTTTGACTGAAGGATATCAGCAAGGTATTCTTCAAGTTCCATAAACTCAAAGAAGTCAGGAGTTCTCCTGAACTCAACAAGTATGTCTATATCGCTTTTTTTTTGTTGTCTACCGCTGATGACGGAACCGAACACACCAATCTTTTTGACCTTGTATTCACTCTCAAGTTCCCTGCGGTGGGCAGATAAAATATGTTTTATTTCTTCAAATGTTTTCATTGTGATATTACATTACAACGGCTCACGGAATCTGTCAATCGGAAGTGTTGGCAAGTTTTCTGAGCGTTGTTTCATGCCTCTTGTTTACTTTCTCAAGCGCTGTCCTGAACCTCTTCTCCCTCTTTTCATCCTTTACCGGAGAAATTATCAGGTTTGTGCCGTCTGTCGTAATTTCAAGCGGAGTATCCATATCAACCTTCAACAGGTCAAGAATCGGTTTGTCTATTATCAGCGCTGCGCTATTGCCGTGAGAAACGAGCTTTTTAAGCATATACACCTCCTCCTTTCAGTATACACATTGTATCACCAATAGCAATCTCCGTCAAGTGAACGAAGAAGTGGTAAGTTTTTTGTGTTTGTTTATTGGCAGAGGGGCAGGCTAATGTCAGATAATGCTGTTTTTTATTAGCCTGCCCGCGAAGAGGTTTATTTGTTTATTTGTTTGTTGGTTTTTTGTTTAGGCAACCGAGACTGTGGAGAATGATATAGTCGGTTGCCGATTTTTTACACTTGAGGGCTCAATCCATCTTCGGTGCCGAGGTCCGGCAGTCCGGATAATCACCGTTACTTTTCGTTCCTTTTTTGTGATACAACAATTTTTTCTCCCCTGTAAAAACTACATATTGAGTTCCCCGCGTCGCCTATGTCTATACTACCCAAGCCGATACCGAGGCATTCAGTATATGGCACAGGGTCCGGCGGGCGCAGAACCCATTGTAACCTTTTGCAGGTCGTACAATTCATTCCTTTCTTAACTTTGCGCAGATTCATAATGTCGGCTATGAACATTTTATCCATTATTTCTCCGACCTCCTCAGCCGGTCGGGCCGCATATTAATTTTTTTGTTTTAGGGCTCGCGAATAAATAACTTGTGCATTCAGGCGCTCAGATTTGGGTCAGCTTTGGCTGATCCGACTGAGCAAAACCGCAGGCGTAGCATAGCTACGTTGAGGATTTTGTGATTGAGGATCGGCCAAAGCTGAACCGTAAAGCTGAGATGCATCAAGGTGCAAGTTATTTATTCACGAGCCCTTAGCTCTATATTTTCCATTTGTACATTTGTCAGCACGTTTGCGAACATCCTGATGAGCAACGCTTCCTCGTTATCAATCAGGTCCTTTTCGATACTAAAGGCCGAAAAGAAGTGTGCGATATCATGCAAAGGGACCTTCATTTTCACGATTCTTCTCGGCTGTTGACAGGCAGGAAGAAAATCAGCGCCGTTCGACGGGTATTTTACACGCCAGAGGACTTGCGGACCGCGTGCCCGGTTGAAGGCGCTCTTCATTTCGTCCCAAAGATTATGCTGCTTCGCTTTTCCGACATAAATTGGCCTGTCAGCTTCTGCGTTTCTTGCAGCCGACAGCCGCTCCGAATGTTGCCTTTTTGTGGTTATTTGATACCTTTAATGAGCCAATCACCGGCCAGCCAAACCAACATGCCTTTTAATGACGAAGGCCTAAAATAACCCATATTTTTTATCAAACAGGCATATCCCATTCAAGCGGCGTACTTCTGTGTATGCGGCCTTAGTGAGATTGGGAAGGTATGAATATTCTTACTTTTCTTTGAGGTGCAAAAAACGTCGACAAACCCGTAAAAACATGGGCCTCCACGGTGAGGTGTATAGAAGGAATAGTGAAATTTGCTTTACGCTTTTTATTTTGTGTAAGTATTAAAGTTGAAGTTGTAAAAAGATTTAAGGATTAGCCTTTTTCAAAGGCAGTCATTTTTACGGGTGGGCGTGAATGCACCTGGATGGCTGCCTTTTGTTATTTTTGGCAGTCAGGGCATGGCAGCAGAATGCTGTTTTTTATAAACAGTGCGCCAGGCAACACTGCTGGCCAAGGCAAAAAAAGACTTAAAAAGAAGGAGGTGAACAAGGTGAAAGTAAAAGACTTCATTGAATTAAAGAAAGATGAGAGCAAATCGCAACGGTACGAATTGCAGCTTCTGTGCCAGGCCACTGCGGAAGAATTACGCAAAGCCAAATTCCCACCATGCACCTGGATTATGAGTGTAAAAGAAGCAGTCGGCGACGGTTGGGATGTAACTGTTGTTTATAAGATTAGGAGATGCAAAAAGTCATCGGCATTTCCTGGTGAATTAAAAAACCGCAAAAAATAATCAGTAGGCGTTTGCCGGGCCATCCTAATACTCCGCTATGGAGTAGGAAGTGGCCCGGCGGTCGTCTCAATTATGATCTGTTACGCTTGCCTAGGGTTGTAGTTTTTGATATGTGGTTACATAATAAAATGGCACTATGAAATACCATACAGGCACATGCTCATGGGCGGAAAAGGCACTTATCGAAAGCCACGAGTTCTATCCTTCCGATGTTAAAAGCGCTGAAGAGCGGCTCAGATACTATGCATCCCATTTTGATACTGTAGAGGTTGATTCGACATATTATGCCATCCCCCGCCCTCAAAATGCGGCGCTTTGGTCATCACGGACACCAGATGAGTTCATTTTCCATGTCAAGGCTTACGGCGCACTCACAGGCCACGGCATAACACCGAAAACCCTGCCGAACGACCTCCGTGGTGAGTTGCCGGAAAGGGATCGCAATGCAGAGCAGACTTACATTAAAGAACCCGCCCTTCTTGCCGCTATAGGCAAGGAATTCACTGAAGCATTAAAACCGCTCAAAGACAACGGCAAGCTTGGCCTTGTTGTCTTCCAGTTCCCTCCGTGGTTCCATTACAGCACCGGAAATCAGGAGGACATTCTGAACCGGACACAATTGATCCAAGGCTTACCCGTTGCTGTTGAATTCCGCCATGGTAGCTGGCTCGAACCGGCAAAAAGGGAGTCGGTTCTCAAGTTCCTAAGAGACCATAAGCTTACTTATGTTACTGCAGATGAGCCGCAGTATGGCAGCCTGGAGACGGTCCCGCTCTTACCCGCAGCCACCACGGAGATCGCTTACTTCCGGCTCCATGGGAGAAACCGCGAAACTTGGCTGAAAACAGGGATAACGACCGCGGAACGATTTGCATATCGATATTCGGACAAGGAACTGGATGAGGTCACATCATGCATTGCGAAAGTCGCACACGAAGCAAAAGATGTGTTCGTAATGTTCAATAACCACGGATCACCCGGCATACAGAACGCGAAGAAAATGAAAATCCTGCTTGCCGAAAGGTAGATGCGTGTAATTGTTACCCACCTCTCCGATTATCTTCAAACATCTCAACCGTCATCGGATGCCGTAAGTTCCAAACCATCTTAATCGGCCTCTCACTCTCGTATCTGACTAGATCCACAGGCCCAAGATAGACAAATGGTGCCGTAACCCCATTACGTTTTTTCTGGTCTCGAGCAAAAACTAAGATAGTATAGTCACGCTCCACATGGTGAATGAGATTCTGCCCGGTATCAGACTGCTGC
This sequence comes from Nitrospirota bacterium, assembly GCA_963851345.1. Lineage (GTDB taxonomy): Bacteria > Nitrospirota > Thermodesulfovibrionia > Thermodesulfovibrionales > Dissulfurispiraceae > JADFXI01. The sequence goes on from CAWKOO010000001.1 coordinate 95,462, forward strand.
GATGTCGTCGATTGCGACTCCCAGTGTAGTAATTCCCTGCTAATCGGATAATCAGCATACATGGTGCTTGGCGAGAATTCCTTTTCGGTCTTCTGAAAAGTTATTAGCAGAGCATAGGTCTTAAATTCCGGAAAATGAAACGAGCCCACACCAGCTTGTCCCGACGTCTCTATGTTAGCCCGTCCAAAGGCCGCCTGAATCTCCTTGATGCCATATTGGGCATGCAGTTCCAGGGGACAAGCAAAAGGTAAATCTGCTTTCTGACCGCTGACCTCTGTTGTCTCAAGCGACCAGTTAAGAATTTCACCGAGATCGGCCAGAATGGAAGGATTTGCAGTGAGCCGGCGAAAGGCATCTTCCAGGGAGGTTATGCCAAGATTGCTCCCTTTGTCTCCCCATATCCGATAGTACAGCATCATGACCGACTCTCCAGCGAGGGCAAGTGCCTCAGCAATAGAATTGCGGGAGACTTCACTAAGAACCTCACGTAACAAGGTAGCTTCTTTCGGCCCGTTGATAAATGCCGCTCGTATTAGGGTCTTCTTCAGCCTCGCCAGATCAGGGTCATTGGGTATAGGTCCAAGCTGTGCCTTGGTTTTCCATCCCGACCAAGTCTCACTGACCAGCAATATTTCCGGCTCGTAATCGTGGTAGCGAATGAAATTGCCAAAGGTCAGCTCTTGTCCGGTCTCGCTGGTGAAGGTTTGGAGTCGGTCAGGCACCTGAACGGCCAACCGCCCAAGGTTTTCCCTGATATTCTCCAGAACGTACTGTTTGGAGAGACGGTCAAGTTGCATCGAACAGCCAGCCGGGAGATGGGGAAAATCTAACTCCACTTCTTTGTCGATAGAGTAGCGGTGCCGTGGCAGGAGAGCTTTGAGCTTGGCATCTATCCGGTAACGTCGGTGGGCCTGGCCGACAAAATCGAGCACGGTGAGACAATCCTTCCCCGGTGTCTGGCGCAAGCCCCGGCCCAACTGCTGAAGGAAAACGGTCAGGCTCTCGGTGGGTCGGAGGAACAAAACGGTGTTCACCTCGGGCACATCAACACCTTCGCTCAGCTTGTCGACAGTAAATAGGAAGACGAGCACGCCTGCCTTCAGGTCAGCAAGCAACTCATGACAGCTCTCATCATCAACACCGGAAACAAAGGCTCCGGATGGTATCCCCCGCTGCGTGAACTGCTCAGCCATGAAGACAGCATGTTTTATGGTGACACAAAAACCGATCCCCTTAACAGCACTCAGATCAGGCTCATAGCGATTGAGTGCCGCGAGAATGGCATCAACGCGTTGCTTTGCTCGGGAGTGATCCAGAACATAGACGTTTTCCAGAGAGGATGCATCATACTTTCCATTGCGCCAGAATTGGTCCTGATTGAGGGAAATCGGATCTGCAACGCCAAAATAGTGGAAGGGGCAGAGAAGCTTCTCATCCAATGCTTCAGGCAGGCGTATCTCAGCAGCAAAGCGGTTACCGAAATCGGCCGCCACGTTCTCGCCGTCCATCCGCTCTGGTGTGGCTGTCAGACCTAGTAGTATCTGCGGAGTAAAGTTATCGAAGATCGGCCTATAGCTGGCGGCTGCGCCGTGATGTGCCTCATCGACCACGATGTAGTCGTAGAAATCTTTACCTACCTGTTCCCACAAACGCCTGCTTGTGAGCATCCCAACAGAGCAAAACAGATGTTCGAGACGGCTGGCCTGATAAGGCCCGACCAGCAAGTCACCGAAGTTTTGGTCACGCAGCACATTACTGAAGGTCGCCTGTGCCTGCTGGAGAATCTCCTGTCGGTGCGCTATGTAAAGGAGCCGAACCTGCCTTTGTTTTTTCTCGAAGAAGTGCTTGAAGTCAAAGGCGGCAACGACTGTCTTGCCGGTACCAGTAGCTGCTATCACCAAGTTGCGCCAGCGGTCATGGGCACTGCGCTCCCGTTCTAATGCCTCAAGGATGCGCTCCTGAAACGGGTGGGGACGCAGATCAAAGAAGATTGCCGGACCGTTTCGACGGGGATTGCGTGCTCGATCTATGGCGGTCCGAAAGAGAGTCGGATTCTCGGGATCAAGAGGTACGAACTCGCGACTGTTCCAGTAGGTCTCAAACTCTACAATGAACTTTTCGAGGATATGCCCCATGTCTTGCGCCGTTACCTTGAGATTCCATTCCAGCCCGCTGGTAATAGCCGAGTGGGACATATTGGCTGACCCAATATAGGCCGTTGAGAATCCGCTGTTGCGCCTGAAGTGGTAAGCCTTGGCATGAAGCCGAGTTCGCTCGGTATCGTAGGAGACACGTACTTCTATGTTAGGCATGCGGGCCAGCCACTCCACAGCAGGAGCATCGGAAGCCCCCATGTAGGAGGTGGTGATCAGGCGAACCGGGATATGGCGGTCGCGTAAATCCTCAAATGCCGGCATCAAAAGGCGCAGACCAGACCATTTTATGAATGAGACAAGAACATCAACTGAATCGGCAGAACGCATCTCAGCTTGCAACTCATGAATAAGATTGCAAAGTGTCAGACGTCTCACCGGGTCAGATTCTTCGCGGAGAGCCTGTTCAAGTACCTTTGCTACGAATGACGCATACCGTGCCGGCTGCTCATCAGGTTCAATCTTGCCGAAAACGGATCTCAGTTCCGGATGCTGGGCAAGAGCATCTCGCAGGTATTCATCAATAAGCTCTTCATATATGCCGTGGGCAAAGTGCTTCATCTAAATAAATGCAGACTCTGCAGATACGATTTGATAACTGACAAGTCGGCCTCAGCCCAATCAAGGGTGTGCAGTTCCAACGGTGATAGCCAGGCCATGGAAGAATGTTCGTGAAGAACAATCTCTCCTGACTCAATCGAACAAACGAACGGATATAGTGTAACTACAAACGTCGGGTAATGGTAGGTACTATGTGGGAGGGGTTTCCCCACAAAAACACAAATGCCTAGTTCCTCTACCAATTCACGCCGCAGGCACTCTTCCGTAGATTCGCCGGGGTCGATCTTCCCGCCGGGAAACTCCCACTTGAGCGGCAAGCTCATGGCAGAGCTGCGTTGTGTGGCAAGCACTTTACCATTATTTTCTATAATAGCGCAGGCAACGTGAATTTGGGTCATGCCTTTCCTCACGCACCTGTTCATTGCCTATTCTTCATGATCTTTTCCCCGATCATGATACTTCTTTTCTCTTTCGCCAGTCCACTAAGTCCCAACATATTTTCAAGATTATAGCATTAATGCGATCTCTTACATACGGGACTTCGGATATGCGTTAAGGGCTTGAGCCTTCAGCACTACTTATGCGAAACAGAAAGCAGAGATTTCGCTGTGTCCGTCCTGAATTATTCTTAAGTCTATGCATCTTTTTACGATTATAAAAGATAAACCTTGTCGTATCTGATCCTCACACCTACCTACTCGCCGGAGCAACGTCACTCAAGGCTGACGGTTTCAAACCGGAATAGACAATGCGGCGGTCCACTATCTATGTGAATCCGTCACGCGTCACGATTCAAGGGCTGACCCCATTCGAATTTTTCGAAAAGAGAAGAGAACTGTTCACGCAATTGGCGATGGAACCTTTATAGTGGATGGGCGTAGGTTAAATCGAAAGAAAATGATGCGGACGAAGATTCCAGCGGGACTCTAGTTCCTTGCTGAATTTGGGGGATCCTGTTGCTACTTCCCTATAACCATTCATATGTAATGGCATCCAGCGGCTTGCCTAACAATTCGCTGCAGGCGACGGACCTGACGGCCTGGGTCGGTCAGATTACTTTTTCAGTATCATGTTGCTGTTGCCTGTTGGATACCAGTACAAACATGCATAATGATCGCCACGCGCCGCCCTGCGGGTTCCTGTAAGAATCACTTTCTGAGGCGCTTTAAAGGGGGCACTAATAGTTTGCCGAAAGTTACACAAAATTTAGTGAAAAATTGCCCTTTTTTATTAAAAAAGGGGGCAATAAAAGTTTGCCGCTAGTAAAAGGCAATAAAAGCTTGCCGGAGCGGCAAGCAATGGGGCACAGTAACAGAAAAAATGAGTGGCGGTGCAGGGAAACTAACCCTCTGACTTCACGCCCGCCAATATCAGCATAACTCATTGTAATACAAGATGTTACAGTCTCAAAGTCTAATTTTCCGAAAACGATTTGTGTGCCATTTTGTGGCTCACTGAGACCCTAAAATATCTGGGGCTAAATTGTCAAGGTTAGGGGCAGGATATTTTAGGGGTGAGGCTATGCTACTACCAATTCTACAGGCAAGGGCTTATCAACGCCGACCGTCTTGCTGACATAGAGTTTTTCAATACCTATTGTCTTTCCATCCTTATCCTTCTTAAAAATTATGCCTTCTCCGACCTCTTCGCATATGACTTCATCTTCGGGGTTGCCGAACCAAATATCCATCGTGTCTGAATCCTTATGATAGTAAATAACTACCTTGTCCATGTCGATTATCGTTTCTGAAGAAATTCGTCAATGGTGAGCCCGATGTCCTTTGCGATTTGACGAAGTAATATCGGGGAAACGTCCCTGCCCGAGTGGAAGGGCACCGTTGTGCATCGCCCGTCTTGATGACGGTACTGCTTGTGAGAGCCTCTTTGCCGTACCTCTTGAAATCCAAGACGCTCAAGAATAGCAATAACTTCTCGTGGCTTGAGGATCGGGACTATGCCCATAATCAGGCAACTACCACATTCTGCGTGCCTATGAACTCACCTTCTAATTTCGGCTCACCGTCCTCTAACAGCATCTCGATGACCTCTCTAAGATTTTCATTTAATTCATCGAGCGTTTCGGCTTGTGAGTGTGCCCCCGGAAATCCCGGCACGAAGCCTACATAAAGCCCCGTATCAGAACATTTCTCTATTACCGCGGTGAACGTTTTCATAGCCTGCCTCCATCTTTCGTCTAACAACATAAGAGCTACGAATATGATAACACAAAAGACTTATATCCTCGATGCCTTTTGCCTGTAGGACAGCTCATTCCCCTAATTACGTTAATAGTGTTGTTTTTTTCAGAGAGATGTGAGAATGTATAACATGGCAGAAAAGGAAAAACTTGAGGGACTGATAAAAGATAAACCCGACTGGCACAAATCATTATGGTTCTGGGTGATCGATAAGGCCATAATTGCAATTGTAGTCCTTGTTGTAACCGCTGCGGTCAATTATCACTTTGAACAGAAAAAATCCTTGCTTAAAGCTAAATCTGTTGATGCTCAGATTGCTGTTGAAAAGGCTGGACAACTTTGGAGTGTTGCTGGCCAACTTCGGGCATCTTTGGAAAGAATTAACAGGCTCAAAATGAAAAAAGATTGGAATGAAATGTTTAAGGATAGTCGTGCTCAAAAGTCTGTGGCTGAGATAGAAAAAATGATTAAAAAAGAAGTGATAAAATCTCAGCAATTGGACGATGAATTGGAGACTCTTATCAGGGCTAACCAATATTATGTAGGAAAAGGAATAAGTGAGCATTTGTCCAGATATTCACAGACATTAAAAGCATATTACTTTCAAAAGAATAGTTTAATGTTTGATAAGTGGCCACGGCATATTGACCAATCACAGAGATTTAAGGATCTAGATGAATTTGGGGATATGCTTGATAGGATGGAAGTTGATGCTGAGGCGACTCGAGATTATGCTGTAAGAAAATTTGTTCGATAAGAATAGGTCGCTATGTTTATGAAGCAGTTAATAAATTAATATACGTGTCTGTTTTCTTTCTCTATATTTCCTCCGAAACAATAGTCGTGCAAGACATCGCCCTAAGCAACTACCAACTTTACTTGGAATTTGTATTCTTAGCACAACCATATTTTTTTCTATCCTCTATCTTCTCCTTAAGTCGATCCTCAAGAACCAAGTTGCCCGCTCTTTGCTCTATTTTCAATATTATTTCTAAGTCCTGTAATGCTCTATCTTCGTCGCCTGACATGCAGTACTCATAGGATCGTTCCCAATAGAGGTTATAAGCGGATTCACTGTTAGGATTTGCTGCGATCTTTTTAGTTAGTATCGCTATCTTAAATTCAACAGTGTTCGTGTCGATTTCCTTTCCCTTCCGCCTGAGATCCTTTACCAAATCTTCTTCTATTTTCATGTCCTGCTTTTGTTCTTGTATTTTCGTCTCAACTGACTTCTGTGTTACGATAACGCAGTCTGAACCTTCTGCAGATTTTTTGCCTTGTTTGAATAATTGCAGGGCTTTTTGATAATACTCTAGTGCCCATTTTCCATTCTTGTCGAGACCGGGCTCCCCTTTTGCTATAAACTGACCTAAATAGAAATTTTCGCATGGATCATCACTTTGCGGCTTTACTCCTTCCTTCATTAAAAAGTGGGATAACCAGCCTCTATCATTATCCGCTTCTCTTTTCCCTCTGCCTTCACAAGATTTACCTTGATGAAATAAATCCCAGGATTTTTGCCAGAACGCTGTAGCTAACTTTATATCCTTCATACTTTTATTAAATAACATCGCATCACCTACAATCCCGCCGGATGCTATTAAGCCACGTTCAAAATTTTCGCACGGATCATCACTCGGCGGCGGAACAAAACCGGCATTCCATCTGTCCATTTCCTGCTTGCTCAGAGCCTGTGCCTCCGGCAAAAATAAAGCAGTAAAAGACAAGCCAATAAGGCATATAACTGCGATGAATATTTTTTGAATCATAAGTCCTCCTCTTAGTAGTTCGCTAAATTATATTGCTCCCATACTTGCTGACAAAATTCAGCTCCCGCATCAAAGCCCTCTTTTTCTAACTTTTTAGCCGTTTTTAAATTCTTACTCACTCCTAATCCTGTGGCATACATTTTTGCAAGATTGCATTTAGCATCAGCAGCTCCATGTTCCGCTGCAAGCTTCCACCATTTAGCCGCCTCTTTATAATCCTGCGGTACTCCCTGCCCCTTGACATACATAAGGCCCAAACCGTATTGAGAGTCAGCGTATCCTTTTTTAGCCGCCGACTTAAACCATTTCAACGCTTCTTTATAATCCTGCAATACTCCTTGCCCATCTCGATACATAACACCTAAATTATTTTGAGCTTCGGCGTATCCCTTTTCTGCGGCAAGCTTTAACCATTTCAACGCCTCTTTATAATCCTGTTCTACTCCTTGCCCATTGTAATACAGCATGCCTATATTTTCTTGAGCCTGGGAATCTCCCTTTTCTGCCGCAAGGCTAAACCATTTAAAAGCCTCCTTATGATCCTGCGGCACTCCCTTTCCATCATTGTACATAATGCCTAAATTTTCTTGAGCCGGTTCATATCCCTGTTCCGCTGCAAGGCTCCACCATTTAAAAGCCTCTTTTAAATTCTGCGGTACTCCCTGCCCATCGGAATACATAATGCCTAAATTATATTGAGCCGCGGCTTCTCCTTTTTGTGCCTCTACCAAAAAAAGCCTGTAAGCAGTTTTATAATCCCCTTTTTCATAAGCCGCCGCGCCATCCTTCAGATTCCCAGCATACGTATAAGAAGCAGACAATCCTATAAGACATATAATTCCAATTAATATTTTTTTCACCATAGCCCCCGTATATTGTTGATATTTTAACTCTCGGATACAACCACATAAGACTACACAAAACTGGAAAAATTATCAATAAGGAGACAGCGGTTTCTGGTTGGCCTGACTACTTAAGAGAAAATGTCCCCGTGCTTCATAGCCGGAGGCAAATAAAACTTTAAAATTAATCTTGAGATTTTATGAGCAATCTAGTAATAGGTAGGGGATAAGGCACCCCATACAGGCGGTGCCTTATTTGACTGCATAGGTTGTGGTTGCCCACCATACCAGAGGGATGCTGTCGGCTCTTTTCCTTCTTCGTGCCTCACCACTTTCTTTGCTATAGTCGATGAACAAGCTTTTGCCATTTTCATTTCAAATTTCTTTGACATAACTCACCTCATAGAATAATGATGTTTACGGCCGTCAAGGACGGTATTTTATAGTGAAGCAGGACAAAGCCTGCTTTGATAGACGCACCTCTATATGGATAGATGTTATATCGCTGGGATGCGATTCAAATTAGCCGGAAGGCGTAAAAATCAATATCCACTTACGGAATTGATAGAATTGTGGGGGCATGCTACCGTGCGGATTTGCAAGAGTCAAGGGATTTTTTAGTATTGCAAATCAGGCGAGGAAAATGTCATAAGTTTTCATTATGCTTCTCTGTAATGCCTCGTAGTCCCGGGGCGTTCATGGCCGGCTTCTCTGCCCGTTTTTAAGTCAGCCTGCTTCTCCGCCTGCTCATGGGTTTTGCCGTCCGCAATGTATTGGTTATATAGTTCCTCAAAACGTTCTGCTATATACGATGCTCTAAATCCATGAAACCCCTGTGTGATTTCTCCGCAGGCTCTCTCTGCTCTGTGAAGGTCGGAATATGCTTGCTCCCGGATTGCTTGCCACGAATTTATTTTTAAGTGTTCGTCTATAACGGCTTTTGCCTCTGTGATTTTTAGAAATTTGTCGGGTCTTTCGGAATAGTCAATCGTCCTTTCCTTCCCGCCCTTACCTTTTAGAGATACTGTCTCCCGTTCAGCGTCTATCCTTATTTTATGTGTTTCCGCTATACGAGCCGATGTGTTGTATCCAATGGTCGCGATTGCTTTATTCACTGGTTCCCGCATTGCGTCAATGACTTTTTCTGCCCGGTCCATCGGGAAACATCTGCCCGCACCAGTGCTTTCTCCCCGTCGCCAAATTTCAGCACCGTTCACGACTAATAAATCCTTTCGTCCCAAAGCATCATGAAAAAATTTATTTGATGCTGAAATCTCCTTTTTTAAAGTTTCTTGAGCGGCCCCTGAATTAATCCTATGGTTAAAGTAGTTAACAATGGATTGTTGAGTCACTCTGTCCAGGCGGTTGATGCCATGCCTTTTTAAATAGTCAACAATATTGCCTGTAATTTTCATATATGTCCTAAAAGTTCCGTCGGAATGAATAACCGGGCTTTGTCCGCCATGTGTTTTTTTTGCTTCGTGTAAGCTCGTGCCGATGCCTGCCGCCAATGTTCCGGAGGCGTATTCAATACATCGGGCAAGGTTGCTTTTTGTTGAGAGTCCTTTTGGCATCTGTCGCATCGCTCCTGTGTTCCGTTGTTTGTAAATCCAGTAAGGGCTCACCGTCGCCGGTGGCTACAAGTCTGTTTATGTTCAAGCCGACTCTGATACTATCTTCGCTTGTGCCATTTTGATTATTAGCGTTAATGACATAAAAACGCTGTTGATACTCAAGCATGATTGCTTGCAAAACGGTGTTAATTGCCGTTTTCGGGAATAGTATCCACTGCGGAAGGTTCCGGTAGTTAGTCGCACGGGTGTGCTTTGGCGATGGGGCTTTCGCTCTCCATCGGCATAGAAATGTTTTGAAGCATGCTACCTCTGTAAAAATAAAAAATCAACTCTTTTATGCACATAGAAATAGCGGGGATTGAATCCCCGCTATTTCTATGTGCATACATCCTTTATAAAAGTGCTGTATAAAACAGTCTTGCAGAGGTGGCCCCCGGAATTCGGACAGTCGTATAAGGTGTAAAATATACGATGAACGACGGAGGGGTCACAGAGATGAGCAAGACGAAAAGGAAACGGTATGCAGCAGAGTTCAAGGCGAAGGTGGCGCGTGAAGCACTCAAAGAAGAGGTGACCATCGCGGAGATCGCTGCACGGTTTAACATCCACCCCAATCAGGTAAGCGAGTGGAAGAAACAGGCTATCGAGGGGCTTACGGATGTATTTGCGAATAAAGCTGATCGCAATGATGCCGCACATGAGTCGGAGATCAAAGAGCTGCATGCCAAGATTGGGCAATTAACGGTGGAGAAGGATTTTTTGGCGAAAGCCTTCGGTCGATGAGCCGCGAACGGAGGAAAAGTATGATTGAACCGGAGCATCCGGGGCTCAGCATTACAAGGCAATGCAGTTTGCTTGAGATCAGCCGTTCCTCATGGTATTACGAAGCACTCGGGGAGAGCGAATTAAACTTGACGCTCATGCGGTTGATAGACGAGCAGTTTCTGGAGACGCCGTATTACGGAGCCCGGCAGATGGCCAGGTACCTGCGCCGGCAGGGGTACAAAGTCAACCGGAAGCGAGCGCATCGGCTGATGCAGAAAATGGGGCTTGCGGCGCTCTACCAGAAGCCCAACACGAGCAAACCACACCCCGAGCATAAGGTCTATCCTTATTTGCTCAAAGGATTAGACATCCAGGCGTCTAACCAGGTCTGGTGCGCCGATATAACTTATATACCGATGAGAAAGGGTTTTCTGTATCTGGTGGCGGTAATGGACTGGTACAGTCGGAAAGTCCTCAGTTGGAGACTCAGCAACTCGCTTGATACTGAGTTCTGCATAGCAGCATTGCAAGAGTCATTGGCCAAATACGGCAAGCCGCAAATATTCAATACTGATCAGGGCAGTCAGTTTACGAGCCTTGAGTTTACGCAAGTGCTCAAGGATGCAGATGTAAACATATCTATGGACAGCAAAGGCAGATGGATGGATAACGTAATGATCGAGAGGCTATGGCGCTCAGTGAAATACGAGTGCATTTATCTGAACGCATTTGAAACTGGCAGCGAAGCAAAGAATGGCATCGAGAAGTGGATCAGGCTGTACAATGAGGAGCGGCCTCATTCCAGCCTTGACGACAAAACACCACATGAGGCATACTGGAATCTGCCACGCGCAGGCTATCCAGTAAAACTGGTGGCATGATGACAGGTGGCTTCCACCTTAAATCAGCCGGCAAACTGTCCAACCAATGGGGTCCACCTCAGGCAAAAATTTGCTATCCCGAACATAATCGTTATCTATTGTCTTGTTAAGATATTCTTTTACCAGTTTTTGTATTTCCTCGTGGCTCAAAACCCCGCTCCTTATAGAGAAAAATATTTTATCAGCTTCACCAGCTAATAATTTAACAAGGAAGCACGCATTTTTGAAATCCCTTGTTTTCAAAGTCTGCTTTATTTCCTTGTTTGGAAAGAAAGCCTGAACATCTGCGGGAACTCTCATGCGGAAATAAAAAACACCTTTTCTGATGATAAGATGCCTCATGTGCCGCCTCCAATTGTGGCTCACTTTGTGGCCCACATCGGAAAACAGACAATGAGAGAAAAACTTGTTTCGTTGATTTACAAGGAGTTAGATGGGAGTTAATGGCGGTGCAGGGAATCGAACCCCGGACACTGCGGATATGAGCCGCATGCTCTAACCGTCTGAGCTACACCGCCTTTCTCTTATGCAACTTGTAATTATACCAAACAGCAGAATTTTAAGGCAATTTCTTAATCTCCATAGGTGCGCAACATGGTTTTGGGTTTGCCCTATTACCTCTTTTGAAGATATTCTAAATTCACTCCTCTTCTAGATCTTCTTTGTCCTTATACTCTCTCTTCTTTTTAAGAAGCACAAAAAATCCGTATATCGACATCAAGGCGGCGAACAAAAAGAGTATCTCGTAAAGGTTATTGCCGATATAGGAGAACCACGAGGCTTTTTCACTGATAGACGATTTCCATTGCTTCTCAAGGTCATCGAGGGATATCAAAATACTTTTGAGGACTGCATTTTCCAGGTTGTCACCCATGCTCATCTGCTCCAATATTTTTCGTACCCCTGAGGCGCCGAACTGCTTTTCTATATATTCGACAATGCTTTTGCTTTCGTCATAGGCAAGAATGAGGTCTCTGCCGTCAGTAGGAAATCTTTCGGTTAACCCTTCGATGCTTATAAGCCGGTTTGAGAGAACAGCCTCCCTGAGAATTGAATGGTTGCTCTCATTCATGATCTCTGAGAACCCTCCCGTGACCCACTGACATATCCCTTCATCAAACCATCGCGGAAGGTTACTCTCAGCGATATGGTGATGAAGCTCGAGGTGGCACAATTCATGTTTCAGGGTTGTCTCAAGGGTAAAAGGTTGGGCGTTCAGTTTTGAGGAATCGATCATGATAAGATTTTTTTGAGGGACCGCAAGAGCTGTGACAAGATCACTGTCGGCAACTCTTCTGAAGGAGGCACTGTCTTTTATCAATACGATTTCAGGACGGAAAGCTGTTCTCCATCCCAGGGCTGTCATCAACTCCACTCGGATGTCGGGATATACCTTGAGGACTTCCCTTGCTGAGTTTTCAAGTGGGCTGTCAAACCAAACGATAACACTCTCGTCTCCGAGGGATTGTTTCTCGGCATAAGAGGGAGCAATAAAAAGTGTTGCCAGAAAAAATAGTACAAATGATAAGATTGCCAGCCTTGACATAGTAACAAAGACCTCTCATAAAGAATACCATTTTTTTTAATTCTCGAGTGGAGCAGTTGCGAGGCTCAGCCGAAGCAAACCCGGAGACCCCGTGCAACCCTTCACAAACTTTTTTGCAGAAGTCACCGGAAATAATTCCTCGATGACTTCGGAACGGGATATTCGTCTCTTAACTATCTGCACAAATTCCCGGTAAACGCATTTAAAATAGACCCCTTATTTACCAGGAACATCCAGGGGGACAAGCAGGCCCAGGAGATATTGAAATCAATCCTGGCACCGGCAAACAACCTCGAAATGAAAATGATCGTAGAGGGAGTGGAAGACCAGGAGCAGCTCAACATCTTCAAAAATCTTAATTGCCAATTCATACAGGGCTATTTATACTCGCAGCCTTTACCGGTGAATGAGTTGATTGCTTTTATGAAGCAAGCCGAAGAATTTGTTGAGCATATTACTGATAATTTGAGTTAAGCCGGCTTTTGTCCTGCCACAAGACAGTCCATGCCCTCGCCGTACCGCACCTGCTGCACATTCGTAAATCCTGCCCTTTCGAGCCCTTCTTTCACTTCCTTGAAGGTATAGGTGTCCCCGCCTCGGCCGATGAAAGACTTCCAGCTTTCGTCATCCATTTGTATGTCCGGATCGCGTTCCGGATGTCCCCCTTCCTTCACAACTTCCGTGAGATTGCTCCATGTGTCCCACAGGAGGTTCATGTGCAGGATCATCGGCAGGACAGTTTGAGGATGGAGCGATGAATAGAACGCGCCGCTTTCTGTCGGCTTATAGACGCTGTCCTGCTTTTCCAGCAGACCGAAGGTCACCAGGCAGTCCAGAACTCTGGTAGCGGCCCGGATGTCAAGCCCCTTCTCCCTGGCCAGTTCCCCGGCACTGCATGGTTTTTCATCGAGCCGGGTGAAAAAGTTCAGTTCTGCCGCAGTCAAAATCACGCGGCTTTTCATGAACCCTCTGGCTTCAGCTATTACAACATCTGCCCGTCCCATTGACCACCACCCCCATGCTTTTTAGCAGCGCTTAAATGTCTCTTCCGACTGCCTGGGCTACTGGCTTTAATTCCTGCATGAGTTTTGCAAAGTAGTCTGGCCGCAGAGATTGCTCTCCATCGGAAAATGCCTCTTCCGGGTTTGTATGGACCTCAATGATAAGTGCATCGGCTCCTGCTGCAACTGCGGCTTTTGCCATAGGGGCAACGAGGTCCCATTTCCCGACGCCGTGACTAGGATCGACAACAACTGGCAGGTGAGTGAGTTGCTTGAGGACCGGCACAGCGCTGAGGTCAAGTGTATTTCTGGTGGCAGTCTCAAACGTCCTGATACCCCGTTCGCATAGCAGGACATTATGGTTGCCGCGGGACATGATGTATTCAGCGGACATTAGCCATTCTTTAATAGTAGAGGAGAGCCCGCGTTTCAATAGCACCGGCTTGTTGACTGAGCCTACCTCAAGAAGGAGCCTGAAATTCTGCATGTTCCTTGCACCGATCTGGATAATATCGGTGTATTCAATAATTTTGTCAAGATCACGGGGGTCCATAATTTCGGTGACGACAGGGAGCCCTGTTTTTTTGCTCGCCTCGGCAAGGTATTTGAGGCCTTCCTCACCCAGACCTTGGAAGGAATAGGGGGATGTTCTCGGCTTGTACGCGCCGCCCCTTAAGAATGTGGCGCCGGCGTCTCTTACCTTTTCTGCAATGTCCGTAAGAATCGTATTGCTCTCCACCGCGCAGGGACCGGCAATGACCTGGATTTTTTTTCCGCCGATGACGGTTCCTTTCACCGTTATTTGAGTGTTTTCTTTTTTGAAGTCACGGCTTGCAAGCTTGTAAGGCTTCGTGATGCGCACCATATTTTCAACGCCGGTCATTACCCTGATCGCATCTTCTTCATCCTCAGTTACCTTTGAGGTATCGCCGATGACACCGACGATGGTCCGCTCGGTGCCCTGCACTACGTTGCCCTTTAGTCCTTTGCTCTCAAGTTTTTTGATAATATGTCTGATATCTTCTTCAGAAGTATCAGGCTTAAGAACTATAATGTCCATGGATTTTTCTCCTTTGTTTGTGTAACAGGCAACGCGGTATAGGCTATTGGCGATAGGTCAAGAAGCGGAATAAGATTTTCCCATTGCCTGTTGTCTATTGCCTAGTGCCATTTTTAGTGCTTTTATAAAACGCCTGTTTTCTTCCGGAAGTCCTATAGTTACCCTTACCTCTTTCGCTCCCATGGGCCTGACTATGATGCCTTCACGCAGCAGTGAGTTGTATAGAGGGCCCGAGTCGACAGGCAAGCGCAGGTAAATAAAGTTTGCCTCAGTAGGAACAAAGGACAGGTTGAGAGAAGAGAGTTCTCCGTATAGTAACCGCTTCCCTTCCTCATTAATGCTAATGGATCTTTCAAGGTGCCCCGTGTCATCGAGGGCATACCGGGCAGCCACTTGTGAAAGCGAGGTCGTATTAAACGGGAGCCTGATCCTGTTGAGTTCGGCAAGGAGCTCTTTTTTTGCAATCCCGTAGCCTATTCTGAATCCTGCAAGCCCGTACGCTTTGGAGAATGTCCTCAGTATGAGAATGTCTTTGTCGCTGCGGAGGTGCTTGAAGGTATCCGGATATGCCGGGTCAGTGACATATTCATAATATGCCTCATCAACGACTACCAGCACTCCCGCCGGGACCCTGTCCATGAACTCCTCGAACTCATCTTTTCTGTTGATTGTGCCGGTAGGATTGTTGGGGTTTGCGATGAAGACCATTTTTGTTTTACCGGTAACGGCATCAGCCATTTTTGTGAGGTCGTGCCTGAAATCGGCAAGAGGCACCTGTATGGAAATCCCGTTTGCAGACTGTACGGACATGGAATAGACAACAAACGAGGGTGCTGCCATGACCGCCTCATCTCCGTATCCCATAAATGTCCTCACTGCGATGTCGATCAATTCGTTCGATCCGTTGCCAAGTATTATCTCATCAGAGCTGACAGTCACTCCGCGCGAAGATAACTTTTCCGACAGGGCGGTTTTAAGATAATAGCCGTTGCCGTCCGGGTAGCGGTGCAGTTCCCCGTTGGTCTTCAGGCATTCCCTGACGGCATCCAGTGCTTTTGGTGACGGACCGAGGGGGTTTTCATTGGATGCCAGCTTAACAGAGTCCTTAAGGCCAAGCTCGCGCTCAAGCTCTTCTATTGGTTTGCCCGGGACATAGGGCCTGATACGTGAGACATAGTCACGCGGCTTTATCATTATTTATCCTTTTTCCATGCTGTCATCTGCGGGATAAGACCCTAAATGTTTCAGGTAAAGAGACTTCTCTCGCACGTCGTCCAGTGCTTTTTTGACTTTTTTGTCCTCTATATGTCCTTCCATATCCACAAAGAAAATATATTCCCACGCCTTTCTTTTCGATGGCCGGGATTCGATCTTTGAGAGGTTTAATCCGGCTTCCCTGAAAGGAAGGAGCACTTCAAACAGCGCTCCAGGCTTATCTTTTACCGAGCACAAAATCGATGTCTTGTCCCTGCCGGTCCTCGATGGGAATGTTTTTGCTATGACCAGAAAGCGCGTATAATTGTCTTTCCTGTCTTCTATGTGCTTTTCGATAAACCGCAGGTCGTACAGCCTGGCCGCCATTTCACTCGCAATTGCGGCAGCATCGGGATTTTTTGATGCGAACTCCGCAGCCTTTGCCGTGCTTGCGGATTCATGGAGCGGAATGTTGGGCATATTTGCCGCAAGCCATATCTTGCACTGTGCTATGGGTTGCGGGTGAGAAAATATCCTTTTCACCTTTTTCCGATCGCCGCTCAGGGACAAGAGATTCTGAGATACTTCCAGCAGTGCTTCCGAGGATATTTTCAGATCGTAGTCCATAAACATATCAAGCGTGGAACTGACAACGCCTTCATTGGAATTCTCTATCGGTACGAGGCCGTAATCCGTTTTCCCCCCTTCAACTGCATCAAAGACCCCCTTGATGCTGTCTACCGGTGTATACTGCGCTGAGTGCCCGAAGTGCCGGAGCGCCGCAAGGTGGGTGAATGTCCCACCTGGTCCGAAATAGGCGACTTTGAGCGGCTCCTCAAGGGAGAGCGAAGCCGAAATGATTTCCCTGAATATGACTTTTAATGCGTCATTTGGGAAAGGTCCTTTGTTTAATGAGGTAACGCATTTTATAATTGCCTTCTCACGCTCCGGTGAGTGGAATTTAAGCTTGGCCTCTCTTTTTATTTTTGCTATATCGACGGCCAGATTCGCTCTTCTGTTTAAGAGTTCCACTATTCCCGAGTCGATAGCATCTATTTCCAGCCGCTTCTTCTCAAGGTTTGGAGTTTTATCTTTTCGCACGCCCATGGCTTTTAATAGTACAAGAATATTCTCCGTTTTTTCAATAAACAAAAAAGTAACCAAGGCAATAGGCGATAGGCAATAGTCCGATTTTTGTTTACAGCTTGTGGAGTCTTATTATGTTAGTCTTCCCCAGGAAGGGTGAACTTGCAACAAGGACGATACTGTCACCTTTGTTAACGATACCATCCTTGACCAACGATTTTTCTATATCGGCCATGCAATCGGTGTCCAGGATCTCGTTTCTTCCGCGCTTGATCATTCTCCCTGTAACGCCCCAGTAAAGAGGCATTTGCCCCAATACCTTCGCATCGGGTGTAAATGCGATGACAGGAACGTTCGGTTTAATCTTGGAAAGAAGTCTGGCAGTAAACCCCTTGTTGGTGAAGACCACAATAGCCTTTGCCCCGATATCGCGTGCTGCATTGCAGGCCCCGTCTGAAACGGCCTCCGGGAACTGGTCTCCGGGCTGAAAGGGAGATTGAATCTTGTGGAAAAAGTGTTCTTCGGTATAGCTGATTATGGTATCCATCATTTTTAATGATTCAATGGGATAGTCCCCTGATGCAGTTTCAGCCGACAGCATGAGTGCATCGGTCCCGTCGAGGACGGCGTTGGCTACATCGGAGGCCTCTGCCCTTGTAGGGCGTGTATGTTGCGTCATTGACTCAAGCATCTGCGTGGCCGTGATCACCAGCTTGCCCCTTTTGTTTGCAAGGTCGATAAGCATCTTCTGGATCATCGGTACCTTTTCAGCAGGCATCTCAACGCCGAGATCGCCTCTCGCCACCATGATCCCGTCGACAATATCAATAATCCCGTTTATGTTATTTATGGCCTCGGGCTTTTCGATCTTGGCAATCAGGGGGGGAGAATTAGCCCCTGCCTTTTTGCCCACTTCAAAACAAGCTCGATATCGTCCGGTGTCCTTACAAAAGAAATAGCCACGTAATCTGCGCCCGCAGCCAGTCCGAACTGAAGGTCTTTTCTGTCTTTTTCGGTAAAGGCGTGCAGTGAGGTTTTTGATGCAGGGAGGTTGACGCCCTTTTTTGATTTCAGCAGTCCGCCTTCCACGACCTTTGCCCTGAGCTCCTTTGTCGACTTGTCCTGCACGCAAAGCTTGATCAGGCCGTCGTCGAGGACTACCATCTCTCCTTCCTTAACATCCTTAAGCAGGGCGGGGTATGATATGAATAATCTTTGGGGTGTGCTAATGTCTTTACCGGCGGAAATAGAGATTTCCTGGCCTGTCTTCAGGAATATCCCGTCGCCTTCAACGTTGCCCACCCGTATCTTTATCCCCTGTAGGTCTTGCAGTATGGCAACGACTTTTTTCTGCCTCCGGGATTCCCTCCGCACGATGGATATGACATCGCCGTGTGTTTTATGATCGCCGTGCGAGAAGTTTAACCGTGCTACATCCATGCCGCACCTTATGAGGGAACGAATCATTGTGTGTGTGTTTGTTGCGGGACCGATAGTGCAAACAATTTTTGCTTTTCTCATAAACACTCCATTTTTGCAGCACGTACTGTTAAACATTAACCACTTTTCCCCGAATGATGCTATGCTTCAGACGATGCCCCCCTTTTGACGGGTAGTCAGAGCGGTAATGGGCGCCTATACTTTCTTTTCTTCTTAATGCAGCTCCTGCAATGATTAAGGCAACGGTAAGCATGTTCTTCAGTTCGATATCTCTCCTTGAAGCAAAGTCCATATCGAGAATAAATTTCCATTCGGAAAGACGCTCCAGTGCTTCTACGAGCGAAGTTTTGCTTCTTATGATCCCCGTATCCTGCCACATAATTTCCCTCAGAATGTCTCGTATTTTGTCTGAATCCCGGAGCTTGTCTTCGCGTGGGTCATGAAGCTTCCGGCACTCCGGGTACCCCGAGTCAGGCCCGGCATTCCATTCCTTCCGTCTCCTGCCGGCAGCAGCACGCTGCTGGG
Source organism: Nitrospirota bacterium (assembly GCA_963851345.1). Lineage (GTDB taxonomy): Bacteria > Nitrospirota > Thermodesulfovibrionia > Thermodesulfovibrionales > Dissulfurispiraceae > JADFXI01. The sequence continues at coordinate 114,057 of CAWKOO010000001.1, forward strand.
CTGCGGCCCTGCCCGCCCTGTATCCGTACACGAGTCCCTCAAGAAGGCTGTTGCTCGCAAGCCGGTTGGCGCCGTGGACACCGGTGCAGGAGACTTCACCAGCCGCGTACAGCCCCCGCACCGACGTGCAGCCGTTGTTGTCTGTCCTTACCCCGCCCATGAAGTAATGTGCAGCCGGAGAAACCGGGACCAAATCGCTGGTTATGTCAACCGCGTACTGAAGACAGGTGGAATAAATCCTCGGGAAGCGGCTTTTTACGAATTTCCCGTCCAGGTGCCTGAGATCAAGGTATACATGGTCAGTTCCGGCAGCGGTCATCTCGGATATGATCGCCCTTGATACCACGTCCCGTGGAGCAAGCTCCGCATCGGGATGGTAATGCTTCATGAACTGTTCCCCTCTTATGTTTTTTAAAAGCGCCCCTTCACCCCGCATGGCCTCGCTGAGCAGAAATTGAGGGGCGGGAGGTATAAAAAGCGCGGTGGGATGAAACTGAACAAATTCCATATCTTCGAGTATGGCTCCTGCCCGGTACGCAATTGCCATGCCGTCGCCGGTTGCCACAGCAGGGTTCGTAGTCCTCGAAAATATCTGTCCAGCTCCTCCGGTGGCAAGCACGGTCGCTTTAGCGTCTATGTAGTAGCTATCAGTCGCGTTTATGGCACATCCGCCTTTGCACGTTCCATTCTCAATAATGAGGTCAACAGCGGTGCTGAAAGGAAGCCTTTCAATATTTTTTTTAGACCTGGCTTTGCTGATAAGCACCCTTTCCAGTTCCTTCCCTGTTGAATCGCCATGTGAGTGCAGGATCCGCCGGCGGGAATGGGCGGCCTCCATGGTGAAAGCAAGCTTTGTCCCCTCCCGGTCAAATTCAGCGCCCCACTCAATGAGTTCGGAGATCCTCTTGGGACCCTCTTCAACGAGCACCCGCACCGCCGCCTCTTTGCATAGACCCGCGCCCGCTTTTATCGTATCTTCAAAGTGAATGCCTACTTCATCCTCATCACTCAGTGCGACTGCAACGCCGCCCTGCGCATATTCAGTACTGCTCTCGGTGGGGACATCTTTCGTAACTATAAGCACGTTGCCGTACGAGGCAAGTTCTATGGCTGCCCTGAGACCTGCAACCCCGCTGCCGATGACAAGGAAATCGGTCGTTATTTTTTTCATAGGATATGATCCGGATTTTCAGTCAATTTCAGGTTGGCACTGTTCATGTGTCTGAATTCTACCATATAGGCTTGTGCAAAAACGAACAATAGGCTTAGGCAATGGGCTATAGGCTATAGGTAATAGGTAAAAAGTAATAAGACGTTGGAGAAATAAAATTTTCTTTCTGTTTCTTTAAGTCTTAACCTATTGCCTATTGCCCATTGCCGTTGTTACCTGCTTTTTATGAGTTGACTCCTGCGTGACTTATTCAATAAACTTTATAAGCGTGTAAACTTTTATCAGGGAGGACAGGTTAATGGGTAGCAACGAGAAAGATGCTCTGGAGGCATCGCTGATAGGTTACAAGGGAAAAGTGAGCCCTGTAGTCAAGGCCACTCTTACCTGGGACAAGGACCTTATCTTTGTTGGAAGGACTAATGAAGGATATGAGATCGAGTTTGATGCCAACGTACAATGGGGTTGCAAGCCGACAGATGCTCTGCTCCTCAGCCTTGCCGGATGCATGGGGATTGATGTGTTAATGTTTCTGAAGAAGATGCGTGAGGAGATTGCAGAGTTTAAAATCACTACTGTCGGCGAGAGGAACCCGACTCCGCCGCAGTACTTCAAGGCAATTGAAATGACTTTGCATATAGCCGGAAAGCACCTCGACCCCAAAAAAGTCGAGAGGGCGGTGTCCCTGTCGCATGAGAAGTATTGCTCTGTCTATAACTCACTTAGAAAGGACATGGACGTGAAGGTCAAGTATGTTCTCGAAGAAAAAGAGCCTGCAAAAGAAGCCGGCATATAAGGCTAGAGTATGCGGGCGGGCATGTCATTGACAGCTGGGATCATTGTTTCAACTCCGGGCGAAGCAGATCTGCTGGTTGGGAACCTTGATGCAAAAAGGACACTGACGCATCAGAATAAATCTTTCTTTTCAGGTGTGATCAACGGTAATACTCGAGCTGTTATATGTATATGCGGCGTGGGTAAGACCAATGCGGCGCACGGGACAACCCTTCTTCTTGAACGGTTCGGACCCAACCATGTCTATAGCATCGGGGTTGCCGGAGCGTATCCGGGTTCCGGCTTGAAGATCGGCGATGTGGCTGTTGCAGAGAATGAATTCTACGGTGATGAAGGCATACTGACTGAAAGCGGCTTCCATACAATTGACGCGCTTGGGATTACCCTTGTTTCATTCAACGGTAACGAATATTACAACAAATTCCCGCTTGTTATCCCTGAAGCATTTAAAGGAAGCAAGTCGAAGGGCAATTTTGTCAGTGTTTCCACCTGTACCGGCACACGATCCGGGGCTGTAGAGATGGAGATGAGGTTCAATGCAATATGCGAAAACATGGAAGGCGCTGCTGTAGCCCATATCTGTGCCCTGAACAACATACCTGTCACCGAGATCAGGGGCATAAGCAATATTATCGGTACACGTGACGCTTTTCCGCTGGAACCCGCCGCTATCCGTGCCGGCGCCGAAAACGTCCAGCAAATGCTGATGGAGAAACTAATGGTTTAGGGTTCCGGACTTTTTATGCGCAATACAGATCACTTGCATTACATGTTTCTTGTAAAGCCTAAGTACTTCAGTTAATAAATACGGTGTGGGGGCACCGTATTTTATTAACTGAAGTACCTAGCGATATTACTGCATTATCAGTTCTGTAAAATAAACATTTTTTACCGCACCTTCTTTTTTTAATATCTGGTTGAGTATAAGGATTATTTCGTCTTTAAACTGCATTTTTCCTTCCTGGCTGAGAAACTCATCTGCTGACTTGGACGAAATGAGAGCAATAATTGCATCTCTCAACGGAGCTTGTTTTGCTTTGGCCCTTTCCATTAAAGAGGCATTTGCAAGCTCAAGAGCTAAAGATACTTTTAAGAATCTCGGCTCTCCACGATTTGCAAGGTTTAAGATAAAAGGCTCCATGATAAAGTTTACGGCCCCTGCAGCCCCTTTAGCGTCTTCACTGGCGCTTGTCACTCCTGAACATGCATTTAAACCGATAAAGAGAATTAAGATAATAAGCAAAGATATGTTCTTTACATATCCAGAAAAAGATTTGTTACAGAACATTGGTCCTCCTTTGTGCGCTGCCTATGGTTGCCTTTTTTACTGCTGCTATTGATTTGATAAGAAAGCAAGGTACATGCCAGGCTGGACAATGTATTATCTTTTTGATTTATTGGGATTTCTGAGGAATGTTAGATAGCATGGAAATGGATTAATTCCATTTCCTATGGAAAAATTCCATAATTTTAGGTGGTGATACAGAGCAAAAACAAACTGACCCACTACCTAATTTTAATTAATAGTGTAATATTTAATTTTTGTCAGCAGGGTTTTATAGTCTATCTGCAGCATGAGCGCTGCCTTTGACTTATTGCCGCTATTGAGATGTAAGGCCTCTTTTATGGCCTTTTTCTCGAGAGCAACAACAGCATTCCTTAGGGGAAAAAGGGCAGGGTTTTCATTGCGGTTTTCGCCCTCCCTGAGCAGAAACCTGATATCCCTTTGCTTGATAACTCCGTCTTTCGAGAGGAGGACTGCCCGTCTAATCACATTTTTCAGTTCCCGTATATTACCAGGCCATTGATACCCGGACAAGCAGGTCATGGCGGCATCGTCGAACTCTTTTATCTGCTTCCTGGTTTCCGTTATAGCATCTATAAGAAATTTGCGGACGAGGAAGGGAATGTCATCTACGTGTTCCCTTAAAGGCGGCATGGTGATAATGAATTCGCCGAGCCGGTAAAAGAGGTCTTCCCTGAACTCTTTATTCCTGATGGACTTTTCCATATCCTTATTGGTAGAAGCAATGATACGGACATTAATATCAACCGGCCTGGTGCTCCCGAGCGGGAATATCTTTCTGTCTTCAACAGCACTTAGAAATTTGGTCTGAACATACGGCGACATATTCTGAAGTTCATCGATGAAGAGAGTCCCTTCCCGGGCAGCCTCGAAATAGCCTTTTTTCTTCCTGTCGGCGCCAGTGAAGGCGCCTTTTTCATGGCCGAAAAGTTCACTTTCAACGAGGCTTTCGGGTATGACGCCGATGTCGACTTTCACGAACTCCTTTCCAGCCCTTCTGCTCAGGTTATGGATTACATTAGCGAGAAATGACTTTCCGGTTCCTGTTTCACCCTGAAGGATTATAGAAAAGTCGCTGCCCGACACCTGCTTTACCTGGGCTATCACTCTTTTTATGGCACTGCTTTTTCCCATCAGCCATTCAAAAGAAGACTCCAATGTGGAGTCAAGGTTCCTTATCTTTTTTTCAAGTTCGCTCTTTTCGATTGCCCGGTTCAGCGTTACAATGAGCTTGCTGATCTGCGGCGGCTTTTCAACGAAATCGTAAGCGCCAAGCTTGATCGCTTGCACGGCTGTCGGGATATCGCCATATGCCGTTACAATGATGACCGGCACATCATTATTATGTCCTTTCAGTTCCTGCAGGGTTTCAATGCCGTCCATCTCAGGCATCTTCAAATCAAGCAGAACCGCGTCGATATCCTTTTTCATGCATATATCAACTGCGTCCCTGCCGTTGCATGCCTCCATCACTGAAAAGCCGTGTTCTTTCAGCTTCACGGAAAGAGCAAATCTTACGATTTCTTCATCGTCTACTATAAGTATGGTCGCCATATCAGACACCGTGATTATATTTTGCCCAGTGAAGAATTTTGGTGTATATCTTTACCCATGCTTAAATATTTCTGACCGCCTCTTCGACAATTTCCCTGACATTCGCGTCCTTATCATCAAGAGCATCAAGCAGGAACGGAAGGGCATCCTTATGACCTATGATATTGAGCAGGTTTGCAGCATCGCCGCGCATAGTAGGGCTTTTGTCCTGCAACAGTTTTGCTATTGAGGGAATAAGCTGTATGATCGGATCGGGAGTCTCCGGGTTGTTGCGCACCATTTCCTCGACCAGTGCGGTTGCGCCTAAACGTACCCGCATCCTGTCATCCCTGATCATATCAATGACGAGCGGATAGAGAGATTCATCATGCCTGAGCATGTCAATTATGTTTTCAAGGAACCCCTTTTCCATATAATCGAGCACCATTGATTTCAGATCATCATTGATTGCGGCCATGTTTTTGTTGTCCATTTGCCTATCGCCTCTCTTTATTTATTGCCTTTTTTCATTTTTGCCCATTACCTATTGCCTGTATTTCCTACCCATGCCAGTCGTATTTTCTCCGCTTGCGGTGGAAAATATACTTTTCGGCAGAAAGCCCTGCAAGGCATCCCTGGGCAGCAGCCACAACTACCTGCCTGACTTCCGAGCAGGTGACGTCGCCGGCACTGAATACACCCGGCAGGAGGGTCTCTTTCATGGTATTGGTTATTACGCATTCGTCTTCGGATATCTCTAATGAGCCTTGGAGGAAGTCTATTATAGGCTTGCTTCCGTGGAGATACACAAATACGCCTGACAGTTCGAGCTCGCTCTCTGTACCGTTTAAATCTTTGAGCTGTATTCTCTCTACAACCTCGCCGCCCTCGATCGCTGTGACTGTATGCCCGGTAATTACCTTCAGATTAGGGATGGCGAGGTCCGGATCGTCGGCTGTCACTCTTAGTTTTTGTGATGGAGCTATAAGATACACTGTTTCGGCAAAGCGCGTTAAAAGTCCCGCTTCCTTTACTGCTTCTTCAGAATCACCGATGACGCAGACGTCCTTACCCCTGTAAAAGGCCGCGTCACAGATCGCGCAGTAACTTACACCCCTGCCAAGAAAATCAGCCTCCCCCCGGATTGACGCCTTCCTTCCCATGGACCCCGTGGCTATTATAACGGTTTTGCCATGATACGTCTTGTCCATCGTGAAGACTTCTTTTACTTCGCCGCCCAGATAGACACCGATAACCTGGGCTTCTATATATTCTGCACCAAAAGCCAGGGCCTGTTTACGGAACTGATCGAGTAAGTCCTTGCCGGAAATAGCTGATGACAGGCCCGGATAATTCTCTACCAGGCTTGCGTAAGCCAACGCGCCTGCGGTCGCCGATTTGTCCAGGACGACAGTTCTCATTTTTGCACGCGATGCATATTGTGCGGCGCTGAGACCGGCCGGCCCCCCCCCGATTATAATCACGTCATACAGAGTATCAGTCATAAGGCCTCCTCGTAATAAACTTTACAGCGTAAAGCGTTATGGCGCAGCGTGATACGCCCTGTTAAATATTATACCCTATCGTGCACTGTCAAAAACCACCATGACAGTGAAGACAATATAGTTTTGGCAGATATGCGGGAGGTTCAATTAATATGGATAGCGAGCCAATATTGCAATGAAGTCCCTTAAAAGCCGTCATCATTCCCGCTTCAAACCTTCGGGCATGACGTGAAATATGCTCTACTGCCATATAGTTCGTTTGCCCTGTTAAAAGGGTAACATACTTGTTATTTATGGTGTTTGTTTATGTTAATATACATGGTGGAGGGATTCATCTGAGGGAAAGAGATTCGATAAGCAATTGCTTTATAATCCCCCCCGTTCTTCTCCTTAATCAAGGTGGGAAGTAAGAACCGGAGGGGTGACATATGAAGAAGATATTGCTCGCGCTGGCCTTTATTGCCGCTGCCTCGGCTGGTTGCGGGCGTAATGAAAACAAACTGCCCTTGAAGACCTTGCCGCACAATGCGCCGAACGTTGCACAACCCCTGGTTATAGGGCTTGTTCCAGAGCAAAATATATTCAGACAGGTGGAGAGGTATGAGCCCCTGACCGGCTATCTCTCAAAGGTCATCGGGATAAAGGTTGATCTTAAAGTCCTGCCGCAATATGGGGACCTGATAAAAAATTTCAGTAGTGGAAAATTCGATGGCGCTTTTTTCGGCAGCTTTACATATGTACTGGCCCATGCGAAACTGGGCGTCGAGGTGCTTGCAAGACCTGAAAGCGTCGACGGGACCTCTACCTATTACGGTCTGATCTTCGTGAGGAAGGACAGCGGTATCAAAACATCTCAGGACATGCTGGGCAAACGGTTTGTTTTTGTTGATAAAGCTACGACAGCTGGTTATCTCCTGCCGCTTGTCTATTTTAGGCAGCATGGCATCAGGAATTACAAGACATTTCTGAAAGAGACCTATTTTGCGGGCAACCATGAGGATGCTATTTATGATGTGCTCGATAAAAGGGCTGACATTGGAGCGGCAAAAAACACTGTGTATGAGAGAATAGCACGCAGCGATCCAAGAATAAACGAAGAATTACGCATTCTTGATACCTCTCCAAGAGTGCCTGAAAATGGCCTCGCGGTGAGGCGCGACCTCAATCCTGAAATAAAGACCCAACTGAAGGAGACACTCCTGAACATGCATAATACCCCCGAAGGCAGGATGATTCTCAGGGAGTTAGGGGTGCGACGGTTCATAGAGACAAAAGATGATGATTACTTGCCTGTGTTAAAATATGCGGAGACCATACATCTTAATCTTTCCGCCTATGACTATATAAACGACTAATGAAGAAAAAAATCATAATATTTTCGAGCATTTTTTCAGCTGTTTTTCTCCTTAGCGGCATCTATGTAATTATCACCATTGCAAGTACAACGGCTACACTGGATAACCTGATAAAGCTCCATCAGGTTGAAATCCTGAGGGAGCACCTGCTGATAGAAATTAAGAGGGTACAGGCCGACCTGAGCCTGAAAAACACGCGGCACGCCCGCGGAATCGATGCCATCGTGGCCGATGTAAGGAATATGGAGCGTGTGGCTTCCGTATGTACTATGTGCCATCATTCACCGGATGTTTTTCAGCGGCTCAAGGAGATGCAGGACAAGGTCAACCGGTACCAGGAAGCAATGAGCAAAGTGATCACGCTGAGCGCCGATGAGCAAAGACTGCAGGAGGAGGAGGACAACGCCTTCAACATAGGGGAGGATTTGCTCGACAACGTAAACGGCATGATAGCGCTCACAAGTGCCAAGCTTGAGGAAAAGACATCGGCGAACCTCTGGAAAATAAAGAGCACCAAGCTCATGCTCTATATACTTGTCGGGACAGGGCCGTTCTTCGTGATAGGGTTTGCCTTTATTCTCGTGCAGAGCTTGACTAAGCCGGTCAATACTCTTTTGGAGGCGACGCGGAGAATCAAGGAGGGCGCTCTGGACTACAAGATCGTGGGATTGAAGTATGAGTTTGGTGAAGTGGCGGAGTCATTCAACGACATGGCCCTTTCGCTTAAAGAGCATATGCAGAGGATAGAGGAGAGCGAAAAACGGTACCGGATGCTGTTTGAGAGCGCAGCAGATGGCATTTTTGTCCTGGAGGCCGAAGGTCCCGATGCCGGCAAAATCGTGGCTGCAAACAGGGCTTCGGCGGAAATGCATGGATATACTGTTGATGAACTGCTCACACTTAATATTAGAGATTTGGACACCCCTGCCGTTGCCAAAGAGGTTGCATGCCGTATAGGCAGGATGCTCAAGGGGGAGTGGATCAAGGCCGAGATTAACCACGTTAAAAAGGATGGAACGATTTTCCCGGTCGAAATAAGCGCCGGGTTACTGGACCTGTCGGACCATAAGAAATACATCCTTGCCTTTGACAGGGACATTTCGGAGAGAAAACAGGCTGAGAGGATGCTGCAGCGGACGGAGCAGCTGAAGATGTGCGGAGAACTTGCCGCAGGGCTTGCCCATGAGATCAAGAATCCGCTTGCCGGCATCAAGGCCTCAATGGAATTGCTTTTCAAAGATTTAAACGTGGGCGAGCCGGACAGAACGATCCTCCTGAAGGCTATTGAGGACACTATACGCATCGAGTCATTCATGAAGGAAATGCTCAATTTTGCAAGACCGCCCGCTCCGCAATTCACGTTGGTGGATGTGAATGCGATTATTGATTCTACAGTTGCCTTTTCACTCAGGCACCCAGTCTTTTCCAGCAACGGGAAGGCGGTAACAGTTAAAAAGGATCTGTTTGAGCAGATGCCGAAGACGATGGCTGATCCCCTCAAATTGCAACAGGTATTCCTAAACCTTCTGCTCAATGCGGCTGATGCCATGCCGGAAGGAGGGATGATTACACTGCAAACTAGCTATGATGCGTCCTCCAATACGATATGGATAACTGTTTCCGATACAGGAAAAGGGTTCCCCGAGACTGTGCTGAACAAAATTTTCGAACCCTTTTTTACGACTAAGCCCAAGGGCACAGGTTTGGGGCTGGCAATTGTCAAAAGACTTGTCGAACAGCATGGAGGGAGCGTTTCGGTAGAAAGCAGTCCCGGGAAAGGGACCTCTATTATCATGAGCCTTCCGGTAAGGGAAATCGAGGAGGAAAGAACGATATGAAGAAGAAAAGAATATTTATCATAGATGACGATGAACTTATACGTATGGTCCTTACAAGGGCACTTGAGGAGGATGGCTATGAGGTGCAGTCGGAATCATCGACGGAAGACATTGTAAATAAGATCAGGTCGTGGTTCCCTGATGTGGTATTGCTTGATGTGAATTTACCCGGACGGAGCGGCATCGATATACTAAAGGAGCTGAAGAGCAAGGGAACTGCTATTCAGATTGCCATGCTCACCGCCGACGACACCGCTGAGACAGCTGTCAGGGCAATGAAGTTAGGCGCAGCCGACTATTTTACCAAACCTTTTAATATTGAAGAAGTTAAGATAGTCATACACAAGCTCTTTGAGAAGATACAACTTGAGCATGAAGTCGAGCATCTGCGAAAGGTCAGTTCCGAGATGTTCGAAAGGGACATGATCGGCGAGTCAGCAGCCATAAGAGAGCTTAGAGAGAATATTGAGAAGATAGCGAAGGCGCATGTTTCGAGCATCCTTATTACCGGGGAGAACGGCTCCGGCAAGGAAGTAGTGGCGCGCTATATACACCGGAAGATGTTCGGTGACGGAGCCGCAGCGATAAGGGAGCCTTTCATAGGCGTCAATTGTGCTGCATTGCCCGAGAGCATACTTGAGAGCGAACTCTTCGGCTATGAGAGGGGCGCTTTTACTGATGCCAAAACCGACCGGAAGGGTGTGTTTGAGCTTGCAAACGGGGGTACTATTCTGCTGGATGAGATAGGGGAAATGAAGCTGAGTCTCCAAAGTAAGCTGCTAAGGGTGCTCGAGGAACGGACGATACGGCGCATCGGCGGCAAGGAGGATATGCCTATAGATGTGACCGTGCTGGCCACGACGAACAAAAATATCTCCGAGGCAGTTAAAAACGGCGAGTTCAGGACGGACCTTTTCTTCAGGGTGAGCACTTTTTATCTGCACATGCCGCCGCTGCGTGAGCGCAGAGATGATGTGCCGTTACTTGCGAGATATTTCCTGTCTCATTTTGTCTCCCGGTACAATAAGAAGATGATCAAGGATTTCTCTCCCGAAGCCCTGGCTCTTATGTCGGCATATGACTGGCCGGGAAATGTGCGGGAGATCAAGAACCTTGTTGAGAGGCTTGTCGTGCTCGAGAATGTAGAGGAAATCCTGCCGGTCCACTTGCCGGACTGGCTCTCCGGCAAGCAATCCTCACCGAACGCTGTTGCAGGCAAGGGATTTGTTCTCCCTGAAGAAGGGATGTCGCTCGATGATTTTGAAAAAGGCCTGCTTGTTCAGGCACTTGATAAGACCGGTCACAATAAGACGCTTGCGGCAAAACTACTCAGGATGAGCTATGACTCTTTCAGGTATCAGATAAAGAAATTCGGGCTGGAGTAGCCGTAATCATACAATTCGCTCTATGCTTTTTTGTTTTTTTTTTGATATACTAAATGGCGGATGTTTCACGGCTGTCGTGCGTTTAAGTAAATAGAACTATGCCAAGGCATACTGGGAGGTTTCCTTTTTGCGCAGACGTATCGGCAATATCATTTGGCTCATTGTTGTCGCCTTGTCCGCAGCCGTTTTCTTTACTTCAGCGGAACCTCCGTGTGCACAGGAGACGAAAAACGAGCAGCCGGCAATAACAGCTCCCATCGTCCAGCCGGCTAACCCTGTCCAGGCTCCGACGCTTACGCCGCCGCCCGTCCAGCCGCTCTCTCAGTCGCCGCCCGAGAAAGTTTCTCCTGCAGCCCCCTCTACCGGGCAGCCGGCAGCTGCAAAAAAAGCTGATGTCAGTTTCAATTTCGATGACGCTGATGTATTCGATGTTATTCAAACTGTTTTTGGCGATATCCTTAAAGTGAACTATATGGTCGACCCGAAGATTAAAGGGAGGGTCAATTTCAGAACAATCACTCCGGTCTCGAAGGATGAGGTGCTTCCGCTTATTGGGGTACTGCTCAAAATGGACGGCGCCGGGTTCGTCGATGATCATGGACTTTACAAGATTCTTCCCCTCAGCGAAATACCTGGCACGACACCCCAGGTTTTTGTTTATCCTCTTCAAAACACGAAGGCAAAACATATCGCAACACTTCTGCAGTCAATATTCACCGGAGCTGCCGGACCAGCAGCGCCCGGCAGGTTTATCCCTGAGGCCCCGGGGGCCCCTGGTGCAGCTCCTGGGCCTTCGACCACAGCCCCTAAAACAGAGGGTACTGGTTTTAGCGCGGGGACCGGTGGGTTAGTATCTAAAGAGACCAAAGTGTACGCCGATGAGATCACCAACTCGCTGGTTGTCCTGGCTTCGCCCGATGATTATAAATTTATTGAAGAAACTATTGAAAAACTCGACACGCCTCCCCGCCAGGTTATGATAGAAGTGCTTATAGCGGAAGTGACACTCACAAAGGATTTTCAATTCGGCCTGGAATGGGTCTTGTCAAACACTACAAAAATCAAAACCAAGCCTTTTTCAAGACCTATTGACCTTAATGGGCAGACAGGACAAAACTCGAATTTGCTGAATGCCACTCCTTTGGCGTCGGGGTATCCGGGTTTCTCGTATGCGGCCACTGATGTTGCAGGAAATGTGAAGGCGCTGCTTAATACCCTTGCTTCGAATGATCTGGTCACCGTACTTGCCTCTCCCCATATAATCGCAGCCGATAACCTTGAGGCAAAGATACAGATCGGCAGTCAGGTCCCCATCGCCACCTCGCAGATGTCGTCAGTAGCCACAAGCTCCACAACCGGCAACATCCTGTCGACGATCCAGTATCAGGACGTCGGCACTATACTGAAGGTAAAGCCCCAGATCAATGAGAGCGGAATTGTTTCCCTGGAAGTGTCGCAAGAGGTGACTGAGGCCAATACGCAGACTGTATTGGGCACTCAGCAGTTTGTCTTTACAAAGCGTGCGGCGCAAACAAACGTTGTGGCAAATGACGGCCAGACTATTGTAATCGGAGGCCTTATACAGGACAACAAGGAAAAAAACAGATCAGGCATACCGTTTCTCAGCAGTATTCCTGTACTGGGATACCTCTTTGGGACAACTAATAACACAAGTACAAAAACGGAAATCATAGTCCTGCTTACGCCTCACGTGATCCGAAACCAGAAGGATGCCGGCAGGGTAACAACGGATTACCTTGACAGGCTTAGAGGCGACACTAAGGATATGAAGCTCAATGAGTTTATCAAAACGGATGGGCAAAACACACATGAGGCTGGTGATACCGGCAGCAAAGAGCCTTCCAAAAGCGCACAGTAACGTAACCGGAAAACAGGGCAAAAGCAAACTGACCCACTGCCAACACGTGCAACCCGTTATCGCCGAAGGTTGGGATTTACACGAGGCTTAGGCACTTCTGCCGAGTTCTGTCTCTTCCCTTTAGGATCTGCGAGATCGACTGTCATGACTTCACTTCCCCTTACCAAAATAATCATGTCAGGATCGATCTCTTTGAGCATAAAATCGCCCACCTTATCTCCTATTGTAAGTACCTTCATCCGCTTGCCCCTTCCGGGCGTGGTCATGGGAGACTTTAAATCTTCAACATAGGCGACACGCGTGTCACCGGTTATTAAGGTACCATACAGCACCAATTCCGGTCTTGGCGGAAGCGGCGGGGCCTGTGGTTTCTCAACGGGAATCTTCCTCTCCGGATTAAAGAGATTCTGGTCGGCGATCAGCATGAAGTCAATTGGCGGCACGACAGGTTCACTCTCGGCTTTTTGTTTCTGGCCCTCAGCCTGCGCCTGCTCCGCCTTCACCGCAGGAGGATGAAAATTCATGTCCTTATTGACACGTGGCAAAACAATATAATGTGCCGCAGCAACTGCGGCTGCCGCCAGTAGTATATTGAGCAGATTGATGCTCCTCAAAAGGTAACCCATGGTCATCTCCTGTTTGTAAGAGCCGATATATCCAGCTTGGCTGCCAGCGCTTTAGGTTCTTTGAAATTAGAGACCCGCACATCAAGTTCCTTTACAACAAGATACGGGGTCCGTGTCTCTATGGCATATAGAATATCTGCCAGTGCCCGTACGTCGGGCAGTGTTATATCCATGCTGACAGTTATCAGCGTGAATTTACCGAGTGTCTCAGGCTTCGCTACCCGCTGGCTTGATACGCTTCCGCCCCGGGCGGTAATCATTCCGGTTACAGTCTCCTGCAGAGCTGCTGCCGCAATTGACGGAGTCTGGCCTTCTATAAGCTTTAAGTTTTCCGCCTTTCTCTCCTCTTTCAGTGCGGCCAGCTGTTTCTCCATCTCCGGTTTTTCAGCAAAAATAGCCATATACTTCGCAAGCGTTTTGGCCTTGGATACCTCGGCTTCTTTCAGTGAGGCCACCTCTGCATGTATTCCCTGGTAACCGTAACGGTACACAACAAGAATGAAGAGTATGGTAATCAGCGGCATCGACAGGACCAGCAGCTTATTTTTTTTCATCTTTATGCGGAGCCCCTTTCCCTTCCTTGATTCCCCTTATTTCCATTTTTATGTTAAAGCGGTCTGCCTTCATGCGCACATCCTTGAATGTGGGAGAGGCAAATTCCGCCTTTCCCAAATGTTTCGATGCCTCAAGCCTGGCCAGGAGTTCGGAGGCAGAACTTGTTGTATAGCCCTCGATATCGACCGTTGATTGACCAATCCTTGCTCGTGTCAGCCATGCCGAATGTGGGAGGACCGCAGTAAGCTCTTTGAGAATAGTCAGTGTCATCGGTCTGTTTTCCTTAAAGCCGTTGATTGTTTCAATCTCACTGTTTAGGGCATCTATTTCGTTTTTAAGCGTTTCCCAATCCTTCACTCCGCTTTTGCGGAGTTTTATCTGGCGCTCAATTTCCCTGAGTCGTTTTGTTTCAACCTGTATTGGCGCAAGCTGGTATACAATCCATAAGACCATCAAAAGCACCACGAGCACGGCGGTCAATCCCAGAGGTGTCTTTGCTCTCTCACGCAGGCCCCTTGACAGCAGGTTCAGCTTTTGGTACCCCGGCTGCAACGATTCGATCACCCCGCCTGCTGCCGTATAAAGAATATCCTTTTGACCGGAACTGCTGCCGAGCCCGGTATCAGTCTCATCAAGAAGCGATACCGGAAATGCAAGAGATGTCCTGAGCCTTTCTTTTAAAGCGGGCTTGCCGCGCAGCAAGGCAAACAAACGAGGGGCATTATCACGCCTTTTTGCAGTATCAATAAGCGGTCTCATCTCAGCCGAAATTATGTCGGCTCTGGATGAATCGTCATCAGCAGAAAACCTGCCGGTCGCAACACCGGCGAGGGAGCCGTCAAGGAACAGTACGCCCTCATATTCATCACTATCGGTCCCGATAAAGAGGGCATCTCTCTTTTTGCTCATGGACCGGCACAATGCCCCTATGGACGTGAGGTTTAGAGTGACCCTGCCCACAGTGAGCCCATCCTCTTTAAGCGCCGTACAATAGTCTTTGATCAGATCAGCCTTAACGGCGGCAATCACTAAAGTAATCTTTTCAGGAGTTTCGCCTGTTATGAGGAAGTCATAAAAAGCCTCTTCGGGGCTGAAAGGTACAAGCCGGTCCAACTCATAGGTAACGACATCCGATATGTTCTCCTTGACCGTTACCGGAAATTCCGCGATTTTTACGACTGCCCAGGATTTAGGAATGCTTAGCGTGATACCGGCCCCAACAGAGCCTAATTCTCTAATAGCCAATACTACCGAAGAGGCTACTTCTTTTGGCTGAGGGTAGGCATGCTCTGCTGACGGGTAATGCTTCATCCCCTTAACCGATAAGGATGATAAGAACCGCGTACCGTATGCTACGGACACGCCTGTCTTTTCAACGGCGACACAAAGCTCTTTTTTGTAGGATATACGCTCATCGGCGGCGTTGAATGTAAGCGCGTTCCTTAAGGGGAGGGTAATTTTCCGCGCTCCGGATGCTGTGTCAAAGACGAATGAAGTAATTTTTTTTATCGCTTCCATCTCTCTCTTATTGTACTTTGTATGCGGGGCTTTTATAATACAGATATCTGTACTTGTTATCACTTTCTATCATTACCGTGGCCCTGATAGGATAGCCTGTTTTTTCGTTTCCTTTGTGCCCTACAGCATCTATAGTGTAGACATTTCCTTCTCCCGCAGTGATAAAAGCGGCCATCGGCTGGAAATCGGCGCCCGCCATTGCCTCCGGGGCATTATTTATGATTTGATCTTTCCGGAACTGGATTATATTATCAGCTGTATCAGCAGACATTCCTGGAATAGCCATTAAAACCTCCTTCGGCGCATAATTGAGATTAATTCCCGACAGGCCATTCACGGTCAGAAAATCAATAATACCATTTTGACTGCCATCTCCGTAGAGCAGGGCAGGCGTCACTCCCTTTACCAGCAAGAGTTCCTCAAGCGTATCAAAATCACCACCCTTAACATTATATGGAATTGGCAGCGACATATAATAGTCGTTTCCAGCGCCATGAAGGCGCGTCAAGCCACTGGGGTCTTTCCAATCCATTACAGAGTCCACAATTGTATCGGCTGCATCCTCCTTGACACCGGCGTTTAAAAGCAGGTTTTTTAATAATACCTCAGATGCCTTATTAATATCTAATTTGCCGGTCTCTCCCATGATGCTTACCGTATAAGACCCGTTACCCAACTGCCCGTTATACACGGTACCGTCAGCCTTCCAGATTTCAGACCCCTCAAGCGTTATCGGATTAGATATATTTCGTTTGCGATAAAGGATCTCGACAATCGCCCGCTCAATACCGGCCTCGGCCAGGAACTTCCTTTCAGCTGTATCCTTGAACCCAAGGGTAGCATGTGTTTCTGTCCTCGTCTCAAAAGAGAAAGAGAGCACCGTGACCATCAGAATGGCCAGGACCCACAAGACCACAATTAACGCCATGCCTTTTTGCGCGCCGGGTACTCTCCAAAGTCGAAGGCTTCCCGGGGTGCGGGATGAGCTATAATACCTTTTCATTATCGCTGGTGGTCCTCTGCATTAGCCCCTGCAATAGCAGTATTTCTCATTATAATGTCGATGACTTTCACGGGGATGATAAACGACATTTCCCGGTCTCCGGTGACAAGATGCAGACGGATTTTCTCCGGTACAGAGACGGAGTCGGTAGTTGTCCATTGTTCGACCCAATTGCCCTTTTCTTCCGTGGGATTTTTGTAGAAATAATCAAAATAAATCTTGTCAAAGAACTCAAAGAGCTTAACCTGTCCCTTGTCTCTGACGCCTGCGGCGTTTTCTTCAACATACAGGTCCTGTTTCCCCCACTGGTCCGGCTCCACCTTATAGGACACGGTGACATATCCCCGCTGATTGCCCCACAGGGAAAAACTGCTTGGGAATTGCATAGATTCGCTGTCACCCAGAAAGACGATGCTCTTCCCGGCGGTTTCCTGCATCGGGACCGGCAGCTCTGATTGTATATGGGCACCAATGATATTTAGCGAGGCCCTGAATCTTTCCAGGGATGCTATCCTCTTTTCTCCGGAGTCTACCGACCGCAACCCAAGCCGCATGGCTGTGCCTACAATCAGAAGGATAACGGCGAGCATAGTTATGGATATCATCAATTCAAGGAGCGTAAAGCCATGTTCCTTCTTCAGTCTTATGTTTGTTGCAGGCATTTATAGCGCCTTGTTCATTACTTTCAGGGTCCTCAGGGTGACAAACCTCTGGCGTTCCCCTTTTCTCCAGGAAACAGCGAGTCCTATATCAAAAAGTCTGACCTGCAAGTTTTCGGTCCTTTCCTTGATCGCCTCTTTCACCGAGACATCTATCCGGTATCCATCATCGGTAAATTCGCTCCAGTCCTTCTCGGAAAGATTATCATCGTAGAGCAGTTCCCTCATCCTGGACTCTGCCCTTGCAACAGCAACGACGTAATCGTCCGAGACAGCTATGCCCCGCAGGTTAGCGGAGAATAGCTGCACGATAACCAGTAACGCTATGCCAAGCAGGGCGAGTGCCACAAGTATTTCAAGAAGCGTAAAGCCGGCAGCTTCTGAATTTTTCATTCTTATTCGCCCCTTAACCTCCGTGCCCGACCACATAGGTAATACGCTCGCTATCCATTTATTTTATTACAACCGATCCCACAACCGGATCAAGTTCAATACCGGTCCGCTTTTTCCCGCTGCCCAGAACAATCGTCCCTCCCTGCACCCCGCCTGACGCCTGAAATATAAGATGGTATATTCCGTTCCGCACCTCGCCCGCAGAAGGATCGAGCACCATTATCGTTATCCCGGAATCGATGGTTTTATACCCGCGCCCTTCTATGCCGTATCTTTTTGCATCCAGGTCGATGTTTAATGTCTGGGCCTTGCCGTCAATCATTGCAAGCGTTCGGGCATAACGGATCGTTGCAGACAGTTCCCTGACTGCAGCGCTAAACTTGCTTGAGGGCATTGTGTTGGCAAAAAAAACCGCCGAGAGCCCCATTATGAGCGAAATGAGAAGAAGCACTATGATAACTTCGAGGAGCGTAAAACCTTGTTTTTTCATATACGGGTAATCTGAGCCTGCCACCTGAAACCCCTTGCTAAAACGGAAGGTCTGTTATGCTGAATATCGCCATCAGCATTGAAATTACTATAAACCCGATCACCAGGCCCATCCCCAGGATCATGGCAGGTTCCATGAAGCTGATAAGCCGTTTGACCGAGGCTTTAAGGCTTTTCTCATATGTAGCGGCGACCTTCAGCAGCATTGTATCCAGTTGCCCGGTTTCCTCCCCTACCTTGACCATCGAGAGCGCCAGCTGGGGAAACACCTGCGCGGCGGCAAGCGGCTCCGCTATCCCCTTGCCTTCCCTGGCGCCTTTGGATACCGCATCGATGGAAGAGGCGATAACCTGGTTGCTTATTATATCTTTTGCATTAGACATTGCCTGAAGTAACGGGACCCCGCTCTGGAGGAGCGTCCCCAGTGTCCTGCTAAAGCGGGCGGTCTCGATTTTTGTGATAATATCCCTCAAAAGTTTGAGCTTCACCGCATCGAATTTATATCTGCCTTTGGCGGATTTAATATAACCCTTAAATACAATCCACGCCGCTGCCGCTGCTGATACAGCGATCCACCAGTATGATTTTAAAATATCACTTATGATCAGCAGAATCTGAGTGGGGAGGGGCAGGGCGGTCCCCATTTCTTTAAATATGACAGTAAACTTGGGAAGCACGTAAGTGAGGAGGACCACCACTGATGCCCCGCCGGTGAATACCAGTATCACGGGATAGATCATCGCTGAAACGATGCTCTCTTTTAATTCTTTGGAAGACTCCAGAAATTCAGTCAATTTATCGAGTACCACATTTACAACGCCCCCTGCCTCACCCGCCCGTACCATATTCACATAAAGTCTTGGAAAAACGTCGGGGTGGTGCTGCAGGGCATCAGAAAAAGAGCTCCCCTCGCGGATCGATTTGACAATGGATTGCACAACCTGCTTCATCGCTCCGCCCCCGGCTATCTCAGACAATATGCTCAGGCTCCTGTCGAGCGGGAGACCGGCTCCGAGCAGAGCAGAGAGTTCAGTGGTAAAGATTCCGAGATCGGCCCCGGCGGAGCGGCGGAAGGAAAAGAGTTTTTTTTTAACTTCTGACTGCGCTAGTATCTTTAACGGAATAACTCCGGAGGACTTGAGCCTATCAAGCGCTGCTGCTTCATCCAGCGCTTCGATAAACCCTCCGGTGATTGCACCGTCGCGGGATGTCGCCTTGTAGGAGAAAATCGCCATCAGCCCTCCTGCGTTACCCTGAGCAGTTCAGCGAGAGTAGTTAAGCCGGCCTTTATCTTTTCTGTCCCATCTTCGAGCAACGTCTTCATACCGTTGCGCCGCGCAAGTTCCCTGATCTTGTTTGAATCAACATCCTGCATAATCATATTACGCAAGTCATCATCTACCACGATCAGTTCAAATATGCCTATCCTCCCACGGTAGCCGGTAAAGGCGCATTGTTCACATCCCTCGCCTTTGTAAGCGCCTGGGGTATGGATCGTATTGCGCTCCGCCGGGGCCGCTGTAGTATCAAGCTCTTTGCACGATGGACAGATTGCCCGCACAAGTCTCTGGGCGAGAATGCCGCGAAGGGTGGAAGAAAGTAAAAAGCGCTCGACTCCCATGTCGTGGAGCCTGGTGATTGCGCTGGGGGCATCATTAGTGTGCAGTGTTGAGAATACGAGATGACCGGTGAGGGCAGCCTGTATGGCTATCTGTGCTGTTTCAAGGTCTCTTGTTTCTCCTATCATAATGACATCAGGGTCCTGCCGCACAATGTGCCGGAGAGTGTTTGAAAAATTCAGACCTATTTGAGGCTTGACCTGTATCTGGTTGATTCCCTTGAGCTGGTATTCTACCGGATCTTCAACAGTAATAATCTTTTTGTCAGGGGAGTTTATCTTGTCAAGGGCTCCGTAAAGCGTTGTGGTCTTGCCGCTCCCGGTTGGTCCGGTCACCAGTATGATGCCGTTCGGCTTGCTGATCAGCTGCTCAAAAGTGCGAAGCGTTTCAGGGAAAAAGCCGAGACGCTCAAGGTCGACGACAACACTCTCTTTGTCAAGGATCCTCATCACCACGCTTTCACCGTACAGCACAGGCACGGTGGATATGCGCAAATCGATCTCTTTTTCGCCGACTTTAAGCCGTATGCGGCCGTCCTGCGGCAATCTCCGCTCCGCAATATTCAGCTTTGCTGTAAGCTTTATTCTCGATATGATAGCCGCCTGCAGCCTTTTGGGTACCGCCTCTATATCATGAAGTATACCATCGATGCGGTACCTGACTTTCAGTTCATCCTCAAAAGGTTCGATGTGTATGTCGCTGGCCCTGTTTTCAACAGCCCTTACAATCACCATGTTGACCAATTTGATTATAGGGGCCTCGGAGGCGAGGTCTTTAAGATGACCGATGTCCTCCTCATCATCCCTGAGGAACTCAAGTCCGCTCTTGTCGCCGATCTCCTCGATAAGCTTGTTTATGTTCTGAGATTCCTGCCCGTAAAATTTGGACGAGTATTCTTCGAGCACGGCGGCATCGACACCGTAGACTTTTATATCTGCGGATGTTGCCACCCTGAGCATATCGATGGTTGATCTGTCTTCGGGATTTGCCATCGCCACGCTCAGTATATTATTTTTGAATTCGAGGAGAACTATCCTGTTTTCGCGGATAAACCTGGAGGATATGCCGTTATAGACAAAGGGGACCTTCGGCATATCCTCCAGGTTTAAATAGGGTATCTCTTTTATCATTGAGCGCCTTTAAATACCGGCAGTAATCGAACCTATTCCCAACTTACAACATCCTTGTCTTCGCCCTCGCCGCCGGGATTGCCGTCTCTGCCATAAGAAACAATATCGTATTCACCATGAGTGCCAGGGCAAGTGTAAATGTATGGCCTTCCCCAGGGATCGTTCGGCAACCCCTTTTTAAGATACGGCCCCTCCCATTTATCATTACCGGGATTGGTTACCAGGGCAGCCAGGCCCTCTTGTGAGGTGGGGTAGTTCCCGACATCCAGCCGGTACTGGTCGAGCGCCTGTCCAAACAGCTCTATCTGGGCTTTTGCCGCAGACTGTTTACCCTTGCCCAGTTTTGGGAAAAGCTGGGGACCTACCAGTGCTGCCAAAAGCCCCAAAATCACAAGGACGACAAGCAACTCTACGAGCGTAAATCCCTTTTCATTTGATAAACGTTGGTTACGGAACATGTTTAATTCTCCTCAAAAGCTTTTTGCACTTTAATGAGTTATCCAAAGGTTGTGCGCATTGAATTTTTGTATTTTCGATTTTGTGAAATCATACGCATTCTGTGGATTATGTATTGATACAAAAAAACCGTTAGTTGTTTCAGTCACTATTTTTAGGCTACCATTACGAGGGCATCCAAGTCAATGCGTTCACAAGCTATTTTCAATACATGCCGGTGACCTGAATCGAAAGACTAATCGATCCGGAGCAAAAAAAACTGTACCACTGCCGCAAGCTGCAGGTATATAGCTGGATTTGTACAATTTATTATATAATAACTCGCCGGATTCCGGGAAATGCGTCGGTTCTTTATAGTGTCCTTTTGCATCCGACTGAGCGCATGCGGGTAAGGGACTGACCGGACAGGGGGATATATGGCAATGCAGGACCTTAGAGAAAAGACTGTTCGCGAATTACGGACAATGGCAAGGAGGGCAGGCATTGCCGTTAAGGGAGACTGGAAGAAAGAGGATTTGGTAAAAGTTCTTTCTTTAAAGAAGAAATCTGCGGCGAAATCCCCAAAGCCGGCAAAGAAGGCCCCGCCCGGGAAGGCTGGAGATAAAAAGAGCATCGCGCACAAGGCGGCAGGGAACCAGGTAATAAAAAAATCTTTGAAAAAGGCACAAACTGCAAAACAAAAAAATGTGTTGCTGAAGTCGCCGCCGAAGAAAAGTCCACTCATCGATTCCACAGCAGCAGCGGTGAAGCCGCCCCCGGAGTTGGTGCTGCCTCCTTTGCCTGCTGAATACGGCGGGGACAAGATCGTGTCAATGCAGGTGACCCCCGGGCGGATATATGTCTACTGGGCGGTTTCCGAAGAGAGGCTGGTGAAATACAAAGGGAGCCTTAATCTTAAGGTGCTTGATATGAAAGGGAAAAACTTTTTTTATGCGCCTGTATCGGGGAGAATAGGAGAATCTTTTATCAATATAAACCCTGATAGCGATTATGCCGTTGAAATTGGCGTCATTGATTATAAGGGTGAATTTGTGCATATCATGCAAACGGCATCAACTGCTGTTATTAAGGTCCATTCCGAGATGCAGGCCGAAGGGCCTCCTGGAGAGATACCGGCATGCGAACAGCCTGAGATGACTGGACCGGCACAAAAGGGGGAGGTGGCACTGCCCGAAGAGTTTTTCGAAGTGCCTGAGCCGGTAAGCTCATATTAATGAAGCGAGGGTGGCGGAACTGGCAGACGCCCCAGACTTAGGATCTGGCGGGGCAACCTGTAGGGGTTCTTATAGGGTATGAAATTCAGTTGGCATATTGTCTGCCATGCTCTAAGCAAGGCATAGTGCTGATCTTAGACAAAACTCGGCTGTTTTTTTTGAGTGCATATTATCTGACCTAACCAGCTTACCTCCTGGCTGCTAATTCTTCTCCCCTTTTTGATGAGTGCTATCTATTCCATTACAACCTGCCCGTTTGGAAACTTAGTATAAGAGGTTGCCACATAATAAATTTTTATTTTTGGCATATTTTTCACATTAATATGTCCAAACGCATCAATAAAATATTAGACAACAGATGAAATATTAAATCTTAGTATGCTCAAAAAGCACATTTCTGGCAGCCAAACGAGCAAAGCGCGGCAGCGTCTTTTGTTTTTTTGCCTTAAGAAGTCTTGACGCAGTCATTCTGTTGCTGCCTATTCTCGAACACTCTTGACGCCTGGGCAGGAAACGACTCGTCTTCGCCCCCAAATATTGACGGATAGGTACTTCCTGCACATCACAGTTTAAGACTGCCGCAACTGTATGCGGAGTACGCTTGTAAACAGATAGGGAAAGAGGTATACGCAGGCGAATGGCAAGACCTCGATTGCATATTCCGATGAGCGTCCTGTAGACATTCGCGTATACCCATCGACGCATATACGCATTTGTATGCTCTGTGGTTAATTTTTGACAATACGCAATTAACTGTCTGGAGGTCATGGGATGGACAATGCAATAGGCCTCACCGTTGGGGCTGGAGACACCGGCAAAGTTGTTGACCTGGATAAAGGGTTATTGCCAAAGATGGCAAAACCGAAAAAGCTTTACGAAAGAAGACATAACGACAGCGTCGAATTTATCATTACCAATAAAGACGGATTTGTCACTAACTCCGGGATAGTTCCGGCTGATAAGTACGATGACTTGATCATTCGCTCAGAGCTTATTTCACATGGATATCAGAGGGTCAATATGTAACGGCCAGTGAACCCCAGGTTTTAACCTGGGGGTGAATGGCCGCCCGGAGCGGAGCCCTGTGGCGGAGCGGAGGTGCCTTTTGGCATAATCTGGTATGCCCGGATATTGGACAGGCACCCATACAAAACATCGAATACGCTTGCACTTGGTATGGATACCGAAGTACAGGAAAAGGGTTCTCCGAGGCAAAATAGCCGCAAGAATTAAACAATTGTTGTACGAGGCGTGCAAAGTAAATAGATGGTTGCTTTCAGAAATGAATGTGCAAGAGGATCATGTGCACATTCTGATTCAGATATGGCCACGAGAAAGTGTAGCTGATGTTGTAAAAAGGTTAAAAGGCGGAACCAGCAAGGTGATCAGAGCGGAGTTCCCAGAGTTGGAAGAATTTCTGTGGGGAGACAGCTTCTGGGCAGACGGCTATTTTGCCGAAACAGTAGTTAAAGTAGAGGAAGCAATAATGGCTAAATATATAAAGGAACAAAAATAGCAAAGGGCATGTCAGATTATGCCAGAGGCCTGAAACCCCGGTCTTTAGACCGGGGAGTGGGTTCATTTCGGAGTTAATCCTTTTATCGTAAAAACAGACATGGTGTTTGAGAGTGACCTGCAAATGAAAATGACCAGAAGATTCAAATGGCTATTCTCTATTGTTATGCTTGCTATTTTTGGCGGTGCTTATGCTTTTCTTTTCATGCAATCTTCTTTTCATGAGGCCGCAGAAAACATAAGACACCAGATTATATCCAATATTGGTGCTGTAAACAGGTCCGTAACAGCCGGATTTCAGACGGTAGTCAGCAGGCTTAATGACCATGATAATGCCATTGCCGAGTTGAAGGCCCGAATTAATTATCTTGAAAACAAGATTGCACATGACAAAGAAAGAGTTGTTACAGCGCCTCATGTTATGAGTCCACGTAATGTTACGGAAACTGCTAAGGGGCAGGACGAGCCGCAATCGCCGACCGCAGAAAAACATAGTGAAAACCTGAGAATTGCGCCGGAAGAAAAGCTGATTCAAACTAGCAACAGGTTTAAAGACAACTAATATTACGGTGACCTTCAGATAACTACTTAAAGTCCGCATTTAAGGGACACGGATCAACAATACAACTTTTTCTTCCTGTACATCAGGTTTTCCCTCGTACGCATGAGGAGGCTGAAAGAATAAGTAATGATTAGAGTTGGAAATCTGCAACCATGAGAAAAATATTCCCCAAAGTCTAACTATTTTGCTCCCTGCGTAAAAGATTCTTACAAATGAGGATCTTTTCGGATAGAATTTACTCAGGGGGTATCCCATGGCAATAGATTCGCCCAATGGAAGTTACGTGAAGACCGATGTCTCCTTCGAGTCCTTTTTTGCTAAGGCTGCTTTTGGTGCGTACGGCTGGGGCACTCCCAGGGAATATCCGGCGCTCACAGAAATAATGCTGCAGGATAGACCTGCTAGGGCGGTCTATTTTATCGAATACGGACTGGTAAAACTGTCCCGCATGGAAACGTCGGGGCGTGAGGTCATTGCTGGCCTCCGCCGCCGTCATTGGATCATAGGGGCGCCTGCCGTGCTTTTGGGTAAAAAGTACTCATTCACCGGCACCGCACTGGTAGACTGCAAAATTAGGCAAATGTCTCCAGAGAGGTTCCTTAGTCTCATAGAGACAAATCGAGAGTTCTCGAGTCATATGCTCAGGATGTTCAGCCAAGAGATTTACATCTACGGCAAAATATTCTGCAACCTTGGCTGTCTGCCTGCCATAGACCGTTTGAAGCGGCTGCTGTATGAGATCATGCTGGAAATTAACCACCCTTCTGTTTATACGGAACAGGTCGAACTCAACTTCCCTTTGAAACATAAGGAGTTGGCCCAGATGATCGCTGTCACACCGGAGCATCTAAGTCGTCTTTTGAAACAACTGGAGCGCGATGGAATCATCAAAAGGGAAAAGGACCTGATCGTTTTGAACTATAGCCAAAGCCTTACAAAGGAGTGCTGAATTCAGTAACAGCACTCGCTTTCCAGGAATCCCCCTAGCAAGAAAATCGGTCTATCCTCTTCTGTCGAACTTTTTTCCAGGCTTCTTGATATTTATCAATGACAACTTTAGATAACTTATATATTATTGAATTAGGTAGGACGTTTTTCCCCGATAAAGCCTAACCCTCTGCGGAGGAGGAACGGAAAGCGGCGGGTCTTAAATGGATAAGATGGCCGAGATGCCGAAGGGCAACCCTTTGGTATGTTCGGCCAGTGTTTTTTAGTGAAAGGAGGTTAATACGGGAAAAAGGGCAGAGTTCTTTGATGCAACCGGGTGAGCTCGGGGGTGGGAAGACTTAAAAAAGTCTTTCGTTGGATTTTTCCTGAAGAGAGAATATCTTGAAAACGAGGAGTTATCTATTTGTCATTCTGGGATTCTGAACTATTTTGGCAGGGATTGGCTAAGGAGGTGAGAACATGATAGCAGGTCAGTTGATGCATAAGGATATCGTTACCATTCGGCCTAGGCAATCAATCCGTGCGGCTGAAAAAAAGATGAGGGAGAAACATGCGGATATGGTTGTTGTCCTCGAAGACGACGGGAGGTTCAAGGGAGTAATGACGGAAAAGGAAGTAATTATGGCTGTCATGAATCCAGGTGATGCAAGGCAGGCAGCAGATAACAGTGCGAAGCGGAAAGATTTGATAGATTTTGCTTGTGATGATGGGAATAGATGCAACTACTTCAGCGAAGTTGCGATCAGCCTGCTCATGATCCGTTAGTATTTTGAACAACAGTTCGAGAAAAAGGCCAATCCCTTAAGTCAAAATAGTTCGTAAATCTGAACGCATATTGCGAAAAGGTAGGAACGTCATGGACATCACAGGCAAAAACATAATTATTACGGGCGGCTCAAGAGGGCTGGGACGGAAATACGCATTAGACCTGAAGGCCCTCGGCGCCAAGCCTTATGTCTTGTGTCTTCACCAGGAGAACATGGATGCTTTGAAACAGGAGGCGGATATCCCGGGCAAGGTGGTTGACGTAAGCAACGAGAAAGAGGTGGAAGCCTTTGTCGAAAATTACACCCAGGAGTATGGTCCTCCAGAAGTACTTATCAATAACGCGGGAATAACGGCAGACTGCCTCTTTATCAAGAAAAAGGGGGATGAGATAACGAAATTTCCTTATGAAAATTGGCAGAGGGTTATTAACATAAATCTCACCGGCGTATTCTTATGCTCAAGGGAGGTTGCCTACCACATGGTGAAGCACGGTGTAAAAGGTGCAATAATCAATATTTCCTCCATATGCCGCTGCGGCAATGTGGGACAAGTGAACTATTCTGCCTCCAAAGCCGCAGTAGATGCGATGACAGTGGCGTTGGCAAAAGAACTTTCAAAGTTCGGGATAAGAGTTGCTGCCGTCGCCCCCGGATTTATCGATACCGAGATGTTGCAAACGATCAGACCGGAGATGCTAAACAGGATCATTCAGACCATTCCGATGGGCAGGCTCGGCGATATAGAGGAGATCTCCCAGGCCGTCCAGTTTATCATAAGAAATGACTTTTTTACAGGACGCATACTAGAGGTTGACGGCGGGATGAGAATTTGACAATGTTAGTTCAAATTCATGGTATTTCAATAAGTTCGGGAAGTTCAGTGAAAATATTCCTTATAGCCACCCAATACTGGTCTACTCTTGAGCTTCGATCTGAAGTTGCGGCAGACACGAAACCACTGACCCTCCCCACGAGCATTTCACTCTGAAACAAGGTCATGTGCCTGCTCAACATTTTGAGGACTGGTGGGCTGTACTTAAGTTTTCTTAAATGAACTGGCCAACGAAGATTACAACCCGGACATCGGAAGCCACTTGTGACATGTTTTTTTTGGAAACCAACACTGTCGCTGAGATGGCCGCGGCGTTGGTTTTGTCGGGTGAACCCCAGAGAGAACTGCATCAAAACAATTCGCTTATAATGAAATTAGATGTGAAAAGAACTGTCCGCAATGGTACGGAAACGGTATCTGCAGCGCTCCGGAAAAGATGCCGCGATACGCCGGAATGGGTGTTCTCAAACGCTGGAACACGCAATAAAAGTAGGTACATATGGCGACCTTCACCATCTGTATCCAACTGGGTACTGCACGATCTGGATTTTCTTCATCCGGTTTTTTTAGATTGACTACCGCACAGCCATAAAATATTACCTATGAATATCCTTATAGCCCCCGATGCAGCCGTTAAAAGATGAAACTGAGGAAGCGTCTACAATCCAGGAAATGCAACGGTTGAATTCAATATGTTACTATTTTTGATGCAGGTATGGCGGAATTGGCAGACGCGCCAGACTTAGGATCTGGTGGGGCAACCTGTCCGAGTTCGAGTCTCGGTACCTGCAGTATAATATGCATCTGGTTGCATATTATAATTTTATTCTTTTTTGGGGAATCCAGAAAGCGTAAAATGGCTAAACCACCATTTTACAGGCATAGCAATAAATACAGTCAGTTCATGGTCCGACTACTTTTTATACCCTATAATGGTTCAAATCCCCTCTCTCGCACCACGCAAAAAGTCTGCAAAAGCCTTTTTTCGTCATTCCAGTGCTTAAAAGCACCTACTGTTGGTGAAAACGGGAATCCAGTTTTTTCTGGTAGTTGCTTGTGCTCTGGATACCCGCCTCCCGCACCCCGGAAAGTCTCCGATTGTCTTGGGACCCGTTAGCGGGTATGATGACTTTTTACTATACCATCATTTTATAATATAACTATGAAAGAGACTAGTAACGACCTTACAGGGCCAAGGACAATGGAAGGAACGGGATTGAAATCGGATAATTTTCAGGGACTGGCCAACGTGGCTGAAAAGTTTCTGGGGGACATTGTGGCTGCGGCCTTGAAAGATTATGAGCCCAGGCAGCCCCAAATGGACATGATGCGAGCCTGCGCCGGGATGATTGAAAAGGGCGGCACACTTCTGGCAGAAGCGGGCACCGGTACCGGCAAAACATTCTCTTATCTTGTTCCGCTGCTTGCCTCAGGCGCCAGGGCTGTTATTTCTACCAGGACAATCAATCTTCAGGAGCAGATTGTATCAAAAGACCTGAGGTTCCTTTCAGGCTTGAAACCGTTTGACTATGCTATAGCAAAAGGCCGGAGCAATTATCTTTGCCTGAGGAGGCTTAATTCATTCAGGGCTTCGGATGAGCGTGAAAATGAGGAATACGCTGAACTGGTAAGGTGGGCTTCCCAAAAAGGATCAGGGGACATAGAAGATTACGGGCTCAGACGGGTGCATATATGGGACAAGGTCTGTTCTGATTCCGATGCATGCAAAGGCAGCCAGTGCGCTTTTTTTTCCCGTTGCTGCTACTTTACCGCAAGAGGGCTGTGGGACAAGGCACAGATAATCGTGGCGAACCATGCCCTGGTGGGTATTAATGCTTTGTTTGATCGTGATGCGCGGCTGCTGCCCAAAGCGAATATCCTCATTATCGACGAGGCGCATGCGCTTGACAGTGCTCTTTCTGATGTGGCGGGCCTTACTTTATCAAACAGAGGATTCGAAATGATCATGAACAGGCTGCTTAAACTTGACGAGAAAGGCTCTTACAAGGGGCTTCTTTCACAAACACCTGATCTCTTTCAGGCTGTTGAATCGCTTAGGACAGAAATGGGACTTTTTTGGATAAAGGTGAAAAATGCTGCGAAGCACAGGGAGACGATTAAAGGGACATTTGAGCTGAAAGGCCACTTGATAAGGCTTGCTGATGCCATAGAGAGACTTATCGGGAATATGGTAAGCTGCACGACAGGACTTTTCCAGGAAGATGATGAGCTCGAGATCAAGGCATCGATAGTAAAGCTAAAGGCATTCTCCGAAGGGATGGTTGCCTTCAGCGAAGGATTGGATGGCTTTGTCCGCTGGGCTGATGTAGAAGAAAAAAGAACTGCACTCAGGATGTCTCCGGTGTATCCGAAAGATTTCATAATGCGGCACATTCTGCCTGAGTACCGGTCGGTCATCCTTGCTTCAGCCACGCTTTCGGTTGCCGGGGATTTCGGGTTTGTGACCAAAGTGCTCGGACTTGAGGGCGCTGAAACACTGTCGGTCCCATCTCCTTTTGATCTCAGGAAACAGATTGCAGTGCATGTTAAAAAGGGAATCAATCTCAAGCAGCCGGGCAGCGCCGGAAAGCTTGCCGGCGTCATTATTGAAGAGGCATCAAGGAAGGACGGCGGCATCCTGGTGCTTTTTACATCACGGGAGAGCATGCGGGCAGCATGGGCCATCGCTAACGGAGCATTGCTTCATATGGGGCTGAATCCCATGGTCCAGGGGGAGATGCCGAACCGGTTGATGCTCGAAAAAATGCGGGAGAGTGAAAACAGTGTCATTTTCGGCCTTGACTCGTTTTGGGAAGGCGTGGATGTGAAGGGAGACTCACTGAAGTGCCTGATTATCGCAAAACTCCCGTTTGAAGTACCTACGGAGCCTATTGCTAAAGCGCGGACCGAGGAGATCGAAATGGGAGGTGGTAATGCATTTTATGAATACTCGCTGCCACGGGCAGTGCTTAAATTCAAGCAGGGTTTCGGCAGACTGATAAGGTCAAGGAGTGACACCGGAAGGGTCATCATCTGTGACGAGAGAATTGAGACCATGGCATACGGGCGCACTTTTATGGAAAGCATACTGCAGTGAGGCAGTGGCGGGAGGCACTTCCTTAAGTTTAGGGCCTCTTTGAAGAAAAAGAAAAGGGTTACATCTCTGTAACCCCCTGGATTTTCAAGCGTCCCCAAAGGGATTCGAACCCTTGTTACCGCCGTGAAAGGGCGATGTCCTAGGCCGGGCTAGACGATGGGGACATCAAATAACCACACGTAACGTATTGCTCGTAACGGTCTTCAAGTGAGCCGCGTTGGATTCGAACCAACGACCCACGCCTTAAAAGGGCGTTGCTCTACCAACTGAGCTAGCGGCCCTCAACAGCAATACAAACGCTTAACCGAAATTCAGCAATTAATAATTTACTATTTGTATCAGCTTTTTGTCAACGGACGTGGGCCGCACACTTCCGCATTGCCTTGACATATTTACCTCGGCCTTTTGACATTAGCCCCGTTATTATGTTAAAAAAACATATAAAAAATCAACCGGGTAAGGGGCGTTATATGCATCTTTTCAATTATAAAAAAGGAGAATTATATGCTGAAGATGTGGCAGTGAAGGACATTGTTGCCAAGTTCGGCACTCCTGTCTATATTTACAGCTACAATACGCTGGTTAGGCATTTTAAGGCATATAAAGATGCATTCGGCAGCTTTCCCCACCTGATTTGTTATGCGATCAAGGCTAACTCAAACATTGCGCTTTTGAAATTGTTTGCCAAAAACGGGAGCGGGGCGGATGTTGTTTCAGGAGGAGAACTCTATAGGGCGCTCAAAGCTGGTGTCCCGGCAAAAAAAGTGGTATATGCCGGTGTCGGGAAAACCGGAGAAGAGATTCGGTATGCGCTGAAAAGCAAGATTCTTATGTTTAACGTGGAATCTGAGAATGAGTTGCAGGAAATTGACAGAATTGCGGGTAAAATGAAGACAAAAGCCCCGGTTGCACTGAGGATCAATCCGGATATAGATACTATGACCCATCCCTATATCTCTACAGGACTGAGAAAACATAAATTCGGAATCCCGATGGAGAATGCGATAGAGTACTACAAGCTTGCACTCGGCATGAAAAATGTCAGTATCGTCGGAATTCACAAGCATATCGGTTCCCAGCTTACAAAAGTTTTGCCGTTTGTTGATGCACTCAAGAGGATACTGACGCTTATGGATGAACTGGTAAAACAGGGGATAAAGTTAGAATATCTGGACATCGGAGGCGGACTGGGCATCACGTATTACGATGAGACACCGCCAAATCCGGCGCAGCTGGCAAGGAATATTTTGCCTCTGCTTAAGGATAGGAAGCTCACCCTCATTTTAGAACCCGGCAGGTCGATTGTCGGCAATGCAGGCATTCTGGTTACGAAGACTCTTTACCTCAAGAAAGGGGAGGAGAAGGATTTCGTTGTTGTAGATGCGGGAATGAACGATCTGATACGTCCTTCCATTTACAGCGCGTATCACCATGTGCAGCCTGTGCTGAAAAACAGAAAAGAGAAGATATTTGCGGATATAGTAGGCCCGATATGCGAGTCTGGAGATTTTCTTGCGAAGGACAGGGACATACAGAGCGTTTTGCAGGGTGAATATCTTGCAGTGATGAGTGCAGGAGCGTACGGCTTTTCCATGTCGTCAAATTATAACAGCCGCACCAGGGCTGCAGAGGTGATAGTAAAAGGTAAGAACTGTTCTCTTATCAGGAAAAGGGAGAGTTACAGCGACCTCGTGAAGGGCGAGAGTATCCCGAAGTTTATTTAAATATGGAACTTGTTTTTACAAAGATGCACGGGACGGGTAATGACTTTGTTGTCATTGACAGCAGGGATGTCGATCTGTCGCGTAATTTCGATATGGCTGAGCTTGCCAGGATGCTCTGCAACAGGAGATTAGGCATTGGCGCGGACCAGCTCTTGCTGCTTTGCGGCTCGTCTGAAGCTGATTTTAAAATGGTGATATTTAATGCAGACGGCAGCGAGGTTGAGATGTGCGGCAACGGCATACGATGCCTTGCCAAATATATATGGGACCGGAAGATTTCAACTAAGGATATTCTTGAAAATCGAAACTGCTGCCGGAGTAAGGCGGCCCGAACGTACAGGAAACCTGGTCAGGGTTGACATGGGAGAGCCGGTACTTGAGGCAGACAAAATTCCTGTTGCCATCAAATCCGCTGCCACGATAATTGATTATCCGCTTAAGGTCAACAACCTGGTGTTTAAGACTACGTGTGTTTCGATGGGTAATCCCCATGCAGTAATTTTTATAAATGAAGACGTTGACAACTTCCCTGTGACTGTTTATGGGCCTGCTGTAGAGCACCACTCTATTTTCCCGAATAAAACCAATGTGGAGTTTGTGAATGTGCTGAATAAAAAGGAAATGAAGATGAGGGTCTGGGAGAGAGGGGCAGGGGAGACACCGGCTTGCGGAACAGGAGCATCGGCCTCTGCAGTAGCTGCGATACTGAAGGGACTCACTGAAAGGAAAGTTGCCATACACCTTTTGGGAGGAGATCTTACTGTAGAATGGCCCAGGGATAACCGGGTGTATATGACGGGTCCGGCTGTAGAGGTTTTTGAGGGGAAGATTGCCAATCTTTCCGTAAAACGGGACGAACAAAGAAGACATCAGCGTAAGGCCTGTCAAATACAGTTTGATTTCTACAAGAAGGGAGAATCCAGTGATAAGCTTTATAAGTGCACGTGCATCGATATAAGCGAAGCCGGCGTCGGTGTGATTACAGACATCGATCTGAAGGCCGGAGCCATTGTATTTTTCTTAAGAAAAGACAGCCAGTCGCTGCTTAAGAGTGCTGTAGTAATTTGGAGTGTCAATTTTGAAGAGAAATGCAGGGCCGGCCTGATGTTCATCTGATACAGGCAATAGGTAATGGGCAAAGATCCAATACCCGAAGACCTATAACCTGCACTATTTGAAGGAGGTCTCTCATGTTTAGCGGTTCCATTGTTGCACTGGTAACACCATTCAAGAACGGTAATTTTGATGAAAAGGCTTACAGTAATCTCATCGAATGGCATATTGCACGGGGCACCCATGGCATTGTGCCCTGTGGTACGACAGGAGAGGCATCAACGCTCGATTATGATGAACATTGCCGCGTTATCGAGGTAGCAGTTAAGACGGCAAATAAGCGTATACCGGTGATTGCCGGAACAGGGGCGAATGCCACTGACGAAGCGATAGATATTACGACGAAGGCAAAAAAGCTCGGCGCCGATGGTGCTTTACTGGTTACCCCCTACTATAATAAACCTACGCAGGAAGGGCTCTACCGGCATTATAAGGCTGTTGCAGATGCGGTGGATATCCCTATGGTGCTTTATAATGTTCCCGGCAGGACAGCTGTCAATATGCTCCCCACAACTGTTGCACGCCTGGCGGAGTGCAAGAATATTGTTGCGATAAAAGAGGCGACTGGTGATTTAAAACAGGTAAGCGAGCTGATCAGACTGTGCGGTGACAGGATTGGAGTTATTTCGGGCGATGACTTTACCACACTGCCGCTCCTCGCCCTTGGCGGCAAGGGGGTGATTTCGGTTACCGGCAATATTGCACCCGGGGACATGGCTGAAATGTGCAATGCCTGGGACAGGGGAGATATGGCAAAGGCGCGTGAACTGCACTTTAAACTCGAACCTCTCAACGCAGCCATGTTTATCGAGACGAACCCTATTCCGGTAAAAACGGCCCTGGCGCTGATGGGAAAGATAAATGAGGAATTCAGGCTGCCGCTCTGTGAAATGTCCCCTGCAAATAGAGAGAAACTGAAAAGTGTGATAAAAAGTTACGGAATCATTTAAATGGATAGCTAACGTGCCCCGTGGTCTTCCCACGGGGAGTCTTCGAAGCAGGCAAAAGGGAAGGTGACAGGGGATGATTAAGAATCAAAAAATAAAAAGCATAAGTCTGTGTTCTGTCCTCTACGCTCTGCTTGCTGCCTGCTGCTTACTACCTGCTGTCCTTTATGCAGAGGCCCCCTCTCCCTTTGCCGGAGACAAACTTATTAACCGGCAGGCTCCTGAATTTGCATTAAAAGATGTAAACGGCAGTACGGTCTCTCTTGCTTCTTATAAGGGCACGGTGGTTCTGCTTAACTTCTGGGCAACCTGGTGTCCGTCCTGCAGAGAGGAGATACCCTCTTTGAATGCGCTTGCCCGGCAGTTAAAAAACAGGAAATTCTCAATTATTGCTGTGTCCACAGATCGCTCAGTCTCGGGTGTCAGGGAATTTCTCAAGAAGAATCCTTCGGACTACACTGTGCTGGTTGATTACAGCCTTTCCGTATCAAAGCCCCTTTATAAAGTGTTTATGCTGCCGACGAGCTTCCTGATCGATAAGAAAGGCATAATTGTGGAGAAGTATTACGGGGGAGAAAACTGGACCGATCCTGAAGTGGTCAGGAAAATAGAGTCACTTCTTTAATCAGTAAATGAGAATATGAGTAAATGGGTGAATGAGTTTATGGGCAAATAAATGAACAAATTAATGGATTAATACCCATATTCTCATATTCTCATATACTTGATTTTAGGTGCCGAAGACAGCAGCAATTTTGTGTATGGATGCTTGGGTGACTGGAACAGATCTTCGGTTTTGGCCTGTTCAACGATTTTCCCGAGGTTCATAACCGCGACCTCGTCGCTGAAGTAACGGACAACGTTTAAATCATGGCTGATAAGTATAAAAGATATAGCCGAGGTCTTCCGTATCTCCTGGAAGAGATTAAGAATTTGTGCCTGGATTGAGACATCAAGTGCGGAAAGCGGTTCATCGGCAATAATCAATTCCGGTGAAAGTGCAAGTGCACGTGCAATGCATATCCGCTGACGCTGTCCACCGCTAAACTCGTGAGGATACCTCGATAAGGCGTCCTTAGTAAGGCCCACCTGCTCCAAAAGCTCGATTACTCTGTTTTTAATATCATTTTTAGGAAGAATATTATGGATTTTTAAAGGCTCCGATAACGTGTCAATAATCCTTATCCGTGGATTGAGTGACGCAAAGGGGTCCTGGAATACTACCTGAACGGACTTTCTGAATTGTTTGAGCCTCGCACCGTTAAAGCCGGCAATGTTGTCACCTTTGAAAAGAATTGCTCCTTCAGTCGGCCTAAGCAGCTTCAGTATCATTCTCGCCACTGTTGATTTCCCGCATCCGCTCTCACCGACAATGGCAAAAACATGGTCTTTACCTACTTCAAAGCTTACGCCGTCAACGGCCTTGAGCAATTTGCCGCTGGTCCCGCGGCCCCCCTTTACAGGGAAATGCTTCTTGATTGAGTCAACAGTAAGAAAAGTGTCCCCGGAACCGCTCATTTTGCTATTGTCAGCCACTTACCAGACCCTCCTGTACCTCTTTCCATCTTATACATCTCACATAATGATTCCCGGCAACACCTGTCAGTTCAGGCTCTGCCAGGGTGCATTGGGGAATCATCGCAAAGCACCTGTCGGAGAATTTGCATCCCTCAGGCAAATGCCCTGGAGCAGGAACAAAACCTGCTATAGGTTTAAGGGATGCGCCCCTGGAAACCGGCAGGGATTCAAGGAGACCGATTGTATACGGGTGCGAAGGGTTCTCGAAGAGTTCCTGGACGTCGGCAAGCTCCATTATCCTCCCGGCATACATAATTGCAACTCTGTCTGCCTGTTCGGAAATAATACTCAGATCATGAGTAATCAGGAGGACCGCCATCTTCATCTCCCTTCTTAATTCCTGGAGGAGTGAGAGTATCTGTGCCTGTATGGTCACATCCAGCGCAGTAGTCGGTTCGTCGGCGATAAGGAGGGAAGGGTTACAGGATATGGCAATTGCAATCATTACACGCTGCCGCATCCCTCCCGACAACTGGTGGGGATAATCCTTGACCCTGGATTCAGGAGAAGGTATTTTTACGGCCCGCAACAATTCGACCGCTTTTCCCATTGCCTTGTTTTTAGAAAAATTCAAATGAGCAATCAGCGTTTCTGCTATTTGATAGCCGACTGTAAGGGCAGGATTGAGAGAAGTCATAGGTTCCTGGAAGACCATAGCTATGTCTTTCCCCCGAATCTGCCGTATTTCCCCATCACCGAGCGACAGAAGATTCTTGCTGTTGAAGAAGATTTCTCCTTCTGCATAAGCATGGGGTGGAAGGATGCGCAGAATAGACAGGGCTGTAAGGCTCTTGCCGCAGCCGCTTTCGCCAACCAACCCAAAGACCTCGGCCCTCTTTATATCAAAGGAAAGGCCGGATACGACTTTCAGGGGATATTGATCGGCAGAGAACAATATCGAGAGGTTTTTTATATCAAGAAGAGCGGGCATCCCAGCCATGATAATGGGTTATCTGAGAGGATTACTTTTCCTGTGCCGGCTCATTGAGTGCATCGTGGAAGGGCTTGCCCAGCTTGAAATGCAATACCCTCTTGGCCGGTACTGCGACCTTTTCTCCGGTCCTCGGGTTTCTCGCAATTTTTGCGTTCCTTTGCTTGATTCTGAAATTACCGAAGCCTCTGATTTCTATCTTTTCACCGCGCGAGAGGGCATCTTTCATTCCATCGAAGATTGTGTTAATAATAGTTTCTACCTGCTTTTTAGTAAGGCCTTCGACCTTCTCTGTCACTTGTTCAATTAATACCGATTTTGTCATCTGTCTCCTCCTTAAAATAATGGGCTATAGACTATTGGTAAAAGCTAAAAACTAAAAGCTTAAGACCGCAGAAACGGGTTGTTACCTATAAATCTATAGCCTTTTACCTATTGCCTTTTTTTTATGGGGCATACATGTATTTCAGTTCCGGTGAGGGAAGTATCTTTGATACGCTTTCTTGTATCCTGCCGCTCAACAGGTCAAGAACGTGGCTCTTTTCTTTTTTGGTTATTACTTCGGGCTCCCCTTTTATTCCTGCCATTCTTGCAGCAGCTTTGATTGCGTAATCGAGGTCTCCGAGTTCGTCCACAAGGCCTGCCTTTATAGCTTGTCTTCCAGAAAATACTCTGCCGTCAGCGATTTCCCTGACCTTATCAAGAGGCATCTTTCTCCCCTCGGACACTGCGGCGATAAACTGTGCATGGACGTCATCCATTACGCCTTGCAGGATGTCACGTTCCTCTTTGCCCATTTCTCTGAAAGGAGAGGCAATATCTTTATGCTTACCACTTTTTATAACTTCTGTTTTTACTCCTATCTTATCCAAAAGCACTTTAACATTGGGGACTTCCATAATTACTCCTATGGAGCCGGTAATGCTGCCGGGATTAGCGACAATCTTATTTGCCGGGGCGGAAATATAGTAACCGCCGGAAGCTGCAAGAGAACCCATGGACACGACAACTTTTTTTTTGGCAGTCAACCTTTTAACTTCATCATATATCTCCTGTGAAGGGACAACACCGCCTCCTGGGCTGTTGACCCTGAGCACTACGGCTTTTATTGAGCTGTCTTTTAAGTATCCGTCTATTTCATCTATAATTGATTTGGCCTCTACTATAGGTCCCTCTATCCTGACAAGGGCTACTTTGCCGCCGAAAGATATTTTTTGCTGAAAAAAAGTGAACAATGCGCTTAAAACAATCAGAAATAAAAAGAAGACGGCTACGAGGATACAGGTTTTTTTAATTTTCATGTGTTTTAAGGTTTTTCATGCTGAGGCCTATTTTCCTGTCCTCAATATTCAATTTTATGATCCTGACCATTATCTCACTGCCTTCTTGTATCTCTTTCGAAGCATCTATCTCGGATGAGTAGACAAGCCCCTCAACATCGCCCTCCAATTCGACAAACATGCCGAAGTCCGTTATCCTTAATACCTTTCCCTTAAACTCCCCGCCAAGTTTGAATTTTGCGGGTATTTCATTTTGCCAGGGATCGGGCGTCAATTGCTTTATGCCAAGGGCCATCCGCTCTTTTTCGGGATCGAGGCTCAGTACGACCGCCTCGACTTTCTGGCCCTTCTTGAGTGCTTCAGAAGGATGCTTGATGTGTTTGGTCCAGGAAAGGTCTGAGATGTGAATCAAGCCGTCCACGCCCTCAGGTATCCTCATAAATGCCCCGAAATCAGTGATGGTTTTAATTTTTCCGGTGACAGTATCTCCGACTTTATACTGCTTTCCCACGAGTTCCCACGGTTTCGGAAAGAGTTGTTTAAGACTGAGAGAGAGCCTCCTCTCGTCCTTGTTAATACTTAGCACAATTGCCTCCACCTCATCGCCGATTGAAACATACTTTGACGGATGTTTAAGGCGGGGCGCCCAATCCAGCTCTGAAACGTGCACAAGCCCCTCGAGCCCCTCCTCAATTTCTATGAAGACCCCATAATCGGCAATGGTTACTACCTTCCCTTTTATCCTCATCCCAGTCGCGTATTTCTCGTCCACTGTCAGCCATGGGTCGCTTATTTTCTGTTTGTATCCGAGCGTTATTTTCTGAGATTCCTCATCATATTTGAGGACAATAAAGCCGGCCTCATCTCCGATAGAGAAGAACTCGGAAGGATGGTTTACCCTTCTCCATGATATGTCAGATATATGGAGCAACCCATCTATTCCGCCCAAATCGACGAAAACTCCGTAGTCGGTTATGTTTTTCACCGTGCCTTTCAGAACGGCGCCCTCTGTAAGGACTTTGAGGGTGTCCTTTTTCTTTTTGTTTCTCTCTTCCTCGATGATGACTCGCCGTGATACAATAATTGAAAGTCCTGAGGTCTGGCCTGAGAAACTTTTTTGCGCAACCAGCTTCAGTATCCTCAGGGGAACTACCTGGCCAATATAGGCGTCAATGTCTTTTACTCCTTTAATATCTATCTGGGAAGCCGGCAGAAATGACTTTGTGCCCATCACATCGACAAACAATCCGCCTTTTGTCTTCTCAATGATCTTGCCCTCGACCTGCTCATGGTTGTTAAAGGCTGTAGTCAGCGCCTCAAGGCACTTGATTTTCAGGGCCTTATCCTTCGACAGGATAACGACCCCCTCCTCATCGTTTATTCTTTCGACTAAGACATCTATCTCGGAGCCCGTGCTCAGCCCTGAGAGTTCTTTTTCCGTAAACTCCGAGGCCGGGATGATGCCTTCAGATTTATAGCCGACATCCACGACGACCGTATCGTTTTTGACGGCAACGATCCGTCCTTTTGTAACTGTTCCTCTCTCTACCCGGTGCAGTGTTTCAGCATAGAGTTTTTCGAGTTCTTTTGTTTCTTCCTTTGTCTGGGTGTCCATTAGGTGCCCTTCCTCCTCTATCTCTAATTCTTTCTTCTACCTCTTTAATGATCCAATCAGGAGTCGAAGCTCCCGCGGTAATTCCCACGCTCCGCACACCTGAAAACCAACTCTCCATTATTTCGGAGGAGGTCTCTATATGATATGTGGGGACCGACATGGAGGTGCAGAGATGGGCGAGCTGTGTCGTATTGGCGCTGTTCTTGCCTCCCACAACAAGCACCATATCTACCGCCTTTGCCATTTTCTTTGTCTCTTTAAGCCTGAGTGCTGTGGAATTGCATATTGTATTATAAACTTTAATTTCCTTGACGTGCTCAAGCATTTCAAGCATAATTTCTTTTAAAAGCGATAGAGGCTGGGTTGTTTGCACTACTACTCCCACCTTGCTTCGCAGCTTCGGAAGCGGCTCACCACGATTGATCACAACGACATCTTCACCGGCGTAACTCATAAGCCCCTTGACTTCAGGGTGTTCCTTATCGCCGATAATGACGACCTGATATCCGGCTTCCTCTAAAAGTTTAGCATATTGTTGTGCCTTTTTCACGAAAGGACATGTGGCGTCAATGACTTTATATTTTTTCCGGCCAAGTTTTTCCAGGACCCCGTGAGGGACTCCGTGTGTTCTTATGATAAGTACTTTTATGTTATCGCCATTAATAGTATTTATCGGCTCAACACCCTCGGATTTCAAACGTTCAATTACCTGGGGGTTATGGATTATCGGTCCCAGCGTATATACGTTACTGCTGTTTTGGGCGGTGTTGAAAGCCATGTCAACAGCCCTTTTTACGCCGAAGCAGAACCCCGCCCTTTTAGCGGTCATAATTTTTACGTGATTCCCCATACTTGTAGGATACAGAATTTGAACAGAGTATTCAAGGTGTTAGTAGAAGCAGAGGCAGTGACCTGTCCGCCTCATTTATGCAAAGCATTTTACAAAAAAGAAAGGATAGCGGCCGCCACCTCATCAAGGCCCATATTTGTCGTGTCGATATAAATGGCATCCTCTGCCCGTTTAAGCGGCGCGATGTCGCGCCGGCTGTCCCGCACATCCCTCTCGCTAACATCTTTCAATGCCTCTTCCAGTGTCACCGGTGTCCCCTTTTCCTTCAACTGCAAGTATCTCCTTCGTGCCCTGCTTTGTTCCGATGCATCAAGATAGAATTTCCTCCATGCATCGGGAAATACAACTGTCGTCATATCCCTTCCTTCGGCCACAATATCATCGCAAAGTGCTGCATCTCGCTGCACCTGCAGAAGGAAGTCTCTTACTTTCCGGCGGGCTGAAAAAACAGATGCATAATGTCCGGCCTCGGTCGTTCTGATTGCATCGGATACATCCCTGCCATTCAAAAGGACCCTGCCGTTTTTAAAAAAAACCGTCACGCCTTCCAGAGCGCTGCTGATTTCTGCATCGCTGCTTTCGGGCGTTAGATTAGTGTTTCTCAGGTGCAGTGCTATGGCGCGATATAGCGCCCCTGTATCAAGAAATTGAAATCCCAGTTTCTCTGACAGGCGCTTCGATATAGTGCTTTTCCCCGAACCGGAGGGACCGTCGATTGCAATAACTCTTTTCATAACTAAAATAAAAACATAGGCTATGGGTAATAGGCCAAAAAACAGAGAAAAAAATAAGGGATTTTTATCGCAAGTGTTTTGCCCATAGCCTATCACCTATGTTTAATTAGTCTCCTTCAAATTCTGTCAGCGAAAATACTTTATACCCTTTTGCCATAAGTTTTGCTGATCCGCCTACATCTGGCAGATTAACTATAAAGGCCATTTCAGCAACTATGCCTCCCAATTTCTCAATAAGGGCCGCCGCTGCCAGCGCTGTCCCTCCTGTAGCGAGCAGATCATCTATGAGCAGCACACGGGCGCCTTTTGAGAGGGAATCTTTGTGCATTTCTAAAACATCTGTGCCGTACTCAAGGGCATACTCATGGCTTATTGTTTCTGCAGGGAGTTTTCCGGCTTTCCTGACAGGAATAAACCCTTTCCCAAGTGTATAAGAAAGTGCTCCGCCGATAATAAAACCTCTCGATTCTATACCGACAATACTATCGAAGGCTGCATCCCCTGTTATATACCGCTGCGTAAGGCTGTCTATAACGATCCTGAACCCTACCGGGTCCTTAATTAGCGTGGTTATGTCCCTGAACATGATCCCTTTCTTGGGATAGTCTGGTACAGTCCTTATTTTTGATTTTATTGGCACAGAGCCTCCTCCTATCTCTTGCACGAGCATTCAGTGCGCTTTATTTTACCTATGGTCTTGACCAACAATTTTTTTACGTTTTCGGAATTTTTTGTCATTATGGCCTTAACCATCTCCCAGGTAACAGGCTCTTCTCCCTTTTTCCAACAGTCGTAATCAGTAGACATGGCAATTGACTGGTAGCAGATTCCCAGCTCTCTCGCCAGTATGACTTCGGGCACTGTCGACATGTTGATTACATCAGCCCCCAGCTTTCTGAACATATGCGATTCAGCTTTTGTGGAAAAACGCGGACCCTCTATAGTTATGACTGTGCCTTTGCCGTGGTATCTGAGCTTTAATTCCCTGGCATTGGCAGCGAGAAGAGACCTCAGTTCATGACAGAACGGCTCGCTCATCGGGGTATGAATTACCTTCTCATCATGAAAGGTGAGGGGTCTGTGTTTTGTAAAATCGATAAACTGATCGACAAAGATAAAGTCTCCAGGTTTTATCCGTTCTCTCAGGGACCCTACAGCAGTGGTGGCAAGGATATGAGTACAGCCCTCTTTCTTGAGCGCGTGGATATTGGCCCTGTAATTAACTCCGGAAGGATATATTGAATGGTCCTTGCCGTGGCGCGCGATGACAACGACATCCACACCGTTGATGGCGCCTATGGTAAGGCGTGAAGAAGGACTGCCGTAAGGGGTGGCAGCTTTTTTCTCCCTGCTTCCTTTTATAATGCGGGGGTCGTCCATGCCGGACCCCCCGATAATGCCGATTTTTATAGTGTCCATACCTGCTCCCGTACAAAATTGAATTGGAAAAATAAAAGAAGCTTGCACTAAAAGCGAATAAGTGAAATAATAGCATAATTAGTGATGGAAATGTCTAAGGTGATACCTAGTTTGAGGCAGACTACGTGAAAAAAAAACAGCAGAATAAAGAGACAGGCAAAAGAACCGGAGACATCAGTCCCGAGAGGATAGTTAACAGGGAATTCTACAGGGTTGATGCCCATATTCACCTTTTAAGCGGTCTGGTCCCTCACGAAGAGAGGGTAAATATTTGTTCCAGGACGATGCCCGAGACTTCTGCCATCTCATGGGAGGCAGACACATTGAATAGGGTGGATATCAGCGGTGCCGGCATTGCCTTTGACTCCAATGACTTTTATGCTCTTGGCGATATCGTTGCGCTTAAAATAATGTTTAAAAAGGATTGGGGAGTTCCGCTGCTTGTTTATGGAGAGGTAGTGAGGGTTGAGCCATATTCGAATTATTGCCGCGTCGCGCTGAGATACACGGCTATGGATGAAAGGATCAGAAGTATCATTATGCGGTTCGTATTCGAAAGAGAGCGGGATATAATAGCGGAAAAAAGGGTGGGGCGGCTGTAAAGATAGGCAATAGGCTATTGCCTATTGCCTGTTATGTTTTTTAGTTGCTCGAAAAAACCGGGGAACGAGATGTCCACGCAGGAGGCGTTGTCAATAACCGTTGTCCCATCCGCAACAAGCGCGGCAACGGCCATGGACATGGCTATGCGATGGTCCCCGTGGCTGTTCACGCTGCCGCCCGTCAATACTTTTTTGCCCTTTATAGCGATTCCGTCAGTATATTCCTCGACCTCAACGCCGAGTTTTCCGAGTTCAGATGCCATTGCCTTGATCCTGTCAGATTCCTTTACCCTCAATTCTTCTGCACCCCGTATCTCCGTAATCCCCTCTGCCTGTGTTGCAAGGACGCAGAGTATGGGGAATTCGTCAATGATCCCGGGTATGCCCTCTTTG
Source organism: Nitrospirota bacterium (assembly GCA_963851345.1). Classification (GTDB taxonomy): domain Bacteria; phylum Nitrospirota; class Thermodesulfovibrionia; order Thermodesulfovibrionales; family Dissulfurispiraceae; genus JADFXI01. The sequence goes on from CAWKOO010000001.1 coordinate 157,390, forward strand.
GTTATCTTGACTGCCTTGAGCAGACCGGCAGTCTTGCAGTAAAGGTCGGCGATCGGCTCACCGGATATTTCCCGACTGTTAAGCAATTTTACAGAGGCCCCCATCTCTCTTACTACATCAATGAGACCGGTCCTCGTAGCGTTGACACCGACGTTTTTGATCAGAAGCTCGGAGCCAGGCACGATGAGTGCCGCAGCAAGGAAAAATGCAGCCGATGAGAAATCAGAGGGCACGGTCATGTCTAACGCATTAAGTTCTGAGCCTCCCTTTATTTTGATGGGGCTGCCGCTGCCGCCTGATTCAATATTTGCTCCCATTGAAGAAAGCATCTTTTCGGTGTGATCGCGGGACTTGTGCGGTTCGGTTATCGATGTAACGCCATTGGCATAAAGCCCTGCAAGAATAAGGCATGATTTTACCTGGGCGGATGCTACCGGCATTTCATAATGCAGTGCCTCGAGGCTGCCTCCTTTTATAGCAATAGGGAGGCGGGTGTCCCCTGCCCTGCCTGCTATATTTGCGCCCATTGCCTGAAGAGGAGCGACAACCCGAGCCATAGGCCTCTGCCTGAGAGAAGCGTCGCCTGTGAGGGCTGAAAAGAACGGGCTGCCCGCAAGGATGCCGGCGATGAGTCGAACAGTAGTTCCCGAATTGCCGCAATCAATGACATCAAAGGGTTCTTTAAGGCCGTATAGTCCCTTGCCGTTTACAATTACCTCACTTCCGTCTTCTCCCAAAATTTCGATTCCAAGCATTCTGAACGCACTCATGGTGCTCAAAGGATCGTCTGCTTTGAGAAAGTTCCTTATCTTGCTCTTTCCCCTGGCGATGGATGCCAGCATGATCGCCCGGTGGGAGATGGACTTGTCAGGGGGCAGCAACAACTCGCCCCTCAGCCCGCCGGCCTTTTTCAGTTCGACCTGTTTCACCGTCGTCAGCACTTTTCCCTCAGTGTCCGGGCCTTTGAGAATTCATGCTCTAGGCCTGCGGCATCGGCATTTCTAATCATCGAGGCCATTATATCAAGATTGTTCCCGAAGCGCTCTATCAGTGCAATGAGATTATTTCCGTTAAGAACCGAGATGTCCCTCCACATTTCGGGTGAACTGAGCGCTATCCTTGTCGTGTCCTTAAACCCGGATCCGGCATACTTCAAATATTCGGCATTGCTGTCGTCTACCGTATTGACCAGTGCATAGGCAATGAGATGCGGAAGATGACTTACCGCTGCATAAATCTCATCATGCAGCATAGGGTCCATTATCTCAACATTCCCCCCACATGATTCCCAGAGTGCAGTGATTTGTTGGACTGTACCTTTCTCTGAGCGTGCAGAAGGAGTGACGATACACCGTGCCCCGTCGAAAAGGTCTGCCCGGGCATTCCCGATGCCTGATCTGTCACTTCCTGCAATGGGATGGGAGCCGATATAACGCACACCTTCAGGCATTAACTCCTCCAACTCATTGACGAGAGGACCTTTTACACTTCCCACATCCGTAATAAGGGTGTTTTTCTTTAATACATCCCGTATCTCGCGCACAATCTTGTTGAATGAGCCAACAGGAGTCGAGAGTATAACAAGGTCCGCATGTTCACAAGCCTTTCTGATTTCGAGGCTGTATTCATTTATAATGCCCAGTTCCTTTGCCTGTTTTAAATTTGCCTCTTTCCTGCCATAACCGCAGACTGCCCCGCAAAGTCCCCGGCCCTTAAGAGCAAGCGCGCATGAGGCGCCAATCAAACCGACGCCGATAATGGTTACATTGTTGAATAATAGCTCACGCATCGCCTAATATTATACCTTAAATACATAAACCCTTTTCATGGTAAACTATTGATATGTCTTTTTCGATTCTTGTCCGCGGGGTTAACTGGATAGGCGACGCCGTTATGACCATGCCTGCTTTGCGGGCATTGAGAAAGGCTTACCCAGGAGCCACAATAAGTCTGCTTGTCAAACCCGCGGTAATACCGGTTTTTGAAAACAATCCCGATATCGACGAGATAATAGCTTATGATGAGAGATTCAATGGCGCCATAGGGAAACTCAGGCTTGCCCGTCTGCTTCGGAAGAGGAAATTTTCGATGGCCATACTCTTGCAGAACGCCTTTGACGCAGCGCTGATTGCCTATCTTGCGCGGATTCCTAAGAGGATTGGTTACAGCAGGGACAGAAGGGGCTTTCTTCTGACGGACCCTGTGCCCTTTAATGGTGAAGACCGTAAGGTCCACCATATAACATACTATTTGAACCTTCTTGCTTCTGCCGGAATTCCAGCGGGCTTTGAGGAGCCTGTGGTCCACCTCTCCCTTGAGGAGCGGTTGCAAGCACGTGCAGTGCTATCTGAATTGAGCAGACCTATACTCGGCATTAATCCCGGCGCAACCTTCGGCTCTGCAAAACGTTGGTTCCCGGGCAGATTCGCTGAGGTGGCGAACTGGTTCAGAAGGGACACAGGCGGCCATGCAGTGATTTTCGGGAGTCAAAGTGAGATGGCGCTTGCACATGAGATAGACAAGCGCATTCCCGAAGGCAAACTATTTCTTGCAGGGAAGACATCGCTGAGGGAGCTTGCCGCGCTGATTTCGGAATGCGATGTTATGATTGCCAACGATTCTGGCGCCATGCATATCGCCTGCGCGGTGGGCACGCCCACGCTTGCCATATTCGGCTCAACTGATCCGAAGCTTACCGGCCCGGTTGGAGAAGGACACGACATAATAAAAAAAGACTTTTCATGCAGTCCGTGCTTTGAGCGCAGTTGCTTAACACGAGATATGCGTTGCATGTATACGGTCACTGCCGAGGAGGTTTTTTTCAAGGTTAAAGATTTGCTACCTCACAACAGGGCGGTCTTTTTTGACAGGGACGGTACCCTGTGCAGGGACGCCGACTATCTCAGCGACTGGAAGGATTTTGAAATATTCCCCGATATTGAGAGTATCGGGAAACTTAAGGAGAAGGGGTTTCTTCTTATAGGGATAACCAATCAGTCGGGCATATCGAGGGGGCTGGTTAAAGAATCCTTTACAAAGGATGTTAATGCGGTCTTTGCCGGCACTTATGGATTTGATGACTTTTATTATTGCCCCCACAGTCCCGATGACTATTGCCAATGCAGGAAACCAGCTCCCGGCATGCTTGTCAAAGCCAGGGTGCAGCATCGCATTGACTTAAAGAGGTCTTTTGTAGTCGGGGACAAGGATGCTGATATGCTGGCTGCAAAGGCAGTCGGAGCCCGGGGGATACTGGTCACAACAGGGAAACAGCAGACATCTCAGCATGCCGATACTGTAGTCGGCAGTCTTGAAGAAGCGGTCAGGGTGATATTGTCGGATGAAACGGTTTAAGCTCAAAAAGGCGCCCACAAAGCTGCTCATCATTAAGCCGAGCTCTCTCGGTGATGTTGTGCACAGCCTGCCTTTTCTCAATGTGATGCGGGAGTCTTTCCCCCGTGCTGAAATCCACTGGGTGATTGCAAAGGGGCTTGAAGGGCTGCTCGAAAACCATCCGATGGTGCAGAAACTCTTGGTCATTAACAAAGACCAGTGGAAAGAAATGAAAAGGATGCGCGGGACATTGTCTGAGTTCAGAAGCCTTCTGTGCGCACTTAAGGGCGAATCCTATGATATTGCGGTTGACCTGCAGGGCTTGCTCAGGAGTGGAATACTGACCGCTGCGAGCAAGGCGCCTGTGCGCCTGGGCTTCAGGGAAGCCCGTGAAGGCAGCCGTCTCTTTTACACACAGAGTATAACCGGTGGCAGGGAAATACATGCTGTTGACCGTTACCTGAAGATAGCTGCAGCTTTGGGATGCGACACCCGGACTGTTGTGTTTCCTATGCCGCTTGTAAAAGAATCGCTGAAAATCCGGCAGCTCAAACAGGAAATAGGAGAGTATGCGGTGCTTGCTCCCGGCGCCCGATGGAAGACAAAACAGTGGCCTGCTGACCGTTTCGGGCAACTCTCTTCCCTGCTCAGCATGCCGAGTATTATTATAGGCAGCGGAGCTGATGAGGCCCTGGCAGAAGAGGCGGCAGCGCACTCCAAAGGCAAAGCAATATCCATGGCAGGGAAAACAGACATCAAAGAATTGATTTCCCTTATCAGGAAGGCCGTGTTTATGGTGACAAACGACTCGGGCCCAATGCATATTGCTGCGGCGTGCGGCGTGCCTGTTGTGGCATTGTTCGGCCCCACCAACCCTGCCAGGACCGGTCCTTACGGAAGAGGACACATCATCATCACAGGAGATAGTGCCTGTGCACCGTGCTACAAAAAGCAATGTAAAGACATAAGATGTATGGATTCCATTTCAGTAGCTGAAGTGCATGAAAAAATACAGGCAATAGGCAAGAGGCAATAGGCCCTTGGAAAAGAAAATTCTCTTTTGTTTTCTTTTGCCCATAGCCTATTGCCTATTGCCTATTACCTGTATTTAATATGAAAGGAGCTTGAAAAAATGAATTACCGAATAGGCGGACCAGGCAGAATTGTAGTGGCCAGATTTGAGGACGGAGACCAGATACTCCAGGGACTTGGTGATATAGCTAAAAAAGAGAACATCAGGGCAGCGGTATTTTACCTGGTGGGCGGCATGAAAGGCGGCAGGTTTGTAGTGGGACCGGAACGGGAGGAAATGCCCCCTGTGCCTGTCTGGCGTGAGCTGAATGAAAGCCATGAGATTGTAGGCCTAGGCACAATCTTCTGGCAGGGCGACGAACCAAAGCTCCATTTCCACGGGGCGTACGCAAAGCGTGACAATGTAAAAGCCGGATGCATGAGAGAGAATGCCGAAACATTTCTTGTCCTTGAGGCAATCATAATGGAAATAAAGGGCGTGAATGCTATGCGGGAGCTTGACCCAATTTCAGGAATGGCCCTTCTCAAACTCCAGTAAAGTAGAATTTACACACAAAATTTGATAGTATAAAAAGTGCTTCCCCTGGAGGGGTGGCCGAGCGGTTTAAGGCGACAGTCTTGAAAATTGTTGTAGGATTATATCCTACCGTGAGTTCGAATCTCACCCCCTCCGCCACTTAACTCCTTGATTAATAAAGGAACTCATCCACCAAAATACGTCTCCCAGCCGTCTCCGGGAAAGGATTGGACATTATCTTATAAATCCTTTTTGAAATCCGTGAATCCATGCAGGGGGTAAGAAATATTGGCGGGACGGAGATTGTTTTTTAAACAGGATAAAGAGAATATCCTGCCTGTTCAAAATGTTTGTCGCTGGTAAGTGCTCTTTTTATATCACGCATCTTCATGACCTCAAAACTCGTGCAGTCGGTAATTCCCCAATCTTTATCTATTCTTTTCTGGTACAGTGTCCAGGCATTCTTGTATATTTCATCCGTTATTTTGACAATTTCAACACTTGGGGATTTTTCGATCTTTTCCATAAATGCAATTACTGCCTTTCTATAGTCAGCTTTGCTCAATGCATTTATTGTTTCGATGATTACATAATTGGTAGTAACAAGTTTCAGCCTTTTTGTCAGGAGCCCTTCTACTGCCTTTAAAGAAGCCTTATGATAATTATCGCTTTTGTTGATGGCGGCAATCCATGTGAAGCTGTCAACAAAAACTGCTTCAGTCACTTGGAAACACCATAGAGGTAATAATCGTGATTTTCTGCAAGATCTTTGATTCCCGTTTCAACGGCAATAGAGTCCAAATCAAAAAGTGGGTCTTTACCTTTTTTAACTTTTACAGCTTTTTTGCTTTTTTTCATGCCGGTCTTCAGATAGTGAACAATCTCCAGCAATTTAGGCATATCTTCTTCCGGCACATCCTGCAATTCCTTAATAAGCTCATCTTTGTATTTGCTTTGCAATTGCATTTCTATCTCCTTGTAAACCTTTACCGTATTTTAACATTTTTCAAATAATGAATAAAAATAATGAAAGGATGAGTCATCTTCTCGGCAGAAAATAAAATGCGGGTAAAATTACCCGCTGATAGAGCTTTAGTCGGGACCAGTTACCGTTAACCCGGCTTCCGGGTTAACAGATTGTTCAATGCTGTCAATGGCGTTCTTGCTGGTTTAGCCACGTCGAACATTTATCAAAAAAGAGCGGTTGCAGCCCCAATATATAAAGGTGAGAAATAAAATTTCGTCATATGGGGGAAGCAGCCAATGAAAAAAGCAGTCAGTCAGCAACAGCAGGAACACAATGTCACTTTGTGGTATGCAACAAAGAGTCAGGAGCTGATAACAGGGTATATCAAAGGGTTTACATCTTACAGAACTGCACAGGAATTACTGGAGGACAGGGCATTCAACGCTTTCATCAGAACAAACATCGCCAAGGACTTTGTCTGGAAAATATTTGCCAAGCGGCACATTCTATCTGCGGCTCGGAATATGGGGCTTTATGGAAAGAATTATGATGGACGCTGGGCTCAGTTCACACTGACACCAGAAGATGCCTGCGTACAATCGGACATTATTGAAAATATCGAGTGGCAAGAGCGTTATCAAGCTTTCAAGTTGGCCTGTGAGTGTTTGGAGCCGATGGAAAGAAAAGTCCTGTCTTATTACTGCAACGGAGTCAGCCTAACAGAATATCGCAAGAACCTATCAAATACCTTATATGACATTGTACTCTGCTTTCCGGCGGGCACTGGAGAAAATCTTAGAAAATCTTTCCCGGCAGGGTTTTAGCGTTATTACTGATAACGGGGCTCTTCTGGCAAACATCAGGACCTTCAGCCAATCCCACCGGAAACATGCCAGGAGAAAGCTTATCCCTGCTGCCCGATAAAACTATCCTGCCCGACGCATTCACCGAGAAGATGAATCACCCTATCGGAAGGAGAACGCATATGACAAAACCGGGCAGGCCCAGAGCAGTAAGAAAGAAGAGGAGGTTTATAAATGTGGTAGTGGATGACAGCACGTACAAGGAGATAAAACTGATATCAGAGCGGCAGCAGGTGGGCATGAGCGAGCTAGTGAGACAGCAGATATTGCAGACAATTCAACGGTACCAAGTCTCACCATGCGGATAATCCAGCCCAAAAAAAACAATTGCAATCGAGATTTGCATTCCTCTTTTATTTATGATAACGTGCCGCCATGATAACTGAAAAGTTATGTAAAGCCCTTTAATGGCAGGGGTGTAGATTACCATTAAATGTTGCACAACCGCAGGGGCGGACTCCCCGAACTGGCATGCAAGGTAATGGCATGAGACTGCGAATGGCAGTATGCCTAATGATGCTCTCATTAGGAACTATTCAAACAGGCATACATCGCGGACAGAAATGCAACGCAGGATGTATGTCTTGATAGTAAAGGCAATACTGGAAGGACAAATTGCCGACGCAAAGAAAATCCGCAGCGTGTCGTGGGGGAGTGTCGGTTTTAACTCCAAAGGCGGGATGAACTCTATCTACACCGATGATGATAGAGGCCCAAGGGGGGAGAAAACCCCATCAGGCGAAAGTGACGTCAACCTGTTTGATTTGTTTGCTGGGCAGGGAGGGGGTTTCTTTTGCCTTTTTTTTCATCGTTCCGCACAAAAGCGAGAACGATGAAAAAAGAAAGGATCAATCGATCTTTTCACTGCGAGAGCTATGTTCTTTTTTTGTTCCAGCCCTCCGGAGAGACCTGCGGTACATTTTCTTTTCTTTCACGGAAAAGAAAAGAAACAAAAGAAACCGCCATATCTATTTTACATGCATTTCGCTTTTCGGGCGAATGCATGTAAAACCTCCCAGAGCGCATTCCCTGTGGCATACCAATCAACCAGATAACCAGGGGACCATTATAAACAAGGACCTATTAAAACATCAGACGGCCTCTGAAGGACCGGTCCTTTTTTCTTATTACAAAGGGCTCCGATGATCTAAGGGATGTGTGCTTGTTATGGGTATGTTCTTTAAGTGGCTCGCTTTTGTTGATGCAATCCAACCTCGCGGCGTGGCGGCGGCGGCGCGGTGTCGTCCGGCAATGCTCTCGTTACCACCAGAACAACAACGGCAGGCTCGAAAGCGTTATTCATCCTATCGGGAAGGAAGGGAATCATCCCAGAACATCGGGGCCGGGCGGCGCACCTCGCTTGCAGTTGCCCCTGAAACGACTGGTCACCATTTCTTCTATCAAGAAAACATGGTCTTTGAATCTTGGTGTGTGAGATGTTTTGGTGGCTCATAACCTGGAGTTGATGGCGCAAACATGAGATATTGGTATATATCTTTTTTATTGAGATTTTTGGGGTAAGGACCAATAAAAGAACTGATCAATAAAGAAAGGACAATCGATCAGTCCTTCGTACACCAAATATCAGGTTTGCAAATTTCTTTTTGAAATTTTATATCTTAGGACTGATCAATAAAGACCAGTACTGACCAATAAAGAACAGATCAAGTAAGTACTGATCGATCAGTACCCGAAAAAAAAAGGAAAAAATAATGTTTTCTCCCGAGATGTTGTTTATTTTGCGGATTCCGGCTGGAGCCTACGTCCCTGGACCGTCGAATTCGTTGTTTTTAGCCGGTCAGGTTTGATTTTCATAGTGGATTAGGATAGTTCTTAATTTTAAAGAAAAAACCACCAAAACAAAGAATTTGGCGGCTCTAAAAACACGGCCAGAGTTCCCCTGGCTTTAGCCTGGGGATGAATGGCCGCCCGGAGCGAAGAGTAGCGGAGCGGAGGCGCTTTTTGGCATAATCTGGCATGGCCGGATATTGGAGTGGAGCCCATACAAAACATCGATTGCGTTATCATCTGGTATGGATACCGAAGTACAGAAAAAGAGTTCTCCGAGGGGAAATAGCCGCAAGAATTAAGCAATTGGTGTACGAAGCATGCAAAGTAAACAGATGGCTGCTTTCGGAAATGAGCGTGCAAGTGGATCACGTGCACATTTTGATTCAGATATGGCCGCGAGAGAGTGTTGCAGATGTTGTAAAAAAGTTAAAGGGCGGAACCAGCAGAGTAATCAGAGCAGAGTTTCCAGAGCTGGAAGAATTTCTGTGGGGAGATAGTTTCTGGTCTGACGGCTATTTTGCCGAAACAGTAGGCAGTGTAGACGAAAATGTTGTTGCAAAATATATACGGGAACAACAGTAAGGTCATGGCAGGTTATGCCAGAGGCCTGAAACCCCGGTCTTTAGACCGGGTGAGTGGGTTCATTCCGGCTCAGAATCGTAGTCCTGGAGCCAACCGGGACTGGCAGGGTCGGATTAAACCGATTATTAAGAGACTGCGGCGGCCTGCCGACAGTCCCACCCCACCCCGCCACTCCACAAACATAATACCCCTCCAACCGTCAGCGTCCTAACCGCCGGTATCGGTGCTCAACCCAAGAAACGCCGACATGGTTGGATCCACCACAACGGTAGCCTGTCACAAATAGCCTGTTTTCCCGGCATCATGGGCCAATGAAAAAAAAATTGCAGTACCTGGAGAAAGGGCTTGGCTTACGCTCGGATTGTATGGCTTCGTAGGACTATGGAAAGGGGAAAAAAAGTAAAAGGGGGCGGAAATGGCTGGAAATAAGAAGTTGTGGCCGGTTTGGTTAAAGCGGATTGATGATGACAGGTGGGTCTGGTGTGGTGCCGATGAGCGCGGAGAGTGGGAGACAATACCATTCCCCACAATCGATGATGCGGCGGATGCGTATAAGCAGGGCTTAACTGGAGCATGAAATAAATATTTCAACAGACGCGGATTTAGCTTGGCTTCTCGCTCCGAGATACTGCTGAGTAGGAGTATGGAGTTTAATTTTAAATCGAGGTGCAGGGGGAAATGGTGGAGAACAAAATGACACTGAATAAAACGGTCAAGATGTATCTTGTTTCAGTTGAGCGTCAGGATACGGAGATAGGTAACTACTGCAGATGGTGCAAGGAGCTGATAGAACAGGATTTACATATTAATGAGCTGACTTTTAAGGGCTGTTTAAAGAAGTGGTGTTCGTATGCTGCTAAGGAGGTGCCCGGTGGGCAGGCAGATATTGCTGGCACCGGATACCAGATAGTTTTTAGAAGGCTGGGAAAGAAGCGGGATTTAAAATCGGTAGGCAGGTTTTCATCAAGATATAAAGGTGTAAGTTTTGATGAGCGCCGAAAGAAGTGGAGAGCAATGATTACATTAGAAAAGAAAACTAAACTTATCGGTTTTTTCCAAGATGAGATCGCCGCCGCAGTTGCGTACAACAAGAGGGCAATGGAGTGCAGGGGCAGACAACCTCTGCCTGATATAGATAGCGTCATGGCCTGATATGCGAGTGCGTATGGGAGTATGGAAAAAATATCATAGCAGATGTCGAATTGACTTGGCTTCTCGCTCCGAGATACTGCTGAGTAGGAGTATGGAGTTAAATTTGATAAATCGCAGGAGGGCGTTGAATGAGAAAGCGTAAAGGGCCGGAGATAATCACAGGCTATAAAGGCTTGGAACGGTGTGGTCGTAGCTATGGTTCCACAGAGGGAGAGGGTTTGTATGTGGCTACGACCGTAGAAATGGCGGCAGAATTTGGCGAGGTGATAAAAATTCAGTTTAGGAAGCCCAAAAATCCTCTAATTGCGGAATATGAGGACTTGCCTCTGCTTGCCCTTGTTACGGATGATGGTCATCGTATTTTTGAACCTATCGAAGCCGCAGACACCGAATGGATACAGTTCAACAAGCTTGCTTTTCAACAATCAGGCTGTACTGATGAGAACTATGATGTTGATTTGATAGCCAAACATCTAACAAGACTGTTACTGGAGAATGGTTATGACGCTGTTTATGTGATGTATGATGGCCCGGATGGGTGGTATGTGTTGTTGGATAATAATTTACATGACCGGAAATCGTATCTCTTGGTCGAGAGAAAAGACACTATTAAGGCAACTGGGATTCATCCAGAAGCAGAAAAGGCCGTTTTTATTCATATTGAGAATGAATCAGAGTATCTCCAACTCACAGTTTCCGCAGATCTGATGAGGGGGCTGCTTAAACAAGGCCCATTGGTGATAGAAAAAATTGATTTCACTAATAACGAGATCGCTTTCCGACATCCCGAAGGAACAAGGATAAGGATCCGTGGAGAGTCTTGCTGATTCAACAATCGGCAGGACTGCGAGGAAAAAGAACGAAATTGCAGTATAAGCCGAATAAACTTGGCTTCTCGCTCCGAGATACTGCTCAGTAAGAGTATAGAGTTTGAATCATACTTCACAGGAGGTTGTTGAATGATTGGTTGCACAATTTATTCCGAAAAAACGGCAGTTGAAATACTGGGCAAAGAGAAGATTTATGATGGTAAGAAGGAAAGTGTGGTTACTTTCAGATTTTTTACATCTGATTCAACAGTAAGCGATCTTAAATATGACTTTTCGCCGATGGAGGCCTATGAAGTCTACAAAAAGATAATTGAAATTGCTGAAAAGGGCGGCACACTCGCTGTAATGCCCATCGATGAGAACAATATTGTCGACGAAAAGAAAGTCCTAACGATCAGGAGGAGAGAGAACAGAGAAGACTACCTAATGGCGATAAGGCGGGGAGAGAGTAGTATCAAGGTTGCCATGAATAAGGCTGAGTTTATTTATGCAGGGGAACTTATTCGCTCACTAAGCTTTTCACAGACATGTTCGAACCAGTAGCCGAAAGGAAAGTGATGGGAAAAAGGAAGAAAATGACCATAGAAAAAAGATTGCAAGCAGATGCCGAACAAACTTGGCTTCCGCAGTAGTTTTACGGCTTAGTAAAGTATGGAGTTAATTTTTAAAAAAAACAAAAAAAGGGGGATAAGTAACCATGAGTGAAAAAAAGCATCCAAAGTTGGATAGGGGCCCTCGGCTTATCAGGGCGCTGTTCCCCTCGGTTTGTGCTGAGACCGGTAGGGCTATTGAGGCCGGGGAGGAGTGTATCTATTATCCCGAACGGAAAGAAGTTTATTGCCTGGAGAGCAGGCAGGCGGAGGACTGGCAATACTTGTAGTCCGACAAACAACACAAATAAAAGTTGGAGGAGGTTTGTTTAATGAAAAATGGTACGGGTGTAAAGAGGCCGTGGAGACTCTCATTAATAGAGGGCGTCAAGACGGGCGATACATATGAGGATATTTGTAGGTACAGTGGCAATTTCAAATCGCTTACTAATGCAGAGAGAGCGGCTGAAAAGTGGGCGAGTGAGAATGACTATAAATTGATGAGCGTAGAAACCTCATGTGGGTACGACGTTAGGATGTTTGTTTATCGGGATTTTGAGGCTATCGAGGATGAGGTCAGAGCATTTTTTGAGCACTGTGAAAAAAAACTAAAACAATAAAACGGGAGGTGTGGCAGTGGAAAACAAAGACGGCTGCTGTGAATTATGTGGAGGAGAGGGGGTATCAAAGGAATTGTTTGAGAAAATGTTATGTCAGGACTGTCTTGATGGTTTTGCGATTGATGATACGACGTGGCGTATTTTGAGCAACATGGAGTATTTACAGGAAATGGTAAATCAAAGAAAACAGCAGGGGAAACCCTCGATAAGAATCAACAATGAGCTAATTCAAATGATCCTGAAATTGGGGTACTTACTTCACCTTTGCGAGGCAGACGGCGAAATCGGCTTTATATCGGGAGGCTGCCGCCAGGAGCCGGAATTATAAAGAGGCCGCCAATTTTTCAGAACCGAAAAAGCCCCCCTGCCGATATTGGCAAGAAGGGGCAAATCAATAAAAACTCTCAAATATCCCATCGGTAGGCAAAGTCGCCGTCTACCGCATCTGCCAGCTCCATGATGGTATATTCTCCATCTATCGGACCATCAACCATGACAACAATATCGGTATTACCTGTCGCTAACCTTCCACGGTTAATGTCTTGCATATACTGCATGGCATCGCCCTCATCGGTAAATGTGCTGAATATTTCATCATTCATTACGATTCTCCTTTTAGTGGCTATACGAGGCAGAGGATTAAGGATACCTCCTCATCTGTCATCCCACAGTCGCAGCAGAACCCTATGAACTCATCGACATCGACGCTATCCCGAGCGGAATAACCTGTTTCTTTATTCATTGTCTTTCTCCTTCTTATCCAGGATGTAATCCACTGCTTTTTGTGCCGCAGATGCGGCCCTGATTAATATTTTCTTGTCAGCCTTGATAGTTTGCATCCAGTTCTGGATATAGCCTGCCGAACTATCGGTGGTGCTTCTGTCAATCCCGCAATGCCCACACAGATATGCGGCCCCGAACTCTGCTATCAATTCCTCATAACCATACTCGGTGGACCCAAAACTGTTATGTTCCGTAATCCCCGGACGGTTGAGCCTGCTGCTGTGGCCCGTCGCGTGGACGGCTTCGTGCCACAAGACCTCGTAATAGCGCTCTACTGTTCCGAATCGTATCGGCGCAGGTAACTTGATAAGGTCTTCCTGATGTGAGTAATAAGCCTTGCTGCCGCCATGGGAAATTCGTGGAGCGGAAGGCATTTCTTTAACTATCTGCTCACATTTCTCAATCGGGTGAGCAGGTTCGCTTATCTTTGTTGTGTCAGTAAGCGTGGTTTGCTCAACATTGAATACGCTGTAATACCGCAGAACTGGTACCTGCTCTTTTTTCGTGCTATCGGTATTATCAGTGTTATCTGTCTTGTCTATCATTGTGAAATAAACGATAGGCGTTGACCGTTCCCCCTTTTTTACCTGCCCGCCGCAATCACGACACTGTTTGAATGTTAGCCAATGCGGTGACGCATATCCGGCTGTGTTGAGCAGGAACAAATTGATGCCCCGGTACTGGTTCCGGTTAACATAATTGCAGGGTAACTGCATGTTAGCCCAAGGTTGTTTCCAAGGGATGATTCCTTGCTCGATTTTGTTTAAAACACGTTCGGTTACGATATCGTACACGCTCATAATCTGCCTCCTGATAATTAATGAGGCATCCCCATGCAGGTGGATGCCATTAAAACAACATCCTGTCTGCATTCAGGCAGCCCGGAGGCTATCAATTACAAGTTTTTCTGATTAACACCCTGCGGATGGTCTCGTCCATCGTTTCGTTTTCATTCTGTTCATCGAGAATGACGGCCAGAACCTGCTCATCGACTTCCATGAGATATGTCCCGTCTGCCTGCCGCTCGGCGGTGTTGCGGAATGGCTTGATGGCATTCTCCTCGATTAGTTTTAAGGTCTTTAATGTCACCTGCACTTTGTGCATTTTCATCGTCAGTCTCCTTTCAACTTGTTTTGTAGCCAAGCCTTAAAATCCTTGGCGTTATCCTTGGCCCCAATGTGATAAATTTGCGGCTTGGAACGGAACGCTTCAACAGATGGCTTGTCAGGACTGTATAGGGATGTCTGCTTGAAATCATAGACGGTATAAATCCTTCCCTGATTGTCAACAAATCGCCACTCTGCTGATACTTTGCACCCATCATTCGTTCCTATTCCGAACTGCGACACCATTTTTTCATAATCTATTTCAATCGTGTCACGATAGCCAGTTTCCGATGGATTCGCATCCATATCCAGTTTGTATTTTTTCATCGTCGCTCCTTATATGATTCCCGTTTCCGTCATGCTGTAATGCTGACCATCCAATGCAATGATGATATGGTCTATCACCCTTATGCCGAGAATGTCTCCGGCCTCTTTAATGCGTTTTGTCATAGCAATATCGTCCTTTGAGGGAGAAACATCACCGGAAGGATGATTATGTGCCAAAATAATATTTGCAATTCCTTTGTTGACAGCAAGACGGAACGTCTCACGAGGATGGACAACGCTATTGGTTAGCGTCCCCAAAGTTGATAAATCCACGTAAATGATGCGGTTTTTTACATCAAGTCCCAGAACCCAGTAATGCTCTTTGTCCTGCTCAAATTCATCCTCGCTATTCAGGATAGCGGTGAGGATTTTTGCTACGTCCGTAGAACTGCTTACTGACTTTCTGATATTTTCCCGGATTATCATAATGCCTCCTTAAATTGTATTAGGCACCCATGCAGGGGGTGCCATTTGAAACAACACCCTCCTGCACAGGTAGCCGCCATATGGAGGCATAATTACGCCGACATCTTGTCTGTCTTGCCATTCGCTCTTTCGCACTCTTTGACATACCACGCTTCCAATACTTGTCTGGCGATTGTGGCTGCACCGCCACCCGCTCTCCAGCCCTCTTCACTTAAAAAACTTACGATGTCTGATGAGAGCCTGACAACGAGGGTACTATTGTTCTTTTGAGCGGCCATAAACTTCTCACGTTTCAACGCTATCTTGTCTGCTTCCGACTGGATACCAGGTAACGGAGTTTTGTTCGATGCAGTCGGTTTTTCATTTTTCTTGGTTTCCTGCTTTACCACTTTCTTAACCGCTGTTGTTGCCGAACCCTTTACCACTTTCTTTGACATAACTCTCACCTCATGAAATTGATTCACTTCCCGCTCAAAGAGGGGATGCTTGCCTTGTACCTACAAAAACCCGGAAATACCGTATTGCGCAGGACACTATTTCCTGCTCTAATTTCGGCTCGGCATTATCCGGCAGCCTGATGGAATATTGGTTGTGGGGGTACTTACCGTCGTTCACAGGCTGAAGTCAAGACCTTTTTTTATTGCATTTTTGGGAGTATGGGCACTATTACAGACGCAGGAGAAAGAGCATGGATGTAGACAGGGTGAATCACCCTATCGGGAAGCGGGAAAAGTATCTGGACGATGGAAGTATTGCTGATTTATAATGTGGCTGTGCGTCACAAAGAAGTAAGAGGGCATGGGGCAACCTTTGGGCTTGTATCCTCGTACCGCAACGTTACCGTATTTAAACGGATATTGAAGTTTATCTTGCTCGTTGTGATTATTCTTTCTTTGGTTGTAGTAATGATAGCCCGGCATTTTTTCAAGAAATAACAAAGATGGACAGAAACCGGATAATTACTGGTTGTGCCTCAATGGAGAAGGTATGAGCTTTCGCATCACCGCATGTGAGCACTTGGCGCAATACAAGGCGGACGTTCTGGGGGTTCCGGAAGATGGGATTTTCCACTACCGCGGACGAGACATCTTCAAGTCGCACATACTGCCCATTGCTTATGGCGATAAGAATATTCTCGAAAGATACCGCGTCCAGTTTTTCTCCTCCGAATACTCCAAGATAAAACTACACCGGTTTTTTCATCATCTGAATTCATCACAGGCTCTCTGTATCAACCTCTTCTATCCTCTTATCGTTGATAACGCGCTCCGTTTTTTTCTGAGCTTTTTAAATATAAAGCCTGAGGTTTATCAGCGCGCTCTTTTTGAGAAGGAGTCGGATATTGAGGTGGCTGTCCGGCGCACGTCATTCGACTTTTACGTTCAACTCGCCGAGCATAGCAACATCTTCGTAGAAGTTAAGTACACGGAGGAAGGGTTTGGGCGAGCGGAGAACGACGAAGAACATCGAGCTAAATTTCTCAAGACGTATCTCCCGCTGGTTGAGAATTCGCGTTTCCTAATGCCTGGATGTCAGGAAGTGAAGTTCTTTCTCAGTCACTATCAAATTCTCCGAAATCTTGTGCATATAAGCGACACCGCTTACGTTGTGCTTTTGTTCCCATTTGGGAATACTGCTGTCGCTGAAGAAGCGGCTTATGCGAGAGATCAACTCCTGACCGAAGCTGGAAGGGCAAGGCTCAAAATAGTTTGCCTTGATGAGTTTGTTTTGTTCCTTGAAAACCAGTGCATGGGCAACCCTTTGGATGGCTACTACCAAACATTTCGCACAAAATACTTGCCTCATGGGATAGCGATCCAATAATTATTTGTAATCAAATAGATAAGTTTTTTAAAAAATGAAAGAAATTAAAAAGAGTGGCGGAACAACTGAGAGCGAAAAATATTTAGCAAGGCTATGCCAAAAGTCTTTTTTGAGTCTCTGGAGTTATCCGAATCTTTATACTGATGAGGGCAGAAAAAATAATAAAGGAGGCGGCAAGGAGCTATGCGATCTGCTCGTCGTTTTTGGCGACCATGTAATAATATTTTCTGATAAGGACATTGATTTTAAGAACACCGGTAATCTACAAGTAGATTGGCGGCGCTGGGCTAAACGAGCTATCCTGAATTCTGCCCGGCAAGTTTATGGGGCGGAGAAGTGGATTAAAGAGAAATCTGACCGCATTTTTTTGGACAAGTTGTGTGTAAACCGATTTCCACTCAAATTTCCTGATTTAAGCAAGGCGAAATTCCATAGAATTATAGTAGCAATAAATGCAACTAAACGATTTCAGTCATACGTTGGTGGTCGTGGTACTCTTATTATAAGGCCAGATATTATTGGCTCAGAGCACCTCACCGAATCATTTCAAATTGGGCAGATTGATCCATTAAAAGGGTATATCCACATTTTCGACGACATTTCCCTTGACATTATTTTCAAGGAGCTTGATACCGTCAGTGATTTGGTGCAATATTTGTCACGAAAAGAAAAATATATTCTTTCTGGTCAATTGAAAACGGCTGCCGGTGAAGAAGAGCTTCTCGCTTATTACTTAAGCAAACTTGATGCAAACGATCGACACGATTTTCCAATTAATCCGGAAGTAGCGGATATTTTAGCTGACGGTCTTTGGGATCACTTTCAACAACTTCCGCAATATATCAATGGAAAGGAAGAGGATAAGATAAGTTACTTATGGGATTCGCTCATAGAGTATTTCTCAGGGCATATGATAAGGGGCACGTTGGAATTCTTATCTGAGGGAAAGCTGGATGATAATGCTTTAGCTTTGAGGATTATGGCTCAAGAAAGCAGATTAAGCCGAAGAATTCTATCGACCGGATTCAGGGAGAAACTCGAAAGTACGCCGCCAAATAAAAGTTCGGCACGAGCCCACTTCTCTCCCCAATTTCCTGATGTAGGTTATATATTCCTTTTATACTCGAAACCGCAAAATATAGATATAGCAGATTATGTTGAGCATAGAAAGAGTCGTATGGCGTTGCTAAGTGCTTATTGCAAATCGTTTAAAGCTAAACATCCGGAGTTAAATATTATTGTCGGAATCGCAATGGAACCCAAGGGTACAGGTGGTGGTTCTGAGGACTTGCTGTATTTAGATACTACCGGATGGTCAGATGACACTTTGCAAAAGGCAAAGCAAATGAGGCAAGAGATCGGGCTTTTATTGGATGATAAAGTAACAATGTCACGAAGCACTGAATATGAATTCCCCTTTCCCGAGAACTCTATGCCATCACAAGTTGATGCGCAGAATAAGCACACTTACCATAAACTTGAAAAAAGAACAATCGACCTGCCTTCTAAGAAGAAAAAGAATAAACGAAAAATGGCTAAAGAAAGTCGCAGAAGAAACAGACCAAAAAAAAGATAGCATCAAGACCATTCTGTCTGGACCCACCGCAACGGCCCACAAAAAATAAACCCTCCGACGCATTCAGTCCTCTTGAAATATCACGCATCAGGAGGACAGGATGAACATTGCAAAAGAATTTACACAGTTTATTATCAGTGCGCACAGAGAAGTATTTGCCGAGATTTGGAATGATAAGGAATGTCGGAGATTGTTGATCCGGCGAACAGCGCCATACATCATCACTCCACTCGCCGTAATGGGACTGCTTTATCTCGCCGTTGCTCTTTTCGTATAGGTAAAAGATTGTGGTATCCATTACGGGCGTATCGGCAGGGCAAGCGGAACGGTATTATTCTGAGAAGGACAATTATTACACGCATTCGGCTGGGACGTGGTTCGGAAAAGGAGCCGAAGCACTGGGTCTTCAAGGTGATATCCGAAAGGATGAATTCACCCTTTTGTTAAATGGCAAGGACAAGGAGGGGGATGAGCTTATTGCCGCTGGGACCAATGGAGAGCGCAGAAGTGGGGTAGATTTAACCTTTTCCGCCCCGAAGTCTGTATCTATCCTGTCTGAAGTGCTGTCAGATGAGAAAGTGCGAGAGGCCCACGATAAAGCGGTACATATTACCCTGGACTATGTTGAATGCAACTTTGCTCAGGCCCGGCAGACAGTGAACGGGCGCACAGAGCGCGTGAACACCGGAAACCTCGTCATTGCGACCTTCCGGCACGATACCAGCCGCTCTCTGGACCCTGCTCTCCATACCCACTGCGTAGTGATGAACATTACTCAGCGAGATGACGGCCAGTGGCGGGCGCTGTCAAATGAGGAGTTGTACCGGCAAAAAATGTTAATCGGGCAAGTTTACAGGAATGAATTAGCGGCAAATCTCCGGGAGCATGGATATTCGATAACATACAATGAAAAGGGACTGTTTGAAATAAGTGGTATCGACAAGAGACTCTGCGAGCATTACAGCCAGAGAAAAGAGCAGATTGATGCCAAGGTTCGGGAGTTGAAGGAAAGTGGCTTATACAAAAATGCAAATGAACAAAAGCTCAGAGAAATTGCCACCCTCGGCTCTCGACTATCAAAAAAAGACGTAAATCAGGAACTGGTGCATGAATCTTGGAACGACAGACTTTATGAGAAGGGATACACCAAGGAGACTATTTATGAAGGTATTCATAATGCGGCGGAGCAGGCGAAAGCGGCAGAACTTGAGCGTCAGGAACCACGGCTCAATGAATATGATTATGTGCGGATGTCGGTCGGGGCAATAACAGAGCAGGAATCGGTATTCACGAAGCAGGGAGTATTAAAGGTGGCTGGCAGGCTGTCGGTGGGTGAGCAGCGGATTGCGGATATTGAGAAGGCATTTGATGAATTGCATAAAGATAAGGAACTCCTGCACCTGCAGAAGAATATTTTCACCACTAAGGAGATGCTCGATACTGAAGCCGCTATAATCCGCAAGGCGGAACGAGGACAGGATACTATGGAACCGATACTGTCTAAAGAGCAGACAGATAAAGAAATCAGGGAGTATAAAGAAAGAGATGGTGTGTCCCTGACTGCCGGACAGGAGGATGCGGCCCGGCATATTCTCGACAGTCCCGATAGAATAACCGGCGTCAAAGGTTATGCAGGTGTTGGAAAAACTTCGATGCTGAATGCGGTACGCGATATTGTGGAAAGGCACAATGAGCAGAACCCGGACAGTAAGTATGAGCTGGTGGGTCTGGGCTTTACCGGCAAGGCCACCAAAGAAATTGAAACGAATGCTGGCATTCCCGCCCAGACAATCCACTCATTCCTGGCGAAAGAGCCGGAGCAGACAGATAAAAGGCAGATATGGATAGTGGATGAAGCGTCTATGGTGGGGAACAGGCAGGCGCATGAGCTTATCCAGCGTGCAGGGCAGGAGAACGCAAGAATAGTGATGCTCGGCGATAACAGGCAATTGCAGGCAATCTCCGCTGGTGGAATATTCCGGAAGTTAAGTGAGAGTGGTGCAATGAGGACGGTGGAGATGTCGGAAATCGTCAGGCAAAAGTCAGCGTATATGAAGGATGTTGTTGGAGCCATTAAGGAAAGAAAGATTAATAAGGCCTTTCAAACATTGAACAGCAAGGGCAGACTCCATGAAATATCGGACAGAGAGGAAAGAATACAGACTATGGTGAAGGACTATACAGGTAAGACTGACTATAAGGAAACCATCATTGTTACCGCCCTGAACCGGGACAGACGAGCTATCAACGAAACTATCAGGCAGGAATTAAAGGAACACGGCAGGCTCACCGGCAAGGAATACACATTCACCATCCGTGAGAACCGAACCATCGGTCCCACGGAAAAGCATTTTGCCCAAAGCTATCAGGCGGGGGATATTGTAACTGTCTCTGGAAAAATTAAGGGTGTCAAGACCGGGCAGGAAGCTAAAGTTTTATCTGTTGATGAAATGAATCATCATATCGGCATAGGATTCATGGATAACCATGGGCGGCATAGAGAGTTAAATGTTGATGTAAAAAAGGATGGTGACAAACTATCGGCTTATAGGGAGCATGATACCGGGTTTGTGTTGGGGGAGAAGGTCGTATTTCTGAAGAATGATTGTAAATTGCATGTCCAAAACGGGCTGACAGGCGATATCATCGCGCTGAATCCGGACGGCGACATAAAAATTAGAACTGATACCGGCAGGAATATTTCATTCAACATTAAATCCGACTACCAATACCTCTCACACGGCTACTGCGTCACCGATTACAAATCGCAGGGACAGACAGCCAAGGCGGTATTCGTTCATGCCGACACTTCCGCGCCCATGGCTGATGAAAAGAACAGCTATAACAGCTTCTATGTGGCTGTCACCCGAGGCAAGGAGGATGTGAAGGTATATACGGATAATGCCGACAGCCTCCTGGAACAGGTGAAAAACTTGCAGGTGAAGCAGACGGCGCTGGATTACGCTGACGGTCTCAAAGAGAAGGGGATGCCACAACAGGACCACAAGCAGGAAACTGCCAAGCCATCTCAAACGGACGAACTGGACTATAAGAATATGGAGGATATCCCTGAAATGACGAATCATCATGACAGATATGGAGCAGGTGACAAAAATATTGAAGATGAGTGGCAAATATGAGGGTCCTCTGCTGGAATTTCTTTGCGCTATAGAATAACTGTGCAAAAGCACATCATTCTCACCAATGTCTCACCGGGGGCGTAGGTTTGTGAACAGGCTATTTAAACAAATCATCAATTTTCCTACGAATATCCTTCTCATTAGTGCGCATATCTATTATTTGAGAGCGTTCTTCCTTAATTGCTTTTGCAAGTTTCTCAAATTCAGATGGAGAGGGAATCTGGAGTTTCAGCGTCAGGAATTCATTTGGGTCAAACCTTGCATGCCTTTTACCTGACTGTAGTCTCCGGTACCCCTCACACATTTCTGGTAGCATAAGCAAATAGGCCAAGACCATCAAAGGAATACTCGATTTTCTTTTGAGACAAACCCACTCCGTAGACCCTAATGCTTCAGCGGGAGGCTGTATTATAACCTTCCCAAGATACGGTTCAAGTTTTGAGAATGCAAGTTCTATTTCATCGCTAAATTTTATCTTGTCAGACCCTATCGAATCTAAAACTGGAACATCAGGCCTGACAATAGCCTGTCTGGATTCAATATATTCCAGGTCAATAACTTGCCTCTCCTCGGCAAGATCACCCTTCGGGATTTTCTGAGGTTCAATAATCTTTATAATTTTTGATAACGGTATTGCCTTGCTCGGATTACCGTAAACAATACCATCTTGATAGTCCCACAACCATCGATACTTCGGATCCAATCGACAGCCTTTTCTCGAAACAACATTTAAAATGTTTGTATAAAAACCCAAAATAGGGGATGGCGTAACATTTTTGCCAACTTTAAAGTATTCAAGCACAGTCGTAGGTGATTCTGTTTCAATTTCAGACAAAGGATCTGCAATGTCCTCTCTATAAAGCTCATTAGGCATCGGAAGATCAGAGAGATTTTTTCTTCTCTTATATCCTACCGTTGTAGGTTCAGCCATAAATATGTCTTCTTTATCCCATCCCAACAATGAAATTGCCTCAGTGAGCACCGTACTTTCATCATCGTGAGCATCTTTATGTAGTTTTAGGGCTGAAGCAATCGCACTGTGCCAATCTGCAACCTCTTTTCCTGTTCTCTTTTGGGCAAGGATTATTGCGGTCTTGGTACTGGTAAAAGGTCTAAAAGCATCGTACGGCAGCGAGATAACCGCCAAAATTTTAAAATGTTGAAGCAAGAATAATCTCGCTCCTTCGTTTGTAGAAGTATCTAAAACACCTTCAGGAAGAATACAGCAAAACAGCCCACCTTCTCTCAAGAGCTGATACCATCTCTCAATGAACAAAGTTTCACTTATCCTAATTTTACCTCCGAATGCTTTTGCTACCTCCTTCTTTTCATCAGGGGACATCTTTATTGAGAAAGGAGGATTGCTAATCAGAAAGTCATATTGTTCATTCAGCTCATTCGCATAAGGATGTTTTTTATCTGTCTCCTGGACCGTTCCCAATAAATTATGCCTTCCATCTATCCAATAATTTTTAAATGGTAATAAGCCACCCATTATCCAGGTGTTCATGCTGCCATCACCATGAAGAACCATATTTACTTTTGCAGCCATTCCTAAATCGTAGTTATTCTCAATTCCAAACAGGTAATCTTTTGCCCACATATTACGTGCATATCCTGAGAACCATGTTTGATGAAGAACTTTAAGTCTATCGGGTAATCTTCGGGCAATATCGGGATTACCAAGATGGTAAGTGATAAGTTTCATAAACTCAATTAGAAAGGACCCTGAGCCACACGATGGGTCAATTACATACGGCAATCTATGCCTACCCAGATGGTCCTTTTGTTTTAGCATTATGTTGTTTGTACGATTTGGGGCATCCATCAGATATAAGATAAACTTAACGATCTTAGGGGGTGTGAAGAATTGTCCTTTTGTTTGGGTAAAATCCTGTGAAACTATTTGCTCAAAGAATTCTCCAAGCAAATCACCTTCATGAATATTCTCTGTTACAGATATCCCTTCCAATCTACCAACAACATAGGCAATTTTCTGTGGTGATATCTTATTTGCATCAAATGCTGGCCCCTCACTTGCTTTGGGCAATGCAAGATAGGATCCTTCCGCTTCTTTATACAAGTCGTTCATCCTTCCAGTAAGGGCTTCATGATGCTCCGGTTCAACTGCATCACCACGCCTTTGGAACTCATAAACTTTTCCCGGAATTGTCTCTTGTTCATCAAAGATTTTACACAGGATCAACTTTGTTATATAAACGAATACGTCGTTGTTATTTGTCCCTCCGCCGCCCCAGATAACATCGTGGATCTCATTTCTGATTCTATTAAAAGTTTCTTGACTCGCTGCTTTATCCAACGGTTTGAGATCATTCGTCTCTGTATCGACTTTGGCATATCGCCTTTTAACCGCAGCACCATACCTAGCAGGTAACGTATCTACAATAGGCTGACCAGCATCATCCCAGCTCTCGAAGTCCGAAAAAGAGGTAGTGTCTATCAGAATAATTCTGTCAGTTAAAATGCCAGATTTTAGGTCAGTGGTGAAATAAACGAGATATTTCGGGCGAGTATCTTCTTGTTTGCTTAAACGAAACAATTGTCCATCGATAAGCCCCATATCGTCATCGAATTTTCCGGGGGATTTGCACTCAATGAATAAAAATGCCTCACCAATCTTCTTGTCTTTGCTTTTTTTCCTAACAATAACATCTACTCTCCCGCCTTTTCCCGGTCTTCCAACTGACTTGTATACTCTCTCAACTTCAAGGATGGTGGGGCTGGGCTTATAGCCGTATGATGATACTAGTCTCACCAATAGATTTGCTCTTACAAGTTCCTCATCGGATAAGTCAGTTGAAGCTCCAGAGAATCCAATAGCTAGGAGCCTGTCGGACTTTCAACATTTCCGAAGAAGTTACTTCCTGAGAAACGGTACAATCTCTTAAGAACCTTTATATCAAACCGTACAGGAGAAATCATGGATTTTCGGCCTGAAAAGTTCCAAGTCCGACAGACCTGTGGGGGCTTTCCTTATGGCATAATAGAAGGTGCAGTATTAATAAGGAACGACAGGAGATAGGCATAATGTTCAAACAATGCGACAGGGAGACAATATATTTATTTCCGCCATCGGTGCAGGAATGGCTGCCGGAGGGACACTTGGCGAGATTTGTTGTAGAGATAGTGGAGCAGCTTAATCTTGACCGTTTGAAAAATGATTATGCCGGGCGGGGCAGTGAAGCATATAGTCCAGAGATGCTGGTAGCATTGTTGTTTTACGGATATGCAACTGGGGTCTTTTCGAGCAGGCAGTTAGAGCGGAGCACATATGACTCAGTAGCATTTCGGTATGTGGCAGCCAATAGTCATCCCGATCATGACACAATAGCAACCTTTCGGCGTCGTTTTTTGCCGAAGTTGAAAGAGTTGTTTGTGCAGATACTGATGATAGCAACAGAAACGGGGGTAATGAAAAAGTTAGGCACAGTCAGCCTGGACGGGACGAAAATGAAAGCCAATGCTTCAAAGCACAAAGCGTTGAGTTACGGGCATGCATGCAAAATAGAGAATAAGTTAAAAGTGGAAGTGGCGGAACTGATGAAGAAAGCAGAGGCGGCTGACAAGGCTGATATTCCTGATGGCATGAGCATCCCGGAGGAACTGGAACTGCGGGAGAAGCGGCTGAAAGTGATAGCTGAGGCAAAAGCCGAGATAGAGCGCCGCGCGGCGGAGCGGTATAAAATGGAGCAGGCCGATCATGAAAAGAAGCAGGCGGAACGTGCAGCCAAGCAGAAGAAGACAGGCAAGAAATCCCGCGGCAAAGGACCCAAGCCTCCTGTAGCAGGGCCAACTGACAAAGACCAGGTCAATCTGACTGATGAAGAATCTCGCATAATGCCGGCATCCGGTGGCGGATTCAAGCAGGCATATAATGCGCAGGCAGCCGTAGACACAGAAACAATGCTTATTGTCGCAACGCATGTAACACAACAGCCTAATGACAAACAACAGATGAAACCAGCTCTTGAAGCTCTTACAGAGCTGCCCGAACAACTTGGAGAAGTAAAAACTATAATAGCCGACAGCGGGTATTACAGCGAATCAAATGTGCAAGAATGTGAGAGCAAAGGGATAGAGCCATATATAGCAGTGGATCGGCAGAGCCATAATCCGTCACTCTGGGAGCGATTCGCCGAACCGCCTCCATTGCCGGATGATGCCGATGCAGTGACGAGAATGAAACATCGGTTGAAGACGACTGCAGGTAAGGCAATTTACGCGATACGCAAGAGTACGGTGGAGCCGGCGTTTGGAGTAATCAAGGCAGCTATGGGATTTGATCAATTCCTGTTGCGTGGTTTTACTGCAGTCAATGGAGAGTGGGATCTGATCTGCATTGCATGGAACATCAAAAGACTGCATGCATTGAGGAACAGCCGGGCATGCGCCTGAAAATGACGAGGGCATAATGCGTTTAGCAAAACAGCAGCAGAAAAGAACCGGTGGTAGACGATCAAATAATGAAAAATAACTACAAGCAACCCTGTCGGACCCGAACCAGTGTCAAAAACAGTACTTCAAGTCCGACAGGCTCCTAGTGGATCAACAAATATGGACTCAGCATTATAAGTGATAGTTCCGTGACCACTTGGATCAATTTGCAGATCCTGTATGACATTGCTATACGCAGGATTGCTTTTTATTGCTTTAGCAAGCGCAAAGCGCAATTTTAAATCCATTTGTTAATTCCTTTCAAATCGCGTCTCAACTTTGTCGCCATAATATTACAAGGCCGCCGACATATGTTTCCCTTACAATCCAATAAAAGCTCCGAATGTCAAATATCTTAACACACGGAATGTCCGCGACAAAAGAATTTATGAAATATGGCCCAATTAAGTATTACTATCTCTTTGATAAAACATGTTTAAAATGGTATAGTCCATATAAACGGTAACGAGAACAAACGGTATTTTCTTGAAGTTTCAGTAGACATCATAGGGCGGGTTGACTCGGTGTTCCATGTATAGCCCTGACCGCCGCTATTAAGACGCAGGGGCTTAATTAGTAGCATAAGCAGAGAGGATACTTATGACACATGCGGGAGGTTTTTATGGAAAAGAGAACGCTTCGTAGAATTGAACGACAATTGCCGGCAGTAGGCACTAAGCTGAATAGGAACTTTAAAGGAGTGACTTACAAAGCAAAAATCGTTGCGGATAAGAGTGAGTCAACAGGGAGAGCCATAGAATATTCTTCTAAAAAGTATCGGAGCATGTCATCTGCTGCAAAAGCAATTACCAAACAACCAACAAACGGCTGGCTATTTTGGAAGATACAACAAGCTGGAGAATAGCCCGTGGCGAAGGTTTTAGGTGAAACAGGTCGCTTTGTAACCAACCAGTCCATAAAGAAGTACCAAAGACAGTTTCTTGTTATCTTTCTTAGTTTCTATTTTGCTGCCTTAGCCATAGGCTATATGCTCGGACGGAATGTTCAGCCCTTTTCACTCATCCTGATAGTTGCATTTGCTGGCTTGCTTCCATTCGTCTTGAAGAAAATAAATCGTATTGTTGACAACCTGGAACGAGAGAGACTGTGCTTTCGTAAAGGGGCCGTGGGTGAAGCGGTTATTGGGCGCATCCTTGATGATTTTCCCGATGAGTTCTGTGTCATTCATGATCTGACGACGCCTTTTGGAAACATCGATCATGTGGTTATTGGCCCTACCGGTGCTTACGTAATTGATGCAAAGAATTGGAAAGGAGTTGTAGCCGCTGATGGCAATGGCGAGCTTTTATGGAATGGAAAGCCGACCCAGAAACCAGAAATCAAGA
The DNA here is from genome assembly GCA_963851345.1 of Nitrospirota bacterium. Lineage (GTDB taxonomy): Bacteria > Nitrospirota > Thermodesulfovibrionia > Thermodesulfovibrionales > Dissulfurispiraceae > JADFXI01. The sequence goes on from CAWKOO010000001.1 coordinate 184,650, forward strand.
ATATATCGCGTAGAATAATGAGTATCAAGGAAAAGACAAAAGTTCTCGCGTCGTTAGACCCTTACGTTCAAGGTGTCTTTGCTTTTCCTTCAGCTTACGTAGAGGCGAAATGGGGCACGACTGGACCTGTTCATTGCGTAAAGGATGAGCAGCTCTATAATTACATTGTTGAAAATAAGATGAATAATAAACTGAACAAGACAGAAATAGAAAGCCTCTCCCAAGCTTTTCTTGCGCTGGCCATAATGGATAAAGATTTTGAGCCGAAGAGTAAATGAGCAGAGTGAATTTTATAGTATCACCAGCCTTTTCAATTTTTCATTATCCGACTAACATTCTAAAAAAGTATTAGTAGGAAACTACTATAACTAGGTTAGCCAGAGAAAGAGGTGTTTGCATGGTCGCCAACAGCTAAGGTCTGATAACTTTAAAATATGTTAAATCGAATAACACTGTAATTATTGGTTTTTTCACTGGTGGCCCAACTGACAGGACTCACCATCGCAGTATTTCTAAAGTGCCATTTTTTTCAATTTTTCATTGATCCTGCGATCCTCTTTGCTCGTGAACCGCCGTCCCGACTGTGGATTATTCTCGGTCTTTTTACATGTCAGAGATGGCATCTGAGGCGCAGGGAGGGAAGCAGGAATCTGCAGGTTGCCCAGAATCTGCCTGAGCATGATGGCCTCGAGTGCCAAGCGTTTAATATCTCCGGCCTTATTGTCCTTCAGCTCGGCTAAAATGATTTTATCGAGAGAATTGTTGTCGTTCAGAGTGAGTTTTACAAAATGTTTCATAGCTGCCTTTTTATAATATGGAACTACTAAACAGGTACCGGCAAGGTAGTTCCACGCTCTGGGTGCAAGGGCTCTTTTTCCTGATAAATAAGGAACCAGCAAGCAGGTACCAGCAAGGTAGTTCCATCTCTGTATGCGGGGGCTCTTGTTCCCGATAGATAAGGAACCAGCAAGGAGGTACCGGCACGGTAGTTACCATGGGTAGCATTAGGGCTTTTCCTGTTCAGGCTTAATGAAATCAGCCATAAGGTCTGACCCGATACTTTCGGGTGTAAGCTTATCCATTACTCCTAATGTCTCTGGCTTTCGACTGTCTATTAAGCCTAGCCAGTTATATATAACTTTGAACATAAACATCTTTAGGTCGCTTCCGTTAATCCGCTGGATGTCCATCCCAGCTCTTTTTATAACTTCCATGATAGTCCTGTCAAGAGCATGCTTGTCTGAAAATGATACCTTCACTTCTTTTCTCATATCTGCCTCCAATCATCGCTTATTTTGTCCGGTTATCGCCCAGCATGCACTGATAATAGACTTGATGCAACCGCAAATTTCTAAAAACAGTCGGGAAAAATAACATGTCTCGAAGGTAAAACGGGAATAATAGAACTTTACTGCTTGTTCAATGGTGGTAAAGTTGAAATAATCTCACCGGACATTCTCAACAAAAAGCAGGGCGGAGAAATGTGTCGGGTATCCTGACAAATTCCGAAATAAACTCTGCAAATTGGTCCACACCCTGAGGACCACTCAACTTGATTGGCAGGTGTGGGTCTGAGATAGTCCACAACGTATGGACCCGATGTGTGGACTTGATGCCATTTAATGACGGTTGTAGGCGGCAGGATGAATCATCATATCGACGGGCGGATAAATTTGTCAGGCATCCTGACAAATTCCGACATGGCTGGAGCCGCCACAACGGTAATCTCCGGTGATTTTCAGGCGACCTTAAAGAAACCAAGGGCAGAGAGCCACCAGACCGTTGAAATTCGTTGTTTTTAGCCGGTCAGGGTTTGATAAAACCGAGGGACTGGTATCTTTGCCTTATTTTCAAGAAATAACCAACAGAACAAAGAATTCCACGCTTTTTTGAGCAGCACTGCTCAAAAATCAAAAGATTTTCGGGTACTGACCATTTACTGTTCCTTACTCTTTATTGATCTGTTCTTTAAAGGACCAATAATTGATCAGTTCTTTTATTGATCATTACTTGTTTATTTGTTATTGATCTTTCCTGAGATATAAAATTTCAAAAAGAAATTTGCAAACCTGATATTTGGTGTACGAAGGACTGATCGATGATCTGTTCTTTGTTGATCTGTTTCAGTAAGATAAGGACCAATAAGAAAGGACCAGGAAATGATCAGTACACGGGACACATTCCCTGTGGTCTACCAAATAAACCAGTTGATCAGGGAGCCACCATCAACACAGCCCATAATAAAGGACCACTGAAAGCAAAGGCCTTAAAAAGAAGGTCCGTTACGCGCGGGGTATGTTTAACGGCAGTATCAGTGCCTGGGTCCGGCAGATTGTGGCCGGAATTTAAAAACAGCAGCGGGGAGCGCGCGCCCAGCCCGTTGAAATTCGCTGTTTTTGACCGGTCAGGTTTGATAATAACGCGGGATTAGTATATTTACCTTATATCCATGGAAAAACCCACCAGAACAAAGAATTTCAAATGATTTTAGCGGGCAGAACTTTTGTTCCGGAACCTAACCGGGGCTCGGAGGGCATGATTAATTTGGATGATTCGGCGTTGGTTGGGGTTCACCACGGTTGAGACCTCGGGGTACCTTCACACCCAACGCAACCATATTGCCAATCCCAGGCGTTGCCTGCCTACCACAGACCGTAATCGCCGCTGTCTGCCGCACCGATGTGATGATTCACCGTTTCGGTGTTTACGTCGGATTACGGGAAAAACAGGGGGTATTGACGCAGGAACGCTCCGAATACCTTGAGACAGTCGATGAGAAAATGAAAGAACAATCCGGTATTATTTGAGCAGGCAAACAAACTGTGTATGAGATGAATACAATAAAATCGCCCCTTTAACCCTCTTTGGGAAAGGAAGGCCAGGACTGATTTTATAATAAAACTCGCAAGGCCCTCTTTACTTTTTGTAGGGATTCATGCCAGAATTACGCGACACACTAACTTTTGTCTAAGAGGAGGAATTACCGTGGACAACGTGCAACCGCAAAAGATAGACCCGAAAATTGGTCAGCTGACTCCACAACGAAAAATCTATGCCCCCCCAAGGATGACCTATGTTCCTCTGAAGCCAGAGGAAAGAATGATGAGCTGCGGCAAGGGCGCTGCGAAAGTAGTCTGTTTTTTTGGGTGTAAGTAGTCACGTTTGTTTTTGTCTCATATTGCCTCTCTGCTCGGGGGGCATGCTCTGATGATTTACATTGGCCCCGCGGCTGGCCTTCATAACATGATGAAACGTAATCCCAACTTTGTTTTGCGCGATATAGGGGGGCAAGCCCTACTGGTGCCTCTCGGCCCACAAGTTAACGACATTACTGGTCTCGTTCTGCTAAATGAGACTGGCCGCTTCGTATGGGATCTGATAGCTAAAGAGCATTCAATCGATGACTTGGCCGTTGCCGTTGCTCAGCAGTTCGATGTTGATTTTTCTCTTGCTCGCGCAGATGTCCAAGCCATCCTTTCCGACTTTGCAACTCCGAGCTTTGATGGTTCACTAACGGCCCCCTCTCCTGACTACGGTCCTGTTGTGCGCGAACTTCACCAGCTCGCTGCAATGCACAATCAGCCTGTTAATGGCATCTTCGAATTGACCAGCCGCTGCAACTTAAATTGTCGCATGTGCTATGTTCGGCATCCTGCAGGGGCAAAAGCCCAGCGTGATCGGGAATTGACCGCATCAGAGTGGCTCTCGCTTGCGACTGATGCCGTAGCTCACGGCTTGGTCTTTCTGATCCTCACTGGCGGGGAAATTTTATTACGCCCTGATTTTTTTGATATTTACGAACCACTGACGCGTATCGGGCTTATCATTACACTGTACACAAACGGCACACTTATAACCGATGCGATTGCTCAACGCCTCGCCCAAGTCCCACCCAGCAGCACCGAAATAACCCTTTATGGCGCTACTGCGGCCACCTATGAGGCAGTCACCGGCGTTCCCGGTAGTTATGCACGTTGCTGCGCTGGCATTGAGGCCATTCTTGCCTATGGCATCCCAGTTGAAATCAAAACAACGCTTACCCGGCAGAATGTCAGTGAACTGGAAGCAATGCGCCAAATGGCCCACAACTGGGGATTGCCCTTTTCTGCAGGCTGGCTCCTCTCCAAACGACGTGACGGCGCTGCTTCTGATGTAGAAACCTGTCGCCTCTCAGCGTCTGAGTGTGTTGCCCTGGAGGCGACCGACCGAGCTTCAGCCGTCGAACGCTCCGAAGCCGCGCTACGCGACAATCCCTCTGACCGCGCTGATAATTTTTACTGTTACGCGGGCAAAGCCTCCTTTGTTGTTACCTCCTCAGGAGAAATGAATGCTTGCCTTGATCTTCCTATGCCTGCCGAGCGTCCGCTTGTGTCCGGCTTTAGTTCTGCATGGTATCAGCTTCAGTGTTTTGTTGCTTCTGCGCCTTTTACAGCGTCAGTTTGTCTTGCCTGTGTTGACCGTGCCCAGTGTCCGCGCTGCCCTGCTTGGTCTTCACTGGAAACAAATACATTGACTGAACCTGTTCCCTATCTGTGCGACATTGCTCGTGCGCGCCAGGAGCACTATGCTAGAAATTTAAAATCCTCTTGATAGCGCCTGCCACATACCGTAATCGCAACCGACTGCCGCACCGAAGCAGTGATTAACCCTTTCGGCGTTTGCGTCGGATTACGGAAAAAATCATCTATGCTCTCGCATTCATGCCTGGTAAAAAGGAGGCAGACAATGCGAACAAAAGTAATCAGTATAAGGCTTATGGTGGATGAATACGAACACCTGGATGAAATAGCCATAAACCGGAGAATGACTATAGCCGATATGGTAAGAGAGCTTATCAGGCGGGGAACGCCGGAGAAAGAAGTCATTGACGGACTGCAGCAGATAAATGAGGCTGTGCAGGAATTGAAGGATATGGCGTTGGATAAGGGGCTCCGGAAAAATCTGTATTATGCAGTCAGGAACGGAGTGGCGATTGAGGAAATGGTTAGGAGGTTGCCGGGGATGTCGGAGCGGGAATTCGCCGCATATCGTGAGGCAGTCGATAAGAAGATGAAAGGACAATCTGTGGGATAGGTGGGCAGCCGGCCCGGTTTGCTGAACACTTTCTTTCAGAACTCCGCATTGATGTGCATAACTGTAAAAAGAAAAGCACCGACACCCATTTAGAGAACAAACCGAGAGTTTCGATAAATCACAATTATTAACAGCTGGTTAAACTTTATACGTTCTCTCTCTTTTTAGTGCCCTAAAATGGCTCTTAGGCAGCCAATGTGAACGGATTTCACCGTGCTTTTTTTGTGAGAAGACAGAATATGTAATCAATTATGAAGGAAATGTGAGATAGAAGGGTGCTATAATGCACTTTGAATATTCATATTACGTGTAACTATGATATTGATATAGCCATTGCGGTCTATACAGGTTATAGGTAAAAATGAGCAAACAATATCAAGTATTTGTAAGTTCAACATACGAAGACCTTATTGAAGAGCGTCTTGAGGTCATGAAAGCTTTGCTCGAACTTGATTGCATCCTCTGTGGTATGGAATATTTTCCAGCGGCAAACGAAAGTCAATGGACATTCATTAAGAATCTAATCGATGCATGTGATTATTGCGTCGTCATCATTGGCGGTCGCTACGGGTCAGAGGCCCCTGAAGGAAAAAGCTACACTCAAAAAGAGTATGAATACGCTTTATCTAAAGATATTCCTACTATTGGTTTTATTCATCGTGACCGTAATTCACTGCCTGCGGGGAAAAGAGACGATGACAATACCAAGATATGTAAATTAGACAACTTCATAACATTAGTAAAAAGTAATAAGTTGTGTAGGGATTGGCGTAACGCTGACCAATTAGGTGCAGTAGTAAGCCGCAGCTTAACTCGGCTAATGCAAAGTCATCCAAGAACAGGCTGGGTGCGGGCGGACAAAGTCGGCAGTGAAGAACTTCAAAAAATGTACCCGCACCTTAAAGTAAATTATTATCCTGACCCAAATAGTACCTATGAGGCTATAATTAAGACTATAAAAAAGGTCAAAGATCAAAAAGGCACACAACCCAAAAATATCTTTTTAGGGGCATTGCATGGTTATCCAACCAAAAGAGCCCCCTATAACCTTCACGCCTTTGAGGTATTCAAAGAAATAATGAGTGATTGTAGCAATAGCCAAGATTGGGTGGTAAAGCAGTTATACAACATTGCTACGATAGAACGCCTTGAAATGATAGAGACAAGATTGCGTGATTTTTCTAAAGCACCAAATTATGAAGTTAAGGCTTTTCGCGTGATCAAGGACTACCCTGCTATATCTCCGCTTGTGATTGGCGATGAGGACTCATTTCTAGGTTTCGATGATCCAAGTTTCTATACCGTCAATGCCGCCCTGCATATCGAGAGTAAAGAATTTTGTGAAAGAAGCGAAAAATATTTTATCCAGTTGTGGGGATCCGAAGATGCATGTTGGCTGAAGAAAGTCATGGAAATAAAGTGGGATACTATCGAATCCATAAGAGCCGAAATAGATGCTGAAATCAAGCGGGTCTGCGGAAAAAAAAGCCGAGCAGGGCGGTGAATTCAAACGTTATCCATAAGAGTGAGAGGTTCGAGGTCTCCCTGCAGTCCGGCCTTGAGGGGAAACGCAATCAGTGAGTTAATGTTTTTTTTGACCTTGTCTAGAAATGTTATTTTCGAGCTTCAAATCGCCAAGCAGTTTCCGACAGTCATTTTCCGATGCTGGTATGTGGATCAAGCGTATCAGTCTGTGTAATAAGGCTGTCCGACAAAGGATCAGCTTATCTAATAACTGCTCACAACACGGTACATGCTCAACCGCATCATGAAAATGACTGTTTATTGCTTTTAGGTCTGCGATGATTTCTTCTTTTGACAGAATACGTTTTTCGGTTAAATAAAATATTTCTACTGCGTTAGCCTGCCGCTTTAATAAATCTTCAGCGCTAGAATAACAAATCCTGAACAGGTATAGATGTGCGGCTAAATACTTGTCAACAGCCATAACGAGTGCCATAGAGGATTCAAAAAGCGGAGAAAGAGTTGGGCGCGATCGTAATAGCATGGTAACAACAGCTATCGGCATATCTTTCTCCGGTATTTTTGTTTCACTGATATGCTTGTCGAGGACTTCTGCAGCGACTTTAACAGAATGTAAATCCGCTATCAACAGCGTCGCAGCCACGGTCTCTTCCTGTCTTTTAGCTTTATAAGCAACGATTAACGCGACCGACACCGCGAAGATACCACCCAGTAATGCACCAATAAGGGTTTGCCATTTTTCTATGAAGGATTGCGAGGACTGTAATAACATCGTCAACTTGGAAAGGTGTTCGCTCACCAACCGCAGCTGATTCAGGATATTTTCAAGAATATGATTATCTATTTTGCCCATCTTCCGCGTGACTAGCTGTCATTCCCTTTTATAGCCTGACAATATTTAGAGGATTTGAGAAATAATTTGCAGTTTCAATAAATTCCTGAGTAGCATCGACCTTTGGAATAATCTCGTAATTATCACTCATAGAATTAGTCCTTCCATATTTCTTATTTATCTACATTATAGATTTCTGGTTCGACTCTACACAAGTTTGACTGTTTTGTGAAGAGTAACTTTCAGGAAGGACATAATAAAAGGCTCTCTATTCTAAAAAACACATAGTATAAACCGAAAATAGCACCTCGACTGCCATTTCAAAAAAATGTTTCTCGAAGGGGTGAATTCACCCCTTCCAACCTCCTCTTACCGTTATAACTGGACCCGCCACAACGGAGAATCTCCAAGCAAAGCCCTTAAAACTCCTCTCCTATAAGCATTCACCTCCCTGGTAGCACAATACTAATCAGGGGAGAGCAATATGGAATCATATAAAGGTTTCGGATTATGGTGGAATGCAGTAAGGCTGAATGCGAAGATGCATCTGTACACGGCACTGTTACTGTTGATGCTTCATATATTTTCATTCATGTTTATCGCCCTGGTGGTATACAGGACAGAAACAAACATTTCCTTCAAATATTTCTTCGCTCAGCTTGTCCCTGACAGTTATCAAATGTCTCTTGTTTCCGAATCCGGTGAGCAATACCGCATGACTGCGGGCAAAGTGCTTGAAGTGGTTGCTCCCTATGCAGATGAATATTGCCGCAGAATGAAGCGGGTTTGCCTCCTGTGCGGGGTGGTATATCTTTTCTTTCCCCTTGTGATTGGAATATTCAAATACCGTGCGGTTAGGCAGAGAAAACGGAAATATGAACGTGGAGCCAGCCTGATCACTGCACGTGAAGTAATAAAACAAATCAAAAGAGACAAAGAGAAGGCAGACCTGCTGTTTGGTGGAGTTCGGTTGCCTGTATCGGCAGAGCCGAAACATGCATTCATTGTTGGGCGGCCCGGTGTCGGCAAAACTGTTTTTCTATCCCAAGTGCTGGATAGGCTCAAGGAGCGTGGGGAACGTGGTATTGTGTATGACTTCAAAGGTGACTATGTGAGCAGATTTTACGATCCTGCAACCGATATTTTATTCAACCCTCTGGACAGTAGGTGCCTTGGGTGGAGCATATTCAATGAAATCAACACGGCCATGGATGTTGATGCCATTGCCCACAGCCTAATACCCGAGGCCACAGCGGGAGACCCTTTTTGGAATGATGCCGCTCGCGATGTCTTTTCCGGAATTCTGCATTACCTGTACCAGGGGGGAGCCAAATCCAATGCCGACATCTGGAAAGAGGTGACTGCCCCCGGTGAACAGATAACCGAAAGGATGAATCATACTATCGGGGGACAAAGGGGATGCCGCTATATCGAGGATCCCACCAGCAAGCAGGCATTGTCGATATTCTCAGTAATGATGCAGTTCACAAAAAGCTTTGAATACATGGCCGGGGCGGATGGGTCCTTTTCCATTGGCGAGTGGCTTGAAAGCGGGAAAGGGTGGATCTTTGTAACAAATTATGCCGACGTGCAGGACACCTTGAAGCCCATCCTTTCCCTCTTTATCGACCTTATGGGCAGAAGGCTCTTGTCCATGAAAGACGATTACCACCGGCGTATATTCTTTTTCCTTGATGAACTGGGCACCCTTCAGAAACTTTCCACTATAGTCCGGCTATTGACCCTATCCCGTTCCAAGGGCGGCTCCTGCTGGCTGGGAATTCAGGATATCGGACAGGTGGACAAGATTTATAGTGAGCAGCTGCGGCAGGCAATTGTGAACGCCTGTGGCAACAGTGTTACGTTCTCGGTCGCCGACCCGACTACCGCTGATTTTCTATCAAAGAAAATAGGTGAAACGGAGTATTGGGAACTCGATGAGACCTATTCAGATGGAGTAGCCAACACCAAGGACGGCTACTCACAGACCAGAAGGAAAAAGACAGAAAGGCTTGTACTCCCATCCGACATCATGGGCCTCCGGGATTTGGAATGCCTGGTTAAGATAGCCAATTACGACATCACTCGAACAAGGCTCAACTATAAAGCATATAAAGACAGGAATGAAACTTTTGTTCTCAAGCCCAACTTCCTCATGGAGAACATCATAAAGCAGCAGGTGACAATAAAAAAAGAGGTTAATCCCCTGCAGGGCACAAAGAAAAAGCTGGGAGCAGGCAGTAAGGGGCGTGTTGATTACGGCAGGGATGAGGTGCCTGATACGGGCGAGATAGGGTGGTAGGTGTTTGCCCGATGTGGTTGGACCCGCCATAACGGTATTTTTTTATCTGCAGTAGCAACAATTAGCTTGGCTTCCGCTCGGATTGTATGGCGTCATAGGACTGTGAGAAGAAAAAAATAAAAAAATTGCAGTACATGCCGAATTAACTTGGCTTCCGCTGGAATGTACTGTATCGTAGGGCACGTGAGAATAATTCGGGAGGATTTGATTATGAAACATAGCGCAGAAACAAAGAAAAACAACGAGCTGGTAGAGGTCGAAACCGCCTCAACCCAAGGCTTGACTGATCTGGATGAAGTGGTCTATGGTCCTGTACGAAGCAAGGCAAACCGGGCTTTGACAGAAGACAGCCTTGAGGCTATTCAGCATATTTTAGGAATTGTAAACGGAGGCTTGGAAATGGCAGGAGCCATAAGGGCAAAGGGCAGGTGTCCTAAATGTGGCGGGCCCTTTATGCTCATCGGACGGAACGGATATATCTGCCCCCGGCACAAAACCGTCCCCAAACACTTCTATATTGATTTAACCTGGAAAGGTGAGCGGCAGCGGTTCTTTAGCGATAAGGATGGTCAGCCGCTGGATACCTTCCAGAGAGCGTATAACCTTCTTGCCAGCATGGAAGGTAAAATTGAAAACAATACCTTCGACCCTACAGACTATGTGAAAGTCGAACTTGTGAAATTTTATTTCTCAACCAGAATAAAGGAATGGATAGAGGGCAAAGAGAGGGAGAACCTGGCTCCCAGCACCTTGAAGGTATACAGAACTTATATCAGGAACTACTTTAAGAAGTATTTCGGAGACAAAGACATCAGAAACATTCGCTCTTATGACATCCGGCAGTTTTACCTTTCACTGAACAGTGCTCTTAGCCCCAAATACCAGAAGAGTATTATGGACTGTCTGGAGAATTTCTTTAATGATATGGTGGAATTTGAGTTTATCAAACCAAAGCCACAGGGCTTTCCTACTATCTCAGTCCTAAAAGCTCCTCCAAAGTGGACTGACAGGGAAACTCAGGACAAAATACTTTCATTTATACCGGAGCCTGACAGACCAATATTCACCTTTCTCACCCGGCAGGGAATACGCCCTGGAGAAGCACGGTCATTGAAAGTGAAAGACTTTGATTTTGAAAGAGGCATAATAACTGTTGCCAGAACCTTTTCCGACCGTATTATCAGAGAATGTCCAAAGCCAAGAATGGTTAAGCCTCGCATGATTAATCCTGAACTGATACCCATGTTAAAAATGCTGTGTGCAGACAAACTCCCCGAGGCGTATGTTTTTCTGAACCCCAGGACCGGCAGGCCTTATACTATCAAGCCGGTAAACAATATGTGGAATGAAGCCTGTAAGGCGGCAGGGGTACAGATTCAACTGAAGAATGGAACCCGGCATTCTGTGGCATCGCAGGCGGCAACAGCCGGGGTGCCGATACAGGCGATTCAGGGAGTGCTCGGTCATACCGACATCAGGACGACGATGGATAACTATGCCTGTACAGACCTTTCCGCACAGGTGGTCGTATTCGCCGCCCTTGGTTCCAAGGCTAAAGAAGCCGAAGTCGTGGAAATCGGCAACCGTAAATCAAATTAAATTTAAGCAGGCTTTTCAGTCCTATTCGTGACGCTACCCGCTACCATAAATGTATTGACAAAAGGCATACATTGAGATATTCTTAAATTATGCTTTTCAGATGGGATAATGATAAGAATGCACAACTAAAAAAAGAGCGTAATGTATCATTTGAGCAGGTGCTTGTTGCTATTGAGTCAGATAATTTGATTGATATTTTGGACCATCCCGATAAAGAAAAACATCCGAATCAAGTGTTGATGTTGGTATCTATAAATGACTATGTGTATGCAGTCCCAACGGTTATAGAAAAGGATGAGTTTTTTATGAAAACAATTTACCCCAGCAGAAAGTATACTGAGCGTTATCTTGGGGGCAAGGGGAGGTAAGTTATGATTGGCGATAAAGAAGAAAAGAATCTCCATGAAGAAATAGAAAGGGATGAATGGAAGCCAATGAGAAATGCGGCTGCCCTCAAAAAAAAGATGCGGCTCGCTGCCAGGGCTACCATGCTGAAAGATCAGAGGATGAATATACGTATTGCAAAGAGAGACCTTGAATCCTTGAAGGCTAAGGCTTTGGAAGAGGGAATGCCATATCAGAGCCTGGTGTCGAGTATTTTACATAAGTATATAACGGGGCGGTTGAATGAAAAGCGGTCTTGAACTCTTGGACAAGCACAAGTGAGGGAATATGCCTTTACCAGAGCTGATAAAAAAATCTGCCGAAAAGAAAATACAGGCATTCTGTGATAAGAGAGTCCCGCCACATGCTCGAAGTCAAGTCAGGCTGACTTTTGAGTTCAGGGCAAACGCCGTTACTATATTTGAAGAAAGAGCCCCATGGAGCAAAGATTTGAAAGAATGGACTTCACTTCCTGTTGCTCAAATTAGATACGTAGCAAATGCGAACCATTGGCAATTATTCTGTGCAGACAGAAATAACGGTTGGCATAAATATCTCTCGAAAGAATCAATTGCAGATATTGATGCCATTTTAGAAGAAATCGGCAAGGATCCGACACACATATTCTGGGGATAGTTGCTCAAAAACGGAGAGCTATAAGAAAAGTATCTGTCTCCACTTTGTCTCCAATGGCGTTTTGCCGAGCAAAAGTGCTTTAAATATCAAACAGTTGCAGTTGCCTCCGTTCTATTCGAATCTCACCCCCTCCGTTTTGCATCTCCTTGATAAATAAGGCAACTCCTCCGAAAATACCCCAATAAATACGTCTCCAACTTGTCTCCGGTGAAGGGTTCAACAATACCGATAGGATGATTCATCTTTTCGGTGAGTGAAAGCATGTATGTCGACTTTAACTACTGACTTTTTCCATTCGCAACTGAGAGTCCCGCACTTATGTTGCAGAAAATGTTGTACTCTGTGTCAGGGAGGTTTCTTATTCATCAATTACAATGTTCATGTTTTGACCCTGCCACCCGCTCCCAATTGATGCTTATTTGGGGAGATGGTAAAAAACAGGCAACATGTTGATAACATAAGCTATAATAATGTCGAAGTGCTGCCAGAAGTGCAAATATATAGCAGGACGGTAGTGTTAAGATACAGACTCTATTATTATCGGTTATGGAAATAGCGATCTTACTTATATGTGTGGGATGCAGGTAATAAGACCCTTTGGGGGCCTTCCTGGGGCGAATTTGGTCGAGAATGATGGCCTTATATAATAGACATAATAGTGAAGCTCAAGGGGCGATTTTTCATTTGTGCAACCCGGAAAAACAACGTCCCAACGGTCAAGATTGAAAGACTTTACGAGACCAATACCGCAAGCACTTCTGAATATCGAGGACAAGAACCGCTCAAACCTCTTTGCCTGGCGTGGTCAGTTCTCCCCTCAACTTATCGAGTGCATACTCAATGCATATTGTCCTTCGGACGCGGTAGTGCTAGATCCCTTCGTCGGGAGCGGAACGGTCCTTTATGAAGCAGCACTCCTGGGCTTATCCGCTTTTGGATTTGAGATTAACCCCTCTGCTTGGAGCTTCAGCAAGTTGTATGAATTCGCCAACGTACCTTCCAAAGCACGAGATGCGGCTATATTACAACTGCGGAGTAGAATTGAGGAGGAGTTCCCGGTTATCATTTTTTCAGAGGACCAATTGTCTGGAGACGCGGTGGAACAGAAGATTGTCCGCATTGAACGGTTGATCAGTGATAGCGCAAAAACTTTGTGTAATGCGCTCGTTGTCACGCTTGACATTTATAACAATCAAATAACAGGTGATTTTGTTCAAGGTAAGTTCAAAGCTCTTGCGGAACTCGTGCGGCGGCTTCCGTATTCCGTACAGCAGATTAAGGCTGATTTGCAAGATGCCAGAGCGTTACCACTACAAAGCCAATCGGTTGATTTCGTGGTCACATCCCCACCCTACATCAACGTATTCAACTACCATCAAAATTACCGGCGATCTGTCGAAGTTCTCGGTTGGGACTTGCTCAGAGTAGCTCGATCAGAGCTCGGCTCTAATAGAGCCAACCGTGGTAACAGGTTCTACACCGTTGTGCAGTACTGCATTGACATAGCCAACGTGATGCGGGAATTGGCCAGGGTTCTTAAGGCGGATGGTCGTGCTGTTCTCATCGTAGGTTATGAATCCAAGGTTTTAGGTACTCCGTTCTATAATGCCGACATTGTTGAACACATTGCTCTACAGTCGGGAATGTTCGAAATTCTCCTTCGTCAGAAGCGAGTCTTCACCAATCGCTTTGGCGAAGCTATTCGAGAAGACATTCTTAATCTGCGCAGAAACTCCGATACTTCAGATGAGAAACTTGCGGCTGAGGTTGGCCGCGCTGTCGCGCTTGAAGCCTTTACTTCAGCATTACAAATCGTTTTGGAGAAGAATCGAAGTCTCCTTACAGAGGCTGTGTCTAGCATTGACAGCATCAATGGCACCCCCATTTTCAATAGTTTTCGTTACACTGATTACCAAACCAGAGATTCCGTGATGATGGTTAAGGAAGAAAAGGAGACCCTAATGAATGAGCAGACCCCAAAGCTACCGACACCTCACTTAGACAAGCTGAATGCGTTGATGAATAACCCTCGCTTGCCTGCAGACGATAGGCCCGGTCTGCAGGAAGCTCTGCAAAGGTACCGCGAATGGATCAAGGAACTTGAGGCAGTCAAGGGCGGGCAGAAAGCAACCGTACAGAAACTCGTCGATGCGACAAACCGCTACAAGATGTTTGTCGAACTAAACCTGATTTTCGACAGTCCGGGTGACTTTCTCTACCGGCAGAAGGGTCAGCTGAAGCTGGATAATACCATTTTGGAAGAGTTTCTTCCTCAGCTCCTCTTCCGGGGACTGAATCTGGCGGACAGTACCTTTGAATTTGGCCCTCGCAAGACTTTTGCTGGATTAAGTTTCGGTTCATCGCTCGCCAACCCCGGGAGCGGAGGCCGACCGATCCTCAGGACAAAGGATCAGGACTTCATTCTTGGTAAGCGGCTATACATGATGTCTTCTTTCAACAAGGACTTCCATGGCGCAGAGCGCGTAGAGGCGCACTTGGGGTATGTCTGTGCTGAGTGCAAGACGAATCTGGACAAGACTATGTTTCAAGAGGCCGTTGCTACGAGCCGTGACCTGAAGATCGCCGTCCCTTCTTCCCTTTATTTCCTCATCTGTGAATTCCTCGATATGACACCTGTGTCCATAACACCAACACACATTGACGATGTTCTCATCGTGAGGAAATCGAAGCGTATGTCTTCCAATGTCCGGCAGGAATACAGAAGCGCCAGGGAACGACGAGAGAATCGAGGCGAGTATGTCCAGTTTCTGGAGTCGGCTAAGTATTATGTTGATGTTTTCATGCGTATGATAGACAAGGTTCAGCGCCTAATCGACGACACAACCCCCGAAATGGACGCCGTCCTGAAGAAGGGTCATTTTTGATTCGAGACGTAAATGAAGAATGATCTTTGACGAAAATAGTAGGAAA
The DNA here is from genome assembly GCA_963851345.1 of Nitrospirota bacterium. Lineage (GTDB taxonomy): Bacteria > Nitrospirota > Thermodesulfovibrionia > Thermodesulfovibrionales > Dissulfurispiraceae > JADFXI01. The sequence goes on from CAWKOO010000001.1 coordinate 199,892, forward strand.
TATAGTCCCAAAATAGAAGAGGTGGCTCTCGTACTAAGAGAAGAGTATGGGGACTTTGCCCATCACAACAAAAAGAATCCACTGGACGAGTTGTTCTTTATCTTGTGCAGTGTGAAGCGGAGCGAGAAGGTCTATACCGAAGCCTTCAAATCCCTGAAGCGTAATTTCCCGAGGTATGAACAGCTTGCCACGGCGTCCACTAATAAAATAAGCAGAGCTGTATCTTGGGGCGGCTTGCAAAACCAGAAGGCAACAGCCGCTAAAGAAATTGTCAGGCGTTTGATAGAGCATTTTGGCAGGCCAACATTATCGCCACTAAAAAAGATGTCGGATGCAGATTGCGAAAAGTTTCTTATAAGCCTTCCCGGCGTCGGGGGAAAAGTTGCCAGATGTGTAATGCTTTATTCATTTGACCGGCAGGTTTTCCCGGTTGATGCCCACTGCTGGCGTATCGCTAAACAGTTGAATTGGGCTGCTATAAACGATAATCCTACCGCAAAGAATGTGGATAGTCTGCAAGAACAAATACCTCCAGCCTTGCGCTTCTCTTTACACGTGAATATGGTTTCACATGGCCGCAAGATATGCACTGCACTCTCCCCAAAGTGTGGCGACTGTGTAATAGCCTCTTTCTGTAGGAACGACAAGGACTGTTAGTAGCAGTTGGCATGTTATAGTATCGCCAACCTTTTCAATTTTTCATTGATTCTCCTGTCCTCTTCGCTCTTCCAGCTTTGCCCTGCGGCAGGTAGCAGTTTTTGTGGGTCGGGAGTGATGTTGTTCTCTGGTCGATGAAGTTTTTGGAAAATACCGACATAGATGGAGCCGCCGTATCGGTATTTTTGAAGCCCATCAGTAACCAAATATTTTTTTCGCCATTTGCTTGTCGTCGGATGATGGCCCATCCATGCCTTTACCGGAATATCCGGGCTTCTCCCTGAATGGGAACTCCACTTTTTGGGGCGGACTGTAGCTCATTATCCTGTCCCATGATATATATTCCATCAGCATTCTTTTTATGTTGCCGGAGGGGTTGCCCTTGCCGTATTGTTCGATGTAGCTATGAATATGGTTTTCTATGGTGTTATCGAGATTGAGGCTGACTTTATAAGTTTTCTTCTCTCTTGTCTTTCTTTCTGTCGGATCGCCTGAATCCTACATTGTGGTTATTCCTCCCGGGTATCCCGGACATGCTGGGCAAGGAGCAAATACCCTATTGCATTGGCAAGCTGAGCGTCCTTCATAACCTGTATTTGAGGATAATCGTATATGTACGAGTTCAATAGTTCAGCCCCGCCGCCGGTTAGATAAATACGGTTCAATTTACCGGCCTGCCCCATATTGAGTGGGCTTGTGATACGATAACCTCCGCAAGGCTCGGTAATCTGTTGCCGACTAAGCCTGTTATATTTTTCTTAGCGTTCCTGTCTGTGATAACGCCGTCCATACTATAATCATTCATTCTCGTGGCGACTTTATTACCTTCATATTTAGCCACAACAGAACGATTGACATAGGTTTCCCCTCCCGCCATAACAACGTTCAAATAGCCATAGCCGACATCAATTCCGACCAATGAGTGCTATAATAAAACCAGTTAGATGTCCATTTGGGGTATGCTAATGAGTGTTAAATTTTCTGTCGTGATTTACGTGGTGGCGATGGTAGCCGTCATAGTCGGTGTAGATTTCGTGTTCTTCAGAAACCGATTCTGGGAACGGCTGACAGTGAATATTGGCATTGTCTTGGTGTTCGCAGCTTTCTACTTGAGATTCCTCAGGCGTCCGTGAACGAGGCGCGATAGCGTTTAACGGAAACTGCCACCGTGTATGGAGAAGTGAGCGTCTATTGAAGCTCGCGGAGGAAGAACAGTAAATACCCGTGTCTCCACTTTGTCTCCAATGGACTTTTGCCGAGCGGAAGTGCTTTAGAAATCAAATACTTGTGGTTGCCTCCGTTCTATTCGAATCTCACCCCCTCCGTTTTGCTTTCCCTTATAAATCAAACAGTTACATTTTAGCCACTTAAATCTACATTTTCAACTATCCTTATAAATAAAAGACTTAACACGAACAATGTGCAACCCTATTTTGTCTCCAATACGTCTCCAACACGTCTCCGGTGAAAGGTTGACAGTCCCGAGAAGATGATTCATCTCTTCGGCCTTCTGTTTGCCGTAGTCGTGCTGCCGTCCCGCTTCGGCAGCACCGGCTGCGCGCTTTTTTTTAGCCTCACAAAACCTGATTTCACTCTCTTGAGCATTCTCCAAACAAAATGTTGTATTATCTGTCTATGTATAAAAGATCAACATTATGAAGGGGATGTTATGACTCGACGCACACCCTATCCGGAACCACGGATGGCAGTTCTAACTATTGAAACAATGAAACATGGCATTGTGCGGCTTGAAAAACTCATCAAGGAGATTGAGGCATTCGATCCTCAAATCATTCAAAAGCGCTGGAGCACTGAGGTTAAAGCCTTGGAAACCAATATCGAAGGGGTATTAACGTCAGTTTTCGGACACGACACCGTTGAATACAACCGGTATAAGAATGCAATGAGCTTGGATAACGGCCCTGTCACGATGCGGGTAACCCCGTTTGGCGGTTCTGGACAGTATGATGATGCACGAGAGGCACGACAATATGTGAGCGAAGGCAAGCAATTGTCTCTCCAACTCTTACGCCAAGCTATTGCCTGGTTACAGGATGAAATTGCCGCGAAAGAGCAAACAGCGGCCATTGCGGATTCTCCGAAAGCTTCTGCGCAGACGGTTTCCCGAAAAGTGTTTATTGTTCACGGGCACGATGAGGGCGCACGTGAAGCTGTCGCCCGGTTTCTTGAGAAAATTGGTTTTCAGGCCATCATTTTGCACGAGCAAGCAAATGAAGGACGGACAGTTATCGAAAAGGTAGAGGCACATGGCGACGTTGGCTTTGTGTTGTTTTCCGAATTAAGCCAGTCCAATTAGCCGCGTTTTAATCGCAATCAAGCGACCCATCTTTTTATCTAATCGTATTAAAATAACCGGATTAACAATTTAGGAAAGCACCCGAGGCAGGGAGTTTCACATCTTGACGGAAGAGAAGTCTCCACAGCCCCGGGCCGAAGGAGATTTATTGTCGCTTTTTTTGAAGGTTTGTATCAAGACATTATTTGAGCTTGGCAAGAAGTATCCCTTTCCCCGGCCACCCACTTGTTTACGATGTAGAAGCACAAAAATATGGGGTCACGGCTTCAAAGATGCATATTATGACGGCTACTCCACGGCATTGCCACAGAAACGATATATCTGTGCAGACTGTGGCTGCGTCTATACATTGCGACCTTTTGGATACTGGCCACGTTACCAAGCTTCTGCCGCTGTGATCTTAAACAGTGTGTGCCAGCGGATACGCGATGGCGTATGGCGGATGAATGCTCAGTTGAGCCGTCAACGCCGGCAACATTGGTTCCGTGCCCTGACCAGGAACATTAAAGCTCACCTTGGGATGGATTTTGCGGGTGACTATCTGGATGGATTTTATGAATTGATGCATCGAGGCAGGATGCCGGTAATGCGGACAGGATAAAACGGAAAAGATTTCAGGGTATTACGACTCCACCCAATAGTTGCGGCGATATAGGTAAATCCGTTGTGATAAAACTTCATCATCAATAACGAGGAGGTTTTTTGATGACGGAAGAGATGAAGCAGCGGGTGGCAGTGTTCAGATTTGGGGTCATTGCGGATTTTGTAGGGGGCAGACAGTTGGAACGGGGAGAGACGGAGCGCCTGATTCGGGAGAAGTGCGCCCGGCGGTGGGTAATACCGGGCAGTATGCGGACACGAATCGGAGAATCAACGATCAAGGAATGGATAGCCAGGTACAAACTTGCAGGCAACAAGCTTGAAGCATTGTATCCTCAAGAGCGTTGTGATCGCGGTAAAACACGTGCGATTGATCCGGAGACGGCGCAGGGCCTTATTGCGTTACGGAAAGAGATGCCTGCGGTCTTACTGCCGACGCTCCTGCATGAAGCGCATGAGCGGAAAATAATCCTGCCGGGGATGAAAGTGACGTATTCGGCGCTATATCGGCTGTTATTAGCCGAAGGGCTTTTGCAAAAGATTCCCGGCGACCCACAGGACCGCCGGCGATTCGAGGCCGAAAATCCCAATGACATGTGGCAGTCAGACATCATGCATGGCCCATATGTGACAGTGGAAGATAAACAGAGGAAGACTTACTTGATGTGTTTTCTGGATGACATGAGCAGACTGGTCTGTCACGCGGAGTTCTACTTGCATGAAAGACTGGAATGTTTTCTGGACAGCTTCAGACAAGCGTTGCTGAAAAGAGGGATCCCACGGAAGCTGTACGTAGATAACGGCTCTGCATTCAGAAGCCATCATCTGGAGTATACCTGCGCCTCATTGGGCATCGTGCTTATACACAGTAAACCGTATCAGCCCGAAGGCCGCGGCAAAGTGGAGCGGTGGTTTAGAGGAGCACGTGAGCAGTTTTTGAGTGTACAGAAAATAACAACGCTCTCAGCGCTCAATGAATCACTTGGGCAGTGGATTGAATCCTACAATGACAGAGACCATAACATTACGAAAGAGGGACCGCTGAGAAGGGTTACTCGAAATATTGAATGTGTACGTCCGGCGCCAAAAGACCTTGAGGATCACTTCAGGAAACCAGCAAAACGAACGGTCGCGAAAGACAGAACCGTTGCTCTTGACGGTCATTTGTATGAAGTGCCGGTCGATCTCATCGGCAGGCGTGTAACTCTCTTATATCATACATATGATCCTGCCAGGGTGGAGGTTAAGTATGATGGCAAGACATACGGATTTGCCGTCATGCTGGATGTCAACGTTAACTACCGTATCAAAAGAGGTAAAGACACCAGGGGCAGAGATACCTTTGAGATTGACGACAACACTACGGGCCGATACGACGGCGGCAAGTTGTTTGGCAACAGCAATAGGCGTCAGGAGGAAGCATTATGAGAGAGCACTACAGGGTATTTTACGGATTCAAGAAAGAGCCGTTTTCTCAGGATATAAGAGTAGAAGACATGATGAAGCATGCCGGTCTCATGGGCGTAAAGGAACGCTTTCTGTATGCCATTAACCTTGGAGCTATAGCAGTCATCACCGGCGACGTGGGAAGCGGGAAGTCCTCAGCATTACGGTTTGCCTCATCAACACTACATCCTTCGGAATATCGCGTGCTGTATATAACAGCAACTTCCGGAACCATCATAGAACTGTATAAACAAATATGTCATGCACTGAACATAGAAATACGGGGCAGTTCAAGGGCCGCTCTCAGCAGGATTATTAAGAGCTGTATAATGGAACTTGTAAATAAAAAAGAAAGACCGGTTCTTATCATAGACGAGGCCTCTCTGATACGCCTTGATGTCTTCTCAGAATTGCATACGCTGGTACAGTTTGAAGGAGACTCCAAAGCCGTACTGCCGATAGTTCTTGCCGGGCAGAACAATCTTCTGGATAGTCTAATGTTTCGTCAGTCAAGGCCGCTGGCATCAAGAGTAGTGGCAAGGGGGCATATGGAATCCCTTAACGGCGAAGACATGACTACTTATCTGCAGCACCATCAGCACATCGCCGGCTGCAAAAAGAATCTCTTCTCGGAACAGGCTGTCACGGCAATCCATCAGGGGTCAGGCGGATTGCTCAGGAGAGCCAACAATCTTGCCCGGGGATCACTGGTTGCAGCAGCCGCAGAAAAATGTACGGTCGTGTCCGCCGACCACGTTCGCATCGCCTCAACAGAAATCATCTGATCTGTATCGGGGGGCTGAAATGCCCCCTTAATAAATGGGTCAGGCTAAAACGAAATGGTTAGAATAATCAGAAAAGTTAGGCCGGATTAATCCGAAAAACAACACTTTGCCATCGTTCTGCTGACGCCTGATGATACGGGATGTAAAGTTGGGGATACTCCAAAGCCCCGTCCTCGTCAGAACGCTCTTTTGGAGCTTGGCTATTTCATCGGACGCCTTAGCCGTGCCAAGGTTTGCACTCTTGTCACTAGTAAAACTATGGAACTGCCCACGGATTTTGCTGGAGTGGTATGGGAATCCTTTGATGTGTCCGGTGGATGGAAACAAGTCCTCGGTCGAGAGCTACAAGCGGCAGGCTTTGATATAGATTGGAACAAGGTCATGAACCCATAACGCATTCCCACTGCTCGGTGCAAGCCGCTTGCATTTTGTCCTTTCGATACTCTAATAACGTCCCCAATACGTCTCCGGTGGCAGAGCATGTCTTCCGTGTTCTACTATTTCTCCACTTCTAATGTTACACTGCTAATATAGGCATCATATAGAGGAATTGTATGATAAAAATATTGTCGACAATGGTAGGAGTGATGATCACCGCGAATCGTAAAGCCATGATGTCCGACAGTTCCAGGGATTAGCATCGAATAATAATGAACGAGCATCTAATAATAAAACTTAATGCTGAAATCGAAGAGCTCAAGTCACGTATCACTGAGATAGACAGGGAGAAAGCAAGCCTTGCTGATCACCTTCAAGCTCTACAAACTAAGCTTGTTGCCGCTCAGGCAGATGAACAAAAGAAAAAAACCTTCTCATCCACTCTTTCTCCTGAAGAAAAGATACAAATATTTCGAAGCCTTTTTAGAGGCCGGGAAGATGTCTATCCGAAGCTCTGGGTAAGCAAGAAAACGGATAAAGCAGGATACAGTCCGGTTTGCCAGAAAGAGTGGCTATCAGGGGTATGCAGAAAACCAGCTGTAAAATGCAGTGAATGTGACCATCGGGCCTTTTCGCCCGTGACCGACGGAGTTATCAGACAGCACCTTGACGGACATATTACAATCGGCGTCTATCCATTACTCGCGAATGATTATTGCTGGTTTCTGGCCGTTGATTTTGATAAGGAAGAATGGGCCAAAGACGCAACTGCTTTTCTGACAACATGCGAGGCAAACGCAATACCTGCTTATCTTGAGCGGTCCAGATCGGGTAACGGGGGGCACGTATGGATATTCTTCAGTGAGCCGGTGCCGGCCGCACTCGCCCGCCCGCTCGGTGAGTTCATGATTACTGAGACCATGGAGCATAGGCATGAGCTCGACATGAAGAGCTACGACAGGTTCTTTCCTAACCAGGACACTCTTCCAAAAGGCGGATTCGGGAATCTGATAGCACTACCACTCCAGAAAGTTCCGCGGGAAACCGGTAACAGCGTTTTTGTCGACAAAAACCTGACCCCTTACCCTGATCAGTGGGCTACCCTTAGAAGCGTCTGTCGCATGTCTTTTGGCGGACTCTCAAAATTTCTTGAAGAAAATATTAAGATAAAAGGCCTCCTCGGCATTCCAACGAGCCAGAGCGACGAAGAGGCTGCACCGTGGGAAAGCCAGTCCCTGTCCAAACGCATATTCACAAAGCTCACATGTGCTCTCCCCGAGCAAATCTCAGTTGTTATGGCCAACAGGCTTTACATTAAGAAAGACGGTCTTCCTTCTCAACTCATAACTCGAATCAAACGGCTCTCATCATTTCAGAACCCTGAATTCTTCAAGAAACAAAGTATGCGTTTTTCTACGGCTACTACTCCAAGAGTTATTTGCTGCGCCGAGGAGATTGATTCATATGTCGCTATCCCACGAGGCTGTCTGGATGATCTTACTAAGCTCTTGTCGATGAATGATATCGAACTCGACATTGACGACAAGAGATTTGCGGGAGAACCTGCCGAGTTCGTCTTTCAGGGTGAACTCACCCCGCTCCAGGGAAAGGGTTTTAAGGAGATGCTCAAGAATGATACCGGCGTATTCGTCGCTCCTCCCGGTATAGGGAAGACAGTTTTGGGCATCAAGCTCATAGCCGAAAGAAAGGTAAACGCTCTTGTCTTGGTCCACCGCAAGCCACTGCTCGATCAGTGGCGCGCCAAAATCGCATCATTTTTCGATATGGATATCAAGAATGTGGGACAGATCGGCGGCGCCAAGAATAAATCTACAGGAGTTATCGATGTTGCTATGCTTCAAAGCCTGGATAAAGGGGACGGGGTAGATGATCGAATCAGACAATACGGACAGATAATTGTAGATGAATGCCATCACATCTCAGCGGTTTCTTTTGAGCGCGTGATGATGGCGTCAAACGCGAAGTATGTCACCGGCCTTACCGCCACCCCATATCGGAGGGATGGACATCAGCCTATTATTATCATGCAGTGCGGTCCGATTCGTTATTCTGTAAGCGCGAAGACTGTCACAAAAGAGGCTGCATTTAGACAGCTTTTGCTTGAACGGCAGACTGATTTTTCATCCGAATGGGTCGAAGGCGACCACATTACTTCGATTTGGCCGCTCCTGATAGCCGATACAGCCAGAAACGATCTTATCTGCATGGACGTGCTGAGTAGCATTAGAGAAGGACGCTCTCCCATCATTCTTACTGAAAGAAAAGAGCATCTCGAATTGCTAAGGGCCAAGATCCAAGGTTCAGTTGAGCATTTGGTCGTGCTACATGGAGGAATGAAAGCTCCACAACGAAGGGAAATGCTCCAAAAGCTCTTTAATACCCCTGAGACCGAAACGCGCGCTATTCTGGCAACCGGCCCATATATTGGCGAAGGTTTTGACGATCCAAGACTTGATACGCTTTTTATAGCCATGCCGTTTTCGTTCAAAGGAAAAATGGTCCAGTATGCGGGTAGGCTACATCGTCAGCGAGAAAACAAAACTGAGATAAGGATTTATGATTACGTCGATAGCAAAATGCCGATTCTCGAAAAAATGTACAAGCGGAGATTAAAGGCTTACAAGTCTCTCGGATATGAGAAATCGAAGTTGTAAGGTTAATTTCTAAAACACATATCAACCGTAAATTCCGGATATGCCGTGGTCAGTGCGCTTATAGATACGAATCTCATTTGTTACTGAGTCTTTAAAGACGTTCTCAATTTTACACCTCTCAGAGCCGACAGCTATCGGATCATCCAAGGAATATTCATACATCGGTGGCAAGCCCCTGCCTGCATACTGAAGCGTACTGAACACGTACCGGATAAACGAGCCTGTATAGCGATATCGGCGAATGCATGCTTCAAGGTGGTTTTGACTTTTCTCATTATATCCCCGCCAACGAAACATGAAATTATACCGTGAAACCCAGTCCTCTATCGTATAGCCGACAAGTTTAAGCACCTCTTGTTTTGCCGCCATGTTGCCATGCTGCGCAAGACGAACAAGAGAAATGCTGATCATATCTCTTATTCGTCTATCATGCTGATCAGTTGGAGCAATGAATACGTAGAGCTTCTCCTGGTAGTTATTAAGAACCACATTCACTTCGGAGGGATCCTCATAGTCCCCCCGGCTCTTAGGTTTTCGTATTGGTGCCCAGCGCCGCTGAAACTTCTTATTCAAGGCACAAGTAACTGTGTCCCAGTCTATATGACCAAGCTCCGTTCTGATATATTTTTGAATGAAACGATAACAATGGGGAGCGTGCTTGAGTATCCAGGAACTGCTAAATGCAGCAGGATTCTTATCAGCTAATAGCCCATTGAGAATGCTGATTGTTTGTTCGAAGTCCATTTCGCTATTTTACCTAAACCTGGAAATCTTATTGAATATGATAAATACAATAGTTTGGGTTTGTGTCCTGACGAGTCCCGTAGTATTTAGCAATAACCTCATAAGCTGCGATATAATAGTGAAAATGAATTAAAGGATTTCAAATGTATGTCTAAGAAATATAAATCCCAGGTATCCTTTGAAAAATTATTACTGAGAGAGGATCAGGCGACATACGAAGCTCGCTCGGAGAGTCGCCTTCCAAAGACTCGAACGGTTTTCAAGCTTATAGATTTGTTCTGTGGTGCAGGGGGGATGACGCTTGGGTTCACAGAACGCTTCGGGCATCACTTCAGACCGATATGGGCAAATGACTTCAATGCATATTGTGTTGAAACTTACAATGCCAATTTCGGTAAGCACTGTACGTCCGGCGACCTTGTAGAAATTCTAAAAGATCCAAATGTGATCCCTACGGCAGACGTAGTCATCGGCGGCCCCCCTTGTCAAGGATTCAGTCTTCTTAACAAAAACAGAGAGAATGATCCGCGCAATCAATTATGGGGTCCTTTTCTCGAAGTCGTCGAAAGGTCGGGCGCGAAGGTTTTCGTGATCGAAAATGTTTCGCAAATTCTCGGCACGTTCGAACATGGTGAAATCGTGGGAGCGGCTGAAAAACTCGGTTTTACCGTGTGGCACGGAAAACTATGCGCAGCCGACTACGGTGTTCCCCAAACCCGCTGGAGGGCTTTTATTGTCGGGTCAAGGATATCGGACCCGCGACTTATTTTCCCGCCCCGTAAAACCCATTACAATCCAAACGGCAACGGAAAGTTATCTTTTCTAAATGCCGCAGGAGAGATTGATTACTTGCAACCACGACAGCCATGGCGTACGGTTAGAAATGCTATCAGCGACCTTCCCAATCCTATCGGTACTGAAATTAGCAAGGAGCCGCCACCTCTGGACCTTCACTTTGGGAGGACCCCGACTCCGACGAGTCTTAAACGGTACAAGGCTATTCCAAAAGAGGGGATGAATCGTTTTGATTTACAGAAGCGTGCGCAGGAGTTGACTCCTGCTTGCTGGATAAGAAAAAAAACAGGGGGGACCGATTTGTTCGGCAGATTATGGTGGGATAGACCTGCCTTCACGATACGGACAGAATTTTTTAAGCCGGAAAAAGGTAAATATCTCCACCCCGCTCAACACAGACCTATCACGCATCGTGAGGCAGCCAGATTTCAGAGTTTCCCCGATTCTTTTATTTTCGAAGGCAGCAAGATTGAGATTGCAAAACAAATCGGCAATGCAGTACCTCCGTTATTGGCTGCCCGCATAGCGGATATTGTATACGTTCTCCTCACTAATCCAACACATAAATGAAATGGATGTTTTCAATCAAGAAAAACGCAGTTGGATCATGTCTCAGATCAAGGGGGCGGATACGGCACCCGAACGTCTTGTGCGCTCTCTTGTCCACAGGATGGGATACCGCTTTCGACTGCACAGAACGGACCTTCCAGGAAGCCCGGACATTGTGCTTCCATGTCACTGTAAGATTATCTTCGTGCATGGATGTTTCTGGCATGGGCACAAATCCTGTAAGAGAGGCACTCTGCCGCAGAGCAACAAAGAGTTTTGGCTAAAGAAAATTTCAAAAAATCAGGACCGGGATCGGCGGACGCAAAGGAAGTTAAAGAGGCTCGGATGGAAAGTGCTTGTAATTTGGCAATGCCAGACAAAGAGCATTGAAAAACTCACGGCTAAAATTATAGACTTTATGAATTCATGAGAGGAAATAGGAAATAGTGCCGAGAAGACCGAAACAGGCCGTACCCGAAGAAATAAGAACGCAACTTATTGAACTCCTCGTCAATTTCAAGGATCAGTTGAAGAAAGGCGATATTCGGGATAGAGTATTGTCTTTAATTCCGGCTTTTCACTTAATGCGTGATCTCGGGTGTTCACTTATGCCTCACGAAAAGGCTTTTGCGGCTCGCGACAGGATTATTGCCTATTTTCGTAAGTACCCCAAAACTGTAATTCATGGCGACGAGTTGATGGTGGTCTCCGGAATTCAGGATTGGCCTAGAAGAATAAGAGAACTGCGGCGGGAATATGGTTGGCCCATTGCTTCCGGGGTCACAGTAAATGAAATGTCGGCCGAAGACGAAATCGTCCTTGGGGATTTGGCTGTTACCTCTTTAAAGCCTGAAGAATATATTTTGCTTGACGAAACACAGGACCGCGAAGCGGCACTGCGGTGGCGTCTTGCTAATGATATTCGCAAGAAGAAAATCAGCGTACAGAAGAAAATTGAAGAATTTCTGGTGTCAAACGTAAGTCGGCCGGTAACCGGCGAAGAACTCCGCTATGTTGCAAACGACAAAACAGAGTGGGCGCGGCGAGTTCGCGAATTAAGGACTGAGCAAGGATGGCCTATTGTCACGCGTAATACCGGCCGTCCCGACCTGCCTATAGGTGTATATCTCCTTGAACAAGCAAGGCAAAGCCCATTGCATGATCGTACTATTCCCGATCCGGTAAGACGCGCAGTTCTTGTCAGGGATAAGTATAAATGTCAAAAATGCGGTTGGACTCATGAACACTGGAATCCCTCTGATCCAAGACATCTTGAACTTCATCACCAAGAACATCATGTGAAGGGAGGAAAAAATATAGAGGAAAACCTTATTGCTCTGTGCACAGTGTGTCATGATGCCTTGCACAGGGCAGAAAAATAATAATCTTCACGCATAAATGAAACATAATATTTGTGGCGGCACTTTGCCCTAAGAAAGTTCTGCTCCGTTATCCCAAGCCTATCAGTAACCAAATATTTTTTCAGCCATTTCCTTGTCGTAGGATGATAGCCCATCCATACCTTTACCGGAATATCCGGGCTTCTCCCTGAATGGGAACTCTCCTTTTTGGGGCTGGCTGTAGCTCATTATCCTGTCCCATGATATATATTCCATCAGCATTCTTTTTATGTTGCCGGAGGCATTGCCCTTGCCGTATTGCTCGATGTAGCTATTAATATGGTTTTCTATGGGGTTATCGAGATTGAGGCTGACTTTATAAATTTTCCTCTTTCTTGTCTTTATTTTTGCCGGATCGCCTGAATCCTCCATTTTGGTTATTCCTCCCGGGTATCCCGGACATACTGGGCAAGGAGCAAATACCCTATTGCATTGGCGAGCTGAGCGTCCTTCATAACCTGTATTTGAGAATAATCGTATATTATGTACGAGTTCAATAGTTCAGCACCGCCTCCGGTTAGATAAATACGGTTCAGTTTACCGGCGCTGCCCCATATTGAGCGGGCTTGTGATACGATAACCTCGGCAAGGCTCTTTAATCTGTTCCCGACTAAGCCTGTTATATTTTTCATAGCGTTCCTCTCTGTGATAAAGCCGTCCATTGCCGCTTTCTCGATTATATGCATCTCCCGTGATATGCCAATATTTCCTAAATCCGACTGGATACGCTCGATAGCCACAGACATGCCGGTATTGATGCTCTTAATCTCTCTTTCCACAACCTCCTGATTGTCAACCGTGATGAAGTCAGTCGTGTAATATCCGACATCTATAATTCCGATGGCGGCTTTATTCACAAAGGTTTTTTCGGCTTCATTAGCGAACCTGTAACAGGAATAAAATGCTCCCAAGGATTGGGTTGTGACGCGCACTTCACATGACCGGCAGTAACCTCTGGCGATGCTGGTGATGAGTCTGGCAAGTCTGTCTTTATCGCGTCGGTATACGCCTATTGGCAGACCGCTAACAATAATAAGATTGTCATTATTTGATTCGGCTGTCGCTTTCTGGATGGCAAGTTTTAACAGAACCTGATAAGCCTTGGTATCAACCCAGTCCGCATCCAGTGTGTCAATAATTAAATGGATAGCGAGCGTATTCTCCGTGGTCTCACCACAGGGTTTAGCGAGCGAATATAATAAAAATATTCCTTACATTAAGATTCCTTGCGGTCTTGCCGCAGGGAGTCTCAATCGCCATGCCTGTATGCCTGATCCCCGCAGATATATTTTTGTCCCTCATGAGTGATGACCGTATCCGTACTATAATCATTCATTTCCGTGGCGACTTTATTGCCTTCATATGTAGCCACAACAGACCGATTTACATAGGGTTGCCCTCCCTCCATAACAACCTTCAAATAGCCATAACCGACATCAATTCCGACACACTTTGTCATCTTACTGTTTCCTCCCGAGTGCATAGTTTTGTATTTAAAGCCAGGTCTTCTATCAGAAAAAAGCCGGGGAGTCAATTTATTGCAATAAACTCTGCAATTTGGTCCACACCTTGAGGACCACTTACCGCGATCGGCAAGTGTGAGTCTGCGATAGTCCATAACGTGTGGACCCGATGTGTGGACTGGATGCCATTTAATGACGGTTCAGACGGCGGGATGAATCAGCATATCGAAGGGTGGATAAATGTGTCGACTATCCCGACAAATTCCGTTATGGCTGGACCCGCCGCAACGGTAATCCCGGTGGTTTTCCTGTAAAAAAGAAGCTCGGAGCGCCACCAGACCGTCGAATTCGTTGTTTTTGACCGGTCAGGGTTTGAATCCCGATCACAACCTTCTAGCCAGCATGGAAGGTAAAATTGAAAACAATACCTTTGACCCGACGGACTATGTGAAAGTCGAACTTGTGAAATTTTATAACATCTCGCCCGATAAAAAGCCTTTAAGCAACCAACCAATGAGTGATATAATAACATCAGTTAGATGTCCATCTGGGGTATGCCAATGAGTGTTAAATTTTCTGTCGTGATTTACGTGGTGGCGATGGTAGCCGTCATCGTCGGTGTAGATTTCGTGTTCTTCAGAAACCGATTCTGGGAACGGCTGACAGTGGATATTGGCATTGTCTTGGTGTTCGCAGCTTTCTACTTGAGGTTCCTCAGGCGTCCATGAACAAGGCGCGATAACGTTGAACGGAAACTGCCACCGTGTATGGAGAAGTGAGCGTCTATTGAAGCTCGCGGAGGAAGAACAGTAAATACCCGTGTCTCCACGCTGCCTCCAATGGCGTTTTACAGAGCAAAACTGCTTTAGAAATCAAACAGTTGCAGTCGGATCCGTTCTATTCGAATCTCACCCCCTCCGTTTTACTTTCCTCAGCATATCAATAGCTTACCAAAGTATTATGTAAAAAAGACCGTGAACAAACCGTGAACAGAATGCCTGAAAAAAATAAACTGCTGAGCATTTGGAAATGCTAAAATAGACGCAGGAGGGCATCAATATGAAAAGCATTACATTTAATGACGCTCTTGAGGTTGTGGAATCTCTGCCGGAAGATCAACGGGAATCACTTCTTGAGATTGTCAGACACCGTTTAATTGAGGAGCGGAGAGACAAGCTTGCCTTGAGCATTAAAAAAGCAAAAAGGGAATATCAAAAGGGGGAGATTCGCCGGGGGACTGTAGACGACCTAATGCGAGAAGTCTCCAGATGAGAAGCCTTATATGGAGCAATACGTTTGTGCGGGCGTTCAAGCGGGTATTGAAAAAGCAGCCTGAAGTTCGCGAGGACATAGAAAACACTTTGCGGCTCTTGGTTCAGGACCCTTTTGCCCCGGAGCTTGAAACGCACAAACTCAAAGGGAAATTATCCGGCTCTTGGGCATGCAGTGCAGGGTATGAGCTGCGCGTTATTTTTGATTTTGTAAAAGACAAGAAGCGAAAAGAAGCTGATATTTTTCTCATGGAAATCGGAACACACGACGAGGTTTATTAGTATCAACGGCCTCAATAACGATTGGGTGCCTATCTTTATTTTTACTCATTGATATAACCGGGCTATTTACACATGAAGATTTCTGAACATTACAAAAGATTATTTGAAATTGGTATTCATCTACCGCCCCCTGAAGGGAGCGCGGCTAGGGCTGAATTGGACAAATTTTTTAATTCTCAAAAGCCTAAAGGCGTTCTAAAAAAAATGTGGAAGAAGGCAGTTGCTATATGCGCTGCACAGATAGAGAATGGTTCAGGCTTGCCGATGTCACAGCTTCTGCGCTATTTTGCACAAGAATACAATGGGCGGAACTTTGAACATGGGTTAAGGTCAATGCTGTCAATCGGCAGGCCTTACACCACCAAGCCTGTAAACAACATGTGGAATGAAGCCTGTAAACAAGCGAAGGTTCAGATTCAACTGAAGAATGGCACAAGGCATTCCGTGGCATCACAGGCGGCTACAGCCGGAGTACCGATACAGGCGATTCAAGGCGTGCTTGGTCATACCGATATCAGGACAACGATGGATAACTATGCCTGCACCGACCTCACCGCACAGATGGTCGTATTTGCCGCCCTTGGTTCAAAGGATACCGAAGCCAAAGTGGTAGATATAGCCAGCCATCAATCAAACTAAATTTAAGCAGGATTCTTCAGTGCCGTGCCTGAAACTACCCGCTACCATCAATGTATTGACAAACGGCATACATTAAGATATTCTTGAATCATGTCTTTCAGATGGGATAATGATAAGAATGCACAACTAAAAAAGGAGCGTAATGTATCATTTGAGCAGGTGCTTGTTGCTATTGAATCGGACAATTTGGTTGACATTTTGGATCATCCAAGCAAAGATAAATATACGAATCAGGTACTTGTCTTGGTGTCTATAAATGATTATGTGTATGCAGTCCCAACAGTTATAGAAAAAGATGAGTTTTTTCTGAAAACAATTTACCCCGGCAGGAAGTATACTGAGCGTTATCTTGGGGGCAAGGGGAGGTAGATTTATGATCAGCGATAAAGAAGAAAAGCATCTCCATGAAGAAATAGAAAGGGATGAATGGAAGCCAATGAAAAATGCTGCCACCCTCAAGAAAAAGATGCGTCTTGCTGCCAGGGCTACTATGCTTAAAGATCAGAGGATGAATATACGTATCGCCAAGAGAGACCTTGAATCCTTGAAGGCCAAGGCTTTGGAAGAGGGAATGCCATATCAGAGCCTCGTGTCGAGCATTTTACATAAGTATATAACTGGGCGGTTGAATGAAAAGCGGTCTTGATAGACACCTGGACAAGCACAAATGAGGGAAAATGCCATTGCCAGAGCTGATAAAAAAATCTGCTGAAAAGAAAATGCAAGCTTTCTGTGATAATAGGGTTTCCGCCTCATGCTCGAAGTCAGGTCAGACTGACTTTCAAGTTCAGGGGAAACGCTGTTACTATTTTTGAAGAAAGACCCCCATGGAGCAGAGATTTGAAAGAATGGACTTCACTTGCAGTGGCTAAGATCAGATACGTTGAAAAGACGAATCGCTGGCAATTATTTTGTGCAGACAGAAATAACAGATGGCATAAACATCTCTCGAAAGAATCGACTTCAGATATGGATGCCATTATAGAGGAGATTAACCGGGACCCAACAGGAATATTTTGGGGATAGTTGCTCAATCTTTAGTATGATTGAGAAATACCGCTGTCTCCAATGGCCTTTTACCGAGCGGAAGTGCTTTAGAAATCAAAGAGTTGTAGTCGGCTCCGGTCTATTCGAATCTCACCCCCTCCGTTTCTTATCTATTTGATAAATAAGAAAAATTACACGAAAATACCCCAAAAAATACGTCTCCAATACGTCTCGAATGATGATTTCCTGAATCACTATGCCGCGTATCGGCGGACACGTTTCTCAACCTCAGGTCCGATTGTGCGTTGTGCTATGCGAAGCTCATAGTCTGCCTGAAGCCCTATCCAGACCTCGGGCGACGTACCGAAATACCGGCTGAGCCGGAGCGCTGTGTCTGCGGTTATCGCGCGTTTGCCATTGACAATCGCACTGATGCGGCCGGGCGGCACCGCGATGTCGCGTGCGAGCCTGTTGATACTGATCTCCATCGGCTTCATAAATTCCTCAAGTAAGATTTCCCCTTGGTGAATAGGTTCAAGAAGTTTCTTTTTTGAAATCATCACACACCTCTAATGGTAGTCCGTTATTTCAGCGTCATAGGCGTCGCTGTCCTTCCAGCGAAAGCAGATTCGCCACTGATCGTTTATCCTGATACTATATTGCCCCTTGCGCTTGCCCTTTAGTGAGGTACTGTCATCAACAATAAGAATCATTCTCTTTATCTCCCTCTGCTATAGAACTTTACAAAATCAGGTCAAACTGAAATAGATCGTAGCCCCTTTCTTCTCTATGCCCTCTGCCCAGACTTTTCCTCCATGGCGGCTGATAATACGGTCGACAATGGCAAGGCCTATCCCGGTGCCCTCAAACGCTGACCCCGAATGAAGTCTGTGGAAGGGCCAAAAAATCTTTCCCACATATTTTTGGTCGAATCCGGCACCGTTGTCCCGAACATAATAAATGATCTTACCGTCCTGCTCGACGGTTCCGAATTCTATGCGGGCGTGCTCCGTTTTCCCTGTGAACTTCCAGGCATTCCCAAGCAGGTTCGAAAGGACAACTTCGATCAGACCACGATCCGCAAAGGCGGTAAGACCTTCCTTGATATCTACATCGACGTTCCTAGTTGGATGAGCCTCGCGCAGGTCGGCGATAATGGATGACGCTATTTCGCTCAAGTTAATCGACGTCCGTTGGATCTCCTGCCTTGACATCCTGGAAAGGTTTAGGAGATCGTCGATAAGACGACCCATCTTTTCTGTACCTTCATGGATGCGAGCAAGATATCGCTTCTCCTTCTCGCCGGCTTTGTCTGCAATGTTCTTCATCACGAGCTCGGCGAACCCGGATATGTGCCGAAGCGGCCCGCGCAGGTCATGGGAAACAGAGTAGATGAAGGATTCCATCTCCCTGTTCGCAGCAGCGAGCTCGGTGTTGGACTGTTTCAGCGCCTCTTCGGCCTGTTTGAGCTCGGTGATGTCCACCAGGACAGATACCGTGCCGCGCGGACGCCCCTGATTGTCCAGCAGTGGTGTGCCATAGCCCAACACGTGGCGGACCAGTCCGTCGTCGAAGGCCAGGGTGAACTCAAAATCTTTGACATGGACGCCGCAGCAGGCCTGCTGTGCGGGAAGTTCGTCGAGCCTCAATTCACGCCCATCCTTGAGGGGCCGGAAATTGTGCGGCTTGGTTTCCGAGGGTGCCGACAACGAGAGCTCGTTGCCGTGGGGAATCCGCAATATTTCGCCCGCCAAGCGGTTGCCCGTGAGGTGGAGACATTCGGGGTCACGGGCGATGAAAACAGGCATGGGCACGGCTTCGATCAGGGTGGCCAACTCCTCCGCTCGCTCGCGTTCATGCCGCTCACTTTCCAGCAAAGACTCCTCGGTCTGCTTAATGCTCTTGATATCCAAGTTGATGCCCGCCCAATAGATGACCTCTCCGCGCTCATTCTTCACGGGTACGCCACGGGCAAGGATCGGGTGCCACTGCCCATCCACGCCGCGGAAGCGGTGTTCGATGTCCCATTTACTCATAGTCCGTACGCATTCCTGCCAAGCCGCAATAGTCCGCTCGGCATCGTCCGGATGCAGCACCTCGCCCCAGCCGAAATTCGAGCACTGCTCCTGAGTCATGCCCACCAGTTTGAGGAAAGACTCGCTGGCATATATGTTGCGCCCGTCGGGGGCGCAGACCCACACACCGTAGTCAATGGATTCACCAATGGCTCGGTATAGTTGCTCACTTTCCCTCAATTTCTCTTCTGCCCTCTTCCGCTCAGTGATGTCGCGGTTAATCTCAAGGATGCCCACTTGGCGTCCCGTCATGTCCCGCTGCGCCGACCAGCGGCTGGCCACCACGATCTCCCGGCCGTCCTTCCCGGTGTGGATCAGCTCGCCCTCCCAACTACCCTTTTCCGCCACTTCCGCGTTGAGCTCGATCAGCGGCTTGGGGCAGCGGGTCTTGAACAGGTCGTGGTTGACCCGGCCCATGGCCTCATCATGCGTCCATCCATAGGTCCGTTCCGCGCCCGGGTTCCAGAAGGTGATCTTGTCTGCTATGTCGCGGACAAGGATGGCGTCGTGAGCCAGGTTGAGCAGTTCCGCCTGTGTCCGCAGCGCTTCCTCGGCTCGCTTGAGTTCGGTTATATCATTGAAGATGATTGCGACTTGTCGGCTTTCCGGCCTGCCGTAGCGATATGCATAAACATCGTACCAGCGATTCAATGCTCTTGCTTCGTTCACGAAACGCGCCGGTTCACCCGTCAACGCGATATTCCCGTAAATCTCAAACCAATGCGCCTCATGATCAGGAGCCAGCTCGCGCATAAGCCGGCCCTGCGCATTCTGCAATCCGGTTTGTGCTTCAAAGGCCGGATTGATCTCCAGGAAGCGATAATCGACGGGCCGGTCGTCAGAGTCAAAAATCATCTCGATAATGCAGAACCCCTCCATCAGCGTGTTGAACAAGGTCCGGTACCGCTCTTCTGACTGACGCAGCGCCTCCTCGGCCTGCTTGCGGTCGGTGATATCGTGTGCGATCTTGGATGCGCCGATAATCCTGCCGCTTGCGTCCTTGATGGGTGAAAATGTCAGGGACACGGGAATAATCGTTCCGTCTTTCCGCATGCGAACGGTTTCGAAATGCTCGATATGCCCTCCCTGTTTGATCCTTGCAAGAATTTCGGGGACCTCGTCAGTATGCCCCGGCGGTACCAGGAGAGAAACAGGCCTGCCGATTACTTCTTCTGCCTTGTATCCGAAAATATTCTCCGCTCCTACATTCCACGTCTGAATAATACCGTTCAAGTCCTTACCAATGATCGCATCGTCCGCGCTCTCAACGATAGCCGCCAGGCGACCCTGTACCTCTTCCGCCTTCTTGCGTTCGGTGATGTCATAAGCGTAAATGCGAGCGACATCGAATTGAGGAATAAGATGAATGGTATGGTAGAAAACCCGGTCCTTAATAATTATCTCGCGATGAATAGTCGTCTCGTTTCTTTTGTCCCAGTCACTTAATATCGCGTCCAGGTCCGGCGGCAGTAAGGCATAGACATCCCCTTTGTCTATCCCCAGGCTTTCCAGCGTTTTCAGGGAAGCCGGATTGCAGAAGGTGACTTTTCCCGAGAAATCGATTTCAATGATAGGATTAGGATTCAGCTGAGGGAAAGATGCGAGATGACTGGAGCGCTCTTCGGCCCGCTTCAGCTCGGTGACGTCGTTGTATGTGACGACCACGCCCTCGATGCGGTTGTCGTGCGTTCTATAGGGCAGCGCGGTGCGAACATACCAGACTCTGTTGATCCTGATCTCTTTATTTACCGGGACCAGATTCTCCAGCACAGATTGAGCGTCGGAGATAATATCCGGGCCGAGGGCCTCCTGCGACATATCTATGATCTGGCGTCCCACATCGGAAGGTATAAGTTTGATGAGCTTAGTGATTGCAGGTGTGTATCGTTTCACCCTGAAACGATGGTCAAGGAAGATGGTGGGGATGTTTGTGCTTGAGAGGAAATTGTTCAGGTCGTTGTTCGTTTCTTCCTGTTCCTCGACCTTGGACTGGAGCTGCGTGTTGACAGTTATCAACTCCTCGTTCAGGGACTGGAGCTCTTCCCGTGAAGTTTCCATTTCCTCGTTCGAGGCCTGCAGTTCCTCGTTTGAAGAATGAAACTCTTCATTCAGGCTTTTGAGCTGTTCGATATTGGTTTGCAGTTCCTGCCGGGTTGAGGATAGCTCGATTTCGAGCTGCCGCACCGCCGGCTCTTCCACGCATACAGTTTCAGTGGTTTCGGACAATGCCCCGGATGGCGCTCCTTCCTTTTCCCTGAAGACAATCAGGAAAAGGTTTTCCTTTATCGTAGAAACATGGACGGACACTTGCCGTTTTTGTCCTTCGTCGCTGGTGATCCCGGTGCGTATGGTAAAGGTCCCCGCTTCCTGTGTGGCCTTGTAAATCGCGCCCCTGATCCTGTTCCGCAGGCTTTCAGGCAAGAGTTCGAGCAGGTTCTGTGTGGGTGCGCCCCGGGGCTGCTTCAGATATCTATGTGTGGTACCGTTATGATAAAGGATGTCGTAATGCTGATTGATCGTCACAGCAGCAGGCCCATACTTTTCAAGCAAGGAATCCTGGCTTAACTGGATAACCGAATGTAGCTGATCCAGGGCAGGCTGCTGCCTGACAGTGACCGCTGCCCGTTCGGCAGCGAAGGGGACGGTAAGGGGCAGTCTTGAAGACGGCCCGGTCTCGACCTTCTCAAAAACCCGGCACTTCTTGTGGGCAAGGGATTTAAAGAGCATGCTCTTCCTGCCCAAAGACTCGGCATTCCCAAGAAAAAGATATCCCCCGGGCCTGAGGGCATAGTGAAAGAGTGTGATGCATTTCTCCTGCGCATCCGGTTCGAGGTAGATCAGGAGGTTGCGGCAGATAACAAGATCGAGGCGGGAAAAAGGGGGATCAGTGAGAATATCCTGCTTCGCGAAGATGACGTGCTGCCGCATCTCCTTGCTGACGGTGACTGAAATACCGTCGTCTGAATACGTGAAGAACTTCCGCATGAACTCCCGCGAGACATCGGCTGAGATGCTTGCAGGATACTTGCCCTCCCTCGCTTTTTCGAGTGCCCTGTCGTTGACATCAGTGGCAAAGACCTGCAGTTCTCGCTTTCTGCCGGCAAGTTCCAGTTCATCACGCAGCATCATGGCGATGGAATAGGACTCCTCTCCGGTTGCGCAGGCTGGGGTCCAGACACGTATGGGCGCATCTCCATCACTGACGACTAACTTCCTTATCACTCCAATTCGCAGCGCCTTCCATGCCAGGCGGTCCCTGAAAAAGGAGGTGACACCGATCATCAGGTCGGAAGCAAGCAATGCCGCTTCTCCCGGCTTGTCGGCTACCAAATTCAGGTACTCGGTGACAGAGGAAATCCCCCGCAGGTACATCCTCCTTCTTATCCTGCGGGAGATGACGCTATTTTTGTAATGGTTGAAGCGGTGTCCGGTCTTTTCACGGATCAGCAGGTAAAAGGGCTCCAGTTCATCTGGATTTATAAGGTTGTCAGGGGCCTCGGTCACAGCGCCCGATCTGAGGAGCTTTACTATCTCCCTGGCGATACTAGGCGGGGGGAGCACGCTGTCCACCTGTCCTGTCTTGATCGCCGCTTGCGGCAACTCGGGAAATTGGGCGGTGGCAGGGTCCTGGACAAAGACAGTGCCTCCTTCAGTCCTGACAGCCTGAATTCCGCGGACCCCGTCAGTACCGGCTCCAGAGAAGATAACAGCAACGGCAAGTTCGGCAGAGGCCTCGGCAAGCGACACCAGAAACTCATCGATAGGGAAATGTATATGCCTATCAGGCCTGGCGACTACGCGAAATGCCCCTTTATGAATCCTGACCTCAACTGCAGGCGGGCATAGATAGAGCCTGCCGGGAAGCAGCTGAAGCCCGTCCTCAATCTCGATGAACTCATAGTCAAGCCACTTGGAGCGGAGGAGTTCAGGCATAAGGCTCTTGTGAGCGGGTGAAAGGTGTTGAATGAAGACGACGGCGAAATCGAAATCCTTCGGCAGCGCCTCAAGAAAGCAGTCAAGGGAGTGAAGGCCGCCTGCCGACGCTCCTATGCCGACGATAGGGAAAGGAGTATCAGGATTATTGTTTCCCATGGTCTTATCAGGTTTCATGCTGCCTCCGATAACTGCCTTCTATGGCAGTTAACCACTCCTCATTCTCCCGGTCTTTGAGAGCGGAGTGTGTGGGCGGATCAGTCAGATTTGTCAAACTATTTGGAAATAATAACATGAAAAGTATAAATGTGAAAAGCTTACCGTGTTTGTGCTCGGCACCCAACTTGACAGCCTTCAGGATACCGCCTCGACCACAGGAATTTACTGGATTAGTAAATAAATCCTGCTGAGCAATCGGAAATGGTAAAATAGACGCAGGAGGGCAGCGATATGAAAAGCATTACATTTAAGGATGCTCTTGAGGTTGTCGAATCTCTGCCGGAAGATCAACGGGAATCACTTCTTGAGATTATCAGAAGCCCCCATCCGTCTTTTTACACTGTGAGCACTGTTTTTTCCTTGATAGTAAAAATCCATAACATATTGTAAATTAGATGTACTAAAGGATTTGTTGTTATTTGTTGTATATTAAAGCAAATGGGCTTAGAGTTATTACCTGAAAACATACGGCAAAATTATGAAGTGCATGAATGGAAACATGCTTGTGCCATTTTAGCTAATGATTTTCCAAATGAATGGCAGGATATTATTCATTTGCTCGATAGGTTCCGTTTATGTAAAAGCTGGATATCTGTTGGAGGTGGCAGTAAGTCTGATATTGCTAAAGCCATAGATGGATTCTTGTGCAGTCGTGGTTGGATAGAAAAAGAATTCTCCACCTCTGTTAAGGTTGATGAGAATATAATGGACTCTCCTACGCACAAAGTTGATTGTTATAAAAATCGGGTCGCATTAGAATTGGAATGGAATAATAAGGACCCCTTTTTTGATCGTGACTTGAACAATTTCAGGCTATTATTCGATTTGCGTGCAATAAGCGTTGGAATAATCATTACAAGGTCTGATCATCTTCAAGACATTTTTAACGAGTTAGGGAGAGGTCCATCGTATGGTGCTTCGACTACTCATATGTCGAAACTATTGCCGAGAATAGAGGGAGGGAGCGGCGCCGGCTGCCCTATTTTGGCTATTGGGATAACAAGAAACTTGTATTCAGAGGAGTGTTAAATATGCCTAATCCAAGTGTCGCCCCAGCACAAGATTTTCTTCAACATATAAGAAATAAAAAATATTGTACAATTCTTGCTGACCCTCCTTGGCAGTTTGCTAATCGTACCGGAAAGATGGCGCCTGAGCATAAGAGGCTGTCAAGATATTCAACTCTTACATTGCAGGAGATAAAGGAGATTCCAGTGCCTTTGGCGGTTACTGATCAAAGCCATCTCTATCTATGGGTGCCTAATGCGCTGCTTAAAGAAGGATTGGAGGTAATGGAAGCGTGGGGATTTCAATACAAGACGAATATAATTTGGCATAAAGTCCGTAAAGATGGCGGCCCGGATGGTCGAGGTGTTGGGTTTTATTTTAGGAATACAACGGAAATGGTTCTCTTCGGCATTAGAGGACGCATGCGCACCCTCGACCCCGGGAGAAGCCAGGTAAATATAATCAGGACGCAAAAGAGAGAGCATTCGAGAAAGCCTGATGAACTTTACGAGATCATCGAAGCATGCAGTGCAGGCCCTTATTTAGAGTTATTTGCCCGTGGAAAGCGGCAAGGGTGGGATCAATGGGGAAATCAAGTTGATAACTATGCACCCTCCTGGGCTACGTATGCTAATCACAGTCAACAAAAGATTGTTTCCCTTAGTGAGAAGCGCAAAAGATATTCTTTGGGAAAGTGAAAAATAAGCTCGCACTTGATGACGCTCATCACAATGCAATAATAAATTTACTGCAGCGAAGGCAAGCTCATGGGGCAACAATTTCCGAACGAATATCCTGATTATAAGAAACGGACGAAAGCCTTGATTCCGTTCGTGTGGTAAATCAAAGTACGCCACGATAACAGCAAAATTTTCGGCCTTCACGCTTGTATCAGATAATCACTGACACGCTTTTCGGCAATTTCTTACAAGAATATCGGAAAAATACTGATTTCCCGCTATCCTTAAATAGTATATTGTGTAAGTACTTAACTCCCGTGTAGCCGGAGGCGTAAATGACTTGTCAACATTTTAATGAGTACACTGAAGAGGGCTTAGCTGACCGTGATGAGGACTATTGCACTGCCGGGACCGGGGAAATTGAAACGACCGAAAGCTCAGCGCCTGTGCATGCCGAAATAATAAAAAAATCAACCGAACTGGAGTACGATCCCTTAAAGGCTTACATGAAAAGCATAAGCCTGATCCCCCTTTTGACCAAAGAAGAGGAAGTTGCAATCGCCAGGCAGATCGAAATATGCAAATTCAAAATATTCAGTGCGATTTTCACCATACCCTTTGTGCTTAACAAGCTGGCAGAGTTGGGCCGGCTTGTGAAAAAAGGAGTGGCCCAGCTTTCAGAATTTGTCCAGGACATCGAAGATATGTCAGAAGAAGAAATTGAGGCTAAAAAAGAACAGTTTTCGAGGATTACAGAATCGATCCATGGAGCCATCAGAAAAACAAAAAAACAAAAAAGCAGATCCGCCGTAAAGCTATATCAGTACAGCAAACACCGGATTCCTAAAAAAATAAGCGAGCTCAATTTGAAATACACTGTAGTAGAAGGCTTTTCCAGGGAATTAAAAGAAATGTGGGAGCATGTCGAGCTCTGCAGGACTTCCGGCAGCGGGAAATACAGGAATGAGATTAAAAAACTGGAATCCAGCCTCGGACTGCGCAGCCCTGAAATAAAAAGGGCGGTGGAAGAACTGGAAGCGCTGGAAATCGAGCTGGCCCATGCAAAGGGGCAGCTTGTCGAATCCAACCTCAGGCTGGTGATCAGTATTGCAAAGCGGTATATGGATAAAGGAGTAAGCCTTGGCGACCTTATCCAGGAGGGCAACATCGGTCTCATGAGGGCAGTAGACAAATTCGAGTACCGGAGAGGGTATAAATTCAGCACCTATGCCACCTGGTGGATACGCCAGGCGGTCAGCCGTGCCATAGCAGACCAATCCAGAGTCATCAGGATACCCGTACACACGATCGAGAATATAAGCAAGATAAATAAAATCACCAGGGAGTTTGTGCAGGAACTGGGTGTCGAACCCACGCCAGAGGAGATAGCAAAGCTTTCAAAGATGCCCACTGACAAGGTGAAGAACATTATGAAAATATCTAAGGAGCCAATATCCATTGAAACGCCGATAGGAGATGAAGACGATACCATGCTCAAAGACTTTATTGAGGACAAGTCAAATCTCTCACCACTCGAAATTGCCATCAGGGAAGACTTTAAGACGCTCCTTGACAGCATACTTTGCAAACTCTCGCCCAAAGAAGAGCTTGTAATACGAAAACGTTTCGGGATAGGCGAGGAGGCCCCCCAAACCCTTGAAGAGGTCAGCGAGGCGTTTGATGTAACACGCGAACGTATAAGGCAAATACAAGTCAAGGCAATCAAAAAGTTAAGACATCCCATGATCTTCCTTCTTAGTAATTTAACAGCCTTCGAAATGGCAGACACCTCATACTGCCTAAAAATGGAATGCTTATAAACCAATCAAATAGTAAAACTTAAACCTGCTTTAGAATTTCCGCTGAAGAGATGATCTTCTCCTGATCTCATCGACAATCCCGGAACGCAAGTCCATGAGCTTCTTGGTTATCCCGACCTTATAGATATGCGGGTTCTCAAAGCGTTTATGCTCATCAGGCAATTGCCTCATCCTTGCACGGACATACTTCGCTATTTCAGTTGGCTTTTTCCTGTCCATGACTATTCTGCCTTTGTCCATTACCTTGCGGTAAAGTCCCTCCTTTTTGTATTGACCTACCGTACAGCTCATACCAGGATGGTGAGGATGATAAATGGTCTCGATATAGCCTTCGCCGGAAAGCGCAACACAATCCGCGTAGAACATCCCTTTGTCATCTATACACCTGAATACATCCTTGATCCCCGGCAGTATTATCTTTTCAGGGTTTTCGGATATCTTCAATCGCGGTCTGGAGCCGCTCATGGTCAGTTTATAAACTCCGTCGAGCGCGGCATCATTCCGGCCCGTTATTAGACTTGTGCCCACGCCGAAAGCGTCAACAGGTGCGCCCTGGTCAAGCAGGCTCTTGATGAGGTATTCATCCAACTGGTTAGAGGCCATTATCTTAACGTAATTGAGGCCGCACCATCGAGCATCTTCCTTGCCTTTTTGCTCAGATAAGCAAGGTCGCCGCTGTCCAGGCGGATCCCGAATAATTTCTCTCCCCGGGCCTCCATTTCCCTCGCAACTGTTATGGCATTCGGTATTCCGGACCTCAGGGTATCATATGTATCAACAAGGAAAACGCATCGTTTGGGGAACGCCTTCGCAAAATCCCTGAACGCAGTCAATTCCTCGTCATACGACTGTATCCACGAATGCGCCTGCGTTCCAGTAGACTCAAGATCGAACATAAATGCGCTGTAAACATTGGACGTGCTGTTTGCGCCGCCGATTACGGCGGCCCTGCTCGCATGTATACCTCCCAGGCCTTGGGCCCTTCTAAGGCCGAAGTCAATCACAAGTCTGTCTCCTGCAGCATGTCTGATACGCGCCGCCTTGGTGGCTATGAGTGATTCAAAATTCAGCATATTTAGAAGTATTGTCTCTATGATCTGTGTCTCTATGATGTTCCCTTCAACCCTGACAACAGGTCCATAAGGGAAGACTACCTCCCCTTCTTCAGGGGCATAGATATCGGCCCCAAACTCGAAGCCTTTAAGATACTCGACAAACTCGGCAGCAAAGCCGATAGACCTTAGATAATTGCAGTCTTCGTCGTCAAACCGGAGGGTTTCGAGGACTTCCAGCAGATCCATCAAACCCGCGAAGATCACATACCCGCCCGCAAAGGGATTTTTCCTGAACAAATAATCGAAGCATGCGGGAGTGTTTTTTTTGTTGTTCAAAAAATAACCCTGGGCCATTGTGAGTTCATAATGGTCTGTGAAAAGGCCTGCGTGTTTCTTCAATATCGCCATCCGACACTCCCCTATTCGAAAAAACTGTTATCGTACATTTAGTATATCACCTGTCATTGTGGAAGGCGATGCACGCCGATGCGTCCGGGAAATTAGGGTAGGGGGTCACAAACCCACTACCGGATTGTCAATTGTCCGGCGGTTCTGGTATCATTTGAATCATGGGCAGAAAAGTTGTCTGCGCGGGGACATTTGACCATTTTCATCCGGGGCATAGAGACTTTCTCCGACAAGCCAAAACATTGGGTGAAGTCTTGACGGTTATTGTTGCCAGGGATGAGACCGTAAAAAGGATTAAAGGCTTTCTGCCTACCAATAATGAGCAAGTGAGAAAACGGAATGTCGAGGAATCCGGCATACCTGAACTTGTGATTTTAGGCAATCTCGATGCCGACCTCTTCCAGATTATTCAAGAACTCAAACCGGATGTAATAGCCCTCGGCTACGACCAGCGAGTATCTGAGGAAGAGATAGTAAGGCGATTTCCTTTCTGCACTATAGTCAGGCTCATATCGTTTGAACCGGACCAGTACAAGTCATCGTTTTACCGGCAGAAAAAATAACTGCTGAAACAGGAAAGGACTAAATAATAATGGGGACCCCTGATGGAGTCCCCAGTCTTAAAAAAGGTGATATTAAATTTTCAGAGGATTAACAAAGAGAATAATAAGCACGACAACAAGAGCGTAAATAGCAAGAGACTCGATCATGGCAAGACCGATAATAAGAGTTGTAGTGATCTTGCCCGATGCGCCGGGGTTCCTTGCAACACCTTCGGTCGCACCCTGTAACCCGATACCCTGACCAATGCCTGTTCCCAGAGCAGCAAGTCCGATAGCAAGGCCAAGGCCAACTACTATAATGCCTCTGCCGGAATGTGAACCTTCGGCTGCAGGGGCAGCTGCCTCATCAGCTAGCGCAAGTGGGGCAAACAACGCAAGCGCAAGAAGCGCTATAAGTCCAAAAGAAATCAGCTTCCTCATCATAGACTTTCCTCCTTTCTATATAAGATATTTAATGTGCGGTTTCTACCGAACCTGCCAGATATAGGCAGGTAAGGAGAATAAACACATATGCCTGTATCACACTGACAATTACTCCAAGTCCGAGAATGGCAACAGGAACGACTGCCGGAACCAGAATACCCAGAATCACGAGAATCATGTGCTTTGCTATCATGTTTCCAAAAAGCCTGACAGATAGCGTTATTGGACGCACAAAATGGCCGATGAGCTCAATGAAGAACATGAGTATCATGAGCGGCAATGCATAAATGGACCTTATCGGCCCCAGAAAATGGTATATATATTTAAAACCGTGCACTTTTAAGCCGTAATAGTGAGTGGCAAGGAATACCGGAATCGCCATCGAGGCGGTCATATTAATGTTGCTGGTCGGTGATTCAAAGCCGGGAATAAGGCCCATTAAGTTGCAAAGGCCGATATAAAAGAGCAGCGTTCCGATAAGCGGATAAAACTTTTCTCCCCAGTGGTGGCCGATTATGGAATCCGAAAGGTTAAGCGAGAATTCAGAAAGAGTTTCCATTACATTCTGCAGACCGGAAGGGACAAGACTGAGTTTATTTCTTAAGACCAGTGCAGTACTGATGAGAAGAATCATCGCCAGCCATGAATATGAGACGTAAGGGGGTATAGAGGGAAACAACATATCTAAAAAAACCGGTGGTTCTACCATAAACGTCCTCCTTCGGCCTCCTTCTGGGGACAAGACAGGCTGCCATTACGGAATGATCGAAGTCGAATTAAAGACCGACGTGACAGTTATAATATATTTACATTCATTAAAATGTCAATCGTCATCTGTACTAGTTCTGTCCAGTCGGTTAACACTATGGTTAAGGTAGGTGCCCTGACGATAGTAAGAGCATAGAACCTCTTGATATCCCAAGCTCTTTGGATACCACATCACATTTTGCCTGCAGGAGAAAGATAATTTCTTTACAGGACTTAGTGCTGTTATCCGGGCAGCCGAGGGTTTCGAAATTGCCCTGACCTTTGCTGATGATAAAATCGGCATCGTCGAACATACGGTTAAAATCCGGGGAGGTCATTTCCAGGATAGTTCCTATACAGTCGCACCCGTTATCCACAATCTCACATAGTTCCGTCAACCCGGTTTCTGCAGCGTCATAGGCGGTCGAGTCGTTCAGCACCGGAGCGCCCTTCACCACTGCCTTTACTTTTTTCCCCATCTTCACCAGCACCTCGATAAGCAGCCTGTCAAAGACTATCTCTCCTGAGTTATCAAGCAGGTAAAAGACGCGTGAGCGGCCCTCCACAGCACGTTTAAACCGGCTGTAATGGTCAATGGTAATCGGACCGCTCAGGGCGCGTTCAACAGTGCCGATAATGTCGACGGAACTGAATATTCCGAAATCAATAATATTGCCGGCTATGGCAAGCCGCGAAGCAGTCCACAGGGGGTCATTGCTCTGAAACACCCGCTCCCTGAGTTCGGGATAGAGGCGCAGCGCCGCCTGGTTGTATTCGGATTTTATGTCCTCGAACGGGTCTTTACCCAGAAGCTGCCGTATCTTCCGGTGCATAAAGGTTGTGGAATATGCAGGCGGTTTGGACATGTCTGTTGCCTTGATTTCGTCAGTCAAGCCCTTCAGTACAGCCGCCTGCAGTGCTTCGTCTTTTGTGCCGAGCCGGACCGCAATTACCGCTTGTTTGAAAAAACAGGGGAAGCAATCGAGATGAACTTTCATGTGTCGCTATATCTCTTTTTTATCTGTTTAGCGCGCGGTCCGCAATATCTTTTCTGTAGTGCATGCCTTCAAACTGTATCTCCCCAACCGCTTTATACGCCTGCTCCTTTGCTGCTTTTATGTTTTTGCCGGTGGCCGTAACTCCCAGCACCCTGCCGCCGCTGGTGACAATCCCGCCGTCATTGAATTCGGTGCCTGCATGAAACACGAAAACATCATCCACGCCGCCGGCTTTTTCGAGTCCTCTTATCACCTTTCCCTTCTCATATTTTCCCGGGTACCCTCCTGAGGCGAGCACTACACAGACCGCAGCATCTTTTTTCCATTCGACTTTTATATCTGAAAGCCGCTCATCCGCGATTGCCAGGGCAATATCCACAAAGTCGGTATCGAGCCTCGCAAAAACCGGCTGCGTCTCAGGGTCACCCAGCCGGCAATTGAACTCAAGCACAGAGGGTTTACCGTCCTTTATCATCAAGCCTGCATAGAGCACGCCCTTGTATGTTGTCCCTTCTTCCCTGAGCCCATTGATTGTCGGCCACATGATCTTCTCCATTACCAGGGATTCCAGTTCTTCGGTAATTACCGGTGCCGGGCTGTATGCCCCCATTCCCCCGGTGTTGGGACCCTTATCATAGTCAAAAACCTGTTTATGGTCCTGAGAGCTTACCATCGGCACGATAGTACGGCCGTCAGTAAACACCATGAAGGAGGCCTCCTCTCCCTGCAGGCATTCCTCGACAATTACCCGGTTGCCCGCGTCCCCGAACTCTTTTTCTTTCATGATGCGCTTTAGTGCAACTACAGCCTCATCCGTAGTGGCGGCAACAATAACTCCCTTGCCTGCGGCAAGACCGTCCGCTTTTATCACAATCGGGCTGCCTTTCATCCTGACATAGTCCTCGGCGTGAAGATAGGATGTAAACACCTTGTATTCTGCGGTGGGGATACGGTGTCTTCTCATAAATTCCTTTGAAAAAACCTTGCTCGCTTCGAGCTGGGCCGCAGCCTTTGCAGGAGCGAGTATCTTCCGTCCCCCTCTCTCAAAGGCATCTGCAATTCCCATGGAGAGCGGTCCCTCAGGTCCGACTATGGTAAGGTCTATCCATTCATATCTTACAAAGTTGATCAATTCGTCAAAATCCCCGATGCTGATATCGATACACTCTGCTGTTTCAGCAATCCCTGCGTTGCCGGGGGCACAATAAATCTTGTCCACGTGCCTTGATTGAGCAAGCTTCCATACTATCGCATGCTCCCTTCCTCCGCCGCCTATAACAAGCACCTTCATCTTTTTCTCCTCTATCCTCTAGTGTCTGAAATGCCTCGTTCCAGTCATAATCATTGCCATCTTAAACCTGTCCGCTGCTTGAATAATCTCAGCATCCTTCATCGAGCCCCCTGGCTGCACTACCGCGGTCACCCCCATTTCATTCAGCACCTCTATCCCGTCGCTGAATGGGAAGAAACCGTCGGAGGCTGCAACTGAACCAATTACAGGCTCGCCGGCATTCATGGCCCCTATCTGTGCAGAGAATACTCTTTTAGTCTGTCCAATGCCGATACCGGCTGTCCTGTCCCTGAATGCATAAACGATGGCGTTTGATTTCACATGCTTGCATACCTTCCATGAGAAGGCCAAAGCCTCAAGCTCATCCGTTGTAGGCTTGCGCTTCGTGGCCGCTTGCATAGTCATAATATTCTCATCAGAATAATCCCACCCCTGAAGGAGCAGCCCGCCGGCAATGCGCTTCAGGTCCCAGGAGGCAGCTTTCTTTTTGCCGGGCATCAGCATTTCAGGAAGTTCAAGAAGTCTGACATTGGGTTTCCTGGAAAATACCTCGCGTGCATCGCCGCTGAATGAGGGGGCAATCACAACCTCAAGGAACAGTTCAGCCATCTCCTTTGCGGCAGCGCCATCAACCTCCGTATTAAATGCAACAACACCTCCGAAGGCTGAAACCGGATCGGTCCGTTCAGCCTTTTTATACGCTTCTGCGGCAGTGGGGCCGGTTGCCACACCGCAAGGGTTATTGTGCTTTATGATAGCACATACTTTTTCGTCAAACTCCAGTGCAAGCATGAGTGCCGAATGCGTATCGAGGTAATTATTAAAAGACATCTCCTTACCCTGGAGCACTTTTGCGTCAGGGAGCGACAGGCCGGATGTCCGCTCTCTGTACAGCGCCGCTTTCTGCTGCGGGTTTTCACCATACCTGAGAACACCAACCCTTCTGAGCGATGTGGTGAAGAATTCCGGCAGCGGCAGTTCTTTCTCTGTAACATCTGTCAGATAATCCGCGATTAGCGCATCATAACGTGCAGTATGGGCAAAGACCTTCTTGGCCAGGTCAAGCTTTGCTGCTTTGCTTAAATCCCCTCCCGACGCCTTCATTTCGACGGACACCGGCCCGTAATCAGCGGGATCGACAATCACCGCAACATCCTGGTAATTCTTCGCCGCGGCCCTGAGCATAGTAGGACCGCCTATATCGATATTTTCAATGGCCTCTTCAAATGTTACCGACGGCTTTGCTATGGTCTGCTCAAATGGATAAAGGTTCACCACTACCAGGTCGATCGGCTGGATGCCATGCTTTTTGATATCGTCCATGTCCTTCGGGTTACCACGTCGTGACAGCAGTCCGCCATGGATCTTCGGATGCAGAGTCTTGAGCCTGCCATCAAGCATTTCAGGAAAGCCCGTGTGGTCGGAAACCTCAACTACAGGAACACCGGCATCACGAAGGGATTTCGCCGTTCCGCCGGTTGACAGTATCTCTACACCCATAGCAGCCAGTTCCCCGGCGAACTCTACAATTCCAGTTTTGTCGGAAACACTTATAAGAGCTCTTTTGATCATTATCATTCCTCCCAGCTATTATTTATTAAGATAGATCATGGGTGACAGGTTGTAGAATTTTTTCCCATAACCTGTCAACCATCTTTCACACAACCCCTTGCTCCCTGAGGCTCACATAACTGCCATCCCCAATAATTATATGATCAAGGACCTGTATGCCGACAATCTCTCCCGCACTCTTAAGCCGCCCGGTAACAGCGATATCATCACGGCTCGGCGCAGGATCACCGCTGGGATGGTTATGCACAAAGATTACGGAAGCAGCCGATTCCCTTATCGCCTCTTTGAACGCCTCCCGGGGATGGATAGGCGAGTTCGTCAACGTCCCCTCAGAAACCTTATACTCGCGCAACAGCCTGTTTTTAGCATCGAGGAGCACCGCAACAAATATCTCCTTCTTTAAATTTTTAAACCGCGGGGAAAAGTATGAATGGATCGAATGGCTTGACGAGAATACAGGCTTGCCGTCTGAGGATTCACCCATAAGGCGCTTGCCCAGCTCGAATGCCGCTTTGATCTGCGCTATTTTGGCAGTACCGAGCCCTTTTATGGAGGACAGTTCCGCAGCAGAAGCTGCGTCGATGCTTCTCAAAGATTTAAACGCCTCAAGAAGCGCGAGGGAGAGCTCCAATACCCCTCTTTCTCTGCTGCCGGTCCGAAGGATAATGGCAAGCAATTGGGCATCGGAAAGATGTCCTGCGCCGTATTTGATGAGCCGCTCTCTGGGCCGCTCATTTTCGGGCCAGCTTGTGATCTTCAGTTCCGGCATTTATTATTTCACCCGCGCGCCCTGCTGCACGTCCCTGTCCAGGCCAAGAATTGAAAGCGTCCCCTCTTTGTCCGTTGCTGCAAGGAGCATACCCTGCGATTCTATGCCCATGAGCTTTGCGGGCTTCAGGTTTGCCACTACAACGATCTTTTTCCCTACAAGGTAGTCAGGGTCATAGGCCTTTCCTATTCCCGCCACGATCTGCCGCTCTTCACCGGTATCGACTTTCAGTTTTATAAGTTTATCCGATTTCTCGACCCGCTCTGCACTGAGCACCTTGCCGACCTTGAGCTGAACTTTGGCAAAATCCTCTATCCCGATCACTTCGGTCAATTCGGTAACGCCCTGTTCGGTCATTTTTTTCCGCTCCTTTTCCTGTGGTAATTTCTGCGCTTTTACGCCATTCTTTTCAGTTTGCTCGATTCTGGGGAAAAGCTGCCCACCTTTGGCAACATTAACGGGGTATTCAGGCTCCCAGTCCCAGTAGAAAATCCTCGCAGACTTCCCTGAGCTCTCCGGAGCTGCTTCTCTCCTGCTTTGCCGGACTTCTTCAATTAATGATTTAAGGCCGAGCTGCTTCCATATCTTTTCCGAGGTATCAGGCATAAAGGGCCACAGTGAGAGCGCGGCAAGCCTCAGTGCATTCCAGATATTGAACATGACGCGCTTCAGTTCCTCAGGATCGCTTTTGGCAAGTTTCCAGGGTTCCTTTTGCGCTATATGGTTGTTGGCCTCGCTGATTATAAGCCAGACATTTTCAAGAATCGTATTAAACTGCAGCCGCTTCCAGAGGTCCTCTTTACGGGCATTCAGAGTCGCATCGCTGCAGTGGCCGGCAAACCCGCCGGGCGCAGCGGCATTTCCCCGCGGGAAATTAATCTGTCCGCCAAAGTATTTCTCGGCCATGGTGAGGAACCTGCTCAGCAGGTTGCCGAGGTCATTTGCAAGATCGGTATTGATACGCCGTATCAGTGCATCTTCAGAGAAATCCCCATCAAGACCGAACGGCACCTCCCTCAAAAGAAAGTACCTGAAGGCATCAACGCCGTATTTATCTGCTAATTCATTAGGATCTACCACGTTGCCGAGGGACTTGGACATCTTCTTTCCGTCGACGGTCCACCAGCCATGGGCAAAAATGTTTTCAGGAAGGGGGAGACCCAATGCCATGAGAATGGTAGACCAATATACGGCATGAGTAGTGAGGATATCCTTTCCTACCAGATGGTGTGAAGGCGGCCACCAGAAATCTCCTTCCCCCCCCTTTTGCTCCCCCTTATCAAGGGAGGGGAGGGGAGGGGAGGGGGCAAGGTATCGCGTTGCAGAAAAATAATTCACAAGGGCATCAAACCAGACATAGGTAACGAAATTTTCATCGAACAGGAGTGGAATACCCCATGAGAGTCTTTGTTTCGGCCTTGATATGCAGAGGTCTCCCAGCGTATTGTTCCTTAAAAAACCCAGCACCTCGTTCCTGCGGGTTTCAGGCAGTATGTACCCTGGATTGTCTTCTATGTAACGGACCAATCGTTCCTGGTATTTTGACATCAGGAAGAAATAGTTCTCCTCATGTATCTGTTCTACAGGCCTGCCGCATTCAGGGCATTTGCCTTCAATAATATCTTTTTCCGTCCAGAACCGTTCGTCGGGGACACAATACCATCCGGAGTAGCCCCTTTTTTCTATTTCTCCCCGGTCATACAGCATCTGCATCAGTCCCTGCACGGTTTTCACATGCTGCTCATCGGTAGTGCGTATGAATGCATCGTTTGTAATATTAAGTTTCTTCCAGAGCTGCATGAAATTCCGCACCATCACATCTGCATGCTCTTTGGGAGTCCGGCCCCTTTCAGCAGCAGCCTTCTCCACCTTTTGCCCGTGCTCATCCGTACCGGTCAGAAAAAACACCTGGTCCCCATTCAGCCGGTGGCTGCGTGCCAGTATATCCGCAGCAACGGTTGTATAAGCATGACCGATATGCGGAACATCATTTACATAATAAATAGGCGTAGTGACATAAAACCGCTCACCCTGCAAGCTCATTTTTTGAAGCGCCTCCTTCTGGGACGGTGGTGGTCCTGCTTTTTCTCCTGCTGTTCAACCTGGCCTTGCGGGCCTTGCGGGACCGCCGCTGTATTCCTGTCAGCTGATTGCTGACCCCCGGCAGAAGCTTCGCTGCCAGGCCTTCTCTCCCTGTGCTGAGGCGAGGGCCTCTGGCGCGCGGACGTCTTTCGGGGCGCTTCCAATTTGGGACCAACCGTCGAGATTTTCTCTTCGATAGCGGCAATAGGAACATCCTCCACCCCGATTGGTATTTCATCATCCGATGCAATAGTGTTCAGATCACCCTCATATTCATATCTCAAACAGCACATAAGCCTGCTGCATAAGCCGGAGAGCTTGCCGACATTCAGCACCAGTTCCTGACGTTTCGCCATTTTTATCGATACGGGGTCAAAAGATGACAAGAACGTGTTGCAGCATAATTCACGCCCGCAAATTCCCACGCCTCCGACAAGCTTGGCCTCATCCCGGACGCCGATCTGCCTCATTTCTATCCTGGTTTTGAACCTGGCGGCGAGATCTTTGACGAGTTCTCTGAAATCTATTCTGCCATCGGCAGTGAAGTAAAAAACAACCCGCTTTCTGTCAAGAGTTGATTCGGAGCCGACAAGCTTCATTGGGAGCCCCCTGGCCATGACCCTTTCAGAGCAGAAGGCGCGCGCTTCCTGCTCAAGTCTCCGATTTTCCTCCCTGGCCCTGAAATCCTCCTCGCTTGCCAGCCTCAGAATTTTTTTCAGTTCCCGTTCCGAAGCGCCTGTATCATGCCTCCCTACTACCACTGTTCCTATGCTGAGGCCGAAATCGGATTCAACAACGACAGCGTCTCCCTCTTTCACCTCTATTCCATTGATCTCGAAATCGTATATTTTACCGCAGCGCTTAAATTTTATTCCGACCGCTTCAGACATCAATCCATCCTCCATATAAAGTCAGATTATAGGTTATGGGTCATAGGCCATAGACAAAAAATTACTTTTTGTTTCTTTGGTCCATTACCTATTACCTATTGCCCATTACCGTTCTCATCATATTTGATACATAATTCCATGTTATTGACTTATTAAGATTAAAATCAAGCAGACCTCTCAGCTTTTGGAGGGACTTATAGGTATCAAGTATCTCGTTAATATCCACTTTTTTAAGAAAAGTCCTGTTTCCTTTTGCGTAGAGCATATCCGACTCGTTTCCGGTTATTTTAAATATAACCATGTCCCGTAAAAAAATAAACGCCATATCAAGCCATGTCCTTATCGCCTCTTTGTCCGCCCAGGCCTCTTTTGACTCCTCATGTATCATGCTCCCCAGCAGGCCCGTAAACCACTCCATATCTTTCACAAAATCACCGGCCAGCGCAAGGCCCGGCCTCCCCATGGACAAATTGCTCACGGAGTCCATATGCTCTTGTCCCACAGCACCCGAAACAGCCTTTCTGAATGATTCATGCGTGAGCGGATAGAACCGTATAGCGATGCAGCGGGACCGTATCGTAGCAGGCAGGCCGTCCGGATTCGATGATACAAGGACAACGAGACTATCACGGGGAGGCTCTTCAAGCGTTTTTAAAAAGGCATTTGCAGCATTGATGTTCATTGTATCGGCATCATCTACAATTGCGATCTTCTTCCTGCCCTCAAGCGCCTTCAAAAAAAGTTTTTCCTCCAGTTTTCTGACCGCGTCAATTTTGATTTCGTCCTTTTCGGGAAAGGTGAACGTAACGTCAGGGTGCGTTGCAGCATCAATCTTTTTGCATGAGACACAGGTATCACAGCAGTCGAAATCGGCGGGCTCCAGACAGTTGATTGCTTTTGCATAATTGACGGCAGCCAGCCGCTTACCGATGCCTGTGTCA
Organism: Nitrospirota bacterium; assembly: GCA_963851345.1. Taxonomy (GTDB): domain Bacteria; phylum Nitrospirota; class Thermodesulfovibrionia; order Thermodesulfovibrionales; family Dissulfurispiraceae; genus JADFXI01. The sequence goes on from CAWKOO010000001.1 coordinate 238,354, forward strand.
CCAGAGAACAGCAGGGCCGAAGGGACCCTGTCCCTCCTCAGCATGCCGAATAAAATTCTCAGTGCCCTTTCCTGTCCCACTATATCGTTAAGTGCCATATTTAATTCCTTTAATTATCTAAGGGATCGAGAATGCACAAGCTATTCATTCTCGATCCCCACCCTTTTGCTCACGATTTCCCATACCCGTGCCTGGACCTCTGCTGCAGGCAGTGCGGCATCTACGATGCTCACTCTGTCCGGAGCGGCCTTTGCAATAGCAAGGTACCCTTCCCGGACCCTCCTGTGAAATGCAATATCTTCAAGCTCGATCCGGTCCGTCTTGTTTGCGCCCCTGTTTCTCGCCAGCCCGGCCTCAGCATCAAGATCGAAAAGGATTGTAAGGTCCGGCTGCAAGCCGCCGGTTGCAAGCCGGTCGAGAGACATGATAAGCGCTATGTCTATCCCCCGCGCATAGCACTGGTAAGCTACTGTTGAGTCGCTGAACCGGTCAGTTATGATGATTTTACCCTCTTTAATTGCCGGTAATATCTTTTCAGCCAAATGCTGTGCGCGAGCTGCGTTATAGAGTAAAAGCTCTGTAATGGCGGACATCTCCAGGTGTTCAGGAAGAAGAAGTATCTCGCGTATCCTGCTGCCGATGACAGTCCCTCCAGGTTCAAAAGTCAGGACAACATCGCGGCCCTCATCTTTAAGCCGTTCGAAAAGAAGCCGTGCCTGTGTGGTTTTGCCGGTCCCTTCGGTTCCCTCAAAGGAGAGAAAAAAACCTTTTTCCTTTTTCACTTAGCGGTAACCGCTCATACCATTGCTTCTTTCAGCCGCATAAGCAGTTGACACATCTTTGTAGTTTCCTCGACGCTCCTGGAAGCCGCGCCGCACGAGGGGGTAATAAGAATGCTCTCCTGAACCAGCGCGGAAGGCAGGTACTTGCACAGCTCATCTAAATGTGCATCCATTAATCCTATAAGCTGCCTGTCGTCCACTTTTTCAATAACATCAGATGTCGGAACAATACCCCAGGCAAGATAGCCGCCGCTGCTCAGGAACTTACTCAGCTGCTCGTGATAGATGGCAAGGGTGTCAAAATAATCAAAGGCGTCGAAATTAATGATTTGCGCACCGCTCTCCATGACCATCGGCCAGTCCGCCCTCCCGCAGCAATGAACGCCCGATATGCCGCCTGCATCATTGATAGCTGAAGCCATATCCTTGATCAATCTGAATGCCTCACCGGCATCCACACCAAGGTAGGATGAACTGCCCAGTGCCGAAAGTATCGGTTCATCAATAAAAATAATGACCTCATCGGCGTGCTGCTTCAGCGTATCTATTTGCCACCGCATCTTTGCCTTTAGGAGCATGGCGGCTATTTCGCGCAATTCTTCATCGAAGAAAACAAGCCTGCCATTACGGTCCTTCAGGCCTAACGTGAAAGTTACAGGTCCGGTGACCTGCCCTTTAAGCATGGGGAATCTCCTGCCCTTTACCATCTTCAGAAAGGTATGGAGACCCTGTCCATAATCCTCAGAAATGGAAATTCTGGCGGTTTCGGTGCAGGTTTCGTAAAACCGTTCCAGCTCGTCGCTGTCATCTCTCCTGACCGATATCACCTCGTCCCGCTCGTTGACCTTTATAAACGGCATACCTTCAGAGTACTGTACAATCATGGACTCTCTAAATGAGATATTAGGCAACTGCGGCCAGAAAGGGATATCAAAAGTCCTGAACACCAGCTCGCAGGCATCAACAGCATTCCTATGCGGAAGACTGCCTATGCCTGTTGTGGAAAATGGTTTGATACGGGTAGACATACTGTATTATAGCAAACGGCAAAACGAAAAATGTCAAAACACCTAAAATAATACCTTCAGCGTGCCCCAGGGGATTATTTCTGCAGTCCTTCACTGTCCTGCCAGCCCTGCCCATAGATAAACTTTTTACCGTCCATCTCCACTTCGATACGTCCGGAGCCGGTCCTTGGGGGCTCGACAGTGGGTGGGGGCTGCCAGGGGCTATCGAAAACAAAGCTGCCCTTCGGAATCAGCCGTATCACCTTATAGTCCTCGTCGATGTAATAATTATAGCCTGCGAAGAAAGAAGCACCCAAAAGGCTTTTAATGGATGAAGGAACATAGGCAACGTCATAATTATATCTCAGGATACTTCCGGCCATAATGGAATCGAGCGTGAGGACATAGCCCTCGACGATGCCGCCCGCGGTATGTGACTCGATCTTCCTGGCGGTGCTGACCTCCGTGATCCCGAGGCTCTGCAGTCCCTCATTGTTGAGAACAATGCTATTGGCCCCGGTATCGAAGACGAGTTCCACAGCCACTCCATTTATTTGCACGGTGATATACTTGAGACCGTCCCGCTCAGTAAAAGGAATGGCTTCATCAGCCACGACGTTCTCGACGATGATCAATGCGGGCAATAAAGAGGCGAGAAAAAAGAACACGGTCATGGAAAGTCTTGAGATCACAACATCCTCCGAATTTGAGACATATTTGATTATATTTTACCATGTTCTGAGTAAAGCGACAAAACGAACGGAACCCTATCTGAATCTCTTTAATTTTTAATAATCGCCCGATTTGGGCTAAAATACTATGTGTTGAGAAACTCCGGGCTTGTTCATTGCCTTATTTGCATGCTGCTTCTTTTGTCATTTTCAGGCACCGGCTTCGCGCTTTCCGATAACGAAGTGCTCAGCCTGCAGAATGCGCTGGAAGGCAAATCCACGGGCGAGCGGATCGCTTTTTTTGCGGAACAGTTCGTGGGCACCCCTTATGATATCGACCCTCTAGGGACTTATGTCACACATGCAGTGATTGTGGCAGATGAAAGGGTCGACTGTATGTATCTGGTCTTCAGGGCGGTTGAGCTTGCCTTAAGCTCAACCCCTGCAGAAGCGGTACAGGTAGCATTGCAAAAACGGTTTCACTCAAAAGGCGTAGTAAGCAACGGGAAGGTGCTCAACTATGCTGACCGGTTCGTATATGGTGAAGACATGATCACCAGCGGCAAATGGGGAAAAGAGATAACGTCGGAAATCGGCAAAACAACTGTTATACAAGGCACGCGTTCAGGGCCAAGAATCGATATGCTCCCGCGGGATGAAGTGCTCAAAAGGATGGAGATGCTCAGGAGCGGCGACCTCATCTTCTTCATTAAAGCTCCTCATAAAAGAGCTTCAGACGAGATCGTGGGGCATATCGGGATTATCAGAAGAGCCGAAGCCCTTGACGGCGGCATCTATCTGGTTCATGCAAGCGGCAAGAAAGGCAAAGGCGGGACAGTAAAACAAGCAGCATTGAGCGATTATATAAAAAGGATGCCGTTTATAGGAGTTACAATCACGCGGTTCCCTTAGTACTTAATTCATACACTTTTGTGGACCGCGTAGGACAAAAACTGAAGTGTTGTTCAGGCAATTTCCTACAAAAATATCAGCCTAAGTCTGATTCCTTAAGTAATCCAGAACGGTAGAATATTCATATGGCTTGGACAATTATTGTCTATTAATTTAGAGGTATAAAATGACTTGTCAGTATATCAAAGATGATTATGTGAGTTTATGCTCGCGGATGCCGCTCCAAAAGAAGTTTACGCAACATGGGAAAGGCACTTAAGACTTATGGTAGCTTTTGTCAAAGGAACCTGCGTTGCGATGAACAACAGAGGAACTGACTATGTTGCAAGATAAGTTTCATGTGGGATTGAGACTGTCGCTTCAGATGAGCAAAGCTTATGAAAGAATCGACATGTCCTTAGTCGGTTGGATAAATAGGGTTGTCATATTTGCGACAGGCCCTAATTTGCGAGAGACACAATTGACATCTGAGGACCATTGCGTCATTAGATTTATGAATAACGGCATTGCATATGGCTTTCATACGCGGATGGTAAACAAGCTCTACGCCCCCATTCCTCTTATCTTCTTTCGGTATCCGGAACATATTAACAGCATGGCATTCCGGAAATCACCGAGGGTAAGAACAAGTATTCCTGCAAAAATTATGGGAGTGAGAGGAACCAGCGACGTAATCTGTGATAACGCAATAATTGCTGATTTAAGTGAAACTGGTTGTTTGCTGAAGGTGGGATCCACGGAATTACCAGAAATAGAACCGAGCAAGGATTTTTACCTGACCTTCACTCTATGGGGTGAGAGCCTTGAATTAGACTGTACGGTAAGAAATATAAGAAAAAATGAGGGGCATTATTTATTGGGAGTCGAATTCAAGCGCGTTCCCAAGATCTGTGAAGAAAGCATACAACATTTTCATGGCATGTTGGACGTTGATCAAAGAGAATTACAACATTAAAGACTGCAATCCGCTCAAATCATATTCCTTCGTTTCCTGCAATTCAGACAGTACGGGGTTGTTTTTCTGCAGTCGAGCGCCTGGGTTATCTGCAGTGGGCGATTAACGCCGGGCCCACATACATAATTGAAGTTTCGATGATGTCGGGTCATAACTGAACCATAAAGTCAAATCGATTTTAATTATAAAATGAAATATGCCGGACGATGTCAGGCATATAATGAGATGTTCCCCCTACTGCTTATGAGAAAGAAGAGTACAAACAGGATGCTTTAATTACCTAGTATATCCGCTTTCTCCGTGCTGACTTAGATCGAGACCAAGCGCTTCAGTCTTTCAGTTTTGCAAAAAACATATCTTCCTGAAAGACTATAATATCTTTCACAGTTAACTTATTTTATCTTCTGCGAGATGCCCTTGTCAGCCTGCGAAGCTTCTTATGTTTGTGTTTACGCATTTTCTTCTTGCGCCATTTTACGACGTTCCCCACACCCTCACCTCCTTATTTTTCAGCTCAACGCTATAACGCTTTTGTTGTGATCGTCTGCATAAATGCCTCAAGCTGAAGCATAGTGGCAAGCGACTCACTGCCGTCATAGGGAATGCTGATGCAAGGAATACCGGATTCCCTGCTTACGGCTTTTAATAGTGCAGTTACTATAGTCCCCGGCATACAACCGAACGGCATCGCATTAATAATGCCTGCTGCTCCGTTTTCAACAAGGTCTATAACCTTGCCCACACTTAAAACTGCTTCACCCTCGAATGATTCATGGACATAGGGCGAAGCGTTATCCAATATCTCCCTGGTTGCAGGTTCTTCAAGCGTCTTCAAAAAGCCTTTGAAGCAGCGGCCATATCTGTGTTCAATTCGCTTCTGGAAATATCTTTTTAGAGAGATATTCATCATATCAGACCAGCGCCTTTTAATCAAGGCTTTTCTGAACGATATAGCATTGACATAATAGAGCCATTCTTCAACAGGGGCAAGCCACGCTTCTCCGCCGAGTTCCTCGATCTTACGCACCAGGTCCTCGTTGGAGAACTTATGCGATCTGACAAAAATTTCGCCGACCACACCGATGAGAGGACGTTGCTCGTCGCGCCGTGGCACTGAGCTGAAATGATTGCGCATGGACATTAAAAGGTCTTCCATATCCCCCTTGCCGGCCCGGCAAAGTGCCAGGTATATCTTCTCCTTGTATGTTTTATAAAGCTGCTGGGCATCCCCTGCCTCACGTTCATATGGCCTCGTCTCATGCAGGCATTTGGTCAGCAACTCATAAGCGATGATGCCTTTCCATGCCGTCATGGAGAAATCGCTTCCGGCCATGCTCAGTTCCCGGTAAAACGTCACATCCTGTGTAGGAGCAAATATCGGGACATCTTTCAACCCGATCTTTTCAAGCACAAGTTTATGTGAGATATGATACTGCCCAAACCTGCAAGGCCCGGTCCCGGAAGGCATAAAAAAAGCTGACGTTTCCGGTATGAAATCATGGGAAAATACCTTCCTGAGCATATCTCCGGTCGTCACGAGGTACGGAAAACACTCCTTTCCGGATACATACTTTCTGCCTATGTCTAAAGCTTTCTTATCTGACTCGGGCAGGACCTCGGCCGGCACGCCGCACCGTTCAAATGCGGCCTTGACCGCAAAGGAGTGGTCGGCCATGTTCGGTATATAAATAGTGCGTTTCCTGGACCCGGAAGACCGGAAATCCTGATGAAGCAGGCTGGCAGGAGCCCTGTCCCCGTGTACATGTGTCAGGGACCCGGGTCTCCCGCGCTGCTGAGATATGCTGTCCAGGAAAGCCTCGCACCGCGTTATAGCTCCGGCATCCGCACTGTGCTCGTCTATCTCGATGTGCAGAAACGGCTTGTCAGCCATTTCCTCTTTGAAATATTTTAGTATATATGAGTCAGGGCCGCAGGAGAAATTCCCTATATAAATAGCATAAAGATGAGGGGTGTTCCTTATAATCCTGGCTGCATCCAGTATTCTTTGTCCGGACCTCCAGTACATATTCGGCCATGCATCATGCGTCCGGCCCTCTTCGAGAGGAAGCATATCCATTGGGATGGAAATGGTGTTGATTGCAGAAAGTTTCCCGGGGATGCCAAGATTGACTTCAGGATCAAACGCATTATAGGCACGTCCGATTATCACTACTACTGCCTGAGTTCCTGAAGCATACTGCGCCAATAATTCCCTGCCTTTCCGGTCCACTGAAGAGGAAAATTCCTCCTGAGCAGCCATGGCATGGCCGATGGCCCGGTCAATATCCTTTCTTGTGGTCCCGAATTGCTTCAGGCCTCCAAGCAATTCTCTTTTCAGGTACCCCATACCGCTTCTGTAATCCACAATCGGCGTGATAGACCTTAGGCCCCTTATTGCGGCCCTTGAAACATAAGGGATGGTCTGTGTATGAGGACATGCGAGACCCGCCGGGTCGTTCCTTCCGCCCTGATTCACGTCAATGAAGCTCGGGATAAATAGCGCATCGACTCCGTCATCCACAAGATATTTTATATGACCGTGAGCGACCTTTACCGGGAAGCAGGCTTCGGAAAGGACATTATCAACGCCCAGATGTATGATCTGCTTGTTAGTCTTTGGCGAGACAACTACCTCGAAACCGAGTTCCCACAGAAAAGTCGCCCAGAAGGGCAGATAGTCGTGAAAGAAAAATATATATGGAATACCGATTTTAATCTTTGGTCCGCCTTTTTTTTGTCCGGACACCTCGTGATGCGTCACAGACATTGCATCACGGAAGTTCTCATGCGCCTTCCAGAGCATCTCCTGCCTGTATTCAAAGGGGTCATGCATTGACAGATTCCGGGATCGCCTTACGTCATAGCGTTCGCACCGGCCTCCGTAAAAGAGCTGTCCTTCTTCGCCGTCTATTTTTACCCTGTTTATCTCACATACATTTGAACACCCCTTGCATTCAAACGAGGAAATCTCATACGGACGCTTTGAAAGTGAAAATCCTTTGAACCTGGTCGCCTGTTCGGCAGCGGGCAGCAGTTTCATGTGCCTCATTGCAATAAGGGCCATGCCGATGGCTCCGGTAACATCGTGATTGGGAGGAACTGTAATCCCTGTGTCGAGGTATTTCTCAAAAGCGGCTACCACGGCCTCGTTAAACGCCACGCCGCCCTGAAAGAAAATATTCTTACCGATAGGTTTTCCTGCAATGACCCTATTTACATAATTCTGCACAATTGAGTAAGCAAGTCCTGCCAGGAGGTCATCTTTTGCAGCCCCCATCTGAAGATTCGCCATAAGTGAATTTTCCATGAAAACTGTGCACCGCTCGCCAAGTCTGCAGGGCCGTTTTGAATGGAAAGCGAGAGCCGCGAATTCATCCTTTACCGGGATGCCGAGTTTTTCAGCCTGTTCCTCCAAAAAAGAACCTGTTCCCGCTGCGCATGCCTTATTCATTTCAAAGTCAACAATAACGCCGTCTCTTATCGAAATATATTTGGAGTCCTGACCGCCGATCTCAAGGATTGTGTCAACAGCAGGATTGATAAAAATCGCCGCGGTTGCCTGGGCCGTGATCTCGTTCTTGACAATATCGGCGCCTACGTAATCGGCGATCATGTATCTGCCTGAGCCGGTTGTGCCAACTCCAAGAATTTCGACAGCGTTGCCCACTTCGGTATAAATCTCATCGAGACCCTGCCTGACAGCATCAATAGGCCTTCCGGCAGTCATGAGATATCTCTTGGCGATGAGCGTTCCATGCTCATCGACCAGGGCAAGGTTAGTGCTTATAGAGCCTATGTCTATACCCATATAAGCCCTTGTATCCCTGCCTGTGCATGCAGTCGCCCCCCCGTTTTTTCCATCCCGGCCATGCATGGCTGCTGTTGAGGAAAGAGGCTCGTGTCCCTGATCATCAAACCTGGCTGACGCGAGGAAATCTTCAAGGACATACGGATCATAATCGTTGATGCGGTGATCATCCATGTCCTTGAGCGCGGCTCCAAGCGCTCCCATAAAAGCATGGTCCTCCGGTATGAACAAGTCATCAAGTTCAAAAACCTCTTTAAAGGCACGCACCATCCCCTTGTTTGCTGCAACGCCGCCCTGGAAAGCAACAGGCAATTTCAGTTCTCTCCCTTTAACAATACTGCTCTTGAAATTCCTTGCAACTGCAAAGCATAAACCTGAAACAATGTCCTCCACAGGCGTCGCAATCTGCTGGAGATGTATCATGTCGGATTTTGCAAAAACACTGCATCGTCCCGCTATCTTCGAGGGCCTTGCCGAGTGCACAGAAATTTCACTGAACTCTTCTATGCTCATTCTCAACCGTTCAGCCTGCTGCTCAAGAAAGGACCCGGTCCCGGCAGCACAGACGGAGTTCATCGAAAAATCCCTGATTTGTCCGGCCTCCATCAAAATAAGTTTTGAGTCCTCGCCGCCGATCTCTATAATGGTATTAATGCGGGGGAATAATTTCTTGATAGAATAGGATTGTGAGATTATCTCGTTGAGGTACTTTATCTTCATTGCAGAGGCGAGTACTTTAGCAGCCGAACCTGTAAGAGAGAGTCCGCTTCCGGGATAAAGTTTCTTCACTTCTTTCAAAAGGGCCGCGGCGGTACCGACGGGGCGGCCGTAATGCCTTACATAATCCTTCCTGAGCTTGCTGCCGCGCTCATCAAGGACAACAAGTTTAATAGCGACAGATCCTGCATCAAGACCGATAAAGTACATTATTCTCCCCACCTGGAACTGGTTCCCATACTTCTTCAATTTCCTCTGCTTTGCCTGGGCGTGATGCTGGCTGCACGAGATATTCTATACAAAAAATACCATATCCGGGTTATCAAATAAAGTTTTTTGAAAAGGCAGGCATTATGTCTGTTTACACCGAGATCACAATGCTAATATACTATACCATGTCAAAACAAAAGTTTTTTATCTTCGATACAAGTGTTTTCATCCATAGCCGCCATATTAAGGAACCCGACTTTTGTTATCTGAATCTTTTGAAGAGAGAGCGCTCCCGGCTCGCCGAAAGCCTTCATGAAACCGAAACTTTATGTTGCAACGGACCCCTTTTTTGGAATAAACTTATGACTAAATGGCCATCAAAAGAGTTTCATTTATCGAGGCAGACTCACAGGGTAAGCATATCTTCGGCAAGTTTCCCATACCCCGGCTTGGGGCCGTGCCGCTTGCCACGATCCTGAGAGACAGAGGATACGAAGTAAAGGTATTTGTTGAAGATATTGCGGGGCCCGAATATGCAGACCGATAAAAAACAACACCGTGCGCTTTTACAGAGAATCGCGCATAGGGCGATGCTTCAGAGGGGGTTACTCCCTGACTTTTCAAGTGAAGCACTCGCCGAACTTGACAGGATTCAGTCACCCGCAGCAATAAACGACGAGAAGCTTCGTGACCTTAGGGGCCTGCTGTGGGCCTCCATCGACAACGATGATTCTCGCGACTTAGATCAGCTTACTGTTGCCGAGGCAATGCCGGGAGACAAGGTAAAGATACTTGTTGCCGTGGCTGATGTCGATGAACTTGTTTATAATGGCTCGGCAATTGACGAACACGCCCGCCATAATACTACTTCTGTTTATACCGCTGCCAGGATATTCCCTATGCTTCCCGAAAAGCTTTCTACCGACCTAACTTCCCTGAATTTCAATGAGGATCGACTGGCAATTGTTGCTGAAATGGTGATCGGCGCGGAGGGATCTTTAGAGGACTCTGATATCTACAGGGCGCGTGTCCGCAATCATGCAAAACTCGCTTATAACAGTGTAGCCGCATGGCTTGAAGGGCATGGAATTCTGCCTGAGGCTGTTGCGGTGGTAAAGGGACTCGGGGCTAATCTGCGCCTGCAGGACAGGGCAGCGCGAAGCATGAAGAACCTCCGGCATGTTCACGGCGCCCTAAGTTTTGAAACGGTTGAGGCGAGGGCGATATTTGACGGTGATGAAATCCGTGATCTGGAAGTCGAAAAAAGGAACCGGGCAAAGGACGTTATCGAGGATTTCATGATAGGGGTAAACGGCGTCACCGCAAGGTATCTCGCGTCGAAAAAATTCCCTTCTATTCGCCGTGTAGTGCGCACTCCCAAACGATGGGGGCGGATTGTCGAGCTTGCTGATGAACATGGGTTCAAACTTCCCAATACGCCGGATTCAAGAGCCCTGGAGGAGTTCCTTACCAAGGCTAAAACAGCTGACCCGGTGGGATTCCCCGACCTCTCCCTGGCGGTGATCAAACTTATGGGGGCTGGTGAATATGCCGCAGCACTTCCGGGAGAAACCAGCCCTGGACACTTTGGGCTCGCGGTCAGGGACTATACCCATTCCACCGCACCTAACCGCCGGTACCCCGATCTTATCACGCAACGCCTGCTGAAGGCTGCGATAGGAGAAAGTCCTTTGCAGCCATATAGCAATGAGGAGCTTGAGGTCCTGGCGAAACATTGCACGGAAGAAGAAGACGCCGCAAACAAAGTCGAACGACAGGTCAGGAAATCCGCGGCGGCAATGCTGCTGGAACACAGAATTGGGGAGCAGTTCGATGCCATCGTTACCGGCGCAGCGGAAAAGGGCACCTGGGCCAGGCTTCTAACGATCCCTGTCGAAGGGAGAGTGGTACATGGGTTCGAGGGCCTTGATGTCGGCAACAGGATTCGAGTGCAGCTGACATTCGTAGATGTCGACTGGGGATACATCGATTTCAGGAAAGTCGGTCCATCAAAAAGACATTAATGAAAGGGGAAGAAGCAGGAGTGTGCTATGTCTCTGCATTTTACGAAGGAACGGCTGGATCATGCGAACTCGTTGCTCAATCAGATTGCCGGAAATACGGAGCAAGCCGATCCGTTTTGTTGCCGGACTGAGTGGCAGTTCTCGTTTCACGAAGCGTTCAGCCCTCATCGGAAATTGTATTTCCGTAATTCTCATAGTAGTATGATTGCCTTTGCAGGTTATGAACACCCGAACAGTGGATATATCCTGGAACCGATCGAGTCCTGCTGGTGCTTTGGTTGCCCCTTGCTTGGGCCGGATGCCGTTGAACTGCTGTCATCGCTGCTGCGGGAAGGACCCCTTTGTCATGCCCGGCCGTTTGTTCTGCTGAGCGGCCTTATTTCTGGATCTTCCCTGTTTATCAAGGTCCAGACGACTTTTAAAAGGTATTACGAAATTATTCGGCTGGAGCCTTCTATTTTTCGATGTGCCTCACTTGCCGGAAATGTGGATGGATACTTGTCCAGGCGTTCCGCCAACCTGCGCCGGAACATTAAGCGGGCAGTCTTGAAGTTTGCCGATAGAGATGTAGTTTTCGAGCGTTGCCTGCCTATGTCCATAGAACACGCAGACGAAACTTATGCCCGTATGCTGACTGTTGAAGAAACGAGTTGGAAAGGTATAGGCCAGTGCGGCATAACCGTTCAGCCCTTCCGTGACTTCTACCGGCTGATGCTGCGGCGACTCAGCCTTTCCGGTACGGGCAGGGTAATTTTCGCGAGAAATGGCGGCCTGGACATCGGATTTATTTTTGGAGGCATAACCCGAGGACACTACCGGGGCCTGCAGTTCAGCTATGCAAAGGACTGGAAGAGCTATTCTGTCGGCAACTTACTGCAACTGGAAAAGGTAAGGTGGTTATGTGAAGAAGGCATAGCCCGATACGACCTGGGGCAAGCCATAGGCTACAAGGTTCGCTGGGCGGAACTGGAGTTGCAGACCGAGAACTTACTGTTGCGCCCTCTGAAGTGAAGAGAGGTGTTAAAAATCAGAACGCAGCCATGGCGGCGGTCACCTTGACACAGATGCCAATATCAAGCGATGGTGAGTTTTGTTCTTGAGGCGTAGCTCCTCTTGGCTTCTTCTGTTGAACCCATTCCGGTTTTTGCTGCATCCTCCACAAATCCTTACCTTCCGCCTCCGGCATCGGTAAGCAGCCTGACAATATCGTGGAATTTTCTTCTCGCAGCCGAGTTAAGTGCGGTCTCACCGCTGTCATCCTCTGCGTCGAGATCATAGCCCCCCTTGCGAAGCAGCATTTTTACGACATCTGTGTATCCATTGTCCGCAGCAATAATAAGGGATGTCCTGCCGTTTTCGTCAACAGAATTTATATCGGCATTCTTACCCAAAAGCAGTTTGATAATTTCGCTGTTGTTCCTTTCAACGGCAACGGTAAGGGGCGTCCTGTCGAGATCATCAGGACTATTGACTGCAGCCCCTTTTTTTATCAATATCGCTGCAACGTCGGCATTGCCCTTGTCTACAGCCATCAGAAGGGGAGTTACGCCGTCAATGTCAGCGGCCTTAACATCGACGCCCTTGCGGACCAGCGCTTTCACCATGTCATCATTGCCCCTCTCGATTGACAGAAGAAGTGCTGTAGTGCCGTTCTCATCGGCAGCATTGATGTCCGCCCCCTTATCGATCAAAAACCTGGCCAGTTCAGCCTGTTCCCCTGACAGCGCAGCCATAAGAACTGTTCCGCCGTTATTGTCCGAACTGCTTACCAGGGCTCCGCTGCTTACCAGCATCTTTGACAGTTCAGCATGCCCGGAACTGACGGCAACGGCAAGAGCTGTCCTCCCAAGGTTGTCCTTTCTCTCCAGGTCAGCGCCCTTTTCAATCAGAAGCCTGGCAACAGCCAAACGCCCCCTCAGTTCCGGACCAGCCTTTGCTTTGTCTGCCCGGTGTGTGCGATCAAGTTGTTTTTCCTGGACATCAAGCACCCGTATGAGAACGGTCCGATCAGCACTGTCACGAGCGTTCATATACGCTCCTCCGTCAAGCAGTATATTGACGCTCTCGATATTACCTTTATCGGCCGCAACCATCAGCGCCGTGCTGCCGCTTTGATCGATATCGTTGACCCCCGCTCCTTGTGCAAGTAATACTTTCACTATTTCGGTGCGATTAAACGAGGCCGCAACCATCAGGGGGGTCATGCCATTGAGGCACTGCTTAATATCAGGACCAGCTCCCTTGTCCAAAAGGCTTTTCACCTCTGGTAAATTCCCGTTTACTATTTCATCACAAAGCCGGACGTTGACAAGTGTGCCTGAGGAAGCCGGCCGGCAGGCAATGATAAGCAGCACGCCGGTTGTCAGAAGGATGTTCATTGAATGGCGCATAATGCAGTGCTCCTGTTGTTCTTGATTAGTGCTTCGATGTGGTCTTGCCGCAGGGGGTCTTCAATTTATTATGTTGTCCGTTCACCGGGAATCGACGGCACAGTGCTTTTTAGGGGGATCACTTTTTTTCAGCTTCTGTAGGCTGGTGGTTAAACGCATGGATAATTTTTCTTATTTCGTCTGAACTTTTGGAAACGGTACGGGTCTTTTCGCCACGCATGTATTCCCCTTCGTACACATCCCAGTTGCCATGCTGGTTTGCCACATATTTAATTCCATCGGCATCGTAGCATGTTACAAGAACATTGTTGTAAAATGATTTTACATGTGTTCTCTTGACCATACTCCTGATATTCTCCTTACGTATATTTTGGAATCCAATTCCATTATGCCCAGGCGTCATTATACGTCATCGAAAATGGGTTTGTAAATACATAGGCTCTGACCATGAATATTGTACTTCTTTTCCCCGGCGACTTCATCAGGGACACGAATCGCGTGCGCCTGAAGGGACGCCGTCTATCCCATGTCCGCAACGTGCTCCGCGCATCGGTAGGCGACAGCCTGTGCGTTGGAGTTGCCGGAGGGGATATCGGCGAAGCTGTGATAACACTGTTTAATGATGAAGCCCTCGAAATGGAAGTAAAAGCAGACTATCCTCCTCCACCGTCATTGCCTGTTACTATCGTCCTGGCGCTTCCGAGACCCAAGGTCATGAGAAGAGTGCTCGTATCAATGACAACCATGGGGGTAAAGCGGATCATTCTGGTCAACGCTTACCGGGTGGAGAAGAGCTACTGGAAAAGCCCCTTGCTGGGCAAGGATGAACTGGACAACAATATTACTGCCGGCCTTGAACAGGCACGTGACACAATCTTTCCTGAAATAATCCTGCGTCCTCTTTTCAAACCTTTTGCAGAAGACGAATTGCCGGGCATTATTGAGGGATCACTTCCTCTTATTGCCCATCCTGAAGCCGGGGAAGCTTGCCCACGGGATGTGAGACAGTCTGTCACTCTCGCGGTTGGTCCGGAGGGCGGTTTCATTTCTTACGAAATTGAAAAGCTCCTCGCATGCGGCTTCAGGGCTGTTCACATTGGAGATCGTATCCTTCGCGTAGAAACGGCAATACCTGTCCTGTTATCGAAACTCTTTTAAACTCGGTAGTGGGTCAGTTTGTTTTTGCTCTGTACCATCTGGGTAAAGACAAACTGACCCACTACCCGACATTCATATGGAAGGGACCGGCTGGGGCAGGCTGTTTATCGGAGCGCTGAAACTACTTCCATAGCCAGAGACAATTCGTTATAGTAGCCCTGTCCATACCCATTCCCGGCTGGGGCTCGGCGTTACTCGCCCCATTTACAGTAGACCCGTGCATCGCTCCGATAAACAGCCTGCCCCTGCCGGTCCAATATAATCAATAGCAGGAGAAGTGGAGCACTTGTTTTTCGACGCGATGCACGGCTCTACTGGAAGGGGGCGAGTAACGCCGAGCCCCAACTGAGAATGGATTCGGATATCGCTGCTATGGAAAACTCGGGATTTGCCTACGAAAGTAGTTTCAGCGCGTCGAAAAACAAGTACTCCACTTCTCCTGTCTTCCTCTTGTTATTTCCCCTCGCACCACTTACGGGCATTCTGGAATATCTTCAGCCAGGGGGAAACTTTGAGTGTTTTCTTCATGGGCTCGGGCATCCATGCCCACTGCCACGTCAGGAACGTCCTTTCGGGATGGGGCATTATAGCAAGATGCCTGCCGTCGGCAGTGCACAGGGCGGCAATTCCGGAAGGAGATCCGTTTGGATTGAAGGGATAGCTTTCCGTTATTTTACCGCTGTCATCTATGTACCGTATCGGTGCAAGGTTTTTGCTCAGTACGTCTCTGTATATCTTATCGTCCGGAAAATGAGTTCTCCCTTCGCCATGGGCCACCCATATACCGAGTGCAGAGCCTTCCATCCCTTTCAGCATCAGAGCAGGGCTTTTGAGAACCCTGACCGCGGCAAAACGCGATTCAAATCTGCCGGACCTGTTCTGAATGAACCTCGGCTGGCGTTTATCCGGAATGCCTTGCCATGGTACCCACCCGAGCAGCGCAGCAAGCTGGCATCCGTTGCATACACTTAAACTAAACGTGTCCGTCCTCTTATAAAAATCATCGAACTGCTTATAAAGCGTCCTGCTGAATCGTATAGTGCCGGCCCATCCTTTTCCCGAATCGAGCACATCCGCATAACTGAACCCCCCGACAAAAGCAATCCCCTTAAACCGTGAAAGCGTTACACTGTCGCAAAGCAGATCGGTCATGGTTACATCCCAGGGTTCAAAACCGGCCTGATAAAAGGCGGAAGCCATTTCCCGGTCGGAATTGCTGCCTTCCTCCCTGACAACCGCAACAGCGGGTTTCGCCTTCTTTTTTATGAAAACAGCAGGGGTCTGCTTCGGGGTAAAGGAGAGATGGAATGAGGGTCCGGGCCTGTCATAAATTACAGCTTTCTCTTCAAGAACACACTCGGGATTTGCCTGAAGCATATCCAGCCGGTGACTTGTCTCTTCCCATACCGATCTGAGTTCCAGCAAGTCCTTATCAAATATCAACTCGCCGTTAAAGCTTATCCGGATAGTCTTTTCCCTAAGGCTGCGGCCGATAATATGGAAAGGCACTTTATTCGCCTTAAGTATAGACACAATTTCTTTCTCGCACTTTTTGTCATACTCCACAACCAGTCCCAGTTCTTCTGAAAAAAAGGCCGCGATGGGACCATCGGAATTACTGTCCTGAATATCGGCTTCCAGCCCGCAATTCCCGGAAAAGGCCATTTCGAGCAGCGTAGTGACGAGACCTCCGTCGCTCCTGTCATGGCCTGCCAGCACCAGCCCTCGATCTATCAGGAGTTGCACCGCATTAAAAACGTCCTTAAGCAAATGGCTGTCTTCCACATCGGGCGATATGGTCCCCACCTGCTTATAGCATTGGGCAAGTGCCGAGCCGCCAAGCCTGTTTTTCCCCGACCCGAGATCGATATAGATAAGCCTGCTTTTGCCCGGGGCTTTAAGGTCAGGCGTAATCACCTTCGTAATATCCGGGCACGGGGCATACGCGAATATCACCAGCGCTCCGGGGGACTTTACCATTTCAGTTTCGCCGGAGGGATGTGTCACAATTGAAGCCATTGAGAGGCTGTCTTTCCCGCCGTCAACGGCGATGCCGAGCTCCAGCATAATGTCCCTCATGGCTAAAGCAGCATCATAAAGCCGCGCGCCTTCACCCGGAAGTTTCGGCGCCCACATCCAGTTTGCAGAACACTTGATATCTCTGAGCGAGCTTATATGTGCCCAAATAATATTGGTTAACGCTTCCCCGACAGACATCCTCGCCATAGCTGAAGGATTGATGATCCCTTTGATTGGCTGCTCACCTATAGCTATGGCTGCGCCAGTCAGTCCAAAATGGCTCTGTGCGATAACGGCCACGTCGGATACAGTAAGCTGGAGCGGCCCTGCGCACTGCTGCCTGGCAATGAGACCTGAAACCGACCTGTCCACCTTGTTTGTCAGGAATCTCTTTGAGCCCACCGATATAAGCCTGAGCACCCTGTTCAGGGCGTCTTCAAGCGTAAAGTCGTCAGGCAAGTCAAGCGGCTGCAAATTCTGATGAATGCGTTCCATTCTGAACACTTTCCTCGGCATGTCCCCAAGGACCCTTTCGAGGGCCAACTGCTCGGCAACAGTACCGTCGTCCCCATCATATACGACAATTTCTCCGTCACCAGTTATTTCCCCGATCACTGCGACAGGCGCCTTTTCCCTGCCGCAGAGCCTAAGGAACATCTCCGTTTTCTCGGGGCGGATAAGAAGGGCATCCTGTTCCTGGTATTCGGCGCCCCATATTTCAAGAACGGACAATGTATAATCACCTGTAATTACCTTCCGTATATCGATCTTTGCGCCTGCGGGATGGACAATTTCCTTCACTACGTTGCAATTGCCGCCGGCCCCCTGGTCATGGATGCTGACAATAGGATTGTCAGCACCGAGTTCAACACATGCCCTGATGACCCTATTCAGCTTTTGCTCCATTTCCGCATCGCCGCGCTGCACGGCGTTGAAATCAAGTTCCTCTATGTTTTCTCCCTGTATCATACTTGAAGCAGCGCCGCCGCCCATACCAATACGGTATGCAGGTCCGCCGATCTTGACCACCGCCATGCCCGGTTCCGGCTCTTTTTTCTCTATGTGCCGCGCATCGATCTGCCCTACGCCGCCGGTAAACATTATCGGTTTAATCCATTCCCTTCTCTCGCCGTCAGGGAGTCTCAGCCCGAAAGACCTTGTAAAGCCCTGAATTACCGGTTCTCCAAACTTGTTTCCGTAGTCCGATGCCCCGTTGCTTGCCTCAATTTCGATCTGGAGAGGCGAGGCCATATTGCCGGGATAAATAAAGCAGCCGTGCTCCCAGGGCAGCGGATACCCTGGGATTTGCAGGTTTCCCACACAGTAAGCCGCTGTTCCCGCAACATAGAGGCTGCCCCTCCCTGTTGCATGCACATCCCTTATTCTGCCGCCGGTGCCTGTTTCGGCGCCTGGAAACGGCGCAACCCCCGAGGGGAAATTATGCGTTTCTGCTGTAAAAATAATATGGTAAGCACATTGGGCCTGCCTTAATGGAGAGGAGTCCAGCGGATTTTCGGGCATAATAGTCGTAATCTCATACCCTCCGATAGCACTCGAATTGTCCCTGAATGCGATGATACTGTTGCCGGGGTTTCTCGTGTAAGGCTCCTTGACAATCTGCATCAGGCTTTCGGGCAGAGCCCTGCCGTCAATAATAAGTCTGCTGTTGAAAAACCAGTGACGGGAGTGCTCGCTGTTGGACTGGCTCAGGTCGAAACATTCCACGTCGGTCGGATCTCTTTTCAGCTCATCTTTAAACAACCGGTAATAATAATCGATGTCCCATTCATCGAAGCCGAGCCCCAACTCTCTGTTGATCTGCACCAGCGCCTGTTTGCCCTCTTCCATGACGGGTACGATTTTGACCGGCTCAGGCCTGGTCCCTGTCTCAAAAGTGGTAAGGGGTCCAGGGTACAGGGTTTCCGTCATCCTGTCGTGAATAAGCTTGAGGAACGCTTCTTTCGGAAAGGCTGCCTGCTTACCGCCCTTTCGCGGCAGCAGTTTGAATCTCCTTGAGCGCTCTATGCGCCCGACTTTCAGCAAACCGCAGGCGTGGCAAATCGAAACTGCATTTGCAGACCAGGCAGTAGTGAAATTCAAACGCGGACCTACCTCAAAGCAGTATCCATCTCCCGCCAGCAAACTCTCGTCGGAAAAGTTGTCCGGCTCGAAAGTCTCGGCCAGGAGCCACCGGAGCACTTTTAGTTCTCTCTCGGTGAGAGGTCCCGACGTCTCTATATTAAAGCAGAACTCTGTTTCAATATCCGAGATATCAGGAGAGATACTTTCCTTTACCGTGTTCAGGAGCACGTTTCTCTTATATGGAGATAGAGCCGGGGTACGATAGAGATGAAAAAGTTTATTATCCGCCAATGTCTTTTCTCCTGGACAACCTATATATTCTCATGCAACATTTTACCATACAGCACGGTAGAGATTGTAAACTATGGTGCGTAAACGAGGAGGCATGGGCAACGGCGTTTTTCTTTAAGAGCCGGCACGCTCTCTGCATAAAAAAGTCACTGTCGATGCCATTCCCATTAATCGGACATATGACGTATATATATAATACTATGGTAAAATATATCTTAATTCCAAATCATGAGGTGCCGACAGTGGAACTGCGTTTGACTTCAGATGAAGTGGTGCAAACTCACAAGGGGGAGAGTCTTTACACTGCCCTGAGAAAAGCAGGCATTTACCTTGTCGCCTCCTGCGGCGGCAAAGGCACTTGCGGGAAATGCACAGTAAAAGTTCTTGACGGAACTGTTGATTCGCTCTCGCACGGAAAACTGACCGCAAAAGAACGTGAAACTGGCATAGCGCTCGCGTGCCAGACCTTTCCGGTAAGCGATCTCGTTGTTGAGATACCGAAGGAATCAAAACTCGTAATAGGAGACAAAATTGCAATTGCAAGATCGAAAAACCTAGTTAAGTACCTTGAGTCCTTCGGCGTTACTATCAATCCCCCGATTAAACGGATCGCCCTTAAACTCCCGCCCCCGACTATTATCGACAACATCAGCGACCTTGAACGCCTGAAAAGGGCGCTCGATGAAAGGGGTTTGAGGGATATGCGTTTTTCACACGGATTCTTATCCACCATGGGCAAGACACTTCGAGATGCGGAGTGGAAGGTTGATCTTACGTATGTGCCGGGCAACGGCATGAGCGGCGAGGCCACTTTCTTATCGTTTCCGGGGCATTGCAGCGGCCGGTACGGACTGGCAATCGACATCGGCACCACCACCATTGTCGTATATCTTGTAAATCTGCTCGACGGGACCGTAGTGGACATCGGTTCCACTTATAACTCCCAGATGCATTTCGGCGATGATGTAATAACAAGGATTGTCCATGCAACTGAAGGCAGAGGGCTCGGCGAACTTAGAAACGCGGTGGTTGCCGATATAAACACGATCGTCGCCCCCCTTATGGAACGGCATAGCATTGAATCATGTGAGGTAGATTCCGCCACTATAGCAGGCAATACAACAATGTCCCATATATTCTGGGGAATGGACCCGGGTTCTATTAGAGAAGAACCTTATATCCCGGAGCTCAACTTTTTCCCGCTCTGGAAGGGCGGCACTGCCAGACTTTCCATCAACCCCCAGTCGCCTGTTTATACTGTTCCATGTGTAGCCAGTTATGTTGGCGGCGATATTGTTGCCGGGGTACTGGCCTCGAAAATGTGCCGGAATCCGGAAATAGCACTTTTTATGGACATCGGCACCAACGGTGAAATAGCCATCGGCAATAATGAATGGCTTATGGCCGCTGCCTGTTCAGCCGGACCATGTTTCGAAGGCAGCGGGATAAGATGCGGAATGCGTGCGACCTCGGGAGCAATTGAGGCGATCAAAATCAACAAACAAACTCTCGAACCTGAAATATCTGTGATAGGCGGCGGCATCCCTATGGGGATATGCGGATCAGGAATGATCGACGCCGTATCTGAAATGTTCCTGACAGGAATTCTTGATCTCAAGGGCAAGTTTGTTTCGGGCAAGACGGACAGGGTAAGGGATGGTGAGGACAGATTAGAGTATGTCTTCAATCGGGGTGATGCCCGGCATAAGGAAATCGTGCTTACCGAGGTCGACATCGAAAATCTGCTCCGGGCCAAAGCCGCCATTTATGCCGGCGTTACTACACTGCTTGGCGAGGCCGGCTTCCCCCTTGATGCAATTGAAAAAATATATATAGCCGGCGGATTCGGCAATTATCTGAATATCGAGAGGGCAATAACACTAGGCATGCTCCCCGATGCTCCAAAAGAACGGTTTGTATTTATGGGAAATACGTCCGTCACCGGCGCATACCTCTGCCTGCTTTCAGAAGAATTAAGAAACGAAGCCGAAGAAATAGCTTCGAAAATGACCTACGTGGAACTGTCTGTTTCCCGCAGCTTTATGCACGAATATATGTCCGCACTCTTCCTGCCCCATACCGATCTCAACCAGTTCCCTACGGTGGCGGCATTGATGAAATGAGCGAATACTCGGATTTTGCATCGGACGACAGCACAGAGTTTATATGCCCTGCCTGTGGAGCATTACTCACCACTCAGGGGCGTACCGAAGACGGCTGGAACTGCAAATGTGGAGATTTCATTCCCAAAAACATGGCAGTCAATCCATACAAAGGCTTATCAAATAAGCACAAGAAGAATAATCCTTGGAGATAGGCATGACAGGTTTTTTCTTGTTATCATTAAGGCACAGGTGTAATCACTGATGGGCTTCTGGGAGGACATAAGCAGAGATTATCACGCAGTCTTCGAACGTGATCCCGCTGCAAGAAATGCTGTTGAGGTCCTGTTGACCTATCCGGGGCTTCATGCCATTTTCATGCACCGCATAAGCCATGCCCTCTGGAATCTTCGTATACCGGTCCTCCCGAGATTCCTCTCCCATGCAGCACGGTTCCTCACCGGTATCGAAATACATCCTGCCGCAAAAATAGGGAGTGGTTTCTTTATTGATCACGGAATGGGGGTCGTTATCGGAGAGACTACCGAGATAGGAAATGATTGCCTCTTATACCAGGGGGTAACACTCGGGGGTACAGGAAAAGAAAAAGGGAAGCGTCACCCGACACTTGGGCATAACGTAGTGGTAGGTGCAGGAGCAAAGATACTTGGTCCGATGAGGATAGGCGATTATGTTAAAATAGGCGCTAATTCCGTTGTCTTGAAACCTGTCCCGGATGACGCCATTGTTGTTGGCGTGCCTGGCCGAATCATAAAAAGGAAAATTGTGAGGATGGAGGCGGAAGGCCCTGTTGAGGCGCTCGATCATGTGAAACTCCCGGACCCTGTTGATGAAAAACTGTTTGAGTTCTCAGAACAGATCGAAAAAATTGAAGCGAGGATCGATAAAATGGAAGGTAAAAGAGCGGGCATAAAAATATTCAATACCATGACAGGAAAAAAAGAAGACTTCATCCCCATCGAGAGAGGCAAGGTGGGCATCTATGCCTGCGGAGTTACAGTCTACGACTATTCACATATCGGCCATGCACGGAGTGCCGTAATTTTTGACATCATAAGCCGGTATTTAAGGCATAAGGGTTTTGCAGTCAAATACGTCAGGAACTTTACCGATATCGACGACAAAATAATAAAAAGGGCCAACGTGGAAGGGACCACATGGGACAAGGTCGCACAAAAATATATCGCAGGATATTATGAGGACATGGACAGGCTCGGTGTAGCACGGGCCGATTTGGAGCCGAGGGCAACAGACCATATACAGGAAATGATCGAAGTCATAAAGGCGCTTATTGCTAACGGCCACGCCTACGTGTCTGAGGGGAGCGTATATTTTGCCGTTGATACATTCCCTGAGTACGGCAAGCTCTCAGGGAAAGAGCAAAAAGACCTCCTTGCAGGCGCGCGTGTCAATATCGAGGAAAAGAAAAGGAATCCATCCGATTTTGCACTTTGGAAGGCCTCAAAAGAAGGCGAGCCGTGGTGGGAGAGCCCCTGGGGCAAAGGACGTCCGGGATGGCACATTGAATGCACGGCGATGGCAATCCGGCATCTCGGTGAATCTATTGACGTTCATGGCGGCGGCGCTGACCTTATCTTCCCCCACCATGACAATGAGATCGCCCAGTCGGAGGCATTCACCGGGAAGCCATTCGCAAAATATTGGGTCCATAACGGCTTCATCACCATTGACAAAGAGAAAATGTCAAAATCCCTTGGAAACTTCTTCACTATCCGTGAAATACTTGATAAATTCGATCCCGAGGTCATCAGGCTCTTCCTGATCTCAAGCCATTACCGCAGCCCTATCGAATTTTCGAACGAGCAGTTGCGCGATGGAGAATCCTCTTTGGACAGGTGTTACAGCACTATTTCCCGGATCAATGAATTTTTATCCGGCGTCCAGGCACCGGCGCCGAAGGCACATAAAGATATTGCCGAAATATCTGACGAACTCGCTGCAGCACTCGATACATTTAAAGATCGTTTCGAAGAAGCAATGGACGATGATTTCAACACCGCCCTTGCCATCGGGCACGTCTTTGAGCTTATCAGGGTAATCAACAAATTCCTCGATGCAAAACCCCAGGGTAAGGATGCCCGAACACTGATAGAGCGGGCACTGGATACCCTGCATTTAACAAGCGGCGTGCTTAATCTCTTCAATAGGACCCCGGCAAGGTGGAATGTCGATCTGCTGGCCGTCAAGAAGATTTCTTTCACCGAGGTCGAGATAGAGCAGAAGATAGAGGCCCGTCAGATCGCAAGGGAGAACAAAGACTGGGCGCTGGCCGATTCAATCAGGAAAGAGCTCGAGGAGAAAGGGATACTGCTTGAAGACAAAAAGGACGGCACTGGGTGGAAGGTGAAGATTAGTTAGGGACTTGGGATCAGGGACTAGCGAAAGTCCCCGGTCCCCGGTTCCGGGTCCCTATTTTTTTCAAAGTTCTATCGTTTAGGTTCTACAACATTATTCTCAGGACGTTAATACCCTAAAATCGCTGGATTTGGGTCAAAGCAACAGCAGCAGGCTCATCATTGAAATAGACCAGATGATATCGATCGGAACCTGAAGCTCGCAGGTCGTATCAAGCAGCAGTTCAACTCGCGCATCAAACTCCTCGTCGGCAGTCCACAGGATAATGGTCACAGGGATTCTCGGAAATGGAAGGAACACAAACGCGGCATCCCCGTATTGTACCGGCGTTCCGCCAAAATGGGCGCCCGTCATCATAAATCCTTTAACATCACGGGCATACTTCCCTGCCACCCTGTCGAGAGGCATGACATGAGAACCCCTGAAAAAAAGATGCCCTCCTTTCAGGTTATCAGGTTTCACCAATCTGGCGGACAGTGGGATATCTTTGGCGCTGGTCAGATACCAGGGGACCGAGAGTCTGAAAAAATAGCTGAGCTTGCCCAGCAGAATAGCTCCATCGGCTGCAATGCTTTCTATCAGCTTTTCTCCGGGAGAGATATAAAAGTCCATACCGCAGGATGCGAGAATGTACCGTCCTGTTGCCGCATCGAATCCAACTGCCGCATTATTACAGATAACATCCGGATCAGCTTTTTCGAGGCGCTGCCATGCCATGTCTTCTCCTGATTGCACGCTCAATTATAACTCATAAAAGGGTATTGGGTCAGTTTGTTTTTACAAGGAAGACAGGAGAAGTGGAGCCCCAGTTGGGAATTGGTATGGACATGGCTGCTATAACGAATTGTCTCTGGGAATGAAAGTAGTTTCAGCGCTCCGATAAACAGCCTGCCCCTGCCGGTCCCTTCCATAAATAAAACGCACTTTTCATTGATCGCAAAAAATGGTATATTCCAAACAACAATAGTTACCGGGGGCTTATGAAAAGGATACACGATAAAGGCGATTGGACATACGGCATTAACCCTGTTTTGGAGGCAATCAAATCCGGGCGAAGAATTAACACGGTGTACGTCTACGATCAGAGCCGGCAGAACCTCAGCACTATAATTGAAGCAGCAAGGGCCAATGGCATTCCGGTAAAGTTCGAAACAAAAGAGTTTTTTGACGGCAGATTTCAGAAAGGCCATCAGGGAGTCGCAGCAAGTGCAGGTAAAAGGAAAACAATAAGTATTGAGGAATTGCTGAATATCCCTGATCGACAAGGAGAAGTTCCCTTTTTTATGGTCCTCGACAGCATAGAGGACCCGAGGAATTTCGGTGCGGTCCTGAGAGTAGCTGATGCTGCACGGGTGCACGGAGTCGTGTTCCAGTCTCACCGGTCAGCCGGGCTTACCCCTGTGACGGCAAAAGCATCGGCAGGCGCACTCGAACATGTAAATCTTGCTGAGACAGTCAACATAAAACACGCTATGGAGAAAATGAGAAAGGCGGACATCATATTAATTGGCGCCGAAGCCGGCACAGGTATAACTCTATGGGACATGGACCTGCGGGTCCCTCTGGCCCTCGTCGTCGGCTCTGAAGGGGCAGGGTTGAGGCGGACCGTACGTGACATGTGCGATATGACCGTGAGTCTGCCAATGAAAGGGACAGTTAATTCACTTAATGTCTCGGTTGCAGCAGGGATTCTTGCCTACGAGGTCATGCGCCAAAGGAAATCGTGAATGAAGGTCTTTAGTATATCGGGGTCAAACCTTTGCCCATTTTTTAACATATCCTCTATAGCCTTCCCGCGTTTCATTGCATTATTCTTAAATCCGGTCACCACATGATTTTCAAAGGTGTCAGCGACGCCCACGATTTTTGCAAATTGGTGTATCTTATCACCCGTCAGTCCGTATATATATCCACTGCCATCTATCCTCTCATGGTGGGTCAAGGCCACAACCTTTGCAACGGCTGGAATACCTTTATAATGGTCAAGCAATTCCTTCCCCCTTAGCACATGCGATTTGAATATCTCTATTTCGGCCTTATTATCCGAAATTTCACTGGCCTCATCATCTATGGCCGCACGCCCCACATCATGAAGCATTGCGGAAATCCCAAGATTAAGCAGGAAGTCCTCTTCCAGGTTCATCAAGCGCCCGATTATCATTGACAGCAGGCATACATTTGTCGAATGGATATACAGAAACATGTCGGAAACATCAAAAAACAAAAAGGTACCGATGTGATCGAAGCTGTTAGCCATGAGCGGCATAATTAGGCCGATATGCTTGTACAAACCCGCCAGCGTGTTCTGTGAAATGCTGTTGTTATAAGCTTCCACCAGCACCTTGTAACACCAGACCTTGACCTTCTCCCTCCGTATTCTGATCTTTAGAAGAGGGTCCTCTATCCAATCTGTATACAGGACGGTATGCAGATAGTTGTAATAGGCGTCAATGTCCTGCTTGCGTACGGCGATATCGGAGTTCAAATCGAGCAAGTGCCTGTATGCGGCATCATTATCAACGGTAAACGGTATCTCACCGAACACAGGGAACTTCATGGCGCCAAGCGGGATGGCAAAAGGTATTCCGGAATTAAGCACATGCTTATCTATAATAAACCATTTATCTCTGAATTCCCGGTACCTGGATTCGAAGAAGTGCGGATCCAGTATCATCTTCTTCAGTCTGGCTGCATTATGCAGGTATTCATCAAAACGGAGAGCGTTCCCCTGCTTTATAAAAAAGCTGCCCACTGCTTGCTTCTCTATCATCTTCCGGGCAAATAAGCTGTAAGTGGATCCTTTATCGAGGAGAGACTTTATAATACTGCCGTCACGGGTGAATATCTCAAAGGGGATCCTAGAGCTTGGTACCAGTTCGTCAAGATTTATGGGAATATATCTTTCACTGTCGTCATCTATGGTGTAAATTCTGACCATTACGCGTCATTAGCCTCTGATTTATTATATATCAGAGTGAGCACTTCCAGAAAGAATGGCAAGTTTGTTTTATCCAGGAGTAATTACGCTCCCGAACTTATGGTCTTTTCCCCCTGTTTCGGATAATGAGACCGTTCAGAAAATTTCTCAAAATCTGATCGCCGCATTCTTTATAATTTCTGTGGTCTGCGTTCCTGAAAAGAGCGGAGAGTTCAGATTTGGTAGTTTCAAAACCTGCAAGTTTCAGGATCTCAATAATATCAGTATCTTTAAGTTCCAGCGCGATCCTAAGTTTTTTCAATATGTCATTATTGGTCATATTACCCTCTGCCATCCTCCTTCCGACCGGGGGTTGTCAGCGCCCCTCTGCCCAGTTCCTGATGCTTACATTATAAGCCGTTAAGGACATTTTCTGCATATTTATTCTTCTGCAGTTCAGACAGTACGGGGTTGTTTTTCTGCAGTCGAGCGCCTGGGTTATCTGCAGTGGGCGATTAACGCCGAGCCCACATATATAATTGGAACACGGCTGATGTTCCGTACAGACAGCAGGACTGGCACAGCATGACTATTCGCTCGCAAAGCCAAAAGTAGGCGCTTCTAAGCGAAAAATTACCCCGTACTGTCTGAACTGCAGATTTATTCTTGTGAGGACTTAACATTACACCTATAGCATGATAAAATTTGATTATGACAATAACAGACAAGCTGAAACAGTTAGGATCAAGTCCTGCCGCAAAAAAGACCCTTTGGGGGGTGCTGATATTCCTTGTAGTTTATTCTGTTGCCGGCTTTTTTTTAGTCCCCCCCATACTTAAATCCGTCCTCACAAAAAAGCTTTCAGAAGGACTTCACCGTCAAGTTGCAATAAGGCAGATAAAGGTGAACCCCTTCGTGCTGTCTGTAACGGTGAGAGGTTTTATGATTAAAGAAAGAAATGGCCGGGATACTTTTGTATCGTTTGACGAACTTTACCTGAACTTGCAGAGTATCTCTGTCTTAAAAAGGGGTTTGGTCCTCAGTGAGATTAAAGTGAACATGCCCTACGTGAACATAGTGCGTAATGAAGATGGTTTCTATAACTTTTCAGACCTCCTGGAATCCAAGCCGAAAAAAGAAGAAAAGATGCCCAGGTTTTCCCTTAACAATATACAAATCTTTAACGGAAGCATCGACTTCCTTGACGGCCTGAAACACACAGCGCACAAGCTGAGGGATATGGATATCAAGATACCCTTTATATCCAGCCTGCCCTACTATGCCGACATTTACGTTCAGCCCTCCTTTTATGCAAAGGTCAATGGCGCCCCTGTTTCTTTCAAGGGCAAGACTAAACCATTCAGCGACTCCCACGAAACTAATCTGGAGTTTAACATCAGAGACCTGGATATGCCGTTCTATATCTCATACTCGCCATTCAAGATGCCCTTTAAGGCACAGTCAGGATTTCTGGATATAAACACTGCAGTTTCATACGTCCAGTATAGAGACAAGGCACCGTCTATGAATGTGACCGGTAATATCGCGTTCAGGAAAATCAAGGTCGCTGACCTTAACGGGAACCTCCTGGCAGCTCTCCCTGCGTTTCAAATATCTTTTGCTCCATCAGACTTGATCGCAAGAAAAATACACCTGGCAAAGGCGGTGCTTCAATCGCCTGAGTTGAACATATCGCGCGACAGATCTGGTAAAATCAACCTCCTGTCTCTTCTGCCTGAGAAAAAACCGGGTGGTAAATTGCCCGATGAAGAAACAACTCGTTTCTCCCTGGATGCCGATCACATTCAAGTCGCAGACGGGAAGATAGAGTTTTCAGATCTCAAATCAATTCCTTTCAAAACAACACTGGAGAATATAGAGATCGGGATTGACAACCTTAGCACCGCGCCGGACAAGAAGGCAAAGGCGCACCTTTCCTTGCGGACAGAATCCAAAGAGGGCATGAAGCTTGATAGTGATTTCTCGATCAACCCAGTCGTGTCCGAGGGCAGACTGGAGTTCACGCAGATACAGCTTAAGAAGTATTCACCCTATTACTCTAAAAACGTGCTATTCGACATTCAAGAGGGCGGGCTCGACCTTTCGACAAAGTATATGTTTAAAAAGGCAGAAAAAGAGCCCGAGATAAGGTTAGCAGAGTTTTCTGCCGGATTGACCTCCCTGAAACTGAGGAAGCGGGGCGAGAAAGATGATTTCCTGAATATCCCCGTGGCCTCACTGAAGAATACATCGGTGGACCTCACAAAAGGAGAGGTCGACATAGGCACGCTTTCAACTCAAAAGGGGATTTTAAAAATAAAACGTTACATTGACGGCAAGCTCAATATACAAGGTCTGATGCCCGAATCCGGGACTTCCGGCGGGAAACCCGCGAAGACAAAGAAAGGCCGGGAATTGCTTGTCACTATAAAAGACATTGCCGCAGATCGCTATGTGGTGGAGATAGGGGACTCGATGCCTCAGGAGCCCGTCAATCTGGTTGCAGAACGGATTAATTTTAAAGGGACCCACCTTTCGACTGCAAAAAACTCAAAAGGCAGGGCAGCTCTCTCTTTTGTGTTCAACAAGAAGGGCTCTGTCAGTACGAATGGTTCCGTCAGTATTAATCCGGCTTCGGCAAACATGCAACTGAAGGTCAAAGGGATCGAGATTGCCCCTTTTCAGTCTTACTTTACAGACCGTGTCAAGATCCTGATCACCCAGGGCGACATATCGCTAGACGGGAACGTTTCAGCCGGGTATTCAAAGGATGGCATTATGCAGGCTTCGTACAAGGGCCAGGCATCTGTTCGAAATTTTGCCTCTCTTGACAAAGCCAATGCCGAGGAGTTCCTGAAGTGGGATTCTCTTTATTTCGGAGGAGTGGATGCCGCATACAATCCCCTTTACGTCAATATATCCCAGGTGGCGCTGACTGATTTCTATTCGCGCATAATTATAAACAAAGACGGCTCGATAAACCTTCAGGATGTGATGCAGGAAAAAGGCGTAGGCGAAGCGGCTGCCGCGAAGGAAGAAGCCGGGGAGCCGGCTGTGGAGTCTTATGCAATGCCTGTGGAAGCAGCTGCAACGGGGAAGCCGGTTCCCGAACCTCCGAAACCCTCTGAAGCCGTGCAGCAAAAGCCTGCTGCTGATGTTGCTGCTAAACCGCCTGATACGAGCGTGCCGCAACAAACCGGAAAGCTCATAAAGATAGACGCCGTTACGTTACAGGGGGGCACGATAAATTTTTCAGACAGGCACATTGAACCTAACTATTCCGCCGGCTTTTTTGAAATCGGGGGAAAGGTATCGGGGCTTTCCTCAGAAGAGACCAAGTTTGCCGACGTAGATCTCCGGGGCAAATTTGAAAACTCCGCTCCCCTTGAAATTACGGGAAAGATAAACCCTCTGCGGGATGATCTCTATGTTGACCTTAAAATTGACTTCAAGGACATGGACCTGAGCCCAGTGAGTCCTTATTCCGGCAGGTTTCTCGGATACACTATACAGAAGGGAGAGCTTTCTCTTAATCTTCAGTATCTTATAGTGAAAAAGAAACTTGACTCCAAAAACAACATATTCCTTGACCAGTTCACCCTTGGCGACAGGGTTGAAAGTCCCAAGGCCACAAAACTTCCGGTGAGACTCGCCATAGCTCTCCTTAAAAACAGAAAAGGCGAGATCAATCTGGACGTTCCAGTCTCCGGCTATACCAACGACCCGAAGTTCAGCATCGGAAGGGTAGTGAGTAAAATGCTGCTCAATCTTCTTGCTAAGGTTGCCACTTCGCCCTTTGCACTTTTAGGAGCGCTTTTCGGGGGTGGAGAAGAACTGAGCTATGTGGATTTCAATTATGGGAGCAGCAATCTGCCCGAGCAAGACACGAAGAAACTCGATACTATGGTAAAGGCACTATTTAACAGACCTGCATTAAAACTTGAGATAGAAGGACATGTTGATGCTGAAAGGGACAAGGAAGGGCTGAAGCAGTACCTGTTCAACAAGAAGTTGAAAGCGGACAAACTGAAAGACCTTGTCAGGAAAGGTCAGCCTTCTGTACCAGTGGACCAGGTGACAATAGGAAAAGAGGAATATGCCAAGTACCTGAAAATGGCATACAAGGAAGAAAAGTTCCCAAAGCCAAGGACCATACTTGGCTTCGCTAAAGACCTTCCCGTGTCCGAGATGGAAAAACTGATGCTCACCCATATAGAAATAAAGGATGATGACTTGAGGCAGCTTGCCTCCGAGCGGGCGCTCAAGGTCAAGGATTATATATTGAAGTCCGGACAGGTTACGGCAGACAGGGTGTTTTTAGTAGAACCAAAAACTCTCGGGCCCGAAACAAAAGAGAAACTTAAAGGCAGCCGGGTGGATTTCAAGCTGAAATAGCTATTTCCCGAACACGCTTTTCAATAAGTCCGTCACCCGGGCTGCCGGATCGGTTCTGATCTTTTTTTCCTCCTGGCCAACCATATAAAAGAGGCCATCCATGGCTTTGGTTGTAACATAGTGGTCGAGGTCCACCGATTCTTTACTCATAAAAGGAAGGGATTCATATTTTCCCATCATCTCTTTGTACGAATGTGTTACCCCAACTTTATCCATACTCGATGAAATAATGGGTTTGAACGCGTTATAGATCTTGTCATGCGTTCTCTTCTTGAAAAATTCTGTTGCAGAAGTGTCCCCTCCGTTAAGGATGCCTCTTGCATCCTCAAAGGTCATTTCTTTTATTGCATCAACGAAGAAGGAGATCGCCTCGGGCGCTGCCTTTTCTGCTGCGCGGTTCATGCTGAGCACAAAATCATCAACCTCTTTCTGGTAACCAACCTTTCTTAAAACTTCTGCGACCTTCTGGATTTTTTCCGGCATAAGAATTTTGATCATCTGGTTACCGAAGTAGCCATTTACCTGGGAAACATTATTTACTGCTTTTTTCGTCCCTATAGATAAGGCCTCCTTAAGCCCGGAGGCTATCGTGCTGTCATCAGTTCCACCTTTAGATGACGTACCGGTCCCTTTCATTACATTATCCAATAACCCGGCATGAGTTAAGGTCGTTGAGCATAAAAGAACTGCCAGAATAATAAAATAAAACGTCTTTCTCATATTTTTCTCTCCTTTACAGAAAAAGTGGGCTGCATCTTGGCAAGCGCCAGTATAATCACCTTTCTTTCAGATTTGTGCCGGAGCCGGCTGTATTGCTGTTCAGGTTTCCCTCGGCGAGCCAGGCACCGTTCTGCAAGATAAAGTGCATGGTTTGAGTTGTCCCCGATTTATTAGTCGTAAAGTTGACAGTAGCAGTACCGGCAACAGGATTAAGGGCGAGTATGGACAGACCATTTAAAGTCAGGCCGATATTTGTGGTGCTTGACGTTAGGCTAGTAAGGAAAGCGCTCAGATTTAGACCGTTATTAAGGAAAGTGGCTTGATCAAAAAGAGAGAGCAGCGTTGAATTTGTGGCTGAAGGGAGGGTCGTGGCAAACAACTCGGACAGGGTGTTAAAAAAATTAATTGTGGACGTGATATCAGCGATCGACTGCGCAGTGGTAGTCGCGTTGCTAAAGGTATTGGTGTAGGTTTGGGTGGCAAAATTTACGGTAACAGCCTGCTGATTCGTTACGTTGGTGATGGTCGCGGAATTCGTGGATGTGTTAACAGTAATAGTCAGTAAATCTATCACCGCATCCTCTCCGGTATTGTTCGTTGCGAAAAAGGTCCGCAGAAGGTCAATGTTGCCTGAGGAAATTCCTGCGCCGGATAGAATTGGCTGCAGCACTGCTTGCAGTTTGACCTGCTGAGCATTCAGGTTATCTGCCGTCAGATTGGAGAAATTGCCCTTGCTGTAAAAGTTCTCAGAAATCTCGCCGGCGACATTGGCAATGATCAAGTCGGTGAGCGGCGTAATATTTGTATTGCCCCCGATGTCCGCTTGAGTAGCACCGGAGTATAGTTGGGCTGATACTCCGGCAATCGTGCCGTTGGCTACCAGACCGAATGGCGCTGTCATGCCGGTTACGTCAATGCTGTATATGCCGCTCACACCGATTGGTACTGTTTTTTGAACTCCTCTGCTATCTTTAATTGTGACATTGCCGCTTAGCGGCCATCCGGCAGCAGCGACACCGGAAATAATTGGCGTGGCCGGAGTTGAAGTGCCCGCTTTGCCCCCTCCACCGCCGCAGCCTGCAATAATAATAAATATAGGCAACAACACCGCCAAACTGTAAAAGATTTCTCTTTTTTTTGGCTTCATTCTATTTCCCCTCAAAGCTTTGGCCTACAGCTTCTATTTATCACGAAATCTCAGACTTGTCAATCGAATTGAAAATTTGGATTCGCCGATAAAATCAGTTTCAGCGCGTCGAAAAACAAGTGCTCCCCTTCTCCTGCCTTCCATGTTAATTCTCTTAAGGTGCACTCGGCCTATCAGAAAAAAAGGACATATTCCGCGGACATTGTCCTACAAATATTTAAGATTTTTGCTGATGGTTTAATGCTTTCCTGAATGGTTAAAATATTAAACAGCACACTAATACAGAAAAACTTATGGAAAGAGCTCGTTATTATCTGTATTGTGGAGGCGCAAT
Organism: Nitrospirota bacterium; assembly: GCA_963851345.1. Taxonomy (GTDB): domain Bacteria; phylum Nitrospirota; class Thermodesulfovibrionia; order Thermodesulfovibrionales; family Dissulfurispiraceae; genus JADFXI01. The sequence goes on from CAWKOO010000001.1 coordinate 271,392, forward strand.
ATAATGGAGACAGCGACAAAATGTATGATGTGTTATATTTCACTGGAATGCAGCCTCACCAGGAACGCAAGGGATTTGTGCGAAGGTCCCTATAAAAACAGCTTTGATCATATTGAATTATTGAGGTTAAATTTGCGCAGCCGGCCGAAGCGTTTTTATCAAGAAAAGAAATTTAAGTTAGCAAACATAATATAGGGCAAACAACAGCTCCAATAGCTCACACAGTCCTGTAATATCATCTTTGGTGGCTTCGGTTATTTCCATAGTTTCTCCATACGAGCTATCGATGATTATGCGAACTTCCGGTTGTATATAGCATAGCCATGGGAATTCATAAAGGGCAAGCCAACAAAATCAACGGGGCAAGATGTTCTGCTTTTCGCGTCTTGCGGTAATAAGACAACTAAAGGCGAAGTTCGTATAACATGGGAAATTTTGGAACGGAACAGTCTGCAGGCATCATCCAAAAAATGCAATAATGCGATGATTCGCTTTCGAATAGATTTTACGTGACGCAATCCGTTACCTTGACTGGGAAACAATCGTTCACCTATAATTAATTCATGCCACATACCTTTAACAAGGGAACCTTAAAGACACGGATAGCGGAAATCTCCCGTTTTTACCGCGAAAGAGGTCGCATGCCTTCTTTCTCCGAACTGGGAGAACTGGTTGGCGTGCGCTCTAAAAACTCGGTATATAAACTTGTTGCAAAGCTGGAGGGTCTGAATGTCCTGTCCAAAGACGGGCAGGGCCGCCTCATTCCCCGGTCCCTTGCCTCGCCGGTGAAAGTCCTGGGAATGGTGGAGGCCGGATTCCCCAGCCCGGCCGAAGAAGAACTGCTCGACACTCTTTCTTTGGACAAGTACCTGATCGATAACCCTGCGGCCACCTTCTTGCTGAAAGTATCAGGGGAGTCCATGACAGAAGCCGGTATCATGCCCGGCGACATGGTGTTGGTGGACAGAAGCCGCACCGCCCGGAGCGGCGATATCATTATCGCCGAAGTGGACGGTGCCTGGACCATGAAGTATTTAAAGAAACGGGGGCAGACTGTTGCCCTGATGCCGGCCAACTCCAGCTTTAAGCCAATTGTACCTAAGAGCGAACTCAAGATAGCCGGCGTGGTAACTGCCGTTGTCAGAAAATACCGTTAGCTTTACAATTTATCTTAAAACTGACCCGCTACCTAAAAGGGAGAAGCCATGGACTCTCAGCCACTTACCATTAGCTCCTGGCCCCGTGCCATCCTGCATGTGGACGCAGACGCTTTTTTTGCATCCTGTGAGCAGGCGCTCCATCCTGAACTCAGGGGCAAACCCGTCATTACCGGAAAAGAACGGGGGATCGTTGCTGCGGCAAGCTATGAGGCAAAGGCCCGTGGAGTGGAAAGAGGCATGAGGCTCTTTGAAGTAAAGAAGGTCTGTCCTGATGCCGTTATCCTTCCATCAGACTATGAGACCTATAGCCTATTTTCAGTCCGCATGTTCGATATACTGAGGCGTTTTACACCTGATGTTGAGGAATATTCAATTGACGAGGCCTTTGCGGACCTCACGGGTCTGCGCCGTTCTTTCCACGGCTCTTATGGCGTGATCGCCGGTCAAATTCAGGAGGCTATGGGGAAGGAACTGGGATTTACCGTGTCCATTGGAGTGAGCCTTTCAAAGGTGCTGGCAAAGATAGCATCAAAGTGGAAGAAGCCGCATGGACTCACACTGGTCCCTGGCAGGGACATCCACCTTTATCTGCAGAAACTATCCATCCAGAAAGTCTGGGGGATCGGCCCCAATACTTCGGCCTACCTGAGGAAGTTTGGAATAAGTACTGCACTTGATTACGCCCGCAAGGGCGAGGAGTTTGTAAACGAAAGGCTCTCAAAACCGTATCGGGAGATATGGCAGGAGTTGAACGGCCACAGTGTTTACCCTGTTGTGACCGAAACCAAGAGCAGCTATCAGTCAATCAGCAAGGCAAAAACTTTCACCCCTCCTTCACAGGACGAGGCGTTCGTCTTTGCGCAGCTTTCGAAGAACCTTGAAGCGGCATGTATCAAGACTAGACGGTATAAGCTTGCGGCCTCCCGGCTCATCCTCTTTCTTCGCACACAGGACTTCAGGAGCGAAGGTGTAGAGTTGAGTCTGGATCGTCCAAGTGCCTTCCCTTCGGACTTGTTCGGCCCCCTCAAGGAAGGATTCAAAACAATATTCCACAGTGGGCTTTTTTATCGTCAAACAGGGGTGGTACTTGCGGGACTAAAGCCGGAAGGCGATGTCCAGTTTACTCTTTTTGATGATACCGCCCGGATAGAGAAAATGGCACGGGTTTACGCGGCAGTTGATGATCTCTCAGCCAGGTACGGTAAATATGCTGTACACCACGGGGCCAGCCTGCCGACGAAACTTCAGGTCAGGCATGAGGGAGAGCGTGGTGACACACCTGAGAGGGTGAAGGAGTTATTTAAAGGGGAAAACAGCAGGCAGCGGCTGGGCTTGCCGGTATTAAAGATGAAGGTGTAAGGCTGAATTGATTCCCAACGCTCAGGGTTGTTCCGCTTTCACCACTTCAACCTGACCCTTCATGCCAAAAGAGGAATGCAATGGCTTGTCACAATCATAATTATATTTGCCAAGTTTGGAAAACATGATCTTGACCTCCACTGTCTTTTTTGGCGGCAGATCCACGCTCCGGAGCATTTTATCTTCCGGGTCTTTTATGGTGAAGTTATGGTTGTTCTCCGAGACATTTGAAATTTTGAATACAATTACGTTCCCCTGATAACTCTTTATATTGTTTGGCTTGAATTTGAAATTGCTGACTTCCATTGTAACGACCTTTTCGCTTTCTCCAGGCGCAACTGTGACCTGTTGCTGCAGGCCGCCACATGCAGCAAGAACGAACAGAGCACTAAAAAAAAGCACCAGATATTTTTCTTTGCCTTGCATGGAATGCCCCCTTTTTGGTTGACCTGCCTTCTGTTAAAATATACCAAAAAACGTGGCGGCAATCAAACAATTAACCGCGTACTGCGTTCTGTGATTTTTTAACGATGTACGCATTATTGTTTTGCATTCAATAAAGGATTATAATGGTTTAGGGCATGCACTTCTAGGGAATCCACTTCTATGGAAATCTTAATTATAAGTACCAACACTAACCGTCTTCCCATGCCTGTCATGCCGTACGGGGCTTGTATTGTTGCGGAAGCCGCGGAAAGAGCAGGGCATGGAGTAAAACTATTGGACTTGATGTTCAAGCACGATTCAACACGAGCAGTGGAATCGGCGCTGCTGCGTCGTACGTACGACATCATCGGGCTTTCCATACGGAATATCGATAACAATGACATGCAGCATCCAGCTTTTTTTTTGAAAGAGCTAAAGCCTCTTGTGAGCACCATACGGAAGTTTTCGGATGCCCCTATCGTCCTCGGAGGCGCAGCCCTTGGGGTCATGCCCGAGGAAATTTTAAAATATTCCGGTGCATCATACGCCATTATCGGCGACGGAGAACAGACGTTTATCAGCTTGCTCAATGCCATGTCGTCCTGCAATCCGCCGTACCGCATTCCCGGCGTTGCATGGATAGAGGACGGAGTGTGCCGGCATATCCCCCCTTTGCTAAGTCTTTGCTCCGGCACGTGCACTGTGCCCGATTACTACCGCTGGATTGATGTAAGGGCATATTCATCGGGGATGACAACAGTTCCGGTACAAACAAAGCTTGGTTGTCATTTCAGATGCGTCTATTGCACCTATCAAAAAATCGAAGGTCCGGGATATCGGCTCGCATCTCCCGAGAGCGTTTCTGACACGATACAGCGGCTCGGCGCGGATGGGTTTCGGGATATCGAATTCGTAGATAATGTCTTTAATTCTCCGCGGCAGCATGCCCTGGATATATGTGACAGCCTGGCCCGCATGCGTCATGGGACCCGGTTGCAGAGCCTCGAACTCAATCCGCTCTATCTTGATCATGAGCTAATGAATGCGCTGGAACATGCAGGTTTTGTCGGCATAGGGATAACAGCAGAAAGCGCATCCGGGCAAGTGCTCAAGGGATTGGGGAAAGGGTTCTCAGAGGAAGCGGTCTATCAGGCGGCCCGTGTCATAAAAAGCTGCAAGCTCCCCTGCCTCTGGATATTTCTTCTGGGAGGACCGGGTGAGACGAAACGGACGGTTGAAGAAACATTGCGCTTTGCGGCCACACAGATTCGCCGCGGTGATACCATTTTTTTCAATGCGGGAATACGTATTTACCCCGGGACAGAACTCGAAACGATTGCAAGGACCGAGGGGGTGCTCTCCATCCCCAGGGATGAGATGCTTGAACCTGTCTTTTATCTTTCTCAGGAGATAGAATTGGAATGGGTCGACAGGCGGATAAGGGAATTCATTGATACTCATTTAAACGTCATCAATTCGGATGCCATAAGCCTTCCACTCCTCATAAAAATTCACCGGCTCGCCTGCCGGTTGGGAATCCAGCCTCCTTTGTGGAGGCACACACGCCCTATCAGGCGTATTCTGCGATACACAGGGGTATATCGATGAACGAAGCGAAAAAGCACCCTTTGCCGGAGGCGCTGTACATAGCATCGCTGGCAACAGCAACACCCCCTTCCTGTGTCTCCCAGAGCTATGCAAAGGAGGTGCTTTCAAAGCGCTTTGCCGGCACACTCACTCCGAGGAGCCTGGCAATATTGCGGAAGTTATTGGATCACCCCAGTATCAAGCAGCGCCATTATGCTCATGAGGACCCCGAGCGTATCCTTAACGAAACGCCTGACGACCGCATTGCCCGTTTCACTCGCTGGGCCGTTGATCTGTCTGCCGAGGCAGCGACAAAAGCACTTGCCTTGGCCAACCTCGACATCTCATCGGTTTCAGGACTCGTGGTCAATACATGCACAGGGTATATCTGTCCTGGAATATCGACGTACCTGATCGAACGAATGGGTCTGCACCGCACAACACTGGTATACGATCTCGTCGGAAGCGGCTGCGGCGGCGCGCTCCCGAATTTGCAGGTTGCCGGGGCGCTATTGCGCGGGCTTGCTGACGGAGTGGTGGTAAGCATCTCAGTAGAGATCTGCAGCGCAACGTTTCAGATAGACAATGACCTGGGGCTGCTAGTATCAAATGCGATATTCGGAGACGGGGCAGCGGCAGCGGTCCTCTGGAAGCGCCCCTCCGGACTTGAGCTTGTCGCCTCCTCCAGCTATTATGCCCCTGAACACAGGGAATCTATAAGGTATGTCCATAAGAACGGTCAGCTTCACAACCAGCTTTCGATGCAACTGCCGAATCTTGTGAAGGACGCTGTTGCAGAAGCAGTGGATGCCCTTTTAACACCACGCAAGCTTCGCGCCGTAGACATTGCACACTGGGCGATTCACACCGGTGGAGAGAAGATATTGAATGCTGTTAGAGATAAGCTGGGGCTGGAAGAAGCTCAGTTAAAAATGAGCAGAAATATCCTGGAACACTACGGTAACATCTCCTCTCCGACAGTGCTCTACGTCCTTGATGAAATCATGACGAACGGCCTTAAGGCTGGTGAACTATGTATGATGGTCGCTTTCGGGGCCGGGCTATCAGCCCATGCACTACTGTTACAAAAAAAGTAAAAAGGGAGCGACCTGTCAAATTCTCTTACCTTTCAAAATATCCCAGTATTTTAGACTTTTCAGTTTTTGTAAGATCGGCTTTGATATTCTTATCCAGTTTGGCCTTAACGGCAGGCGCCAGATTTTCGACGACCTGGTTGTTTATCCTCTCCCCTGCGGCCAAATACCATTTGGAACAGCCTTCCTTCAAGACCAGTGTGCTGATGTCATCAGCAATGCGCCTTATCACCTTCTTTTCGATCTCTAGCTCCAGGTGGTGGGGTTCTCCTGAGCCGGTCGCTATCCCGGCCTTTCCTTCACCCCTATCAAAGCTTCCTTCGGCATCTGTAAATTTTTCGATGAATTTGCCGTGGGTGTCAAGAATGTCGTAACTCTCCAACAACTCCAGCCTGGCGCTCTCATTCGGATTTGCTGAGACTTTGTATGCCTTGAAATGTCCTAAATCAACTGTCGCTATTATTACCTTGTCCATAAGATCCTCCTTCTTGGCCCATATCTCTTTGGGACTGACTATAAAATTATACCATTAAAAATGTGAGCCCTCACCTTTCCTAAAAAAATTCGGGCGCTTGCATTCGTCATTGGCGCATTGTACTATTGGTTAAAGCGGTCTCACGCCGGAACCGGGGGAGGATTATGATGGTCAAGACAGTATTGCCGGCAGTAACTATTCTGGCTTTCGCGGTATCCGTTGCGCTTGCAGCGGGAAGTGTGTCAAAAGGAAAGGCTTTGTTTAATGACCCAAAGTTTGCAGGCGCAACATCCGGCAACAGCTGTAATACATGCCATCCCGGAGGGAAAGGCCTGGAACAGGCCGGCAACAGAAAAGAATTCCATATTGCCGGAAAGACCCAGAAGGGACTTGAGGAGGCGGTAAATGCCTGTATCGAATATGCGCTTGACGGTAAGCCTATCGATCCTAAATCGGATGCCATGCAGGGTATCGTAGCCTATATTAAATCTCTAAAAAGAAAAAGCTGAAAGCGGATATTCTTTCTTCTCTAAGCTCCCCGTGCTGCCAACGACTTTTCGAGCCAGTTTACAGGTAATACTACCCTGAATGTAGTGCCTTTTTCAGAAGTGCTCTGCACTGTTATCTCTCCGAGGTGCTCCGAGATTATCTGCCTTACCAGGGCGAGCCCCATGCCGAACCGCCGTTCTCTGGTGCTGGAAAAAGGATTAAAGATTTTATCAATATATTCAGCTGGAATCCCATGTCCCGTATCAGTGACAGTTAGTGTCACCTGCTCCATGTTCCCTTTAGTAGTGACCTCAACGCTCCCGCCTTCAGCAGTTGCCTCAATAGCGTTTCTTGTCAGTTGGGAAATCGCTATGCCCAGCAGGTTTCGCTGCGCATTTATCTTCAGGGGATGTTCGCAAAGGGATGAAACCAGCACCACACCTTTGGCGTCGGCCTCCTTTTGGACAACTGAAATGCTGCCTTTTACAATCTCATTAATATCCTCATAGGTGAAATGTGATTGCCTGCTTTTGAAAACATTCTGAAATTCACTGACTATTTTCTCAAGCTTTTTCGTTTCCTCAACAATATTGTCAATGCCGGAGCGGACGGATGATGATAGCGTTTCTTTTTCAAGCAGTCTCCTGCACATCTGCCCTATTGTCGTTGCGGGATTCCTCACCCTGTCTGCAACGGTCAACGCCATCAGGCTCATGGTCCTTTCGGATACCACAGTCTCCAGTTCGAGGTTGCATTCCTCCAGCAGCTTCCTGTAGTCCTTTTCCAGATGCAACAGTCTGTTGTACTTCATCGCCTTCTCAATCGAGTAGAGGAGCTGATCTACCTGGTAAGGCTTGATAATGAAATCAAAGGCCCTTTTCTTGATTGCATCAATTGTTGTAGTTATGTCCGCAAAGGCTGTCATCAGGATTACCGGCGTATCAGGGCTCAGAGATATGATATTTTCGAGCAGCTCAATCCCTGACATCACCGGCATCTTAATGTCGGTAAGCACTACATCAACATTGTTGTCCTTGAATTTCTCGATAGCTTCCGCAGCACTACTGCAGGCAACAATGCGGTAGCCGTATTGTTCCAGCAGCAATGATACAGAATGCAGCACCAAAGGTTCATCATCTGCTATAAGTACTGTACCGTGGCCCCGCACATCCATTATTGCAAAACCCCCATGAAAAAATTCTAACAGATAGCGAATCTTTTTTCATTAACCCAAATAACGGAATTAACCACAGAGAACACAGAGGACCTTTTTGATTATGAGAGACAATAAGCTTATTCCTGTATTTATCTCTGTGCATTTGGCTTCCCTATGCATTTTCCGGGGTGAGGCTTTTACAAACATCTCCGTCGTTTAGAAATGCCGTACAAGTCCGTAATAGGTGTCCCGCTGTGCAGGTTTGAATCCGGCACGCTGTATCGCCTGGATAATATCCTCTTTCGATACTCTGTAGCTCACGCCTGCCGCCTTGACCACATTCTCTTCAATCATGGTCGAGCCAAAGTCATTGGCGCCGAATCTTAGGGCCACCTGCGCAAGCTTTAGTCCCTGGGTGACCCATGATGCCTGGATATTATTAAAATTGTCGAGGTACATCCGTGAAAGGGCGAGGATCCTCAGATAATCGACAGCAGTGGCGGGTACGACTGTCTTCTTCTCGCGAAGCAATTCTGTATTCCCGGGCTGGAAAGACCAGGGGATAAAGGCGGTGAACCCGCCTGTCTTGTCCTGGAGGCTTCTTATTACATCAAGGTGTTCGATTATGTCTTCAGGCGCCTCGATGCTGCCGAACATCATCGTCGCCGTGGTCCTCATGCCTATTCTGTGGGCCTCTTCCATGACTTTCAGCCATTGGGAGGATTTGATCTTTTTAGGGCTCAATACTTCTCTTACTCTGTCCGAAAGCACCTCCGCGCCGCCGCCGGGGATAGAATCGAGACCGGCCAGTTTCAAGGTCATCAGAGTTTCTCTGATAGTGAGGTTGTGTTTTTCAGCGAGATAAGTTATCTCCGGAGGCGAAAAACCGTGGACAGTTATCGCATATCGATCTTTGATAGACTGAAGAAGTTCCATATAGTATTCCATGTCCAAATCCGGATGAAGGCCGCCCTGAAGCAGTATCTGTGTGCCGCCGAGAGCAATCGTTTCATCTATCTTCCGGAACAAGGCCTCTCTTGATAAAACATATGCGTCGGGACTGTCAGCTTCACGGTAAAAAGCACAGAAAGTGCACTTATTTATGCAGACGTTAGTGTAGTTGATGTTTCTGTCTACAACGAACGTAACGATGCCCTCAGGATGCAGCTCTTTCCTCATAGCATCCGCCATTTCGCCAAGTTCAAGCAGATCAGAGGTCTTTAAAAGCTCCAGCGCTGCTGCTTTGTCGATTCGATTCATTTATATACCCTGAGGTGATTATAGAATGCATCCCGCTCAACTGGAATCTTTCCTGCTTTCCTGATGAGATGGACCATTTCCTCCCGTGTCATACAGCCACCGGTCATACCCCCCGCCATGTGCGTTATTTTTTCCTCTATGATGGTGCCGTCGAGATCGTCAGCTCCGAAAAGCAGGGCGACCTGGGAAATTTTCTCGCCGAGCATTATCCAGTAAGCCTTGATGTGCTGAAAATTGTCGAGCACAAGCCTGCTTATGGCGATAGTCTTCAGGTCATCGATTCCGGATGAATAGAAACCGCCGATTTCGGTATTCACGGGATGATAAGCCAGAGGGATAAATGCCTGGAATCCTCCGGTGCGGTCCTGCAGCGTCCTCAGCTTAAGCAGGTGATCCACCCTGTCCCCGAGGCTTTCCAGATGGCTGTACAGCATGGTAGCGTTCGTTTTGATTCCGGCGTTATGCGCCGTTTCCATAATCTCAAGCCAACGGTCTCCGGATATCTTTTCAGGGCAGAGCTTATTCCTTGTCTCTTCTGCGAATATTTCAGCACCGCCCCCGGGCATTAGATCAAGGCCGCTCTGCTTCAGGGCTTTAAAGATTGCATCAAGCCCTAACCCGCTGATCCGCGACATATAATCAATCTCAACGGCAGTAAAGGCCTTAATTGACAGGGAAGGGAATTTCCCCCTGATCGCTGAAAGAAGCTCCAAATAATGGTCAAAAGGCCATTCAGGATGAAGGCCGCCCACAATATGTACCTCTGTTATTGGATTTTTAGAGCTGAAAGATTCTTCGAGTCTTGAAAGCACATCGTCGATTGATAATTCAAAGGCCCCTTCCTCGCCTTTTGAGCGGCTGAACGCACAAAACTTGCATCTGTTGACGCATATATTCGTAGGGTTGATGTGGCGGTTGATGATAAAATATGCGTTCCTGCCATTCCTTGCCTCGGCGTTTACGGAGGCCAGACTGCCTATAGTGAAGAGGTCATCGCTCTCAAACAGCGCGAGTGCATCTGCCCTGTTCAGCCGAGCACCTGAAAGGATTTTGTCTTTGATCGATTCGAGCATGTATTCTGATTATAAAACAAAAGAGGGTGATGTTTCCTGTAAGGAAGGGACAGGCCTGCAGTTGCCTTCCTTAACCATCCCTGCATATTCTTCCATTTGCGTCCAAAATGTTAATATATAAGGATGTCAACCCTTGATTTGATAATTGAAGGTGCCCGGCAGAATAACCTTAAGGATATAACCCTCAGGCTTCCCCACAACCAGATTATTGCCGTCACGGGTGTTTCAGGTTCGGGAAAGTCCTCGTTGGCGTTCGATACCATTTTTGCAGAGGGCCAATGGAGATTTATCGAGTCGCTCTCAACCTATGCGCGGCTGTTCCTTGAGAAACTCGACAGGCCTGATGTCGATGCAATCCACAATATAAGGCCTGCTGTAGCTCTTGAGCAGAAGAACCCTGTCAGAGGGTCCCGTTCTACAGTGGGCACGCTTACGGAACTGTACGATTTGTTCAGGGTCTTGTATTCGAGGATTGCCATTCCGTATTGCCCGAAATGTGGTAAAGAGATACGGAGGTGGGACACATCCCAAATCACTTCTGAACTGCTCGAAAAATATCGGAATGGGAGGGCGCTTATTATTTTTGAGACCTCTGAGCCGCCTGAGACCCTGCGGCAAAGGGGGTTCCACAGAGTCTGGTCCAATGGAGAGGCTGTTGATATAACAGACCTTCCGAAAGATGCCTCGGAGACAATCGAAGTCGTTCTTGACCGGCTTGCCCTGAGAGATGAGCCCAGGCTGTCTGATTCAATAGAGATGGCATGGAAAGAAGGCAGGGAAAAGGTCAAGGTGATAGTGTTAAGGGCACATGATACCGCAAGCGAAATAATGTTACGGTTTTCTTCGAACAATACCTGCGACGATTGTGCCGTTTCCCTTCCCGAACCGACACCGATAATGTTTTCATTCAATCACCCTGTCTGCGCATGCCCCGAGTGCAAGGGATTCGGCAACATCCTGATATACGACGAAGCCCTGATTATACCGGACAATACGCTTTCACTCTCCGGGGGAGCAATAGCCCTATGGGAGAAACCCGGATACAAATGGTGGAGGGACCAGATGATCAGGGGCGCAAAGAAGAGCGGTATCCCTGCAGCCAAGCCTTTCAGGGACCTGTCAAAGCAGGAGAAAAGCATTATCTTCAAGGGCAATGAGCATTTTTACGGTTTAAACAGTTTCTTTGAGGAGATGGAAGGCAAGCGCTACAAACTCCATGTAAGAGTGCTGTTAAGCAGGTACAGAAGCCCCGTAACCTGTCCAAAATGCGGCGGCCGGCGGCTTTGCGCAGATGCCCTGGCGTACAAGATAGATGGTATGGACATTGCCGGTCTGTCCGATATGCCGATATCAAAAGCGCTGCTCTGGTTTGAATCGCTCCAGCTTTCACCGATGCAGGAGGACATTGCGAAAGAGGCGGTACGGCAGGTTCTCATGAAGCTAAGGTTCCTCGCACGGGTAGGGCTTGAATATCTGACCTTGAACAGGCAGGCAAAAACACTTTCAGGCGGCGAGTACCAGCGGGTAAACCTGTCCAATCAATTAGCGTCGGCGCTTACCGGTACTCTGTATGTCCTCGATGAACCGACTATCGGCCTGCACCCGAGGGACACGAGGAGGATTGCTGAAATAATGAAAGAACTCGCCTCACTGGGCAATACCATTATCGTTGTCGAGCATGACAAAGATATAATTTCGTCAAGTGACTGGGTGGTGGAACTCGGTCCTTACGGGGGCCACATGGGCGGCGAGGTAGTGTTTTCAGGCCCTATGAGTGAATTTTTAAAGTCGGACACATTGACTTCACGGTATATAAGAAATCTGGATACGCCTTACATTGCAGCACCTCGCAAAAAAGAAAAAGATTACCAGCTGCGCACCAGGGATTATGCCCTCACGCTTTATGGAGCTTCGGGCAACAATCTCAAGAACGTGACTCTCAGGATTCCTCTGGAAGCCCTGACTGTTGTTTCCGGGGTTTCAGGGTCGGGCAAGAGCAGCCTCATCATTGAAACGCTGCACCATGCTTTGGCGCGCCATTTCAGAGTCGAACCTGAACAGCCGCTTCCACATAAAAAAATTAAGGGGCTTGAGAACATAAAGGGAGTACGGCTTATTGATCAAAGCCCCATTGGGAAAACACCGCGCTCAAATCCATTGACGTATCTCAAGATGTTCGACCCGGTGCGAAAGATCTTTTCTCAGCAGCTGGAAGCGCGGGCACATGGATATTCACCTGGGTTCTTCTCATTCAATGTGCCGGGAGGGAGATGCGAATCCTGCAAGGGGGAAGGCTTCCAGAAGATGGAAATGTACTTCTTCGAGGATATATTCGTTACCTGCGAGGAGTGCAAGGGAAGGAGGTACAAGAGCGAGGCGCTGCGCGTGTACTACAGGGGGAAGAACATCAATGACATTTTGAAGATGACGGTGGACGATGCCATCGAGTTCTTTTCAGACACTCAGGAAATCAAATCCAAACTCGTGCTGATGAAAGATATCGGGCTCGGCTACCTCCGGCTGGGCCAATCGGCCACAACACTTTCAGGGGGAGAGGCACAACGCCTGAAAATATGCGCTGAACTATCGTTGAGCTCGAGGCCCCATTCAAGGGGAGTGCTCTATATCCTAGATGAACCGACTGTGGGGCTCCACCACAATGATGTGATAATGCTGATGAAAATAATCAGAAAACTGGTGAACAACGGTAACACAGTGGTCATAATAGAACATAATCTGGACGTTATATCACAGGCCGACTGGGTCATTGACCTCGGACCCGAGGGCGGTGACAGAGGCGGCGCCATTCTCTTCGAGGGGACTCCTGAAGAGCTGAAAAACGTAGAGGGCTCATATACCGGACAGTATCTTAGGGCTCGCGAATAAATAACTTGCACATTGATGCATCTCAGATTTAGGCCATCTTTGCCCGATCCTCAGTCGCAAAATCCTCAACGCAGCTATGCTGCGCCTGCGGTTTTGCTCGGTCGGACCAGCCAAATCTGACCTAAATCTGAGCGCCTGAATGCACAAGTTATTTATTCGCGAGCCCTTAATTCCGGGGACAGGCTGAATCTGTTTCCGCTTCCTGCCGGCCATTCAGGAAATGCCGGCAGGAAGGCTTGGCATATCAGGATTTTTCCACGATCTTTACTTTCATCTCAATGCGTTCATTTGGATTGTCACTCCTGTCCCGGGACTGGCCCACGATCTTGTCGACCACATCCATCCCTGACACGACCTCACCGAAGACGGTATACTGCCTGTCGAGAAACGGTGAATCAGCGACGCATATAAAGAACTGCGAACCGGCGCTGTCAGGGCTCGCAGCCCTTGCCATTGAAAGGGTACCTCTCTTATGAGGTTTGTCGTTGAATTCGGCTTTAAGCGTGTATCCAGGCCCGCCCATACCGTGTTTTGATTTATCGTGGTTTTTTGAATTTGGATCGCCGCCCTGGATCATAAAACCTGGTATGACGCGGTGAAAGGTAGTACTGTCATAAAAGCCTTTCTTGGCGAGTTCTATGAAGTTGTTGACGTGATTAGGTGCAACATCCGGGAAAAACTTGAGCTCAATGTTCCCGAACTTTGTTTCGATAATCGCTTTGGTATCGGCCATCTTGTTAATCTCCTCTTTCGTAAATTTCTTATTTCTCATTTCGGCGAAGGCAGAAACGGCAACGGCCAGCACCAACAACAGTATGAACGGCACTCTCATTGATTTCATGCGAACCTCCTGAAGAATTTTTATGAAGCTTTATTATTGCATATTTGGGATGCTTTGACAACTTTCCAATCGGCACTTTCCAATCGGCAAAGAGAATAAGGCGGCACATGAAAGCATACCTGTGATTATGCTACAATTATGGGTATAACAAAAATATAAAAAACACTCGTCAGAGGGTCGCTAATGATAGTGCTAAGGCCATGAAGGATCTGTCTCTTAATCCCCAGCAACAGGTACTCTTGATCAGCAAGCTCCTTTCCAAAGGCACGCCTGCTGCCGGGAGCAATTCTTTTGAGGCACTGCTTGAGGCATCGCTGGGCCAGATTGAGAATCAACTATCAACCTTAGACAAAGGGCCGTCAGTTCAATCCCTCCCGGCCATGCCGGTGTCCAGTCCTGCGTTGGTCAAGGAAGGAGGCAACAGCGGGTTCAGAGAGGTACTTCCTACTGTTCTTAAACATGAGGGGAGCGCCTATGTGCATAGAGATGGCGGCGCTGAGTCGTCAAAGTTCGGCATACTTCAGTCCACAGCAAGAGAATACGGTTATAAAGGCAATATCAGGAATATCACGAGGGCGGATGCCGAAGCTATCTACAAGAAAATTTGGGACAAATCAGGGGCTGCATCATTGCCCTATCCGCTGAGCCTGGTGCATTTTGATACCTATGTGAACAGTCCTGCTGCCGCCAAAAAACTCTTGAAGAAGTCGGCCGGTAACACCGATTCATATCTGGCAATGAGAGCACATCGTTATACGCGTCTTGCTGAACTCAGACCCGCACAATACGGCAAGTACCTGAAGGGATGGATAAACAGGGTTGCCGATCTCAGGAATATTACCGCCGGGCACGCGGTGCTCAGAAATTTTGCGCTTAACGGTATCAGTTCTGCCGACTCAACTGAAAATAAAACTATAAAAACCTGATAATATCTCATTAATTTCATGGGTATTGTTCTTATCTTGACCCCCTGGTTGCTTACTATTTGTTCTACTTGCCGGCTTATAGGCGGATATGTTGCTTTAACTTTAAAACGGTGGTAGTATTGAATAATTAATATTATCTAGGAGGGGGATCATGATGAAACTTCATGACGAAATTGCCAGAACCGCACATGAACTTTACGTGAAAAGTGGATGGATACCGGGCCGCGATCTTGAGAACTGGATTGAGGCTGAAAAAATCGTAAAGAGTCGCCTCAACGGAGGACCAATCCAAAAGAAGCAGTCTGAAGAGAGTGTTGAAGCGCCGATTAAGAAGGCGGCCCCTATGGAAGCAAAAAAGGCTGTCGAACCTAAGAAGGCTGCAGAGCCTAAAAAGGCTCCCGCAAAGAGGACAGCTAAACCGAAGAAAACAGTTTGATCCATGTATGAGGCCAGGCTTTACGAAAAGCTTGATGAAGGTAAGGTAAAATGCTTCCTCTGCCCCCAGTACTGTGCCATTTCGCCAGGGAAGCGCGGCATTTGCGGGGTGAGGGAAAATAGTGGGGGCACGCTTTATACTCTCGTATATGGCAAAGTTGCTGCAAAACATGTAGATCCTATAGAGAAAAAACCGTTTTTTCATTTTTATCCCGGGTCGCATTCATTTTCGATTTCTACGGTAGGATGCAATTTCAGATGCCTGCACTGCCAGAATTACGAAATATCGCAATACCCTAAACAGAACAAGGACATTCCAGGCGAGGAGATGTCCCCTGAAGAGGTTGTCGAAGAGGCCGTACGCGCAGGATGCGAAAGCATAGCATACACCTATACAGAGCCCACCATATTTTTTGAGTTTGCCTATGACTGTGCGCGCCTTGCCCATAAGAAGGGTATCCGGAATGTTTTTGTCAGCAACGGCTATACAAGCCCTGATGCGATACGGCTCATCGCACCCTACCTTGATGCCAACAATATTGATTTAAAGGGAGATGATGCCTTTTATAAGAAGGTTGCAGGTGCGAAACTGCAACCGGTGCTCGACACTATTAAGCTTATGAAGGAGTTGGGAGTTTGGGTTGAAGTGACTACTCTGATCATCCCTGATTATAATGATTCAGATGAGTTCCTCACCTTTGCCGCTGAGTTTATAAAGTCTGTCGATGCCTCTATCCCATGGCACGTGAGCCAATTCTACCCAACCTATAAACTCTTCGACAAGCCCAGGACCCCGCTTATCACATTGAGGAGGGCACGTGAAATCGGGCTGAAAACCGGATTGAAATACGTATACGAAGGCAACGTCCCCGGTGCCGGCGGCGAAAACACCCAGTGTCCGTCCTGCGGAGCGCTGCTCATAGAGCGCATCGGGTTTTCGCTGACTCATATAAGCATGAAAGAGTCGCAATGCCTCAAGTGCGGCGCAAGGATCGACGGCATTGGGATGCCGTAAATATGGGTAGCGGGTCAGTTTGTTTTTGCTCCGGATCACCTGGGTTCCCACTGCCTTCATATGTTATAATTGCGCTATGTCTGAAAAGTATAGAATAGAACGGGACAGCATGGGTGAGGTCAAGGTCCCCTCCGATGCATATTGGGGGGCCCAATCGCAGCGGGCCATAGATAATTTTGCAGCAGGCCGCCTGACATTACCTGAAGTATTTATACGTTCTGTTGCCATAATCAAGTATGCCGCCGCTGTTGCCAACACGGGTCTTGGACTGCTGAAAGGAGATATCTCCGATGCCATACTCAGGTCTTGCAAAGAGATTATGGAAGGCAAACTTGCAGGGCAATTCCCGCTGGGTGTTTTTCAAACAGGAAGCGGTACGTCCACAAATATGAATTTAAATGAAGTGGCCGCAACACGCGCTAACGAACTGCTTACCGGACATAAGCATTCAACCGTACCGGTACATCCCAATGACCACGTAAACATGGGACAATCTTCCAATGACGTGATCCCGTCGGCAATCCGCATAGCGGCTTATCTTGAAGTGAACAACAACCTGCTGCCGGCGCTGAGGCATTTATTTGAAGTCATTTCCCAAAAACAGCAGGAATATAATAATGTGATAAAAACCGGGAGAACTCACCTGATGGATGCTGTGCCTGTTACTTTTGGCCAGGAAATATCCGGATGGGCCACACAAATCAGGCTGGGCATTGCCAGGATAGAGAGCGTCCTGCCGAGACTGGCGCAGTTGCCCCTTGGCGGCACTGCTGTTGGTACCGGGCTGAATGCCCACCCTGGATTCAGCGAAGGGGTCATCAGGGTTATCGGTGAGATGACGGGTATACCCTTTGTAAGGGCCGACAATAATTTTGAGGCCCAGGCCTCGATGGACATCGCCTCAGAGCTTTCAGGGCAGTTAAAAACTATTGCGGTCGGCTTGATGAAGATCGTCAATGATGTAAGGCTTATGAACAGCGGTCCTCATTCCGGGCTTTCTGAAATACTGCTGCCGTCGTTACAGCCCGGCTCCTCGATCATGCCCGGGAAGATAAACCCAGTGATCGCCGAAGCAGGCAGAATGGCCTGTGCCAGGGTGCTGGGCAACGATACCACCATTACAGTCTCCTGCTCGCTCGGCGAATTCGAGCTTAATACCATGCTCCCGGTAATCGGATATTCCATCCTGGAATCCATTGATATAATGGCACACGCGATGCGGCTGTTTGCCGATAAGGCGGTAAGCGGGATGGTGGTTAATACTGCCCATGTTCAGGAATTGCTTGAAAAAAATCCAATAATAGCCACCACGCTCGTACCGGTCCTCGGGTATGAAAAGACAGCCGGGATAATAAAAAAGGCGCTTGCTGAAAAACGTAAGATCAGAGAGGTAGTTCTCGAATCCGGCCTGCTGTCAGAAAAAGAGGTTGACGCCTATCTTGATATAAAAGGCATGGTGTAGGCTTACCTAATGCCGTGCAAGTCCTGTTTTCTTAGCTGCCTCAGCCACTGCATGAGCGACCGCGGGCATGACTTTTCTGTCGAAAATGCTCGGTATTATGTAGTCCTCATGCAATTGATCATCTGTTACCGTATAGGCTATGGCCTTTGCAGCGGCAAATTTTATTTCCTCATTCACTCCCCTGGCCCTTACGTCCAGCAGACCCCTGAAAATTCCGGGAAAGCATAGCATATTATTTATCTGGTTGGGATAATCGGAGCGTCCGGTGGCGAGTATTCTTACCAGCGGGAACGCATCTTCAGGAGCTATTTCCGGTTCGGGATTTGCCAGGGCAAACACTATCGGCTCTTTTGCCATTTTGCGTATGTCATCGCCTGATATGACATTGGGAACGGAAAGTCCCAGGAAGACATTGGCTCTCTTAAGGGCCTCGGTAATGCCGCCCCTGACCTTTCTCGGGTTTGTCTTTCGGGCAAGGGCCTTCTTATAGGGGTTCATATCACCCTTCCTCCCTTCATAAATTGCACCCGCCCTGTCGCACACAATGATGTCCCGTACACCATAGGCCGAGAGCATCCAGGCATTGGCCATTCCTGCTGCTCCAGCTCCGGAAATTACCATTCTTAATTTCTTTATGTCTTTCTTCAGCAATCGTCCGACATTAATAAGAGCTGCAAGGACAACAACCGCTGTCCCATGCTGGTCGTCGTGGATGACAGGTATATCGCAAATCTCCCTGAGCCGCCGCTCTATCTCGAAACACCTTGGCGCAGATATATCCTCGAGATTAATACCTCCAAAGGGTGTTGAGATTATCCTAACAGTAGCGATAATCTCTTCAGGATCCTTGGTCTTCAGGGGGATGGGGAATGCATCAATACCGGCAAATTCCTTGAAAATCATAGCCTTGCCTTCCATGACGGGCATGGACGCTTCCGGGCCTATATCTCCAAGACCGAGCACAGCGGTCCCGTCGGTGATTACGGCAACTGAATTCCCTTTTATGGTGTAGCGATAAGCGTGTTCAGTACAATCATGAATGTCACCGCATACCCTTGCAACGCCCGGCGTATAGACTTTGGAAAGATCATCTCTGTTCCTGACGGAGATTTTCGAGCGTATCTCGATCTTTCCCCCTTCGTGAGCGGTGAAGGTGCGGTCCATTACTCTGAGCACTTTTACCCCGCTGATGTTTTTTATCGCCCTGACTATTCTTTTTTCATGATCTGCGTCCCGTGCATTTGCAGTTATGTCCCTGATGATTTTTCCCTTTTCGGCGCGGACGATATCAACAGAGCCAAGATCGCCGCCGGCGTTACTGATAGCTGTGGCGAGTTGGGCGAACATACCTATACGGTTTTCAATTTCCGCCCTTACGGTGATGCTGTAACTCGGACTTGGAACGCGCAGCATAAGAGCATTATAGTTTTCATCAGGTTTTTAGTCAATAGGGGTAGGTAGCCCACTACCTCAATATGGATTTTTTTTAAAAAATGTGTAATTATGTAATGTCCTGATAAAAATAACTAATTAGGAGGGCAGCATGAAGCGTTTTTCGGTCATAATGATTGGGGTTTTTCTTTTCAGCATGTTTTCCATCCAGGTCTATGCAGCAGAGCCTCTTAAGTTGAGCATACCTTTGCCTCTGACCGGATCCCAGGCAAAATTCGGCGTGATGCAGGAGAGGTCGTATGAGATCGCGGCTGAGGAGATCAACGCGAAAGGCGGCATTAAGGGAAGAAAAATTGTCCTTGATTTCGAGGACTCCACCGGCAAGCCTGAAATCGCGCGGGCCATTGTGGAAAAACTGATCGATGTCAAGAAGCAGCCCATCATTATTGGCGAGTATACCTCGGCCTGCGCAAAGGCGGTCGCAGCGGTTGCTGAAGAGAGAAAAACTCCCTATCTGGTGGTCTCCAGCGCTGCGGATGAAATAACCCAGCAGAATTACAAATATGTCTTCCGCCTTAATCAGGTAAGCGCTCATTATGCGGACGGCCTCATGTCTTTCTTCAGAGAGGTGGTGCAGCCCAAAACCATTGCTATTATTTACGAAAGCTCCGACTTTGGCAGTTCCTGCGCGAAGGACATGGTGAAAAATGCGGAGAAGGCAGGCATCAAGGTGCTTATAAACGAGAAATACGAGAATGGCGCCATCGATTTTAAACCCATACTCTCCAAAGTGAAAGCCGCCAATCCTGATGCAATCTTCATGGTCTCCTATGTATTGGACGCGGCCCTGCTCATGCGCCAGATCAAAGAATTGAGAATTGATGCCAAAATTTTTGCGGGAGGTGCTGCCGGGTTTGATCTCCCCGAGTTTGTGGACAATGCCAAGGATGCGGCGGAATATGTTATTACTGCTACACTCTGGACTCCTCAGCTCAAATTCAAGGGCTCAAAGGAGTATGCGAACAAGTTTAAGGCTAAATACGGCGAGTTTCCCTCCTATCATGGGGCCGCTGCCTATTCAGCCCTCTATATTGTGAAGAACGCTTTGGAAAGGGCCAGGAGCTTCTCACCGGCGGACATCAGGGCAGCTCTAAAAGCGACTAATATGGAAACCGCCTTCGGCCATATCAGGTTCGAGGATAAGGAAGGCTACCAGAACCAGAATTTTATCACAACTTATGTGAGACAGGTAATAAAAGGCGAGCACCAGACCGTTTGGCCGGCAGCCTATGCTAACCAGAAATATATTTACCCCATCCCGAAATGGAGGGACAGAAGGTAACCTGACAGCGTGACAGCGCCTGAAATTGAGGTCTTTCTACAGACCCTCATCGCAGGGCTTCTGCTGGGAGGTCTGTATGCCCTCATCAGCATCGGGATGACCCTTATAATGGGTGTTATGAAGATCATCAACCTCGCCCACGGCGAGCTGATGATGGTCTCGATGTACATTGCATACTGGCTCTTTACCCTCTTTGGCATAGACCCTTATGTTTCAGTCTTCATCGCCGCGCCGGTGATGTTTTTCATCGGGGTCGGACTGCAAAAGTTTCTTATCACGCCAGTGCTTAAGGTCGATTCTATTTTGCCTGAAAACCAGGTCATCCTAACAGTCGGCATAGCCATGGTGTTGTCTAACCTGGCGATGCTCTTCTTTAAGTCAGACTACCGCTCTACTCCGGTCTCGTATGCCACGAGTGCGTGGTATCTGGGCGATTACTGGAGGGACTCTCCCATCGAGCTTTCTCTTTCGGTACCCTGGACAGTCTCCTTTGTCTTCGCTCTCGCCATAACAGCGGGCCTCTGGTTCTTCCTCACAAAGACCGACACCGGCAAAGCGGTGCGGGCAACTTCCCAGGACTTTCAGGCTGCGTTGCTCATGGGAGTGAATGTGGACAGGATGCGCATGCTCACTTTCGGCCTCGGCTCGGCACTTGTGGGTGCGGCCGGCTGCCTGTTTATCCCCATCTACTATCTCTACCCCTCACTTGGCGGACAATTCACACTCATCGCCTTTGTTATCACCATAATAGGCGGAATGGGATCCACTGCCGGGGCGGTCATAGGCGGCATAATACTCGGTGTTTTTGAATCGATGACCTCGACGTACATTGGGATGGGATGGGCCCCGGTCGGCAGGTTTGCGGTATTTTTGGCAGTCCTCATCTTTCTGCCCGGAGGAGTTGCTTCGCTGGCAAGGAGGAGGTTGGGAAAATGAAACGATACCTTCCCCTTTTTAGCCTTGCGCTTCTGGCAGTTGCCCCGTTTGTGGGTTTGAATTCCTATCTCATGCATATCCTCATCCTCTTTGTGATGTGGTCGGTCATCGGTATGTCGTGGAACCTTCTGGGAGGATATTGCGGACAAGTATCCTTTGGCCACGCCGCCTTTTTCGGCGTGGGAGCCTACACTGCGGGAATCCTTTATTCCAAAACGTCTCTCTCTGCCTGGTGGGGCATGCCGCTGAGTATTGTGGTGGTTATGGTTTTTGCCCTGGTCATCGGCTTTATCGTTCTCCGCCTGCGCGGCCCCTACTTTGCCCTGGCCACCCTTGCCATGGGCGAGGTGCTGCGGGTCACGGCAGAAAACCTGACGGACCTTACCGGGGGCGATGTCGGCATCATGATCCGTGAGCGGACATGGGTGGAGAAGATCTGGTATTACTACATTATTCTTGCAGTTGCAGCGATAACCTTTTATCTGGTGAAGATGGTGGTCCAGTCCAGGCTGGGATACTACTTCGTAGCAATCAGGGAGGACCAGGACGCTGCGGAATCGCTGGGCATCAACACTACACTGTATAAAACAATAGCCCTTTCTTTAAGCGCGGTGATCACAGGCATGGCGGGGGCGTTCTACACCAATTACATGGGATATATCGACCCCATGATCGTCTTTGCGCTTCATGACATCTCTATAGTTGCCATCATGGTGGTGATGGTGGGCGGTGTGGCTACATTCTGGGGACCGGTCGTCGGTTCGATCATAATGATCTTGCTGGCTGAAGTCATACGATCTGTCCCTATGCTCGGATCAGCACATCAGACCTTTTTCGGGATGCTCTTAATCTTTATCATAATCTTCCTCCCGAACGGAATTGTCGGTGACTTCAAAAAACTGAAAAGGCTTGCCCGCATCAGGAGTAGTGCCTGATGCTCGACGTTAAAAATATTTCGATGTTTTTTGGTGGACTCGCAGCAATCAGCAACGTGTCCTTTTCCGTGAACAAGGGCGAAATCCTTGCGCTTATCGGCCCTAACGGCGCAGGGAAAACTACGCTTTTCAATGTGGTGAACGGCTTTTACAAGCCCTCAAATGGAGATGTGTTCTTCAAAGGCACAAGGATATCAAATATGAAGACACACCGTATATGCAAACTCGGGATCGCCCGGACATTTCAGGTGGTAAGGCCGCTCCAGAGGATGACTGTGCTCGACAACGTGATAGCGTCGGCATTTCTCAGGGCGGCAAATAAACCCCGGGCTGAAGAAATTGCCCTGGACATTCTTGCATTCAGCGGGCTCTACGATGACCGGGATGCCCTTTCAAAGGCGCTGCCTTTGGGCAAACGCAAACGCCTTGAGATTGCAAGGGCACTTGCCACTCAGCCTGACATGCTGCTGCTCGATGAGTCTTTTGCGGGGTTGAATCCGTCGGAGCTGAACGAGTCGATAGAGATCATCAATAAGATAAAGGCAAAAGGAATCACCATGATGATCATCGAGCACCACATGAAAGTCATTATGGCTATATCAGACCGGATCGTCGTCCTTAACTACGGGCAAAAAATAGCCGAGGGCACCCCCCTTGAGATAGGTCGGAACCCCCTCGTGATCGAAGCGTATCTTGGCGAGTCTTCAAATGCTTGAAGTGCGCAACATAGATGTTTTCTACGGCGACGTCCAGGTACTGTGGGATGTCTCATTCGAGGTCAAAAAAGCTGAAGTGGTTGCCCTTATAGGAGCAAACGGCGCCGGAAAGTCGACAACACTGAAGACCATTTCGGGAATTCTGCGGCCGGAAAAAGGAGAGGTGATCTTTGAGGGCGAGCCCATACACAAAGTCGAACCCTTCAGGCTAATCGAAAAGGGACTGGCCCATGTGCCCGAGGCGAGAAGACTCTTTGTGGACATGACAGTGGAGGAAAACCTCGATATGGGATCGCTGAAGGGAGAAGCAAAGACGCGGAGAAGCAGTAACAAAGAAATGGTTTTCAGTATGTTCCCCAGGCTCGGAGAGAGGAGAAGACAGCGGGCAGGAACACTGAGCGGCGGGGAACAGCAGATGCTCGCCATAGCGAGGGGCCTGATGGCAATGCCGAAGCTCATTATGTTTGATGAACCGTCGCTCGGCCTGGCGCCCATCCTCGTAAGGGAAATATTCAGCATCATAAAGGGGATAAGAGAGGGGGGCAACACCGTGCTTATTGTCGAGCAGAACTGCAAACAGACTTTCAGCGTAGCTGACAGGGCCTATGTGCTCGAAACCGGAAAAGTAATGCTTCAGGGGACCTGCGCCGGAATGCTCGACGATGAACACGTCAAAAAGGCATATTTAGGAGTATAAAATAAAGGCAATAGGCTATGGGCAATAGACAGAAGCAAAAGAAAAAGTTCTTTCTGTTTTTTACCTGTAGCCTAGTGTCCATAGCCTGGTTTTAATTAGGAGGTGCAATATGTTCGTATCGGATTGGATGACAAGAAAGGTATTTACGGTCGCCCCTGACGACGGTATCATTGATGCGCTGACAGTGATGAAAGAAAACTGTATCAAGCACCTTCCTATAGTGAAAGGAGAGAGGATCAAGGGGATAGTATCCGACAGAGATATAAGGGAGTATACTCCATCGGCAGCGACCTCGCTCGATGTGTATGAACTTCATTATCTTCTCGCAAAAATGAAGGTCAGGGATATGATGAAAACCGATGTTTTTACTACAACGCAGGAGACCCCTGTGGAAGAGGCGGCAATGGTGCTCTACGACAAACAGATCGGGTGCCTGCCGGTAGTCGAGAATGGCAAACTTGCGGGGATCATCTCGGACCGGGATATTTTCCGTGCCCTCATCGACGTTACAGGTTGCCGCCATGGGGGCCACAGGATCTATCTGACCATTGAAGACCGGCCGGGTTCTATCAAGGAGGTTGCCGATATTATACGACAATACGGCTTCGGACTGCAGGCCGTTCTCACCTCATATGAAGGTGTACTGGATGGATACAGGAACATAATGATAAGAACCCACGGGAAAGGCAGTTTCCCCGGGCTTAAAAACGATCTCGATAAAAAGTATGAGGGTGTAAAGATAAAGAAGGGCTGATGCGATTTAATAATTCTGCTATAATATACAAAAAAGAAGTGAAAGGATTACCACATAGACAGCAAAACAAAAGCGATAAAGGCGGCGCAGGCATCCTTAGATAAAAAGGCCAAGGATGTCATGGTCCTCGAACTGAAGGACCTTACGGTTATTGCAGACTATTTTGTCATCTGCTCCGGTGAAAGCACCACCCAGGTCAAGACGATCGCCGAACATATTAGAGAAAATCTGATAAAGGATGGAGTAGCGCCCTCTCGCATCGAGGGTTTCCAATACGCCAGATGGATATTGATAGATTACGGGGATGTGATAATCCATGTCTTTGAAGAAGAGACAAGGCAGTATTACGAGCTCGAAAAGCTATGGCTCGATGCCCCGAGGATACGGCTTGGCGATGAGGATAAGGATAATATGGATAGGGAAGACAAAAGAGCAATATCTGAACGAAGGGATAGAGCGGTATCTTAAACTGTTAAGCCCTATGGCCCATGTTACCATTATTGAAATAAAAGAGCATAAAAGCAAGAGCACGACAGAGTCCCTTTCTGAAGAAGGGGGGAAGATATTGAGGCAGACACAA
Source organism: Nitrospirota bacterium (assembly GCA_963851345.1). Classification (GTDB taxonomy): domain Bacteria; phylum Nitrospirota; class Thermodesulfovibrionia; order Thermodesulfovibrionales; family Dissulfurispiraceae; genus JADFXI01. Next base: position 296,388 of record CAWKOO010000001.1, read on the forward strand.
TCATACACACTGCTTGACCAGACGGGGAGGGAGTTCACCTCACCCGGGTTCGCCCGTTTTTTGCAGGAAAGAGGCGGCGGAGACTTTCTTATCGGCGGTCCTTACGGCGTTTCCGATGAGATAAAGGACAAAGCGAAAGAGACCCTTGCGCTGTCGAGGATGACCTTTTCTCACGAGATGGTAAGGGTCTTTTTCTTTGAGCAGCTTTTCAGGGCCATGACGATTATTCATGGCAAGGAGTATCACCATTAATGAGTAAAATAGTAATGCTTTTGTTTCTGGCTTTCCTTGCTGCACTCGGCTTTTTTGCGATAGAAAATAAGGATATGGTCGTGCTTAAGGTCCCTTTCGGAAGTCTGTATGAGATGCCCAAAATAGCTCTTATACTCATGTCAACCATAACGGGGGCGCTCGTTGTACTGGCCGCCTTTTTTGTGCGCGATACGAAGCGCATTCTCGATAATATGCAGTATCAGAAGCGGCAGAAAAAGGAGGCGCGGATACACACGCACTATTCCAAGGCATTGAATGCCATATTGGGAGACAAAGAGGAGGAGGCCAAAGAGGCTCTGGGCGAGATATTGAAGGAGGACCCCGAACACATTGATGCACTTTTAAGGCTCGGCGATATTGCGCTGAGCAATGAGGACTTCAAGGAGGCCCTTGATTACTATAAAAAAGCCAGGGACATCAACCACTCAGACTTTCAGGTGCTCCTTTCAATTGAAACGGTCATGGAGAAAATGAAGAGGTTTGATGATTCAATGAAATATCTTGATGAGATTCTGGATATTGATGCCGGGAACCTGACCGCTCTTTGCCGGAAGCGGGCGCTGCTCGAGATGCAGGAGAAATGGGATGACCTTCTTCTGCTGCAGAAATCGATTATCAAACTCGAACAAAACGAGAAAGATAAAGAGAGAGAGGACCACAGGCTGCTGGGATATAAATACGAGTATGCGCGCGCAAGCCTTGAAAACGGAGAATTGGAAAAAGCTGAGAAAGCATTCAGGACTCTCATGAGAATGGACAGCGGTTTTCTCCCCGCTTATCTTGGAACTGCCGAGGTTATTATGACAAAGGGCGAGATTGAGGAAGCGATAAACTTCCTCGAAAAGGGGTTTGAGCAGTTGAACTCGGTCATACTTCTCGCACGTCTTGAAGACCTGCTTATCAGTGTCGGCGAACCTGGCAGGCTCATACGGTTTTATAAAAATGCCCTGACGCGAAGCCCTCAGGACAACGGTTTAAAATTTCTGCTCGGCAAGCTCTACTACAGGCTGGAGATGGTGGATGACGCCCTTGAGATTCTGAATTCAATAGACACAAGCACGTTTGCCCCCCATGAACTGTACGGTTTGCGGGGTGAGTTGTATATGAAGAGAAAACAGATATCCAAGGCGTTAGAGGAATTTAGACGCGCATCCGGCATCCAGAGCGTTGTGAATGTCCCGTACTGCTGTTCCCAGTGTGGGTTTAAATCCGCAGACTGGTCAGGCAGATGCCTCTTCTGCAATGAGTGGAATACCTATAAACTTGATCTCTATGGCACCTGCAAGGGCTAAAAATATCGACATCGCAACGGGAGAATCCAAGACCGCAGATGCCGGTAACGATTCCGGACCACTTTCAGCGTCTGCTGCGGTGTGTGAAAGTCTCAGTGAGCAGTTTCTCAAAAAGAACCGGCGAGGGCTGAAGAAAGTCGTTCTTGATACGAGCCTGTTTGTAAATCCCGACGTCAGGGCAAGCCTCGGCGCCACTCCTATAGAAGCCCTTGAGACTTTTCTTTATCTGGCAGCGCAGATAGGCAACATGGAGTTTTACATGCCGCCATCGATTTTCGATGAACTGCTTCACTTTGTCGAAAGAGACAAGATTCCCGGCGATCTCCTGCTCATTCTTCATCAGAAGCCTCCCAAAAAGCACGAACTGAAATGCCCGGCGTTCCTCTTATATGAGCTTATAGAAGACATAAGGGAGCGGGTCAACAAAGGGCTCAGGCTTGCTGAAAAAGCAGTTAGAAGCGCCGAGCTTAAGAAGCCGGATGAAATTGTACAGGATTTGAGGAAGAAGTATCGGGAGGCTTTGAGGGAAGGTATTATTGACAGCAAGGAGGATGTCGACCTGATGCTCCTTGCAATGGAGCTTGACGCCCTCCTGATTACTGCTGATCAGGGGTTGATTAAATGGGCTGAAAAGCTTGGGATAAAGTGGCTTTTCCCGGAAAGATTCAAGGATTATCTTACAGCAGCAGTAAAAAGAACAAAGATGCTTGAAGGAAAGACAAAAAGGGCGACTAATAAGCCATTATAGCCGGCATGGAGATATGTGTAAGATAATCTCTATGCCGGCCGGCATAATGCTTATTCAGCTTTCACCGCGATCTTCTTTGTTTCTGATACGGCTTTCGCTGTTTTTGGAAGTGTTATGCTGAGCACTCCTTTCTTGAATTTGGCTTCGATTTTATCGGTTTCTACTTCAACAGGAATTGGAATGGTCCTGCTGAAAGAGCCATAGGAGCGTTCCATGCGGTAATATCCTTTGCCTTTGTCTTCTTTCTCCTCTTTTTTCTCGCCCTTGATCGACAGGCTCTCTTTGTTGACCGACACCTCTATGTCCTTTTCTTCCATGCCGGGCAATTCCGCAGAAATCCTTATCTCCTTGTCGTTTTCAACAACATCAATATTAGGGCTGAAGACGCCGAGCTGTGATTCAAAGGGCTGCAGATCGAATCCCTGCAGCAAACCCTCAAACATGTGGTCCATACGTCTTCTCATAATGGCAAAAGGGTCCGCCGCCTCACGCTTCACCAGCAAACTCCTGCTTCGAGGTATAAGGTTTTTCAGTTCCATGGTTGCCTCCTTTTTTTGCAGCGCCCTAATCCGGCCTCTGCATACACCTGAACTGCTTTATTAGCACTCACCGATGGAGAGTGCTAATAAATATTTTTATCATATTCCCGACAGCTTGTCAAGGCCTTTATCATTATCTATTGTTTGGTTTTAAATTCAGACACTTATGAGACAAGATAGGGAAGTGGATTTTCAAGATTTCAGTATCATCTGGTTTGTCGAGGAACGCGTTTCTCCTATGGAAGTGACGCGCACTGCGGGATAATCATGGATCGGGCACTTATTCTCGCAGATCCCGCAACCGATGCAAAGTTTGGTATCTACGCGGGGCCGCTTCAATATTTTCTTTGCTCCGTCTCTAAGTTGGACCTCAACGCTTTCAAACCAAATCGCCTTTGGAGATGTGGGACAGACCTCTTCGCAAACGATGCAGTCTATGTTCATTGCCCAGGGAAGGCACCTGCCCCTGTCGTAGAATGCAGTACCGATTTTGACCGGTTTCTGTCCGGCGGCCTTTCCTAATTTCTTTTCGACTGTAAGCGGGCTGATAGCACCCGTCGGGCATACATGGCTGCAGAGCACGCAGTTAAATTCACAATACCCTATGCTGTTGATGAGTACAGGAGTCCAGATCCCCTCGAATCCTGCCTCCAGAAGCGCCGGCTGGATTGCATTGGTGGGACAGACCTTCATACACTCGCCGCACTTAAGGCATCTTCTAAGGAAATCCACTTCCCTGATAGAACCGGGAGGCCTTATCACACGGGATTGGGCGGAAGTTTTTGAAGTTATTGTGCTCCGCATTACAGGGAAAACAAGCGCTCCTGCGACAGCGCTTTCGATCAGTCTGCGCCGGCCCACGTCGAGGGGCATGTGCACGGAGCTTGAGAGGTTGGAGAGACCGTAATGGATTGCGTCTTCGGGACAGTCCTCAATACAGTTCATGCAGAGATGGCATTCGGTGGTCCGTACGGCCGTGTCCGGATCACACCCTCCATGGCAGTGTGCAAGGCATTTCTTGCAATCGGTGCAGCGGTCCACGTCCCGCCATATACTGAAGAGCGGCCTGGAGGAGAGCAGCCCTAAAAGAGCGCCCAGAGGGCATACAGCCCGGCACCAGAAACGGGGCAGGAACCTGTTTGCAAAGAGCACTGCGAGAAAGATCATTCCAAGAAATGTTCCGCCCTGGAAAAGAGGCTGTTTGAGATAGAGCCAGCCGCTGTTGTAATTGAGTCCGGGGAATACAGATATAGCAAAAGACCTTGTTATTAGCGGAATGGGATCAAGCAGCCCTATCTGGAGGGAACCGAGAGCAGCAAGTGCCCCCAGCATAGCGAGAATGTAATACTTGAGCCGGTAAAGGGGGCGGTATGAATTAAGCGCCACAGTATCCACCGCCCTTAATTTATTGAAAATACTTCCGGCAACCTGGTTGATAATCCCCAGAGGGCATATCCAGGAACAGAAGAAACGGCCGAAGAAGAGAGTGCCGATGATAATAAAGAGCGAAAGGGCAAGTCCCTTATAGATGGTCCAACTCGTCAAAAAAGATGCTGTTGCAACAAGGGGATCCAGTTCAAGAAACAGCGGCGTCTCATAGCCTCTCATGCGCCTGAAACCCGTAAGCCAGAGCAGGAGCACAAAGAGCAGTATGAAAAAAACTGCGTAGATTCTTCTGATATTCCTGAGAGTAAGCAGTCCGGCAATCATAAGTTTATTTCAGCAACGTTGAGGGATTTCCAGTCAGAAATCCCAATGCCTCTCTTCTCCGCCATCCCGATAAAAGGAACATCCGCCACCTTCAGGTCGAGGAATCTAAGACCGTACGCCTCTACCGCAACCAGATCGGTTCCTGCGACAACAGTATTTTCGATGGATACGTCTGACAGGTTCCCGCCGGTGGGACCGTTTCTCATGAGCACTCGTGTGGCATCCATAACAGTCAGCGTTGGTCTGATAGCGGAGGCAAGATCAGCGATTGCGGTGTTTATGTCCTGGTGCAGGCGGTTCCTCTGTCCGCCGAGAGAACCGTAAAGGTTTTTCATCGCCATCGTACATTTGCTCAAAGAGTGATGTTTCACTACCGGCACGTTGATGACCTTGTCGGCCTGGTGATAGAAGCGGCTCACAGGCCACACTTTGAGGGATTCGCCTTTCAGATCGGTCGGCACAAAGTCGCTCTCGGTCGCCAACCTGATCTTTCCGCCGGCTCTATTCACAGCATCCTCTATCCCTGAGCGGGCAAAACACCGATAAGGGTCGTTCACCGAAACATCAGTTACCCAGACCTCAGAGGCCCGGGCCTCAAGGCAGAGCTTCACCACAGCAGCCACAACAGCAGGATTGGTGTTTGCCGCTTGTTCCGGCTGTCTGTCCCAGGCAGCGTTCGGCTTCAGCAAAACCTTTTCACCAGGGCGCACAAAGCGTCCCATGCCGCCGATTCTCTCTATGGCAGCCCGCACCATCTTGTCGGCATCTTTGCCCCTTGCCACTGCCAACTGCGGATAAATCTTTTTCTCTTCGACGCGGTAGTCCCTAAAGGTATATATTTTTTCATCGCGCCTTCGCACCGGCTCTTTACTATAAAAAACATACCCCCATACTCCCGAAACTGCCGCGAGTCCGCAGGCGGCGGCGGTCCTCAACAGAAACTGCCTTCTGCTGGACCCCACTTCTTTCTTATTATGCTTTGACGCCATAGTACCACCTCTGCGGTTTTTGGTAGTAGGTCAGTTTGTTTTTACTCTGTATAACTCTGTATCAATTAGTCTTTCCATCCAATCTCCGGTATGTATTGAGAACTATCTGCGTTCGCCTCTTCTCGATAAGCGGGCCGGACGTTGCCACCCTCTACTGAGAACCCGGGTGATCCAGAGCAAAAACAAACTGACCCACTACACGTTTCTCTATCGTTTCCCCTTGGCAAAGAATTTCAATATTCCTTCATCATCGGTCCCAAACAGACCGAAAATCGCACTGTTGCCGGGAATCAGAAACCAGTTGCCCTCATATTTGTCTATTACCTTATACGCTTCACTTCCATCACTTGCGGTCTTCTCATATTTTATGCCCGATTTCTTGAAATAGTCCATAAAATACGCCAAAAGCGATTTCATTTCCTCTTCGCTGCCTGTCATGAGCGCAACCTCGATCTTTTTTCCGCCTACGGAGTACCCGCGTTCTATTACGTTATGGAGGAAATCGAGCCCGCGGTAGCCCTCCTTCACAAACCTTGTTTTTTCAACTTTCCCAAGGTCCGGGAATCTGGAGAAGACCTTGCTAAAGGAATCCTGTCCGGGCGAGAGCGTGTTGCTGAATTCCTTCGCAAATTTAAGCGCAGGGGCCTTTGAATTGAAGGCGTTAATCTTCACGTAATAGCGGCCCTTAATGAAGTTCACGCCTCCCGAGGTCTTGAATCCCATCGTCCCCGCGGAAACTGCCTGTGGGTTTTCTCCTGACTCATCCGCCAGAACGCCAAAAGCCTGTATGCCTTTCCCCATGTCATATGCCTCAACCTGGATGTCCGGCTGTGCGCTCTTGGAGCCCGCAGTGACATACTCAGTTACTGTAAGCCCCATAAATCCTGCTCCGATAAAATATTCCGCATGGCCGTCAACGTGTTCGTAGAGGTTTTCCTTAGTGTAGCGGTGCTCCCCGCCCAACAGCCGGAAACCCGCAATCTCGGGGCCCCCGGAAAGTCGCAGACTTTCTGGGGTGGAAATCTCTTTTACATCTGCAGAGCCGGCCTTGTCCACTTGCTGAGGGGGTGAGCTTGCTGTCAGTGGCGGAGTACCTTCCGCTGTTTTAAAATCGATCAGGGCAGGGTCATAGCTTTGACCTCTGACGTAGAGGACTGCTGCTATGCACGGAAGCAGCCCCAGCAGGATAACACGATATCTTAATGGAACGGAACTCATCACGACATAAGCGACATGGACTCATGCGCACTGCAGAGCATTTCCTTTACGGGAAGTCCGTAAGGGCATTTCCATGTGCAGGCCGGCTCAACGCATTCTGCACAAGCGGCCGCGTTTTTTGTCAGGGATGCATAAGACTGTATCGCCCTTTTCTCCATTCCATAGTCTTTAAAATACATGTGATATCTCATGACCGAGGCAATCTCCACGCCTGCAGGGCACGACGCTTCGCACTCACCGCAGCCTGTCCTGCAGTATTCTTTGCTGTACAGTCCGGCATAACGATCAAGTAACCTTTGGTCAGCAGAGGTGAATTCTGCACCCGACGCCTTCAGATAATCGTCAATATCAGCAACCGTTTTCATCGTGATAATGAGACCGCTCACCTCCGGGTGCTTCAGTACCCATTTGAACGCCGCTTGGGGAAACGCTTCTTCCCCGGCTTCCATCTTCATGTCTTTAGCTCCTGCAAGGGTCTTCATGGCAATGACGCCGACCCCCCGCTTGTGGGCCTCTTTCATCACCTCGGGCAACTTCGGGAATTTCATGAAGTTGAAGGCCGGCTGGACCACATCGAAACGGCCCGACTCGACAGCAGTCATCAGGAGTTCTTCCATGTTATTGGGACCATGGGATGACGTGCCCAGAAAACGGATTTTTCCAGCCTGCTTAAGCTCGGCCACAGCCTCGAACATCTCGTCGCTCAGAAGCCTTTTTTTCTCTGATTCTATGTCCTTGTTCATCTCCCCGATGGCATGTACAAAAACGAAATCGAGGTGATCGGTCTTCATCCTCGACAGGCTGCCCTCAACAGCGGCTATGTAATCCTTCTTCTTTGAACCCATGGGGAGATGTCCCGGGTAAGGCATGGGATTGCAGAATTTAGACGTAATAATGATCTTGTCCCTCTGGATTTTTCCCATAGCTTCCCCGATGGTTTGCTCTGACAGACCGTAATCGGGAGCGGTGTCAAAATAATTAATACCTCTGTCCACCGCCCTGAGCACCATCGATGCAGCCGAGAGTTTTCCGGCTCCGAAGGAGATATCACTCATCTTCAGACCTGTTTTACCGATTTCACGATAGCTTTTGACTGACGGGGTGTTCTGAACTGTTTCCGCGCTGAGAGGCCGTGCTGCTGCAGTGGCTGTTGCAATAGCCGCCACCTTGAGAAAATCCCTTCTGTTCATAATGAAACCTCCTCTGATGGTTAATAATTTCATACTTTTTGCGAAACCGTCAAAGTTGTTTATTCCTAAAACATATATTCGTATTTTAGCACAACAAAAGAAAGCAGACTATTAGGGTATTGGCCTCCGGTGGTGGAACAGCAAGCGGAAAATTGAACGGGCAATCAATCGTGTACTAACTGAAGACTCATATGGCAAACGCGCAAGGGAGATCGGAAAAGAGTTGGCAGATTATGAAAGATCGAGACGATTGGAAACAGCTGTACGAACGCTGTTAGACTAGATGGGAAGGCTGTGTCCTTATCATTATTGTGACAATTAGGACACAACGTCTCTTGACCTCTGCTCTGCTCGCTTCGGTACTCACAGAACTAAACGTTTATGAGCAACTTGTTTATTGCGAGGAGTTCAATAGGAAACTGATAATATGGGAGTCCCAATTTATTTGAATTCGGCAAAATTCAAGGGCTGACCCCAATCGAATCTTTCGCATTTTCCATAACTCTTTCCACCCTTTTCCTTACAGGCGAAACAGCTTATGCATCCTTTGTAGTTCAGGTCGTAGCGTAGAGGTAAATAAGTTCTGTTTTTGCTCCCTGAGATTCTGCTCCTTCCAAAACTTTTTCAAGCAGCATTGCTGTGTTCCAGTGCTTTCGCGGACTACCATTAAATGCAATAACTTTCATGAGTAACCCTCCTTAGTTGCTAATCTTTTGGTTTGTTTGAGCCGGTAGCCTGTTCAAAGAAGGCAAAAGACAAGTGGCACACAGCCGCCTTTATTTATTGAGATACCTGTTCAACCACGCCACACAACGGGTCCAAGCGTCCCCAGCTGCATCTGACCGGTAACTGGGTCGATAATCAGCGAAGAACGCGTGCGGAGCGCCAGGGTAAAGCACGAACTCTGCCGTCTTGCCGGCTGCCTTGAGGATGGTCTCCATCTCTTTTACGTCGGCTACTGGAATGCCCACATCCGCTTCGCCATAAAGACCCAGGACAGGCGAGTTAATCTGTCTGGCAATGTCGAGTGGACCAGCTGTGCGTATACCAGGTGTCTTATCAGGCCGGAGCTGTCCGTACCAGGCCACAGCAGCTTTAACTTCGCGGTTATGTGCAGTGTAAAGGAGAGTATAAATACCACCCCTGCAGAATCCTGTTACGCCGACCCTGTCGGCTCGCCCGGCAGGATGCTGCTTGGCATATGCCACTATTGCATCTAAATCTCCCATTACCCTTTCATCGGGAACCGAATTGGCTACCTTCAGCACGGATGCTATATCGGGCATATGCAAGACGCCGCCTTCCCGAGCATAAGGCTCAAAGGTGATACTCAGGAAACCTTCTTTGGCAAATCGCCGGGTAACATCCTTGATGTGCTCGTGCATTCCAAAAATTTCCGGGATTATCACCAAAATAGGATATTTTCCAGCATTTGCGGGGTGTGCCTCATAAATCGGAACCGGGAAACCGACAGAAAGCACCTTGCCTTCAGCGACAGAAATCCCGATAGTAGAGGTGGTAATGACCTCACCTGCAAGTGAACTGGATGCGACTGCGAAACCAGCAAGGCCGACACCTGAGGCACTCATCAGGGCGAGGAACTGGCTCCGGGACATCCCGTCATATGCGTTTGATAGCCAGTCTTCAACCATACAGACCCCTCATCATGATCTATAATGATAGGCTTAACTTCTCAATAAACTAATTATATCAAGATGTGGTTTTGTTGCAAGAAGCTTTAGGATCAGAAGCTTTAGGATCCGGGTAAGAACCTCCTTCGTCCTGACTTTTTGATACTTATTACTAATATTAGTGTTCTTGCCTGCCTAAGACAATTCTCACAGAAATCGAAAGTTTCTGTAGAGCTCAACTCTATGCATGTTTCTTTCGATAATCAAAGCCACGATCTCTACGAATAAAGCGGCAACGCCAGATCAAGAGGCAGTCATTTTTCAATGAAAAAAAGTTCAGTCCGGCCATTGCCCTTTACTATCTTTTTAAGGATGGTATAATTCAAACAGAAACCAAGATATTGAATTGATCAAATCGCGACACAGGACGCAATTTTACGATAAAGAATAAGGAGGTCTTATATGAAAGGTTCCTGGGCGCTAATCACGGGGGCTTCATCAGGTATGGGCTGGGCCATCGCGCAGGCGTTGGCTGCTCGTGGAGTGAATCTTTTGGTCAATGCCCGTCGCGAAGAGCGCCTCTTGTCACTCAAAAATGAACTCTTATCCCAGCACGACATTCAAGTGGAGACGTTGGTTTTCGATATTCGCGACCTCAAGCAATGCCAATCACCTCTGAAAGAAAGGGCATCTTTGGTTTCAAGGGTATCAATTCTTGTGAACAATGCAGGTCTTGGCAAAGGGACCGACATTGTGCCCGAGGCCGCCATCGAAGATTGGGAACAGATGATCGACACCAACTTGAAGGGTCTGCTCTATATGACCCGCCTGGTTCTTCCGTATATGGTCGAGCGCAACGAAGGACACATCGTGAACATAGGCTCGGTCGGCGGACGTTGGGTGCTCCCAGGCGGAGCCGTTTATTGCGCGACAAAATTCGCGGTGCGGGCGATCTCCGAAGGCTTGCGCATGGATCTCATGGGCAAGAAAATCCGGGTGACCAATATTGAGCCGGGCGTGGTCAAAACCGAATTCTTCCTTGTGCGCTCGGGCGATAAGACTAAAGCGGAAGACTTTTATAAGGGTTTTACGCCACTTCAAGCCAAAGACATAGCGGAAGCCGTCGTCTGGTGCGTAGAACGGCCGCCGCATGTGAACGTTCAGGAATTGGTTATTTTTCCGACGGACCAAGTGGGAGTAGGCCCGTCTTACATATCTCGCGCCTAAATGCCGGGCCCTGGGCAGTCAAGACGTCTCTAAACGGATAAATATTGAGACGCGGAAAAGAATCATCAGATGAAAAAAGGGGGACTGCTCACAGAACATCACACCTTTTACCTACAGAGAAGTTCTGCATGTTGCTAGCGGGAACCAATGTGTTCGCAGAGCTATCAGCAGTCAGTTATCAGTGGTGATTGTTTTTCAGAATAGATTATGTTATAAATCATCGCCTGGCAGCTACTATAGAAAACGATAAACGGAAAGGAGGGGTAAACGTGAGTGATGACAAACATCAGACATGCGAAAATTGTTTCTTTTATAGTGAGGCATTTGCTATCCATTATGAATCTGATTTTGAAGAGGATGTAACCGGCAAAATTGGATATTGCGCCAAATTATTACAAGATCGCAACCCATTTGAACCAATATGTGAAAAATTCAAGGTCGACGATGAGGTTAGTGCTATCGAAGAGGAGTTCAAATTTGAAAATAAAATCATTAACGAGGCTTTAGAAGAAGCGTTAAATGTCAAACAAATTCTTAAACTGGGTACATTTCTCTTTTCCGATAGTGATTTGAAAAAAGGCAAAAAAATTCTCGAATCAAAATACTGGGACATATATGAGGTATTGGGAAAGAACAACAAACTTGTCGGAGGCCTGCTGCAGGATAAGAAAACGTATGATGGGTTACTCGACCAAGTTAAAAAAAGAATGCGTTTGGATAAACAGGTTTGGTGGTAATTATGAGGGTCTGGATAAATGTCCTGTAGGAGATGATCGAAAACGACATGACCGATACTGAAAAAAGGATATCACAGGAATTTGTGGCGAATCTTGATAGTATCGCATATGATTTCGTGCGGTGTTTTGGATTAAAGCACAGGCAGGAAATAGCAAATCTCAGTGATCCTCTTCTTAGATGGATAGATTTCAGGCTGAGATACATTGACCCTAACCCAAGAAAGGTGTGTTTCTCAAAGGCATTTCCAAAAGAATTGCTCAAAGAAACCGAAAATGCACTTAATTATTTTTGCCGTCTTATTGAAGATGGCTCCGATATTAATCCATATCAAGGGAAAGGACTGATAAAGCACCACGATATAAGTGGCCAAAAAAGGCAACATAGGACTGACTTGCTGTGGGCCGACTGGGGCATTTTACACTTCCATCTGAGCGATAAGCCAATACCGGAAGGAGAATACTTCTCAGAACGCTCAGATTGGCTTTTGTTTGCTATAGTCGGGGATGACTTTTTTGCTGCTATCGATATAAGGCATCATGAGAAAGAACAATTTTCTGATCCAGATATTATTAAGATCATAGCTGAAACCTGGCCAGAAATGATGGCTAAATTTGAGATTAGGGGCGTTGCACCGACCGACGTGCTAAGCGAGGAAGAATATGCGAAGTTGCGGAGACACGGCGTCTCGAGTTTTATTACAATCGGGGACAAAGTATATGCGCCGCCGGGAATGGGTTTAACTACCGCGTCAACACCATTAAGAGTTACCTTTGCAATTGATAGAGTAAGGCAATACGCCAGAGAGTTTGCTTGTGCTGTTTGCGAGCGTGATAGCGAATTTCAGACAGAAATGCGCAGTAGCTCAATTAAAGAGCCGAATTTTAAGTTGGTAATTACTCCGCGTGGAATTGCCGTCTATGAATCAAATATAAATAAAGCATGGCTTTTACCGAAAAAAATTGCAGGAACTGAATCTCATTATTTGGCTGACCTGAACCACATGGTTGCACCAGAATGGGCAGTGCACAGACTACTTCCATATTCAGAAACTCAGTGAGTTCGCGCCCCGATGAATTGTCTCTTTGATTTTATTGGTGGACTATATTTCTATTTTGTATTTTGATCCCTCATAATTCACGTATGCATATCCGGAAAAGTCATTGCTTGGGCCTCCTAACTTATCTGGAAGAAAGAGGTGGCCCCCGGAATTCGGACAGTCGTATAAGGTGTAAAATATACGATGAACGACGGAGGGGTCACAGAGATGAGCAAGACGAAAAGGAAACGGTATGCAGCAGAGTTCAAGGCGAAGGTGGCGCGTGAAGCACTCAAAGAAGAGGTGACCATCGCGGAGATCGCTGCACGGTTTAACATCCACCCCAATCAGGTAAGCGAGTGGAAGAAACAGGCTATCGAGGGGCTTACGGATGTATTTGCGAATAAAGCTGATCGCAATGATGCCGCACATGAGTCGGAGATCAAAGAGCTGCATGCCAAGATTGGGCAATTAACGGTGGAGAAGGATTTTTTGGCGAAAGCCTTCGGTCGATGAGCCGCGAACGGAGGAAAAGTATGATTGAACCGGAGCATCCGGGGCTCAGCATTACAAGGCAATGCAGTTTGCTTGAGATCAGCCGTTCCTCATGGTATTACGAAGCACTCGGGGAGAGCGAATTAAACTTGACGCTCATGCGGTTGATAGACGAGCAGTTTCTGGAGACGCCGTATTACGGAGCCCGGCAGATGGCCAGGTACCTGCGCCGGCAGGGGTACAAAGTCAACCGGAAGCGAGCGCATCGGCTGATGCAGAAAATGGGGCTTGCGGCGCTCTACCAGAAGCCCAACACGAGCAAACCACACCCCGAGCATAAGGTCTATCCTTATTTGCTCAAAGGATTAGACATCCAGGCGTCTAACCAGGTCTGGTGCGCCGATATAACTTATATACCGATGAGAAAGGGTTTTCTGTATCTGGTGGCGGTAATGGACTGGTACAGTCGGAAAGTCCTCAGTTGGAGACTCAGCAACTCGCTTGATACTGAGTTCTGCATAGCAGCATTGCAAGAGTCATTGGCCAAATACGGCAAGCCGCAAATATTCAATACTGATCAGGGCAGTCAGTTTACGAGCCTTGAGTTTACGCAAGTGCTCAAGGATGCAGATGTAAACATATCTATGGACAGCAAAGGCAGATGGATGGATAACGTAATGATCGAGAGGCTATGGCGCTCAGTGAAATACGAGTGCATTTATCTGAACGCATTTGAAACTGGCAGCGAAGCAAAGAATGGCATCGAGAAGTGGATCAGGCTGTACAATGAGGAGCGGCCTCATTCCAGCCTTGACGACAAAACACCACATGAGGCATACTGGAATCTGCCACGCGCAGGCTATCCAGTAAAACTGGTGGCATGATGACAGGTGGCTTCCACCTTAAATCAGCCGGCAAACTGTCCAACCAATGGGGTCCACCTCACTCACAGAAAGCCGCACTCAGCGCACTTTTTATTGACCCGCGGGTTTCGAGCGAAAATCGACAACAATACACGATACGTTCCTCCCCGAGGGTTCTTTTCTATATCGGTCGTTTAGCTGGCATCGACAATTTTGGGCTTTCTCCTCGCTAAGGGAACTCCCTTGCCATCCTCCCCAAAATACCATAAAAACTATAGGTTACAAAACAAATCAGTCTGGTGTAAAATTGTTTATCGTGAGGGTTAGGGATTAATGAGATTAATACAGGACGACCTCTAAAGGGACTCCCTGATGGCCGTGCGTTATTTTCTGTTATCAAAAGGAAGAAATGAAATATAACCGACTTTTGAGCGTACAGCCCTTTTATGCCTGGCAGCCAAGTACATGGCCGGCCCCGCCTTCGTCATATAACGAGGAATTTCGAAATACCCTGAGGACGATCTTCAATGAGTCGCTGCTCGTCGAAATTGAGAATGTGATAAGTGATGCGCCGACCCTGGAACATAGGGGCCATGTTGTGTCACTTTCGATATTGTGTGCAATCGACACTGTATCGTCTTATGCTTTTCGAGATTTAAGAAAAGATATGTGCAGTTCTTGCAAGCGCATGGATAAGGTTGGGCCGCGATATAAGAAATATATCAGAATGTTTTTCCCTCAGGAGTATCAACCTTTCGCGGATAGACTTTATCACTTATATCGCAATTCTATTACCCATAGCTGGAATCTTTTTGAAGCTGCTATGTTGCCTGGAGATGAGCCGATTTCTGAAGAAAGTGGCACAATTGTGCTTGGCCTTCGGCACTTTTTCGCCGCTTTCAAGGCATCTGTGGATACTTTTCTCGAACGACTATCGGGTAACGACGCTTTACAGGTGGCCGCCATACACCGATATAGAGAGTTGAAGCAAACAGCGCGACCTTAGGATTTTGTTACGATGGTCAAAGTCACAGGCCGAGTTACAGGATAGTGCAAAAAAACATCGGGCAAGCGCATTAAAATCCCTTCATATCCTCACTTTTGAGACAATGAACAGGCCTATGTTAAAACGCAGCTCTGTCCTCCTGATATTCGCTTGACCTGGATTTGTGTCCCAATGAGCTTGGTCATTTCCTGGGCATGAAATATAACACCCACTTTTCGGCCCTGCGCCTGCAGGTTATCAAGGCGATGTACTAAGAAAATTAAGTTGTTAAGTCCACAACACTTAAAAAACAATCTGTTACAAGACATATGAAAATAGTAAAATTAAAAATAAGTTGTTAAGTAGACAAGCTGATTTTATCGCAGAATTAAAATAAAGTCGTTAAGTACTTACGTTAGCGTCCGTACTGGATTAGCTAAAAATGGAGACTCAGGCTAATCCGACCACCTATTCCGGCGAGAGGTTACCAAGTGTGGCATGAGAACAGACAGGAACGGTTAACAAGGCGAGGTTCCACGTTTTTCCATGTACCATGCCCGTTCGGAGGGCTAATGCCCGATCGCAACCTCGCTGATTGGCTGCAACTTTGGGGACGTTGTTACTTACGTTGCGTTATAGATCAGCCTTCCATCATTGCAATGGCCCGCGTAATGCTTGACGTGGCTACACCGAGGTGTCGCGCAATCTCAGCTGCTGAAAGGCCGACCTCTTTAACCCCGCGTCGGACGGCGATCTGCCCACACGTCCACTTACCCTTGTCCGGCGACTGCAGCTCTCCAGTTATATCCCGCTGATCCACAATGCAACGTAAGTAACAACGTCCCCAAAGTCACATTAAAGAAATAACGACGGCACATTTGGCATTGCTTATCTTAGACTTTATTGCACCTAGCAAAATAAGTTACTCCCTCTCTCAGTCTCCATGCGTTTGCTCTCCCTCGGGATACTAATTCTACTTACCGTATTTCTCGATGAGTTCACAGTTTATGTCTATCCATTTTTTCAGAGCGTCGAGTTGCTCTAAAGCTGTCATACAGAAATATCGGTTCTCGTCAAAGTTATAGAATGAGCAAATATATTGTTTGTTCTCAGACACTTCATAACCTAGTATGCGGTTCTTCGTTATGTGGTCAATAACCTTCTGGCTGTGGTGCTCAAAGGTCAGTTTTGATCCATCAAAGTAGTTACCAACCCATCCCATTTTCCCGTAAATATCATAACCCTTCCATTCATAAGAATTCCTCTTCTGTGGTTTACGCCCTTCGAGTGCCGTTTCTATCTGTTGCATCAGATTGTTCAACATTTCCATGCCTCCGGCGAATTCAAAGGTAACTTTTGGTATGCTCATTCTGTTATCCTCCATAAAGACAACTTTGGGGACGTTGTTACTTACGTTGCGTTATAGATCAGCCTTCCATCATTGCAATCGCCCGCGTAATGCTTGCCGTGGCTACACCGAGGTGTCGCGCAATCTCAGCTGCTGAAAGGCCGACCTCTTTAACCCCGCGTCGGGCGGCAATCTGGCCACACGTCCACTTACCCTTGTCCGGCGACTGCAACTCTCCAGTTATATCCCGCTGATCCACAATGCAACGTAAGTAACAACGTCCCCAAAGTCACTATCATACATTGTAATTGTTCCATCGGTGGCATCCAGTCGACCCCCGCGCGGGGGCGTGGATTGAAACAAAGTCATATCATACTTAAGTTTATTTCCTATGCTGTGCTAAAATTACATTACAGACTGCCAGAAATTTAAGGGGGAAATGACACATGTTAAGCACGGTTAAAATAAAAATTACACCTAAGGAATTGATAGACGCCGTAAAAGAGATGAAAAAAAAAGAAAGAGATGCCTTTCTGGAAGACCTTCTTGCTTCTACATCTCCCGAGTATCTTCAGAGCATTAAAGAAGCAAGAGCCGATTATAAAGCAGGCAGAACGAAAACACATACAGAGGTGTTCGGCAATTGAGCTATGAGTTTGTTTATACCCGCAGGGCGGATAGAGATATTCAGAAGCTCGATGAGATTACAAAGAAACGAATTGGCAAAACTCTCCTTCGATATGGTATAGACCCTTTAAAATATGCGGAAAGGCTTATCGATTCGAGGCTGGGAGACTATCGGTTCAGAATTGGGGATTACAGAGTCATCTTTGATATGGATGGGGAAAACATCATTGTTTTGCGGGTTGGACACAGAAAACAAATATACAAAAGGTAAATTCATCCGGGCTTCGAGATCACTAAAGGGCTAAGCTTGGAATAATAGATAGGGATTGTTAACTAAACGTTAAGCTCAAGGAGACAACTTTGGGGACGTTGTTACTTACGTTGCGTTATAGATCAGCCTTCCATCATTGCAATCGCCCGCGTAATGCTTGACATGGCTACACCGAGGTGTCGCGCAATCTCAGCTGCTGAAAGGCCGACCTCTTTAACCCTGCGTCGGGCGGCAATCTGCCCACACGTCCACTTACCCTTGTCCGGCGACTGCAGCTTTCCAGTTATATCCCGCTGATCCACAATGCAACGTAAGTAACAACGTCCCCAAAGTCATTTGCAGAGTATAAATGGAAATCTTGCCGGGCAGCTCGAAATCGTTGCCTTAGAAATGCGGGATGCCCTCGACAAACTGTGAGAGGTAGTCGGAACAGTAACCGCCTAAGATATCCCAAATAGGATTTTTCAACGAGTTCTGCGTCGGCAAATGATTTTCTGTCGACGGAATAAATGTCTATAATTTATAACCTATATTTCTCAGGAACTCTTTCCTCTGTTTTTTGTCTTCAGAGGTTTCGACACCCTTTGGAGGAAAACCGTCCACAACCCCGATGATGCCGCCACCCTGATGGGTGACGGCGACCAATACCTCTAAAGGATTGGCTGTTGCGCAATATATCCTGCATACCTCTTGGCAGTTCTTTATCTGGTTGAGCACATTGACCGGATAGGCTTCCTTCAGCAGAATACAGAAGAGGTGACCAGCACCTATATCCTGGAGAATCTTGACGCAGACCTGAATGAGGCCGTTGTCATTGCCCTCGGTCCTGATAAGGCAGGGACCTGATGCCTCTGTGAAGGCTACACCGAATTTCGCCTGTGGTACGGCAGTCGCAATTATCTCGTATAGGTCCTCTGCGGTTTTGATAAAATGAGTCTGGCCCAATATGATGTTGCATCCCTCCGGTATATCAACTCTTATCCCCTTGAATTCCATAAAACCTCCTCTTCTAATGCCCACCTTTCAACTTATGAGCAAAATATAGCATATTTACCCTAAATAATAAATAATTAGGGCATATCCTTAGCGGTTCCGCACAAGCTTGTGAAAAGGGCCATTGTCTATAGAAAGCTGGGATTTTCTTATTAGGATCGGAAACCAATAGATATCTGAAATTATCTTACAGGTGCGGGTTATTCACCCTATAGAGGTACGCCGGATGGAGAAGTATACATGCATAAGCAGATCTTCGTGCGTTCCCGCCGTTTCGAGATTTCCCACATGCCCATGACACCGATGACACACGTTATATAAAGTGATATAGTTGTCCATATGGAGGGAAACGATGAATAATCAGGATCGTTATGAGCGTGGTTGGGAAAAGCTTAAAGAGGTTGATGGACAGGCAGGTGAGCGCGTTATAAGAAGCTTGGAAGATATAGCACCTGATTTTGCGCGCTACCTGATTGAGTTCCCATTTGGAGATATTTACTCTCGGCCTGCCCTTGATCTCAAGTCTCGTGAAATTGCCGTCGTTGCGGCGCTTACAGCACTTGGTAATGCAGTACCACAGCTGAAGGTTCACATTAATGGAGCACTAAATGTTGGCTGCACTCGGCAAGAAGTTGTCGAAGTGATTATGCAAATGGCAATTTATGCTGGCTTTCCTGCGGCGCTTAACGGACTGTTTGCAGCGAAAGAAGTTTTCAAAGAACTCGACGAATCTGGAAAAAATTAATTACCTGGCGATGGCAAAATCTGTATTCCTGTGGAGGAGATACAATGGACTACGTAAATCTCGGTAATACCGGCCTCAAAGTTTCCCGTATCTGTTTAGGCTGCATGACCTACGGAGCGCCTGCCACAGGCGAACTTACACCCGGCAGTCATGCCTGGGCTCTTAACGAAGAGGAGAGCCAGCCTTTTCTGCGGCAAGCCCTCGACCTCGGGATCAATTTTTTTGACACAGCTAATGTTTATTCGCGGGGCGAAAGCGAAAAAGTTCTAGGGCGATTCCTGAAAGCAAACACCCGACGCGAAAACGTCGTCATAGCCACGAAGATCCAGGGTATAATGCGCGACGAGCCAAATGGCCGGGGCCTGTCCCGGAAGGCCATCTTTTTCGAACTCGAACAAAGTCTCCGTCGTCTGCAGACCGACTATGTGGATCTCTACCAAATTCATCGCTGGGATTACGAAACACCGATCGAGGAAACTCTCGATGCGTTGAACGACGTGATAAAATCCGGCAAGGTCCGCTATATAGGAGCCTCTTCCATGTATGCCTGGCAATTCACCAAGGCGCTCTATTTATCTCAGTTGCACGGCTCGACCCGTTTTGTTTCCATGCAGAATCACTACAACCTGCTTTATCGCGAAGAAGAACGCGAGATGATTCCCCTTTGCCAATCCGAGGGCATAGGCGTCATTCCATGGAGTCCTCTAGCACGCGGCCGTCTGAGCCGCCCTTGGCAAGTAAGTACCAGGCGCTATGAAACTGACCAGTTTGGGAAAGAGCTATACTCCCATACCGAGGAAATTGATCGCAAAGTAGTCGACAGTTTGGGACGCATCGCAGAACAACGTGGAGTGCCCCACGCTCAGGTAGCGCTTGCATGGCTGCTCAGCAGACCAGCGGTTACGTCACCAATCGTCGGCGCTACGAAGCCCCATCATCTATCGGACGCCGCTGCCTCTCTATCCCTACATCTTACGCCGGAAGAGATTGCTTCTTTCGAGGAGCCCTACAGTCCGCATCCTGTCCTGGGCTTCAAATAGTTTGCGGCCGGGCAGTGGTAGCATTTAGACTTGGAAGAGGCATTGAGGCGGAGCAGGAAAATAACCTCGGATATAAAAAAAGGAGATATGACAATGAAGGTTATGGCATTTAATGGAAGTCCCAGGAAAAAGTGGAACACAGCAACACTGCTTGAGAAGGCTCTTGAAGGGGCTGCCTCGAAGGGAGCCAAGACAGAACTCATTCATCTGTATGATATGAACTTCAAGGGGTGCATAAGCTGCTTTGCATGTAAAACTATAGGTGGTAAAAGCTATGGCAGGTGTGCCGTCGAGGATGACCTGACACTAATATTCAGCAAGATTGAAAAAGCGGATGCCGTCATCCTGGGTTCCCCTATCTACTTTGGTACTGTCTCTGGGGAGATGAAATCATTCATGGAACGTTTATTGTTTCCGTATTCAACATATACTGATCCTCCGCAGTCGCTTTTCCCAAGGAAGATTAAATCGGGTTTTATCTATACGATGGGTCTCACGGAGAAGATGATGCAGGAGTTTGGGTACATCCAAGACTTCGAGCGGCATGCAATGATACTGAAGAGGATATATGGGGCTTCTGAGTATATGTGTAGCTTCGATACTTGTCAGTTTGATGATTATTCGAAGGTACTATCAACCCGGTTTGATCCTGTGAAAAAAGCGGAGAGGCGGAAGGAGATATTTCCAAAAGATTGTGAGAAAGCATTTGAAATGGGCGTCAGATTTGCCAGCGGAAAGTAATAGGAACTGAGAAAATTATCATTCGTGTTATGGTACTAATTTCATGTGAAACACCCAACATAACAGGACGAGGTTGAGAATTCCTGGATTGCGCGACTGGACCACGATGCTCGATGTTCAGCAAAGTCTCTCGGCTTTCAATGTCGAGGCAGGACAGACTTCAACAAGCAACGGTTTACCATCTTTGGGGGGTCTGGGATGAACGTCTCTTTTTTGAGGAGATGTGTCGGCTACAGCTCAGATACTCACAGAAGTTCGCGAAAGTTTCGATTTATCATAACTGAAGATTACGGGACAAAACTTTACGCATCTGCCATACGCCGGAATGAACTCCTCTATTGAGTGAGCATTGGGATTAGATTTGCCTCCATGTGAAATGCCGGAAGAAACCTTCATCGATGGATACCTTGAGAGGAGTGATGCGATATTTTTGAGCGCCGGGCACCTGATTCACCGACCAATCGATAGTTGCAGGAAGACGCAATTTTCTCAACAGTACGACTGGAAATGAACGCTGTCGAAAGGCATGCCTACGACATCTTCACCCAAGGAGCCAACAGTTTCAGGAACCCGCAACTCTATCAACACTTCGATCGGAAATAAACGGTTTTTGAAAGACCTGAGAGCGTTTCTTTCAGCCACAAGTCCGCAAAAAATAAGGGCCTAAGCTGTTATCACTTTCGACTTATACTCCGCACACCCGCAACTTGCTGGAAGCTGGTTAAACATCTTGTTTTTTATCCGACTCATCTCCGTCTGGAATTGTGAAATAAAAAGTTGAACCATTGTTTGGCTTCGACTCCACCCATATACAGCCACCGTGCAGCTCAACTACTTTCTTGCACGTCGCCAAGCCGATACCGCTTCCGGTACGCTCTTCTTTATGGTGAAAACGATGAAAAACTTTAAAAACATTTTCAATGTCTTTAGGCTCTATACCAATACCATTGTCACGAACTGAGAATACCCATTCTTTTCCCTTGCTTTCAGCAGAGACATGGATAAGAAGTGGTTCTTTGCCGCGAAACTTTATTGCATTGCCGATAAGATTCTGGAATAGCCGGGTCATTTGGGTGCTATTACACATAACCTCAGGCAAAGAAGCACGCGTTACTGTCGCTTCATTTTTTTCAATAGCCCCCTTTAAATTGGCAAGCGCCCTGTCAAGAATGGTCGAACAGTCGGCCAGTGCAAACTTCTTCTTATGGGTGCCCATGCGTGCATAATCCAGCAGTTCCTTAATGAGTGTCTGCATATGAGTTACGTGGTCTATCGACTGTTTAATATAATCTTCGGCTTCCGGATCAAGAGCGCCTTTGCATTTCCTTTTCAGAAGTTTCAAGCCAACCGCCACTGAAATTAACGGTTCCTGCAGATCGTGGGACGCATCACGAGCAAATTGCTCCAAAGCCTCGTTGCTCTGTTTCAGTTCTTGGAAAACTTTTCTTACCTCTTCCTCCGCCTGCTTGCGTTTGGTGATGTCACGGCTTACTCCCAATAGTTCAGTCGGCCGGCCCTTATTATTCGATAGCAGCGTAGTCACTACCTCGGTAGGCACTATAGAACCATTTTGATGTACTTGATCCCAATAATGTGTCTGTATCCGGGTTGAATAGATATCGCCGGCTGAAAAGGCGATAACACGGCGTCTCAGCCCCTCCATAAACGTCTTATAGGATTCCGGGCTAAATGTGGCTTTCATTGTTTGTTGCATTGCTTGCCAGGGGGTGAAGCCTCGCATCTTTTGAACAGAAGCGCTCACAAAGGTAAAACGACCCGTAATAATATTAAATTCCCAAATCACATCCTCCATATTCTCCGCAAGTAAACGATATTGTTCTTCACTTTCATGCAGTTTGCGGTCGAGATTGTGTTTGTACAGTGCTATTTCGACGGCTATATGCAATTCTTTTTCATTGACCGGCTTCAGAAGATACCCATACGGCTCAGTTTTCTTCGCTCTCCGAAGCGTCTCATCCTCAGAGTGAGCAGTAAGATATATG
The DNA here is from genome assembly GCA_963851345.1 of Nitrospirota bacterium. GTDB lineage: Bacteria > Nitrospirota > Thermodesulfovibrionia > Thermodesulfovibrionales > Dissulfurispiraceae > JADFXI01. The sequence goes on from CAWKOO010000001.1 coordinate 319,090, forward strand.
AAAGGAATATCATATTGTTTGGATATTTCATTGGCTGTTTCTATGCCATCTATTTTACCCTGAAGCTTTATGTCCATTAATACCAGGTCAGGGTTTGCAGCCTCTATGCCCTCAAGTGCTTCTTCTCCTGAAGCAAATATGTTAACAACATCATATCCCATGAGCTCCAGATCTTTTTTTATCGTTAGGGCTACTAACCCTTCATCTTCAACTATAAGTACTTTTTTCTTTTCCATATTGATTCGCCACAGGCTTAAACGTAATAACTGCTTCTGTCCCTCCGTCCGACCGCATTTGCAGGGTGCCCCTGAGTTGTTTGCATAGGACATTGACTATCTGCAATCCTAATGTGGTTGACTTTCTATAATCAAAACCTTCCGGAAGGCCAATGCCGTTGTCTTTGACTGCCAGGATATATGCATCATCCTTCTTTGCAAAGCTGATGATTAGCTTCCCGCTTCTGCTGTCAGGGAAGGCATATTTGTATGCATTTGTAATAAGTTCGTTTATTATTAAGCTGCATGGAATGGCGGAGTCAATGTCAAGGGTCAAGTCCTCAAGGTTGAGTTTAGTTACTATTGGTCTATTAGATTTATGATAAATTGATTCTAATTGCTTAACTATCTCAGCAATGAAGTCTTTATAGTTGATGCAGGAAAAGTCTTTTGCCTGGTATAAATGTTCGTGGACAAGTGCCATCGATTTGATGCGCTGCTGGCTTTCTTCAAGGGCCTCGCTTAGACTTTCATTATTAGCTCCCACTGCCTGCAGCCTAAGAAGACTGGATATGACCGCCAGGTTATTCTTCACTCTGTGATGTATCTCCCTCAGCAGAATTTCTTTTTCCCTTAAAGATCGCTGTATCTGCGCTTCCACCTTTTTGCGCTCAGAAATGTCGCGCGCAATAGAGAGCACCGTAGGGACACCGAGATAATTAAATAAGGTGGCATTGATTTCAACAGGGATTTTTTTGCCTCCTTTTGTGATGTGAACACTCTCAAATGAGGCATGCTTATTTTCTTTGAGCTGTACACCAATCGCTTCAATGTCCAAGTGGCATTCAGGATCGTCTATATCAAGAGGCGACAAACTGAGAAGCTCTTCCCGGGTATATCCCAATTTCTGACAAGAGATGTCATTGATTTCGATAAATCTATCCGGTTTCCCATCCTTACCTATCCGATGGACTCCTATAGCGTCATTGCCGGCATTAAAAAGCATACGATAACGCTCCTCGCTTTCTTTCAAAGTATCCTGTATCTGTTTGCTCTTAGTTATGTCTTCCACTAAAGCATAGATAAATAGCGTTTCATTCCCTTCTTTTACAACCCCGGCTGTCAAGTTGCCCCAGACTACAGAGCCATCTTTGTGCGTATACCTTTTTTCCATGGTAAAGTTGCTCGTTGCACCAGTCATCATCGAAGGGTAAAACTGCAGGTTTCTCTCATCATCCTCTGGATAACTGACTTCAGAAACGGTCATATGGCTGAGTTCTTCCATGCTGTAGCCAAGCATCTTTTGAAATGACACATTACAATACATAAACTGCCTGTCTGTATTAACGATAGCAACACCTATCGGTGCCGCATCGAAAATAGCATGAAACCGTCTCTCACTCTTTATTGCTGCATCTTCGGAATTTTTCATCTCAGTGATATCTCTTGCTACGCCCAAAAGTCCGCTAACATTACCCTCACTGTCATAAACGGGGGTTTTAATAACATCCAGATACCTTATCCCCTTGCCCTTGACGAACATATGTTCTTCACCTCTGATAGGGCGCCTTTGCGCTAGCGGTTCAGCGTCGCTTCTGTCACACATTTCAGCAGAATCTGGAGGCATAATATCAGAGTTTGTCTTGCCGATAAGTTCTTCTTTGCTATGATCCAGATATTCTTCAGTTGTCCTGTTGACTATCCTTATTCTGCCTTCCGTATCCTTGAAAAATACTTGATCCGGTATAGTATTTATCAGAGTTTCAAGCATGGCATTTGACTCTGCAAATTTCTCTGTCGTTGCCATCAACTTTTTAAAAATGAATAACATAGCAGAAAGTACTACAAGGGATACCAGGAGTGCAGTAACAGCTCCCGTAATAACATAATCCGGACGGACCCTGCCGTAAAAGTGAATGCTCATAATCGAAACTACTGCAAAAGTAAAGATTTCAGCTATAAGAATATTCAGCCAAAATGACAGACAAATGTTGAATGTCATGACCCTGTCAAGTACTTTGTCAGCAAGTGTCGCGAAAGATTTCATGTTAAAACTCGAAATTTTCATCATCAATTATTATCCTGCATCTGTCATATTATCTTTGGTGGAAATGGCACACAAAGAGTACGCCTTCCAAGACCTTCAGAAATTGTAACTCTCAGAAAGGCCGCAACAGCAACTGTAGCTGCGGCAACGGGATATGGAAGCCATGTGCACTTGTTTGCCTTATTTATACCACTAAGCATTGGCACGCTCCCAACAGGGATTCCAATAGTTTTCAAAAACCCCTAATTTATTTTTTCCACTTATTTTTCAAACCCTCTTTACTGTATCTGCCTCTAAAATAATTGCATTATCCATGCCAAAATTAACATTCTGATTTAAAAAGAAATTTAATCCACGTGTTTTTGCCTCTATGCAAAATAGCGGCTTTTCTTATTGCACGTTTGCAAAAACTGATGTTGGCAATCCTATATTAACGTTGAAAAATATCCAATCTGTTATAACGATCAAGTGTGTTTCCGGCCAGAAAAATTGAGAAGCCAGTTTTGATAGTTATTTCCGGAATTCGAGCGTTTTGATAAGAAGGCGCTGCTGAGTGTTTGTCGGTGCAGAGTTCAGATGGCCGCCATCCCTGAAATTTGTTCGTTTGAGACGAAGTGAAAAATGCGTCTTTCGGATAGAAGTTGCCATTTTAAGGGAGAGCTGGTCGCTGCACAGTATGGGGAGTTATAAACGCTACCGACAAATCTGCGAATCCGTTTATTATTTTCGGAATTCAATATTCTTCGCAAGTCGTCTCGGGTGAGGAGTATAAGTAGCATCGCGGAATCCAGTTTTTGATAGTTTTTTCCAGTATTAAACATATTCAGCAAATAGCTATCGGTGTCGATTTCAGGAAGGAATTTTCCAGCGAGGCTTTTTCTCAATAATCTCTATTTGTCCATATAAAAATTGAAGAGAATAAAAGGGGTTTTGACAGATAAAAGACCAAATCTAATTAAAAAAGAATAAGTATTTAATGGTTTATCCAATCAGAAATTATCGTCACTACTTGGTCTTCAATGCCAAAAAAACCATGGGCGCTCAACGGCTTGCAGGAATCAGACTGTGGAGGAAGCCCGCCGCTCACCCCTTGAAAAGTGGCTTTGGGACTGCCCTTAAATTTCTTTGGTAACGAACTGGCATCAGCATAGGGAGTTGTCTTGCACTCATCATCAGAATTATGGACGATTAGTACCGGATAGGGTGTCTTCTCAATAGGAATCCACCGCAAGAACCTGGAGTATTGCATTGTCGATGTGAGAACAATCCCCTTGATCCCATCGTGCTTCATCTCAGCCCCCAGGTATGCTGCAGAGATTGTGCCCCTGCTGGTGCCAACAAGGTATATAGAAGAGCATCCCTTTGCAAACAAGTAGTCCACTGCTTGCATCGCATCCTGAAGGTGACTTTTTGACGCCCTGAAACTATCATCCATGCCTTTCGGCATGTCCGAAGGCGTATCTACAACTGCAACAACAAAACCTCTTTTGGTAAAGGCTGGGATAGTTCTGACCAGAAAGTTATTGCCTTTTCTTATCTCGCCATCAGAAATGCTGAACTGGTTGTAGCCCTCTGCTCCGGGAAACATCAGCAGGGCCGCGTGAGAGGGCTTTTCAGGATAGCTTACCAAAAGCTTCATGGTTACGCCAGGACGCGTATCAAGAGTTACAACCTCCTCCGCAGCCCGGGATACAAAGGGCCAAAGGATGCATATAACAATAAGAATCAGTCTCATCACAATAAATTTAACATGATTTGATAATCGATCTCAATTCTTCTTATATCATAAAATGGCGAGTCCGCTCTATCAAACCATTTTGGCAGGAATAGTAGCAGAGGTTTGTTAAAACTGTGCCATGCCTTTTTTCACAGAAGTGCAAGTATTTCTTTCCACTTGAAACCTTGCTCATGTGGTGAAAACGCCGCTGTGCGCATTTCAGGAAGCTATACGTAACAAAGTTGATTGATTCTAATAGCCGCTAGGGGTCATCATTAATCCTGCTTTTTCAATGAGAAAGAGGAGGAGCAATGACCCAGACAAGTACAGTTCTTAGAGCAATCATCTGCGAAATCGCAGCAGTAAATTTTAACAGCGTAGCAGACACTCCTAAAGTTGCAGAATCTCCTATTGATCGAATTCTTACGATACTCACAATTTTAAAGCGGGCGAAAATATTTGATCCTCACAGAAAGTCTCACTAACATCTTTTTTTTGTGACCGAGGGTTTGCCCCGTAACTTTACGAGTCTGATATACACTGAAATGAGCTCTTAAATTGAACGAGGATAGGGATCAGATTTCCCTCCGTGTGAAATGCGTGGAGAACCCTTTACCGATACCACCTCAAAAGAAGTTATCAGACATTTTCAGCAATGGATACTGATAACACCAATAAGTGCGCAAAAACTAATTACACTGAAGAATACTCATTGCTGGTAGTAAAGAAAGCGCACACTATCTAAATCAACGTGGCACAAAATGTCGACAACATTTGCAACGCAAATTCTGAATATCAGTAGGCCACTTCCCTGTATTGATCGGCCAGATCCTTAATGCGTTCCAAATGGAAGGAAAGTCTCGTCGATCCCTGAAGCTCTTTATCGACCTCCGCTGCTGAATCTATCGCTTTAAAAAGTGCATTTAAGATACTCTCATGATCGAGAGGTAAATGTGAAGTCGTTGAGTGGTCTGTCATGGCATGATCCTCCCATACTCTTATCTATCACTAAAGTATATCAAAATTCTTTGCGATAGCGAGCCCCTGACAGAAAGATGATTTGCAATAGGGGTGAGTCATTCACCGACTAATCTCGATCTTCAAATTTCACCAGGTATAATGCTTTCCGGTCGTACTATAACTCACAGACAGAAGATTGACGTTATGTAATCAACATTCTGGTTTTTGATGGTAAGATAACAGTGCTCATGAAAAAGCTCGGCCGGTCATTTTTTCATCAAGACGCGATCAAGCTTGCGCGCGCTTTGATCGGAACAATTCTCGTGCATCGTGTTCGGGGCAAGGAGTACCGGGCGCGCATCGTAGAAACCGAAGCATATCTCGGCCCCGATGACCTTGCTTCCCACTCCTCTAAAGGCAGGACAAAACGGACCGAGGTCATGTTCGGCCCTGCTGGTCATGCGTACGTCTACCTCATCTACGGGATGTACAACATGTTCAATATTGTCGTGGGTAAAACTGGCAAAGCACAGGCCGTGCTCATCCGCGCGGCCGAACCTCTCGATGAGTGGCAAGCTGATCTTTCCGGCCCTGGCAAACTCACGCGCGCTCTCAAAATCACCCGATCTTACCATAGCATGGATCTATGCGGCGACAGGTTGTATCTTCTCTCAGGTTCCCGAATACGACTGCGGATAAAAAGAAGTAAACGTATCGGCGTTGAGTACGCAAAAGAATGGAAAGATAAGCTGTTACGTTTTTATGATGCGGATAGTCCAGCAGTGAGTGGCAATGTAAGCTGCCGGACACGCCCCAGTAATGCCATGCTGATATAAAAAAGAAAGGAGCAGTAACGGGCATGGACAACACGGAAACAAGCGCAGGCATTATCGAGCGGCGTGCGGATTACCAGGTACGGATGAGCCCGCGATGCTCGCTCTTCAAAGACTTTCTGGAAAAAGAAGGGAAAGCTTTCTTAACAAAGAGATCGAGAGCAGAAGATAAGGGAGAAAAAACAAGATTAGTTTTAGCAAAAGCTTTCGGGTGCTGAGAGGCCTAACAACGGCTTGCAGTCTGACAAAAGCGGCGTGTTTGTCGCTGTGAGGCATGAGCCCTCGCCGACTGCGTGAATTTTCTCGATCGCTTATGCTAAGGCTCGCTTTGCATCTGAAGCCGGTGTTCTTTGTTTACGAAGGCTTTGAAGAATCGTCCGCTTATTGCCAATTGTTTCTGGGGAAATCTTTCACTCATTGCAGAAAACTGATAGGAATGACTTCAGAAAGGACATCGCAAAGGCTGAAAGGCGTTCAGATCAATTGGACTACTTGATAAGTTTCACCCTGAAGTCCTCGTAGGTTTCGGTTACTGATACTTGTTATCAAGTTTTAGAGTGCTGGGAGAAATCGATTCACCGCGTTTTTCAGGCGGCGCTTAAAATCTGAAAGGGTAGCTGGAATGAGGAATATGCACTCAGTGCCCTGCAGCATGATATAATTATTCCGACAAGGCAGCTTGCACAAATAATATATGGCAACAGCAATTCCTGAAAAAGACTGGAAATACCTCAAAAGTGTTCAAGCAGAACTGCTTTCCTCCTTGTGTGATAGGATCAACCGCAAGGCAATGGAAATTCTTGGATCAGCAGAAGAGTCAGAATGCAATAAGTACAAGAAACTCTACCAACACATACTCGATTTCGATGAAATTATTGCCAAATGCTTTGACGACTGGCGACGTTCAAACATTCGTATTAAAGTGATCATGTTGCACAGCCATGGTCTGCTGACGGAAGAGAATATTAGACACCTCTCCGACGAGACAAAAAATCTGCTTGCGAGGATTGGACAACTGAGCGACATGAAATGAAAGACCTAATAATCTGATGGCAGCAGACCTCAGATGTAGGATGGAAACTATGCCATGCTTATTATCGATGTAGTATGGATAAAGTTGGAATCGAGGCAGACTAAAAAAAGGGAAGGGACAAAATTAGAGGGAGAACAAACATGGATAGATCATCGCGAGACAGGTTCCGGGACTTTCTGAAGGATACAGTAAGGCAGGAGGTTGATTTCAATAATACTGATCAGAACAGAGGGATAGCCGCACCACCTCTCGAAAAACCTATTCCTGCCGGAGCTCAATATATTAATCTTGTTCCTGCTGAAAAACTGTCCGACATTTCAGATATTGATGTCTTTGCTGCAATTGCCAACAGAAAGAGCCGCCGGGTTTTCAGTCCAGTTCCGCTCACTTTGAAAGAGCTTTCCTTTCTGCTCTGGGCGACCCAGGGTGTCAGGAAGATTGCTTCTCCGGGCAACGCCTTCAGAGTCGTTCCGTCTGCAGGATGTCGGCATGCATTTGAGACCTATCTCTGTGTTTTTAATGTTGAAGGGCTCGATGAGGGGATATATCGCTATCTGCCGGTGGAACATCAGCTACTGCCGGTTTCTCAGCCGGCACACTTGTCCTCCCGGATCTCTGAGGCAGCCTTGGGCCAGGATTTCGTCGGAAAGTCTGCTGTTACTTTCATATGGACTGCCATACCCTATCGGATGGAGTGGCGATACGATATAGCCGCACACAAAGTCATTGCCATTGATGCGGGGCATGTCTGCCAAAACCTCTATATCGCCTGTGAGGCGATCCATGCAGGCACCTGCGCAGTTGCTGCCTATCATCAACAGTTGATAGACATCCTTCTGGGTGTTGATGGGACTGAAGAGTTAGCCATCTACCTCGCACCTGTTGGAAAGGTTAAGAAAGGTTGAAAATTATTACTCTGTTCTTCCCGTACACCATACTTTCCAGCCAGTTATAAAGAGTCTCACATTCTATTGGAAATCCTTGCCGGGAAGGGACTGAGCGCTTCTTCAACGTGTCTTTGAAGTGTTGCAATATGACAGGCGGTGTGTCTTTGATATGCTGATAATAAGAAAACTTGTTATCACCCCTTTTTGCGTGGATAACAAGTTAGAAAACATAGTTACATCCCCAAAAGATGTCATACTCTTGTTCATGCCGAGCACTTGGAGTATGATTGGAGTATGATAACAAGAAACCATTTAATAATATTGTTAGCCGCCCATTTCCATTTTGAAGGCTCGTTAACGCGGAATATTTTATGTTCATCTCCCCTCCACTTCAAGATTTACTTATAGGGATTGTCACCAGCATTATTACTGGTGGGGCGGTATGGTTTTGGCAAAAAATTCAACGGTCACGATTTGTCAACCGCAAAGCTAAATTTTTTGGCTTAAAGCCTGGGGGTGAGTGTTTAGTCGTTTTGGGCCATTATCGAGGACAAAACGCCACGAGCCATGGCGATATTGATAGTATGGTTGAGGCAGTCAAAGTAATTCACGGAATTGGATGTAATGTAGAAGTAGCCCCTTTCGATAAAGCAATCGAGGCTCCTGGGAAGGTTTCGGAAATATGTATTGCCGGACCCGATGCAAATGAAAGAACAGAAACATACTTACGCACTTTTTCAATGATATACACGTTAATTCGCATACTGATGCGAATGATCGTCTAGCAATAGTAACAAAAAAAAGTCATATAAGTTTGAAAATGGAGAAAAAGAATACGCTCTTCTTGCTAAATTCTTCCCCCAATCTGGCGGAAAGCCAGTTTTTCTAATTTGCGGGCAAACTGCATTTGCGAACAAAGGTGCAAGTTACTATTTAGCCAAAAATTTTATGGGAAGTATTAGAAAAAAGTATGGCTATAGCAGCGAATTTTGCCTTATAGTTCGAGTAATATTTCCCTGGGAATTCGGACACGAATCGGTTGAATTAGTTGATGACATAACAAAGATCGCCTTTAGCCATACTAACAGCCGATAAAGCAAAAAGGCGGCTAACAACCGGTTGCACGCGGACGGCGGGGGATTCTCCCCGCTCCAGGGATTCGTCTGGTTTAGAAGGATGATCTCAAGTCCTGAAGTTGGTTCTGACTTCGACCCGCCGCCGGTGAACCGGCGCGTTGCATATTTCTAGCGGCATTCCTCGCAGTTGCAATTAATTGAAACGCGTTTGTTAGTCGGGTGGAGTTTTCAACCTACCGCTAAAATTACGAGTTGAAGAGCTTGCTGTTTATACTGGCGAGTCAGCTTCGCGAACTTTTGTGTGAGTTACTGCTAAAGGGCAGATTTGAAGAGAAACGGCATACCATGTTGCAACCTAATGAAACTAAACGTTAAGCTCAATAATCCTGATCACCCTCGCATAATCATTCCCATCCGGGTCTTCAATAGGAGCAAAAAGGACTTTATCGCCGGGCCTGAGTTCAATCCTAGTTCTGAGTAGCTCACGACTATCAATATTATAGATGGAATTATCAGAAAGAGATTTGAGCCTGCCAGTGTTTGTATCGAGACAGAACTCAAGAATGATACCCTCTTCTTTTAGATAGAGGTTATCCCATAGTTCTTCCCGCTCTTCTTTATTCAAGGAGACTATCGGAGGCTCTTTTTTATCTTTTTTCTTTCCCATGTCTTTGGTGTAGGAGAGGGGTTTGAACCCACCGTCTTGTTACCGTCTTGTTGGCCCCCTTCCAGAAAGCAGTAAGGCTATCGCGACTTTCGTCGGATAGCCTTGATTTTTCATCCTTTCTATTTGGTGGCGGGGAGTGGATTTGAACCACTGACCTTCGGGTTATGAGCCCGACGAGCTACCAGGCTGCTCCACCCCGCTGTTTGTAGAATAGCTGAATGAGATGGACTATGTCAACGTTACCCTCAATGAAACTGCACTTCAGACAGTACGGGGCAATTTTTCTTTGCGAACGAATAGTCTGCTGTGCCGGCCCCGCCGCTTATACGGAACAGCAACTGTGTATGGGCTCGGCGTAACTCGTGTACTGTCTGAATTGCAGTCAATTAACGCAACTGCCGATTTTGTGGTATGATTTTGACATAAATGGATAGCGAGCGTATTCCCTGCGGTCCTGCCGCAGGGAGTTTTCATTGGCTGTTGAAAGTAAGGAGCGGGTTGTGGACATAAAGAGCCTGAGAAAGATCGGCAAAGAGCTGTTTTTTGAGATAGGGGAAATACGGTTGAAGCCGTTTGCTTCGGCAGCCCTGGGCAAAGGCGCCGGCGGTGACAAGACCTATCCCATCGACAAGCAGGCCGAGGATATCATTATCGGGGCTCTTGAAAATCTCCATGAACCCCTGGATATTATTTCCGAGGAGGTCGGGACAAGGCAAATTATGACGGGCGGCAAAAGGGTTTTGATCGATCCGGTCGACGGCAGCAAAAATGCAATAAACGGTGTCCCGTTTTATTGCTCATCAATTGCTGTTGCTGAGGGAGATACTATAGGGAGCATCTCGGCAGCTTACATTATAAACCTCCTTTCCGGAGATGAGTTTTGGGCAGAGAGGGGGGGTGGGGCTTTTTTCAACGGTGAAAAGATTTCCACACAGCAGGAAGACCTCCTCTATCTTGTTGCGTATGAGGCCCAGAGTCCTGTACGTGATATTCCGCGGATAATGAATCTGCTCGGCGAGGCCAGGAGGACACGCTGCCTGGGCGCAACTGCCCTGGATTTGGCATATCTCGCTTATGGGGCCATAAGTGTCTTTGTCAGCCCTTCGCCATCGAGGAGCTTTGATTTTGCCGGTGGCTGGCTCATGGTGACCGAGGCCGGCGGCATCTTCACCGACATGGACGGAAACTCAATTGCAGACCTCATCGCCGGGCTTGACAGTAGCGCTCCTCTTCTGGCCTCGGGAAGCAAGGCGCTGCACGAACGGGCACTGAAGCTTTTACATGGCTGAAACCATCCCGTTCGTTTTCATGTCTGCTATAGCAAAATATCGGGACAATTGCTTGTTTCGCTTTTTTGACGGCTCATGGAAAACAATGAGCTATGGTGATTTTTTTTCACTGACTGAGAGTATCACGGCCTTGCTGGCTGACTATGACGTTCACAAGGGCGACAGGATCGCTATTGTATCGGAGAACAGGCCGGAGTGGTGCGCAGCCTATATTGCTGCAGTGGGGTGCGGTTGTATCGCTGTTCCTATAGATATTCAACTGGGCAGTGATGAGATTAGAAATCTTCTCATAGATTCCGGAACAAAGACAGCATTCTGCAGTAATAAAACAGAGAGCAATCTTTTAAAGGCGATAGAAGGGACCGGGATAAGGGAAGTTAATTTTGACGCTAAAGCAATTTTGCCGCTTAGTCGCTCCGTCTCTCCATCATTCCATCATCCCGTTGCTCCCGGCGATATTGCGTCAATTATCTATACCTCGGGGACGACCGGAAAACCAAAAGGAGTGCTGCTCACCCACGGTAATTTCTGTTCCGATGCCGAAGCGTTGATTAGGGTGGATTTGGTGACGCATAACGACAATGTATTGTCGGTCCTCCCTCTGCACCACACCTATCCGTTTATGTGCACCTTTCTTGTCCCCCTCTTTCTGGGAGCAACGATCACTTTCGGACCCGGTCTTAAGGCCCCCGAGCTGCTGTCTGCAATAAAGGAAAACGGTGTTACGGTGCTTGTCGGAGTGCCGCGGCTGTTCGATATGCTCAGCAACGGCATACTGTCCAGGATCAGGGAGAGGGGAGTTGTGTTATCGGGTGTGTTATTCGGCATGCTCAGGCTGTCCGGCGTGCTCAGAAGGAGATTCGGTCTCAATATAGGGCGTATTGTTTTCGCCTCTGTTCACAAAAGTTTTCGGGGGGTAAATTTTTTTACAAGCGGCGGTGCGCGGCTTGCTCCCCAGGTAATGAGCGACCTCGAGGCCCTGGGGTTTACAGTGCTCGAAGGATATGGGTTGACCGAAACAGCGCCGGTGATCACTTTTAACCCGATTAAGAAAAGGAAGCCCGGTTCAGCAGGGAAACCGCTGCCCGGCGTCGAAATAAAGATAATGGACGACGGCGAAATTATTGCTAAAGGCCCTATGGTTATGAAGGGATATTATGAAAATGAAGATGCGACCCGTGAGGTCATAAAGGCTGGCTGGCTCTTTACCGGGGATCTTGGCCATGTTGATGAAGATGGCTATCTTTTTATTACAGGAAGAAAGAAGGAAGTTATTGTGCTGAGTTCCGGGAAAAACATATACCCTGAAGACGTTGAGAGGGAGTACAGTGCAATACCCCTGATAAAAGAGATATGTGTTTCAGGCATTGAGCATGACGGAACGGTTGATGCAGTCCAGGCAGTAATCGTGCCTGATTTTGAGTATGCAAGACAGCACTCGATCGGGAATATAAATGATGAACTCAGTTGGAAGATAAGCGAGGTGTCCGCAGGATTGCCTGAGTATATGAGGATCAGGGGATATACCTTTTCCTCCGGACCGCTGCCCCGCACACCACTCGGGAAATTGAGGCGCTTCATGATGCAGGACTTTTTTCGTAAGCGGGGTCATCCTGCAGAGGCTGTACGGGAAGAGGACCGGCAGCTTATGGAAGACCCTGTGGGAAGGAAGGTTGTTGAGTGCCTAAGACCGCTCACAGAGGAAGGTGTTATTATCCATAATTCAGATGACCTTGAACTGGACCTCGGCTTTGATTCGTTGACGAAAATAGAACTCATTGCCTCTTTGGAAGGTGTATTTGCTGCTGAGCTTCCTGAAGCTTTCATTTCAGAAGCGCATACAGTGGGCGATATAGTTGCAGCACTTAAAGCATACCAGGGCGCGGATACATCGGGCAGGGCAGGGGCCCCGCTATCATGGAAGGCTATTCTTGACAAAGAGCCGTCTCCGGCAGATGCAAACAGAATCGGTTACGCACAGCATACTGCGGAGCTAGCCCTTCTGTACGCATTGGTCATGGGAATGAAGCTTTTCTGCAAACTTATGTTCCGGCTCAAAGTAGAGGGCCGGGAGCACATACCCGCAGAAGGCCCCTTTGTTATAACTCCCAATCATGCCAGTTATCTGGATGGCTTTATTATTGCGGCCTCGGTGCCTTTCAGCACCTTCAGGAAGCTTTATTTTCTCGGGATGCAGGAGTTTTTTACCGGAGGGATTAAGTCATGGTTTGCGCGCATGGGCCATGTCATTCCTATTGATGCTGAGATTTATCTGAACAAGGCGCTGCAGTTGTCTTCATATGTCTTGAAAAGCAGGAGGTCCCTTTGCATATTCCCGGAGGGCGGCCGCTCTTTTGACGGCAGTGTTATGCCGTTTAAAAAGGGAATCGGAGTGCTGGCCCTTGAAATGGATGTGCCGGTTGTGCCTGCTTACATTGACGGGACTTTCAGGGTGCTCCCGAGGGGGGCTTTTTTTATTCGCCCGGTGCGGGTAAAAGTTGTCTTTGGAGAGAAAATACTGCCCTCGCGCATTATGGTGAAAGACGCAGCGGCAGACCTTGACGAGCATCAGATTTTTTCCGATGACCTTAGAAAACATGTTATTATGCTCTCGCATATGAATAGACCATATTAGCTAAAAGCAGCGCAACTATGGTAAATTCAAAAGTAACTACGCGGACCGAAAGGAATTTTATGGCTGATTTTAAATATAAGGACTATACGCCGGAAGAGGGCATGATTTATGATGATGCCATGATAAAAATCAGAAAAGGCATGGAAAACGGGTTGAGCTTCAGCGAGGCATTCAGCATGGTAGATGTGCAGGATCCCGAGCTGAAGCATTTTATTGAAGATGATGCTCTTAAGGTGCTCATCGCAGAGATGTATTTCGGGAAGGGTGTCCCGTTGCCTCAGGTTGCGGACACTTTGAAGGTACCTTTTAAGACACTGAATATAGCCGTCACGGAGATGCTTGAGGATATAGGTACGACTGCAGCCGGGATCTACCGGGAAAACAATCCGGATGGCCCCATAGGCCATGCGTAAATAAGAATAGATAATGCCCATAACCCATCCACCCATAACCTATTACCTGTAGTATAAGGAGGCAGTTTATAATGATGTATGACGAGATGTTGTCATTAGGCCAGATAAAAAAAGAACCGTATATTATTGACCACATACTGTGGGACCTCCAGCCCAAGGATTTGATGGAGCCCCGGAGCAAACTGACGGACGAGGGGACCGAGTACAGGGACCAAATCAAGGGCTATGTATTCTATATCGACACAACGGACAATAACGCGACGCTCTTTCTCATGCGCCACACTGCAATGGATTTTGCCGAAACGCTGGCAAAAATAGACGAAATCCCCCGGGAGTTGCTGCTTGGAGCAATCGAAGAGAACAAAGACAAAGCGTATTTCAACATGTACCCTATTAACAGCCGTGTTGAGGCATGGCTGAGAAAAGAACTGGGGACCAAAGAGTAAACTGACTCTCCGACGCTTCCGGCTTTGTTGCTTTATTATTGTTAACTGAAAGATAACATTCCTGTAATATGCCGGTAACGTTGTTTTGCTATAAATAATGCATGGCCAAATTTTACAAGGCTGACCTGCATGTGCATTCAAGCCATTCCAACAAGCCCTCAGTGTGGGCGCTGAGAAAGTTTAATTGTCCCGAAAGCTACACATCTCCGATGTACATTTACAATACCGCCAAAAAGAAGGAGATGGATTATGTGACCATAACAGACCATAACTCCATTAGCGGCGCTCTTGAAATAGCCCATCTCCCCGACGCCTTCATAAGCGCTGAAATGACAACCTACCTTCCCGATGACGGGAGCAAACTGCATGCGGTCGCCCTAGACATTAATGAAGATATTTTTAATGATCTGATGCATTTGAGGACAAATATTTATGACCTTACCGGATACCTCCGGCAGCACAATATCGTGCACTATATCGCCCACCCTCTCTATGACATGAACGAGCGGCTCTCTGTTGTGACGATAGAGAAACTGCTCCTCCTTTTTGATGTATTTGAGACGAAAAACGGCTCGAGGGCCAAACGCTACAGCAGGCTGATTGCTGAGATGCTTTCTTCGCTTACCAGGGAAAAGATGGAACATCTTGCCAATAAGCACGGCATTGTCCCCCACGGAGAATTCCCCTGGATAAAGTCGGTCGTCGCAGGCTCTGACGACCATAGCGGTTTCTTCGTCGGAAGGGCATATACAGCGTCAAAAAGCGGAGAGACCCTGGAGGATTTTATCAAGTCGATTAAGGAACAAAAGACATGGGCTGCCGGAGACGACGGCGATGCGTTGACCCTGGCTCACAGCATTTACGGCATCGGCTACCGTTTTTTCAAGGAGCGTTTTGATACAAGGAAAGGCAATTCTTTTCCATTCATCAGCGCATTGCTGAACAGGGTGTTCAATGCGGACCAGGAGAAGTCGTCTCTCTTTGATAAAATTAATCTCCTTATCAGGAAAAACATCCCTGAGATATACAGCGGTTATGACGGAAAAACGTTTGAAGAAATCCTTGACCGGGAAGCCAGGCTATTGTTGAACGATGCCAAATTCCTCGAAACCATCAACACGGCCGGTATAAACAGGAAGGTGTTTACGGTAACGAGCTATCTTGCAAACAGGCTCATATACATATATACTGAGCGGTTGACCCGAATGCAGCTGTCGGCGGGCATTCTGAATATTGCAAATTCATTGAGCACCATAGGCTTCGTCCATCTCCTCGCATCTCCTTATTATATTTCCTTCCATCACCAGCACAGAAGCAAGCAGCTGATTAAGTCCCTTGAAGAGGAGTTCCTGCCGGACAGCAAACCGGGAGGCAAACAGAAGATTGCACTCTTTACCGATACGCTCCATGAAATCAACGGGGTTGCGATTACCATAAAAAGACTGATCGAGACAGCAAGAAATCAGGGGATAGAGTTAGTGGTCATCACTTCAACCCATGACGAAACGGGCTACAAAGAGGGAGTAATGAACTTCAAATCCATCGGCGACTTCGCTCTTCCGGAGTACCCGGATCTAAAGCTCCATTTCCCGCCAATCCTCGATATAATAGATTACTTCGAAAGGGAAGAATTCACCAGAATACACGTGAGCACGCCGGGGACGCTCGGTCTTCTTTCCCTGTTCATTGCCAAACTCATGTATATACCCATATCAGGCACCTATCACACCAATATCCCTCAGTACGTGAAGAGCCTGACCAACGACACCTTTCTGGAAAATGTTGCCTGGAATTATATGATATGGTTTTACAATCTTATGGAAGAGGTGATGGTCCCTTCGTCAAGCACGAGGCAGCAGCTTGTTCAAAAAGGGCTTGCAGCCGGGAAGGCGAAACCGCTGCCCAGATGGGTGGATACGGATATATTCTCTCCTTTAAAGAAAGACCCTTACCTCTGGCGCAGGTACGGGTTGGGTGATTCCGTCAAATTCCTTTATGTCGGCAGGGTTTCAAAAGAGAAGAATATTGAGATCCTTGCCACATCTTTTATGGCTGTTATAGATGCCGGGCATACATGCGATTTAATTATCGCGGGTGACGGCCCCTACAGGAAGGAGCTTGAACAGATGCTGCAAGGGTATCCGGTGCTGTTTACCGGCTTCCTGTCAGGTGCGGAATTGCATACCACCTATGCATCATCGGATGTTTTTGTTTTTCCGAGCACTACCGATACATTCGGCAATGTCGTGCTTGAGGCACAGGCATCCGGTCTGCCGGTTATTGTCTCCGACGAAGGGGGACCGAAAGAGCTGATTCTGGATGGCAGAACAGGCATAGTCGTAAAGGCCCACAGCAGCCCGGCACTGATTGACGCCATGACCTTTTTCTTAAACGACAAGCTAGGCATATCCCGGATGGGGATGGAAGCGCGTTATTTTACCGAAAACAGCGGAATCCATGCCAACGAAGCATACTGTACCATACTCCGGACCAATTCTATAAGTGGAGAGCCATGCCCCGCACAGGGAAACCCGGTAGAGGTATAAGACATATTCTTTTTCCGCTTCTCAGCAACAGGGTGCCCGGGCAACTTATCATCCAGTACACTGATAAATGCAATGCGCGGTGCCCCCAGTGCGGGATGAGAGTCACTGAACCGTTCAGACGTTCAACACTCCAACTCGACACGGTCAAGAGAATGATCGACCACGCTGCAGAAAACGGCGTGAATGCTATTTCCTTCACCGGAGGAGAGCCGTTTCTTTTCTTTGATGATGTTATGGAGCTTGTCAGGTATGCCGGTGAAGCCGGGATCAAATACACGAGGACCGGCACAAACGGGTTTATATTCATGCAGCCGGATAAGCCTGACTTTTACTCACGGATCAGGAGGATTGCAGAGGGTGTTGCAGCCTCCGGTCTTTATACGTTCTGGATAAGCATCGATTCTGCTGTCCCCCTTTTGCATGAAACGATGCGGGGACTGCCGGGAGTTATTGAAGGCATAGAAAAGGCCCTGCCCATATTCAGCGAATACGGGATCTATCCTTCTGCGAACCTCGGTATAAACAGGAATACCGGAGGAGTGTTTCACGGTCCGGCCGAAACGAGCTCCCTGCAGTTCTATGAAGCGTTTAAAGGGGCATTCGAAAAATTTTACCGTAAGGTAATCGATCTTGGATTTACCATTGCCAATGCCTGTTATCCCATGAGCGTTAATGCAGATGACGCCGGGGGACTGGATGCAGTATACGGGGCCACATCAGGGGCTTCACTTATTCAGTTCAGCAGGCAGGAGCGCACCCTGTTATTCAAGGCGCTTTTCGATACTATCCCCGAATACCGGTCAAAAATACGGATATTCTCGCCGAGGACGTCTCTTTACTCGCTCATGAGGCAATACACTCTCGATGAAAGCTACTGCTTTTCCTGCAGGGGCGGCATTGAATTCTTTTTCGTCAATGCAAGTGACGGCAATACTTATCCCTGCGGCTACCGGGGTACAGACAATCTCGGCAAATTCTGGGAGCTTGATTTCAAAAAGCTCGATAAAAAAGCTGAGTGCAGAAGATGCGATTGGGAATGTTTCAGGGACCCGTCGGAACTGTCCGGGCCGCTCCTCACGCTTTTCGGCAATCCGGCATTCTTCGTGGAACGTGTTATTAAAGATACTGCATATATGAAACTATGGCTTGAGGACCTCAGATATTTTGCCGCATGTGATTTCTTCAATGGAAGAGCTGCGCCGGATTATAAAAAAATTTCGGCATTTGCGCCGCTATCGCAATGATGAAATGGACGTATCCGCTCATAATAGTCCTCGTACTTGCCGGATATGTAAAGGCATATGATGCCCCCACACTTGCAGTAGGTTTTGAGGGTACGCTCAAAAAAAACAGCTTACCCGCTTCATGGAAACTCAGTGTTCTGACCGGTACGGCGGATGCAGGCATCGTCCCTGAGAGCAACGGGCAAATTCTTCACATCAAGTGCAGAGAAGCGTCCTTTTCCTTAGAGCGTAAATTGCAGGTTGCTCCGGCTGACTATCCTTATATCAGTTGGAGGTGGAATGCCGTGCGGCTGCCTCTGCTGGGGGATGTGCGCAAGAAAGGACATAATGATCAGGCATTGCAACTGCTTGTTGCGTTTGAAAACAGAAGCGTGCTGAGCTATGTCTGGGATTCAAATGCTCCTGAAGGGGCGGTTGTCGATGAATCCATTGGGTGGCCGGTAAATCTTGCAATTAGAGTAATAGTAGTAAAGTCGGGCCCTGCCGACACAGGCAAATGGATCACCCTTAAGAGGAATATTTACGAGGATTACAGAGAATTTTTCAATGGGCCTCCTCCCGGCGTTCAAGGAGTGAGAATACAGTCGAATACCCAGTATACCGGAGACACCGCAGAAGGCTATGTACGGGACATAGTTTTCAGCAGAGCATCGCAGGCATTGGCAAAATAGGGTTAGACCGCCATTCCGGACCATTGATGAGCAGGTACTGAGAGACCTTCGGAATGATTCAATAAAAGCTCAGGCAAATTCAAACCTTGCATGAGTTTCCATGTTTAATTTTTTAATGTCGACTACTTAATTTTTTAGTCTATACGTCTTTCACACGTTTTGACTAAAGCCACATTTTCCCAATAATTCAATATCTTCATTTCAGCAATCCATCTGGCACTGAAAATGCTCTTCCATTTATTCGGAAGGTGAAAAAATATGATACATTCACAATCCCGGTACAGCTTTTTCGACGTACCTGGTGTGTCTCAACTGGCTGTTGCAGGGCACGTAATGTTTGATCCAAAGGATGGAAATCGTTTCGTGGTCGTTCCAGTGTCCGGTGTGGACAAGACAGTAATGAACGCGATCCGGTATGCAAAACGTCTTTCCGGAAATATTTTTGCGGTCCACATACTCCTTAATCCTTCGGACAAGGACAGAATCGAGACCCAATGGAAAATGCAGGATATAGATATTCCGTTGATTGTCCTTGAGTCTCCCAACAGCTCGATACTTGAGCCGCTTACGGAATATGTCGATGGCATACGTCTTCGTCATGAGAGAAGTGTCGTCACAGTTGTGTTGCCGGTGATTGCAACTTCGAAATGGTGGCATCGCTTCCTGTTCAACCAGACAGCGAAATTAATAGAAAGGGCATTTGAAGGCAAGGCAGGGGTGTTAACCTTACGCGTTGCTTTTGACAAATACCGGGGATTAGAAGCGCGGTTGTGATCTGTTTGAAATCAGACTACAATTTGAGGAGATGATGGATATGAACAATATTTTACGGTCTGCAAACTTTTTTAAGAAGGAGGACACAAAATGAACCTTGCAATTTGGCTTCCTGGGATGTTCCTGCTGGGTATCGCAGGGATGGGGCTGTGTTTCTTGTTCTTGAAAGCGTGCGAGAA
This sequence comes from Nitrospirota bacterium, assembly GCA_963851345.1. Taxonomy (GTDB): domain Bacteria; phylum Nitrospirota; class Thermodesulfovibrionia; order Thermodesulfovibrionales; family Dissulfurispiraceae; genus JADFXI01. The sequence goes on from CAWKOO010000001.1 coordinate 338,722, forward strand.
AATATAAAACTTGAGGTGACGTAAATGATCTATTTGACAGCAATTGTAGCAATCTTTCTATTCATTTACCTGGTTGTGGCCCTTGTGCGGCCGGAATGGTTCTGACACTACCGGGAACATACACAAAAACACTTAAATAAAGGAGTTAAACAATGTTTATGCAAACGTGGTTACTTCCATTTGCGCTTTTGGCAACTGCGACCCTTGTCGCGTTCCCTTTAAGTCGCTATATGGCATGGGTCATGGACGGGAAATACCGGCCCTTACCCGTTTTCGGATGGTTCGAGAAACGCCTGAACAGCGGTCCGCAGAACTGGAAACAGTATGTAGGCTCCCTGCTGACATTTAACACCCTGCTGTTCGTCTTCGGCTACCTTGTTCTGGCGCTGCAGCCGTGGATGCCGCTCAATCCCGATCACAAGACACTCCTGGCCCCTAGCACGATCTTTCACAGCGTTGTGTCCTTTATGACGAACACGGACCTGCAGCACTATTCCGGGGACCAGCATTTGTCCAATTTCAGCCAGATTTTTTTCGGCATCGCCAATCTCTTTATATCGGCTGCAATCGGCTTAAGCGCGCTGGTGGCAATCATACGGGCTTTGCGCAGCGATGCATCGTTAGGCAATTTCTTTCTGGATATGTGGCGGGTATTGGTTTATATGTTCGTGCCGGTGGCCTTTGTCTTCGCGCTCTTCTTTATAATCCAGGGCAGTCCGATGACCTTGAAGACCTCCTATTCGGTTTCGACGCTCGAACCCGCAGCTATGGGGACCACTGATAAAGGCGAAGTCAAGCAACAGACTATTGTTGTCGGTCCGGTGGCGGCTTTCGAGGCAATGAAAATGCTCGGCACCAACGGCGGCGGATTCTACGGTATGAATTCTGCGCACCCCTTTGAAAACCCTACGGCAGCCTCGAACTTTTTTAACACTTATGCCATGATGATGTTCCCATTCGCTCTCGTGCTGATGTACGGCCGGATGCTCGGCCGAATGCGGCATAGCCTTGTCATATTTTCGGTAATGCTGATTTTGATGACCGGCACCGTAGTCTGGTCGGTCTACTTTGACACGCTGAACCCTAACCCGGGCTTAACGGCCCATCCCATAGCGCGGACCTATGAAGTTCCAAGCGCCACGGCTCCCGGAGGGAAACGGACAGTGACCCTGCCTGCAGTTCCGGGCCTGCCGGTAGACCAGCACCTCGGCAATCTGGAGGGCAAAGAAATGCGTTTCGGCACCTCGGCAGGCGCCACTTTCGCAGCGTTGACGACAGACGTGACCTGCGGTGCGGTGGATGCAGAGGCTGACAGCCTCAATCCGCTTGCCGCGCTAGCACCCATGGTGGGGATGTGGCTGAACTGTCTTTTCGGAGGTAAAGGCGTAGGCATGATCAACATGCTGCTTTACATAATCGTCGGAATCTTTGTTGCCGGCATGATGGTAGGAAGAACCCCGGAGTATCTTGGTAAGAAAATCGGGGCCCGGGAAGTTAAATTCGCAGTGATTGCCCTGCTGATCCACCCGTTCATGATTCTGTTCCCTACCGGCCTCTTTGCTGCAACAAGCTGGGGACTCAAGGCCGTAAGCAATCCAGGGGCTCATGGTTTTTCACAGATGCTGTACCAGTTCTCCTCGGCCTCTGCCAACAACGGCTCGGCCTTTGACGGGCTGGGGGTCACTTACGGTTTTTGGAATAATGCGAGTCCTGCGCCTACCGCCATAGCTTGGGACATTGCAACAGGCCTGGTGATGATGTTCAGCCGGTTTATTCCGATTATCGCGCCGATAGCTATGGCCGCATCTCTCGGAGAAAAGAAATCGAGTCCTTTCGGCCTGGGGACACTGCGGGATGACACCCCAACCTTCAGCCTCCTATTATTGGGAACGATTCTTATCATCGGGGCACTGCTCTTTCTGCCGGTTGCCGCGCTGGGACCGGTAGCAGAACACTTTGGTCCCATGCCGTTCGGAGGCTGATAGGGGAATCCATGATGATTGCTATAGAAACTCAAGAGGTCCCAATGATGAATTTTGAGATTAATAAAGAGTTCAAAGGAGTGCTACATGAATAAAGCAGATGTAAATAAATCCGAGCCTGAGGCAGGTTTGTCTCTGGGGCTGCAGAGGCCCCAGCGGCGTAAGAAACCGCAGCGGCTGCTGGAGAAAAAAACAGCGTTGGCAGCACTTAAGCAGGCATTCTTGATGCTGCGGCCGGACAGGCAATGGAACAATCCCGTTATGTTCGTAGTCGAGGTCGGCGCATTTTTGACCCTGCTGTATATAGTGGAAGCAATGCTGGGAAAGGGGTCGAGCCAGTTACCCTTAAGCTATTTCATCTGGCTTGACGCATGGCTTTTTATAACCGTGGTGTTTGCAAACTTTGCAACAGCGCTTGCCGAGGCCCGCGGCAAGGCCCAGGCTGATTCGCTCAGACGGGCACGTTTCGACACGATTGCTTATCGTGTCAATGCCGCTGGAAACACCGAACAGGTGTCCTCGACAGCTTTGAACCCGGGCGATATGGTCCTTGTGGAGGCCGGACAAATGATTCCCAACGACGGAGAAATCGTCGAAGGGATCGCCTCCATCGACGAATCAGCGATTACCGGGGAGTCGGCCCCTGTAATCCGCGAAGCCGGCGGCGACAGGTCAGGCGTGACAGGCGGCACCCTTGTGCTTTCCGACAGGATCATTGTCCGTATCACCAGCGGCACAGGAGATTCGTTCCTCGACCGCATGATCGCCCTTGTTGAAGGGGCAATACGACAGAGAACTCCAAACGAGATTGCTCTTACGCTTGTACTTTCGGCTTTTACTCTGGTCTTTCTGATCGTGGTAATCCCGATTTGGCCAATCGCATGGAACGCCGAGCAGTACATGATGGGTTATCTTGGCATTCAGACACCCCTTAAAAGTCTTGGTACCGACGTCCCGACCCTGATCGCACTCCTGGTCTGCCTTATTCCTACAACCATCGGCGCTTTGTTAGCCGCGATCGGAATTGCCGGCATGGACCGCGCCCTGCAGGCCAACATTATAGCAAAAAGCGGCAAGGCAGTGGAGCTGGCAGGGGACATCGACGTTGTAATGCTGGACAAGACAGGCACAATCACCATAGGGAACAGGAACGCCACGAAGTTCCTTCCGGTCGGGAAGTATTCGGAGGCCGAGGTCGGGCGGCTTGCTGCCATGGCGTCTGATGCGGACCAGACCCCGGAAGGGAAGAGCATAGTCAAGTTGTTCGAAAAGCAAAGCGGAAACACGGTCAGCGTGCCGTCCGATGCCAAGTTCGTGCCCTTTACGGCCCAGACCCGCATGAGCGGGGTGGACCTTCCTGACGGGAAGATAATCCGGAAAGGGGCGCCGGATGCAGTCTTAAAATTCATTATGAAGAGCAATGTCAGCATGACTGAAGAGTTCAAGGGCGAGCTCAAAAGACTGGTGGACAGCGTCGCCTCAAAAGGAGCTACCCCGCTGCTGGTGGCCGATGGTTCCAGCATTGCAGGCGTGATCGTTCTTGAAGACATTTTGAAACCGAACATGGCTGAACGGTTCGAGCGGCTCAGGAAGATGGGGCTGAGGACTGTTATGATAACCGGGGACAATCCCCTCACGGCTGCGGCCATAGCCAGGCAGGCGGGGGTTGATGACTTCCTTGCAGAGGCCACACCCGAGACCAAGCTCGCTTACCTCAAAAAGGAGCAGGCAGAGGGGAAACTGGTGGCGATGATGGGTGACGGCACTAATGATGCCCCGGCACTGGCCCAGGCAGATGTCGGGCTTGCCATGAACGCAGGAACTCAGGCCGCCAAAGAAGCGGCCAATATGGTTGACCTCGACAGTGACCCTACAAAGTTAATAGAAGTTGTGGAAATAGGGAAACAACTGCTGATGACAAGAGGCTCACTCACGACCTTCTCTATCGCCAATGATGTGGCAAAATTCTTTGCAATTATTCCGGCGCTTTTTGCGGGCACTCTGCCGTGGTTAGGAGTCATGAACATTATGCACCTGCACTCGCCGCTGTCGGCCATACTGTCAGCGGTCATCTTCAATGCGATCATCATTCCGCTGCTCATCCCGGTCGCACTCAAGGGTGTAGAATACCGGGCGCTGGGCGCTGAGGCACTGTTGCGCAGGAACCTTCTTATCTGGGGACTTGGCGGTGTGATCGTGCCGTTTATCGGCATCAAGTTGATCGATATGATAATAGTTGCGTTGAATATGGTGAGCTGACCTTTTAAGGAGGAGATGAAAATGATGAAATATATTTCAAAGAGTGTTTTGCTGCTGGCGGTCGCTGTGGCTATCTGCTGCGTAATTTATCCGCTCGCATTATTGGCGGTCGGACAGGCCGTATTCCCCTTTCAGGCTAACGGCAGCATGCTGAAAGGTCCTGACGGCGCAGTGGTGGGGTCAAAGCTCATAGCGCAGCCCTTTACAAAGGACGAATACTTTCAGCCCCGGCCTTCCGCGGCATCTTATGATGCATCAGCCTCAGCCTCGTCGGCCCTGGCTTCGTCAAACTATGCCCTGCGCGACCGGGTTGCCCGCAGTATTGGCCCGATTGTGAACTATAAAAGCGGTCCCAAAGCCGGAAAGCCTGTGGCGCCGGATGTCGAAAGCTGGTTTCAGAAAGATGTCTACCAGGGCAACCCTCATATCGTTGCCCAGTGGGCGGACGCCCATAATTCGCTGGCCCAGGCCTGGGTCACCGGTGATCCTGCGCATGGGCCGTATGTGGACAATTGGTCAAAAGCGCATCCCGCTATAGTTGCGCAGTTCATAAAGGACAATCCAGGCACCCCTGAGCCAAAGGCTGCTGATCTGGCAGTCGTGTTCTTCAAAGACTTCTCTGCGGCCCACCCCGGGCAATTCCCTTCGGCAGTGACCAAACCAGGAGCCGATGGCAAGCCTGTAACGACTATTGAGCCTGTCAAGGAAGGTTCGGACATCCAGTCGACCTTCTTCGCCATGTGGCGGGAGGACCATCCCGACGTGGAACTTCAGGACATTCCCGGCGATTTGGTCACTGCTTCTGCTTCAGGGCTTGACCCTCATATCACGCTTCAGAACGCCGAATTTCAACTCGACCGCGTAGCCTCCAAATGGGCAGCTGACATGAAACGTGAGCCGGCTGCAGTCCGGCAGGAGATCAGGCAGATATTGCTGAATAATGCCTGGGCGCCGTTTGGCGGGCTTACAGGTGAGCAGATGGTCAATGTGCTCGAAGTCAATCTTAAACTGAGGACGCAGTACGGAGCGCCCTCACAATAGACCGTGCTATTGTCAAGTCATTAGAAAAACAGGCTAAGCCTGTAAAACATCCCTAGGGAGGATAGAGTGAAAAGAGTGAGAAAATTTCTCGGTGCTATTATCGGTTTTGCTTTGGTTTGTACCGTATCGTCTAATCTTTATGCTGAAGATCAACCGGCAGCAGCGGCAGCCCCTGCGGCTACTGCGACAGCGGCGGCAGTTCCTGCTCCACCTGCGGTCACCGGCAGTGTAGAGATGTCTGCTCTTAACCGCTACATATTCAGAGGATACGAACTCAGTTCGCATAGTCTTGTATTACAGCCGACCCTTACGATTAACTACTCAGGGTTCTCAGCAACCTTATGGAGTAACATCGACAGCAGCGAGCACCAGACACAGAGCTTTGCTCCGGTTGTAACCGGCAGAGGGCACAACAACTTCGACGAGACTGATTTGACTTTGAGCTATACCTTCAACATCGACAAGCTGGCACTAACCGGCGGTTTTATCTATTACGGTACACAATACGCGCCTGAAACACAAGAGCTTTTTGTGAGCGGCACTTACGACATGATCGCACACCCTACACTGGCAATCTACCGGGACATTAATCACTTTCCCGGCACATACTTCAATCTCTCTTTCTCCCAGTCAATCCCGGTGATCAAAGACGACACCCTCGACCTGGGCGCATCGTTTGGATATGAGGCAGGGAGTTCTAATTTCTGGGACACATATAACAGTGCCACAGGGCTCTATAACGGCCAGAAATACAGTGCGTTCCATGACGGCATGGTGAAAGTCGGATTTACCATACCGGTGACAAAGATGTTCTCAGTTCAGCCTGTTGCCCAATACTGGTTCCCGCTTTCCTCCGATGCAAGCAAAACTGTAACGGATGCTTCAGGAGTCCATCAATTTAACCCTAACGGTCATCTTGACGATACCTTTGTATACGGCCTTAACCTGACGTTCAGCTTTTAGATAGTTATGCCGGGGGAACCAGTCATGAATACACTAAAAGACAGTATTAAGGAATCTGGTCTCGCACATTCCGAACAGTAGCGTGACTCGTTGCTACAGCGTTGACATTTTTCTTCCTTTTGGTGACAATTACCCTATGAAACTCGGCATTCTTGTCAATACCGACAGGCACCTCAGGCATGTAATCGGCTTGGCCGAAGCCGCACTTTCGATGGGTCACGGGGTCATCATCTTTACCATGGACAGCGGCGCGAAGCTTTTGGGAAACGAGGCCTTTATGAAACTATGCATGGCAAAAGGCGTGGAAATGAGTTTTTGCGATTACAACGCGAAGTGTTTTAATATTGCAAAGGAAGGGCTTCCTCCCGAGGTTGTGTGCGGCAGCCAGTACGATAACGCACTGATGGTGAACAAGGCTGACAGGGTTGTCGTACTCTGAATACCGGCGGAGCTTTTATGAAAATTCTCCATATACTCAATGACGGTCATAACACGATTGCCGAACGCATAACGCGGATACAGGCGGAAAGTAATGAAGTAGACATTATCGACATTTCAGGAAATAACATAAAGTATGAGAACGTTGTTGACGCAATATTTTCACACGACCTTGTGATATCATGGCACGGCGTGAAGTGACGTGTAAGGCTGAATTCAGCCACGCTTTAAACTACTTTAGTTGCCGGGCCAAAACTTCAACTGTAGATGTATTCTGTGCAATCACAGCGTTGTGGCGGGACGTTACCCGCCTCTGTTACAGCAGACCCATACAAAGCATGACTGAGTTAAGCCTCACAAGTCACTTTTTACTGAATAGAAGGGTAGTGGGTCAGTTTGTTTTTGCTCTGGATCACTTGAGTTCTCGCTTAGAAGCGCCTACTTTGGGCAGTGTGGGCAGGTAACGCCCTGCCCACCTATAGGGAAATGGCGACAATAGATAATTTTCAATATATGCCAGCGGTCGGGACCGAAAGATTAATTGATACAGAGCAAAAACAAACTGACCCACTGCCTCTGTCCGCACACTTCTGTAGAGAATGAAAAAGAACATACATTTCGTTTCCATTGTTGCGTTGACAGTGCTGGCCGTTTCAGTGCTCTACGCTTTCCGCACTCTCGATGACAACCGGCTGACAAGCTGGGAGTGGGTATTCGACACTGTAAAGATCACCCGCATACTCGCGCTCCTCGTTCCCGGCAGCATTCTGGCCTTCATGCTTTCAAAGAGTCCTGCGCCGGACCGTTGTCCTGTGCCCTTTCTTTTCATCCTGTCTTTTGGCGCTGCCTCGCTGCTTTGGAGAGAGCCCGAGGTTATAGTGGATGCGTCACGGTATTTTACGCAGGCCAAGCACCTGGAACTCTACGGGACCGGATATTTCCTGAGAGAATGGGGAAAGACTATTGAGATATGGACAGACCTGCCGTTGATGCCCTTTATCTATGGGTTTGTCTTCAAGTATCTTGGTGAGGCGAGAATTTATGTCCAGTTGGTTACTACTCTGCTCTTCTCATTCACGGTTGTGCTTACGTATCTGATCGGTAAAGCGCTATGGGACAAGGAAACAGGCTTTCTCGGAGGCATGTTCCTGCTCGGCATCCCGTATATCTTTACCCAGGCGCCGCTTATGCTTGCGGATATACCGACAATGTTTTTCATAACCTTTGCAGTGTTTGCGTTTATTACAGCTCTGGAACGCGGAGGGGTCTGGGTGCCGCTTGCTTCCGTGGCCATGTTTCTGGTCATTTTTTCCAAATATTCAGCATGGCTGATGTTCTCATTACTTATTGTTATTGCTGCGGTGCGCCTGCTTCAGGCCCACCGTTCGCCTGGAGAAATCCCGGTAAGGAGCTGCATTTTGCGTATAATTATTCCCATCCTGTCCGCTGCACTTGCAGCCGGAGTTGTAATGCTGTTAAAACATGACGTCTTCTCTTCGCAGATAGGTCTCCTGCTCTCGTATCAAAAGCCGGGCCTCAGAAGGTGGGGAGAAAGTTTCATCTCCACATTCCTTTTTCAGGTACATCCATTTATCTCTGCCGCCGCAGCTTTCTCAGTATACAGCGCATGGAAAAAAAAGGACCTGAAGTATTTGATCATCAGCTGGTTCATGGTGCTGATCTTTGTGCTCCAGATCAAACGGATACGCTATACGATAATAGCATTCCCAATGTTTGCTCTTATGGCCGCTTACGGGACCATGGCTATCAGGGAGAGCGGGTTGAAAAGGCAGATAGTCTTTTTGGTTGTGGCCTGTTCACTTATTATTGCAGTATTTGCCTATCTGCCCTTCCTGCAACAGACGAGCGCGCAGAATATCCAGTCTGCAGGTGCCTTCCTTAATACACTTCCCGGAAAAGACATCGAGGTAATTACACTGCCCCGTAAAGACGACGACGTCAACATTGCTGTTTCCGTACCTATTCTCGACCTCTTCACCGATAAGAGAATTCATTATGTCTATTGTCGCGGCGGCTATCTCAAGTACATGCCGCCCCCGGAAAAAATTGCCGTATCTCCACTACGCTTTACCTGGAAATATAAAAATCCCGATTATTACAGCGGGGCTCCCCGGCGGGACTTCGACTTGCCGGGTCATAGTAGTGGGCCCTCATCCGGGGCCGCTGTTACGGTCATTGCGGGAGAACCGGTAAGCACTCTTCCGGAGGAAGTTGCCCGGGCGGTCAAAAAATACAAAAATTCAAAGTCTTTCTGTATTTCGGATGATATATTTGACCACCAGACGCTGGTCACTGTCTATTACTAATACTTATTAAACTATAATGTCGTTGACATAATGAAAGTTATGCTTCTAAACTATGTCCAAACATTAATGGAGGTAGCCGTCAATGGAAGAAAGTGTAATACAGAGTGCAAGCTTCGGGTATATTATCTCTGCACTGATATGCGGAGGCATACTCGGTTTCGTGCTCCAACGCGGCAGATTCTGTATGAATTCTGCGTTTAGGGATGTCGTATTCATTCAGGACGTTACTCTGTTCCGAGGCTTCCTTATCGCTCTGGGAGTTATGATCATAGGCTCCAATTTTCTAAATGACATGGGGTACATTAAACTTATGCCGCAGACCTTCTATCCTTTGGCCAACATCATTGGCGGCTATATCTTCGGTCTCGGCATGGTTATGGCGAGCGGCTGCGGCAGCGGCATCTATTTCAAGGCCGGCGAAGGTCAAATTGCAGCGTTTGTCGCCATATTGGGCTTTTTAATCAGTGCCGGTGCAACACTTTTCGGAGTCTTAAATCCGCTTTATACGGCCTTGAGAAGCGTTAAGTTCGAGATTGCGGGAAAGTCGAATACAATGTTATGGGAGCTTTTCGGCGACGGGATGACGGTAAAATGGATAGTCATCGCCGTTATTGCTGCAGCGATCTTCATTTTTAGCCTCAAGGACAAGCCGTTCTCCCTGGGAAAACAAAAAGGCCTTTACTGGTCGGTGACAGGCCTGCTTCTCGGTTTTACCGGGATACTCACGTTTTGGGCCTCTCAGTACTGGGGCGGAGGATTCGCAAGGGGGATGAATTTCACCTCTCCTTCTGCCGAACTCATTTCCACCCTGGTAACGAACGATGCTCATTCGAAATTTTTTCCCATGTCGAGTATAGGCTATTTCACGGTGACCTGGGCTGAAATAGCTGTAATCGGCGTGCCATTAGGTGCGTTTCTCAGCGCTAAAATACTCAAGGAATTCTCATGGAAGGTCCCTTCCGCGCAAGAGCTGGTTACCGTTTTTTTGGGAAGTCTTCTCATGGGCTTTTCAGGTATTACTGCCGGCGGCTGCAATATCGGACAGGGATTGACCGGTTGCAGCACCCTTTCAATCGGAAGCATCAGCGCTCTTATCGGGATGATCCTCGGCAACTGGACAATGGTATATTTCAAGTTTATCAAGCCGATGCAGGACTGATAGCCGGCATTTTGCATTACAGACCCAGGCCCGGTGGAATGGCACATTATGACACCCCGGGCCTTTTTATTGAACTGGAAAATTAATTACCGTAACCTGTAAACTACTATTAAAGGCTATGAGATCTATCTCAACTATTATTCTCGGAGGCGGACTTACCGGCCTTGCTGCGGGATACGCATTAACAAAGGCAGGGGCCGGTACACAGATTTTCGAACATGCTTCTGCTGTGGGAGGCCTCTCTAAGACAATCAGGAGCAACGGTTTCCGTTTTGACCTGGGAGGCCACCGCTTTTTTACAAAAGAACCTGAAATCGATGCTTTCATCAGAAACCTGATGGGCGGTGAACTGATTACGGTCCCCCGTCATAGCAAAATCTTTCTGCGCAATAACTATTTTGATTACCCGTTAAGACCGCTAAATGCACTCTTCGGAATGGGTGTCCCGACCACGGTAAAGATAGTCGAAGACTATATAGCCGAAAAAGTGAGAGGTCTGAGGCATGCTCCGCCGCAGCTTTCGCTCGAGGATTGGGTGGTTGTCAATTTCGGACGCACCATGTTCGACATTTATTTCAGGGAATACAGTGAAAAAGTGTGGGGCATAGATTGTAAGCGTATTAGTGCAGATTGGGTGGCGCAGCGAATCAAGGGGCTTTCGCTCGCCGGCGCAATCAGGAACGCTTTTTTCAAATTCAGCGGAAGGGAAATACCCTCGCTCGTGGACAGCTTTATTTATCCGCAGCTCGGCATAGGCCGCATTGCTGAAAGGCTCGAGGAAGAAATAGAAAAGGACAATGCTGTATATACCGGCTTTCCCATAGTAAAGGTCAAGCACTCCCGGTCCGTAATAGATAGCATCGAAACAGGCGGCGGTCCCGGTGCTCATTATGCATCGGGGGATGTATTCATATCGAGTATCCCGATCACAAAGCTGGTGCGGCTGCTGGATCCTCCTGCTCCCGCGCCTGTCCTGACCGCCGCTTCTAAACTTATGTTCCGGGACCTTGTTGTTGTCGCTGTTATGGTCGATAGAAAGCGGGCCACCGGCCAGACCTGGATTTATATTCCGGAAAAGAAGATACCGTTCGGCAGAATTCACGAGCCGACGAACTGGAGCGAGCTGATGGCCCCTGAAGGAAAGACTATTCTCGTAGCTGAATACTTCAGTTTCGAGGGAGACCGCATCTGGAATGCCTCTGACGAGCAGCTTGCCGATATTACATCTCGGGGGCTTGAGCAAATCGGGTTTGTAAAGAGAAGCGAGGTTTTGGGCAGTGCTGTTGTGCGGGTGAAGCACGCATACCCTCTTTTTGAAATCGGCTATGCAGAACAGTGTGAGGTTATTTACCGTTATCTGAGCGCCTTCAGGAACCTTCACCTTGCGGGGAGGAGCGGCATGTTCAGATATTACAATATGGACCACGCGATAGAGTCGGGCCTGCGTGCTGCGGACTGGGTCATACAAGAGGCAATGGGCGAGAGGCAATGGGCTATAGGAATGGTTGCATAGGCATACAAGAGGCAATGGGCGATGGGCAATGGGCAATCGGCTATAGAGGCTTTGTCCCATATTTTTTACCTATTGCCTATAGCCTATTACCTATTGCCTGTATTTTATGAAATGCGCACTGGTGATTCCCGCATGGGCGCCCGGGGACATATTCTCTTCTAAAACCGCAGGCTCTCAAATCAATTACTGGCAGCCGGTGGGCACACTTTACGTGGCTGCCGTCTTGCGGGAGGCAGGGCACGAAGTCCGTTTCTTAAACGGCGCATTTCTTACTCACGATGCTATTTGCGCGGGGCTAAAGGCATTCAACCCCGGCTTTATAGGTCTCTATTCCACAACTTTCGGCTGGAAAAAGGCCAAAAAGTCAGCAGAGGATTTCAAGGCATTGCTTGGCAGACAGGTTTTTATCTGTGGCGGAGGCCCCTATCCTATTGCCATGCAGGAGAAGTGTCTGGCAGATGCCGGGACATCGATGGATGCAATAATAACGGGGGAGGGGGAATACTCTACCCTCGAACTCATGGAGCGGCTGGAAACAGACAGTGGACTTGAAGGTGTTGAAGGCGTTGTTTACCGTGAAGGCGGCAGGATTATAAAGAATCCGCCAAGGCCGTTAATCTCAGACCTTGATGCCATTCCTTTTCCGGCAAGAGACTTGCTGGGCGATGCAAGGCAGTATATCCCGCCGCCTGCCACCTACCGCAGAAAGCCTGTCGCTGTAATCATTACTTCCAGGGGATGCAACAGAAACTGTATCTATTGTTTTCAAATTGATAAAACCAGAGAGACCGGCATACGCTACCGCAGCGTTGAAAACGTGTTGAAAGAAATCGAGCACTGTCTTAACGAGGGGTTCCGGGAGATTAAATTTATCGATGATACTCTTGCCGCCGATTACAGCCGGGCCATGAAGCTTGCCGGCGAGATAAAGGCCAGAGGATTCGACTTCACCTGGTTTGCCTCAGCATGCGTGAACCAGGTCGATAAACCGCTGCTCCAGGCCTTTAAAGATGCCGGCTGCTGGGCGATTCTGTTCGGTGCGGAGAGCGGTGTGCAGAAGAACCTCAACACAATCAGGAAAGGTACAACCCTTGCGCAGATACGCACGGCTGTGAAGGCGGCCCAGGAGGTGGGACTAAAGGTAAGTACTCCCTTTATGTTCGGTATTCCGGGAGAAACATACGAGGAGGGTCTGCAGACGATAGATTTTGCAGTGGATCTTGACCCCGACATCGCAAACTTTCACGCCATCACTCCTTTCCCCGGCACCTACCTTTATGATAATCTGGAAAAATTCGGGCGCCTCTCTGATGAACTCTCGGACTTCACATATCAGGGCGCGGCATTCGTACCGTATACTATGACAAGAGAGGAGATTATAAAGCTGCGGAGGACAGCGTTCAGGAAATTCTACGGCAGGCCGTCATTTCTCCTCAAAAGACTGCTCGGAATCAGGACCCTGCATGATTTGGCCGTAGCGTTTAAGAGCATAGGAAGCCTGTTCCGGCTTTTTTCAAACAAAGAAAAACTGCAGGCGAAGGGCAACTGAAGGCAAGAGGGAAAGACTGTACTTGACTACTTCACCCCGGCATGGTAAGTTTTAATCATACTATATCTTACGGGAGGCTGTTATGGACAGAGAAGACAGGAACTTGGGCATGATTACGATTTTTTCCTTTTTGGTCGGCGGGGCAGTAGGTGCAGGACTTGCGCTTCTTTTGGCTCCCCAGACCGGCAAGAAGACAAGGAGACAAATAAGAGAACTTGCCGAGGACCTTTCAGAGCAGGCCTCCGGTTACGCAGGCAAGGTGAAAAAGCAAGTATTTTAAGCGCCCGTCAGGGCATTTAAATGCAAACCGGAACTATGAAGCGTTATTCGATCATTCACCCTCTATTCATGTCTTTTTTCTCGAAATCTTTGTACCGGGATATCGCCACTAACTGGAGGGGTCTGTGCCTGACCTATCTCCTCATAGTGCTCACCTTGAATCTTATTCCCGATATGGTCAGGCTGCATGAACGCGTTACAGACTTCCTTGCTGACGAAGTCCCCAAAGTTGTTCATCAAGTCCCGACTATCACTATTTCCGAAGGCACTGCGTCTGTAAATGTGCCTGTCCCGTACATTATACATGCGCCGTGGAGCAAGTTGCCATTTGCTGTTATAGATACCTCTGACAGGGCCGCTCCTCCAACAGACTTAAAGCCGACCATTATGCTGACAAGGACAAAACTTACGGTAAGAGGCGACGCATCCGATATACACGCGTTCGACTTTTCGCGGATACATCATGCCGTGATTGACAAGGACGTGATTTATCGCTGGATGGAGGCATTTAAAGATTATTTTATTTTTGCTGTTTATCCTTTTGCCCTTTTTTTCGCCTTCCTGTATTATTTTATCCAGGCCTTGCTCTGCGCGTCTATAGGAATGTTTTTTGCCAAAATGTTTAATCTCGACCTGAAAGCTCGTGCATTGATCCGTCTCTCAGTCGTTGCTTTCACTCCTCCGATTGTGCTTCAGACAGTGCATTCCCTGCTGGATATAGAATTCCCCTATAGCGGCGTTATATCCCTTTTGCTGGCAACCGGCTATCTGTACTTCGCTGTAAGCTCCTGTTCAGAGAAAACAGTATCGAAAAGAGTGTAATAAAATAGGCGATAGGCAATAGGCAATAGGCAATAGCCTGCTTTAAATAAGGAGGATGAAATGCCACAAGTCGCGGTGCTGCTTGCAGATGGATTCGAGGAAGTTGAGGCAATGGCAATTGTCGATATTTTACGGAGGGCCGACATAACAGTGGTCACTGCCGGCTTACATGCAGGGCATATTGAAAGTGCACGGCACGTCAAGGTCATTACTGATACTGTCATTGATACAATTAGCGCCGATAATTTTGACATGCTTGTGCTCCCCGGCGGTCAGCCAGGCGCCGACAACCTCAATGCGGATGAGCGTGTCAAAGACCTGATCAGGGCGTTCTACGATAAAGGAAAGCTTACAGGAGCTATATGTGCAGCACCATATGTGCTGGCAAACGCGGGTATCCTTGGGGGAAGGCAGGTTACTGCGTACCCCTCATTCAAGGGCAGGCTGGGAAATGCACTGTACCAGGATGAAAATGTTGTCATAGATGGGCAGGTACTCACAAGCAAAGGGCCCGGAACAGCGCTGCACTTCGGGATTGCCATTGTCGAGAGGCTTGTAGGCCGGGAGAGGGCGGAAGCCATAAAGGAAGCTATGCTGCTGCAATAATGACGCAAAGGGGGTGCGGTTGAGGTGGACATAGGTGACAGCTTCTTTTATCCGGATGAGCTGAAAAAAGCATATCCTGAAAAATTCCTGTCTTCTGACAGGATATTCAGCAACATTCATCCCGGGCACAGGATATTTATCGGTACAGGCTGTGGTGAGCCACAGTGTCTTGTGCGGGAACTTATAAACTATGTACAGTCCCATCCAAAGGCCTTTTTCGATGCTGAACTGCTCCAGGTTTGGAACCTGGGCGTCTCGCCATACACTGATGAAAAATTCAGGGACAACTTCAGATTCAATTCATTTTTTATAGGGGAAAATATCAGGGATTCCGTTAATAAAGGATTTGCCGATTATACCCCCATTTTCCTGTCGGCGGTGCCGGATTTGTTCCGGAAAAAACGCATCCCGATTGATGTCGCGCTTATACAGACCTCCATGCCGGATAAACATGGATACATGAGCCTGGGAATCAGCGTCGACATAGTAAAGGCAGCCGCAGAAAACGCGTCGCTGGTGATAGCCCAGATCAATTCACAAATGCCGCGTATCCACGGGGACACATTCGTGCGCATGAGCGATGTTCATTTTGTCATGCATCGTGACGAGCCATTGCTTGAGTTCGAGGCCAATGTGCCTGATGAAATCGGCCAGAAGATCGGTGCCTATGTCTCCCGTATTATCCAGGACGGAGATACTATTCAGGTAGGATATGGGAGCATACCAAATGCAATCCTGTCACATCTTGGCGATAAAAAACATTTAGGGGTCCATACTGAGCTTCTTACGGACGGCATAGTGGATCTCATGAAAAAGGGTGTAGTTGACAATACCAGAAAAGAACTCAACCGCGATAAAACTGTGGCGGCCTTTTGTATGGGTAAAAAGGAGACGTATGAATATATCAATGATAATCCCGGTATAGAATTCAGGCCTGTCAGTTATACGAATAATCCTTTGACTATAGCCGGAAACAGGAATGTTGCCGCTATAAACAGCGCCCTGGAAATAGACCTTACGGGGCAGGCTACCGCTGAATCCTTAGGCAAGTTTTTCTTTAGCGGTATCGGGGGGCAGGCTGATTTTATGCGTGGCGCGACCCTGTCTCAGGGAGGCAAGACAGTTCTGACCCTCCAGGCTACGGCCCACGATGGCGGGATATCGAGGATAGTACCTTTTCTGAAGGAGGGAGCGGGGGTAACGCTGACCAGGGGAGATGTTCATTATGTTGTTACAGAATACGGCATAGCGTATCTGCACGGCAAGAACATCAGGGAGCGGGCCATGGATCTCATCGCTATTGCGCACCCAAAGTTCCGTTCATGGCTTATAGAAGAGGCAAAGGGACTAAACATGATCTATCGGGACCAGGCCTTTATCCCGGGAGAAAGGGGCGCTTACCCGGAAAAGATAGAGACATACAGGACCACGAGAAGCGGCCTAAGGCTGTTTTTGAGACCTGTTAAAATAAGTGATGAACCCCTGTTGAAAGATTTTTTCTATTCACTCTCCGGCACATCTATGTCTCAAAGATTTATTTCAGCGAGGAAGGACATGCATCATGACCGTCTGCAACAATTTGTAGTCATCGATTATTCAAAGGAAATGTTGGTCCTTGCCATAATAGAAAAGGACACCGAAGAAATGATCGTGGGAATGGGCCAGTATCATATAGATGAAGTTACACATACCGCCGAGGTTGCATTTGTAGTACGTGACGACTATCAGGAACAGGGCATCGGCACTGAACTGCTTGCATACTTGACTTACCTGGCAAAGAAAGATGGCCTCCACGGCTTTACGGCAGAGGTGCTTATGGAGAATGAGTCCATGCTCAGTCTTTTTGAAAAGATGGGCTTTGCTATCGAAAGGAGAGCTGAAGCCGGGGTATATGAACTTAAGATGTCATTCAAAGAGTCCTGAGTCGACCCTGCAGGCATGTAGATGACGTCGGAGCCTGTTCATTTTCACACAAGAAAGTTTACACTACCGTATTGGTTTCCCAAGCCCTTAGGCGGAAAAGAAATGGAGGCGTTGCTTGATCCCATCCAATAAGGTGTTACAATTCTGTCCTTTGATGAAGGGGAACGTCGCGACATATCGCGCCTTATTTCAAGGGGCCGCAGAATTATGACATGCCATTTGGGCAATAAGTCCTTTCGCAATCTCTTATTTGCTGTAATACTGGTCCTGGGCGTTGCCTTGTCCATCATTGTCTCTGCAATGCGTTATTCCGTTGACAAATAATTGATAACCTGCCGCTTTGTGCTAATTGCAGCAAAAGCAGTTATAACAGGAACAGACCCATGCATAGTACGGAATAGATTTTTTGATCTCAAGAAACGGTGCAATTTTGCTACAATATATAGTGATTCAATTTATCACCATTAGAAAAACATTATAGGGAGATATGCATGTCTGAGAATAAACTGTATACCACGTACATTAAGGAAACAGCAGGAGGAAAGCAAGTCTGTGTATACTGCAAAAAGACTGAAGAAGAAATAGGAGAAAGCCTTGGTGGGCATGCCAGCTGGTGCAAGTGGCGGAGAGATATAGAGGAAATGGAGAAAGCTGAGGGAACAAGAAAGTCCTCCGGGGGTATGGAAAACATAGTACGGAGGCATGAGCGATAGTTCGATTATGGGGCCTTATTCCGGCAGCTTGGCTGCGAGGACTTCGACCTTCTCGATAACGGGCGGTTGCGCCAGCATTTCGGCTGCCTTTGCCATCAGCGCAGCAGCCACACGGCCGGAGAGGTGGGCCTGACGACCTGCTTCGTCAGGAAAGGCATCGAAGATACCAAAGGTCGATGGCCCAAGACGGATCGCAAACCAGGCGATCGTGGCCGGCTCTTCCATGACTACGGCAAGTCCCCCGCGAAGAAAGTCCGCCACTTCAGTCTCCTTTCCGGGTTTTGCCTCCAGTCGAACAAACAGCGCTGTCTTAACCATGATATCCTCCTCTTATTTATCATTAACCGTCGCGAGTTCCGAAATGAACAGGTGCGTTAACCCGACCCGTTCATACCGCGTACAACCTTTAAGAAAATATTAGCAGGCAAACACGCCTTTGTCTAGGGGGGGGCGCGGTGCTTTTGCCTGGTCCCTCTCGCAAGCCTCGAAGTGGGTCAGAATTACGTGCCTATTAGCAGGAAGGAAAGAGTATAAAAAAAGGCAGGCGGTGGCTACCCGACTGCCTTCATTGCACTATTGTGCTTCTACGACTTGGGCTGAGATATTCGCGCTTACTGTGAGAGTTGTCGGAGTAAAAGTATACCCGGCAGCGTATGCCGATATGGTGTAGGTACCAAAAGGCACGTTACTAAAGGAATAGGCTCCACCAGCGCCACTCGTCGCGGTTTGCTTCGTAATGCCGTTCTGTTTGAGTATCACTATTGCAGCAGGGATTGGTGCCGTCCCATCAGACGCATATACAATGCCGGATATGGTAAACTTCGTCGGAACGGTAACCGGAATGTTCTCGATGGAACTGGCTGCACCGTCTGCCGCTGTGTGGATTATAGTGTATTTGCCGGCAGATGGATAAGTGTGAGTAAATATCGTACCTGCAAAGCCTGTTGATTCTGCAGCGTTTCCTGACAGGTTGCCGTCACCCCAGTTGACCGTAATATTGGTTCCGGCAGTGGAAGCATCAACCAGCGTAACAGTGAACCCGTCAGTGCTTACAGTATTTGCCGGGGATGTTGCTGCAGCAATCTGGGCGCTCTGATAGCTCTGATAGATCATATTGGACGGCGATGATGCGGGACCGGCGCCAACTGAGTTAGTCGCGGTTACAGTGAATGTGTAACTTACGCCGTTTGTTAGCCCTGTCACGGTTATAGGGCTTGATGCCCCTGTTGCCGTAATGTTACCTGGATTCGAGGTCACTGTGTACAATGTGATCACACTGCCGCCGTTTGAACCCGGCGCTGTGAAGCTAACAGTTGCCTGAGCATTGCCCGCCGTTGCTGAAGCTCCTGTCGGGGCCCCGGGCACTGTGTCAGTGTAACTTATAGGGTTTATGGGATTTGAACCGCTTGGACCGCTTGGACCGCTTGTGGTCACACTGAATATGCCGCTTACACCGCCTATAGTAAGAGTTGCCTTCACCATAGTCCCTGGAGAAGAGGATGAGTTTACACGAACAGTAACTGTATCGCCATTGTTCACAGTCCCTGCCGCCGAGGTATACGCTCCGCCGTTTACCGAATATGTACCGCCTGATATCGATACGGGGGTAGAGGTGTTGATTCCTGAGATAGTGATGGTATTGGATGTCTCAGTCGTGTTTAATGCATCACCGATTTGAGATGTGAAGGTGAATGGGTCAGGCGTGGTGATGGGAGAGGTGGTGTTGCCGGTAGCCGTGAAAGTCGCGGCTATTGTATGGTTCGCGGATACGCTGCTGAAGGTGTAGGCGGCCATGGCGCCGACAGATGCGCCGTCCACAGTTACGCTTGCTATCTGGTAACCAGCAGTCGGAGTTATCGTGAATGATTGGTCGCCTCCCTGGCTGACCTGCACCGGACCCGAGGGAGAAATGCCGCCTCCTGAACCTGCAGAAGCGGTTATGGTATATTGTGTAGATGACCCCACATACTCATAAGCCCCTATGGAATAGCCGCCGTCTTGGGGACGAGCTGTGCCTCTGATGTCATAGTCAGGAGCGAACGTGCTCGTTCCGGCCCCAATAGCAGTCGAGCCTGATGCTAAGCTGTAGTCACCCGCTCCAGAGTTGACGAATCCGGCAGACGTGTTATAGAAATTGTGGTTCACATTTGAGGAAGTGACATTACTGCATGACCCTCCATCAGACAAACAGATTGAGGAGGTACTGGTTAGTAAGTTGTAGTCAGCATACCATGTAGTGCCCCAGGTCACATCTACACCAACAAGTCCTTTTGTTGCACCTGAACAGATATTGTTCAATATGTAAAGATTAGTAAAATCAACATTTCCATAAATGAAAATACAAGAATTAGCCGAGTTGGCAGTCCCAACTAAAGTGTTATTAACAATTTGCCAGTCCCCGGTAGGCGGCGTGCTGCTATCTTGTCCAGCCTGGATACTCCAGCCGCTTCCCAAATTTCCGTATACTAGATTATTCCGGATTATCGTGGATTCGCCGCGTGCATACAAGCCATGAGCTTGGTTGCTCCCACTCACTCCGAAGTTATAAATGGTATTGCTGTCAAGCGTTGTATAGTTTACGTCGCTGTTGATAAATATCGGAGTTTCTGAATCATGTATGGTGTTTCCAAAAGCGATAGAGTTGCTGCCGGTACCGGAAAAATAGATTCCGGTCGTGCAATTTTCCACTACAAGGTTTTTGATAATAGCGTAATCGCCGTAACTGTATACTCCATTGTAATTATTGTTGGAACAAATGGGACAAGCTGCATTGCCACAATCTATAATAGCTTGCCCCTTATTCAATGCCTGGATGGTAATTGGATTTCCACTTGTCCCATTTGTTCCAATATCAATAACATCGCCGTTAGAACCATAAATAGTGCTGTATGTCCCGTCCATAAGGTTTAGCGTGTCACCAGCAGAAAGCTTTCCTATGGCATGAGCAAATGTTGCCCACGGGCTTGATGTAGACGATCCATTGTTGCTGTCGCTTCCGGTAGGGGCTATATAATAGTTTGCCGCATATGCCCCTCCCGGCATGAGAGACAGCGACAGAACTATTAGGGTTAATAATAAAGGAAACTTAAATCCCACTCCTGGAGAACTGTTCTTTTTTGATCTTTTTGATAACCACTCCATTTCTAACCCCCCAACTTTTACTGAAAGTTTCCAAGTCATGCTTGCATTATTGAAAGGAAATCGACAGAACCGTTACTTACTAATTTTGCGCCTTTGTAAGTATTTTAATCATATTAAATCATACATGTCAATAAAAAGATGAATGGCATAATATTAAATATTTGTTTTTTAGATTATAATATTTTGATTGCTATAGTATTATATTTTACTGTATTATCCTGAAATGTCCAATGTAAGTCTTAATCAGCTGGTCTATCTTATGCGTGAAGGATTGGGACTGAAACAGGAGGTTCTAGCCAAGAAAATCAATGTTGACCCCTCGACGATTTCCAAATTCGAGACCGAAACCCTCGAAATCAAGGATAAGGTCAAATTGTTCAACATGGCCGATGAACTCGGAATAAAACGTGAGTTTGTGCTGGGAGAAAGCAACTATCCATTTTACGAGGACCGGTTCTATAAATTATTTACTGCCGACAAAGTCGCAAACAAACCGGACTTATTCTTCAAATTACCTTTTTTCTGCGACTACTTTGAAGCGACAGCGATTATTCCCGACTTGGAATCATTTGTCGAGTTTCTACGAGTTCGTAAGCTGAAATCCTCTGTTTACGCAATTGCCATCCGTGACAACCATAATACAATATTTCTTTTACGGGAGAAAAATCCTCGTTCGTTTATTAACATATCCAAATATCTTATTGAAGATTTGGAACCCGTTTTAAAATTGCTGCCGCCGGAACAGGTTTGCAAATGCACTTCTCGCATTTTAAGCACGGAGCTTGATGAATTAGTGCCTGATAGGGACTTATTTGTGGAAATTATGAATTGGACCGTGGAAAGAGAAACCATCAACAGATTATTTAGCCCGAAGTTGAGCGGTTTGCAGTCTAAAAGATAGCATGTTGTTGCTTCTTTCCCCTGAACAGAATACAATGAGTTATATGCATATATTAGATCCATTTCTCCTGACAATCATCCCGCTCATGGTCGCCATAGACGCGCCCGGAGTGCTGCCTTTCTATCTTATGATGACCGAAGGCATAGAGCAGCATGAGAAAAAGAGGATAGCGCGGGAATCTGTCCTCACGGCGCTGCTGATTACGCTGCTGTTTGTTTTCCTGGGCAGGGCGGTATTCGGAATACTCGGCATTTTGGTTGAGGATTTTATGATCGCCGGCGGAATATTATTGATGGTTATTTCGATTTCAGACGTGCTGACTGCGGGAGACGCAAGAACAGCTGTTTCAACGACATCAGGCCCGACATCAGGTGTGGTCCCGCTCGGCACACCGCTGCTGGCAGGTCCCGCCACCCTGACAACGTGCCTTTTACTCGTGGGGAATTACGGGTATTCCCCGGTTATCCTTTCGCTCATTATAAACCTCATTCTGGCCTGGTTATTATTTGACAAGGCTGATGTTATTATGAGAAAGATCGGGATCAATGGGGCCCGGGGCATTACGCGACTGGCCTCACTACTGCTTGCCGCCATAGCCGTGAGAATGATACGGTTAGGGATTTTACGGCTTATAAATAGCGGTCAATAATGACGTTCACCCTTGTTCCTTTTCCGTACTCGCTTTCAATCCTCATGTTCCAGCCATGAGCGCCTACCAGGTGCTTCACGATGGCGAGCCCGAGACCGGTACCCCCTAATTCTCTGGAACGTGCGCTGTCAACACGGTAAAACCGCTCCCCCAGCCTGTTCAGGTATCGCGGAGGGATACCGATACCGGTATCCTGAACGAAAAGTGCAACTCTCCCCCCGGAATCGTCGATACCTACAGTCACGCCGCCTTTTTCGGTAAATTTGATGCCGTTATCAACGAGATTGATTATAATTTGAATAAGCTTATTTTTGTCTGCAGCAAAGGCCTGAGCACTTTGGGGTAATTCTTTTATCAGATAAAGTCCTTTTTTGTTCGCCTTATCTTTGAGCGTCATAAAAACGGTATCGATTACCTGCTCAACGCTGACTTCCGTTTTGTTGATTTTGACATCGCCGAGTTCTATTCCGGACAGCGCGAGCAAGTCATCAACAAGGCTGTTAAGACGCTCGCTGTGGTTTTTGATCATTGCAAGAAACCTGACGGCATTGTCCTTATCATCCAGCGCGCCATCAAGCAATGTTTCGGCAAACCCCTTTATCGCGGTTATGGGTGTCTTGATTTCATGGGACACATTGGCGACAAAGTCCTTTCTCACTTCTTCGAGTTGTCTCAACCTTGTAATGTCATGGAGTGTAAGTACAGTCCCCGTCACGGAGTTCTCACTGTAAATGGGTACTGCTGTTGCGATGAGATGTATTTCCCTGTTGCCCCGCGTTACTGTAATTTCATCCGAGATAATCTCCCACGACTCCACGGCCCTCCGCACAATTTCAATTAGCTGCATGTTGCGCAGGACATCCATGATCTGCTTCCCTTCGATATTCTCGGTTACCGAAAGGAGCTTTTTGAAGGTGCGGTTGGCCAGGATTACCACATTATGCGTATCGGTTATCAGAACGCCGTCCGACATGCCCCTGAGTATGGCCTCCATTCTCTGCATCTCGGCCTCGGCAAACCCGAGCCGCATGCTCGTTTTCTCCATAAAGGCAATAATGTCACGGGCAATGGTATCCAGCTTGGTTGAACTGCCGGTGAAAAGCCGCGCATTCAGGTTGCCTGCGGAAAGCTCTTTGAGCAGGCTGGAAATTGCATTGATAGACATGTACATGCGGCCCAGGTAAATGACAAAAAACAGGAGTACCAGCGAGAGGATGACAATTACCAGCGTTTCCATTTACCCTTCGAAAAAATATCCGATCCCCCGCATCGTCTTTATGTACTTGGGATTGTTGGGGTCTTCCTCAATCTTTGTCCGCAACCTCCGGATGTGAACATCGACAGTCCTTGGTTCAACAAAGACATCATCGCCCCATACCGCATCAAGGAGATGCTCTCTATTGTAGATCTTGTTGGGCCGCTCGCAGAGATAAAGGAGCAGTTTGAATTCGGTAGCGCTCAGCTTAAGCTGTTTATTCCCCACGATTACAAGGTATTTCTCTTTATCTATAGTTATATCCCGCATCTTCAGAATCTGCCCTGTTCTCTTCTCCTCATCAGCAGTCGCAGGCTTCTGGTGCTCTGCTCTCCTCAAAATGGCCTTGACCCTGGCAACAAGCTCTCTAGGGCTGAAAGGTTTAATCATATAATCATCAGCGCCTATTTCAAGCCCAAGCACCTTGTCCACCTCTTCTCCTTTTGCCGTAAGCATGACTATAGGAGTGTCAGACACAGCGGGATCATTTCGTATTATCCTGCATAATTCAAGTCCCTGCACACCCGGCAGCATAAGATCGAGAACGACGAGATCATAAGGTGCGGACCTGATCTTTTTCAGGGCAGTCTCACCGTCATAGGCGGCATCTACGGCGAAGCCTTCCTTCTTCAAGTTGTACGAGACCAGTTCTACAATATCTTTTTCGTCATCAATAACAAGAATGGTTTTCAAGTACCCACTATCCTTTTCAATATTTTCAAATTAACGCCTTTATGGATTACAACCTTCCCTATGTCTGTGGGAAGAATAAATTTCATTTCGCCTGCCGTTGTCTTTTTGTCCATTGAAATAAGCGAAATTAGTTTATCACCATTCATATCTTTTGGCAATTCAGCGGGCAGGCCATATGCGCTTATAACTGATTTTATTCTTTCGACGCAAGCACTCTCCATCATCCCCAGCGCCTCGGAAAGACGCGCCGCCAGGCACATGCCCATGGCGACGGCCTCCCCGTGAAGATATTTTGAATACCCTGTTTCGGTTTCCACTGCATGGCCAATGGTATGGCCGTAATTCAGGATAGCCCTGAGGCCTGACTCCCGTTCATCCTTTGACACCACTTCGGCCTTTATCTGGCAGGAGCGTTTTATGAGATAGCTTATGACGTCCATGTCGAGATTGAGTATAGCCTCCCGTTTCTCTTCCAGGACACCGAACAGCCCCGCATCCCATATCACGCCGTATTTTATTATCTCTGCAATGCCGCACAATAATTCATTTACAGGGAGTGTACGAAGTGTGCTGATATTGGTCCAAACCAGCCTGGGCTGATGGAATGTTCCGATCATGTTCTTCCCGGCAGCGTGATTCACACCCGTCTTGCCGCCCACAGAGCTATCGACCTGCGCAAGCAGGGTTGTGGGGATATGGATCAGATGTATACCGCGCATGTAGAGAGAGCCGGCAAAGCCGGTGATATCGCCGATCACCCCTCCGCCAAGTGCAACAACGCAGGAGTTCCGGTCGAGCCTGTTTTTAAGGAGATCGGTCAGTATGTGGTAACTCCAGAAATAGTCTTTATATTCCTCCCCGTCAGGAACAAGCGTGCTGAAACAGTTGAACCCGGCATCGTTCAATGAGCGCATGACCTCTTCGCCGTAGAGTCCGAAAACGGTCGGGTTGCTGACAATTCCAATCGTGGGGCTGAAACCGAACCGGGCCGCTCTTTCACCTATGCCTGAAAGCGTGCCGCTGCCGATCACAATATCATAGCTTCTTTCTCCAAGTCCTACCGCAACCTTTTCCATAATTCCTCTTCAAAGGCAAGGGCCTCTGCCTCAACCTTTACCTTTACCTGTTTTTTATCGCCTTTATTATTTCCTCGGCCACCTGAAGCGGTCCCATCTCATCGGTATTAATTATTATATCCGCTTTCTCATAATAAGGTCTTCTGAAATCATACATTTCTCGTATCTTCTGAAGAGGATCGGCGACCTGCAGGAGCGGCCTGTTCTTATTTGTGCTTGTCCTCCTGAGTATTGTCTCAGGGCTCGCCGCCAGGCAGACAACGATCCACTTTTCCCTGAGTGCATCCATGTTCTCAGCTCTCAATACGGCGCCTCCGCCTGTTGACAGTACAGCTTTTTCCAGGACAGACAGCCTCTTTATCACAGCGGTTTCCATGTCTCTGAATGCGGCCTCTCCGAGCCGGTTGAAAATGTCCGTTATCGTTGTCTTTTGCTCTCTCTCTATTTCGGCATCAGCATCGATCAGAGCAAAACCCAGCTTTTGGGACAATATTTTCCCCACCGCTGTTTTTCCGGTCCCCATAAAACCGGTCAAAACTATATTCTTCATATACCCTCCCAAAAAAGGCAATAGGCAAGGGGCTATAGACTCCCGGTTTTCCTCTTCGCCTGTAGCCTATAGCCCCTTGCCTATTGCCTGTATGCTATACAATCCCTTTACTGTTAAGATATGGACCGTATTTTTTATCGGTGCCGAGTATGTGATTTGATAGCCAGTCTTTCAGGAATTTCATAAGCTCAACGGTAAGCACCGGCTTGCCTTCCTGAAACTGTTTCTGCAGGTCCAGGGCCTGCTTAGTCAGCGCGTCATGCTCCGACTTATGTTTCAGATATTCCGGGTAGGCGTGTTCTTTCATGAGCTTTTCTTCGGCCGCAAAATGGGTTGCCACGTATTGTACAAGCCCGGAAAGCACCTCGCTTGTGGCATCACTGCCCTTGCCCTGTTTCATGGCGTCATGCAGGTCATTCAGCATCCCCACCAGCTTCTTATGCTGCTCATCGATTTGCGCCACGTTAACACTAAGGTTGTCACTCCATGTCATCAATGCCATATTAATTGTCCCCTCTCGCTATTAGTTACTAACGCCGGCACACAACCAGCTTTTTCAACATCATTGTAACATAAACCTGATTTTTTTTGTCCTGTATTCCACAAGCTCCTTTTTATCATCCCTTTTAGCCCCGTTTTTTCAGGGTTATCACTATAACGATCAGAGCCAGCACAACGATCGTACCTATAAACTTGGCCAGTTTCACGGCAATCAGAAGAACAAGCACTGCGGCTATGAGCAGATAGTAACTCAATCAATCACCTTTTTTCGCAGCAAGCAATCCTTCTTTTATGATAAGTACCATTACGACCGTGAAACCTGCAAGCAATCCCCATGGATTGATAAGCCTCAATATAGCCAGAATAAGCAAAATGGAAAAAATAATGAACAGTTTGAATATGCTCAGAAAAACCATCTTGGCTTGCGGCCTTTCAGTTCCAATAAGAGCTGTTACGCTCCAGTCAATTCCGCTCAGGTTGCCTACCCCGACCAGCCCCCCTACGGCAATGCTGAAAACAAAACGCCATCCCGCAAAGAAAATAGAAATGAGGCAGAGCGGCGCAAGTATGATTAAGGCCTGTTTAGAAACTCCCTTTACTATTCCCGTCATTGTCTGATTTATCCGCCTTTCTCGCAACTCTTAGCAGTTCCCTGAACCCTGAGATTATACCAATAACGAGAAAAATAAATGTCAACCAGGGTGAGGTGCCGAACAAACGGTCAAGCCCGTACCCTATTGCCAGTCCGGCAAAAGTGGAGGCGACAAGCTGTATTCCGACACTGCTAGCATCCATAAGATGGCCAAAAAATGATTTTTCAGGTTTCTTGTCTGTCACTAAACTCCCCTCGGTACAGTCGGCTCTCAGCGCACAATCTGATAATATAAATTTTGTTCGTCAATTTGCAACTTTAGGAAAAAATGCCTCTGACTTCTTGACATTTCAAAGTTTATTGAAGTAAGATTTGATGAATCGAGGGAACGCGTATAGGGCATTTCTCTCTCGAAAAAATAGTTATTAAGGGGTAACTATGAAGAGGCGCAAGTTCTTTAAGTTATTAATTGCTCTTTTAGGCTCAACCGCTTTTATCTCTTTTTTCTATCCGCTTTTGAGATTTCTTGCTCCGCCCGGCAGCGAGGCAAGTATCAAAAAACTAGTCCTGTCCAAGGCGGAAGTGCCTTCCGGCAAAGCTAAAAGCATCGTTTTTAACAATGTGCCTGCCATCGTGATAAATCGGCCGGATAAAGGGTTCGTGGTCTTTTCCAAAGTGTGTACTCATCTTGGATGTATAGTTGAATACGACGGTGACAAGAAAATAATGCTTTGTCCATGTCATGCAGGAATGTTTGATCTCGATGGGAATGTTATATCAGGACCGCCACCTAAGTCTTTACAGAGGCTGCCTCTCAGGGTAGAGGGCGAAACGATTGTAATAGGATAAATGGAATGTGGAAGAAAATTGAAGACTGGCTTGAAGTAAGGATAGGATTTAATGACCTGGCGAGAACGCACCTGACGGAATACAGGGTTCCGAAGAATATCAATCTCCTCTACACCCTCGGGTTCGCTGCAATTATCGGTTATATAATCCAGGTGATTTCAGGTGTTTTTCTACTTATTTATTATATTCCTCATCCTGATTATGCATTCGGCAGCGTCCAGGATATAATGAACAAAGTCCCATACGGCTGGCTGTTCAGGCAGATACATGTCGTGGGCGGCAACCTTCTGATTGTAGCTGTCTTTCTTCATATGGTCACGGTATTTTTAATGGGAAACTATATGAGACCGAGAGAGTTGACATGGTTTGGGGGAGGCCTTATGCTAATTATAATCTTTATATTCGGTCTCAGCGGATATCTGCTTCCCTGGTCTCAGTTGAGTTACTGGGCTACAACGGTCGTCACCTCGATCCCGACCGCTTTTCCTGTTATAGGTGATGTAACAGCCAGAATATTGAAGGGCGGCGAACAGGTATCCGGTATAACACTCAGCAGGTTTTTTGCGCTTCATGTGGCAATCTTGCCTCCCCTGTTCCTGTCTCTTGCAGTGCTGCACATTTTTTTGATAAGGCGCATAGGCATTTCCGCAACGCCTTTTGGCATGTCAGCTGAAGAGAAGAGGCCGTTGACCGAATTCAGGCAAAAGACCAATGCGGATGGATATCCTTTTTACCCGGACTTTTTCCTGAAAATGATGTTTACGGTTATGGCATATTGCGCTTTGATGTTTTTTATAATTACTTTCTTGCCGACCATCTTCCTGCCTGCGGAGGCAAATGCTCCTGCTGATCCCCTTAGGACACCTACGCATATTAAACCAGAATGGTATTTCCTTGCTCCATATCAGATGCTGAGGCTCATACCGAACAAATTTCTCGGCATAAGCATACAACTTATATTTATCGGGATATTCCTCTTCTGGCCCTTCTTCGATAATCAGAAGGAAAAGAACATACTGAAAAGGCCGGCACTGCGCGGAGCGTTTTTCTTTTTACTGGCCGCGTGGATTGTTTTAACGTTTTTGGGGAGGTATTAATGCGATACCTTTTATTATTATTTACTGCAATCCTGATTTGTCCATGTATTGCTGCTGCAGATTATAAAGAGACTTTTGAAAAAGAGTTTCTCTCTAAACCATGGGCGGGCGAACAACTTGAGGAAGATGCCTGTATCGGCTGTCATTCTTCGGATACCATGAAACAGCCATACAGAATGGTTGTCGAGGATTGGAAGGCGAGCTGGCATGCTCAGAACAGGATATCCTGTCATGATTGCCACGGCGGAGATCCCAAGGATGCAACCATGTCCATGTCGCCCCAGAGGGGTTTTGTTGGAGTGCCGAAGGCCGGTGAAGTCCCCGAATTCTGTGGAAAATGCCATATAGCCATATTAAAGAACTATCTCGAGAGCGGCCATGGGAAAGCCCTTAAATCTACGGGCAAAGGACCTAACTGCGTCACTTGCCACGGCTCTCATAAAATCGGGAAAGCGGGCATAGATATCATCAATGAGCAGACGTGCACAAAGTGCCATTCCTATGATAGGGCCCGGGGGATGAAACAGGCTCTCTTTGTTGTCGAAAAGAAGATGGGAGATATAGAGAGGGATATCAATACACTGAAGGAAGAGGGCATTTTTGTCGATGCGAAAGAACGCACACTTTTCAGCACCCAGGCAGAATTCCGCGCCCTTTTTCATACTGTGGATGTATCTCTTGTTCAACAAAGGACGGACGAGTTTACAAAAAGATTGGGCCTTATCGATAAAGAAATGCAGGACATCTTTCGTGAACTCCGATTCAGGAAAAACTTCTCCGCATTCCTCATGCTGCTTTTCACAGGGATGGGAGTAGTGATACTTATATACTCAAAATTGCCTAAGGAATAGAATAGCATTTTTTACGTGTAGCACTTACATGTCAGTATTTTGGGGCTCGCCCATTTTGAGGATTATTCTGACTAACCTTAATCTATTGATAACTGCCGGCGTGAACTGAAAACTTCACCGTGTTATACGTAACATAACCTCCATGTATTCGGAACTGAAACTGATGAGGACTTCGTCCAAAACACGCGCCGCAAGATCAAAGTCTGAAGCTATCTTTTTGTCGATCTCGGAATTCATCGAGAATGGGTTTCGGTATTGATTGAAGAATATGAAAGAGAGGATGGGGCGACATTTTATCGGATATTTGGAAAGTGAGGCTACAGGGCAGGGGCAGAGCGGGATGACCTTTATCTCTCGATATATTTCCCTAATATTTTCATGATGTCGCCCCTTGAAATTATGCCGACCGGATGTCCGCTGCTGTCTACGATAATCACCCGTCTTATTTTCTTTTGAATGATAATCCGGTTCAGGTCTTGCAAAGAGGACTCTTCAAGGGCCGTGACAGCAGGCGAGGTCATGATATCGGCCGCAGTGCCGCCTGCGGCGGGGTACTTATCGCCTTTTGTCTCCGGCAGGACGAGCCCTCCCAGCTTTTCTGCGAAATTAGGTTCGCGCCGCATCTCGTTGGAGATGATATCAGACTCGGAAACTACGCCTATCACCTTGTTGTCCTTGTCCACAACGGGAACAGCGCTTATATGTCTGGAAGTGAGCAGCCTGCTGATCTCCTCTATGGTGACTTCAGGGGCCACTGTTACAAGTTTTTTGGTCATTATATGGCGAGCAGGGACTCCCTCTTTTGTTATTCCAAACCTGAGCTTGCCGGTATATATTGGGATGGCAAACTTTAGCAGTATGGTATAGATCAGCGCTCCCGTAGCCCATATTCCAACAGCTACCAGGATCTCATGCCTTGTTGGCGCGTATTCATAAATTTCCCCTAATGTGTCCGGAACGAATCCCGGGACTACAAGCCCCAGGCCCTTTTCTATATATACGCCGATTATTATAAAAATGCAGCTCATGTTAAGCGTCAAAAAGTTCTCGCGCGTCCTGGGGAAAAGGAACATAAAGAACGCAGTGATATTGAGCGCAGTCGCAAACCATATCCATGGGACAAGAGCTGTCTTTCCGTGGAGGCCGAAATAGAGATACTGGATGGAATAGGTATCTATACTGCCCGAATAAAACTCCTTGAATACTTCTGCGCCGAGCAAGAACAGGTTCAGACCCATTGCATAAGCTACTAACTCGGCAATCTTGAAAAGAGCACGGTTTTCTATCTCGACATCAGGGAACTTCCTGATAATCTGAAAAAGAATAATCATAAGGGAAGGTCCCGAGCAGAATGCCGAAGCAAGGAACCGTGGCGCAAGAATTGAAGCATTCCAAAAAGGCCTTGCAGACAGGCCGTTATAGAGAAATGCTGTTACAGTATGGATGCTCACCGCCCACGGAATAGAGAGCAGGATTAATGGCCCGATAACAGACATTTTGTATTCTTTCCCTATGGAGAGTCTGTACAGGACATAAAATGCAACAATAGTGTTGATGGCAAGATAGCCGTTCAATACCACGACATCCCAGGCAAGGAGGGATGCCGGGAAATGCATCTTCCCGATTACCGGCAAAATATGCCAAGCCCTGAGAGGCTGTCCCATGTCCGCCATGATAAAAAGTAAGCACATGGTAATAGCAGTTATCGCGAGCAGTTCTCCGAACAGTACGATTTCCTTTATCGGTTTGAAGTTGTACAAATAAGCAGGGATAACAAGCAAGACCGCTGCTGCCGCAACCCCTACGAGGTATGTAAAATTCGAGATGTAAAAGCCCCATGAGACCTGGTCTCTCATGGCTGTTGTTATGAGTCCTCTATTGAATTGATCGACGTATGCGCTTGCCCCAAGGAGAACCAAAAAAAGCAGGAATCCGATCCAGCAGTAATACTTCCTGCTTCCTATAAAAACTTCCCGAATGGCGATGAAAAAATTTTTTACAACATAGGTCATAACGCCATTTCTCCTACACTCCGTATGCGAAGAAGTAGTAAAACTTAGGATTTGTGTTCAGATCCTCTTTGAGTCTGAATACTCTCTTATGTTCAATGGCATACCTGATTTCGCTGTCGGGATCGAGCAGATTCCCGAACTTCCGCGCACCCACGGGACATGCCTCTACGCACGCAGGATATTGGCCGTTCCTTGTCCGCTGAATACAGAAGGTGCATTTCTCCACTACTCCCTTATAGCGCGGCCGGTTTCCTAGGTAGTGTGTCTTAGGATTTATCTCTTCAGGCTTTCTGTTCGGCTCTGCCCAGTTGAAATGTCTCGCCCCATAAGGGCAGGCCGCCATGCAATACCTGCAACCTATACACCAGTTATAATCTACCACCACAATGCCATCGGGCTCCTTCCATGTTGCCTGTGTAGGGCAAGACCTTACACAGGGAGGATTCTCGCATTGCTGACACTGAACAGGCATATAAAAATATTCCGGTTCGGGGACCAGCGGAGGATTATAGTACTTCTCTGATTCCTCAAGATCCATCCATTTTTCACCTTTTTTAAAGCGAAGCACCGTTATCCAGTGTACCTGGGGATCTATGGACTGATTATTTTCGTCAACACATGCGTATTCACATCTTCTGCATCCAATGCACCGTGAAAGATCAAGGCCATACCCGAATAAAACCCCCGGTATAGGTTTTTCAATGCCGACTTTGATCTCTTTTTTATATTTCTGTGCATATTCTTTTTCCAGGCGCTGAATGACTTTCTTCTTCTCGGCATCATTCATTTCTATAAAGTGCTTCTGGAAAAATACCTCCCAGAAAGAGGCATCGGCTTTATTAAGAGGAAGCATGGCGCCGGCAAGCCCGGCAGCAGCCCCTTTCAGAAATCTTCTCCTGTTTATATTAAGTTCTCTTTTCTTCCCTGTTATTTTTTTCATAAGCGCCCCATTAATCTCTCTATCTTATGTCCGACGGCCTTACCGGAGGCGGTAAGGGTTTGATAGGTTTAAACCGCGGCTCATGCGGCCAATGACAGTGGACGCATAATCTGTACTGTTTCTCTCCATTCCACATCCCTGTTCTCTTACCGTGCAGTCCTGCCTTCCAATCGCGCAGTATTGTTCCGTGGCATTGACCGCAAAGGACGTAGGATTCATCAAAACTTACCAATTTGCCGTTTGCAAGTCTTAACTTATCCCTGTTATCAGGATTATGACAGTCAAAACACCATCCACCCGGCATATGTTTGAGCACAATCTCCTGGTGCATTTCGAGTTTTCTCGGCTTCCTGTTGACGGGCATATACTTGTGGCATTGTGAGCATGGGAATATCCCAGGTGAAAAAGGCGGAGGAGGGACCAGAAAATTCTTTGGGACATCCTGTTCAGCCGACTCAACAAAAGAAGGATGAAAAAGGATTAAAAGAAACAGACCTGCAAAGGAAATTAAGAGTACTCTCTTTTTGTTTTTTTCCATTCCCGGCAGTCGACCTCTTCATTAATAATATATGACACGTTAAACACATATCAAGTATTTTTTTAAAAGAATCTGGGCCGTTTGATAAATCTTGAAAAACAAGCTTGCTTCGCTTCGTTCGCAATGACCATAGGCGTGTTTACTGTCATTCCACCCCGTAGGGTCTCTCGACATTTCGGGAACCCTGTCATCGCGAGCGAAGCTAAGCAAGCTGCAATAGGCTGACTTCTGACAGATTAGTCTCTACCTTAATGCGATTCCTCGTAAGCAAAAACAGGGAATACCTTGTTTAATACCCAGAAAAGCACAAAGGGCGTAATAAAGACACTGACAGCTCCGAAAAGGCCCTCTTTAAAGGTCTCCCAACTGTCCGGAATTATCGGCATTACGTATTCCATGTATCCCATAAAAGTCAAAGAGAATGCCTGCCCGCCGATAACAACATTATACCTCATCATGAATACTCCGAAGAGCACCAGTAATACGCTGAGCACAGTCCTTCGCAACGTCAGCCTCGGCAGCAATAAGAGAATAAACGGTACGAGGTTCCCGAGGCCGTACTGCAGAACGAATATATTCGTAAAGTCCCTTCCATAAATAACGCTCCTGAGGACATCCCATGATTTGACAGCGGTATAGCCCCTGAAGATAAGGTCCAGCAGTTCAAGAGTGATAGCTAATATCAGGAAAAGCAGCAGGTATTTCGCGGTCATCTTTATCACATGTATTTCGACGCTCTTTATCTCGTCCCTGGTCTGATAACCTCCAAGGCTGGACTTCTTGCGCGATACAAACAGTTTTCTCAACTCCATTGTCACTATATATGTGAGCATGCAAAGCGCAATCCCCGACACAATGGCCGACATGATGAATATGACAGGCATGAGCGGCGTCATCCACAGGGCGTTTGCCTTAACAGAGCCGAAAATGAATCCGGCATACCCATGAAGGAAACAGGCAACGGGAATGCCTGCCCCCGCGAGTACCTTAACGGCTTTTTCATCCTTCTTCAGGGATTCTTCGCTTATATCATATACTCCCAGGGTCAGTGTGCGGAATAGGAAAGACCTGAGCCATTCTAACTGGCTCTTATTCTGTTTCTCCTTTAGGGCCATGGCCGTCGTGACAAAATGCTTCCGGTATAAAAACCAGAGTTCCGATGCAACGATAGATCCGTAAGTCATGAACACAATACCGAAAGCGGCGATAGCAGATGTAAAATGCGAGGTCATCATGACATTGATGCCCCTCAACGGCTGTTGGAGATGCAAAAGAAGCGGCATCATCGCCACAGGAAGAAGGGCTAAGGAAAAAACGAGAGCAAACCTGGCGATGTCCTTCAGTTGCTTTACCCCGAAAACATGGTAGAGTGACGAAAGGACAAAGGCCCCGGCAACGAGCCCTGTCATAAGGGGATACATAACAATCTGAATGCTCCAATAAATATACTCATTCGGAAGGCAGAACAACTCTTTTAAAGTCCAGATTTCTCCGTGTACCATGGCTATCTTACCTCCTCATCCAGACCTATGTAATAGACCTGAGGTTTAGTTCCGTATTCGCTCTTCAGCACCGACACCCTCTGAGTCGAGATTATTTTTGCTACGGGGTCATTGGGGTCCAGTATGTTTCCGATCAGCCTGGCTCCGAAAGGACATGCCTGCACGCATGCGGTTTTCAAACCCTTTGTTATCCTGTGATAGCAGAAATTGCATTTCTCAGCCGTGTGGTATTTCGGGTGAAAAAACCTGACCCCGTAGGGGCATGCCATAATGCAGTACCCGCAGCCGATGCACCAGGTCCTGTCCACCAGAACGACCCCGTCAGGGGTCTGATATGTGGCGCCTACAGGGCATACCTGCACGCAGGGCGGGTTCTCGCACTGGTTGCAGAGTTTGGGCACAAAGTATGCTTTATTTATGTCCTCCTTCTTAATGTCCTTATAGTTGCCTAATCCGAGATCGATCTTATTTGTCGTAAACCCGTCCCGTGCGCCTTTTGGACTATCGGCGAATATCTTACCTTCCTTCGTAAGAATATATCTTTCAACCCATGTCCTCGTTACATTGGCATCATAGGGGATCTCGTTCTCAATTTTGCAGGCCTTTACACAGAAGCCGCAGCCGACGCACTTGTATGTATCGACGACGAACACCCACCGAACTTTGCCGGGGCCTGATATGTCCGCAAGAAGTTTCTTGGGATTCACTATTTCTATAGCTGCAAGCGGCAGCGCAAGTCCGGCGGCCCCTTTTATTGCATATTTCAGAAGATCTCTTCTCGTTATCACTTCAATCCTCCTATCGAATACTGAGATTAGGTTTATGAGGGTTATGACACGTAGAGCATTCAAAGTCCCTGTTATGCGTGTCAGGGTCTATCCCTCTGATATTCGCCCTTCCGCTCGTCGGATAAGGCAGGGGATAATGACACCTTAGGCACAGTGCCCGGCTCCGGTCAATTGCCAATTTTGGAGGATTATCCGGATGATCGATAGCCGGACCGTGGCAATTCTCACACTGGATGATTGCATGCGGCGAGTTCATTATACTTGCAAACTTATCGGCATGGCAGTCTTTGCAGTAATCCTTTCCCTTGTATTTGACCTGAACTTTTTTCCAGTCCTCTATGTTCCCTTCTCTGTACCAGCCATACATATAACCCCTTTCATGAATGCCAAAATCATGCGGGACATAGAAGAATCTTACAATCAGGAGCAGTATGATAATCCCGATTACTACAAAAAGCGGCCTCCAGACATGGCTTCCCATTCAATTACCTCCAGTGTAAAATCAGGAAGTAAAAAGGGGGACACCTTTTTACTTCTTTTTTTATAACATTTTATCTTGGGCCTGTTACGGTCCTATAAATTTACTTGGGTCCCTGTACTCATGGCATTTTGTGCAAGTGGTTTTCGCCTGGGCCGGTGTTATACGCCATATATGCGGTTTATGGCAGTCCATGCACTTCATATTCATAGTTTTGATATGCAAAGCGTGCTTCCCTACGCCCGGCTCGACCTTATGGCACGCCAGGCAATCGCCCATATCAGGCTTGACCTTTGCGTGAGGCTTATGGCAAACATAGCAGTAGAACTGCATCGGTGCATCCGCGGGAACATCGATCTTGATCGCTTTTTTAATAAGGGCTGGAGAAGGCTGGAAATATTTTACATCAATGGTGCCGTCAGCGATAAGCTCCTTCCTGACCTGCTCATCCCCGTGGCAAAAGAGACATTTTTTCCTGTTTGGTTTCAGGTCCACAGTGCGGTCTGTATGACAGTTTATGCAGGCGAGTCTTTCCATGCCTGTCCCATGGACCTCTCTGTCCTTATGGCATCGTACACAGAAGCGTTCCTCGGGAACAAACTGATGGGTCACAAAGCCGTGACATTTCACGCATTCTATCTGCTCAATGAAAACATGTTTTGCATGAAACCGGGACTGGTTTACAAGAGGCGCCTTGGGGAAATTTGGGTCTTTTTCCCAATGGCACTTCTCACATACCTTCCATGCTACAATTATTGCGCCATGCCTTGGAGAAACGGTCCTCTGTCCGAGTACGGCGAATTTGTACATCTGGTAAATCTGGTCTTTCTTATTTGCATGGTGGCATTGGTGGCAACCCACGCCTTTATGCACGCTTGTAGCCCACGCTTTGCTGGCAGCGTCATGCACATGGCACATCGTACAGGAATTGGGATTATTCTCAAAATAATCATTTATCTCATACCCGGTAATTCCCATGGCGACAATAAACACGAATGCGATCATCACGAGAATCTTTTTGGTCCTGGCTGAAATGCCCTCACTAAACCATGTAATAAATTTTTCCAGCAAGTTAAACGGATTAAACATCTAAAGGCCCCCCCTTTATTTTTGAGAAAAGTGTATTTAGAAAGTGTCTGAATCTATTGGTCAATATTTAAGCCCGGAAAGTACCTTGTACGCTATACTGATGGTCTTTTCTATATCGGCATTTGTGTGGGCGAGGGAAAGGAATCCAGCCTCGAACTGTGAAGGAGCGAGATTTATGCCATGGTCCAACATGCCTCTGAAGAACCTTGAAAACTTCTCCGTGTCGGATGTCTTTGCAGTTTTATAATCAACGACCTCCGTATCTGTAAAGTAAGTACAGAACATTGTGCCGGCCCTGTAAAATTTTGTCCTGGCTCCGGCTCTCTTTGCAGCGTCACGCAAACCATCTTCCAGGAGACGCATTTTCCCCTCGAGTTTTTTATACACATCTTTATGTGAGAGTATTTTCAATGTCTCTATGCCTGCTGTCATTGCAATGGGGTTTCCGGACAGCGTGCCTGCCTGGTAAACAGGACCGTCAGGAGAGATTGTGGACATAATATCTTTCCTTCCTCCGTAAGCACCCACAGGCAACCCTCCACCGATGACCTTCCCGAGGCATGTCATGTCGGGCTTGATCCCATAATATCCCTGGGCGCCGCTGTATGACACCCTGAAGCCTGTCATTACCTCATCGAATATGAGAATGGTCCCGTATTTTTTTGTCTCTTTCCTCAAGGTTTCCAGGAAGCCTGCCCTCGGCAGTACGCACCCTATATTCCCAACCACAGGCTCTACAATAACGCCGGCAATGGATTTCCATTCCCTGCTTATCATGTCCTTGAAGGCTTTTATATCATTAAAGGGAAGAGTTATGGTGTTTTTTGCATATGATTTAGGAACTCCCGCGCTGTCCGGAATGCCAAAGGTAGCAGCACCAGAGCCTGCCTTGACAAGGAGGCCGTCGGCGTGACCGTGATAGCAGCCTTCGAATTTTAAAATCTTGTCTCTTCCGGTAAATCCCCTTGCCGCCCTTATCGCGCTCATGGTCGCCTCGGTGCCGGAATTGACCATCCTCACTAGCTCTATA
Organism: Nitrospirota bacterium; assembly: GCA_963851345.1. Taxonomy (GTDB): domain Bacteria; phylum Nitrospirota; class Thermodesulfovibrionia; order Thermodesulfovibrionales; family Dissulfurispiraceae; genus JADFXI01. The sequence goes on from CAWKOO010000001.1 coordinate 376,828, forward strand.
GACGGATATGCCTTAATCACCATCTGAGCAAGTTCAACTTCAAGTGAGGTAGGAGCACCGAAACTGGTGCCGTTGTCAATTGCAGATTTTAAAGCTTTTACAACGGACGGATGGGAATGCCCCAGTATCATAGGCCCCCACGAAAGGACATAGTCTATATATTCATTGCCGTCGACATCATAAATCCTGGAGCCTTTTGCCTTCCTGATAAAGAGCGGCGAACCGCCAACTGCTTTAAAAGCCCTGACAGGGCTATTGACTCCTCCAGGCATCAGACCGAGAGCCTTTTTATATAAATCCCTGGATTTTCTTATTCCCATATCATCCCTTCAGAGTATTGAAGTAAAACATTTGAATTTATCACAAAATCCACGGCATTGTCAAAGTTTTCGCTGCGTTACGGCAGGAAAATAATTAATTAATATATTACCAAAATTTATATATGTCATTTCCAGTTATTCGTCGTCTGGGTAGCGGGCTACTTTGTTTTTGTTCTGGATCAATATGTAACGGCCAGTGAACCCCAGGTTTTAACCTGGGGGTGAATGGCCGCCCGGAGCGGAGCCCTGTGGCGGAGCGGAGGTGCCTTTTGGCATAATCTGGTATGCCCGGATATTGGACAGGCGCCCATACAAAACATCGAATACGCTTGCACTTGGTATGGATACCGAAGTACAGGAAAAGGGTTCTCCGAGGCAAAATAGCCGCAAGAATTAAACAATTGTTGTACGAGGCGTGCAAAGTAAATAGATGGTTGCTTTCAGAAATGAATGTGCAAGAGGATCATGTGCACATTCTGATTCAGATATGGCCACGAGAAAGTGTAGCTGATGTTGTAAAAAGGTTAAAAGGCGGAACCAGCAAGGTGATCAGAGCGGAGTTCCCAGAGTTGGAAGAATTTCTGTGGGGAGACAGCTTCTGGGCAGACGGCTATTTTGCCGAAACAGTAGTTAAAGTAGAGGAAGCAATAATGGCTAAATATATAAAGGAACAAAAATAGCAAAGGGCATGTCAGATTATGCCAGAGGCCTGAAACCCCGGTCTTTAGACCGGGGAGTGGGTTCATTAGTCTTTTGATTCTTTTCACTGGCGGGTATTGAAAATTGTCTATTTCCGTCATTTCTCAATAGGTGGGCTGGACGTTACCAGCCCACTCTCAGAACTCAGGTGATCCAGAACAAAAACAAAGTAGCCCACTACCGTCGTCTGTTTCCGCTCAGCCGGATTTCAAATCATCTTTGAATATGGTCAGCAAAACCAGGGGGACCGCTTCAACCACATAACCGGCAAGTGTTGCCCAAAAAACCATAATGGCCAAGATCGACAATGGTTCCATCGCCCGCTCTTTAAAGTAATACTGCAGCATATGGGAGAGGGCATAGAAAAAGCCCCATATGATCGGGGCAATGAGGGCCGTGACAACCAACTGCTTGTATGGCTTCTTGTCAGCTAATTTCCATATTACCGCGGCAAAAATAAAATAAGGGACAAAAACAGGGTAGGCCCCGAACAGGTTTGTTATGATAAAAACGATGCCGCGGCCAGTCACCACCGAGGAAATGACAAGGTAGAGACACCATATTACAATGGGAAACAGCAGGGACAATTGAAAGAAACTCGACTGGGTCATATGACGACTCTGTGAGCATTTAAACCCGACAACTAGTTAAAAACCTCCCCCATATGTGTCAGGAAAATTCTATACGGCGGAACTCGCGCTTGTCAAGGGAGCAATTGCATCGCGGCCAACGCATATTAAGAGCATTGTTGACAAGAGAATGCCTGAATGATTAAAGTGTTTTTTTAAACAGTATCCACCGGGGGAACATCTGGAAAAGCTGCCATTTCATAACGGCATTTATATCACTGGTTCATCTAGGGCCTCTTTATTTGCGAAGAGAATGCCTTCATTCGGATTTTACCGGCGGATGGCGGCTATAGTGTTCAGGGCGAGTTCTATGGCAAAACGCGGACGATACGGCGACAGGGAATGGTCAGAGAGCAGCCTGGCTATCATGAAGGCACTGGAACATGTCGGCGTTGTGTTCGAAGTGACCGGGGCCGATCATTTTATAAGTCTTGAAGTCCCCTGCGTTTTTATCGGGAACCATATGAGCGCGCTTGAAACATTCGTACTGCCCTGTATCATTGAGCCGTTTAAGGATGTCACCTTTGTGGTAAAACAAAGCCTCATCGATTACCCTGTTTTCAGGCATGTAATGCGTTCACGGGACCCTATTGTTGTCAGCCGCACGAACCCGCGCGAAGATTTAAAGGCCGTATTGGAAGGCGGCACAGAGAGACTGAATGCCGGCAGGTCGGTCATTATTTTTCCGCAGACGACAAGGATGCCTGCTTTTGATCCGGCAGAGTTCAACACTATAGGGATCAAGCTTGCAAAGAAAGCCGGGGTCCCGGCAATTCCCATTGCTCTGAAAACCTATGCATGGGGCAACGGAAAGCATCTCAAAGATTTCGGCAGAATTGACCCTTCCCCCAAAGTCTATTTCGCTTTCGGCGAGCCGCTCGCCATCACTGGGAACGGGGCAGCGGAGCACAGGAAAGTCATCGAATTTATAAGCAGCTCGCTGAAAGCCTGGGGCCCATAAATTAGGTAGTAGCTTAGCTGTTTACACTTTTTTTAACATGGATGTCATCATTTTGTAACAATACATGGGCAATAATCTTTTACTGAGAGAAAATAAATACCGTGATGAGGTGAATAAATATGAAACAATGGGAACAGGGACTTTTTCCCTGCCACAGAACAGTGATGGCTATTACAGCGCTTATAGGCTCAATCCTTTTTTGCCTGGCGCCGTGCAATGGGGACAGCAGCAGTGGAAGCATCAACCGAAAGGTGATAGTCTTCGTATGGGACGGTTTGAGACCGGACAGCATCAGCGCGTCCACAACTCCGAATCTGTGGGACCTCAGCAAAAAAGGTGTTTTTTTCAAAAATAACCACGCTACTTATCCGACGTTCACAATGATGAACTCTTCGTCCTTCAACACAGGGGATTTCCCGGACAGGGTCGGTTTTTACGGTAATACGGTGTATGCCCCGGGGCCTGCCGGCAATTACGCGGGCGGAAAGGCTGTAGACCACCATCAGCCTGTCTTTACCGAAGATTGGAGCGTCCTGTTGACATTAAATTCTTTTTACGACAACGAGTTGTTTATGGTTAAAAGGCTTCTCCAAGCTGCCCAGGAAAAGGGAAAGACTACAGCAATAGTGGGAAAGTCAGGCGCAGCATTTATGTTCGATCTCGATAGAAAGGGATATGGAATCGACGAAAATGCAGTATTCCCCAAGTCCCTTGCAGGCGAACTTCAGTCTGCAGGGTATGCACTGCCGAAGAACACCCCCGTCATGTGGTCCGACATCCGTTTGTCGTCATCCAACGGCGACCCTACCGGAAGGCCTTCTCCGGCTAAACTTTCCGACAATGCAACGTCCGATCCTACGGTTGGGACCACATCACCCAACTCGTCTTCGAATAAATATATGATGGACATATATTTGCAATACATACTTCCGAAAAAGAACCCGGATATATCAGTTATATGGTTCAGGGACCCTGATACCACTGAACACATCTACGGCGTTGGGACAAAGGCGTATCTGGACGCTCTTAACAGCATGGACACCATGCTTGGACATCTCGTAGCTCAGTTGAAATCCCACAATCAATATGACAATACGGACATAATCATTGTTTCCGACCACGGTCACAACAACGTGTCGGGCGACCTCTCCCTGTTTCCGCTAAGGACGCTTGCAAATGGCGTAGTAGGCAGTTCAGACGGTAACAATGGCTATTCCGTTTCAGGAGACGTCAGGCTTGCGCAACTCCTGGCCGATAACGGTATCGTTACAAACGTTTATGATGGAAACGGATACTCCTATGATCCCGTGATATCAGGGATCATGGCTGATGGCACACACGTCTACCCCGACCAGACCGATACCGACGGTTCCGTCACAGGTTCGATAGGCAAGAAGTACACCACAAGGGGATTCAAGGTCCCGGCAACTTTGCCTGCCGGCTCTGTGGTCATCGCTGCCAACGGCGGCAGCGATTATCTATACATCTCATCTAAAGACAGATCCCTCGCGAGAAAAATCGTTACATTCCTCCAGCAGAGGGAAGAGTTCGGTGCTGTCTTTGTGGATGACAAATACGGGCACATACCGGGTACTATGGCAATGAGTATGGTGCATCTGGAGAACACGGCTGGAAGAAACCCCGATATTATCGTCAGCTACAATTTTAACGAAAACGCTGTTGTCCAGGGAGTAAAAGGTATTGAGTACGAAAGCATGCAGATTTACCGGGGGATGCACGGCTCATTCAGTCCTGTTGACGTCAATAATACCTTGATCACCCTTGGCCCTGATTTCCGGAAAGGTATTACCAGCGTCACCCCATCCGGCAACATCGACGTCGCTCCAACCGTGGCCTATCTGATGGGACTGGATATGCCGAACACTGACGGTCGCGTACTGTACGAGGCCCTTAATAATACGTCTGTAACTGTTTCAGCCGTATCGTTAAACAAGCTCATCCAGTCGGACGCCGCTGCCGGCCTGACATTCTATCAGCCCACAGCGATACTGAATTCCAAGTCAAAAATCGACAGCGGGAAATCCCGTTACTCCATCACACTGTCAACGTCGATGGTGACCGACTCCACGGGTAAGTCTGTTACTTATTTTGATTACGCAAGGGCAATAAGGCAATAATATGGGCAGTGGGTCAGTTTGTTTTTACTCTGTATCAATGAGCCTCTCAATTGCCCTTTTGTGCAGCGCCTTCTGCGGCAACGCACTTGCAGCAGAACCATCAGCAGCGGCGGGCCTGCCTCGTGATTTGTACGTGGAAGGGACCTACTACGGCAGCCGCACGGTATCCTTCAACCTTTCAGTAGCACGGGACAGTTTTGTCAAAACATACAGTAACGGGGTAGTCATAATAGGCAAGAAAGACAACGGAGAAGCATTTTATTATTTTATCGACAAAAGCAAAAGACTGATCACGAGAGTAAGCCAGGAAAATCTTTACCGGATCGGCGAGTTCACGAACTGGAATAATATGGTGGGTCTTGTTAATCTGAAGCCCGGGTCAAAACTGATAAAAGAGAATGAAACGGATAAGAAGTATGCTTGTACCTTATATAGGGTGGGACACGAGGAGAAGACCCGCGTCTGTATGGATGACAACTTACACATGCCGGCCTATATCGAACAGAACGGGCATGTCATAGAGCGCACTACTTACATGGGGCCAGGCTGGTCATATTTAGACATGGACGATCTGCCCGGAAAATACTTGAGAGAGAATTACCGGTACGTCAACGCAGACGAGGATCTTTCGGCTGACGCCGATTGACGTCCACTTAGGGGCCTGCCTCAAGAGGGGCCCGGATGCGGAGCAGGAGGGTATACGCCATGACCGGAACGCAAAAGAAATCAGGCCGCGCAGTGCTCATCTATGACGGTGATTGTCCCGTCTGCCGGAAGACCGTGGAATGGATCAGGGAGAATATGCGCAAGGACGCCTTCGAGATGGTCCCCTGCCGGTCAGAGGAGGCACGGGAAAGGTTCCCCTTTATCGAGCAGGCTGTCTGCATGCAGGCCCTGCAGCTTATCATTCCTGACGGAGAGGTGCTTAGCGGCGAAAAGGCCTTGCCCGAGATAGTGAAACGCCTGAAGCGGTACAGCCCGGCTGCTGCACTCTTCGATCTCCCTGGCTCCGGGATCTTTACACGTTCATTCTATCGATGGTTTGCAGACAACAGATATCACATCGCAAAGGTCCTGTTCCCTGACAAAAAGAAAGGTGACAATACCTGAAGCCGTTTTTTTCCGGAAACCCCAATCCCGCGCGGCCTTGCGCCATTTAGGAAGACTTGGATGCGCTGAGTGTTTTTGGCCGCAGCGGTTAACGGTAGCTTAAAAACCTCACCTGGAAGTCCTCAAAACTATAGCAACTGGAAACGCGGATTACCATTTCGCTCGTCACGCTACAGCTGCAAAATCTTTTTTATCTTCTGACAGAGGCCTTCAGGGGTAAGCGGCTTTACTATATAGTCTGTCACCCCTGCCTCGATGCACTCAACTATGCTTTTCTTTTCCGTAGTCCCTGTTACCATAACAAAGGGGAGTGTTTTGAGAGCAGGAGTGCTTCTTACCCATCTCAAAAGGTCTATACCGCTCAGTCCCGGCATTTCCCAGTCGCACAGCACCATATCAAAATGTTCACTCTCGAGCATTCTTTGGGCTTCGTTTCCGGCACTTGCCTCGCGGACCTCGATGTATGGGAAGGTCTCAAGAATGCTCTCTTTGAGGATGTCCCTCATGAGCATCGAGTCGTCAGCTATAAGCAGTTTGATTTTATTCACGTCCTATACCCTCCTCAGCGTATGTTCCTTAAATAAGTAAATCACAATCATGACGTTATCCCAACCTCCCGTTGAAGAAGAAGCGGTTCAGCCATATCTTAAACAGCAGCCTGCTTCATGTCAATGGGTTCTCTGTTGCACGGCGGCCCATCACTCTAAAATCACATAGCTCTTCACTTTTTCGAGCCTTTTCCCCTTTATGCCCAAATCCTCGATCCGGGCGATACTTCTTTCCCGCCGCATCTTCAATATCCTGCCGACGGTATCCGGTCCCAGGCCCGGCACTCTCAGCAAGGCCTCTTTGTTTGATGTATTAATCCTGACAGGATAATATTCGGGATGGTTTTCAGCCCAGACTTCTTTCGGGTCCTTATCCAGGCTCAAGTTGCCGTTATTGTTGAGCAGAATGTCCTGTCTGGAGAATCCATACCTGCGAACAAGAAAATCAGCCTGATACAAACGATGCTCCCGGACGAAAGGCTTTCCCGGATTTGTCAGGAATTGCCTTTCACCGGGGATGTCCTGTTCCCCCAGCCCCTTCTGATAGGCGGAGAAATAAACACGCTTGAAGTGCAGACGCTTATACAAACCGAACATATGTTCTATGATTTCCGAATCTGTCTCGTCAGAAGCGCCCACGATAAACTGGGTGGTACATTTGATTCTTGAGAACCTGCTGCCCGGAGCGGTAAGCTTACCCATCAGTTCCATCGGACGGACAATATCTCTCACATAATCTTTTTTGTTCGAAAGCATATCAAAGTGTCGTTTGCCCGGGGTCTCGATATTAAGCGATAACGCACTAGCCAGAGAAAGAGAATCCTCAATTGCCGCGTCCGATGCGCCGGGTATAACTTTCAGGTGTATGTAACCCTTAAAATGATGTTTATATCTGAGGATGCGTGCCACTGCATTGATCTTTTCCATAGTATAGTCCGGGTCCCGGACGACTGCAGAACTGAGAAAGAGGCCGAAGCACTTCCCTTTCCTCAGATATTCCAGAAATATTCGGACGACCTCTTCCGGTTCGAGAGTGCAGCGCCGGACATTCGTCCCAGACCGGAGCGGGCAGTATTTGCAATCGTTTGTGCATAAGTTGGAAAGAAGGGTCTTAAGAAGAACGGAGTATCCTCCCTGGGGCAGGGTAACAGGATAAAGCCACTTGCCGTCTAAGCCTCTTTTGCGCCGGTCTTCCTTATTGGAGCCGCAAGCGCAGGCCAGGTCATATTGAGAATCTTCCGAGAGTATCTTAAGTTTTTCGATACAGTCCATGGACACATTGCCTTCAATCATTATATTACATATAAAGGGTCTTAGATAGCTACCAGTTCGAATGGGGTTTGCCCTTGAATCAATATTGTCACTGTTTTCGTTTTGGATATAACACCACACAAGTATTAGGAGGATTTATGAGATCACAGAAGAAGACGGAATTTGTCCCGGCAAACCGACACGCTGTGCTTTCCACGGGTGAGGTAATTCGGATGCTTCGGGAACTGAAGGGCTGGACCCAGGCCGAACTCGCACAACTCTGCGGCATCCGTACAACGTTTCACAATCAAGGAATGAGCATCAATTTCGTGTTGTAAGAATCACTTTATTAATAATTCTTTCAACTGCTATATCGCAAAATCCGGTTTGCTAAAGTGGCTGAGACTTGCAGTTGGGCCCTCCCTTGCCCGAGAGCAGTAGTGATAAGAATCCTTCCGATGTGGCAACCGGATTCTTCATATCGTGGGCAAACATGGAAAGGATGTTCTTTCGCTCTCTTTCCAGCCGCTTGGATTCGGTAATATCCCGGAATAGCTCGACGCCGCCCGCGAGGTTTCCCTCATCGTTATTGTGAGTTTCCATTGCTTTCAAAAAGAAGCCTCTCTTCATGCTCCTTTCCCTTCTCATACCTCAGTGGTAGTGATATGGGACTTATTTTTATTATCATGTTTTCCCATCAGTTTAGTCAGGCTCTCTTTATCGGCTCTCCTCACCTCAATACCAGCATCGGCAAGGACATATTCCGGCCCCTTGCCTTCAAAGGACTTTTTTATATAGAGAATATCAATGCCTTTTTTAGCGAGGGAAGTCGCGAGACTTATCCCCTTTCTCTTTTCCAGACTTCGGAAGGGGTTTTCAATTATCTCTTGTGATAGCACCGCTCCATCCGGCCCCTGATCCCATAAGGCGATAAACGGTGCGCTGCTGAAATGCTCGGAGACGGAGCCGTCCCTGTCGGCAAGGGGCACGGCATGCCGTGTGTAGTACTTCTTCTCAGGCTCATAATGGATAATCACCCTTTCCACAAAGGGAACGTTTTCTTTTATCTTTCTTTCTATGTCCTCCGCTATCCCATGGGCATCCTTTAGTCTTTTTACAGAGAGCCTGAGGATTGCACGTACGAATATATACCTGCCGGAATTCCTCGCGTTCACCTCAGCTATCTCCATCACCGCCGGGAATCCTCTGATAACTTCTTCTATCTTTTTAAGCGTGTCCTTATCCACTGATGCGTCCAGAAGGCTTTTCATGGAATTTCTGAGAATTCCGTATCCCGATTTTACGACCGGGATTAAAACAACCATGGCCGCTATCCTGTCCATAGCCTGATATGAAAACTTAGCGCCTATTATCCCAACTCCGACAACAATCAGGGATGCCGTGTCCATCTTCCAGTTTTCCGCATCAGCCATCAGAGCGGGAGAATTCATGGCTTTTGCGATCTTTGTTTCATATTTATAGAAAAACAGATTGGGAAGGGCCATCAAGAAAACAGCAAACACTCCGACATCGAGGTTCGTAAGACCGGCGACCGGTTTCACTATCATCTTTGCTATCCCATAGGCGGCAAGGAAGATCAATCCTGATGAAAGCGCTGCCGCTATACTTTCGACTTTGTACAGGCCCCAGGGGAACTTTTCTGATTTCTTCTCAGAAAGGTAAATGCCGCCTGCCACGAGGAGACTGCCGAGCACGTCGGTAAGGGAGTGTACCGCCTCTGCTAAAAGAGCGGCGCTGCCGGTGAAAATGTAGAGGAGAAATTTTATTGCTGTGAGTACCATATTCAGCGCTGAAGACATAATCGCCAGCTTCTTGCCTTCATAAGCATTTACATCGATCATTATGTATTCTCCGATCTCTTACCCCGTTGCCGCTCTCCAGTATGAATCTTCACCTTCCTGAGTTCAGACTCGTAAGCGAACCTGTTCCTTTCAACCCATGCCTCATAGTGCTCTGCATGGCTTTCAAAGGTCTCGATGTTTGCCGTATAAGAAAAGACCGTATCTTATTTATTGCCCTCAATAAAGCCTCAAATATAGCTCAATGTCTGACCGAAATCATATTCTCAGAAACAGCCACTGATTGATGATCCTTTCATGATCCGCGTCTTTGATTTACAACTTTATGTTAATGAGCGCAGCCTTCTCCGTGTGTATGTCCGCCACAGCATTGCATGGGCGTAAACTCTTGAAGGGACCCATTTCTGAACATTGCGACATTTTCTTTAACGTTCTGCGCCCGTGTCTGATAAACTCTTATACCTGATAGATTTAGACCTCTGAGAGCGCCACTGCCGATCCCGCCGACTACTACTGCGTCAACCTGTTCCTCACCCAGAGCCCTGATGGGATTACACTGCCCGTGAGCATGATGCTGATCCCTGTTGGTTATTACCGAAACCTCGTCTGTTTGGGTTTCCACAACGACGAAGATAGGCGCCGTGCCGAAATGGTTAAACACCATGCTTTCGACTCCCTCATTCTTTTCTACGGGAAAACATACTTTCATAACTCTACCTCCTCATTATTCTTATCGTATTGTCAAAAGTTTTTAAGCTAAAAGTCCAATAACCTGAGACTCTCAGACAATTATTTAGTTGTAGAGAGCAGTGAGCCGCCCTACAGGATATCTCCTTGAGTCGAAACATAGGCAAGCCTTCGCCATAGCGCCGCTATCTCAACGGCCCGGTACTTTCATCCTTGCAATAATGTCCGGAATAATCTCCGTCCAACCGAGAGGCATGAAGTGGATGCCCTGAACCATGGGGGCGATTTCATCCACAAGACGGACGGTCATTTCAACAGCTTTTTCCTTACGTTTTTCGCGTGGGACTGACGCGATTTCCCTAATGAATGATTCAGGCACTTTCACCCCCGATACGTGCTCGTTCATATAACGCGCCATTTCTGGAGACTTTATGATCACAATTCCATATTGCACCGGCACTGAAAAGCTGCGCGCCTTATTCATAAAAGTCTCGAACACACCGGGGTCATAGACTGTCTGGGTCTGGAAGAACTGCGCGCCCGCCTCTATCTTTTTTTCCATCTTCATGATCTGAAGGTCGAGCGGCTCGAAATTGGGATTGACCACAGCCCCTAATGCCATATTCATCGGCTCCGTTAACTGGTTGCTGCACATGTCATACCCCTTGTTGAGTTTGTCCGCTATTGAGAGGAGCTGTACCGAATCAATGTCAAAGACAGGTTTTGCGCTCCGGTGATCACCGAGCTTTATATGGTCGCCGGTCAGGCAGAGTACGTTCTCTATGCCCAGGGAACAGGCTCCCAGCAGGTCCGACTGAAGGGCGATCCGGTTCCTGTCCCGGCAAGTCAGTTGAAAGACCGGCTCTATGTTTTCACGTTTTAAATGGACTGAGGCTGCCAACGATCCCAGTTTCATAATGGCGCTCTGGTTATCGGTGACATTGACTGCATGGATATGTTTCGCGATCATGCGGGCCTCTTTCAAAAACTCCGGCACTGAACCATTTCCAAAACAGCCCTTCATCGGCGCCACTTCACTTGTAATGACGAATTCGTTATTTTTAAAGCGTTCAGTCAGTTTCACGCTACGACCCCCTTTTTGATATGCAGAGTCCTGGGCTTAGCCGTCTTGCTGTGGTCTTTTGCCGGTATGAAGGTGCGAAGACTGTCAAGCTCGCCAAGCGATTTCAGCCTGTTATAGATGGCGACCCACGCACAGTCGCGCTCTCTGTCAACCTCGCATTTGCCGTTCTCGGCCCCTCCGCAAGGCCCGTTCAGGAGCGATTTCGCGCACTTGGTGACGGGGCATATCCCGCCCGTCTGGTTCAATACACACTGGCCGCAGTCACTGCACTGCTCAGTCGCCAAATCTCCGAAAATGAGGGTGTCCATATGACCAACCGTATCGAGCCCCGCCTTTACGGGGATAGCCAGGCCAAATTCCTCGGTGAGTTGACGAATGATCTGAACTGCGCCTCCGCATCCAAGTACGAGAATCGCACCAGTGTTGTTCATGTCCCCCTTGTAAGGCGCCAGGGCATCCCGGCTTTTATTCAGAACACACGTCCGCTCAGGTGTGACTTCGAACACAACTTTCTTCCCGATCCTCCTGATTTCGTCCGCAGTCTCCGCAACCTGCGCAGCGCCTCCTGTAGCGCATGCCTTGGCACAAGCATCACAGCCCACCACCGCAATATGCTCGAAAGCTCCGAGTGCCTCGGAGACTTCTTTCATGGGTTTTCTCATTGTTGCTATCATCTTTACCTCCTCCTTCACACAGAAAATTCCTGCTATTGACTGTTCACCTTCTATTTTTTAATGTCCACTACCGCCGTAACTGTCTTTATGGTCAGGGGCACATGGGATCGTTCAATCCCGAGGCCCGGTTTTTATCCTCCATTGTTGTGCCATTCTTTTCCCCGGACAAATCGCCATCCCCTGGACAAGCCGGTCCCTGAGAAAAAGCGATAATGCCTCTGCCGCATCCCCGGCCACCCAGGGAATGACCCGTATGCCGCTGTTCGCAAAGACATCCAGCAGATGGTTCGGCAGGCCTCCGCAAATCATCAGGTCAACTGCAAGGTCTTTCAATTTTGATACCCTTTCCGTGTCGTGCCATCCATCACAGGAGATCATGCTTTTTTCTGCAATAATTTTTCCATCAAGGTCGAACAGCGCGAACATCGGCGCAAAATCGAAGCGCGGTGAAATTCTATTTCCAAAGACCGGGATAGCTATTCTCATAAATACCCTTATTGGCCTGGTGTCATCATTATCCACAAGACGGCGTCTCGCAAGGCGTATTGCTTCCGCAGCACGTTTGGGTCTTGCCGCACTGCGTACTGACAGATGTCTCTGAGCCGCCGCCCTTTACAATAAATCCGCTTCCTCCTGAAATGACCCTCCGCACACTTCCCTCGCACTGGGGACAGACAGAGACCGGCGCATCGTTCATGGACTGGCTCATCTCAAACCGTCCGCCGCAATTGTCACAAAGATATTCGTAAATAGGCATCACATTCTCCTTTGATATTTTTTGTTCGGCAGCCAGAATAGTATTTAAAACCGGCGCAAATGCCTCTGCCGTCACAGACCCGGCGGCGTGTCCATAAGCCCGACGTGTTTGCCTCTCATGGAAAGTCCTACCGCGATATTTGCCGCAATAGAGCTTTTACCAACGCCTCCCTTGCCGGACATAACCAATATCTTATGTTCTATTCCCTGGATGTTGTGCTCGAGATCAAGCCTTTCCTTGAGTTCTTCAACATCTTCTTTGCTGAGGCGCTTCTTAGTTGAGCAGGCGGTTTTCGCTCTTTCTTGATCTTTTTCGTTGTCCATTAATAGCTCCTTGCCTGAATTAAATGTTCCCATAGAGGGCCATGCATTATTAAGCAAGACCGGTGCCAATGGCGATGAGACATAGGCTTTCTTATTTGGATCAAAAGGTTAACTGGAATGCGGTTATTTCAGATCAGTGTTCCGATGATTGCAGGAATGCAATGTCTTGCAAGAAGATAATTCAAAGATGCAATAAATATTTAGGAGTTGGTTATGCCAAGCCTTTTCATCTTCCTCCATAGCGTGCTCGCGTTTATCCCCAGTTCCTGCGCAGTTTTTCCGCGATGGCTGCGGTTCCTCCTCAATGCCTCTTTTATGCATTGGGCCTCCGATTCCTCAAAGCGGCCCCGCAATGAAACATCCTCCGGGTGATCATTAGTTGCCGTTACAGTCTCCCTGAATTCTTTCGGAAGATGTTCAGCCATGATCACGCGGCCCCTGCACATAACGAATGCGTGCTCCAGCAGGTTTTCAAGTTCCCTGATATTCCCCGGAAAATTGTAGATCATGAAAAGCCGGACAGCTTCATCCGAAATGCCGGTGACCTTCTTGACATTGCAGACATTTAATTTATTTATGAAATGGTCAACAAGGAGAGGAATGTCTTCCTTACGTTCGCGCAGAGGAGGGAGTTTCAGTTTCACTATGTTGAGGCGGTAAAACAGATCTTCCCGGAAGGCCTTTTGAGCAACCATATCCGGAAGATTTTTATTTGTGGCAGCTATAATCCGCACATCGGATTTCACCGGAGCAACGGCGCCGAGCGGTTCATATTCCTTTTCCTGCAAGACCCTGAGCAGCTTCGCCTGCAGTGAAAAAGGGAGGTCTCCTATCTCATCCAGAAAAAGGGTACCGCCACGAGCAAGGGCGAAACGCCCCGGCTTGTCTTTTTTTGCATCGGTGAATGCCCCGCGCTTATATCCGAAGAGTTCGGATTCCAGGAGACTATCCGGGAGCGAGCCGCAATTGACTGCTACAAACGGCCCTTTTTTCCTTCCGCTCAAGTTATGAATGGCCCTTGCGAACAGCTCTTTTCCAGTCCCGCTTTCTCCCTGAATGAGTACGGTGCTCTCACTTTCAGCTATATCCGGGAGTATGCCGAATATCTCGCGGACTCCGCTATTCTTGCTTATAATATCTTCGTATGAGTAATTGTGGTATATTTCTTTCTTGAGGGCCTCCAGTACGGAAAGGTCGCGGAATGTTTCTACACCCCCTATAATCCCGCCTCTGCCGTCTGTTAAAACGGCTGTGCTGATGGATATAGGAACTATTTTCCCTTCCCGGTTCAGGATATTCACGTGTTGGCAGATAATCTCTTTGCCCGTTTTTAAGGTCTTTCGTATTGCGCAGGTTGACTGGCAGATATCAGCGTGCAGGATATCAAAACACTTCTGCCCGATGGCCCTGGAGGCAGGGAAGCCAGTTATCCCTTCAGCAGCCCTGTTGAAAGATGTGATGTTCCAGTCGCTGTCCACGGTAAAAACGCCGTCAGCGATACTGTCAAGAATAATCTTCGTTGTCACTGACTGCCTTATCTGTTCCCGGCTCTGATTATTGCTGGATCTAATCATAGTCTTTATTTAAGTATAAGCATATGACTATAAATGTCACAAGAGGAGAATTCAAAACGAGTATAAATATTAGAAGCAATTCACAAGTGAGGCGCGAGTAATTCCAGTCGTATCCCGCCTATAGCTGCGTGAATCCGCAACTGCAGACTTGGGCTGCGCAGTGCGAGCCTTATGGTAAGAGCCTCGACATGTACTTTTCATGAACAACTATTTCGAAGGACTGAAGGTTTTTATCGAACTCTTGCTCTTGTCAAAAGATTGGCTGTGATGTAGTCGGACTTGAGATCGCCGCCCTGCCGGAAATGCGGTCTTTTGAGATGCAGTATAAAGTGCGTCTTTCGGAACGAAACTTGTCATTTTAAGAAAGGCCCCGACGGCTCTTAGTAGGAGGGAGCAAGAGCCATCGCGCCGGTTGCCCGAAAGAGTTGACTAATGAACCCACTCACCCGGTCTAAAGACCGGGGTTTCAGGCCTCTGGCATAACCTGCCATGACCTTACTGTTGTTCCCGTATATATTTTGCAACAACATTTTCGTCTACACTGCCTACTGTTTCGGCAAAATAGCCGTCAGACCAGAAACTATCTCCCCACAGAAATTCTTCCAGCTCTGGAAACTCTGCTCTGATTACTCTGCTGGTTCCGCCCTTTAACTTTTTTACAACATCTGCAACACTCTCTCGCGGCCATATCTGAATCAAAATGTGCACGTGATCCACTTGCACGCTCATTTCCGAAAGCAGCCATCTGTTTACTTTGCATGCTTCGTACACCAATTGCTTAATTCTTGCGGCTATTTTCCCTCGGAGAACTCTTTTTCTGTACTTCGGTATCCATACCAGATGATAACGCAATCGATGTTTTGTATGGGCTCCACTCCAATATCCGGCCATGCCAGATTATGCCAAAAAGCGCCTCCGCTCCGCTACTCTTCGCTCCGGGCGGCCATTCATCCCCAGGCTAAAGCCAGGGGAACTCTGGCCGTGTTTTTAGAGTAAGAATTACTCACTTTTTCTGTCGGCAAATGCTGTCGCATACGAAACTATCAATCTATCCATTTTCGTATTATTATTTAGATAAAAGCATCCTATCATTTGGGAGCCCAGGCAATGAAGACAAAAAAAGCGTTATCGCAAGGCGGTCCGGAGTTACTACGCAGAAAATCATATAAGATAGAGCGCCGGGAAAAGGATGAGGCGTTAAGGAGTTCCGGGGAAAGGTTGCAATATGCTGTTGCCGATGTGAGTAATAAACTGTCGATGTGGGCCATAATGAAACAAAGAGGAGATATGAAAAAAATATTAATAGCGATTATGTGTTTAATAGGATTGTCTTGTACTTGTTCGTATGCAGGAAATATGGAAAACGGAGTGGCCGCTAACGGTCTCCTCGCTATAACGTCATTCTCTTCCATAGCGGCCACTTTCACTCCATAAGTACAAGCGCGAGGTAGTTCCACCTGCCATATGTTTCTCTTTTAGTATCGATCTCAAAACCGTTAGCCCGAGCCGTCTTGAAGACATCGATACCGCAAGCCTCCATAAGCGGTCTTATCCTCATCTTCTTCTGATCCCCTGCTTGAGACTCACCCTGAGTCTCCGGTTCTCCTGATGGTCGGGACCTTGCCTTGTTACGATGCTTCCGTCTCTCTCATTGCCCCGAAATCCAGATTATACTTGTACATTTTGCCTCTGATCTTTCCATCGGGATGGAAAGATCATTTTAAAGGTGGTGCCCTTTCCCACTTCGCTTTCGACCTTTATCTCTCCAAGATGCTCCGTAACGATTTGTTTCACAAGCGGCAGTCCCATTCCGAAGCGTTTGATTTTTGTGCTGTAAAAACTATCAAAAATCCTCTCCATATCTTCAGCGTTGATCCCTGTCCCTTTATCAGAAATGGTAAGCTCCACATTGCCGTTTTCAAGCGAAGTGTTCAGTTGAATCAGGCCGCCGTCGCAACTCGCGTCAATGGCGTTTCTAAGAACATGAAAGACGGCCACCCTCATCAAGGCTTTTTGCATATTGATGTTTGTAGGCTTGTCAAAAAGATGGACCGAAATGAGCACGCCCTTGTCCGCGGCTTCTTTGTACACTACCGCAGTTACATCCCTTACGATGTTGTTGAGGTTCTCGTAAGAAAACTGAGAACGTTTGGTTTTAAGCAGATTTTCAAAATCACCCACTACGTTTTGCAATTTTTCGCTTTCAGAGATCATATCCTGAAGGTCTTCCCCAAGCCTTTCACCTTGTTCTTTCTTCCTGAGCACCCGCCTGCATGCAATCCCTATTGTGGCCGCAGGGTTCCTCACCTTGTCGGCAATGGACAGTGCCATAAGACTCATTGTCCGTTCAGCAACAATGTCTTCAAGTTCCTGGGTCAATTCCGATAATTCCAGATTGATGTTTTCTATCTCTTTCCTGTCGGCGAGTATGCTCAGATGGATATCGTAAATCCTAATGAAAAAGATGCTGATCGAACCCACAATAAAAAAACTGATGATATTTATGCTGCCGCTGACGGGTTCAATGATGTTCCAGATATCGCGTGATCCCGACGCTATCAGGATATGCTGCAGAACATGACCCAGCGAACGCGAAAAAGAAAAGAGAATAAACGATGATGAAAGCCATATCATGTAATGCCATAAAATATTCTCTCTGTTCCTCGTGTAAAGTTTCAGGCTCGCAGTCAGGCTTAATACCGACAGCACTACGAATACGACGGCCCCGGCGAAGGAGACCGCAAATACCGGCAACAGAGGCAGTACAACGGATGCGGCCGGCGATGGCCTGTTGTCTTCAGCCAAATGCTCACTCAATCCTTTATAGAACAGCAGCATTGCAATATCGATCAGCACATAGTCAAAGCTTGCGAAATAACAGAAATAATCATTGCCGTAAAGCAATATATTTCTCTTAAAGTATTCCAACCCTTCGCTGCCTCCAATAAAGTGAGAGGGGTCAATTTTCAAAGCTGATATCTGACCAAAAAATACGATAATGTCCCATATAATGAAACAAATGAGTGAGAAGAAAGTATAACGCCAGCCTTTTTCTTTTTGAAGCCTGTTCAGGAGCATGGCCCGCAACACAAGGACGCAGGCAAGAAGGAAATATATACGTGAGGCCTCATTTATAAAAGTCGCTGAGTATTCGTGGGTCACAAAAGCCCAGGCATCGGAAGGGGCCAAAAAGACATACAGGCAGGTGATAGTCCCAATCAAATTCAGTGAAACAACATTAAACGGGATTTTCCGGGCGGGTGCGGCGCGACTTTCCAATTTAAGCACGTTCTCCACAATTTCAAATATATCAAATTTTGTAACATTTGACTAATACCAGATAGCAGCATTGAGACGGCATTGAATTGCCCCGCATAAGAGATATAATATAGGCAGGAACTTGAATTACCCGAACGGCGGTGTGACATTTGCTGCAAGGTGGTGAGGAAAGATTGAGTACCTTCGAAATTCTCATATTTATTTTTGCACTTGGCGTCTTATGCCTTAGCTGGCCTATGCTGGAGATATTCCGTACAGAGGTAATAGCTTACCTGTTTATTTTCTGGTTCATTTACATCATAACAGTAGCTTTTGTCGATTATAATGCAAATCGATATAAAAAATCGTAGGTGCCGTCATGTTTGCACCATTCAATCTTTTTACGATCACTCTTTGCTATCTGATCCTTCTTTTTGGTCTAGCATATTTTGCGAAAAAAAAGGAACAGACCGGAAAGAGTATAGTCAATAACCCTTATATCTATTCCCTGTCACTCGCCGTATATTGTACTTCCTGGACCTTTTACGGAAGCGTCGGCAAGGCGGCGACATCCGGTTTGTCCTTTCTCCCTGTTTATTTGGGACCAACACTCATAGCTGCTTTGTGGGTGGTCCTACTCAAGAGGATAGTCAGGATTGCCAAAATAAACAGGATTACCACTATATCTGATTTCATAAGTTCACGATATGGCAAATCCCTCTTTCTCAATGCCCTTGTCACCTTTGTTGCCGTTGCAGGCATAGCACCATATCTCGGCCTGCAGATTAAAGCGATAATCAGCACCTTTGCCATAATGTCGGGCAAAACAACAGTGAGCGTTACGTTGGGCCTTTTTTTCACTCTGTTTCTTGGAATGTTTGCAATTATCTTTGGAGCACGCCGCCTTGACTTTTCAGAAAGGAACAGCGGTCTTGTCTTTGCAATTGCCTTTGAGTCCATAATCAAGTTGACGGCCTTCATTCTTGTCGGCCTTTTTGTGACCTACGGATTGTTCGACGGTTTCGGCGATATACTTTCCCGGATCAGGGGGTCCGGATATTCCAAACTCCTTTATCTTGGAGCAGGGACAGGAACTCCTTATTCTGAATGGTTTGCGATCCTCTTTATTTCCATGATGGCGATAATGCTTTTGCCCCGGCAATTTCACATGGCTGTTGTGGAGAATTATGATGAAGCACATATCGCAAAAGCTGCATGGCTCTTCCCATTGTACCTCTTCTTGATAAATATTTTTGTGGTCCCTATTGCCTCGGGCGGCCTTCTCCTTGGAGGGGCTGTGAAAGAGGCCGACTATTTCGTCCTCACCTTACCACTGCTTCACGGACAGAGGTATCTCTCCCTGTTGGCCTTCATAGGCGGTTTTTCCGCGGCTGCCAGCATGTTGATCGTCGAGTCGCTTGCGCTGAGCACCATGGTCATGAACAGTATGATCATGCCCTCACTTATGAGATTCCAGGGCAGTCCCCGGTTCCCGGTCATTATTTTGAATATGAAAAGGCTGGTTATTCTTGGAGTGGTGCTTTTAGGGTATATATTCACCCATCTTATAGGGGAGTATTACAGCCTCGTGGACATGGGCCTCAAATCGTTCGAAGCTGTGACGCTCTTTGCACCCGCATTCCTGCTCGGTCTTTACTGGAAGGGCGGCAATAAAAAAGGTGCCATAGGCGGCCTTATTGCCGGCTTTGTCATCATCACTTATACCCTCATAATGCCTGCCATGGTGAGAGCGGGGGTTTTACAGGATAAGGGAATTATCTCGCTTATGATGAACTCGGAGATATTGAACCCTAACAGCCTCTTCGGAATAACAGGGCTGGGGAAATGGGGGCATGCCCTATTCTGGAGTATGCTTTTTAACGTGGTTATTTATGTCGGAGTATCGCTGTTCACTGGGCGTACAAAGGAAGAAGAGATACAATCACTCGTTTTCGTGGAGTCTTATAATATAGTGAAAGGATTGGGTCCCGGCGGATCATGTGCCCACAGCGATGTTGAGGATATCCTTGCCCGGTATCTTGGCAGGCCGAAAGCGGTAGGCGTAATCGAGGATTTTTTGCTCCAAAAAAATAAAAATAGAAATGAACTTGCCCCAAAGGACCTCTTTGAATTGCGGGACGAAGCTGAGAAGGTGCTGTCGGGCGCAATAGGGCCTTCCATGGCAGCGATTATTTTTAACAACAAATTCATATTAACGGAAAAAGAACGGGAAGAGCTTTCGGAATCGATAAAACAAATTACCCAGAGCCTGAGACTTTCAGGCCATGAACTGGCTGAGGCCAACCGGGAGTTGTCTTATCTGAAGGAATTCACCGAAAATATCATCGAGAGCACTCCTGTAGGTATAATTACGCTTGATTCGGCGTTGAAAGTCAGATACTGGAACAGGCAAATGGAGGCGATGGCCGGAATTGCAAAATCGAATGCATCCGACAAATCGATATTGACGTTGCTCCCGTGGATACCGGAGGATGTTTTAAAGCAGATTCAACAGCGGGACATCACGTGCCGCACACCTGATCACAAGACGTTCAAAATATATATAAGCCCATTTAAGGACCCATCTGGCGGGGCCGTGGTCATTATAGAAGATATTACCGAGCAAGAGAGGCTGGAAAGGGAACGGAAAAACATCCTCTCCATGTTCGCCCATGATATGAAAAATCCTGTGACGATAGCAGGCGGTTTTTTGTCGAGACTGCGTTCATACAGGGGAGGCCCCCTTTCGGAAATGCAGCAGGATTGCCTCGAAGCAATAAACGACGAGCTGAAAAAACTGGAAGAGTTGGTGCGCGATTTCCTTGAATTTTCAAGATTTGAGGCAAAAGAATGCAAACCAATTATAGCTGCTTTTGATATGGATGCCACTCTATTAAAGTTGATCGAAACTGAAAGAATGGAAGCGAACAAAAAGAATATCGCTGTCCTTTACGAGAAAATACCTGAGCGCGCATTATTTATCGTAAACGCCGACTGCCCGATGATCAGCCGGGTTTTCACCAATCTCCTCGACAATGCAATACGATATACAAATTCCGGGGGGACAGTTTCGATCACGCTTTCGAGCAGAGAAAACGACATCCTTGTGCAGTTGAGAGACACGGGTGTAGGCATACCGGAAAATCATATCCCCTATATTTTTGATGCATTTTATCGCGTCAGCCGAGATACAAAGGGTTCGGGATTGGGTTTATCCATCGCAAAAACAATTATAGAGGCACACGGAGGCAGGATATTGGTTGAGAGTGCACCGGGCGAAGGCAGCACGTTTTGCTTTACCCTGCCCAAATAGTGGAGGCAACCTGACGTTTAGTTTGGGCTATGATCGAAATCCACAGGGAAACTACCAAGACAGCATGGGATAGCTGTGTGGAATTCCACGGACACGCCTGCCCTGGCCTTGCGATAGGCTATAGAGCAAGTGAGGCAGCAGTTCAGAAACTGAATATCACATTCTCGAAAGATGAAGAACTTGTCTGTGTCACCGAGAATGACGCATGTGGTGTGGATGCGGTGCAACTGCTCACAGGGTGTACAATAGGAAAGGGCAACCTCATATACAAAGGCACCGGCAAGCAGGCATTCAGTTTTTTCATCCGTAATACAGGGCATAAGGTGCGAATAGTCTTCAAGAAAACTCTGAACAGAGAAGAAATGGACAGGGAGGCGATTCAGGACCATATACTCAAAGCCCCGCTGGATGAATTGTTTGATCTAAAAGAGCCCGCCTTTGCCCCTCCTGAAAAGGCGCACTTATTTAGCAGCATCGCCTGTGAGCGATGCGGAGAAAACACTTCCGAAAACAAGATGAGGCTTCAGGAGGGCAAAAGAGTCTGTCTTGATTGTTATTCCGACTTTTCACGAGGGTGGTGAAATGCCTGCGAGGCGTGAAGCCTGATCTGTCAATGGGCCAATGTCGAAATTGTTTGCAACTTATGCACCCTAGTCGGATCGTCTCCTTGACTTATCCTGACGTCCCATAAGCAGCCGGTTTTGACGTTTGCTGTATCCGTTTCGACACCTCATCAGTGGTTCTCTTGCGCTCATCTCTCTGATCCTTACCTGACATGTTTCCCATGCCTTTTCCTTAACGCTCACCACACTGGCTCTTTACCACTGCAGCTTAAGGCGGTTTGGAGCCTGTTCCTGCGAGCCGACTCCGAGAGGCCTGCCCTCATCTTTTCGTGCAGCCTCGTGGCGCACTTACGGTTTGAAAGCTTCATTTTACGGTAGAATGTTTTCTTGCGGTGTATAGGGATAACTGAACTCTCTCGACAAATTCTCAAATCCGTTTATTATTTTCGGAATTCAACATTCTTAGCAAAATGACTTCATCATGAGGTCGGTGAACCCGTGAATGTGCCGAAGCGGCCCACGCAGGTCATGGGAAATAGAGTATATGAAAGATTCGAGCTCTTTATTGGCGGCTTCAAGATCAGCTGTACGTACGACAATCCTGTGTTCAAGTTCTTCGTTGGCTACCCGAAGTGCTTCCTCAGCCGACAGTCGCTTTTTCTCATTTGCCATGGAATCCATTGCAAAAGAGACATTCTCCGCCAAAGATGTGAGAAGTTGTGTTTCCTCATCGGTAAAGAAGTACGGATTACCTGAGTAGACAGTTAATGCTCCGATGACACTGGAGCCTGAGTGGATAGGGAAGGCTGAAGACGAACGGAACTCGTGTCGAAGGGCTTTCTCGCGCCACGGAAGCATTAGAGAATCATGTTCTATGTCGCTGGAAATTGAGTACTTACCTTCGAAACATGCCGTGCCCGTAGGCCCTTTACCTTCGGGCACGTCGGCTGCGTATACCGTCACCCCGTTAAGATACCCATCTGTGTCACCATAGCTGGCGGTGGGTTTGACTATTCTAGAATCCGGATCAATCACGCCAATCCATGCCATTTTGAATAGTCCGTCCTCAACAGCAATGCGGCACACCAGGTCGAACAGTTCTTTAGTGTCATGGATGCGAACGATGGTCTCGTTCACTTTACTCAGGACTGAATACAACCTGTTCAATCGGGAAATCCTGTCTTCCGCCCGTTTCCGTTCTTCCAGTTGAGCGAATAGGTTTTCGTTGGTTATCGATAACTCCGACGTCCGTTGCAGCACTTGCAATTCTAATTCGTCATGCGCTCTCTTGAGCGACTCCTCGGCTTGTTTACGATCGGTGATGTCCCAGCAAACACCTGTCATCAGAACAGCTTGGCCTGCGTTGTCACGATGAACCTTTCCCCTCGCCGCAATGTGGTGAATACTGCCATCCGGCCAGACCGCACGGTATTCTGTCTCGTACTCGCCAGTTTCGACAGCCCTGGCAAGGGCTGCTTGTACTGTGCTACGGTCTTCCGGATGCATTATTTGGAAAAACTCTTCGGCTGTTCCAGTGAAGGCCTCGGGTTTGGTTCCCAACAGGCTATGAACACCATCACTCCAGGTACGCTTGTTTTTGATAATCTCCCAGTCAAAGATGGCCATCCTCGATGAGATTAAAGCAAGGTCGAGTCGTTCCCGGCTCTCGATCAGCACTCCCTCTGCCCTCTTGAGGTCGGTCACGTCATGTGAAACAACAAGAACGTTGGCAACGCTTACGTCAGGTCCATATTCCGGAACGCAGCGCAATTGATAAAACCGTTCGACGCCTTCGCAGGGGAAATAATGCTCCGTTTCAAGTGGCTGCCCGCTCTCAAAAACCCTTTGAATTCTTTCCTTCCATAAGTTGTAATATGGCTCCGGCATCCCGGTTTCCTCTAACGTCTTCCCTATGATCTCATCTGCAGGCTTACCGTACATCCGAAGACCGGCCGGGTTTACATAGATATGTTTTAGTCCCTTGTCGAAACGGTCGATTACGTCGGGTGAATTTTCGGCAAGTGCCCTGAATGTTTCCTCTGCGGAGCTGAGGGAAGAGGTCAAAACATTATCAAGCGATGTCTTCCTGTCACGTGCACTGCGACCAGCCGTTATGAGGGAAATAAGAAAATAAACGCCTCCGAGGTATTGCGAAAACCTGCCTGCCCACCCAACCGGACTGCCGACAGAACTCTGGATGAAAAAAGCGGTTAAACTAACGGAAGTCAGCGCCAGGGCCAACGCATACCAGTATAAGAATGCCTCTTTGTTTCTGTAGTACGTTCCAATGGAGATGAGAAAGGAAAAAATAAATAAGATGTCCGCAGTCCCCAGAATCCCTTGCCTCAAAGGTGTCGGACCCATGCCTTGTATGAAAAAAGGCGGGATAACACCACTCATGCTTGCCGTCGTCAGAAGAGCCATGAAAATCATTACGCCCAGATAACCGACAACTAACCATGTTCCCTTCTGTCTGGCCCCCAATTCAGACGATATGCCTGCCAGGAGAATCATCGCGGCGACAAAGTGAAATATTGCTCCTATCAGGGCACCGGTATTATAGATTGTCACGTTGAGGTTAGCGCCGCCCGGAAGACCTCTTACAAAACCGGCGATTGCTCCGCCAATTCCGAAGATCAGAACTCCGCAGCCTAACAGGAGAATCTGAATCCTTCCTGTCGCATTGTAGTTTCTCATCGCAATATAGGCCACAGTGAAACATATTACGGCAATGAAAAGTGTGTTCGTAATTGGGATTAGCCACGCGGGATCATAGAACACTGAAGGCTTAAGCTAATCATAGAACACCCAGATATTCAGAAGTACCTTTCTCAAAATGCCGCGCGAGAAGAGGAGTATTTTCGCAATCAAGCAGTCTTAGAGGAAGAGGCTTTCTATAGAGCCAAAACATATGTCTATAGGCAGTTGAACGCGTTTGACGAAATATTATCTATCTCATCCGAAACAGGCGGAAGTTGGTCATTTCTGAAGCTACCAGCTTTGATTGAAATATCGGATTGGGACACATATATCAAGATAGAATTACGCCACCCGATCTATCGCTCAATATTAAACCGCGAGAAAGAGATATTTGGCGCCTCACTGCGCGATTTCTGGGATAAGAATAAAAATGATATAGAATCGATTCCGGCTGATCCGTTTATCTGGTAATGCTGAGAGGGTCGAGATCCTCGAATTCGAGAAAAAGAGGCTGAGTCCTAAGGATCAGGAAACGGAGTTAATTAGGGGATACGCACATGACTCAGAATCCCTATACGCGTCACGAGGTGACGGCTTCCTCAGGATATCGGCCTGCTTCGTCAGTTTTATCGCAACATCTACATCCTTGAGTTCCTCGACCCCAATGAACGGGAATCACTTGAGAACATGGAACGTTATCTTCAACTTAAAGACGAGGGGTGGTACCAGAAAAACAATTATCATATTTTGCTGTATCTCGACAATGGGACTCCGATCGGTGCATCAATCATCGACTACCTGTCCGTACCTAATGTCGGAGTGATAGAGTTTCTCGTTGTGTCGTCATCGCTTAGACAAAGTGGTCTCGGCACACAATTGCTGCACTGGACTGAAGATACGTTGGATGAAGACAGTCGACGCGCTGGTTACAATGGTTGGGCCTACATTATCGCCGAGATGAACGATCCCTTCAAATTGTATGATCTGACCGACTCCATGGACCCTTTCCAGCGCTCCCTGATCTGGCAACGATGGGGCTACAAAAAAATCCGCTTCCCCTACGTGCAACCGTCTCTTTCACCTGACAAGAAACCTGTTAGGAATCTATTGCTCATGTGTAAACCCGGGGCATTAAATAACCCTAACACCAGACTTGTCCAAAATAAATTTTAGGGCGGAAGCCCCAAAACAGGTAAAATTATCTTGCGAAAGAAAAACTATCTGTTAAGGAGGCTTCCGATGAATAAGTTTAGCAGTATTTTTGGGCAGATTCTACAGTTATTTTCGAAGAGAGAATTTTACGAAGCGGTGCATGATACTGGATCGGAAAAGGGTGCGAAGGGATTTACGTGCTGGCAGCAGTTTGTTGGTATGCTTTTCTGTCAGTTGGGTCAGGCTCATTCATTAAGAGAGATATGTGGAGGACTGGCCAGCTGCATGGGGAAGCTTCAACATCTCGGTGTGTCCTCGGCTCCGAATCGATCAACACTGTCATATGCAAATGAGCATAGACCTTGGCAGTTGTATGAGCAAATATTTTATCGGTTTTTAGCCAGGTGCCATGTAATGGGGGAAGGCAAGAGGAAATTCAGATTCAGGAATCAACTTTTCAGTCTTGATGCTACAGTGATCCAACTCTGCACAAGTTTGTTCGATTGGGCGAAGTACAAAACGACAAAGGGAGCGGTAAAATTGCATTTACTGTTGGATCATGACGGGTATTTACCGGTATTTGCTCATATTACTGAGGGCAGAGTGCATGAAGTAAATATTGCCCAAACACTTTTCTTTCCAGCTGGCTCCATTGTGGTGATGGATCGTGGGTATACCGATTATGAGCTTTATGGCAGATGGACTAAGGAGGGAGTTTACTTTGTGACACGTCAGAGAGACAATGCATATTTCAAAGCAGTAGAGCAAAGAATGGTGCCCAAGAACAGAAATATTCTCAGGGACGAGCTTATCACTTTTGAGAAGTATTACTCAAGGAAGCTGTGTCCTAATGCACTGCGGCGGATAGAGGTATGGGATGAGGAGAACGATAAGGTAATCGTCCTTTTGACAAATCACTTGGGCTTCGGAGCTACTACTATCGCAGCCATATATAAAGACAGGTGGCAGATTGAAATATTTTTTAAGACGATCAAACAGAATCTCAAAATAAAGACATTTGTGGGAACCACCCCGAATGCATTGATGATACAGATTTGGACAGCATTGATAGCGATATTGGTGCTGAAATATATGAAGTTCAGGTCAACCTTTGGGTGGTCACTGAGCAATATGGTTGCAATGTTGAGATATAATCTGTTTGCGTACAGGGACTTATGGCATTGGATTGATAACCCTTATGCGGCTCCGCCTATGATTGGAGACGCAGAGCAAATTGCATTGAGTTTTTGAAATTGGACAGCATAATGAGCTTGAAAAAAAATGGAAGGGTAACCTGGTCTCGATATGGCGATTTTGTCTGTCTAAAAGACTTATTTTACAGGGATGGTTAAAATGATGTCAGATTATCTTGGACAGCAATGCCCTAACACGATTCCGTCGCTAACCTTGAAGAATGCAGTGTATGACTATGCCCGCTGGGCAATGCGGATCGACAATCCGGACAACAACAAGGATTGCCAAGAGATGGGGCGCTATCTTGAGGAGCGCAGGGACATTAGCTTGGTACCGCTAGATGTCTATATCGGCGATGCAAGTGCACGGCGACTGACGTTTATTGATCTGGTGATTGAACGTCGTGACGAACTCGATACCGTGCTGGATGTCTATACCCGTGAGTTCAGCGACGGTCCGACCAGCGTACCAAGAGATCTGTTCAAGCAAGCCCTGACGTCCGATGTGCACGAGGGAAAACCTTTTGACTACCACCTGTTTTCCATCAAGACAGCTGATACCGCCTCCCCTCAAGGAATGGTTTCGTTCTTCACGTTTCCGGGCGCCGGATTCGGTGGCTATATCGTCTTAGACCACGCTATCAGAGGTAAAGGTTACCTTTCCGAGGTTATCGCGAACGTAGAGCGCCGCATTGTTATGGATAAAAAGGGGGCACGCGGTTGGTACTGCGAGTGTGACCCGGCTGGCAGTACTGCGACTATTTTTAGGAAGCGAGGCTTCTATGAGGTTAATATCAGCTACCGCCAGCCGCCATTATTTGGTCAGCCGCATTATGCGATCGAGGCGGCGCCGGTTTTACACTTTATGTATAAGGAATTCGGCGAGAACTTCGAACCGCCCGGGATTCCCACCATAGAGTTCCTGGACGCACTGAGCTGGATATACCGGGTGGTCTACCAAATCGATGAGCCGGAGTCAAACGAGTTTTATCAGTATGTCAGGAAACAGATAGAAGGGGAGACATTCGTCAGATGGAAGTAGAGAGGAACCTAAAGATGACTCTTTTCGTGGAGCGTCGCAAAAGCCTGTTGTTAGCCGGCTTTGCATGCAGGCATTGGGGTCGCGGCATGCATTCCGAGTTCTTAACATTTTGAGGGTTTGTGGCTGTAACTTTTAACGGCAGATTTTTTCAAACGCGTTTGTTTCCGATCGAATTGTTGATAAGGTTTAGTCCTTCTGAAACTGCGATTAAGTCGGTGTTATCAGTGTCCATAGCTGAAAATATCAGATAACTTCTCTTGAGGTTGGTATCGATAAAGGTTTCTCCCGTTATATCACACCGAGGGAGATCTGATCCCGATCCCTCTTCAATGCAAGAGCTCAGTTCAGTTTATAGCTGATTCGTAAAGTTACGGGACAAAACCTTCGGTCATGAAAAAATGAGGCTGGTGAGCATTAGGTGTGAGAATGTTATCTCCGCCCAGTCGCTGACATCCAGCTTCTGCAACTTAGTCTCGTGTCAGGAGGCGCGCTCGTTTCCCAGCATACGTAACAGTTTTTGTCAAAAAAGTAGGCTTAAGAAGAACAGTCGCGAGAATTTGTTGGGGTGGGTCCGTTTTCCCGAATATTCATCAGTCCTCCAAAAAACCGGTAAATGGGTCCGTTTGTCGTCGGTGGGTGGGTCCATCCTTGCCCGGTGGTAACAAACTTTTCAGTTGGCCTCATAGGCTTCAACCTTAGCGTGCGATTTATTACATTCCGTGAGGTAAGACTTTCTTAAAACACAATATGGCACTTTCTTGTTAGAATAAGGAATGAGTATGCCAGATTATGCAACCAAGAAACCAAAGATTCGGTCGCTTGTATCGGAACAGATCAAGCTAACTCCTGTGCAGTTTGTGCAGGGGCTTCGGAGGAAATATTCTTTTGGCCTGCCTGCATCGGGCCTGTATCGTAGACTGGTCGCCGAGCATCTCGGTGCCACGCTTAATACGGACTTTGATGTGCCACAGGAGTTTATAGCGGCATATAAGAAGGTATGCGATGGTAAATAATGGGGTCCGGGTCGGGGAGCATTGGAACGGTAAACGAACTTAAGCTGCCTTTGGGGCCCGGCATGGGTGGTAGTTTCTGGCGTACAATTCCTTCAACGGGGACACCCCATGCTTCCTCTAGCGGAACAGATTCTTCATGAAACTCTTTGCAACCCTCGGGAATGCAAAGAGTCCATGAAACGACATTGCCACTAAGTTTATAAAAACCTATTTAGCGGTCTTGATCTGCTCCTTAATTTCTGCCATCTGAGTCCTTTCATCTTTTAGCTGAGCTGTTAATTTTGCGATCTTCGCCTTTTTCTGTTCAAGCCTCATCTTCAGTTGCCCCAAACTTGCCATATTAATGTCCTCCATAAAAGTATTTGTAAAAAAAGTATAACATACCAGGGAGCCATATCATCCGGTATTATAATGACAAGGCCCACCTGATTTAACCATGACCGTTGGAACAAAGAGAGAATACCCAAAACTCAATCGCTACAAGAAAAGTAGTTGGGTATTCCCTCTTTCTACAACTCGCACACTACTTCTTTTTTGCGGTCTTCTTTGCTGCTGTCTTTTTTGCAGGAGCCTTTTTTGTAGCTGCCATTATGTATCACCTCCTTTTAGCCCCGGGAGCTGTAATAACCGGGGTCTCCTTGATTTAACCCTTCCCTAACAGAGCAATCCTCTTCTCTGACAGGATGCGCCTTAAGATGGGATCTTTTTTCTTCCTTATGGCATAATCAGCTTCCTCAAAAAAAGAACAATTTATTTGTTTACCGAACTTATCCCCAATATCTTTCAATCCAATCCAAAGCGCATGCGTGGACGGGCCAATAACAATTAAATCCACTGCAGGGGCATCGCTTCCCTCAGCATATGCTCCGTAAATGAAAGCGTTGGCCACTCCGTTGCCCCTCAAAAGGCTCTTTAACGCCCCGGGGAGTCCAAGGGATTTTGCGATAAGATTCTTCAGCTCGGCGTATAAGGGAGAGTTAATATTGGCTCGGAAATATTTCAGGTTGGCAACTCTCTCGCTGAACAGAACCTCCAGATCCTCAAGTTTGTCCAGTTCTCTTTTTACTCCAGACGGGTCCTTCCTTAAGAATTTGGCAATCTCCCGAACGTAAAACTTTTCGTCCGGGCTGTTTAACAGCAACGCCAGAATATCTGCCCTTATTGATGATGAAAACAGACCATTTAGTATTTCCTTCCTCATTATTGCTATAAATATAAACGATAATAGATCAATTGTCAACAACTAAAGCATATTCTTCAACGATAGTTGTTCATTACAAAACAATCGTTGATGTATTCGAATATATGAGAACAGCCGGCTAATGGGATAATAGGGGTGTAGGGAGGGAGCAGTGGAACGGTAAACTCACTTAAGCTTCTGCCTTTGGGTCCTGGCAGCGGTCGTAATCGGACGGTTATCAGAAAATAAGCAGGAGCCAGTCCTATATTTGAGTGATCTATGATGGGTCTATGAAACATTTGTCCTTTTGTCGGTTTCGATCCGTTGCTGCTTGGCGTTTGCTAATCCCACCCCGCTTACGGCAACTGTGAAAGCCACTGATAAGCAGGGGCCACGAGGATTTTGCTTTGGTCGTTGCTTAGCAGGTGATACGCAGCTCCACTTCCGGTGAGTTGGACAGCCGCAATATATAATCTTTTCTGAAATGCCAGCAATGCCTTTGACGGCTCCGTATCCGACAGTTTTGCCTCGATAAGCTCTGAATGTGCCAAAGCAAAACAGGTCCTGGAGCTTGGAATAAAAAACAAACGCTGAAAGGCTGCCGCTCGCCCTGAGAAAGACCCAGCGCTATTGCTAATGGCTATGCAATCAGTGTTATATTTATCTGGCTACAAAAATGTCTCTTTTCATATTTGCGGCGACATTAAAATTAAGGAGAGGGAAACTGATGAATCTTAAAAATGTCTCAGTAAGGTGGAAGCTGTTAGTGCCTATAATTTTATTCGTTGCTGCCGGGATAACACTTACCGTTGTTGTTTCGGGCTACAAGACCAAATCGATAGTCGTTGAAGAGGTAAAAAAATCCACTCTTAACGGATATAGGGATACTGTTTTAAACGCTTTTACAACAATGATGATGACTGGGAATTTTAAAGAGTCAAAAGAACCGTTTCTTGAACAGATGCATAACATCGTCGACATCAAGGCAATAAGGTCAGAAGTTATTGACAAAGACTATGGTAAAGGAAACACCAAAGATTATGCATCGGATTCTATAGAGAAAGAGGTCATAGAAAAGGGCATCGAGAGGGTTGTCCTTGATGGCGAATACATACGCGGGGTGTATCCGTATATAGCCAAATCAAATTTTATGGGTAAAAACTGCCTGAACTGTCATGCTGTGCGCGAAGGAACAGTCCTAGGTGCTGTTAGCATAAAGGTGCCTGTAGCAGAATCCTTCGGCAGGATAAAGTCTCTGCAGTATTTTTATATTGCGCTCGGCTTGACTGGCCTCGTAATGATGACAGGACTCGTGCTGGTCATCATTCGCATAACGCTTGCGCCACTGACAACTTTGATTGAAAACGTGAAAAAAGTGGGCGAAGGCTATATAGAAACTTCTTTGTTTATTGAAGGCAAGGACGAAATAGCTAAAATGTCTCAAAATGTGGATGGTGTTATCCGATATTTTTCAAAAATGCTGAACAGTATAATCATAGCGTCGAGCGGAATAGCTCCAACCGTTGATGCATTAAGGAAACGCGCTGAAGCTACTTCACGGGGCGCAAAAAATCAGGCGGGTCAGGCACACCAGATAGCGGCAGCTGCAGAGGAAATGACCCAGACAATTTCAGATATAGCGAGAAGCGCCGCTGACGCTTCAAGCTCGTCGTCAGAGGCCATGGATATAGCGGAAAGCGGGAAGGAGATAACGGATGCATCTGTAGAAACAATCAACAAAGTCAATTCATCCACTACAGAGCTTGCCGGAATGGTTAATAAGCTGAACAACAGGGTCGGTGAGATCGGAGATATAATAACCGTGATCAAAGACATTGCGGATCAGACCAATTTGCTCGCACTGAACGCCGCCATCGAAGCCGCAAGGGCGGGGGATCAGGGAAGGGGATTTGCCGTTGTGGCGGACGAAGTGAGAAAGCTTGCGGAAAAGACGATAAAAGCCACTATAGAGATTTCCGAGAGAATAGGCGCGGTGCAGTCGGAATCAGTCCAGACCGCCAAATCAATGGCGGAATCTGCAAAAGGTGTAACAAAAGCAACTGGTCATGTAAGAAACTTAAACAATGTCCTGCAGACCATTGTGGAATCAGTTCAAACTGTCCGTGACCAGATAACCCAGATAGCAACAGCGGTGGAGGAGCAGTCATCGGCATCGGAAGAAGTGGCGCAGAATGTGGAAAAGACATCATCCATATCAAAGGATACGGAAAAGTTGGCGGATGAAGTGATCAGCGAGGTGAATAAACTTGTCTCAATATCTGATGAATTGAGAACAGCTACTGAGAAAGTCAGAACAAAGGACATGTCCGCAACAATGCTTGATGTGGCAAAATCAGACCACAGGATTTTTCTGGGCAAGATATCCTCATGCTTAAAAGGCAGTTTAAGTCTTGATCCATCACAACTGCCCGATCATCATAACTGCAGATTCGGCAAATGGTATGATACGGACGGGCATGCCGCGTGCGGAATGCTGCCGAGCTTTAAGTCCATAAATTCGTCGCACGCGAAAATACATTCTCTGGCGAAGGAGGCTGTTGCAACATATAATGCCGGCGATAAAGCTAAGGCCGAACGAATTTACCGGGATATGGAGGGTCTGTCAGAAGAAATTGCAAGTATGCTTGATGATATTAAGAGTGAATGCCACTCTCCTGGCGTTTAATAGAAAGAAGAAACAGGGTGCGGCTTGCGCATTTTATAGATGCACTGAACCGTAATTGCACTAACAACGATTGCGAATTTAAATATTTTCAAGGACTGGAAACATGGATAAAGAGGATTTGATACGGGGACAGTTTCTTCTTACTGACGTAGTAATGCCGATCAATCACGGTTTGGAGGCGTATGAAGAGATGCTGGTAACGGTGCCCGATCTGGAATTCAAAGATATAAGCGGATATGCATCGAACATGATCTATAAAAAATGGTAATAGCAGAAGGGGTGGTCTTTATTTACAAAATAACAAGGGAAGGATAAGGAGGGGTCCAATATGACAGTCAAGTTAAATGAAACGAAAGGATATTTAAACTGCCTTTTTCATTTGAACCAGACCTTTTCCCTGGAGACCTGATACATGAGCTTTAAGGCAGAAGAGTCTCATCGAAGGAGGAATGAAGACCGTCTGTCCCGGGCGCAAGCGATATCCCATGTGGGAGACTGGGAGTGGGAGCTTGCGACCAACGCAGTCCGGTGGTCCGACGAGCTGTACCGCATCTACGGCTTCGAGCCCCGCTCCATGGCGCCGGACTACAGCCTGGTACTGGCCCAGATGCATCCCGAGAGCAAAGATGAGTTCCTGAAGGCGGTCGACGCCGCTCTGAAAGAAGACCGGCCTTTCGAGATGGACTATCGGTTCATGCGGAAGGACGGCTCCGAGGCGATGCTGCACACGATCGGTGAGGTCATCCGTGACGCATCCGGAGTCCCGGTGAGGATGCTCGGCATCGTGCAGGACATAACCGACCAGGTGGAGGTTGAGCGCAGACTTAGAGAGTCAGAGGACAAGTTTCGGTCCATCTTCGAACAGGCGATTGACGGGATCATGATCGCCGACCCAGTGCAGAAACAGAACATCGAAGCGAACAGGGCCATCTGCGCCATGCTCGGATACACCCACGACGAGATCATCACTCTCCGAGTAGATGACATACATCGGAAGGAGGACCTGCCCAGCATCTTGGACCTCTTTGAACGGCAGCTTCGGGGAGAAATATCTCTCGGGTCGGATGTTCCCATGCTGCGGAAGGACGGCTCAGTTCTCTATGTAGATGTCAATGCGACGCGCGTGACCGTTGGCGGGAAGCAGTGTCTCATGGGGATCTTCCGCGACATCACCGTGCGCAAAAAGGCGGCTGAGGCCCTGCGGCAGCGCGAAAACCAACTTGCCGAATCGCAGCGCATAGCCCATATAGGAAGCTGGGAACACAACCTGACGACTGGCCATGCTTTCTGGTCAGATGAGCTGTTCCGTATTCTCGGACTCGACCCAAAGACTGATCCAGCGGACTTCGAGATGTTCTTCGACATGGTGCATCCCGATGACAAACCTGTCCTGAAAAAAGCCATTGACGAAACAGTACGGTTGCACACGCCTTTCGACATCGAATACCGCGTAATCCTCAAGAATGGCTCGACACGCATCTTGCACTCGCAGGCGGAACTCATTCATGATGATACCGGCGCGCAAGCGATCTTGAGCGGGACCGGTCAGGACATTACCGAGCGTAAGCGTACGGAAAAAAAGCTCCAGGAAAGAGAACAGTTCATCCGGCATATCCTGGACACTGTGGACGAAGGTTTTATCGTTATTGCCCGAGATTTCCGCATAATGACCGCGAACGCGGCATACTGCCGGCAGCACGGCAGTACATCCGACGAGGTTATAGGCAGGCACTGCTACGAAATCTCGCATAAATCGCTTCGGCCGTGCTATGAAGAAGGAGAGGGCTGCCCTGTCCGTCGGGTCTTCGAAGAAGGAAAGTCCTCCGCAGCGCTGCACAGGCATACAGATGCCAAAGGCGATATTTTGTATGT
Source organism: Nitrospirota bacterium (assembly GCA_963851345.1). Taxonomy (GTDB): domain Bacteria; phylum Nitrospirota; class Thermodesulfovibrionia; order Thermodesulfovibrionales; family Dissulfurispiraceae; genus JADFXI01. The sequence continues at coordinate 411,375 of CAWKOO010000001.1, forward strand.
CGAGACTAAGGCCTTTCCCATAAAAGACAATTCGGGAGCTGTTATCTCTGTGATAGAAACGGTCAATAATATAACGGAAAAGCACCTCCTTGAAGAAGAACGGCTGAAGACCCAGAAGCTTGAGGCGATCGGGACGCTGGCTGGAGGCATTGCGCACGATTTCAACAACCTGCTGCAAGGGGTGTTCGGGTATATATCTATGGCCAAAATTGCTCACGACGACAGGGAACGCTCCCTTGCCATGCTCGAGCAGGCTGAAAAAGCGCTGCATATGTCTGTGAACCTGACCACACAGCTTCTGACCTTCTCAAAGGGCGGGAAACCGGCCAAGAAGAAGATTTATCTCAAGTCAGTGATCGAGAACTCAGTGAGGTTCGCGTTGAGCGGTTCCAGATCTGATTACCGTATTAAACTCGACACGGACCTCTGGCATGTGGAGGCAGATGAAGGGCAGCTCGGGCAGGTGGTCCAGAACATAGTGCTCAATGCCGACCAGGCGATGCCCATGGGCGGCACAATAGCGATAACTGCAAAGAATCTGCATGCATCGAAAAAGGTAATCCCACAACTGCCGGAAGAAGGGAAGTATGTGGAGATCTCTGTTCAGGACAATGGAATCGGCATTTCTGATGAGTACCTGTCTAAAATATTCGATCCCTATTTCACGACCAAGGCGAAGGGAAGCGGCCTTGGACTGGCAACGTGCTATTCTATCATCAGAAACCATGGTGGTGTAATTCATGTCGCATCAAAAGCGGGGAGGGGTACTACGTTTTACGTTTATCTTCCTGCAGTTGAAGCTGTAAAAGAGGCCCTGCAGGCTCCCGGCCCTTCTCCCTTTGTTCGCAAGGGTAAAATACTGCTCATGGATGACGAGGAACTGATAAGGAATATCGCGGGAGAAATGATAAAGGCCCTTGGGCATGAGGTAGAGTTCGCGGAACACGGAGAAGATGCCGTCGGGAAATACAAAGCTGCTCTGGCGTCCGGTAATCCCTTTGATGTTGTCATACTGGATCTGACCATCCGCGGAGGAATGGGGGGAAGAGAGACTATTGAGCGGCTGCTTGCAGTCAATCCCGATATTAGGGCCATTGTATCGAGCGGTTATTCGGGTGATGCTATTGTATCTGATTATAATAATTATGGTTTTAGTGCTCGTCTAACAAAGCCCTACAATCTTCAGGAGCTGAGCGGTACGCTGAATAGCTTGCTTTCCCAGTGATCTTGCCACAAGGGTAGTGAGTGATATACGGGTGTCGTTCATTGTCCTTAAGTATTCTGTTCGCGAGAATTACCAGTTGAAACGTGGAGCGTCATTACTAACCTTTGTAGGGCGCGTTAGTCAGAATAATTGAGAAGCTGAGTCTGATAGTTATTTCCGGGAGGAAATTGAGAGTTTTGAAAAGAAGGCCCTGCTGTGATGTTGTCGGTGACATCCACAAAAAATTCCTATATAAAGAATGCTCTGGCATTTTTTGGATGGCGTAGAGCAATGTTTCTACTCGCATTTCACACCGGGTAAACGGAACTATCTAATAACTGATCCTGCGAGGCAGTAAGCTTGGAGTTGCCGAACCTCACATAGTTCGGGACAAACTCCGTAGTATTTGGGAAACTGTGTTGGTGAGAGGTACTGTGAGCAGTTGTTGTCGAAGCCATCATTGCTGAAGCGTCACTTTGTGGGCTGAACCGAAGAGAAGTCGTGGGTTAAACGGACAAAATCATATCAAAAAAAGCGCAGCGATACCCGTTATCTTCAAAGAAAAATGATTGAATGAACCGTCATGGGCGATTGCCTGCGGCCATAATAACACCAGTTGCTTAGGATGCAGTACACTCCGGCTTTTTTGGTCCAGCCGCGCTTGCGCTATTATTCTTTGATGGCCTACAATATATCCATGCCGATCGGTCTTATAGGCGGAAGCGGATTCTACGATATTGACGGACTTGAAATGAGAGAGGAAATATCACTCTCTACCCCGTACGGGGCTCCGTCAGCCACCTATAAACTCGGCGAATTCTCCGGCACTGAATTGGTATTCCTGGCGCGCCACGGCGTCCCTCACCGCATTCCTCCTCACAAGGTAAACTACCGTGCGAACATGTGGGGGTTCAAATCCCTGGGAGTGGAAAAAATAATATCTATCGGTGCGGTCGGGGGTATAAACAGCGGGATGCAGCCCGGCTCCGTAGTCATTCTTGACCAGATCATTGATATGACGATGGGTGCGCGGGCAGCTACATTCTATGATGAGGAGAAGGTTGTGCACATCGATTTTACGCGTCCCTATTGCGCCGAGATGAGGGGAATCTTTATACAGGCTGCCGGCCATATCAGCCTGCCGGTCAAAAAAAGCGGAACGTATATCTGCGTCAATGGCCCGCGGCTCGAGACGGAAAAGGAAATACAGTTTTTTTCGTTCATAGGCGCTGACGTGGTGGGTATGACTGCAATGCCGGAAGCTGCCCTGGCGCGGGAGCTTGAGATGTGCTGTACCGGGATTTCCGTTGTGACTAATTATGCCGCAGGCATTGCCGGCGCGAAACTGACGACCACCGAGGTAGTGGAGGCGATGAGGAATTCGCTTGATGCGATAAAAGCGCTACTGAGGGCAGTTGTCCCGCTGATACCCGCGCACCGTTCATGTACCTGCAAAGATGCATTGAAGGATGCGGGAATTTAGGCAAAAGGCTGATGCACTCGAGTACATATAGGGAAGGCATGAGAAGAGGAGCACTTGTTTTTCGACGCGCTGAAACTGATATAAATTGTCTTTTGGCAATGAGAGTAGTTTCAGCGCTCCGATAAACAGCCTGCCCCTGCCGCTCCTTTCCTATAACGCTTTCGACTCCTTGACAGTGTTTATATAATCTTATTATCATTAATAAGGTGCGTTATAGCTAAGAAATATCAATCCTGTAACGCTGTACGCTCAACGCTCATGGAGGTTCCATATGTCAGGGCATTCCAAGTGGTCACAGATAAAACATAAAAAAGCTAATACCGATGCGAAGAGAGGCAAAGCTTTTACCAAGATCGTTAAAGAGATCTCCGTAGCTGCCAGGACAGGAGGAGGCGACCCGGACGGCAACCCGCGCTTAAGGACCGCCATTGAAAAAGCAAAAGAAGTTAATATGCCTTCGGACAATATAAAAAAGGCGATAATGAAAGGCACGGGGGAATTGCCGGGCACGACTTATGAGGAAAACGTCTATGAAGGGTACGGACCCGGCGGTGCGGCACTTCTTATAGAAACCCTCTCGGACAATAAGAACAGGACCGTCTCTGAAATAAGGCATATCCTTTCAAAAAACGGGGGGAGCCTTGGAGAGGCGGGATGCGTTGCGTGGATGTTTGAGAAAAAGGGATACTTACTTGTCGAAAAATCCAAAGCGGATGAAGATACATTGTTGTCGCTCGTTCTCGATGCCGGAGCCGAAGACATGGAAAACGACCCAAAGGAAGACAATTATGAGGTCACAGTGTCGCCTGAGAACCTCAATGCCGTAAAAGAGGCCCTTGTCAAAGGGGGCTTACCGGTACATGTTGCGGAAATAACCATGCTTCCCAAAAGCTATGTCCCTCTTGAAGGCAGCACATCCGAGCAGATGGTCCGTTTGCTTGATGCCCTGGAAGATAATGATGATGTGCAAAATGTCTACAGCAATTTTGACATAACTGATGAATCGACAGTACTTCAGAAGTGACAACCAGAAGTTATATGGACGAATCTATCCGCATCACCTTTAAAAGAAAATTCCTGGCAGGGCTTATCATAACGGTCCCGGTGGTTTTTACCGTCCTTGTCCTTGCGGGACTTTTTAAGTTCGTTGACGGCATTCTAAGTCCATTCTTCGATGTTCTTCTTGGCGTGCATATTGCCGGACTCGGCTTTATCACCGCTATAGGAATAGTGTTTCTCATCGGCATAATTTCCACGAATGTTTTCGGCAAAAAGCTCCTGGATCTCCTGGAGAAGATTTTTTTGCACATTCCCGTTTTTAAGAGTATCTACACAGCAATCAAGCAGCTCGTCGATGCTTTTTCACCCGAAAGCAACAGCGCTTTCAAACGCTTTGTCATTGTCGAGTACCCTAGACCGGGCGCTTACGCCTTCGGCTTCATGACCAAGGAATGCGCCATACAGTCCGAGGGCCGGGATGTTTGCCTGAAGGCCGTATACATTCCAACCAATAACCTTTACCTTGGTGATATAGTTCTATTTGATGACCACGACATCATTTATACTGATATACAGATAGAAGAGGGGATTAGGATTATCCTCTCGGGCGGCATCGCTGCGCCGTCAATAATCACCGAATCGCGGGATGCCCTGAAAAAGGCCGGGGATGTTGACATAACTCATGCAGGGAGTATTCACTAAAGTGAAGCTGGCATCGGTTGTCCTTGCTGCGGGTCAGGGCACGCGCATGAAATCAACTCTCCCCAAGGTGCTTCATCCACTCTTTGAGAAGCCGATGGTGCAGTACGTGGTTGAAGCTCTCCTGGCGCTGAAACCCGAAAAGACCATTATTGTCACAGGCGTGAATGGTCAAAGGATACGTGATACGCTGCGGGACTATCCGGTTTCCTTTGCTGTCCAGAAGGAGCCCAGGGGGACCGGAGACGCCCTTAAGTCGGCTTTGCAAAAACTGCGGGGCTTTACAGGCACCTTACTGGTGGTCAGCGGTGATACGCCTCTTATTAAGCCGGCAACCCTGCAGGCATTCTTAAAACTCCACCGAAAAAACGGGAATGACCTGTCTTTGATCTCTTTTATTATAGGCGGTAAGCATTCCTACGGCAGGATCGTCAGGGAAGGCAATAAGCTGAGCGCAATTGTAGAGGACAAAGATGCAGATGAGGAACAGAAAAAGATACGGGAAGTGAACAGCGGTATTTACGCAATTGAAGCTCCGCTGCTGAAGCTTCTGAATAAAATTACTATTAATACCGCCAAAGGCGAATACTACCTGACAGATATTGTGGGCATAGCTGTCGGCACAGGCTGCCGCGCCGGCGCTTTTCTTCTCGGCAATGAAAACGAATTGACCGGAATAAATACGCGCGAAGACCTTTACAGGGCTGTGCATTATCTCAGAGATGAAATTACAACCGGGTTCATGGAGAAGGGTGTTACGTTTATCGATAAGACATCTGTATTTGTACATCCCGAATCCGTTATCGGCACTGAAACAGTCATTTACCCAAATGTGCATATAGAGGGAAGGACCTTTATCGGCAGAGGATGCATAGTGTATCCGAACTCCAGAATTATAGACAGCACGATCGGAAATAATGTAATCATCAAGGACTCTACGGTTATCGACTCGTCGGTAATTAATGAAGGCGCTTCAGTAGGACCGTTTGCTCATATCAGGCCGGAGTCGGTTATCGGCAAGAATGCCAGAATAGGAAACTTTGTCGAAGTGAAAAAATCCGTCATAGGCAACGGCACAAAAGCGTCGCATTTGAGTTACCTTGGTGATGCCGAGGTCGGAGAGCAGGTGAATATAGGTGCTGGTACTATAACGTGCAATTATGACGGCAGGATAAAACATAAGACCCTGATAGAAGACAACGTATTTATCGGAAGCGATACGCAGCTTGTTGCACCGGTCAGGATTGGTAAAGGCGCTTTCGTGGGGGCCGGCTCAACCATTACCAAAGATGTCCCTCCCTTTGGCCTTGCTATCAGCAGAACAGCACAGAAGAATATTGAAAAATGGGCGCTGAAAAAAAGAAAATTAGGAACGGAGCCTCGGTGATGCGTCATACTGACCGACCGGAGGTTGTTACATGTGCGGAATAATCGGCTATATCGGCGGCAGGAATGCCATTTCCATCGTTATGGATGGCTTGAAGCGCCTCGAATACAGAGGATACGATTCCGCGGGAATCGCCTTTCTTGAGGATGGTAAAGTTAGAGTCAGGCGCTGCAAAGGAAAGATCAGCGCGCTTGAGGCAATTACAGGCACTCTCACGAAATCGAGCAATCTTGCCATAGGCCACACGAGATGGGCCACGCACGGGAAACCTTCCGATGAAAATGCTCACCCCCACCGCTCTGACGGTATAGTTGTTGTTCATAACGGCATAATCGAAAACTATGTAGAACTTAAACATGCGCTTCAGGCCGAAGGCTTTACTTTTAGTTCTGAAACCGACAGCGAGGTGCTCTGCCATCTCATTAATAAGCATGCGGCCAAGGCCCCTCTTGACGAGGCTGTCCGGAGAGCGATCAGGGAAGTGACCGGCGCCTATGCCTTTGCTGTCATCAATGAAAAGGAACCTGATAAAATTATTGCTGTAAGGAAAGAAAGCCCCCTTGTGATCGGATTGGGTGACGGAGAATACTTTCTTGCCTCAGATGTCCCAGCCTTCCTGAACCATTCCAAAGAGGTAATATTCCTTGATAATAATGAAATAGCGGTGCTACATAAAGACGGTGTCATAGTGACCGATTTTGATGGAAGGCCCCTGCACAAAAATGTTTCCTTTATATCGTGGAGTCCTTCGATGGCAGAAAAAGGAGGGTACCGCCACTTCATGCTCAAGGAAATTTACGAGCAGCCCAGGGCGATAGCTGATACCTTACAGGGAAGGATATTCCCGGACAGAGGCGAGGTGGCGCTTGAGGAGTTCGGGCTTACCCAGGGGGTCATCAACGGGATCGACAGGATATTCATTGTCGCATGCGGGACATCTTACCATTCCGGGGTGGTGGGCAAGTACATGATCGAAGAACTGTCCAGGATTCCGGTTGAAGTCGACATCGCCTCCGAATTCCGGTACAGGAATCCCATCGTCACCGGAAATACATTATTTATCGCAATCACGCAGTCCGGCGAGACCGCGGACACCCTTGCTGCCTCAAGGGAAGCAAAGAGGCTGGGCGCGAAAGTATTGAGCATCTGCAATGTGATCGGCAGCACTGCCTCCCGAGAATCGGATTTTGTCTTCTATACGCATTCCGGCCCGGAGATCGGCGTTGCTTCGACTAAGGCGTTCACCACGCAGATAGTAGCGCTCTATCTGCTGGCGATTGGCCTGGGCAGCGTCAGGGGCACACTCGATAAGAGCGCTGCCTCAAAGCTGCTTGGGGACCTCCTTCACCTGCCTGTGCAAGTAGAGCACACACTGGAACTTGATGCCTCCATAAGCGCTGTCGCCAAGGAGCTTTTCAAAAAGAAGGAATTCCTTTACCTCGGCAGGGGAATAAATTATCCGATCGCGCTTGAAGGCGCGTTGAAGCTGAAAGAGATATCATATATCCATGCTGAAGGTTATGCTGCCGGGGAGATGAAGCATGGCCCCATAGCCCTTATTGATGAAGACCTTCCCGTGGTCGTGCTCGCACCCTCCGGAAAGCTCTACGAAAAGGTCATATCGAATATGGAAGAGGTAAAAAGCAGGGGGGGCACCATTATTGCAGTTGCCTCGGCTGATAATGAGACGATAAGAAGACTCGCAAAATACTCAATCTTTATAGAAGAAAGCAACTCCTATTTGAATACGATTTTTTTAACGGTACCTCTGCAGCTGCTTGCGTACCATATTGCGGTATTAAGAGGGTGCGATGTGGACCAGCCAAGGAACCTTGCGAAAAGCGTGACCGTTGAATAAAGCAATGGGCCGCGGGCAATGGATAATTATGTCCTGCGAGTATGGTATAATAGATTAATCATTCTTATGGCTAAAGACGTCTTATTATTAGAAGAGCTTAATCCCCAACAAAAAGAGGCCATCCTGCATTCAAATGGCCCGCTCCTTGTACTTGCAGGAGCAGGCAGCGGAAAGACCAGGGTAATCACTCATAAGTTTGCCCATCTCATCAAAAAGAAAAAGCTTTCCCCCGTCTCAATTTTCACCGTCACTTTTACCAACAAGGCTGCCGATGAGATGAAAGAGAGAATCTTACGGTGCATAGACGTCGATGTCAAAAATGCTTGGATAGGTACGTTTCATTCCCAGTGCAATAAAATATTGCGGAAAGAGATTAAGGCACTCGGCTACAGGCCGGATTTTACCATTTACGATGAAGATGATCAGTGCAATCTTATTCGCCATATCCTTAAAGAGTTCAATATCTACGAGGCACTTTACAAAGGAGTTTCTTCAAGGATAAGCATTCTTAAATCATCGCTGATATCTCCTGAAGAGTTTTTGTCTCAGGGAGACGGGTTCAGTTTTGACGAAAAGCTCGGGAGGGTTTACCTTAAATATCAGGATGAGTTGAAACGGTGCAATGCCCTCGATTTCGACGACCTGATCATGCTTACCGCCAAATTGTTTGAGCAGCACCCAAAAATTCTCGAAAAGTATACTGATATGTTTCCATACATCCTCGTGGACGAATTCCAGGATACCAACCACGCGCAGTACAGGCTGCTTCAGCTGATGGGGTCGCCGCACCGGAATATCTGCGCTGTGGGAGACGATGACCAGAGCATATACAAGTTCAGGGGGGCTGATGTGGGCAATATCCTGAACTTCGAAAAAGATTTTCCAGGTACTCATGTTATAAAGCTCGAACAGAATTACCGGTCAACCCAGAATATCCTTGATGTCTCAGGTTCGGTGATCGCTAAAAACAAAAACAGAAAGCTGAAAAGCTTGTGGACAGACAAAGGACATGGAGAAAAAGTAATCTATTGCAGGCTTAATACCGAGGATGAAGAGGCAAAATATGTAGCGCGGACTATAAAAGACCTCTACCTGAAAAACAGCTACGACTACGGTAGTTTCGTGGTCCTCTACCGGGTGAATCTCCAGGCGAGGGCAATCGAAGACGCTCTCAGGGAGGAAACCATCCCTTATAACGTGCACAGCGGCGTAAGTTTTTATCACAGGCGTGAAATAAAAGACCTCATTTCCTATATGAAGCTTGTCCTGAACCACGATGACAATGTAAGCCTGCGACGCGTTGTCAACAGCCCGCCGAGAAATATAGGGGCCTCTACTCTGTCAAAAATGGAACAGGAAGCAAAGAAGAACGGTGTCAGCCTCTTGTCTGCGGCACAGACAATGCTCAAAGCAAATGTGCTGGCTGTGTCCGTCAAAGAAAAAATGGGTGAATTTATTAAAACCATCGGTCATTTGTCAAATGCAAGTTACAAGACTGCTGCTGATATGCTAAAAAATATTGTCGAGTTGACGGGATATATTGAGGATATTGAGGAAGAGCGCCTGCAGAATATCATGGAGCTGATCTCCTCTGCCGATGCAATATCGGTAAAGGATTTCGTCGAGAAGACATCGCTGGCGCATATGACCAGCAGCAACGGCGCTGCGGCCTCGAAGTCTGCTGTTTCGCTCATGACGCTGCACAGCGCAAAGGGGCTGGAATTCCCCGTGGTATTCATTGTCGGCATCGAAGAGGGCATTCTCCCTTATTTCAAGGCCGTAGGTGAAGAAGCCGAAATGCATGAGGAGCGAAGGCTTTTCTATGTCGGCATGACCAGGGCCAAAGACATCCTCTGTCTGAACGGGGTCAAGAAAAGAAAGTTGTATTCAAAGATACAGGACCAGGAACCTTCGAGGTTCCTTAACGATATCCCGAAGGATTGCTGTCACTGGGTTGAAAAAACGGTCGTTTCTCAGAGGACCGCATTGCCGCCAAAGGCGGTCAGACTCTCTCCCCAGAGGGCTGCGCTTGCGTATCTGGTTGGAAGCAAGGTAAAACATCCTGCATGGGGGATCGGCATTGTGCGTGATTGCTGCGGTGATGGCGATGACCTGAAAGTGACGGTAAATTTCTCGAGTGTCGGACTGAAACGGCTTGCTGTCAGGCATGTACAGCTGGAAAAAATGTAGATAATGAAGATAACGGAAGATGAAGTAAAACACATTGTAAAGCTTGCGAGGCTCTCTCTCTCTGAAAATGAATTGTCGATGTACCGCGGACAACTGAACGCGATCATCGGGCATGTAGAACAATTAAATACACTCGACACAACCGGCATTGAACCTACCTCGCATGTGCTGCCTATAACTAATGTTATGAGGGACGATGTGCATATGGCGTCGCTTTCAAGCGAAGAGGCAATGAAGAACGCTCCGGACCCATCGGATAAATTTTACAGAGTCCCGAAAATAATAGAATAAAAACAGGCAATAGGTAAAAGAGGCAGGCAATGGGCTATAGGCAATGGGCAATAGGCAAAAACAAAGAGACATGCGAGAAAAGATTATTAAGAGATCTTTTTTCCCCCTATAGCCTATTGCCTATAGCCTATCGCCTATGGACTCATTATGCTTAGATGTTTTTTGCAATCAAAAATACATATGGCAACGGTGACTGAATCAAACCTTGCCTATGAAGGGAGCATTACCGTAGACAGGGAAATCATGGACCGTGCCGGAATTCTTCCATACGAGCAGGTCATGATAAGCAATCTGAACAACGGTGAGCGGTTTGAAACATATATGATCCCCGGCAGGCCCGGTTCCCGTGAATTCTGCCTTAACGGTCCCACCGCACGCAAGGGAATAGTGGGCGATAAGATTATCATTTTCTCTTACTGCTACCTTGGAGAACAGGAAATAGAAGCATTCTCGCCCATTATCGTGAAGCTTGACAGTAACAACAACCCTCTCTGACTTTTTGATTATGCACTCCATAAAAAAGGGAGAGAGCAAAGCTGCTCTCTCCCTTTTGCCTTGTTAAGGGCAAAACCCTGACCTAAAACTTATATGCTGCTGTTATAAACACAATGCTCGCATTATAAGACGGGTTTGCGTAAGCGCCTGTCAGGAAGCTGCCCGTGACGCTGCTGTAATATTGATAATTAGGATTTTCCAGGCCGTAATCGTTGTACTTGTACTGCTCGAAAGAGGCCCCCAATGCCATCGAGAATGCCTTTGATATAACGTATGTTGTCTTGACCATAAAGGCGCTCTTATGGTAGGAATCCACATCGTTATCAAGGTTGGGGTCCCCGATCGGGCCTGACGCCGAGTTAGCGTTAACGCCGGTAATCACACCGGGGAAAGCGAAACTGAAATCTTCGTTGCCATCGGAGTTCACATAATCATACTGCAGCCTGAGCGTCAGCTTTTTTGGCACCAAGTAGATATCAACCCCTGCCCCCCAGTCATAGGTATTGTCCTTCTGTGTCATATTCCAGAGATAGTTGGTTGCATTTGTTGTGGCGAGGTTCACCGTCGGCGGCTTACCTGCAGGGCTTATGCTGGTGCCGTTGTAATCAGTCAGGTGTGCCGTGATATTCTGGAGATCAAAGTAGGCGTTCAGCCGTACAAGGCCTCCGATTAAGTAATCGCCGTACGCTTCGAACTCATTGGTATTAGAATCTGTGACAACGAGAATGGTATCAGGATATGTTGACTTCTTGTATTTATAAGCAACACCGAAATTCAAATTGTCTAAAGGGTTGACATCTACAGCAGCCTTGTAGGTGTCCCTTCTCTCTTTTGCTCCATCAACCATTGTCACCTGTGGGAAGTTGACATGGGTAGGACTAATTGCTTGATCTAAAGAATATGGAGGACCATACTGGGCCAACCTCTCGAGCCTCTCATAGCTGATTTTCGGCGTGAGCAGATCAAGCCCGTTCCATCTCAGCTCGGCTGAGTAGACGTTGTCTTTTGTAGAAGGGATGTCCGGCCTGTTTTCTCTGTCAGTATCGATATAGGCGTATTTTGCGTCCAGATGAAAGTTGACAGGCAGTTTGAATCCGAGGTCAACGCCATACGTGTTCTTTTTGTAGTCGAAAAGAGGGACCACAATTGTACCCCCACCGGAACCTGTTATGGTCTGCGTTATATCAGACGACTTGTTGGTCGTGCTGTAGTATTTGTAAAAAAGCTTGCCATCAAGGAACGGGACCGGATTCGAGGTCAGCGAAAAGGCATAATTCTGGATGGTTTCACGTCCGTTGAATTGATTGGAACTCAACCTTATCTGGTTGCTGCTGCTAATGGCGTTATAGTAGTTAACAAGAGGGGAAAGATCAAAAGTGGAACGCTCGTGTGCGTTGGCCAGACTTACGTTGAACCTGCTGTTCAGCGGAAGCATCACCGAACCCTTGAACCCGATTCTGTAAACGCTGTTGTCCGGCGGGAGGGTCTTTAAATCTGTTGTTGCTCCACCCACAGTGCCGGTCCCGGAGCTGGTCAGCAGCTGGTTTTGATTGGTGAAGTCAGTGTAGGTATAGTTGAGTGCGGCAAACACCGGTTTGGCCTGATAGCCGATCTCCCCCACGTAGTTGGTGGTCTCGTAGTTGACAGGAGCGGGGAGTTCGTTGCCGTCTCCGCTGCTCCACGGAACAAGGCCGGTCCTGTCCTCTCTGGATATGCCGAAATTAACATAAAAAGGCTTCGGCAGGGAAAGGTTGAACGAGCCGCCATACTGGTTTCTTGAGATAGAATAATCGAAGACGTTCCATGTGGCTGGGTTCGTATTTGAAAGCAGATAAGTACTCCCGGATTTTACAGTCGCGGCCGTAAGCGTATTACTTCCTACGCCGGAGTAGGGGGTCAGCGCGCCGGAAGTAATGTTATGGATTATCTGGTTGTAGAAGAGGTCGTACGAAAACTTCCCGTACATCCCTCCGTCAAGCGTATAATTTTGCGTCTTGTAGCCGATATCCGTGGCACTGAATTTCATCCAATAGGTGTCACTGTCATAGCCCAGCCTTACATCGCTGTATATGCCGCCGCCCTTTGTCTCGTCTTGGTATTCGCTGAATTTGGCCTTGCTGCCGCTCACACTATCAACCAAGGCCGTAGCTCCTATATCGCCTTCCCATGTCCCCTTATTTGTCGTCTCATCCGAGAATGCGCTGGCAAATGACAGGAGGACAAATGCTATAGCTAAAATTATTATTTTTAGTTTCATTATTATTTCCTCCTATTCTCTAAATGAGCAGCCATTTGCACTTTTTAAACCGTTGCTGCCATGTATTGATGGGTGGCAGTTCAGGCAGGCGCGCCCGACCATAAAAACCGATGGTGAGGTAATACCTGGAGCATTTGTAGCGAATTTCGTGAAAGGTGCTCCACCCATGTGCCCGCCGTTTTCATGGCATTGCTCGCATAGCACCGGGACTCTCTGTATCAGCAATCTGTCGTGGTTGCTCCCGTGAGGGTTATGGCAATTGAGGCAATTTTCCTCGACTGGAGGGTGCTCGTTCATATACGGGCCTCTTTTTTCCGCATGGCATTTATAGCAGAGTTCGTTGACAGAATCGGCCTTCAGCATTTTGTCGGCAAGCTCCCCGTGTGGGTTATGACAGTCAACGCATGCTACTTTGTCTTCTTTGATGGGATGGTGTGACTGCTTGTTAGTCATGGCCTTGATGTCCTTGTGGCACTGATAGCACACTTCGGACCTGCCCGCTTTCAGAAATTTGTTTCCTCCCGAGTGGATTGAATGACAATTGTCGCAGGCAACATCCTCGGCTTGGTGCTTGCTGTTATTCCAGAACGCGAGAGTCTTCGTTTCCTCATGGCAGGCAAGGCATTTGGCGGCCCTGTCTTTTGCAGGCAGATTTTTGGCGAAGCTGAATATACCGGTCCCCCTTCCTCCGCCCTTCTCTACATGCGCTGAGCCCTCCCCGTGGCAGGACTCACAGGCCTCTCTGTTGGCCGGACTGCTGGAAATAGCTTTTTTGGAGTGAATTGATCTTGCATAACTGTCATACTTATCTTGATGACAGCCTTTGCAGGTATCCACCCCTACAAACCCTGAGTCTGCCTCCGCGCCTTTTTGCATAAAGGCTGCGGAAAGCAGCACAAAGGAAAAGACCAGGAATACGGTTAACGATAATACAACTTTTCTCATGCTTCCCCCCTTAAATTAGTTTTACTACAAGAATGTATAAACTTAGAAAAACAGTAGCAATAATCATTATAAAAGTCAAGTGCTATACATGTCCGTGTCAAGCCAATTTAGAAGCGGCTGAATTGCAGAGAAATGGGTGTCTTAACGCTGTAGTTTTTATCCCGGATTTCAGGTTTATCCGGGCATCAGGCTTGCAACTACATCTTTTAGTGCATCTGCAACGGCATCGATAATGTCATATGGTGCATTATAATACGGGACTATCCCCAGTACGGGCACAGGACATATCCGCTGCAGTACACCGGGATTTGTCCGCTCAGCCATTGCATTGCCGGCAGGACCGGTGCTATTGATAATCACACCCCGCACTCCTATTCCCTTTCCGATAGCATGCGTAACGGTCAACAGCGTATGATTGATGGCGCCCAATCCGGCCCTTGCGACTATGACAGCGGGGAAATCCAATTCTTTGATAAGGTCGGCCATATAATATGTCGAACTCCCATTTAGCATCTTGATGGGGACCATGAGACCGCCGGCGCCCTCCACGACGAGGAATTCATATTTTTGAACAAGAGCCGCAAAAGAATGGAATAGTGTCTCAAGGTCTACCGGCTTTCCCTCAAGTTCTGAAGCGACCATCGGTGCAAGCGGATGAGCAAAACGAACAGGGGCAACAACGTTAACAGGATCATCCATCCCGGCAATCCTGCTCAAAAATAATGCATCAGCAGGTATCAGGTCGCCTGTTACCTGACCTCTGTCTCCTGTCCTGACGCATCCTGTCTCAATCGGCTTCATTGCTCCCGCCTTAATGTCGTTTCGCATTAGCGCCCGCAGAATCCCTGCGGCAATCATTGTTTTGCCGACGCCGGTATCGGTTCCTGTAATGAAAACACCTTTAGCCATCATATCTTTCCTTCACTTCTTATTTCTTACTTGTATTTTATATGATCCTGCTGTCAAGGCAGAATATCTGGCCGGTTATAGTCTCTGTATCTATAAGGAATGAGATAAACCGCGCAACCTCTGCCGGATCGCTGAGTGCATGCAGGAGGCTTTCCTCCCGGGCCTGTGTTAAGGACTTGGCGGCTTGTGTGCCCATTCCCGTAGGCATATATCCAGGCAGCACCGCATTGACCCTGATATTATATTGTGCAAGCTCAACGGCGGCAGTTTTTGTGAGACCAAGGAGTGCTGCCTTTGACCCGCTATAGGCGGACTGGCCCGCCTTTCCCTTGAGGCCCGAATAAGAGCTGATGTTGACAATATGTCCGCCCCTTTGCATCAGCGGGGCAAAGGCTCTAATCATATTAAAGGCGCCCTTCAGATTGGTCCGCATGACCGCATCCCATTCAGCTTCCGTTTGTCTGATACACAACGCATCGGCTGTAATGCCTGCATTGTTTACCAGCAGATCTACAACGCCCCATTGCTGCCGGACAGAGGAAGCCATTTCCAATACCTCGCAGCAGTTTCCCACGTTGGTTTTAAAAAACAGGGCACTGTCTCCGAATCGTGCGCCAAGCTCCTGTGCCGGTCCATCTGAATTCAGGTAATTGATCGCGACCCGGTATCCGCCATAATGGAGGGCAGAAGCTATTTCCCTCCCCAGTCCGCGTGCCCCGCCGGTTATCACCGCTGCCTTATTCGTCTTAATCATAGTATTCATGTTATAATTTCAGATAATTTTAAGCAAGGCTGACTATTCTCTGTGTCCTGCCGTGGTTACTTTTTGACAATGAGTTTAGCTCTGCCGGGAGGTGTTATGACACGTTTTGAAGAAGTACAAATGAAGATCGCTGAATCTGCAAAAAATTACCTTGAAATATTCAATATGCAGGTTTTCATAGAGCAGTTCACACTTGACAGGGAAAGCAGGTTCTCGGTAGCTTTGCCGAATATGGAGACCCCGTATGCATTGACAGCAACGGTATCTTTTACGTATGACGCATTCCAGACCGGGATGACTCTTTATGAGGATGATACGGAAGAAAGCTCGATGGATGCTGATAACTCTCTGGAGTTGGAGTTCTTGATAAAATTACCGATTATGGAAGACTACCCGAACATCGAGGCACTGCTTGCAGAGGTGGAGGAAGAATATCCTGATACTCAACCTGTGCTCTTTGCAAAGGAAATAATTCCCAGCGAGCAGTCCTCCAGGGAATACGAGATCTCATACATCTATGATATTGAGGCCAATGACCTTGGCGATGATGAATTGTTTGATCAGCTTTTTGAGGAACTCAGGGGTATCCTTGAACTAATCCATAAGAGGACTCAGGATTACATCGACCACTCGTGGTACAGCACCGAAGAATGACGTGACGGTTTAGTACAAAGGCCACATGCTGCGTTCCACCCCAGCAAGTCTGCGCTTTGCCGGGGACCCCGATGCGGCGTACGCAACAGTATGCCTCATTCCTCGGTATTTGCGTGCATTGCCTTCTGGCCTTTGTACGAAACCGACTATATTACACTGTATATATTTTTTAGGAGTCGGCCAACAATGATATTGCTGAAACATATCGACTGTATCCTGCTGGATATGGATGGAACGCTTCTGGACAAGTATTTTGACGATTATTTCTGGGAGCACCTTGTGCCGGAAAGGTACGCTGAGAAGCATGGGGTCACATTCGGAAAGGCAAAGGAAATATTGCTTTCGCTGTACAAATCCCATGAGGGCACGTTAAACTGGACCGATATCGATTTCTGGTCAAAAGAACTTCACCTGGATATACCGGCGCTCAAAGAGCAGATAAAACACCTGATAGAAGTCCATCCGCACGTGGAGGATTTCCTGAAAGCAATGAAGCAGCAGAAGAAAAGAGTCTGCATGCTCACCAATGCCCACTATAAGGTGCTGGACATCAAATTAAAAAAAACCGACATAGGCAGATACTTCGACAGATGTATAACATCTTTTGAGATGGGCTACCCCAAGGAGATGATCGAATTCTGGGAGAAGGTCGAAAAAATACTGAAATTCGATAAGGAACGCACGCTCTTTATTGATGATACTGCCGAGGTGCTGAAAACGGCGAAAGCCTTCGGAATAAAATATCTCTTCCTCAAGACAGGCGCCAACTCCAAGAAAAAAGATACAGCCGTGCACGAATTTCCGGTTTTAAAAGATTACAGGGAATTAATTACGGACAAAAGCTTTTAAACCCGCCGATTCTCAGGAAATCCCATATGTTCATATAAAATGCATCAAACCGCCTGTGTCTGACCTGTTCCTCCTCGCGTCGCCAGAAGAAAAGATCGCTTGCAGGATAGAGATAGCCGAAATGATACGCCGTGAAATTCCTCCGCTGCCGGGCAATAAGACTGACCGGATACCGGTAAATCTTCTCCTGCAGGCGCACGAGCGCCAGCGCTTTCAGCCGTACGCGGGCTGCTTGCTGGAGCAGGCTCTCGGCCTCATTAGTCGCCGGAAGCCACCAGTGCCCTTTTCTCTGCGCCAGCAGCGCCCGAATAGTCAAAGACCGGTGTTGGGCCCTGAGTGCTGTGACTTCAAGCGCCCTAGTCAATTCGCGTGCTATCAATGGGACATCCGGAGACACACGCTTCTGTCCGGCATAAATCCGCTCTGTTTCAAGTTCAAGATCTTCCACCACAGCGTTCATCTCAAGCGCATATGATTCCAGTTCTGATACAGTAGATGCCGCTATGTTTTCCGCTTCCGCATCAGATGCCTTATAGAGAAGCCACGAATTGGAAAAAAACGGTCTCGGCTGAAAAGGCATGTTAAAAGGCCAGGTAAGCTCAGCCGATGGGTCAAGGGCAGACATGAACCCGATCAGTCCCCTGCCTTTGAGATAATGGTCCTGAAGCGCCAAAGCCCTCTGAAACAACACATACATACCGGCATCGGTAAACAGATCGTGCAGTACGCTCAGCGGTGAGGTTTTCTGCACTGCGCCGTTCTCAGTATAGTTCCAGGACCATCGGGCAATGCTCCAGTCCACAAGCCAGTAGCCCCATTCCCAGCCCGAGCTGAAAGTGAGGTGATTGTCGACGCCGATCCTTTTCATGGTTTCCATATCTGAATACCGCGCATCAAGATATGGAAGAAGGAGCATAGGCACAGAATTATCAAAGGAAACCCAGTATGCTGATTCAGGCCAATACCAGGTCTCCCGACGTTTGTTTTCCTGTATTGCCCTGCAGAGCATGCCTTGGAAATTGATATCGCCGTATACGGGGGCGGATGGCTCGTCGATAGCATAAAACATGACCGTATGTATCAAAATGCCTGTCTTTAGATACCCAGCATTCGAGGCAATTCCCCCGGGACCGGACGGCCCTGTCTGACACCAGCGCTGACTGCCGATAACATGTGTCGGGAGCATTACTTTGGTTTTGTATCTCTCAGTGACCTGTCTGATAAGATACGTTTTCAGCCCCGGCATCAATTCCCCAAGATCCGGCAGGTATTCGCCCATGCTGAAATCGACAGTGACGAAATCCCATTTCACCCGGAATATCCATGAAAGAGTACTATCAATTTGCTGTCTATAGGAAGGTAAAAACCTGAGTAGTTTTATCGTCTGGAAGGCTTGTTGCTGTATCATAAAGAGTGAGAATTCTACACCTGCCTCTATGCCTCGCTTATGGGCATATAGTACAAGGCCGCCGGCATGCCTGGTCCAGCTCGCGCTATCTATGCCCTTCAAAAGGTAAAATTGGACTGTATCTTGCTGATTTCTGGCAAGCCAGTCTATATACTCTCTCAGGTCTTCAGCCGCATGAGGATAATCAGGATTATGCAGTTGCTCGGTAAGTTCGACAGGATGAAGGGTATGGATATGGAAGCCTTTTCGGGCAAAGCTCGGGAAGGCTTTCCATTGAAAGTCCACGGGCAGCGGCCACTGTTTATGAAAAGGTATAATGGTCCTTTTGGGATGGTAGAATTTAAATCCGAGCTTCTCCTGCAATAGTCCGTAAAGCCCGAAACTCACTCCCTGAAAGGAGGGTGATTTCAGGGCCAGGACAACACGGCCTTTCTTGCCTGAGGATGCCCACTCATACCCTTGCGAGTATTGCCGGTATTGGCAGACTCCCTTCTCTGAAGGACCGGCCTGGAGAGAGTTGTTCTCTCCGATGCATTTCGAAACAGCTATATGCACCCGGGCATCAGGGTTGTTCAGAGATACGGACGCAGAGGGGAACCCCTTTTTTAAGAGAGTGAGAACGTCTTTTATGGTAATGCCGGTAATGGAATTATTAAGAAATACCTGCGAGACATCGATGCTGATGGAGCGCAGCGGAAGCGACCTGCTGAAGGCGAACGCATAAGATGAATTAACAAAAAAAAGGACAAGAAACACGGCGCATTTTACTGCCGCGGCAGTATGAGCCTTCATACATTACCTGGTAGCGGGTCAGTTTGTTTTTGCTCTGTATCAATTAATCTTTCGATTCCGACCACTGGCATGTATTGAAAATTATCTATTGTCGCTATTTCTCGATAGGCGGTCAGGGCGTTCCCTGCCCACATTGAAAACTCATGTGATCCAGAGCAAAAACAGACTGACCCGCTACCCATTACCTGTTCACCTCGTTTTTTTTCGATTACTATAAGTAATATTGTGATAAAACGCAAGGAGGGAAGGGACAATCATTCAGCCTGTCCCTGCCGGCCCCTTCCATATGACCCGGTACCCGCTTTTTCTCGCTATTGTCCAAAGGACATACAATATTGTATAATCCTGATTGTTTTGCGGGACACATTCATTGTCCCGGTTTTAAATAAAAAAAATAGGGAGGTGAACTAGACATGAGGATGAAATCGATTATCACTTTAGTAGTAGCGATGGTATTTACCCTCGGGATGGTCAGCTTGACCTTTGCAGCCGATGTAAAGGAAGCAAAAGGCACTGTTACCAAGGTAGCGGGCATGACTGTCACTATCAAGGATGCAGCCGGTAAAGAGGTAAATGTCAAGGTCAGCAACGCCAAGGACGTAAAGGTTGGCGACATGGTCACTGTCAAGGACGGCAAGGCTACCAAAGAGGAAGCACCTGCAAAGAAGAAAAGCTCAAGCGGCGGTTATTGATATTCATAAATGATGTCGGTATGCATACGAGGGTGGGAGTTCAAAGCTTTCACCCTTTTTTTTATCACCGCTGATACTGCAATTCAGACAGGACAGGGTTGGCACAGCGGACTATTAGCTTGCAAAGAAAAATTACCCTGTACTGTCTGAATTGCAGGTTATAAGATAAAAGACACATGACAGCAATAGCGGAACTCTGATATGCCTTCCTGGAAAGATAATATATCTTTTGTGCTTGTCGAGCCGCGTGAGTCTGCCAATATAGGGGCCTCTGCGCGGGCGATAAAAAACATGGGGTTCAGGACCCTTTGCCTTGTAAAAGCCCCTGAGATTAACGACGAGGCCCAGTGCCTTGCCCATAACTCCCTTGATGTCCTGGATGCGGCAAAACGTTACGCCCGCCTTACGGATGCTATTGCAGACCAGTCGTTTGTTGTTGCTGTTGCTAGGAGGACAGGTAAGAAGCGCGGGATGGTCCTCCCGCTCGATCAGGGCGCGCAGAAAGTATATGATATTGCCTCAGATCACAAAGTGGCGCTTCTCTTCGGCAGGGAGGACAGGGGCTTGTATAATGAAGAGGTCAACGAATGCGGCCTCCTGTTGACTATTCCTGCTGACAGGGAGCATCCTTCTTTAAACCTCTCCCACGCCGTAATGGTTGTGGCATATGAGCTTTCGAGGGCGCAATACAGAGAAAATGCTGTTCAGGATGTCCCGCTGAAGTCGAAGCGCAGACAGGACAGCCAGGTGAGCCATGGAGAACTTGCCGCGCTTTACGGGCGAATGGCAAAGATCATAACGCTGCTCGACTATGCCCCCCGCGGCGACAGAAACCTTGAGAAGCAGATTATCGACAACTTAAAGCACTTAATCGGCAGGGCGGGACTCACTTACTGGGAGCTTAAAATGCTCCACGGCCTCTGCTCGCAGATAGAGAAAAAGTTGGGGAGAGAGTAGGGTAGATGAATAAGTAGAATAAAGTCGTCACCTGAGGGATATTCCGACGAATCTATCAACCTTCATGCTGGGTCTGCCGATCATGGCGGGCATGTGATGGACGTCAATTTTGCCGACGATCAGCGATTTTCAGGAAGTTGAAGTTGCCGAGACTACTTATAATGTGCACCAAAGCCCACCTCTGAGCTATGGCACTTCTGGCCCGAAGTCCGCGCATTTTTAAATTAGTTTTACGGTGAGGCTGTCACCTGATACTACGCACTTTGATAAGTCTGGAAAAGACAAAGACTTTGTCCCGTAACATGTGTGCCGTGAAAAGTGAGAACAGAGCATGCCATTAGCTGGCCTCATGCCTTCGGGGACTATCGACGGTGTCAGTTACTTTTGAAAAACATCGCAGGAAGGCTCAGCAATGGAAAAAACCGGTTATGTCCCGTAGTACACACGGCGCTGGATCGCATGTAAAGCAGTCTTGCGATCTGGGCTCCACCCGACTAACCCTCACAATCAAGAGGACTCAAATAACGAGAACTTCTAACGGTAATCAGGACTGCTAAAGATACTTGTCATTCTGCCGCGTATAAATCATAATTCTCAGTGTAAGTAAATGGCAACTGCATTCAAGTTAATAACTTGAGCCATTTTTACCGCATTCAGTTTTAATTTTATCAAGAAAGGCAATGACCTCTCTTGAAGCATCATCCATTTGCCTGACCAAATCTGCTGCCTTTACCTTGTCTCCCTTTGAACTAGTGGCCACTGCCTCTTTGCCAAGCGCATGGACTCTTTGGTGGGGGGTATCTATTGTTCTAAATGACGGCAAATGACCACACATCTCAGAGAGGTGGCCCCCGGAATTCGGACAGTCGTATAAGGTGTAAAATATACGATGAACGACGGAGGGGTCACAGAGATGAGCAAGACGAAAAGGAAACGGTATGCAGCAGAGTTCAAGGCGAAGGTGGCGCGTGAAGCACTCAAAGAAGAGGTGACCATCGCGGAGATCGCTGCACGGTTTAACATCCACCCCAATCAGGTAAGCGAGTGGAAGAAACAGGCTATCGAGGGGCTTACGGATGTATTTGCGAATAAAGCTGATCGCAATGATGCCGCACATGAGTCGGAGATCAAAGAGCTGCATGCCAAGATTGGGCAATTAACGGTGGAGAAGGATTTTTTGGCGAAAGCCTTCGGTCGATGAGCCGCGAACGGAGGAAAAGTATGATTGAACCGGAGCATCCGGGGCTCAGCATTACAAGGCAATGCAGTTTGCTTGAGATCAGCCGTTCCTCATGGTATTACGAAGCACTCGGGGAGAGCGAATTAAACTTGACGCTCATGCGGTTGATAGACGAGCAGTTTCTGGAGACGCCGTATTACGGAGCCCGGCAGATGGCCAGGTACCTGCGCCGGCAGGGGTACAAAGTCAACCGGAAGCGAGCGCATCGGCTGATGCAGAAAATGGGGCTTGCGGCGCTCTACCAGAAGCCCAACACGAGCAAACCACACCCCGAGCATAAGGTCTATCCTTATTTGCTCAAAGGATTAGACATCCAGGCGTCTAACCAGGTCTGGTGCGCCGATATAACTTATATACCGATGAGAAAGGGTTTTCTGTATCTGGTGGCGGTAATGGACTGGTACAGTCGGAAAGTCCTCAGTTGGAGACTCAGCAACTCGCTTGATACTGAGTTCTGCATAGCAGCATTGCAAGAGTCATTGGCCAAATACGGCAAGCCGCAAATATTCAATACTGATCAGGGCAGTCAGTTTACGAGCCTTGAGTTTACGCAAGTGCTCAAGGATGCAGATGTAAACATATCTATGGACAGCAAAGGCAGATGGATGGATAACGTAATGATCGAGAGGCTATGGCGCTCAGTGAAATACGAGTGCATTTATCTGAACGCATTTGAAACTGGCAGCGAAGCAAAGAATGGCATCGAGAAGTGGATCAGGCTGTACAATGAGGAGCGGCCTCATTCCAGCCTTGACGACAAAACACCACATGAGGCATACTGGAATCTGCCACGCGCAGGCTATCCAGTAAAACTGGTGGCATGATGACAGGTGGCTTCCACCTTAAATCAGCCGGCAAACTGTCCAACCAATGGGGTCCACCTCACAGTGCCGTCTGAAAAATACCACTTGCCAAATCTACAGTTGTTGTGATCAGCCAGATTGGCAGGATCTATCTGAGCAAGCCCATCAACAGCAGCATGTATTTTTGTACAGAATATTTTGTGGTCGTTCTTTGCTATATCTAAAATATAGGTATCGCTGCCCGGTGTTTTAAATCCGCTGACTGCGCTTCTCAACTTTTCCATTAAAGTTATCAGTCCTGTTGCTTCACCAGCCACTTCTTTTGTTACGTCTTCGACTTTCTTGGAAATCTCCTGTGCCTTATCAATATTTCGTGTTACTTGCTCCGCAGCTGCTGATTGTTCAGTAACGGCTGTTGCTATATGAATTATTTGATCTTTTGATTTTTGTGCCGACTCTACTATGTGGTTAAGCGTATCTCCCACAACCTTTATATACTCCGTGGCTGTTGCCACCTCATGAGTGGCCTGATCCATTGTCTTAGCGGTTTCTCTTGAGTCCGACTGTATTGCGGTTATTTTTTCAGATATCTCGCCAGTAGCCTTAATAGTCTTTTCAGCGAGTTTTCTGACTTCATCAGCCACCACGGCAAATCCACGCCCCTGTTCCCCGGCTCTGGCCGCTTCAATCGCTGCATTCAGGGCAAGAAGGTTTGTCTGGTCTGCTATGTCCTTAATGACGGTTATTATGTCGCCTATCTCTGAAGCCCTGCTATTTAATTTTTCTACCATAGCAGCAAGATCCACTGTAGATGTGTGAACTCTATTGATGGTGTTTACTGCGCCATCCGCTACGTATTTCCCTTTGTTTGCAGTAGTCATTGCGTCTTCAGAGGTCTCAGCTGCTGTTGCCGAATTCTTTGCAATATCTTCTATTGTCTGCGACAGTTCGGCTGCGGCAGCTGCAATCTGAGCGGTCTGGGAGGATTCGTCCCTGGAACATTTATCAGCTGTATTAGCGGATACTGTGAGTATAACAGTTGATGACGTTACATTGTTTGCCGTTGTAACGACGGTGTCTAATATATTGCCAAAAGATGTTACCATTGTGTCCATATGGCAGGACAAGCTATTTATTTCGTCTCCCTTTTTACCGCACGTTATTTTGATATTCAAGTTCCCTTTTGCAATTTCGTCTACATGGTCGGTCAAAGTTTTAAGCGGCGTTATAATTCTCCGATTGGCCATAAAGTAGTAGACAAAACTGATAGATAGTGATAACAGAAATAGCACGGCTATTGTCACTGGAACTCTTCCTATCTCCACTGTTATAAGGACGAAGAGACTGCTTAAAACAATGGCTGTCACAATTAAATTAATCTGGAAAAATCTTTTGATGTTTAGCACTGTTGAAAATATCACACTTGCCTCCGAATCCGATGCATTCGTGTTTAGTTAAGAAAAAAGATAATCTCTCAAATTACCTCAGGCAGTACTTATCAGAAAAAATGCATTTTAAGTTATCAAGCTGCAAAAAGCCATTTGTCAAGCATGCTAAGGGGATTTCTAACGGTTTTTTTTGGCATGCCGTATTAATCTCCGGGCTGCATATTATAATGCGATGATCATTACAGAATTATGAAGTATCTGTTAAATTTCTGTTAAATAAACCTTTCAGCGACTCTATCGGACATTTAAATTATTATTAGCACTTCACGGCTTAACTTTAAAGATGTAGAGTCTCATTTCAAAAGATGCAGAAAAGTGAATTTTATCACCTTCTCTGGAAAATAAACATTTTTGATAGTGCTTATCATTCCGGATTATAAGATGTAGTTTGCTCAGAAATGCTAATCCGAGAAATGCGTGTTACAGGAAGAATTACAAAAAGTTATCCGGCGCATCTATACCGAATCTTTTTTGACTATAGTACGGGATGAAATCGCCTTTAGATGAGACGACTGTCCGTAGCAACCTTTCTTTTTCCGTTGTATAATTTCATTAGTCATGAAGCGGAAAAAGATATTTATATGGGGTTTGGTTTTTATTATTATCGCATACACGTTTATGCCAAGTGCTGAGTCAGCTGCTGCTGACTATGAAATTGCAGGCGGGGGCGGAATAAGCGCCGGCTCTCCTCAGTCTACGCAGGGCATTCTCATTGGGGCATGGATAAAAAGACTTAACACCCTTCTGGAACTCAGAATTGAGCCGAATCTCGAATTTATCGAGGCAAGATCAGGCACATCGATGTTTATAGGCGGTGTAAGCCCGATTCTCAGACTAGGCACTCATGGGCAGAGCCTAAATCCTTTTTTGGATGGCGGAGTCGGTGCGAGCATCTCGTCAAAGAAGACTCTTGGTGATTGGAATTTGGGAGGCAACTTTTTTTTCAGCCCGACGGTCGGTGCGGGTGTCAAGTTTGGCAGTTCAGAAAGCGGAGTGAGCATTTTTGCCCGGTTCGTGCATCACTCCAACGCTGACCTGTTTCCTCCCAATCAGAGCCTGAACTTGCTTTATTTTCTCCTGGGCTACCGGTTCTAAATTGGGGTACCCGCAGATCAGACAAGAAAGATGCGACTTTCAGAAAACAAGTGACCCGGGTTGCCCTGACGTATCTGACGTGCGTATAGCTTCCTGGACTAAACACTTCCGATGCTATTTTCATAACTGAACCTTTCGAATGAAAATCAATAGTAGTCTTTCACCTTGAAGTTAGCAACCTAAATATGCAATTTGACATTAGTATTTATTCTTGATATAAGTGAACTGAGAGGGAACAGGTTCCCGACAAAGCCAACTCCTACGTGAGAAGGTGGCGGAAAGCGGCGGGTCTTACAGAAGATGGCCGAGCTGCCGAAGGAAGAACCTTACGCCAGGTCGGCTTTTTTTATTGGGGTATGGCAAGACGTGGAGGTTATTGGGGAAAGGGCTTCGAAACGGGAACGCTATCAGCACAGAAGACATGCCCGCAACTGCAACTAACGCTTAGGGAAAGGAAAAAGAGGAGGTTATATTTAATAACTGCCACAACACACAAATGAAACAAGTATGAATAAGGCAGCGTACAACAAGGCATTCAAGGCGATGCCACCGTGCCCCTCAACTCATTGTTACGCGTAGTTCTCTTGGAAATCTTCACTGTTGCAATAATTTGAACCACGTTGGTTAGCAGGGTGAACTGGTTGCGCAAGGCCCCTTCCTGTACTCCTCGCATGAGCCCTGTGATATAATTGTGCGGGGTACGGTTGGTATTATTCAATCATAAAAGGGAAAAGCTTTTTAGATCATGTTAGTGTGTCCTCATTGCAATAAGCCCGGAATATCATTTGTGGACAAATTCTTTATCCCCTCTGTATTATCGGTAAAATGTAGAGTATGCCGGCAACACGTTAGCGTCGATGCCAAGAAGTTAGTTCATCCGGGGATTTTCTATGTCGCTGTAATTATCATCTCGCCTTTCTTAGGACTAATGCTATTACTTGTAATTGCTTTCGTGTATATAAAATGGGTTCCACTTGTGCAAAAGTGAAATCGTCATTGCTTCCTTGTTTATTCCTCGCTCCCAGCACTATGATATAATTTGCGAGGTGTATAAATGGAAATGTTACAGAGAACCTCGCTGAAGAAGATTGCCTCAATTCCCATAGCTCTTATGCTGGCATGTATAGCAGCGAATATATCTTTTCTTCCATTTGCTTTTCTTGCATTAACTCTTTCCAGTCCTTTCGACTTCATACTCATTGTTGTGGGAATAGGCTTGGCCTTGCTCTCAGGGATTCTTTCTTTCAGAAAATTGTATCGGTATTTTGGAAGGCAATTGCTGGGATTATAGATTATGGGATTCCTTCCTCCTAAACAAACATCTTTGGGGCATCATCCAATAATGTGGAGTAGAAGTGGAATTAAACGGTTAACCCTCTAAAAACACAATTTGAGTAATGAAACAACTTCAAGGGCTCATGATTATCTTTAGATTATGTCAACATGATATATTTTTTGCATTGTTGACCCCACAACTTTATGATATTATAAGGAAATTATTCAATAACTGGTTCGAAGGGGGAGGTGGCCATGATTTTCGGAATTCAACCGGAGCTCTTAGTCCTGGTATTAGGTCTTCTTGGCGTTATCGCGATGCTTCAGAGCCTGCCCGACGTGAGAAAAAAACACCTCGTGCTTCAGGTTCTGTTCGCTGTCGGTATTCTTACCCAAGTATTGACACAACTTTTTCAATACGGGAATGCCACTTGGAATCGTGTCGCTTTCGAACGGAACACTGCGTTTGCTTTGCACGCCTTTTCAGAGGGGGATGTCGACCTTCTCAAGCGCCTTGCTCCGGACAATCCTTTACGTTGCTCTACATTTCTATCGGAAGTCCTCTATCGTTGCGATTCGGCCAAACTCCCGATTGGTCGGAGTCGGGACAAAACCTCGACGAAAATGCACCTTCTCTTTTCGGCGTATCGCAGATAAACGTTTCAACCAGAAGTCCGCATCGGAGAAACTGGACCACCTGATAACTGATCAGGAGAGGTCACAGCCGCGGGGTGACAGGGCTTCGCGCAATTCAGGGCGTACTCCTTAGTTATTGCGAATCGAAACTCGCGAGTGTTAGGTGTGAGTAATAGGGTTATTGCTTGTGCTTGCACTCTCAAGCGTAAAGCAGAACTTGGGAGCGAGTCCGCTCGTTATTTATACCGGCGATATTCTGGGGCATAACATTCCGCAAACGTTCTTCTCTCTTTATGGGAGCACTGACGTTGCAGCCCTGCAGGATTTTACCGACAAGACTATTGCCTTTTTTATGGATCAGGTGAGGTCGTCTCTCGGAAACATTCCTGTCATGTTCCCTGTTGGAAATCTCGATTCGTACACAGGCTATGGACCGGATAGCAGTTTTCTTTCCAATACGGCGGAGCTCTTTTACACAAAATTTTTGAATGGTACCACAGATCATCAGACATTTCTTAACACCTTCACGAGTGGTGGATATTATTCTGCGGAACCGCTTGGAACAAATCTGATGGTGATAGGACTCAATACAATTTCATTTCCCCCTCTTGTTCCAGGCGATAATGATAGTGCAGTAGCCACAGAACTTGCATGGTTTAATGCAAGGCTCGCTGAAGCCAAGGCTAATGGCCAAAAAGTGTGGCTCTTAATGGATGTGCCCCCGGGCGCAGATATAGCTTCAACTGCCAAGCTTGTTGATAACAACGGTCACATTGCAAGTGCCACGATGATGCTTTCGGTAACAACAGCCGGGGTTTGCATATGCTAACTATATGGTAGAATCATTGCAGATATTTTAATCATTCCAAGGAGCTTTTATGATAATTAGAAATGAGGATGTGAAGGAGTTGCTAGTTGAGATACCGGAGGGACATATCCACATAAGGGCTACTATTTTTCTTCAAGATGGCACGGAGCTTACACTGCAAGAAGCTACAATAGCCAATCTAGTGAGAGCCTATATAAACATTAAGACACATCCTACAGCAGCCGGCCTTAGATTAACCGGCAGAAAACTTCAGGATAGAAAAGACGGCTTCGCGGAGTGGCAGCTTGTTGAGGAGCAGGTTTAGCATATAATGAAATTTCCTCAAATAAATTTTGCGTTATATCTCAGAGAGATAACGGGCTGAATTTGGCGCTCATCATGATGGATTCCAGGATTGAGGAGATTGCGTGAACGAAAGCAAACGGCTTTCAGGAAGTGATGGAGAGAAGGGTAGCGGCTTTTTCGGCTTCGGAAAGAATGTCTTTGTTACCGGACTAGTCAGCTTCTTCATGGACATAAGCTCTGAGATGATCTACCCTCTTGTTCCGCTTTTTCTCGCAAGCGTCCTCGGGGTTAACAAGTCGGTCATAGGTCTTATAGAGGGCATTGCAGAATCGACCGCGAGTCTGATTAAGGTTTTCTCCGGATGGTTCTCGGACAGGATAGGAAACCGTAAATGGCTCATGGCTGCCGGATATGGAATATCAACATTAAGCAGGCCGATTGTTGCGCTCGCTACAGGTTGGCACCATGTGATCGGCTCTCGCTTTATGGACAGATTCGGCAAGGGGGTCCGCACCGCTCCCCGCGACGCCATCATTGCAGAGTCCACAGACAAATCGTCTCTCGGAAAAACATTCGGATTTCAGCGCGCGATGGATTCTATGGGCGCTGTAGCAGGGCCTGCGCTGGCCTTTTTTCTCCTGGGGATTCTTTCAAACGATTATAGAAAGATATTCTGGCTCTCGATGATACCCGGAGCTATTGCCGTGCTGCTGATAATATTTTTCATCACTGAAAAGAAGATAGCCGCTGCCGTTCATACAGACAGGCCGAAACTGACACTCAGACACTTTGACTGGAAGTTCAAGTTTTTTTTCATGATTGCTGCCTTGTTTGCTGTCGGTAATTCAAGTGACATGTTTTTGATACTGAGGGCCCAGCAGGTAGGTGTCTCAACGGTGCTGATCCCTATGGTCTATCTGTTGTTCAACCTCGTTTATTCACTTTCGTCCATTCCTGCTGGTGTGGCAGCCGACCGGTTCGGCAGGAAACGGATCATCCTCCTGGGTTTTATCTTGTTTGCATTCGTGTATTACGGCTTTGCAGTAGCCTCTGACACAAAAGCAATCTGGTTTCTTTTCGCTCTCTATGGTCTTTTTATGGGCCTTACTGACGGCGTTCAGAGGGCCTTTCTTGCTACAATCATTCCCCTGGATTTCAAGGCGACTGCCTTCGGATTTTACAATACTGTTGCAGGCCTTGCCATGCTGCCCGCAAGCCTCATCGGAGGCTGGCTTTGGGACCATGTCTCACCGTCCGCCACGTTTTATTTCGGGGCAGCTACGGCAGCGGCTTCTGCTGCATTGTTTATGGTGTTCATAGCAGTAATCAAGAGAAACGATGCTGCGCAGTCTTAAGATAAGGGCCCTGCCGCGATCAAATGATTGAACCCTTCCGACTTAAAAAGGGAAGTGTGCAGTTGTCAATCTCATCCATTGCCCTCACTTGACCCTTTAGGATGATGTGCATCTGAAGAATTTCATTGTTTCAAAGAAACAGGCTTCCATGTCTTGTCGGGATTGTACGACTTCATCTTCCGGGCGATCTTAATCGTATTCGGTCCGAGGTTCTTCTCGAAAACCTTCCCCTGCTGATTCACAACAAAGGTCATTACCCCTGATTTGCCCCAGTCTGACGGAAACGCCACCAGGGCAAAGCCGCCGACCATATTGCCATTGATGATGTAATTGTATGCGCTTCCGGGAGCATTCTTCCCCTGGCCTTTCAGTATCCTGAAGTAATAGCCGTGAAATGGGGTTGGCTGTTCCGTAAAGAGAGATTTCCCCTTTTTGTAGCCCTCCATCCTCGCCTTTGCTATGAATTCGCCCAGCGGGCTCAATTCTTCGCCAGCCGCAGCCCTCCAGAAGAGGCCATTTTTTTTGCCCGGATCACTTCGCAGTTTCTGTGCATAAGCGAGTATCCCGTTACCGTTCCAGTCTTTCAGGGCATACTCACGCTGTGCCTTCACATATGTACGGCAAACAAGGATTGCAGTAAGTTCGTCTTCGCCTATACGCCTGTTAAGGATTTCTTCCCTGCCAGCCTCGGTATCAAAGAACCATCGGTTGTCTCTTTTAACAATTGGAATGGGAAAGGGCCAGTTTTCATTGCCCACATGAAGAATTACCTTTGAATCACTCTCTTTTACAAGATTGGTATTCTCAGCCAGGTGATTGGCGAATTCTTCGAATTCAGCGGCGGCCTGCACCTCATCACGTGAACGCAATTCTTTAGCGGCAGGACCGAATATCTCATCCAATGCGGGCCTGTCTTTTGCTTTAACAGCATCAACGAGAGACTTCACTGCGTCTTCCGGAGAAGAAAAGTCTTTCTGCGACGCTGCCACAGCATTAATGAAAAGAAAGGTTGAGGCTATCAAAAGCACAGCGATTAAAACCATGCCCCGCGAATGGAATGCACATTTTTGAATTGTCTTCATGGTATTTTTCCTTTCAGTAATCAATTTATTCCACTACCGTTTCCTGTTGTCGCCGCGGGGCTGACCACCCGACGGAGCATTGCTTCTGCCTGCAGGCTGGGTGCGCGCCCCCTGACTGCCGCCCCTGTTTACAGGAGCAGATGGAGTATGAAATCCTTCCCCGCTCTGGCGGCTGGCCTGGCCTCGTGAGCTCTGAGCAGCAGTTTCAGGCGCCCCTCTGTAACCGCCAAAGGCGCCGGAAGGCGCTTTCGGTGGAGTTTCTGTAACAGGAGCAGAGGGACGAGGCTGAGCAAATCCTCCGCCAAAAGCTGGAGCCGGTGTTGCAGGCCGTTTGATTACTGCTGCAGCAGGCGGTGCAGAGCCTTGCTGAGAGGTACTCAGGCTTTCCTTTCCTCGATTGCTGAACGTTCTCACATCGCCTCTGGGCCCGAACATGCCTCCTGATGTAGTGGCTGGTGTTGTTATCCCCCTGCCTCTGACTTCAGACGGAGGCCTGTTCCTGGCAGGCGCGGTGGCGCCATGCATGGCCCTGAACCTGTCAGGGCCGCCATGCACCGGATCATGCCGCCATGTCTGGTTTATGTAAGGCCTGCTTCGATTCATGTAGACATTTGTTATATGCACAAATGGTCTCGATTGGTTGACCCAGCCGGGCCGGTTCCATCCATGATAAAAAACATGATGTCTGTGCCAGTCAAAATCCATGCTCAGCCAGTCCCCGATAACCAGACCTGATCCAAAAGTGATGAAAGGAGTCATTCCAGGCGTCCACGTTTGGACATAAACATTCAAAGGGTCATATGCGGGTACATATATATATTGAGGTTGTGCAGGAACTATCTGTATATAGTTTCCATCTATGATGACCTCTTGCTGAGGGGTGCTCACAAGATTACCGGTCTGCCGGGCCTCTGATCTTAGTCGCTGGATAGAATTCGTCACGTCTTCAGGCTGGTTCATAAAGGCATCACCGAGATCGGCAGTCCAGGCGATGTTATTGGCCATCATGTAAAGAACATCCGGATAGTGGGCTATTGCCCTGACACTCTCGGCCCAATTCTGTTCATCTATCGACGATATGTTCCCGCCGCCTCTTAGCCATGCCGCCTCATCAGCCACCTCGGACGGATATGTCGAGGCCGGCAGTATCTGGGCTAGTAAAGGGTCAGGGTAAAGCGCAACGGGCGCAAGCAGGTTATCGAGTTCCTGGTCTGAAAATGTATAATCCGGGGCCGGCGGCGCGCTTTCATCAGCCTGAATTGATAGTGGGGCCGAAAGGAAAATAACGAGTCCAACCAAAAGGCTTCTTATAAATATACTGCCCATAAGTTCAACTCCTTAACCGCGCATCGTCACGCTTTTGCACTTCTTGCCTCTTTACCATGTCCGATGCGCTATGCTACCATGCTCAAAAACCAATGTCAATGCGAAAATATAACATGCGAAAATATAACATGTCACAGCTAAAATATAACACATTAGCCCCAGCGAGGACTGCTTTCGTCTGCTATAATTATGTATTATATTGCGCATGATCAAAATCTTTTGTAAATGGAATAGGAAGGCATATTAAATGATGAGAAGATGGTATTTCTACGTTTGACCGCAGGAATAAAAAAATGTCAATAATCTCTTTATCGGGCATGTAATTAAAGGAGGCACTGATGATTGTTACCGA
The DNA here is from genome assembly GCA_963851345.1 of Nitrospirota bacterium. Lineage (GTDB taxonomy): Bacteria > Nitrospirota > Thermodesulfovibrionia > Thermodesulfovibrionales > Dissulfurispiraceae > JADFXI01. Next base: position 443,933 of record CAWKOO010000001.1, read on the forward strand.
CGTTAATCATGTTGAACAGCAGGTTTTAATGACCCCGGGCCTGAAAAAGGCTTTTGATTTCATAGGACGCCTCGACGTTCAGGGGCTTACAGACGGCAAGGTGGAGATAGATGGGGAAAATGTGTTCGCCCTAGTTCAAAGTTATGAAACAGCCAGGACTGACATTGTAAAGTTTGAACACCATAAGAAGTATATTGATATCCAGTATGTTCTTTCCGGAGAAGAAATCATAGGATGGGTTCCTGCGGAACAAATGACCATTACGGAAAATTATGACACAATGAAGGACATATGCTTTGGCACAGTTGAAAGGGAACGAATGACACCAGTATATCTGAAGGCGGGTCAACTTGCCGTGTTTTTTCCGGATGACGCTCATGCCCCAAGACTGGCGGCCCATACACCATCCAGTGTCCTTAAAATTGTAATCAAAGTTTCCGTAGGCAAGTGAGTACTGCGCGAAGGAAAAATAATGTCTGCAAAGATTGTCCTCTTTTCCTGAAGCACCCCGGATACGTTAAGATACTAAGGATTGGCCGCAATGTCGTGGCCGTGGAAGATTGATGAGTGAGGAAAACATCAAAGGTACGATAGTCTGTCGTCTCCGGGACACCTACGGGGAAGTCATTGTCGCCGACGATGGGAATGTGCGGTCTCTCTATTTTGGCGATGGAATCCTCCAGAGCTGCATCCGGCTGGACCGGCCCGATATGCTCATCGAGGATTACAGCCAGACGATGATGAGTGCGCTGCTCTTTATGAATGATCCCGGGTCGGTCCTCGTGATCGGCCTCGGCGGCTGCTCGTTGGTCAATTTCCTTTTGAAGGCGTTCCCTCAATGCGCTATTGATATAGTCGAGATCAGGCGGACGGTCATCGACCTGGCGCGCAGGTTTTTTATCCTGCCGGGAGAACATGCCTGCCTGAGAATATTCCATGACGCAGGCCAGGACTTCATGTGCCGGTGTAAGGACTCAGGAGGTTACGACTTGATCCTGATCGATGCGTTCGACGAAGACGGCCCTGCCGCACCCCTCCTGAAAAAGGACTTTATCGCAGCATGCCGTGCGAGACTGAATAGAAGCGGAGTTTTCGTCATGAATGTATGGAACCGGCCCAGTGACAACTTCCCCGCCCTATACGCCTCTGTCCGGAAGATCTTTGAGGGCCATACACTAAAGCTCCCCCTGGGGGAAGCATACCAGAACGCCTTAATCTTCGGCTTTGGCGATACGTTGACGAACGTGAAACTTCTTGAATACAGGTCAGTGGCCGAAAGGCTCCAACGTGAACACCGGATCAATTTCCCGAAGTTTCTGAGGTATCTCCATTGGCAGAATTCGAGTGAGCAGTAAGAACCGGCGCAATAGGTATGGGTTGCCGTATTCCATTTTTTTCTTGGGCTCCCATTAAATGCAATAACCAGCATAATTCATACCCCCATCGTTTTAACAACAGCTTTCGGCGATGCCGACGCAGTCCCCGGCTACGAACTTTATTCCCCTCGCTTTGTCATTGCCGGCCCCATTTACCGTTAAAGCATATTTCAGTCAACTGCTTCCTCGCCGGACCGTCCTTTTTTTCCTCGGTCGGATAGCCAAGCGGGAAAAGGCCGACGATGCGGACGGGGGAGGGGATGCTCAGGAGGGCCTTGATCTTTTCCTCGTCATAAACACCCACGAATACGGTGCCCAGGCCCAGACCTCGTGCGGCAAGCATAAGGTTCTGGGCGGCAATGCCCGTGTCCACGAGATAATAATTCTGGCCCCAAAGCGTGCCGGAATCGACGGGATCGGCGCAGAGCACGATGACCACCGGCGCTTCCGCTAAGGCCTTTTTAGAGGGGTTTGCCTTATAACCCTTGGGCGCGAAGAATGCTTCGACGTATGAAAGTTCGCTTAGCTTGGACTTGGTCTCTACGTCCCTGACCACCACCATACGCCAACACTGGGTGTTGGCCCAGGACGGGGATTGGCGCACGGCCTCCAGCACCGCTTGGAGCTTCTCTTCCTCAACTGGCGTGTTCAGATAGTTCCTGACACTCCTCCTGGTCCTGATAGTTTCAAAGAGTTCCATTATGAATACCTCCTTCCTCATGCGCAGTATTGACTAATTTATCCCCGGGTGTGCCGTCACTCTCAATCCAGCCATGTAATGTCAGCCTTTTTACGCAACGGCAGACTATGATATTTGTACTTCGGATATCCTAGCATCATGGCCCCGAAACATGCATGTCCTTCAGGCAGTGCGAGCGCCTGCTGCAGCGGCGGCCATTGTGAGGCAGCCATCATAAAGATCCCGGCCCAGCAGGTCCCGAGGTCGAAAGAGGGCGCGGCCAGATCAACGAATGTCAGTGCTATTGTGCTGTCTGTCCGGGCCATCCTATAGTCTTTCGGCGCGCTGGTGATAACAAGCCCCGGAGCTCCACGAGTAACTATGTCGGTCCCCGCCTCCCACGCCTTCACGATGTCAAACTTACGGTATCTCTCAGCCATAGGATGCTTCTCTGCATTCATATGGCGGATAAGGTCGACGACCAATCCGGCCATAGTTCGTACTCCCTCACGAGAATTGACGGCAAGCCACTTGACCTGCTGGCTGTTCGAGCCTGTCGGAGCATACCTTGCAATGTCTAATAGCTTTTCAAACTTCTCACGCTCTATTGCTTTGTCTTGGTAAGCACGTATAGACCTCCTGGACCGCAGAAAATGCTCAACATGGTCAACACTCAGCGCCAGGTCCTTCCTTACCGGAGGACAGTCTTCAGTCTTCATTTCGGCAGGGGAGAAAGCCCCATGGGGACAGACTGCAACACAATGTCCGCACCTGAGGCAGAGTTCTTCCGCTCCTTGCACCGGCGTCGGAGCCGAAGAAGCGTCCCTCATTTCCAGGATGCGCATCGGACATTCCTCCACGCAGATACCGTCACGCTTGCACTTCTCAGTGTCGACCGTAAAAAGTCCCATATAAAACCTCCGAATTTTTGTTGTTCATCGCATCGCCAAACAACCGAAGCTTGGGTGAGACAGAAAATACTTCTTCCGATTCTTCTTCAAGCGCCCGGAAACAGTATTCACATAGATTGTGCAGGTCATCTTCCTCAAAACCCTTGCACATGCCGCCGCATTTACCGACTTTGCTTCTATTAAAGATTTCGGCTATGGCATCCTTGTTCCGGGCTATTTCGTGGGCCAATTGTTCGGCAAATGCCTTTTTTTTCTTTCCGTGACTCATAATAATAGTTTACACCTAAATAATGCAGTTAACCACAGCCGAAAGTACCAGAAAAGCAGGCGCTTCTAAATGAGTGCGCATCACAACACTCATTCTCGCCTGTTTGTCTTCAATAATTGTCGCAGGATGGATATGGATTGCGGGATATTTGTCTTTGTAATAAAAGATAAATGATAAAATAATAGTGCATATAGGAAGAAATAATAAAAATGGAGCATTTCAGGCCCGGCACAACAATCGTCGGGTACTTGGTCATTCGAAATGCGCCAAAGCATCTTTTATCGAGATTATCACGTCAGACCAATCTCGAATTGAAGACTGGCGGAACAGACGCATTGTCGGATACCAAGGGGTATCAGCTCGATTTAACAACCATCGCCAATCAGGTATAAACGGCAGTAAAGTCCAAACCGGTTTACCCAGTGCTCCGGCTAAATGAGCTACTGACGTATCAACAGAAATTATAAGATCAAGATTTTCGATTATAGCTGCTGTATCAGAGAAATCATCCAGGTCGTTCGTATAATCGACCAAATCCATACCATCGGGCGTATTACTTGCCTGCTCCGCAGCCTTTCCCTTCTGGAGACTATAAAATGTAAGGTTTCCCATCTCTCCGAGCATTGAAAACATATTGAGAGATATTGATCGATTTCGGTCATTATTGTGTTTTGGAAAACCTGCCCAACACAAACCAATTTTGAGCTTGGCCCTATCGGATTTAAGCCTTTCCCTCCACGTTAAAACTTTTTGAGGATCATTAATTATATAGGGGATTGTCGCAGGCACTGTTTCAAGTGTTGTATTAAAAACCGAGGGAAGATTTAACAGAGGGCATTGGAAATCAAAATCAGGCCATTGTTCACCTTGCGCCACAACTTGCTGTATGCCGTTTATCCGACGCATTAAAGGAATCAGTTTCTCCTGGCAGACAATTATTATTTTGTCGCATTTTTCGAGCACCATTGGGACATATCTTATGAACTGAATCGTGTCTCCGAATCCCTGTTCAGCACAAAGCAGAATAGTTTTACCTTTGATTTCGGAACCGTCCCATGGTTGAGACAAATCAGGATAATTCAGATTTAAATACTTAGCAACATAATCTTGCCTTCGAAACCGATATTTATATTCTTCCCATCCTTCTTTTAAATTGCCCTTTAAAAGATAAGTGATTGACAAGTTAAAATGCGCCAAGGGAAAATCAGGCTTTAAGGATAAAGCGCTGCGGTAGCAGGCGATTGCTTCTTCCAGCTTCCCCTGATCGTGAAGCACAATGCCCAGGTTGGTATGCGCCAGGGGAAAATCGGGCTTTAAGGCTATAGCGCGTTGATGACAAGCGACTGCTTCCTCCAGTTCCCCCTGCTCGTGAAGCGCATTGCCCAGGTTGGTATGTGCCAGGGGAAAATCAGGCTTTAAGGACAAAGCGCGGCGGTAACAAGCGACTGCTTCCTCCAGTTCCCCCTGCTCGTGAAGCGCATTGCCCAGATTGTTATGCGCCAGGTGATTATCAGGGTTTAAGGATAAAGCGAGGCGGTAACAAGCGACTGCTTCCTCCAGTTTCCCTTGCTCGTGAAGCGCATCGCCCAGATTGTTATGCGCCAGGTGATTATCAGGGTTTAAGGATAAAGCGCTACGGTAACAGGCGACTGCTTCCTCCAGCTTTCCCTGCTCTTTAAGTGCGCTGCCCAGATTGTTAAGCACCTCGTAATTATCAGGCTTTAAGGACAAAGCGCGGCGGTAACAGGCGACTGCTTCCTCCAGCTTTCCCTGCTCTTTAAGTGCGTTGCCCAGATTGTTATGAGCCATGTAATAATCAGGGTTTAAGGATAAAGCGCTACGGTAACAGGCGACTGCTTCCTCCAGCTTTCCCTGCTCTTTAAGTGCGTTGCCCAGATTGTTATGAGCCATGTAATAATCAGGGTTTAAGGATAAAGCGCGGCGGTAACAAGCGATTGCTTCCTCCAGTTTCCCCTGCTCGTGAAGCGCATTGGCCAGATTGGTATGGGCCATGTGATAATCAGGCTTTAAGGACAAAGCGCGGCGGTAACAAGCGACTGCTTTATCTAATCTGTTCAGAGCGTGATATACAATGCCTGCATTGTTATGATAAACAGGAACTGCTCGATTTATGGCTATTGCTTTTTCAATCAGTTCAATCGCTGCTTCGTTTTTTCCAGCCTGATGGGAGATCATACCAAGTAGATGTAATGCATCTGGATTTTTTGGCTCCAAGAGCAATACTTCGCGATAAATGGCTTCAGCTTGCAGCAACTCCCCTTTCTGATGGTGGCTCACAGCCCGCTGTATAGCATCAACATTAGCCAATTTCCGGCTGGTCTTCTTCATTAATTAGATAAATTCCATCGGAGCATCATTCATACTGTACACTAACATAAATATAACATGAACTAAACAGGCTGGAGCTAAAAAGTAAACACCTGTGATTCTGTCGCTAACCCAATCAGCTTCTTTGCTGTTTCAAACCGGGCTGACTGAACCAGGTCCTCTTGTCCCATGTGACGAGCATTTGCGCACGGAGTGCAAACCATGATCGGGACCGCTGCTTTTATGAGATAATCCAGCAGGCTCTTGAGTTCGTCGCCGGTTGGGGATTTCATGTTGTCAGCCATACCTATTTTGGCAATCATTACGCCATCGTCAATAAGGAATACATTTACTTCATGCCCCTCCTCTTTGGCAACTTTTGCCAGATGGATGCATCTGGTAGCCCGAACCGGGTCCTCCATCCCCCTACTCAAAACAAAAAGAAATTTCGCCATGTCAGCCTCCTTTTTTGTTAAAGAATATTACATGCGCAGCAAAAAAGCAATGGCGCCAAAACCCATTCCGGCATTGTCTTTCGTCATAATAATCGATGCAGGGCGTCTGAGAAGGTCATTTTACGGTGACAAAACCTAGCGGGAAGCTGTGGGTCAGGTAATTGGTTAGGTATTAAAGGTGCGCAAGGGGTGTCAACTTTTGTTGCTGCTGTCGCCAAAGGCGACACCTCGCCGATACCCCAATAACTTATTGATTAACCTTATTTTTATTAGCTAACGGATAATGCCTGTCAACTTTTGCTGACAATGTTAATTTTTGCCGTTTCACCGTTAGGCGTCATTGCACATTGTTTTTTAAGCATATTTTATATATCTAAAAACAGGTATTTTTCTTGCGAACAACTAATGTCGAATTGGGATATACTACTTTCGGGTAATTGTTTTTTCTATGACAAATGGGAGAACAAGATAAATAAGAAATGGCAATCATTCCTACAAACAAGTTAACGCCGGGCATGGTTTTAAAGAGTGCCGTCAATGACATGACCGGTCGGCTACTGTTAGGCGAAGGGGTCGAAATATGCCAGAAACACATAACCATCTTTAAGTCTTGGGGGATTACTGAAGTTGATATAGAGGGAGATGTCGAAGGCGAAGCTGTTGAAGAAGACGTCGTGACTCAGGTTGATGAGGAAACTCTTTACAAGGCAATGGAAGAGCTGCAGGAACTATTCGCCTTTACCGACTTAAACAATTCCCCAGTTACTAAAGAGCTATTCCGTTTGAGTGTTCAACATAAAATAGACAGGCTAAATGGTGTCTGATGGCAATCCAATTAGCCTCGCTTATAAACGACAACATAAAAATATTTTCACTCCCATCAATCTTTCTGCATCTCAACAATGCGGTAAATGACCTGCACAGTTCAGTAACGGATATAGGCAATATAATAAGTGAAGACCAGGGGCTTACCGCGCGTATACTCAAGCTGGCAAACAGCCCTTTATACGGCTTTCCTTCAAAGATTGAAACCATATCTAAAGCTGTATTAATCATAGGCACGAAACAGATAAGAGACCTTACACTTGCGACTTCAATAATCCGGGTATTTGAAGGTATACCTGAAGACTTTATCACCATGGAGAGCTTCTGGCGACATTCAATAGCCTGCGGTGTCATTGCCAGAATCATAGCCGGGTACAGAAGAGAGCCGAATGTGGAAACATTTTTCACAGCCGGGATACTGCATGACATAGGACGTCTGATCATGTACACAAAGATGCCGGCTGAATGCCGTAATATATTGTCTCAGGTAGCGAAACAGCCTCAACTGCTTTTTAAGGTGGAAAGAGAGTCGCTTGGATTCAACCATACTGACGTTGGCGGACTGCTTCTAAAGGAGTGGAAACTTCCACAAGACCTCTCGGAAGCAGTAGCAAACCACCACAGTCCGGACAAACCATTACAGTATCCGGTTGAAGCTGCTGCCATCCATATTGCCGATATACTTGCTCACGCCATGCAGTTAGGAAATAGCGGAGAGAAATACATTCCCCGCCTTTCTGAGGAAGCGTGGGCAAAACTATCATTTCAGACCTCAATGTTGCCGTTTCTGTTTAAACAGGGGTTACAGCATCTAGACATTGCGATGCAGATTATCTTGCCGTCTAAGAAATGAAGAAACCTACAAAAAAAGACGCACAAATTCAAGCTTTACAAGAACGTGTAGACCATATAGAGGGTGCCTATACAAAGCTGATCGACTCTGTGAGCGAACTCGCATCCAGTAGAGAATTCAATAAGGATGTGGTTGATAGTACAGACCCGTTCAATATTTTGGATGTCGGGTTGACGCATATCAAGCGACTGCTTTCATTTGAAGAGTTGGCGTTTTATCTTATAGAAGAGAAAGACGCAAGCTTTTACGCAGCACGCTGCGAACCTGAATCAAGCAGTGAAAAGTTGCGGGCTGAGGTTAATCAATGCATAGAAGACGGTACCTTTGCATGGGCTCTCAGGCAGAACCACCCCATAGTTGTCCCATCAAAACTCTCTGAACTAAAGCTTATCCTGCATGTCCTGGCAACCCAAGCCCGAACTCGTGGAATGCTTGTCGGCACTATTAAAGATGAAAATCTTAAAATCAACGAACTGTCGGTTACTATGCTTTCCATAACAGTACAGAACATTTCCTATGCGTTGGAAAGTGCGATACTTTATCAGATCCTTCGTAAAAATAGTGAGATTCGTTTGAGTTCAGTAGTGGAGACCGCCACGGACGGAATTATATCGATCAACTCGCAGGGGAAGATAGTTTTATGGAACAAAGGAGCTGAACAAATCTTTGGTTATACAGCCAATGAAGTTTCCGGGAAGGACATGTCATTTATGGTGCCTCCGGGATACTTAGCGGCTCATAACCAAGCAATCAATAATCTACTAACAGGGACCGGCAACCCAAAGGATAAAGGCAAGGCATTAGAGGTCTCAGGATTGAGAAAAGACGGCAGTGAGTTCCCTATTGAACTCACGACCGCAAAATGGGAGACAACGGAAGAAGTATTTTTCACAGGCATAATAAGAGACATTACCGAGCGCAAGAATATCGAGTCGGAACTCGAAAAACATCGCACTAAACTAGAAGCATTAGTCTCGGAGCGAACCTCACAGTTGCAGCAAGCCATTAAAAAACTGAACGATGAAATCGCCGAGCGCAAGCGGATGGAGGAGACGCTGCGCGAGAGCGAAAAACGGTATCATACCCTTTTCGAACAGTCGCCCGACGGCATACTGCTCATAGACACGACGGGTAAGATACTTGAATTCAACGAGACGGCCCATCGCCAGCTCGGGTATGCGCGCGAGGAATTTGCAAAACTCAGCCTGTCGGACATTGATCCTGTTGCGAGTCCGGAAGAAATACGGGCCGGTATTGGAAAAGTTTTGGAGGCGGGGCAGGCCGAGGTTGTCGTCAAGCACAGGACTAAAGATGGAGAAGTCAGGGATGTCAACAGCATTACGCAAGCTATAGCTTTAGCAGGCAAACCAGTTATATATGCGATATGGCATGACATAACCGAACGTAAGCGGGCCGAAATCAAACTGCAGGAGAGCGAAAAACTTATAAGGAACATCCTTGACACAGTTGATGAGGGGTTTATCGTTATCGATAGGGATTTCCGCATATTGTTGGCAAACAAAGCATACTGCAGCCAGATCGGTCAGACAGGCGACGATGTTGTGGGCAGGCACTGCTACCAGAATATCTCACAAATCGCTTCGTCCCTGCTTTGAGGAGAGAGAAGATTGCGCCGTTCGCCATGTCTTTGAAACAGGAGAACCCTATAACATGACCCACAGACATCCGGATGCTAAAGGCGATATTCTGTATGTGGAGACAAAGGCCTTTCCGATAAAGGATAGCTCGGGGGCTATTACATCGGCGATAGAGATAGTCCAAAACATAACTGAAAAGCACCTCCTTGAAGAGGAACGGCTGAAGACCCAGAAGCTTGAGGCGATCGGGACGCTGGCGGGAGGCATTGCACACGATTTCAACAACCTGCTGCAGGGGGTGTTCGGATATATCTCTATGGCTAAGATAGCTCACGACGACAAGGAACGCTCCCTTGCCATGCTTGATCAGGCTGAAAAAGCGGTGCATATGTCTGTAAACCTGACCACACAGCTTCTGACCTTCTCAAAGGGCGGAAAACCGGCCAAGAAGAAGATTTCTCTCAAGTCAGTGATCGAGAACTCAGTGAGGTTCGCGTTGAGCGGTTCCAGGTCTGATTACCGTATTAAACTCGACACAGACCTCTGGCATGTGGAGGCAGATGAAGGACAGATAGGGCAGGTGATCCAGAACATCGTGCTCAATGCCGACCAGGCGATGCCCCTGGGAGGCACAATAGTGATCGCTGCAACGAATATGCGTGCGCCGAAAAAGGGAATTCCTCAACTGCCGGAAGAAGGTAAGTATGTGGAGATCTCTGTTCAGGACAGTGGAATCGGTATATCTGAGGAGTACCTGTCGAAAATATTCGACCCCTATTTTACGACTAAGGTAAAAGGAAGCGGCCTTGGCCTGGCAACGTGTTATTCCATCATAAAAAACCATGGGGGTGTAATTCATGTCTCATCAAATGTAGGCAAGGGTACTACGTTTTATGTTCATCTTCCTGCAGTTGAAGCGGGAAAAGAGACCCCACAGATTCCCGAGCTTTCTCCCTTCGTCCGCAAGGCAAAAATACTGGTTATGGATGATGAGGAAATGATAAGGGATATCGCAGGAAAAATGATAGAGGTACTTGGGCATGAGGTAGGGTTCGCGGAACACGGAGAAGAAGCCATCGGGAAATACAAGGCCGCTATGGAGTCAGGCAATCCTTTTGATGTTGTCATTCTGGATCTGACTATCCGCGGAGGAATGGGGGGAAGAGAGACTATTGAACGGCTTCTTGCAGTCGACCCCAAGATTAGGGCGATTGTCTCCACCGGTTTCTCAGACGACACTGTCCTATCTGATCATCGTAACTACGGATTTAGTGCCCGCCTGACAAAGCCTTACAAACTGCAGGAACTGAGCGATACGCTGAATAAGCTGCTGAGCCGATAAACAAAACGCTAACTAAATCATGCTATTGAACAAGTTGGAAAAGGGATACATTTTTCTGAAAGAGGGCATGAAGAAAGACATGAGAGATATTAGGAGATCATCTATGGCTTTCTCCGTTGGCGGCAGCTTGGATTTATGGCACGGTATTTCGGTCTGCCTTGGCCAGAGATTTCTTGAGTCCGCTGATTAAATTGTCAGCGTTCCTCCGCTCTTCCGGAGTCGCCATCAATTGATATTTGACGAGGGCGTCGATTGCGGCCTTTTTTTCTTTTAGAAGCGCGAGAACGAGACCCAAATTAAAATACAGGTTTGGGAATGTGGGGTCGATTGCGGCCGCCAACTCGTAATGCATCTTCGCCAGGCGCAGGTTATCTCCCTCGAAATAAAGGTTCCCCAGATTATAATGCGATTCGAAATGCCTCGAATCGTGCTCCAGTGATTTCGTAAAACAGTCGAATGCCTTTGTTCTTCTCCCGGCTTTGGATTCCATGATGCCAAGGTTGCAATACGCGTCGGCTGCCAGGTCGCCTTCCGATATTGCTCTCAGGTATGCCTCCTGGGCCCTGCTGTCATCGCGCTCATCCAAGAGCAAAGCCTCCTCAAAGGGGCCGATGTTAGCAGGAAGTCGTAGGATCTGTCCCAAACCTGAGGAGAAGAGGTTCAACTGATCGGGATTCTCTTTCCTTTGTTTTTTTACCCGCTCGAAACCGAATTTAGACGGTTGTTTCGCGGGGAACCATATAATTTTACCCATGCTCTCTGTTCAGCCCCCGACCCTTGATCCGGCCTTTGTTTCCTTTGATGCAACTGTTTTTTTCTTTCCTGTTGCTTTTTCCATCGGCTTTTTCTGAGACTTTGCCCGCTCTATGCTTAGCTTAAGGGCTGTCATGATGTCCACTACAGGTTTCTCTTCCTTTTCCACAGTGACGATCTCTTTGCCTGCAATCTTCGCATCAATGATAGCCATGAGAGCATCGTGATACTTATCCGACAGATCGATCTTGTCCATCGTCGTGCTCATGGAATCGACAAGGTTCCGGGCAAGTTTGAGCCCCTCTTTGTCCATGGATTTTCCATCAAGCTGGGGAATTTCGTGGACGTTTCTGATCTCTTTAGGTGACCGGAGCTTGTAAAGCACCACAGCATTCTCATAAGGCGCAATCATCACTATATCTTCACGGTCATGCAATACAACCTTGCCGATTCCCACCTTCCCGGTCTCACCGAGAGCGGCAGCTAAAAGCGAGTATGCCTGCACCGCTACAGGTCCGTCAGGTCCGGCATAGTATGGCGCCTCATACAATGTGGGGTGCACTTCTTTTGCATCAATGAATCCTTCGATTTCGAGTATCTTTGTGCTTTCGAGGTTTATTTTATCGAGGTCTTCTTTCCCGACAATCACGTACCGTTCAGGCTCATATTTGTAACCCTTGACAATCTCCTCGGGGGATACAACTTTATTGCATTTCTTGCATCGCTTATCGTAGCCGATCGGACCGCGGTCTTCCTTGTGCAGAAGATGAAAGCTGATTGACTGTTCCGTATCCACTGCATTGTATACGAGGACAGGTATCGTTACGAGCGAGAAACGAATGTGACCTTTCCAGATTGCTTTCATATCTCACCTCCAGTGGCCGTTACGGGACACTATACTCAAACAGGTTCATGTTGCCACGGTGTCTTTTTAATTATACCGCTTTTTTTCCAGTTAGGTGAAGTACTTATACGATCAAATCCGGGCGGAGTCTTATAAACACAGCCTCGCGCAGCATCCCATCCTTTGTCAGCGAAGCGAACTGTACCTCGCAGACCGCCCTCGGCTCTATCCATACTGTCTGTGCATCGTCAAGCGGCTTTTCGCTGATCGGTCTCTTTACGCGGCTGTTTTTCCTTAAATATGCGAATGTCTCTTTCATCGATTTTTCATCAAATCCGGTTCCCACTTTACCAAGATACCGCAGGGCGTTGCCTTCGCGCAGTGCCAGTTGCAGTGCACCGAACAACGCCTGCCGTCCGCCCCTTCCTTTTGTATAACCTATTATCAAGCACTCCATTGTCTGCCGTTTCTTTATTTTCAGCCACAGCGCGCTGCGCGTGCCGGTCCGATACGCACTGTTTCTTTCCTTAGCCATAATTCCCTCAAGCCCCATTCTCACCGCAGCCCTGAACAACTCGACACCGTCGGTAACCGCCTGACTGACCCGATACCTCGTATCGCGCCTGATCGCATCCTCCATCCATGCACGCCTCCGAAATAAGGGTTCATTCACAATGGGGCGGCCGTCGAGGCAGAGGCAATCAAAGATATAGCAGACGGCCGGATACCTGACTCGGGCACGTTCAATTGCGCTTTTGCTGTTTTACTGGATCCGCTGTATTACGTTACTGAACACCGTCTTCCCCGCATCATCAAGACAGACAATCTCCGCGTCGAATAATGCCGAAGCCGTTCTGAATGACCGGTCCGGAACCAGCAGTTCCGGAAACTTAGAGGTTATGTCGCGCTGATTCCGGCTGCGGAGCCTTACTCCGCCTTCGTCCAGCGCAAGCATAGCCCGTATGCCGTCCCATTTCACTTCATAGAGATAGTCTCCTGAGTCCGGAGGCCTGTCTGCCGGGCGGGCAAGCATCGGCTCTATCGGATCGCGCAGCCAGTCAACCTGCGGGTTGTCAATGCGCTCCAGCATCCATTCGTTCTCCCTGGTGCGATGCATCCTGTATTCTGCGCTGAGCTCCCTGCTCTGGAGCCGAAAATAGAACCCGTTTTTTTTCTCTTTGGTGATTTCATATTTCCCGCGCGCGAAGATCCATATCTCGCCGCCGCCATATTGTCCCTTCGGTATAGCCCCCTCGAAATTCATGTATTCCAGCGGATGGTCTTCAGTCGAGACGGCAAGCCGCATGATGCCCGGCCTGGGAGGAAGCCCCTTCGGAACAGCCCAGGACTTTAACACGCCCCCTTTTTCAAGACGAAGATCATAATGCAGGCGTGTTGCGTGGTGCCTGTGCAGTACAAACGCGTCTCCTTCCCCTGCGGTAATTACGGGCGGAGGCTCGGGGGTTTTCGTGAAGCTCCGTTTTTTTGCGTATTCGCTGAGTACCCCGGGAGTCTTGTGCTTCCGGGATGGCGCAGTCCCCTTCGTTGTTGTCACCCCCTTCCGCACCGTATGAAGAACGGCGGCATATGCAGCTATCCCTTCCCATACGTCGCTATTACGCACGATATGCCCCGGCACATTGCGCAGATTAAAGTCAGCGGCACTGCTGATATCCGCCAGTTGGTCCCAGCGCAGCGGCATCGACACCGGTGCGCCGGGAAGCCCGCGCACGCTGTATGCCGATACAATAGTCTGATAGGTCCGGTTGCGATAGATATCCACCAAAACCCTCCCTTTGCGCGCCTCTTTCTTAATGTGCAGGGTGGTCGACCGGCTGTGTGAATCAACGAATAGTTCGGCCACTTCCTGAGCTGCCTCAAAGACTTTATCGAATGTCCACTTAGGTTCGATGGGGACGAGGATGTGAAGCCCCTTGCTCCCTGTTGTCTTTACGAACGGACTGTAGCCAAAGCTCTCGAGGTGTTCTTTCATGTCAAGGGCAATTTGAACAAGTTCCCCGAACCTGTAGTGGGCAGGCGGGTCCAAATCAAACACGAAGTAATCGGGCTTATCAAAGTGCGGCGAGCGGCATTGCATCTGATGAAGCTCTATGCATGCGAGGTTTGCGAGCCAAACAAGCGAAGCCTCCTCGGTAGCCATCACATAATCGATTTTTTCTTCACCGTCAGACTCCCACAGCACAACATGCTCTATCCACTCGGGGGCCCATTCGGGCCTGTTCTTCTGGAAAAACCGTTTGCCGTCAATGCCGTCCGGATAGCGCACGAGCGAAAGCGGGCGTCCTTTCACATGCGCGAGCATAGCCGGAGCGACCTTAAGATAATACTCAATCAGCTCCGCTTTCAAGATATGATCGTCTGGATAAAGGACCTTCTCCAGATTCGAAAGCTCGATCTTCCTCTTACCGACCTGGGCTATTTGAAATGTCCTGGGCATTGGAAGAACACCACTTGCAAAGTCTCATGTTCGTTGGAGTTTCTTCACCCTTGAATCCGCAAGCTTTTGAAAACCCATCGCCATTTCGGGCCCTGCGGCCTCTTCCTCGTGTTTAAAAAAAACGAAAGCCCTCTCCCATTCTTGTGAAAGGATTCTTTCCATCCATTGTGACAGATCTGCCTCCGTATAATCGGAACGGCGCAGGCGCAAGTACCCCCACGGCGCCGTACTGACTATCTCATTTGACGGACTCTCATCGGCATCCGAGGTGCAGAGGCTGTATCCCCGGTTGCGGAGTATGTCCAGGATTTGAACATCGAGCCAGGAGGGGTTGCGGAACTCGAATGCGCAGGACATATTACCTGGGACCAGACCGAGAAAATCTTCCAGTGCATGGCGGTCCGCGTGAAAACTCTTGGGAAACTGAAAAAGGACCGGTCCCAGTTTCTTCTCCAGGACCGACAGAGTCCTGAAGAGATACTCTGTCTCCTCCCCCACATTTCTCAACCTCTTCATATGAGTAATGATCTGGGGCGCCTTAAGCGCGAAAACAAAATCGTCAGGGACCTGTTCTGCCCAGGATGTAAGGACACCCTCTGTGGGCATGTGGTAAAAGGTATTGTTGATCTCTACAGATGCAAGGCGACCCGAATAGTAGCCGAGCATCTCCTTGGGTGGAATCTTTTCAGGATAGAATTTCCCTTTCCATTCCTTGTATCCATACCCGCTTGTACCGATATAGATTTTCATGTTTTACGGTCCTTCAATCCTTCTTTATAAAATTATACCTCCTTTAAGCTTCAACTGCAGGACATATGGAAGAAAAGCGGACAAGTCGATACAGGCCACGTTCAAGGGGCTCCGGTGGTTACGATACACTCCCTGAAGCCAGGTGAGTTCATTACTATGCTGCAACAAGCCATGGCCGGCGGTTATGGCCCAAATGAGTAAAGCTTGTGGTCCCAGGCCCCCACATAAAGCTTACCGTTGACTACAGTGGGGGCCGCGTATATGCCCCCGGTTATAGTGGAACCGCTGTTCCATAGTTGCGTGCCGGTCGCGGCATTGAACGCGAGTTCAGTATTGCCGGGACCATCTCCGTAGTAGACAACGCCATTTGCCACAGTTGGCGGCGAGACCGAGGTCAAATTCGGCCCGAGGGTCTGCTGCCACGCCAGTGCGAGTGTGCAGCTGCTTTGCACATTCAGTGCTAACATCCCATGAAAGAAAGTGCCGCTGCTGGAGTCAGAGGAGTTCCCGATATATAGCATATTGGTCACCGGGCTCCAGGCGGGTATTCCATTGAATTTATCATCAGACACATCTGCAATCTGAAGTCTCTGGACCGGCCCATTTGATATCTGGCCCCGCGTGTAAAGCAGGAGCACGCCGGTTTTGTTCTTTGCAGCCACCATCGGCTGACAACCAGGCGGCTGGAAAAGGATTGGGGTCGCACCGAAGTCCGAGTCAGAGCCGCTCAGTCCCGGATAGTTCGCGCCCAGGGCCTCGAGAGAATTTGAGAGTTCTATGACGCTGTCTGAAAAAATATACGTTTCCGGGGTAGTTAAAGCGTTGCCTGTCGCTGTGAACACATGTTGGTCCGATGGATCGATCGAGACCCCGCCCGGTCCCCAAATGCCGCCGCCTATCACCTGCCCGCCCGCCGGATACCAGATGTTTGTCACTTGCGGCTGCTGAGTGAAATCGATCTCAACGACCTTGCCGAAATAGGTATTGAAATCGCAATAGCTGGCGACCTCGGCATAAAGTTTACCATTCAAAACAGTTACCCCGCCATATGTGTGCTCGTTGTTGGGTACGTTGGTTACAGTGACGGGCCAGCCTGAGGCCTCAGCCCCTGTTGAGAGGTCGAGCGCATGCGCCTTGCCATCACCACCGACAACGTAAAGGAGGTTGGCGGCCCGGTCAAGGGTTGGGGTCCCGCTCACCCCGAAAATTTTGTCAGGCATATCGGTGCAGGTGGTCAGCTGTGAACCCAGGTTCTCTTGCCAGATAAGGGCCCCTGTGTCGGCGTTCAGCGCATAAAAGTCACCGTGCTCAGACCCGATATATAGCACGTTTGTCGGTACGCCATTGATCATGACTCCAAGCGCTGCTGCCGGCTGCATAATTGTTACTGCCCCGAGGTCGAAAGACCAAAGAAGATGAAGGCTACCTGCATTACTTACGCCCAGGATGGATTCATTTGGATTGAAACCCGTGCGGGCATTATCATAGCCAAACGTAAGCCAGTCCTCACTTGCCTGGCTTGCCTGCAGCACTGCGAGAGTGTCCGCTTGTGTGATGCCGCCATAAGTGGCTGAAACGCTTACCAGGGCCGGGGTGGACACCGGATTGGTAGTCACAGTGAAGGTGGCGCTCGTGGCCCCTGCCCCAACATTTACTGGTGAAGGCACAGCCGCAACAGCGGGATTGCCGCTGCTTAAGTTCACAACTGCTCCTCCGCTTGGCGCCGCACCGTTGAGTGTAACCGTACCCTGGGATGTATTGCCTCCTACGACACTGACCGGATTAAGTGCTACCCAACTCACTCCAGGACTTGCGGCTTGCGTTATTTCGATGGCGCTGACCTTCGCATTATCGACAACAGTAATGAAGGATATGACCAGCGTGCCATTAATAACTGTAACTGGAAAAGTTTCATCATAGGCCGCATCCTCACCGACCTTGGCATAGATATCCAGGCCGGTTATGACCTGTGTGCCCTGTATGCTGACATTAAAGATACGGGCTCCTGCCGCGTTCCAGTAAATTTCCGCGAACTTCAGTGTTACATTGTAGTTTCCGTTGGCAAGCGGTATATTATAAGAGAAATTACCGTAACGCTCGGTCTGATAAAGCGTGCCGTCCGAAGTGCCGCTGATAGTTGCCGTGGTAGAAGCTGATGTTCCTCCCTTATAGTCCGTATCTGCCTTGTACGCAATTCCTGTTGATGGACTCGTGTACTGTCCTCCTCCGGAGTTGACTGCGAAGGCAACAGCGGCAGAGGCGCCAATTGTCGTAGTTACGGCATTGGATATGCCGTTTGCATGGCCTGATGCGCCGGCCGTAACTGAGGTGCTGTCAGTCCCGCTTGTCTGTCCCGCTATTGCAGTCACTGTCAGAGTCGAGTTGCTGCTCCCTCCGGGCGCCGGCATCACTGATGCCGGGCTTGCCGTCGAGACATTAAAGTTTGTGCTGTTAGTGTCGGAGACCGCAAGATTGAATGTGGTGTTTGCACATGCTGTCCCGATGTCATTGTTCTTGATACTGATGGTGTATGTATCACTTCCCCCGCTCGTGATTGTCTGAGAGGACGGCGTGATACTGACCGTCGGAGCGTTTGCAGTACAACCTGTCGCGCCCGGAGTTATCAGAATGGCGCTGATTTTGGCATAATCGACAATTGACGAGAAGACGATATTGAGCGTGCCATTGGTAACACTAACGGGAATAGTTTGATCATAGGCTGCATTCTTGCCCACCTTAGCATAGATATCCAGGGCGCTTATGACCTGATTTCCCTGCATGCTGACATTGAATACACGCTTTCCTGCTGCATTCCAGTAAATTTCCGCGAACTTCAGTGTTACATTATAGTACCCATTAGTGAGCGGTATATTGTAGGAGAAGTTCCCGTATCTTTCAGTCTTATACAGCGTTGGATCAGATGTTCCGGTTATTGCTGCCGTGGTAGAAGCCGCCGTTCCTCCCGAATAGTCCGTATCTGCCTTGTACACAATTCCTGTTGACGGGCTCGTGTACTGTCCTCCTCCGGAGTTGACTGCGAAGGCAACAGCGGTAGAGGTGACAATTGTCGTAGTTACGGCATTGGATATGCCGTTTGCATGGCCTGATGCGCCGGCCGTAACTGAGGTGCTGTCAGTCCCGCTTGTCTGTCCCGCTATTGCAGTCACTGTCAGAGTCGAGTTGCTGCTCCCTCCGGGCGCCGGCGTCACTGATGCCGGGCTTGCCGTCGAGACATTAAAGTTTGTGCTGTTAGTGTCGGAGACCGCAAGATTGAATGTGGTGTTTGCACATGCTGTCCCGATGTCATTGTTCTTGATACTGATGGTGTATGTATCACTTCCCCCGCTCGTGATTGTCTGAGAGGACGGCGTGATACTGACCGTGGGAGCGCTTACAGTACAACCTGTCGCGCCCGGAGTTATCAGAATGGCGCTGATTTTGGCATAATCGACAATTGACGAGAAGACGATATTGAGCGTGCCATTGGTAACACTAACGGGAATAGTTTGATCATAGGCTGCATTCTTGCCCACCTTAGCATAGATATCCAGGGCGCTTATGACCTGATTTCCCTGCATGCTGACATTGAATACACGCTTTCCTGCCGCATTCCAGTAAATTTCCGCGAACTTCAGTGTTACATTATAATACCCATTAGTGAGCGGTATATTGTAGGAGAAGTTCCCGTATCTTTCAGTCTTATACAGCGTTGGATCAGATGTTCCGGTTATCGCTGCCGTGGTAGAAGCCCGTGTTCCTCCCGAATAGTCCGTATCTGCCTTGTACACAATTCCTGTTGACGGGCTCGTGTACTGCCCTCCTCCGGAGTTGACTGCGAACGCAACATTTACGGCGCCGGCATAAGAAATCAGACATCCTGAATGAAGGGCAACCGCCATTAACACAAAAGCTGTCAGACGAAAACAATACCTGAGCATAAATCTTACCTCAATAAAAAGCCGGCCTTTCCCAAGGAATCGATTCTTACGCTGTTCGTCTGTCTTCTTGATGATGAGGCCGGCAGCTTTTCATCCCCTTCTATGAAGGGTCTGGTTTTATCGGGAAACTTATATTTATTTATATCATGTAAAAATCATAAATGTTATCCGTAATCGTCTGATTCTTTTGTAGGATTTATCTGCAACCCAAACAATAAGCGGACAAGAATGCTTCAATATTACATATCTATCCCTGGCGGGGATTACGTTTTGCTTTTTGAAACGGCTTTCGACGAATGCTTCTTCCGGTATTTTTGCGGCTTCTTGTCGCACCTGGCAGGTGTGAGCATCCTGCGTTGAGGAACAATTTTATGTTCTGCACACCGGAACGCTATTGCTTGACCGGTCCCTGGATGACCTGGGCGAAGCCTTTGGGGCGTATCCAGCGTGCAAAGGCTGCGCGTACGTCTTTTGCAGTGATCTTCAGGTACTGCCGGGCGGCGAGCAGAGGCTCATCCAGAGGCAGCCCTTCCACCGAGCGCTCAATGAGCCCTGAGGCAATGTTTCCCACGCTTGATTCGGAAAGAGGGATTTGCCGGATGAGAAGTGTTTTCGCTCTCTGTAATTCCGCAAGTGTAACGGGCTTTGTCTGCATAAGGCGGAGATTGTGTTGCACCATCGCGCGCGCCTTGTCCACGTTCGGAGGGTCGCACGCATAAAAGACCCCGAAGAGTGAGCGGGTCTTCCTGGCTTCGATGAAGGATTCCACTGAGTACACCAGCCCTGCCTGCTCACGCAGATCGTGGTAGAGCCGCGTGGCGTAAAAGGCCCCTGACAGTACATGGTTGCCCACCTCCAGCTTATAGTAGTCGGGATGGGAGCGGGTAATGCCCAGGGTCTCGGCCAGTATCACAGCGTCCTGCACACGGCTTGTATCCGGGACCACGGCCAAGGAAGGTCTGTTGCGGGGGACCGGCGGATCTTCTGTGGCCGGCTTGGGTCCTTCGCTCTTCCATCCGCCGAAATATTTTTCAATCACTGCCCTGGCCTCTTCCGGAGTGACCTTACCTATGACAACTATAGTGGTCAGGTCGGGCCTGTAGTTATTCTTATAATAGTTCTTTACGTCTTCGAGCGTCAGGCTGCCCACTGTTTCGGGAGTTGCCTGCCGTAAAAAAGGGTCTCCTGCCGGATAAAGTTCCGTTCGGAGGGTGTGCTTTCTAAGGTAGTCAGGGCTCTGAAGTTTTCCAGCCAGCATGCCCTTAGTCTCCTCCTGCACTATTGCAAAGGCTGTTTCGGGGAGTGCCGGATGCAGAAGGTCGTCTGCTATTAACTGCGCGCCCCTGTCGAAATGATCACTGGTTACCATAAGGGAAAAACTTGATCCCACCGAAGCGTCTGCTCCGATGTCGTCAAAGGCCTTTCTCAGTGCCAAACGGTCCAGAGTGGCAGTCCCGTACGAAAAGAGGCTGTCCAGAACGATAGAGACGCCATCCTTTCCAGCCGGCTCCTGCATGCCGGGATTGTTTTTGATTTTGCCGTAAATGCTTACTGTCGTACTTGCCGCAACCGGCTGGACAAGGAGACGCACGTTGTTTGGCAGACGGATGTCTGCCGGCTTAACATTGGATACAGGGACCACCGGAGGCTCCTCCACCTTCTTCGCCCATGCCGGCAGGAGTACAGGCTTTGTGTGTTTGGGAATGAAGGATTCCTCGCCGCCGAACCCCTTCGAGGACACAGGCTTCCCCGATGGTTGCGGCGTAAGCAAAGCCTCAATGGCGGTGTCATTTGCAAGAAAGGTCCGCGCCACACGGTTTACGTCCTCAACAGTCACCTTTTTTATCGCCTCCACGTCGTCTTCCGGTGAGGTCCGTCCTTCCGCCGCCAGGGCCTGGGACCATTCCCTGGCCAGACCGGCCACTGAGTTTTTCTGGAATTCGGCCTCTGCTGCTTCCCGGTATTTTGCGGCCTCCACTAGTCCGGCGGGCACGCCATTCTTAACATATCCGGCGATAATTTCTTTTGTTTTCCTGATCAGCGCAGGTCCATCGCCACCCGGGGGAAAACTATCGTGGCATAGGCCGACGCTGCCTTTGGTAAGGGGTTCATGCTGAAGTCTGTCTCAAGGGCCCTGCCTTCAGGAACGAGTGCATAAAGGTCTCCCCTCTGGCTCGCCAGCACATCCGCCAGTATCTGGCTTGCGGGATAGTCGGGGCTGTCGAAACCAGGCAGGCGATAGGCCACCATCGCGAGCCCGTAAGGGAGGTCGGTATCCATAGTGATGGTATCAGGT
Source organism: Nitrospirota bacterium (assembly GCA_963851345.1). Lineage (GTDB taxonomy): Bacteria > Nitrospirota > Thermodesulfovibrionia > Thermodesulfovibrionales > Dissulfurispiraceae > JADFXI01. Next base: position 465,607 of record CAWKOO010000001.1, read on the forward strand.
TTCATGGGCTGAAGCCTGATCTCGGGACGATGCGGCAAAGGCCGGGAGGGTATATCCTCAAAAAACATCTTGACCTCGCCGATTGCCTTTTCCGGCTCCACGTCGCCGCTGATGACCAGAATAGCGTTATTCGGCACGTACCATGCTGCGTGAAAATCCCGGAGCAGTGCGCCGGTAGTGTTGTCGAAGGAAGGACGTGTGCCAAGTGGATCATGGGCATAGGGTGTGCCCGCGAACATCCGCTCCAGAAGCTTTGTGTAGAAGACATAAGTGGGATTAGACAGGTCCTGCGCCACTTCCTGCTCAATGGCCCCGCGCTCCTGGTCCCAGAGTTTCTCGTCCGCAAGAAGGCTTTTCATGCGGATTGCCTCCGTATGGAGGGCAATAGAAAGGTCGTCGGAAGGCACGGTAAAGGAATACTGCGTCAGAGTCTGTTGGGTGTCGGCGCCAAAATCTCCGCCCATTGCCGCGATAATCCCGGCGAGTTGGCCCGCCGAAAGCCCGGAACTGCCGCGGAACATCATATGCTCAGTGGCATGGGCCATACCCGGAAACCCCTCCGGGGTCTCATTGGCTCCCACAAGGTAATTAATTTCCGTAGTAACCACAGGGGCCAAAGTGTTTCGCACAATTACCACCCGAAGGCCGTTTTTAAGGGTGGAGCGGAACACACCGGAATCTTGATCGGCACGCGCGGGCTCCGCCGCGAGAGTCAGAATGGAGAATAGTATCAGCGCAACACGCAGTTTAATGGTCCGCATTTGTTAATTATAAGTACTTACGCCACCCAATGCAAGAGTAGAAATTGGGAGAGTCCCCAAAAAAACCAGAGACTCGAAAAGTCCTCCCTCCTCTGCACATCAATAGCGCATGCAGCAGCCTGTACCGCGACTTGGGCATTCGCGGGCAAGTAGGGCTTCAAGGAGCTGAGTGAGGATTGCGCATCCGCGCAGGCAATGAGCTTGACTTTATTTTCTGGAGTGCTATTTTAGGAGTATGAGCAGAGTCTGATACCCAATACGAGACCGGCGTTGTTGGCGAACCGGGAGTTCCCCCCATCGCCCCGGCGCTCTGTAACGCGTTGTTCACCATAACCGGCAAGCGCATCCGAAGCTTACCCATCAGGGCCGAAGAATTGAAAAAGGCATGAGGTCTTCATGGAAATCTTTGAGGAGATTTTAAGACTTACTAGACAAGACAGGCCTTCCGCTCTTGCTACTATCGTGCAATGCACAGGCTCAGCTCCCCGGAAGGAGGGCTCGAAGATGCTCGTAAGGGATGACGGGACTACGATGGGAACACTGGGAGGCGGGTGCCTAGAGGCGGAGGTCGTTCAGAACTCGTTAATGGTGATAAAGGACGTTTCTCCCCGGACCGTGCCTTTCAACCTTACCGAGAAAGACGGCGGTCTGGTATGCGGAGGAAAGATCCTTGTGTTCATAGAGCCTATCGTTCCCGAACCTCATCTCGTTATACTCGGAGCGGGTCATGTGGGGAAGGCGCTTTCTTTGTCCGCGGCGTTTTCGGGCTTCAGGGTGACCGTAGTCGACGACAGGGAAGAGTACGCGAACAGAAAGAATTTGCCTCGCGCAAACGATGTGATCGTATGTGATTTCGCGGGCGTTTTCTCGAAAGTGGCCGTTGATAAAAAGACGTACATAGTCATCGCTACGAGGGGACACAACCATGACCTCGACGCATTGAAGGCCGCTCTCAAAACACAGGCTTGTTACGTAGGTCTCCTCGGAAGCAGACGGAAGAGGGCGCTCCTCTTCAAGATACTCAGGGAAGAGGGTTTTTCGGACGCTGATATACAAAGGGTCATAATCCCTGCAGGTCTTCCGATCGGTTCGGTCACCCCGGAGGAGATCTCAATAAGCATCATTGCGCAGATTATCGGGCAGAGGAGGCGAAATGGCTCATCAGATCTCGGCCGTTCTTCTTGCGGCGGGCTTATCGAGGAGGATGGGGAGGCCCAAACAACTTCTCCCTCTCGGTGATCAGCCCGCCATTGTCCGTTGCATCGACAGCATAAGAGGGGCGATGATCGATGATACAGTGGTAGTAGTCGGACGGGACGCCGATGAAATAGTAGCAGCGATTGAAGCGTTCCCGATGACCATTGCCCGAAACAAGGACCCTGAATCCGATATGTCACAATCATTGCGGGTCGGCCTTGCAAAGGTTAGCCCCGCCGCTTCCGGCGTCTTCGTCTGCCTGGCCGATCAACCCATGGTAAAGAGCGAAACGCTCATTCGTATGTGCCTCTGTCATTTGGATAAGCCGGGCTTGATTATCATACCCGTTTTTCACGGGGAAAAAGGTCATCCTCCCCTTCTGCCGAGGGAGATCCTTGCGGAGATTAACACTGTACCGACTCTGAGAGATCTCATCGAAAGGCATAGTGGAAGGGCGTACCATCTTGAGATGACTGACGAAGGGATCGTTCTGGATATGGACACGTGGGAAGATTATCAGCGGATGCGCGAGCGGTTTTCTTAGCCGGCGACGATAGATCACTGAGCAAAGCCATTTTTCAGCACCAGTTCAATACGTTACATTATCTACAGCAGGATTCTTGGGGGAACTCCTGTAGAAATTGGGGATATAATAAGTCTATAAAATCTGCTATAATTCAAGTATATGGTCATCCGGGAAGTGCTATGAATTTTGTCTTAAATCTGCTCATCAACACCTTCGCGCTCTGGGCGGCTGCCAAAGTCATTTCAGGCATTACCTATAGCGGACCCGGGTACGGGCTGCTGCTTGTTGCGCTGGTTTTTGGCGTGTTGAATGCTTTTGTGCGGCCGGTACTGAAATTCCTTTCTTTCCCGGTTGTTATTTTGACGCTGGGACTCTTTATTTTTATCCTGAACGCCTTTATGCTCTGGCTTACAAGCGCAGCATCAAGGGCCCTCGATCTTGGATTCGCGGTTGCCGGTTTCTGGCCTGCTTTATGGGGTGCTCTGGTTATCAGCCTTATCAATATGATACTGTCTTGCGTAACCAGACCTGAGTAGATTCATTGCTGAAGAACGGACCAGATGATTTCTTCGCCCTCAGTCTTCTTGAATTCAACAAACTGCTCGGAATAATCGCCGACTTTGCCCACAGTGAGGCATCACGTAAGGCTGTGCTCGCCATGTATCCTCTGGCCGACAGGGGCGGTATTGAAAAAAGACTCGGTCAGACCAGCGAGATTATGAGGATATATGACGGAGGCGGCACACTCTCGATACTCCAGTTTTCCGATATCGAACCGCTGCTTGCAAGGGTCGCCCCCGAAGGCGCGGTGCTCGAAGGACTTGAACTCGCCGAATTCATACCTGTTCTGGACAATATAAGCGCTATTGCATTGCAGGTAGGGCAGCATGAGGGCTTCTTACTCCTGAATGAAATGGCAGATGCGCTGAGCGGTTTTCCTGATATCCTGCGCGTTCTGGAGCGGTCTGTTGACAGTGAGGGCAATATCCTTGACAGCGCCTCCCCGGAACTGGCCGAACTGCGGGGGCAGATACGCAGGCTTGAAAGCAGGATACGAAAGAAACTTGAGGAAGTAGTCAGGGATGGAGATGTAAGCGTCTTTCTGCAGGATGATTTTATTACCAACAGGTCAGGCAGGTGGGTAATTCCGGTAAGGATGGATTCCAAGGGACAGGTGCAGGGTGTTGTGCATGATGTATCGAAATCAGGAGAGACGGCCTTTATCGAGCCGTTGTCTATAATCAATCTATCCAATGAACTTGAAAACCTTGTTGCCGGGCAAAAAGCCGAAGAGATACGCATTATGAGAAGTATAAGCTCCAGGATCCGGGCGGCGGCCGGAGACATAGGTGTCCAGTATCGCATTGTTGTTTACCTTGATGCCCTGAATTGTATCGCAAGATTTGCTGATATGTTCCGCATGCAAATACCCCAGATCAACGAGACGGGCGGTCTGTCCCTGGTGAACGCGCGTCATCCGCTTCTGATGATGGCCCTTCAACGGGCCGGAGTTCAGCACGAGGTTGTTCCTCTCAATGTCACTCTTGGGGACGACTGCACGGTAATGGTCATCACTGGTTCCAATGCAGGGGGGAAAACCATTGCCATTAAAACAATAGGTCTGCTTCAGATCATGGCGCTGACCGGCATGCCTGTACCTGCTGATTCGGCCTCGAGTTTCCCCCTGTTTCATAAGCTGCTGATCGATATTGGGGACGAGCAGTCGATCGAAAACAATCTTTCCACTTTTTCAGCGCACATGTCGAATATTTCCAGAATACTGAAAGCGGCTGATCCAAGGGCACTGGTACTGATTGATGAACTCGGTACAGGGACCGACCCTGACGAGGGAGGCGCCCTCGCGTGCGCTGTCTTAAAAGAACTGAAGGAAAGCAGGGCCCTTGTTTTTGCAACGACACACCTTACGGATATAAAGGGCTTTGTATACAGGACCGAAGGCATGGTGAACGCCTCTATGGAATTCGATCAGGAGGCCCTGACCCCCCTGTACCGGTTAAGGATAGGTGAACCCGGGCAGTCACACGCGCTGGAAATAGCACGGCGATACGGTTTGCCTGACAGCATTGTAGATTCGGCAAAGGCCATGCTTGGCGGAATGAAAGCGGAATTTGACGATCTTATAACCGACCTGAGTGAAAAGAGGGAGCGTTATGAAAAGTCGCTGGATGAAATCGCTAAGGAGCGGCTGGTGATAGAGGAAAGGAACAGCGCCCTCGGCGTCGCATTGTCTGAGGCTGAATCCAGGCAGAAGCAGTTGCTGGCAAATGCGTATCGGGAGGCGGCTGAGATTGTTGCGAAGGCAAAAAGAGAGATGCATGCCCTGCTGGAAGAGGCCAGGAAGATGGACAGGCAGAAAAGCCGCGAGGCAATAAAACAGGCTGAACTGGCACAGGAGAGCCTTGCCGGGAAAATAGGGGAATACGAAGGCCCTGCACCGGGCTATGCTCCTTCGGTAGACGAAATTATGGAAGGTGACGTGGTATATGTGAAATCACTGGCCGCTGATGCCCCTGTTGTGGAAATCAATTTAAAGCATAACCGCATCAAGGTAAAAGCCGCAGGCAAAGAGGTAGAGGTGCCCGCGACCGACATAGAATACCGCCGGGGCAAACGGGCAATAGTGCGGCAGGAGCCCGTAACCATCCGCAAGCCCGACCATGAGGCGGTTTCACGAATCAATCTTGTGGGCAAGAGGGTTGACGAAGCCCTCTCCCAGCTTGAACCATTTCTCAATCACGCTTCCCTTGCGGGATTCAGCGAGGTCACTGTTGTCCACGGTATTGGAGCGGGAATCCTGCTTAAGGCAGTAAGGGAGCATGTTGAGCACCACCCGCTTGTGAAGGGTTTCAGAAGCGGAGAACCCCGGGAAGGCGGCAACGGGGTGACTGTAGTGACGATGGAGTAACACTGCAACTTAGTTGTTTTTTTTCTGTTCGAATTATAGTAACATAAGTTAATTTTCGAGGAAGGGACAAGGATAAAACGCATGGCAAAGTGTAGCTATATTCTGGAGCGTATCGAGAACAAGAAGAATGATTTCCGTTTTTATGACTTCTCCCAGACGGAAAGTAACGCGTTGGCGGCATTTTTTGATCTGGCACAGGAGTTTGACGGCATCGAGGATTTTTATTGTCTGTGCACTGCCATCCCCAAGGCCTTCTTCGGCCTGGAAGCCAGATTTTATGTTATAGAACCCAGAATGAATGGTTTGGCGCTTGTCGCCAAAACCGAAGAGGACGGACCTCCGCTGCATACAGCGCCCCCCTCTTTCCTGCAGCCGGGCGAACGCCCCTATCATACCGACAGCTCCAGCCTGGTGCTGACGATCCGGGGGAAAGAATACCTTATTGACCAACTGCCTTTTAAAACTAAGGACAATGTGCTCGGACTTCTCGAAATTTATCCCGATACAGGTGTTGACCCCCACCGCGAACTTTTTTTCGAAAAATATGCCAACAGGATTGGTTTCAATATGCACAACCGTTTTCTTGTCGAGAAAAACATTGAGCACCTGAAGTTCATCAAGTCCCTCGTTGCCGATATCGAGCACAATATTATCGTTCCCAATATAGTGTATAAACTTTTCCTGAGACGGCTGAAGGGCAAGATTACAAAGAATGTTGAAATAGAGCAACTCCTTTACAGGCTGGCAGTTGATGAGTCCTGTGACAAGGCCAATATGGAGCATGTCCTTGCAGAGCTTATGGACGTTAACCACGTGCTGACGGAGGAGGTTGAAAATATTGAAAAGCATTACCGGAATATGAGTCTGTTTCTCGAAACCCTGCTGCGCAGGAGCCATTTTGACCAGGGACGCCTTACCTTGCGCACTACACCCTGCAATATCAGGCGGGATGTAGTCCTGCCGCAGCTTGAGCGGTTTGTCGACCAATTCAGGGGAATGGGCATCGCTATAGACGATGCATTCTGCGGTCTTCCAAGTGAAGAGATTATAAGCGTTGTGGATGTCGGGCTGGTCGCCCAGGTGTACGCCAACCTTTTTTCGAATGCCCTCAAATATACGGAGGAGGTTGTTACCTCTGCCGGCGAAAGAAAAAAATACATAGCATACGGACGCGAGATTGTCAGTGACTATTTCGGGCCCGGCAAAGACGGGGTAAAATATAATGTTTTCAGCACAGGGCCTCACATCGACCCTGATGAACGGGAAAAGATATTTGAAGAGGGATATCGGGGTTCCAATTCAGTTAAGAAGCCAGGGACCGGACACGGCCTTGCATTTGTAAAAAACGCGGTTGAGATACATGGAGGCGTAGTCGGATATGAGGCAACCCAATATGGGAATAACTTTTATTTTATCTTCCCCAAAGACAACGACGACATAACCAAACAATGAAACAAGAACTGCCGGGTAATAAATGGGGAAGTGGCCGATTGAAAACTCATGACCGGCCTTTTGTGGAAATTTATGCGGACGGCGCTTGCAGCGGCAATCCTGGCATAGGCGGATACGGCGCTATCCTGCGGTCCGGGCAAAAAGAAAAGGAACTGTCCGGATGCGAACAGCTGACAACCAATAATAGAATGGAACTGCTCGGCGTCATTACCGCTCTTGAAGTGCTTAAGAAGCCGTGCAGGGTCAGGGTGGTAACAGATTCGACTTATGTGGCTAAAGGAATGACGGAATGGGTAAGCGGATGGATAAGGAATAACTGGAAAAACTCTCAGAAAAAGGATGTGCTCAACAGAGATCTCTGGGAGAGACTCCTGAAGGCTGCCGGTCCACATGAAATAGAATGGACGTGGGTCAGGGGACACAACGGGCATTATGAGAATGAGAAGTGCGACCGGCTGGCAAGGAGTGCTATAGAAGCGTGCAGGGAGCGCATGGTCCGTGAAAAAGCCTGAACTGCTTTGCCCTGCGGGTGATTTTGAGAAGCTGAAGACTGCGGTCCACTACGGGGCTGACGCGGTATATCTCGGCGATTCGAGATTCAGCCTGAGGGGAAAGGCCAGAAATTTTGGATATGAGGAGTTGCGTGCCGCAGTCCTCTATGCAAGGGAGCATGGTGTACGCGCGTATGTAACGGTCAATATCTTTCCTCACAACAGGGACCTGCCCGCAATAGAAGAACATATAGAGCATCTGGCCGGTATCTTACCCGATGCCGTTATCGTGTCCGATCCGGGACTCTTTGCACTCTTCCGAAAGATGGCGCCCGTAATTCCCCTTCATGTCAGTACCCAGGCAAATATCACTAATGCTGCTGCCGCGAGGTTCTGGGAGGACAGCGGTGCAAAGCGGCTGGTGCTTTCCAGGGAATTGTCGCTGGATGAGATAGGAGAAATCCGGCAGAAGACCTCAGTTGAACTTGAGGTTTTTGTCCACGGCTCAATTTGCATATCCTATTCTGGTCGGTGCTATATCAGCAGCTTTCTCGCTTCCCGCGGGGCCAATACCGGAGAATGCACCAATTCCTGCAGATGGAACTATGCACTGGTGGAGGAAAAGCGCCGCGGCGAGTATTTCCCTGTTTTCGAGGACAGCCGCGGAACGTATCTGATGAGTTCAAAGGACCTCTGTATGCTGCCGCACCTTCCTCTCCTGACGGACGCGGGCGTAGAAAGCTTTAAGATAGAAGGCAGGATGAAGGGGATCAATTATGTTGCGGGAGTTGTGAAAGTCTACAGGGAGGCGATAGATTCGATTAAAGCCGGCGGGCCCTATTGCGTAAAAGAAAGATGGGCTGAGGAGCTTGCCATGTTCAGCAGCAGGGGGTATACCACCGGCATGTTCTTTGGAAAACAGCCGGACGCCGATTATAATTTCGATGGTGAAAGCTACCGCATGAGCCATGAACTGGTCGGCGTTGTAATGGAAGTGAACGGCGGGTCTGCCAGGATTGCGCTCAGAAACAGGCTTGATAAGGGTGACAACATTGAATACCTTACGACAGGCCTTGAGGGCATGCGTTTTACCGCTGATTCGATACTCGATGAGGAGGGCTCTGCCATAACCTCTGCGCGGAATGAAGATATCATTACTATCAATGTTCCACACGGTGTCAGGAAGTATGACCTTATCCGCAGGGAGAAGGATGCCCGGTAAATTTCATTTCATAATTAAAATCGGTTTCACCCTTTCTCAGTTCCCTTTTTGCAGCTTTGGCTTTGCGCCCAGTTTATACAGGATATTTGCCATAAGGCAGAATCCGGTCAGCGCTAACACTATGAGGTTGATGCCTACCAGGACTGTCAGTATCAACCAATAGGGGCTGTGGACCCACGCCAGTATAGCGCTGGATAGAGAAAATATCCCGGCTATGAGCCATATTATCCGTTCGAGATACCAGGTATCGGTTTTTGCAATATACATCACGTCCTCCTTTTTTTATAAGTATAATACAGCACCGGCACCATTGTCCTTGACAAAAACGTCGAGGCAACTTCACCGGCCATCAGGGATATTGCCATGCCCTGAAAAATGGGATCAAAGAGAATCACCGAGGACCCCACTACTACAGCAGCCGCTGTAAGAAGCATCGGCCTGAACCGTATGACGCCCGCTTGAACGACTGCCTCCTTGAGGGGCACCCCCTCTGAAAGTTTAAGCTCTATAAAATCAACCAGTATAATGGAATTCCTGACGACTATTCCGGCTCCTGCAATGAATCCTATCATGGAGGTTGCGGTAAAGAACGCCCCCATCAGTGCATGGCCCGGCAGGATCCCAACAAGGGAAAGCGGGATCGGGGCCATGATGACAATGGGCACCATGAAAGACTTGAACCAGCCTACGACCATTATGTAGATTAAAATAAGCACGGCTGCGAAGGCGATCCCTAGATCCCTGAAGACTTCATAGGTAATGTGCCACTCTCCGTCCCATTTCATGGAATAGGTGTTCTCAAGCCAGGGCTGGACAGAGGAATACTGCTTCAGCTCATATCCACCGGGCAATTTAATTTTACTTACAGCCTCCTTCATTTTTAATATGGCGTAGACAGGGCTCTCCTCACTTCCGGCAACATCGCCGGTCACATATACCACCCGTTTCAGATTCTTGTGGTAAATGGTTTTGTCCTCTATACTGTTATTCGCTTTCACCAGTTCGGAAAGCGGTATCATAGTGCCCGATGCAGAAGGTATGCCTATGGCCTTCAGCTTTTCAAGGCCCGACCTTTCGGCAAGCGGCGTTCGCATATAGAGTTCGACAGGCTCTTTATCTTTTTCGATGTGGACAAGCCCCACGGCCATACCGCCCAGGGCCGCCTTCAGCGTTCGGGATACCGTTTCGGTACTGATACCATAATAGGCAGCTTTTTCTTTGTCGACATCGAGGGAAAGCTTTTGCCTGTCACCCTCAACGGACCAGTCGACATCAACTATACCGGATGTTTTGTTGAAGATCTCCTGTATCTTCCTTGCAACTCCGATCTGCCCGTCGAAATCAGGCCCATACACTTCAGCGACGAGAGTGCTCAGCACCGGAGGACCGGGCGGTATTTCAACCACCTTAATCCTCGCGTTATAGCGGTCAGCTATTTTTTTAATTTCGGGCCTTATCCTTTTTGCGATGTCGTGGCTCTGTGCCTTTCTTTTATCCCGCGGCACAAAATTGACCTGTATGTCGGCTGCGCTGTTTCCGGAACGCAGGTAGTAGTGGCGCACAAGACCGTTGAAATTAAACGGTGCTGCAGTGCCGATATAAGACTGATAATTGGTGACCTCCGGTACTGTTTTCAGGTATTCGCCGATCTGCCGCGCCAACGCAGCAGTTTCCTCGAGAGCAGCGCTCTCGGGCATATCGATGATGACCTGCAACTCGCTCTTATTGTCAAACGGGAGCATTTTAACGGTGACAAGTTTCAGAGGTACGAGCATGATTGATCCTCCGAGGAGAACGAGCACCAGCAGGAGACCTATGAATCTTTTTTTCCTGCTTTCGAGCAGTCCCCTCAGATTTTTTTCGTAAAGGCGGTTCAATGCAGCAAAGAAGCGGCTTTCCTCTTTCTCTTTATTCCCCTCACTGCTCCTTTTAGTTTTTTTCAGCACTTTATAGCTCAACCAGGGGCTGATAATGAAGGCCATAAGCAGGGAAAGCAGCATAGCGGCTGATGCGCCAATGGGGATAGGGCGCATATAAGGGCCCATCAGACCTGAGACGAATGCCATGGGCAGAAGAGCTGCTATGACTGTGAAGGTGGCCAATATGGTGGGATTGCCGACCTCATCGACTGCGAGTACTGCCGTTTCCTGGTCAACAGATTTCGTCCTGAAATGGCGGTGTATGTTCTCGACAACCACAATAGCATCGTCAACCAGAATACCTATTGAAAAAATAAGAGCAAAGAGGGTGACCCTGTTGAGTGTGTAGCCATGCATATAATTGACCAGGATAGTAAGGGCCAGTGTAACGGGTACGGCAACTCCCACAACTATCGATTCTCTCCAGCCGAGGGCGAGCGCTATAAGGATTGTCACCGAAATGGCTGCAATGAGCATGTGTTCAAGAAGCTCGTCGGACTTATCTTTGGCGGTGTCTCCATAATTCCGCGTGGTAGTGATCTCTACCTCCGGGGGGATGAGCGTCCCCTTGAGTGCGGCTATTTTCCTGAGTGCCCTTTCTGCGATATGTGTTGCATTGGTCCCTTTCTTTTTTGCTATCGTAATAGTGACCGCCTCGTATTGTCCTGCGGGGCTGCCCTTAAATGCTTCTTTTTCTTCACGCGAAGCAGCAGGGCCGAAGCCCATAAAGACATAATTAGACGGCTCTTCCGGGCCGTCGCTTATGTTGGCCACTTCTTTTAAATAGACCGGCCTGCCGTTGTAAACTCCGACTACCACATTTCCGACATCCCGGGCGTTCTTGAGAAAGGAGCCTGTTTCAACCAGGAAATCATTATTGTCTGTGGGGAAGTCACCCGAGTGACGCACAAAGTTGGCTTTTTGCAGTATGTCTGCAATCTGCAGCGGGGAGAGGGAGTACGCTCTAAGGCGTATTGGGTCCATGTCTATCCTGATCTGCCGTTTTTGACCGCCGATAATACCACTTTCAGCAACGTCGTCATCTTTTTTCAGCTCGTCCGCAGCTTCCTCTGCGACCCTCCTCAGCTCATATCCGTTATACCGCCGGCTCCAGAGCGTGAACGTAAGCATGGGTACGTCGTCAATTGATTTAGGCTTGACCAGCGGTTGTGATACGCCGGGAGGGATTTTGTCGTAATTGGACATCAATTTGTTATAGAGCTTGACAATGCTGCTCTCCATGTCCTGCCCGACATAGAACCTGACAATCGCCATGCTCATGCCAGGTTTTGAGGTGCTGTAGATGTATTCGACACCCTTTATTTCCCATAGGAACTTCTCCATAGGCTTGGTGACAAGCTCTTCGACTTCCTTTGCAGAGGCCCCCGGGTAGGAGACCATTACATCAATCATCGGGACAACGATCTGCGGCTCTTCCTCACGAGGCGTTACGATGACTGCATATACGCCCAGGACCAGCGAGGCAATGACAATCAGGGGCGTCAGCCTGGAGTTAATGAATGCCCTGGCTATGCGGCCTGCCAATCCTAAGTGTTTCACCGTATCTTCATCCCGGCAACGATGCCGCCATCGACAGCCCTTGATATGTTATCAACGATGACCCGATCATTTGCTTTTATCCCGGAAAGGATTTCAACATTATTGCCGTAATGACTGCCGGGCCGCACCAGACGGAATGTAATAGTTCCACCCTGATCAACAACGTATACTCCGGTAAGCTGTCCTTTTTCGACTATTGCCTTGTCCGGTAAGACAATGACGGTCTTCTTGCCGGTGGGTATCTTCACGCGTGCGTAGAGTCCCGTCCGTAATGAAGGATCTGTGAGAGCAATTTTCGCGATGAACGTTCTTGACAGGGGATCTATTGACGGGACAATTTCGGTGATTCTTCCTTTGAACTCCAGGTTTATGGCATCAACAGAGATATCGACAGGTGTTCCGGCTGTGACTTTTCCGGTGAGATGCTCGTCAAGATTGGCGTCAAGAATAAATGAAGACACATCTTCCACTGTAAGAAGGGGGGCTCCCGGCGCCGCCATGCTGCCGCGTTCTGTTTTCTTTTCGGTCACAACGCCAGAGACCGGGGACACTATAGTTGTGAAATCACGATTGACCCGCGCCTCGTTAAGCAATGCCTTTGACCTCTCATAATCCAATCCGGTTATTTTTTTCTGTGTCTCTATCTGATCCATCTCCTGCTGTGACAACGCCTTTTCGTCATAAAGCTTCCTGTAGCGCCCGTATGTTATTTCAGCCAGGGATCTGTTTTGCTGTGCGGACTCAAGCGCTCTTTCCGCAGCGATAACTTTTTGCACTGCATCTCTGTCATCAATTGTCAGGAGCACCTGTCCCGCGTGGACGCGGTCGCCTTCTTTCACTCTGAGTGAGGTAACGGTCCCCATAGTTCTTCCGGCAATCTGGTTTATGGTTTTCGCCATGATGGCGCCTGATGTCTCAAAGTATTCTTCCACCTCAGATGGGTGCACTTCTGTGACAGTTACCCCCTCTACCGTTTGCCTGCTTACTGCTGCGGAGCCTGGACCGACCTTGTCCTTGCAGCCTGACAATAAAGTCAAAAAGGCTATGGGCAATAGGCAATAGGCAATTGGCAAAAACAAAAAAATTCTCTTTCTCTGTGCCCCTGCCCAAAGCACGTAATCTGTTGTCCGTCTTTTATCATCTATAGCCTCTTGCCTATCGCCTATCGCCATATGTTGTCCTCCTGTTATGTATTGCCTCCGGCCCATAGCCTTTTGCCTATAGCTGGTATCATTCAATATTCAGGTCTTTGAGGATGGTCCCGCTTTCATAGCAGAGATTGGCTACGGCAAGACGGTATTCGTTCTCCTTGACCACGAGATTAGTGCGCGCGTGGTCAAGACTTACCTGCGCATCCATAAGGTCGACAAGAGGAGAAAGGGAATTTTCGTAGCGGATCTTCACCAGCCGCGTTCCTTCTTCAGCAGTCTTTAACTCTGACTGAGATAGTTCCAGGTTCTTCTTTGCCTCGTCAATCCCAAGGTATGACTCATACACCTTAAACGCCACCGTATCTATGAGTCCTTTCAGACGCTCCTCTGCTTCAGCGGTCCTGTAACGGGCCTGTGCCCGCTCGTGCTCACGTTTAGTGCCGTCGAAGAGTTCCCACCTGAGGAACGCCGTGACTATCCAGCTGTTGCCTTCGGAGCCGACGGGATAACGGTGGTCATTCAACTGATAGGAGCCGCCCACGCCCACAGTAGGCCAGTAGGCCGCCTCTGAAAGTGCAATGCTTTTTTTTGCGTTCTCATGCATCGCTTCCATGGATGTGATATCTTTCCTTGAGAGCGCTGCATTTTTATAATATTCCATGTCCCTGACAGGGATTTCCGGATACGCTCCTGCAACATCGACAGTCTCCTGCATGCCCAGCAGGAGGGAGATATATCTCCTGGCGACGGCAAGGTTTTTTCGCACGCTGATAAGCTGCTGCTCCGCTTCAGTGACCGCAGTTGACGCCCGGAGTGTATCGGAGAACAGTCCGAGGCCCGCCTTGAGGCGCAATTCTGCAATGCGCAGGTGTTCACGGGTGTCTTCCAGCGTTTTTTCAGCCATCGCGACCTGCTGCCCGGCCATCACTATGGTGAGATATGCCTGCGTAACTCTAAAGGCGGTGTCCTCTCTTTTCCTCATATATTCCTCGTTCGTTGCGGTATGCTCCAGCCTTGCCATTTCCAGCCCGACATATGCCTTTTTTGCAAAGAGCGGCTGTTCGAAAGAGAGGGATGTCTGAAAATCGTTAATAGCTGCAGGGCTGTTTAATGAATTAATAGCGAAATCTGCCTGCGAAAATCGTTCCTGATTGAGTTTTGCCATAAAAGCATAGGTTGGATTGGTCGTGCTCATAAAGCGCTCTTCAAAGTTGAGCTTCGGCAAGAGAAAGCTCCGTGCCACACCGATGTCCTCGTTAGCCACGGCAAGTGCGTTTTTAAATGCCCGTATCTCATAGTTGTTTTCAAGGGCGGTTTTGACAGCATCGGTAAGAGAAAGCCCGGCTTCTGGACCGCCTGCTGTCGCTGAAGTCGCATGGAGCAGCAGGAAGACTGTAAGTAAAAATAGGGACAGCGACCGTTTATTGAAAACATGGCGACACAGGGGAGGCGTTATCGCATTGAACATCAATAAATGGTCGCTGTCCCTATTTTTACTATTTTTACTTTTCATGGCTTGATATCCCCCTGGATTTTTTTCCGTCTATAGCTCATGAACGCCTTGAGTGTCTCCATATCGCACCTGCCGGTCTGTTTCTGGAATTCATTGCAGTCCTGAAGCGAGCGGAGGTCTTTTTTCAGGGTACGATTGTCCTTAAGCAGATTATTTAATAGGGTAAGAAAGAGCCGGAGCTTGCCCGGCAGAGTCTTTTTAATACTGTAAATCATGAGCTTCCCTTCGCGCCTGTCATTAAGAAAACCGGCCTTCAGCAGCAGTGAAAGGTTTCTTGATACAAGGGGCTGAGACATGTTAAGAACGCCCATTATCTGGCAGACGCAGAGTTCCTTTTTAGTAAGCAGCATCAGTATTCTGACCCGGGATCCGTCTGAAAGCAATTTCATGATGTCCAGGGCTTCACGCATAAACACATTTATATATGATTATATGAAAACTTGTCAAGGAAAAAAATAAAAAGCCGGCAATAGGCAATAGGCGATAGGCAATAGGCAATAGGCAATAGGCAATAGGCAATAGGCAATAGGCAATGCAGTTTTTTTGTGTTATGCTTTTTGCATGCCGGTATTTGTTGTCCATGAACACCATGCGAGGCACCTGCATTTCGATTTTAGGCTTGAGATGGATGGCATGCTCAAATCATGGGCGGTGCCCAAGGGGCCGTCGATGAATCCTGCCGATAAACGTCTCGCCATCATGGTCGATGACCACCCTCTCGATTACGGTTCTTTTGAAGGAACGATACCGGAAGGACTTTACGGGGCTGGTACTGTTGCCATTTGGGACCATGGAACGTATACATTGGTTGGTGGGGCCATAGCCGAGGGCAAAATGGAACTGCACCTCGAAGGGAAAAAACTCAACGGCGTTTTCGTCATGACCAGAATGAAGGGTAAAGACAAGGAGTGGCTGCTGATAAAGAAAAGGGACGCCTGCGCAGACCCATCATTCAGACTCAGGACAATAATTTGAGCCATGTTGTTGACGCTCGGATAAACAGCCGGCCCCTGTCGTTCCTTTCCTTCCGAGATTGCTTTTTGTAATGCTGTTTTGGTAAATTTCACGGCAATGAACGAGAAAGAGGCACTTATAGATATGATCAGGGAGCGTTCCTTTCAATGCAGCAGCGAGCCTTCATTCAAGCTTTCCTCCGGAGGCGTGAGCCGCTTTTATTTTAATATGAAAAAAACGACGCAGTCCCCTGACGGCATGTACCTTGTCGGCAAACTGGTATTTGAAAAGATCAAAGAATTGGGATTGGCCCCCTATGCCATAGGCGGACTGACGATGGGGGCCGACCCTATAGCCTATGCAGTTGCCATGCACTCATATTATATGAAAGAACCGATACAGGCATTCGTTATCCGCAAAGAGCCGAAGGAGCATGGCTTAAAGCTGCCCATCGAAGGCAATGTTAAGGCCGGAGACCATGTTGTAATCATAGATGATGTAGTAACTACTGGGGGTTCTACAATAAAGGCGATAAACGTGGCCAAAGAATACGGCCTGGTTATTGACGCTGTGATTGTACTTGTCGACCGGTGTGAACAGAACGGCAGACAGAATATTGAGGCCCTGGGGTATCCGGTATACGACATCCTCAATGTCAGCGACTTCGGAGAGACAAAGGCATGAGCATAAGTTAATTTTATAAATATATTAGAATAATTAACTTGCTTGCAACTTTTCGTTAATAATATTCTTGTGTAGAAAGCAGTATAGGCGAAAACCTTTATGAATTGCCGCAACCCAAGGGATTGTAAAATAGCAAAATCACCGTCACAAATACTGTAAACACGGAAGGAGGTGAAAAACTCACGGTATTCAGGTTTTTTCTTTGTTCTTAGGTGTATCAGGTAGTTAGGACAAGCAGCACATAAGAAAAAACGTAAAAAGTACTTCAAAATGGGGGAGATATGAGGCAAAAACTTGCGGTCTTAGTATTGGGGTTAGTTATCGTAGCAGGTCTTATAGTTTTCGGCAGCGCTCCAAAGAACAGTATTGCTGCTACTGATATGTCTGGCGAATCGTGTTATACAATGCCTGGTGATTCCATAAATGCCAAAGTGGTCAAGCCTCAGGATGTCACTTTCAATGGCATCGCATATATCGCAGGGCATGGCGGGCATCTGGCGATTATCGATATGCGGACAATGAAGTCCCCGACTGATGTCGAAAAAGACAGGATCGTACTTACCGAGGCCGGCTCCGAGATGGAAGGGAAGATCGCCGGGATGAGCTTTGAAGAGGTCAAGAAGGCCGGCGGTTCGCACGGGCAGGCGATTATGACTGACAAAGGAAAGAAGATACTGGTAGCCGGCACATTGGACGGCAATGTCTACAAAGTTGACTTGAGCACAGGGAAAAAAGAGGGCCCCTTCAAAGTCGGAGAGAAGTTCTGCGGCGCTATCCTCGGTCCTGACGGCAATATCTATTTTGAAGACATGGCCAACGGCAGTGTGTATGCGTGGGACGCTAAAACGCTGAAGACAGTAGAGAAAATGCCGGTAGGCAAAGCTGTATGCGGCATTCAGTGGACCAAAAATAATGAAAAGGCTTACATAACAGATATGCCGACCGGAATAGTCTATGTCTATAACTGGAAGACAAAAAAGGAAATTAAGCAGATTACCAGTCCTGAGATGACCTTTATTCACCAGGCCCGCATGACGCCTGACGGGAAATATCTGTGGGTCAGCGCCCCTAACGAGTTTGATCCGGGGCTGAAGCCTGGGACGCATAAGAGCCAGATCATCGTTATCGATACAAAGAAAGATGAGATAATCAAGAGGATTGTACTGCCTGATACTATAAGACCCCACGACTTTGCATTCACCAAGGACGGCAAATATGCATTCGTTTCGTCCAGGACGTATGGTGATGACAGCGAACTCGATGTGATGGATTTAAAGAATGCCGAAATAGTGCGGCAGGTTTCGGCTTGTGCCAGCTGCCATAAGGCCAATGGGATAGAGGTCAAGATTGATAAGGGCTCACCGCTTCTTTGCGGAGTGGAGATCGATTGGAATCCTTCCAAATAACCTGATTGACATTTATTGTAAAAAAGGGGCAGACTTATTTATGCCCCTTTTTTATTTAATTTTGAAGGCTAATGCCCTTTAATGCAGACAAGGCTTAACATAGTTTCAATTGCAGTCAAAAACCTGAGCAGAAAAATCGTCAGGACAGTAATGCTGCTCCTGGCGGTTTCGGTGGTCACCGGGACCATTTTTTTTGCAACTCTCTTTATCTCCAGTATGCAGAACGCGCTGAAGATCGGCACGTACCGGCTCGGTGCGGACATTCTTGTCGTCCCTGAAAAAAATGCCGCCGAAGCCCGTTCGGCATTGCTCTCGGGGGAACCGACCAGTTTTTACATGGACAGGTCCGTGCTCGGGAAAGTGAGGAGTATTGAAGGCGTGAAGGAGGCGACTCCGCAGCTTTTTCTTAAACCTACCTCCTTTTCCTGCTGTTACAATGTTGATGTCTTTCTCATGGCCTTCGATCCGCACTCGGATTTTACCGTCACTCCGTGGCTTGAAAAAAACCTTAAAAAACCTTTGAGCGGCAACGAGGTGATAACGGGCAGGAACGTACCTGTACTCGTAGGTGATACGCTCCCATTTTTCGGAACGCCATTTACGGTTGTAGGGACACTTGAACCCACTGGCATGAAATTTTTTGACCAGGCGGTTTTCATGACCCTGGATACCGCTTATGAGATGGCTGCAAATTCAAAGACGAAAGCTATGCAGCCGCTCACTATAGACAGGAACAATATCTCAGCCGTGCTGGCCAGGGTAAAAAATGATTATTCTCCCGACAGGGTAGCGCTAAGGATAGAGCACGACATCGAGGGTGTCAAGGCGATTGTTTCGGATGAAGTGTTGAACACGGTCAGAAAACAGTTGAATGGCCTTTTAAACGGCATACTTCTTATAAGCGCTGTCGTATGGATACTGGCCCTTTTGATGATGGGGTTTGCATTTTATATGATAGTGAATGAACGGCAGCGTGAAGTAGGTTTATTGAGAGCGATGGGGGCAAGGAAGATGCACATTTTCAGGCTCATAATAACGGAAGCCGTTATTATATCCACATGCGGCGGCATATGCGGGTTGATAGGCGGCTCAGCCATACTGCTGACATTCAAGGGTCTTATATTGCACAGTCTTAAATTGCCGTATCTTCTGCCTCCTTCGGCAGTGCTTGCTGAACTAGTGGCTGGTACGCTGCTGTTCTCCATGCTGACGGGACTCCTTTCTTCCCTGTTGCCCGCTATTTCAGCGAGCAGGATGGAACCATATGAAGCGATTCGCAAGGGAGAGTGAAATGGCGGCAAAAAGAACACAGGTAATAGCCTATTGCCTATTGCCTATTGCCTCTTGTCTATTGTCGCTTGTTTTTGTGGTCAATACTTTTGCCGGCACATCTGATGCATATGCACAGCCGCTGCCGGTCCCTGCGGGGGAGCATTGCGCTGAATGCGGGATGACAATTGACCGTGACTCCAAATTTGCCTCCGAGGTCATTGACATAAAAGGCGGAAGGCTCTTTTTTTGCGATATAGGAGATATGCTTTATCATTTCAGGACATCAAAGAGTGCGATTCAATCGGTATACGTAAGGGATTTTACTACCGGAGCGTGGCTTGACGGCAGAAAAGCGCGTTATGTCTCGAATAAGAAATTTATGACCCCGATGTCGTGGGGTATAGCGGCTTTCAGCAGCAACGCTGAAGCAGTGAAATGGGGCGTTCCTGCTGATTTTGATGCCGCGTTCAGTTTGTCAAAATGAAAAACAGAGTAATCGGAGGCATACTGTTTCTTATGGGAACACTCATATTGTTCACCCCCAGGTACATCTTACCGACGTGCGAATACCAGGGGTTCAAGGAAATGGCGTGCAGCTATACAGGTACTGCTGAAATGTTCGTTGGTTTTATAATCGACGTTGCCGGAGCCGGCATCTTTATGTCGAAATCTGATGATGCACTTCGATGGCTGGCCCTTACTGTTTTTTCAGGAGCTGTTTCAGTCTTGCTGCTGCCGCAGGCAATAGGGTATTGCCATAGCAGCTCAATGCCCTGTCATTACGGTACTGTGCCGGCATTGCGTCTGTTTGGCGCTATAACATTGGTTGTGTCCCTGACAGGCTTTCTAGTCACTTTCAGAAAAACCGGAGGTAAAACATGAAACCACTTTCAATCTTGCTTGTTATAGTGGCGGCATTGTCTTTTTCATGCAAGGGGAAAGAAACAACACAGGAAAGCAAGCAGGGTCCTGCAGTCAACCCCTATTCAGCCGAATCGGTATACCTTGAGACAAGACAAAGGGTGGAAGCTCATCCGGAAGATGCTGATGCCTGGTTTCATCTTGCAGATTTATATGAACGCAACGGGCAATATGCCGAAGCGATTGACGCTTATAACAAGGTATCGAAGCTGAGGCCTTCACAGGGGTATGTGTATGTCAAAATGGGGACCGATTATGACCGGCTCGGGAAGCCCGGCGAAGCGGTGGAGGCATTAAAAAAAGCGGTGCACTATATGCCGGGCAACGCGGTAGCATACAACAACCTTGGCATAGCATACGGAAAACTTGGCAGGAACCGCGAGGAAATAGCTGCGCTGAAGAAGGCCCTGCAGTTGCGTCCGGGCTATGTCACAGCACGGTACAATCTGGGAATTGTATATCTGAGAGTTAAAGACAGGAAGGCGGCGCTGCAGCAATATGGGCTTTTAAAGGATGTCGAAACCGGGGCGGCCGAAGCGCTGAAGAAAGAGATCGACAGCAGCGGAAACTGAATAATGATAGAAATTAAGGACATTACCAAGACTTATACAATTGACGGGAAAAAAATCAAGGCGGTCGATAAGGCAAGCTTTACGGTGAGCGCGGGTGAAATCTTATCGATCATAGGGCATTCGGGGAGCGGGAAAACAACCCTCCTGAGTTTGATCGGGGGGCTGACAAAACCGGATTCAGGCTCGGTCGTTATCAATGGAAACGATATATGGTCAATGAATGACGACGATCTTTCGGGTTTCAGAAACAAAACTATCAGTTTTATTTTTCAGTTCGCGAGTCTTATCCCGACCCTTACGGTATTCGAAAATATCATGCTCCCGGTCACATTCGGTATGCACGGCGGAGACACCGGCAGCTACGCAAAGCATCTCTGCGGTGCTGTCGGCCTGAGTGATAAAATGCATTCTTACCCCTCCCAGCTTTCCGGCGGCCAGCAGAGGAGAGTTGCCATTGCAAGGGCCTTTATAACCAATCCGGCTATTGTCCTTGCCGATGAGCCTACCGGAGACCTTGATGAGGAGACCGAAGCCGAAATGATCAGTTTGTTTAAAAACGTTAACGGTGAAAAAGGCACGGTTTTCATTATCGTTACTCATAGTACAGATCTTGCGAAGCAAACCGGACGGCAGTTGAAAATGAGCAACGGTGTTGTCGCACCGGTATAGGAGGAACTGACCATGGACAAGCGGGAATTGTTGAAAAGATCATATAAGCACGACGGCAGGAGTTGCCAGGAAATAATTACCGACTCCCAGAGGATGTTTGACATCCGGGAAAAGAAGCAGGAGGGTGAGCGGATAATCAGAGAAGCCGAAGAGATGAGGAAAAAAGGGCTGGCCCTGATTAAAGAGGCCGATGCCGAAGAGAAAAGAGAAAAAGTGGTCCAGAGGGCCATTCAGGAGTTTGTCGATTCTGACGCAGAGTTCATAGAAGAGAACGGAAGGGGTGCAATAGTAATCAGATTAAGTGAGGGAGAGAGGAGCGGCAAGACTTTTGCGGTGATCAAGTGCCCGAATTCAGTAAAGCAGTTTACTGTTTTTTACAGATTATGAACAAAGCCTCATGGTGTCCCCTATTTTTTCCCGCCGCCTAAAACTTTCGACTTGTCCCCCGCATCCTTAAGATCCTGTGAAAGGACGTCCGCGAGTTCTGCGAACTCCTCTATCGTTAGGGTCTCCGCCCTTCTGCGCGGGTCTATGCCTGCGTCAATCAGTTTCTCCCTGATATCCGGCGAGAGCTGCTTCAGGGCGTTTGAAAGGGTTTTTCTGCGCTGGGAAAACGCGGTCCTCACAACGGTGAAAAATAATTTTTCGTCCTTTACCGAGACTTTCGGCCTGGGGCGCATTGTGAGGTGGACCACTGCGGAGTCAACTTTAGGGACGGGTTTGAATGCTCCGCGCGGAATAATGAATCCCATTTCCGGGGCTGCCGCATATTGGACCGATATTGACAGGACTCCGTAGGCCTTTGTATTCGGCCCGGCGATTATCCTCTGCGCAACTTCTTTCTGGATTGTCAACGTCATTGACTTGAGCCGCTTTCCTGCTTCCATAAGCCTGAAGATGATCGGAGTGGTGATATAATAAGGGATGTTGGCCACTACCTTGAATGTTTCCAGCGTTTCATAAGCAAAAGTGAGGGCATCGCCCTGGACGAGCACGACATTGCCGGTACCCCCAAACCTATTCTGCAGTTTGGTGAACAGATCCTTATCAAGCTCTATGGCAATTACCTTTTTGGCAATTCCCGACAGGATTGCCGTGAGGCTGCCGTGGCCGGGACCTATCTCGACAACGGTATCTTCGGACGTTATATGGGAGACTTCAACGAGCCTGCTGAGGATCGCCGGGTCGAATAGGAAATTCTGGCCTAAATGTTTTTTCGCCATAGAAAATACATTGTCAGAACTTAAAAAAGCGTCTGAACATCTTGATATAGTCCATGAGGATTCTGTTCCTGCCCTGATTCTTATTGAGCCATAACTCTACCGCAAGTTCCTGCACCTCGGACCTCTTGTGGAGCGCAACCCATTTTTCTATATTTTCGTTATTCTTGAAAAGATGCTGTTTGATTGTGTGCATGAGCAGAAATCTCCTGCGGAACCTGCTTTCCCAGAGTTTTTTATATGCGTCAGGGCTGCTTTCTATGAGCGCACGTGCCGCGAATTCACCGGATTTCATTGCATAGTATATCCCTTCATATATAACGGGCATTACCATGCCCGCCGCATCGCCGGCAAAGAGGACATTGCCCCTGTTGAACAGTGTGCCTGTCCATTCCGGCATTTTAAACGCGCGGGGCCTGCCTAGAAGTTTTTGCCCGTTTAATTCAGCGAGCGGGGTGTTGAACCTTCTTCTGGCAAAGATATCGAGAAAAGTGGTAAGGCTTCGGGGTGTGGAACTGCCGGTGCCGATCGAGGCGTAACCCTCGGAAGGGAAAACCCAGGAGTAGAAGCCCGAAGCATGTTCTGTCCCGAACCAGAACTCGCATACGTCAGAAACAGCAGGTTTTATAAGGGCGCTGATGGTATTGATGGCGGGTGGTCTCGGCACCTGCAACGACGCAGCGACTTTGGACGTTATACCGTCTGCGGCGATCACATAGTCTGATTGAATGCGCAGTTCCTCGCGTGCCGGCTTCTTCCCGGTGATGACCGAAATTATGGTCCTCCCCGTGTCCTCGAACCTGCTGAACATGCCCTCTATGACTGAAGCGCCCTGCCCGACAGCCAGCTCCCTTAAATGTGCATCGAACACCCCTCTTTCCGTGATGAAAAAATATCCTCCCGACAGCTCGATATCAATCTTTTCGCTGGACGGAGAGATAATGCTGATCTTTTTTATTTTCTTCTTAACGGTGTTTTCAGGTATGTCCAACTCGCTGAATGCGGAAGAGGGAATGCCGCCGCCGCAAGGTTTTACATAGGAGAGGTCACGTTCGACGAGTGTGGTCTCGATCTTGTTTCCCGCCAGTATTCGTGCAGCCGTCGCTCCGGCAGGACCACCGCCGATAATAAGGACATTAGTGCGTATCATGACAGTTTAATAAGGCAGAGGTACAGCTAAAGGCGGAGTTTCCTTCCCCTGTTCCTCTGCCTGCATCTCTACCTTTGTCTTATCCCCTGACAGTCAGAACCGGGCATGGGGCATAGCGAACTACCTTCTCTGCAGTGCTCCCGAATAAAAAACGGTCCAGCCCTTTCCTGCCGTGCGTTCCTATGACGATCATGTCGATATTTTTTTCCTGGGCAAATTTCAGTATCTCGTCATAGGGAATTCCGCGCAAGACTGTATATTCAACATCCTTCAAATCCTTCAGCTCTTCGCAAGCGAATTTTTCAAGCTCCTTTTGAGCGCTTTTCTCCAGGTCTTTGTACATTTCATCAAAGGAAACATGAGGCACATAGAGCCCTGATGCTGTGGCGACATCATAGATCACGTGGAGCATATAGAGCTTGGCGCCGCAACTCTTTGCCATGTCCAACGCATACGGCAGGGCATGCAACGCTCCTTCGGAAAAATCAGTAGGGAAAAGAATCCGTTTTGTCAGCATGATGATAATCCTCCTTTTAAATATATATTATAGGTAATGGACTATAGGCTATAGCCTATAGCCTATTGCCTATAGCCTGTATTTAATAAATATATCAACCGTAGTCCCTCAAACGTCATATGTGGGCGATGAATAAAGGCCCTATTTATAAAAGATGACACGAATGGCGCGTTCCCGCCCGTGAGGACTAATTGTAACTTAAATTTAAGCTCTTTCTCCATCATTATTATGAGTTTTTCGACCGCGCCGGCTGTTCCGTATATAATGCCGGATATTATGGATGAGGCTGTATCTTTCCCAAGGGCCTTCTCAAGCGCATCGGTTGAGACGAGAGGTAATTTTGACGTTCCAGAGTTCAACGCTTTCAGCATTAAAGAGATGCCGGGCAAAATGGCGCCTCCGAGAAGTGCGGACTTTTTTCCTACAACCGTAATAGTGGTTGCTGTGCCGAAGTCCAAAACTGCTGTCGGCCGCCCCTTATTGCAGTTGATCCCTGCAACGGCATTGGCGATCCTGTCGGCCCCGAGCTTGAAAGGTTCCATTACGCTAAAGGTCAGACCGCTGTTTATTCCGGCACTGACATATAATGGACGTTTTTTGCAGAAAGAGGCGAGGGTCTTGTTTATTAGAGTGTTTCTGGCAGGGACAACTGAAGCAACAACAGCAGCAGAAATGGTTGGGGGCATATTCCCGGCATGTGTCTCTTTTATCATTTGTGCTATAACCTTTTCATAGAAAACGGATGTGCGGGCCGGGTCAGTGTGCACTTTTCTGACTGTAAAAGATGCGCTTCTCAACGGGTCAGGGAATAAACCGAACCCGATGTTTGAATTTCCAATATCAACACCAATCAACATAAAACTCCTGACTGCGGGTCATAGGTTATAGGCAGTGGGTCATAGAGAAAATTTAAACTATTACCCATTATCTATTTCGTTATCGTAACATCTCCCGAGCTTATTTTCATAACGGAATTGTCTCCCAGTCTAAGTATAAGCAGCCCTTCAGTATCAATGCCCTCGGCCAGACCTGTCAGCTTTACCTCTCCGGTTGTAACAGTCACAACACGGCCTGTTGTGGAAGACAGGCGCTGCCAGGACTCAATAATCCGGTACTTTCCCGATTCGAGAAGAATAGTATACCAATCGTCCATCGATTTTATTATTTCCAGTGCAAACTCTGTTCTTGATTGTGGGCGTCCGGTTTGAAGCATTACCGACGTTGCGGTATCCCGGATGTTTTCCGGCATATCGGAACTGTCGAGGTTTAGATTGATACCAATGCCTATTACGGCATAATCAATGCTATTGGCGTCCGCCTTCATTTCGGTAAGGATGCCTCCTATTTTTTTGTCCGCCACCATTAAATC
This sequence comes from Nitrospirota bacterium, assembly GCA_963851345.1. Taxonomy (GTDB): domain Bacteria; phylum Nitrospirota; class Thermodesulfovibrionia; order Thermodesulfovibrionales; family Dissulfurispiraceae; genus JADFXI01. Next base: position 491,059 of record CAWKOO010000001.1, read on the forward strand.
GTTAGGCCATTTAATAGATACCGGAACAGAGGAGAGCCTTTGAATTGCTGACGTGCAGGCAACTGCGGACATTAACGTAAGTATTGATGCGTCCCTTGGCGGTATGCCGGGCCGCACTATGATGCTGAGATACAGATTTTTCCCGGCCGGAGATACCCATATTCTGCCGCGCCTTCCTCTTCCTTCTGTCTGGCTGTCGGCAATGATGACAGTGCCTTCCCGCTGCCCTTTTGCGGCAAGTCCGGCTGCTGCAGTGTTAGTTGAACCGATTATCGGGAAAAAAATTATTTCACTGCCTATTGTTACATTCAGATTTGAAAGACCGTCCCTGATTTCCTTAATAGAGAGTTCAGGGCGCCGCATTGTTTTTCTTCTTATATAGTGTTTTTTCGGGCCACGCGCATTCTGAGTATAAAACGCAAATAGAGCAGCGGGGATTCTTTGCCGCACAGGTTTCCCTTCCGTGCAGGATAAGGGCGAGGCTGAAGCGTGTCCACTTATCCTGCGGTATTTGTCCCATAAGCTCCTGTTCCATCTTGTCGGCATTTTTTGAATGTGAAAGCCCCAGGCGGCTTGCCACCCTGAGTACATGAGTATCCACGGGAATAGCCTGCTGTCCGAAAGCGCACCCGAGTATCACGTTCGCGGTCTTTCTGCCGACGCCCGGAAGCGTAACAAGTTGATCCATGGTCTGGGGGACTTCCCCATGGAAGTCGCTTACCAATTTTCTGCAGCACTCGATGATAGTCTTGCCCTTGTTTCGGTAGTAGGTTATGCTGGAGATTTCGCTCTCGAGTTTCTCGCTATCTGATTGAGCGAAGTGTTCGGCGGTCCGGTATCGCCCGAAGAGGGTTTCCGTAACCTTATTTACTCTTGTATCAGGGCACTGCGCGGAGAGGATGGTTGCTATAAGGAGTTCCAAAGGATTACTGAAACGAAGGGCAATCGCCGGGTCAGGATATTTTTTGAACAGTTTAGTTATTATGTTTTTTGCTGAGGTTTTCGAGTCTGGCATAATGAAAATTATATCACAAAAAACCCGGCAGAGTACGCGGCGGACGGGGTGCAGGTTACTCGCCCGCTGCCGGTACCCCGGGTGCTCTACTGCAGAAAAACAACCCTCTGCTGTCTGAATTGCAGTTACCCTATGACCGCTGTTGCAACAGCAGGTGATCCATGCTATAAATAGTTACCAAACATTGAAAAATATTCGGATATTCTGTGGTGCGGTGGGAGGCGGGTTGAAGACAGTCGGAGTAGAAACGGCCCTCATAGTGGTTGGAGTGTTTCTTTTTATGGGCACGGCATGGGCGGGGCCTCCCTTCTTTACGGATGATCCGGAACCTGTAGAGTACCTGCACTGGGAAATTTACGTGGCGTCCCAATGGGCGCATGACAAGGACGCGGGGACATCAGGCACACTGCCGCATCTCGAGGTCAATTACGGTGTTGTTCCAGATGTGCAGCTTCACTTGATAGCGCCGATGGCCTATTCTGCTCCTCAGGATTCTTCAACCCGGTATGGGCTGGGCGACATAGAAACGGGCATCAAATATCGCTTTATTCATGAAGATGAAAAGGGGTGGAGACCGCAGGTTGGTGTCTTTCCTCTCGTTGATTTTCCCACAGGCGATAGCTCAAGAGGGCTGGGCGCAGGACATATTAACATCTTTTTGCCGATATGGGTCCAAAAGAGCTGGGGGCCCTGGACAACTTACGGCGGAGGCGGCTATGACTATCATCCCGGCGATAACAACAAGAACTACTGGTTTGCAGGATGGCTTCTGCAGCGGGACTTTTCCAGAATGCTGACACTGGGAGCTGAAATCTTCAATTCTTCGCCCAAGGAAAAAGACGCTGGTGACGAAACAGGGTTTAACGTTGGCGGTTTACTTAATCTGAGTGAAGAACACCATATTCTTTTTTCGGCAGGGCGTGACATAAAAGGGCCGAACACTCTTTTTGCATACTTTGCTTTCCAATGGACATTCGGTCCTGGAGGAAAGGAGGAACTTCTTGAAAAGCAGCTGGAGAAACCTGAACATTAAGACATCCGAGGGATGTCCGGAATATTGAAACGGTCCATGGTTACAATCCTGTATTTTACAGCGTCCATTCCCGCAGCCAACTTATGAACGCTCAAAAAACTGACACGAGAGTTGGTGAAGTAGCAGGTCTTTTTCTGAAGCTTGGCACGATTGCTTTTGGTGGCCCGGCGGCGCATATTGCCATGATGCATGATGAGGTATGCCGCAGGCGCGGATGGGTAAGCGAGCAGCGTTTTCTGGACCTCCTGGGGGCGGCCAACCTGATCCCGGGCCCCAATTCTACGGAAATGGCCATTTATCTGGGATATGAGAGGGCCGGGTGGAAGGGGCTCATTGCCGGCGGGCTCTGCTTCATTCTGCCTGCCATGCTTATTGTGCTGACGCTCTCATGGGTTTACGTCCAATTCGGCTCAACACCACAGGCAGTCTGGCTTCTCTATGGAATCAAACCGGTCATCGTCGCTATCATTGTTCAGGCCCTGTGGGGACTTCTCAAGAATGCTATCAAAGGGCCCCTGCTTGCAGCAGCCGGACTGCTGGTCCTGATCTTATACCTCGGCGGGTCCAGTGCGGTCGCTCTCATTTTCGGCAGCGGGACCCTCGTTATGTGCACTAAGAACCTGTGGCGCGTCCGGCGCGAAAGAGGAGCGAATATCGGTATTGCGCTTCTCCCAGGGCTTGGATTGCCTGTAAGCCAGGTTGCAGGAATTCCGGTACAATTCAGCCTCACAAGCCTGTTTTTAATCTTCCTGAAAATCGGCTCTGTAGTCTTCGGCTCGGGTTATGTCCTCCTGGCTTTTTTGAGAAATGACTTCGTCCATAGGCTGGGTTGGCTAACCGATCAGCAGGTGCTTGACGCCGTTGCCATAGGCCAATTCACACCAGGTCCCGTTTTCACCACAGCCACTTTCATTGGCTTTATTTTAGGTGGTTTTCACGGAGCTTTACTGGCAACTGCTGGGATATTCCTTCCCTCTTTTTTATTTGTCGCAGCCGTCTTCCCCCTGGTCGGCATTCTGCGCCGCTCGCAATGGGCTGGCGCATTCCTGGATGGGATAAATGTTGGAGCGCTCGGTCTCATGGCTGGAGTAACAATGCAGCTCGGCAAAGCAGCACTAATGGACTGGGTTACATTGTCGCTGGCATTGCTTTCGGTCCTGGCCCTTTTTCGATTCAAAATTAACTCTGCATGGCTGGTATCGGCAGGCGGCGTAATGGGACTTGCTTACAAAATGCTTCTTTAACTGCAATTCAGACAGTACGGGGTTGTTATTCTGCAGTCGAGCGCCTGGGTTACCAGCCCACATATATAACTGTTGATGTTCCGTATATACGGCAGGCACAGCGGACTATCAGCTCGCAAAAAGAAAAATTACCCCCTACTGTCTAAACTGCAGAAATGAGCTTTATTTTTTGTTGAGACATATGTTATAGTTCTCTTTCCTGGTGTGTCGGGAAGGTTGAAAAGGGAAACTGCCTGATGACTTGACAAGAGAATATTTCTCTGGTACACTTAACAGGTTTTCCGGTAAATCGGAGCTTTTCATTAATCATTAGTTAATGTGTGGAGGAAAAGTGCCTACAATCGCACAGTTAGTCAGGAACGGACGAAAGAAAGTTGAGAGGAAGACCAAGAGCCCTGCGCTCAAGAGCTGTCCGCAAAAGCGCGGCGTGTGCGTAAGGGTTTATACCACAACACCTAAAAAGCCTAACTCGGCTTTGAGGAAGGTGGCGAGGGTCAGGCTTACAAACGGGATGGAGGTAACCGCCTATATTCCGGGTGTCGGGCATAACCTTCAGGAGCATTCAATCGTCCTGATCAGAGGCGGCAGGGTCAAGGATCTTCCTGGTGTGAGATATCACATTCTGAGGGGGGCGCTTGATTGTGCAGGCGTAGCTGACAGGCGTCAGGGCAGGTCTAAATACGGTGCTAAGAGACCGAAGTAAGCAACAAACTAAAATTTAAACAAAACCGGAGTACGATATATGGCAAGAAGAAGAGTAGCTGAAAAAAGAGAGATTCTACCTGACCCGAAATACAGCAGCAAGCTTGTGAGCAGGTTCATGACCGTACTGCTGAAGGACGGGAAAATGTCTACTGCCGAGTCTATATGTTATGGGGCCTTCGATATTCTGAAGGACAAGACAGGCTCGGACCCGCTCAAGGTTTTCAAGGCCGCGGTTGAAAATGTGAAGCCTCTTCTCGAAGTAAAGCCGAGGAGGGTGGGTGGTGCTACATACCAGGTCCCGATGGAGGTCAGGCCTCAGAGGAAAATTGCGCTCGCTCTTCGGTGGTTGGTAAGTTATGCGAGGCTGCGTAAAGAAAAGACGATGAGAGAGAGAATTGCCGCTGAATTGCTGGATGCTTACAACAACACGGGCACTTCCATAAAGAAAAAAGAAGACACTCATAAAATGGCTGAGGCGAACAGGGCCTTTGCCCATTACCGTTGGTAAGGAGATAGAGGGCTGCATGGCAAGAGTTGCTTTAGAAAAGACCCGCAATATAGGAATAATGGCGCACATCGATGCCGGAAAGACGACAGCGACAGAGCGCATACTTTACTATACCGGGGTTACCTATAAGATAGGCGAAGTGCATGAGGGCACTGCGGTGATGGACTGGATGGTCCAGGAGCAGGAGCGGGGCATTACCATAACCTCGGCTGCCACCACGTGCATATGGAGAGACCACGTTGTTAACATAATAGATACGCCTGGCCATGTTGACTTTACTATAGAGGTCGAGCGTTCCCTTAGGGTGCTTGATGGTGCTGTTGCTGTATTTGATGCTGTGGCCGGCGTTGAGCCTCAGTCCGAGACGGTGTGGAGGCAGGCCAATAAGTACGATGTGCCGAGGATTGCCTTTATGAACAAAATGGACAGGGTGGGAGCTGATTTTTTCAAGTCTGTTGAAAGCATGGTGCAAAGGTTGGGCGCCAATCCGGTCCCTGTTCAAATACCTATAGGCAGCGAAGATAAATTAAGAGGCTCTATAGATCTTGTAACAATGAGGGGCTTCTTTTTCGATGATGAAACGCTCGGGGCAAAATATGTCGAGGATGAGATTCCTGCCGAACTTGCAGCTAAGGCCAAGGAGTTCAGGGAAAAGATGATCGAAGCGCTCGCCGACGTTGATGAGAAAATAATGGACAGGTATCTCTCCGGAGCGGAAATACCGGCAGCAGAGATCAGGAATGCCCTTCGCCGGGGTACTATAGAGATGAAGATTACCCCTGTGCTGTGCGGGTCCGCGTTTAAGAATAAGGGAGTGCAGCTGCTGCTCGATGCAATTGTCGACTATCTGCCTTCTCCTATGGATGTGCCCCCTATACTGGGAAAACTGCCGTCCGACAGCACCGAGGTTGTAAGAAAGGCGTCTGACAGCGAGCCTTTTGCCGCTCTGGCGTTTAAAATAATGGCCGATTCCTTTGTCGGGCAGCTTACCTTCGTAAGAGTATACTCAGGCGTGCTTAGCGCCGGCTCCTATGTCTATAATTCTACAAAGGATGTCAAGGAAAGAATAGGCAGGCTGGTCAAGATGCATGCGAATAAGAGAGAGGAAATAAAGGAGGTCAGGGCTGGTGATATAGCCGCAGTGGTAGGATTGAAGAGTACCCTGACCGGAGATACCCTCTGCGATGAGAACAACCCTGTAATACTCGAAAAAATGGAGTTTCCGGATCCTGTTATATCAGTTGCGATTGAGCCAAAGACAAAGGCTGATCAGGAAAAGCTTTCGCACTCCCTGGTAAAGCTTGCTCAGGAAGACCCTTCATTCAGGGTTTCCTATAATGAGGAAACCGGCCAGACTATTATCTCGGGCATGGGTGAACTCCATCTTGAAATAATAGTTGACAGGTTATTAAGAGAGTTCAAAGTCGGCGCCAATGTGGGCAAACCGCAGGTGGCATACAAGGAAACGATAAAAGGCACCGCCAGGGTGGAAGGCAAATTTGTGCGCCAGTCGGGTGGCCGCGGCCAGTACGGCCATATCTGGATTGATATAGAGCCGCTTGAGCGCGGCAAGGGATTTGAATTCGCAAACAAGATCGTGGGCGGCTCAATACCGAGAGAATATGTTCCAGCTGTTGAAAAAGGAGTAAAAGAGGCCATGGTGGGCGGCGTGCTGGCAGGTTATCCACTTGTCGATGCAAAGGTATCGCTGATTGATGGATCGTATCATGAAGTCGATTCCTCTGAAATGGCTTTTAAAATAGCAGGATCGATGGCCTTGAAAGATGGAGCAAAGAAGGCGCATTTAACTTTAATCGAGCCTATCATGAGCGTGGAAGTAGTTACTCCCGAGGAATATATGGGTGAAGTTATCGGGGACCTGAATTCACGGCGGGGCAAAATCCAGTCGATGGAGCAAAGGACCGGTGCTCAGGTGATAAAGGCAATGGTCCCGCTGGCGGAAATGTTTGGTTATTCTACCGACCTTAGATCCAAGACCCAGGGAAGGGCGACATATACCATGCAATTTTCCAGTTATGAAGAAGTGCCGAAGAATATTATGGAAGGGATTGTAGCCAAAGTAAAGGGCGAATAACGGAGGGGAGAGATATGGCTAAGGCGAAATTTGAGAGGGTAAAGCCGCACGCGAATGTGGGGACGATAGGGCATGTAGACCATGGCAAGACGACGTTGACGGCGGCGATAACCAAGGTATTAGCGATGAAGGGCCTGGCACAGTACAAGGCATATGATCAGATAGACAACGCGCCTGAAGAGAAGGCCCGTGGTATAACGATAGCGACAGCTCATGTGGAGTATGAGACAGAGAAGCGGCACTATGCGCATGTAGACTGTCCTGGGCATGCGGACTATGTAAAGAACATGATCACTGGGGCAGCGCAGATGGACGGCGCGATATTGGTAGTAAGCGCAGCGGACGGGCCGATGCCTCAGACAAGGGAGCACATACTGCTTGCGCGGCAGGTAGGGGTGCCGTACATGGTGGTATTTATGAATAAAGTAGACATGGTGGATGACCCTGAGTTATTGGATCTGGTGGAGCTTGAAGTGAGGGAGCTGCTGGTGAAGTACGGTTTTCCGGGCAATGAGATACCTATAATAAAGGGCAGCGCACTGAAGGCAGTGGAGAGCACGAGCAATGATCCCAATGCGCCTGAGTACAAGTGCATACTTGAGCTTGGCGATGCGGTAGACAGTTACATACCCACGCCTGAGCGGCCTGTGGACAAGCCGTTCATCATGCCGATAGAGGATGTATTTTCGATATCGGGAAGGGGTACGGTTGTGACAGGAAGGGTAGAGCGCGGTATAGTTAAAGTAGGAGAGGAAGTAGAGATAGTGGGCCTGAGAGAGACGAGGAAGACAGTGGCGACCGGGGTGGAGATGTTCAGGAAGCTGCTGGATGAAGGGCGTGCCGGAGACAATATAGGGGTACTGCTCAGGGGAACAGGGAAGGACGACGTGGAGAGGGGCATGGTGCTGGCAAAGCCCGGCAGTATAACCCCGCACACCAAGTTCAAGGCAGAGGCGTACATACTGACGAAGGAAGAGGGGGGCAGACACACCCCGTTTTTCAACGGATATCGTCCGCAGTTCTATTTCAGGACGACGGACGTGACAGGGGTGGCGACGCTGCCTGAGGGGATAGAGATGGTAATGCCTGGCGACAATGTAACGATATCGGTAGAGATGATAGCACCCATAGCGATGGAGAAGGAACTGCGGTTTGCCATACGCGAGGGCGGCAGGACAGTCGGCGCCGGTGTTGTTACGGAAATACTGGAGTAATTGTGGTGAATCAAAAAATAAGAATAAAATTAAAAGCGTATGACCACAGGCTGCTAGACCAGTCTGTAAAGGAAATTGTTGTTACTGCGCAGAGGACAGGCGCCAGGGTTTCGGGACCGGTGCCTTTACCGACCCAGATCAGCAAATATACCGTCCTGAGGTCGCCTCACGTTGACAAGAAGTCGAGAGAACAATTCGAGATACGGACGCATAAACGACTTGTCGATATTTATGATCCTACCCCGGATACTGTGGATGCGTTGATGAAGCTTGAGCTTGCCTCAGGGGTAGATGTGGAGATAAAGCTATGACAGGAATCCTGGGCAAGAAACTCGGAATGACGCAGGTATTTACCCAAGATGGAAAGTTGATACCGGTGACTGTAGTTGAGGCTGGGCCGTGCTGCGTTGTGCAGGTCAAGACGACTGAAAAGGACGGCTATGAGGCGGTCAAAATCGGGTTTGTCGAAGAGCGGAAGGCGAAGAACGTCGGCAAGCCTATGGCAGGCGTTTTTAAAACAGCCGGGACCGCTGCCTTCAAAGTGCTGAAAGAGTTTCCGATGACCGGGCTTAAGGTCGGAGACATGATAAACTCGGAGAGCTTTGCCACGGGTGACATTGTATCGGTATCGGGCATATCGAAAGGCAAAGGGTTTCAGGGCGTCATGAAGCGGCACAATTTTAAAGGCGGGCCGGGTTCGCATGGCTCAATGTTCAACAGAGCGCCGGGCTCGATTGGTGGAAGCTCTTTCCCGTCCAGAGTGTGGAAGGGAATGAGAATGGCAGGGCATATGGGGTGTGACCGGGTGACTGTTCAGAACATGACTGTCGTTGATGTTCGTCCTGAGCAGAACCTTTTGCTTATAAAAGGCGCCATACCCGGGTCTGCAAATACGATAATAGAGATTCGAAAGGGAAGATAATGCAGCCAGAGAACATGAGTATTGAAATAAAGGACATTAACAATAAGGTCAAGGGCACCATGAATCTTGCAAGTTCGGTTTTTGCCAATGAAGCCTCCGATTCAGTGGTGCATACATCCGTCGTAACGTTCCTTGCTAATCAGAGGCAGGGGACCCATGCTACCAAGACAAGGGGGCTGGTGAGCGGCGGCGGTAAGAAGCCCTGGAAGCAGAAACATACAGGAAGGGCCAGGCAGGGCAGCACAAGGGCCCCTCAGTGGAGGGGTGGAGGGATTGCATTTGGCCCTCAGCCGCGGGACTATTCAGTAAGGCTTCCGAAGCAGTTGAGAAGGGTGGCCCTCTTTAAGGCATTGACAATGAAACTGGCAGACGGCCAGGTGGTGCTGCTTGATGCCTTATCACTCGATAAGCCGAAGACAAAGGAAATGATACAAGTGCTCAGCAATCTCGGTTTGTCCGATAAAACGGTGCTTATCGTATTGCCTGAAAACGATAAAAATATAATATGCTCGGCAAGGAACATTCCCGGCGTTGATGTTGTCAGGGCATCCGATCTTAATGCTTACGCGGTGGCAGTATATGATAACGTTGTTTTCACTGCTGATGCACTGACGAAACTGCAGGGTGAATAAGGAGCTGCTATGAAGAGAATTTACGACATTATAAAAAAACCTCTCTTTAATGAGAAAGGCATGGACATGAAGGAGAGGGAGAATAAAATTCTTGTTGAAGTCGATCCAAGGGCCAATAAGCATGAAGTAAGGAAAGCCATGGAAGAAATATTCAAGGTAAAGGTCGAAAAGGTTGCTACGATAAATGTCAGTGGAAAACTGAAACGGTTCGGAAAGTCTGTCGGCAGAAGGTCCGACAGGAAGAAGGCGATAATAACATTGAAAAAGGGTGAAAAGCTCGATTTTATAGAGGGTGTATAAATGGGAATAAGAAAGTTTAATCCGACATCTCCCGGCAGAAGGTTCCAGAGTTCATCAGATTACAGCGATATAACAACCGATAGACCTCATAAACCTCTTACAGCGCCGCTCAGAAAGAGCGGGGGCAGGAATAATACCGGCGAGGTTACAAGCTGGCAGAGGGGAGGGGGCAACAAGCGGCAATACAGGATTATCGATTTTAACCGCAATAAGACTGCCATTCCTGCAACGGTTGCAACTATCGAGTATGACCCCAACAGGTCTGCCCGCATCGCTCTTCTAAAATATAATGATGGCGAGTACCGCTACATCCTGGCGCCCGTCGGGCTGAATGTGGGAGATAGCGTTATGTCGGGGCCGAATGCTGAAATTAAGCCGGGCAATGCATTAACGATAAAGGGAATACCGCTCGGTACTATGATACATAATATTGAATTGAATCCCGGCCAGGGCGCCAAACTTGTCAGAGGCGCAGGGACCGCTGCTCAGCTTGTTGCCAAAGAGGGGGATTATGCCCAGATAAAGCTGCCGTCAGGAGAGGCGCGGTATGTGATGGCCTCTTGCATGGCAACAATCGGCCAGGTAGGGAATGTCGAGTATGAAAATATTTCTTACGGAAAGGCGGGCAGGAAGCGCTATCTGGGGAAAAGGCCTCATGTGAGAGGAGTTGTTATGAACCCTCATGATCATCCGCTCGGCGGTGGAGAAGGAAGAACGTCCGGCGGCAGGCCGCCATGCTCACCTTGGGGCAAGCCGGAAGGCGTAAAGACGAGACACAATAAGAGGACTGATAGATTAATAGTTAAAAGAAGAAAATAAACAAAACAGGCAATTGGTAATGGGCTATAGGCTATGGGCAATGAATTAAAAGAGAGAATTACAGAGTGTTGTTTCTTTCGCCTATTGCCTATCGCCAATAGCCTATAGCCTGGATTTTAGGAGGGATTACGTGCCGCGATCCTTAAAAAAAGGGCCATTCGTTGAGCCCAAACTGCTGAAAAAAGTTTTGATGATGACAGGCGCTGGTGACAAGAGGATGATTAAGACATGGTCAAGGCGTTCTACTATTGTGCCTGAATTTATAGGGCTGACTTTTGCTGTTCATAACGGTAAAAAATTTATCCCGGTTTATGTCACTGAGAACATGGTGGGACACAAACTCGGAGAATTTTCGCCAACAAGGACCTTTAAAGGGCATTCGGGCTCTGCGAAGGCTGCTGCGGCGAAAGGTTAATTGATTATGCTATCGAAAGCAATATTACGACATGCAAAAATGACCCCGCGTAAAGCCAGAAGGGTGGTGGACCTAATCAGAGGCAAAAGGGCGGCCGATGCGCTGGTTTCACTCAGATTTATGCCGTACAGAGGGGCACGCTCTGTTGAAAAGCTTCTGAAATCCGCAATGGCTAACGCAGAACAGAAGGATACTCAGGTAGACATCGATAAGTTGAAAATTAAGACGGTTTTTGTAGATAATGGTCCCTTCGTGAAACGGATGGAGCCGAGATCTATGGGAAGAGCCAACGTCATTAAGAAGAGATCTTGCCATATAACCATTATTCTTTCGGAGGAATAAAAATGAAGTATTGTCATGCGGACTGGGGGTGCTGATTTGGGTCAAAAGACGAATCCTATCGGTAATAGACTGGGCATTATACGGACTTGGGAATCAAGGTGGTTTCTTAAAAAGGGATACCAGCATCAGCTTCTGGAAGATATAGAGGTCCGCAAGTCGATAAAGAAGAAACTCTTCCATGCAGGTGTCTCAAGGATAGAGATAGAGCGGCCTGGACAGAAACTGAAGGTCATAATACATACCGCCCGGCCGGGCATTATTATCGGCAAAAAGGGCGCTGAAGTTGAAAAGCTGAAGAAAGAACTGGAAGAGGCAACGAAAAAACAGGTTGCAATAGATATAAAAGAGATCAGGAAGCCGGAAGTGGATGCGCAGCTTGTGTCTGAGAATATAGCGCTGCAGCTGGAAAAGAGGGTCGCATTCAGGAGGGCGCTCAAGCGGGCGGTGGCCTCAGCTGTGAGGTTCGGTGCACTGGGTATCAAGGTCCAATGCTCGGGGAGGCTGGCCGGGGCTGAAATTGCCAGAACGGAGTGGTATAGAGAAGGCAGGGTGCCTCTCAGCACCTTCAGGGCGAATATAGATTACGGATTTGCAGAGGCACGGACGACATTCGGCGCAATTGGTATAAAGGTATGGCTTTATCATGGCGATATACTTGCTGAACCACCTGTTGCCGCCCTACTAAGCGAATAATCAGGAGAGTAACATATGCTGGCACCAAAAAAAGTTAAATTTAGAAAAACGATGAAGGGCAATATGAACGGCAAGGCCTACCGTGGCTCCGACGTCAGCTTCGGTGAGTTCGCTATGAAAGCGATGGAGCCGGGCTGGGTAACGAGCCGCCAGATAGAGGCCGCCAGGGTTGCCATAACGCGCCATGCCAAGAAAGGCTGCAAGGTGTGGATAAGGATTTTCCCTGATAAGCCCATAACCAAGAAGCCTGCCGAAACAAGAATGGGTAAAGGCAAGGGCAATCCTGAGTATTGGGTTGCGGTTGTGAGTCCCGGAAGAATACTGTATGAGGTTTCAGGGGTTTCCGAAGATATTGCAAAAGAGGCGTTCAAGCTTGCATCAAGGAAGCTGTCTATTGCTACGAAATTTGTTACGAGAGAGGTGGCGGTGTTATGAAACCATCTGAGGTAAGGGCGTTATCAATAGAGGAATTGAGGCAGAAAGAGATGGACTTGCGGAAGGAGCTTTTCAATCTCAAGTTTCAGCTTTCGAAGGGTGAATTGCAGAGCAACATCAGAGTACGTGCAGTGCGCAAGGACATAGCGAAAGTATTGACGGTCCTTACGGAAAAGGAGCCTCGCGCAGAGACCGGCAAAGGAGGCGCCAGAAATGCCTAAAAAGACATACACAGGTAAGGTAGTCAGCGATAAGATGGACAAGACGGTTGTGGTAGCGGTGACCAGGACGTTTCAACACCCGGTTTATCTGAAAACTGTCAAGAAGGTCACCAAGCTCAAAGCCCACGACGAGGAGAATAAATGTAAAGCGGGCGACGTGGTCGAGATTGTTGAAAGCAGGCCGCTGAGTGCGGACAAACGGTGGCAGGTGATCAAAATCGTTAAAGGCGAGGGTAAGTAAATGATACAGAATTTAAGCATCCTTGAGGTGGCGGACAACTCGGGAGCCAAGAGAGTCCAGTGCATAAGAGTCCTCGGGGGGTCCAACAGAAGGTATGCCCGCCTTGGCGATATCATAGTGGTGAGCGTTAAAGAAGCTATTCCCGAAGGCAATGTGAAAAAGGGCGCCGTATCCAAGGCTGTTGTGGTGAGGACTAAAAAAGAAACGAAACGTCCTGACGGCTCATACATCAGGTTTGACCAGAATGCGGTAGTGCTTTTAAACACCCAGATGGAACCAGTTGGAACAAGAATTTTCGGACCGGTTGCGCGAGAGTTGAGATGGAAGGAATTCATGAAGATCATATCACTTGCTCCCGAGGTCCTGTAATAGTGAGGAGGATACAGTGGGGTTAGGAATAAAAAAGGGCGACATAGCCGTGGTGACGACCGGAAAAAATAGAGGCAAGAAGGGAAGAGTGCTTTCGGTGTCTCCGACTACTGAAAAGGTAACGATTGAGGGTGTAAATATTGTTAAAAGGCATACCAAGCCCAATAAGAATTATGCTCAGGGCGGCATCATCGAGAAGGAAGGGCCCATTCATATATCAAATGTAATGTTCCTATGCCCGAAATGCAGTAAGCCGACAAGGATAGGCAATACGGTCCTTGATAACGGCAGTAAGCTCAGGACGTGCAAAAAGTGCAAGGAGGTTTTAGATTAGTCATGGCGCCGCGTCTGATGGAAAAATATACAACGGAAGTAATACCTGTGATCATGAAGGAGTTTTTATATAAAAATGTTATGCAGGTCCCGAAACTGCAGAAGATTGTTGTTCATGTTACTCTTGGCGAAGCAACTCAGAATATCAAGCTTCTTGATGCAGCTGAAAAGGAACTTGCTGCAATTACCGGGCAGAAGCCTCTGATCACGAAATCAAAGAAGGCCATCGCAGGTTTCAAGCTCAAGGAGGGCGTTCCTCTCGGGTGCAAGGTCACGCTGCGGGGCGCGCGGATGTATGAATTTTTTGACAGGTTGGTCAATGTTGCCTTGCCGAGAATCAGAGATTTCAGGGGGCTGTCTACAAAATCCTTTGACGGAAGGGGAAATTATTCTTTCGGCCTGAAGGAGCAGTACATATTCCCCGAGATCGATTATGATAAAGTTGAGATGGTGCATGGGCTTGACATAACCATGTGCACTTCCGCAAAAAACGATACCGAATGCAAATCATTGCTCAGGCATTTGGGCATCCCGTTCAGAAAGTAAAGGAGGAGTTTGGTGGCAAAGACATGTTTAATTGAGAAAAGCAACAGGGCGCCCAAGTTTAAGGTGCGTGCCTATAACCGGTGCAAGGCATGTGGTAGACCGAGAGGCTACTTAAGGAAGTTCGGGCTTTGCAGAATCTGCTTCAGGACACTTGCCCTCAGGGGGTTCATCCCCGGGGTCACAAAGTCGAGTTGGTAGGGGTGCAGGCATGATGACCGATCCGATTGCTGATATGCTGACCAGAATGAGAAACACCCTTCTTATCAGGACCGAGAAGGTAGATATTCCGGCCTCAAGGATGAAGGTGGAATTGGCGAAGATTTTAAAAGAAGAGGGTTTTATAAAATCATATAAAATTATAAAGGACAAAAAACAGGGTATGCTGCGTGTGACCCTTAAATATACAACTGACAATAGTCCGGTTATAAGCGGACTCAAGAGGATCAGCAAACCCGGCAGGAGAGTATACGCCGGCAAAGATGAGGTCCCTAATGTCATGGACGGTGTTGGGATTGCTATACTTACTACCTCGAGGGGTGTTCTCAGCGATAAGTCATGTCGCCGGGAAGGTGTTGGCGGAGAGGTGCTCTGTTATGTTTGGTAAGCATACACTGGAGGGGAAATAGATGTCACGAATTGGTAAAAAACCCATAACTATTCCACAGGGAATAAATGTTGAAGTCAATCAGGACGTTATTAAAGTTAAAGGGACTAAGGGCGAATTGAACTACACCTTCCCGGAAGGCATAAAGATATCCGTTGCTGATGGCAATATCATTGTTGAGAGGAACAGTGATTCAAAGTCGCACAGGTCGCTCCATGGCCTTGCCAGAAGCCTTGTGTCAAACATGGTAAGCGGTGTTTCTCAGGGGTATACAAGGGTACTGGAAATAACCGGCATTGGTTATAGGTCCCAGGTGAAGGGGGGCAAGCTTTCGTTTACATTGGGGTATTCTCATCCAATCGAATATGAGCTTCCCGAAGGGATAAAAGCTGCAGTTGATGATAAGCAGACGACCATTACATTAAGCGGCATGGATAAACAACTGCTTGGTCAGGTTGCGGCCAATATAAGGGAGTTAAGGCTGCCCGACGCCTATAAAGGCAAGGGAGTAAGGTATGCAGGTGAGCGGATTAAATTAAAGGCCGGAAAGACGGGGAAAAAATAAACACATAGGCACATTCAAAAATAGACGGAGACCAAAGGCAATGGGTTATGGATGTGGTTTTATTGCCTATAGCCTATCGGATATAGCCTGATTTTAAGGAGGATGTTGTGATTGTAAAGGAAGAGGCGAGGCAAAGGCGCCATAAAAGATTAAGAAAAAAGGTATCCGGCAGCGTTAAGCGACCGAGACTCTGCATTTACAAGAGCCTCAACCATATATATGCGCAGATTATTGACGATACGAAGGGTCATACTCTTATTGCCGCTTCTACACTTGATAAGGAGTTGAGGAATGAAGGGGGACACAAGGGCAACGCAGCGATGGCTAGACGGGTGGGTTTGCTGATAGCGTCGCGTGCGGTTCCACTGGGAGTTAAAAAGATTGTATTTGACCGCGGTGGTTATAAATATCATGGTCGTATGAAAGCCCTCGCTGACGGTGCACGCGAAGGCGGCTTGGAATTTTAAGGAGGTATGGTGAAAACCGAAAGGATCGACGCTGAAGGGCTTAATTTAAAAGACAAGGTAGTCTATATAAACAGAGTTGCCAAGGTTGTTAAGGGAGGAAGGAGATTTTCCTTCAGCGCCCTTGTTGTTGTCGGCAGCGGAGACGGCATCGTCGGTGTTGGCAAGGGAAAGGCTTCTGAAGTCCCTGAAGCAATACGAAAGGCGGTGGAACAAGCCAAAAAACGCCTTATGAGGTTTGCGTTAAGAGAGGGCACCATTACCCACAAGATTATTGGAAAGTACGGTTCCAATGCAGTTGTCATGAATCCGGCGCCGAAGGGGACCGGACTGATTGCAGGCGGCGCGGTCCGCGCAGTCTTTGAGGTTTCCGGTATTCACGATATTGTTGCAAAAGCGCTTGGCGGCCACAACCCTTTCAACACGGTCAGGGCGACACTGGATGGGCTCAGCCATTTAATGGACCCTGATGTTGTTAATAAACTAAGAGGCAAGTCCGAAGGGGAGGCCGTTGTAGAGGAAGAGAGTGAACAGGAGGTCAAAAGTTAAGCAATGAAAATAGAGAATTTGTCACCGGCCCCGGGGAGTAAAAAAAAGCCCAAGAGAATAGGCAGGGGAATGGGTTCCGGACACGGAAAGACTGCTACCAAGGGACATAAAGGACAGAAAGCTCGCTCCGGCGGCAACAAAGGACCAGCTTTTGAAGGTGGACAGACCCCGCTCCAGAGAAGGCTTCCCAAGAGGGGATTCAAGAATAGGCCCTTCAAGAAAGAATATTCAATTGTCAATCTGGACGATATCGAAAAGCTTGCCGGTATCGACACGGTAACGCCCGAAATCCTCATTAAACGCAAGATCGTCAGAGAATTGAAAGACGGCCTTAAAGTTCTAGGCGACGGGAACATAACCAGGCCTGTTATGGTCAAGGCACATGCTTTCAGCGCTTCTGCGGTATCTAAAATAACTGCAGCCGGCGGAAAGTCCGAGGTATTATAACATTGGGCTTACTGGCCAGCATTCAGAATATCTTTAAAATCGCCGAATTAAAAAACAGGGTGCTGTTTACGCTCAGCCTGCTTGCAGTATACAGAATGGGCGCGCATATCCCCACGCCCGGCATCAATAGTGAGGCGCTGAGCAAGTTCCTTACCGAAAAGGGCGGGGCGATGATGGGCTTTTTTGATATGTTCTCAGGCGGCGCCCTTTCGAGAGTCACGATTTTTGCACTGGGAATCATGCCGTATATCAGCGCTTCGATTATCTTTCAGCTCCTGACAGTGGTCATCCCCAGCCTGGGCAAACTTGCAAAAGAAGGAGAGTCAGGCAGGAAAAGGATTGTCAAATATACCAGATACGCCACAGTTGCTATCGGCGCTATACAATCTTTCGGCATAGCGGTCGGCCTGGAAGGAATGGCTGGAGGACAATTCATTCAGAACCCTGGCTGGAGCTTCAGAATCATGACAATGATCACACTTACCTCCGGTACGGCATTTCTTATGTGGCTTGGAGAGCAGATAACGGAGAGAGGTATTGGGAATGGTATCTCCCTTATCATTTTTGCAGGCATAGCTGCCCGGTTTCCTAACGCAGTATTCAGTACTTTCAGCTTAGTGAGGGCGGGTGAGCTATCGATATTTTTCGTTTTTGTGCTTGCAGCATTGATGGTGGCGGTCATAGGAGGCATCATCTTTATCGAGCGGGGGCAGAGGAAGATTCCGGTCCAGTACGCAAAGCGGGTGGTGGGCAGGAAAGTTTTCGGCGGTCAGAGCACGCATCTTCCCTTAAAGGTAAACACTGCTGGAGTTATTCCCCCCATCTTTGCTTCATCTATTATTATGTTCCCGGCAACGGTTGCGGGATTCATTGCGGTGCCATGGGTGCAGGCAATCGCCAAACAGTTGGCTCCAGGTACTCCGACCTACACCCTTCTATATGTAGGCATGATTTTCTTTTTCAGTTATTTTTATACAGCGGTGATATTCAATCCCGTCGATATCGCAGAAAACCTGCAAAAGCATGGGGGCTTCATTCCCGGTATCAGGCCGGGACAGAAGACAACTGAATACATCTACCGGGTACTTACGCGGCTGACTTTTGTGGGGGCCCTTTATCTTGCCGTAGTGTGTGTAATGCCGGAACTGCTCATCAAGCGGTTCAATGTCCCTTTTTACTTTGGCGGAACGTCCCTCTTGATAGCCGTAGGTGTTGCCCTCGACACGGTCTCGCAGATAGAATCTCATTTGGTGACCAGGTCTTACGAGGGTTTTCTCCAGAGAGGCAAATTGAAAGGCAGAAGAGATTAAAATTACCGCATTGTGATAATCGTCAAGTCCAAAAGAGAGATAGATAAAATTGCAGCTGCGTGCCATATCGTAGCAGAAATTCTGAAGAACCTGAAGTCCTTTATTGCGGTGGATATAACGACCGCCGACATAGAGGCGTACGTGAAGGACCAGATAAAGAAGCGGAAGGCAATTCCGGCCTTTATGGGATATAGGGGATATCCGGCAAGCACGTGCACATCGGTCAATGACCAGGTGGTGCATGGGATCCCGTCCCGGATGGCCAGATTGAAAAGCGGCGACATAATTAGTATAGATTTAGGCGTTGTCCTGGAAGGGTTCTATGGCGACGGAGCTGTGACTTTTCCTGTTGGCGCCGTGGATGCTGAGGCGCGGAAGTTGATGTCGGTAACCGAAGAGGCGCTCTATGCGGGCATTGGGAAGGCTGTAGCGGGAAACAGGGTTTCGGACATTTCGGCTTCCATTCAGCAGCATGTAGAGTCCAACGGTTTTTCTGTTGTCAGGGCATTTGTCGGACATGGAATCGGACGCTCTTTGCATGAGGACCCCCAGGTCCCGAACTTTGGTGAAGCCGGTCGGGGGCCGCGACTTAAGGAGGGGATGACTTTGGCAATTGAGCCTATGGTTAATGCCGGTTGTGCAGACGTGAACATACTTGAAGACGGCTGGACCGCCGTTACTGCTGATGGCCGGTTGTCGGCCCACTATGAGCATACTATTGCTGTAACGAAAAGTATTCCGGTAATCTTGACTAAAATTTAATATACAGGTATAATTATAGGCTTACGTATGGCGAAAGAAGAAAATATTGAAGTGATGGGAACAATCGTCGAAACTTTGCCCAACGCGATGTTTCGGGTTGCTCTCGAAAATGGTCAAATTATACTTGCATACGTGTCCGGCAAGATGCGGATGCATTTTATAAAGATATTGCCTGGGGACAAAGTTACCATCGAGCTTTCCCCCTATGATCTTACTAAAGGCCGTATAACGTATAGATTCAAATAGTAAACGGTAAACAGTATGGAGTAAGGAGTAGGCAAAAGACAAAGGACGCAAGCGGTAATCAGCATTTGATACTGCATAGTGCGTACTGCTCAGTGCTTACTTTTTTATTGGGAGGATAAATTATGAAGGTAAAGCCTTCTGTAAAACCGATATGTTCCAAGTGTAAGATAGTGAAGAGAAAAGGCGTTGTCAGGGTCCTTTGTGAAAACCCGAGGCATAAGCAGAGGCAAGGATAACGACAAGGCTGGTTGTACGTGGTATTATTTAACAATAATATGGATGACAAAGGAGTAGAGCATGGCAAGAATTGCTGGCGTTGATCTGCCGAAGAATGAGCGTGTCGAGATTGGGCTTACACGCATATTTGGAATTGGAAGGGCGTTATCGAATAAGATATTGAGAGAGATCAATGTCAATCCCAATATACGGGTCAAGGACCTTACTGACGCGGATGTCGTTAAAATCAGGAGCAGCATAGAAAAAGAATATAAGGTCGAGGGCGATCTCAGGCGCGAAGTTGCGATGAATGTAAAGAGGCTCACCAATATCGGATGTTACAGGGGAACGAGACATTCTGCACATTTGCCGGTGAGAGGTCAAAGGACTAAGACCAATGCAAGGACCCGCCGCGGCCCGCGGAAGCTTGTGCTGAAGAAAAAGTCATAAGGAGGATTGGTATATAATGGCGCAGAAGAAAAGAGTCGGCAAGAAAGTAAAGAAGCATATTGCAAACGGCACCGCTCATATACAGACTACTTTTAACAATACGATCATTACTATAACCGATACGACGGGAAATGTTATTGCATGGTCAAGTGCGGGAAGTCTTGGATTCAAAGGATCACGGAAGGGCACGCCTTTTGCCGCTCAGATAGCATCCGAGACAGCAGCCAAAAAGGCCATGGAAGTCGGTCTCAGGCAGGTTGACGTGTTCGTCAAAGGTCCGGGTGCAGGAAGAGAGACGGCAATCAGGGCATTGCAAGCGGCGGGACTGGAAATTACGCTTATTAAGGATGTTACCCCGGTACCCCATAACGGTTGCAGGCCGCCTAAAAGGAGGAGAGTGTAAATGGCTAGATACAGGGGCCCGTTGTGCAGACTTTGCAGAAGAGAGGGAGAAAAACTCTTTTTAAAGGGCACAAGGTGCTATACCGAAAAATGTGGCGTCGAACGGAGGAAATACCCTCCAGGACAGCATGGCCAGAGCAGGGGGAAACTCTCCGATTATGGGATGCAGTTGAGGGAGAAGCAGAAAGTAAGGAGAGTATACTGGATAATGGAGGACCAGTTCAGGAGTTATTTTGAGAAGGCTTCCAGGCTGAAGGGCATCACCGGCGAAGTGTTACTTCAATTATTGGAAAAAAGGCTCGATAATGTAGTGTATAGGATGGGCTTTGCTCTTAATAGAAGAGAGTCGAGGCAACTTGTAAGGCATGGTCATTTTATTGTGAACGGAAAGAAAGTTGATATACCATCATATATGTTAAAGGACGGCGATATGGTTGCCGTTGCTGAACAGAGCAGGGAGCTCCAGGCCATCACGGAGAGCCTATCTATTGCTGAACACAGGGGATTCCCTGAATGGGTTGAGGTTGATACTAATAGCCTGACCGGAAAGTTTGTAAGGGTGCCTTCCCGTGATGAAATACAATTACCGGTACAGGAGCAGCTCATAGTAGAGCTTTACTCAAAATAACAGAGTCCCCGAAAAGTCGTCAGACTTTTTTAGGGTGTGAAGTAGCCGGGTGCGTCCGAAGGATATCTGAAAAAGATTTCTTCGGTAATAATTATGAAACATAGAAAATAAAGGCATAGGAGACCGTATTATGGATCTTGTAAAAAAAGGCTTTCAACTTCCTCAAAAGATTACTTTTGAAGAAGAGACCCTTACGGATTTTTATGGAAAGCTTGTTGCCGAGCCGCTTGAGCGTGGATATGGAACGACCATTGGCAATTCGCTTCGCAGGGTTTTGCTTTCCTCGATAGAAGGTGCTGCGGTTACCGGCATCAGAATGCCCGGTGTCCTGCATGAGTTCTCTGCCATAAAATCAGTAAAAGAAGATGTTGTTGACATTGTGCTTAACGTAAAAAAACTGAGGTTCAAGGTGTACGCAGAAGGAACAAGGACTGTTTCGATAAAGGTAAAAGGGCCCAAAGTGGTTACTGCCGCTGATATAGAGAGCGATGCCAATGTTGAGGTTTTGAATGACGACTGTTATATTGCAACGGTAGACAACAATGCCACATTCGAGATGGAACTGTATGTCAGGAAAGGCAAGGGCTATGTGCCTGCAGAGTTAAATAAGGAGGAAGATCTGCCGATTGATGTGATTGCGGTGGATTCCATTTACAGTCCTGTAAAAAAGGTGAATTTCTGGGTTGAAAAAGCCAGGGTTGGACGTTCGACCGATTATGACCGGCTGGTAATGGAGTTATGGACGGATAGCGGTATAACTCCCGAAAAGGCGGTCAGCGATGCTGCTTCAATATTGATCGACCACCTCGACCTGTTTATTTTTGTTGAGGAAGAAGACATTACTGAAGAGTCACCGCGGATAGCAAGCGTTGTCGACTTGACCACTATTTCGAATGAGAACCTGCTGAAGAGCATTGATGAGCTTGAACTATCTGTGAGGTCGTATAATTGCCTGAAAAATGCGAATATCAAGACTATTTCCGATCTTGTGCAAAGGACCGAACATGAAATGCTCAAGACCAAGAATTTCGGCCGTAAGTCCCTCAATGAAATTAAGATTATCCTCAACGCGATGGGCTTGAGTTTCGGCATGCGGATTGATATGAATGAATTTGAAGGCAGTGCTTCAAAATCCTAGAGGAGGTCCTGAGCAACAATGAACCATAAAGTGGCAACCAGACATTTTGGAAGAACGGCGAACCAGAGGAAGGCATTACTCCGAGGTCTCGTATCGTCTCTTTTTGAGCACCAGAGAATCGAAACAACACTCGCGAAGGCCAAGGCCATTAAAGGTATAGCTGAAGAGCTGGTCACTTTCGGCAAGCGTGGCGACCTTCATTCAAAAAGAATGGTGCTGTCGTATATACCTAACAGAACGGTGGTATCAAAACTTTTTTCCGATATAGCCCCCAGATTCACCGATAAGAATGGCGGTTATTTAAGGATTGTGCAGACCCGGCAAAGGGTCAATGACCGTGCCCCTATGGCGATCATTGAGTTTGTTGATTATGAAAATGTCGCTCCCAAGAATGCGGGCAAGGCTGACGAGAAAAAATGAATGATATAATTATTGGCGCTCTCATTCTTGTTGTCTGGGTGATACTGCAGTTGTTCGTATTCCCAAGGCTGGGAGTTAACACCTGACTCGCTTCCGGCAAGGGTTCGGGTAAATCCAAAAAATGCAAATAAAGCGGCGACTTCGGCCGCTTTTTTATTTTGATCGTGGGGCTTGCTTATTGACATTTCAACTGCTCCGCTCAGTAGAACGCGTGCGGGTCGAGCCTTTTTTTTGCGTCCTTGCAAAATAGCCTGACAACTTTCGCACAGCTGCAAAAAAGATAACGTCTAAGGCATTGAAAAAACTGATATTTATAGTTGGCATGGGAAGTGCACCAATATAAACAGCTGCAGCAAAGAGTACTAAGAAGGAGGTGCAAAAAGATGCCAAACAGCAGGGGCTCGCAAACCAAAACAGGAGAAATGGCAAAAAAAGGATTATATATTGGAATAGGCGCAGGGTTGGTTCTGTTTGCGCTTGTAGGGTTATTGCCGGGGTCTTTTATCGGTGGTGTGGTCGGACTTAACATAGCTATAGGAATTTTAGGGCTGCCGGTGAGTCCATCAGTGCTGTCAAGGCTTATTGTCGGGGTATCGATGCTTTTGGGAGTTATGTTGGCCGGGGTGGTATTTGTAGTGGGTAGTGCACTGATCGGCTGGCTTACCGGGCATGTTATTGATACTGTCAGAGAGAGGAAGACAACAACAGCAGAGCATACAATAAAAATTGACTAACAAATAAAAATTTGCAAAATACATGCAACACCAGTCTCTCTGTGCGCTGTGGTTCTTAAATGCATCTTTCGAGTAAAGCATCGGTTATAATATCCATAATGCAAAATAACGGTATTATGCTAATCGGATTAGTGGCAGCCATGCTGACCACTACATCGCTTGTTCCGCAGTTGATAAAATCCTGGAGAATGAAAGAGACGAGAGACATATCTCTTTTAATGTTTCTTATCATGGGTGCAGGCATATTTCTATGGATGGTATATGGCTTTTTAATACACAACCCGCTGCTCATTGCCGCAAACAGCGTATCTTTTTCCTTTGTTTTGATAATCCTCTTCTTTAAAATCAAATACGGGTAGCGTATTTCAAGACCTCAACAAGCAACTGGACATGAAATCGGTAGACCAGCCAGTAAGCTGCAACATAGGGTGCAACTTTTGTTGCTCCTGCTTCCAAAAGGCGACATCCTGTCTATGCCACTTAACTCGTTGATTATTTGTCTCTTTATTATTGAACGGGTGATTGCTGTAAATATTTGTTTACAGCCGTGGCCTACTTCCTAAGTCTCCGAAACGGTCATTACTAGAGAAGCGAAGCAAGCTCTCAGTCTATAACTACTTGATTTATAAATATTTCAAGATACTTTTTATTAGTCCATCTTTTTCATTATTTATTCAGGCATTTTTTTTGCTATATGTTCTAAGTGTATATGCACAAATAACTTGTGCAGACCATACAGCGCTAAAGCGGAATAAAGCGGGACCTTTTAAAAAACAGTGATGACGGTCAAGGGGAGCAGGAGGACTCAGAGATGTCACTTAATGATCTTACTGCGGTGGTGGTTGATGATTCGGAATACAGCCGTCCCGTAATCGAGGCAGTAACAAGGATGGTCGGCTTTCAGGTCTCAAGTTTCTCGTGTCCGTTAGAGGCGTTGCACTACGTGAGGGAGCATCCGATAGACATGGTTTTCACGGACCTCAGGATGCCTAAAATGGATGGCCTGACCTTTATGCGAGAAACGCGCAAGGTACACCGTGATATCCCTATTGTCATGATAACGGGGGATTACAACGCTCCGGAGTTGAAGGACCTCTCCCCGGAGGACTCCGCCTCGGAGTTATTTGCCAAACCCTTTTCTCCTGTGGATTTCTTCGAGCGGGTAAAACCTCTCGTCCTGCTTCGTCAGTACATGAAATTTGTTGGTGCTTACCGGCTGAAAGAGTACGTATTCGGGAACCACAGTGTCAGGGTGGGACACTACTCGAGAATTATAGCGGCGGGTTTGAACTGGGGCAAAAAAGAGCAGGATTTGATCTATTACGCTGCCCAGTTGCACGACATAGGCATGATCAGCATACCGGACCATATTTTTCTTAAGGCGGAACGACTGACGCGCGACGAAATGGAGATGGTAAGGAAGCACAGCACCATTGGCTGCAGCATACTGCCGGAGAACTCTAATCCCTATTTCGCGACAGCTTCCATTGTTTCGCTGACGCATCACGAGAGGTTTAACGGCAGCGGCTATCCCTCCGGACTTTCAGGAGACGCTATTTCGGTTTATGGAAGGATTACTGCGTTGGCCGATGTCTTCGACGTTCTGACATCGTCAAGGCCTTATAAGAAAGCCTGGGACTTCAAAAAATCGCTCTGTTTTGTCTGCGACAACAGGGACATGCATTTTGATCCCGTGATAGCCGAAGTTTTTGTCAGGAATGTCGACAGGATAAAGGAGATTTACACAAGCCTTGCAGACTAATCTCTTTGAAAGGAAAGGGAGGAATATATTTATGAAGGTAGGTATATTTTTTTTTGTCGGTGGAGAAATTATCTCGGATTCAGTGCGTGTGGAAGAGGGGAAGGCTGTTGGTGAGACACTTCAGTACGGGAACCACTATGTGTTCTGGAAGGCGCTTAAACCGAGGACATCTACGGAGCAATCATTCAAAGTATGGCCCTATTATGCATTTCCGCGCGGTAAAGTTGTATGCATACCCGGAGAGCGCGTGTGTCGCATTTATGCAGACCCCTGTTTGAAACGCAGGCATATCGCATCAGTCATAAAGCACTTTGGCAGCAGAGACTTTGCAATAGAGGTCAAGAATGATAAGCAATATCAATGCGCAAAATGCAACAAATATTTTGCTCTTGTTGCATAGCCAAACTACATGAACTCAGCTAATTTTTAAGATTTTTAGTTGACAAAAGTTATTTTTCGAGCGTATTACATAGGAGGTAGCAAAAAGATGAAACTCGTGGCGAAACGTATTAAGAGTTTCCTTTTTATAGGGGGACATTTTGAGGGTTAATTTCACACTCTTACCTCTCAGCCGAAAGGCCGTTCTTCCAATAAACTACAACTATTTTCTCACCAGCCTAATTTACAAGTTCATAGGTAATTCATCGCAGGACTATTCCACATTTCTCCACGACGAAGGATATAGGCTGGGGGAAAGCAAGAAGGGTTTCAAGCTTTTTACGTTCTCCATGCTACAGGGAGGGGAGTACAGAGCAGACCATGGAGAAATTGTATTCCTGAGCGGACATGTCCGATGGGAGATATCATCCCCTGTGAACGATTTTATCCAACACCTTATAGAAGGTTTTTTTTCCGAAGGCCGGGAGATAGTCATCGGTCCGGAAGGCGGCGAGGTCAGATTTCTCGTAGAGTGTGTTGAAACGCTGCCAAGGCCGGAATTTAAAGAGAAGATGAGCTTTACGTGCCTTTCTCCGATAACAGTGAGCCAAAGTGTCAACACGCCCGGCGGGCTGAAATGCCATTACCTTCGTCCTTGGGAAGACGGTTTTTCTGAGACAATCAGGAATAACCTTGCCAAGAAATACAGGCTTGTAAACGGGAATGAGATTGGAGACGGCGCCTTCAGAATAAAGATTGATACCGAATACATGAATAAGCGGAGTGGGAAAATAACAAAGAAGATAAGTTTTAAAGGAACTGATATTGTCGGTTTTATGGCACCCTTTGAGGTCATAGGCAATCCCGAGCTTGTCGAAATCGGCTATGAGGCCGGCTTCGGAGAGAAAGGGAGCATGGGGTTCGGGATGGTGAAGGAAATTGTTTGACGAATTTTGTGAGGAGACAAATTGATGCCATTATTCAGTTGGACAGGGAATCCGTGGGTGGATGCGGGGATGGGCGTAATTGTAGCTAAAGCAGGAAAGTGGAAAATTGAAGATTTAACTAAAACTGATATCGAGACTATTCTTTCTGATGGTATTTGGCTGGCAAATGTCAACAGGCAGTTAAAGGCATTTACGATGGTTGTTGGCGTAAACTCTCCTCTGACAAATACTTCTCTGAATCCGAGCATGAAAAAGGAGAACAGAGGGAAATTAAATCCTTTGAATGATACTGGCTTTAAGCAATATTGCAAAATGATCAATGAACTTGCAAAGTCAGTCTTTGCTGAGTCAGGGGGTAAATACAGATGTGAGGCATGTGGGGAACGGCCTACAACAACGGTGCTTGCTAAATATGGAAAAGATGTTGCCAGGGACTGGTTTCCCTTGGCGGGGAGCATTGGCAGTGATGCACAATCTCTGCCTGCTGCAAGCAGAACAGCACGAATCTGTTCTTTTTGCCTGCTGGCCGTTCAATTCTTGCCATTAGGCGCGATCATAATCGGCGGAAAGATAGCCTGTTTCCAGTCTACCTATCCTGAGCTAACCCAGTTGATAGTTAGTGAGGTTCTGAAAGAGACCCAGGACAGATTGAATCTCTTGAAGAGTGATGAAAAGCTTTCCGCAGTCGGTCAAGGAAAGGGATCTAAAGAGGCGGTTATAATGCTCCTAAAAATCTTTAGTGAACTGCATAGAAACAAGAGGATTCTTGCCTTGCCACCACATGCCTCGCTTAATGTCTGGCTGTTCAGCAATTCCGGGCAAGATCCGGATTGTGACGTAATCGAAATACCGAATGAGGCATTAGTCTTTCTTTGGGAATCCGCAAAGACTTATCGGCAAGAGATTGAAATCATTCTTCACAGAGAATCTAAGCAAATAGCTCATCAACTCCTGGAGTGCATCAAGCGCAGAAACGAATACAGCGGCTTTTATCCGTCTAAGACCTCAAAATCAGTATCGAAAGGCTTGTTTGAGTTATACCAAACGAAGGTGCTCGGTAATTCAATGCTTTCTTTGAGGTTGGCGGAATGGCTTTCATTTCAGATTAAATCTAGGCTGACGGCTGGCGATAAGAATGGTAATAAGTTATTTGCCAAACTGCAAAAGGATAATGCTTACTGGAACAAGGACAAAACAGTAATTGTTAAATTAAACGGAATGGTTGCCCAGCTTGCAGAAGAAGGGCTACTTACGCTTGAAGAGTATACAACTCTTTTCCCGAGGGAAGAGGAAGCCCATCACCTCTCGGTAAGGAATGATACTTACAGATGGATATGGTTTTATCTAACTCACGATAATTTAAGCGAAATTAAACCAGAAGGAGGTTTCAACTTGTTTACACATCCACTGATTAAGATCTTTGCCAGGGATACATTCGTTTATTATCAGAATGAAAAGGGATTAAAATTTATTAAAAAGAATATCCTTGAAGCTTTTAAGAAAGGAGATGTATCAACATCAGATTTGCAGCGCTGGTTCATAAGTCTTGGAGAGATCAGGGAGGGCTATACTAATGAGACCTGGGACGATTTGTGTCGAGATGAGAACGGGAACAATCTGACGTACGAAGTTAGATTTCAGTTTCGGTTAGAAATTGCCAATTTATATAGGATGGCTGCAAATAAACAGATTTCTTAAGGAGGGATCATATGACGGAGACAAACAAGGAACTGACCTATGTAGTAGGGACTTTTTTGATCCAAGCGGAAGGGGCATTCTTAAATGGCGGTGGTCTTGCCAAAGGAGAATATGGGAATACAACAATCCCAAAGACGTTTGTGGATTTTAAGGACAAAGTGCCTTACGTATCTTCTCAGGCATGGAAGAGATGGCTGAGAAATACCTTCCAGGAAGAGAATCCAAAACTGCCACATGCTGCGATTAAACAGATAGGAACAAGCGCAAAGGGAACCACAAATAAAATAGGCACGGAAATGGATCCTGTAAAATATCCGGAAGACAATATCTTTGGTTATATGAGAGCGCAGGAAGGTCAGGGAAAAGCCATTGAGGAAGGTGAAGGAGGAGACGAACAAGAAACTGGAACCGAAACGACCGACCAAAAGAAGAAGAAAGAGAAAACTAAGTCTGTGATGAGACCGGCACCTTTTGCGGCCTCTGTCTTGGTCTCTCTGAGAAAAACTGGATGGCAGGGGCTTGATAAGGCATATGTTCATCTACAAGAAGGCACTCCGCAACCTTATAATACAGAATTCTACAATACTCAGTTACAAGGTGTATTCGGACTCAACTATGCAAGGCTTGGCGTTTTCAGGAATGAAGGGGATCGGTTAGAGCTAGATGAGGTGTTCGCTAAAAAATATTTGGAGGATGGCACCATCAAGAAAGAAAAGGACACTTCCGCCGGGAAATGGTATCAAATGGCTGATAATCCACGAAAGGAAAGAGCACAAGGCATTTTAAAGGCCCTTGCCATATTGCGCGGTGGCGCAAAGCAGGCCCAGTTCGCCACAGATGTTGCTCCAAAAGCAATTGTTCTTGCAGGGTTGAATTGCGGAAACCTGATATTTAACGATCTGTTTGAGGACACAAAGGAAGGACCTGTTTTAAAGCTACAAACCCTTGAACAGGTCATCAGAGATTATGAAGACAGGATAGTGACACCCGTTTATATTGGAATTCGTGATGGTTACTTTTCTAAAAGCAATGAGGAGGAGATTAAAAAGTGTGTAAAGGTAAGTAATACTATAGTGTTTGTTACCAGCCCGATTAATGCCGTAAATCAGATGACGGATAAGTTGCTATGAAGTTATTGCGTATAAAGATCAAGGCATGGACAGCTACTTTCCGGCTGCCGCTTCTTTATTCAGGTACCGGCCTGACTTCTCCATTGCCTCCGTATAGCACTCTTCTCGGCCTCATCGGCGCTGTGACTGGCAGAGAAATAAAGCCGGATGAGACAAAAATCGGGTTTGTTTTTAAAAGCTCAGGGACAGAAATTGATCTGGAAACTACTCGACGATTACGGGTTGATGATAAAGGGAGATTAAAGCAGCAAAAAGATACGGGCATTGCTAAACGGCAATTCCATATCAAACCTGATCTTGATTTGTATCTTGACGAATTATCATTCAAAAAATTCTTTGAATTTCCCGCTAGCACAGCAACTTTAGGACGATCTCAGGATGTAGCATGGATTAAGTCCGTCGAAATAGTTGAGGCTGAACCTGTTCCGGAAGGGACGATTAGAGGGACGCTGGTACCGTTTCCAGAACCTAATGCTGCAGGTCTCATATTAGTGTTGCCAGATTATTTTGACAATGCGGATATGGGTTATGCGAGAGAAATCGGTAAGCTTGGGAAATATCAGGCCATAAGATATGACGCACCGGCAAAGATCACCCGGCCAGGCCTCTTCAGACTGGGGATCGGCGAGTCCATTTATCTTCATTCCTTGATATGAGTGGAAAATCACTATGAACACGTTGTGGGCAAAGGATACCGGCGAGACCATATTTGAACATACGGCCAATGTTGTAGGAACCGCAAAAAAGGTATGTAATAGCCTGCCTTTTCATGATGATGAGCGCAAACAACTCTCTTCTATCCTTAATATGCTGGCCGTTTTTCATGATCTTGGCAAAGCTGCAACTGGTTTTCAGAATTCCCTGCGGCAGAAAAAAGGGTGGGGACATCGACATGAGATCATTTCTACGGCCATTGCTAATATCCTTGTCCCTGTAATGCCCAAAGAGGCGTTATTAGCGATTCTCACACATCACCGCAGTATTCCTGAATCAATGACGACAGAGGGAGAAAAATGCCTGCCACTTGACGAACTTCCATTTGATGCTGATACGCCCGTCTGGGATCAGATGATTACGGAATGGTTACAAAATTGGGATAAGACAAAAGAATTGCTTTTAAGTCTCTCTCAATTTTGCCCTTTTGATGTCCCGGATGTTTGTAACTTTAAAGGGTTAGGATTGCCAGAAGGGATCCTTCACAGAGGTTTTCAAAGAAGGGCAAGCGGCTTCAATCGTCGTATCGCAAGCCTTCTCAGGGGCATTCTGATAACAGCCGATCATCTGGCCTCAGCTCATCAGGTTGAGATTCCCGTTGTTCCAACTCACAAGGAATTTTGCCCGGTTATTTATCGTAATGAGCTTAAGGCCCAAAAGATATTACCATTTCAGTCTAGATGCGCAGAAACAGAGGGCAACGCGATACTGAAAGCCCCAACAGGATCAGGCAAGACTGCGGCAATACTTTTATGGGCAGCTAAGAATCAAGCTCCGAATGGTCGCTTATTCTATGTTCTTCCACACACCGCCAGCATAAACGCTATGCACAAGAGATTGAAAATGATTTATGGAGAAAATGCAGTAGGGGTATTGCATCATAAGAATGCCGCCTACCTATTCCGCCTGTTCGAAAGCGATTATCCATCCATTGAGGCTGCAAAGATGGCGAAATCCATTTCAGCCCTTGCAAGAGAGCTTTATCATCCGATTCGTGTTACAACCCCTCATCAAATCTTAAGAGTCGCTTTACAAGGCAAAGGATGGGAACTGGGATTGGCTGAATTTCCAAATGCCTGCTTTGTCTTTGATGAAATCCATGCCTTTGAGCCCTTGTTGACCGGACTTACGATTGCCGCTGTTAAGTGGCTGAAGACTATGGGCGCTAAGATCCTATTTGCCTCTGCAACTTTACCGGCTTTTTTGGAAGATATTCTGAAAAAAGAAATCGGCGTTGATTATGGAAAAGTGATTTCTCCTGATCCCGAATACGTGGAAGACAAGGCCATATTGGATAAACTTAGGCATAAAGTCGAAATAAGGCAGGGGAGTCTTCTTTTAAACATGGATACTGTTATTAACGAAATCAAAGCATCCGATAAGACAACATTAATTGTATGCAATCATGTTGCAACAAGTCAGACTGTCTGGAAAACATTGGATAAGGAGTTCGGTAATGTTTTGTTGCTGCATGCCCGATTTAATGCGGAAGACCGATCACGGATTGAGTCGGCGATACAGGGCAAAAAGCCGCCGCGGATACTTGTCGCAACACAGGCTGTAGAAGTTTCACTTGATCTTGATTATGAATCCGGCTATATAGAACCTGCACCAGCCGATGCATTGGGCCAGAGGCTCGGTAGAATCAATAGAAAGGGTGAAAGACCGCCTGCAACGGTTGTTATTTTTAAAGAGCCGTCCGCAATGTCGAAAGAAAAACCACTGTATTTACCGTATGATAAGGATGTTACAGAAAAGACGGTTAGCCTCTTGAGTGACATTAGTTTTCTAACAGAAAAAGAACTAACAGAGATTGTAAATGAAATATACGAGGGCGGCTATCAAGGCGAAGCAAAAGGTGATTACGATAAGGGGCTTAAAAATCGCACGATAGCAGACTTTGATGAAACCATAATCGCCGGGACATACAGAGATTGGGTGGAAAATGTAATAGAAGGCACGGACGGGCAGCTTGAAGTCTTGCCGAGGTATTTGTATGAACGATACATTGATTTGAAAAAAGCAAGAAAATACTTAGAAGCAAAACTATTGCTTGTGCCTGTGCGAACAAGACAGATAAAAAATCTTCTTGGCGAAGGGGTTCTTTCCTGGGATAAGGGTATAGATGAGTTTAGAACAACACTTCGATATTCCTCAGAGACTGGTCTATCTTTATCCCAGCAGGAGGAGAATATTTTTTGAGGAGATCACAGATTATGACTATCACCGGCACAGAATTCAACTACTACCTTCTCTGCCACCGCAAGCTATGGTTGTTTTAGCACGATATTCTTATGGCGCCGTGTTGAAGGCGCAATGGATTTGATATAATTCTGAAAAACGGGGTTGAAAAGTGAAAAATAATTTGAGACTGGATGCTGGTCAGATTGAGGTGGTGGATGATGCTATGGCCGAGGTGCTTAAGCGCAAGTCCCCTTCGGAAAGAATAGGCATCGGATTCAACATTTGGTCATCGGCTTATAACATGCTGACAATACATCTCAAAAAAACCCATCCTGGCTGGAGCGCAGAAATGCTTAGGCGGGAAGTTAACCGGAGATTATCTCATGGGTCCGTTTGAACTCCTTCAAAAGATCGTAGAGACATTTGAAGGTCTTCAAATTCCGTATCTTGTTACAGGTGCGGTAGCTTCCATGGCTTACGGTGAGCCCAGACTAACGAACGATATAGATATTGTTGCTGCAATTTTTGAACGGCATATTCCGGGTTTGCTCAAAGCCTTCCCTGAGGATGAGTTTTTTATTACGGAAGATATGGTAAGGGAAGCTATAAAAAATCAAAGCCAGTTTAATATTATTCAACCCGCGTCCGGTCTGAAGGTAGATGTCATAATAAAAAAGAATACCCCCTTTGATACAAGCCGTTTCAACCGGAAAAGGCGGTTGTCTCCTTCGGAGTCATATCAGGCTGATTTCGCCGCGCCCGAAGATGTGATCATAAAAAAAATGGAGTACTACAAAGAAGGCGGCTCTGAAAAACATCTCCGCGATATTACTGGTATTTTGAAGATTAGCGGAGACGAAGTTGATAGGGATTATATTTCAGAATGGTCAAAACGGCTGGAACTGACTGAAATATGGAATGCGATTCTAAAGCGGCTTGGAGAGAAATGAAAGAGTTTACCGTTACCGGAACAGAATTCAACTACTACCTTCTCTGCCACCGCAAGCTATGGTTGTTTTCGCACGATATTCATATGGAACATACATCGGACAGCGTTTTTATGGGCAAACTGATAGACGAACACTCATATCCGAGGGCAAAAAAGGAGATAATGATTGACGGGGTGGTGAAGATTGATTTCATGGATGAGGGCGTAGTGCATGAAGTCAAGAAGTCGAATAACATGGAAGAGGCGCATATCGGCCAGATCCTCTATTACATTTACTGTCTCAGGCAAAAAGGGGTTGACATCAGGAAAGGTGTTATCAATTACCCGAAACAGAAGCGGCTAACGGAGGTTGAGCTTACGCCTGAAAAAGAAGGAGAGATCAAAGAAACCATTCAAAAAATATGCGAGGTTGAGGCGCTGGCTGCGGCGCCTGATGTGCTGAATGCTAAAATCTGCAAGAAATGCGGGTACGAGGATTTCTGCTATTCATGAAACGGAATTATTACATAACCAAGAACGGCAGGCTTAAGCGAAAAGACAACACGCTCTATATTGAGTTCGAGACAGGCGAAAAGAAATCAATCCCTGTAGAGGACGTTGAAGGTCTTTATCTAATGGGTGAGACAGACCTGAATACGAAACTTCTTAATTTTCTTGCGCAGCAGAAGATCCCTTTGCATGTCTTTAATTATTACGGCTATTACTCGGGCTCTTATTACCCAAGGGAGCATCTCAATTCCGGATTTCTGCTGGTGAACCAGGTGGAATGTTACAAGGACAGCAAGAGGAGGCTGGCAATCGCCAAAGAATTCATCAATAGCGCCGCGCATAATATCCTGCGCAATCTCAAATACTATCAAAACAGGAAATTAGGTCTCGAAGGCTATATATCCGAGGTGGAAGCTAAATTGCCTGAACTTGAACGAGCAAGCAATATCCTTGAGTTGATGGCATGGGAAGGGCACATAAGAGAGCGGTATTATGACAGCTTCAACGTCATGCTTGAACTTGAGGAGGAATTTACAAAGCGCACAAAAAGGCCGCCCGACAATATGATAAATGCGCTCATATCGTTCGGCAATTCGCTTTTGTACGCAACGACACTTGGTGAGATTTACCATACACAACTTAATCCGACGGTAAGCTTTCTACACGAACCCGGAAACCGGAGGTTTTCGTTGAGCCTTGATATCGCGGAAGTGTTCAAGCCGGTTATTGTGGACCACGTGATCTTCAAGTTGATCAATACGAAGATGCTGTCAGAGAATGACTTCGAGAAAGATGTGAACTTCTGCTATCTTTCCGAAAACGGAAGAAAGATTTTTTTGAAAGAATACGATGAAAGGCTTAATACGACGATCAAGCATAGGGCGCTCGGCAGAAACGTTTCTTACAGGCACTTGATCAAGCTTGAGTGCTATAAGATAGAGAAGCATGTGGCCGGGATAGAGGAATACAAGGGATTCAGGACCTGGTGGTAGGGTCATGTATACTATTCTTGTTTATGACATCGGCGAAAAAAGGGTGCAGAAGGTCCATAAGCTCCTGAAGAAATATCTGAACTGGGTCCAGAATTCGGTTTTTGAGGGAGAACTTACTGAGGGGAAGTTAGAGGCTGTGAAGCTTGCACTTAAAAAGTGGATGGTGCCGGAAGAAGATTCCGTAATTATATATACTCTAGGCAGTCTCAAATATACTGACCGGCAGATAATAGGAATGGAAAAGAATTTAACTGATAATTTACTGTAATGTCGTCGAGGTGCCGGTCTTTTTGCACTACCCGGGGGCGACAGATGGTTTTATGCTCTTTGACAACTTTCGCTATTGTTTTATAAGGCAATTATTTGCCTTTTAATCGGACCAGTATGGAATTGAAACTGTAATTGATGAAGTGTCTACGGTGACAGGCGAGGCCTTTTAATCGGACCAGTATGGAATTGAAACAGTTCACTTTCACTTACGGTTACTTCAGGGATGTCCTTTTAATCGGACCAGTATGGAATTGAAACTTGTCAGTGATTATAAACTCCAGCAGCTGTCCATCTTTTAATCGGACCAGTATGGAATTGAAACGAACATCAATTGGGAAATATTTCTTTCCTAACGCGCTTTTAATCGGACCAGTATGGAATTGAAACTTGTGAGTAGTAAGAAATGTCCTCAATTGTCCAGTCCTTTTAATCGGACCAGTATGGAATTGAAACAAATGCTTAATAATTATCGCATGCCTGATCTGCTCGCTTTTAATCGGACCAGTATGGAATTGAAACGGCGCTGACGCTGGGAATGACCGTCCAGGGACTGTACTTTTAATCGGACCAGTATGGAATTGAAACGGCAGATCAATAATGCCGGCTATTACGGATATGGACTTTTAATCGGACCAGTATGGAATTGAAACGCGATCTGGCTTTCAACCCCGGCAACTGGGATTGGGCTTTTAATCGGACCAGTATGGAATTGAAACGCGGGATTGCCTGTGATAATTCCTTCCCTGTCATCTTTTAATCGGACCAGTATGGAATTGAAACTTAGCCCTGTCCATCAGGTACCGCTTTAGACATCACCTTTTAATCGGACCAGTATGGAATTGAAACTAAGTTGACCCAGAGGTCACTCGAACCATCGCTCCACTTTTAATCGGACCAGTATGGAATTGAAACATGGGATTGCCCTTTATGCGGCTCAGCTATGCAGAGCTTTTAATCGGACCAGTATGGAATTGAAACGTAATCTTCCCTGCCCTTTTGTATGTCGTTCCATCTCTTTTAATCGGACCAGTATGGAATTGAAACGAATGTCGGCGAGCTGCTCGGGATGGAAAGGGAGACTTTTAATCGGACCAGTATGGAATTGAAACTCTTATCAGATAATAGCTCCGGGGCGGGTGTCAACTTTTAATCGGACCAGTATGGAATTGAAACAGATTATCGAAGACCTCTTTACAGGAGGCTTCTTTACTTTTAATCGGACCAGTATGGAATTGAAACTTGTGGAATGCCTTTCCATCGTTGGCGTTATAGGACTTTTAATCGGACCAGTATGGAATTGAAACATGTAAGAGTAAAAGGCCCTATTGTTACGGTGTCGCCTTTTAATCGGACCAGTATGGAATTGAAACAGGACCAGGCAACCTTCAGGTCCTTACCCTTGAAGGCTTTTAATCGGACCAGTATGGAATTGAAACCTGGCCTGCTTAAAGGGCTGACGTTCAGGACGAACACTTTTAATCGGACCAGTATGGAATTGAAACTTTGTAAATCTTCATATCTGAAAGCCGAAGGGGATCTTTTAATCGGACCAGTATGGAATTGAAACGAAGGAGAGATGTGCGTCAAGCTGCAGGCCGCATTCCTTTTAATCGGACCAGTATGGAATTGAAACTCTGTTGTCCATAGTAATGGCACAGTGCTATTTACTGCTTTTAATCGGACCAGTATGGAATTGAAACTTGCTGACAAACATTGCGAGGTTTGTGGAACCCAGGCTTTTAATCGGACCAGTATGGAATTGAAACTTCACATCGTCAAAGACAGCCGCTTCGTCTATTCCCTTTTAATCGGACCAGTATGGAATTGAAACTAGCACAACAAACAGCAGCTATAAGGCCCATAAAAATAACTTTTAATCGGACCAGTATGGAATTGAAACCGAAGTTTCCGCGTATTCCTATGAGCAAAAGAGTATCCTTTTAATCGGACCAGTATGGAATTGAAACATTTAAAGGTTGTTCAAGAAACTGCAATGCGGTTTCCTTTTAATCGGACCAGTATGGAATTGAAACGTGTAAGCCGTTTGCCTATTTCAATATGTAACGGCCAGTGAACCCCAGGTTTTAACCTGGGGGTGAATGGCCGCCCGGAGCGGAGCCCTGTGGCGGAGCGGAGGTGCCTTTTGGCATAATCTGGTATGCCCGGATATTGGACAGGCGCCCATACAAAACATCGAATACGCTTGCACTTGGTATGGATACCGAAGTACAGGAAAAGGGTTCTCCGAGGCAAAATAGCCGCAAGAATTAAACAATTGTTGTACGAGGCGTGCAAAGTAAATAGATGGTTGCTTTCAGAAATGAATGTGCAAGAGGATCATGTGCACATTCTGATTCAGATATGGCCACGAGAAAGTGTAGCTGATGTTGTAAAAAGGTTAAAAGGCGGAACCAGCAAGGTGATCAGAGCGGAGTTCCCAGAGTTGGAAGAATTTCTGTGGGGAGACAGCTTCTGGGCAGACGGCTATTTTGCCGAAACAGTAGTTAAAGTAGAGGAAGCAATAATGGCTAAATATATAAAGGAACAAAAATAGCAAAGGGCATGTCAGATTATGCCAGAGGCCTGAAACCCCGGTCTTTAGACCGGGGAGTGGGTTCATTAGTTCTTTTCTCTTTTAATCGGACCAGTATGGAATTGAAACGATGTACGGCTCCCACAAGATCACCCTCCTGACCACTTTTAATCGGACCAGTATGGAATTGAAACATCCTTCGCAGCTTGGAGATCCTCCTATTTGCCTACTTTTAATCGGACCAGTATGGAATTGAAACTTCATCAACTTTGGGATCCTTTTCTGATTTTCTCGGCTTTTAATCGGACCAGTATGGAATTGAAACATGCTCCGAAACTCACTGTCCACGCAGAGATGTTTACCTTTTAATCGGACCAGTATGGAATTGAAACTCGGTTGATTCGACAGAGAAGATGATCATTGCCGGCTTTTAATCGGACCAGTATGGAATTGAAACGTTATCGCCATCCCCGCCGTTATTTTGTATGTACCACTTTTAATCGGACCAGTATGGAATTGAAACCAGTAAGAAGGTATCCCCAAATGAGGAGAAGGTTCCCCCTTTTAATCGGACCAGTATGGAATTGAAACTTGCATTCCAGATCGTGACACATGCCGCAATATCGTACTTTTAATCGGACCAGTATGGAATTGAAACAGGGAAGGTGATGTCGGGATATTGTTATAAGTCAGCTTTTAATCGGACCAGTATGGAATTGAAACACGGGACGTTGACGCTCGACCTCGAAAACGGTGTGACTTTTAATCGGACCAGTATGGAATTGAAACGAAGATACCCGCGATGATCCGAAATCTTTCCGATGAGCTTTTAATCGGACCAGTATGGAATTGAAACCATTATCATATATTGTTAAGTGGCTTTGTTGCGCACTTTTAATCGGACCAGTATGGAATTGAAACGCATGTATTTGCAGGAAGGATAGACCTGATTCTATAACTTTTAATCGGACCAGTATGGAATTGAAACTGCAATAACGGGCGCCCTAAATGCCGGTCCATTACCCTTTTAATCGGACCAGTATGGAATTGAAACGATGGAGGGACAGCCGAGGAAGTACATCACGGATTCTTTTAATCGGACCAGTATGGAATTGAAACAAGCAGCGGCCGGGCGCAAAAGACAAACAACAAACAACTTTTAATCGGACCAGTATGGAATTGAAACTTTGGGGAACCTTCTCCTCATTTGGGGATACCTTCTTCTTTTAATCGGACCAGTATGGAATTGAAACTTAAGGACACGGCAGATAAGGCGATACCATTAAGTACTTTTAATCGGACCAGTATGGAATTGAAACGCCGGAAAGAGTCATTTGGGAGGGTTAAGTTGGGACTTTTAATCGGACCAGTATGGAATTGAAACCAAGATTGCGAAGCTCAGGACAAAGAGTATTAATATCTTTTAATCGGACCAGTATGGAATTGAAACGACAAATATGACCATAACGCTGCATATTCGCTAAAACCTTTTAATCGGACCAGTATGGAATTGAAACAAGCTGAGGAACATTGTATAGAGATAAAGCGCACAACTTTTAATCGGACCAGTATGGAATTGAAACTTAATGTTGCCGGTGCTATTAGTCTGCAAGGTGTTTCTACTTTTAATCGGACCAGTATGGAATTGAAACCGGACAACGGCAGTCCCTACGGCGACGGGCTGGGCACTTTTAATCGGACCAGTATGGAATTGAAACTGTGGTCAACGGTATGACCTACAAAATAACCGAGGCTTTTAATCGGACCAGTATGGAATTGAAACAGGGCTTCTTCATCCCTCAGGATGTCATGGGCAGCACTTTTAATCGGACCAGTATGGAATTGAAACTGCTGATGGATATTGCGGCCTTCATAGTTTCCGCTGCTTTTAATCGGACCAGTATGGAATTGAAACGATAGCAACTACTCTACGTCTTGTCAGCATCCGCGTGGCTTTTAATCGGACCAGTATGGAATTGAAACAAGGATAGACGTTGAAGCCCGATGCGGGGACCGAGGCTTTTAATCGGACCAGTATGGAATTGAAACGGCCAATGCCGATGTCGAGAACATGGCCTTCCTTACCCTTTTAATCGGACCAGTATGGAATTGAAACTGTCGTTCGTGCCCTGGACCGCTGAGGTCGTAGTACTTTTAATCGGACCAGTATGGAATTGAAACGGGACTCGCTGCAATGGAGAACAGGCAGAAGTCATTTCTTTTAATCGGACCAGTATGGAATTGAAACGACGATGGGCCATATAGGAGGAACGCACCGATGACCACTTTTAATCGGACCAGTATGGAATTGAAACCGGTGCTGGCGGCGCGGCCTTACTGGCAGTATATCGCTTTTAATCGGACCAGTATGGAATTGAAACACGGATTGGGAGGCGATACCGGGACTCCCAGCGTGCTTTTAATCGGACCAGTATGGAATTGAAACGCAGGACCAGCTTCTTAATGCCCTGAGGGCGATCCACTTTTAATCGGACCAGTATGGAATTGAAACAGGACCTGGCAGCCGTCTCAGGCACAGGCGCGAACTTTTAATCGGACCAGTATGGAATTGAAACCCATCACGGCAGTCGATCTAATAAAGAAATTGGGGGCTTTTAATCGGACCAGTATGGAATTGAAACGTGTATTGGCCGGAACGGTGTATAAAGTGGTAGCTACCTTTTAATCGGACCAGTATGGAATTGAAACTTTCATAATTAACATTCAACGTTGTGAGCCTGCCCGCTTTTAATCGGACCAGTATGGAATTGAAACTCGCCTTGTGCGCGGCGAACGAAGCGACAGCGATCCTTTTAATCGGACCAGTATGGAATTGAAACATACCTTGTTAATCACGAAAAGCCGCCTGTGGTGGACTTTTAATCGGACCAGTATGGAATTGAAACGGAGCTGCGAGACACTGGGTCCGAAGTGGTCAATACCTTTTAATCGGACCAGTATGGAATTGAAACTCGTCAGGCAGCGGGGGACAGTGCATGACGAGTCTCTTTTAATCGGACCAGTATGGAATTGAAACAGGAAAGAATAGATATTACCCGTTCGGGTAATAGATCTTTTAATCGGACCAGTATGGAATTGAAACAAATAATAAATCATGAGGCCTATATCTCCATTTATTCTTTTAATCGGACCAGTATGGAATTGAAACGTGTTCTGGGCCTTGAGCTCCGGGCTCCTGGACGCTCTTTTAATCGGACCAGTATGGAATTGAAACACAAACAACTCAGAGTTTTATTTCAGTACACCAACCTTTTAATCGGACCAGTATGGAATTGAAACGAAGCAAGGTTGTTGCTTGTGTCGGACGCTCCAAACTTTTAATCGGACCAGTATGGAATTGAAACGATGGAGTGGATGTGGGCTATCACTGAAGAAGACGCCTTTTAATCGGACCAGTATGGAATTGAAACCAGTCAGCGCATCCTGCAGCGTAGGGTCGGTTGCGCCTTTTAATCGGACCAGTATGGAATTGAAACTGCAAATTGAAAGTGACAGCAGGGGTGTCTTTGGCACTTTTAATCGGACCAGTATGGAATTGAAACCGCTTATCAACCTGTTCAATCCCTCACTGGGCGGCACCCTTTTAATCGGACCAGTATGGAATTGAAACAGCTCAATAGGGAAGAGCAGCTTCAGCGCATCGCTACTTTTAATCGGACCAGTATGGAATTGAAACGAGCGCCCTGCTTGTTTTTCGGATTAATCCGGCCTAACTTTTCTGATTATTCTAACCATTTCGTTTTAGCCTGACCCATTTATTAAGGGGGCATTTCAGCCCCCCGATACAGATCAGATGATTTCTGTTGAGGCGATGCGAACGTGGTCGGCGGACACGACCGTACATTTTTCTGCGGCTGCTGCAACCAGTGATCCCCGGGCAAGATTGTTGGCTCTCCTGAGCAATCCGCCTGACCCCTGATGGATTGCCGTGACAGCCTGTTCCGAGAAGAGATTCTTTTTGCAGCCGGCGATGTGCTGATGGTGCTGCAGATAAGTAGTCATGTCTTCGCCGTTAAGGGATTCCATATGCCCCCTTGCCACTACTCTTGATGCCAGCGGCCTTGACTGACGAAACATTAGACTATCCAGAAGATTGTTCTGCCCGGCAAGAACTATCGGCAGTACGGCTTTGGAGTCTCCTTCAAACTGTACCAGCGTATGCAATTCTGAGAAGACATCAAGGCGTATCAGAGAGGCCTCGTCTATGATAAGAACCGGTCTTTCTTTTTTATTTACAAGTTCCATTATACAGCTCTTAATAATCCTGCTGAGAGCGGCCCTTGAACTGCCCCGTATTTCTATGTTCAGTGCATGACATATTTGTTTATACAGTTCTATGATGGTTCCGGAAGTTGCTGTTATATACAGCACGCGATATTCCGAAGGATGTAGTGTTGATGAGGCAAACCGTAATGCTGAGGACTTCCCGCTTCCCACGTCGCCGGTGATGACTGCTATAGCTCCAAGGTTAATGGCATACAGAAAGCGTTCCTTTACGCCCATGAGACCGGCATGCTTCATCATGTCTTCTACTCTTATATCCTGAGAAAACGGCTCTTTCTTGAATCCGTAAAATACCCTGTAGTGCTCTCTCATAATGCTTCCTCCTGACGCCTATTGCTGTTGCCAAACAACTTGCCGCCGTCGTATCGGCCCGTAGTGTTGTCGTCAATCTCAAAGGTATCTCTGCCCCTGGTGTCTTTACCTCTTTTGATACGGTAGTTAACGTTGACATCCAGCATGACGGCAAATCCGTATGTCTTGCCATCATACTTAACCTCCACCCTGGCAGGATCATATGTATGATATAAGAGAGTTACACGCCTGCCGATGAGATCGACCGGCACTTCATACAAATGACCGTCAAGAGCAACGGTTCTGTCTTTCGCGACCGTTCGTTTTGCTGGTTTCCTGAAGTGATCCTCAAGGTCTTTTGGCGCCGGACGTACACATTCAATATTTCGAGTAACCCTTCTCAGCGGTCCCTCTTTCGTAATGTTATGGTCTCTGTCATTGTAGGATTCAATCCACTGCCCAAGTGATTCATTGAGCGCTGAGAGCGTTGTTATTTTCTGTACACTCAAAAACTGCTCACGTGCTCCTCTAAACCACCGCTCCACTTTGCCGCGGCCTTCGGGCTGATACGGTTTACTGTGTATAAGCACGATGCCCAATGAGGCGCAGGTATACTCCAGATGATGGCTTCTGAATGCAGAGCCGTTATCTACGTACAGCTTCCGTGGGATCCCTCTTTTCAGCAGAGCTTGTCTGAAGCTGTCCAGAAAACATTCCAGTCTTTCATGCAAGTAGAACTCCGCGTGACAGACCAGTCTGCTCATGTCATCCAGAAAACACATCAAGTAAGTCTTCCTCTGTTTATCTTCCACTGTCACATATGGGCCATGCATGATGTCTGACTGCCACATGTCATTGGGATTTTCGGCCTCGAATCTCCGGCGGTCCTGTGGATCTCCGGGAATCTTTTGCAAAAGCCCTTCGGCTAATAACAGCCTATATAGCGCCGAATACGTCACTTTCATCCCCGGCAGGATTATTTTCCGCTCATGCGCTTCATGCAGGAGCGTCGGCAGTAAGACCGCAGGCATCTCTTTCCGTAACGCAATAAGGCCCTGCGCCGTCTCCGGATCAATCGCACGTGTTTTACCGCGATCACAACGCTCTTGAGGATACAATGCTTCAAGCTTGTTGCCTGCAAGTTTGTACCTGGCTATCCATTCCTTGATCGTTGATTCTCCGATTCGTGTCCGCATACTGCCCGGTATTACCCACCGCCGGGCGCACTTCTCCCGAATCAGGCGCTCCGTCTCTCCCCGTTCCAACTGTCTGCCCCCTACAAAATCCGCAATGACCCCAAATCTGAACACTGCCACCCGCTGCTTCATCTCTTCCGTCATCAAAAAACCTCCTCGTTATTGATGATGAAGTTTTATCACAACGGATTTACCTATATCGCCGCAACTATTGGGTGGAGTCGTAATACCCTGAAATCTTTTCCGTTTTATCCTGTCCGCATTACCGGCATCCTGCCTCGATGCATCAATTCATAAAATCCATCCAGATAGTCACCCGCAAAATCCATCCCAAGGTGAGCTTTAATGTTCCTGGTCAGGGCACGGAACCAATGTTGCCGGCGTTGACGGCTCAACTGAGCATTCATCCGCCATACGCCATCGCGTATCCGCTGGCACACACTGTTTAAGATCACAGCGGCAGAAGCTTGGTAACGTGGCCAGTATCCAAAAGGTCGCAATGTATAGACGCAGCCACAGTCTGCACAGATATATCGTTTCTGTGGCAATGCCGTGGAGTAGCCGTCATAATATGCATCTTTGAAGCCGTGACCCCATATTTTTGTGCTTCTACATCGTAAACAAGTGGGTGGCCGGGGAAAGGGATACTTCTTGCCAAGCTCAAATAATGTCTTGATACAAACCTTCAAAAAAAGCGACAATAAATCTCCTTCGGCCCGGGGCTGTGGAGACTTCTCTTCCGTCAAGATGTGAAACTCCCTGCCTCGGGTGCTTTCCTAAATTGTTAATCCGGTTATTTTAATACGATT
Source organism: Nitrospirota bacterium (assembly GCA_963851345.1). Classification (GTDB taxonomy): domain Bacteria; phylum Nitrospirota; class Thermodesulfovibrionia; order Thermodesulfovibrionales; family Dissulfurispiraceae; genus JADFXI01. The sequence goes on from CAWKOO010000001.1 coordinate 534,723, forward strand.
AGATAAAAAGATGGGTCGCTTGATTGCGATTAAAACGCGGCTAATTGGACTGGCTTAATTCGGAAAACAACACCTGCTGACCCGTGGGTACCTTTCTGCAAACTTTTAATCGGACCAGTATGGAATTGAAACGGTACCCGAAGCTTAGAGCGAAGATCGGGGCGCTTTCTTTTAATCGGACCAGTATGGAATTGAAACTTGTGAGCGGGTTAAGGAATGGCCCGTACATGGTTCTTTTAATCGGACCAGTATGGAATTGAAACCTCCTTAAGACTCTCGACCCCACTAAGGCGCATTATCTTTTAATCGGACCAGTATGGAATTGAAACATAACGAGAAGAGGCAGGCGCTGCCTGCCCTTTCATCTTTTAATCGGACCAGTATGGAATTGAAACCGAGCTTATTGCCGCTGGTGACTGTGATCTGTTTGCCTTTTAATCGGACCAGTATGGAATTGAAACATGCTCCGAAACTCACTGTCCACGCAGAGATGTTTACCTTTTAATCGGACCAGTATGGAATTGAAACTCGGTTGATTCGACAGAGAAGATGATCATTGCCGGCTTTTAATCGGACCAGTATGGAATTGAAACTAAGCAGCCGCAACTTCATAAGCGGCGCTCGCCCTCCTTTTAATCGGACCAGTATGGAATTGAAACGGCAACGACTCAGACCATGCCGGCAGCGACAGGGGTCTTTTAATCGGACCAGTATGGAATTGAAACTCGCTCACAGGATGGTGGAAGCTGCCCTCGAGGCAAACTTTTAATCGCACCAGTATGGAATTGAAACGAGCCGCCTACGGTCCCGCCTCCTCCGCCTCCTCCCAATCCTTTAATCGCACCAGTATGGAATTGAAACTATTTTTAAGATTTTTTGACACCTAACCTCAGCTTAAATTGACAAAGCTCCGAGGTTAAGTTAAACTAAAAAGGTTACATATCAAGCACTAATTGCAGGAGGAGAATTATAAATTGTTAAAGGCACTTGAAGACATCTCATCAACCAAAAAACGGCTTAAAATAGAAATTCCGGCTGATTCGATAGAGGCGGAAATCAGGAAAGGTCTTATGGATGCTCAGAAGAAGGCAAAATTTCCGGGTTTCAGGCAGGGTAAGGCGCCGATGACGATGGTCGAGAAGAAATTCAGCAAGGATATTGAGGCGGAAGTTTTGGAAAAAATAGTTTCCGAATATTATGTGGAGGCGGTCAAGGAGGCCGACATAAAACCTGTTTCGCGGCCTTTTTTGGAAAAATCTTTTGACTTCAAGAGGAATTCGGATCTTTCTATGACCATGACAGTAGAGGTCATGCCTCGAATAGAAAATCTGACTTATGAGAATATACCTGTGAAGAATGTTCCGGTGGAGATAACAGACGAGGAAGTAGACACTGCTATGGGCAATCTTGTTGACGAGCGGGCAACCTATGAAGCATCAGACGGGCCGATAGAGACAGGTGACTTGGTGACCATTGATTATACGGTCAGGGAGGACAACGCTTTGGTCAAAGACGTTGTCCTCAAAGTCGGCAGCGGCCCCTACCCTAAAGAGTTTTTTGACGGTCTTCAGGGCGGTAAGAAGGATGAGGAGCTCGAAGTTGAAGCCGTTTTTCCTGAAGGCATGCAATCGCCCTATGCCGGTAAAAAACACACTTTTATCATCAGGATCAGGGAGGTCAAAAAAAAGACGCTCCCCGCTCTTGATGACGAATTTGCAAAAGATATCGGGCTTGAGAACCTGGAGCAGGTAAAAGAAAGGGTCAGGGAAAATATTTTAAATGCCAAAAACGGACAGGCTGAAAAGGCCATGCAGCGGGAAGTTCTCGACAAGCTGCTTGACGCCCATCAGTTTGAAATTCCGGAAAGCATGCTTCATCACGAGCTTACCGGCATTATAAGCGAAATGCGGGCATCCGGGAAAGATGACAGGTCGGATGAGGCATTGATGGAAGAATTCAGGCCTGGTGCGGAAAAGAGTGTCAAAGCGACCCTTCTGATGGACATGATCGGTGAAAAGGAAGGGACAGCTGTTTCAGAAGATGAAGTCAGGGAGGAAATTGCTGTTATGGCGCATAGATTTCGTCTTAGTCCTGAAAATATAATAAAATATTATGTAACGAAAGACGGCTCGCTGGAGGGGTTACGGCATTCTATTTTTGTGAGAAAGGTCCTTGCACTGCTGCTTGCCAAGGCTAAAATTGAAAAAGGGGCCGGAGCGGAGCCGAAAGGAGAATAATACAATGAGCATAGTTCCAATTGTAATTGAACAGACCGGGCGGACCGAGAGAGTATATGATATATATTCAAGACTGCTTAAGGACAGGATCATTTTTATCGGAATGCCTATAGATGACAACGTAGCAAATGTGGTAATTGCGCAGCTCCTCTTTCTGCAGACTGAAGACCCTGAGAAAGATATCCATATCTATATCAATTCCCCAGGCGGTGTTGTTTCTGCGGGTCTCGCAATGTACGATACCATGCAGTTCGTAAAGCCGGATATCGCAACCTACTGCATCGGACAGGCTGCGAGCATGGGCGCGCTGCTTTTGTGCGCCGGCACAAAGGGCAAGCGTTTTGCACTGCCCCATTCGCGGATTATGATACATCAGCCTGCGGGGGGATTTTATGGGCAGGCGACTGATATAGAAATCCAGGCGAAAGAGATTTTGAAAATGAAAGAGACGCTGAACAATATTATGGCAACCCATACGGGACAGTCGTTTGAGAAGGTCCACGACGATACCGAGAGAGATTATTTTATGTCCGGTGATGATGCCAAGGCATACGGCATTGTGGATGAGGTAATAGATTCTGCTAAAGTTACAAAGGAGAAGAAATAAATTTTGAATGTTGAATGCTGAATTAATGAATTTTTTCTTCTATAATTCAAAATTCAAAGTTTAAAATTTTTTGTGGAGGTTTTATGGCACGGAAGATTAATGATGCGCTGCTTAAATGCTCTTTTTGCGGCAAGGGACAGGATGAGGTCAAGAAGCTTATTGCCGGTCCTACGGTATATATTTGTGATGAGTGTGTTGGGCTCTGCAATGAGATAATAGATGAGGAATTGCATGTTCTCGATAAAGATTTTTCGAGGAAGCTTCCTGCCCCAAGCGAGATACACAAATTTTTGGACGATTATGTGATAGGACAGGACAAGGCAAAAAGGGTACTGTCCGTTGCTGTTCACAACCATTATAAAAGGATATTCCGGGGCTCTAAATCTGATGTTGAGCTTCAAAAAAGCAACATTCTGCTGATAGGGCCGACAGGAACCGGAAAGACGCTCCTTGCTCAGATACTTGCGAGGTTCCTGGATGTGCCCTTCACCATAGCTGATGCGACAACGCTCACCGAGGCGGGCTATGTAGGGGAGGATGTCGAAAATGTGCTCCTGAAATTACTGCAGGCCTCCGACTATGATGTGGAACGGGCCCAGAGGGGGATCATCTATATCGACGAGATAGACAAGATAAGCAGGAAATCGGACAGCCCCTCAATAACGAGAGATGTCTCTGGAGAGGGTGTCCAGCAGGCGCTGCTCAAGATAATCGAAGGCACTGTCGCGAATATCCCCCCGCAAGGCGGCAGAAAGCATCCTCAGCAGGAATACATACAGCTCGATACCTCTAATATCCTCTTTATGTGCGGCGGTGCGTTTGTAGGACTTGATACAATTATAGAGCGCAGGACGGGCAAAGGGAGAATAGGCTTCGGGTCCGAGGTGACTCTAAAAAAAGGCAAGGGAGCGAACGTACTCGGCCTTGTTGAGCCTGAGGACCTGATGCGCTACGGACTTATACCCGAATTCGTGGGCCGTCTCCCTGTCGTGGCAACTCTGGGAGAGCTGGATGAGGCCGCACTGATAACGATATTGACTCAGCCCAAAAACGCGTTGGTAAAGCAGTACCAGAAACTTTTTATGATGGACAATGTGAGGCTGAAGTTCACAGAAGGGGCGCTTTCCGCCATAGCGAAGAAAGCCGTTGAGAGAAAAACCGGCGCACGAGGTCTAAGGGCCATACTTGAAGACGTAATGCTCGATGTGATGTACGAGATACCCTCAAAGAGGGGTGTTGCAGAGTGTATTATAAACGAGGAGTCCATCGCACATAATGACCGGGCTATTCTCGTCTACGAAGATCAGGCTGAATCGGCATAAGCTAAGGGCTCGCGAACAAATAACTTGTGCATCAATGTGCAAGTTATTTGTTCGCGAGCCCTAAAAGTGACGAAATCGTAAAAAGTCGGGGAATGTGTTTTTTCCTATCGCATCCCCAGAAACGCCCTCGCAAGAAAAGCAGCCAACTGGTCTCTGGTGACATCTTCGCTTGGGAGATATGTGCCGCTCGATATCGTAATGTTCAGATCTTTCAGCTTCTGAATATACTTGAAGTAAGTATCTGTCGCGGGCACATCGGTGAAATATGGGTTTGTCGTGTAAGTAAAGTTCTCAGGGTCCTGGCCAGCTTTAATTTGCGTTGCCCTAACAATGCATGCAGCCATCTGGGCCCTTGTGACATCTTCACTTGGGAGATATGCGCCGCTCAATGTCGTAATGTTCAGATCTTTCAGCTTCTGGATATATTTGAAGAAATTGTCTGTTGCCGGAACGTCGCTGAAATAGGGAGTCGGCGTATAAGTGAAGTTTTCGCCATACAATGCCCTTATGATGAAGGCAGCCATCTGGTCCCTTGCAGCATCTTCGGAAGGACAGTAGTTGCCGCTGCCGCAGCCGACGGTCATTCCTGAATTGTAAATGGCTTGAATGTAAACATATGCCCAGAAGCTGGAAGGAACATCAGAGAAATCGCCGGTCGAACTGCCGACGACTATATCGCCGGGACTATTCCCCACCGGCACTGTTGCGACCACGGTATTGGTACCTGTGTCTATTACTGAGACAGTATTGCTCCCCGAATTTGTAACATAGATACGCGTGCCGGCTATGACCAAATCGCCGGGACTATTCCCCACCGGCACTGTTGCGACCACGCTATTGGTACCTGTGTCTATTACTGAGACAGTATTGCTGCCCGAATTTGTAACATAGATATTCGTGCCGGCTATGACCAAATCGCCGGGATTATTTCCCACCGGCACTGTTGCGGCCACGCTATTGGTACCTGTGTCTATTACTGAGACAGTATTGCTGCCCGAATTTGTAACATAGATATTCGTGCCGGCTATGACAATATTGCCGGGATTATTCCCCACCGGCACTGTTGCGACCACGCTATTGGTACCCGTGTCTATTACTGAGACAGTATTGCTCCCCGAGTTTGTAACATATATATAAGTTCCGGCTATGGTTATTCCATAGGGCCCAGTTCCTACCTGAACGGTAGCGACTACGCTGTTAGTGCTCGTATCTATTGCCGCGACAGTATCGTTCTCAAGAATTGTAACATAGGCATAAGTACCCGCAGGATTTACCACTACTCCGCCAATATCCCCTGCCATAGGAATAGCGGCAACAACTTGATGGGTACTGGTGTCTATTACTGAAACCATGTCTGCAGTAGGATTATCACTAAAAGAAGCTGTAACATAGACCCGTGTTCCTGCAGGATTTACCGCTAATCCCTCCGTAACATAACTTCCCAGAGAAGTAGCAGCAACAACAGTGTTGGTGCGCATGTCTATTACTGCGACGCTGCCGCTGCTGCCGCAAGACCCCACACAACCAGGTTTGTCGGAGACTTGCCAAGTTGCAACATAGACTTGAGAGCCTGCAGGATTTACCGCTACCGCGACGGGCAGAGAGCCCAAAGAGACAGTACCAACAACGCTATTTGTGATGAGATCTATTACTGAGACTGTGTTATCACCTGAATTCGTAATATATGCTAATGGAGATGACCAGGCATTTAATGCAAACAACAAAACTGCCAATAAAACCGTTGCCTGTAAGGTAGTTCTATTTCCCTTCATCTGTTTTCACCCTTTCCATATGGTGTCGCGTTTACAATTGCATCAGCCATTGCTTCTATCCACCTTGATATTAACCTAAAATGCTTCTACTTACAATAAGATACACTATTTTACTACATCCCTCACTTGTCTTTCAGCAGCGCTTTTTCGAGGACGTCTCTGATTCTGTCCTGTAGTCCGGGATCATTTACCGTGGCAAGGGTTTGATCTATCCAGGTGACGTCTGCTTCAGTGAGCGCTTTTTCCGGGCGCCCGGGCTGTGCACCGGCGCTCATCCCGTAATGTTTCCCGGTGTGGCTGCGGCGTGACAAATTTGCACTGCCATGCCTGAAGTCGATGGTATTTATCCTGTATGCCTCAAGCTTCTTCAGAATAGCCTGTTTAAAAAACTTCAGTTGCTGCAGCCACAGGGGAGAATCGACATTGACCACAAGTATGCCATTATTGAGGCTTGCCGGATAGATATGTAGTGAGAGCGGCTCATCGAACAGCGTGGCCCATTCCCTTTGTAAACGCACGAGAACGAGACTGTCCTCCATGCCGATATTTTTGAAAATGGAGGCTAAGATAGATCCGGCGTTTTCCACGCTGCTAAGTTGCTTTGATTACTTTCCTGGAGCGAATGCATCTGGTACAAACATATGACCTTTTATTTCCGCTGTCTGTAATAATCTTGATTCTCTGGATATTCGGCATAAGTATACGCTTTGTTCTATTATTTGCGTGGCTTACACTATTTCCGACTGATCTTTTCTTGCCACAAATTGAACAGGCTGCCATGACCTTCCTCCTTTGTTCATTGCATTAAAAAAGTCTTTTATGATAACATTTCATGATCAATGTTACAAGTAAAATTAAAGTAAGAAGTGATAATGATCGGAGGACAGCACACAGATGTCGGGTAATGAGATAAAAAGCACTGAACTTGCCAAGGAACTGAACCTGAAGGCTTCCGATGTGGTGAAGCTGCTAGGGCGTATTAAGGATACAGAATTTAAAAAGGGTACCACTAACGTAAGGATTACGGCTGAAGAGGCCGGTAAGATCAGGGAATTGGCCGAAGCGGAGAAAATTCAGGAAGTGAGTGAAAGACCCTCAGCAGAGGCCCCGCCTCAGAAAAAGCCTGAGGCCGGTGCTCCGAAGGCGGAACTTGTTAAAAAGAAAGTTCACAAGGCCTATGAGCCTGCAAAGGCGGACTTTGCAAGGAGCCCCGAAGGCAAAAAAGATGTGCTTGCAGAAGTGGAGGCAGAGGAACCGGGCTTGGCCGTACCTGCGCCGCCTGTTGTTTCTGAAGAGGATGAAGAGGTTAAAGTCCCTGACCGGTTCAAGAAAGAGATAGAAGTGGAAAAGGTCGAGAAGATCAAGGTCAAGCCGACCATGCAGAAGGCCTTTCAGGCAATCAAGAAGATTGAACCGAAGAAATGGGTTGATCAGAAGTCGACGAAAAGGCCTAAGGACAGGATGAGGAGGCCCGAGGCGGAGCAGCAACCACAGGTCACTGCGCCAAGAAAGAAGTCGATCAAGTTTGAAGAAGGGACAACGGTCAAGGCATTTGCTGAACTGATAGGGCTTAAAATACCTGATGTAATAAAGAAACTAATGGAACTTGGCTATATGGCAACCGTTAACCAGCCGATTGATTCCGATGCGGCACTCCTTGTTGCCGATAGCTTCGGTATAAAGGCCGAATCCGTGTCTGCCGAACATTTCGATGTTGTGGAAGAGGCTGCTGAAACAGCCGTCGACCGTATTTTCCGTCCGCCGGTTGTTACGATCATGGGCCACGTCGACCACGGAAAGACCTCACTGCTGGATGCGATAAGAGAAACTAAGGTCACAGAAACGGAAGCCGGCGGCATTACGCAGCACATTGGCGCATACAAGGTTTCGCTTCAGGGTAAAGATATTACTTTCCTTGACACACCCGGTCACGAGGCCTTTACCGCCTTAAGGGCAAGGGGAGCAAAAGTGACGGATATTGTTGTTCTGGTTGTTGCGGCGGATGACGGCGTTATGCCGCAGACCATTGAGGCTATTGACCATTCAAAGGCGGCGAATGTACCGATTGTCGTTGCCATAAATAAGATAGACAAACCGGAAGCGAACCAGACCAGGGTCAGGAATGAACTGGCCGAGCACGCCGTGGTGTCCGAGGAGTGGGGCGGTCAGAATATTTTTGTGGAAGTCTCAGCCAAGAAACGAATCGGTATCGAGCGCTTGCTGGAAATGATCCTGCTGCAAGCCGAGGTGATGGAACTGAAGGCCAACCCGAATAAACCTGCTCGCGGCACTATCATCGAAGCGAAGCTTGACAAGGGCCGGGGACCGGTGGCCACAGTGCTTATTCAGTCGGGCACGTTAAAAATAGGCGATGCCTTTGTTGCAGGGGCCGCATCGGGCAGGGTCAGGGCGCTTATTAACGACACAGGGAAAAAGATCCAGGAAGCGCTCCCTTCGACACCTGTCGAGGTTATCGGCTTTTCTGAAGTCCCGACAGCAGGAGATGTTTTTACCTGCGTAGAGGATGAGAAGAGGGCCCGCCAGGTGGCCCTTGCACGGTCACAGAAGCAGCGCCTTGTCGAAATAGCGCGTCACAGGAAACTTACTCTTGATGAGCTGTATGCCAGGATAAAAGATGGCCAGATAAGAGAACTGAACATCATTATTAAAGGCGATGTCCAGGGCTCTGTTGAAGCTATCAAACAATCACTTGAGGGCATTACGCATGCCGAAGTAAAAGTGCGGGTCATCCATTCATCTGTAGGGGGTATCAATGAGTCGGATGTGATGCTTGCTTCGGCCTCAAATGCCATAATTATAGGGTTCAATGTTCGTCCGGAACTGAAGGCATCCCAGACAGCGGAAAGAGAGGGAGTCGATATCAGGCTTTATAATATCATCTATGAAGCCATTGAGGATGTAAAGAAGGCGCTGGAGGGGCTCCTTGAGCCTATGCTCAGGGAAAAGATCCTGGGCAGGGCCGAAGTCAGGCAGCTTTTCCATGTGTCCAGAATAGGGACGATTGCCGGCTGTCATGTGATCGATGGGGCCATTCACCGCGCCAGCGACGGAATCAGGGTCATCAGAGATAATATCGTTGTCTACGAGGGGAAGATCGACTCATTGAAAAGATTTAAAGAGGATACGAAGGAAGTGCAGACAGGGTACGACTGCGGTATTACTATAGAGAATTTCAATGATCTTAAAATCGGCGACATCCTCGAGAATTATGTTATTGAGAAAATAGCGGCAAAATTATAAAAGCTCATGGCTCATAGCTGATGGCCCGAGGACGAAATAAGTAATGCCTTTCAGCGGAGGCTATGAGCTATCAGCTATGAGCTATGAGCTAATTCATGCATCCATACAAAAGATCACAAAGATTAGGCATTCTGCTCAGGGAAGAAATCGCCGATATTCTTATGAAGAAGGTGAAAGATCCCCGTCTGGGATTTATTACCGTTACTGATGTCGAATTATCTCCGGACCTGAAGATCGCACGGGTATTCATCAGTGTCTTAAAGGATGAGGACAAAGAACTGGCGCTTGAGATTCTGAATGCAGCAAAAGGGCTTATACGCAGCGAGGTGTCGAAGAGAGTGAGGGTGAAGTTCATCCCGGTCATCGAATTCAAGATTGATAAGTCTATCGCTCACGGTGACCGCATTGACCGGCTGCTTAGCGAGATAAGGGAAAAAGGACATTCTGAAGAGGAATGAGGGAGCTTTGGCTGGTGGAGTTAGCGGGCTGCCGCCCGAAGACATTGTTGATTTTTTTAAAAGGAGCGATGGCTTTTTTATAACCATCCACCTCAATCCCGATGGGGACGCATTGGGATCTGCCTGCGCCCTTGGCATGGCACTCGAAAAACTGGGTAAACGGGCCATTCTTGTATGCAGGGATTCAGTACCCCAGCAATACGCCTTTTTGCCAGGCCAGGCCCGGTTCCTGACCTTTGATGCTGTCAGGCCCCCGGATATTGATCTCTCACTATACAAAAACCTCGTGCTCGTCGATTGCAATGATGTGAAGCGGACCGGTCTTGATAAATCGGCTCTTTCATCTCTGAAGTTTACTGCATCAGCCGTGATTGATCACCATGAGAACGAGAAGGTTTTTGACAAGACCAGATGGATAGTCCCCGGGATGGCCGCTGCTGGTATGATGGTGTATTATCTTATCAAGGCTCTCGGGGTCGCGATAACAGAACCGATGGCAGCCAATCTTTATGCAGCTCTCGTTGTTGATACAGGCAATTTCCGTTACCCCAATACTTCCCCTGATGTGTTGCGTGCGGCTGCCGACCTGGCTGAAGCGGGGGCTAATCCCTATCTGATCCACAAGGCGATTAACGAATCATGGAGTGAAGGCCGGTTCAGGTTGTTTATCAAAGTGCTGGGTACTCTTTCCATAAATAAAGGCATCGCGATCACATACGTGACAAGAAAGATGTTTGAGGATACCGCCACGACTCCCGATGACACTGAAAATTTTGCCTCCTTTGCCCTGACCATGAGAGATATAAAGGTTGCTGTATTTATCAGGGAAGTGGACGACTACACTTGTAAACTCAGCCTCAGGTCGGTAGAAGAAATAAATGTGGAGAAAGTCGCTGCTTCGTATGGCGGCGGCGGGCACAAAAACGCTGCAGGCTGTATTGCTCAAGGCGAGTTGGAAACTGTGAAAGCTGAATTGCTAAAGAGACTGGGCGTTACAGAGCCAACAATTTTTCATGCAACTCTTCAGGGGTGATAATTGCCCCCCCCGGTCTTCCGTAAAAGAGCACCTCGGACTTCCCGTTCACGGCGAGCCTGACATCCTCGACCATCTGTCCGGAATTCAGCTCGACAGTGATAAATCTTCTGTTACCCACGGCCAGCGCCTGGATCGGCGCCTTCGGGAAAGGGAATAAGGTTATCGGCCTCAGAAGGCCGATTTTGTGTCCCTCTTGCCGCAGCTTTCGTACAGCAGCCAATGCAACGCGTGCCGCTATTCCAAAGGCAACGACGATCAGTTCGGCATCCTCGGCAAAGAAGGTTTGGAACAGCGTTTCCTCAATCTCCATCTTACCGTATTTAGCCTGGAGCATATTATTCCGCTCTTCCAGTTCACCTTCGCCCATAAAAAGAGATTTTATGACATTAGGCTGACGGCCGCTGCAACCGGTTAGCGCCCATTTTTTTTCCGGGAGGTCGGGTCTAGTGTATGGGGTCGGCACAAAAGGCTCCATCATCTGTCCCAGGATGGCGTCGCCAAGAATTATCACGGGGGTCCTGTATTCATCGGCCTTGTCAAAGGACCGCATGGTGATATCCCAAAGCTCCTGAAGATTATATGGGGCGTATACCAAAACCTTATAGTCCCCATGTCCGCCGCCTTTTACGGCCTGGAAATAATCGGCCTGGCTTGCCGAAATATTTCCGAGACCGGGACCGCCCCTCTGCATATTGACGATTACGGCCGGCAGTTCGGCCCCGGCAAGAAATGAAATTCCCTCCTGCTTAAGACTTATGCCAGGGCTGCTTGAAGATGTCATTGCCCGCGCACCGCAAGCAGATGCTCCGAAAACCATATTGATTGCGGCAATCTCGCTTTCCGCCTGGATAAAAGTCCCTCCAACTTCAGGCAGTCGCCATGACATGTATTCAGGGATTTCATTCTGAGGCGTTATGGGATATCCTGCATAAAACCTGCATTCCGCCTGTACTGCGGCTTCAGCAATTGCCTCATTGCCTTTCATAAGGATACGTTTCATTCACAAAATTATAACAGGACATAAGCGAAAGTCACAACTTGGCAGCGGGTCAGTTTGTTTTACTCTGTATCAATTAGTCTTCAAAAGATTATAATAACCCCATACTTGAGAAGAAGTATATCTGCGTGGTCAAGACTTTTAACAATACTTGACAAAGATATCCTCATACCGGATGAATATGCCCGCACATACAGCCAATGGAAGCAGTTATCCGCTTGGCTCCGTAGTCTATCCTGACGGAGTAAACTTCAGCGTTTTTTCAAAAAGCGCCACTGCGCTGGAACTCCTGCTTTTTGATAATGCCGATGACATGAGGCCGTCCCGGGTCATCCGTCTCTGCCCGAAAACTAACAATACTTACCACTACTGGCATGTGTTTGTTGGAGGGATCGGACACGGGCAGATATATGGTTACCGGGCATACGGGCCCTCCGAACAGAACAAGGGGTCCAGGTTCGACCCTGAAAAGGTCCTTCTTGACCCCTATGCGAAAGGGGTGGCCGTGCCTGATGGCTATGACCGCTTAAAGGCAAGCCTGCCAGGGGATAACTGTGCCACGGCGATGAAGAGTATAGTTATCGACCTCCGGGGCTATAACTGGCAGGGCGACAGCCCGCTCAAGAGACCCTTTTCAAAAACAGTTATCTATGAGATGCATGTCGGAGGCTTTACCAGGCATCAAAGTTCGGGCGTCCAGCCCGAAAAAAAGGGGACATACGCCGGCGTCACTCAGAAAATCCCGTATCTGAAGGACCTCGGCGTTACTGCGGTTGAACTGCTGCCGGTCTTTCAGTTTGACCCTCAGGACTGCCCCCAGGGGCTTGTCAATTACTGGGGATATTGTCCGGTCTCATTCTTTGCTCCGCATCAGGGTTTCAGCTCGCGCAAGGACCAGCTTGGGCCGTTTAATGAATTCCGCGATATGGTAAAGGCCCTGCACAGGGCAGGGATAGAGGTCATTCTGGATGTGGTTTACAACCACACTGCCGAGGGCAATCACACAGGGCCTGTACTGTGCTGGCGCGGCCTTGAAAACAGTGTCTATTACATGCTCGAGGCTGATCAGGCGCGTTATGCCGACTATTCCGGGACCGGCAATACCCTTAATACAAACCAGACGATCGTCAGGAGGATGATCCTTGACAGCCTCCGCTACTGGGTGCAGGTAATGCATGTGGATGGGTTCAGGTTTGACCTGGCGTCTATACTCTCACGGGATGAGGAGGGCAGACCGCTGACAAAGCCGCCTCTTTTACTTGATATAGAGACAGACCCTGTGCTTGCCGGGATAAAACTTATTGCTGAGGCATGGGACCCGGGGGGCCTCTATCAACTCGGCTCTTTCATCAGCGACAGATGGAAGGAATGGAACGGGAAGTTCCGGGACGATATCAGGAGCTTCGTGAGAGGGGACAACGGCTCTGTCTCAAAACTCTCAGCCCGCCTCCTTGCCAGCCCCGACATCTTCGGCCATGAAGAACTTGAGGCAGAGCAGAGCATTAATTTCGTTACCTGTCATGACGGCTTTACCCTGAACGACCTCGTCACATACTCTGAAAAGTACAACCTCGCAAACGGGGAACTAAACCGGGATGGCAATGACAATAACCTGAGCTGGAACTGCGGCTTTGAAGGTCCGACCGATGACCCGGGGGTTGCGAAGCTGCGCTGCAGGCAGATAAAAAACTTTCTCACCCTTAACCTGCTTGCCCTTGGCACACCCATGCTTCTGATGGGGGATGAAGCAATGCGGACCCAGCTCGGCAACAACAATGCCTACTGCCAGGACAATGAACTGAGCTGGTTTGACTGGAGCCTGTCTGAAAGGCATAAGGGCCTCCACCGTTTTGTTAAAGAACTGATCGCTTACAGGCTCCGCCGCCTGGACCCTGAAGGGGATGACGACCTGAGCCTGAACGAACTCCTTGCTCAGGCACAGGTAGAATGGCACGGCGTCAGGCTTGACAGCCCTGATTGGGCAGAATACTCCCACAGTCTTGCCTTTACTGCCGTTAACAGTACAAAAAAACTACTGACCCATGTGATGATGAATGCCTATACAGAACCGCTCCAGTTTGAAATCCCTCCCAATGCGGGGGACCAATGGAGGCGGTGCATAGATACCTTTCATGAATCGCCGGAGGACATACTGGAATGGGACAACGCGCCGGTCGTGCAGGACCGTAAGTATCTCGTACAGCCACATTCAATTGTCGTGCTCTTCTGTATTGGGGAATATGACCTCTGACAGCAGGGATTCCCTGCGTTTCCGGCAACGACGGATCAGGTTGTTAGTTGAACTGTCATGGTCGAGCTTCGGCTCTTCCTTGCTTTCGAGTTCCGGGATGATGCGCTGGGCCAGTACCTTGCCAAGCTCCACGCCCCACTGGTCGAATGAGTCGATGTGCCAGATTGCGCCTTGGGTGAAAACGGAGTGCTCGTAGAGGGCGACAAGTTTCCCGAGCGTTTCCGGCGTGAGCCGCTGAGCGAGGATCGTGTTGGACGGGCGGTTGCCCTCGAAGACCCGGTGGGGCACAAGCCAGTCCGGCGTGCCCTCGTCCTTGACCTGCTTGGCCGTCTTCCCGAAAGCAAGCGCCTCTGTCTGGGCGAAGACGTTCGCCAGGAGCATGTCGTGATGCCTGCCGAGGGGGTTCAGCGCCTCGACGAACGCGATGAAGTCGCAAGGAATGAGTCTGGTCCCCTGATGGATCAGCTGGTAGAAGGAGTGCTGGCCGTTGGTCCCCGGCTCGCCCCAGTAGATGGGGCCGGTATCGTAGTCGACCCCGGTCCCATCGAGCGTGACGTGCTTGCCGTTGCTCTCCATGGTCAACTGCTGCAGATAGGCCGGGAAACGCTTCAGGTACTGTTCGTAGGGCAGGACCGCAAAGGTTTGCGCGCCGAAGAAGTTGTTGTACCAGACAGCCAGGAGGCCCATGAGCACCGGCAGGTTGCGCTCGAACGGCGCGGTGCGGAAGTGCTCGTCCATCCGGTGGAAGCCGTCGAGCATGGCGCGGAAGTTTTCAGGGCCGATGGCAAGCATCGTCGAGAGGCCGATGGCCGAGTCCATGGAGTAGCGGCCGCCGACCCAGTCCCAGAACCCGAACATGTTGGCGGTGTCGATGCCGAACTTGGCCACTTCCTCAGCGTTCGTCGAAACGGCGACAAAATGCCTGGCCACCGACTTCTCGTCTTCCCCCAGCCCCCTGAGTGACCAGGCGCGGGCCGTGTGGGCGTTCGTCATCGTCTCTAGCGTCGTGAAGGTCTTCGACGAGACGATGAAGAGGGTCTCCGCCGGGTCGAGATCACAGACCGCTTCAGCGAAGTCGGTGCCGTCTATGTTGGAAACGAACCGGAACGTCACGGCGCGGTCGCAGTAGTGCTTGAGCGCCTCGTAGGCCATGACCGGCCCGAGGTCGGAGCCGCCGATGCCGATGTTGATGACGTTGCAGATGCGCTTGCCGGTGTGGCCTTTCCATGCGCCGCTCCGGATGCGAGTGGAAAAGTCCGCCATCCGGTCGAGCACGGCGTGGACCTGGGGCACAACGTCCTCGTTGTCCACGAGGATGGATGTTCCCTTAGTCGCGCGCAGGGCCACGTGCAGCACGGCCCGGTTCTCCGTGATGTTGATCTTCTCCCCCCGGAACATGGCGTCAATCCGTGCCCGCAGGCCGGATTCCTCGGCCAGGCGCAGGAGGAGTTTGAGGGTCTCGTCGGTTATACGGTTTTTCGAGTAATCCAGGTAGAGACCCACAGCCTCGGCCGTCATGCGCTCCCCGCGACCGGGGTCATCAGCGAAGAGCTCACGCATATGCAACTCCCGGCCTTCCTTATGGTGAGCTTCTAGGGCCTTCCAAACCGGCAGTTTGTTGACTGCTTTGACGCGCTTTTTCAATTTCGTTCCCCCTTCTGATAACAGAGGGCTAAGGAGATCATTCTATTTGGGGATATAGGCGTTCAAGCCGATTGTTAATGGTTTCCCATGTACTGTTAATGATGTCTTCATATTGCCTCTTGTGCTGGCTACTACAAGGGTTTTTCCTGATGAGCTTGGTGTAGGCTCCTCCAGGTCGCATGTGATAATAAGCTTATTCCCTTCGATTTTAGTTTCAATTGCCATTTGCTTCACCTCAGCGTAAAGGCGCCCCTTACTTGATTATGCCTCTTCGAACTGGTCGAAGACTGCCAGGAAGTTGCTTTTCATCATGAGAGAAGAATAACACGGGAAAAGAAAATTATCAATTTTACCATTTCGTAATGTCTTTTTGGTGTTGAAAAGAATAACAATAGAGATTTAAGCACTCTCAAAGGATCTTCCTCTTACTTTTTAGCTTCCGCATGCTGAGATTTCTCTATTCAACCCGAGACCAGCCTTAGGCATATCCACTCCCTTAACTTCAATTTTAAAAGAGTTTCGTGAAATTGTATAGCATTTATAAAAATGGATTAATATGCCGACTATTACAGCTCGTCCGTTCCATGCATGAGGTCTATTATAGTAACTTCAGGCTGGGCCAGAAAGCGTATTGGCGGTCCCCATGTGCCGCTGCCTCTGCTCACATACAGGTGGGCTTTGCCCGGCAGTTTTTTATATCCTGCATATACCGGGTAATAGACTTTAGTCAGAATACTGAAGGGGAATATCTGCCCCTTATGCACATGCCCGGATATCTGCAGATCGAAGAGTCCATTGGAGTTATTATCTACCAGCGGACGGTGTTTGAGCAGTAAAACAAATGAATTGCCGGTCAATTTATGAAGCAGCGTTTTTTCAGAAATGGCCGGGGACAATCCGAAAGCCTTTGCAGTCGGGTCATCTACTCCTGCAACTGTAATCGGTCCTGATGCGTAGCTTCCCCTTAGCATGGTGAAGCCGGACTCTTTAGTAAAATTCAGTGACTGCTCAATCCCGGCATAGAATTCGTGGTTCCCTGTTACAGCAAACTTTCCGTACCGGGGAGTAATTTCCCGAAGCATCGCGGCGAGGCCGTTCCTCCTGCTGATCTGCCCGTCAACGAGATCACCGGTTGACACGAGCATGTCGGGACCCGCCTTTTTAACAACTGCCAGGATTCTGCTCAGACGGTCCTCTCTGACGATAAGCCCGAGATGAACATCGGAAATCTGAACTATCCTGATCACGCCCGACTCACGAGAAATTTTAGGAGTTCTGATCACGATCCTTTCAGTTCGAACGTCTTTTGCTTCAAAGTAGCCATATACGGCTATAAAGAGCGAGATTATCAGTGCGGTCATGAATAAATGGTAGTCTGAAACCGACATGTGCGCATAGGTTCTTTTGGAAAAGAACCCGAAGGCATTAAGCGCAAGCCGGTAACAATCGATAGGCGCTGCGGCTGAACAAAATAGGAACAGCACTCCCATCCACGTGTATCCTGCAAATGCGGCGGGGCGTGCGGCTGTATCGAATCCATATTTTTCCAGATTATGGATTATAAACGGCATGAAAAGCATTATCAGCATAAAAAGCGCAAGCTCGATATTGGCGGCAGCCCCAAAGGCAAATGCGGCCCCGGCTTTTATAAAGGCATACCCATGCATACCTGCATAGAGCATGAAGAAAACAGTAAGGAAAAGGCTCACGGCAGTTGACCTCCGTCAACTAACAAGATGGAGTGGCCGTACTGGATTTCGGCAGCGGACACCTGGATTATCCGGCAGGGGTAGGTAACGAGCCTGTAGAAAAAGTCCAGAATTGATAGGCTCTCCTTTGTCTTGAACTTTTTTGCTTATCATTCCCGGTTTATTTATTGTTCCTGTTTTATTGGGGATTGTTTGCCGTTTCATCTGCGACTACGGCTTGTCCTTGCCCATACTCAGGCTGCCACTTCCAGTATTTCTTAGCCCTGTGCAAATACTTCTCCATATCTATGCACTTTCAGTAGATTATGCACCATGCAGTAAAGTACCCATTGTATGTTTACTTTCTGTTTACCCCTGAGGGTGAATCTGTCAAGGCCCAGGGTGGTGCGGATGTTACCGAATACAGGCTCAACTGTTCCTAACCTTTTGTTGTATATTAGTCGTCCTTTTATCGAATCTATCTTGCGTCTCATCTTTTCGGTAAAGGTCTCAGCCTCTGTTTCCAGGATGCCCTGATAAAAATATACATTCCGGACTGCCGTCCTGTCTGGATATCTTAAACACTGTGCGCGTAGATTACATATGCTACAGTCGGTCTTGCGTCCTTGAAATCTTATCGCTCTATTGCTTTCTGTTTTCTTATTTTCTCCACTTCTGGATAGCCGCTTCCCAGCAGGACATATGCAGTAATACTTGTTCTCGCTTAGAATGAAGTCTGTCGGTTTGTACAGTCCTTTAACTCCACAATATCCGCTCCTCTCTTTCTTGAATTGTTCCTTGTATCGTTCAACATCTGCAAACCGGGGATCGCGCTTCCTAAACTGGGTGTCCGCTATGTAGCCGTCAATGCCCTGCTCTATTATCATCTCCATGTTCTTTTCTGTATGAAAGCCACTGTCCGCTGTTACCCGTGCTTCACTGAACACGTCGTTCTTATTGCCGATTGCCTTAAAGTTCTCTCTCGTGCCCTCTATCATCGGCTCCAGTAATTCGTGTTCCTGTCCAGTGCCAAACGCTTCCGCATGCACTACTACCTGATGTTTACCGTCAACCACTGCTACTCCTGCATACCCCTGTATAACTCCATGTGAGGTCTTCATCTTGGCGCTCTCATTGTCCGTTATGTTGCTCTTTATAGGCTTGCCGCTTTTGCCAAGCTTGTCGTCATTGTCTTTCATCCACCCCTTTATCTTCCTGACCCTCTCTTTTAGAGTTTTAACATAGCCCTGTTCCTGCTCAACTATTTCCTTGTTTGCCTCGTTCTCATCCATTTGCCTATGCCGGGCTATGATCTGTCTGACGGCCTTTTCCATCTTGGCTTTTTTCTTCTGTAGCTCCTCTTTCGTTCCGCTCCACTCTTTAGACGCATTGGACGGCAGCTTGCAGCCGTCTACCGCAAACATCTCTTTGCCTATCAGCCCCATTTCATCACAGATCAGCAGTACTTCCAGAAACAACCCTATACTCTCCTGGCTCATCGAGGATATAAAGTCGGCTATAGTCGTAAAGTGCGGGCGGGTGTCTGCCGATAGTGCCATGAATATTATGTTCTCCCCACAGCATTGCGCTATCTTGCGGCTTGAGGTAATACCTCGTGAATATGCATACAGGACTATCTTTAATAATATTGCTGGATCGTATGCAGGCGCTCCAGTTTCGTCGTTGTTGTATCTATCATCAAATATGCTCATGTCTATTTCGTTGTCAATCAGGTAATGAAGGGTATACTCGAATGTGCCCGGAAGAATCTGCTTGTCGAAATGCACCGGTATGAACTTGCCTTGAGTATAGTCGTACTCTTTATATCTCGCCACTCTCCCTCCTGCGCAGCGGTGTGATCCCATCTTCAAACAAGATGAATGGTATATTATAAGCCTTTAGGGACTTTTCCTACAGCCTCAACGTCCTACCCCATTTACGCTTGAATGCACGCAACAGTTTATCCCTAAAAGGGTTGCACTGGTAAAGAAGAAAAATTGGACGCTGCCGAAATCCAGTACGTCCACGACTACCCGGGCACTCTATCAATCTCACCTCCGGTAAGTGAACAATTGTGGCAATGGGTCAGTTTGTTTTTGCTCTGTATCAGACTTGTCCAAAATAAATTTTAGGGCGGAAGCCCCAAAACAGGTAAAATTATCTTGCGAAAGAAAAACTATCTGTTAAGGAGGCTTCCGATGAATAAGTTTAGCAGTATTTTTGGGCAGATTCTACAGTTATTTTCGAAGAGAGAATTTTACGAAGCGGTGCATGATACTGGATCGGAAAAGGGTGCGAAGGGATTTACGTGCTGGCAGCAGTTTGTTGGTATGCTTTTCTGTCAGTTGGGTCAGGCTCATTCATTAAGAGAGATATGTGGAGGACTGGCCAGCTGCATGGGGAAGCTTCAACATCTCGGTGTGTCCTCGGCTCCGAATCGATCAACACTGTCATATGCAAATGAGCATAGACCTTGGCAGTTGTATGAGCAAATATTTTATCGGTTTTTAGCCAGGTGCCATGTAATGGGGGAAGGCAAGAGGAAATTCAGATTCAGGAATCAACTTTTCAGTCTTGATGCTACAGTGATCCAACTCTGCACAAGTTTGTTCGATTGGGCGAAGTACAAAACGACAAAGGGAGCGGTAAAATTGCATTTACTGTTGGATCATGACGGGTATTTACCGGTATTTGCTCATATTACTGAGGGCAGAGTGCATGAAGTAAATATTGCCCAAACACTTTTCTTTCCAGCTGGCTCCATTGTGGTGATGGATCGTGGGTATACCGATTATGAGCTTTATGGCAGATGGACTAAGGAGGGAGTTTACTTTGTGACACGTCAGAGAGACAATGCATATTTCAAAGCAGTAGAGCAAAGAATGGTGCCCAAGAACAGAAATATTCTCAGGGACGAGCTTATCACTTTTGAGAAGTATTACTCAAGGAAGCTGTGTCCTAATGCACTGCGGCGGATAGAGGTATGGGATGAGGAGAACGATAAGGTAATCGTCCTTTTGACAAATCACTTGGGCTTCGGAGCTACTACTATCGCAGCCATATATAAAGACAGGTGGCAGATTGAAATATTTTTTAAGACGATCAAACAGAATCTCAAAATAAAGACATTTGTGGGAACCACCCCGAATGCATTGATGATACAGATTTGGACAGCATTGATAGCGATATTGGTGCTGAAATATATGAAGTTCAGGTCAACCTTTGGGTGGTCACTGAGCAATATGGTTGCAATGTTGAGATATAATCTGTTTGCGTACAGGGACTTATGGCATTGGATTGATAACCCTTATGCGGCTCCGCCTATGATTGGAGACGCAGAGCAAATTGCATTGAGTTTTTGAAATTGGACAGCATAATGAGCTTGAAAAAAAATGGAAGGGTAACCTGGTCTCGATATGGCGATTTTGTCTGTCTAAAAGACTTATTTTACAGGGATGGTTAAAATGATGTCAGATTATCTTGGACAGCAATGGCTCTGTATCAATTAATCTTTCGATTCCGACCACCGGCATGTATTGAAAATTATCTATTGTCGACTTTCTCTATAGGTGGGCAGGGCGTTACTGCCCACACTGAGAACCCAGGTGATCCAGAGCAAAAACAAACTGACCCACTACCACAATTTTTGCAGAATCTTCCTTCTGTGTTAAAATAACATATGTCGGTGATTACAGTCCTGCCAGTGCCTCTTCGCAATAAAATTGCAGCTGGTGAAGTGGTTGAACGCCCTGCCTCAGTTGTCAAAGAACTTATCGAAAATGCCATCGATGCCGAAGGAACTCGCATCTCGGTCGAGACAGTCCGCGCAGGTAAGAAGCTTATTCATGTTTCCGATAACGGCACCGGTATGGACAGAGAGGATGCAGTGCGGGCGTTTGAGCGCTATGCTACCAGCAAGATAAAAGACGAGCAGGACCTTTTCAATCTTAAGACAATGGGATTCCGAGGAGAGGCCCTTTCCTCCATAGCAGCTGTTTCAAAGATGACGCTGATGACAGCGGTGCGAAGCGGTGGATATGGTCCCGGAGCCGCGGGGACTTGTGTTGAGATTGCCGGGGGAGAAATAGTATCGGTCAAAGATTGTGCTGCTGCGGGTACCAGTATCGAGGTAAGGGAACTTTTCTTCAACACTCCTGCGCGCCGCAAATTTCTCAAATCGGATGCTACTGAAAACTACCACATAATTGATACTGTCACCAGGGAGGCCTTGTCCCATCCCCATTTAATGTTTGTTTTGAGAATGGACGGCAGCGAAGTATTCAGTTTGCCTGCCGCAGCTTCTCTGCGAGAGAGGCTTCTCCAGCTCTACGGCAAGGATTTTATCGACGGGCTTATCGAACACGGACCAGCTAATGCAGCGGATACGGGGGTGACTGTAAGCGTGTTTACGAGCGGGCTGGCGCATATGAAAAATAACAGGAATACCCAGTTTATCTTTGTAAACAGACGGCCTGTTAAGGACCAGTCAGTTGCCTATGCTGTTTGCAAGGCGTATGAAGGAATGGTCCCGAGGGAAAAGCATCCGGCATTTTTTATATTCCTCGATATCGATGCAGGCCAGGTGGATTTCAATGTGCATCCGGCCAAAAGAGAAGTGCGCTTTGCGCAAAAGGTCAGCATATTTGATTTTGTGTGCCATGCCGTTAAGGAAGGGTTAAAAAAAGATGCCGGATTTTGTTTTACTGATGTGGGTTTTGACCCGGAAAAAATAGGGACAGCGACCGATTTTGAAACAAAAACGGTCGCTGTCCCTATTTTTTCCGGAACGACACTTCCGGTGGGACTTATTTCCGAACAGATAGAGACCTTCTCTACGGGTCCGGCCCCGCTTCTTTACCTCGGCGATACGTTTGTCGCAGTTGCCGCTGTCGGAGGGCTGGTTTTGCTTGACTACCACGCTGCGCACGAAAGGGTCAACTACGAAAGGTTTCTGAAAAGAAGGGACCTCCAGGCTTACCGCCTGCTTTTCCCCCTGCAGGTAAAATTGCAGCGCGGTGAATATGCTGTCCTTCTTGAGCATTTGCACCTGCTTAACGAGGTGGGGCTTGAGGCGGAGGATTTCGGTCACGATACAATTCTCATACGGAGCATTCCGGAGGTGCTCAGGGACGCCGATCTTGCCTCTCTTGTGAGTGATGTCGCAGCAGCCATCCTGGAAATTCCCGGGAAAAGCTCCTCAAAAAACATTTCGGGATCTGCCGGGCATGTTGGGGAGTCCGGACCGGTTGAGTTAATAAGAAAGTCGATTGCCGCGCGCCTGGCGTGCCATAGTTCAATCAGGGGAAAGGAGGTCCCTGACGGGACCAGGGTGACCGGGTTATTGAAATCCCTTGAAGCAACGGACAACCCCCACAGCTGCCCCCACGGAAGACCGACGAGAATTGTCATTTCTCTTGACGAATTAAGGAAGATGTTTAAGAAGTGAACCCTTACTACTTTTCGGGGGCCCTATAGATATCGGCGCCGATCTTCCGCAGCTTTTCAACCATTTTTTCGTACCCTCTGTCCAGATGGTAAATTCTGCTGATCGTTGTCTCACCCTCGGCGCGGAGCGCGGCAACTACCAGAGAGGCCGACGCCCTTAAATCGGTCGCCATTACCGGCGCTCCTTTTAGCCGCTCTACACCCTTGACTGCGGCGGTGCCGCCCTCGATACGTATGTCCGCTCCCATTCTCTTTAGTTCCGCAACGTGCATGTATCTGTTTTCGAAAATGGTCTCTTTGATAACACTTGTACCTTTTGCGACTGTCATCATTGCCATGAACTGTGCCTGCATATCGGTGGGAAAACCGGGATAGGGCGTTGTCTTCAGGTCGGCAGCTGCTGGCTGCTCCGGTCCTGTGACCCTGAGGCCTTTTCTCGTATCTTTAAATGCTATCCCAGTGTCTTTCAGCTTTATGATTACCGCATCCATGTGATCAGACCTGCAATTTCTCAGCAGGAGATCGCCGCCGCAGCTGCCGGCAATGGTCATAAACGTTCCTGCCTCAATCCTGTCCGGAATTACTTCATAGCGCTCAGCCGGTCTTAATGCATCGACCCCCTCTATTACGATAACGCTTTCGCCGGCCCCTTTTATCCTGGCGCCCATGGAGGTGAGACAATTGGCAAGGTCTATGACTTCCGGCTCCCGAGCTGCATTTTCAAGGACAGTGGAGCCCCTGGCAAGGGCGGCAGCCATCATCAAATTTTCCGTGCCTGTTACGGTAACTGTATCGAAATAAATGGATGCTCCTGAGAGGCGGTTTGCTTTTGCAATGACATATCCCCCTTCAAGCTTAATTTTGGCCCCCATTTTTTCAAGGCCCATCAAGTGGAGATTTATTGGCCTGGCGCCGATAGCGCAGCCCCCGGGAAGTGAAACCCTCGCCCTTCCATATCTGGCGACCAACGGGCCAAGGACCAGGACAGAGGCCCGCATGGTCTTTACCAGTTCATAAGGCGCCTCGAAATGGTTTATTGAGGAACTATCTATAACTGCTGTGCCGTCGTCACATCCAAACCTGCAACCCATTGTGGCAAGGAGCTTGCCCATTGTAGCGATATCCCTCAAATCCGGGATTCCGGTAAAACTGTTTTCGCCGGAGGCCAAAATGGACGCGGCAAGAATGGGCAGCGCGGCATTTTTTGCCCCGCTGATTACGACCTCTCCCTTAAGCGCTCTGCTGCCCCGAATGATTAATGTATCCATAAATTACTATCATAACATAATAGGGCGGAGTTATAATCAAACATGATTACGATAGATGATGTTATAGATAAAATATTAGCATACAATCCGAAGGCGGACGTTGAGCGTATAAAAAAAGCATATATATTTTCCGGGGAGGCCCACTGCAGCCAGCGGCGGGTTGAGGGGTCGCCGTATATATATCATCCGCTCTCGGTTGCCGACACCCTTGCGGACATGAAGCTAGATACGGCAACGATTGCCGCAGGCCTGCTGCATGATACGGTGGAGGACACCGGCACCTCGACCGACGATATAAAAGACATGTTCGGCGCCGAGATCGCGTTTTTAGTCGATGCCTTGACAAAATTGTCAAAGGTTGAGTTCCAGACTAAAGAGGACGCCCAAGCCGAGAACTTCAGAAAAATGCTCCTTGCCATGTCGAAGGATGTGCGGGTCATACTCATAAAATTCGCCGACAGGCTCCACAATATGAGGACCATTGAACATCTGCCCGAGGAAAAGCGGAGAAGTATTGCACGGGAGACCCTGGACATTTATGCCCCCCTGGCCAATAGGCTCGGTATTGGCTGGATGAGGACGGAGTTCGAGGACCTGAGCTTCAAGACGCTTATGCCCGATCTGTACAGCGAGCTTGAAAAAAAGGTTGCGAAACGCAAGGAGGAGCAGGAACGCTATATCGGCGAGGTAAATAATATCATCTCGGAAAAACTCAGGCTGGCCGGCATTCCCGGCAAAATAAAAGGCAGGGTCAAGCATTATTACGGCATTTACCAGAAGATGATTAAACAGAAGATCCCTTTTGAGCAGGTCCAGGATGTGATAGGACTAAGGATCATCACGGACACGGTGGGCCACTGCTACGATATACTCGGTATCCTCCATTCTCTCTGGCCGCTTGTACCGGGCAGGTTCAAGGATTTTATAAGTCTTCCCAAATCGAACATGTACCAATCGCTCCATACTACAATAGTCGGTCCGGGAGGAGACCATGTGGAATTTCAGATCCGTTCCGGTGACATGAATGAACTTGCCGAAGAGGGCATTGCCGCGCACTGGCGGTACAAGGAAAAAGACAACATCGATAAGAAAAACGCCCGGTTTATCGCATGGCTGCGTGATCTGGTGAAGGACATTTCCGACCCAAAGGAGTTTCTTGAGGCGGTCAAGGGAGAGGTGGTCCCCGATACGGTTTATGTTTTTACTCCCAAAGGCGACATTAAGGAGCTTTCGGTAGGCTCCACGCCGGTTGACTTCGCATACAGCATTCATACTCAGGTCGGCCACAAGTGCATTGGCGCAAAGGCCAACGGCAGAATCGTGCCCCTGCGGTACCAATTAAATAGCGGAGACGTCATAGAGATAATTACCTCCCCGACGCACAGCCCCAGCAAGGACTGGTTGAAGTTTGTGGTAACTCAACGCGCAAAGGCCAGGATCAAACAGTTTTTGAAAACCGAGGAACAGAAAAAGAGCATCGAACTGGGGACCAAGCTCCTCGAAGATGAGATCAAGAGGCACGGGCTGCCGCTTTCAGTGCTTAAATCTGAAAAGATGGAAGAGATTATAAAATCCTTCAGCCTTATGTCAATCGAGGACCTTTACGTCTCTGTCGGCTATGGGAAGGTTTCCGCCCACCAGGTCGTCAACAGGTTTGTACCCGAAAAGGAGGAGGCCGGAGTCGTCCCGAAGGTTGCGAAGCCTCACAAGGAAAACAGAAGTATCATCACGATCACCGGGATCGACAACGTTATGTATCACATCGGCAGGTGCTGCTTCCCCGTGCCTGGTGACAGCATCGCAGGTTTTATCACCAAAGGGAAAGGAGTGACCATTCACCGGAAGGAATGCCCCAATCTTGAGCGGCTTACACTGGACAGTGCACGGCTTATTGAGGTTGAATGGAGCCAGGACGCCGATATTACGACAACGGTAAAACTGTATATAGAGAGCATGGATAAGTCAGGCATTTTGGCGGGCCTTACGGCGCTTATATCCGGAGCTAACGTGAATATCAGCCACCTGCAGGCTGTATCAACACACGACAAACGGGCATTGCTTGAGTTTACGCTTGAGGTCAAAAACAGGAACCAGATTGTTTCGCTGGCAAATAAGATTTTGCAAATGGACGGCGTGCTGTCAGTAAGGCGATGATTCCATGTATCCTTTAGGTAGTAGGTCAGTTTTTTTTACTCTGGAGCACCCGGGTTCTCAGTAGTGGGCTGGTAAACGTCCAGCCCGCATATCGAGTAATTGCGACCACAGATAATTCTTAATACATGCGGGTGATTGAATTGAAAGACTAAACAAACTGACCCGCTGCCTAAATTACCGCGGCAGGACAAATTCTATGGATATCTTTGTCCCACCGCCGTCGGCAATGCCTGCGGTTATGCGGCCGCCGTGGTCTTTTATGACCTTTTCAGCCTTGCACAACCCCATACCGACGCCAACCGTCTTCGTCGTGAAAAAAGGATCGAAAATAAAATTCAGGTTGGCTTCGGGTATCCCCCTGCCCGTATCTGTGATTTCCAACCGGTAGCATTCCTCATGTACTGCTCCCGAAACTTTTATCACGCCCGGAGACGCGACAAAGGATTCGATCGAATTTGCAAAGATTTCTGCAATTCCCCTGGATAGCCCATAACGATCGGCAGGGAGTTCAAATGGCGCTATCTCGACTTGCCAAATGACTTCTACGGGCAATACGGAAAAGTGCAGAAGGGCCTCTTCTCTGGCCATGGTAATGACGAGACCCAAATCGGTCAAATGTTGTGCTACAGCGTTCAGTGAAGAGTATTCGTAGACAGCTGTTACAATTTCCTCCATCCGATTTACGCATGTCCTGATAGTATCGAAATATCCCATCTGTTTATTCGAGAGCGCAAGCTCTTTAGGAAGACGTTGCGCCAGTCCCCCGATAATCGTAACGGGATTCCTGATCTGGTGGGAAACAGACATGGACATCTTCCGCAGCCCCTCGTACCGTTCCTGTTGAAGTATGTTTCTCTCCTGGAGGATGCTCTTTTCCCGTTCATGAAAAAGGACGATGTTTGTGATGTCGTTAATCTCGATCACAATTCCGAAAAGTTTCTCATGGTATATAAGCGGAGACGCTGAGAGGGAGAGATGGCGGCATCTCCCATCCTTGCCTGAGAAGCGGCCGGTGCAATGGTACGGCGCCTGCCGCATGCTTTCTGTAACATCACGGACCATTTCTTCGAGCTGCTTCTTTTGCTCAACCCCTGCAAATAGTGCCGGCCAACGCTTTCTGAGTTGGTCCCCCGTGTCGAGGTCCAGAATGGAATATGCGGATTTATTCACCGCATAAACAAGTCCCTCTGAGTTGAAGATGACAACCCCGGCTGAAAAGCTGTCTAGGAGGTCCTGAAAATAGGTGGAGCGAATAAACTCAAGCATGCCTGCCTTTGAAGAACTTTAAAAAATATCTGAGACAAATCATAATCAGTATACTATAACAGAGGTTTGTTACGTGAACATTACAAATTTTGCTTTGTCATTGCTTCCGGGATAAAGAGTGTCATTGAAGACTCTCTGCGGCAAGACCGCGGGAATCTTAATTAAGGGATAGCTATTTCATTGTATTCGCTTGTTAACTCCGCGGCATGCAGACGCAGCGGGCATTGATATGTTCCCTTTTTTCGTGGTATTCTCATTTAATGTTGGAAACCCCTATCTTGAGAAGCGCTTTAAGCCTGTTTCTCTTGCTGTTTTTAGCTTATTCTGAAAAAGCGAACTCCTGTCAGTCATTATGAAAGATGAAGCTAAGACAAAAGAGCAGCTTATTAATGAAGTGGCGGAATTGCGCCGGCGAGTTGCTGAGCTGGAACATACTGATTCTGAGAGAAAAACCGCCGACACAAATAACCGGTTGAACGAGGAGAGGTTCAGGCGGCTGATCGATTCTGACATAGTTGGCATCGCTTTGTGGCACGCAGACGGACGTCTGACAGGAGCAAATCGGACTTTCTGCGACCTTGTCGGGTACACAACTGAAGAGGTGAGGGCCGGGCAGGCGCGCTGGGTTGATTTAACTCCGCCGGAGCTTATCGAGCGAGACCTTCACTGCATTGAAGAAATCAATGCAACCGGTTTCTGTGTGCCATATGAAAAGGAATTCATTCGCCGCGATGGGTCCCTGGTACCGGCACTGATTGTTGGAGCCATGTTGGGCGGACTCAAAGACCAGTGTGTAGTTTTTGCCATTGACATTACAAAGCGGAAACTGCTGGAGGAAGAGAACCAAAACAAGGCTGCCCTGCTCGAAAATGCGTCAGACACCATACTGATGCTTGATCCTGAAGGCAATTTCCGTTACTTCAATAGCGCCCTCGTGAGGATGACCGGGTACACGCGGGAAGAATTGCTTGCACGAAAACTTCATGATATCGAGCCCCCTGAATATGCCGAGAAAATTAAACCTAACATGTCCATGCTCATGGATAAGGGGGAAGCTCTATTTGAATCAGCCTATCTGCGCAAGGACGGAACAGTGCTCCCTATAGAAGTCCATGCGCTCGTCTCCCGGATTGCAGGCAAGACTGTAATTATCAGTTCGGTACGAGACATAACCGAGCTGAAACAGGCTCAGGAGAATCTAAAAAAGGCCTTGATAGAGATGGAGAAGCGTGTAAAGGAACGCACGGCGGAGTTACAGTCCTCAAACCAGGCACTGCTAAAAAGTGAGGAGAAATTCAGGACCCTCTTTGAATCCGCCATGGATGGCTTCTTCATCATCGATATGCAAGGAAAGATTATAGACGCCAACAGGACGGCTTATGAACGTCTCGGGCACACGAAAGAAGAGATACTCTCCATGACCCTCGCCGAATTGGCTACCGAGGAATTTTCTGGTGGTGTGCCCGAACGGATAGAACACGTCATTCAGTACGGTCATGATGTCTTCGAATCGGGTCATCGCAGGAAAGACGGCTCTACCATGCCGGTCGAGGTAAACACCAGGGCGATGGATCTCGGTGGAAAGAAGGTGTTGTTCAGTGTTGTAAGGGACATAAGCGAGCGCAAGTGGGCCGAAATGAAACTGGAGGAGAGCGAAAAACTCATAAGGAACATCCTTGACACCGTTGATGAGGGTTTTGTCGCTATCGACAGGGATTTCCGCATACTGTTGGCAAACAACGCATACTGCAGCCAGGTCGGAAGGACAGGCCGCGATGTTGTCGGCGGGCACTGCTACGAGGTATCTCACAAATCTCTTCTGCCGTGCTTTGAGGAGGGAGAAGATTGCGCCGTTCGCCATGTCTTTGAAACAGGAGAACCCTATAACGTGACCCACAGACATCCGGATGCTAAAGGCGATATTCTGTATGTGGAGACAAAGGCCTTTCCGATAAAGGATAGATCAGGCGCTATTACATCGGCGATAGAGACAGTCCAAAACATAACGGAAAAGTACCTTCTTGAAGAGGAACGGCTGAAGACCCAGAAGCTTGAGGCGATCGGGACGCTGGCTGGAGGCATTGCGCACGATTTCAACAATCTGCTGCAGGGGGTGCTCGGGTATATCTATATGGCCAAGATAGCTCACGACGACAGGGAACGCTCCCTTGCCATGCTCGATCAGGCTGAAAAAGCGCTGCATATGTCTGTAACCCTGACCACACAGCTTCTGACCTTCTCAAAGGGCGGAAAGCCGGCCAAGAAGAAGATTTATCTCGAGTCAGTGATCGAGAACTCAGTGAGGTTCGCGTTGAGCGGTTCCAGCGCCGATTACCGTATTAAACTCGACACAGACCTCTGGCATGTGGAGGCAGATGAAGGGCAGCTCGGGCAGGTGGTCCAGAACATAGTGCTCAATGCCGACCAGGCGATGCCCATGGGCGGCACAATAGCGATAACTGCAAAGAATCTGCATGCATCGAAAAAGCTAATCCCTCAACTGCCGGAAGAAGGGAAGTATGTGGAGATCTCTGTTCAGGACAATGGAATCGGCATTTCTGATGAGCACCTGTCTAAAATATTCGATCCCTATTTCACGACTAAGGCGAAGGGAAGCGGCCTTGGACTGGCAACGTGCTATTCTATCATCAGAAACCATGGTGGTGTAATTCATGTCGCATCAAAAGTGGGAAGGGGTACTACGTTTTACGTTTATCTTCCAGCAGTTGAAGCTGTAAAAGAGGCCCTGCAGGCTCCCGGCCCTTCTCCCTTTGTTCGCAAGGGTAAAATACTGCTCATGGATGACGAGGAACTGATAAGGAATATTGCAGGAGACATGATAAAGGCCCTTGATCATGAGGTAGAGTTCGCGGAACACGGAGAAGAAGCCGTCGGGAAATACAAAGCCGCTATGGAGTCGGGCAATCCTTTTGATGTTGTCATTCTGGATCTGACCATCCGCGGAGGAATGGGGGGAAGGGAGACTATTGAGCGGCTGCTTGCAGTCAATCCCAAGATTAGGGCCATTGTATCGAGCGGTTATTCTGGTGATGCTATTGTATCTGATTATAATAATTATGGCTTTAGTGCTTGTCTGACAAAGCCCTACAAGCTCCAGGAACTGAGCGATACGCTGAATAACATGCTGGGCCATTGAAAATATATTGGAACGGGCGGTAAGTACATGAAATTTATTGTAAAGTCTGTAAGTTCCACAGTTTTTGGCATTATAGGCGGATGGTTGGGCGGCTATGTAGGCTTGGGGACCGAACTTCTCGCAAGCCTTGTTTTCAGCATAGCCGGCTGGTACTGGGCAAAACAAATGTTGAGTAAGTATTTGGATTAATATCTTCGCTGGTGTGATTTATGCTTATTTATGAATATTGTATGGCAACTTCGTAAACAATATCTGAGTGATCGGCCGTAGGGCCGCCTTCACAACCGAGTTCGCCTTTTGATGTTGCTTTATGGTTTCCAACCATCCCGCTTATTATCCGGGTGAAATCAAACCCGCCTTCAACACACTCTTTATTCAAACAGTCAACCGTGAAAAAAGCATAACTGCTGGGAAAGAAATTAACGATCCGCGGCAACGCTTCTCTTATCCCCCTTTGATTGTATGTCATGTTAATGACGATGCTTGAAACTTCGGGGAAGACGGCGGCCACTAAACCTGCATCAATTTTCTGTTGCCTTCTCTCTGCCCTGGCCGCGTTCTTTTTGTTGTTCATGTGCCTCCCTTAAATGAGAAGGCCCCATCCAGATGGAAGGAGCCTTCTCCGGTTAACTACAGTTTAACAACATTGATTGCTTTGGGACCCTTTGGTCCCTTTTCAGTATCAAAGCTGACTTTGTCACCTTCGGCAAGGCTCTTAAAGCCATTGCCCTGAATGGACGTATGATGTACAAAAGTATCGACTCCGTCTTCGGCTGTTATAAAGCCAAACCCTTTGCTGTCGTTGAACCACTTCACTGTTCCTTGTGCCATTTTCGTTCCTCCTTATCTTAAAACTCAAACCTCAAAGGGACTCAAATAAAAAAGAGGCCACAAAGTTCAAAGTCTTTGTGGCCTCTTACGATCGCAAAAACCTTTAAAGTTCTGTACATACCATAACATATCCTCTGAAGTTCGTCAATCAAATTCTATAATGGGTAATAAAAAAACTCAGTTGACCTTCTTATAAATCTCCAGAACTGCAGGGTTGTTGATCAGCCGGTTAATTATGGGGTTTGAGGCAAGCCTGCCAGTATCGCCTGTCCTTATCGCTTCCTGGATGTCAGGGTCTTGCAATGCTTGTTTAAATTCAGGATTGTCCTGCAGAGACATAATCAGTTCCAGCAATGCAGGATCGTTGAGCATCTGTTGCCGGAGATCCCTGACCTGAGGATCGAACTTCCGGTTATACGGGGAACTATCACCATGTTCAACTTCAGTGTGCGGTTGAGGAGACTTCGAACTTATAGCGCGTATCCGGGCACTGCTTATGTTCAGCATGCCGAGACTCTCTGTTTTAATTGTATAGATACCGTTGCTGAATGAGATAATCTCGCCCGATACAACACTCCCATCGGTCAATTCAATATTCCTCATATCGGCTGCTGAAACTTGCGAGCACATAAAAACCAGCAGGACCGCCAGATAAAAAAATGCATACCTCATATGACCTCCTTCTAACATGTCAAACGACTATGCACGCATCTGCACCACCTTCTATCAGTATACTTATGATAATGAGACAACGGCAAGTTTTCGAGTAGATTCTTACGTGATGCAATGGTTCATTTCCAAATATATTTTTGGTGATGCAATTCGATTAACCAAATCCGGCAAAAAGCAGTGTATAATATAATCCATGTCCAAACCAGACCTGATCCTGCTTCATCCGCCGAGTGTCTTTAATTTCCGGGAGCGGCCCGGCTTCTACGGCCCTGTAAGCGATGTTGTGCCGTCATCTTCGATATTTGAGATTTACCCCACCGGGTTTCTCACGATTTCAGACTACCTGCACAGGCATGGGATATCGGTTAGAATTGTAAACCTTGCTATGAAGATGCTCATAGCTCAATCTTTCGACCCTGTGAAGTTCGTGAAAAAGCTGAGGGCGCTGGCCTTTGGCGTCGATCTTCATTGGCTCCCCCATGTGGACGGAAGCCTGAGCCTCGCGGAAATGCTAAAAAAACACCATCCTGACAAGCCGGTCATTCTCGGCGGCCTCTCTGCCACGTATTATCACAGCGAAATAATGTCTGAATATCCTTTCATTGATTTCATCGTTCTGGGCGACTCGACAGAAGAGCCTCTGAGGATGCTTATGGAGGCGATAAAATCCGGCGCTGGCTTTGATCGCGTACCGAACCTTGTTTGGAGAGACCAAAGCGGCAGAGTGATCACTAATGAGTTTTCCAACAGTCCGGATGACCTGGATCGTGTCAATTTTGATTACCTCCATCTTATCAGGATGGCGATAAAATACCGAGACCCGTCAGGGTATATCCCTTTTCGGTATTGGCTGTCCTATCCTGTTACGGCGGTGTTCCAATGCAGGGGGTGCAACCATAACTGCGCTTCGTGCGCAGGATCACGCTCATCTTTCAAAAGGTACTGCATAAGGGAAGAGCCGTGCTTCAGGTCTCCGGAACTTCTTGCAGGGGATATCAGAAAGCTCTCGGAGTTCACAGGCGCTCCAGTTATGGTGATAGGGGACTTGCTGCAGGCTGGTGAGCAGTATGCCTTAAGATTTCTGGATGCCGTTAAAGAATATCGGATAGAAAACGAGGTAACAATAGAATTCTTTAATCCTCCACCCGAAAGCTTTATAAGAAAGGCTGCAGATTGTCTTGTAAACTTCAATGTCGAGATATCACCGGAATCCCACGATCCGAAAATCAGAAAAACATTCGGGAAGCACTATGATAACAAGGATATGGAACGCATGATAGCGACGCTGCTCGATGCCGGCTGCAAGAGGATCGATATATTCTTCATGATAGGCCTGCCCTATCAGGATTACGAGTCGGTTATGGATACCGTGAAGTACTGCGAAGAGCTTTTGCAGAAATTCGGCGGCTCGCGGCGAATTCTTCCCATGATCGCCCCCCTGGCGCCTTTCATTGACCCAGGCAGCAGCATCTTTGAGGAACCGCATAAGTTTGGCTACCGTCTCTTCTATAAGACTCTGAAAGAGCATAGGCACGCCATGCTCATGCCGAGTTGGAAATATACGCTGAATTACGAGACCGAATGGATGAAAAGGGACGATATAGTCCGGGCCACTTATGACGCGGCGCTCCTGCTCCTCGACATCAAGGAAAAATATCGGGTCCTCGGAAAAGAAAAGGCGGAAATGATCAGAAATCATATTAAAAGGGCAAAGGTGCTTATTAAGCGGATCGACAGTTCAAGTCAGATAGATGACGAAACAAAGGCTGAAATGCTTCACCTCAACAGTCTCGATTCTCTGTGTGATAAGCATGAACTTGACTGGCCTATTAAAGGATTGAGGCTCAATTTTTTAAAACTCTTCAGGTTGCTCTTATGGTGAAAACGCCATGGCATTCCATATGTTTGCATCAGTAGCCGGCGCTCCGTGGATTATTGATCTGGCATTCAAAAAAGCGAGGTTCCGGAAAGTTATGGACACGGGAGAAAAATTTGTGCTTTAATATACCTTATGATGAAAACGTCGTTGCATCCCGGAGATGCCTTTGTTAAGAATATATTTGCATCAATAGCCCCTGAGATCGACTTTTTAAGCTCACTATTCTGTTTCTGTATGGATTCGATGTGGCGAAAAAGGGTCGTATCACTCTCAGAAATCAGGAGCGGGGAAAAAGTGCTTGATGTCTGCACAGGCACCGGAAAACTGGCAGCCCTGCTTTCCAGGGAGGTTGGAGCGCAGGGATCAGTTGTAGGGGCCGATTTTTGTGAAGAGATGCTGGACGTGGCGAGGAAGAGACTTAGTTCCAAGGCTCCGGGCATTTCTTTCGTCCTTTCCGATGCCAAGGCCCTCACTTTTGATGATAACGCATTCGATGTCGTTACCGTGGCTTTCGGTATGAGGAACATTTTTGACACCTCGATAGCACTGCGCGAGGCTTACAGGGTGCTTAAGCCGGGCGGGAGGTTTTTTTGTCTTGAACTGACACGCCCCCAAAAAAAGTGGTTAATGCCGTTCTACAACTATTATTGTTTTAAGATTATGCCATCCGTAGCGAAAAGGTTTCTCAATACTGATATGCCCTTTAATTATCTTCCCAGGTCGATCCAGGCATTCCCTTTAGCCGGCGAGTTCAAGCAGATCATTGAAAAATGTGATTTCAACAGTGTGACCGTTCATCCAATGAGTCTTGGCATAGCAACGATCTTTGGCGCTCGTAAAGAACTGTAGTATCGGGTACAAGTTCTAAACTGTCCGACACAGATTAAAGGACCCCATCCACGGACGAACCTCTTCCATAGCTGTCTCTTTGTTAGTCGCTAAATATAAGCAGGGAATGCCTTTGGGGTTTACTCTTCCTTCAGCCGCCTCGTGACTTAGTGGTTTCATACCTTACGGAGGACATGGCACTTCCCTTTCGCAAACATGTTCGTTATCCTGAAAATCTTTCCTTGTCATCGACCTTTGTATACCGCGTAGAGGAAAGGCACGCAGGGGGCCGTACTATAGAATGTCGCCTATTTTAGAAGTTTTACAAAATCATCCGCTGAAACTGCCGGCAGTGTGAGCAACTGCACGGACCCTCTTGAACCGAGTTCCATCGACATCTTCATTATTGAATTGTTGTCCGGGGCTTCGACAATATTGACGAAATCATATGGGCCCAGCACGGCGAACTGGTCTTTGACTTTTATCCCCAACGCTTCCATTTCCTTGTTGACCTCAACTATCCTTTCAGGTTTATGCCTGATGGTCTTTCTACCTTCATCCGTTAACTTGCTCAGAATGACATAGCTGGGCATGGGTGCACCTCCTTGATTTTAAGAAGCCTCTAATTTTTTTATACACCAATAATGAACGGTTGTCAATAATAACAAACCAGGGATAGACATGACACTTTTCAAGAGCTACAATTAAAGCAAGAAGGGGCAGATTATGTTCATTCGGAGGTGTCAGTATGGCTGCGAGAAAACCTTGTGCGAGACAATTTTATCCAGGAGATTGCAAGGCTCAGATAGAGAAATTCCTAGAGGGATATGAAGTCCCGGGCGGGGCTATGAAAGCCGTGGCCGGTATAGTGCCGCATGCGGGATGGATATTTTCCGGCGCAGTTGCCGCAAAGGTCTTTAAATGTATTAGGGTGAAGATGGACCCTGACACTTTCATACTGTTAGGCTCTGTCCATACGTTGGGACCGACGGGAAATTCACTTTACGCACACGGTTCCTGGGAAACGCCATTGGGCGAAGTGCAGATCGATGAAGAGGTTGCCGAGAGATTGCTTGAGTTTCCGGGCGTAGACATTTTGGAGGACGCTGCTGCACATGAAGGTGAACATTCCATAGAAGTCCAGGTGCCTTTCATAAAATACCTGTGTCCTGATGCGAAGATTGTGCCTGTTTCGGTCCCTTCTGATGATGCACACGTGACAGGGCGGAAGATCGGCGAGGCCGTATCGGGAATCGGCAAGAAAATAGTTGTTGTCGGAACAACCGACCTCACTCATTACGGGGCCGCTTATGGTTTTACGCCCTTCGGCCGTGGGGACGAAGCTAGAAGACTAATGAGGGAGAACGACCGCAGGATGATAGAGCTTGCCCTGGATATGAAATCTGCAGAAATCAGGGAAGAGGCTGAAAGGAACGGCAATGCATGCGGTCCGGGTGCGCTTGCAGCAACGGTAGCAGCGGCAGGGGCCATGGGGGCCGACAAGGGGTACCTCCTCGAATACACTACAAGCTATGACGTAATGCCAGAAGGCGAATTCCAGATGGCAGTGGGATATGCCGGGATTGTATTTTAGAATCATGAAGCTCCAAATTTTCGTACTTCGCAGGATTGTATCTGAAAAGTAAAAGTAGATGAAGTGCTCTCGTAATGCAGTGCTTATTTCGGGCCGGTTTTTAACAGGCCTTTTTCTGAGGTGCGTTATGACGCTGCCCTCCCTGGGAGGATTCAGGTGCGAGATTCTTTCATGGTCGGCTGTTCAAAGGGATGCAAAAAGGCTTTCATGGACTATAAAGGACTCCGGGTATGTCCCTGATATCATAATAGCCATTGGCAGGGGAGGCTATGTCCCTGCCAGGATACTTTGTGACTACTTGTCAATGAATGAATTGACCGCTATAAAGGTTGAACACTGGAGAATGGCTGCATTAAAACGGGAGAAGGCGATTGTCAAATTCCCACTTAATGTAAAGATAGGCGGTAAAAAAGTCTTATTGGTGGATGACTTAACCGACACGGGTGAAACTCTTAGGGTTTCTGTTATGTATTTGAAGAAATTTGGACCGAAAGAAGTCAGGACAGCAGTATTACTGCACAAGACTTGTTCTGCAGTGGTTCCCGACTATTTTGTCCGTAAGGTCATTAAATGGAGGTGGGTTATCTTTCCCTGGCATGTATGGGAAGATCTGACAGGGTTTATAAAGAAGTTTAAGGCCGAAGGCATTCACCGCGAAGGCGACATCAAGCATGAGTTCCACCGGAGATACTGTATCGACGTTCGGACCGCTCTGTTGGCAGAGCTTTTGTCGCGTTTAGGGTAATGGATATTAAATCAGAATAACCTGTAGTTATCACTGCTTCACCTGCACGGAGGTGTTGTATGTTAAAAAAGGAATTAGAGTTGGAAGAGAAAATCAATCTCCAAGAGAAAGAGATTAATCTTTTGGGAGAAGCCGAGGGAAAAGTGAGACTTGATCTGGAGGAGGCGGTAGACTGCCTGAAATTAGAGATCGAGGCTGTAAAAATGATCCTGAAAGAGTTAGTCCCGAACTTCCAGGAAAAATTCAACGGCATAAAGAATAGTGTCTTAAGAGAGATAGACCCGCAATGGATAAACAAAAAATAACCCGGAAATTTTATTGCTCCCGGTTGGAAAGCCATGATGGGGAATGTGTCAAGAAATGTCCCGGCTTTGTGAAAGAGAGGATTATTTCAGTATACCTTTTACAATCACATCCACCGCCTCCTCCGGTGTCAGCCCGTGCGCCATAAGTGTTTCCATCTGGCGTTTGTCAACGCTCCCTATTGCAGCCTCATGGGTCACCTTTGCAAGCGGATTTGTGACATTTACTATCGGTATAGCCTTTGCAACCGCTTTATCCTTGACGATTTCCATGCAGTCCACATGACCCCTTGCACCAGCTGCATTTCCCTCAGTGATGCCTGTAACCTCTGCTTTAGCCTCATCTTCAAGAGCAACCCTTGTCTTTATCAATCCTCTTGAATTTTCCCCTGCAAGGATAACTTTTTCTTTTA
Source organism: Nitrospirota bacterium (assembly GCA_963851345.1). Classification (GTDB taxonomy): domain Bacteria; phylum Nitrospirota; class Thermodesulfovibrionia; order Thermodesulfovibrionales; family Dissulfurispiraceae; genus JADFXI01. The sequence continues at coordinate 572,550 of CAWKOO010000001.1, forward strand.
TCTTTATATCGTCATTCGCATGACCGAATACTCTTGCTGTGAGTTCAGTTACTGCATTTTCTCCAGCTTCAACAGAATAATCTATGTCGAGTTTACCGACTCGTCCCGTGGTCAACGTAAAATCTGTGAAATATCTGCCGCTCTTGCCCACTTTCACAACAGATTTCGGAACAACCTCTATTCCCCCATACAGCCCGTGATAGTGTGTCTCAGAATATCTCATTTCCGCACCTTGACCGATCTCAACTACCGCGTCCATGATATGCTTTACCTTCTCGGCCTTTGGGAAGATGCAGTGGGCGATAAAATGCGCAAATGAGTCCTTTTCGAGTTTCACATCCATCTTTATCCTTTGAGTGCCTTTGTTGTGCAGGACTCCGAAACAGAGATGCACAGGATTCTTTATCTTTACTCCTTCTTTCACCGTAACCTTAGCGCTGATGCCTGTCAGAGTCTCTTTTGCGTCAACCTCAAGACCGTCCACGCTTTTCATGCTCAGCAGTTTATGGCCGCTTGCGACAAGGTGGGCGATATCGTCACTTGCAAGAACTGTTTTATCGCCGCCCGCTTCTCCGAACGCTTCCATCAATGCGTCAAGCTCAGACATAAACGCACATCTCCCCGTCACAGACAAGACATTTTCTTGATTTATAATATTCTGCCACTTCTTCGGGGTGGCCCGAGCAGACTATTCTTCCATTGCAGATTTGAGATGCCCGATCAGCAATTACCACAATCTCCTCCCGGTGTGTAACCAAAAGCACCGACGCGCCATTTTCCCTGAATGCATTGATGACGTTAACAATATCCTGAGTTGAAAGCATATCTATGCCTGAATCAGGTTCATCGAGAACGGCAAGCCTCGGGTTCAGTCCAAGGACGGAGGCAAGCTCGATCCTTTTTCTTTCACCGCCGCTCAGGGATTTATCAACCATACGATGCAGGTAAAGATCGGGATGCAGCCCTACCATTTGGAGATAGAAAGAGGGGTCGGCCCCTTTGGTCTTAAGGGTGAGGTAATCCCTCACCGAGATGCCTTCGAACCTCACGGGCTCCTGCCAAGCCATTGTTATGCCAAGTTGGGCCCTTTCATGGATTCTCAGGTCATTGGTCACCTTGCCGTCAAATACTATCTCACCTGAGGTCGGCCTGTATCCCTCACACCCCATGACCAGGTATGCGAGTGTGCTTTTGCCGGTCCCGTTCGTCCCAAGGAGGGCATGGACTTCAGATGGTTTTATGTCCATGGAAAACCCGTCAAGAATTCTTTTGTCGCCGGCCTCAAATATAACATCATTTATCTCCAGCAGTTGCATGGTCAACGCCATTTCCTTATTCGATTAAAACCTTTTTTTCTCTCCGGGAAGGGAGAAAGCGGCCTGGCAGGTTCAACATTCACCAGTTCCTTTGATTCTTTATTTGCCATAACACACCTACCATAAAGTCACAAATATTAGTCGTCTTAATCTCGATGTTACTCTGAATTTATAAAAAGTCAACAGACCGAATTGCGCCACGTTAAATCTAAATGAAACCGAATCGTTGCCTCAAGATGAAAATCTAAACGAAAAAATTACAATGTCTCCTGGCGCTATATGGCATAAAGGGGGCGGAAATGGGGCTAACGATGAAGGTAAGAAAGTCAGTAACAGGAGAACTTGCCAAAAGGTACCAGAGGGCACGCAAGAAAGACAAAAAGGGTATGCTTGATGAGTTTGTTCAGTTAACCGGTTACAATCGCTGCTATGCCTCCTCTGTGCTGAAGAACTACGGCAGGAAGATACGTATTTCTTCACGAGTAGTTCTTGTGGGCGATCCCAGGCTCAAAACAAAACGGAAATACACGAAGACTTATGGCGACAAAGTGAAGATGACACTCATAACAATTTGGTTCATACTTGATCGTATCTGTGGCAAGAGAATGAAGCCGGTGCTCGGGGAGATTATCGATCGTCTGCAGCGGCACCATGAACTTGAGCTTGACGAGGACACACACCAGAAACTTTTGCGTATAAGCGCCTCTACGATAGATCGTCTGCTTAAAGAAGAGCGCAAGAAACTTACGCTGAAAGGCAGGTCTCTGACGAAGCCTGGGACATTACTAAAGAGCCAGATCCCGATACGAACATTTTCAGAATGGGATGAAGGCCAGCCTGGTTTTGTGGAAGTTGATCTGGTGGGCCATGACGGAGGCAACAGCAAGGGGGATTTCGCCCAGACTCTTGATGTAACTGACGTTTGCACAGGATGGACCGAGACACAAGCTGTGCGGAACAAAGCACAGAAATGGGTGTTTGAAGCGCTTACTGATATACGGCAGAGACTGCCTTTTCCATTGTTGGGAATAGACTCAGACAACGGGGGTGAATTCATAAATCATCATCTGGTCAACTACTGCAAAGAAGAGCGGCTAACCTTTACGAGATCGAGGAGTTATCGTAAGAATGACGGCTGCTATGTAGAGCAGAAAAACTACTCCGTAGTGAGGCGAGCTGTAGGGTATCTCCGCTACGATACAGAGCAGGAATTGAAAACTCTTAATGAGCTATATTGCTCTCTGAGATTGCATGCTAACTTCTTTTTGCCATCAATGAAGCTCCTGGAAAAAACGAGGATCGGCAGCAAAGTCTTTAAGAAGTATGACAAGCCTAAAACGCCATATCAGAGAGTCCTTGATTCTCCACAAGTGTCGAAAGAAGATAAAGAAAAACTGAAGAAAATATATTCGTCGCTTAACCCTGCAGCGCTAAAAAGAAAAATCATCAGATTGCAGCAAAAGCTTTTTCAGATAGCCAAAAGGAAACATGCAAAACAACAAAACGCGGCATAAATGATACAATTATTTCATATAGATTTTTGACATGACGCAACGAATACATTTCATTTAGATTTTTACGTGAGGCAACGGGCAGACAGCCACACAGGCAGCCACAGTTTTGTCACAGTTTATGTGCTACAGATACGGAAAGTTTATCTGCTCGCACAGGGAAAAGGTGGTGTCTTGACACCTTCCAGTCCATGAGATAGACTTTGACTGAAAGACAGGAAAGAGAAATGTGAGACGCCTTCTAAATTCTGCCTTCAAAAAAGGAGGTTTGTAGCATGAATGCTGTCATAATCGGTCTGAGTGCCGCCGGGCTGTCATGCCTTGATGCTCTTTTAAAATTCTCACCTCAAGTTAATGTCACCGCAATATCAGAAGAAAAATACTCTCCGTACTGCAGGTGTATGCTTACCCACTATCTCGGCAGGATTGTCCGGGAGGAACAGATGACCATAAAAGACATATCTGCCTGCCCCGATAACGTTAATTTGATTTTCGGAGAAAAGGTGGAGACAATTGACGTACATAAAAAGTCGTTGACGTTGTCGAGCGGAAAGGAAATAAGCTATGACAGGCTTCTTATTGCCACTGGTGCAAACGCTGTCAAACCTGATTATTATGACGAAAAAAAGAGAACTTTCACTTTGCGCTACATGGATGATGCCAGAAAACTTGAACAACATATTAAAAACAGTGCGGTGGTCCTGGGCGGCGGGTTTGTCGGAATAAAAGCCGCCTATGGATTACTTGAGCGGAATGTTAAGGTTGAAATGATTGTATCATCTCCTTACCCTCTTTCTCTGGTTTTGGATGAAAAGACTGCGCGGTTTGTGGAAAAGGATATGCGGGATGCCGGCATTGTCATACGTACACAGGATGACATAGCAGAGATAAACATCAAGAAAGAAAGTGTTGCTGTTGCCCTTAAATCAGGCATCGAGGTGTACGGTGATGTAGTTGTCGTCGGAAAGGGTGTAAAACCAAGGGTCGATGTTGCCAGGAAATCAGGTATAAAGATTGATCTGGGAATCATGGTCAATGAATTCCTTGAAACCTCCGCAGAAGGTGTTTACGCTGCAGGAGATTGTTGCGAGACGATCGATGTGGCGCGGAAAGTGCCGTGGATCAACGCCCTATGGCCTGTTGCAGTAGAGCAGGGTTATTTTGCCGCACTAAATATTTTGGGCGCCAATACCCCATATGCCGGAAGCATCGGAATGAACAGTCTCAAAACCCATTCCTTCCACCTTATCTCCGGGGGAGTGCCGAAGGAGGAGGAGGGGGTTGTCGTATATGAAAAACACTTCCCTCACCGTAAACAATTCCGGAAATTGGCGGTAAGAGACAACGTTCCGGTAGGGATGGCTTTCTATAACTGCCCGGAGGATGCAGGGATCTATATTAACCTTATCAAGAAGGGTATGCCGCTTAATGCCGATCCTGTGAAGATGGTTAATGGCGAATTGGGCATAGCGGACATACTCAGACCTTTCTGAAGGAGGACGTTATGAAAGTGGTCGTTGTCAAACCTGAGCGCTGTGTGGGATGCCTTCAATGCTGTTTTGCATGCGCGGTAGAGCACTCGATCAGCGGTTCTCCCCATGCCGCACCCTACGAACCGGTCCTGTCGAAACCGAGGATTCATATCGGGCTGACTAAAGACAAAGACACCTTCCCGAACAAATGCAGGCACTGCGACCCCGCACCCTGCGAGATGGCATGTCTCCCAAAGGCCATATTCAGAGAACCTTCAACCGGTATGGTCCTCATCAACCCTGACCGGTGCATAAACTGCGGCATGTGTGCGATGGCCTGTCCGTTCGGCGTAGTGAGGTATCATGTCTATAGCAACAATAAGACAGCCGCCCACAAATGCGACCAATGCATCGTGCGGCAGAAAAAAGGCCAGTCGCCTGCCTGCGTCGAGGTCTGCAAGGTCGGAGCCCTTCTTTTCGAAGACTATAATAAAGTAATGGACAGGGATACAGATGAAATCTCCTCCCTGGTCTATCTTGGCATAAGATCAAAGGAACAGGAAAAAGGCCCATATCAGTCCTTAACTGCATATAAACACAGATTGGAAGAATTAAGGAGGAAGCAGTCATGAGTGAATACGAGAAGCTTTCCATATGCAAAGACGCCCAACTGACACTCAGAAAGGCTCATGAAGACGGAGTTGAAACTGTCTGGGACCGATTCAAGAAGCAAGAGCCTCAGTGCGGATATTGTGAATTGGGGGTGTCATGCCGGATATGCGTCATGGGTCCATGCCGTATTGATCCGTTTGGTGAAGGACCCCAATACGGAGTCTGCGGCGCAGATGCTGACATTATGGTGGCAAGAAACCTGGCGCGCATGATTGCAGCAGGGGCCGCGTCCCATTCAGACCACGGCCGCGATCTGGTTGAAGTATTGCACAAAATAGGCGAAGGCTCGGCTCCGGGTTACACTATCAGAGATGCGGACAAGCTCAAGAGGGTGGCTGCTGAATATGGCATCGACACAGCGGGACTTGGGAATGAGGATATTGCCAAGCGGTTGGCAGAGGCCATGATGGAAGATTACGGGATGAAGAAGGAACAGATCACGCTCATAAACAGGGCCCCCAAACAACGGCGTGAATTATGGAAAAAGCTGAAAGTGATACCGCGGGGTATCGACAGGGAGACCTCGGAGACCATGCATCGCACGCACATGGGTGTGGACAATGAATATGTCTCCATACTGCTTCATTCGGTAAGAAACAGTCTTGCCGATGGCTACGGCGGGTCCATGATCGGTACGGAACTGTCGGACATCATCTTCGGAACGCCCAAACCCGGTTTTTCCGAAGTCAACCTGGGAGTACTGAAAGAGGATTACGTTAATATTCTGGTGCATGGCCATAGTCCTGTGGTTTCCGAAATGGTCGGGCTCGCAGTTGATGACAAAGAGATGATTGAATTGGCAAAATCCATGGGGGCAAAGGGCATCAACCTCGCAGGCCTCTGTTGTACGGGCAACGAGATAATGATGCGAAAGAAGATCCCGATGGCCGGAAACCATCTTATGACTGAACTGACTATGGTTACCGGAGCCGTGGAATCCATGATCGTTGACTACCAGTGCATCATGCCGTCATTGGGACAGGTGGCGCAGTGCTATCATACTAAGATGTACACGACCTCGGACAAAGCAAAGTTCCCTTTTATGGAGCATGTTGAATTTACGCCGGCGAATGCCAGAGAACAGGCATTCAGAATAGTGAAAGAATCTGTAGAGAACTTTAGCCGCAGAAACAAGGACAAAGTATACATCCCTGTCGCGCCTGTCAGGAACATGACAGGGTTTTCGGTGGAATCAATAGTGGGAGCGCTGGGCGGAACCCTGACGCCGTTGATCGACGCTATCAAGGCAGGCAAAATAAAGGGCGCCGTCGGTGTGGTCGGCTGTAACAACCCAAAGATAAAGCAGGATTCCGGGCATGTCGAACTTATCAAACGCCTTATCGCCAATGACATCCTGGTACTTACGACAGGATGCGTTAATGTTGCGGCAGGCAAGGCTGGACTACAGGTGCCGGAGGCGAAAGAGATGGCCGGGCCGGGACTGAGGGAGGTGTGCGGACTTCTGAATATTCCGCCGTCACTGCATTTGGGCTCGTGTGTGGATAATTCCCGTATAATCGTAATTGCCTGTGCACTTGCAAATACGCTCGGTGTAGATATTGATAAATTGCCGCTTGCTGGAGCTGCCCCTGAATGGTATTCCGAAAAGGCCGCGACTATCGCGTTTTATGCTATGGCCAGCGGAATCTTTACAGTGCTTGGGGTGATGCCCCCTATACTGGGAAGCAAGAAAGTCGTCGAACTTGCCACCTCAGGGTTGAACGACGTGTTTGGCGCATGCTTCGCAGTGGAACCCGATCCTGTAAAAGCGGCCCAACTTATTACAAATCATATTATCGAGAAAAGAAAAGGGTTGGGACTCAATGCTTAGCTGACTTACGGAAGAGACCGGGTACCCGGTCTCTTCCGCAGCGGAGTACCTTCGTTATGTTAAGTTGCCCGTTATGTGAAGTATCTGCCTTAAATCTTTTTAAACAAGTTTCCTGCAAAGATTAATCGGAATGACAGTCGGGATCAGCTCAGGTACCTGCCGCCATTAATATTAATTGTCTGGCCCGTAATATAACCGTTGCGAACAAGCATGAGGGCCACGTCGGCTATCTCCTCAACAGTGCCGAAACGGCCCACCGGCACAAGGTCGGGCTTCAGTTGCGGAAGGCCGGCGGCCATTTCCGTGCCGACCGGGCCGGGAGCGATCGCATTAACTGTGATGCCTTCCTTAGCCAGGTGAACAGCGTAATAATGAGTCAATCCCAGAATGCCGGCTTTCGATGCGGCGTAATGAGGACCGACTACTCCGCCCATCTGTGCAGCGGCCGATGAAAGGCTGATTATACGGCCCCATTTCAGAGTTCGCATGCCGGGGAGTACCGCCTGAATCATCAGAAATGCAGATGTGAGATTCACGGCAATTGTATCATTCCAGTCTTTTTCAGTTATATCTTCGATGGAATGCATTGTACCGATTCCGGCATTGTTTACAAGTATGGATGGCGAGCCAAGTTCCCTTTCTATAATGCCGATCATTCGGTCAACGTCAGCCGGGATAGACACATCTGCTTTTACTGTAACAGCGAGGCGGCCAAATCGCCTGATCTGCAAAAGCACTTCCTTCGCTTCGTCATCACGATTCCGGTAGTTGATCGCTATATTAGCGCCGGCATTGGCAAGCGCAAGGGCGATAGCCCGTCCGATGCCACGGCTCGCTCCGGTTACAAGTGCTGCTTTACCTGTTAAATCGTCCACGGATACCTCCTATTCGGCGAGAAGTCTTTGTTCCTCACAAGTCTTGCCGATCAACACGGAACATTTCGAATGAGCAAGGATATTTCTTGATACGCTCCCCATCATGCCTTTGATGCCTCTCAAGCCTCTGCATCCCACCACTATGAGGTCTGCTTTTATTTCCTCTGAAACTCTCAGTATCACGGTTGAAGTATCCCCGACTTCGGACAGAATTCTTATGGGTCTGTTAGTTTTACTCAAACTTTCCTCAGCTTGTTCGACGATTCTTTGCGAATTATTTAGTCTGATTGACTGGGCTTGATCTCTAATCTCAAGAATTCTTTCACTAACTTCTGGGGCAAATGTTTCGGGAAGATCCAGAAATTCCGGCGGAACTACATTCAATACGGTAATTTCTGTATTATCAGTAAAGGGCATCGAAGTTAAAAACTTGGCGGCATCTCTGGAATATTCAGATCCGTCAGTGGCGAAAAGCACTTTAAATACAGGTTGTTCCCTTACGGGGAGTTTTGTAACAAGAACCGGCTTAGGTGATTTAATAGCAACAGCCCTTGTTACGCTTCCAGTGAAAAAAGATTCAATACCCTTTATTCCCCTTGCGCCCATAGCAACCATGTCTATATCTGATGTCCTGACAGCATCTATTATGCATTGGGCAGGAGAACCTTCAACTATCGCAGTGCTGATCCTTGCGTTAACAGGCTTCAGGATATCCATAATTGAATCTACAATTTTTGGTGCAATCCCCTGTTTTATTTCTTTGAATGTTTCGATATAGAATGCCGCGTCATAAAGAAATGGAATCCAATAAACCGCATGAAAAATCGTGATTTCATCCTCATCGGACAACTTTAAACATTTTAAAAAATTAGCTGTCCCCTTTGAATACTCTGAACCATCAGTTGCAAGCAAGATCTTCATTTGTACTCGATTCACTCCTATATCAACCATACCACATAATGCACAAAGAGAAAAGCGACTATATTATTGTAATCCTATCAATTATTGACATTCAGAACGTTAGGAGTACACTTAAATTAAGGATCGCGGTTATTGCCTGGGCATAGGCCGATGCACTCGGTATAGATATAGACAAACCGCCTCTTGCCGGAGCATGCGTTGCTGTAGAACCCCCGATCCAATAAAGGCAGCGGACCTCATGATAGGCCATATGACGGCCAGGAGGAAACATTTAGGGCTGAGTGCGCAGCTAAACATGCATAAGACTTAACCCGGAGGAGAAAAATATGGAAGCAAAAAATCTGCATGACGAGATTGCAAGTGTAGCTTATGAACTTTATAAAAATGGCGGGTGTATTGAATGCAGAGATCTTGCCAATTGGCTTGAGGCGGAAGAGATGGTGTTAGTAAGGCATGCGAGTCAGGAACTAGAAGAGCCGGAGGGAGAAGAAGCGATTATCTCAAGTGAAGAAATTGCTGAAGAGGTTGAAGGGACAGAGTTCAGCTATGCAAAACAGGATAAAGGAAAGGCAACCGTTTTTGAGGAGATGGACGCGGCAACACCATTTAGCGCAAGGAAAACGGGGCGGCAAAAATAGAAAAATGGCGGAAATAATAACGCCTGCGAAAATGGGCGGCCAGAGGGAAAAGACTGCTGCCAAAAGATAGGGGTACATCCGGGAGTATTGGAAGTGTCTTGAGATAACTTCTTTTTTGCAATACAATTTCTAATGGTGTACCGGGACTGCAACAAAAAAGATATAATGCTTCCGGCCGGGAAGCTGCCGACAGACATGCTCGCCAAGATGCTTAAGGCCTATACGTCTATCACTGAGAGGGTCAAGGTCGGTCCCGCGATAGGAGAAGATGCGGCCGCTGTTGATATTGGAGACAGGTATCTTCTTTTAAAGACCGATCCGATTACATTTTCGCCTGAAGATATAGGGACTTATACCGTTATTATTAATGCGAATGATATTGCTACCATGGGCGGCAAGCCGATGTGGCTGCTTGCGTCAATCCTTCTGCCGGAGAACCATACAACTTATGAAGTGGTGGAAGAAATATTTCGGCAGCTTTCATTGACCTGCAAGGAGATCGGCGTTTCCCTTTGCGGCGGACATACAGAAATCACTCCGGGTATTGACAGGGCCATAGTAGTAGGCGCAATGATCGGAGAGGTGAGAAAAGACGCCCTCATCACCACGAGTGGCGCGAGGGCAGGGGATGATATCATCCTCACCAAAGCCATAGCTATAGAAGGCATATCCGTCATCGCCCGCCGAAAGGGAAAAGATCTGGAGGCTGTATTTGGCCCCGAGTTCGTTCAAAAATGCAAAGGCTTTATAAAACAACCGGGGATCAGCATTCTCAAAGACGCTGAAATTGCAGGGCGGTATGGGGACATTCACTCCATGCATGACCCAACAGAGGGAGGGTTGGCAACCGGTCTCTTTGAGGTTGCACGCGCTGCAGACGTGGGGTTGATTGTTGAAGAAGACCTCATCCCTGTTTTCCCCGAGTGCCGGACCCTGTGCAGGCACTATGGGTTGGATCCACTCGGTCTTATTGCCTCAGGTTCGTTGCTGATTGCAGTGGATCCTCGCGACACCCGAAAGGTTTTAGAGGCGTTAAACAATAACGACGTACCGGCAACAAAGATAGGAATGATCAAGCCAAAAGAAAAAGGCCTGAAGTTAAAGAGGAGTAATAAGATAATAGCACTGCCTGTCTTTGATAGGGATGAGATAACAAGGATATTAGATTGATCCCCTCTTTTTAGTGACATTCAGCTCCACAGAATCAAAAACGGTGCAGTAATATTCGAACCACTTCTTCTGGGCAATGCCGTGGGGATAAAAGACGTCTCTCCAATGCCGGTAATTAAACCCGCTGCAGCCGATTCTCACTTCAGGCATAAGCAAATTCTATCATGGAACTCTCAACACCACAATCGTAGCACCCCATCCGCCCGCATCGTCTCCGGCAAGAGAGAAGGAAACGACTGAAGATGATGCAAAAAGACATGCATGATCTCAGCAAAACGGTGTGGACTCTCATTTACGCGGGACGCTTGCGGGAGACTCTAGTCTGTGCTACAGTGTTGTTATGAGCAGCGATGATCAAAAAGAGGACCTGATGAACATTTTCAAGTCGTAACAACAGGCCTTAACCCAACGATTAAAGGGGGCAGTATATGCGGCTAAAGGATAAGGTGGCGATCATTACCGGTGCCGGCACCGGCATCGGCGAAGCCATAGCTCATAAATTCGCACACGAAGGCGCCCGTTTGGTTTTGAACGGCTTACCCGCGGATCCGGTGAGGGACGTGGCTGAGGCAATCGTGGCTGGCGGCGGCCAAGCTGAGGTATATCTTGGAGATGTGGCCGAAGAAGAGGAGGCGCTAGCCTGTGTGGATCACTCTATTCGACGTTTCGGTCGTCTCGACGTACTGGTAAACAACGCCGGCATATTCATCGCTATTGCGGAGACCGACGATTACCGGGTTGAGGATTTTGACCGGACTGTACAGAATAATCTCCGCACCGCTTTTCTCATGACCAAGTTTGCCCTGCCGCATCTGAGGAAAAGCCGCGGCAATATTATTTGCACAGGGTCCGAGGCGGGCTTCAACGGCTCACCGGGATGCACTCCCTATGGAGGCACCAAAGGCTTTTTGCACGCCTTCGTTACGGGCGTGGCGGTGGAGCAGGCCAAATATGGCATACGCGCCAACTGCGTCTGCCCCGGAGCGATCGATACGGCCTGGACGCGTACCGGGAAGGGCCCTATGGACGAAGCGATGGTGAATTCTATTGATGCCGGGGTGCCCATGGGCCGCCGCGGCACCCCCGAAGAAATAGCGAACATCTTTGCTTTCCTTGCTTCCGATGAGGCAAGCTATGTGACGGGATCGTTGTGGCTGGCCGATGGGGGGGTCACCCCAGCCAAAGGGAATATGGGAGAAAGAGTGCCGCAAGAATTTCGCCGTGCCCCAAAGGGCATATTGTCGCTGCGCCATTCTCATGATGGCGAGAACGGCAAGGAAGTGTATCGCTCAGTAAAGTAGCAAGCGGCCTGCCGGGCAGCGGCAACTGCCATGGACACGGACCATTCTCGGCACCCATTATGAAGGAAAAGTAAATTTCATGGCACTTGATTGGCTTACACAAGTGTCACTGTTTCAGGAGGAGTCATTATGAACATACCTTTGCAGATTACCACCCGCGACATTGACCTTACAGACGCCATCAGGGCTGACATCGTTGAGAAGGCGGGGAAACTGGACAAGTTTTGCGGCGGGATTATGCGCTGCAAGGTCACGATAGAGTCTCCCAGGCGGCACCAGCATGAGGGGAAATTGTATTCTGTTCACATATATATGACTGTGCCGGGCGCTGAACTGGTAGTCAAGCGCGAACTTGATAAGGATCTTTATGTGGCAATAAGAGACGCTTTCCGCGACACGCGGCGCAAACTGGAAGATTTTGTCCGGGAGCAGCGTGGCGAGGTCAAAAGCCATGAAGAACCACAACAAGCTGTTATAAGCACCCTTTTCCCGGACAAGGGTTACGGCTTTCTCACTACCCATGACGGGCTGGAGGTTTATTTTCATGAGAATAGCGTGTTAAAAAAAGATTTCGGCAGTCTAAAGGTCGGGATGAAGGTGCGCTTTGTGAAGGAAGATGGGTTAAAAGGTCCTCAGGCCAGTACAGTGACCATAACATAAACACAGGCAATGCTGCCGGAAGAATGTACTCGATATGACTTAGTGCTTCAATTCATAAATACGGCGCCATATGTTAGGTGTGATAAAAACATAATAAATTCAATATGTTACAAACTGTTTTTAAGCATATGGAACCCTGTTGACGCAGCAGCCTAATAGCGATATACTATAAATAGGAAAGGATATAACATAGTATTTCGGACCCGGGAAAGACAGAGGAACAGCAGTCGGGCTAGGGAGCAGGAACCGGTTGTGGTGAGCATGCCTTCTGAAAAGAAGGACGCCTAAAGCAATCGTCGAAGCACCCACTTAGAAAAAGAGCTCATGTCTCTCCTGGATCCGGAGTTTGGAATAAGTATCCTGGAGCCATACGTGGGAAAGGGATATCCGTTAACACGACGGTCGGACTCAGTGATGGTCCAAAGAAAAAATCCATCCCCGTGTGGTTCTATTTTTTGCCTCAGCTGCAAGCCGTTTAGTTAATCGAAATTGCCGTCATTGTGCAAAATAAATTGAATGATACAGATAGATGGAAGTTTTGGGGAGGGCGGCGGCCAGATATTAAGGACAGCCCTAAGTCTTTCCTGTCTTCTTAATGAAGAGTTCCGCATTTTCAATATCAGAAAGGGCAGGAAGAAACCTGGACTCATGCCGCAGCACCTGACCAGTGTAAAAGCTGTACAACTCCTCTCCAATGCAGCGGTAACCGGCGATTATAAAGGTTCTACTGAGCTTACCTTTTCGCCGCAGGGAATAAAAGGAGGGGATTTTTTCTTTGACATCGGCACAGCAGGATCCACCCTGCTGGTTCTTCAGACCATTATTCCTGCCCTGATACGGACCGGCAGGCAATCTTCCATTGTCCTGAGTGGCGGAACCCATGTGCCGTTCAGCCCCTCGTTTCATTACGTTTCAGAGGTCTTTGCACCTCTTTTGGCGCGAACGGGCATAACCTTAACATTGACCATAGAGTCTCATGGATTTTATCCGAAGGGTGGAGGAAGGATACGGGCCGGGATATGCATTCCCGGAAAAATCAAACCGTTGCGCATACCCGAACGGGGCCGGATTTTAAGGATTAAGGGATATTCCGGCGCTGGTAATCTTCCACTATCGATTGCCGGGAGGCAGAGAAATGCAGCTTTGGCAAAGATATCTTCACAACTGCCGGACCTCCGCTGTCCCGCCGAAGTAGAAACTGCAGCCGTTGAGACTCCCGGAACGGGAACATTCATATTCTTAAAGGCCGAATCGGAACATTCCGTTGCGGGCTTCACATCCCTCGGCCAAAGGGGGAAAAGGGCGGAAAATGTTGGAGAAGACGCTGCGATGGAGTTTGTTGACTATTATAAAAGCAATGCGGCTCTGGATGAGCATCTTTCCGATCAGATCGTTTTGTATCTTTCCATGTGCGGGGAGGAATCCACCTTCACGACTTCCAGCATAACAGATCATCTCATGACCAACCTGTGGGTCATAGGATTGTTTTGTCAATGCAAGTGGCTCGTAGAAGGGGAAAAGGGAATGCCTGGCAGGGTTGTACTCAGAGCTGTATCAGGCTGCTAAACGGCAGCCTGATACAGTAACCTCGTTCTATTGGACTCGTTGATGCCGGGGGATAGTGATAGAATTTTCTTGCAGGATGCAGTTTTTTTAAAGGGAGCAGAAGCAGTGACAACACATGGAAAGGAGAAATATTGGGGCCAATATGCCGGCAGTTACGATAATGGCGTGGAGTATGTTGTCGGCAAGACTCTTCGTCAGGCAATTGCCGGGAGGTTACTGGAAGAACGCGGGCTCGGAGAAGTTATAGAATTTGGATGCGGAACAGGATATTTTACTGAAGTAATAGCCAGGAATGCAAAACATGTTTTTGCAACGGATCTGTCGGATAAGATGCTGGAAGTGGCAAGGATACGATTAAAAGATTCCGGGAATATTACAATGCAAATAGACGACTGTGAATGTTCATCTTTCCCGTCTCAAAGGTTCGATACGGCATTTATGGCAAATGTGATTAATACTATCGAAAAGCCCCCGAAAGCCCTTGACGAATGTCACAGAGTATTGATTTATGGAGGGCTGTTAATTATTACATCCTATACGGATTACGGAACGAATTGGTTTGAAAAAATGGAATTGGCGTTCAGGTACCACCAGAAGTTTGGCATCCCGCCATACTATTATCGAACCTATTCTCCCGACGAACTTGTTCGTCTTGCGGAAAATGGCGGGTTTAAAGTAGAGGAGATTCAACTCATAGGCGATAAGGCAAAAGCATTATATTTAAAGGGAAAAAAGAAATGAAACGTTCAGTAAAATTCAGATGTGAGATTTTATCATGAGCAAGGGTGATCACAGGCAAATCAGTGCCGCTGAACATCATTCGCAGCCCCATATATTTTTTGCACGCATCCGTCTGCCACTTCTTTAGTTGCCTCCTCCATGGCTTCGAAGAGCGCCTCCGTGAACGACTCCATGCCCCTGTGGAACGGAGGAGGAAGCTTGATCGATCTGTTTAGTTTCATGGTCTCGAGACTGTAGAGATGGAGGATGTCGCTAATGGTCTCCTGAAACCGCCCGGCGCTGAATGTTGTTTTTACAGCGTCTTCAAACGACCCTGAATCGTCCCAAGCGGACAGCAGGCTGCAGACTGCCCGCGACAGGCAGCCGATCCGCTGCTTCCTGATATCCTCAATATCCTCATACCGCACCTCTATGGACACCAGGGGAAGAGACAACTTTCTAATATATTCCCGATCCACGTCCTTGGTCTTTTCGAATACCTCGTCAATGTATGCTGGTCCGACCTCTCCTCCCCGGTTAAATACGGCAGAGGCACGCTCGACTATCAGCCGGTCCTTCTCAACCTCTTTCATGACATTTATGTCCATACGCCTCTTAAAAATCTGAAGCGGGCGGACCAGGAGGGAAACACCGCTCAATCGGTTGAGCGTGAGTTTGCTGAATTTATACAGGAGGTCTTTGTCCCTGGAGCATAGTTCTTCGACCTTATCCATTAACTTTGCTTCCTTGTTTGCCATGGCGTGAAAAGCACTCTTCACCTGAAGATGCGAGCGATGGAATGGGCAGACAGGCAGTAACAAGTAAAAGTACTATCGTATGCTCTTGCATTTGCTCAATAATATCATATCCCGCCATTATGTCAACACACACCCGATGATCTTCCGGCGACCGCAGGAGTCAGGCGAGGTAAAGCTGCGCACTCTGCCGGTCAGAAAAAAGCCCCGGGAGACTGAACTTTTGGAAAATTTCCAGATTACTGATACAATAGCATTATGGGGAATGATATACTTCATGAGATCATAGCAGTAGAAACAGAAATTCAGCGGAATATCGAGATCGAAAAAGAAAGAACTAATGAGCGGATCGCGCAGGTCAAGAGGGATGTGGAAGATGAGATTGTCCGGGAGGAGGAAGGGTTAAAAGAATCTGGCGCGCAGACATTGAAGGAAGCGATGGCAGATGCCGAAAACAAAGCCGCCGGGATTATTGAGAAAGCTGTTGCAAGGGCCGAAATCCTCAATAAGTTCGAGAGTGAATACTTGAGGGAGATTATCATGGAGCATATCATCCGGATTTTACCAGGTGGGACACTTTGATCGCCAGGATATCAAGCGTTGAGATTGTCGGTCCAAAGGACATGCTCCGGGATATACTCACCTGCCTGTGGGACTTGGGGATCTTCCAGATTGAACCCGAACTGATCAGGGTTGTCGAGAAAGGAGACGAGGTATATATTCGGCCTTTCCTGCAGGACAAGAAGATGCTTTCTGAACGTCTTCTTCTTGAAGACCTTCTGCTGAAAATCAATACGCTCTTTTCATATCTTCCGAAGGTATCGGTCAGAACGAGCTATATCGATCCTCTCTCAATTCTTGATACCATAGCCAAAACAATTGACGGACATGCTTTACGATACCGTGAATTGTACGAGAAGAAGGATGCCTTGGAGAAAGGGAGGTCTGAACTCAATCGGTATCGCATTTTCCTTGATACCCTTGCCTCCCTTCTCGGCAAAGTCGAGGAGATGCCCGAACTTGACTTTGTCGGGCTCATTATCAAAGAGCCTGATATGGTGGGACGCATACAGCAATTGCTCTCACAGATCACGGATTGGAAGTTTGAGTTCCTGACAGAGACTGCAGAAGACGGAACACTTGTGGGGCTGATAATCATCCAAAAAAGCATATCGGGAAAGGTAAAGCAATACCTCAGTGAGAAGCAGCTTCCCGAACTTACCTTGCCGGCGGCCTTAAGGGACCTCAGCTTCCCTGAAAAAAACACTCACGTGAAAAGGAGGATATTCGTCATTTCCGGCGAAATCGAACAAATAGCAGGAGAAATGGAACGATTTGCTCAACGATGGGTCCCGATCTACCTTAACGTAAAAGAATTTGTGGAAGAGCGGCTTTCTCTTCTCAGGATAACCGCTTCGGTTTTTGAGACGAGGATGTGTTTCTTTATCAACGGATGGATGCCTTCCGATAAGTTCGAACAAGTCAGGAAGAAAATCAGGGACACCTTTCAGGGAAAGGTGACGATCGAAGAGAAGGATGTATTAGAAGAATATCTCGACAGGGTCCCGGTCGTCCTGAAAAATCCACCCTACTTCAGGCCCTTTGAACTTCTTGTAAAATACCTCCCGTTGCCGAGATACACGTCCCTTGACCCAACACCCTTCATCGGCATCTTCTTTCCGATTTTCTTCGGAATGATCCTGGGTGACGCCGGATACGGCATTGTCCTCGTAAGTCTCTCCGCTGTCATGATAAAGGTGGTCCGGAAAAAGAAAGAGTTAGCAGATGCTTTCATGATACTGCTCATATCTTCCGTCTATGCCATTTTCTTTGGCATACTCTTCGGAGAATTTTTTGGTGATCTCGGCCAAATGCTTTTCGGTCTCAAGCCGGTCTGTATGGAGAGGCGCGGTGCGATTGTGCCCATGATATTGTTTTCGCTTTCCATTGGCGCGGCCCATATGGTCCTGGGTCAAGCATTGGGATTCATTGCCGCTATAAGGAAAAAGAGTAAGAAAGAGGCATTCTATAAACTTTTCATCACGCTCATCTTCATCTGCATTATTATTCTTGTTGCATCCTTGTTTGAACTGGTCCCACGCTTGCTCACAAGGCCGGTTCTGATCGCAATACTTATTCTATTGCCGTTTCTCATTTTTACGGGCGGCCTGCTGGCGCCCCTGGAACTGCTGAAGAGTATAGGGAATATGATCTCATACGTCAGAATCATGGCCATCGGCCTCACATCTGTTCTGCTTGCCTTTACGGCAAACCGTATAGGCGGCATGACAGGAGATATTATGACAGGCGTTCTCGTTGCGGGCTTGCTCCATCTCCTTAACATCGTTCTCGGGGTTTTTGCGCCGGCCATCCACTCCCTCAGGCTCCATTACGTGGAGTTTTTCAGCAAGTTTCTCGAATATGGCGGCAAGAAATTCGAACCCTTAAGGAAATAAGGAAGAGGTGTAAATCTTTAAGAGAAAATAAAAATTAGGAGGTTGTATGGAAAAGGTACTGGTATCGTTTGCAGCAGCACTAGCAATAGGCCTTACTGCCCTTGCAACTGCGTGGGCCCAGTCCAGGATCGGCGCTGCCGGTGCAGGGACCCTCGCTGAGAAACCTGAATTGAGCGGTTCGATTGTTATCCTTTTAGCTATTCCGGAAACTATGGTGATACTCGGTTTTGTCATAGCAACAATGATCCTGCTTATGCTGAAATAGTATGGGCAACGGGGAATTCATTGAGGCCCTCCGGAGAGAGGGAGAAGAAAAGGTCTGGACAATCTGTCAGGAAGCAGAGGCTGAGGCCGAGAGGATCAGGGGAGATGCGGCCGGGAAGATCAGCCGGATAAAGGAAAACCTCGGCAGAACGCATTTTGTCGCGCTCAAAGAAAAAGCAGGAGCGATCGTTTCAGAGGCTGACAGGGAGGCCCGGATGGTCCTTCTTTCTGCCGAAAAAGAGTTGTCGTGCCGTCTCTATGCAGTTGCAGTAAAGGCCCTGGTTCTTTTAAGAGAGAAACGATACCCGCAAGTTTTTGATGCGCTTGCACATGAAATTCCTCTTTATAATAAGTGGCAAGTTGTCAGATTAAATCCTCATGATGAAGAGATAGCAAGGGAATACTTTCCGGGCTCCGAGATTATATCAGACGAGGGCATAACGGGGGGGTTGGATGTTATGGACAAGGAGGGAAATATCCGTGTTGTCAACACTTTTGAGAAAAGGCTGGAGAATGCATGGACGGAGATCCTCCCTGAGTTGATAAAAGAGGTCTATGGAAAAATCGCGGAATGTGGAGTTCCTGAGAAAAACTGATGATAGGGGGTATCCGACTGAGTATCTCCTTTCAAGGATCAGGGGAAGGCGGTCACACTTGATTGCAGACTGGAGACCTCTCGTCTTGGATGGTTCACCTGTCGACCATCTTGCTTTTACCCGATATGGGAGTATTGTAACTGATGATTATCCGGAAGGTATCCGGGTATATCTTTTGAAAGAGATCGGTTGGGTTTATTCCCAAATGAACAGAACGCTGAGGGAAATATTCCGGCCCTTCTTTCTGTATACTGAACTCAGTACCATATTTATTTGCCTCAGAAATGCCAGGGGTAAAGAAACCGGGAAGATCGAAAGCATCCTCTCCTTAAGCCTCCTTTCGGAAAAGATGAAAAAAATTCTCAGGGGCGGTGAACAACTTCTTTCCGCGGTCGGAGGACTCGAGGAATGCTTCACATGCCTCTCGAACAGATTCAGCGGCCTCAGGAATATCCTCGAAAATAGCGGATTGCAGGGAGTAGAGCTGGCATTATCAACGAGGTATCTTGAGTATATAGTACATTCAAGGCCGCATCCTGTCATGAAGGATTTCTTTGTCTATATCATTGACTCAAGAAATATTCTTTCTCTTTACAAGTACATCTGGCTGAACGGAAAAACCGCCCCGCCCTTTATCACCGGCGGCAGGATCAGTGAAACTACGTTCATGAAAATAGCGGACAAAAAGGATCTTCTTGAGATCGGTCCCCTGGTACGCAAATTGACAAAAAAAGAGTCTGAAGCAGCCAATATAGAGACATCTCTTTACAGAATGGTGACACGGCTTTTGAGGAAAGCCGGCAGGGAACCCTTGGGTGTCGGGCTGATTCTGGATTATCTCTGGCGAGGTTCACTTGAGGCTACTAATCTGGGCCTCCTCCTTTACGGCAGTGAGATTGACAGGGGGACCATCACAGCGGAGATGGTACAGTGAAAAAGGTGGTATTTATCACCACACCTGATGCAAAACATGGATTTAGTCTTGCCGGCGTAACACAGCTTACCGTCCATGGGGAAGGTGCTGAAGCTCTCTTGAAAGATGTAATAACTCAGCCCGAGATAGGGCTTGTTGTCCTTGATGAGCGCCTGATCAAAAGTATCGGTGAAGAGAGGCTGCAGGAGATTGAACAGGGATGGCACGGAATTCTCCTGACCCTGCCTGCACCTGAGAGTCCAGGGGTTACAAGGGAAGATTATACGGCGCAACTGATGCAGAGAGTTATTGGATATCACCTGAGGTTATAGGAATGACAGGAAAGATACGGGGAATATCAGGACCTGCAATACAGGTTGATCTCAAGGGGCTGAAACTCTATGAAAGGGTTTACGTTGGTCATGCCATGCTTACGGGCGAGGTTGTGAGGCTTGAAGAAAACAGGGCCATTGTCCAGGTATACGAAGATACACACGGTCTTGGTATCGGTGAACCGGTCAAAGGCGCAGGGATGCCCCTTACGGTAAGGCTGGGGGCAGGGATTATATCAGGCATGTTTGACGGCCTGCAAAGACCACTGGAGAGATTAAAAGATGAGATGGGCCCCTTTATCAGTATAGGGACAGAGATGAGCGCTCTCGACTATACCAGGAAGTGGCGCTTTTTCCCTTTGCGGAAGAAGGGCGATGAGATAGCTCCGGGTGAGAGTATTGGATTTATAGAAGAAGGGGGTTTCAAACATTTTATCACAGGGGGCAACGATTCAAATAAGAAACTCTCCAGGATCGTTGATGGACACATCAGCCTTGACGAACCGTTCGGGGAATTTGAAGATGGCCAAGAAATAATGGGATGTCTTGAGTGGCCGATAAGGGTCCCAAGGCCTTACCGCAGGAAGTTTTCATCCTCTGAGGCTCTCATTACGGGACAGAGGAGTATCGATTTCCTTTTTCCCTTTGCAAGGGGAGGGACTGCTATTCTGCCGGGAGGATTCGGGACCGGAAAAACGGTCCTGGAGCAATCTATCGCCAAGTTTGCCGATGTGGATATAGTTGTCTATGTCGGATGTGGCGAGAGGGGAAATGAAATGGCGGAGATGATCAACGAATTCCAGACGCTGAAAGACCCATGGACCGGCAGGCAGTTGATGGAACGTACTATACTTGTTGTCAACACCTCCAATATGCCGGTCGCTGCAAGGGAGGCATCCATCTATACAGCGGTCACCATGGCCGAATATTACAGGGATATGGGCTATCATGTGCTCTTTCTGGCAGACAGCATATCGAGGTGGGCGGAGGCCCTGCGGGAGATATCCGCCTCACTTGAAGAGATGCCGGCTGAAGAGGGATATCCAACCTACCTCGCATCAAGACTGGCGGGGTTTATCGAAAGAGCCGGGGTCGTTGAGACATTGGGAGGCGCGATAGGCTCACTAAGCATGATCCTTTCTGTTTCTCCTCCCGGTGGTGACTTTACAGAACCTGTCACCCAGGCATGCCTCCGAACAAGCGGTGTGTTCCTCATGCTCGATACATCTCTGGCACACAGAAGGCACTTCCCCGCTATAAACTGGTTCCAGAGTTACTCGCTTTACTCGAAAGGCTCAATAGGATATTATCGGGACAAGGTCTCGCCTGAATGGGAGAGGTTACATTACAGGTGCAAGGAAATTCTGCAGAAAGAAGAATCGCTCAGAGAGATTTCCGAGATAGTCGGGATTGAAGGGCTGCAGGACGCCGACAGGCTGCTTATGAGAACGGCTGAGATGGTCCGGTCAGATTTTCTTTCCCAGAACTCTTACACCGAAGATGCCTTTTCACCTCCTGAAAAGACATGCGCAATGATTAAAGGGATAATTGATTTCTATGACCAGGCAGTGGGGAAGCTGAAAGACGGGGTTACTCTTGAAAAAGTATTGAGGGCAGAGGACCCTTCAAAGGAAGAGTGAATGCAATGAGACTTTCCGAACACAGATACCGCACCTTATCATCATTGGCAGGCTCGCTCCTATTTGTGCAGCGGGTGTTTAGCGCGAGGATCGGGGAGGTGATAAGGGTCCTTTCTCCTGACGGAAGGACAATGGTTGGAGAAGTCCTCAGGATAGAAGGTGAGACCATCCTTGTGGAAGTTTACGGAGAGACCACGGGGCTGGATATTGAGCATACAACGGTTGTCTTTACCGATTCCGTAAGAAAGGCCCCGCTCTCCCCTGAAATGATCGGGAGGGTTTTTAACGGCTCATTTGAACCAATAGACGGCGCCCCGATGTTTATTCCGGAAAAACAGTCGCCCGTGACCGGTTTCCCCATCAATCCGTCGGCAAGGGCGCGGCCTGAGGAATTTATCGAGACAGGATTCTCTGTGATCGATGGGCTGATTACTCTGGTGAAAGGACAGAAATTGCCGATATTCTCCTGTTCAGGTCTTCCATCAAAGGAAATGGTAGCGGGGATACTCATGAACGCGAGGCTTAAAGAAAGAGAGAAAGAGTTCATCGTTGTCTTTGCTGCACTCGGGCTGACTTTCCATGAGTATTCTTTCTATATGAAAGTGCTCGAAGAAATGAAGACAGGATTCGTTGCCTTTGCTAACATGGCGGATAAACCCGTTATGGAAAGGCTTCTTACACCGAGGTTTGCCTTGACAGCGGCTGAATACCTCGCTTTTGAGAAAGGCATGGATATACTGGTGATCATCACCGACATGACAAATTACTGCGATGCCCTGCGCGAAATATCCACCTCACGTGAAGAACTGCCCGGAAGGAGAGGTTATCCCGGATATATGTACTCCGACCTCGCTTCACTGTTTGAACGGGCCGGAAGGATCAAGGGGATGAAAGGCTCGGTTACCATGCTTCCGGTAGTGACCATGCCGGAAGATGATATTACTCACCCCATTCCGGACCTGACCGGTTACATTACAGAGGGACAAATCGTTCTGAGAAGAGAACTTCACCAGGTAAATATATTCCCTCCCGTTGATGTGCTTCCAAGCCTCTCCCGCCTCATGCAGAAAGGGATTGGGGCTGGACACACGAGGGAAGATCACAGGAATATAGCGAACCACCTGTACAAATATTATGCAAGAGGAAGGGACCTCAGAAGGCTTGAGGCAATCGTGGGCCGCGATGGGATGACAAAAGGCGACATCCTGATGCTCGACTTTGCCGATACATTTGAAAGTGAATTTATTAATCAGGGGACATCCAGAAGATCAATCGATGAAACGCTCAATACAGGTCTTGATTTAATGAAGCGATTCTCACTTGAGTCGCTATGATACACCCGACACGTACAAACCTCCTCCTGCTGAAAGAGAAGGCGCGTTCTGTCTCTAACAGTATCGGAATCCTTAAAGCGAGAAAACAGGCCTTAATAAAGGAGTTTCTCGATACCGCGCGGCCTCTACTCCGGTCGAGGGAAGATATCAGGAACACGTATGGGAAAGCACTCCTGGAGCTGGCACTCAGCCTCGGACATGAAGGGAAGGATGCTATAGAGTCGATCACGGTTACAGCAGCCAGGGATTTCGGAATCGATATAATCGAAAAGAGCATTTGGGGGCTTAAATATAAAGATATTGTTACACATGACAGTCCTGTCAGGGAGCCTGATGAAAGAGGGTATGATTATTTCTCTACAACTCCGCATCTCGAAGAATGTACCTATCATTTCGAAAAACTTCTCGAGTCAATGATTAAGAATGCAGAGTTCGAGAGCAAATTGAAGAGAATCGGCGCCGAGATCCTGAGGACAACGAGAAAGATCAAGGTATTGGAGGAACTGGTCTTCCCGGATATCACCCGCCAGGTTAAGACGATCACCCAATTTATTGCCGAGCGGGAAAGGGAGTCATACTTCCGCCTCAAGAGATTTAAAGGGATGAGACCGTAGAAGGAGAGAATAAGTGACCTTTCAAAGGGCCGCCCATAAAACCTCCTGCAGCATAAATGGAGACTGAGGCGGACGGAACGAAAGAAGCCTTGCAGGTGAGGCCATTTTGTGATAAACATTAGATAGACAGCAAAAAACCGTGTGTTGCAGGGAGGCCGTCATGATCGTTAAGTTATTCAAAGCGGATAGGGTGTGGCTTTTAATATTATTATTGCTTTTACCCGTTATCGCGGGTACCGCCTTCGCCGATGGAGACGATGCCCTGATAAAAAGAGCGTCACAGATCCTCGGTCCTTTGCCCGCGTCTATGCCGTCAGAACAGAATCCTATAACCCCGGAAAAGGTAAAACTGGGGAAGATGCTCTTTTACGAACCGCGGATTTCTGTTGACGGAACGGTGAGTTGTGCCAAATGTCATCCCATCGCCCTGTATGCGGCTGACGGATTGAAAAAGTCGATAGGGAACAATTATAAGGAAAACCCAAGAAACGACCCCACCGTCTTTAATGCGGCAAGCCAGATTTCGGAGCACTGGATAGGAAACAGGACCAGTGTCGAAGACCAGGCAAAACAAGCTATTATCGGACCACCTGCCTTCGGCATGCCCTCTTATGAGTCGGCCGAGAAAGTGCTTCGTGCATATAAGGAATACGAAACCCTGTTTAAAGCCGCATTCCCTTCCGACAAGGAGCCGGTGACTATCGACAATTTTGCGAAGGCCATAGGCGCCTTCGAAAGGACTCTGATCACCCCGGCCCCTTTAGATGCATTTCTGAAAGGCAATAAGGATACTATGACTTTACAACAAAAAAAGGGACTCGGTACGTTTATAGACCAGGGATGCGCGGGGTGTCATTCCAGTCCCTATGTCGGCGGGCAGATGTACCAGAAGTTCGGGATATTTGAGCCTTACGAAAAATACACGAAGAGTCAGAAGGTTGATGAGGGACGGTACGCCGTCACGAAGAACGAGAGCGATAAATATGTATTTAAAGTGCCGGTGCTCAGAAACGTAGCGATGACGCCTCCTTACTTCCATGACGGCTCCGTAGACAAACTCGCCGACGCTGTCTGGATAATGGGGAAGGTCCAGTTAGGCAAGGACCTTACACAAGAGCAGGTCCAGGATATTGCAGCGTTCCTGCACGCGCTGACAGGTGAGATTCCCGAAGATGCCAAAACAATTCCGGTATTACCTTCACTGGAGTAGCGTTAACCCGATAAATGTATTTAAGGACCACAGAGCGCACAGCGGGATATTCGCCCGAGCGGACTCCTGTGAAGGAACGGAAAAGCGAACAGAAGACCGTTGTGTTCACGATCGGTCATTCGACGAGACCTGTCTCGGAGTTTATAGAAATCATCAGGGCCTATGGAATAAAGAAAGTAGTGGACATTCGCACGATCCCGAAGTCGCGGCATAACCCCCAG
Organism: Nitrospirota bacterium; assembly: GCA_963851345.1. Classification (GTDB taxonomy): domain Bacteria; phylum Nitrospirota; class Thermodesulfovibrionia; order Thermodesulfovibrionales; family Dissulfurispiraceae; genus JADFXI01. The sequence continues at coordinate 597,538 of CAWKOO010000001.1, forward strand.
TTCAACAAGGATGAGCTCAGGGAAAGTTTGAAGGAGGTCAAAATCGGATATCTCCATATGAAGGGGCTCGGGGGACTGCGCCATGCACTGAAGGACTCGCCAAACACGGGATGGAGAAACGCATCATTCAGGGGCTTCGCGGATTATATGCAGACAGAGGAATTTGAAGAGAATCTCGAAAAACTTATAGAGGCGGCGGAGAAACGGGCAACAGTTGTCATGTGTGCCGAAGCGGTCCCGTGGCGCTGCCACAGATCGTTGATAGGAGATGCTTTGTTTATTCGGGGAGTCCATGTGAGACATATCATGAGCGCGGGCTCCAGTAGGGACCATACTCTTACGCCGTGGGCAAAGGGCCAAGGCAGAAAAATAACCTATCCCCCGTTTTCCATACAGGGTTAAATTCCTGCATATCGCTGTTCTCCAGTGACTTGCTATCCCTTAAGCGTTTGATATACTTGTCTTAAGATGCTTTTAATCAGTAAACAGGGGGCACGATGATGTCAGCGCAAATTTTAATCGGACTTGTAGCGATCGCTGCATAGTTGAGGGGGCAGATATGGCAAATTATGATTATGACATAGGCATTCTGGGCGGAGGGGCCGCAGGGCTTACTATTGCGTCAGGGGCAGCACAGTTTGGCGCTAAGACACTTCTCATAGAAAAGGAAAAAGCATTGGGCGGAGACTGTCTTCATTGCGGATGTGTCCCGAGTAAAACACTCATCAGGACTGCAAATGTTTATCATCTTATGAAGAATGCCGAAAAATACGGTCTCCCGCGCGTTGATCTTAAGCCTGTGGATTATCGGGAAGTGGCCAAAAGAATCCAGTCGGTTATAGGTGTTATACAGGAGCATGATTCCGGAGAAAGATTCTGCAAACTGGGTGCAAGGGTTGAATTCGGAAATGCTAACTTCACAGACGAGCATAGTGTCCGATTAAATGGGGAAAAGTATTCCGCTAAAAGCTGGGTCATCGCCACAGGATCTTCACCTGCCATCCCTTCCATAGAAGGCATAGACAAGACTTCCTATCTAACCAATAAAGAGATCTTTTCTCTATCCAGTCTTCCAAAATCAATAATAGCGATCGGTGGAGGCCACATATCAAGCGAGTTAGCGCAGGCATTCAATAGATTAGGAACAAAGGTCACTGTGCTGGAACTCAGCAATCAGATTCTTGGAGCCGAGGACAAAGATATGGCAGACAGTCTTATGAATATCCTTATTTCCGAGGGCATAATATTCCATTTAAGCTCTTCAATCCTGGGGGTAAAAGATCTGGGCAATGAAAAGGAAGTTATTATTAAGGACAACGGTGGCAACACCTTGAGCCTCAGGGCCGAGACCATACTTGTTGCAACCGGGAGACAAGCCAACCTGAAAGGACTCGGCGTTGAGGACATCTCGTTGGAATTCGACAAAAAAGGCTTGAAAGTAGACACCTGGCTCAGAACAAGTCACAGACATATCTTTGCCGCAGGCGATGTCACAGGGGCCTATCAATTTACCCACGCAGCCGGATATGAAGGCGGCATTGTGCTCAGCAACACTATTCTTCATCTGCCGAGGGAAACGGACTATACGAACTTTCCCTGGTGTACATTTACAGACCCGGAACTTGCAAGCATAGGAATGAACGAAAAAAGAGCAGCAGCAGCAGGTATACATTATTCTGTCTGGACCGAAGAGTTTAGGGCCAATGACAGAAGTCTCGCAGAAGGAGAAGAAGCCGGAAAAATAAAACTTCTCCTGAATGAGCACGAAAAACCGATCGGCATCCAGATATTGGGGCCCCATGCAGGAGAATTGGTCAGTGAATGGGTGTCTATTGTGAATGGAAAGGTCAAACTTTCGACTATTGCGTCAGCCGTTCATCCTTATCCCACCCTCGGTGAGATCAATAAGAAAGTCGTTGGGAATTTTTTTTCCAGTAAGATTTTCTCCGAAAAGGTAAAAAAGGCACTGAAATTCTTTTTTAATCTTAAGGGGAGAGCTTGCGGAGCATAAAGACAGTTAAGACAAAACAGTTACAACAAAGCCCGCAGGCCCATGTAAAGTGGTGGATAAGTTTCTCTCTTATTATCTCCTGCATCCTTGCCGCCCTGTACTTATTCCGCGGACCCATATTAAATTCTATGGCAAGTCAACTTGTATATGAGGATGATATTAAACCTTGTGATGCTATTGTCGTTTTAGCCGGCGACAATACCGGAGACCGTCTTATAGCGGGGGTAAGTTTATTTAAAAAGGGATACGGCAGATATATAGTTTTCTGGGGTGGACCTGCATACTGGAAAATAACACATGCTGAGCTCTTCTTAAGATTATTAAAAGAATATGGCGTAGGCCCGGAGTTTGCGGTCTGGTCTGAAGAGAAACTCTTTGAAAACAGCACGGGGGGAGAGGCTGAAGTCATTATGAGACTCCTTGAGCGTAAAGGAGCCAAGTCGTTTATTCTGGTCACGTCAAACTACCATACCGCACGAGCGAGGGAAGTCTATGCCCCACTGGCAAGAAAGAATCGAATGGCAATGTATGTGTACCCTGCGCAGGATACGTCGATTAACATTAAGGGGTGGTGGAAAGACAGGGAAAGTGCAAAGAATATTATTTTAGAGTTTGAGAAGACTTTATGGTATAAGATTTTCGAATAAACCTAACGATTCATCGGTGATAATGTTTTTCACTTTTTTTGCCCTGAATGCCTTTATAAAACACTTACAGCTGCGCAAACTGCGGTGCGCTGAAGCTTGCTTGCTAACTGTCAGAGGGAACGCTTACAGCCCTATTCGTCGTTAATATTTAGCGCCGTCTTGACCCAGCCGAATCCGATCCTTTCCTGTTCAAGCCGGATAGCAGGGTGAATCCGATTGTCGCGTAAATCATCGAACAACGCGCGCTCCTCTGTACTGAGCCGGGCAAGGTCGCGGCGCAGGGGCTGGGGTTCGCTCACCCATTGCAGCTCATGTGCCATCAATGTCTCGCGATCCATCAGGAAGGACTCGGCATGGGGGAGATATGCCCGCAGTTGATCAAGGATGGCAAAACCGTGGGTGTCGATGTCGCCCCAGTAGCGAATAGCGCACCGGTGAAGCCATTTGGCCTGGGCCAGCATCTCGAATCCGTACCCTGCACCGAAAATGACCATGCTGCCGGGCAGTTTGGGAAAGGCGAGAAAATTGACCTCGTTTTCGGTGATGAACACCCGGCTGACCTTCAGGTCGAGCCCTGTGAAAGTATTCTGATTGACGGCAATATCCTGGTCAGTATCTTTCGGCAGCAAGGCAAGTTCAGGATCAAGGATGCGAAAGCGAATGCGCAGCGGCTTGTCCAGAAAGCCGTAGCGGCGGCAAAACCGGCTCACCCCTGTTACTTCGTTGTCAACAGCTTCGGGCGGCAGGGCGAGGTCCAGCAACTCCATTAACACCGCTCGGTGTGTTTCGATGAACTTGGTGTGGATACCCTGAAGCTCGATTTGCCTCAGATAGATGTTTGGCCGGGGATGGGCCTGCATCCAGCCAATGATATCCAGCAGGAGCGGCCAGTCCGCAGCCAACTCCAGGGCCTTCAGCGGGCGTTTAGAAAGCCAGGGCAGTAGTGCCGGCAGGCGCTCCCGAGTGAGCGCCACGAGTCTATTGAATAGCCCGGCATCCCGGCCTTTGCCGATGAGGGCCAGCGCATTCTCGAGTGTGTCTATCCATATCTCATCAGGAATGACGTTGCTGCCGATGATATGGTGTCGCAGTTCTCGCAGTGTCACGCGGTAGTGCGTCCCTTGCCGAAGATCGGCAATCCACCTCCGCACCTGCTCGAACTGGTCGGTCAGTTCAGCCGATGTGGGCTTCCGGAGTGCCAGGCGTCGCGGGAACAGCGGTGCGCCGCTTACCAGCGAGGCCGGCAGCAGCCCTTTGTCCCACAGCTTCTGCACTTGTGCGCGCAGATCGGCGGGCGTCGTCCATCTCATGCCGAGGCCTTCGCCTTTTCCGCGTGGTATTCCTCGATGGAGAGGTTGCGGAGCTTGGAGGAGCGGCCATCCTCGTTGTGCACGAAACCCACACTTGCAACGAAGGGTTCGATGATGTGTATCTTCTGAAGCGGGGTGACGACCAGGAGTTGCAGATTCATCTGTTGAAAGAGTTTCAGTCCGTACTGTGCCGACTCGTCCGAGCCGCGGCCAAAGGCTTCGTCTATGACAACAAAGCGGAAGGATCTGGAACGCACAGCGCCCCATTCCAGCCCGAACTGATATGCCAAACTTGCTGCCAGGATAGTATATGCCAGCTTTTCCTTTTGTCCGCCTGATTTGCCGCCGGAATCCGAGTAGTGCTCGTGCTCAGCACCGTCTTCGCGCCACCGCTCGGAGGCCGCAAAACTGAACCAGTTGCGCACATCGGTGACCTTTTCCGCCCAGCGCCGGTCCATCTCTGCCTGCCCCTCACGACCCCGGAAGCGTTCGATGATTCGCTTCACCTGCAGAAACTTGGCTTCCGAATACTGCTCGTCATCGGAGCCGGTCAGGCTGCCTTCAGTACATGTCCTCAACTCGCCCTGAAAATCCCGGATATCAGCGTCCTGTGTGTTTTGCGCTTCAAGCACTATGTAGCGGCCCTGATTGTAGTCTATCTGGGACAGCGATTCATTGATGTGGGTGATGCGCTCTTTGATGGTTTCGCGCTCACGGTTTAGTTGCGACTGAAAGTTTGCCACCTCGCGGATGGTGTTCTCATTGAGAAGTTCCTTGAAGCGTGCCTCGAAGCGGGGCAGATCATCGGCATTCAGCTTCCCAAGCATCGCGAGGTATTCGCCGGCTGCCTCAATGCTGACATCCACCTCCTGTGTATCGAGCGGATAAGCCTGACGGAATTCCGTCATCGCGCGAATGATTTTGTCGCTTAAGCGCTTTAGCTTGTCCGCTTCGTTATCAATCTGCCGTTGCAGCCAACCCCGCATGTCCTGTTCCCGATTGTCGCAGGACTCAACGCTCAAGTGGTATTCGCCTAACGCCTCAGCGCGCATGGCCTCCAGCGATTCGAAGCTGGCTGTGTGGAGCGCAGTTGCCGGATCATCGAGCAGCGCTTGTGTTCGCAACCTCAAGTCTCCTGAATCGGTTTTTTTCTGTTCTGTCTTGGACCGTTTGTCCTTTTGATCCTCAAGCCGCTGCTCGGTCTCTTTCAGCTCCAGTTCCAACTCATTCAGGCGATGAGTGAGTTCCTTGAGCAGATCAGAGGACGCTTCAAGCTGCCTCTTTTCATCCTGCAGCCTTGCAACGTTTGCTGCAAGGGGTTGCCAGTCGAGTTCGCGGAAGTCCAGGTACTCGGCGAGCTTGGATAGAATTTCCAGCCGGAGCCTTAGCTCTTTCTGTTCGCCTTGCAGGGCGCTGATGTGGCTGCCCAGCCCTGCCAGCCGAGTCTCGATTTGCCGTGCCTTGGCTTCAAGCGCGGCGATTTTGGCTTCGTTGGTCCATCCGAGGATGTAGCGGCTTCGGTCGTCGAGCCGGTGGCGGTCGTCCTTTTCATGTCTCTCACCCTGGGCCTTGATCTGGCCGGAGCGTGTCATTGCACGTGTCTCGCGGCGGAACTGCTCCTGTGTTGAACAACAGGCAAAATCAAAGCGATGGGAGATCTCCCGCTCCAGCCAGGCGTAATAAGGGGAATCGGGCTTGATCGCGAGTTTGCGCACCAGTGAATCACGGTGCAGGCTGGGCAAATCGGCACGGGTAGCCGTTCGCACCCGGAAATATACAAGCCGTCCCTTGAGATGGGTACGGTCTACCCACTCGGCCACCTGAGCATAATGCGTATCAGGCACCAACAGCGACAAGCCGAAGTTGCGCAGCAGTCGCTCTGCCGCACCCTCCCATTCGCGCTCCTCATCGCGCACCTGTATAAGTTCGCCTGCAAACGGCATGTCGGACTCGGGCAGATTGAGCGCGGCAGCAATGGCGGCACGCATCGTCACCTGTTCGCCCGGGATGTTGCTGCGTCTGGATTTCAGGCTCTTGATCTCTGACGTAAGCGTCTCGTGTTCCTGACGCCACTGAGCAAAAGACACTCCTGCCTCGTTCAGTTCGTTCTGAAGCAGTGTTTCACGCCCTGCAGCTTTTTCTGCGAAGTCGGCAAATGTTTTCCGCTGGGTCAGGAATGCTTCGGCACTGCCCGCAACGACTATGCCCAGCGATCCTGTCAGTTCATCGTAACGTTTTGCCTTGTTCCGGCGTTTGACGCATTCCTCTTCTTTCTGCTGAATCTCCGCGGCGAGCCGCTCTATACGGTCGCCACCGTTGTCGGCTATGCTGCGTCTGAGCTCGCGTTCCTCACTCAGTTGCGCGTTCTTGAGCTCTTCCAGGCGCTGCACGTGTGCATTCTGCCGTTCCAACTCTTCGTCCAGCGAGGCGATGCGTTTTTTGAGCAAAGTGAGTTTCAAACCTGCAAAGTAGGCTTTGAGCGCCTCACGGCAGGCCCGCAGTTCCTCACTTCGGGCGGTAATCTCCGCGTACCGGTTGCAGTCGGCCACCAGCGGTGTGAGCAATGCCACCTGGCGCTTGGCCTTCAAAACCGCCTCGTGAGCCCGGTTGAGGTCATCGAAATGCGCAATCAGCGCTTTTATGCGGGGCGCCACATCAAAGGGCTCCAGCATGTGGCTGCGCACAAAATCGGTGAGGTTGCCGACCGACTTCATAGACACCGTCTGGTGAAACAGCTCCAGTGCCTGTTCATTGTCTATGCCGAACCTTCGGCGGAACCATGCGCCATAGGGCGGAAAGCTGTCAAACACTTCCGCTCCGGCACTGCGCAATCCCTTTCTCAGTGCTCCGATGTCTGAACCGAAGTGAGAGAAGTCAGTCGCAATCGACAAAACGCGCGCCGCCCCGACAAAAAAACGAGCGGGCTGCCCTTGCAGGTCCTTCATCCAGAAGACTTGGGCCAGCGTCACCGTCTGGTCGTAGCCGATGTTGTGAAATACGCCCAGAATAACTGAGTAGCTGTTGTGGTCACGCAGGGCAACTGGTCTGGCCGTGCCGCTCACCTCATTGCGCTCTGACTTATAATGCCCCAACACGTAGGAACGCAGTGTGCGCTCCCTGGTATCGGCTCCGGCCGCTTTGTTGTAAGCGATGCGCTGCGCCGGCACCAGCAAGGTAGTCACAGCATCCACCAGTGTTGTTTTGCCCGAACCGATATCCCCGGTGAGCAGGACGTTTTTGCTGTTAAGATTCAATGTCCACACCCGTCCGTCGAACGTCCCCCAGTTGAACATCTCCAGGCGATGGAGGCGAAAGCCTGCGAGTGAATCATCGGCCATGAATTCCAGGCCCGCCGACTCATTCATCATGCTCACCTCCCTGCAGCATCGTACGGTATGCCGCCATTCGCTCATCTAACTCAGCCAACCACTGTGCATCGACGAACGCCTTGAGAATGCGCTGTACTTCAAACATCTGAGTTTGTCCGCTTTGGTGCTTCAAACGGCGCACAAATCCCAGATCTACGATCTTGTTGAGATGGCTGTCCACCTGATCAATAAGTTTTGCCTCGTTACTACTCTCAGGCAGGAAGACCCGGATCAGTTCGACCACATCGTCACGTGATAAGACGAGACGCGTATCACCGCCGCCGGCATCGAACTCCGCCAGCTTTTTGCGCAGCAAGGCAAGCAGCAGGCTCACCGGAAAAGAGAGCGGACGCCTGGCTACCAGGCGCGGCAGTTTTGTCGCTGCATCATCCCCGCTGACAGGGCGAGAGCGCAGAAAGGCGTAGCCTTCAGCCTCATCCAACACCAATTCCAGCCCGAGCACAGCGACATAGTCGCGCACACGAGCCTGCAGGCTCAGCAGCGCATTCCATAGGTCGAGATTGCTTTCCTGGTAGACCACGCCCTTTAGGAGCGGCACCACTGCTGATGATAGGTCATGGGCGGCTGAGGTCTCAAAGTTTTGTTCCCCCATCGTCACCTCACGAAGATCACTCGCGGCAGCCGCGCTTGTTTCATATATCCTTGAGTGTTCTCCCAAATAATGACCTCCGTCACCTCTTCATCCACTACCGCCTTGAACGTCTCAGTTGCCAACTGCAGATAAGCGACCAATTCTGCAAGCCCATGAAGCAAAGGCCGTGCCTCGATGAGTTCGCGCAAGGTAATTTGAGATCTCTTCTGCAGCGCATTGCGGATATGCCCTGACAGTGCTGACTTGTCGATCACCACCTGTGAGAAGAGCGCGGCGGCATCCAGCTCCTCATCGCCTGATGCCAAAACAACATCGACGATCAACGGCCGGATTGGGGGTGTGTAGAGCGGCCGTTCCATCGGCAGATCGATGTCGGCGGAGGTGTCGTCGATCTGCATGAAATCTCCAGCGGGCGGCGAGTCCTGCAACGCCAATGCCTTGGCTTCGATGCCGTGCAAGATGTCCATGATGCGACGGTTCTCCAGCCAGGCCTGGTCGTCAAGAAAGCGGCGCAACTGCTGCGAGAGCCGGGCCACCATGAGCTGGGTGTGCTCGCCGGCTTCCAGCCAATCATAGTGTACACGCCGGATGCGGGCATCGGGCTTGAGTTCCGCTACCGGAGGCAGAGTCAGCACCCTATCCAGCAGTTCAGTCAGTTCCTCCTGCCGGCTGGTTGACATCAGGAAATCCCAGAAGGCGCGAAAGCTCCTGCCCTGGTCTGAATCCGCAATTGCGTCGCGCTCGCCCATGATCTCCTCCAGCAGTGCGCCTTTGCTGCCATCCCATAGCGCAATGCGTTCGCGCACGCGGCGATCCAGCCCTCGAAAGTTGTGCTCCACTTCTCGAAAATCGGTGAGCAGCTCGCGCGCCAGTGCCATGAACTGTTGGAAGCGGTCCTTCAGCGCCGTGTCGGAAAGCGTGGGAATGTTACCGGCCAGGATGCGAGCCATCTCGGCATCTATCTCGTCGCGTCGCTTGTGCAGTTCTGCCATGCGCGCCTGCGGGTCGGTCTCGCTGCCCTCGCTCATCTGCTTCAGAAGCGTAAACAGCGTCAGTAGCCGCGATTCCGTGCCGACGAAGGCCCTTTCAGTAAGCGTGCCAAGCCATGCAATTGCCTTCTCGGTGGCCGGTGTCAGGTCAAAATGAGGCTCATCCGAGCCTTGCGGATAGAACTTGCGCACCCACCCCTTCTCATTGGCAGCCCAGTCGTTGAGGTAGTCGCGCGCCGGCTTGGGAAAGGCATCTGCCCCCATCCGCTCGCGCAGGCCGAATAACTCGTCCTCCAGCGCCTCTTCCATGTCCGCCTGCGCCATGACTCGCACGTTTGGTGCGATAAACGTCCGGTGCAAAAAACTCGCGATAAGAGGCGCATGGTCAGAGCGAAGCATCCGCCATGCCGGGTGTCTCTGGCGCAACATTTCGAGGGTCAAGTAGTCAATACTCATGCAGCAACATCCATTGATATATCATACAATAATGGTGTTGCGAATAAAATCATGAAAAAACTTTTCCAAAAACCGCCCGCACATTTCCATTGCCAGGCAGAGTCAGTATTGCGGTCAATGTCATTATTAGACTTCATATGATGGCGAGTTAATTTATTGTTACATTGGAAGAGCACCCTATGCTTTATTAATAAGAGTTAAGAAGTTTGACAGGGAAATAACCATTACGCCGTATTGCAACAACAACGATGAAATCTTTTTATCGTCACTAACATCCTTATCACCGGTCAGAAGATAGTTTGTTTTTCCACGGATAGCAGTTTCAATGATAATGTTGTCATCCGGGTCACGGCACACTGTAATATCATTTTTCAGTGTCACATGTTCCGCTTTGTCTTTTATGAGCGTGACTAAATCCCGGATTTCTTTTTCAGTTATGTGATATTTCAAGGAAAACTTTGGACGGGTTAAAACTTCGTATATTTCTAAAATTTGCTGCTCAGATATAACAACACTGAATTTGCCTATTTTCCACTCGTCAACGAGTTTTGCAGCGGTTGTTGATGTGGCAATGAGTCCGGATATCCAAATATTGGTATCTATTACGGCTTTAACAGGCACGCCTGCTCTTGCGCACTTCTTTGATCGCGTCTTTTATATCGGTTTCTATTTCCTTTCTAGAGAACATGGCAGTCTTGCTGCGGACAGCTTTGAGTGCCCTGTCAAATTTTTTCTGCCAGTCCTTATCAGAGAGTATCTGTATTTGGACTTGCTGTTTATCTTTAAGGCGTATTTTCTTTAATGGTTTAAAAACACCGTTTTCATAAATAGCGTCGATAGTTTTAGGCATTTTATCCCTCCATGCTTTAAAGATAGCATACGGTGATTATCGCGCGCAACCGGCAAAAAAGACCATAAGAATATATTTTTGTTCACGGTTTGTTCACGGTATTTCTTTACATAATGCTTTGCTAACTAATTGTGATTAAAAAGTAAATGGCGGGAGCGTGTGGGAATCGAACCCACCCTGCCGGTTTGTGGCCGGCAACACTGGATTTGAAGTCCAGGAGGGACACCAGAACCCTATGCACTCCCATGGTTGATTTTACTAAGTATTTTACCCTTTTCCATCGCTTGCCGCAACCGATTTTTCCTCTGCGGTCGTAAAATGGTAGTAATTATCTAACGCCGCCGCCGCATTTTTGAGGCTTTCGGGACTATGGTGAGCATACCGCTCGGTCATTTTTATGGACTTATGGCCCATGAGTTTTTGTACCTTGTAGAGGTCCACTTCCGATTGAGCCAGCCGCGTTGCGAAAGTGTGCCGGAGATCGTGAAAGTGAAAATTCTCAAGCTTGGCTTTTAGAGCGGCCCGGTCAAAAGCGTCTTTCAGGGCGCTTTCGGTCACATCAAAGAGCTTGCCGGAGATGTTAATCACTTTCAGGCGTTTTTGGAGCATTGCAAACAGCCGCTCCGACGTAGGGATCGTCTTTTTGTTTCCTCCCTTGCTCGCCTAGACAGTAATTATGCCCCGTCTCATGTCAATATCTTTGGTATGCAAGTCCAGGATTTCGCCTCTCCGACAGCCTGTATGAATGGCAAAGGTGATAATATCCTTAACCCATTCAGGACTGGCCGCATTCAAGAGCTTGCTTTCCTCGTCCAAAGTCAACCAGCGCTCCCGTGCATTGTCGAAAGAGGGAAATCCGGCATCGGCAAAGGGATTCAACACCGCGCCGTAATCTCTCCGCCATTTTTTTCGGGCCACATTGAACATACGACGCGCAAGAGCAAATTCCTTATATACCGTGGAGTAGGCTGCGCCAGCGGAAAGCCGGTCGTCAATGTAGTCTTCCACATCCTTAATCTCGATTTCATCAATCAGTAAATTGCCGAAATACGGAAGCAGGCGTTTGACGGTGTGCTGGTCCCTGGTCTTCGCATGTTTTTCCATGTACCGCTGCTCAAGCTCCTTAAAGGTGATTTTCACCAGCTGCTTCTCAAAGTAACTGCCGTCGAGAATTTTGGGAAGTATATAGGCATACTTCTTTTCAGCCAGCCTTTTGTTGTCAGTTCCCAGGCTTTCTTCTACTTTATGACCTTTGTACTGTTTTATAAACCACCAGACTTTACGTTTCCGATACAGCCCCATATTTAATTCTTTCCTCCTTTCCTGGGGCATCTGGAGGTTTGGGCAACTGGATTATAACTGCTTTCGGAATCTTTTTTACAACTCCGTATCCATTGCTCGATATCATCCAGATCGAAGCGTAATGCGCCGTTGAGTTTAAGAAAAGGAATTTGCCTTAGTTCGGCCCATTGGTAAAGAGTCTTAGGCTTGACTTTGAGGATGTCTGACAGTTCTTTGATGTCCAGGATTTTCATAATGATGTTTGAGATGTTGGATTGTTTCTGGTTTCTATAGGCATATTAAATTTCCGGCAGAAATCATGTAAGTTATTGCCCTAACACAAGAATCGGGAGAAATCATAGACCAGTCCCGCTGATATTTTTAATTGTTCTTCCAAAGTGAGAAAATCTCTCAGTAAGTTTTGAAAGTCTTCTAATTTGGTTTCATCGAGGAAGAGGATAATAACCTGGTCATAGCCCGCTTCAAGACATTTTCGGGTGTTGCTCAACTCCTGCTTGGCTTTGGTGGTCACGGAAATTTCTACGGCCAGCCATCTGCCGTTTTTCACAAGCCCTAAGTCCACAGATTCCGTGCTTCCAGGAATCTGCTCTTTAAAAACCAGACAAGGAGGAAATCCATGTACAGCCCCAAAATCAGGAAAGAGTTCATACCAGTGCTTTACCGAATGGCCAAGAATCGCAAGAAACCCATGATGGCTATCGTCAACGACATGATAGCCGAAGCTCTCAAAAAACTGGAAATGGAGGTGAATGATGCTTCCCAAGGTCAAAGAGACATTGAAGTGCATCCTGGAAAAGTTTGAATCCGGGGACATCCCGGAAGCGGTCGCTATTGTTTGTTTCCCCAAACTGGAGGTTCCCGCCAATCACTGGAGTTTGTTAAACCGTCTGATCGTCTTTTTTACCGGGTCGTCGGATGCCAGAGGTATCCGGCAGTGGAACAAAGTCGGACGTTATCCGAAAAAGGGCAGCAAAGCCATATATATCCTGGCTCCTTCCATGCACAAGCAGCAGGATGAGGAGGGTCAGGAAAAGCATATCTTGCGCGGCTTCGTCGCTCTGCCGGTCTTCCGATATGAGGATACGCAAGGAGCGCCTGTTGCATATGCCGAACATAAGTTGCCGGAATTCCCCTTTATCGAGAAAGCCAGGGAATGGGGCATTTAGGTCAAAGCCATATCCGGCAACGAAAAGTTCTTAGGATATTACTCACAAAATCGGGCGGAAATTGCGTTAGCCACTCCAGAGGAATGCGTCTTTTTCCATGAGTTGTCCCACGCGGCCCATGCCAGGATCAACGGCAAACTGAAACCGGGACAAGATGCTTTGCAGCAGATCACTGCCGAACTTTCCGCCATAGCCCTTGTGAAGCTCTCTGGCCGCGACCCTGAGGCTCATTTCGGGAACCATTACACGCTACATCGCCAAATATGCCGACAACCTGAAAATGGGTTCTTATAGCGCCTGCCTGCGGGTTATCGCTGACGTGGAAAGTATCTTAAAGCTCATCTTGGGAGAAAACGGATAAAAGGTCAACGTGCCGAGGACAAAGGAGATAAATTTATCTCCTTTGTCCTGTTAAAAAAATTAGTATCAACCAAGTGGCAATACAAAAACAACACGTTGTATAATGCTTGTAAGAGGTGATAAAAATGCCGACGACATTAGAAGACAAAAAAGTTAGTGAAATGACCGCGAAAGAGCTGAGGGGACTGATTAAGGATACCTTGATGGAATTAACCGATCCCGATTATGGAATGGAATTGAGACCTGAGGTTCAAGATGAACTCAGAAAATCCATTAAGTCCAAAAAAAGAGTCCCCGTTAAAAAAGTGGCTGAAAAATTAGGCCTTAAGTGGTAATGTATCAGCTTAATTTCAGCGAAAAGGGGGGAAGCAGTTTTGCCGCGCTTGATAAAAAGATAGCGCAAAGTATTTTCAGAAAACTTAAAAGGCTTGTCCAGAACGCAGATCAAATTATGCACTTACCCCTTGAAGGGAATCTGACCGGACTGTATAAACTTAAAGTTGGCGACTGGAGAGTTTTATACGAAATCAACCATGAAGAAAGAATAATCACAGTTCACAAAGCCGGTCACAGAAGAGATATTTACCGATAAAAAACAATTCAGTATCAATTTTTAGTTTGCATTTTCCGTTCTGTAATCGCAACTTGAGAATGATTTTATCCGCATTCTGCGGTCGTAAAATGGTCGTAGAATTCAGCGAAAAGGGCAGAAATCGCGGGAAAGGACGGAAAATACAGAATGCCGAAAGAGCTTGAAAAAAGGAAGATTTTTGCCCAAACCTTGCCAGACGCCATTTTGCAGGAAATGCGTTAAACGGATTTGAAGTCCAGGAGGGACACCAGAACCCTATGCACTCCCATGGTGTAAGTCCTTGAATTTCAATTATATCATTCGTCCCATAAAGTAGCAACAAGCAGGAGGACAACACAAGCAGGAGGAAACACAAGCAGGAGGAAAGGTGTCTGCGAGAGTAATGATAAGAGGCTATATGCGAAGCATATGAACAATATGAACTTGTACGACATTTACAATAAGCAGCTTACGGATCTGCGGAACAAAAAGGCGCAACTGATGAGTTTAATCAAGAGTGTCCGGCGTTTGATCAGGAAGGGCCGCACGGAGTTAAATAAAAAAGCAATGGCAAAGATCAAAAAAAACAGGTGTGGCGTAGGATGTGCTACTCCGATACCGGATCAACTGATTGACTGCATCACGGGCCAAGCGCGGCTGGCCGTTGTTTTTTAGCTCTACAAGCAGAACCTGCTTTTTGTCATCCAGAGCGAGGGTTGCCATGATATCCACGCCGTTCCTCTCCAACTCGATAGACTTTACCTTCAGAAAAGAGACCTTTTCGAGTACACCCCTAAGGGCTTTCTGGGCGGTGACCAGAATTTCTGATTGATCTTTTTTCATTATATTTGCCATTTTCAACATATGCTGAAAAATTCATTGAAATGAAAATAATGCGTGGAGAGCAGTTAACCCATGGTCTACATCCATTCTGAACATAAAACTTCCGCCTGTTCCAATACCGTCTGTGTCGCCTTTTCCTGCTTGTCGGGTGGATACCCATATTTCCGAAGGATTCGTTTAACGATGACCCTCAAATGGGCGCGGACGTTTTCGCGCACGGTCCAGTCGATGGTCACGTTATTGCGCACTGCGGTGACAAGTTCACGGGCAATCGTCTTGAGTGTATCGTCTCCAAGGACTTTGACAGCGCTGTCATTTGTTTCAAGGGCATCGTAGAATGCAAGCTCGTCTGCTGAGAGCTTCAAATCCTCTCCGCGTGCATCGGCCTTGCGCATATCCTTTGCCAGGGATATCAGCTCCTCGATTACCTAGACCGTCTCTATTGCGCGATTCTGATACCGGCGGATTGACTGTTCAAGCAGTTCAGCAAATGAGCGGGCCTGCACAACATTTCTTCTGCTCCTCGATTTGATTTCTCCGGTCAAGAGTTTTCGAAGAAGTTCAACCGCCAGATTTCGTTGTGGCATGCCCCGGACCTCGGCGAGGAAATCTTCGGAGAGGATCGATATATCAGGCTTCTTCAAGCCGGCCGCTTCGAATATATCAATGACCTCCCCGGATGAAACAGCCTTCGAGACAATCTGCCGTATAGCATGCTCCATTTCATCCTGGGTCTTTTGCCTTCCGGTATCGTTCTTCAGAAGGACAGATCGAACCGCCTGAAAGAATGCCACATCATCACGGATCCTGAGTGCCTCTTCCTGCGGGACCGCCAGAGCAAATGCCTGCGAGAGCTCACGAACGTATTGTTGCAAACGGTTCTTTCCGTCGTCCTGCGAAAGGATATGTTCCTGAGCAGCAGGGAGAATCGCCAACCGCTGCGCTGGCGTCCCGGCAATCCACAAGGACCAGTCGAATCCATGAAAAAGCCCATGGCAGATTTCGTACTTCTGGAGCATCAAAGAGACCGCTTCGGCTTGATCCAGTGCCGTCTTGCCTGTCCCGCCGCTTTCCGTATATGTTACCAGCGCTTGCCGCAGCTCGTCCGCCAGACCGAGATAGTCGACGACCAACCCGCCAGGCTTGTCATGAAACACCCGGTTCACGCGGGCGATGGACTGCATAAGGCCGTGGCCCCGCATTGGTTTGTCGACATACATGGTGTGCAGACAGGGCGCATCAAAGCCGGTCAGCCACATATCTCTGACAATAACGATTTTCAGTCCATCCTGCGGATTGCGAAAACGGTTGGCCAGAGCCTCACGCCGCTCCTTGTTGCGTGCATGGCCGGCGACCCTCGGCCCTTCAGATGCATTGCCCGTCATAACAACCTTTATGGAGCCCTCCTCGTCTTCATCGTTATGCCATGATGGCCTGAGGGCAATAATCGCATCATACAAGTCCATGCAAATGCGCCTGCTCATACAGACCACAAGCGCTTTGCCGTCCATGGCTTCCAATCGCTTCTCGAAATGGGTGACCAGATCTTCGGCGATAAGTTTCAACCGTTTCTCGGTCCCGACGACAGCTTCAAGCTGGGCCCACTTTGTCTTGAGCTTTTCCTTGCGTTCAATCTCCTCGCCTTCAGTAGCTTCTTCGAACTCGGGATCTATTCTGGGCCGCTCGGTTTCGACCAATGCCAGCTTTGCCAGGCGGCTCTCGTAGTAGATCGGCACTGTTGCGCCGTCCTGCACCGCCCGCTGAATGTCATACACGCTTATGTAATCACCGAAGACTGCCCGCGTATTCTTGTCGGTCAGCTCTATAGGTGTGCCGGTGAACCCGATGAACGATGCCTTCGGCAGGGCATCGCGCATATGCCGGGCGAATCCGTCGATAAAGTCGTATTGGCTGCGATGAGCTTCATCAGCGATAACAACGATATTGCGACGTTCCGACAGCACCGCGTGACGGTCCCCCTTTTCTTCGGGGAAGAACTTCTGGATCGTCGTAAAGACAACGCCTCCCGAATCTACTTGCAGCTTTTCACGAAGATCAGAACGGCTATCCGCCTGTACCGGAGGCTGGCGCAGCAGTTCCTTGCACCGTGAGAAGGTGCCGAACAACTGATCGTCCAGGTCATTACGGTCGGTAAGCACGACAATGGTCGGGTTTTCCATCTGCGGATGCATGATGATCCTGCCGGCATAGAACGCCATGGACAACGACTTGCCCGCACCCTGCGTGTGCCAAACTACACCGATGCGCCTGTCGCCAGGTTCGCCGCCCGGCTTTCTGCCGGCCTCAAAACGACCGAACTCTTCTGCGATCATTTCACATCGTGCCGCACGAAGTGTTTCCTCAACCGCAACATTGACAGCATGGTACTGATGATATCCGGCCATTTTCTTCAACAGCACCCCGCCGCCGTCATCCTCAAAAACGATGAAATATCGGATCAGATCAAGGAATCGCCTTTTGTCGAATACGCCTTCAAACATAACCTGAAGCTCAGGGATATGCGGGCCTGCCAGCGCCCCGCCGGTTATCGTGCGCCACGGCTGGAACCATTCACGATTAGATGTCAATGTGCCTATGCGGGCCTGGACACCGTCTGAGATGAGAAGGGCGGCATTATATGCAAAGAGTGAAGGGATTTCTTGTTTGTAGGTCTGTAATTGCTGAAAGGCAGACCAGATCGTGGCATTCTCATCGGCGGCGTTCTTAAGCTCTATTACCGCCAGAGGCAGGCCGTTAATGAAGATAATGACATCAGGCCGGCGGTTATGTTTATTCTCTATTATGGTGAACTGATTGACCGCAAGCCAGTCATTGTTGTCAGGATTGTCAAAGTCGAGCACCCGCACCTGTGCGCCTGCAATGGAACCATCAGCCCGTCGATATTCAACCGGCGCCCCGTCAACAAAGAAGCGATGGACAATGTGATTCCGGCCCTCTATAGTCGGAGCATCGGCACGAAGCAGTTTGCGAAACGCCTCATCTAAAGCCTCTTGGGGCAGGGTAGGGTTTAGTTGAGCAAGAGCCTGCCTCAGCCGCCCTTCGAGCACGACTTGTTCATACCTATCCCTCTCGGCTAAAAGCTCTCCGGGGGCAATAGTCGGTCCGCTTTGAAGTGAATAACCGCAATCTTCAAGCCATGAGAGGGCGGCATCTTCAATGATGGATTCGGTGATACTATTTCTGTTCATATGCTGCATATTGTATAATAAGTCATGAAAAGGAAGTCCCTAAAAGATACAAATCCATATTTAAAAGACCCGAAAAAATATGAGGCTTCGTTGCTTGCAAACGTCATAACCTCCTCAGCAGTTGAAGGCATCCGTGTAACGCCTGCTCAGCTTCAAAAAAAGAAATCCTAAAACTCAGTGCTCTTAGTTTTAAGCGTCCGTCCAATTATTTTCGTAAACAGCCTTTCCATCAATTTATAGTTTCTGTTCAAGCCGCTGTTAATGGCGGCGAAATAGCCCTTTCTTTTTCCACCGGTAAGGTCTTTGAAGTTCAGCATCGGCAAGCCGGACTGAAATGCCATAAGAGTTGAGAGCATCCGCGCAACTCGCCCGTTGCCTTCACGGAATGGATGAATCAGAACAAGTTCAACGTGGACTTCTGCTAATGCCTGAGACACCTGTTCGATTTCTTTGAAATCGCAAGGCGTGTATTTACGGAGAGCTCCTTTTTCAATTTCAGCCATCAATTTTGGAACCTGTGCAGCTGCGGCAAAGTGGAAGTCGCCCTTGCTGACATTCACCTGTCTGTATTCTCCTGCCCACTCATAAATATCTCCCAGCCAGATTTTATGCATTGTTCTGATGTCCCCGGCGGTAAAACGATGTTTCTCATCGTACATCCCGACCAGCTTATCCATGGCGGTTTTCAAGGCAATCGATTCTGCCTCATTCATTTCTTTTCTGCTCTTGATGCCGAGTTTGTTTCTGAGGACGCGACCATGCGAGCCCGACTCGGATTGAGCTTCTGGAAGGGAGGAGGTATCGTAGCGAGTCATACCACGCCCTCCGCAAACCTTTCCGCATCCCTTAGCCGAATTTCGCCCGACAAAAGCATAGGCAACAGCGCGTCGCGCAGTGCGGCGAGGGTGCGAGATTCGTTGTCGGCTGCATGGATACGTTGGAACAGTGGCTGCACGATAGAGTCGAAAACTTCGAGTAGATTCTTTGGCGGTACAACCTGTTTACTCATATAAACAAGATTGCGATTCAAGCCAGGCACTGCTGAGTCGGCTCCCAATGACGCAAGATCGTGTGTTTTAAGAACGTAAAATAGGAAATGAAAGCTTCGGCCGTCTGCCTTTGTGACAACATAGAAAGTCGTATCGATAGAGAAGAAATCGGTTGGTGTCCAAATGACGATCCCCGGATTTCCCTTGCGTCCGACAATAATGCCAGGACCCGTTGCCAATTTCTCATCGTGCCAGCCGATTTGTCCGTTTGAACCGTAAACCGGCACGTTTCCATCGCGACGATCTTCTGCCTTGAGTGCCTTCCCGTAGGAAAGATGCAGTAACTCACCAAGCGCCTTTACTCTCCACCCCTTGGGAATCTTCCCCAACGCCGAATTTTCAAAGCTGTCAGGGAAAAGGTCAGCGATTTCTTTGGGCAGGCCGGTATCGCGGCCTTCGGCCTTTGCGCGAACGGGGTCGAAGCCAACAAACCACGACTTGAAGATTGCCTGAGCCATAGCCTCCAGCGTCTCGTTCATCCGCCGGTTCAGCTCTATCTTGTCGTCCAGCGTGCCGAGGATGTGGGCGATAGCTCTCTGGTCAGATGGAGGTGGCAAGACGATACTTAGCTGGCCGAATGCAGATTTGTTGAGTATTGGCTGTGCAGACCCGCCTGCAGCTGCACGAATTTCTTCTTTCCTTGTGCTAAGATTGTAATAAATGAACAAGGGGTCGTCCTCGGAATCAACGAGAAGACTATTGATTTGTTGGTTTGTGACGCAATCACAACCTGCCATTGCTGCCTTCCCCATATCTGAGCCAATACATGAAACCATCACTGCATCAGCTTGAATTCGAGACCCGCGGATGGCATCTGCACCTTCCTTAGTGAGGTAGCGTTCCGTACTTTGAATAATCCGTCGTCCGTCGAGATCTTTAGGAGTTACGAATGGAATGTGGCCATTAAAATGTTCGGGACATGTTGAAGAAGGCGTCTTTCCTGTAACGATTCGACCAAGTTGATCCAACGTTGTCTCACGCCACTCACCCGCCATTACCGCCTCCTCTTCAGGCTATCCAGACTCATTCTTCTTCCTTCTCCCTATGGAAGCCGATTTGACGGCGCTTAGGCTCAGGAGGAGTCATTAGTTGGCGTATAGCGTCAAAGACCATTTTGAACTGGGCATCATATTTCTTCTCAAGGGCATTGAGCTTCCGTGATAGCTCGGCATTTGAGGCAAGCATCTGCCGGAGACGAACGAAAGTCCTGACAACTTGAATGCTTGTTTGCACAGCAATAGGACTATTTAAAATAGTGGCAGCCATAATTGCCCCATGCTCTGTGAATGCAAAAGGTAAATTAGGCGAAAATTTCAGCCGGGCAAGGTGGTCACAATTTGTTACCACCTCATCTTTTTCTATTTTTGTAAGTTGAAACATGAAGTCATCGGGAAATCGTTCTTTATTTCGTTTGACGGCCTGATTAAACGCTTTTGTAGGAACACCATAAAGTTCAGCCAGGTCTGAATCCAGCATAACTTTTTCGCCCCGAATCAGCAGAATCTTTTTCTCAATAATCTCAATCGGTATCAATGCCTTCATTATCCCTCCAAACGTGAGATCGCAATTTGCGACCTCAAAACCCCAGCCACCTTAGATTCTTCTTTATGATTGATTCAAGCTTATCCGACTCAGCGAACTGCTCATTAAGCTGTGCAACGAGCCGTTTCATCTTCTCATCGAACGGTTCTCCGTCATCCTCCTGAGCTTCCGCACCTACATAACGCCCCGGAGTAAGTACATGCCCATGTTTGCGGATATCATCAATTGTGGCTGCTTTGCAGAAGCCGGGGATGTCTTCGTATTGCTGTTTGATCGTTTTATCGCCGCGCCAGGAGTGATAGGTGTCTGCAATATTGTTGATATTGTCATTAGTCAGTTCACGGTGGACACGGTCGATCATGCTGCCGAGTTTACGCGCATCGATGAATAGCACATGACCGCGCCTGTCGCGGAAACGACCGTTCCGTTTGTCTCGCGCCAGAAACCAGAGGCAGACCGGAATCTGTGTAGAATAAAAGAGCTGGCCGGGTAGGGCCACCATGCAATCTACCATATCCGCCTCTATCATGGCCCTGCGGATGTCTCCCTCGCCGGACTGGTTGGATGACATTGAACCGTTGGCAAGCACAAACCCCGCTGTTCCCGTCGGAGCGAGGTGGTAGATGAAATGCTGGACCCAGGCAAAGTTTGCATTGCCCGATGGTGGAATGCCGTATTTCCACCGTTTATCTTCACGCAGCAGCTCTCCACGCCAGTCGCTGTCGTTGAAGGGTGGATTGGCGAGTACATAGTCAGCTTTGAGGTCGGGATGTTGATGGTTATGGAAGCTGTCGCCGTGAGCAATGTTGGCGTCGATGCCCCGGATGGCAAGATTCATCTTCGCCAGTCGCCAGGTGGTATAGTTGGACTCCTGTCCGTAGACCGAGATGTCGCCGACTTTGCCGCCGTGGGCCTCGATGAACTTTTCGCTTTGGACGAACATGCCGCCGGAGCCGCAGCAGGGGTCATACACGCGGCCCTTATACGGAGCGAGCATTCCAACAAGCACACGGACAACGCATGCGGGCGTATAGAACTGGCCGCCTTTCTTGCCTTCGGCACTGGCGAACTGAGAAAGAAAGTACTCATAGACTCGGCCAAGGACATCTTTGGAGCGACTCTCTTTGTCGCCCAGCCCGATATTGCTGACAAGGTCGATGAGCTGCCCGAGACGTTGTTTGTCGAGACCCGGACGGGCAAAATCTTTCGGCAGCACGCCCTTGAGCGAGGGATTGTCCCGCTCAATTGCAGTCATCGCATCGTCAATTGTCTGGCCGATAGTGGGTTGCTTGGCGTTGGCTTTCAGATAGGGCCAGCGGGCCTCTTTAGGCACCCAGAAGATATGTATTGCCCTGTATTCGTCCTGATCTTCCGGATCTGCGCCCTGAGCGCGCTCTGACTCCAGCCTGGTATGCTGTTCCTCGAAGGCGTCGGAGATGTATTTGAGAAAGATGAGGCCGAGAACAACATGCTTATACTCGGCAGCGTCCATGTTGTTGCGGAGCGCATCTGCTGTCTGCCAAAGCTGGGACTCAAAGCCCAGGGTTGCTCCGTTCTTACCACCATTATTTGATTTACTGCGAACTTTTTTGCGGGCCATCTACCCTGTCCTTAAGTCTTTTATCCCACTGAGTTTCTTGCCATCCTCTTATATACCAATTGTCTCCACATAAATGACAAGCCCACGCAATAGTTGCGGCATCCTGCTCATAAAAATCAGCAATTATTATACCTTCACAAGGTTTATGCCCCGGACGTCGCCGACACTTGACGCCCGTGCTCCGGTCTTGTCGATGAACCGACCGTCCAGTAACAGCCTCTATGATTAAACAGAAATATTGAGCCAGATGCCGAGCGCCGCGAGGTTCCCGAATCACATTGCCCTCGCCGTCTAAAAAGTGGCGGATGTCAGTAACCCATGTATTACCCATTGTCCTAAACATGATAACATAAGAGAGATCGAACTCAACATAATGCACCTTGCATATTCCGGGAAGGCTTAGAGCTTGCAACAATCCTCACACCTGTCTCATCTTTTCGTTGCCAAGGACTTCGTCCTGTACTTTGCAAGGTTACGACGCGCTGGAGTTGGCAACTTGTATTGCGGGAATCTTTACGACCCAGTATCACTCGCGTGAGATTCCGGAAGAAACCCTTATTGAGAACAGCTCAAAAGATGATATCCAGTATCATCCGGGGTTGGGTGGGAAGCGAGGATAACGCAGAAAAGGCGCTTAACAAAACGGTGTTTTTACGCTTCCAAATATCATCAATGGCTGGCATCTGGTCAATGGTGAAGCGAAGAACTTTGACCACGTTTATAATATTTTCCTTTTCGTCAAAATTTAATTTACGACCTTTACGAGATTTCAGGTATTTATCCAAGACCTGATAGCAGCCAACAGAGGAGGTTAAAAGTCGCAGTGACGCAGTTGATCAGGTCACGCAGGGACTCCAGATTTCGTAATGACCTTAAATGAGGTTTGCAAATAATGTAACATTATGTTAACTTATATATTATAAAGTTATGACGAAATATTCTAAGAGGGAAGCATTAAAACTTATTCGAAGAATAGCACAGGAAGGAAAGGTAATTTTATCAAGGCACGCTCAACAAAGAATGCAGGAACGAAATGTTACTGCTGAAGATATTTCTTTTTCTATAAAGAATGGGATTATAAATGCAGAGCCAGAGATTCATATAAAAACGGGGAGGTGGACTTACCGAGTTGAAGGGAAAGATGTAAATGAAAGAGTTATGAGCCTTCTTATTGATGTATACGAGGAGGATGTCATAATTATAATTCTTACAGTAATTGCATAAGAACGGAGGTAATAAGAAATGAAGTGTCCTGAATGTGGGGGGAAGCTCACGAAAACAACAAAAATATACCACTACAAGGAATCCGGTCTGGATAACGTGTACCTGAAAGACATCGATATCTATAAGTGTGTCGACTGTAAAGCTGAGATGCCAGCGATACCTCAAATAGAAAGGCTGCATGGACGTATCGCAGCAGCGATCATCAGGAAGAATGTTCCGTTGACTGGCAATGAGATAGTATTTATTAGAAAACATATGGAGTTGAAGGCTAAAGACTTGGCACAAATGCTCAATGTGTCTCGCGTAACTGTTTCGAGATGGGAAACCGGTGCTGAGGATATTGGCCCATCAAATGATAAATTGATAAGACTGCTTTATGTTCAGTCGGTACAAGAACAGTGCCATAAGGTTCTTGATGGAACTCTTTTAAACCTGAAAGCTATCGACTTCAAGAGCCATCAGAGGGGAAGAAAAATAGAAGTATCCGCTAAAAATGTAGAAAAAACTGATATGTGTTTTAGACCTGCTTAAAGGGACCGCCCTATCTAGACTTCTCACAGGAGTCCACAGCAGATGTTTGCCCGAATATGTTGCGGAGTATAGATGAAAATTATTACGGAGACACAGGGCGTAACGTATGTGCATGAAATCAAGCCTTGACCCCGAAGCTGTCATTTAACAGGGACCGGGTTCTCCGCGGGAATAGTCTTTAGCAATTTAAAGAATTTCACAGTATCGTCAACCGCGTGCTCCTGCTCATAAGTACTTACCCATTGACTTAATTCCGTCTGACTCATGCGTTTGGCAGAATATTTCATATTTTTCAAAACCGGCTTCATACCATTATAAAAAAGATGCCAAAGTGCATGATAAAGCTGGTTCAAAAACCTAAGCAACTTTTCCACCTCTTTAATTTTAGTACCGGCATAAAGCTTGTACACTTTTTCAGGATTAGATAGCACTTTATGCGCAATTACCTTATTCCGGATGTCTCTATAAGCATTATCATATATGTTGCGATACTTAGCTACATGCTTCATTAATTTGCTAAAGTCATCATGTGTCGGAATATAAGCTTGCTCCATAAACTCATCTATCACGTCATCTGAGTTCCTCGCACTTGCACGCGTGCGTATTGTTAATGCGTCCTTTGAAAAAATCTCAATTTGCTCTTGTGCAATGCACAGTAACTGGTCGATGTTGTGTCGTGAGCTATTATCGAAGATACGCCCTAACACAATGAAAAATGCCGTATGTAGAGCATTATCCGTTGTTATCCAGAAACGTGGCGTTCTGTTAACAATAGCAAGTAAGGACTTATTTTTAGCTAATACCGCGTTCATCGCATTCCGAGTATAGAAAAATTGTATAGC
Source organism: Nitrospirota bacterium (assembly GCA_963851345.1). Lineage (GTDB taxonomy): Bacteria > Nitrospirota > Thermodesulfovibrionia > Thermodesulfovibrionales > Dissulfurispiraceae > JADFXI01. The sequence goes on from CAWKOO010000001.1 coordinate 622,021, forward strand.
TTGCTCTATCTCAGTCCGAAAAACTTCAAGTTCGGAAAGAAAAATGTCTTCTTTATTCTTCATGGTATGCGCCATTTTTCTGTAGATTATCAGAATACCTTAGTAGGGTCAAGAAATAACCCTAAACATATATAGACGGGAGGAATTTAAAATGATATGTTAGATAATATGGAGTTGAGCTATGAGAGCCATCATTGCCGACTATAAAGCAAAGTATCGTGAGGACGCTGAGAAGGAGCTTCGCTATTTCAAGATTCAGCGAAGTCTTGAAGATGCGGTGTCATTAGCGGCGTTGGCAAGAAGACCGAGCGGAAAGCGGTTCTCTCACCAGCGCCGAATACCGAAATCAGTTCTTAGAAAAGTTGAAAGACGGCTTCTGGCCGCAGTCCCGACTATTCGCCGAGCCAATTCATTCGATGATCTATACCGAATAATTGAAACAGAGATACTTTCAATATTCGGCGTGGGAGATTTGATGGTTTACGATACTGCGCTTCGAATAGGAGCTAAGCTTGAGCTCGAACCAAGTGAAGTATTCCTGCACTCTGGAACGCGTAGCGGTGCTCGGAAACTGGGGGTAAAGGTTGCTCGGCGATCTCTGCCTGTAACGGAGTTTCCTGCCCCTCTGCGGAGACTCCCAGCGAGGGAAATAGAGGATGTGCTCTGTATCTATAAGAATATCCTAGGCGAATCATGTTGAACATCTCAGGCGACACTTTTCATGAAATAAATGACTAAAATGTAAGTTCTAATTTGCTCACAGGAGTCCTCACATCCGGGCATCCGAATCATCCTGTGGTGTACATCCGGAAATAATTAAGTCTGGTGTCCCCGGAATTAGCCTCTTTGCGGCATGCCGATTAACAGCCCTTTGCAGGTCGACTCCACCGCGAGTCCTACCAGGTCTTTTCGATAAGGTTTTAAAGCGTTCAATATTTAGGGAAGTTCATAGGGAAGTTCATTCGGTAATTTCTTATCAAAGATTCTCTTTCCTTTTTGGTCTATAATAATCCCGATCCAACTGTTATTGCTATGCAAATCCACTCCTCCATAAAGCTTCATCACTGCACCTCGTCTTATTTTTTCCGTGCTGTAATTTTATCCTTTTACAGCACCATCGAGGTGCCTCTCGCAGGTGATATCGACTGAGCTATCTCATCCGCAGCCTTTTATATGATTATCAAAATCATATGCCGGCTCACAGCGAGCAGCCTATCTTTATACGTACTCTTTCCATGTGTCGCATAGGAATTTGAGGGCCTCTTCGCCAGCAGGCTTGGCAAAACGCTTGATGATCAGTGCAGCAATTACACTGGCCACAGCCGCCGCAAGGCCGAATGAGCTAACAAGCACCCCACTCAGGGCAATCACCGCTGCCTTCGAGCTTAGGTTCAGGGCATCGACGATCGTTTTGCGGTCGTCCTTGTCACCTTCATCAGACCCGCAGACAAGCCCATAGGCTTCCTTGCTGATTCTCTTGAACACTCGTTGGCCAAGTTTTGATAATTCATCCATAGCGCCCATATGGTCTGAATAAGCAACATCCGGCTCAAAGCTCCCCTGCTTTCCGATGTCATCTTGCACAGCCTTAAGTCTCATGCCTAGCATTTCATATAGCTGTGTCGGGCTATTCTCTAATAGTTTCTCGGCGGCCAATTCGCTTAGTTGTTTTTTTTCTTCCATCATCGTCCTCCCTCTTTTCATTAGGTAAAGAAAAAACCTGTTGGTTCTATACGGAACTTTGTTCAATCAGACCTATCCTCAGAGCGACCGTCCTCCTAACAGTCATCACACGTTAAGAAGAAGCGGTGGCTGAAAACCAACGCTTGCTGAACCGTATAGCGTGTAAGCGAGACCAAGAGGCGCCATGAACTCTCCTGACTTTAGAAAGCTACGGCGCGCCTTAAGTAGGGCTATCCCAATATTGTCTCCAGCGAGTAACGAAATCAGCAAGTTGTCAGCAAAGGGATGAGCGAAATCGGCAGTCATAGGACATTCTGTGCCGATGACGGCGGTTGCCTTACGACCGAGAAAGAAGGGAATAAACCCCTCAGAAAGGGTGGGAGTTATCTGTGCCGACTCGCACATGTTTAGTATCACGATAGGATTGTTCTTGAGGCTGTAGTTACTCTTACTTCTATTAAGATCCTCTAGGTATATCTCTCCGGTCGAAAGGCAGATGAAAGATCGCTCAGGATTTGGCGCACCGGTTTCCAAGTCAGGCGTGGAGGCCCGTTTGTAACCAATGTCAGCCTCTCGTCTACGCGTGAAACCTTTTGAATAGAAGTAAAGAATGTGACTCGCGCAATTCTTGAGAAGATCGAGAAAATCCTTCGGCTCAGTGACCGGTTGGCTAACAAGTATTTTATCCTTGCCAAGATTCCGGAACCTTGTCATGAGTTCTGTCTGTTCCACGGCATGCGGAAGCTTTTCAAAAAGCATGAAACTAATCGATAACGGAGTTACATGTGAAGGTTTGCTTGGGTAGCTGTTGTCCATACAGTTTAGGAATATCTGCTCTATGCTATAACGCATTCCCCAGAAGCCTTGCAAGAGCTCATCAGAAGAAGCACCAGCGGGAGGTGGATATTCTCCATCATAAATCAAGTTCCAAGGGAACACAAAGGCAGAGGCCCCGGATTCGATTACTATTTGTATGGTCCCTTGGTCAGCAACGGCATATTTTCTCAAGAACTTGCCTATATGACAAAGAGCATCACTGCCATCAGGTTCAAAGAGTTTTACCCAAAGATCCCTTCCACGTTCAACTAATTCATCTAAAATCTCCTTCTTATATCGCTGTCCCATTTTTTTCTTAATCGGCGAGTTCTCATCAACAGCTGCATATTCCATTAAATCGCGCGCACGGACAATTACATCTTCGAGGTCATCCTTCGTTAGTCTAAGTGCGCCCCTGAAGTCTAGCCCAGCGTATAGAAACCTCAACTCGTAACGATCCTGGCCTGATGATGATTTAATTTTTATGTGCATGTCACGTTTGTTCACGTCATCAAGGTTATGCCAATCTCCAATCTTCCCATATCTTGCACTTATCGGTGCTTGTTTCCCAAGGCGTGAAACCGCAGGATCATCAGTCTTCCCTACAACTTCTGCTATCACTTCGATCCGCTCAACATAATTGAATTGATAGAAGAAGCTAATACTGATGTTTACCTTGTCCGGACTTGTTGACATATTCTTCGGGCGGAGCTTTAAGCATGCCTTGTTTTGTGAATCACCTTCTCCAGCGGGGAGCTTGAGAATCTGAACAAGCCGGCTCTCGTCGTATTCAAAGTCATCAGGATCAGGTTCAAAGTAGACATAGATATCTGCATCTGTATCAGCTTGGGGGTCTCGGATGGGAAGACGTTTGCCCTTTTCATCCAGCACTGGTTTCCCCTCCGCTCTTTTGGCTATTGTTGTTTTCCGAATTAAGCCAGTCCAATTAGCCGCGTTTTAATCGCAATCAAGCGACCCATCTTTTTATCTAATCGTATTAAAATAACCGGATTAACAATTTAGGAAAGCACCCGAGGCAGGGAGGTTCACATCTTGACGGAAGAGAAGTCTCCACAGCCCCGGGCCGAAGGAGATTTATTGTCGCTTTTTTTGAAGGTTTGTATCAAGACATTATTTGAGCTTGGCAAGAAGTATCCCTTTCCCCGGCCACCCACTTGTTTACGATGTAGAAGCACAAAAATATGGGGTCACGGCTTCAAAGATGCATATTATGACGGCTACTCCACGGCATTGCCACAGAAACGATATATCTGTGCAGACTGTGGCTGCGTCTATACATTGCGACCTTTTGGATACTGGCCACGTTACCAAGCTTCTGCCGCTGTGATCTTAAACAGTGTGTGCCAGCGGATACGCGATGGCGTATGGCGGATGAATGCTCAGTTGAGCCGTCAACGCCGGCAACATTGGTTCCGTGCCCTGACCAGGAACATTAAAGCTCACCTTGGGATGGATTTTGCGGGTGACTATCTGGATGGATTTTATGAATTGATGCATCGAGGCAGGATGCCGGTAATGCGGACAGGATAAAACGGAAAAGATTTCAGGGTATTACGACTCCACCCAATAGTTGCGGCGATATAGGTAAATCCGTTGTGATAAAACTTCATCATCAATAACGAGGAGGTTTTTTGATGACGGAAGAGATGAAGCAGCGGGTGGCAGTGTTCAGATTTGGGGTCATTGCGGATTTTGTAGGGGGCAGACAGTTGGAACGGGGAGAGACGGAGCGCCTGATTCGGGAGAAGTGCGCCCGGCGGTGGGTAATACCGGGCAGTATGCGGACACGAATCGGAGAATCTACGATCAAGGAATGGATAGCCCGGTACAAACTTGCAGGCAACAAGCTTGAAGCATTGTATCCTCAAGAGCGTTGTGATCGCGGTAAAACACGTGCGATTGATCCGGAGACGGCGCAGGGCCTTATTGCGTTACGGAAAGAGATGCCTGCGGTCTTACTGCCGACGCTCCTGCATGAAGCGCATGAGCGGAAAATAATCCTGCCGGGGATGAAAGTGACGTATTCGGCGCTATATCGGCTGTTATTAGCCGAAGGGCTTTTGCAAAAGATTCCCGGCGACCCACAGGACCGCCGGCGATTCGAGGCCGAAAATCCCAATGACATGTGGCAGTCAGACATCATGCATGGCCCATATGTGACAGTGGAAGATAAACAGAGGAAGACTTACTTGATGTGTTTTCTGGATGACATGAGCAGACTGGTCTGTCACGCGGAGTTCTACTTGCATGAAAGACTGGAATGTTTTCTGGACAGCTTCAGACAAGCGTTGCTGAAAAGAGGGATCCCACGGAAGCTGTACGTAGATAACGGCTCTGCATTCAGAAGCCATCATCTGGAGTATACCTGCGCCTCATTGGGCATCGTGCTTATACACAGTAAACCGTATCAGCCCGAAGGCCGCGGCAAAGTGGAGCGGTGGTTTAGAGGAGCACGTGAGCAGTTTTTGAGTGTACAGAAAATAACAACGCTCTCAGCGCTCAATGAATCACTTGGGCAGTGGATTGAATCCTACAATGACAGAGACCATAACATTACGAAAGAGGGACCGCTGAGAAGGTTTACTCGAAATATTGAATGTGTACGTCCGGCGCCAAAAGACCTTGAGGATCACTTCAGGAAACCAGCAAAACGAACGGTCGCGAAAGACAGAACCGTTGCTCTTGACGGTCATTTGTATGAAGTGCCGGTCGATCTCATCGGCAGGCGTGTAACTCTCTTATATCATACATATGATCCTGCCAGGGTGGAGGTTAAGTATGATGGCAAGACATACGGATTTGCCGTCATGCTGGATGTCAACGTTAACTACCGTATCAAAAGAGGTAAAGACACCAGGGGCAGAGATACCTTTGAGATTGACGACAACACTACGGGCCGATACGACGGCGGCAAGTTGTTTGGCAACAGCAATAGGCGTCAGGAGGAAGCATTATGAGAGAGCACTACAGGGTATTTTACGGATTCAAGAAAGAGCCGTTTTCTCAGGATATAAGAGTAGAAGACATGATGAAGCATGCCGGTCTCATGGGCGTAAAGGAACGCTTTCTGTATGCCATTAACCTTGGAGCTATAGCAGTCATCACCGGCGACGTGGGAAGCGGGAAGTCCTCAGCATTACGGTTTGCCTCATCAACGCTGCATCCTTCGGAATATCGCGTGCTGTATATAACAGCAACTTCCGGAACGATCATAGAACTGTATAAACAAATATGTCATGCACTGAACATAGAAATACGGGGCAGTTCAAGGGCCGCTCTCAGCAGGATTATTAAGAGCTGTATAATGGAACTTGTAAATAAAAAAGAAAGACCGGTTCTTATCATAGACGAGGCCTCTCTGATACGCCTTGATGTCTTCTCAGAATTGCATACGCTGGTACAGTTTGAAGGAGACTCCAAAGCCGTACTGCCGATAGTTCTTGCCGGGCAGAACAATCTTCTGGATAGTCTAATGTTTCGTCAGTCAAGGCCGCTGGCATCAAGAGTAGTGGCAAGGGGGCATATGGAATCCCTTAACGGCGAAGACATGACTACTTATCTGCAGCACCATCAGCACATCGCCGGCTGCAAAAAGAATCTCTTCTCGGAACAGGCTGTCACGGCAATCCATCAGGGGTCAGGCGGATTGCTCAGGAGAGCCAACAATCTTGCCCGGGGATCACTGGTTGCAGCAGCCGCAGAAAAATGTACGGTCGTGTCCGCCGACCACGTTCGCATCGCCTCAACAGAAATCATCTGATCTGTATCGGGGGGCTGAAATGCCCCCTTAATAAATGGGTCAGGCTAAAACGAAATGGTTAGAATAATCAGAAAAGTTAGGCCGGATTAATCCGAAAAACAACAGCTATCCACACTTCGAGTTCATACCAGTTATCTTCTCTAAGGGCTTCGTTCGACCCAACAGTGTTACGATCTCCTTTCTGTTCATTGATAGCATAGAACTCATAATTAGCGAAGCGGGAAGATGTTTGTCGCGAAGGCCGGATTTGTGGCCCTGGAGCTCCTTTTTTTTGTCGTGAAGGCGGGATCTTCGGTCTCGGAGCTCCTTTTTTTTGTTCCGAAAGCCGGATCTGTAAGCTTGGAGATACTTCCTTATGAGGTGATAAGATAGAATCTCCCGGAAGATCCTGATGATACTCTATGTTATTACCGCTGAACCTCAACTCCAGCGTGTACAAAGATTGGATCTCGGTGATAAGTTTCTGAGTACGAGATATAGCATCAACCGGAGGATCAAAAGCAAGTGTTTTGCCAATAATGGCTGTTTCTGCCAAGATATTCTGTACATCCTGAAGAAGGTTTGGCTTTATTGCGTCGCTCTTAAGCTCGAGATGATGTACCATTTCAAGGAGCGTATTGTACATACTCTCCATAGCGATACGTTGGCTCAATGTCATTTCATCGTATTGTGCATTCCGGTAGTCGGATAAGTAGTTTGCAAATCTCAGCAAGGAATTCGTTAATGCGTGCACTTGTTCAGCAGACTGTTTTGATCCCACCGTTCTCCCCATTCTCCTAACCTTCTCACGAATCTCTCTTAATGAAAGCAATGATAAATACTTCTCCCCCCATCTAATAGATTCTTATCACAAAAAACTTTCTATTGCAAGTCTGTCAGTTTGTTAAACTTCAGTGAGTTAAACTGCAGATGTTACTTTTTTCATCAATTGGCAGGGAATAAAAATAAGGATTTGAAGAGGCGACAGGAATTTGGAGAATCCACAGCAAGATACTCCCGCTAAAAGTTATTTTCGGAAATCGAGAGTCTGAAAAGGTAAGCGCCGGTGTTGACTCTCAGGTGACACCAACAAATTCATACGGCGCGATGCGCTCTCAGTTATGGGAAAAATTAACGCAAGTCGTGATGTTCCGAGCATATGAGAAGAAAGAAACAGATTCACGTAAAATACATAGTTTACTTATTCTACCTTTTAGTGTATAGTAAACTATGACAAAATACAGGGACCGGCAAGGAGGCTAAAAAAGAAACTTATAGAAAGGAAAAATCAAAGTCGGCACAAGACCGACAGAGGTAAGAATAACGGAGGATTGAAAATGACTAAGGTTATATCGGCGAAGGTGGAGGAAAAAACTGATAAAGTCCTCGAATCTATGGCGGCAGAGCTAAGCGTCTCAAAGAGTTGGATCGTCAACCAGGCCCTTAAACAATACATAGGCCGGTATGATGACCATCTTTCAGATATTCGCATTGCATCTATAGATGAAACAATCAGCCATGAGGACGTAAGGAAGGAATATGGCCTACAAAATAAAATGGGACATAAGGGCTTACAGGGAACTAAAAAAAATCGATAATCAAGATGCAATCAGCATACTGAATGCGGTAAGCAGACTCGTTGACGACCCATCAGCGAAGTGCAAGCCATTAGAGGGAAAATTTAAAAACAAGTTCAGGCTGCGAGTAGGCGATTACAGAGTAATATACTGGATAAAGCCGGATGAAAATATTATTTTCATTATCACAGTGAAACATCGCAGGGAAGTATATAGAGAGGGCTGATGAGCTGCAACCAGAATGCACCCACGAGGCGTGCGGAGCCTTGACAGTACTGAATATGAGTCAGTCTTTGAAGTCCAGGAGGGACACCAGAACCCTATGCACTCCCATGGTTGAATTATAAGGCTTTTTAGCCTTATTTGCCACTATCCCCAACTGTTTTTTTGCCGATGCTGTCGTTTTGCTGCGGATTATACCATTATCGGCATTAGTAATCGCTTTGTCTTCTTCATAGAACCTGTCATAGTCAAAGATGTTAAACCGTTCTTCATAATACTTATCCATAGCATATGCTGCCACTTCAAGAGATTTCGGTGTGTGATGTGCGGTAGAGGTCGCCTCGCTTCCCTCAAGCGGCTCAAGGCCGATGTGATTGATCTCTTGTATCAACACCGCGTCGATCCCAACGTTCCGACCGAAGACGTTGCAGGGGCAGTGAAGGACCTGATTCAAGAGGGCAAGGTCAAACACTTCGGTTTGTCTGAAGCCAGCGCCAAGACGATAGCGCCTTCTCAAAGATCACGGTGCAAGGGGCTCGGCTTTCCGAAGACCATATGAAACTGATAGACCGCTGAGAGGGGCAAAATATGTGTTTTCTGGCTGCATTAAATAGGGGTGGCTGACGCCTCGTTAGCCATATAGGAGGCAATATGATACGATTTGATAAGGAAGCATTGCGTTTAATAACTAAGAAGGATAAACAATGAAAAAACGTAAATTAGGGAAAAGCGGCCTGGAAGTTTCGGCTCTCGGGCTCGGCTGCATGGGAATGAGCATAGCTTAGGTGGTTATAGCCACCAAGTTCGGGATCAAGCTCGATCCTAGCGGGCAGCAGGTCCAAGACAGTCGGCCCGAGCGCATCAGACAGAGCCTCAAAGGTCACGATCCAGGGTGATCGCTACCCCGAAGCCCTGGAAAAAAGGACCGGTCTCTAAGCAGCAAAAACGGAGGGAGCCCTCGGGAGAGGCCGCCCTTGAGTGAGAACAAAATCTGGGTTAACATGGAGGAAAAAGCAATGACAATGAATGTACTTGGTTACGCAGCACAGTCCGCCAAGGATGCCCTAGCCCCATATCGCTTTGTGCGTCGCGATCCGCGGCCTGACGATGTGGTTATCGAAATTCTCTATTGCGGCGTATGCCACTCGGACTTACATACGGTCCGCAATGACTGGAGTAGTTGGTTTCCCACTACTTACCCGGTCGTGCCTGGTCATGAAATTATCGGCCGCGTGGTAAGCGTCGGGCCGGATGTCACACGCTTCAAACCAGGCGATCATGCCGGCGTCGGTTGTATGGTCGATTCCTGCCGGCATTGTGCGGCATGCGAACAAGGACTGGAACAGTATTGCGAGGAGATCGCGACATTCACCTATAACCATATTGATCGCCATGATCACATGCCCACTTACGGCGGCTATTCAGAGAAGATCGTCGTGTCGGATAAATTTGTTCTGAAAATTCCTGATGGTTTGGACCTGAAAGGGGCGGCGCCATTATTGTGCGCCGGGATTACCATTTGGTCGCCACTGCGTCACTGGCACGTGGGCAAGGGCAGTAAGGTGGCGGTTGTCGGTCTCGGTGGACTCGGTCATATGGCCTTGAAACTGGCAAAAGCACTGGGCGCTAATGTCACTCTGTTTACCCGTACGCCGGGCAAAGAGAAGGAAGCGCGACGCTTGGGCGCCGATAATGTAGTGCTCTCCACCGACAAAGGGCAAATGGCGGATGTAAAAGGCCGGTTTGAGCTGATCATCGATACCGTGCCCTATGTCCATGATCTCAACCACTATCTACCGTCGCTGACGATTAACGGCACGCTGGTGCTGCTCGGGTTTCTGGGCGGTCTGGAGCCAATATTGAGCACCGTGCCGTTGGTGATGGGGCGTAGATCGGTGGCCGGGTCTGTCATTGGCGGCATCGCCGAAACCCAGGAATTGCTCGATTTCTGTGGCAAACATGGCATTACTTCAGATATTGAAGTGATTAAGATTCAGGATATCAATGAAGCGTATGAACGCATGCTGAAAAGCGATGTGAAATACCGCTTTGTGATTGATATGTCGTCGCTTAAGGCCTGATAACGAAAGGAGATAATACAATGGAGATAAAACGAAGCGGCTCACATGAGGTAGGATAGAAAAAGTGGACACCAAAGTTAGGTATAATACACATCCTGGCGAGTGTGCTGTAATAGCTTCATCCAGACTTTTTCACCTGAGAACATGTCAATCATTGCCATTCCCTACGAAAAGGAGTGTTATGCTTTCTCTCTGCCCAATTTAAGCACTTGCTCGAAATGCCCAGCTTCAAGCTGCGCCATATACCGCACGATGTCGAAGCTCGTCAATATTCCTACGGGCCATTTTGTCCCGACATGTGGATCCACGATGATGAGATGATAGTATTTTAGGCGTTTCATGAGTTCAATGGCTCTCTCGACCGGCCACTGGGGATCGACTTCGAACTTGTACTGCCGCATGATGTCCTGAGCCTTCAGTTTTGAGATGTCCTCTCCGTAGTGAGGAAGCATTTCACGGTAGGTTATGAGGCCCCAGACTTCTCCTCTTTCGTGAACAACAACTACCGATCGGAACTGGTGATCATCCATCATCTTCGCTACGTCCTTTACAGTGTCTTCCGTGTAACAAGAAATGACGCCCTTATGCATGAGGTCACAGATCCTCATGACAGTGCTTCCAGTTCCTGTCTGCGGGCCATTTTAGCGACGATATCACTGGCGCAGACCATCCCGATCACCGCTCGGCTGCCGGCTCTTTCGGAAACTACAATGAGATGTTCAATACCTTTCTGTGCCATCAAAGCCACAGCATCCTCGAGCGAGGTACCGAGTGTAACCGTAACTATCGTATCCGGATTGAGGATTTCTTTTACCGTCGCCTGATCAAAATCTCTGCCAAAGGCGTTTAGCATATTGTCAGCTGAGATGAGGCCCCTGACCTCATGGTTCTCGTTGACAATCGCGCAATACCTGATCCTGTTTACTACCATAATTTGGGCTACGAAATGAAGACGCGTCTTTTCACTGCAGGTTATTGCTCCGCGGCGCATACACTGCGCCACCCGTTCCTTATGCACTAACCCACCTCTTTATCCACGATTTCATGCAGACCCATATTACCATTTGCGCTCTCGTACTTAAACAGCGCTCAGCTTATTTATTTGTGATAACAGTTCTCATTTCTCTTAAGTATATCACAGACATGAACTGCAGGCGTATTAGAAATTTCAGACGGTGTGATGCGGTCCCCTGATCTGAAATGATAATGGCTCCATCGAGTTTTGCAAACTCTTTCAGGCTTTCGACTACTTCAGGGCGGGTTATCTTTCTCTCCTGGGCTGGATTTGTTGCTCGATCAACAGAAGTCGGTAGTATAGATATTGGATAATCTCTGTCTCAGCCGGCCATGTGGGATATTCCTCGCTGCATTCTGGAGTAATGTTGACAAAAATAAATGCGTCGAGCTAAATTAACAACGTTAAGATAAGCTATGATAGTTAAGGAGAGTTAATGGGAGTCAAGGAAAAGAGAACGAGGTACAGGGAGGAGTTCCGCCAGGAGATTCTCGATGCAGCCCGGGAACTTTTTATAAATGAGGGCTACGAGAAGTTCTCCATGCGCAGGCTTGCCGAAAAAATAGATTATTCTGCGACTACGATTTATCTTTATTTCAAGAACAAGGATGACTTGCTTTTTGCTATATGTGAAGAGTTTTTCGGGCATTTTTTTGCTCAATTGAATCATATTAGAGCAGTCTCTCAAGATCCTGTCGAGACTCTTCGTCAAGCCATTCTTTATTTGATGAATTTCGGGCTTAAGAACCCTAATCAATACAAACTGATTTTTTTCACGAAGAGTGTTTACGGAACCCGAGAGGAATTAGTCGAGAAGGAATCTATGGCGCGAAACACCTACTTCGTGTTCAAAGAGATAGTTCAGGACTGCGTTAACGCCGGGAAACTGCGGGAGATAGAGGTGGACGTAATAGTGGATACTTTGGGAATAGCATCTCACGGTGTAATAGCGAAGAGTATATATTGCGCAGATTTCCTGAAAGATAGAAGCGACATTGTCGCTCATACTCTGGTCGACTTATTGTTGCGGGGATTACAGAAGTAGGTTTTTTCCCCTATCAACATAACGTTTGGGAGTTAGTATTCAAAAACCAAAAGCGAATTGATTCTTATTATTGAAAATTTGGAGGAAAACGAACATGTCATTTTTAGGAATGTATAGACAAACCAGGAGCAGAGCCGGAATAATTGCTATCGCTGGAATGCTTGCCGGATACCTTGTTGTGGCCGGTTGCGCAAAACAGAGCGCCGCAGTCTCAAAGGCGCCGAGCGCGCCACCCGAAGTGGGAGTTGTTGTGGTACAGCCGCAACGCGTGGCGCTTACCACGGAACTTGCAGGCCGCACGTCTGCGTTCCTCATTGCAGAAGTACGGCCGCAGGTAGGCGGCATAATCCAGAAACGCCTGTTTACTGAAGGTGCGGATGTCAAAGCTGGGGAGGTGCTCTATCAGATCGACCCTGCTACCTATCAGGCAGCCTACAGTAGCGCAAAAGCAGCGCTTGCCAGGGCTGAGGCAAATCTCATTCCTGCCCGACTCAAGGCCGGGCGCTATCAGGAGCTTGTTAAAATAAACGCAGTAAGTCAGCAGGACTACGACGATGCAAGCGCAGCGCTTAAGCTGGCTGAGGCTGATTTAGAGGCCGGCAAGGCAGCACTCGAGACCGCCAGGATCAATCTGGCCTATACCAAGGTAACTGCTCCCATCTCCGGACGAATCGGCCGGTCATCAGTGACCAACGGCGCTCTCGTAACCGCAAGCCAGCCTGCTGCGCTGGCCACCATCCAGGAGTTCAGTTCCATTTATGTGGATGTCACGCAGTCCAGCGCCGAGCTGCTGCGCCTGAAGCAGAACCTGGCCAGCGGCCTTCTGAAAAGCAATGGGGCAGCCCAGGCACGGGTCAAGTTGCTGCTGGAGGACGGCAGCGCTTATCCATTGCCCGGCACACTCAAGTTTTCTGAAGTTACAGTGGACCAGAGTACCGGTTCCATTACGTTGCGGGCGATCTTCCCGAACCCGAAGCAGACGCTGCTGCCGGGTATGTTTGTCCGGGCTATCCTGGAGGAAGGGGTAAGTGAGCAGGCCATCCTGGTTCCTCAGAGGGGTGTTACCCGCAACCCTGCCGGCAACGCTATGGTCATGGCTGTAGGAAACGAAGAGAAGGTGGAGCCCCGGGTTATCAAGGTCGTTCGGACCGTCGGAGACAACTGGCTGGTCAGCGAAGGGCTGAAAGCAGGTGACCGTGTCATCCTTGAGGGCCTGCAGAGGGCGCGCCCGGGAACCCCGGTCAAGGCAGTGCCGTTCGGCAGCAAGGCTGATGGAGCGCCCGCCGGTGCTCCGCAAGCAGCAAATAAATAAAGGAGAAGCTTCATGCCCAGATTCTTCATAAATCGTCCTATCTTTGCCTGGGTGATCGCCATCATGATCATGCTGGCAGGTCTTCTGGCAATTAAAACACTTCCGGTCTCCCAGTATCCGCCGATCGCGCCGCCCCAGATCACCATTAACGCCATATATCCGGGCGCCTCGGCCCGGACCGTGCAGGATACGGTTACCCAGGTCGTAGAACAAAAACTCAATGGAATCGACAACCTGATCTATATGTCGTCCAGCAGTGATTCCTCGGGGGCCGTAGCCATCAATCTAACCTTCAAGGCCGGCACCGACCCGAACATTGCTCAGGTGCAAGTGCAAAATAAGCTGCAACTGGCCACGCCGCTTTTGCCTCAGGTCGTGCAGAAGCAAGGGATTTCAGTGCTCAAGTCCACCAAAAATTATCTGATGTTGGTTGGGCTTGTCTCCGAAGACGGTTCCATGGACCGCAACTCCCTGACCGATTATATGGTGTCCAACATCCAGGATATCGTCAGCCGGATCCAGGGGGTGGGTGAATTGCAGATGTTCGGTTTCCAGAACGCCATGCGGATCTGGTTGAACCCTGACAAACTTAATAACTACCGGTTGACCTCCAAGGATGTGAGTGCCGCGCTACAGGCCCAGAGTGTCCAGGTCTCGGCCGGTCAATTCGGCGGCACCCCTGCTGCGCTGGGTCAACAACTCAACGCCACAATCACTGCGCGGACCCTGCTCCAAACACCGGAGCAGTTTGAGGCCATCATCCTGCGCACCAACCCCGACGGTTCCACTGTCAAGCTGAAGGATGTGGCCGAGTGCAAGATCGGCACAGAAAACTATGATATCCAATCCTTCTACAGAGGGAAACCTGTGGGCGCCATGGCCATCAGGCTGGCAGCCGACGCCAACGCACTGGATACCGCCAACAGGGTCAAGGTAAAGATGGAAGAACTGTCCAAATACTTTCCTCCCGGCGTGAAGGTAGTCTACCCCTATGACACCACCCCCTTTGTCAGGATCTCCATCGAAGAGGTGGTCAAGACCTTGTTTGAGGCTGTCTTACTGGTTTTTGTCATCATTTTCCTTTTCCTGCAGAATATCCGGGCAACTTTGATCCCCACCATCGCGGTACCGGTGGTGCTGCTGGGCACATTCGGAGTTCTGTCTCTCAGCGGTTTTTCCATCAACACCCTGACCATGTTCGCCCTGGTCATTGTCATCGGTCTGCTGGTTGACGACGCAATTGTCGTTGTCGAGAACGTGGAACGGATCATGAGCGAAGAAGGGTTGTCCCCGAAGGAGGCGACCATAAAGTCCATGGGGCAAATCACCGGCGCTCTCTGGGGTATTGTCACCGTACTTTCTGCGGTTTTTGTGCCGATGGCCTTTTTCGGTGGTTCCACCGGCGTTATTTACCGCCAATTTTCCATAACTATCGTCTCAGCCATGGTTCTCTCTGTAGTGCTTGCCATGACCCTTACCCCGGCCATGTGCGCTACCATACTCAAGCCGGTGGCGAAAGGACATACAGCAGGTGAATCAGGCTGGTTTAAGGGGTTTTTCCGGTGGTTCAATCACTGGTTCGACAGCGGCAGGACGCAGTATGAAACGATTGTCGGCGCCTCCTTCGGCAAACCGGTGCGCTATCTGGTTGTTTACGGCGCAATCGTTGCGTGCATGGTTTTCCTCTTCTTGCGGCTGCCCACATCCTTTCTTCCGGATGAGGATCAGGGGTTCATGTTCTGTCAGATCCAGTTGCCGGCAGGAGCCACGATGGAACGGACTGTCAATGTACTTAAGCAGGTTGAACAGTATTTCAATGAGCATGAACAAAAGACTGTAGATTCGGTGCTTACGGTGGCGGGTTTCAGCTTTGCCGGTCGTGGTCAGAATATGGGGCTTGCCTTTGTGAAGCTTAGGGACTGGAAGCTCCGCAAGACCCCTGATCTGAAGGCGCCGGCTATTGCGGCAAGAGCCATGGGCGGGTTTGCCAAAATCAAGGACGGTCTGGCTTTTGCCATTTCACCACCTGCGGTGCTGGAACTGGGGCAGGCAAACGGCTTTGACTTCATGCTGCAGGATCGTGGCGGACTCGGTCACTCAACGCTGATGGAGGCGCGTAACCAGCTTTTAGGTATGGCAATGAAAAATCCGAAATTGATTGCGGTGCGTCCCAACGGTCAGGATGACTCCCCACAGTTCAAGCTGGATATTGATGATGTAAGGGCAGGAGCCTTGGGGGCCTCACTGGGTGATATCAACGACGTGCTTGCCACCGCCTGGGGCAGTTCCTACGTGAGCGATTTTATTGAAAATGGGCGGATCAAGAAAGTCTATCTCCAGGCCGATGCGAAGTACCGGATGCTGCCTGAAGATATCAATAGCTGGTATGTCAGCAACAAAAACGGCGATATGGTACCGTTTTCGGCCTTTGCCACCGCCCGCTGGCAGTATGGCTCGCCACGTCTGGAACGGTATAACGGGATTCCATCCGTAGAGGTCATGGGACAGGCGGCACCCGGGGTGAGTACCGGAGAGGCGATGGCCGAAATGGAGAAAATGGCAGCCCAACTACCGCCTGGGGTCGGTTATGAGTGGACGGGCCTCTCGTACGAAGAAAAGAATGCTGGTGCACAGGCGCCGCTGCTCTATGCAATTTCGCTGATGGTGGTGTTTCTGAGCGTGGCGGCTTTGTATGAGAGCTGGACGATCCCCTTTGTCAATCTGTTGATGCTGCCGCTTGGTCTTGTGGGAGCGGTTACGGCGGTCACGTTGCGGGTGCTGCCCAACGATATCTATCTCCAGATCGGCCTGCTCACAACAATAGGACTTTCAACGAAGAACGCCATCCTGATCATTCAGTTTGTCAAGGCCCGGATGCATCAGGGGCATGAATTGGTCGAGGCCACCTTGGCTGCGGTGAAGATCCGGCTGCGACCGGTAATCATGACATCAATGGCGTTCTTTTTTGGCACATTACCGCTGGCCCTTACCAAAGGGGCTGGGGCCGGAGCCCAGAACGCCATCGGCACCGCCGTTACCGGCGGGCTTCTTTCGGCCACCTTTATCGACCTGATCTTTATTCCGTTTTTCTTTGTCATGGTGTCACGGCTGTTTCTGTCTAAGCGAGCCAAAGCGCAGTCGGAGCAAGAGACCGGCCTCGCTTTGATTTCAGAGGAGAATTGATATGATTAAGATAGTCCGTACCTCGTTACTTTTCTCGATGGTGCTTCTCATGTTGTCGGGCTGTGCGAGCATGGCCCCGGAATATGCGCGCCCGAAGGCGCCTGTTCCATCCGAATGGCCGAGCGGCCCGGCTTACAAGGATAGCGCAGCCACGTCGGCTTACAAGGCTGTTGCCGACATTAAATGGCAAGAGTTTTTTATTAATAAGCAACTGCAAAAGCTGATCGCCCTCGCACTTGAAAATAACCGGGACTTGCGAATAGCCGCACTCAATATTGAAAGGTCTCAGGCGCTGTATCGAATCCAGCGCGCCGATCTTTTTCCTACAGTGATCGGAGCCGGAACCGTGATCGAAGAGCGAGTAGCCGCGGACCTCTCTACTACAGGACAGTCCATGACGGTGCATCAATACAGTGTCGATCTTGGGTTCAGTGCCTATGAGCTCGATCTTTTCGGTCGCGTGCGAAGCCTTAAAGCCCAGGCGCTGGAGCAGTTTTTCGCGACCGAGGAGGCACGCCGCAGTACGCAGATCAGCTTGGTGTCCGAGGTTGCAAGCAACTACCTGACCCTTGCCTCTGATAAAGAGCGCCTGAAAATCGCCCAAGACACGTTCGAGAGTCAGCAGTCTTCGTACAACCTTATCAAACGCCGCTTCGAAGCCGGCGCCTCCTCGGAGCTGGACCTGCGCCAGGCGCAGACCAGTGTCGATTCGGCCCGGGTGGATATTGCCCGCTTCACGAGCCAGGTGGCCCAGGACGAAAATGCACTGGCGCTTGTGATCGGCTCGCCGGTGCCGGCTGATCTCCTGCCGTCCGGGCTTGGCGAGATTACCGCATTGAAAGAGCTCAGCGCAGGTCTGCCGTCGGACGTGCTGCAACGCCGCCCCGACATTATGCAGTCAGAACACCTTCTCAAAGCCGCTAATGCCGACATCGGCGCGGCACGGGCGGCGTTCTTTCCAAGCATTACGCTCACGACTAGCATTGGGCTCTCAAGCGATCAGTTATCCGGACTTTTTAAGGGAGGAGCCGGGGCATGGAGCTTTGCACCTCAAATCGCCATGCCGATCTTCGATGCAGGGCGAAACCGTGCCAACCTGAAAGTGACGGAAGTCGACCGTGAAATCTTCCTTGCTCAGTATGAGAAAGCGGTCCAGAGCGCCTTCAGGGAAGTGGCCGACGCCCTTGCGCAACGTGGCACCCTTGGTGATCAAATGGAAGCGCAGCAGTCTCTTACTGACGCAACTGCCGCGAGCTATCGTTTATCTGAAGCGCGCTACGTCAATGGCATAGAAAGCTACCTGAATGTCCTCGACTCGCAGCGCTCTCTTTACAGTGCGCAACAGGGGCTGATTACTGTTCGCCTTTCCCGGCTGGTCAATTTGGTGACACTTTACAAGGTGCTTGGTGGAGGAGTGTAACGATTACGGCTTATGGTTATAATTGATGAGAGTGCTGTATTTTGCTCAGAGAGAAACAACAAACTGGCTCTGCTGTAAACTTAATAATTATTAATTAGTTTGCAGCGGGATTGGGTGATGAAAAAAAAACAGTTTCGCATTGAATCAGTCATTAAAGACATCCCTTTTTTTACAGGGCTTTCCAAGGATGAAGTCGAAGAACTGCGGGAGGTGCTTGTTGACAAGCATTTTGCCAGGAATAAAATTATTTTTCTTGAAGAAGACACACAGAATTACATGTATGTGATTCTTTCAGGAGGAGTTAAAGCAGTCCATATCAGCGAGGATGGAAAGGAGCATATTCTTGCGGTGCATAAACCCGGCGATTGTTTCGGCGAGATGGCCTTGCTGGATGGAAAAACTGCGCCGGCTACGGTTATCGCCATGGAAGACACTCACATTCTAATCTTGTCCAGAAAGGTCTTCGAACAGTACCTTTTAAAAAATAACAAGGTGCTCAAACAAATTATATCAGTCCTCTGCTCGAGGTTACGAGATTCGTGGATAATGCTTAAGGTGATGAGTCTTTCGCGGTCGGAGGACAGGATACGGACTGTGCTTAAGCTGTTGGCTGTGCAGTACGGGGTGAAGAACGGGAGGGGAACTATCATTAACATGAAACTTACGCACCAGGACATTGCCGATTATGCATCTGTTTCACGAGAGACGGTCACCCGCTTTTTGAATAAACTGGCCAAAGATGGAGAAATCGAGATACTTGACAGCAAAAATATCTGCTTACTGCGTTAGTTCATAAATACGGTGCCGCACCGAGAGAGCAGAGCGGAGCTCGAATGCAACCGTATTTATGAATTGAAGCAGTTGACCTCTTATTTTTCATAAAAAACCTTTTTTTGTGATGTGCGTCACATTAGCAGCCTGCTTTTCAACGTAGAATTAAGCCAAGGGGATAAGTAAAGGAGGAATCAACATGGCTACATTCTTCAAAAGGCTGCTTGTGATATGGGCCCTTTTTATTTCGATTGCCGTCGCAGGGGGTGGCGGAGAGCAATTCAGATTGTTTGGGGAGAAAGCGGGAGGGATATCGAAGACTGTGGTCGGGATACTTGCGGCAAAGGCAGATGACCTTAAAGCGGACGCTGACTCGGTAGTCGAGAAAATAAAGGAACTGATAGGCGGGAAAAAGGACATTGCAAAGAATTCGATCTGAGTCTTGACCGGACCGGATCAAGGCAGAGCATTCGATAATAAAGTTAAATCCTGCTGCTCAGAAAGCCTTTCATCAAGGCATCGGTAAACGCTTTTTCTATGTCAGGAAGACCTATAAGAGCATGATGTTGAATTAATAACGCGGTAACACCTTGAATATCGAGCAGGCTTTTGGATAATTCAGCCGATGGATTACTGCTCATGACAAAAAAACCCTCTCCATTTGCCCATACGCGCCAGTAATAACCTTTCCTGTCTTCCGCAATGAACACAAGAGCGGCTGTGCATAACTCTTCCAGTATAAATGAATAGAGCATTATGAACTCAAGCGGTACTATAATGGGCGCTTCAAAAAAGCGCTTCCATTGAGGACGGATAAAGGCATGCGTCGGTCCTTTGCCCGGACCTGACCCGGCCTGTTGAATTTCATGAGCGAATTGGACAAGATCGATATGCGCCGGATGCTGCCTGTCTCCAGGGCTGTGCTCAAGCCAAACCATTTTTTCTGCCGGGGTCAATGAAAGGTATTTGCGATACACCTGTGTTGCAATACGGTCACAAATGTTGGTAACCGAAGGCCCATGGTTATTCCGGTCCTCTGTCATCATGACGGCGCAAACGTCATTGTCGAATTTGACGATATTGACTATGCAACTCCCTGCGGATAAAGGGGATGTCGATGATGGGGCACCCGTCGGCGAGTAAAGGAATTTGCCGCTATACAGCACTTTCATATCCGGAAAGAGCCTCCTCTCAAGCAAAATGATTTATGCATCCTTTGTTTTATTATAACGAAAGCGACAGTGCCAATAACAGGACAATAGTGGCAGTAGTCTTGACATCAACAATTTTGTATCAGTATAATCAGATTAATCAGTCTAGGATGACAAATCAGGAGCATACCATGAGGGGAAAAAAAGAGAGTTCGTGCTGCAGCATATCGCCGAACAGGACGAATGCAAGCTGCAAGGTCGAGTCTATCATTAGTGTGGATGAAAGAGGGCAAATGGTGCTGCCCAAGGAATTACGGGGAAAAGCCAAGATCAAGGCGGGCGACAAACTGGCAGTGACCAGTTGGGAGAAGAATGGAGAGATATGCTGCATAACGTTGATCAAGGTTGAAGACATGGTTGAGATGGTGAAAGGTCAGCTCGGCCCTATACTCAAGGAAATACTGTAAGAGGAAATATGCAGGAACTTAGATTCAGGAGCAAATCGGAAAATCAGATGCCGGGGCAGACTTGCTGTACTGTGTCGCTGAAAAATGCTCCGGCGTGGGTCAGCGGCAACGTTGTTACGCCGATAGGGTCGGTCCCCCGTGTCTCAGCGGTCCTTTCGGGAACAGATTATTGGGAACATTTCAAATGCAGGACCACGTCATACAGGAACGATTATACGGTCAATCCGGGTTTATACGCTGTCGGCGACCCAGACAAAAATTCGGATGTGCTTGTAACTGCAAACTATAAATACAGCTTTGACATGCTTAGATGCGAACTTAAAGGACTTGATGTCTGGATTCTTGTTCTGGACACGAAAGGTATTAATGTCTGGTGCGCCGCCGGAAAGGGCACATTTGGTACCGCCGAACTGGTAAAACGTATTTCAGCGGCACAGTTGGATAAGGTAGTGACCCACAGGCAGATTATCGTCCCCCAGCTTGGAGCACCCGGTGTCAGTGCTTTTAAAGTAAAACAGACTGCGGGTTTCAGGGTCCTTTACGGACCGGTCCGCGCAAAAGATATACCCGCTTATATCAAGGCGGGACATAAGGCAACGAGGGAAATGCGGAGGGTCAATTTCTCCCTGGCCGACAGATTGATACTTACTCCAATGGAAATCAATCCTGCAATGAAGAGATTCCCATTATATGCAGCACTTGTCCTTGTTGTCTTTGGACTCTCGCCCTCCGGCATCATGTTTAAGGACGCATTCACCGGAGGCTTGCCATTTCTGCTCTTGGGCCTCGTATCTGTATTTTCCGGTGCGCTGTTGACCCCTGTTCTTCTGCCCTATGTCCCCTTCAGGTCTTTTGCAGTCAAAGGATGGATAACCGGGTTGCTTTCTGTCTTCCTGGCGGCAATATTTTTTCCATTGCTCAATCGACAAAATACTTTTCTTCTCATTGTCACTTACCTTTTTTTCCCGCAGGCAAGTTCTTACATTGCCCTGCAGTTCACGGGATCAACTACGTTTACAGGGATGTCGGGAGTTAAACGAGAACTTCGCATTGCTATTCCGGCATATCTCGTTTCTTGTGCATTCTCATTGGTTCTGTTAATAATATACAAATTTACCCGGTGGGGAATCCTATGAAATACCTCTTAAACGCAGCGACCATTGAAATCTTTCCGGAAAAATGCACAGGGTGCGGGATGTGCGTGGAGGTTTGTCCTCATGAAGTCTTTACCCTGAATAATAAGAAAGCCTTAATTCGGGACCGTGACAGGTGTATGGAATGCGGGGCCTGCGTAAGCAATTGCGCCTTTAACGCAGTGGCTGTAAAAAAAGGAGTGGGCTGTGCTGCTGCTCTTATAAACAGTATGATGACCGGCGCCGAACCTTCCTGTGACTGCAGCGGAGGAGATAAGAAAAGTAACTGCTGTTGATTCCTGGTACCTATGTCCCTATCGGTTGACAATCTCCGTCCTTCTGCTTTAAAGTAGCTGATGTAAGTAAGCGCTTACATCAGAATGCTCCAGCAGCCGATACAGACACTAACGTCATAGACTTTTTGGGATGTGAAGAAAGATCAGAGTATGCACCATACAGAAGAACTGCACCCGACAAGGGACAAAATACTTGAAACTGCATTAAGACTCTTTTCAAAAGAGGGTTATCTCGGTGCGACTACACGAAAGATTGCCGTAGAGGCCGGCATTGCCGAGGTTACGCTTTTCAGGTATTTCCCTTCGAAAGAAAAACTTTTTGAGGAAACCTTAAAAACCTTTTCCTTTCTGCCCGAGTTGAGGGGGCTTTTACCTGAAATCATGGAAATGCCGTATGAGAGCGCTCTGGCAGTGATTGCAAAGAGATTCTTTGAGGCGCTTACACTCCGTAAGGATATAATCAAAATTATTCATGCGGAGATGCATCGTTATCCTGAAAAAATACACAAGATCCAACATTCATTCAGCGATGAAGTTTACAAAGTGCTCGCAATATACTTTTCAGAGATGCAGAAAAAGGGGATGCTGAGGGAGTTCGACGCCGAGTATGCCGCCAGGCTTTTTTTCGGCATGTTCTATTCCTATTTTAATGCAGAGGAGTTCTTGATGCGCAAGAGATACAGGTCGACCGGACTTGACGCTACGATCTCGGCTTATGTGGATATCTTTGCGAGGGGGACGGTGAAATGAGTCAGGGAAGAAGCACGGCATACGGCCCGTTTTTGCTGTTTTTTCCCCTCTGCGCAATGCTGCTGCCGGTCCTTTGCGGAGCAGAAACCACCTTTTGCGGGCCGGAACCCTTTTGTGGCGGAGAAGCCCTTCCCGGAGTAGAAGCCCTTCGCGGAGCAGACGAAGGTGCGGCAACAATGACACTGAGTCAGGGTCTCAAGCTTGCCACTGAAAACAGCCGGCTTATAAAGATAGCTTCGCGGGGCAGGGATGTTTCATCGGCAGATGTTTCTATTGCGTTTTCACGGTATCTGCCGAGCATCAATGCCGCATTGGGCCAGACATTCCTTGCGTACCAGCCCATAGGCATTTTAGGGACCTTTACGGCGCCTGAGGCGAACAGGAGTTCTCTCTCGTATGGTGTTGACGTGCGTCAGGATTTGTACGACTTTGGCGCGCGGTCATCGCGGTACGAGGCTGCCTCTACTGCCCTTGATACTGCGACATTGAACATTGATAGAGTGAAGAACATCGTGGCCCTCGATTTCATTATTGCCTACTTTGACCTCCTTGAGACGGAAAAGATGGAACTGGTCGGGGAGCGGGAGGTCGAGAGGCTGATATCTCACCTGTCAATGGCCCAGAGCCTGTATAAGGAGGGAGTTACTACCAGGAACGATCTCCTGCAGGCAGAGGTGCGGCTTTCAGATGCGCAGCAGCGCCTTTTGACTACAACAAACATGAGGGCGGTCAATGCCTCCAGGATCAATAATATTTTGTCTTTGCCTTTGAAAAATCCTGTGAGGGTAGCGGATGTAGCCGGTGAACCCCGGTACGAGGCTGACATCGATAAGGCATGGGGAATCGCCGAAAAACAACGCATTGAGCTGAAAACCATCGATCGCGAATTAAAGATCAACGATCTGGAAAGGACTGCCAGGCGGTCTGAATACTTTCCTAAAATTTTTGCTGACGGAGGATACAATTACACTGAAAACCGCTATATGGTGCATGAGGACAATTGGACGTTAATGCTGGGGCTGAATCTCAATATTTTTGACGGAGGCAGTACAAAAGCAGAGGTCGTGAAAATAGATTACCAAAGGGAGCAGATCTTAGAGCAGCGGCAGAAGCTTGTGGAAGATATAAAACTCGATGTTGAAAAAAGCTGGCTTGATATGAAAAACGCCGGAGAGCGTATTAAGGTGACCAAAGATGCTGTAAAGCAGGGCGAGGAGAATCTTAAAATCAACAAGGAGCGTTACCGTGAAGGGGTTGGCACGTCGACTGACGTGCTTGATGCGATAACGCTGCTTACAACTGCTGAAAGTAATGCTTTCCGGGCCGGATATGAACTCAGGCGGGCACACGGGGCCTTTATGTATGCAATAGGCCTTGACCTGGCTTCCGAATACAGGAGTGAGAGGAAAATTGAAGAATGAGAAAGTCACAATTTATTATTATTTTTTGTATCGCAGCAGTTCTGTCAACAGTTCCGTTT
This sequence comes from Nitrospirota bacterium, assembly GCA_963851345.1. GTDB lineage: Bacteria > Nitrospirota > Thermodesulfovibrionia > Thermodesulfovibrionales > Dissulfurispiraceae > JADFXI01. The sequence goes on from CAWKOO010000001.1 coordinate 646,183, forward strand.
CCAGGTAAATCCCTTAGTGCTCAGGGTGAAGAAATCATCAAAGCAGGTGAAGTGCTGAATCTCGACCGCTGTATTCAGATCGCACTTCTCAAGCAGCCTTCTATTGTTGCCGCTTTTTTTACAGTTGAGGCGAACCGAAGCAGAGTGGGCGAAGCACTGGCAAATTATTACCCGCAGATAGGGGCCTCGGGCGGCTACAGCAGGTACTCGTCCCCGGGCGTTGTGACAGAGGTCAACGGCATATTATTCGGCACGGGGGCCTTTAACCAGTACACGAGCAGTCTTACGCTCTCACAGAATATATATGATTTTGGAAAGACCTCTTCACAGGTGAAAATCCAAAGGATTAATCTTGATTCGGCCGGCGCCGATCTGGAGACCAGTAAAGAGCAGATAGTCTTGAACGTGAAGCAGGCTTACTACGCGGTGATCCAGGCTGCCAGAAACAGGGCGGTTGCCGATGAATCAGTCGGTCAGTACACGCAGCATCTTGATCAGTCCCGGGGTTTTTATGAGGTCGGAACAAAACCAAGATATGACGTAATAACAGCCGAAGTGAATTTGAGCAATGCGAAATTGAACCTCATTACGGCGGACAATGCACTCAAGATAGCCCGTGTGAACCTGAATAATGCGATGGGAGTTCCCGATGCTCCGGCATATAACGTTGAGGATTCGCTCGCCTTCAATAAATACGGGATAACGCTCGAGGACGCGCTTTCCAGGGCGATGGCGAACAGACCCGACATCAAATCACTCGCCTTACGGAGGAGCGCGGCTGAAGAAGGCGTCTGGCTGGCGAAAACAGGATATTATCCTGCATTGACCGGCAGCGCAGCCTATAACTGGGAGGGAACAAAGTTTCCCCTCGATAACGAGTGGAATGTTGGGGTCGCCCTCTCATTTCCAATCTTCAACGGTTTCCTGACAAAACACCAGGTCGGGGAGGCCGTGTCTAACCTGAATGTTGCCCTGGCCAATGAGGAGGCGCTCAGGCAGAGCGTTGTTCTTGACGTGCAGCAGTCATACCTGAACCTCGGGCAGGCGGAAGACAGCATTGCTACTGCCGAGCTCGCTGTCAAGCAGGCCACGGAGAACCTTGACATAGTCAACGGACGTTATGCAGCCGGGGTAGGAAACCCTGTCGAAGTGACGGATGCCCAGATAGTATACAGCAATTCAAAATTGGCATATATCCAGGCACTGACCAATTATAATGACGCACATGCAAGCCTTCTGAAGGCGATGGGGGAGAGATGATGAGGATCATGCTGATCGGCATCGTGAAGAAAAATGCCATTATGATGATCGATTTTGCGCTACAATCCCAGAGAGAAACCGACAAGAGCGCCCTGGATGCCATTTATGAAGGTGCCCTTGTCAGGTTCCGCCCGATCATGATGACATCAATGGCGGCCCTTATGGGGACCTTGCCTATCGCCATTGGTATCGGGGGCAATTTTTTGGAGGCGGAATATGGAAGAGAATAAGGCTGGAAATAACAAATTCGGCAATCATAAGAAAAAGATCGCATTGGCTGTCTTTGTTGTTCTTGGTGTGCTTGGCGCAATAGTGCTTTATTTATATCTGGGCTATGAAGCGACCCATGTAACCACCGACGATGCATTTATAGACGGCCACATACATACTATTGCACCAAAGATACAGGGATCGGTAAAGGAAGTGTTTGTCGATGATAACCAACGGGTCAAAAAGGGAGACCTGCTGGTTGAAATAGATCCTGCGGATTATGAAGTCAGGGTAGATGAAACATCGTCAAGCCTTGGTGCGGAAAAGGCAAAGATTGGTGAGATAACGGCGAGAGTTGAGGCGGCAAAACAGAAGCTTGCCGAATTCAGGGCTGGTGTCGAGGCTGCTCGTGCGAACCTGGAACTGCAGGAAGCTAACCTCGGGCAGGCTGAGCGGGACAGAAAAAGGGCCGAAGCCCTCTTCGCTTCGGATGCATTTTCGAAGGAACGGTATGAGAAGACTGAGACCTCATATGACGTATCGAGGGCACAGGTAAAGGCGGCGCGGGAGCAGCTCCGCCAGACGGAATTGACTGTTGAGACACAAAAGGCTGTGGTGCGGCAGATCGAATCAAGCGGCACATCGCAACAATCCACTGTCAAGCAAAAAGCTGCGCAACTCGACAGGGCTGAGCTCAATTACGGGTATACGAAAATTTATGCTCCGGCAGACGGCTACATTACCAAAAAGTCGGTGGAGCGAGGCAACCAGGTCCAGGCAGGCCAGCCGCTGATGGCAGTCACCGAGCTTAACGATATATGGGTGGTTGCAAACTATAAGGAAACAGAACTGAAGAAGATAAAGCCTTCGCAGAAAGTGACCATAAAGGTAGACACCTATCCTGGCAAAGTGTTCAGGGGAACGGTGGAAAGCATAATGGCTGGGACCGGAGTTGTATTCTCCCTTTTCCCTCCTGAGAATGCCACCGGCCAGTATGTGAAAGTGGTGCAGAGAGTGCCGGTCAAAATAGTGCTTGACAAGGATACTGATGCGGGGCATGCACTGCGCATCGGGATGTCGGTGGAGCCGACGGTAATAGTCGGGGAATGAACAAATGGACCAAATGGATCATCGCCTTGACCGTCATGCTCCCGACCCTCATCGAGATCGTGGATACCTCGGTCGTCAATGTGTCTCTCGACCATATAAGGGGGAGTCTTTCCGCGGGTCTCGATGAGTCGACCTGGACAATTACGTCCTACCTCGTATCCAACGCTATCATCATCCCCATTACCGGCTGGTTGAGCAAGGTCTTCGGCAGGAAGCGGTATCTTATCTTTTCCATTTCTCTCTTCACTATAAGTTCATTCCTCTGCGGTTCGGCGTGGAGTCTCGCGAGTCTTATTGTTTTCAGAATTTTTCAGGGCATCGGCGGCGGGGCGTTGCAGCCCATTTCCCAATCCATCCTTCTTGAGTCTTTTCCGCCAAAACAGCATGGCATGGCTATGGCGGTATTCGGCGTCGGCATCATGTTCGGCCCGATTGTCGGGCCGATGCTCGGAGGATGGATTACCGACAACTGGTCCTGGCACTGGATCTTTTATATCAATATCCCGATTGGCATCATATCGGTCCTTATGGCCGTATTCTTTATTACGGATCCGCCCTATATGAAGCGGACGGCAATGAGGATAGATTACTGGGGGCTTATGTTCCTTGTCGTGGGACTCGGCAGTCTTCAGATCGTCCTTGACAAGGGGCAGCGCGAGAACTGGTTCGCCTCAAGCTTTATCTTCTGGTTCAGTATCATTGCAGGGACTTCCCTTTTACTGTTCGTTATTGTGGAGTTTTTTGCAGAGCACCCTGTTGTTGATCTCAGGGCATTCAGGAATATCTCTTTCAGCACTGGAAACGCAGTAATGTTTTTTGCTTTCTTCAGTCTTTTTGCAACTATTGTCCTCCTGCCCATTTATTTGCAGACACTAATGGGATATACTGCAACCCTTGCCGGAATGGTGCTCGGACCCGGTGGTGTTGCGACGTTGATAGCAATGCCTTTGGCAGGAAGACTGGTGACGAGGGTAAACCCAAAAGGACTTTTAGCTCTCGGCCTGGTCATCTGCGCCTACGCGGCATTTCTTATGTCGGAATTTAACCTCTATGCCGATTTCAATACACTCCTATGGCCGAGGATAGTCCTGGGTGTCGGCATGGGGCTGCTCTTCATACCGCTCACCACACTCACACTCTCAACAGTCAAAAAGGAAGCTATGGGAAATGCGACCGGGATATACAACCTTTTAAGAAACCTCGGGGGAAGTTTTGGAGTCGCTTTTGTAACAACCATGCTTGCGCGGCGTGAACAATTCCATCAGTTCAGGCTTGTTGAACACCTTACACCATTTGACAGGAACTACCAGTTTGCGCTTGACCATTCCTCCAGGATATTACAGTATACGGGGCTAGGGCCTTCATCTCAGCACGCCGGGCAGGTTTTGATTCACAAGGAGTTGCTCAGGCAGGCCTCCATGCTGTCTTTCAACGATGTTTTCCGTGCCGTCAGTATGATTATTCTTTGTGTCCTTCCGCTGGTGCTTCTCATGAGGCGAGGTAAAAACGACGCGCCTGCAGGAATGCATTAGCAATAAAAAACCGTGAAGCGTGAGACGTGAAAAGAACTTTGTCCTTTCACGTCTCACGTCTCACGCTTCACGGTGGGTATCTTTAAGATTTTGCAGAAGCTCAAGCGCTGCTTTGCAGTAGCACACCCCTGAGGGGAGCTTACAGTTTCCTTCCTTTTTTTGCCTGACCGGCTCAGCCGGATGTTCGATCAGCGCCAGCTTGTCGCAGACATCTTCAAAGAGGAATGAAAACTCCTCAGGAAATTTTCTTTTTTCAGATGCGTGGGCGCTTTCAAATTCTATGAAACCCTCGATGATGGCTTGAGCGGTCCTTGAAAAAGCTACGCAGTTGCCGCAAAGCGGATCGTTTTCCTGGTTTACAATTGTGCCGACAGCAAAATGAAATCCCCTCAGTTGAGTGATGGTGCGCTCATGGTTCATTACCAACTCCTTTCTGTGATTTTGCGCCATGTTTCAACAAACACCAGTAAGCAGCAAATAGTCAGCAGCGAAGTGTTTAAACACACGACTTGATTCGCGGTCTTTCCTCTTTACTACTTGCTGCTGCTTCCCGTTTTTATTATACAAATAATCCCCGATAAAATCATGTGGGCGAGTTGCATAATTAAAAATCTAAGGGAAGATGAATAATGCCCTCTTGTAAAGCGGGACTGCTGTTGCCGGGTCGTGCGCTATGCCCGCGCTTCTCCGAACTCTGGGACAACCTCGGAGCGCCATCACGACTATGACGGCCAAGATCACCACTGCGACCGCCAGTCTTTTCATCCGACCACTCGTGGAAACAGATACACAAAAATGGCGGGAACGAATTCCCGCCATTTTTCGTGCGCTTTAGCCGCCAAAGTCGCCGAATGCTACGTCTTCAAATTTTTCAGGAACTTTCACGGATACTCTCTCAGCACCTGCAGCGTACTTCATCCAGTCGGCAGGACAAACCTTTGTCAGGATTTCGAGCTTCCAATCGATTGTATTAGCAATATCGCGGAGGTGGCTTATATGGTCATGGGTTCCATGATCATGTGCCCCGCTCACAATATCCTTCTCTCGCCCCTTCATCTTATCGATCGCTTCCATAAGATTAAGTAGCCTTGACTTCATATCCGTCAGTTCGTCAAACACAACATCACAGTAGTTTCTAATATCGGTTATATTTCTTGCACTTGCCATGGCTTCCTCCTTTTTTGAGACATCCACAACTTTATACTGCCGGTATTCCGGCGGCATTGCTTACGGCCGGCAAAACAGTGAAACACCGGTCTGTTTCCTCTACCTGAATATAGGATAAACCTTATCCCGTTTAGAGTCAAGGAATATTTTAAGTAATGCATATCCGACTATACTTGAGAAGGCACTAAGTCCGGTATATCAAAGAGATAACAGGCTGAATCTGGCGCTAATCATGCAATTACGAATATTTCTGATCCCTTTGCTGCCGACTACTTGAAAGGTGTGATATAATTACCTATGCAAATGCTGAATACCGGCGAACTTAATCCTGTTGTTGCGGAACGGAGTGTTCCTTTTTTCAGTGATGTGCAGCTTAGATACCCTGAAGCAGTCCATTCTCTGCATATAGTGGGCAGTGCGGTCACACCTGACTTCAGGGAGAAAGGCTCGGTCATCCATTCAGTTATTATTGTTCATAAGATTGATTTTGGTTTTATCCAGTTCATCGCTTCTCTCGGGAAAAAATACAGGAAGAAAGGGATTGCGGCTCCCCTGATCCTGACTCCGGAGTATATCCGGGATTCTATCAATGTTTTTCCGATAGAATTCCATGATTTCCAGCTTATCCACAAGACCGTTGCCGGAGAGGACATATTTAAGTATCTTGTAATAAGCAAGGCCTTTCTGAAACTTCAGTGTGAGCGTGAAGCAAAAGTCAGGCTTATCGGATTACGGCAGAGCTATTTGACCTCTCTCGGCGACAAGCGGGGCCTCGCAGAAATTCTTTCACACTCTGTCGTAGGCTGCATGCCGCTCATCAGGGGGGTGCTTTTTCTGTTAGATAAAGAGCCGCCGGTCAAAAGACACGATGCAATCAGAGTATTTCAGGAGTTGATCTCGATAGATGCCGGAATTTTTGAGCGGCTCCTGCAGCTGAGGGCCGGGCTTATCAAACCTTCAAAGGAAGAACTCCACCATATTTTCGAGCACTATCATACGGTACTCGAAAATGTGGAGGCTTTTATTGATGCGATCAGGCTTTAAGGTAGTAGTTCCCCTATTTTTTATCATTATCTGGACAGCGCTCGCAATTGCTGCGGCCCCGCTGCCGTCCTTTGCGTCGGTCCCGGAAATCCCTGCTGTTCCGTCTCAGTATGTGATGGACCTTGCGGGTATTGTTGACGATGCAACAAAAGCCCAACTGAATACCTCACTTCGGGAACTCGAAGAAAAAACAACCGCACAGATGGTTGTGCTGACCATCCCGGGCCTTAACGGAGAGAGTCTCGAAGATCTTTCCTTAAGGACTGCCGAAAAATGGAAGCTTGGGCAAAAGGGTAAAGACAACGGCGTTCTGCTCATTATCTCTCTGCAGGAAAAAAAATACCGTTTTGAGATAGGATACGGCCTTGAACGTGTGCTGCCCGACAGCCTGGTGGGATCGATCGGCAGGGCATATCTTGTCCCCAATTTCAGAAAGGGCGATTACGGGAAAGGCATCTCTGACGCTGTTTTTACCGTGATCAATACTATTGCCGCAGCCGAAGGGGTGACTTTGACCGGTACCCCGGTCCCTGAAAGAAACTACGGTAAGATGCATAAGGTCGGATTGGTTCATAAACTGGTGATTCTGTTTTTTCTCATTGCAGCAGTGATACTTTTTATTAGACATCCTGCATTATTCCTGCTGTTATTTTTCTCTTCGGGCAGAGGTGGATGGTCAGGCGGCGGCGGTTTCGGCGGTGGCGATTCCGGAGGCTTTGGAGGCGGCGGTGGCGGCGGCTTTGGCGGTGGCGGCGCATCGGGCGACTGGTGAAAAAAGAGACGGCGATTATAGCTGAAAAAATTATTGAAGGGGAGCTTGCATGAATAATACTTTAAAGGTTGCACTCATTATTGTGGGGACATTAGTAGTTATTGGCGTTATAAGCATAGGCTGGGGCATAGGCCAGTATAACAGGGTCATTTCCATGGACGAGCAGGTGAAGGCCCAGTGGGCGCAGGTTGACAACCAGTTGAAACGTCGGTATGACCTTATCCCGAACCTGGTCGAAACAGTCAAGGGCTATGCGACACATGAAAGGGAGGTATTCGAAAATATCGCCCAGGCGAGAACGCAATATTTTCAGGCCAAGACCCCGGCGGACAAGATCCAGGCCTCGCAACGACTCGAGGGCGTGCTTTCCCGGCTTCTGGTACTCACGGAGACTTACCCACAGTTGAAGGCCAATGAATCTTTTTTGAAACTGCAGGACACCCTCGAAGGCACGGAAAACCGTATCTCCGTAGAGAGGAAGCGGTATAATGATTCAGTCCAAATCCTGAACAGCTACCGCAGAAGTTTTGTAGGGAGGTTTATTGCGGCAATAGCCGGTGTCGGAGAGGCAAAATATTTTGAGACCCCGACTGCGGAGCGTGAGGCGCCGAAAGTAAAATTTTGAGGGTGTATTGTGATAAATAAGATAGACCTGCCGGTCACAGGAATGACCTGTGCTGCCTGCAGCGCCGCAGTGGAAAGGGCTTTGCAGCGCATAAGCGGGGTAAAAAATGCCGCGGTAAATTTCCCGGCCGAAAGGGCCACTGTTGAATTTCCAGACCCTGAGAAACCAGTCCCCTTGTCGGTCATCATCGAAACTGTCAAGGGTGAGGGGTATGGCGTTGCATCGGTAAGGATGGATTTTTCAGTCAGGGGAATGACCTGTGCTGCCTGTGTTGGCGCCGTTGAACGGGCAGTCAAGGAGCTGTACGGTGTTTTGAATGTTTCAGTCAACCTTGCAGCTGAAAAGGCTTCTGTTGAATATATACCTACTATTGTTGGGTTCGTGGATTTTAAGCGGGCCATTAAAGAGGCTGGATACGACGCGGAACAACTGGGCGATGAGTTTGTCGACAGCGAGCGCGTGCGCAGGGAAAAGGAATACAGGGAGTTGCGCAAACAGTTTAGCATCAGCGCCGCCCTTGCAATTCCTATCTTCATCGGCAATATGCTGTCGGTCCCGGTACTTTCCAACTGGTATCTCCTGTTTGCGCTCGCTACGCCGGTCCAGTTTTGGAGCGGCCTGCGTTTCCACCGTGCAGCCATCTCCGCCCTCAGGCACGGAACTACGAATATGAACACGCTTATTAGCGTAGGGACTAATGCCGCGTATATCTACAGTGCGGCAGCAGTTTTTGCGCCGGGGTTGTTTTTTGCCGGCGGCATTGCTCCGCAGGTTTATTTCGATACCTCTGCTGCTATTATCACTTTAATTCTCCTCGGCAGGCTGCTTGAGGCGCGTGCAAAAGGGAAGACGTCGGAATCCATAAGGAGATTAATGGGGCTTCAGGCAAAGACCGCTACTGTTGTTCGTGACGGAAATGAGATGGATGTCCTGATTGAAGAGGTTGTAGCTGGAGATATAGTGGTAGTAAAACCGGGTGGAAGGATACCTGTGGACGGAATAGTGGTAAGCGGATATTCGACAGTCGACGAATCCATGCTTACAGGGGAAAGCCTGCCTGTTGAGAAAATCGGGGGAGACCCCTTATTCAGCGGTACGGTGAACAAGACGGGCAGTTTCAGTCTGCGGGCAGTTAAGATCGGCAGGGACACAGCCCTTGCTCAGATTGTAAGGCTCGTGGAAGCTGCGCAGGGAAGCAAGGCCCCAATCCAGCGGCTTGCTGATAAAATCGCTTCGGTCTTTGTCCCTGTAGTTCTCGGTATTGCCGTACTTACGTTTTTTATTTGGTTGATTGCGGGGCCGAGGCCGTCTTTTGCCCTCGCCCTGATGAATTTCATAGCGGTGCTGATTATCGCCTGTCCCTGCTCTTTGGGGCTTGCGACGCCGACGGCAATCATGGTCGGCACTGGTAAAGGGGCTGAAAATGGAATTCTGATAAGGGATGCCGAGGCATTGGAATTATCGCATAAGGTAGAAGTGGTGGTGCTGGACAAAACCGGGACCATAACGAAAGGGGAGCCCGAAGTGCTGGATATAGCTCCGGCCGGCGGCATTACGCCGGACACTGTCCTGAAGATTGCCGCAGCCGCTGAAAAACTATCTGAACATCCTCTCGGCAAGGCAATTATAAAGAAGGCGGCTGAAAGGGGCGTGGATATTGCCGACCCACTGGATTTTACGGCACTGCCCGGCGGCGGGATAAAAGCAAGGGTCATGGCTGACAGCGGCGAAGCAGAGGTATTTATCGGCAATGAGAGGATGCTCCGGAATGAGGGCTTCGACTTAAGTCCCGTTATTAATAGTGCCCGTGTTGCGGCATCCCGGGGCCGGACCCCGGTTTTTGTTGCTGCTGATAAAAAAATAATCGGCGTGCTCTCGATTGCCGATACTATAAAGGACGGGTCGCCTGAGGCGATAAAAGAGTTGTACTCTATGGGCATAGAGGTTATAATGATTACTGGCGATCATAGGAGCACAGCTGAAGCCATAGCAAAAGAGGTTGGGATTGATACATTCTTTGCCGACGTGCTGCCGGGGCAGAAGGTCGAAATCGTAAAAAAGATAAAATCGCGCGGCAAGGTTACCGCTATGGTGGGAGATGGGATCAATGATGCACCCGCCCTTGCTGAGGCCGATGTTGGGATTGCGATAGGCACCGGCACTGATATAGCGATTGAGGCCTCAGGCCTGACGCTCATTAAGGGAAACCTGAAAAGCGTAGCGGATGCCATAAGGTTGAGCAGACTTACTATCAGGACTATAAAGCAGAATCTTTTCTGGGCTTTTTTTTACAATGCCGTAGGGATCCCTCTTGCAGCAGGGGTGCTTTACCCGTTTGGAGGCCCATTGCTTAATCCTATGTTCGCATCTGCTGCAATGGCGTTCAGTTCCGTTTCTGTAGTCAGCAACTCTTTGCGGTTGCGGGGGAAGAAGCTCTAAGGTTTTATGGAGGAGTGATGCAAAGGTCTGTGTATGTTGTTGATGATGTCTCTATAAATCTGGAGCTTGTTGAGTCTGTTTTCAGAAATGACTCCAGTCTTTTAATCAGAAAGGCGGATAACGGAAAAGAACTCATGAAATCGATCGAAGCCTACGGCATTCCCGATCTCCTGATCCTCGATCTCATGATGCCTGTAATGGACGGTTTTGATGTGCTTGAAAAGCTGAAGCCGGGGAGGGAGTCAAACTACTTTCCCATTATAGTGCTTTCCGCGCTGACTGATAAACAAAGTATTGTCAAGGCCCTGTCCATGGGGGCTGACGACTATGTGACCAAACCGTTCTTTGTCGAGGAACTCAAAGCCCGCGTCGGCAATATGCTTAAACTGAAGGAGCGGGATGAATGTTTGAATACGTCACTTGATGTAATGGAATCGAATCTGATCGAGAAGCTGCAGATTATCGAGCAGACCCAGGTGGAAGTCATTATACGCTTGGGTAAAGCGGCTGAGTTCAGGGATGATGAAACAGGGAGGCACATTGAGCGCATCGCCGCTTATGTTAATCTGATAACCGAAAAACTGGATATGAACCATGAACAGCGTATAATGATGCAGTATGCCGCACCCATGCACGACGTCGGCAAAATAGGCATTCCGGACGGTGTGCTTATGAAGGCGGGCAAGCTTACCGCTGATGAATTTAAAATAATAAAACTCCATACGGTCATAGGCAGTAGAATTTTAAGCGGCACAACCCTTCCCTTGCTGGAGCTTGCCAAGGAAATAGCTATTTCGCATCATGAGCGGTGGGACGGCGACGGCTATCCTCTGGGTCTCAAGGGGAGAGATATACCGATATCAGGCAGGATAGTTGCCATTACAGACGTTTTTGATGCGCTTACGTCAAAAAGAGTGTATAAAGAGGCGTGGCCTATTGATCAGGCATTGGAATATGTAATGGAAATGAGGGGGAAACAGTTCGATCCCGCTATAGTCGATGCCTTTTTTGCAATAAAGGACCAAATAACGGATGTCAGGAAGGCAAAATGCGATACGCATGCATCTAAACCGATAATCCTTCAAATTATTGACGGCAATATCAGCTTTGAACAGCTGATTGAGCAGTGGAGATAAATACAGCTCATTGCCTTTGGCTAAGGGGCTTTTATAAATCAGGAAATGGAATGCTGTTACGAATATGAGCGATGAGCTATCAGCTATAGGCAAAGAATCTCTCCTTGTTGTCCCGCTGGGCGGTGTTGAAGAGATCGGCCTCAACATGACGGTTTTTCAATATGCCGGCGATCTTATAATTGTGGACGCAGGTCTTATGTTTCCCGAAGAGGACATGCTGGGCGTGGACTTCGTCATTCCCGATTTTTCTTATATTATGGAGAACAGGGAAAAAGTAAAGGGGATAATCCTTACCCACGGGCATGAAGACCACACCGGTGCGTTGCCTTTCCTGCTGAAAGAATTAAAGGTCCCTGTTTACGGGACGGCGCTTACCCTGGCCTTGGTGCGGGAAAAACTGAGGGAGCATGAACTGGATGACGTTCAGCTAAGGCCGGTAAAGCCGCGGGACAGTATAACACTCGGTTGTTTTTCCATCGAATTTATTAGGGTCACCCACAGTATTGTGGATGGGGTCGGCCTGGCAATAAAAACCCCTTTCGGCACTGTTATACATACAGGTGATTTCAAGCTCGATCCCACACCCGTAGACGGGGAACTGATGGATTTCCTGCGGTTTTCAGAATACGGCGAGAAAGGAACGATGCTATTGCTTTCAGACAGCACCAATGCTGAAAAGGGAGGTTTCACTTTTTCTGAAAGAGAAGTAAGCAGGGCCTTTGACGACATTTTTTCGAAAGTTAAGGGGAGAATTATTATCGCCACGTTTGCCTCGAACATCCATAGGATCCAGCAGGCTATAAATGTTGCGGTGCAGTACGGCAGGAGGGTGATCATGTGCGGGAAAAGCATTGTTTCAAACGCACAGATAGCCCTCGATCTCGGCTATCTGAAGCTGCCGGGTGATACGTGGGTCAAGCTGGAAGACCTGAAGGACCTTGCCGACTCGGAGGTGGTGATCATTACTACCGGCAGCCAGGGCGAGCCCATGAGCGTACTTTCACGCATTGCCATGGATGAGCACAAGCACATCAAGGTGAAGGAAGGCGATACGGTTATTCTCTCGGCCAAGATAATTCCAGGCAACGAGCGCTCGATAGGCAGGATCATAAACCACCTGATGAGCAGGGGCGCCGATGTCAAGTATGAGAAAGTGTCCGAGATACATGTTTCCGGACACGCGTCAAAGGAAGAGCTTAAACTGATGATGAACCTTGTGCGGCCGAAGTATTTCATCCCCATTCATGGTGAATACCGTCACCTCAAATATCATGCCCGTCTGGCTGAAAAGTCGGGGATACCGAAGGACAACGTATTTATTTTAGGCGATGGTGAGGTATTGGAAATAAATGAGTCTGGAGCCGCTAAAGCAGGGAAGGTGAGTTCAGGGAGGGTTTTTATCGACGGCAAAGGGACCTACGGAGTTGAAGACATAGTGCTCAGAGACAGGAGGACGCTGGCCCACGACGGCATAGTCATCGTTCTTGTGGGCATTGAAAAGCTGACAAAAAAAATCGTTTCGGGTCCCGATATTATATCCAGAGGGTTTGTTTTTGAGGACGCCTCACAGGATATTATCAATGAAGTTAGGGACCTTATGGCTGCAACTCTTTCCGGGCTGCAGGATGACATTATTTCTGATGTATCTGTGATACAGTCGAAACTTCGTTCGACCCTTAAGAAATATCTGAGAAATACCATGGACAGGCGTCCGATGATTATGCCGGTTATCATGGAAGTGTAAGGCCTGTCTCTTAGAAAACATAGGGGGATTTGATATAGTACCTTTATGGTTAATGATTATATGTCTGATTCACTAAGAAAACCCTATTTCAAGGCGCCCGCAGCAGCTCCTCACAGCATCGGCAGAAGGCTGCAGGAGATCAAAGGAGTTGTTGCTGTTACGGGCGGTGTTTACCTCAGTCTGGCATTGTTCAGTTACAACAAATGGGACCGGTCACTTTTTACTTTCTCTCAGACCCCGACAGGAAACTATGGCGGCATTGCCGGGGCCTATGTTTCTGATGCCGTTATTTCATTCCTGGGCCTTGCCGGCTATATGTCCCCGCTTTTGCTGATGGTCTACGGGGTAAGGTGCATCATTGGAAAAGAAAAGAGTATGCTGCATGCGTTGGGCGCAGTGGTTTTATTAGCTTCATTGTCGATGCTGGCGCAGCTCTTGTCCGGGACAATCCACCTGATTGTTGAGCCTGCGGGGGGACTTGCCGGGTTTCTTCTGGCAAACCTTTTCGGAGGGTTGCTTTCACCCCCTGGGGCATATTTAATGAGTATTGCCCTGCTGATCATTGCGCTGGTCCTCCTGAGCCCTGTGTCCATTTTTTCATACTTGCATGGACGGGAGAAAGAGGCTGAGCTGGCGAACAAGGAGATTGAGCCGGAGTTGCCGTTATACCCGTTGGAGAACGAAGAGATACTCATAGAGAGCAAACCTGTTGCAAAAGTCCTTTTGAAGCCGCGGACCGCTCCGGAAGTTAAGAGCGAAAACGGCTATTCGCTGCCGCCCCTGGATTTCTTGAAGGAGGGTGAAGGCGCATCAGGGCCGGCCAAGGATGAATTGAATACTGCGGCATCCGGCATTGAACGAAAACTCACAGACTTCGGTGTAAGCGGCAAGATAAAGGGGGCCCACCCCGGCCCGGTGGTCACTATGTATGAGTTCGAGCCTGCTGCCGGAGTCAAGATCAACAGAATCGTCTCTCTGTCAGAGGACCTGGCCCTCGCTCTGCGTGCGCCGAGTATCCGTGTATATCCAATTGCAGGCAAGGCCACCATCGGTATTGAAGTGCCGAACAGGCAGAGGGCAACGGTTGTCCTCAGGGAGATAATCTCCGCTGAAAACTTTCAGCACAGCACTTCTCTTCTTACTCTCGCTCTCGGCAAGGACATTTTTGGTAATCCTGTTGCGACCGATCTGTCAAAAATGCCGCATCTCCTGGTTGCAGGGGCCACAGGCTCCGGCAAGAGCGTATCCATTAATGCAATGATCATCAGTCTGCTTTATAAAGCAACGCCTGAAGAGGTCAAGATGCTGATGATAGATCCAAAACTCCTGGAGCTTTCGGCCTATGCCGGTATCCCCCATCTGATATCGCCTGTGATAAACAGCCCGAAGGAGGCTTCCGAAGCGCTGAAGAAAATGGTATTCGAGATGGAAAGACGATACAGGCTCCTTGCTGAAAAGGGCGCCAGGAACATAGATGCTTTTAACCGGCAGGCGTCCAGGGCAGAAAAACTCCCCTATATCGTCGTCATTATTGATGAACTGGCTGACTTAATGTTTACCGCGCCGAGCGATGTTGAGACTGCTATAACACGGCTTGCCCAGATGGCGAGGGCATCCGGCATCCATCTTATCCTTGCGACACAGCGGCCCTCTGTTGATGTCATTACAGGTTTGATCAAGGCAAACTTCCCGGCAAGGATATCATTTCAGGTGACCTCGCGGATTGATTCGAGGACGATACTCGACGGGCAGGGCGCCGAACAGCTTCTCGGCATGGGTGACATGCTGCTTATGGTCCCCGGCGTGAAGATTGTCAGAATCCACGGCGCCTATGTAAACGAAACAGAGATCAAAGCCATAACTGAATTTGCCAAGTCTCAGGGGTCGCCTGATTACACGTATTTTGAAAACATCGTGGTCACCGACGGCCAGGAGAAGGGGACTGATGGTTCGGGCGAAAGGGACGAGATGTATCAAAAGGTGCTCGATTTTGCAGAGGCTGCGGGCGAGGTCTCCATTTCGTCGATACAACGGAGATTCAAGATAGGATATAACAGGGCTGCAAGTATTATGGAGCTTATGGGGGAGGACGGTCTTGTGGGGCCGCCGAAAGGTGCGGGGAAACCGAGGGACTTCCTGGGGAGGAGATAGATGCTTCAAGGCAAGGGGCAATCGGTAATAGGCAATAGGCAAAGCAATAAGCACGTACTTTTTGTTTTTATTTTTTGTTGTTTGTTTATTCTGTCGCCTATTGCCTTGGTCTATGCCGATGACGATGTTGCGAGAATTCAAAAGGCTTACG
Organism: Nitrospirota bacterium; assembly: GCA_963851345.1. GTDB lineage: Bacteria > Nitrospirota > Thermodesulfovibrionia > Thermodesulfovibrionales > Dissulfurispiraceae > JADFXI01. The sequence goes on from CAWKOO010000001.1 coordinate 661,524, forward strand.
AGAATATAAAGGACATTAAGGGCAGTTTCGTACAGAAAAGTTACATCAAGGATTTAAAGAGGACTGATACTTACAGCGGTCGATTTTTTATAAAGCCGCCGAAGATGAAATGGGAATTCAAGGGGGACAAACCCCAGGATGTATATATCAACGGCGAAGATATATTTATTTATCAAAAGAAAGAAAAGCAGGTCTTCAAGACAAGATTCGACAGGGCCACTTACGGCCAGTCGCCTATTGCATTGCTGGGCGGCTTTGGCGATATTAATAAAGAATTTGACGTTTCCATGAAAAAAGGCAAGCTGATACTTAAACCCAGAAAGCCGATGGGCGTTATTGTACAGATAGAACTCACCCTGTCCGACGGGGTATTTCCTATAGAAGCCCTTTCTATTCTGGACATGGCTTCTAATAAAATTGATATTACCCTTAAAGATGTCAGAATCAACACAGGGCTCAGCGAAAGAATCTTTGAGTTTACGCCTCCTGAAGACGCCACCGTTATTCAACGGTAAAACCTGTAGACTCCCAGCTCTTGATCACATTATGGTGAACCCTCATTTTTATGTTATATTAAAAATAGATGGAATCGAGAGTGCCGATGAGAATGGTCCGGGAAGAAAAGACCGTTCAGGCCATGATAAGGGTTTATTGCTGTGCTAAACACGGGACAAAGGACTCTCTTTGTCCAGACTGTGCAAAACTGATGGCCTACGCAAAGGCGCGTTTGGCAAACTGCCCTTTCCAGGAAGCAAAGACACCCTGTGCAAAATGCCGGGTCCACTGTTATAAGCCCATTATGAGGGACAAGGTCAGGGAAATTATGCGGTATTCGGGGCCGCGCATGGCCCGGAGACACCCTGTTTTAGCGCTTTTGCACTTTATGGATGGATTGAAACAGCCGGGTAAAAGAAGGAAATAGATTATGATACCATGCAGGAAAATAGCCATAACCATCGGAGACCCCGGAGGCATAGGTCCTGAGGTTGCGCTGAAATCTATTATCTCAAACGATATTGTCGGATTATGTCAGCCTGTGATTATCGGCGACAGGGTTGTTATTGAGGATGCTGTCGAACGGTTTAAACTCCCTGTCAGTGCCGAATATATTGAACTGGTTAATGTTGGTGAGATTACAGACAGAGAGTTTGAAAAAGGCAGACCCACAGTTGTCGGAGGAAGGGCATGCGTAGCTTATATAAAAAAGGCTGTGGAGCTTGCTATGAACAAAAGTGTCGACGCTATTGTCACTGCTCCGATATCGAAAGAGTCCCTGAAGATGGCGGGATTTAAATGGCCCGGGCATACCGAGATGCTGGCAGAGCTTACCGGCGCAAAAGATTTTGCAATGGTGTTTTACAGTGAAAAGCTCAGATTGATCCTTGTGACTACCCACACAGCTCTCTGTAATGTGCCTTCAATGATTACAAAGGAGAAAATTTTGAAAACCATAGCGCTCGCGCAGAAGGCGTGCGCTATTATGGATATTGAAAACCCCAGAATCGCTGTTGCAGGACTCAACCCGCACTGCGGTGAAGCAGGAATATTCGGCAGAGAAGAGATAGATGCAATAGCGCCTGCTGTTAAAGAGGCTGTGGAGCAGGGTGTTCCTGTTTCAGGCCCTTATCCTGCAGATGTCCTTTTTCACAAGATGTACAAGGGTGAGTTTGATATAATTGTCTGTATGTATCATGACCAGGGGCTCATACCGCTTAAGATGATCGCATTTGACAAAGGCGTAAACTTTACGGTGGGGCTGCCGATAATCCGGACATCCCCGGACCATGGCACAGCATATGATATTGCATGTAAGGGAATAGCGAACCCTTCGAGCGTGATAGAGGCGATAAAACTGTCAGTGAGGATGAGGAGGTAGAGGTGCTTTTTGAGCCATTTTCCTTTGCAGGGCTTAATCTGAAAAACCGGATTGTGCGTTCGGCCACGTATGAAAAAAGGGCCGACGACGACGGCTTTGTTACGAGTGAATTAATAGAGTTCTACAAAGATGTTGCAAAAGGCGGCGTGGGGCTGATAATAAGCGGAAGTGTCCTGGTCCATACCTCTGGAAGGTTTGTGCCGCAGATGTTGTGCCTCCACAATGATTTTTATATCGAGAAGCTTAAGCGCCTTACCAATGCCGTGCACAATCTCGGCTGCTCCATCATTATACAGCTTGCGCACGGGGGAAGGCAGTCCTTACCCTCACTGCTCGGCGGAGAGCAGCCGGCTGCCCCTTCAGTGGTTTTTGATCCATCTACGCGAATAACCCCGCGTGCCATGGATGACCAGGAAATATGGGAGGTGATCGAGTCCTTCGGCGATGCTGCCAGGAGGGCCATGTACGCCGGATTTGACGGTGTTCAGCTGCATGCCGCCCACGGATATCTCATCAATGAATTTCTCTCGCCGCACACCAACAGGAGGGATGATTACTGGGGAGGCGATGAAGAGCGGAGGTTCCATTTTGGTGAGGAAGTATACAGGGCCATGCGCAGGGAAGTCGGGGAGGGTTACCCTATTTTGATCAAGATGAATGCCGATGATTGTATTGAAGGGGGGCTGGAGCCGGAGGAGAGCGTGAGGATTGCAAAACGGCTTGAAGACATGGGCGTATGCGCCTTCGAGGTGAGCGGCGGTATGTATGAAGCGCGGAATAAAACAGTGCGGACTGAAATCCTCAATCCCGAACAAGAAGCCTATTTCCGGTCCGCTGCCGGACTCTTTAAAAGGCATCTGAGCATGCCTGTAATGCTGGTTGGAGGAATGCGCTCCAGGGCGGTAATGGAGGATGTGCTCCTTAAGGGCGCTGCCGATCTGATTTCCTTGTCCAGGCCTCTTGTAAGAGAGCCGGATCTTCCCCATAAAATGGCTGAAGGCAAGGAAAAGGCTGATTGCATTTCCTGCAACGGCTGCATGAGATTCAATAAACTTGATGTGGTGCGATGCACACAAAAACAGAGTGGGGCAGGTAAAGAATAAGTGTCTTACTCTATGTTTGCAGCTCCAGTGTCATGACGAGGGCATCTTCCGTGGGACGCAAATAATAGTCTTTTCTTGTCCCTACAACTTTGAATTTCAGTTTCTCGTACAATTTTTTTGCAGCAAGATTCGATATGCGCACCTCCAAAAAGAGAAAGCGGCAGCCATTCCTCCGCAGGTCTTCCATTGCGTCACCGAAGAGCGTATTTGCGATGCCCTGTCTGCGGTAATCGGGGTGCACTGTCAGATTCATCAGGACCCCTTCATCGGCTACTTGTTTGATACAAACATACGCAATAATCTTTCCATTAAGTTCTGCGATTCTTGTTATTGAATGCCGGCTATAAACCTCGCTGAGGAAGGATGTTTCCGACCACGGCATGGTATACGACGCCTTTTCTATCTCTGCAATCTCATGCACATTGCCGGGGGACATCTCTCTGATTGTAACAGCGTTCATAGTTGTCTCAATTGTCTCACTTGGCGCCTGCGTGTATCACGGCATGGGATACTCTATTTTTACCAGGATCAATTAGCCTGCTGACTGCAATTCTTGGCGTATATTGAAAATTGACTATTGTTCCATTTCTCAATAGTGTGGTGGACGTTACCACCCCACTGCTGATAACCCAGGTGATCCCGGTAAAAATACAGTATCCCATGCCGTCTTTACGGATTATGCTTCTCATTTGCCTGCTTTATCTCAGCCTCGGACTTTCTCATATAGCGTGGCACAAGCTGCTCAGGATTATCAAACATGTTGTTTCTGGCTTTTCTCATGCACAGGTACGCGACATTTGCCGGGGAGGGCACCATGTCCTGGGGTGCTGCGAAAAGGGCTTTTCCCCCAAGTGACGCCTGGATATGATCTTTGTAAAGGAGTGCTCCCTCTCCCAGGAAAACAGCCGATTTCCCTATGGCAGCGAGAAGCGTGTCAAGTTTTACCGTTTGCTCGTCCATGATCTTTGTGAAACCATCCTCCGACCATTCATATACTCCTGCATACACTTCTTTTTTCCGCGCATCAAGCAAAGGACATATAAGATGCGGTGAAAAAGGGACATTCCAGGCGAATGCCTCAAGAGTCGAGACTGAGACTACCCTTTTCCCCGTAGCGTAGCTGAGGCCTTTAAGGGTGCTGAGTCCGACTCTTAGCCCGGTGAACGAGCCCGGTCCCGAGGCAATACCAAACACATCTATATCCTCTATTGTAAAGCCTGAGCGCTTGAGGGCATTGTCGATATCCGCCATTATCCTCTCAGAATGGGTCGCCTTAACGTTCATCCTGGACTCGGCAATAAGGGTATCGTCTTCCATGACTGCAATGCCGCCAAGCATTGTAGATGTTTCAATCGCCAGCAGCTTCATATCCAGGCGCCTCCCTTCTGAACTGTCTGAGAAATATTATACTACCAATGACGCACACCACCGCAAAAAATTTTAATGAGGTGATGGTCCCGGCTGCTTCGGCTGAAAATCCGATAAATAAATTGCCCAGTGGTGCAAAGCCCAGAAAAACCAATGTATAAAGGCTCATAACTCTTCCCCTCAGTGCATCAGGTACCCTGTTTTGTATATAACTGTTACATGCTGCAAGGTAGCTCACAATACCCCACCCTGCCGCAAAAAGTAATAGCAGGGAAATATAAAAATTGCTGGAAAAAGATAAAGCGAGAATGGAAGCGGAAAAAATGAGACCCGATAAGGGAATAAAGATATCTTCCCGTTCTATCTTTCCTTTAAAAGCGATAACTACCGCTGCGAGCAGGGATCCCGCTCCTGCCGAGGCAACAAGAAAACTCAGTCCTCTTGCTCCCATGTTAAATATCTCGCCGGCAAGTACCGGCAGCATTGTCATAAAGGGAATTCCGAACAAACTGAAGAGCGAGATCAACATCATAATGTAGAAGACCGGCTTTGCTGTGACAACGAAATGCCGCCCGCCCGCTATTTCTTTAAGAAAACTGAGTCTGTGTGTTGCTATGGTCCCGCGGGCAGCAATTCGTGATAAAGCAAAAATGACCGCTATAAAGCTTAATGCATTCAGGAAAAAACAGGCGGGCATGCCGAGGCTTGATATGACTATTCCGGCTATTACAGGTCCGATGATCCGTGCACCATTGAATGCTGCCGAATTCAGCGCTATGGCGTTGGTGATGGCACTTTTCTCGACGACTTCGGCCAGGAAGGCCTGACGAGTAGGGATATCAAAAGCATTCACTATTCCCAGAAAGGCTGCCAAAATTCCGACATGCACTACCGTTACAGTATTTGTATAAGTTAATATGCCTAGAACTAACGCCGGTATTACGGATAGAGCTTGCGTCAGGATGAGTATATTTCGTTTCGGATAGCGGTCTGCAACCATGCCTCCAATAAGTGTAAGGAACAGAATGGGAAATGATGCAACAGAAGCGATGATGCCGAGATAAAGGGGAGATTTTGTCAGTGAATAGACGAGCCAGCTCTGGGCCACAGACTGCATCCACGTGCCTGATAGCGATATGACCTGTCCAAACCAGAAAAGTCTGAAATCCCTTGCGTAGAGTGCGGAAAAGCGCTGATCGATCTGCATAGTCTATATATAATAACCTATAAGTAATGACTAAAAACTGCAAAAGGCAGTTGATACCCCACACTCTCATGCAAGAAGAAAAATCTTGCTGGAGGGTATGAAGGGGGGCAGATAAGGCTTTAGCAAAAACGCTTGCAATTCTCTTTTTTTAGTGCTAAGGTTTTTACAAAGGAGTCAATTTTTTCAAATAAGGAGGAAAAGATGAGAAGGACGATTTTTTTGGCTTTTGTAACAGTTCTTATTGCTTTTGGGTGTGCCTCACAGGATTATGTAAGACAGCAGGTTGACCCTCTGGTCGACAGGATCAGCAAGCTTGAGGCGCGGGTCTCAGCTCTGGAAACTAAAGTAGCTGCTCTTGAAAGATTAGGGGCAGAAGTTGATGCGGCAAAAAAAGATGCTGCCGACGCCAAGGCACTGGCAGAAGAAGCATTGAAATGCTGTAAAGACACGGGTGCGAAGGCGGATGAGGCAGCCCGTAAGGCAGAGGCGGCTGCAGAGAGGGCAGAGGCGGCAGCGGCCAAGTGCCAAAAGGCTTTTGAATTAGGACAACATAAAACAAAATGAACCAAGAGGCTTTTGAATTACAGCAAAAGAAATAGGTAGCTATACTCCAGGCTCTCCCGCAGGGATTGGATGTGCTTGAATTCCCTGCGGGAGGCCGGTCTTCATCAGCGGCGTCCTCTTTAGGGATAGTACTTTTATTCACCTCGTCGCACACCCATGCCTTTGGACTGATTGACAAAAAAAGGCGTTATGTAGTTTAATATATTTCCTCGGGCGGATAGCTCAGCTGGGAGAGCGCAGCCCTTACAAGGCTGATGTCACAGGTTCGATCCCTGTTCCGCCTACCATAAGACAGCAATCGGTGAGCAGTGACGGGTGATTAGTTGATTAAAGAGAAAGGCGTGATTTTTCCGGATAGACTGATTGCTTATAACACGTTGCTTATCACGGTTTTTAGTTTGGGGTGGTAGTTCAGTTGGTTAGAACGCCTGCCTGTCACGCAGGAGGTCGCGGGTTCGAGCCCCGTCCGCCCCGCCATTGAAATTTAAACATATCTTATTGAATTATAAGGGTTTGTAGAAATGCAAGCCCTTATTTTTTGCCTAACACCCCCCTTTTTTTGGTGCAGTGATGGTGCAATTTTGGTGCAGTGGATAAAATTACTGTTAATTCGTTGTTAGCCAGATTATAAACCGCTCTCTTTAAAAAATCATCTACCATCTACGCATACATCAGTTTTCCTTTAGGCTGCGGGATTGACCGCTTCAATTCTATAGCGGTCTCAATCCACTCTCGTATAATGATTTCAACGTTTGAAAGAGCTTCCTGATATGTCTTTCCATCGGCCATGCAACCCGGCAATTCTGGAACTTCCGCAATATATGACCGATCTTCGGCACTCCAGTAAATTATTATCTCGTATTTACTTTTCACGTGTTTCCTCCAATTCTAATTTGTATTTGAAAATTAGGTTTCTGATCTGTTTTACCTGATAGCACTTCGCCTTGGAACCCTTGGGCTGCAAATTCAAGATTTCCTCAATATTCTTTTTTACAAAAATGTGATGGCCGCCCCGAATCCTCTCCTCAAAATCTAATTTCCTTAACAGTTGGCACAATTCAGAAAAGGGAATATTTGAATCTGAGGTCCCATGAATAATTTTGACCAGTAGTTTGTTGTATTTACCCATTATTTTATTTTCCTATAAGATTATACCAAAAAGAACCAGGTTGTAGCGTGCATTTATCCGCCCTTTCTTAACCATTATTGGCTGACATCATAACGAGGAAGCAACAGGAAATGGTGCTGGACGTATTAAAGCCAAATCACAAGCCTATTTTTACCTTTATGGTATTTCATCCTGTCAGGCCGGGTGAGGCTCGTGCGCTAAGAAGGAAGGATTTTAATCTTGAAAATATGACTGTTCATATTCAACGTGCTTTCTCAAAGAAAGTGGAAAAGTGCAGAAAAGGGAAGGTCGACTATTACTTGCCAATATCTGTAAATCGGCTTTCAATATTGATCCGGCATCGGCACCGAAATTGACCCACCTAATCTATAACATCTTGATTTACAGTGATGCTTCAAGTTTAAGTGGATCGAATTGGACGCCGATACTGGGTCGGAATTCGACGCCGATCAACAGCTCATATCTGTTTTAGCTGTCTTATTTAATCTGGCCCCTGATCTCCCCATCGGGATTTTGATCGGTATGCACATTCACATATGCCCCGCCTGCCTTGATCATCTTTACCAAAGCGTCAAGAGATTTCCCTTGAAGAGAGCCGAAGAGATCTTTATCCGTAATTGTGCCTTCCGCAAGAGTCCCGCTGAACTCGCCCTCTTTTTTTGGCCCGGTAAAAAGATTTACCACGGGAGGGCCGTTTTTGCCCTTGCTTCCATCATGGATATGTGCTGCTGTGACATTCATTATCTTCTTTACAGTGAGTTTGTACGTCATTTGTTTGCCGTCGGCGCTGACCTTGAAATAAGTTATCCCGCCGGCTTTTGTTTTTACCGGCGGCGCCACGTACTTGCCCGTCATTTTAGCCTTGAATGACTTGTCTCCCGCAGCAAGCACAAGTGCGGCGCTTAACAAAACCGCCAGGAAAACAATGAACATCATTCTCGTTTTCGCCATCATAGTACACCTCCTGAATTGGATTTTTGAAATTTATGAAATGTTTCTTCCCTATCTATTGAAAAGGAGACTGCCACCTCAGTAACCCCTCGTTCCGTTTTTTTCACCGGACAGGTGGCTTTGTGCCATACGGTTGCCCGTATTTTACCTTTGTTCGGGGCGGCAGTTAATTATTACTTATCACTTTTTTCCTGCTCTGTCAAATTATATTTTTGGGCCGGCATTCTCACATGCCGCCAAGTGGGGGAGGAGATTGATAAAGGTGTTCGACTCATAGCGGAGACAGATACCCATCGGGAGACAGGCTGGTAGCAAGCATCACCATATTGATGTTGCGGTGGTCCGTCCAGCTGTCGGATTCTCTGTTCTTACTCTCAAGCCAAAATGCGTTGATCAGTTCACTCAGTCGGGCATACCGCTTGAGGCTTTGGATACGCGAATGGACAAGAGGCTTCTTCTCGAAGACGCCTGGATAGTGCTCAAGCAACCCCTGCAGTCTCTCAATGGCCTTTAATCCGATCGACAATCCCAGTTCCCGAAATGCCAGTCGGTAATCGGCGGGGAGATTCAAGGGGGATTTTGTCACAAAATAGTCTAAGCCTGTCAGTGCATCAGCCAAAACAGTATCGAGGAGTTCAGGCCGTATGAAGCTGTCTGCAACAATTAACTGTGCCACCTTGTAAGCGCCGCTCAGTAGACCGCCGATACCAAGGGGGTCATCAGTTGTCCAGTTTTTTCCCTCACAGATAAGGCCCATGTCGGCAATCTCGGCGGTGAGATCCGGCGATCGCCCCGAATATTTCCACGCAGTGGCCTGGAGCTCGCTGTAAGTAATCAGTCCGTCAAGGGGATCGTGATGACCCATGGACGACACGAGCGGATACTGGAGATCTATGTTCATCTTCCAGTACAGGCGTTTTTCTCCCCCGGCCGGCGAGACGTAGGTAAATTTTGCATGGGCTGTTCTTGCAAGCTCTATTGCCCACCTGTTAAAGGTCGGATCCACAGTGACCCGGCTCACGCAATCGAGAGCATGCATCCATTGTGTCAGGTAATGATAATACTGCCCGTCCCGGTCCCATTCCAATCGCTCATCAAATGCCTCCTCAGGCCTCCGCTCGTTCATCTCTTTCCCGATCCTGAGTCCGCCTTTTGTGGGGTGTCTCGCTCCCTCCTGCTCATCAAGGCCGCTGATCCAGCCCTTACGTGAGTCATCAGCCCGGTGTCGACCCAGTACAGCATGCACCTGATCAACAAGGAGCAGTGCGAGATGCATGTAATGCTCATCTTTCGTTTGACGATAAAGATCAAGGAAGTTGCAGACAGCAAAGGCATCGGTCCATAAGTATCGCTGAGGAGAGGACCCTGCCGGTGAGAGGCCGCTCAGCTCTGCAAATTCAGTCATGATTTCACTAACCATTGAAACTCCTCATCTGTTAGCTCTCCTTCCAAAGGACACCAGGGCATAGAAGGGCTTCCTCAGGTAGACGACCACAACCGCTTCAAAAAAGCCCATGGCAACCCCAAAGGTCGTAAGAGCTGAAAGGTTGTTTCAGGAGCGGCGATCGATGCAAGTTCATAAGATCGTGCTATTTTACACGCTCACCGCCGTGACGTGCTTTACTCCTTCGATGTAATAATTTCAACAACTGCATCTAAAATTTCGCCGAGATCAAATTCATCGTCGCAGGCGATCCAGAAATTGATATCGTTCACCCCTTCCGGTCGCTCATACGTCTGCGCCGCCGCCGCCGCCAAAAGCGCCTCTCTGATCGCGGCCAGGTCGCCCCGGGCCGCTGCGGAGAGTGCTACTTCTGTAGTTACGGCTTTCCACTTCCGCGCCCAAGCCCGAGCGGCCGCTCTTATGTCAATTACTGCCCTCATTCTCCGGTCCCATCCTTTTTGCTCTCAATCAGCCCTGAAAAGATTTAGGTGACAAGTATACCTCTTAATCTTATTATCGGCCCTTTTTTATGACAGATCAATACTATGTTAATTATTTCTTACCCGGCCTCCCCAGGATATACCGATGAAGTCTGTCAGCGGGTAGCCGGGCGCAGGAAAGCGACCCCTCGATATTTCGAGGGACAATAACATGTGTCATTCGTTACTTCGACGTTGCTGAAGCTGCAGTTGCATTTGTTTTAGATTTGTTTCATAATTTAAAAATATATAATAACGATGAAAAACGATCTTCTTGTTTTCACCCTTTCTCCACAGCTCTGCGCGCTGCCTCTTTCAGTTGTTGAAAGAATCGTTCGTGCCGTCGAAATCCATCCGTTGCCGAAGGCCCCCGAAGTTGTGCTGGGCCTGATAAACGTCCAGGGGCGGGCCGTTCCTGTTCTGAATGTCCGCAAACTGTTCCGCCTGCCGTATATTGAAATGGCCCTGAGTGATCAGATAATTATTGCCCATACCTCGGGCCGGACTGTCGGGCTTCTCGTGGACAATACCGAGGGTGTGCACGAGTATAGAGAGGAAGATGTTATTACATCTGAAGAGCTTTTCCCCGGCATAGAATATCTGGAAGGGGTTGTGAAACTGCGGGGCGGCGCCCCTTTACAAACCATGGCCGAAAAGCCACAGGTTTTTTGGGGTGCAGGAGGCATAGTATATATTTACGACCTGGACAGATTTCTGTCACTCGAGGAAAAAGCTGTTATCGATCGACTGCTGCCTCCCGGCATCAGGATGTCGGAGGTTGGCAGGGATGATTAATAGCTGCACCTTATCACATTCCCTTCTTTCCGATTTCAGCATGTTTGTTGAAGAAAGGATGGGGTTGCACTTCCCGGAAGAACGTTTCCGGGACCTTGAAAGGGGTATCTTCTCTGCGGCAAAGGAACTCGGATATAAGGATGCATGCTCGTACCTGGATTGGCTGCTGTCGACTCCGTTGTCCCATAGCCATGTCGAAATGCTGGCGAGCCATCTTACTGTGGGGGAAACATATTTTTACAGGGACAAAGGGAGCTTCGATGCTCTTGGTGAACACATTCTGCCGGGGTTGATCCAGTCCCGGAGAGGAAAGGAACAACGGCTCAGGTTCTGGAGCGCAGGCTGCGCAACCGGCGAAGAAGCTTACTCGATTGCGATGCTGCTCGACAAGATTGTTCCCGATATAAAGGATTGGAACCTTACCATTCTGGCAACAGACATAAACCCTCATTTCCTGGAGAGAGCTGAGGAAGGGATCTATCGTGAATGGTCTTTTCGAAGTGCACCATTGTGGGTGAAAGAAAGGTATTTCACAAAGACAAAAAACGGATTTGAGATCCTCCCGCATATCAGGAGAATGGTCGTATTTTCCTATCATAACCTGGTGGACGACCCATACCCCGCACTGATCAATAATACGAGTGCAATGGACATTATTTTTTGCCGTAATGTATTGATGTATTTCTCTCAGGCGCGGGCGAAGGAAGTTGTCCGCCACCTTAACCGGTGTCTCATCGATGACGGATGGCTTGTCATCAGTCCTGTCGAATCCTCTCATGCGAGATCATCACTGTTCAAAGGCGTTAAATTCCCCGGTGCGACGCTGTATAAGAAAGCAAAGCGTGGCGATGTTAAAATGCCGTTAGCCGGGACAGTGATAGAATCTCAAGTCCCGAAATGGGACAATGCGGCTTCGCAGCTATTGCAAGATATTCCGTCGGCCCCGGCAAAAGAGGAAAAAGCCGGTGCTTTGTATGAAAGCTTGTCCTTGCTTGAGCACACCGGGAAAACCACGCCGACTGACGAGAACTTGCCGCTGTTGTCGCGAGAGGACAATGCTGTAGCTTCGATGCCGTTGCAGGCAAGGGTGGCAGCGGACCAGGGCAGGCTCTCCGATGCGCTGGAATTATGTAAAAAGGCCATAAGCGCCGACAAGTTGAACCCGTCCCTGCACTATCTGTATGCAACTGTCCTCCAGGAAAGCGGCAGGTCAGAGGAAGCGGCTGCATCGTTCAAGCGGGCGATCTACATAGACCAGGACTTTGTTATTGCGCATTTTGCCCTTGGGCATCTAATGCACCGGCAGGGAAGGTACAAAGAAGCGGGGAGGCACTTTGAAAACGCCTGTTCTATTTTGAAGACGTATGGACAAGACGACATCCTGCCGGAATCCGAAGGTATCAGCGCAGGGAGATTGATCGAAATAATTCAGACAATGAGGCCGGCGGGGACCGGGGTCCCCGAAAAGGCATGAGACTTTTTGGGGTGCAGCGGGAGGTGCTTTCATGAGCAGCGGAAAAATCGACTGGAACGCGGTCCACCTGCGGCTTGAGGCGATAAGTGCTGCGATAGAGAAGGGGCAATCAGCTGTCCCCGGCGACAGGGAACGTATTCTTGAGGCGAGAGCCGAGGCACTGGCGCGGGAGTCCGAAGGGGCAAAGGACAGCGATTCTTTAGAAATTGTGGAATTTCTTCTGGCAGACGAATATTACGGCATCGAGTCACGCTATATTCGCGAGGTTTATCCTATAAAAGACTATACGCCGCTTCCGGGCACGCCGTCGTTTGTTCTAGGACTGATAAATGTGCGCGGACTGATTGTGTCTGTCATCGATATAAAAAAATTCTTCGATATGCCTGATAAAGGCATCAGCGACCTCAACAAGGTCATAATCATCCATGGCGATATGATGGAGTTCGGCATACTCGCCGATGAGATACTGGGAGTGCGGAACGTTGCGCCTAATGAGATACAGCCTCCGCCGCCCACTCTCACGGGCATACGTGAGGAATATCTGAGGGGTATCACGCGTGAGCGGATAGTGATTCTGGATGCAAAGAGACTTCTCGGGGACGAGAACATTGTTGTGTTCGAAGAAACATGAAATTATACAGGTTAATTAAAAGGAGGGTACTGCATGAAATGGTTTCTTGATCTCTCTACGCGAACAAAACTGTTTCTGGGTTTTGGCATGATGTCGGCTGTTTTAGTGTCGGTGGTTATAATGGCCTCCAATGTAATTACATCGATCAGACAGTCAAGTGAAGTTTTATTCAACGATGATTTTCTTGTTGTTCGTGACCTTATCTCAGCGAGGAGCGATATTAACAGAATACGTGCCGCTATAACGATGATCCTTATTATGGATACCGAATCGGCGAAGGAACAATGGCATGATCAGGTGAAGGATGCCGACAAAACTCTGGATGAGGAAATATCGCTGCTGCGTGAAAAATTAGGAAGCGATTCGCAGTTTCGGTCAAAGTTTGATGAATTTCTCACCCTGTTGAAGGAGTTCAGGAATATACGGGATACGAGGGGCATTCCCCTGATGCTAGCCAGCAAGTTCAAGGAGGCAAGACAGGTATTCTTAGGTCAGACTGAGCGCTACGAAAGGATGCGTGCTCTGATTGCGGAGATGGTCAATATAAAGACGGAACATGCGAAGAGTCAAATGGCTGAGGCAAACAGGATGGCGGTAAATTCGGCCCGCTTATTCTTTGTCATCTGTGTTGTTGCCGTTTTACTGTGCATTGCAATCGTTTTTATACTGACGAAAATTATGGCAAGTCCGCTCACGAACATGTCCGCCGTAGCTGAAAGAATAGCATCCGGCGACTTGAGCGTAATCGTGCATTCCGATCAAAGACAGGACGAAGTGGGCATCCTGTCAAAAGCATTTGCCTCCATGACGCGTTATCTGAGGGAAATTTCCTCAGTGTCCAAACAAATTGCAGGTGGAGACCTGACCGCAACGGTGAAACCGCTGTCAGACAAAGATCTTCTTGGAGTTGCATTTGCAGATATGATAGAGAACCTGCGCAAGGTCAACCGGGAGATGCGTGACGGAGTAAATGTTCTTGCGTCATCTGCAAGTGAGATACTTGCCTCCGCAACACAGGCCGCCGCAGGCATGGCGGAAACAACCACATCTGTGAGCGAAACAACGGCGACCGTGGAGGAAGTCAAACAGACCGCGCAGCTTACAGTCGAGAAATCGAGGAATGTTTCAGAGAACGCGCAGAAATCGGCATTGGTTGCGCAGCAGGGCAGTGATGCAGTTGCCAGGACTGTTGAGGAGACCAATCATATAAGGAAGCTGATGGAATCGGTAGCCGAGAGCATTGTGAAACTGAGTGAGCAGACCCAGGCCATAGGAGAGATTATGGTTTCCGTGAGCGACCTGACCCAACAGTCTAATCTGTTAGCGGTGAATGCCGCTGTCGAGGCGTCGAAAGCGGGGGAGCAAGGCAAAGGCTTTACAGTGGTTGCACTGGAGATAAAGAGTCTTGCGGACCAGTCGAAGCAGGCGACCGAGCAGGTACGGGTCATCCTCAGGGATATTCAGAAGGCAACCGGCGCATCGGTGCTGGCAGCCGAACAGGTGAGCAAAGCGGTAGATTCAGGCGTGAAGCAGGCCACTGAATCAGGGGAGTCGATAAGGAGGCTGGCTGCAAGCATGACGGAAGCGGCACAGTCAGCGACCCAGATTGCGGCGTCCAGCCAGCAGCAGTTTGCCGGCATGGACCAAATCGCAATGGCGATGGAGAACATCAAGCAGGCTGCCCAGCAGAATATGTCCGGGACCAAACAGGCGGAAAAGGCGGCGCAAGATCTCAATGAGCTCGGACAGAAGCTGAAAGAGATAGTTGCGAAATATAAGGTCTGACTTAAGGAGTCGGGATGGACAAGAGGGATGAAGAGTTTCTGAAAAGACTTCTTTCGACATTTAAGATTGAAGCGCAGGAACATCTCAGTGTAATCACCTCCGGCCTTATCGAAATTGAAAAGGGCGACGCCGGGAAACAGGCGGAGATTATCGAGAAAGTATACCGCGAATCCCACAGCCTGAAGGGTGCGGCCCGATCTGTCAATCTGAATCAGATAGTAGCGGTCTGCCAGTCGATGGAGGATGTCTTTTCTGCGATGAAGCGAAAAGAAATTGTCCCCTCTTCCGGGGTGCTGGATCTTCTTCATAAAACGGTGGGCTTTACAGGTAAGCTTGTCCCCGGAGAGGAATCCCCGGCTCCGGCAGAGTCAGAGATCAGGGAATTAATCCGGGAACTTGAGGGCATAGGCCATTTGCAAAAAACGGGGGCGGAAGACAAGGCTCCATGGGCTGCGGATCTGGGACCTCGTATCGAACACACAGAAAAGTCATCCACTATTTCCCCTGAAATTCAGGCATCTCCTGCACCTGCGGCGGCACGGGCGGAGACCATAAGAATCTCTACAGCAAAGCTTGATACTCTCCTTTTGCAGGCTGAAGAAATGCTTTCGGGCAAACTTGCGGCGGGCCAGCGTGCGGTTGATCTCAGGGAATTAAAAAAATTATTTGATCTGTGGAAAAAGGCCAGGGGGAAAAACCGTCCGCAGGGGACGGACAGAAGACAGGACAACGATGATAATGATCCATTTATGAAATCGTTCGAAGGCGCATTAACAAAGATCGTGAAGGCGGCTGAACTCGATTACCGTTCGTTGGGGTCCATGGTTGATACCATGCTTGAGGACATGAAGCGGACGATGATGCTCCCCTTCTCGTCTCTCCTGGATACCCTGCCCGGCCTGGTGCGTAATCTTTCACGAGATGCCGGAAAGGAAGTGGAATTGAGTGTCCGGGGCGAAGGGATCGAGATAGACCGCAGGGTACTGGAGGAGATCAAGGACCCCCTTTCACACCTGATCAGAAACTGCATAGACCACGGCATTGAAGCACCCCATGACCGCGAGAAAAAGAAGAAGACTCCGCGTGGCAATATTGGAATTATCATTTCTTCGAGGGACAATAAGATTGAGATCGCGATTTCTGACGATGGAACAGGGATAGATGCTTCAAGAGTGAAATCTGCCGCTGTAAGGAGCGGCTTTATATCGCAGGAAGAAGCAGACAGACTGAGTGATCGCGAGGCGCTCCTTCTGGTCTTCAGGTCGGGGATCACTACGAGTCGTATCATAACGGACATTTCGGGCAGGGGACTTGGATTGGCCATAGTCAGGGAAAAAGCCGAAAAGTTGAACGGCACGATTGAAATTGATTCGCAGCCGGATATCGGCACAACGATCAAAATGCTCGTTCCTCTCACGCTAGCTGCATTTCGCGGGGTCCTTGTCAGGGTGGATGAACATCTCTTTGTCCTTCCTTCCACGAACGTCCAGAGAGTGGCGCGCGTCAAAAAGGAGGAGATCAGGACTATCGGGAATCGTGAAACCCTCCACTTCGACGGGCAGCCGGTCGCATTGGTAAGGCTGGGGAACGTGCTGGGACTTCAAGGCGGGCCGTCACAAACCGGCGGTCCCTTTGTGCTGGTAGTAGTGCTTGGCTCGGCGGAGAAGAGGATGGCTTTTATGACGGACGAGGTCCTGCACGAACAGGAAGTATTGGTGAAGTCCCTTGGCAGGCAGCTTGCCAGGGTAAGGAATATTTCGGGAGCCGCCATTCTCAGTAGCGGGAAAATCGTGCCGGTCCTTAATGTTTCCGATCTGATGAAGTCTGCCGTCAAGGCTGCCCCGGTTTTTGCCGGAGCGGTTGCTGAAGTACCGGAGAAAAGGATGTCAGTCCTTGTCGTGGAGGATTCAATCACTGCACGGACCCTTCTGAAGAATATTCTCGAAGCCAGCGGCTTTGATGTCAGGACAGCCGTCGACGGTATCGATGCGTTTACTGCATTGACGGCCGAGGAGTTCGATCTTGTGGTCTCTGATATAGAAATGCCCAGGATGAACGGCTTTGACCTTACCGCAAAGATAAGGGCTGACAAAAAGCTTTCCGAATTGCCTGTGGTCCTTGTGACGGCGCTTGAATCACGCGAAGACAGGGAGCACGGGATAGATGTCGGGGCAAATGCATACATTGTGAAGAGCAGCTTTGACCAGAGCAACCTGCTGGAAGTGATCAGGAGGTTTATATAAGGATGAGTATCCGGGTCCTTGTTGTGGAAGATTCCCCTGTGGCAAGTGAATTAATATCTCACATCCTGAACTCTGATCCGGGGATTCAGGTAACGGGTGTTGTCAACAACGGAAGGGAAGCAATAAAGTCGATAAATAGAAACAAACCGGATATTGTCACCATGGACATCAACATGCCGGGCATGGACGGTTTTGAGGCCACACGGACCATCATGGAAACCGATCCCATTCCTATAATTATTGTGACAGGCCGGACCGATATGGGTGAATTGGAGATGTCCTTCCGGGCTATTGAAGCAGGCGCTCTTGCAGTGCTGCAAAAACCGCATGGAATCGGTCATCCGGACTATGCGGCTAATGCCAAAGAATTGATCACAACGGTGAAGCTGATGTCGGAGATCAGGGTGGTCAGGCGCTGGGTGCGGACCACGGCCAAAAAGGTCCCGGCAACAGGTGAAGATGTTGACAGAATTTCCATACTGCCTGCTGATATCAGGGTCGTTGCCATGGGAGCGTCAACAGGCGGCCCACCGGTAATTGAAAAGATTCTTTCCAGTCTTCCGAAGCATTTTCCGGCGCCTTTATTGATTGTTCAACACATGGCGCAGGGTTTTATTCAGGGGTTTGTTGAATGGCTGGGGCAGACATCAGCGCTGCCTGTTCACATTGCCTTCAACGGAAGCATTATCCGTCCGGGACATGTCTATTTTGCGCCTGACGGGGCCCAGATGAAAGTTGATGCAAACGGAAGAATCTCCTGCACAGGGGATGCCCCCGAAAATGGACTCCGCCCGTCGATTTCATATCTTTTCAGGTCTGTTGCAAAGGTCTTCGGGAAAAATGCGGCCGGCGTGCTGCTGACCGGCATGGGCAAAGACGGCGCCTCAGAGTTGAAGCTGATGAGGGAAAAGGGCGCTTTCACCTTCGCCCAGAATGAGGAAAGTTCGGCGGTCTTCGGCATACCGGGTGCAGCGGTAAAGCTCGATGCGGCAAGCTATGTCCTGCCGCCTGAAAAAATTGCCGAAGTACTGGCAAGGTTGCTGGGGCGGGAAGTATAATATTAAGCATGGGGGGCAAATGGAAAATAAAGATGTAACGGCGAAAAAAAAGATCGAAATTCTCATAGCCGAAGACAGTCCGACACAGGCGGAGCATTTGAGATATATTCTCGAAAAAAGAGGCTTTAAAGTATGGGCCGTCGCCAACGGGAAGGAGGCCCTTCAATTTCTGAAGGGCCAGAAACCGGATATAGTTGTCACCGACATCCTGATGCCAGAGATGTCCGGTTACGAACTCTGCAAAAGAATCCGGTCGGACGCCGACCTCAAAGACGTGCCCGTTATCATTGTGACCGCTCTCTCGAACCCGACGGATGTCCTCGATGGGCTTGAGGCCGAAGCTGACAACTTCATAACCAAGCCTTATGACGAGAATTTTCTCGTTTCCCGCATCCAATATATGATCGCAAATAAGGAATTGCGCAAAAATTCAGAAACCGAGCCCGGCATAAATGTATTTTTTTCGGGCAAGAACTATTATGTAACTGCCGAGCGCACTCATATGCTGGATCTCCTGCTTTCAACCTATGAAAGTGCTTATCTGCGGAACTGCGATCTGATCAAGGCAAAGAACAATCTGAAGGAGCTGAATGAACGGCTGGAAGAAACTGTTCGTGAACTGGCGGCTGCCAATAAAGAGCTTGCCGCCTTCAGCTACTCGGTTTCCCACGATCTGAGAGCGCCTTTAAGGCATATTTCGGGCTTCGCGGGAAGGCTGCTAAAAAGATTAAAAGACCACCCCGATGAAGAAACTCGCCATGACGCGGATGCAATATCCGAGGCCTCAAAAAAAATGAGCATGCTTATAGATGATCTTCTTAACTTTTCGCGCCTTGGGCGTGCGGAGATGCAGAAGAGAAAGGTCAATTTAAATGCCCTTGTAAGCGAAGTTGTCCGCGAGATCCAGGAAGAGCTGAAGGAACGGAAGATCAGATGGGAGGTCGATGAACTGCCTGACGTCCTCGGTGACCAGTCCTTGCTAAGACTTGTGATGGTCAATCTCGTCTCCAATGCAGTCAAGTTCACGAGTAATCGCTCTCAGGCTGAAATCAGGATCGGATGCAAAGATGAGGGAGATAGATTCACTTGTTATGTCAAAGACAATGGAGTGGGCTTTGACATGAAATACGTGGATAAACTCTTCGGCGTATTCCAGCGTCTCCATACCCAGAACGAATTTGAAGGCACCGGTATTGGACTGGCAAATGTGCAGCGCATAATTGCCCGCCATGGCGGGAGAGTCTGGGCCGAAGGTGCTGCAGGACAAGGCGCCACATTTTACTTTACTCTTCCAAAAATAAAGGAGACATAAGCCGGTTGTGAGTACGGGTAAGGAATGACCTTAGAGGAAAAAGATAGATATGAGAGCACTTGCTTTTTCGCATATAAAGAAAACTCGCGAACACCTTTTACCATATATCCGTAAAACACCTCTGGTCTACTCCAATTCATTGAGCGAAATGTTCGGCGCGGAGATATATCTGAAGGCCGAAAATCTTCAGAAAACAGGCTCATTTAAAGTCCGCGGGGCTTTCAGCAAGTTGTCCAGCCTGAAACCTGAGACAAAGATCGTAGCGGCCTCAATGGGTAATCATGCGCAGGGGGTTGCATTCGCGGCCAGAAGCCTCGGAATGAAGGCAACCATTGTTATGCCGTTGCAGGCTTCATTGGTCAAACAGGAGGCGGCAAAAGGGTATGGCGCTAAAGTTATTTTGCATGGCGAATCCCTGATCGAAGCTCTCAATTACGCGAGTTCCCTGGAGCAGCATGAATTTATTCATCCCTTTGACGATGACGCGGTTATAGCCGGCCAGGGAACTATAGGTATAGAGGTGCTGAATGATGTGCCTGATGCGGATGCCGTCCTGGTCCCGGTGGGAGGAGGCGGACTTATTGCAGGCATGGCCCTCGCAATAAAAACACTATCACCCGGCACTGAAGTAATAGGCGTTCAGACCGTCTCCGCATCTTCTGCCTATGAATCATTCCGCACGGGAAAGCTCAGCCGGGTCCAGGTTCAACCGACACTCGCTGATGGAATAGCGGTGGGAATGTTAGGGACAAGGACCTTCAGGATAATAAAAAAATATGTCGACGACATGCTTAAGGTGAACGAGGAGTCGATTGCCCGGGCAGTCCTCCTTTGTCTTGAAAGAAAAAAACTCGTTGTTGAAGGCGCCGGCGCTGCACCGCTTGCCGCCATTATTGAACAGAAGGAAAGATTCAGAAACAGGAAAGTAGTACTTGTATTGAGCGGCGGAAACATTGATTTCACCATTATCGACAGGATTATCAATAAAGGTCTCATTTCGAGCGGCAGAATCGGCGTGTTTAAGGTGATTTTGGATGACATGCCGGGCAGGCTTCACAGGCTTACGGGAATTATCTCCGGTCAGGGCGGCAATATATTGAATGTCACTCATGACAGGCTGGTCCAGGATGTTCCTTTCGGCAAAACCCTCGTCATGCTCACGCTGGAGGCAAGGGGATTCGAGCATATCACGGAGATCAACACTGCTATAATGGAAGCCGGGTTCACGCTTTATGGACGTTGACTTATTTTCTGGGGCGTGGTATAAAAGGATCAAGAGATGAATGATATAAGCAAAATACAAAGCGTACCATCAGGAACTCCTGAGGCCGGGAAACCTTATGATCAGAAGGGTCCGAATGCCTTTAGTGAAGTTTTGAATAGTGTGTTATCCGATGCTGCGAAGATCCAGGACGAAACTGCCAAATCTATTGAAACGATTCCCAATATGGGAGTTGAAAATATCAAGGTAGAGATGGAAAAGGCCGGGGATGCCATGAACAGGATAATGCAGGCGCGGCAGAATCTGCTGAATGTATATAAAGCAGTTAACGAGAATCGATAGCTTGTACGGTTAACCCCAGTCTCCAGCGATAATCTGACTCATAACTACCTTATTTCCCGAAAGCTTCAAAGATTTCGAGGTAACATTGTTTATGCGAATAGCGCTATTGTGCTGGGAGGCACTGCATTCGATTGCGGTCGGCGGTGTGGCAGTTCACGTGACAGAGTTGGCGGCCGCTCTTGAGCGGAGCGGACATGAAGTGCATGTTTTTACCAGGATGGCTGAGGGCCGGGACCATCTTGAGCGGATTGACGGAGTCTGGTATCATCGTTGCCCCTTCCGGCTGAATTCTGATTTTATAGAGGAAATAAATGATATGTGCAGGTCATTTGTTCACCATGTTTTTCAGACCGAAGATTACATGGGGGGCTGCTTTGATGTGGTCCACGCCCACGACTGGCTGGCAAGTAACGCTATGATCTGGATCAAACAGGGCCGTGGTCGAAAAGGGGTATTGACCATTCACTCAACCGAATACGGCCGCTGCGGTAATAATTTTTACGGAGCCGCTCCGCCCAAATCCGCGAAATAGAACGGGCCGGTACATACTGGGCGGACAGGGTGATTACGGTTTCAAATGCCCTCCGGCATGAGGTCATATGGATGTATGAGGTCCCTGACTGGAAGATATCTGTTGGTTACAATGGAGTCAATTTCCATAACTATGACGGCTGGATAGCGCCGGATGCAATTAAAGGACGTTACGGTATCGGACCTGCTGATCCTACGGTCCTTTTTTGCGGACGTATGGTTTATCAGAAAGGGCCTGATATTCTGGTCGAAGCAATACCTTTTGTTCTCAGGTTTCATCCGGATACCAAATTTATATTTGTCGGTGACGGAGAGATGCGGCAACAGGTGGAGGGCAGGGCGCATCAGCTTGGCGTGGCACATGCGGCCAGGTTCCTCGGTTTTAGAGCAGGGTGGGAATTGACTGACCTGTTTAAGGCATGCGATACTCTCTGCGTGCCGAGCCGCAACGAACCTTTTGGTATTGTTGTACTCGAAGCGTGGAGCGCCGGAAAACCGGTTGTTGTCTCAAGTAGCGGGGGACCTGATGAGTTCGTATGGCACGAGGTCAACGGGCTTAAGGTCTACCCCTATCCGGAATCTGTCGCCTGGGGCATAGGAACGCTTTTCACCAATTTCGAATGGGCCCGGTGGATGGGTCGCAATGGGAGGACCGCTGTTGAATCGGCTTTCTCATGGGACGTGGTCGCGGACCAGGTGCTCTCCGCATATTACCGGTAGGTAGTGGGTCAATTTATTTTTGCTCTGTATCAATAGACATCCCTTGAAGTAACCAGTACTATACCCTGTCCCGGCCTGAGATCGTATGAAAATGGCGCAGGGATGTAGTCAAGGGCATATTCCGGAGAGACATCAACAAGCGGTGCGCCTGCCTGAAGATATTTCTGCAGGCTTTCTGAATAGAAATATTGTTTATTGTAAATGTCCTTATTGAGTATCAGCAGCGATTCTTCCTGTGTATAGGCAGATGCCTTCCACATAAGCAAAATATTGGGATTGTTGTTATGCAGTATCTCTGTGTGGGCTTCTTCCTGAAATACGGGATGTTCTGACTTGACCCTGTTGACGCTTGCTATGAAAGAAGTGAGATCAATCCCAGTCTCTTCCCAATCTTCAGGTCTTGTCTTTACCACGTGCAACTTCCTGCGGAAGCCGAATTCGAACCCTATGGGCATCATGACACCCGCAGAGAACAAAGCGGAGAACAGGTAACGTTGTTTGACCCCTTCTATGTTGCCGCCAAATTCCTCGCATAACCTGACCGTATCGTGGCTTTCAGGGAAGCTTATGGAAGGGGAAATCTCACGTGTGAGGGCGTATTGTTCCATTAACCAGGGGCTGTATAAATCCCACCATTTTGAACTGTTGAAGATGTAATCAAAACCGGCGCCGGCAGTTTTTCTGGTCTGGTCAGGAGGGCATCCGAGCGTTTCCGCAAAAAATAGCACATCAGGATACTTTTTCTTTATTTCGCTGATGAGTCTTCCCCATAAACTGCCCGGCACCTGATAGGCTGCATCGCAGCGGAATCCCTTAAAGCCAAGGTCTGTAAGAAACGTGACCGCACTCAAAAAGAATTGAAAGAGTCCCTCTTTATCTCTTGTGTCCCGGTGGTCAAACCTTGCGAGGTCTTTCCAGACCACTTTTTTTCTGTCTTCATACGCGAAGGGATGTGCGATGCTGCCGTCGGGTTCCCGAAGAAACCATGCCGGGTGTGACTTTATCAGGTCCGAATCTGCGGAACAATGGTTGATCACCAGGTCCACCATAACATGCATGCCGAGCTTCTCTGCAGCCCGTATCATATTTTTTATCTGTTCCTGAGGTTTTGTTTCACTTTCCCGATCAACGAGCAATGGATTAAAATCAAAATAATCCGCTATCGAGTAAAGACTTCCGGAAGTCCCCACATGCTGAATAGGGTTGACAAAAATCCAGTTGAACCCCATTTCTGATGCCCGCAATAAATGCCTTTCCCAGCCGGCAAACTTTCCTGCCAGCAGAGGAAACAGGTTATAAATGATCATCTTTTCCGGTTTTCTCACAATTTGTCCTCCTCATTAACATTTTTCCTTTTTTTTGCTGACCCGCTACCTTTTATGGCATCCGATACGAGTTCATAGTTCTTGCAAAGGACAGAAAGCCAGAAATTCATCCGTTCAGCATTCCCTTTGTCCCGCCAGTGATGAAAAAGGTAAGAGGCATCTCCAAGCGGCAGCATTCCTTCAGTCGGATGAATTTCCAAAGAGAACGAAACGTGATCGGGGCCGGCCAACTGCAAGGATTCGGCTACAATCGCCGAAAGCCCGGAAGGTCCGAACATCAAGTCGAGAGACCTTCCCCCCATGTATTCAAATGGTAGCATAATTTTGTCTAAAAAACTCAGGTGGTCTGCTACCCCGAAAGGGCTGAAGGTCGAGAGCGGGTGTGCGTCGTGGAGGTGATAATGCAGATGTTTCCCCAGGCTGCCGATTTCCCGTATCACGCGGAGCACTTCAGCAGGGGCCGCAGCCACCGCTTCCTGAACATCGCCTATTACATACTGAAGACCGGCGTCATGAGGCTTGAGAGCACAAACATCTTTCCCGGGGTATTTGCCTGAATAGACGCGCCTTGCCTGCCAAAGGCCCAAATGACCTATATCGATGCAGCAGCTCACGCGCTCAAGGTCATGTGATGCCCTGAAGAGTTCTATGAACAGCTCGGGCTCAAGACCTGCAGCGTATTCGATAAACAGATAAGGACTTCCCCCGATACTTCTTAATTCCGATTCGAGGTCATGCAGGACAGTTAAATAATTGTCAAAGCGAATGGCGATATCGCTCTGGTCATGAATTATTAAGCCGAAAATACGGTTTTTAAAATTATTGGCAAAAGCGAGGACCAGTGCACGGCTGTTTTTGTCAAAGAGATTTATCCATCTGGGCAAATGCACGGTTGCCGGTACTTCAGGAGTCGGTTTGAATCTCAAAAGCCCTGCCAATTCGTCCGGAGTTTCAGCGTAGAACTCGGGTCCGAGGCCTGCCTCTTTAAAGCGCAGGGCGGCGAGCTGCAGAAGGGCGTCATCGCCGTCAATCCTTTTTTGAAAAAGCGCCAGAATCGGAGGGTATGTGTTGGGCCCTCGATTGGACAAGAAAGATTTCATCACCTGAAATTACCCCCTCGATATCTTGCGGGTTATTAAAAGAGTTTTCGATAAATTGTCCGATAGCTCCCAAACGTCTTCCTATAAGGTCTCTGTATTCACTGTCCGTCGACAGCCTGAGGTCAGAGTAATCTACAGTTTTAACAATAAGAGACCCGGAAATATCAGGCCATAGTGCGCGACTGAAGCTTGCAAAGGCGAGCATACGCACGTCTCCTGTCTGTTTATCGAAGACCATCCGGTAAGGTCCCCCGGGCGTTTCTGCCCCGGCCAATGTTTCGCCCATACCGACAGCCAGCTCTATATAAATTTCTTCCGGATTATAACTTACAGGGTTGTGTGTATGCATGATAAATGAAAATTCCGGAACAATCATCTTCTGGATGAGCACAGCCATTAATGCCCTGTCGTGGCTGATACCGGTGTTCGTTCTGTTCATTACGGCACGTTTGGTCCATAATGATGCCCATACCCTGCGTATAGCTATAGCAACATTGGAAGGCGGCACATTTGCAACAGAATCGTAGAGTCCAGCGCCTGCAAATCTTTCCAGATCTTCGCAGTTGGAGCTTGAGCGTACCATCAGCCGTTCATCCGGCGAGAATTCTTTCATAACGCCTGAAACGATTTCAGCAGGCACCTCGAGATGATTTATGATCTCTTGCAGTCTTCCCACAGTACCGGTAAAATCATTCTGCCGGTGACTGTTAAGGCCGCTGACTAACAGCCGGTACTCATTTTCGGGCCCGGGTCGGGCAGATAAGGATGCTTCCATCACTCCAAATGGAATTACAAGTCCCGGCGCAGTCCTGAATCCGGCATGCTCAACCCCGGATAATTCCTCAAGCTGCCGTGCTGCAAAAGCTTTGCCGCCGCCGATTTCCAGAGTGGCCCTGTTGAGAGGCAATAGGGGGGGCAATTTATTCGCAGAGGACAAAACTGCTCCCACGGCCTCAATAGCCGGCAACTGAATTCTGTACAGATCATTATTCCGTTTTCTTCTTTCAGGACCATCAGAAAATTCCGGAGAAATTGTTACACTCACTCTTTCGGCAAAGACATCCAGGTCAACCAACCTTCCGGTAAGACTTTTCAACTCTTCAAACCGCTCCCTTTCTTCACACGCCGTGAAGGCGATATGACTTTGACGGGCACGGACAGCCAAGTGTGACAGGTGAGGGATTTCATGCGCAACTATAATGCCGGCAACCATCCCCGGTATATCCTCTTCCCCTTCGGCCTCTTCCAGGAGAGCTATAAGCGGACCGTTGCCTGCGTCAGGTAAATACCTCATACCTTGCGCTGCAACCAGGCGGCCGGATGCGCTCCCCTGTACTATTACATCCCAGGCAGATATAGCTGCGAGTGTCCGAATACTTTTTAGAAGCAGAGCCACGAGTTTCGATACCTGAAATACAGGGTGACTCCTGATGTCCGACTCGCTGAAAACTTTTATTGCATGTTCAGCCACGCCCAGGGCATGGCCCAGACTTTCGGCCTTTGCAGGGAATGTCGATAGAATTCCATTACAGTAATCATCTGCCAAGCGGGAGCATCTGTCGAGAGTGGCTTTAATGCGGACCAACTGTTCGACATCCTCAGGGGTAAACTTATTGGACCAGGTTTTCAATTCGGACTCTATTGCCCGGCATTCTTCAGCATCGAATCCGCCTAATCTAAGGTTTCCGGTCGCCTGCAACAGCGACGATAAGGCCAATTCCCATGGCATCACGTCCTTCAGAGTTTCGATGTGATTGTTTAAACGACTAAGAAGGACAAAGGAGAAATCTTCCAGGCCAATGTCTGCCATCAGAAGCTGCTGTGCAAGCGGTCCGTCTTCACGTTTGAGCATTTCCTGAATTTGAATACGAAGTCCTGTTAAATGTTCCAGCGCGGTCAACATCTGCCCGGGGGTATTTATTTTTCTCTTGAGCTCAAGAAATTCAGTTATAGAGGATGTTTCGCCGGCGCCTGCCTCATTCATCAGTGCCCCGAGGCGTTCATCCAGGGACTGTGCATTGAAAAATTCTTTAAGTTCCTCATGGAAACGCTTGAACTCCTCAATAAAAGGCGGGGGATATGCTGCGCCTGGCGCAGTTATCTTTTTCAGCAGGCCTTCCGAAGTGACAAGGTCTTCGGGTCCGGCGGAACGGTGCAGCTTGTTCTGCAGTGAATGCTTGATCTCCTCTTTTAGTTCCCTCGGTATATCATTTCTGTGCGCGATGTCCCGTATACGCGTGAGGGGTTCCGCCCTGGTGAAGGCACTGTCGAAAGAAGGCAGCCATGGATATATTTTTCTGATGATAAAAACGTTTTCAGGGGTCGTTATTTCAGAGAGCCTCTTATATATTTGCTGTGCCGTCTTTGCATGATGGGATGGACGATAGTGGCCGCCTTCCTCGCTGCAGGGGACTTCGCCCGTGCCGATGAAGCGGAGATAAACAGCAATGTAAGTGAGATGTTCTGCGTTCAGCTCGAAGGTGCTGTCCGCAAAGAGGCTAGATACCCATCCGAGCCTGTTCCTCCAACTCAGGAACCTGCTGTTCGCATCGACTATTTTATTTATAAAATCCTGCATCGTAACTATACTTATTGTAACATTCGTCCCCTGTTTTTCGAGATACACATTGGACGGTCCGCAAAGCCCGCAGGTTTTTTTCTTACTTCGTCAATTTTAATTTCTTTTTTCAATATGTCAACCTATGTTGAGGCTGTCGCTAAATACGCTATCTTGCAATCAACTGGCAATGAATTACGACACATCATTGAGGCCCAGCCAGATCACAGATCCATTGGGCAACTCGTCTCAAATGGCTTATGACAATTTCGGAAGACTCACCTCTTTAACTGACGCAAAGGGCAAGAGCTCAACTTATGATTACGACATCATGGACAGGACGTTATTTACAGGTGATCCACTGGGCAACACAACCGGCTATCTGTACGGCATAGATGGCAAACTGAGCCGGGTGACTGACCCAAACGGCCACATTATCGAGTACTCATATGACAGCAGGCGGAGACCAGTAACGATGACGGACCAACTGGGCAATGCAGAGACCTATACGTATGACACAAGCGACAATATCACAACTTTCAAAGATAGAAAAGGGCAGACCACTACGTATACGTATGACGCTATGAACCGTTTGAGCCAGGCGACCTACGCAGATGGCAGCACCGTTAGCTACACCTATGACAGCACAGGCAAGGTGCTTACAATTACAGGCAGCATATCGGGGACAATAAGCTACACCTATACGGGCAACGATAGCTGCGACGGGTGCGGCGGCGCGTCCTATCAAATTGCAAGTGAGACCACGCCGCTTGGGTCAGTCAGTTATACATATTGTTGTTTTCCGAATTAAGCCAGTCCAATTAGCCGCGTTTTAATCGCAATCAAGCGACCCATCTTTTTATCTAATCGTATTAAAATAACCGGATTAACAATTTAGGAAAGCAC
Organism: Nitrospirota bacterium; assembly: GCA_963851345.1. Lineage (GTDB taxonomy): Bacteria > Nitrospirota > Thermodesulfovibrionia > Thermodesulfovibrionales > Dissulfurispiraceae > JADFXI01. Next base: position 689,646 of record CAWKOO010000001.1, read on the forward strand.
CCGAGGCAGGGAGTTTCACATCTTGACGGAAGAGAAGTCTCCACAGCCCCGGGCGAAAGGAGATCTATTGTCGCTTTTTTTGAAGGTTTGTATCAAGACATTATTTGAGCTTGGCAAGAAGTATCCCTTTCCCCGGCCACCCACTTGTTTACGATGTAGAAGCACAAGAATATGGGGTCACGGCTTCAAAGATGCATATTATGACGGCTACTCCACGGCATTGCCACAGAAACGATATATCTGTGCAGACTGTGGCTGCGTCTATACATTGCGACCTTTTGGATACTGGCCACGTTACCAAGCTTCTGCCGCTGTGATCTTAAACAGTGTGTGCCAGTAAGGAAAGAAGAGTAGGGGTCAGCCCTTGACTCTTGACAAAGGATCGGGCAAGCTATAAACTCTTTGCATGGCGCGACCACTGAGAGTAGAGCACGAAGGAGCCATCTATCATATCTTATCGCGTGGCAACAAGGCGGAGTTCATCTTTCAAGATGACGCGGGCAAGGAGTATTTTCTTCAGGTACTTGAGAAGGCCGCACAAAGGTTTGGCATAGAGGTATATTGCTATTGCATAATGGGCAATCATTATCACCTGCTTATAGGCGTACCGCTGGGAAAGTTAAGTCGAGTACTGCACATGATTCAGTCGTCATTTGGTAGCTATCTGAGAAGAGAACAGAAATGGATAGGACATGTCTTTGCAGGCAGATATAAATCACTTTGCGTTGAAAAACAAGGATATCTGCTTGAACTGAGCAGATACATACATTTGAACCCCGTCAGGGCAGGAATTGTAAAAAAGCCTGAAGAATATTCCTGGAGCAGCTATCGCTTCTATGCAGGAAAAGAGAAAAGGCCTGAATGGCTAAAAATGGAATGGCTTCTTCAGGAATATGGGAAGACCTTAAGGATTGCACAAAGAGAATACCGGGAGTTTATTGAAGCTGGCATTAAATCATCGGTTTCATTTCCAGTTGACCGTGTTGTGGGGCAGGCGGTACTTGGGAGAAAAGAATTTATCCGGGAAGTAGTGAAAGGGATAAGAACCGGAAAAGAGCTGAAAGAGGTTACATCAAAACGCTTTTTCAGTAAAGCAGTTAACCTTGATGACCTTTACCGGGCAGTATGCCGACATTATCAGGTAAGTGGGATAGTAAAAGGATCTGAGGGAGGACGCAGCCGGGATATGTTTGTGTATCTTGCCAAGAGACAGACGGCGGCACTTAACAGTGAGATAGGACAAAAGGCTGGCGGGATTACATTTTCTGCAGTAGCTCACCGATATTCAAGGACAGTGAGGAAAATGGAACAGGATAGAGAGGCGTTGAGACAGTGGGAGAAAGAGGCGGAAGATATCTTGTCAAGGGTCAAGGGCTGACCCCCCAATGTTGTCGACCCCCCAATGTTGTCCGATTATTGCCAGCAGCCTGGTACGTATTTCAATGAGAAGGCCCTCCGGCTGCGGCCATTGCTCCAGGATAATGCATCCTGAGAAATTACGTTTTTTCATTCGTTCTATAAAACCCCTTATTCCTGTCGGGTCTTTTCCAGCCGGGCCTGTGAAAAGGGGGAGGTGGCTGTCATTGTCACCGTAATTTTCGTGCATATGGATATGGATTACAGGCGCCTGCGGATCGAGCATGTCGATAAACTTAAGGTAATCATTGCGGGTTGCATTAAACAGGTTTGCATGACCGATGTCCAGACATATTCCAACATGCTCGGGATTGACCGTAGGGCGCAGGAGACTGAAGAGTTTATTGAAATCTTCAGGCCCGGTATCCGGGGTGTTTTCAATAGATAGTTTGATTCCGTTATGTGCAAGGCGTTGCGCCAGGGGAACAATCGCACCAGCAAAGGCAGAGATCCCTTCACCGGTATAAAAATGGATGTTTAGAAGGGATGCACCGGTATCCTGTGCGAACGCTATTATTTTGGAGAAGCGCTCATGGGCCCCGGCCCTCAAAGGGTTTAACTGCCACGGTGCATGTACAGAAAGCCGGATATCACCGGCAACAGCGGTATCCCTTATGAATATGCGGGTTTCTTTGGATATCTCGCTTTCGTCCCAGCCCGCCCCTGATTCATTTTTATCCGGAAACCATTCAAAGGCGTCAAAACCGTTGGCAACAGCAAATTGGAAGGGCTGCATAACGGAATATGCAGAAAGGGCTGACTGATTGCCGATGCGCACCCGCGGTGTTTCAATCATGTTCAAGACCCGCCTGGGGGCGCGATTGTACGACATAATATTGTCCGTTGGCGTATGCCCCCTCAATATCCTGAGGACCACGGAGGGCTTTTTCAACAGCTGTGCCGATGCCTGCAATGTTTATCAAAAACTTGTTTCGAAAATCTTCGTCCCATAAAAGCGCCTCTTCCGTGTAATTCAGGTCAACCTTAACGGGTTGCGGCAGCATGAAGCTGTCGTAAAGGCCTGCGCCTGCAAAACCGGCGAGGTCTTCACCATTTGAATCCGAACGGAAGACCAGGCCGCCGCCGAAAAGACCGACGCTCTTGCCTGGAAATGATAAGAGACGAGGTTCCCGGCCGCCTTTCGCACATGAGAAGCTGAGCGCCCTGCCCGGGTAGTTGGCAACCAGTGTCTCCCCAAGTCCAAGGACAACTTCGGCATAAATTTCATCGTTATTGTTTGTAAACGGGTTGACAGTATGGACCACAAAACTATAATCCGCTTCAATGACCCGCTGAATCAGTACGGCCATTATAAGGTACTCATGAGGGATGCCGTTTGCCTTGCGGCTCAAATATGCCCTTTCATTCCACTTGGAGGCCCAAACAAGTTTGATGCAGGTCCAGGCGTCTTCCCATTTTTCCGGCCAGTCCCCGGGCCGCCCGACTCCCGAATTTTCCATCACCGTACAGAGCGAGGAGAACAATTCGTCAGGAGACTTAAGGGCAAGGATGGTTTTTTTTATGTCTTCAAGTAAACCGGAGTGCGAACTTTCCGTTTCTTTATTCAGCCGCAAGATCAGTTCGCTATGACGCTCTGAGAGTTCCTTGTTGGGAGTCCAGGCAAGGACCTTTTCAAAAACCCCGAAAGGCAACGCTGCGGAGGCAGGCAGGTGTATCCAATCAGGCAATTTGCCGTGCATGCGCCTCAGATTGTTGGATTTGCCACCTGTATTTTTATCATTGAAAGCGTCCATCGGTATTGCGCATGCACTGAAAACCGGCGTTGGCATTCCTGATGCTTTTATATGAGCAGGCATGACATGCGGTGACGGGGCCTTCAACTCTTCCATGCTCTTTTCAAATACTACATCACCGGTTGCGCTGACACTCAGCCTGGTCCGGAGGCCGCTCATTGCCTTCAACTTTTCGATCACGTCAAAGTCGTAACAGACTGCGAAGAGGATATGGGCATTTCTGGCCCGGACCGCCAGGTGGGACAGCACATCTACCGAGGCAGGCGTTATTAGGGCGATAACTCCTTCGGGAATTTCCTCATTCCCCTCTACAGCGTCGGCAACTATTACCGCGGGGCTGGTAAAACTCTTGCCCTGGATGGATTTTAAATGTGATACTGTTTCAAGGACTCCGGTCCCGCTGCTCAGGCTGATCACCTGCCAGTTCCCGAGGTCTGCGCTTTTCCGCAACAGGGTATCAAGTTTGCGCAAAAGTACCGAGAGGACAAATGCAGGCCTGCCGCGTACTACCTCTTCAGCAAAAAGAGTGATACTCCATGAAGCGGCATGAAAGGCCTTACCGAGTGATTCGGCCTTGGGCTGAAGGAGTTGGTGATATCGGTCGATGAAATCGCCCAGGCCCCGCTGAAGACGGTCACCCACAGCCTTGGCCTGAAGCGGCCACAGTTTCGCAGAACGCGGCATCTTCCCCAGACGTTTCCAGTAAACAAGACAGCTTTCAAATTCCTCGTCGCGGGTTGAGATACACAGATTCTCAAGGGACATTACAGTCAACTCCACCAGTTGATCTAAGTTCAGCTTCGGGTCCAGTTTTTTTTCGACAACAGCCCTGAAGAAGTCTTCCAGTGCCAGATCGAGAAAAAGCAGGTCACGTACGCTTTTTTGGTGCTCACTGAGTCTGCCTGCCACCCAATGTCGTATTTCAGTGATCTTTTCAAGGAGGGTAAATGCCTGGTCTCCGCTATCATCAATGTGTGACAATACATAATCCATCAGCCTGTGCATATCGGCATCGAACATATATCGGGCGGAATTGACGGCTGTGCCGAGATCGCTGCCGGCATGTACCTCCCTGAGTATTCCGAGGAAGTGCTCGAAGTCATGTATCAGGGCCTCTTTCAAGTGAGGAATAAACGCCGGCTGTGACCTTATAGGGCGCTCATATCTTTCCATGCGTTTCCTCGTGACGCCGCCTTCTTCGAGTCTTTTGTAGAAAAGATCAATATCACCGTTGCTCCTCAGGAATTCCAGATAGGCCTCACAGATGACTATATCGTCGGGCGTGGCGTTGTTATGGAGCTTCTGATGCCATTCCTCCATAAAATGTCCTGAAGTCTCTTTGATATTATGCCGATGCATTATATTCAATATCTCGTCACGGACCCGCTGTGCATCCCTCCCTGTGCCGAGAGTTGTCATTATCAGGCGGATGAACTCCCGCTCTTCCGGCTCATCAATGTAGCGGCCTGCGAGTTTGTCTGTAAGGCGGCTTACGGCATGGCCTAATTCCCGCGGCTTGGTATTATAGTTTCGCTGCCAGTCCAACTGTCTGATATACGAAAAGCGCAACCAGACATATATAAGCGCGATCCCGTCTGCATTATTGCTTCCAAGCCTGTCCAGCAGGTCAAAGCAGAGATTGAACCTGTGCATCAATGTCCATGAATTACGGCCCATTTCATTTTCGATGATTTTATCTGCAAGAGAAGCAAGTTCGAGATTCCCTGAAAAAGCTTCCTGCCCGGAAGGAACTGCAACAGGGATGAAAAAATTTTGTCCCTTTTCTTTTATCCAGCGCCCGGTGTCGCTCTGTTTGAGGACAAACAAAATGCCCGCGGGCGCTTCTTTTTCGTCTATCTCCAGGACCAAGCGTCTAATACCATCATTATCGGCAAAGGGTGTCTGAGCCGCTGTATTTTGGAATACGGCTGTTCCCGCAGGATGCATGGAGGATGGGGGCAAAACCCATTCATGCCTTGAATGATATGCTGCTCCCCAATGAAGGACCAGGGGCCCCTGTATATCGGTAAGCAGCGTTATAAAATAGCTGCCTTTGTCTTCGGTTACCGCAACAGCCAGTTGTCCCTCATCAAGTATATATACGTGTTCATAAGCTATTTTTTTCTCAGCTGCTTCTTTTTTGAGTTTTTCTGCCAAAGATGGATTTGATGCGGAATGTAGGGCCATTTAAAAGTGCAGGCGCGCTTTTATGTAACGCCTTTCCTCTCGGTCATACGGAAGTGATCTTCGAATACCTTCCTGAAATGAAAGCCGTATATGGAAAACGTTATGGCCAGGGGGAAGAGTTTTGGACGCCTGAAAAGGGACCAGAAGAAGATCCTCCAGTAATAGAAACGCTCTTTTCCGATTATCCCCAGTATGAAAACAGACTTGAATCCCGCCTTCAAGTAGCTGTACCGCATGTGGATTACGTTCTTCTGGACCGGCCTGTACTCACGCAGGAACTGCTTGACCCTGGCGTGGTAATGTTTGGGGGAATAAATGGTATCGATGATTTTTTTATAACCGCTGAGGAGTTTATCATAGTTCATTCTCGGAATGAAGTTCATCGAAAAGTCTGTGTTGTCTCCAGTCACCGTGTTCAGCAATCTGTTTTCTCTGACCATCCGGTCATGGAGCTTTGTCCCCCGCGGCGCGTTAAGGAGCCCCACCATCGCTGTTACAATCCCGCTCTCCTGGATAAATCTTATCATTCTTTCGAATATCGCTACAGGGTCTTTGTCAAAGCCGACGATAAACCCTGCCTGGACTTCAAGCCCGAAGCTTTGAAGCTTCCTGACACTGGCTATAAGGTCCCGGTTCTTATTAGGGATCTTTGTGCATTCAGCCAGGCTTTCCTCGTGAGGAGACTCGATGCCGACAAAGACAGTGGTGAACTCAGCCCGGGCCATCATTCTCATGAGGTCTTCGTCGTCAGCCAGATTGATGGACGCCTCGGTCGATAGGTTAAACGGATGTTTTTTACTGTCCATCCACCGGATAATGGAAGGCAGTATCTCCTCCTTCAGCTTCTTCTTATTGCCGATGAAGTTGTCGTCCACAAAGAATACCCCGCCCCTCCATCCCAGCGAGTAGAGTTTGTCAAGTTCCCCTATTACCTGCTGACTGCTTTTTGTCCTGGGGACCCTGCCGTACAGTGAGGTGATGTTGCAGAATTCGCACTCGAAAGGGCATCCCCTTGAATACTGGATATTCATGGAGGCATAGTGCTTCTTGTTTATCAGCTCCCACAGGGGGGCAGGGGTGGTTGTAATGTCAGCCCATTTATCGGATGTGTAAAGATGCCCGGGTTGCCCATCCCTTATATCGTTTAGAAAAAGCGGAAGCGTTATCTCAGCCTCGTTCAGCACCAGATGATCAACTTCTGCAAAATCTTCGTATTCATTGGTAAAAAAAGGACCTCCGGCTACGACTTTGACCCCGATGGACCTGCATCGTTTGATTACGTCTTTTACAGATTCCTTCTGTACCGACATAGCGCTCAGAAAGACATAATCCGCCCACATAAGATCTTTGTCTTCAAGTTTTCGCACATTCATATCCACGAGCCTCTTCTCCCATTCGGAAGGAAGCATCGCAGCGACCGTCAGTAACCCCAGTGGTGGATGGACGGCTTTTTTTGAGATGAACTTCAGGGCATAGGAAAAACTCCAGAACGTATCAGGGTATTCCGGATATACCAGGAGGACTTTCAAGGGGAACTCCTTATATGCAAGAGAAAAGGTTATTAGAGGACAAGAAAATGCCAAATTGCATTAAACATATTTTAACATAATTGGATCTGTTTATAAACTATAAGTAAGGCAGGAGAGGAGGAGCACATGTTTTTCGACCCGCTGAAACTACTTTCTCGGCAAATCCCAATTTCACAAGTGTTCCCCCTTTCCTTAGTCGTAATCGGCCCCGGCGGCAGGGACTTGCTCCACTTTAGCAGGAGTTGAGCTGTATTCGGACGGTTGCGTGCCTTCTTTAAAAAACTCATAAAGCTTCGGCGTTTCCGTGTGTTGCAGCAAGCCGAATATTGTTGTAGGCTCATCGTGCACCAGGAGGCCGGTGGCAGGGTCAACGGGAAGCCTCACTATGCCTTCCGGAACGGTGAACTCCTCAACGGGTTCGCCTGCAAGGGCGTTCCTCATGAAGTTCGCCCATATGGGAGCGGCTGCCCTTCCGCCGACCTCGCCCCTGCCAAGGGATTTTCTCATATCGTCATAACCGACCCATACACATCCAACCAACTGCGGCGTGTAGCCGGCAAACCATGCGTCTTTGTAATCGTTACTGGTGCCTGTCTTGCCGGCGGCCGTCCGTCCGATATTCCCCCTCATACCGGTGCCGTAGCGTATAACGTCCTCCATCATTGAGGTAATCAGAAATGCTGTTTGGGGAGAGATGCTCTCGACACCTTCGGGCTCATTGCTCTCAAGTACGTTTCCCTGCGCATCTGAGACGTACTTAATTGCGATGGGCTTCATTTTTACCCCTCCGTTGGCGAATGTGGCATAGGTAAATGCCAGCTCCATCGGGGTGACGCTTATTGACCCGAGCGCAATAGTGAGTTCACGGGGCATGTTAGTATCTATGCCTATATCCCGTGCAAAGGCCATTACCTTATCAATGCCTACCGCCTGGACAAGCTTCACGGTTACTACGTTCCTGGAATAGGCGAGGGCCTCCCGCAGTCTGGTAGGGCCGTAAAATTTACGGTCATAGTTCTCCGGCCGCCACTCACCCGAAGGTCCTCCGGGATATGAGACCGGCGTGTCGTCGATAACGCTCGCCGGTGTGAAATTGTTCTCCAGCGCAGCAGCATATATTATAGGTTTAAAGGCAGAACCGGGCTGCCTCTGTGCATTCAGCGCGCGGTTGAATTCGCTTCTGGTGAAACTATAGCCCCCCACGATTGCTCTCACATACCCTGTTTCAGGCTCCACAGCCACGACTGCGCCTTCAATGTCGGGTTCCTGCTCAAGGCTGAAAGTGACATTTTTACTTGCAATGCTCCTGAACTTCACCCATATTATATCGCCGCGATGGAGGATATCGGTCAGTCTTAAAGTCTTTGCTGATCCGGCAGTGCTCTTTACGGCTTTGCCGGGGCTATTGACGGCCCAGAGTGAGTCGCTGAGCAGCAGTTTGCCGGTAAGCCCCCGTGCTTTGACAACCGCTTCCTTCAGGCCTACAGACATCACGACCCCTGTCGATATGTCTCCTGCCGATGCTGTAAAGGAGACCTTGTGTTCTGCCGTATCTTCCTTTATCAAATCCTTATGGCCGACAGGGCCCCTCCATCCGCGCCGCTTGTCGACCTCACGCAAACCCTCCTGCAGCGCCCGCTGGGCATGCATCTGATCGCTTTTGCTGAGCGTTGTATACACTTTCATGCCGCCTTTGTATACCATTTCAACTCCGTATTTCTGTTCCAACTGCTGTCTGACATATTCAAGGAAATAATTGTACGTGTCTGTATTTGACCTTAGTGACGAAAGGGAGAGCAATGCGGCCTTTGCAGCGGTCCTTTGAGAGGCAGTTATATATCCTGCATCTTCCATTCTCGCAAGAACGGTTTCCTGCCGTTCCTTTGCCTTGACAAGGTCACTGTAGGGAGAGTAGGTGGAGGGCGCCTTGATAAGCCCTGCCAGCATGGCTGCCTCCGGAAGCGACAGTTGCCCGACTGATTTCCCGAAATATACCCGCGAGGCCATCTCGATACCATAGGCCCCGTGCCCGAAATATACCTTGTTAAGATATATCTCCAGTATCTCCTTTTTTGAAAGCTCCTTTTCGAGTCTCATCGCAAGCTGGGCCTCGCGTATCTTTCTTTTGAAGGTCTTCTCGGGGGAAAGAAACATTATTTTGGCAAGCTGCTGTGTAATAGTGCTGCCGCCTTCTTTCAGACTTGCATGGATAATATCCTGGACAAGGGCGCGGGCGATTCCTATATAGTCAATGCCTTTATGGCGCCAGAAGCGGGAGTCCTCGACGGCAACTACCGCATTTTTTACGTTGTCGGGAATTTTTTCAAAAGGGACAAAGATTCCCCTTTCGACTTTGAACTCCCCGATCAGCGAGTCATCGTCGGCATATACTTTTGTCCCGTTGGTGGCACGGTATTTTTTCAGTTCATCTATTGAGGGGGTGCCCTGTGCAATGGCGAGGTAACCGCCGGCCGCCGAACCTATGACTATAACAACAATAAACAAGAGCAGCTTGAAACGCATTTATTAATTATAAAAGGATGTGATAAAATTTTACAACAATGGCACTCGATTTTTTTAAATATATCAGCCCCGTTGGCAACATCTATTGTGTATTTGCCGGCCCTTTTCTGGTGGAAATGGCTATCGGGGACCGGCCTGTGCACGCCGCCGGGCTGTCTGAGAGCGCCCCGCCGCTCAACAACAGTTTCAAAACCGAGCTGGATGCCTATTTTGCAGGCAGGCAGAAGTTATTCAGGCAGAAAATTAAATTTATTGAAGGGACGGCATTCGAGCATAAGGTGTGGAGGGCTTTAAGTGGCATACCCTATGGCGAGACCCGTTCATACCGGTGGATTGCTGAATGTGCAGGCAGTCCTAAAGCGGTGAGAGCGGCAGGGCAGGCGCTTAAGAAGAACCCGTTGCCGATAATACTCCCCTGCCACAGGATCATTGCATCTGATGGCTCTCTTGGCGGCTATTCCGGTGGTGTTGAACTAAAACAATGGCTGCTCAGACACGAAAAAAAGAGTTCTACATCATCCCAATCCGCAGGGTCTTGACCGCAATAAATATCGCACGCAAGATTTGTTCTTACTTTCCCTATCAAGCTTTAATACGGCTGGATTTTATGAACGTGCCGTCCCGGTACTCTTCAAATGCGGTCCGCAGCTCATCCTCCGTGTTCATCACGATGGGGCCGTACCAGGCAACGGGCTCGCCGATGGGTTTGCCTGAAATGAGCAGGAAGCGGACCGGTTCGCCCTGGGCTGAGACTGTCACCTGGTCGCCGTCGCCGAAGAGGACAGCCGTTCCGTTGTGAATATAGAGATCGCGCTCCATGTCGAAATAGTTCACGCCTTCGACATCGTAGGCAAAGGGATTCTTTTCATTGCAGAAGACGCCTTTGCCCGATATCACGTACGCGAGGACCGTGTGGCCGCGCGTGGTCTTGTGGACGAACTCGGAAAGGGCCGGCACTGTGACGTCGAGATATTCGGGATCGATGACGATGTCCGTGACAGGACCCTTCTTTCCTTCAAGTGTCCCGCAAATGACCTTGACCTTAGCACCGCTTTTCATCACCACCTCCGGCACCTGCGGTTTTTTGATATCGCGGTACCGGGGATCCATCATCTTGTGAGACTTCGGAAGGTTGGCCCAGAGCTGAAAACCTTCCATAACGCCGTCATCATCTCCCCGGGGCATTTCCTGGTGGATGATGCCGCTGCCGGCGGTCATCCACTGCATGTCACCCGAAGTGATGACGCCCTTGTTCCCCATGCTGTCGCCGTGTTCGACGTCGCCCTTCAGTACATAGGTGATCGTCTCGATTCCGCGATGGGGGTGCCAGGGAAAGCCTTTGATATACTGATAGGGATCGGTATTGCGGAAATCATCCAACAGCAGGAACGGGTCAAAGAGCGGCACTTCGCTGTTTCCAAAAACACGCCTGAGATGGACCCCTGCTCCCTCGATCGTGGGTTTGCTTTTGAACACTTTACGGATCTTTCTGTTCTCTGCCATCGGCGGCCTCCTTTATTCAAAAAAAGTCTCTGTAAAGCCAGTATAGCAGGTTCGACAGGGAAGTGAGAAAGCTTTGCTGCACATTAAACATTTGTAATCGGTCATCTGTTGGATTCTATCACCGTGCGGGTCGGCAAGCAAAAAGTTTAAGCCTATAGCCTTATCTTATATATGCTTCTGTTACGTATCTTCTCATCATTCTATGTGAATTGAAGTAATAGGCATTTTTCCCTATGGCGTTCTGCATGATGCGTATCCAAAGAGGCTTGTCACTATAAAACGTCGGCAGGATGATGCTCTCAAGCTTGTAATACAGGTCATCTGCGTCACGGGCCGGATCGGCGGGGACATCGGGCGACGGTCCTATGGCCCATCCGGTATACCCTTCGATATGCCCCTCGATCCACCAGCCGTCGAGCACACTGAAATTGGGGACTCCGTTATGAGCTGCTTTCATTCCGCTTGTGCCCGATGCCTCAAGCGGCCTTAGCGGTGTATTGAGCCACACATCGACACCGGATGTGATTTTAAGTGCGATATCCATACTGTAATTTTTCAGAAACACGATGCGTATCTTGTCCTTGAGCCGCTCTTTTATTTCAAATATGTGCTGTATCAGCTTTTTACCCGATTCATCGTGCGGATGGGCCTTTCCCGCATATACAATTTGAAGTCTCCCTTCGGCCATGCGCGCCAGCCGGTCCATATCGGTAAAAAGCAGGTCTGCTCTCTTATACGCAGTTGCCCTCCTGGCGAACCCGATGGTAAAGGTATCAGGATTCATCCCCGCCTGCGTCTCGCGGTTCACATAGTCGATAAGTTGTCTTTTAGCTTCCATGTGAGCTTCCCACAACTCATTGTCCGGGATACGTCCGACCCTTACAAAGATCTCGGGCTCATTGGCCCAGCCGGGCAAGTATTTATCATAGAGTCTTTTAAAACTGTCGCATGTCCAGGTGAAAGAATGTACCCCGTTAGTTATGGCATGGATGGCGTATCCGGGGAACATCCCCTTCGAAACCTCGCCGTGTTTTTTAGCTACTCCGTTAATAAAGTTGCTGAGATTCATGGCGAGCAGTGTTAAGTTAAGGTGGTCCTGTCCGGCAAATTCTTTTACAGCGCTCAGGGGAATGATTTCCTCCATTATACTCTGCACCGTATCATACGTGAACTTGTCATGCCCTGCCGCCACCGGGGTGTGCGTGGTAAAAACGCATAAACTCCTCACTTTGTCGACATCCCATACGAGATTTTCATCCCATACCTCTTCAATATCTTTTTTGTATCTTTTGAGTAATTCAAGTATCAGGAGGCTCGAATGCCCCTCGTTCATATGATATTTCTTGATCTGGAATCCCAGCTCGTCAAGCATTCGCGTGCCGCCTACACCGAGCACAATTTCCTGTTTGAGCCGGTAGTAGTTATCACCTCCATAGAGACAATGGGCAATGCCTCTGTCCTGAGGCGCATTTTCGCTGAAGTCTGCATCGAGAAAAATAATGGGAACTTTCCCGCCGGTAGCACTTTCAACAATGTATATCCATGCCCCTATGACAACCTCTCTCCCTTCAATATAAACGATTACCCGTTCTTCGAGGGGGACCATAAACTTTTGCGGATCGAACTCATCCGGAATTTCCGTCTGCCTGCCGTATATATCGAGCTCTTGCTTGAAATATCCTTTTTTTGTAAGTAATGTTACTGCAACCACGGGGAGCTTCATGTCGGCGGTTGATTTGATAGTATCTCCTGCCAGTACGCCGAGACCGCCGCTATAGGTAGGCATATCGCTCCGGACCCCGATCTCCATAGAGAAATATGCTATTTTAGGCTCTCTGATAAAGGCATCCATACTATATTTCATACATGGTCCTCCTCGCTCATAACTTCAGTTATGGTATGCTCTTGGCCCTTATTAACAGTTCATCAAGTGCTGCCCGCCCGCTTTCTCCCAGATCCAATGTGTAATCGTTAACATATAGTCCAATATGTTTCAGCATTACTTCTTCATCCATTTCACGAGCGTATTTTTTGATATAAGGGATTGCCTCGCCTCTATGTGCCAGCGAATAGTTTATACTTGTCCTTATCAGGTTTTCAATCGTTTTTATGACCTGCATTCCAAGAGATTTTCTGGCGATAATGCCTCCGAGAGGAATGGGCAAGCCCGTCTCTTTCTCCCACCATTCCCCCAGGTCAATTATCCTGACAAGGCCAAAATCCTGATAGGTGAAACGGCTCTCGTGTATTATCAGCCCGGCGTCTACCAGCCCTTCATTAATTGAGTCCATAATCATGTGGAAAGGCATGATGACCAACCCGGAAGGTTGAGTATGAAAGGCAGAAGCAAAATACAGCTCCATCAGAAGTGCTGCTGTAGTAAGTTTGCCCGGAATAGCTATTTTCAGGTCCCTGAATGGTTTTGCAGACGAGAAAATTTTCGGGTCCTTTGCTATTACCAGAGGGCCGCATCCCCTGCCCAGGGCGCCGCCGGCACTCAGAAAATGATAGTCATCCTGAAGATAACGAAACGCGTGACATGATACCTTTGCCACTTCAAGCGCTTTGCCGACAGCGAGCTGGTTCAGCGTTTCCACATCTTCTATGTGAAGCTTGAAGTCGAGACCCTGTGTGTCGATCAGCTTGTTTGCAATGGCGAAAAAGATAAAGGTATCATTCGGACAAGGAGAAAAACCCAAACGTATCATGATTTAGAATTTTACCACTAAACACGAAACATTACCACTGACCCACCAACACTGACCCACCAGCGGATAAACTGTCCGTATCTGTAGCACATAAACTGTCCGGATGATATACATGGGTAACAAGGGGGTTATCCATGAAACGTTCGGCGGTACTGCAGGAGGTACGGAAGATGAGATTTGAAGAGAGTTATGAGGGCTGGAAACGAGGACGCCTAACACAGGAGGAAGCAGCGATGCTCCTTGGGGTCTGCGATAGGACATTTAGGCGATATCTGCTTAGGTATGAGGATAGAGGGCTGGAGGGGCTTATAGATCAGCGTTTAGGACAAATATCTCACCGGCGTGCACCGGTTGATGAAGTAGTGGCGCTATCGGATCTTTATAGCAATCGTTTTTGCGGTTTCAATGTCAAACATTTCTATAGCTGGTATCGACGTGCTTATGAAGGGACCAGAAGCTACACGTGGGTTAAAAACACGCTCCAGGAAAAGGGATTGGTCCCGAAGGCAGCACTGAAAGGTACACACAGGAAAAAGCGTACAAGGGCGCCTTATACCGGTATGATGCTGCACCAGGATGGCTCCAAGCATCAGTGGGTTGAGGGAAAATATTGGGATCTAAAAACACGGCCAGAGTTCCCCTGGCTTTAGCCTGGGGATGAATGGCCGCCCGGAGCGAAGAGTAGCGGAGCGGAGGCGCTTTTTGGCATAATCTGGCATGGCCGGATATTGGAGTGGAGCCCATACAAAACATCGATTGCGTTATCATCTGGTATGGATACCGAAGTACAGAAAAAGAGTTCTCCGAGGGAAAATAGCCGCAAGAATTAAGCAATTGGTGTACGAAGCATGCAAAGTAAACAGATGGCTGCTTTCGGAAATGAGCGTGCAAGTGGATCACGTGCACATTTTGATTCAGATATGGCCGCGAGAGAGTGTTGCAGATGTTGTAAAAAAGTTAAAGGGCGGAACCAGCAGAGTAATCAGAGCAGAGTTTCCAGAGCTGGAAGAATTTCTGTGGGGAGATAGTTTCTGGTCTGACGGCTATTTTGCCGAAACAGTAGGCAGTGTAGACGAAAATGTTGTTGCAAAATATATACGGGAACAACAGTAAGGTCATGGCAGGTTATGCCAGAGGCCTGAAACCCCGGTCTTTAGACCGGGTGAGTGGGTTCATTCGTGACGATGGACGATGCCAGCAGTGAACACTACTCGATGTTTTTTGTACAGGAGGAGGGCACGCAAAGCAGCTTTCAGGGGGTAAAAGATGTTATCGAACAACACGGATTATTTGCTTCGTTGTATACGGATCGTGGAAGTCACTACTGGCATACGCCGGAGGCCGGAGGGCAAGTGGACAAATCAAATCTAACGCAGTTTGGTCGTGCAATGAGCCAGCTGGGAATTAATATGATTGCTGCGTATTCTCCTGAGGCCAGGGGTCGTTCTGAGCGAGCCTTCGAAACTCATCAAGACCGGCTAGTCAAGGAGCTTGCGATGGCGGGCATCACTGAGATGAAGCAGGCCAATGAGTATCTTGCCAATATTTATATGCCGGCTCATAATGCTGAGTTTACTGTTGTCCCTCAAGAGCCAGAGAGCATGTTCGTGACTTGGGCAGGGACTGCTTTGGAAGACATACTGTGCGAGCAGTATGACCGCACCGTCGGCAACGACAACTGTGTAAAGTTCGATGGACTAAAGCTTCAGATCCCGCCAAATCAATATCGTTGCCATTATGTGAAGGTCGAAGTTCGCGTTCATCGTTACCCTGATGGTGGTCTTGCTATTTTCCATGGACCGAGAAAACTAGCTGCCTTTGACCCTAAGGGAAAGGAGATTGCCAAGTGCTCACACGCAGCCGCATGAGCCTTGCTAAAATGACATTGGTGGGTTGCCATGTTTCATGTGCAACCATCTGCTACAAACCGGACAGTTTATTTGCTCTAAAACCGGACAACTCTATTTGTTGACAACACTGTCGCGAGCAGCGGAAGAGAGCAGTTTCAGCGCTCCGATAAACAGCCTGCCCCTGCCGCCCCTTCCACTATTCGATTTACCTTGAAAAATAACCTGTCTTTATGCTACATTTCATATTCAAAAACACACGCCGGTAAAGATTCTCAAATGGTCTCAGAGGTTCAAATTATTTTTTGATCCAATGAGTTAATGAGGTCAGGCGGAGGAAAAACCGTGAGGAGGAACAATGGGTATTGTTACTATGAAGGAACTGCTTGAAGCCGGTGTCCATTTTGGACACCAGGTGAAGCGCTGGAACCCGAAGATGAAGAAGTTTATTTTCGGGGAAAGAAACGGGATCCATATTGTGGATCTTCAGAAGACGCTTAAAGGACTTATCGAAGCGTACGCCTTTGTCAAAAGCGTCGCTGCCACCGGTGCTCCGGTGCTTTTTGTCGGCACCAAGAAACAGGCCCAGGATTCAATTTCCGACGAGGCCAGGAGGGCCGGCTCGTTCTACGTTAACAACCGGTGGCTGGGAGGCATGTTGACAAATTTCACTACGGTCAAAAAGAGCATCGAGAGGTTGAAGAAGATTGACACTATGAAGGAAGACGGCACCTACAATGTTCTGAAGAAAAAAGAGATTTCAATGCTTGAGAAGGAGAGGACCAACCTGGAAAAGAACTTGAGCGGAATAAAAGAGATGACCTCGCTGCCAGGGGCGCTTTTTATTATAGACCCCAGAAAAGAGAGGATTGCCGTGGCCGAAGCCAAAAGGCTTTCCATCCCTATCGTCGCTGTTGTTGACACGAATTGCGACCCTGACGAAATAGATTATGTCATTCCCGGCAATGACGATGCGATACGCGCAATAAAACTCATTTCTTCCAAGGTAGCCAATGCTATTCTGGAAAGCAAGAACGAACTTGAAAAGGCAAAAGGGGACCAGGCTGCGAAAGAGGAGATAAATGCAAAAATTGCCGCAACCGAGGGGATGGAGGTAGCTGCAGAATGATTACAGCGGAGATGGTAAAGGAATTGCGCGAAAAGACAGGCGCCGGACTGATGGATTGCAAGCGGGTGCTTTCGGATAGCAACGGCGACATTGAAAAGGCCATTGATATGCTCAGGCAAAAGGGACTTGCTACTGCTGCAAAGAAGGCAACCAGGACGGCATCGGAGGGTCTTATCGGCTCCTATATACATATGGATAAGCTGGGCGTTATGGTTGAGGTCAATTGCGAGACTGACTTTGTCGCCCGGACTGAAGATTTCAGGAATCTGGTGAAAGACATTGCTATGCATATCGCGGCTGCTAATCCTGCATATCTATCGAGGGAGGATGTGCTCCCGGAAGTCATTGAGCGGGAGAAGGAGATTTACCGTGCACAGATTGTCAATAAGCCCCCGCAGGTCATCGAAAAGATTCTTGAAGGCAAGCTGGAGAAATTTTACGCTGATACCTGTCTTCTCGATCAGATATTCGTCAAGGACCCGGAAGGCAAGCAGAAAATCAAAGATCTTATAACTGAGAAGATCGCAAAGCTGGGAGAAAATATTGTATTTAGAAGGTTTGCGCGTTTTCAATTAGGCGAAGGGCTCCAGAAGAGTGCTAACTGTGAAAGCTAAATCAAAGAAACGAGGAAACGGAAATCCGAGAAGCCAGGAGACCCCGGGTCAATGCTATAAGAGAATTCTCCTGAAGATCAGCGGAGAGGCGCTCATAGGCGACCGCGGATACGGGATTGACCCTGCCACCGTTGAGTTCATGGCTTTTGAAATTAAGAAAGTTATTGATTTAGGCGTACAGATTGCCGTTGTGATAGGCGGCGGCAATATTTTCAGAGGTGTTGAGGCATCGGTAAGAGGCATGGAAAGGGCGTCCGCGGATTATATGGGGATGCTTGCAACGGTTATCAACGCCCTTGCCCTCCAGAACGCGCTTGAGCGGCTTGGATTGCAGACGAGAGTCCAGTCCGCCATCGAAATGAGAGAACTGGCAGAACAGTATATCAGGAGAAGGGCTATCCGCCATCTGGAGAAGGGCAGGGTGGTGATATTTGCTGCGGGAACTGGTAATCCCTATTTTACCACCGACACTGCTGCGGCGCTCAGGGCAATGGAGATCGGAGCAGAAATTATTCTGAAAGGTACTAAAGTTGACGGTGTTTATACAGCAGACCCGATGAAAGACCCTTCCGCTAAACGGTATGATAAAATATCGTATCTGGATGTTCTAAGATATAACCTGAAGGTCATGGATTCTACGGCAATTTCCATGTGCATGGACAATAACCTTCCAATTGTTGTCTTTGACATTAAAAAAGCGGATAATATAAAAAATCTTATTAATGGCAAAAGGATCGGCACTATAGTTTCAGGAGAACCGAAAGAGCGCCGATAGTCCCGTTTCAACCGGAGGCCGTGCCTCTGATAACTAATGAGGTGGAGCATGCAGGAGATTAAAAGAAAGACCACTGACAAAATGAATGGAGCATTGGAGGCGCTGAAAAAGGAACTTGTTTCCATAAGGACCGGAAGGGCGTCGCTTTCTTTGCTTGACGGCATATTTGTTGATTATTACGGTACTCAAACCCCCCTTGCCCAGGTCGCCACTCTTGGGATACCTGACAGCAGACAGATAACGATCCAGCCCTGGGAGCAAAAGCTTATTCCCGAAATAGAAAAGTCGATACTCAAGTCGGATCTCGGGCTTACGCCCGGGAACGACGGTAAAGTCATACGGCTTAATATCCCTGTGCTTACAGAGGAAAGAAGGAAACAGCTGGTCAAAGTGGTGCGGAAAAGGGGCGAAGAGGGGAAAATCGCTGTGCGGAATATTCGAAGGGACATAATCGATGAGGTGAAGAGGTCTGAGAAAGAACAGCACCTGAGCGAGGATGATGTAAAAAAGCTTCAGGAGGAGATACAGAAGGTCACCGATTCGTTTATAAGTAAAGTGGATGAAGTACTTCACCATAAAGAAAAAGAGATAATGGAGGTCTGAAATGGCTGTAAACAGCAACTTTATTGTGAAAGTATCGGATGCGAAGCTGCCCGATGTTCAGAAGGCCCTCGAACAGGCAGGCATCAAGGTCAGAAGCATCGTTGAAGTATTTAAAGAAGAAACTCCCTCTGAAAATTCATAAAGCGCTTTCTGTTCGATAGTACCCGCTGCTGCGATATTCGGCAGTATGCACGTGCAGGCGGGGAAGGAGGAATTATGCCACATAAGGGAAAAGGAAAAGCAAAAGAAACTTTGAAAGAAAAGCCTGAAAAGCCCTCCGGGGAGAATACCGCTGAAAATGAGAGCTATCGCAAAGAACGATTAAGGAAACTATTGATTCAAAGAAGAGAGGAAATAATCAAGGAGTCAAAAAACGAGATAAAGAAGTTCACGTCCGGCGAAAACAGACAGCTTGTAGAGACTGTAATGGATGATGGCGACCTGTCTGTAGTTGATATGGCAGAGGACATCAGCCTCAAGCAGCTAAGCACACATAGAGAGACGCTGATCAAGATAGATACCGCTCTCCGCAAGCTGAATGAGGGGACATACGGAATATGTGAAGAGTGCGGCGAAGAGATCAGCGAGGAACGGCTGAAAATAATGCCTTTTGCAATCTACTGCCGGGATGATCAGGAAAAAAAAGAAATAATGGAAAGGATCGAGCGTGAAGGACAATAGCGTTTATTAATAATTGATCCGCTCAAGGAAGAGACCTCTTGCCGGCGCGGTAGGGCCGGCAAGCCTTCTGTCCCTGGCGTTAAGAAGCTCCAAAATAGCTGCTGACCTGAGCCTGCCTTTTCCGACTTCAATGATAGTCCCGGCAATATTTCTCACCATATGTCTCAAGAAACCGTCTCCTTCAACGCGCAACCTCAGAAAATTCCCCCGGATTCCTGCAGTCATGAAATCCATGACATCGATTTTCTCGATAGAGCAATGAAAGATGGTTTTCGCAGGGTTTTTTGCCCCGCAACCGCTTGCCCTGAACGATGTGAAGTCATGGGTACCCTGCAAGAGAACGGAGGCGCTGCACATCCCGTCAAAATCAAGGCCCTGGGGAACTCTCCATGCATAGTTATAGAGAAATGGAGAAATCACCCGCATGTTGGCAATTATATAAAAGTATATCTTGCCTTTAGCGTCATATCTCGGATGAAACGCCGCATCTGCATCGCAGGCTTCCGTGATCCTTATGTCCCAGGGAAGCAGCGCGTTGAGCGCGTCCCTGATAGTGTCGCATTGAAGCGCCGATGCGGTTTTAAAGGAAGCCACCTGCGCAAGAGCGTGTACCCCTGCATCGGTCCTGCCAGCCGCAATAACCGACACCTGTTCTCCGGTTATTTTTGAGATGCGCTCCTGCAGCACCTGCTGTATGGCGGTGCAACCGGGCTGTATCTGCCATCCGTGATAGCGCGTTCCGTCATACTGGATGACCAGTTTGATATTTCTCATAAACAATAGTGTACCCAAAATATGCAACTGATGTCATGCGTAAGGAAAGGAGCGGCAGGGGCAGGCTGTTTATCGGAGCGCTGAAACTACTATCACTGCCGGATACAATTCGTTGCAGCAGCCCTTGTCCCGATGCGCGGCATTGCTCCCCCTCTCCTGCCTTCCTCTTACGGAAAGTGATTTTTTATCGCCGGATTTGGGATATAATTAGGTAAGCATGCAAAAAAAGATCATTGCTGTCATAGGCGCCGGAAACGCGGATAAAGAGTTGCTCACATTAGCCGAACAAGTTGGAAGGCTTATCGCGCTGAATGGAGCCATTCTGGTTTGCGGCGGGCTCGGCGGAGTGATGGAGGCTGCTGCCAGAGGAGCGAACACTGAGGGAGGTATCACGATCGGCATACTGCCGGGGCTCGAAAAGAGTGCTG
Source organism: Nitrospirota bacterium (assembly GCA_963851345.1). GTDB lineage: Bacteria > Nitrospirota > Thermodesulfovibrionia > Thermodesulfovibrionales > Dissulfurispiraceae > JADFXI01. The sequence goes on from CAWKOO010000001.1 coordinate 710,117, forward strand.
CAAATCCTTATATTAATGTGCCTGTTGCTACCGGTCTTGGAGAAATAAGAAATACTATCATTGTCCGCTCCGCCGACGTACTGATAGCGATCGGAGGAGAATACGGCACCCTTTCCGAAATAGCCTTCGGACTCAAGACCGGAAAAACCGTGATCGGGATCGGGACCTGGGACATAAAAGGGATAATCAAGGCACGCGGCGCCGAAGATGCAGTAAACAAAGCGCTTGGATTGTAAAAAATTAAGATGCTTCTAAGAGCAGTACAGTTCTATTTTATAAAAAGATACAGGCAGCGGTGCTTCCGGCCTGTATCTTTTTTTATAAAAACATTCTAAGTCCTGCGCAACCGGTCCTTATTTGACCGCTTCCATTTCATTGCCGCAGGTGCATTTGCCGGGATTCTGACTGATGGTGCCGCATTTGCAATCATGTCCGCATGCACAGGCATATTTACCGACACTCTTATACGTCTTGTTCTGTCCCTCAACAGAGATGTTGCCGTTCTCTACCTTTGTAACTTTGGTCTTCACCATAGGCTTGCCGCAGGTGCAATTCCCCGGGTTCAAGGACATTGTACCGCAAGAACATTCTTCCCCACAGTTGCAGACATAGACCTCGTCTCCTACCTTCACATCCATTTTACCGCTGGAGCCGGCAAAAGAGACGGCTGCTATAAGCACCATCGTTAAAAGAACCCCGAAGACAACCAAAAGCTTTTTTTTCATTTCCCCCTCCTTCGTGTGTAAAGCGTATTTATGGTTTTTACAGGTAGAGATGCCGGCAAAGATCATCATCCCGCCAAAAAGCTCTTTTTCACACATATAATATACCGGGGGGCATTTTCTCCCCTCCATAACAAAACTATAGCATAAGCGGGACGGTCTGAAAAGAGCTGTTCAGATTCAGTGGCAGAACATCTCGGCTCCGGGTATTTTGCGGTAATAGGACGTTTATTGGAAAGAAAGACTTTTGAAATAGGCGAGTGTTTCTATTAGAAGGAAATGGATAACGAGCGCATATAATGAAAGATATTCCCTGGTTAGACCAAATGGGGCATACAGACCTTTACCGTAGTGCCTCTGTTTTTATGACCGGTGATCTCCACCTTCCCTCCCCAGGGATAAACGCGTTCACGCATACCTATAAGGCCAAAGGATTGAGGCTTCGAAAATTGTTCGTCTGTTATGCCTTTGCCGTTATCGATAACTTCTAAAGTTATATTGTCATTGTCTTTTGTCAGTCTCGCTGTCACCTTTGTGGCCCTTGCATGTTTAAGGACGTTTGTCAGTGTTTCCTGGAAAATCCTGAAAAGCGCCGTGCTTTGATCTTTGTCAAGCTCAATATGCTCCGGCACAGAGTCAACGGCGCATTCAATCCCTGTCCTTTTCTGAAATTCATCAGCCTGCCATTGCATTGCGTCAACAAGGCCAAAATCATCCAATATCGAAGGTCTCAACGCAGTGCAGATACGCCTGACAGACCGCATCGTGGCATTAAGGGCATCCAACATGGCCCCGGACTTGTCGAATATGGGCTTATGGTCTCCGTATCTGTCGCGAAACCAGCTTAATTCCATCTTCTGAGCGGATAGTGCCTGGCCAAGTTCATCGTGTATCTCACGGGCAATTTTAGCTCTTTCTTCTTCTCTGACAGATTGCAAATGAGCAGCGAGATTGCGTAATTGTTCATTGGATCTATTTAGCTCCAATGTCCTTTCAAGGACGCGCAGTTCGAGTTGTTCGTGGGCCATGCGGAACTCGTCTTCCGCCTTCTTGCGTTCGGTTATATCGCGACTCACTCCCAATATTTCAGTCGCCCGGCCCTCGTCATTCGAGATTAGTGTCGTCACTACCTCGGTAGGGACTAAGGCGCCATTTTGATGCACTTGATCAAAATAATGTGTTTGTATCCGGGTTGAAAAATTATCGCCGGCTGCAAAGTCGGCAAGACGGCGTCTCAGCCCATCCAGAAACAGCTCATAGGATTCAGGGCTAAGTGTCTCTTTCATAGATTGCTGCAATGCCTGCCAGGGGGTAAAGCCTCTCATCCTTTGAACCGAGGCACTCATATAGGTAAAACGACCTGTCACGATATTAAATTTCCAAACCACATCCCCCATATTCTCCGCAAGTAAACGATATTGTTCTTCACTTTCACGCAGTTTGCAGTCGAGATTGTGTTTGTACAGCGCTATTTCCACGGCTATATGCAATTCTTTTTCATCGATCGGCTTCAGAAGATACCCGTACGGCTCCGTTTTCTTCGCTCTCCGAAGCGTATTTTCCTCAGAGTGGGCCGTGAGATATATCACGGGAACATCATACTTTTCGGATATGTCATTGGCTGCATCTATGCCGTCTATTTTACCCTGGAGCTTTATGTCCATTAATATCAGGTCGGGCCTCACCGCGTCGATGCCCTCAAGTGCTTCCTCTCCTGAAGCAAATATGGCAACAACATCATATCCAATGCGCTCCAGGTCTTTTTTTGTCTTCAGGGCGACTAACCCTTCATCTTCAACTATCAGTATTTTTTTCTTTTCCACTGTTATTTCCTATGTTGTTCAAACATAATGGTTGCTTCTGTGCCCCCAGCTGATTTGATTTGCAAGGTCCCTCTCAGTTGCTTGGTCAATACATTGACTATCTGAAGCCCCACCGTATTTGTTCGCATATAATCGAACCCTTGAGGAAGCCCGACACCGTTGTCCTTGATTGCCAGTGTGTAGGTTTCATCAGTCTTTGTAAAATTGATGCTTAATACCCCGCGTCTATTGTCAGGGAAAGCGTATTTGAAGGCATTTGCGAGGAGTTCGTTGATTATCAGGCCGCACGGTACGGCTGATTCCAGATCCAGTTCAATGTCCTTAATGTTTATTTTCGTAGTGATTGCATTGGTATCTATCCGGTACAGGCCGATTATCTCCGAAACTATTGACGTTATGTAGTCTTCAAAATTAATGGAGGATAAATCTTTTGTCTGATAGAGCTTTTCATGAACAAGGGCCATTGCCTTGACCCTCTGCCGGCTTTCTTCAAAGAGGGCCCTCACAGTGGCGTCCTTTATTTTATTTGCCTGTAAAGAAAGGAGGCTTGACACGACCGCCATGTTGTTCTTTACCCTGTGATGTATTTCCCTGAGAAAGGTCTCTTTTTCTCTCAGAGATTGCTGTATCTGCTGTTCGGCTTTCTTGCGTTCAGTTATGTCCCAGAAAATACCCAATATGCCGGCAACATTGCCGCTGTCATCCATGATCGGGGTCTTAACTGTATATATCCATACCTCTTGCCCGTCCCGTATATGTTTCTCCTCTATGTCTTCGGCCTTGCCAATATCCATAAGTCTTCTATCGTCTGCCCTGTATTTTTCGGCAAGTTCTTTTGGATAAAAGTCGTAATCTGTCCTCCCTGCGATTTCATCAGGTTTAATTCCCAAATCATCCGCACAACTTTTGTTGCAGGAAATATAGACCGAATTCCTGTCCTTATAGAAGATCTTCTGCGGAAGGTTTTCTATGAGTGTCCTATATTTATTCTCACTTCTCCGCAGATACACTTCGGCCCGCTTGAGTTCGGTGATGTCGCTGACTGCGCCGATAGTGCGTACCGGCCGGCGAGCGCAGCCCTCGCCCGAGAAGAACGTCTGAGACTGCGTAGTCACCCAACGGATGGAGCCGTCGCGGTGTATGATCCGGTTCTTGACGCCGAATACGCCGTTACCCGCCGGATCGTGGGCCAGCCGGACTTCCGCAGTTATTCTCTCGAGGTCTTCCGGGTAGATGCAGTCAATAAAAGCCTGAAGGGTTACCGCCTCATCAGGGCCCCAGCCGTATATTTCCCTTTGGCGCGGGGACCAGTAAATGGTTTCGGCGAGGTGGTCGTGATCGAATATGCCGAGGTTGGAAACGCGTACAGACTGCCGCAATCTCTCCTCGCTTATCAGCAGCGCCTCTTCCGTCAGCTTGCGCTCGGTGATGTCTACTATTACCCCTACCAGCCCGCCCAGGCTGCCGTCTGCATTAGTAAAAGTTGCTTTATTAAAGATAACATCATGTTGGGTCCCGTCGGCGTAACGAACAGATGAATCGTAGACCTGGACACCGCCTGTACGGAACAGTTCCGTATCCATTTTGCGATATTTGTCTGCCAGTTCTTGAGGCGCTATGTCATAGACGGATTTGCCGACTATCTTGCTCTTGTGGATTCCGAGATATGCCTCAAAAGCCGCATTGCAGCCCTGGTAAACGCCGTGGATGTCTTTGTAAAAGATCGGGGTGGGGATGGCGTCCATGAGGGTTTGAAGAAAATGCGCATTTTCTTGCAGCGACTCCTCCATATTTTTCCGTTCCGTAATGTCTCTAAAAGACGTGACCGAAGCAACTACCCGACAGTTCTCGATAAGGGGACTGCAAATGACTGATACGGGGAAAACCGTTCCGTCTTTTCGCACAAAAACTTCGCCCGACGAGACAAAGCGGATGCTGTTTCCGATAACCTTATTCATCCTGCACTCTTTAAACGGTAAAGGAGAGCCGTCTGCTTTCATGTAGTGAAAGATGTCATGGGCATTTCTATTACTCAATTCCGACATGGTCCATCCCAAAAGACGTTCTGCTTCAGGATTCATGAAGGTAATGTGTCCCTTTAAATCCATGACATAAATGCCTTCAGCTAAAGATGAAGTTATCTCCTGTAATTTTTTTTCGCTCTTGTGCAGAGATTCTTCGACCTGTTTATGTTCGGTGATGTCGCGGGCTACAGCATATATCCTGCTATTATCCGGTACAGCAACAGCGTTCCACGATAACCATCTGTATGATCCATCCAGACAGCGATAACGACTCTCAAAGACCAGGGTATTATGCCCGGTAGTGTGCAGTTGCATCTCCGCAACGGCAGCAGCGATGTCTTCAGGGTGCAGAAAGTCGGTAAATGATTTACCCAGGACTTCATGGTCCGCGTAACCAAGGATTCTTTGAAAGGCCGGATTTACTTCTTCGAAATGACCATCCATATCCACAATACAGAAAATGTCCAGGGAGAGATTCCAGATCTGTTCGCGTTCTTCCGCGATCTGTTTGCGCTTTTTCATAAAATGAAGCGTCCATTTAAGATTATTTCCACGCTCAAATACCGGATATGCGGTGCTTTTAAAATGTAAATCGGGAAAAGGCGCATAAAGCTCCCTTACTATTGTGCCAATGGTCCTGGAGGGACATTGAGCTATAGGTATCGCCAACAATTCTTTCATTCATCGTCTCCAGAATTTTAGCATAAAACGGCCTCGTTGCGTCAGGTACCCGGTTAAGGATGGCGAGCTTATTCCCTGCGGTCTGCAACCGGGCAAGAAGATGCTTATCAACTGCCTGGAACTTTTCATATATTCGGGATATTGTCATTTAGTATTCTTTGTAATATAATTTTCATTAGGGAGTCAATAATGTTAAGGAGGTCTGAAAAAATGCCATGCATAGAATACGGAGGATTAAAAATTGCTGTCGATGATGAGGGATATCTTGCCGGCGGCGAGGACTGGAATGACAAGGTAGCGTGCGCTTTGGCGAAGAACGAGGGAGTAGATGAGCTCACAAAAGACAGGATGGACATAATACGGTTTATGCGCGATTACTATAAGAAATATAACTTCTTTCCAATCCTGCGCGCTGTTTGCAAAAATATCCATCAACCAAAGAATTGCTTCAGTGAGGATTTTCTCGATCCCCTTACGGCATGGAAAATAGCCGGACTCCCCAAGCCTGATGAGCATGTAATCGCCGACTTGCGGGGAGAAGGAGGGGTTGTATAAGTTAAAAAAACCTGTTCATGTTTTGCCCCCTGTTTCTCTTTCTGAAAAGTATTGCGCAGCCTCCGCATCAGCGAGGAACAATAAGGCCCCCTTTTCAGGGGCCACCAATGACGCAGGAAGGTGACGGTCCCTCCTCTCCACAACATCACGGAACACCGATACCTTGGACTTCCCTCTCACAAGAAATACCACCATGCGTGCATTGTTAATTACGGAAAGCGTCAGCGTAATCCGGTCATGCCGGTTTTTATCAGCGGCAACCGCACTGGCGAGTCGCCGCGTATCACAGAGGGCAATATTACCGGGGAAAAGCGATGCGGTATGACCGTCCGCGCCTATACCAAGCATAACGAGATCGAATTCGGGAATGCCTTCGGCCGGCAGCATGAAAAATCTTTTCATTTCCTCCTCATACTTTCTCGCCGACGACAGAGGGTCAGTTTCACCGGTAGCTACCGCATGGATATTACCGGAGGGGATCGGTATATGTTTTAAGAGCGTCTCGTTGAGCAAACGGTAATTGCTGTCAGCACTGTCTGAGGGGACAAAGCGCTCATCAACAAGAAACAGATGCGTTCTGTCCCACTGGAGCTGTGTCCCTTCACCGGCAAGTCTCCGGTAAAATAGCACCGGTGTTTCCCCTCCGGAAAGGGCTGCGGTAAAACAGCCCCTGCTTTCGACAGCGTTTCGGGAGAGTTCGCTCCACCGCTCCACCATAAAATTTGCCATCTCATCGCCCGTCCCAAAAATCAAGACCTTACGCGAATTTTCCATGACCTAACCAAATCATTAGTTTCCCCCGGTTATGCAATTAAGAACATGGCATGTCCGTCTTTCGGCAAAATTCACGGGTCTACTGTAACAAGGGCGAGTATAAGGTCTGAGTTTTACCTTGTTATCCAGCAACGCCCGTCCTGATCGAGTAACCGGTGGGCCGCTTCCGGACCCCAGGTGCCAGCCGCGTAATTGGGAAAATCCTCAGGAGGAGTGCTTTCCCACAGGCTAATGATCGGGTCAACGACCGCCCACATTTCCTCGACGGTATCTTGCCTGACAAAAAGCGTCAAATCCCCTTTCAGCATATCGACAAGCAACCGCTCATAAGCAGGGTGTATGGGTATCTTAAATGTTTCGTTATAGCTGAAAACCATATTCACAGGATATACCTGGTTCTCGGAATAGGGGTACTTCACACTAAAGCGGAGGGAAATCTTCTCATCGGGCTGGATGGTCAGAATAAGAATATTCGGCTCCAGGATATCGCATGTTCTCCCGAAGAGTTTCACCGGAAAGTGTTTAAGCTGTAAGCAGATCTCGGTGACGCGCCTGGGCATGCGCTTGCCGGTGCGGAGATAAAAAGGCACGCCCGCCCACCGGAGATTGTCTATAAAGAATTTTCCGGCAAAAAAAGTCGGGGTGTTTGAATTATCGGCAACACGGTCCTCAGCCCGGTAGCCGGGGACCTCGCTGCCTTTTGATTCCCCCTGGCCATACTGTCCCCTTACCATATAGTTGTGAATATAATTCGCGTCTATAGAATGGACCGACCTTAATATTTTTAATTTCTCCTCATGGATAAAATCGGCTTGAAACCCAACCGGCGGCTCCATTGCGATAAGGCCGAAAAGCTGCATGAGGTGGTTCTGCACGATGTCCCTTACAACCCCGGCCTGTTCATAAAATGCGCCCCGGTGTTCGATGCCCACATCTTCAGCGACAGTAATCTGCACATTGTCCACGTAATGCCGGTTCCAGATCTCAGCAAAAAGTGTATTGATAAAACGCAGGAATATAATATTCTGGACCGGGTCCTTTGCAAGATAATGATCGATCCGGTATATTTGATATTCTTCAAAGGCGTCGGTCAATACCTTATTGAATTCCACTGCAGACTGACGGTCATGCCCGAACGGTTTTTCAATAATTATTTTGGTAGTGAATGCGCCCTGACAGAGATTGTGCTTCTTTAATTGATGAACGGCCATCGGCACTACCTGTGGCGGCACAGCCATATAATAAACTACCTGCTTGCCTCCTTTAGAATCCGGGATTGTAATCCGGTCGGTTTTAACGTGCAGGTCTTCAAAGCTCTCATCTTTCTCGAAAACTCCCGAAAGAAAGTAAAGATGCCGGCTGAACTGGTCCCATTTATCCTCGTCAAATTCTCCCTCACCGAACTGTTTGACTGCATCCTTCACCATGGCCCTGTATGCCTCATCACTCATTTCGTAGCGGCCGAATCCCAGTATCGAGAATTTCTGATCAGGCACCACTTTGTCGCAAAACAGATTAAAGATTGAGGGCAGGAGTTTCCTTTTGCTCAGATCACCGGCCCCGCCGAAGATTACCATGGTAAATGGTTCGATAACGGCTTTCCCCGCCGGTATATCGCAGGTTTGAAGGAACTTGCTGTAGAGAATATCTTTATCTGTTTCCATAGCACCAAGTGCCGCCTCAGGGCAGTACCTTCATAGCGGTCACCTCGGCGCTGAAGCAGACTGCACTATAAGATCATTCCAGTCTTTCGAGAACCTTTCCATCCCCTTGACCGTCAGGTCATGGGTAATATCATATTCCTGCCAATTCTTTGAGAGATCGATTTCTTTATAAGGGATGTTTTTCAGTGCGTCATGCTTATAAATATAATTGGCGTCAGGAAAAGGCATGCCCCTCCGCCCCCATTCCCTCAGTATTTCATAAGGGGCGGTTATGATGTCAGAGCCGAGTTCCAGCGCATAGAGCAAGTGGTCCATGTTGCGCACGCTGGCGGTCAGCACTTCTACATGGCCGTCGCCCTGCCGGTACATTTTTAAAAGACTGGCAATCAAATCCATCCCGTTTTCTCCCCTGTCGTCAAGCCTGCCTATAAAAGGGGACACAAATACTTGCCCCTTTCGGGCGCCTCTCGTAGCAGCATATACAGCCGCTGCCTGCTCCTGAGTGAAGCAAAGCGTCATGTTGACGCGAAGTCCCTCTTTGACAGCCTGTTCCGCTGCCTTTAGTCCCTCCTTTGATGACGGGAACTTTATGTGCGCATTGGGTATCCACGAAAACATCTCCCTGCCCATTTGCAACATTTTATCTGCCGGAGTCGAAAAATCGGCATAGACTTCAACAGAGACAGATCCCATAGGTATCAAGGCAGAGATAGTCTTTACAACGTTGCGGTAAAAATCAAATATCTCATCCTGTGTGAATTTCGAGCCCTGCTTAAGGCGCTCTTGGGCCTTTGGGTTTTTCGAGATAAGAGTAGGATTTGTCGTCTGCCCGTCAAGAAAACCCAGAAGAGAGATGACTTCCTGGGACTCCTCAGCGTCGCCTCCGTCCAAAAATATTCTTGTCTTAAGGTCCTGCGGCTTCATAAAACCTCCCTTGCCTTTTTTATAATAGCGTTTTTTGAAATCTCTTCGTAATCAAGCAACTCTTCCGGCTTTCCGCTTTTGGGAATCTTCCGCACTGCCAGCGAGTATATTGGCGCCGGTCCACCGGCAAGGGCGCTTCTGACCGCCTCGCCGATGCCGCCTTCTTCGTGATGGTCCTCTACTGTTATGACCGCCCTGGTACCCATGATTGTCCATTTAAGGGCCTCACTGTCAATTGGTTTTATACAGTAAAGATCGACAACCCGGATATAAATGCCTTCTCTTGCAAGTTCCTCATAGGCTCCGAGCGCTTCAAAAACCGTCACGCCCGCAGCGATGACCGTTACCTTATCGCTGACGCTCTGCCTGAGGGTCTTGGATTTTCCGATGGGGAATGTCTCATGCGCACCATAAAGGATGGGGGTATTTTCTCTTGTGGTGCGTATATAGACCATACCTTTGTGCCGCGCAGCCTCTTCAACCAGTTTTTCAGTGGAGACAGCATCGGAAGGATACAGAACTGCACAGTTCAGCACCGACCTGAACATTGCTATGTCCTCGAGTCCCATTTGGGAGGGACCATCCTGTCCAATGGATACCCCTGCATGGGACCCGCAGAATTTTACGTTTGACTCCGAATACTGGGTCATTCTTATCTGGTCGAAAGCACGGGTAAAGAATGCCGCGAAAGTCGATACGAAAGGGATCTTTCCCCTGCAAGCCAGACCCAACGCGGAGCCGACCATATTCTGCTCTGCAATGTACATCTCGAAAAACCGCTCCGGGAAGGCATCCTTAAATGCATCGGAATAGGTTGAATTGCTGACCTCGGCATCAAGCACCACCATGTCAGGGAATGCGGGGAATATCCTCTTCAGTGCGTTGCCGTATGCCTTTCTCGTTGCAACAGGCTTTCCATCCTCGTATGCGAGCGGTCCGGTATTGCCGGAGGGGTCTTTCCCGGGGTAAAGGTCTTCAGGTTTGGCTATTTCCCCCCTCAATGAGGTATCGACAGTTCCCAAGTCCCTGAGTGCCTGACCGAGTTGCTCCCTGCTCAATGTCTTGCCATGCCAGCCGTTTTTGTCCTCCACGAAAGATACACCCTTGCCTTTGATAGTCCTGGCGATTATCATCACCGGTTTGTCTTTGCTCTCCACGGCTTTGCCATAAGCAGGTATTATATCATCAAAGTTGTGCCCGTCTATTGTAATCGTTTCCCAGCCGAATGACGCAATCCTTGATGCATATGCCTCGGTATCATGGCCATACATAGTTTCACCGCGCTGTCCCAGCCGGTTAACGTCGAGAATGCCGATAAGATTATTGAGCCTGTAATGAGCGGCCAACTGCATCGCCTCCCACTGCGAGCCTTCCGCCATCTCGCTGTCGCCGAGCAGTACGTAAGTTCGATAGGTGAGTTTGTCAATATATTTGGCGTTCAGTGCCATTCCTGATCCGATGGAGAGTCCCTGGCCCAGCGAGCCGGTGGCAGCCTCAGCATAACGGAAAGCCACCGTAGGATGACCCTCCAGCGTGCTTCCGAACCTCCTGTACGTCATCAATTCCTGCTCGCTTATTTTCCCGGCTGCAGCCCATAAAGAATAAAGAAGCGGCGAAGCATGGCCTTTAGAAAAGATCAGACGGTCATTGTTGGGATGTTCTGGGTTTTCTGCATCGTATCTGAATAATCCGGTAAACATAAGGCCGACGAGCAGATCGGTGGCCGACAAGGAAGACGTAGGATGGCCCGAGCCGGCACCGGTAGTAGAAATAAGTATAAAATAGCGGACCAGCCTGGCAAGCTTTTCGAGATCAACCGTCCCCGTTTTATGGCCGGGAATGCCCTTTTCTTCATCTTTCATGCGGCACCTCACTAATATGTGTTGATCTTCCTCAGGGAATCTAACGCAAGGAATTTTTTCATTCTGATACGCTCGCCGGCCATTTATTCATCCCGCTGCTTCATGAAACATTTGGCCCGGTTTTTCGTATTATATAGGTAAACTATAGCTAAAGGCAGTATCTTTTCCTTGAGTCCCCCCTTCAGGTCCAGCCTCGAAAGTTAATAAAATCTTATAGCCGTTTATGCTTCTTGTCAAATACTTTTCTGCGGGGCGCTTTATATTCCTCTCATAATTGAATTATAATTCTCTCAATATGGTTGATGCAGGAATTATATGTCCAATGCTCCCAATGAGAGGTCACGGATGTACATAGTCATGATCACTCCTGAATGCGCCCCTGCTGCCAAAGTCGGGGGCCTCGCAGATGTTGTTTACGGTCTCTCCCACGAACTCGAGATCAGGGGAAACGATGTCGAGATCATACTGCCGAAATACGATTGCATGCGGTATGATCAGATCTACGGGCTGCGGATGGCCTATAACGACCTATGGGTCCCTTTTTATGAGCGATGGGTGCATTGCTCCGTCTTTTTCGGTTTCGTCCACGGAAGAAAATGTTTTTTTATCGAACCGCATTCAGAGAGGAACTTCTTTAATAGAGGTATTTTTTACGGTCATAGCGATGATCCCGAACGGTTTGCTTTTTTCTGCAGGGCGGCCCTTGAGTTCATGCTCAAGTCGAACAAGCATCCAGACATAATCCACTGTCACGACTGGCAGACAGGGCTTGTCCCGGTACTTCTCTTTGATATGTACAAGAGTTATGGGATGACCCATCCCCGCGTCTGTTATACCCTGCATAACCTCAAGCACCAGGGAGTGACCGGAGAATTTATATTGCGTGCAGTGGGACTGAACAGGCCGGATTATTATCTTCACCCCGACCGGCTCAGGGACAACTCCAATTATTCCGCAGTGAACCTCATGAAGGCCGGCATCGTCTATTCGAACTTTGTGACTACCGTATCTCCCAGTTATGCCTGGGAGATCAGGCATTCCGATCTGTCTTACGGACTCGGTCATCCCCTTCACGTCCATGGGCAGAAGTTCGGCGGTATCCTTAATGGCATTGACTACGACGTATGGAACCCGGAGATCGACCGGTATATCCCGTACCGGTATAACATAGATACGGTCCATGACAAATACAGGGACAAAGAGGCACTTTGCCACAGGCTTCTCCTCCGGCAGGTTTATAAGCCTATCGTGTCGTACATAGGCAGACTGGACCATCAAAAAGGGGTGGGACTGATAAGGGACGCAATATTCTATTCCCTTTCAAACGGCTGCCAGTTCGTCCTTCTTGGTTCGAGTCCGGACAATGGGATCAACAATGATTTTCTCCAGCTCAAGCACCACCTGAATGACAACCCCGACTGCCACATCGAGATAGGATTTAACGAGGAACTCTCGCACCTCATATATGCGGGGTCAGATATGATGATTGTCCCCAGCCTCTTCGAGCCCTGCGGGCTGACCCAAATGATAGCCCTGAAATACGGGACAGTGCCTGTAGTGCGGGCGACCGGCGGATTGCGGGACACGGTCTTTGATGCCGACTACAGCCATAGGCCCTACCACGAGCGGAACGGATATGTATTCAACGACTTCAATTTCAAGGGAATCGAGTCAGCGCTTGCGCGCGCAATCGGCATGTGGTATTCCTACCCGAAGCACTTCAGGGAACTGATGGTAAACGGGATGCGCTATGATTTTTCATGGAACCACCCCTCATATCACTATCTGAATATTTATGAACATATCAGGGACAAGTGAAACCGGAATAATGCATTTAACCGGCAGTGACATAATAAACGGCTGAGCAAAAAGGAGGCATTTTCTTGTGAGTATGAAAAGACTGTTGTTTGCGGTAGGTGTTGTGAATGTGTTTGCTTTGGGATTAATTCTTGCCATTTTTGTGCTGCAGAGCGGAAAGATGAAGACAAGGACCGAGCGGATGATACATATCGATCAGGAGTTATTGTTGGATCTGGATAATATGTATGCCCAGGGATTGCAGTCAGGGCAGGCGACAAGGAATGTACTGATCAACCCGGGCGATGAAAAAGCAAAGAGCAATTACAAAGAGGCGCATGAAGGATTTGTAAAATCCAGTGATGAGGCCCTTACGCTTTCTTCAGGCACGATGACGGAAACGTTAAAAAAGGTCAGCGCCCTGTGGGATGAGGACCATAAGCTTAAAACCGAGGTCCAGGAATTAGCCGAATCGGATAAGAGAAATGAAGCAATTGAATTATTGGTGCAGAAAGAGACTTCAAAATGGAGAGAGGTCCGATCACTGCTTTTAGAGATGATCAAGGAGCAAAAGGGTTCCTTCGGGGAGCACCTTGCCGAGAATGAGAGGGCAATGCGGAACGGCACGATTTTACTTACATGCATCATTGCATTATCCCTTATAGGTTTCTCTGCCTTTCTTTTCTTCATTAACAAGAGGATGCAAAAAAATATGACTCAAGCCATTGAGTGTTTCGATACCCTTGAGAGAGGGGAGTTTAAAGAAGAATGCAAGATAGTTGAAAGCAGTAACGTTTTAAAGGATGTATATAACAGAATTCTATTGACCCTCAGAGAGATAATACTAAATATAAGCGGCGTCGCGAAAAGCGTGACCCAGAACGTAAATTCTCTTTCAGAGGATATCAATCGATTGGATTCCGGAGCAAAAGAGCAGCTCTCTAAAATCGATCAGGTTGCATCGGCTACTGCTGAAATGTCACAGACCATAGTTGATGTGGCAAAGAATGCGTCTTTTGCTTCCGAAATGGCGAAAGGAGCGGTCGACATTGCAGACAGGGGAAAGGATACGGTGAGAAGGGCGACTGATGCAATTATCGGCATTGCTGAATCGGTAAAGGAGTCGTCTCATACCATAGAGGAACTTGGAAAGAGGTCCCAGGAAATCGGTGAGATCGTGGCGGTCATTAATGATATCGCGGACCAGACGAATCTTCTGGCACTCAATGCCGCTATCGAGGCGGCTAGAGCAGGCGATCAGGGCAGAGGGTTTGCGGTAGTTGCGGACGAAGTGAGAAAACTCGCAGAACGGACCTCAAGGGCAACCGGGGAAATAGCGGGAAAGATCAGTGGAATCCAGTCGCAGGCGGCAGCATCCGTTGAGGCCATGGGAACGAGCAGGAAGGATGCGGAAGGAGGAGTAAGTCTTGCAAAAGAGGCCGGCAACGCGCTAGAGGAGATTGTGGGGGCAACGCAAAAGGCAATGGATATGATTCAGAGGATTGCATCGGCGACTGAAGAACAATCTGCAGCTTCGGAAGAGATTTCCCAAAACATGGAAACCGTGACCGGGCATTTGAATGACACTATAAGGATGATCGGCAATTCAAGGCAGATTATGGATCACCTGCACCAGGAGGGTAAAAAATTGGACCAGAGCATAAGCTGGTTTAAAGTGTAGCCTTGCAGCTATGACAGCATTACTGTTTTTGGTGCATATCATCCGCCAGATGAAAATGCAAATAGGTGACGTCCTGCTCATCCGGGCCGTTTGTGAACATGAGATACCGGGTCAACTTTTCTTTCTCGATAATATGCCTTGCAACGAGAAATGCGTCAGTGAGATAAGAGGCGTCCTCCTCGCCAAGCTCTCCGATATTCTTGATATCCTTCTTTGGGAAAATGACATAATGGAAATGTCTTTTTTTCGACGGGAGCTTGACTGCAATTGTTTTGTCTGTTTCGAAAACGATGAAAGGTATAATACCAGGGATCCTCTGGATTGCAGCCGAAGCAAGCAGCCCGTACAGGTCTTTGCGGCTCATACAGTCTTCGCACCGGTTTATGGCCAAAAACGATCGGGGTTGTGACCGGGAAAAAAGAATATCCTCCAATCACAATTCCGGCGGTAATACATAAGAAGCATGTAAATATTGTTTTTATGGCCATGATCAATGCTGCTTAATAATGATACCATAAGTAAATACTCGCTTGACAAGACAGGTATATTTTGTTATGAATGAGTCATCACTGAACTGTGCCGGAGCTTTTGACAGAGACGAGGGGAAAATCCCGGAGATGGGCATTCAGGGAGCGTTCGGCGTCTCCAGCGGAAAGTTTTATTTTTATTATGGAGTAGATAAGCACTGACGGCAGTAAAACAATGAAGGTGCCGGTCCATCCCATTGTATACTCACGAATCGCAAAAGTCACCGAGAGATTAAAAACCAGGACTCCTGCATAGAGGATAGGACCCACAAGGTATCTCCATGGATACTGATATCCCGTATAGTCGGATGCTCCGCTCCGGTACAAACAATTATCGATTTTCTGCAAGGCCCCGATCATCAGGAATCCTACTACGACCCATCCTGCGAAATTTGAGATGGGAACTCCGAAATATGCCCCCCTCTGAGGGTACCCATAAAGCTGTCCCAGAAACCACTTGTTGCCTGCCAGTGCAACAGGATCTATAATGATATCGAGGTAAACAAAGAGGATGGCCCCGAGCATCCTGACAGCAGGTGAATTTCTGATTTCCCTTGTTTCAAGAATATAGAGAGTGTTCTTCAGGCGCATAACCGGAGCATTGACAAGAAGGGCCATGGAATAGCTTGCATAGGCAAGGAATACATAGCTCATCGAATCTATGAGGGGTACTCCGAGCACCCAGATTTCCCTGCCGTTTGTCTGCTCAATATAGAAGTAGTATCCGTATGGAATGCCGTTGTGAATGGAAGAGTATTCCGACAGCCAGGCAATGCCGTATCCGGCAAGGCCGAAAAGCAGCGCTCTTTTTAATCCCAGGTGCAGCGAACAGCCCAGCATATAGACCAACAGGAACACAAATACGTACGGTCTCAATGCAATTGTGTGCAGGGCAAGCAGAGGAAAGGCCGCCATCAGTGGTAAGGGCTCGCTAATAAATAACTTGCACACTGATGCATCTCTGATTTAGGCCATCCTTGCCCGATCCTCAGTCGCAAAATCCTCAACGTAGCTCTGCTACGCCTGCGGTTTTGCTCAGTCAGATCAGCCAAATCTGACCCAAATCCAAGCGCCTGAATGCACAAGTTATTCATTAGCGAGCCCTAAGGTTCCAGATCAACAGTCTCAAGAGGTCTCCCGGGTTTGCGAAGGCGGTCCTCATGACAGTTGCTTCGTACCCGCTGTGTACCAGACAGTTTTCACACCTCGGGTCTTTGCCTGTGCCGTACCTGTCCCAGGGGGTCTTCTCCATCATTTCGCTGAAGGAGGCATAGTAGGCGTCGGTAATCAAATAGCAGGGCGATTTCCAACCGAGGGGATTGCGTGTCGGGTTGCCCCAGGGAGTGCAGTGCATGTCCCTGCTGCCCTTCAGCAAGTCCACATAGAGCGGTGAATTCATAAATGGGAACTTCTCGAAGAAGGATGCCATTTGATTGAATTTATCATGTATCTCATCTCTGTTGAGAAAGATATTGTTTTCTACGCTCTCATAGCTGAAGGCAGGGGCGATCAGCGTGCCGTCAATTTTGATATTGGTGAGTATCTCGAACAGGCGCTCAAGTTCTTTTACGTCGGAGTTTTTGTAAACTGAAGTGTTTGTGCTTACCCTGAACCCCCGCTGCTTTGCCTTTTTTATCGTCTCAATGGTCTTTCTGAAAGTCCCGCTTTTGTTGGTAATAGCATCATGGGTTTCTTCCAGTCCGTCCAGATGAAAGTTGATGGTGAGCCTGGGGCTTGGCTCGAACTCCTCAATAAAGGATTCGGTAAGAAGGCCATTAGTGCATAGATACACATGTTTTTTCATCCTCAGAATTTCTCTGACAAGCGGAGTAAGTTCCTTGTAAAGGAGAGGTTCTCCTCCTGTTACTGTGATAACAGGGGCATCTGACTCGGTAACAGCCCCAATGCATTGCTCCAGAGAAAGGTCAGGGGACTGCATATCATCATGCAGGCGTATCCTGTCGCATCCGGCACAGGCGAGATTGCACCTGTGAGTAGGTTCAAGCATCAGCACAAGCGGAAAGCGCTTTCTTCCCGCCAGGGCGTTCCTGATAAAAGATTTAGTAAGCGATACGTATAAGCTGACCGGAAAACGCATAGATATTTAGCCCCTCACATAATTATTTTTTTTGAACCACTCTATTGCCTGTTCCATTGCATGCTCAATAGGAGTCTGCGGCAAATGCAGTTCCTTCACAGCCCTGGAAGCGTCGAAATACATATATTTTTTTGCCATTCTCACACCTGTGAGCGGAATTCTCGGATGCCTGTGCGTCAGGAGTGTTGAAATGGTTTCGTCGATGCAGGCTGCAAACAGTACCGGCAGATATGGGAGCCTGATTTTAGGAGGCCGGCTTCCGGTAATGCGGGCAAGGGATTCGAAGAATTCCCTGAGTGTGATATTTCTGTTTCCCAAAATATATCCCCGTCCGATCTTTCCTTTCAGTGATGCGAGCCAGTGGCCTGCGGCCACGTCCCCGACATCGACAAAGTTAAGCCCCGTATCCAGGAATGCGGGAATTCTGCCGGCGAGGAAGTCAACAATAGTTTTTCCGGTAGGGGTGGGTTTCCTGTCCATGGTGCCTATAGGTGTAGAGGGATATACAATGACTGCAGGCACTCCTTTACCGATGAACGAATGCACCTCATTCTCCGCGATAAACTTGGACCGTTTGTAATGGCCGACCATTTCATTTATGCCGGCGCGGCTTTCCTCATTTGAAACCTTCCCGTTTAATGATGCAGCGAGTACTCCCACTGAGCTTGTATAGATGACCTTCTCAACGCCGAGTTTAAGAGCAGCTTCCATGCAATTTCTGGTGCCCTCAACATTTATAGCGTACATGGTTGCGGGGTCGGGTACCCAAAGCCGGTAATCTGCAGCGAGGTGGTATAAGTGCCGGCATCCGCCAAGCGCCCGGCAGACAGATTCAAAGTCCCTGATATCGCCGGTGGCCGGCTCTATGTCCAGGGCTTTCAATGCAGCTGCATCGCTTTGTCCCCTTACCAGGGCCCTTACCTGAATCCCTTTTTCTGTTAAAAAACGGGCAACATGAAAACCGATAAAACCGGTAGCGCCGGTAATAAGGACCCTCACGAGTGTGCAACTCCTTTGTCCTCCACCAGCTTATTAAACTTGCCGAGAGCCATAAGAGGGAAACAGTTGCGGTAATTGTGATACCTGATCATGAAGTATTTCGGAAATCCGGTTCCGGTGAAGAACTCCTCTTCCCATGTCCCATCCGGCTGCTGTTTTTTGAGAAGGTACTTTATGCCTTTGTGCACTTCCTCGCTGGTACCTTCACCTGCGGCTATCAGCGCCAGGAGGGCCCACGCAGTCTGTGAAGGGGTGCTCCAACCCTGGCATTTCAGGTACGCCTTATCATACGATTCACAACACTCTCCCCAGCCGCCGTCAATGTTCTGATGGCTCTTAAACCACCTCACTGTTTTTTGTATATACGGTTTTGACATGTCTTCCCCGATGGTGCCCAGGCCGACGAGTACTGAACTGGAGCCATAGATGTAGTTTACTCCCCATCTGCCCCACCATGTTCCGTCCTCTTCCTGCTGCTTCTTCAGGAACCGTATCGCCTTGCGCACAATATCGTGTGATTGCGAAAACCCGACTAATCCGAGGAGCTCCAGGACCCTTCCGGTGAGATCCGGCGTGCTGGGATCTATCATCGCCTCGAGATCTCCGAACGGCAGTTGGTTTAATATCCCCAGGTTATTGTCCACGTCAAAGGCGCCCCATCCGCCATCCTTCCCGCGCATTCCAAGTATCCACCGGAGGCCGCTTTGCAGGCTTTCAGGTTTAACAAATGAACGATCAGCGTACCTGTTTAGAAGCATCAATACGACGGCGGTATCATCCACATCGGGGTACCAGTTATTGTCAAATTCGAATGCCCAGCCTCCCGGGTGAAGATCCGGTCTCTTGACACTCCAATCGCCCTTGCAGAAGATCTGTTTCGAGACAAGCCACTTGCAAGAAACGTTAATGGCAGGATGGTCCCTGTCCATACCTGAATGCAGCAGTGCGAGTGCAGTCAATGCCGTGTCCCAGACAGGAGATATGCATGATTGGAGTATCATCTCATCATCCTTTTCTACTGTAAAGTTTTCAAGGGCCTCAAGTCCTTTTTTGACAGGTTCATATGCTACGCCATAGCCTAACGCCGAAAGTGCGAGTATCGCGTTGACCATTGCGGGCTGGATTCCTCCCCAGTCGCCGCTCTGCTCCTGATGCTCGTGCACCCATTGTTCTGTTTTTTTCAGCGCCTTTTCTCTGAACGGCCTTACCGGCAGGTCCTCTAAGGCTTTTATCAGGTGGTCCAGTATGATAAAAAAACGTTTCCAGGACAAAGGTGATAGTTTTTGTGTTGTAACCGGCGGCACTTTGCCTGGTTCTATATAAAGTTCACGCACGCTCGTTTTCTCCGGCAAGGGGCGTAAGGGCTTTCGGTCGAGGACTGCCGAGAGCGGTACAAGCGTAGATCTCGCCCAACTCGAAAAATTGTAAATATTTATGGGAAACCAGGCAGGCAAAAGGTTTATCTCCACCGGAATAGATGGAATCGCCTTCCAGTCGAACTCTCCAAAAAGTGCGAGGAAGATTTTTGTGAAAACTCTCGAAGCCTCAATTCCCCCTGATTCGAGGATGAAAGCCCTGGCTTTTCTCAGTGGGAGGTCATCAGCTGAAAAGCCGGCAAGTTTAAGCGCAAAGTAGGCCTCGACTGTTGTGCTGAGGTCTCCATTACCGCCCCAGTGTATGGCCCATGTGCCGTCGATCCTCTGGTTTTTTAATATGTGTTGTGCTATTTTTTTATCTCGGGCGGCATCTTTCAAGCCAAGGAAATGAAGGAGCATTAAATATTCGGCAGTAATGGTGACATTTGATTCCAGTTCGTACAGCCAGTAGCCGTCTTTATGCTGCTCCTCTATATAATATGCATGGCTTTTCCGTATGGCTTCGCTTACCCTGTCAGCCAGTCTTTTTGAAGTTAAACACGGAAGCTTTTTCTCCTCTGGTTTCGCAGGCAGTGACCTGAATTGAAGCCGCGATAGTGTCCCGCTCATCAGGAGTTCCTTCCCTTGGCGGGACTGTGTGTTCCGCCACTGTTTATGCTCTGCTGATACGTGGCCGCCCCGTTCTCTTCTGATCGCTGCCGGCTATCGAGCGCTACGAGAATGATGCCCAGAGTGATTACGACAGTTCCGGCCCAGCGAAACCAGGATAGTTCCTCCTTCAGCACAAATCTGGCAAGCAGTGCAGCAAAAATATATGACACAGCTGTTAACGGCATGACAAAGCTGAGATCGGCCCACGAGAGGGCGGCGAGGTAGAGAAAGAAAAAAAAGGCCAGGAAAACTACTCCGGCTAACACATAGGGGTTACGGATTACCGATAGTATCAGGTTGCCCCACTGTGCAGGTACAGCAAGGTCTACCTGCCCGTTCCTCTTCATTCCGTAGCTTAATAATGATTCACCTATTGCGGCACTCAAGGTCGCCAATAATATCACGATAAATGTTTTCACTGCATCTCCTTTTTGCCGTTAAGATTTTTTTTGGTGCGGTGAAATCCTTGTACCCGACCGGTAATTTATGTAATTCTTTTATAAGATTGCACACTCTGGATGAGACTAGCGCTGCCAGTTCCCGCCGGCCGGCGGGTGTAGCAGTATCCGGGTGAGTGAATATTTCACTAATCTCTGTACCGGTAAGCTCCAGAATATCAAGAAAAAACTGCTCATCAATGTTTCCGCTGCATGAAAGACCGCAAACACGTGCGGCACTGAGCATCCCGTATTTACGGGCTGTCGCGGCGTTGTATTTTCCGAGAATTCCGAAGACCGCCCATTCGACAAAGGGGAGGGACCCGCGCGAGGGAGAACGAAATGCCTTGACCATTGAAAGCGACTCGTTCGGCAGCCTGATCCAACAAATGTCTCTCCGGGAGGCCTGCCGGCAAAGCAGTTCGAAAATAACCGGGTGCATGTGAAGATGATGATGGCCATCCACATGGTGAGGGCGGATTCCGGCCCTCTCAAGGCGCTCGAACTGAGCCGCCACTTCAGCCTCGAGCTGTGCGAGAAGGCCTGGTCGCGTATAGTGCAGTCCCGCACTAAAAGGATCTTTGATGAAGTTACCGTCATGATCGGTAATATCCGGAATAGACGCGTGGGGCAATACAGCTTTGCCGTCGCAAAGTGTCAGGTGCAGCCCTGTCGAGAGCCGGCTGCGTTCAAGAGCGGTATGCACCGCATCATCAAAGGCCTCTCCCCCTGCCATAATGCTTGCGGCAGTCAGTATCCCCTTATCATGGGCTTCGGCGATTGCCCGGTTGACCGATTCTGATTTGCCCATATCATCGGCAACAATAACCACACAGCCCTTACCCTGAAAATTCATATCGGATATCATCAGTTTGAAACCGCCTCTTTCCTTTTTGCCATAAAAGAGAAGAATTCTCTGCCCTCTCTGATCCGCCTGCTGAATTCGTGCTTGTCCTGAAGCATTTCTTTCAATATCCTCAGGATTGGCCGCGGTCTCAGGTAAAAACGACGGTAAAAACGCTCTACTGACTCGAACAATTCTTCGCTGGAAATCGATGCATATGACAATGTTGAATTCTGAATGCCATTGCTGACCAGCGGATCTCCCTCGCCCGAAAGCCAGCCCTCACGCAGCGCCTGTGCATACAATTCCGTGCCGGGATAGGGCGCTACAAGCGATACCTGTATGCTGTAAGGGTCCAGCTCAAGTGCAAAGCGCATGGTATTTTCGATGGTCTCTGCAGTTTCACCCGGCAATCCCAAAATGAAGGCGCCATGGACCAGGATGCCGAGATCTTTCGTGGCTTTGACAAATTCCTTTATCCGGTCGATTCTGGTCCCTTTTTTTATATTGTTCAAAATTTGCTGGTTACCGGATTCGATTCCCACGGTAAGCAGCCGTAATCCGCTTTCCTTCAGCACCCGCAGCGTATCTTTCTGAACATTGGCCCTGGCATTGCATGACCAGGTGATCCCCAGGTTCTTGAACTTCCTGGCGATTTCCATTGCACGGGAAGGATTGTCGGTAAACGTGTCGTCATCCAGGAAAAATTCCTTGGCCTGGGGGAACAGACGTTTTGCATTCACCATTTCATCATATACATTTTCAGGGCTCCTCACCCGGTAGACATGACCTGAAATCGTCTGAGGCCAAAGGCAATATGTACAACGTGCCCCGCAGCCGCGGCCAGTGTAGAATGAAACGTAAGGATGCTTCAAATATCCATTATAATACTGTTCTATTACAAGGTCTCGTGCATAAATATCCGTAACGAAGGGGAGGGAGTCGAGGTCCTGTAACGGCGGACGGTTTTCTGTTCGCTTTATTTTGCCGTTTTCGCGGTATGCGACACCATCCACCCGATGAAAGGGAATGCCTTTTGCTATTTCCGCTACCGCATAATCGAATTCGCCTGTGGTGACAAAATCAATAGCTGCAGACCTTTTCAGTGTATCTTCCGGAAGGACTACAGTGTGGGGGCCGACAAACCCTATTCTGATGCCGGGGTAATGCTCTTTCAATAGTTCCGCTATGGTGATGTCGTTAACAATGGTCGGCGTACTTGTATTTATAACAATGAGATCATACCCTCGCGCCTGCTGAACAACCTCTTTGATTCCCATATCGGCAGGGGGGGCATCGATGAGACGGCTTCCAGGGATGAGCCCTGCCGGATATGCAAGCCATGTGGGGTACCAAAAGGAACGTATCTCACGACGCGCCTGGTATCGGGAACCGGCTGCCCCGTCAAACCCGCCATAAGAAGGGGGATTCAGTAATAGTGTGCGCATTTTTCTCCTCTTGTTTCATATGAACTGCCTGTTAAAAGTGCAAAAGATCCAAATCACATACTACAATAATTTATTATAACACACTGTTTTTTGCAAGTTTAAGAATCCCCTCTGTCAATTTGTTGGCCCGGAAGCGGGCCGGATCTTTGAAAGTCGGCAACCACGGCAGTATGACGGAGCGTGAGATCAAAAGTATTTTATGGTATTATTTAAAATATCTGAAGATATAAAGGAATAGATACTGCTTTATGGGAGGAATGACTGTGAAGGGACTTCGTATCCTGCTAATCATGATCATTTTGTTATCAATGGCAGCGACTGCCCGGTCGCAGACACCGTTCACCGGTCTTTTGGGTGAAAAGGGGAATGCTGTCGGAAATGAGAACGAAACAGAACAACTCTCTGAAGGAGAAACCATCCCTGATCCTCTAGAGCCGTGGAACCGTTTGGCTTTTAAATTTAATGACCGATTGTACTTCTGGGTCATGAAACCGGCAGCCCGCGGCTACAACGCGGTGGTGCCCGAGGTAGCAAGGACCTCGATAAATAATTTTTTCCTCAATCTTGAGATGCCTGTAAGGTTTGTGAATGCCATTCTTCAGGGACAGCCGAAGGCAGCCGGGATAGAACTGGTCCGCTTCACCCTGAACAGTTCAATGGGCATCGGCGGTCTGATTGATATAATGAAACGGAACCCCAACTTTCAGCCTCAGCAGAAGGATACGGGTCAGACACTTGGAAAGTATGGCATAGGAAATGGGCTATATATAGTCTGGCCTTTTTTGGGCCCGTCAACCTTGAGGGACACTGTTGGCTTTGTCGGCGACGGATTCCTGACGCCAATCGATTATATAACGCCGGTCGAGGATGTGTTGGAACTCGACGTATATGAATATTTCAATAAAACGTCATTGCATATTGGTGAATACGAGGATTTTAAGGAAGCTGCCATCGACCCTTATATCGCTCTCAAAGATGCGTATCTCCAGCACCGTAAATATATGCTCGGCCGTTAGCCAAGTTTAAACAAGCCTTTCTCGCTTGTTCTCAACAATTGCCCTTTTTTTGCAGGCTCCATTGTTAATCTTTAAATTCAATGAGTTGCTGTCCTTACTTGCCTGATCGGAAATGAACTGCTCAAGTTTACTTAGAAGTCGCCGATAATTAAAGCAGCCGATAACAGAGCCTTAATGGGATAGAGTGCTAAATTTATAGCAAAAGGAGAAATGCAATGCAAATCCCTGCAAACGCACCACCAGCATACGGGAGCGGCATAGCCGGTGTAAATTCATCAAAACAAACAACGGCAACACAGGAGCAAAAAGGGGACACCGTAGAGCTTTCGCCTTACGCCAGGGCCAAAAATCTCAAGCAACAGGGAGCAAGCAATTCCGTGATTGCCGCCCAACTGGGCCTGGATGCTAAAACTGTAAACAGTTATTTTGGGCCCCCGACTGTTACAGCAGCGACAACTCCTCAGCCTTACAGTCCTGTGCAGGAAGCAGTACAACACACTGTCGTGAAAGAACTGGCGGCGACTCAGACGAAGAAATAAAATAAGTATAGGTTTTAAAATGCGGACCAATGGATATGTCCAAAAGGCATATCCATTTTTTATTTGCTGTGTTTTCCGTCGTAAAAGCGGGGGGTATATCAAAAGCCCAATCCACATATTATACCACTGCCTATAAAATCTTAATAGCTTTACAAGTCATTAAAAGTGAGGTATGCTTAAAATGAAAGAAGGGAATAAGAAATCCCTGAGACGGCAAGCCCGAAGAAACGAAAACAGTAAGGGAGCGGGTGAAGGATGTCGTGAGCAAGCCCCCGGAAGCGAGGGGGGAGCCTGAAGCATCCGCCAAAGCCCCAATGTAGAAAAAAGCTTGGGTAAGCGTCTCAGGGAAACTTTCTTAGAGCCATACAAATATAAGGCAACATGCCGGCGTTCTGGTTGCAGTTAAGGAGTGCCAAACGTTAAGACATCGGGCCTATCCAATGAAAATTGGGAAAAATGTATGGCTCTATTTATTTTCTCCCTGGTAATCAGGACACATCCCCTGAGTTTCCCGGTTAGCGCCATTCTACTATTGCCCTTTACCTTAGGATACGGCTGAAAAAGGACAGTCGCCGCGTATCGACACCCTGATACCGTCCCTGCCTGAGGAGATGGATGAAATTGTCGTAAGTCACTTCATCGTCAAATTCGGTGTAACACGATCCCACCTCTCCCGGGGAATGAGCGTCGGACCCTCCGGTATAGGGAAGATTACGGTTTTTTGCCGCTTCCACAGCCTGCGCATTGTATAAGGGCATGTTACAACCGTTGTGTCCCTCTAGTGCGCAAATGCCCTCCACTGTTAGAATCAGGTCTCCCAGGCTGGTCCCCTTTCGGTACGGATGGGAAGGAATGACCACGCCCCCTGCTTTATTTACAATGCTGATCACCTCTTCCACTGGCGCGTGTTTTGACAGCAGGCTGTCGGTGTCAGTCCCGAAAATAAGGCAGTGTCCTTCAGCGCTTGAGTACTCCACGCCCCTGAAAATACGGACCGTGCCACTGTACTTTTCCTTTAGCCCCTCGATGTATCCGGAAGCTGCGTAGGAGTAATGTTCCGTAAAAGCGAGGCCGTCGAGTTTCATCTCGATGGCGCGGAGCACCATCTCTTCGGGATCGGCGCAGTTGTCCTCACTGTACAATGAATGAACATGCAGATCCACCCTGAATTTCATCTTAACATAATAACCCGATTGACCCTATAACTACAAAAGGGGAAGGCCGGCAGGGGCTTTTTTTACAGGGGATTTATTTATCACCTTGTCCCCCGATCTCAGGCGTTATGGCATAATATAAATAAAAAGGAAACTAATCGTCCGATGGGACACTGCACCGCATTATCAAAAACTCGAAAACTTCCCGCACCACAGACATCTGTCTTTTCGATATGTTCTGCTACAATTTTACTACATTCGGGCTGAGCTATTTCAAATCCAGAAATTCTTTTAGAGAGCCTTCCTAATTTCTTCAAAATGAGTGATTGCTCGACAGTTGAAATGGCAGTCTTAAGAACTGATGGCTTTAACAGACCGGCCTCCTGCCAATTCGTTATAAGACATTCGCCGATGCCGATAGTTTTTGCGATCTGGCTCGTGATTGCCATAATGACCGCATCATGAGACGTATTGTTATAGGAGTTTGCGCTGATGACTACTGCTGGCCGTTTCTTAAGATCGGTCTGGTTGCTGAAAGGGAAAGGAACAAGTACAACATCTCCCTTTTCATAGGCTGTCATAGACAGCATCCTCGTTATTATTCCATATTTTTTCAAATGCTGGACTTGAAAGTTCCAGTGATGCTTTGGCAAGGAGAGTTTTTTCTTTTTTTGTTTCTAGAAATTGGATAAAGTCAAAAACCTCTGCAAGAAGATTCTCCGGCAGCTTATCGATCTCGTTTTTGATCATATCTTTAACGGACATACTTGACCTCCTTCCCTTCTAGTTAAATTATAATTTAATTAGGAGGACTCTTTCCATCCATTTTATTCATACGCGGGGACATCATATCGAATTTATGATATCTATCCCACTTAAGTAAAGTGTCGCCGGAATTATCTTACACGAAACAGAATCATATGTAGGCGATATCGAGAATGGCCCTAATAAGGATATTATCGGGGCTTGGCAAATGGTAAAAACACGGCTTTTAAACGCACCACTACACCGGCCTTATAGAGGAGGCTATAGTAAGCAAAATCAACCATGTAACAGGCCTTAAAATAAGGCTATTCGATAGATTTCTCCGAAGCAAAGAATTAAATACAATGCATATATAGCACGGCATGAATTAAAAAGGTGTTAATCCATTAGCTCAAGGTAGAGGCTCCAGGAAAGGAGGAAATAAATAATGGGCCTCTATAAACGGGGAAAAGTTTATTGAATGGACTTTATTAATGAGCGGGGAATCCGTGAAAGAGAGACAACGGGAACATCGAACAAAAAACTTGCAGAATCTATTTATGCAAAAGCTTTAACCGAGGTCAAGGAAGGTGCATTTATTCATCTGGCAAAGGTGTTTTCAGGGCTTACGCTTGATAAGATCACTTCTGATGCCGTTGAATGTGAAGCTCGATCAAAAAACTCCTCCTAAAGAATTTGAGAATGTAGGGCGCTTCTGGGGGGCTACCCGGAATCTCCTCGTATTCGAGCTTTACAGTGCATAGAGCATTATTATAAGCTCTCACGTATGACAAAGCTGATGAGGAGATGGTATAAGGTTTACCTGAGAAAGTTTGGAATAAAGTGGAAATGGAAAGGGCAGGGATTTACGGCTCTTGACGGGGTGTCATTTGTTAAGCAGCTTTGCCTTGACATGCGCTTATAAGACTGTTGCTAATACAAAATGAAAGCGGTAAACTAAAAACTAAGTTATATTCCTGAGGAGGTGCTGAGATGGAAACTTTAAAACAGGAAGCTATTAGGGCTATAACAAAATTACCTGAGACGGCAAATATTGACGACA
The DNA here is from genome assembly GCA_963851345.1 of Nitrospirota bacterium. Classification (GTDB taxonomy): domain Bacteria; phylum Nitrospirota; class Thermodesulfovibrionia; order Thermodesulfovibrionales; family Dissulfurispiraceae; genus JADFXI01. The sequence goes on from CAWKOO010000001.1 coordinate 737,520, forward strand.
TAATGTACGAGCTTTATGTAGTTGATAAAATCAAAAAAGGGAGAGAGGCTGTTGATCGCGGCGAATCTGTTTCTGTTGAAGATTTAAAAAGAGAAATGCAGTCGTGGTAAAGTGGTCAAAGCCTGCCGGGCTCGACTTGAAACAGATTCACGACTACATTGCAAGAGATTCAAAATTCTACGCTCAAAAAGTCTCTATGGAGATCATCGAAAAATCTGAAAAGTTAAACTTGTTCCCCGAATTAGGCAGGGTTGTCCCTGAGTTAGGAGACCCTAATATCCGGGAGTTGCTTATATATTCATATCGTCTGCTTTACGAAGTATTTCCCGACAAGGTTGAAGTGCTTGCTTTAATACATAGCAAACGCAATTTCATAAAAGACTTTTTAAATGAACAAAGGCATGAAAAAGGGTGAATGAGATGAATATTAATTATAATGACAAGACAGACCTTCTTTACATCAGGCTTGACGACAGGGAACAGGATGTCGTCAACAGGAGGGTTTCTGAGGACATAGTACTGGATATTGGGGAAAACGATAGAATTATCGGCATAGAAATTCTCGACGCTTCACGTAATGTTTCTCTTGACAGGCTATTGCCGGTAAAATATGTGGTTTAACCCTTCTAAGAGGAGGCAGCCCCAATGGAAGCGATAAAGATACTTGATAAAAAAGAGAACCTTAACTGGGACTATGACGAGGAAGCCGACGTCCTCTATATCAGTATCGGCGAGCCGCGGAAGGCTCTCGGTGTTGATATTGGTGAAGGCGAGATCGTGAGGTATATTGAGGCTACTGGTGAAGTAGTGGGACTCACTTTGATAGGAATAAAAGAAAGGTTGCTTAAGAGTTTGCAATCGAATTAATAATATCACTTGCGTATGGTTAATAATGTATCATGCAAGGGGTGCGAATTGCCTCTCATTTTACTGAGGTAAATCAAACTAATGAAAAATAAAATTTTTGTATTACTTGTCGGTATGTTAGTTATCATCGGCTTATCTATTTATCTATTTTTTGCCAAAAGCTTTACTTCTACTAAACTTGCAATTGAGATAAAGGGCACAAAACTTGAAGTAGAGACTTCAAAAATAAGTGCTTCAGTTGACCAGCTGTTTAAACTTGATCCTAAAGAATTTTATATAGATTCACTGAGAGGCTTTTTTTTCAAAAAAACTCAGAATGGCCATTGGTCAGAACCTGTGGCAGTTAAGGATAATGAAGCAATAATTAACGAAAAGGACGAACAATATGACAGTTATATGACAGTTCAGGAAAAAAAGGAGCAGGATGCTCAAGCCGTGGCAGTCTGACTTGTTGTCAGGTAAGGGAAAAACTTGGTGCCCCCTAGAGGGATCGAACCTCTGGCCCCAGGTTTAGGAATTAAAAACAATAGAAAAGGCCTCTACCTTGAATACAAAGGCTTTAATGCCAACTTGATGATTTTAAAGGCATTAAAGCCTTTCTGTATTTTCTGCCTGTTCCCTTGTTTTCCGGTTGTTCAGTAGAATTCTGTCACAATTTAGTCACAGTAAATGAATTTTAGAATTTGCGGCATATACTACTTTCGGGTAATTGTTTTTTTGACAGCTTTGTTATAGCATAAGTTGTTTTTTTAATTTCATTACTCTCTGATTGGGAGGAGCCTAGTCAAGATCATTGATGACTATGGACAAGAAGTGCTCTCAGGCATATTTAAGAAGGTCTGAATTGCAAAATTAGAGGAGGAATCGATTCGTTCCGTGAACAACAGGAGAAAAAGCTTCTACGGAGAAAGTGATAACATAACTCACATAAATATTTTTATGGGGTGAGGACTAATGTCTAAAAGACTTCCGAAAGGTTGCACTGGATTCTTTGATGTTCAATATGTAACGGCCAGTGAACCCCAGGTTTTAACCTGGGGGTGAATGGCCGCCCGGAGCGGAGCCCTGTGGCGGAGCGGAGGTGCCTTTTGGCATAATCTGGTATGCCCGGATATTGGACAGGCGCCCATACAAAACATCGAATACGCTTGCACTTGGTATGGATACCGAAGTACAGGAAAAGGGTTCTCCGAGGCAAAATAGCCGCAAGAATTAAACAATTGTTGTACGAGGCGTGCAAAGTAAATAGATGGTTGCTTTCAGAAATGAATGTGCAAGAGGATCATGTGCACATTCTGATTCAGATATGGCCACGAGAAAGTGTAGCTGATGTTGTAAAAAGGTTAAAAGGCGGAACCAGCAAGGTGATCAGAGCGGAGTTCCCAGAGTTGGAAGAATTTCTGTGGGGAGACAGCTTCTGGGCAGACGGCTATTTTGCCGAAACAGTAGTTAAAGTAGAGGAAGCAATAATGGCTAAATATCATTGCTGTCCAAGATAATCTGACATCATTTTAACCATCCCTGTAAAATAAGTCTTTTAGACAGACAAAATCGCCATATCGAGACCAGGTTACCCTTCCATTTTTTTTCAAGCTCATTATGCTGTCCAATTTCAAAAACTCAATGCAATTTGCTCTGCGTCTCCAATCATAGGCGGAGCCGCATAAGGGTTATCAATCCAATGCCATAAGTCCCTGTACGCAAACAGATTATATCTCAACATTGCAACCATATTGCTCAGTGACCACCCAAAGGTTGACCTGAACTTCATATATTTCAGCACCAATATCGCTATCAATGCTGTCCAAATCTGTATCATCAATGCATTCGGGGTGGTTCCCACAAATGTCTTTATTTTGAGATTCTGTTTGATCGTCTTAAAAAATATTTCAATCTGCCACCTGTCTTTATATATGGCTGCGATAGTAGTAGCTCCGAAGCCCAAGTGATTTGTCAAAAGGACGATTACCTTATCGTTCTCCTCATCCCATACCTCTATCCGCCGCAGTGCATTAGGACACAGCTTCCTTGAGTAATACTTCTCAAAAGTGATAAGCTCGTCCCTGAGAATATTTCTGTTCTTGGGCACCATTCTTTGCTCTACTGCTTTGAAATATGCATTGTCTCTCTGACGTGTCACAAAGTAAACTCCCTCCTTAGTCCATCTGCCATAAAGCTCATAATCGGTATACCCACGATCCATCACCACAATGGAGCCAGCTGGAAAGAAAAGTGTTTGGGCAATATTTACTTCATGCACTCTGCCCTCAGTAATATGAGCAAATACCGGTAAATACCCGTCATGATCCAACAGTAAATGCAATTTTACCGCTCCCTTTGTCGTTTTGTACTTCGCCCAATCGAACAAACTTGTGCAGAGTTGGATCACTGTAGCATCAAGACTGAAAAGTTGATTCCTGAATCTGAATTTCCTCTTGCCTTCCCCCATTACATGGCACCTGGCTAAAAACCGATAAAATATTTGCTCATACAACTGCCAAGGTCTATGCTCATTTGCATATGACAGTGTTGATCGATTCGGAGCCGAGGACACACCGAGATGTTGAAGCTTCCCCATGCAGCTGGCCAGTCCTCCACATATCTCTCTTAATGAATGAGCCTGACCCAACTGACAGAAAAGCATACCAACAAACTGCTGCCAGCACGTAAATCCCTTCGCACCCTTTTCCGATCCAGTATCATGCACCGCTTCGTAAAATTCTCTCTTCGAAAATAACTGTAGAATCTGCCCAAAAATACTGCTAAACTTATTCATCGGAAGCCTCCTTAACAGATAGTTTTTCTTTCGCAAGATAATTTTACCTGTTTTGGGGCTTCCGCCCTAAAATTTATTTTGGACAAGTCTGGCTAAATATATAAAGGAACAAAAATAGCAAAGGGCATGTCAGATTATGCCAGAGGCCTGAAACCCCGGTCTTTAGACCGGGGAGTGGGTTCATTTGGTATTTTTGAGGCTCATGATTATTTATCGATTTTAGCGAAGGGGCTCAAATATATTATTCCAAGAAAGGATTGGGATTTTCAGGGGACTCTAAATTACCGACGGAATATTACTCACGATAACCTTTCTCATATGGAGGAAGTTTTCCGCAAGTTCAATTCCGGAAAAATGAATGAAGATAATACGGAAACAGCTTGTTTAAGAGATCTTGTCGGATACAACAAGGGGTTAACAAGAAAGCACTGCAAAAGAAGAACTCGAAAAGCCAGGATAAGCAGGTTGAGGGATTGGACAATATCTCAAATTATACAGTTAAGTCGCGATCGTGAGCAGAAAAAGGGAATAGTCTACTTTAGCGGAACTATTAAGAAAACTTTCTTAGATCAGGAGGGGTGAACTCATGTCTCGCGGAAACGTTAGAAGGACATTACATAGGGGTCTTTTTGAAAAACCACGAGTTTTCGAGAACAAGAGTTACCATGGAGCGATGGATAGCCTTTTCCCTTTAAGAGCAGAGTTTGAACATTTTCTGAGAGTTGAGCGCGACGAGGAAAGGATTGATTTATCTAAACGCCTAGTTCTCGCCTTAATTCGAAGCCGGCGCTTTGCCCCACCTCTGAGATTGCTTATGAATGTCCTTAACTATGAAACTAAGGAATTTAGTACTGCGACTGTGGGCGATACGGGTTACATAGGACAAGATCATTTTGTTCATTTAGTTAACGTGTATCTCCTCGGAATATATATCTATGCATATCATCCGCAAATTCATAAGCAGTGCAGGCTATTCCTAAATAAATTGAAGAAAAACGCAGCAGTAAATATTGATGGTCATAACAACCAGGCCGCTGATCTAATAACATCGCTCAACGACTATGAGCTATTCGCTGAAATATGGTCGTATTTTGTTCTCTTTCATGATCTTGCGTACCCTATAGAATGTATTGACCCTAATAAGAGACAGGCCCCCGACTATATTGAATTTCTGAAACCATTCAATAATCTTAAGAAATCATATTTAAAGGATTTATCATTAAAAGCAATTGCAAATTTGATTACATTGGATTTTCTCATTGATGAGGAAGATGCACTGAGACTGGATGAGTATCTTTCGCCATTCCCAAAGTTTTATCTGCTTTTCCGAGCCACTGAAACTGATAAAAACCTACCCCTTAAGCCAAGGCAAATTATCTCGCCGCTGAAATCCAATGAAAAAGATGAACTCTTTAAAGATTGGAAGAAGGCAGTTCATTTAAACAAACTAAAAGGAGCTTCTGCACTACATCTATTGATGTCCTTTTTTCAAGCTAAGGGTATTGGCGCATTACTGGAGAATTCTGACACGGGAGAAATCGCAATCATACTGCTTGGTAATGAAAAGACACTATCTATTGCGACGCCGCAAGCTCCATCATTATTACCTAAGCGCCTCGCCAGTTTTAGCCCTAATGCCCTGGTAGAATATGCTTTCATCAAGGCTGAATCCCCGATACCTGGCTTTTCATGGGAGTATTTTGCTAGAAATGCCAAGAGCACATTTGATTCAATTATTAGTGAAATTTATCCAAGTAACAAGGAAAGCTATTACGAGCTAAGACGTTACATTAATAACAAATTGCCCTTTGCGTCACGGGTTGTACCTGGGCTACAGAGTGCTGATTTAACGACTGATTTCGTGTTTGAGGAGGCATCGCGACTTATGGGCTACGTCGATGAACACGAATCGGGCGACGAGCTCACAGCTGCTTTTGATCGCGGTCGTAGATCGTTTGTGCAAGTTGCTGACAAGTTTAGTGATCACTTATCCTATTGCTTAAGAGAGGCCGTCCAAGAGTCAATTGGAGATAAGAGACTTAATCCATTCGATCTTCTTACGACTACTTCTTATCCGGAAATAGTTAAAGAGGTCTCAAAGATTATATCTAATTTGGCGGGAGAAAGCTCACAAGTATTCGATAGGGAAATAGGCCTAAAAATCAAGGATAATATACATTATTATCAATGTGTCAAAAATTGCCAAAAGATATTGAGGGACCGGATTGAAAAGCAATTGGGGAATTTTCAGGAAGCTGATTTTAATCCATTTACGCATGTGCCATTTCAGAACAAAATGGTAATAAATCGGAGCATATTCAGCCGTACCGAGGACGAGCTAAAAAATCTCGATAGTCGACTTTCAAGAAGCGGACTGTACCATTTTGATAAGCTTCTTTTATCCTATTGTACGCCGCTCGCGAGATCAACATCTGTTGACCCCGAAAAAGAGAATTTTATTGATCATGGCTTATCTGCCGCAATAGTAGGAATAGCCTCTGTTGCATTTTACAAGCGATGCTATCAGGAAATCTTAAAACATTCCGGGCCAAAAGTGCCAGTCGGCATAAAAGCTCTCCGTCTGGCATTTGTAATTGGTTCAAAAGAAGAGGATTATGCTCTTGAGTTGGGACTTAATCATCTCTTGGCAGAAAGCATAGCTGCAGTTGCTATGCATAATCTATATCCTAAGAATCTAGGAAAAGGTAACGAAGGTTTCAGAACAAGTTTGTCATCAAATCCGTTTGCATATCTCTGCATATTAACAGACAGTCTCCAGATATGGGATAGAAGGAAAATTTTAAATCAGGCCTTGGCCGATCTGCCGCTGGGATTTAATTCAAATGACATCAATATTGGAATCGAAGGAAATCATATTCTTATTTCTGCTAAAGGTGATAAAGTTAACGTGTCTGAATTCGACAGAAAATATAGGGAAGGCTTGTCAGGATTTCTGAAGGGTGCAGATCATCTTATTCGCTTGCAGGTGATGGAAACATAACTTTCTTGAACTGATTTGCTAATTGGTAATTTTGATCTCTTCTCTTCGATAAAGTTGAATGCAGTGCCGACAATCTCCTGACTTCAGAATTGATCTATCTGAGCGACCCCGTATGACGGCTTTATGCTGGCATAGGCGCTTACAGCGTTGAAACTGCCAGTGAATCATTTAAGCTACTAAATCAGGAAAAAGCTGAGGAATAAAAGGGTCTTTCGATAAAGCATCGAGGCCGAGGCTGAAGAATATTTGTCGCACATTTGTTTGTCGCACATTTGTCTTGACTATTAGCAGTAGACTGGATAAAATGCCATGAACTGAAAATTAAGATGAAAAACGTCGGCTTGAGAAGCAGGAAATAATATATGAAATACAGCCCCAAATGTTTCATAAGTTACGCGCATTCCGACAGGGAATTTGTTAAAGAAGAAATAGTGCCGATGTTGTCGGAAATTGGTTTAGACGTTTGGATTGATTATGAGAAAATTGAAGCTGGTTGGTTTATTGCTGATACAATTTTGAAAGGAATAAGACAGGCTGACGTTGTAATCGCTATTTTAAATAGACGAAGCACATATGTGAATTTTGAAATTGGTGCAGCCATAGGTCAAAATAAGCCCATTTTTGCAATTATCGGAGAGTATCAGGAGATTCCCTTTGATTTAAAGAATATAAATTATTTTCACTATGCGGCAGAAGATAAGTCACTTTTCATCGGCAAGCTTCGTGATGCAATTACTATTGTTGCTGATAATGTGATTAATAAATCTATTTATGAATTAGCCGACAATAAAAAAATTATTGGGATAAGTGTCGGTCTTGATAAACTGGATTTTGAGCAGGAATTAAGATTTACTGCCGATTTCTTTTCACTGATTAAGAAAATTACAGGCTCAAAAGAAATATCACTTGTCCAAGCAAAAAAAGGCTCTTTCGAGAGTTTTCTCTCGATCGATCTTAAATCATGCGTTGATCTAGTTGAAAAAATCCTATTCTTTGTTCCTGAATGGCAAAAGAAAAAAGCTGAGGTGCTCAAGATACATGCTGAGACTCTGAAAACGCTGGCTGAGACTGAGAGAATTAAGGCAGAAACAAATCATATTAACACTCAGGCAAGAATGGCAGAAGGAAAAGCATTAATGGAACAGGCTGACGATATGGCCGATCTGATGCTGAAATATAAAGAATTAGGTCTAAAGATTCAGATTGACAGTGATCTTTTATTGACGCTAAATCCGAACGGTGTAATAGTAATAAAAGAACCGGAAAAACTGGAATAATCTCAACATGCCTAACGAATAAAGGGGAACAAGAGTAGGCTGATCTTTACTGTGAAGGGGAATAATATAGGAAAATGGCAACAAATAACTTCAGAGAAAAAGCAAATTTTATTTGGTCAATCGCAGACCTGTTAAGAGGCCATTACAAACAGGCTGACTATGGGAAGGTGATTTTGCCGTTTACAGTCTTAAGGCGGCTGGACTCTGTTTTACAACCGACCAAAAAAGAAGTGCTTTCGGCATACCAAAAACATAAAGACAAGAAGCCCGAAGTTCTCGAACCCATTCTCAACAATGCAGCTAAGGCTAAATTCCACAACCGGAGCAAGTTCGACTTTGCTGAATTGGCCAAGGATCACAATAACATTGCTGCCAATCTGCGCAATTACATCAACGGGTTTTCAATCAGCGTGAGGGAGATAATCGAATACTTCAGTTTCGAGGATCAGATAAGAAAGCTGGACGAATATGACTTGCTCTATATGATTGTGAAGCGGTTTGCTGATAGCAATGGTATTTTCAAAGATGTGGACTCAATTCATATGGGATACATATTTGAAGAACTCATCCGCAAGTTTGCCGAACTCTCCAATGAAACAGCAGGGGAACACTTCACGCCCCGTGAGGTTATCCGCTTGATGGTGAACCTGCTGTTTGTGAACGATAGTACCATTCTCCGAAAACAAGGCATTGTCAAAACCATGTATGACCCGGCTTGTGGAACGGGTGGCATGCTTTCTGTAGCCGAAGAATATTTGCACGATCTGAACCCTGACGCGAGGTTGGAAGTGTTCGGTCAGGAGATTAATCCCGAATCCTACGCTATCTGCAAGTCCGATATGCTTATCAAAGGACAAAATCCGTCCAATATCAAGTTTGGCAACACTTTTCCTCAGGATGGCCTTGAAGGTGAAGCTTTTGACTACATGCTTTCGAATCCGCCTTTTGGGGTGGACTGGAAGAAAGCCGAGAAGTATATCAAAGATGAAGCAGCCAATAAAGGCTTTGCGGGTCGTTTCGGTGCTGGCTTGCCATCTATCAGTGATGGGTCTTTGCTCTTTTTACAGCACATGATTTCAAAGATGAAACGTGGTTCCAGCGGTAGCCGCATTGGAATAGTTTTTAATGGCTCTCCTTTATTTAGCGGTGGTGCTGGCAGCGGTCCGAGTGAGAATGAACCCACTCACCCGGTCTAAAGACCGGGGTTTCAGGCCTCTGGCATAACCTGCCATGACCTTACTGTTGTTCCCGTATATATTTTGCAACAACATTTTCGTCTACACTGCCTACTGTTTCGGCAAAATAGCCGTCAGACCAGAAACTATCTCCCCACAGAAATTCTTCCAGCTCTGGAAACTCTGCTCTGATTACTCTGCTGGTTCCGCCCTTTAACTTTTTTACAACATCTGCAACACTCTCTCGCGGCCATATCTGAATCAAAATGTGCACGTGATCCACTTGCACGCTCATTTCCGAAAGCAGCCATCTGTTTACTTTGCATGCTTCGTACACCAATTGCTTAATTCTTGCGGCTATTTCCCCTCGGAGAACTCTTTTTCTGTACTTCGGTATCCATACCAGATGATAACGCAATCGATGTTTTGTATGGGCTCCACTCCAATATCCGGCCATGCCAGATTATGCCAAAAAGCGCCTCCGCTCCGCTACTCTTCGCTCCGGGCGGCCATTCATCCCCAGGCTAAAGCCAGGGGAACTCTGGCCGTGTTTTTAGAAAATGGATTATCGAAAACGACATGCTTGAGGCCATTATTGCCATGCCTGATCAGTTATTCTACAACACAGGTATTTCCACGTATATCTGGATCGTGACTGACCGCAAGAGCAAAGAACGCAAAGGCAAGGTGCAGCTTATCAATGCAACCGGCGCTGATAAGGAAGATAAAGACAATCCCTTTTACAGCAAGATGCTTCGCAGCCTGGGCAATAAGAGAAAAGAGTTACATGAAGAAGCCATTAAACACATCACCCACATTTATGGAGAATTTAAAGAAGGCCCATACTGCAAAATATTTGACAATGATGATTTTGGGTACAATCGGATAACCGTTGAGCGGCCTAAACGTGATGGGAAGGGCAACATCGAAAAAGATCGAAAAGGCAACTCGATGCCGGATGCCGACATGCGTGATTTTGAAAATGTGCCTTTGAAAGAAGATGTTGAAGAATACTTCAAACGGGAAGTCCTGCCGCATGTGCCAGATGCATGGATAGACCACGGCAAAACAAAAGTTGGATATGAGATAAATTTTACCAAATACTTTCACAAGTACAAGCCTCTTCGGAGTCTGGAAGAGATAAGAAGGGATATTCTTACATTAGAAGCAGAAACAGACGGCATGATCAAAGAAGTGATTCAATGATGAAGTGTTATAAAAAATATAAACCCTCGGGGGTTGAGTGGCTTGGGGAACTTCCGGAGCATTGGGATTCAAAAAGGTTGAAATATGCAGCATCAGTTCAACCAAGCAATGTTGACAAAAAAACTGTTGAAGGTGAATTGCCAGTTTTATTATGTAATTATATGGACGTATATAAAAATGAATTTATTGATTCTACCATCAATTTTATGGAAGCAACTGCGACTGAAGCTGAGATAGCTAAATTTAAAATTAAAAAGGGCGACGTGCTGGTAACAAAGGATTCGGAAACACCCGATGACATTGCAAAGCCAGCTTTTGTGAAAGACGATTTTGAAAACATAAACGTAATTTGTGCTTATCATTTGACTCAAATTAGACCAAATAGAAATAAGCTTATTGGAGAATATTTATTCAGAGTATTTCAAGAGAATAAATATAACGGACAATTTGAGGTCGCTGCCAATGGGGTGACGAGATTTGGGTTAAGTGTGTCTGCGTTCTCAGATGCTTTTGTTCCTCTTCCACCACCTGAAGAACAAATCGCTATTGCCAACTACTTAGAGAATAAAACCTCACAAATAGATAAGCTCATTGCCAATAAGCAAAAGCTGGTCGAGCTTTTGAGACAAGAACGGACTGGGATTGTTGAGAAAGCAATAAAGTATGGTGTAAATGAAAATGCCCAATTTATAGAAAGCAATTTTGATTGGTTTGACCGTATTCCCAAACGATGGACTAAAACAGCGATCAAATATATTGCAAAGAAAAGCAAAGATTCTATTGTTGATGGTCCTTTTGGCTCAAGCGTTAATGTGGATACCGATTATGTATTAGAGGGTATCCCTGTCGTTAGGACTATAAATATCACAGAGAACGGATTCAGTGAAAATGATTTGCGGTTTATGAGCGCTGAAAAGTTTGATGAATTAAAAAGGCATGCTGTATATCCCGGTGATGTTTTATTTTCAAAGGTTGGCACAATAGGTAATTCTTGTATTTTTCCTAATCACATTCCCCAAGGAATATTATCTACAACAGGTAGTTGCAAGATATCAGTCAACCCTGAATTAATTATTAACGAATATCTTGTTTATTTGCTCAGAGCTATGAAAGAATACTTTCATTTGTTAGCATCATCAAATGTTCAACCTTTCCTAAACATGTCGACAATCAGAAATGTAAGAATTGTTGTCCCCCCAGTTGAAGAGCAAAAACAGATAATTAAATTTATAGTAGACCGGTCGAGAGAAATTGATTTAACCATTTCCAAAATCGAAAAGGAAATCGGCCTTTTGCAGGAATACCGAACCGCCTTAATCAGTGAAGCGGTGACCGGAAAAATAAAGGTAGCGTAGACAATGACACTTTGTATTGCTTGGATACGAGAGACTGGTGAGACCGAAGAACTGGTTTTCGTGACTGATAGTATTTTGACAGGCGGCGAAAAGTGGAATGGTGTAAAATTATTTGAACTGCCTCGCCGGGACTGCCTACTCTGTTTTGCCGGAGAAACATATCGAGCGTATCCACTGATTCTTAATCTCATATCAACTATCAAGCATAACGAAAAGCTCAAAGATCCCAGACTGGACATTCAGGACGTTTTGTATGGGATTGTTGAAATCTTTTCCGAACTGATTACCTCTATTTTTGAAAGACCGATTGGTAATACAGCACATATCGGCACAGAAGCTAAGTTTTTATTTGGCGGATGGAGTTGGAAGGAAAGCCGCTTCCGGGTTTGGCGATTATATTATTCTATTGAGGCGGTAGCCTTTGTATTCAAGGAAGAAACATCAGTTGAAGAAAAATCAAGAGTTTGTGTTTTTCTTGGTGATCCGGACGGTAATGTGGAAGCGGGAGAAAAAAATATTTCTGGAATGGCAGATAAGAAATACAAAGAAGAGCTGATCAAACGTGACAAGTTCGACGCCAAATTAGACATGGAGCCTTTACATGTTATAGCCGCTATGAGCCGAGATAAGACAATTTATGAAGTCGATGGGGCACTACAGGTGGCAAAAGTTTACAAATCGGGAACTAACGAATTTTTTGGAGTGATGTGGCCATCAGTAAAGGGCAACCCTACTTTTCTAGGCAAAACTTATGGTAGGCATGACAAGCCACGCCTGAGGTTTATTGATCCTGACACCTGTGAGATAATTGAATCAGAAATTCCGAAAAGTTTGACGAATATTGAGGATTTTAATGGAACCCCGGATTACGATTTTCTGAAGTCTTGTTACTGTGAAGATTATAATTTTTTAAAGGAAATAATTACTGAAAAAGAAAGAGATAAACTGATTGCAATATTCCGAGAGCATGCTTATGCGGCATTCATAAAAGAAGCGGAAAAGAATGTTCAACTGACAACCGATACCGAGCAGAAAAATAATGAGAGATAATTTTATACATACAGAATCCACGTTTGAATCCGCCATAGTTGGCCATTTGACCTCTAACGGCTGGTATGTCGGCGATTCCTCGGAATTTAGTCGCGATCTTGCATTTGATAAGAATTCGGTTCTGTCATTCATTCAAGCATCTCAGCCTAATGAGTGGTCCAGACTTCAATCATATTACAAAGACGACACCGAGAGCAAATTTATTCAGCGCTTGTTTAAAGAACTGGATTTGAGAGGTATGCTGGATGTACTTCGCCACGGCATAACAGACAGCGGCGTTAAATTAAGGCTGGCTTATTTCAAGCCAGACAGCGGCCTTAATCCTGAAACGATCGTACTCTACAAGCACAATAAGTGTTATGTTTCGCAGCAGGTCTTTTTCTCTTCAAAAAGTAATAAGAGCATTGATCTATTACTTTCATTGAACGGTTTGCCCGTAGCCACTATTGAATTAAAGAACCATTTCACGGGACAGTCCGTGAATGAGGCAATGGAACAGTACCGAACCAGCCGTGATCCCAAGGAATTACTATTTCAGTTCAAGAAAAGGGCATTGGTGCATTTCACCGTGGACCCGGACGAAGTATATCTAACAACTAAATTGGAAGCCACTAATACGAGGTTCCTGCCATTCAACAGAGGCTTCAACAATGGAGCCGGCAACCCGCCTGCAAGGGACTATTCATCGTACAGGGCATCCTATTTTTGGGAAGAGATATTGAGTGTTGACAGTTGGCTGGAACTGATCGGTCGCTATATGCATTTGCAAAAAGAGGAATATCTTATTGATGGCAAGAAATATTGGAAAGAAACAATGCTTTTCCCTCGCTATCACCAGGCAGATGTGGTTAGAAAACTTACTGCCAATGCCAAGGCAAGCGGACCCGGAAAGAATTATCTCATTCAACACTCAGCAGGGAGTGGCAAGAGTAATTCAATAGCATGGCTTGCCTATCGGCTGAGCAGTCTTTACAGTGAGCAGGATAAGAAAGTCTTTGATTCTATAACCGTGATAACCGACCGGAATGTTCTTGACCAGCAACTGCAAAACACCATTTACCAGTTTGAACACAAACAAGGCGTTGTGCAACGCATAGATGAAAATGCGGAACAATTGGCGGAGGCTATAAAATCAAGCACGAGCATTATAATTACTACTCTACAGAAATTCCCTTTTGCTTTAAAGCATCTCTCAGAGATTCCATGTCGAAATTATGCAGTAATTATTGACGAAGCACATAGCAGTCAGGGAGGGGAATCAAGTCGAAAGATGGTGGAAGCATTGGCTGGGCAAAATGTTTCGTTGGAAGAAGCAGAAGAGACCGAGAGTGTTCTTGAAGCCTCTGAAGTGGATGAAGACGACTACATCCGTGAAGTCATTAAGAAACGAGGGCCGCAAAAAAATATCAGCATTTTCGCGTTCACTGCTACGCCTAAGGCAAAGACACTGGAAGTATTCGGCACGAAAGACGCTGAGGGCAAGCCGAAACCTTTCCATCTCTATTCAATGCGCCAGGCTATTGAAGAAGGATTTATTCTGGATGTTCTCAAAAACTACACTTCTTACAAGGAATACTATGGATTCTCAAAGGCAATTGAAGATGACCCTGAGTTGAACAAACGCAAGGCAGCAAAAGCGATTGGGCGTTTTGCCTCCCTGCATCCGCATAGTTTAGCGCAAAAAACCGAAGTAATGGTTGAGCACTTCAGGCAGATTACCATGAAGAAAATCGGCGGTAAAGCAAAGGCAATGGTCGTGACCGCCTCGCGGAAGCATGCTTTGCGTTATTATCTGGAATTCAAGGATTATATCAAAGAGATGGGCTATGAAAAAGAATATCCGGCCCTTAGTGGCTTTTTCCGGTGCTGTAGTGGATGATTTTTACCCCGAAGGTGTAACCGAGACATATTTGAACGGATTTGGCGAATTGGAACTGCCCGGTAAGTTTGCCACGGATGAATATCAGGTATTACTTGTTGCAGACAAGTACCAGTACGGGTTCGACCAACCCCTGTTGCATACGATGTACGTGGATAAGAAACTGTCAGGCGTGAGAGCAGTACAGACACTCTCTCGATTAAACAGGACTCATCCCGGCAAGGAGGACACCTTTGTGCTAGATTTTGCAAATGACCGGCAAACCATTCTTGATTCTTTCCAGCCATATTATGAACTGACGACAGTTACGGAGTCGACTGACCCCAACCATTTATATGATCTTAAAGGAAGGATGGATGCAGCCAATGTTTATTATCAGTCAGAAGTGGACGCCTTTGCTAAGGTTTTCTACAAGCCGGGCGACACATCAATAAAAGACCAGGGCAAAATGTATGCTTTCATTGACCCTGCAGTTGACCGTTTTATAGCCTTAGAAGAGGAGCCGCAGGACGAATTCAAGAAATCAATGACCAGTTATGTCCGGTTGTATTCTTTCCTCTCACAGATTATGCCATTCCAGGATGCAGGACTTGAAAAGTTGTACTCTTACGGTCGTTTCCTTTTGAGCAAACTTCCTAAGTCGGACTATACGGAAAGATTGAAACTCGACAATGAAGTAGCTTTGGAATATTATCGGTTGCAAAAAATCGCAGAGGGTGATTTGGTGCTTCAGGTGCAAGGCGAATTCGGGATAGACCCAACAACTGAAGCTGGAATTAGCAGACCGAAGGACGAGAAAGACCGACTTTCCAATATTATTAAAGTTCTTAACGACAAATATGGCACTGACTTCAATGATGCTGACAAGCTCTTCTTTGAACAAATAGAAGAAGAACTTTATCAGGACGAAGATCTAAAAAAACGGGCATTAAACAATCCCCTTGATAATTTCAAATACGCATTCGAAGAGGTTTTCATTAACAAGCTGATTGAGCGTATGGATTCGAATCAGGAGATATTTGACAAGATCATGGAAAACGCTGAATTTAAGAACGATGTTAAAGAGTGGCTGACACAGAAAATCTATCAGCGATTTAATGAAAAGCGGGAATAATAAGGGGGCTTGTAACTGCCCGGCGGTATAATAGATTTCTGCACCGCCAACAAAATAGAGAACTCCTTGCCTTCTCCTTCTCTGGGGTCGAAACTCGACCACATCCCGAAAAAAATGACAGCATCTCTTGCTCCAAAAATGTATTTACAGGTATGATAACGGCAGACCAGTTAATAAACTATTGTGTAAGCTAATTAATATCTGAAAGACCATGTAGATGAGCACAACAGGCGAAATAATACGCAAAATGATTAATTCCTTTATGAAGGGCGATACAGCCGGTTTTCACTCTGCCGCCGAGGAATTCGTCGAAGAAGAGCGCAGAAAGAATCACCATATTCTTGCGCGCGATATCGAACGTCTTTTGAAGAATGGCACTGCTTCTTCAGATTTATCTGGTACTCTCTCATTAGTTGGAGTGCATACCGATGATTTACCGCGAGATAAGGAACGCGGCGTTTTTCTGGTAGAGCTTATAGAACCAAGAAGAACTCTCGAAAGTCTCGTTATTACCTCGGAAATACGGAAGCAACTTGATCTGGTTGTTCAAGAGAACCACAAAGGCGAGGTCTTGCGGACATACGGACTTCGTCCGATGTCGAAAGTGCTTTTATGTGGGCCACCGGGCTGCGGAAAAACCGTCGGAGCCGAAGCCGTGGCGCAGGCCCTCTATCTCCCTCTTGTACTTGTGCGTTTCGATGCCGTCGTATCGTCTTATCTCGGAGAAACGGCGGCCAATCTGCGCAAGGTTTTCGATTTTGCGAGAACCCGACCAATGGTCATTCTGTTTGACGAGTTTGACGCTATAGGCAAACACCGAACAGATGAGGAGGAACACGGCGAACTGAAACGTGTTGTAAACTCTTTTTTGCAAATGCTCGACAGTTTTCGAAGCGAAACACTGCTTATTGCCGCCACGAATCATCAGGGTTTGCTCGATTCCGCCCTGTGGCGCAGATTCGACGAGATTGTCTACTTTGACCGTCCTGGTGCAGCCGCGATTGAAGAGGTGTTGCGGCGGAATCTCAGACAGATTGGTTTGGAGCCTGGTATAAGTCTGTCAGAGGTCTCATGCGACTTGGTTGGCGTGTCTCATGCAGATGCTGAGCGGATTGCCTTGCAGGCAGTAAAGGCAACCATTCTTGCGAACCAGAAGGCCGTTAATATGAACACTCTTCAAATGAGCATTGAGAGTCAGAAAAAACGAGTTGCACTTACTCGAGAGATTACGGATTCCTCGCATACCCATCAAACTCATGTAATAAATTCGGATGATAATAAGGAGAAATCCTAAAAATGCCTGACACACCACGGGAGCAGTTACATCCTCATCTGCCGCTTCTACGAGAAGAGCGGTCCGCGGAGCGCAAAAAACGTGGGGGCTACCCAGGGGCGCGACCCGATCGCGGCGGACGCGGATTTTTTGCCCCTCAACTGGAGAGCGCAACATCGAGGATCGTTGAGGAGCGACAGTCCAAACCCCCGACACCCTTTGGAATACAGCCTCATCTTGTCTTTCGCGTTCCATTTGCAGGAGAAGCAAATGTCGACCAGCTGATTGAAAGTCTGCAAAGCCAGACGGGACTTGAAATTGTCAGCGTGGAACCTGACCGAGCTGTCGTCGCTTTCCGGGATGATCTCAATCTTCGTGACTTCCAGGGGGCAGTTAATACATATAAAGAGGGTCCCAGACTGGGAATCAATTCGCGAACCGGTAGACCCTATGCCACAACCAAAGCAGATTTTCTAGAGTACATTGAACCCGCTCAGATGCGCTTGTGGAGCCGGGAAGACAGAATTGGTTCTAGACTGAAGGGAATCATAGGCGAAAGCGGTGCAAACATTCACTTGTCAAATCGATATGTCGTCGATGTTGAACTCTGGCATCCGGGTGGTTCGCAAAGCGCACGTAGAGCGTTGGATGAAATCAGGCAGTTGGTGCAGACTGACCAGGCAGATGGTGAAAGAGTGTTGGATACTTTCTCTGGTCAGTTTATTGTTCTTGCAAAAGTGGCTGTAAGGGGACCAAAACTTGATGCTCTGCTGGACTTGGACATTATAGCTGAAGTCGACCTTTCTCCGCAGCCGCATTTCGATCCTATTATTGCAAGGCGTATAACATCACGTGATTTCCCCAGTCCCCCTCGCCCTCCGACAGATGGTCCCCGTCTCTGCATTATCGACAGCGGTATCACCTCCAATCATCCTCTTCTGGCAAACAATGTTGGGCACGAAGAAGCTGTCCTGACACGGACATCATCACCTGCCGATGCTCATGGTCACGGAACCATGGTAGCGGGGCTTGCAGTTTTTGGGGATGTACGAGCCTGTTATGAGGCGGGGCAGTTCGCCTCTCCGATTACGCTTTTCAGCGCCCGTGTGCTGAACGATCGCAATGAATTTGACGAAGAGAAGCTCATTATAAACCAGATGCGTGAGGCTATCGATATCTTTCGGCAGCAGCCCTACGACTGTCGAGTCTTCAATCTCTCACTCGGAAGTGGAATGCCCGTATTTGCTTCGGCAACATCGCGCCAATCTCTATGGGCCGAGGAACTTGACCTTCTTGCGCGGGAACGGAAAGTCGTTTTGGTTGTTTCTGCAGGGAATCACGATGAGGCTTACGGCGTGAATGCTTCTGATGCCGAAACCGCATTGAGGTCTTACCCTGGTCTACTCTTCAATTCGTTAACTGGTCTATGCGATCCTGCTACAGCAGCCATAGCCTTAACGGTGGGAAGTCTGGCACAGCATAATACTCCTGCCATTGCAGCAGGAAGTAGCAACGGCGATATTGCAAGACCCCTTGCCGGAGTTGACGAGCCTTCCCCATTTACTCGCATAGGGCCGGGAATTAATGGGGCCATCAAGCCGGAAATTGTCCATTATGGTGGGAACCTTGTCTTCACAGGTTTTGGGAGTAGCGTTCGCCGAATCGACCAAGAACCAGGCACGGCAGTAATGTCTTTTAGCCATCAACCTACTCAGCAACTTTTCTCATACGACCGCGGAACGAGCTTTGCCGCTCCCCGCGTGGCTCGGCTTGCAGCTCTGATAGAGCATGGCCTGCGGGCAGACCTTGGAGAGCGTCCGACTCCTAACCTCATTCGTGCTGTTCTTGCTTCCACTGCTGACATTCCAGAAGCAACCATAAGGCGGTTAAACTCACAAGATGCCTCTCTCCGAGTCTGCGGATACGGCTTGCCATCCGAATCCGACGCTCTTCAGTCGCTTGACCGGCGGGTAACAATGGTGTACCAAGGCACCATGCCGATAGATCACTTTAATGTGTTTGCCATCCCTATTCCAGATGCATTCCGATACGCTAATGGAGAACGGAAGATAATTGTCACTTTGGCCTACGATCCACCAGTCCGCCGTCGCCGTCTTGACTATATCGGAGTTGCAATGGAGTTTTTTCTAATTCGTGGCCAGGGAATAGACCAAGTGCATGACGCCTTTAGACGCAGACCCTCCGGCTTTGACACAAACTCGAAATTCAGAATGAGTTTTAATATCAACGCTGCAACAAGAGGAAAATGTACACTTCAGCGAGGTGAATGCGTTATGAAGCGTGCAGAAAGATCACAACGTAACTATGGGAATGAATACTATCTTGTAGTTCGAACCCAGAGAACATGGGCTCCAGATGACATAGATACGCAAGACTTTGGTCTTGTTGTTACCCTTTGTGCCGAGAATTCTCAACTCTACAATCAGGTTGCTTTGCGAGTCAGACAGCGTGCACAAGCACGAGCACGGACACTGTAAGAGCCAAGCACGATGTTGTTCATGTGAATGTGTGCTTTGAATATTTGGTGAATATGTATGAGCAAAAAGAGTAGTCATGGAAATATCAAAACTTGACGAAATAAGAAAGCTTGGTATCATAGCTATGTTCTCTGACGACGATCTTATGAAAATGCTTGTCCTAACCCACATTATTAATAAATTTCTCATAAGACATTTTTTTGCGGGTTTTTGTGGCAAGAGGAGGAACTTGTCTGGTCATAAGTTGTTTTCCAAATGAATATGGTCTCTGCGGAACTAAGAAACGTCTTTGATGAATGCTTTGGTGGCAGTTTTTAGCGCACCTCTCCCGTGAGCAGTGTTTGAGGCTATCCTTTATTTGTTTTCAATAAGTGTTTAACAGGTATCGGCGAGGAGCCGATGGTGTGCCATCGCGAATATATTTTTCCAGGGATACCCGCTTGCAAGCCGGAACCATACTCTCCGTGCACTCTGCAGTACCTGCCCGCCAATCTTCAACAGTTTCAGCCTCAGTTGCTGTATCTGCAACGAGGCAAACTCGGTATTTAAGAGCGCTTCCCTGAGTCTCAACACCAACCAGTACGCTGCCATATGGATAAACAACCGAAACTGATTGGCCATAAACCGATGACAGCTGAGCCTGTCCGCTTTGAGTCCGTTTTTGAATTCATCGATACGCACTTCACATGTGCCGCCCCGTTCCGTATAGAATTCATACAAGGATTTTGCTTTCAGAGAAAGATTGGTTACCACAAAACGTCTATTGGTTCCCTGTTCCAACCATTCTGCCTTCATGATAACCCGCCGTTGCTTTTCCCAACTCTTGGCCTTATATAACCCCTCCGAAAATAGCCGCTGCTTCTTATTCGTTTCCTTATATTGCTCGTGCGCTTTCTGTAGCAGTTCTTCTATCATCCGCTCCAGAACATCGTTACGGATAAGGCCGATTAAATAGCCAAGGTTTTCTTTTTCGCAGTATTCATAGAGTGCCGGGATGGAAAACCCGGCATCACCCCGAATGATTATCCTTGTGTCCGGAAACGCTTTTTTCAATCTGGGATGATTCTCTTGAGTATTGCTGTTGCCCCGTAACTTGCATGACGGTTGCCTGCTCGTAATACGGCACTGACGAGCGCTCCAGTATCGGCATCATAAATCACCAACGGATGATACATGTATTGGTCATAATAGCCGTGAAAGAACGTAAGTTGCTGGTTGCCATAGGTGGGATCGTCAGTACCGTCAAGGTCAAGAATAATCCGCTTGGGTTTCCGTTTCCTGGTACGCCGGATATACAGCTTTAAAAAGTTCTCTGCCATCCGGTATAAATCCTTCGACGTTGCCGAGTTCTCAAGCCGTGAGAGGGTCGGCTGTGAGGCAAGATCTTTATCGCTGAGTAGCCTGTCGCATGCTGTCTTCAGTGCAGGGTCTTTCCTCAGAAGGTTTGCATCGTTACAATCCTCATACCCTGCCACTACCTGATAAATCCGCTGCCGAAGCATGTCCACCATGCTGTGATCTGAATACCTGCTGTCACGTCCATCCTCTATGCATCCGGCCATTCCCGTTGTCAAATGCAAATTATTGTCTGCCTGCCGGATCAACAATAACCCTGCATCTGAGGTGATCTCTCCCCCCTCAAAATCTACTGTTACTTGATGCTTCCGGATGAAGGAAAAAATGAGCTGTTTTGTGATACACTTTGTCATATAGCCAACGTCCTTTCTTTGGGATTTTGATCTTCGCAGATTCAATAATACCAAGGGTTCAGGACTGTTGGCTATCTTTTTCTTGTTACAATTTATGAATTATGTGGGCTAAAGGGCGGAAATGCCATAGCTTTGTTCTATAGTGAATATTCCCGCGCCTCGGTTGACCTTGATTTCTCGCTCTGTGAAAACCTGGAAAGGATAAGGGACAGTAAAGCACTCTATAACCCGGTTAGATTTGCTATAATTAATTGAAGACTACAAACGGGCGCTGCTCTTGAGCGTGCTTACGATTCGAGGATAGGATGCCGGTTATATCAACTTTTTTTGGAATAGTTATCAGAATGTTTTACCATGAGCACAATCCGCCACATATGCATGTTGAATACCAGGGAAAGAATGCCCTGCTCGATTTCAGCGGCAACATTTTTACGAGGCGACCTGGAATCAAAGACAGCTCTCAGGCTAGTGAGGGAGTGGATTGATTTTCGTCAGTCTGAACTGAGCGAAGCCTGGGAGTTGGCCCAGGCAGGGAAGGAAATTAAGAAAATTGAACCGTTGAAGTGAGGTCCAAATTATGTGGAATATGAATGAAATTAAATCCATCACCTACGTTAAGGATTATGTGTATCACATTGTATTCGATAACGGTATCGAGGGGGATGTGGATTTTGTGGATTATCTTAAGGGCGGCCCTATGTTCGTTCCTTTGACAGATTTGGATTTTTTCAGTAAAGCCACTGTCGAGGGAGGGACAATAGCATGGCCCAACGGAGCTGATATTGCCCCTGAACGCCTCTATGAAACACTTGCAGCGGCGCAAACTGCCGTGCGTTGAAGAACTTTCAGGAGGGAGCGCTTCCAGTCATGTATGCGTCTGTAACAAGTGTAAAACCGTTAGATGGTTATAAATTGCTGCTTGAATTTGGGAACATCGAAAAAAGAATATTTGATGTTTCTCCTTATTTAAACACCGGAAAGTTTGCTGAATTGCAGGACTTGTCTTTATTTAACTCTGTGACAATCAAGTTTGACAGTATCGAATGGGCAAACCATTTAGATATAGACCCTGAATTTTTATATGAAAAAAGCTTAAAAACAAGCACATAACCAATCGCTCCTCATAAACTAATTATCCGGGAATTGGCTCATAATTAAGGTATATATACCTTATTATGTCACCTCCAGAACGTCCAATAAACACCATAAGTCGTTGTATTTCAAAGAAACGGTAAGTCTTATAAATCTTCTCATATTCGAGCTATACCAGCGCATGGATCATTATTATAAACTCTCTCGCATGACAAAATTAATGAGAAGATGGTATGAGTCTCACCTGAGAAAGTTTGGAATAAAGTGGAAATAAAAAGGGCAGGGATTTACGGCTCTTAACTGGGTGTCTTTCGTTAACCGGCTTTGCACGTTGAAGCATTGATTAATCATAGCGGCTCTTGTTACGATTATTTCTAACAGTCATGGAAATAGTCATTGACCCACATACAATGGAACGTGCCGAGGAGAGGGGCACTAACGAAGCCGAAATCAAGGACGTTGTTCAAAGCGGCCTTTCAATCCCGGCAAAATATGGACGAATCGGTAAAGCCAAGGTTTACGATTTCAAGCAAAATCGTCATAATAAGTATTATGAACAAAAAAGGGTGGAAGTTTTTTATCTCATAGAGGGCGATAAAATCGTTACCGTGACAGTGTATGTTTTTTACGGCAAATGGGAGGTATGAAATGAACATTGTTTATAACGACAAGACAGACCTTCTTTACATCAGGTTTGACGACAGGAAACAGGATGTGATTAACAAGCGGGTTTCTGAAGATATAGTGCTGGATATTGGAGAGGACGATAGAATTATCGGCATAGAAATTCTCGACGCTTCACGGCATGTTTCTCTTGACCGGCTCTTGCCGGTGAAATATGCGGTTTAAACCGCAGACCCTATGGAAGCGATAAAGATACTCGATAAAAAAGAGAACCTTAACTGGGACTATGACGAGGAAGCCGATGTCCTATATATCAGTATCGGCGAGCCGCAAAAGGCTCTCGGAGTTGATATTGGCGAAGGAGAGGTCGTGCGGTATATTGAGGCTACCGGTGAAATTGTCGGCCTCACTTTGATAGGACTGAAAGAAAGGCTGCTTAAGAGTTTGCAATCGAAGGAAACGGTAAACTAAGAGCTATCTGATAGCGACTGTAGGAGGAGGTGTTAATTATGAATGCAGTAAAAGCTATTTACCATGACGGAATAATCGAACTGATTGAAAAGCCGTTAGTAGAAGGGCCGGCAGAAGTTCTTGTCATATTCCCGGAGAAACAAAAAAAGGTTGTGAAAATCGGAGGACTCTTTAAAGGCCAGTCTATTGATTATGAAGGTATGGAATCCGATCTGAAACAACTTAACCATGCTTCGCAAAAACATTTATTGGACGAGGCCAACAATTAGGCATGAACAAATATGTGATTGACACTCAGGCAATCATAAAATTCCTGAATGGTGTAAAGGTTATAAGTGATACCGTTGACACGATCCTAAAAATGGCGGATGAAGGGGAAAATATTATTGTCATCCCTGCTGTAGTGACCTTTGAAATCGCCTACCTGCATGAAAAAAAGAGAATCCCAGTTTCGGTGTCTGACATAGAAAAAATAATTTCAGGCTCCATGAATTACATCGAGGAACCACTATCGATAGACATAATCAAAGCGGCCTTTGAAATCACCGATATTCCTGAACTGCACGACAGACTTATAGCAGGAACAGCAAGGCATCTTAACCTACCGTTGATCACCAACGATCCGGAGATTCTTCACAGCGCATTTGTTAAATGCGTTAAATAAGCTCCCAATTTGAACCTCAATTCGGAGCTAACTAAGGTGTCCCCGGAATTGCACACCATTATCCTGAATCCTTGAGGGAGGGGTGGAGATTCTTGATGTTTGTCACAATTCTGTCACAGTCGAAGAAACAGGGAATTCCGACAAAATTGCAACTGGCTGAAATTTTGGGAAAAACTTGGTGCCCCCTAGAGGGATCGAACCTCTGGCCCCAGGTTTAGGAAACCTGTGCTCTATCCTACTGAGCTAAGGGGGCTACAGGGTTTTATTATACCTTAAAACGTGATAAAAACGTGATAAACGACCATTGTCATCCAGTTTTCCTCTTTTTCCTGCTCACCCGCTGATCCAGGATCAGCACGCCGTCACGAAGTCGCGGATTCACGACATCGCTACCGACACTAAGAATACCCCGCAGTTTTTCACAATCCTGATGAGAACTTCTTACGAGTGATGAGAATTCTCCTGCAGAAGCACGCACCTCAAGATCGAGGCCTGACAGCCCGCTATTTGTTAGTCACAGCGTTGATTCAAACAGCCAGCTCCCTGATGTGCCATCAGGAAATCCAATTTCTCATGTCTTCTCATCTTTTTCACTTTGCACTCCAGCTTTCTGGCCTCTGTGCCATCTTTGCAGGGGACAATCCCTACCAGTGCAAACGGACTGAAGGCCCTCACGAACTTACTGCCGCTTCCCTCTTTATGAGCCTTAAGGCGACCTTTCAAATCGTTACTGATTCCTGTGTATAGGCGGTCCCCTCTACAGTTCAGGATATAGAGGACCCATCCGTCATGCGTAGTAACTCTACTTTTCTTCATCATATTTGATTATCCGTTGGAGCTTGTACTATTCTGAATTATAGCAAAACGCTATCTGTAACAGCACAGGCGGGACTTTGCCCTGAGATGTGCTTCATGAACCACTCACAGTAGGTTTTATACCGGGGCACAAGGTTTCTTTTGGAAAGTGCGCCGTCGCGGTCTATACAAGAAACAACCGGGACGCTATCACCAGCTCTATAAAATCAGCGGCGGGCAGAGGCTTACTAATAAAATACCCTTGTATTTCATCGCATTTCAACTTGCGTAAAAACTCTACCTGTTCTACCGTCTCTGCTCCCTCAGCGACCACTTTCAACCCAAAGGTATGGGCAAGGTTAATAATCGAAGTTACAATATTCGCGTCAGCCTTATCGGTGGTAATATTGCCAACAAACGATTTGTCGATCTTTAATTTGCTTACAGGGAATTGTTTCAGATAATTCAGCGATGAATAGCCTGTTCCGAAATCGTCAATAGCCAGAACAACCCCCATCTCAGCTATTTGGTGCATGATTTTAATGGCTCTTGCAGGGTCGTCCATTGCCACGTTTTCAGTGATTTCAATGCACAATAAGCGTGGGGGGACATTATGTTTTTTTAAAGCCTCTGATATTGTGGGTATCAAATCAAGATCCCGAAACTGTTTTGTCGAACAATTGACAGATACACACATCTCTATATGTTCTTCATTGAGCCAACAGCGTATTTGCCGGCAAGCCTCGTTTATTACCCATCGTCCAATTTCGATAATAAAGCCCGACTGCTCAGCCAGCGGGATAAACTTGAGCGGAGGGATTAGTCCCTTCCCCGGCATATCCCATCTGAGTAAAGCTTCAGTCCCTATTGTATCCCCGCCCATGTCAACCTGAGGCTGGTAGTAAAGCAGGAATTCGTTGTCCCCCAGCGCAGATTGCAGCCCATTCTCCAGTTCCAACGACTCCACAGCAGTTTTATCCATCTCTGCGCTGTAAAACCTTAACTCGTTTCTCCCTGTTTTTTTTGCATTATGCAATGCAATGTCTGCTGTCTTTAAAAGCTCAGGGAAATTGTCGCCATTAGACGGGAACACCGAAATCCCGACACAGCAGGATACGCTGATAATGGTCCCTCCGACTGAAATAGGACCGGTCACGATCTTGATGAGCTTCTGACCCAATGCAACAAGCCCTCGCAGCCCACTATCTCCAGGCGAGGCAATGACAACAAAGACATCGGCCCCCTGGCGGGCAACCATGTCGGTCGCTCTTAATATCTTCTTAAGCCTGTCCGAGATTGTCTTCAGTATCTCATCGCCTTTTTCACGACCAAGTGTTGTATTAACAACGTTGAACCGCAATATATCCAGAAAAAAAACGCCAAATTGACCTCCGTGTCTTTGAGCACGAACGATTTCCCATGATACGGCGTCAGCCAAAACCTCCATATAGGGCAACTCGGTTACAGAGTCTTTTTTTACGGAAGATTCATTTAACACAGGTTTAAAGTGGAGAATACTGTGTCCGTCTACATGCCGTGTCACAATACGAAAACGCTGGTTACGCTCCGGATGCGTAAAAAAAATATCGAAGTAAGACGCTGGACATACATTCCAGCGCAGTAAACACTCACTTCCGGATAGTACGCATTTGTCCCCTGCACAGAAAGGCCGGTTCGCTAAGCAAGGAACAATATCGCCCAACTCAAGAACAGCCTTGTTGTAAATAAGCCGACCCTCCGGAGTGGCAGCAATAATAGGGTCGGTAATAGCTCCGAGCAAGATATTCTCTGTATCACCGTTAGTATTTGGCATAACTCAATTCAGTGGTATTATCTCTCAAATAAATTCGGGGCTGTTATCATGGTTAATCACCAACCAAACAGTTGCGATATTCAGGGAACGCTTCTCGAATCTCGTCCCCAGCCTGGTCCAGCCAGGCAGGGTCTTTAACGCCGAAAAGTGCGAGGTATTGCGTTTCCCGTCCCGTCGAAGGAGCGCATAACCCAAACCCAAGCTTGGAACACAAAGAATCAGCCAGCATAACCACTAACAGTTTTTCTTTAGTGTCAGCTTCTATCCGAACTGTTTCAATGTCCTCATGATGCATAGCGATGACCGAAGATATATCGGCAGGGAGCCTCCAGACCGAGGCTGCATAGGCTCCAATGTTTGCATGTGTCTGACCAAAAAAAGTCTGTTCAGATTTTGCAAATGGCACCCCTTCGCTAGATACCTGTGCGATCACTTTTGAATATACAGACGGAGCGCTTCTGTTAAGAATCACTTTTCCAACGTCATGAAGCAGAGCAGGAACGAGGAAATCACCAGGGTGGTCGAACCCCAGTCTGCGGGCTATAACAGTGGCGCCAACCCCGACAGCAGCGCCATGTTCCCAAATGAGCTTGTCTACATCACAACTCTTTTGCCGCAGGCCCCGGAGAGACGCCATTACCACAAGTGAACGCACGGTCTCAAACCCTATCCGCATTATTGCATCGCTCACTTTCCCAATCTCGCCGCCGCGTGAAAAATGCGGAGAGTTTGCCACCTGAAGCAGCTTTATAGTTATCGATTGGTCAAGAGTCACTATTTTTTCCAGGTCCTGTGAGGATAACTGACTATCCCCCAGTACATGGATAATTTTAAGCGCAACGGCAGGAATAGAAGGAATTTCCAGCGATGACAACAATCCCTTATGCTCTCTATCTACAGCTTGAGCCTCTGATTCCATTCCCCACCTCCTGAATCATGCCCTGCGCCGATGGACTATCCAAAGTTATGCGAGTACTTGAAAGTCGCCACTTCTTCGTTGTTTTTCCCCGCGCACTGGATTATAACATCAATTTGCTATGTTTTCACTGCGGTGAGCATCAGTGCAAAAAGAGCGTTTGCGCGGATTATAATCTATCCGCAATAGCGCTCATTTCTTGTTTTTGTTTCTTCTCCGGGAATGAAGGTCTTGTTAAGCGAGTAGGAAGACAGGACTCGCGTCGAAGTACTAAGCGCTCCCCTTCTCCTGCCTTCTATGGGAGTTCGAGGCCGAACGCCTCCAGGGCTGTGCGAGTGGATTCATAACCTGTGTGGTGAATGCCATGGATGTCAAGGCTATTGGCAACCTCTACAAACATTGAACGGTCATCTATATAGACCACTTTAGACGGATGCACTCTTGCAATGTCCAGCGCCATGCGGTAAATATCTACATCAGGCTTTCTGTAATGCACGAAACAGGATGAGATAAATATATCGATGAACGTACCAAGTTCGAATTTGTTGATGCGGTGTATAGTGAGTTCCCTTCCCTCGTTGCTGATAGCGACTGTCCTGAGATTGTAGCGTTCCTTCAGTTTGCGTATGAAGTCTATCATCTCGGGAAAGGACCTCGATTGT
This sequence comes from Nitrospirota bacterium, assembly GCA_963851345.1. Lineage (GTDB taxonomy): Bacteria > Nitrospirota > Thermodesulfovibrionia > Thermodesulfovibrionales > Dissulfurispiraceae > JADFXI01. Next base: position 765,737 of record CAWKOO010000001.1, read on the forward strand.
CCGAACATGAAGGCAGTAAAGTCCTCCATTGTAAAAGAGCGTTCGTTATAGAATATAACCTGGTATAAATATTCGTACAGGCTAAGTTTGCCTTCCTCATAAGTACCGAAGGTAAGGTGGTGGCGCTCGTCCATTTCTTCGTAATCCAAACGGAACGTCTCGGCAGCCTTCCGCCGTAATCCGCGGTCCCAACCGTTGTTGAGCAGCACCCCTCCTATATCAAGAAACAAAGTTGTGATGTGTGAAGATGGCGACTGGGGAAACAATTCAATATGCCTCCGATCGTTTTTTTACTATTTCAGTCTGATGTGAAACCTGGCGTCAATGCTTCTAATTTAACACACTGGTGCAAAAAGTTAAACCCTGGCAGACATAAACCCAAATAATCCAATTAACCACAGCCAAAAGTAGGCGCTTCTGAGCAAGGACCCGGAGTTGTGCTTAAAAAGGGTGTTTTGCTCATGAAAATCAGTGCTTATTGAAAAATTTGCCCATCGTATAAAAATGTGGTAAGCTTTTTACAAATGCAGTTTCAGCAGAGCAAATGAAGGAGAGGGAATGGAACAAAAGGGCTATACTCCGGAAGCCGGACAGGAGGAAACAACTAGACGACGCTTTCTCAAATGGCTGCTCGGCATTATTGCAGCAGTGAATGTGTTTATAGCGGGCATTCCCTTTTTACGTTCGCTGGCAGGATCAGCGGCCAAAGCTCGAAGAAGCGAGTGGCTGAAGGTGGCTGCAATAAGCTCACTGCCGGAGGGGAGGCCTGTGGACATACGGTTCAGGGCCGAACCGGACGAGGCATACATCCATACCACGGTGTTGCATTCTGCTTGGGTCATCAAACATTCACCTGATGTAATAACTGTCTTTTCTCCTATTTGCCCCCATTTAGGGTGCTACTACCAATGGGACCAGCAATCAGGGCGGTTCGAATGTCCCTGCCATGCCAGCGTGTTTGCCCCTGACGGCAAAGTGCTCGGCGGTCCTGCGCCGCGCCCCCTCGATACACTGCCGGCAAGGATTGATAACGGAAACCTGTTCATAAAGTGGGAGCGGTTCAGGGTAGGGACTCCTGAGAAAATTCCGATAGCCTGAGGAGGAACATATAATGGAATCACGCCTTATCGGATGGATTAACCGGTGGATCAATGAGCGGTGGCCGCTTTCCAGTCTGCTCCGCCTGTCGCTGGATGAACAGATTCCCGGCGGCCCCAGTTTTTTCTACACTGAGGGCAGCGCCATCCTCATAATTTTTGCTCTTCAGGCAGTGACAGGGATCATGCAGATATTCTTCTATGTCCCGACCATAGACCATGCATACGACAGCCTCAGCTACCTGCGGACCGAAGTGCCGTTTGGCTGGCTGATGCACGGCCTGCACTATTGGGGCGCCAACCTCATGATCGTTGTTGTGGTTGTCCATATGCTGCGCGTTTTTATCTGGGGAGCATACAAGAAACCACGTGAACTGGTATGGCTGGCAGGAGTGCTGCTTGTTCTGACCACTATGGCATTTAGTTTTACCGGCGCTCCGCTGCCATGGGACCAGAGCGGCTATTGGGCTGGTGAAGTGGGCACCAGTATTGCGGGCACCACACCTGTAATAGGCGACTTGGTAAAACGTCTGCTGCGCGGTGGTGAAAACATGGGGCAGTTGACCCTTTCCCGCCTTTTTGTTATGCACACCTCTGTCTTTCCGCTGGCGCTCCTTGCTCTATTTGGAATACATTTTATTGCATTCAGGACCTCAGGCGCTGTAGGCCCGTGGGATGCGATAAAGAGGAAAGTTAACGGACCGTTCTGGCCTGACCAGGCATATAAGGACATAGTCATGGGGACGGGTATCTTCGTTCTGCTCATCTTTCTTTCGGTATTTTTCCCGCCACGGTTTGCAGGGCCAGTAGATATTCTGGATACTACTTATGTGCCAAAGCCGGAGTGGAACTATCTCTTCATTTACCAGGCACTCAAATATTTTCACGGACCTCTTGAGCCTGTCGGCACCGTCGGGGTGCCGACGATTATTGTGCTGCTCCTTGTCATGCTGCCATTTGTTGACCGTAACCCCGACAAAAATCCTCTCCGCCGGCCCTTTGTAATGCTCTGCGGTTTTATTTTTTGCGTAACGCTCCTTGCGCTGACACTTATTGGCTACTACAGTCCCGGCCGCGCTGAGGTGGCCGTCAGTAGTACTGCAAAGCCCGGGGTGGAAGGTCCGCAGCAATCAGCCCCGTCCGGGCAGGCTGGACAAAGGGACAGCGGTATGCAAATGTTTCAAACTGCAGGATGCACGGCTTGCCACAGTGTAGAAGGCACAGGCGGCACTATAGGTCCCGCATTGTCGAGGGGTGGGCTCGCAGGCAAAGGCCGCGCATGGATCGTTGAGCAGATACGAAATCCCAGATCGCACAATCCCAATACCATAATGCCTGCATTCAACGCGCTGTCAGGTCAGCAGGTGGATATATTAGTTTCATACCTTTTGGGTACGGGCAACGTCAGTGCTTCGCAGCAGGGCGGTGCTGCAGAGGCCGGATCTTCAAAGCAACTATCTCCACAACTCGAAAACATGCAAAAAATGGATGGGAAACATCAAGCATCCATGGAGGCAGCTTCAGGGGAAATAACAGGAGAGGCTGCGCGTGTAATCGGGAGCAGCGAACGGGGTGCTGTATTATTTAAAAATTATTGTTCCAGTTGCCATGGCCCTAAAGGGACCGTCGGCGTACCGAATCCAGGTTCTGATGACGGCAAGGTCCCCCCGCTCAATCCTGTACAGAGTGAATTATACAGCAAGGACCCGAAGACATTTGCGGCTAACATAGACCGGTTTATACAGCATGGTTCTGTACCTTCCGGCAACCGGCCTTCACTCAGCATGTTAGCTTTCGGAGATACCAATACTCTTACACAGCAGGAGATTGCTAATGTCGAGGCATATGTCATGAGCATAAACGGCGTGGACAGGGCCCATATTATCAATCCGGGCATGACGCCTCGTAATTTCTTTATTTTGATTATGGCTATATATGTTCTCATATTTCTCATTCAGGGTGGGATAAGGACAAAAAAGAATATAAAATAAGGGCGATAGGCAATAGGAAAATAAAAAATCATTTTTTGTTTGACCCCATTGCCCGTAGCCTATTGCCATATTTTTAAGGAGATTTTATGCAAATCGGCATGATTGGACTTGGGAAAATGGGGATGAATATGGTAAAACGTTTGCTCAAAGGCAGGCATGCGGTCATCGTGTACGACCAATCTGCTGAAAGAACTAAAGAGGCTGTGCAGGGGACACGGGGCGCCAGGGCTGCAGCATCGCTTGAGGAGCTGGCCGGGCTTCTGAAACGGCCCCGGGTGGTATGGCTGATGATCCCGGCAGGCGAGCCTGTTGACGATGCCATTGAACATCTAAAAGGGGTGCTGGGAGATGGAGACCTTGTTATAGATGGCGGAAACAGCTTTTACAAGGACGATATAATGCACGCGCAGCAACTTGGGGAGCGCGGCATAAGTTACATGGATATTGGGGTCAGCGGTGGTATATGGGGACTGAAAGAGGGATACAGTCTTATGGCCGGGGGAGACAGAAAAGACTATAAGCGTATAGAACCGGTTTTGAAGACTCTCGCACCTAAAGAGGGCTATCTCTACTGTGGTACTGCAGGCGCCGGGCATTTTGTTAAAATGGTGCATAATGGCATCGAGTACGGCCTTATGGCCGCTTACGGAGAAGGGTTCCAGATTTTACATGCCTCGCCTTATGCTGCCGGTCTCAATCTTGAGGAAGTCGCCCATTTATGGAACCGCGGGAGTGTCGTCAGGTCGTGGCTACTGGAACTTGTCGAACATGCCTTCAAAAAAGACAAAGATCTTTCTCAGATCAAGGGTTATGTGGAGGATTCAGGTGAAGGGCGGTGGACAGTAGAACAGGCCGTCGAACTCGGTGTTCCTGCCCCTGTGACAGCTATAGCGCTGTTCGATAGGTTCCGTTCCAGAGAGACCGAATCTTTTTCGGATAAACTCCAGGCGGCCTTGCGAAACGAGTTTGGCGGCCACGCTGTTTTAAAGGAGATAGATAAGGCAGGCGTTGCACGGCCTCAAAAAACAGCGCGCACAAGAGGCGGAGCCAGGTGAGCAGTTATTCGTCAGCTGCTGTTCCTTTCTGGCCTCTCGCTGTATACTTAGGCGCTGTCGTAGTTCTCATAGCATCGATGCTCGGGATGTCTTACTTCCTGGGGCAGAGGCACAGAGAGCGGCTGACCGGCGAGCCCTATGAGTCCGGCATTGTTCCTACAGGCTCTGCACGGGTCCGTTTTGATGTCAAGTTCTACCTTGTGGCAATGTTCTTTGTAATTTTCGATCTCGAGGCTGTTTTTATCTATGCCTGGGCCGTCTCCATTCGTGAGACGGGGTGGGCTGGGTATCTGGAGGTGCTGCTCTTCATAGGCATCCTCATGTCCGGACTGGTCTACCTCTGGCGAATGGGGGCGCTGGATTGGGGCGAGAGGAATAGACACATAAAAAAAGAGGTCAATTTTTGACGGAGGCATATTATAAGGCCTATGCAATGGTCGTTACATAAGCCCGGCGAGACCGGAATGCCCGACGCGGACCCCGTAGCAGACGCAGTCAGGGGCAACATAATTTTTGCCCGTCTTCAGGACCTTCTCGCCTGGGGCAGGAAGAACTCGCTCTGGCCTTTTAATTTCGGTCTTTCCTGCTGTTTTGTCGAAATGGCTACAAGCCTCACGAGCAAATACGATATTGCCAGGTTCGGTTCCGAGGTGCTCCGCGGCACACCGAGAGAAGCGGACCTGATCGTTATAGCCGGCACGGTTTTTATAAAAGCTGCTCCCATTGTGGAAAGGCTATACCAGCAAATGATGCTGCCCAGGTGGGTGATCTCCATGGGATCGTGCGCTAATTCGGGGGGGATGTTTGACATCTACAGCGTGGTCCAGGGCGTTGATTCGTTTCTTCCGGTGGACGTATATGTACCTGGCTGTCCGCCCCGCCCGGAAGCATTTATGGAAGGGCTGCTGCTTCTGAGGGATGCGGTAGGCAAGGAACGGCGGCCTTTAAGTTGGGTAGTAGGACCGCAAGGCGTCGGGCGGCCTGAGCTTCCTGTCATGCGCGACCTTAAAAGGGACGCAAGGCAACGTGTTACAACATTGCCTTCTCCTGATAAGATTTAAGGGTCTGCTAATAAATAACTTGTGCATTCAGGCGCTCAGATTTGGGTCAGGGTTGGCTGATCTGATTGAGCAAAGCCGCAGGTGTACCTGGAGGGAATTTCATGGTTAACGACGGCGCCGACATCATCCGGGAATTGCAAACCAGGTATGGCGGCCATGATGTGACCTCGCAGACGACATGCGACGGCATGCCCACACTCTGGGTCCCTAAAGAAAAGGTGCACGATGTGCTCCGGTACCTTAAAACAGAAACAGACCGTCCCTATCGTATGCTTTACGATCTCACCGCTATAGACGAACGTGTCCGCGAACACAGGCAGAATCAGCCGGACAGTGATTTTACAATGGTTTACCATCTGCTGTCATATGAGCGGAATGAGGACATCAGGATCAAGGTGGCGCTAAGGGGCGAATATCCCGCCGTTGCTACAATCACTGATGTCTGGCCTTCCGCCAATTGGTATGAGCGCGAAATATGGGACATGTTCGGCATCACAGTCGAAGGCCATCCCAACCTTCGCAGGATCCTGATGCCCCAGCTCTGGAAGGGGCATCCACTGCGCAAGGAACATCCGGCCCGCCGCACCGAAATGGGCCCTTTTCACCTCACGGTGAAAAAAGATGAAGCTGAAGAGCAGGCTTTGAAATTCAGACCCGAAGACTGGGGTTTGACAGGGGCCGGCCGCGATACGGACTTCATGTTTCTCAATCTTGGTCCCCACCATGCCGCAACTCACGGCGTACTCCGCATCATACTTGCTCTGGACGGAGAGGAGATTGTTGATGCAGTGTTGGACATAGGGTTTCACCATCGAGGGCAGGAGAAAATGGGGGAGCGGCAGTCATGGCACACTTTTATACCCTATACGGACCGTATTGATTACATGGCCGGAGTATTGAACAACTTCCCCTATGTCCTGGCAGTCGAAAAACTTGCCGGTATCGAGGTCCCTGACAGGGCAAAGGTTATACGGATTATGACTGCCGAACTATTCCGCATTATCAGCCATCTTGTCTGGTACGCCACTTTTGCACAGGACCTTGGACAGCTTTCACCTGTATTCTATATGTTTAATGACCGCGAACGCGCCTTTGACATTATTCAAGCTATTTGCGGAGGCCGCATGCATCCGAGCTGGTTCAGGATAGGCGGAGTGGCACAGGACCTTCCTGAAGGTTGGGACACTATGGTGCGCGATTTTATCAGGTATTTGCCTGCGAGGCTGGATGAGTACGATACCATCGTCATGCAGAACAGCATTATAAAAGGCCGGACCAAAAATGTCGGCGCACTCACCCTCGATCAAGCAATTGATATGGGTGTCACCGGCCCCAACCTCCGGGCCTGCGGCTTTGAATGGGATTTCAGGAAGAAAAGGCCTTACTCAGGATATGAACAGTTTGAATTCGATGTCCCTACGGGTGTAAACGGCGACAGCTATGACAGGGCGGCAGTACGTGTTGAGGAAATGCGCCAGAGCCTGAGAATTATCGGGCAGTGCCTGGAACATATGCCCCCCGGCCCCTACAAATCGGACCATCCTCTGGCAACTCCGCCTCTTAAAGAACACACTATGCATGATATTGAAACGCTCATTACTCACTTCCTCAATGTAAGCTGGGGTCCCGTCGTCCCTGCGGGTGAGGCGGCGTTCGGCATAGAAGCCGCAAAAGGGAATAATACTTATTATCTTGTCAGCGATGGCAATACCATGTCATACCGTACGCGTATCCGCACCCCCTCTTTCCCTCATTTGCAGATGGTGCCCGTGATGACGCGCGGTCTTGAGATTGCGGACCTTATAGCTATTATAGGGAGCATTGATTTTATCCTGGGAGATGTGGACAGATGAAAAAAACAGGCGATAGGCAATAGGCGATAGGCGATAGGCAATAGGCGATAGGCAATAGGCGATAGGCGATAGGCAATGGGCAAAACAAAAAAAAGAAAAATGACTCTTTCTTGTGGTGAGACCAATAGCCTATTGCCTATAGCCCATTGCCTGTTTTTTTCTTGTCGTAAGACCTATGGTCTATTGCCTATAGCCCATTGCCTGTTTTTTGGTGTTTTATGTTAACGGAAAAGGAAAGAGAGGAGATTGAAAGGGAACTCGCGAAGTACGGCAATTCCGGACGGAAAAGGGCTGCCTGCGTCGAGGCCCTGAAGATTGTTCAGCGCTATCGCGGATGGGTTTCCGATGCCGGCATCCGTGATATTGCCGGGGTCCTGGAGATGACGCCTGAAGAACTGGACGGCGTGGCCACTTTTTATAATCTTATTTTCCGCCGGCAAGTCGGCAGGCATGTCATTCTGATATGCACGACAATCAGTTGTTGGGTCATGGGCTATGAGGAGATACTTGATCACTTGCAGGAGCGGCTGGGGATTCAACCTGGTGAAACCACTGCTGACGGCAGGTTTACCCTGCTGCCTGTCCCCTGTCTCGGGGCCTGCGATGGAGCGCCTGCAATAATGATTGACGACACGCTTTACACCAATGTAAGCCAGGTGCTGATTGATAATATCCTGAGTACCTATAGTGAGGGACAAAGCTGATGGACCGTCCGCTTACCGGGGATATGCGACCCGACGGCCGGCCCTTGAGCATAAAGGAATACGAAGAGAAGGGCGGGTATCAGGCTGCCAGGAAGGCGCTTGGGGGCATGACGCCTAAGGAAGTGCAGGATATGGTAAAGAATGCCAACTTGCGGGGCCGCGGCGGCGCAGGGTTCAACACGGGACAGAAATGGAGTTTTGTTCCCATGGGTGATGCTGCGCCGCGTCCCAAGTACCTGATCGCTAATGGCGATGAGATGGAACCCGGTGCCTTCAAGGACCGTATGCTGATGGAGGGAAACCCGCACCAACTCATCGAAGGAATGATTATCAGCGCTTATGCAATCCAGGCAGACATTTCCTATATCTTTCTCAGGTGGGCTTACAAGGTAGCTGCAAAGCGGCTGGCAGCGGCCCTGACAGAGGCATACAGCAGTCATTACCTTGGGGAAAATATATTTGGTTCTGGTGGGTACAGCCTGGAGATGCATTTGCATACAAGCGCAGGCCGGTATATGTGCGGTGAGGAAACGGCGCTCCTGAATGCCCTGGAAGGGAAACGGGCCACGCCGAGGGCAAAACCTCCGTTTCCTCAATTGAGTGGTCTCTGGGGTAAACCTACCGTGGTCAATAATATCGAGACACTCTGTAACATTCCTCACATTGTTAATAATGGCGCAGAGTGGTACAAGGGTTTGGGCCGCAGCCCGGACGGAGGTACAAAGATATACGGCGTCAGCGGCAGGGTAAAGTATCCCGGCTTGTGGGAGCTTCCGATAGGGACGACAATGAGAGAAATTATCGACGAGCACGCAGGCGGCATGCAGGAAGGTTACAAGTTCCGCAGTGTTATACCGGGCGGGGCCTCCACGGAATTCCTGACTGAAGAGCATCTTGATGTGCAAATGGATTACGACTCGGTGCAGAAAGCCGGCAGCCGCCTGGGAACAGGCACGATGATCGTTATCGATGATCGTACCTGTCCGGTAGGCGCTGTGCATAATCTGGAGCAATTTTTTGCACAGGAGTCCTGCGGATGGTGTACCCCCTGCAGGGAAGGACTGCCGTGGGTGGTCAAAACCCTCCATGCTATCGAGAGCGGGGAGGGCGAGTACGGAGACCTGGAGATATTGCAACAGCATACTGATTCTTTGTGGCTGAATAAAACCTTTTGCGCATTTGCCCCCGGTGCGATGGAGCCGCTTAAGAGTGCGCTGAAAATATTCCGGGACGATTTTGTCAGACACATAGCGGAAAAACGCTGTCCGTGGAAATGAACAATGGCGACTATTTATATAGATAATAAGCCTTATACTGTTCAGGAAGGGGACAACCTGCTCCATGCATGCCTCTCCCTGGGCTTCAATATACCATATTTCTGCTGGCATCCCGCGATGCATTCTGTAGGGGCCTGCCGGCAGTGTGCTGTGAAACAGTTTAAAGACGAGCATGACGAGCGCGGAAGGATAGTAATGTCCTGCATGACACCTGCTGCGGAGGGTACGCGCATCTCTATTGACGATCCGGAAGCACTGGCTTTCAGGAAGGGCATAATCGAGTTCCTTATGCTCAATCACCCGCATGACTGTCCTGTTTGTGATGAAGGAGGAGAATGCCACCTCCAGGACATGACCGTAATGACAGGGCACAATTACCGCAGGTCCAGGTTCAAAAAACGTACTTACCGGAACCAAAACCTTGGCCCTTTTATTAATCACGAAATGAACCGCTGTATACAATGTTACCGGTGCATCAGGTTTTACAGGGACTATGCAGGAGGGCGCGACCTCGATGTCTTTGCCTCTCATGACCACGTATACTTCGGCAGGCATGAGGAAGGCGTTTTGGAAAACGAATTCAGCGGTAATCTTGTCGAGATATGCCCGACCGGGGTTTTTACCGACAAGACGCTCAAACGCCATTATTCCCGCAAATGGGACCTGCAGACCGCCCCGTCAGTGTGCGTACATTGCGGATTAGGCTGCAACACCATTCCTGGAGAGCGCTATGGCATCCTGCGACGTATACAAAACCGTTACAATGATGCGGTGAACGGGTATTTCCTGTGCGATCGCGGGCGCTATGGTTATGAGTTCGTGAACAGTGAACGCCGCATAAGGGAGCCCAGGCTGAAGCGTTCCGCTCTCCCTGTCCCAAAAGGAGAGGTCATGCAGCACCTCTCGCGGCTTCTCTATTTCGGGGCACGGGTGATCGGCATCGGTTCTCCACGTGCTTCGCTTGAAGCAAATTTTGCCCTGCGCTCTCTTGTCGGAGAGGAGCATTTTTATACCGGCCTGTCGAAAGGGGATGCGCGTCTTCTGGCAAAAATCATAAAAGTACTGGAAGATGGTCCGGCCCGTTCCCCTTCGCTCCGGGAGGTCGGGTCAGCCGATGCGGTTTTTGTTCTCGGCGAGGATGTCACCAATTCGGCCCCGCTTTTGGCCCTGGCGCTGCGGCAGTCAGTGAGGCGCAAGCCGATGGAAATTGCAAGGCGGCTGCATATCCCGCAGTGGGATGACGCTGCTGTGCGCGGGGCGGTACAGCAGGAGAAGGGGCCGCTTTTCCTGGCCACTCCTTACGGGACAAAGCTTGAGGAGGTGTCCTCATATGCCTATCATGCTGCGCCTGATGATCTGGCAAGGTTCGGATTCGCAGTTGCCCATGAGCTGGACAACAGGTCTCCTGCGGTCAGCGGCTTGTCAAAGGACCTGCATGAACTCGCTGCCGGTATCGCTCAAGCTTTAAAGGAAGCACAACAGCCGCTTGTTGTTTCTGGCACTGGCTGCGGCAGTGAGGCTGTAATTGAGGCTGCTGCCAATATTGCCTGGGCACTTTGCAGGGAAGGCCGTTCAGCAGACCTCTGTTTTGCCGTGCCTGAGTGCAATAGTCTGGGAGTTGCACTTATGGGCGGGGGCAGCGTGGGCGATGCATTCAAGGCAGTTTATAATGGCGCGGCTGACACGGTGATTGTTCTTGAAAATGATCTGTACCGCAGAGCGGAGCGGGAAGAGGTAATCAGGTTTTTGGACCGTGCGCAACACGTGGTTGTCATTGACCATAGCATCACCGAAACGGTGTCTAAAGCCGATGTTGTTCTCCCGTCTGCCGTATTTGCAGAGACGGACGGCACACTGGTGAATAATGAGGGACGTGCGCAACGATACTATCGGGTATTTGTGCCAGACGGAAATATACAGGAGAGTTGGCGGTTGGTACGGGACATCATGTCTGCTGCCGGACGCCCTGGTGCAAAAGAATGGATGGAGCCGGAAGATATTGCACGGACAATGGCGAAGGATATACCCGTTTTCAGAGGGATTACAGAGAGCGCTCCTCCGGCAGATTTTCGCATAGCTGGGCAGAAAATTCCCCGGCAGCCCCACAGGCAGAGCGGACGGACCGCCTTGCATGCAGATATTTCCATACATGAGCCGAAGCCGCCTGAAGATCCTGCTTCACCTTTTTCTTTCTCTATGGAAGGATATGAAGGGCAGCCGCCTGCTGCGCTTATTCCACGCTTCTGGTCGCCCGGCTGGAACTCGGTGCAGGCTGTGAATAAATTCCAGAGTGAGGTCGGGGGTCCGCTGCGCGGCGGGGATTCAGGGCAGCGGCTTTTGGTCCCGGCTCCCGGAAGTGCCCCGGCTTATTTTAATATGGCGCCTGAGGCCTTCTCTATTCGTAAGGACGCGCTGCTCTTTGTCCGGATCTCGCACATGTTCGGATCAGATGAGTTGAGCGCCGTGAGTCCCTCTATTTCGGAACGCTCTCCAGCGCCTTATGTAGGGCTCAGACCGGAAGATGCGGCACTTTTCGATATGAATGAAGGAGAAGAGATGAAGCTTACTCTAAATGGCGCGGAATATCTTCTCCCCCTGAAGTGCCTGAGTAAACTGCCGGCGGGAGTCGGCGTGCTGCCGGCCGGATTGCCTATGCTTGAAGGAATAGAATTGCCGGCATGGGGAAGCATAAAACCAGGCAACAGGTAATGGACGATATGGATAAGGAGAATTAGGAAGGTGAATCGATGCAGATTATGAGACAACTTGCCATTATTGCGGGTATCCTCTTTGTCCTGACCACCATCAGTGCGGGACTTATCTGGCTTGAACGCAGGTTGCTCGCATTATGGCAGGACCGTTACGGTCCGAACCGGGTGGGTCCTTTCGGCCTGTTGCAGGTGCCGGCCGATATGATAAAGATTTTTGCGAAAGAGGATTGGATCCCGCCTTTTGCCGATAAACCGGTGTTTATCATTGCGCCTGCCATTATTATGATTAGCGCCTTTATGTCTTTTGCCGTTGTCCCATTTGCTCCGGGCATCAGCATTGCCAATATGGATATAGGCGTGCTCTTCTTCCTTGCAATGTCCTCACTGGGGGTCTACAGCGTCGTTCTGGCGGGATGGGCATCGGACAGCAAATACGCCCTTCTTGGCGGCATGCGCGCCGCTGCCCAGATGGTGAGCTATGAAGTGTTCATGGGGCTTTCGCTTATGGGGGTCGTGATACTGGCCGGGTCGTTTAATATCAATGAAATTGTCGAGGCGCAGCGGAAGTTGTGGTTTGTAATTCCCCAGTTTCCAGGGTTTGTGATCTTTTTTATTGCCGGGATTGCTGAGACACACCGTTTGCCTTTCGACCTGCCCGAGTCAGAGAACGAGCTTGTAGCAGGATATCATACGGAATATTCAGGGATAAAATTCGGCATGTTCTTTGTCGGGGAATATCTGGGGATAACGCTTATTTCCGCCCTTATCGCCACACTTTTTTTCGGAGGGTGGCTCGGTCCTGTATTGCCGCCTGTCGTATGGTTCTTCCTTAAGACTTTTGTTTTTATTTGTTTATTCATATTGTTCAGGGCATCTTATCCCAGGCCGCGCTATGACCAGGTGATGTTCCTTGCGTGGAAGATAATGCTGCCGCTGGCGCTGTTAAATCTTGTTATCACCGGCGCTATTGTATTAATAGCAGCGTAAAGGCAAAGGTAGATCTATACCGTTTTTAGGGGGAAGTCATGTTTAGTCTGATAAAAGGCGCATGGGCTGTTCTGCTCCACATGTTCAGTCCGAGAGTGACAATCGAGTATCCTGAAAAAAAACCCTATGTGCCGCCCAGATGGAGAGGCCGTATTATTCTTTCGCGGGACCCCGATGGCGGAGAGCGCTGCGTGGCATGCTACCTTTGCGCTGTTGCGTGCCCTGTCGACTGCATAGCGCTGCAGGCAGCAGAAGATGGTCACGGCAGGCGCTATCCGGCATTTTTCAGGATCAACTTTTCGCGCTGCATCTTTTGCGGCTTTTGCGAGGAGGCATGCCCGACGTATGCGATACAGCTTACTACTGATTATGAGATGAGCGAATATAAACGGACTTCGCTGGTTTACGAGAAAGAGGATTTACTTATAAGCGGAACAGGCAAATACCCGGACTATAACTTTTACCGGGTCGCGGGATTGGCAACCGGCGTGAAGGACAAGGGCGAGGCCGAGAACGAGGAGCCGCCAGTGGATGTGAAAAGCCTGCTGCCATGATTGGAAGCAGGCAATGGGCAATAGGTTAAAAATACAACAACCCCATCGCCTATAGCCTATAGCCCGTTTTTGGAGGTTTTTGAATGAATGATCTGTTTTATATATCCGCTGCAGTAGCAGTTATATCGACAGTTATGGTAATTACAAAACTGAACGCGGTACATGCGCTGCTGTATCTGATCATATCGCTGCTGGCAGTCGCTATGGTATTTTTTTCACTGGGGGCCCCCTTTGTCGCTGCGCTTGAAGTGATTATTTATGCGGGTGCTATCATGGTGCTTTTCGTATTTGCCATCATGATGCTTAACATCGGCCCGGAGTACGCAGAAACGGAAAGAAAATACCTTGGCCCCGCAGCATGGATAGGTCCGGTGATTCTGGCCGGCATATTGATAGTCGAACTGCTCTCTGTGTTTGTACGCGGCGGAGGGCAGGCTGCCGGTACCGGCATTATTGGGCCGAAGCAGGCCGGCATCGCCCTTTTCGGCCCTTACCTGATCGGTGTTGAACTGGCATCTATGCTCCTGCTCTCAGGCCTCATCGGCGCATACCATCTGGGCCGGCGCCACAGCGAGCGCCACAGTGGGCAGGACAGGGGAGTGTCATAATGGCCGCAATTCCTGTAGAACATGGCCTTATCCTGGCCGGAGTGCTTTTTGCGCTGGGCCTGTTAGGGGTACTGGTGAGGCGTAATATTATTTTTATGCTGCTTTCGATAGAAATAATGTTAAATGCCGCTGGTCTCGCCTTTGTAGTTGCGGGGTCGCGGTGGCGTCAGCCCGACGGGCAGGTCATGTTTATTTTTATACTTGCAATGGCCGCAGCTGAAGTATCGGTCGGATTGGCCCTTGCCATGCAGACATATCACATACTTAAAACTCTGGATTCCGATGCAGCAGGCCGTATGAAAGGATGAGAGGTTGATATGAATGAAATTCTATGGGTAGTGCCGGCAGCGCCCTTTGCAGGGTTTCTGCTTCTCGCATTGGCAGGCGGCCGCCTCTCACGTGCCGCGACAGCGGCAATCGGCGCCGGTTCAGTCGGATTTTCAATGCTTGCTGCTTTCTTGACCGGCTGCTCATTCGTTATAGCGCCTCCGCAGGCCCATGCATATGTGCAAGTGCTCTGGACATGGATGGACGTGGCAGGTTTCAATCCAGGGATAGCTTTTTACCTCGATGCCTTATCGCTGGTCATGGTGCTTGTAATAACTGTTGTGGGTTTTCTTATACATCTTTATTCAGCCGGGACCATGACATATGAAGATGGCTACAGACGCTTTTTCGCCTATATGAATCTTTTTGTCGGCTCTATGCTGACCCTTGTGCTGGCGGACAACCTGCTGCTGGTTTATCTTGGATGGGAAGGAGTGGGTATTTGCAGTTATCTGCTTATCGGGTTCTGGTACAAAGACAAAGCGAATTGCTATGCTGCACGCAAGGCATTCGTGGTAACGAGGGTGGGCGATACAGCATTTGCTTTAGGTATCTTCCTGCTGTTTTCCAATCTTGGCACTTTGCAGATACAGGAACTGATGGTCCGCGCGGGACAGCAGTGGGCTCCCGGCTCTGTGCTTGCCGTTGCCGCAGCTGCGCTCCTTCTTGGCGGCGCAGTTGGAAAATCCGCTCAACTTCCTCTCCAGACATGGCTGCCTGACGCCATGGCCGGGCCTTCCCCGGTGAGCGCGCTTATCCATGCTGCAACGATGGTGACAGCAGGAGTGTATCTTATTGCCCGGACCCATGTGCTGTTTACCCTCGCCCCTGCCGTGCAGACGGCAGTTGCCGTAATCGGCGCAGCCACGTTGCTGCTTTCCGGCTTTAGCGCGCTGGTGCAGACTGACATAAAACGCGTGCTGGCATACTCTACCATCAGTCAGATCGGCTATATGTTCCTTGCGCTCGGAGTCGGGGCGTGGTCTGCAGCCATCTTCCATTTCATGACTCACGCCTTTTTCAAGGCCCTGCTCTTCCTCGCTGCAGGTATTGTCATCATAAGACTTGACGATGAACACAATATGTTCAAAATGGGCGGCCTCAGACTACAGCTTCCTCTGGTATTTTGGACCTTCCTTATCGGGGCCCTGTCACTATCTGCGCTGCCGCTTGTTACAGCGGGTTTTTACAGTAAGGATTTGATCTTGTGGGATGTTTGGTCTTCGAGAGAAGGAAGCCCCTGGTTGTGGGCGGCAGGCCTGGCAGGTGCTCTGTTGACCTCAATGTACAGTTTCCGCATGGTGTTCCTTACCTTTTTCGGCGAGGCAAAAACGAGTGTGAGCGGTAAGACCGGTATCCTGATGTCAGCTCCGGTTGTTATCCTCGCTGTTCTCTCTGTAACAGGAGGTTTTGTTGAGTTGCCCCTCACGGGATTTCTGAGCACGGTGTTGCCGCAGTTGCAGACCGCGAGCGGCAGCATAGCAGGCGAATCCGTTCTGAAGCTCATAACGGGTATGGCGTCTGTTGCCGGCATTGTGCTTGCCTGGTCCCTTTTTTTGCGATCTCCCGGTTATGTCCGGACGCTTTCAGAATCCCGGTACGGACCGCTTGTGCACCGGCTATGGCTGACCGGCTGGGGCTTTGACTGGATTTACGACACTTTTATTGTCAGGCCATTCGTCTGGGCGGCAAAAGTTAACAGGGACGATTTTATTGATCTTATCTGCCTCGGGGTCATCTGGATGAGCAGCGGCATCAACCGGTTTCTTACCCTCACCCAGGCCGGAAAGCTGCGGTGGTATGCTGCCGGTATAGCTATGGGAGCGGTTGCGGTTCTGGGATTCGTGGTGTTCTCATGATACTTATATGGCTTATTCTTGTCCCGCTTACAGGCGGTGTGATTGCATGGCTTTCCGAACGCCTTGATCCTGTGCTGCCGCGCTGGATAGCGCTTATCGCCCTTTTTTTGACCTTTGGACTTACGTTCGGCATATGCGTGCAGAGTCCGGGCATTATCGGTTTAAGCAGCGGACATGGGCACGGAGTATGGCTGGTTGAGTTTAATAATGATTGGATTCCCCAGGTGGGCATAAGTTTCCATCTGGCCATGGATGGTCTGAGTCTTTTGCTGGTGCTGCTCAGCGCCTTTCTCGGCATAGCATCCGTGGCAGCTTCGTGGACGGAGATCCAGTACAGGACCGGTTTTTTTCACTTGCAACTGATGTTGGTGCTCGCAGGCATAAACGGAGTTTTCCTTGCAATGGACCTTTTTGTTTTTTATTTTTTCTGGGAACTGATGCTGGTGCCGATGTACTTTCTCATAGACCTCTGGGGCCATGAGCGGCGTCATTATGCGGCGGTCAAATTCTTTGTGTTTACACAGCTCAGCGGCTTACTGATGCTTGTTGCCATACTCGGGCTTTATTTTATGCATGGTACGTCCACAGGTGTCTATACTTTTGATTATATGCAGCTGCTCCGCTCGCCAGTCAAGGGAGACGCCTCATTGTGGCTCATGCTCGGTTTCTTTATTGCATTCGCGGTGAAGCTCCCTGCACTGGGCGTTCACAACTGGCTCCCTGATGCTCACACTGAGGCCCCTACTGCAGGAAGCGTCATACTGGCCGGTTTGCTGCTTAAAACCGGAGCGTACGGTTTGCTCCGCTTTGTTATTCCCTTATTTCCGTCTGCCTCTTCCGATTTTGCTCCTGCCGCCATGGTCCTGGCTGTTATGGGCATCCTCTATGGGGCGGTCATGGCGTTTGCACAGACCGACCTCAAGCGTCTTGTCGCCTACACCAGCGTCAGTCATATGGGATTCGTACTTCTCGGTATCTATGCCGGAACTGCGCTGTCACTGCAGGGCGCTGTCATGCAAATGCTCTGCCACGGAGTCAGTACCGGCGCACTTTTTGTCATCGCAGGTGCGCTCCAGGAGCGCATCCATACCCGTGATATGGGAAGCATGGGGGGCCTTTGGGCAACAGTGCCGCGCATGGGTGCTGTCGCCCTTTTCTTTGCCCTGGCATCCCTGGGGCTCCCCGGACTCGGAAATTTTGTGGGCGAATTTATGGTGCTGCTCGGGGCCTATAAGGTGAACTATGTCATTACAGCTATTGCCGCACTCGGGTTTGTTGCCGCAGTGGTCTATTCATTGTGGATGATTCAGAGCGTTTTCCTGGGGCAGGTCCCAGCTGCGCATAACCGGCATATGTCTGACTTTGGCTTTCGTGAAATGGCGGTAATGGGAGTGATGATGCTTGTGCTAGTATGGATGGGGCTTTATCCGCAGCCGGTGTTCGACATCACAAAACGACCGCTTGAGAGCATACGGCTCACTGTCGCCTCCGGGCCTGAAGATGCCGGATACGGAGGCAAGCGATGAGTCTTGCCGATCTTGCAGCTTTATTGCCTATTATAGTAATTGCCGCGGCTTCTATTATCGTGATGATTATCATAGCCTTCTACAGGAGTCACAAACTTACCGTCGTGCTGACACTGGCGGGCCTTGTTATCTCGTTTGTGATGCTGGTGGCGGAGGTGACCATGCTGCCCCGGCAGGTAACGCCCCTTATTATTCTCGACCGGTACGCTTTTTTCTTTATGGGACTCATTCTTGCCGCGAGTTTTTTTGTGACGGTGCTCTCATACGGGTATCTTAAAGACCGGCCGGGAAGGCATGACGAATATTATGTTCTCCTCCTTATAGCAACACTGGGTTCGGCAGTGCTTGCCGCGAGCAGCCATTTTGCATCCTTTTTCCTCGGTCTGGAACTGCTCAGCGTATCTCTCTATTCCCTGATCGCCTATCAACGTTCCGATGAACGCGGTAATGAGGCGGGCCTTAAGTATCTTGTCCTCGCTGCTGCATCGTCATCTTTTTTGCTTTTCGGTATGGCGCTGGTTTACACACAAACGGGAACTATGCAGTTCGCACTAATTGCGGAGAGGTCTGCCGCATCAGCATCTTCATTGCTTCTGCTTACCGGTTTGGCGTTAATAATCGTTGGGATCAGCTTCAAACTTGCGCTGGTCCCTTTTCACATGTGGACACCTGACGTCTACGAAGGTGCCCCTGCGCCTGTAGGCGCTTTTATAGCAACAGTCTCAAAAGGTGCTGTATTTGCGCTGCTGCTGCGCTATTTTACCCGGCCCGCCATTCATGATTTTCCCGCTATCTTTATTGTGTTTACCGCTATTGCAATAGCATCCATGTTTACCGGCAATCTGCTGGCCCTGGGCCAGAACAATGTCAAACGCATTCTCGCCTATTCGTCCATTGCACACTTGGGATATGTGCTTATCGCTTTCCTTGCGGGCGGAGCAATGGCGGTGACTGCGGTAAGCTACTATCTTGCAGCTTACTTTGTGACCATTATGGGCGCCTTCGGCATTATTTCAGTGCTGTCTTCGAAAGAGGGGGATGCTGATGCACTGGATGAATACAGGGGCATGGCATGGCGCAGGCCGTGGCTGGCCGGAATGTTCACATTGGTGCTGCTTTCCCTTGCAGGCATTCCACTGACTGCCGGTTTTTCAGGAAAGTTCTTTGTCATAGCTGCAGGCGCGGGATCAACGTTATGGCTGCTGCTGGTGGCTCTCGCGATAAGCAGTTCAATAGGGATCTATTATTATCTGCGGGTCATTACTGTTTTGTATGCGCCCATACCGGCAGGGCAGGGCTTGCCGGCTTCCGGACCGCCCCTATCTTTGGCCGGAGGAGTTGTACTGGCAGTGCTTGCTCTGCTCCTGATCTGGCTAGGGGTAGCGCCCGCTCAGCTTCTGGGGCTTATAAAAGCAACTGCGGCGCATCTTATATACTGACCCGCATTGATTGCTAAAGTATCAGGAATGATTTTACGGCAGTGTTATCATATGATGGGGCGATGGTCGAGGACCTGATAAAAATCAGTATTACTGCACCGTCTGGAACCAACAGTCAGTCTTGGAGTTTCGCCATTCTGCCAACGAGGAAGGCGGTGATAGGTTAATTTACTGCTACAATTAAATTAAGGGAAAAAACTATTTCGTAAAAGGATAAACCATGAAAAAATTATTCGAACTCTCGACAATCAATGAGATGACTCTTGCCAACAGGTTTGTCCGTTCCGCGACCTGGGAAGGCATGTGCGAAAGTGATGGACGTCCTACATCGAGACTTGCTGCCTGCTACCGTGAACTCGCAGCAGGCAGCGTCGGCCTGATCATCACCGGCTATGCGTTCGTCAGGCCGGACGGTAAACAGTTGCCGGGGAAAATGGGAATCTATACGGACAATTTTGCTGCCGACATGAGAAACCTTACCAGGGCTGTCCACAACGAGGACGGCAAGATATGCATGCAGCTTGTTCACGCAGGCGGACAGACTACAACGAAGACGGCCGGCAGACGTCCTCTTGCCCCTTCTGCAGTGAAGGTGGACCAATTTCCTGAAGAACCCGAAGCTATAAGCCAAAAGGACATAGATGAAATTGTTGCAGCTTTCGGCAATGCTGCCAGGCGGGCAAAAGAATATGGCTTTGACGCTGTCCAGCTGCATTCTGCTCACGGCTATCTCATCAACCAGTTCCTCTCTCCTCTAACCAACAGAAGGACCGATGGTTATGGCGGCTCTGTTGAGAACCGGTGCCGTTTCCTTGTCGAAGTATATCGTCGCGTTCGTTCCGAGGTTGGACGTGATTTTCCTGTTTTTGTCAAATTGAACGGCTCTGACAATCTTGAGGGCGGCCTCGATTTAAGCGATGCCGTATACGCAGCCCATTTACTGGACGATGAAAAGATCGATGCCATAGAAGTGAGTGGCGGAACCTCAGCCTCAGGAGAAAAAGTTCCTGTCCGTATTGGAATCAATTCACCGGGGCAAGAAGGATACAACCTCTCACTTGCCCGAGAGATCAAAAAAGCAGTTCGATGTCCGGTTATGGCAGTTGGCGGGTTCAGATCGCTTAACGTTATCAATAAAGCACTTATCGAAGATGGAATCGATTACATTTCCATGGCCAGGCCCTTTATAAGAGAGCCGCGGTTAATTAAACGTTGGCAAGAAAGTGATCGCTCTCCTGCACGATGCATCTCCTGCAACGGCTGCTTTAAGCCGGGACTTAAGGAAGGCGGAATATACTGCGTGGTCGAAAAAAGAGAAGCGCAAAGCCACAGACGAATCACTAAGAGAAAGTAGCGGGTAAAATACACTGAATTGCCGGCTGTCGTGCAGCTTTCCAAGTGCGGGCAATTGCTTAAAAAGAGAAATCTTTTTATACTGACTACATGCATGATGAAAAGATGGATGAGATTTTAGGTATAGTAAGATGTGTCCGCTGCGGACACCGGCTTACAGGCGCGGAGGAATGTTCCTTTTGTTCCATATTCCCGGATGATCAGGAGAGAAAGAGAAACTTCAAGTGGGTTTATTTTACCGCATGTTTTCTCACCTCACCGCTCAGCATCTACTTTATCTTTACAAATACTCGTTTAAAGCTGTTTGAGAAGTTTCTGGCCCAGTCCGGATGCCTTTTATGGTTCAGTCTGTATTACCTGATCCGATAGAACCGGTATTGGACGATTCCGATCAAAGCAATCACATGGGAGGACAAAATGGTACCTGATGATTTGGCAGAACTGAGAAAACTCTATCTGGGGTTCATCTCATCAAGAGTTATATTGACGGCAAATGCCCTTGGGATTTTCGACAAGATGAAAAAGGCGTCATCTGCCTTAGAGATTGCAAGAAAGCTGAAGACCGACCTCCGTGCAACAGAGATCCTTCTTGATGCCCTTACCGGCATTGGACTGCTAAGCAAGAGCAAAGACAGCATGTATCGGAATACCCTGGTAAGCAACCGTTATCTGGTGAAAGGCTCCAGCCTTTATCAGGGAGATATCATCAAACATGCCTCCACTATGTGGCAGAACTTTTCTGTTTTGGATGAAGTGCTAAGGACGGGTCAGCCTGCACGACGCGCTTTTGATGACGAGGCCTTTATCATGGGAATGCATAACCTGTCAGTGCTCCGCACTGAAGCTCTCATCAAGGCAGTGGGACTTAAAGGTGTAAAAACAGTGCTTGACCTGGGAGGCGGACCCGGCACGAACGCCATTGCCATGGCAAAGAAGGGGGTGGAAGCTACCATCTTTGACCTTCCCGATACAATTAAAATTGCAAAAAAAGTTGCTCGCCGTGAGGGCGTGAAAGGCATCAATTTCATCGCTGGTGATTTTCATGCTGACTGCATTGGCTCCGGCTATGATCTCATACTGTTGAGCCAGATCTTCCACGCATTTTCTGCAGAAGAGAATATCGCCCTTCTCCGGAAATGCAGAGAGGTTGTTGATCCCGGCGGCAGAGTGGTGGTGCAGGAATTCCCCATCAACGATGCGCGGACCTCACCGCCCCATAGCGCACTATTTTCAGTAAATATGCTCGTGGGGACAGAAAAAGGAAGGTGCTATAGTACCAGTGAGATCAAACATTGGTTTGCCGAAACAGGCTTCAGAAATATTGTCGTGAAGACACTTCCGGAGACGGTTATCATTACAGGTGTGCGAAAGATCTGAAACTAGTTTCATAAATGCCGGATATTCCTGCACTCAACCTTCATCGGGCAGATTCATCAGCCTCATATACCGCCCCCTTTGATCGTTGGGTTAATGCCTGTTGCTACGACCTGGAAATATTCACCAGTTCCTCTTCGATTATCCCCCTGAAAAGCGGCACCTTGTAAGCATTATGTTTCAACGGCTGTGCACCGTTGACCGACAAGGCCGCTGTCAGTTTGATAGCATCCGGATCGAGGACCTTTCCCCTGAGCACCTTTTCAGCATCAACCGAGCGCCATGGAATAGGCGCTGCGCCGCTCAGAACAATTCGCACATCCGTAATTTTACCACCGGTCATTTGGAGCGCCAGGGCGACCCCGGCGAGGGCGAAGTCCCAAGAACGCCTTGCGCGCACCTTTCGGTAGGAGCTTTTCATCCCCGTGAGTGCGGGTGGAAGGACGATATCGGTCACTATCTCACCTGTTTCAAGTACAGTCTCCTTCGTCACGTCCTTCGACGGAGGCACGAAGAAATGTTCGATCGAAACTTTTCTCGTGCCCGCAGGACCGACGATATGGGTTGTTGCATTGTAAGCTACGAAGGCAGACGCAGTGTCAGAGGGATGGACAATGTAGCACCCGTTGCCACCGAATATGCAGTGGTAGTGGTTCTCACCCGCAATGGCATAGCACCTGTCTCCCCCCTTGCGGAGACAATGAAACTCGCCCCGATAATACCAGCACCTCGGCTTCTGGCAGAGGTTGCCGCCAATGGTCCCCTGGTTTCTGAGCTGCGGGCTTGCCACGTTGGCAGCAGCCTGGGCGAGGGCCGGGTAGCGTTCTCTGATAATCCGGCTCTCACTGATCTCAGTGATGGTGGTGAGTGCACCTATCCGCAGGCCACCTTCAGGAGTCTCACTGACCCCCCTCAGTTCCTCGAGTCCGCTGATGCTCACAACCATGTCCGTGGTAAAAACCCGGTCGCGCAGGCATCCCAGAAGGTCTGTCCCACCGGCGTGTATTCTCGCATTGCCTTGGGAAAGGGCGGATAACGCATCCTTCATAGACTTCGCCTTCAGGTAGGAAAATCCCGTTATCACAGCGGCTCCTCCTTCCCGCCGTTTTCAAGGGCAAGGCATAGCCGAAGCGGAGTGATCGGGGTGCCCGTCATCCTGATGCCGACAGCATTGTAGACTGCGTTGGCGATGGCCGCTGCCGTCGGGATTGTAACCGGCTCTCCCAAGCCCTTTGCCCCTATTATGTTCGCAGCATCGTCCGGCTTATCTATGGGAAGAGAGGTCATCTCAGGGACATCAAGGCTCGTAGGGACTTTATAGTCGTGCCAGTTCCTGTTCACCATCTTCCCTGTCTGGTTCCGGTCGAGGATACGTGCCTCGGTCGTGGCGAGGCCTATTCCCATGGTGATGCCGCCGAAGACATGATTATCATACGTGAGACGGTTCATCACCCTGCCGCTGTCATGGCAGCCGAGGAACCGGACAATTCTCACCTCGCCGGTCCTGGTGTTCACCTCGACTTCACAAAACTGGGCCGTAAACGGATTAACCACCTTTCCTTCGGGATTTGGGCCCCGATAGCCGACGCCGATGATGAGCCCACGCTTCTTCAGACCCGTCACATCTCGGATTTTCACCTTCACCAATGGGTCCTTTATCGAAACGACCTCATCGCCCCTGAGCGTAAGTGAAGGATAATCCGTCTTCAGGTCCGCTGCTGCCGCAAAAGAGAGGAGCTGCTGTTTCACACTGACTGCTGCGGCACGAACAGCCGGACCATCGGTAGGTACGGTTTTACTCCCGCCGCTCGGCGTTGCATACTGGGTCGTGCCTGTGTCGGCATGTTCGATCTGGACCATAGCGGGTTTAACTCCCAACTCTTCCGACACAATCATGGTCATAATAGTCTTTGTCCCGGTGCCAATATCGCTCGCCCCCATGTTAAGATTCACGCTTCCGTCCGAGAAAAGCTTGACCACCGCAGTGGAAGGGGGATTGCCTCCCCCGGCAAACCAGAGGCCGCTTGCCATACCGACTCCCCTCCTCATGTGGCCGTTTCCTTTAGAACCATGACTCCTCTTCCTCGCTTCTTCCCATCCGAAGGCCTTTGCTCCCTCGATGAGACATTCCTTAAGCCCTGTCGTCGTGTAAAGCGGATTTCCTTCGCGTCCTTGGCTATGGGAGGGGATATTCTTTGCTCTCAGATCAACCGGGTCCATCCCCAATTTTTCGGCAAGGGCGTCCATCATCTGTTCGAGAGCCCAAGCCCCCTGGGGATGGCCAGGGGCGCGAAAGGGCCGCGACGGACCGGCGTTTATATAGACGTCCTTCATCTCGGTCTTCACGTTGGGACACAGGTAAAGGTCTCTGACAAGCCAGTCGATGAGACTCGTGCCCCCGGCTGGATAGGCGCCGCCGGTTGCGGTGCAGGAAAATTCCAGTGCCGTGAGCGTACCATCATTCTTCACTCCCGCCTTGAGCCGCATAGTTGCAGGAGGCCGGTTGCCAACGGCAAGAAAAGTCTCTTCCCTGGTGAGAAAGAGCCTCACCGGCCGGCCAGTCTTCTTTGCGAGGACCGCAGCGATAACAGTGTATTTTCCGGGCTGGAGCTTGCTGCCGAACCCTCCTCCCATGTAATGCCCTATGACGCGCACCTTAGAGAGGGGAAGTCCCAGTATTTCAGCAAGGCGGGCCTGAACAGCAAAGACGCCCTGCGTCGATTCCCATATTGTGATCTGGGCACCATCCCATTTCACGACACAACCGTGAAGTTCGTGCGGCGTGTGAATCTCGCATTCGGTATGGTAGGTTTCAGTGAGAACGACGTCCGCTTCAGCAAAACCGCGCTCCACGTCTCCCCTTGAGTACCGATCTGTCTTCACGGTATTTCCACCGGTATGGAGCAGAGGAGAGGAGGAAGCCAGTGACTTCTGTTCGTCCGCGATGAAGGGGAGTACCTCATACTCCACTCTGATCGCCCGCACGGCGTCCCATGCCTGGTATGCCGTTTCCGCTGCTACGGCGGCAACCTCCTCGCCTTCGAACCTGCACGTCTTATCGAATATCTTTGCCTTTATTTCCTTTGAATAAGACCATTCGAAATCTGCATCGGAGTCAGCAGCGCTGATCACTGCACGCACTCCCGGCATCACCTCTGCGAATGCAGTGTCGACGTTCTTGACAACTGCATGCGGATGCGGGCAACGGAGGACCGCTGCATAGAGCATCCGGGGGAGATGGATATCAGAGGGATAAAGGGCCGTTCCGCTGACGCGTTCATAGGCGTCTACACGGGGGAGGCGTGTGCCTACAACATCGGTCTCTTTCCAGGGTGCAGGGTCCTTGCCGGGTGCAGGAGTCTCAGGGACCGGGATTCCGCGAAGGTAATAGATGCTTCGTTCAGACTCATTCACACTGCACCTCCCAGCTTCAGATCCGCAGCGCGCTTCGCAGCCTCGAAGATGTGGGTGTAAGCCCCGCAACGGCAGAGATTTCCGCTCACCCCTTGCCGGATCTGTTCCATAGTTGGATGCGGCTCCCTCCTCAGAAGACCTTCCACTGCCATGATCTGTCCTGGAGTGCAATATCCGCACTGCAGGGCATCATGCTCGACAAAGGCCTGCTGAACCGGGCCAAGATCTTCTCCCTTCATCAATCCCTCTACCGTCGTAATTTCGTGTCCCTCAGCTTCAACTGCAAGGGTCATGCAGGAGTACCTCGGTACGTTGTCGATCAATACCGTACATGTTCCGCACTCGCCGCGGCTGCAGCCCTCCTTTGTCCCGGTGAAGCCAAGCTCTTCCCTCAACACGTGGAGAAGCGACCATCGCGGCTCCACGAGCAGGTGATAGTGCTTGCCGTTGATTAGGAGTCTTATCTTATTTCCCTCTCCCGACTTGATAACAGCCGCAGAAGCCTCATGCTCTTTTCCAAGATGCGCGGAAGCGGCAACAGCCAAGGCCCCTGCAGAGGTTAGGAATTGGCGGCGGGTTAGTTTATTTCCACATGCACAATGATCTCCATCACCATCCTTGCTCATACTCTCCTCCTCCCTACCAGCGATTGTCGCATTGTTCGTCATAACCAGCACAGCGACATCGAACGAGAAGAAAAAGGAGCTTTTTTCGGTCATCGCTGCCCATAACTACACTGTAGCACAGGCTGGAGGCTGTCGCAATCGCTCCGCGTAAACGATCTAACGACGGCTGCTGGCTAGCCCAGCCTAACCATTTGTCCCGTTCACTCATCAGAATTTCCCAAAGCGGCAATTGACTTTGTGGCCTGAAAACTGCACTTCCCACGAACTGCCAGCGAGGGCAAATGCCCGATCTGCGGTTCCGTTTGCCCAGGCGACCGCGAGTACTCCGATCGCGGCTCTGCCGTTCGATATTGTTTAAGAGTTAGCAGTCTGATCTGTATTATCATTAACAAGGCCGACTTTACGGTATAATAATGTATGCATAGGGTCATATGGATCGCATCGGTGCTGCTTCTATCGGGTCATGCAGCGTTTTGCGCGGCATCCGGCAAAACCTATTCAAATCCCGTCCTCGTCGACACATACCACATCAACCGGCCAGAACCGGCACGATACGTCGGCACACTGGGTATAGGCGATCCAGCTGTCGTTTTATACAAAGATAAATATTATCTCTACCCGACAGGGGACAATCACAGCTACAATGTCTATATATCCGATGACCTGGTCCACTGGTCCAGGGGACCGAAGGTGTTTCAGAGCAACGAGAACGGTGTATGGGCGCCTAATGTCTTCTTCAACCGCGATGACGGTATGTTTTATCTCTACTACACGGCGGACGGCAAGATCGGCGTTGCTGAAGCAGACCGTCCCGTCGGGGAGTTCAAAGACCTGGGGAATCTGATCAGCGGTGCGATAGATGCGCACATGTTCCGCGACGACGACGGCTCATATTTCCTCTATTACGCCCGGTACCCGGACTTCGGGATATTTGTCCAGCCTATGGCTACCCCTGTCCGTAAGAAGGGTGAACCCATTCAAGTCATCTCTCCTTCCGAGGCATGGGAACTAACAAATGTCCCGGTTACCGAGGCACCATGGCTACTCAAACACCAGAGCGTTTATTACCTCCTTTACTCTGGGGGCAGTGCGAATACGGAGCATTACGCCATCGGGTACGCAACGGCACAAAACCCCTTAGGTCCTTTTACCAAGCATAACGGAAATCCAATCATACGAGAGGGGGGTGGCGTCCTCGGGCCGGGGCATGGGAGTGTCACGAGGGACCGGGAAGGGAAACTCTGGCTGGTTTATCACCAGCAGAAGGATAAGACACCGGGCTGGAACAGGGTTATCTGTATCGACCCCCTCTGGTTCGACGAGACGGGCGTCCTCCATGGGAAAGCCACACGGGCGACGCCACAGCCCGCGCCTGTGACAGCAGAGAAAACCGGGGGAGCGGCACGGGAATAAAACTGGCATCTCACATTTTCTCAATCTCTCATGTTTATCTGAAGCAACGCGGTAAGGTCTTTAATCGTCTGGTCGGTGATTGTTCTGCGCATCTGCCTTTGTGACGATTCCCCCACTTAATAGAACTTAGAATAATCAGGCTCCCAATAACCTCGAAGTACTGTGAGCGCGGGTACAGTGTTGCGGCATGACAGCAGAGTGCGATGTCCCCTTGAAATCCATACCACGGCGGACTTCTCTCGAAAATCTTCACTGCTGCAACAATTTGAACAACGCGGTGTAGTCGGGTGCAGCCGTCAAAAGGGTCATCTGAGTTACGGGGCAAAATACGATGCAATCAGCAGCAACTGGAAATCGATAGATTGATCAGCTTCGAACCACCCTCTAAACGTTGGACCTTTGCAAACAGTTATTTTTTGACGGATTGCTTATTTTGTGATAATAGATAGTAGAGAGGATTTTCAATGGGATTTAAAAAATGCATGCCCGTCAGCACAATATTAAGCGTCCTTGTCGTCCTATCTGCTTGTGCTGCCACGCAACATTTTCAGAATGTAAGTGAAGGACCGTGGACGCCGGTTCAGGAAGATCAGGCTGGCGGGGTAGAGATATCTGTCGACGAGAAGAGCATACAGCATGTGGCGGACACTTTGGTGCGGCTTCGGATTAGATACAGGTATGCCAGCCCGAAACCGTTTGATTCCGGATATATTGAGGAGCTTGTGGTCAACAATGAGTATGATTGCAATAACAGAGAAACTTACAAGATCCTCTGGTCTGAAGCGCATTTAATTGATGGCGGAAGTGAAGCGGATTCATCCAGAAGGACGGGGTACATTTTGCCCGATGACGCCGTATTCCGCTATTTGTGTCCAAGTAGATGACTTTTGGCGTGTGCCTGAATGGAAGTCGGTACGGCGAGTAACTGCAATGACCCATATCGCCATCACGGGAACACTCAACGGAAAAAACGTTGAGTGGATGGAAAAAGTCACCGACGAGCAATACAACGGGAAATAGGGTGGTGATGAAGAAAAAGACCCAGGCGTTTGTGACTATCCTATTCGCCTCGATCTTTAGCTTTGGGAGGGAACCAAGCCCCCTTCCTTCCAGCTTGACTAATAATCATGATTTGATAGGCTTGAATTATATAACTGGAGCAGATTTTAATGAACTCATGGAAAATCCACAGGCAGGTCCTATATAAACGATTTTCTCTGACGGGGAGTGGCATTATGAGCATTGAAAACTCCAAAAAGTTTATTCGGTATATAGTCATTTTTATGGTCGTAGGAGCTGCCATATTTTTTTTCCTTCTGTTGGGGTCTCCAAAACTTCTGGCAAAGTCTGAGGCTCCTATTTTTTGCGGGGGGTGCCACGTCATGGAATCGGAATTTGAGGCATGGTCGCATGCCGGTGCGCACAGAAGAAAAAAATGCGTTGACTGTCATCTGCCCAACGATAATATGATTATCCACTACATATGGAAGTCGATAGACGGCATGAAAGATGTGGGGTTCTTCTTTTCCGGTCTGGCACCCGAACGGATCAGGATCACAGAACATGGTAAAAAGGTTCTGCAGGCAAACTGCATACGCTGCCATGCAACAACGGTAAGTATGATTAACCAGGAACGACCGTGCTGGGATTGCCACAGGAGGATCGCACACACA
This sequence comes from Nitrospirota bacterium, assembly GCA_963851345.1. Lineage (GTDB taxonomy): Bacteria > Nitrospirota > Thermodesulfovibrionia > Thermodesulfovibrionales > Dissulfurispiraceae > JADFXI01. The sequence continues at coordinate 794,639 of CAWKOO010000001.1, forward strand.
CGCACTGGTTCCGTTGCAACGTTATGACGGAAAGGAGGTTTCCGATGAGAAAACGATTTTTTTTAACACTGGTTCTGCTCCTGGCGATACCGGTGCCTATAGTATTCCTGTCTTCATGCCAAAAGTCTAAACCTCAACTAGTCAAGACAGTTCAGATCCCTGACGGAGAAGTAGATCCTGAGGTATGGGGTAAGGCCTATCCTGCGGAATATGAGCTTTGGAAGAAGACCGAGGAGCCGGAACCTGCAGGGAAAAGTAAATATAAGAGGGGGTTTGACGCTGACAGGGTTACCTATGACAAGCTTTCCGAGTTTCCCTACATGGCACTCCTTTTCAATGGCTGGGGGTTCGGGGTTGAGTACAATGAACCCCGCGGGCATGCCAATATGCTCCGCGACCAGCTCGCTGTCGATCCATCGAGGGTCAAGGCCGGCGGTGCCTGTCTAACATGCAAGACGCCCTATGCCCCGAGGTTTGTAAAAGAGAAAGGCATCGAATACTTCTCAAAGCCTTACCTGGAAGTCCTGAACTGGATACCGGAGAAGCACAGAAAGCTTGGAGTGGCATGTATTGACTGCCATGACAATAAAGACATGTCGCTGAAGCTATCGAGAGACTTCACCCTCATCAAGGCACTGCAGGTTATGGGTGTTGATCCGGCAAAGTTGTCCAGACAAGACATGAGGTCAGCTGTCTGCGCCCAGTGCCATGTCACCTATATGGTCCAGAAAAACCCTGAGATGCACTCGATTAATGTTATCTTCCCCTGGGAAGGAAGTAAGTGGGGGAATATAACAATCGAGAACATTATCAAGAAGCTGAGGTCTGACGAATCCTACAAGGAATGGAAGCAAAACGTGACCGGCTTTAAGATGGCCTTTATACGCCACCCTGAGTTCGAGCTGTTCTCGAACAACAGTGTCCACTGGAAGGCAGGCGCTGCATGCGCTGACTGTCATATGCCGTACACTGTTGTAGGCGCAAGCAAGGTTTCCGACCATCGTGTGATGAGTCCGGTTAAGAACGACTTCAGGGCCTGCCAGCAGTGTCATACCGAGAGCCCTGACTGGCTGAGAGACCAGGTGATTGCCATCCAGGACAGGACCATGTCACTCATAATCCGCTCCGGCTATGCAACGGCAACGGTTGCTAAACTCTTTGAGATGGCTCACAAGGCCCAGGCAGAGGGAAAGCAGCTCGATAAGGCGCTCTATGATAAGGCGAAGGACTTCTATGAAGAGGCATTCTACCGCTGCGTATATATAGGCGCCGAAAATTCGGTGGGCTTCCATAACCCCACAGAGGCAACGAGAATCCTCGGGGACGCAACTGCCTTTGCAGGCAAGGCTGAAGCGCTGCTCCGGCAGGCGCTCACCAGGGCAGGCGTCAACGTGCCGATGGTTGTGAACCTTGATCTGAATAAATACCTGGACAACAGGGGACAGAAGAAACTCAATTTCCAGAAGGGTATTGAAATCAAGGACCCCTATGACATTGAGAACAGGCTTTTGATGGTGGAACAAACAAAATAATCTCCACAAAGAAGGCGGGGCTTTTCAGCCGCGCCTTCTTTGAGCGGGAAGCAGAAACCGACTAATGGATGAACAACGCAACCGATTTTTAACACATTCTTGTGGAATCCAACAATGTCGTTGAGATGCCCAGGGCGTTTTTCTTGGTGCAGTTGGGACAAAACCTGCGTCAAATGCTCCTTCATTTTTTCAGGGTCTTCCCGATAAATATTTCTAACGGCATTTCACGCGGGTAAAATTTGGTCTCCGGCATCCTTACAAGTCAATGTAGCATTGCAGATGTGACGCAACTTCGCAAAGTACGGGGAATACAACGCAGTTATGATCAAACTAAATTTTCGAGGTGTGAGCACTCTGCCTTGTGGAACAATTTCACTTTACGCTTAAAACTACATGGGCAGATGCGAGAAGGTTGGGTCCGGTAACGGGCTATATCTTGTCGAGGGGCTCAGTATTACGATGCCGGGAGACTGGGAGGTCTACGGTCTTTCATGTTCCCGTTGCGCGCTGAGCGTTCGGCGAGATATTATAATGTTAGGCAAAAAAAAGGATAACCGGGGGGCAAAAAATGAAATTAAACTGTTGGGAGGTTATGAAGTGCGGGAGGGAATCCGGCGGCAGGAACGCGGAGGAACTGGGGATATGTCCGGCGGCGACCTGTGAAAAGCTCGATACCACGCACGGCGGGAAGAACGCCGGTCGTGTATGCTGGGTCGTCGCGGGGACCATGTGCGGCGGAGTGGTCCTGGGCAGCTTCGCCCGGAAATATAACGACTGCCGGGACTGTATATTCTACGGAATGGTAATGGAAGAAGAAGGTCCGAATTTTCTCCTAACCATAGACCTTATAAGCTGGATCAAATAGTGAGTTATTCGATCTGGTATTTGTTCATCTTTAATATCTTAATTGTCCTCAGGGTCTTTTGCAAATGCGGTAAATAACCTCTGGGTTAAAGCCCGGCCGTTTCCCAAGGGGCGTGCCGGGGCATGGGAAACCGCTCTGCTACTGTCCGAAAACCTTTTTGACCTGGCCGATCTTTCCCTGAGCTTTGCCGGCTATCTTTTCGGCTATGCCTTTGGCCTCCAACTTGGGATTATCGGTAACTTTTCCGGCCATTTCCTTGACCTTACCCTTTGCTTCGTGAAGTGTGCCTTTAACTTTGTCCTTCGTGCTGGATTTCATGGTATCCCTCCTTTAGGATTTCCATTTAACTGCTGGTACTTTGGCCGCAGTTAACTCCGCAACTAAAGTGCTGCCTGAGACGACTTACTTTCTCTCTTGCAAATTCAAGAGGTTCTTCACGGATTTCACGCCCTTGATTTCTCTGATATTTGCCACAAGCCGGTCCTCGGCGCCCCAACATCCAGAGTATCACGAGTATCACAAAGATCGTCCAAATCATAGTAACCTCCCTTATCAAAATTCTGCAGGAGACTATTTACTAAAATAATACCGTATTTATAAATAATGTAAAGATCAGGACTTTCTTATCCAAAATGATTTTCTTCTTGTGATGGGCTTTGTTTTTTTGTTGCTCGTCCCGGATTTGCCTCGATGAGCCCTCTTTGAGTGTAGCGTCGTAGTGCTGCAGCGACCGGACACTCACTGAAGACCCGTACCGATCAACCGCTGGAGCTCCACCTGGTTCTTATGCTCTTTTGTCTTGAATGTGAGGTAGTCTTTCTTGTCCAGATCGAAGAGCTGTTTCCTGTATCGGCTCGTAAGATCATACCACTCGCTGATCCTCATGCTGAAACGATTTTCTTCGGGATAGCGCAGCGTATTCATGAAGGACTGTATCGCAAAATAGTACCGGACAGCGTTGCGCTCGATCGCGCCGCGGGGCCCGCCAATATAGACGGGTTTGCCATTTCTGTCTGTTCCGGTCACCGTAAACCCTATCTTGCCCCAACCGAATGTCGCAAAATAGACCTTTTCCGTGAAGCGAAGTGCAATACTGTCACTGTATTCATAATTGACGTGGACAAAAGTCCTCCTCCCGTCAAGAGGCAGGGCCTCGAATCTCATCATGTGGTTCTTCGTGCCGAAAGGGCCTGCGTCGGCACTTAGAGTGATATCCAGATGCCCCTGCTGCTGATCAACGTTCCGGTAATGGTAAATGACTTGACGCGTGTCTTCCGGAGGTTGATAGACTTTGCGGCCAATGTAAAAGGTCAGCAGCCAGGCATCCGGCAGTTCCTTGTAGGTGCACGCCTTGACATTAGAATTGAGGGATACAATATCGCACCAGTTTGCCGGGACCTTGAGCACGTTGACAACGCTGCTGAAGGGATAGTCGAAAATCCCGTAGACATCCACATTCACTCTGTCCTGTCGCTCAGAAGACTCCAGAAAGAGAGGGAAGCCGAAGCCGTTTCTCTCCAGTTTGGCCTCGATCCTGTGATAGGTGTCGAGCAGGATGTCTTCGCGCTGCCGTGGCTTTTCGACAGCTGAAGCGGTACCGGCAGAAAAAAAAATCGCAGCTGCGAATATGAACAGGAAAAATTTCGGAAAATTTCTGATCTTATGCATCTGATTCATATGATTCAATTTTACAGTAATAGACCGATCTTAGGCGATGTTTTACATCCAATGGGAAAATAAGTGGGCAAACCACTCCCTGATCCTTGGGAACAAGGGTCTTTTTTTCCACTCTTCCCATTGAATCTGGTCGGACTCCGCGAGATCCCCGGCAAACATCTTCTCCATTTCACGGGCAAACTCGCGGCTCAGAATAAGCGCATTCACCTCGTCATCGCTTAAGAAGCTCCAGGAGTCCATGTTGGTAGAGCCGACTGTCGACCAGACTTCGTCAATCACCGCCGTTTTAGCGTGCAGCAGGGCGTTGCGGCGTTCGTATATCTTAACCCCCGCTTTCAGAAGCTCTGAATAATTATACTGTTGTGCATGTAATGCCAGGTCCGAATCGGTTTTTGCGGGAAGAATAATCTTTACGTCAACGCCGCGTTTGGCAGCATCAGCGAAGGCATCCAGTATCTGGTCGTCGGGGACAAAATAGGCATTCGTCAGATGAATCGAATGTTCAGCAAAAGTGATGGCGGACACATAGACGATAAAAGTGATTCGGTTGTCCTGTCCCGGAGTACTGCCTACCACTCGTACCAGGGCTTTACCCTCTTCTTTCAGATCAGGGAAATAGTTTCCCCCCGAAAGTTCCTGTCCCTTCTGCTTCTGCCAGGTATCAAGAAAGAGCTTTTGGAATTCAGCCACCGCAGGGCCTTCAATTTGAACGTCGGTGTCACGCCAGGGCAGCGGCGCTCCTTCGACTGCTCTCCTTCCGAAAAGCCTGCTTGAATAAACCGAACTGATATTGATACCCCCTGAAATGGCGACTTTGCCGTCGATGATCAAAATCTTGCGGTGGTCCGGATGTGCCAGGAGCCAGTGCCCGTGGGACTTGAACGGATTTAATGGATTGAATTCGACCACCTGAATTCCCCCATCCCGCAAGCGCTTAAAAAAGGAAGCGGGAGTGCTGAAACTGCCCACGCTGTCATAGATGAGATTTACCTGGACACCTGCCGCCTGTTTTTGCAGCAACAGGTCGGCAAATTTGCGGCCCACTTCATCATCTTCAATGATAAAGGTTTCAAAGTTGATATGGTCTTTGGCATTTTGTATTGCTTTGAACATTGTGGCATAGGCAGCCGGACCATTGGCGAGCAGAGTGACTTTGTTCCCCTTAGTCAGCGGGCTTTCAGTCACCGATTCTACCACGGCATTGTGGCGTTCCAGGATGTCCGTAGGGTCAACAGATCGCTTCAGCCGTTCCAGGATGGCTTTGCTCTTTTGGGGAGATAACAGTCCGTTCGACGACACAATTTGACGAGGTCCCTGGACAGTCGGCGCCTCATCAATCATTTCAGAGACGTTAGGCAAGGTCGCGCATCCATTGCTGAGGCCCAAGATGGATACGAACAGAAAGAACAAAAAGAAAGGCTTGACGTTTGCCATATGTTATCTTACCAAGAAATAAGTTCCTTCGCCATAAATATCCACCTCAGCAGCAGAGGCGCGACTTTTCCCTCAGGTCTCAAAGCCTGCTAGTTTCTCATCAGTCAAGTCGTCGGGCTTGCGCTCAAGTTCCGCAATAACCTGAGCACCCAACAAAAGGATTATACACATAAGGAATAATTGCGGAAACGAGAAAGTTGCGACGCTGAATCCTGACACGTTGAAAAAAGATCACTGACATCGCGTTTTCAAGCATCGAAAAGGCTATGGAGCTGAAAAACAGCATGACAAGGAAGCCGATAATACCAATCACCTTGCGATGCTCAAGAAATACCCGCACCTGTTCAGTCAAAGTTGCTGCATAGCCGGGTATCAGCATTTCTATATACGTCGATAAGGTCTGAAACAACTGTCCCTCTCCTATAAAATGCGACAGCACAATGAGGGCGAGGATTGACATAGGCACAATTGACAACAGGGTATAATAAGCTACAGCTCCGGATAACAGCAGCCCCTGATTGCGCTTGAAACCACGCAATACCCTCAGCAGGAAACTGAAGAGCCGACCCAGGCTCCAATTTGCATTTTGCTGTTTGTTCATCATGGAACAAGAAATTACACAAACACAGAAAGTTGTTTTACTTTTTACAACCATTTTATCATGGCTCAGCGAGAAATAGAACAGGCTGCAGTCAGGGTTTGTCTGCATGCGCGGAATTTTATTTCTGGACTGCAAATAAATTATAATACTGGAGAGAATTCAGATAAATATTTCCAATCTTTTGGAAAATAAAGGCAATGTATAAAGATCACTTTGGGCTCACAGAGACCCCTTTCTCCATAGCTCCTAATCCGCGCTATCTTTATATGAGTGAATTCCATCGTGAAGCGTTGGCCCACCTTTTATACGGGATCGAAAGTGATGGTGGATTTGTGCTTCTCACCGGGGAGGTGGGGACAGGTAAAACAACAGTATGCCGTTGTCTGCTTGAACAGCTGCCGGATACTATCGATGCTGCACTTATCCTGAATCCGAAATTAACTTCTCAGGAACTGCTTGCGACCTTGTGCGATGAATTTGGCATAAGCTATCCTGAACGCGCCATCGGCATAAAAATATTTGTCGACATGATTAATGCCCATCTCCTCGATTCATATGCCAAAGGACGAAAATCAATATTAATAATAGATGAGGCACAAAATTTGTCGTCCGACGTGCTGGAGCAGATACGGCTGCTGACTAATCTGGAGACCAATGAACACAAGCTGCTGCAGATTATCATGCTCGGACAACCGGAACTGCGGGAAAAGCTTGAACACCCCGAACTGAAGCAGTTGGCCCAGAGAATAACCGCGCGATATCATCTGGGACCTCTGTCACGAAATGATATTCCTGCTTATATAGCCCACCGGCTGCAGGTAGCCGGGGCGCAGAGAACATTGTTTTCTTCGTCTACCATCAAAGCGCTGTACAGATTTTCAGGAGGAATCCCCCGCCTTATTAATATTGTATGTGATCGGGCACTTCTCGGAGCGTTTGTAAAAGGGCAGGAACATGTTGATAGTGCCGTACTCAGCAGCGCTGCAAGGGAGGTGTTCGGCAGGGATGAAAAGCATGCATGGCAAAAAAAAATGCTGCAGTGGTCTGTTATTGCATTTCTACTGTTAGGAACTATATTTGCTTTTGTCGGAGTAAGCACGATGCGGCCTAAAATTCATATAACACCCGGACCAGTTGTTCCGAATCATCTTGATAATGCCTGGTGGTTTAGCGACAACCCCCCTTTCCGGCAACAGCCGTGGTTAATGAACGAGGAGCAGCATGCCGGCTTTTCCGGTAACCATAAAATAGAGTCCTACGGAAATTCTTCAGCCACGAAAAAGAAACGCCATAAGCAGCGCAGAAAAACACAGGTGCAAAAAAACCACACTACCATGCACGAGAACATTGTTCACAGCACAGAGAATCAATTTAAACCTGCTAATCATGACAACGAGGCCGATGGTGATAAACGATCAAAGGCGGACAATCAACCCAAGCCTGACAATCAGTCAAATCCGACAGACAACCAAAGCCTGAATAATCAACTAAATCCAGAAAATCAGCAAAAATAGAAGGAGCTGTTATGTCGTATATACTCGATGCCTTAAAAAAGGCGGAACAGAAAAGGCGGGAGGGTGCTTTCCCCAACCTGTTAAGTGTTCATCAACAAACAGGCTTTAAGGCCGGAAAACCTGCGAGGTGGCCATATATTCTGATTAGTATCCTGTTGGTGAGCATTGGAGCGGGTTTGCCGAGGCTGTATGAAAAATATTCAGGTGCACAAAATAGGGAAAGGTTATCCGTTAAGGCGCCACCGGAAGGCGCTCCTTCTGATGCAGTTACTCCTCTCAGCTCGACCGCAGCCGTCCATAATGATCGAACAACAAGCGATATGCATGCTGCAATACAACAGACAACGCGTGCACATGAAGCAATAGGACGGCGGACCCAGAGGGAAAGTGAAGAAAAATCTGTCATTTTAGTACCCGCTGAACGAAAGGCGGATACCGCTCCTGTAACATCGCCTCCCGAAGTGGGGCCTTCTTCAAAAAGGACCACCCTTAAAGAGAGTGAGCTGCCGCCGGTAATTCAGCAGGAGATTCCGAAGGTCGAAATATCGGCACATATATATGATTCTAATCCTTCTTCACGTATTATTAGCATACATGGCCGTGCCGTACATGAAGGCGACAATGTGGCTGCAGGATTGAGGCTCGAAAGTATCATCCCGGAAGGGGTGATACTTTCTTATAAAGGATATCGATTTTACAAGCCCCTTTTTTAGGCTGTCAACCCCAAAGCTATGACTGTTCAGCGGGGCCATTGCCCCCTCATCATCTGCTGCATCAGGATATTCTTTCATGCTTACTTGTTAGACAAATCTCCTGGTTCTACTTGCCGGAGAGAAGGTCCAGCTGTTGACCATTCTTTAAAAGTAATTCTGCTTTTGTCATATGCCAATTCCTCATTTCTCTATTTAATGCTAAAAAGGCCTTGCCATCACCATTCGGTCCGTGAATAACCAAGGTAAATTTTGCTGTCCCTTCAGTGCCGGGATTATTATGCACGTCAAAACTATCAAATGCGGCTAACTCTATTTTTTGAGGTTTGCCCACTTTATCTGTTACCCTGCTGTTCTTCATTAAAAATTGCATTGAAAATTGATATGGTTCCGATCGTAAAACCATGTAGCGGCTATAAACTTGAATGAATGTAAACGTAATAAGGACTATCAGAAGAACAATGCTTCCTTTGCGAGATAATATTTTCATATTCCCTGATGTGTCATGTGTGACCCTCATGAAATTATGCAGGTATTTAAACTATTTTTCAATGACCAGGGGAAAAAAACAGATGATGTCGTGTGCATCTCTTAATAGTAGGAAGGGCATCGCAGGGCAAAGTCCCGCCTGTGCTGTTACAGATAGCGTTTTGCTATTATTCAGAATAGTACAAGCTCCAACGGATAATCAAATATGATGAAGAAAAGTAGAGTTACTACGCATGACGGATGGGTCCTCTATATCCTGAACTGTAGAGGGGACCGCCTATACACAGGAATCAGTAACGATTTGAAAGGTCGCCTTAAGTTAACAATGGGATTGGGTAAACTTCACATGGGGTGAAATTTCACTTGACACCAACTAAGAAAGATGCATAATAGAATAACTTATTGGAAGTTGATCTTTCATTCACTGAATTGAATGACTATACGAGGAAATATAAGGGGGCACTTGAACGGTAAGTAAGAATGATATTTCAAGAATGGATTCCTCTTCTTGCCGAGGACTTGAGATGAAACGACAAAAAATACCATCCCGCAGAACCTGTGACGTGAGTCTTTTAATGTCAACTATTGTTGACATCCGACCTAAGATTGTTTTTGCTTATGTTATTTTTTTGCTTTGCTGCGGGATTCTTCCTGCCGGAGCCGAAGAAGGCGGTTCTTCAGTTACGGCAACTTCAGGCCAGGTCATAATCGTGACGATTGGTAAAGGCACTGTCAATAATATACCAATCCATTCTATTAAAAAAATTATTGTCCAACCCGGCTTAATGACTCCGAACCGACAAGGCGGCCTGTCGACGGGAACTCAGCGAATGGCAATCGTTGATGCGGAAGGCAAAATGCTTTATTCGACGTATTTCAGTTTCCCGACTCATAAGACTGTGCCGCCAGTGCCTCCGGGAAATGTTGATGACGGGATGCCGGCTGTTATATATCTTGAGGAGCCTGAAGTGGTACTTGTTGTGCCCTATTTCCCGAATGCCGAGTCCATAAATATTTACAGGGACGACGAGTTGATACCCTCAGCTTCAAAATCCCTTTCGGATGCCAAAAAAAAAATGACCTCACAAATAAAACAGGCTACGGTAAACGAGCTCATATCGCCTGCGCCTGCCCAATCCGGTAATTTAAACATCCTGGTGATGGCAAGTGGATACACTTCGTCTAACATGACAAGTTTCCAAGCCAGGGCAAAAGGCGTAAGCGATACCATCCTTGCCGCAGACCCCTTTAGCAGGTACACATCAAAGGTCCATGTTAACATCTTCAGTAATACTACTGATTTAGGCTGTTATTCCGGCTGTTATAACATTGACAGGCTGATGTGCTGCGACTCCGCAAAGGTACTTTCAACAGCAGCCGGTTCAGGGTACTCGTATGATTATATTATCGTGGTACATGATACGGCCACATATTCGGGAGGCGGCTACAGGGGTGTGGATTATAAAAACAACAGCTATAGCAGCTATTCCATGATCTATGATGGTTCCTGGACTTCCAATATGGCACTTCATGAATTCGGCCACAGCTTCGGCGACTTGTGCGACGAATATGCCTATACCACGGAAGGCTATACCTACAGCGAGTGTGTGAACTGTCGCGCCACCTGTACGGACTGGCAAGCGTATACTACTGCCTGTATCCTGGGATGCGATGCAAAATCTACGACCTATTTCCGGCCTGATAACAGTGTAATGCTGGACCTCAGCTATGCGAACTATAACCAGGCAAGCATCAAGGCAACATACTCTCCGGACGGGCTTGAAGAGAGGCTTCAGTATTTTACCAGTGTAACGAGTAATTTTGTCCTTTCAATCTCAAAGGCAGGCACAGGCAGCGGCACAGTTATAGCAAATTCCGGAACGATAAGCTGGAGCGGCATCACCGGCACAGCATCCTACAGCAGCGGTACAAGCGTAACGCTGACAGCTTCTGCTAATTCCGGTTCAACGTTCACAAGCTGGACGGGTTGTGACAGCACAAGCGGCAACACTTGTACTGTCGCAATGACAGCAGCAAAAAGCGTGACGGCAACATTTAGTCTCATCGGCACTTCTGCCCTCACAATTGCAGAGACGGGTGGCGGCAGCGGTACGGTAAACAGCAGTCCAGCAGGGATCAGTTGTGGCTTAACCTGTACTGCCTCGTTCAACTCAGGTACGGTCATAACCCTTACCGCAACACCTGCCGCAGGAGTTACCTTTGGAGGCTGGACAGGCGGTGGCTGCTCAGCTACCGGAACCTGTTCGTTTATTCTTAACAACAATGCGACCGTTAACGCGGACTTCAGGTATGGGTCTTTTGATGATGAACAAAATAATGTTTTTGCTCCCTATATAGAGGCTATTTACAAGTCTGGAATAACCGTCGGCTGCGGGAGCGGCGACTACTGTCCTTCGGCAGATGTAACCAGGAACCAGATGGCTGCCTTCCTTGTTAGGTCAACACAAGTTAAAGCAGGACAGGGCACCGAAAACTTTACCTGCAATAGAGGGGTAGATTGTGCAACGGAAACACCTTATTTCAGCGACGTGCCAACGACAGATCAATTTTTCCCGTATATCCAAAAGCTGTATGAGCTCGGTATCACCGTCGGCTGCAGGAGCGGCGCCTACTGTGCTTCGGCAGATGTTACCAGGGACCAGATGGCTGCATTCCTTGTCAGGGCAACGCAAGTTAGTGCGGGGGCACAACCGGAAGGATTTACCTGCAGTGGGAATGTAGACTGTTCAACAACAACGCCCTACTTCAGTGATGTGCCGTCAACAAATAGCTTTTTCAAGTATATCCAAAAACTGAAGGAGTTGGGCATCACCACCGGCTGTGGAAACGGTCAATACTGCCCTGACGAAGATGTTACAAGGGACCAGATGGCTGCCTTTCTTGCGAGGGCGTTTTTGGGGATGAAGTAATATGGTTAATTTTGAAAACGGCTGTTCCTTTTTTGTTTTCGGAAAGCAGGTGCTAATATTTTAGTCATGTGCGATAAGAATGTCAGCTAACGGTTACGCATTGAAAGGATCCGGCTTCACCGCGGAATACGCACCCTGCGGGTCATTACTGTTTTGTATGCGCCCATACCCGGCAGGGCAGGGCTTGTTAACCCAAGAGCTAATATACCGCCTGGCGAAGTGCCCGCAATGAGATCAAATAGTTCATAAACCAGTGCCGGTATGATTCCTCTGATCCCGCCTCCGCCAATAGATAATATTTTAATCGGCCCCATAAAGTTCTCCCGGTTCATCGGAGCAGCGACTATATTGCCGTATCAACTCCCGCTTGAAATATATCCTCTGCTGCATTCCCATCCAACGTCGAATTAACGACCTTGATAATATCATCAGGTTTAAATGGCTTCCTGATGCAATCTATCGCGCCAAAAGTCCTGGCAATGTGAAAAAAATCTTCACCGCCTTTGGAACCGCCGGACATAGCAATGATTTTTGCTTCGGGAAAGTCTTTCTTGATCTCGCGTATGGTTTCCAGACCGTCTTTTTCCGGCATAAATATGTCGGTTAGAACAATATCTGTAGTAATTCGGCGGTAGGACTCTACTCCTTCTTTGCCGTTACAGGCTACGTGGACTTCATAATTCACATATTCGAAAATATCTTTGAGAAGACTTCTTAATGATACCTCGTCGTCAATGATGAGTATGCTTTTTGCCAAAGCCTCTCCGAGCAGGTCATTTTAAATTTGAACAGCACATAACCGCACCCAATAGTTTCCTTCCGCTATACGATATTATTTGTAAGCAAGAAAAATACCTGTTTTTAGTTATATAAAATATGCTTAAAAAACAATGTGAAAGGAGGTAAACAATGAAACAGCAAAATAGTCATTGTCAATAAAAGTTGACAAGCATTATCCGTCCGGCAATAAAAATAAGGATAATCAATAAGTTGTAGGATATTGGCGAGGTAGCGTATTTGGCGACAGGAGCAACAAAAGTTGACACATGCGCATGTTTGTACAGTCCTTTGTGCCATAGCGGTTATTCTGGACCGAAGCCTGGAGTAATGTGCGTCACGAAAGGCTGACAGGCCGGAAATAACCTCTCAAAGTTCCCATTCTCTCCTCTGCGAACTCGCTTAGAAGCTCCTGCCTAGAGGCACCTACTTCTGGTGCTTAAGCTTGCATATAGGAACATATTGTTTATAAAAGGGGTTGGCGTAAGGATGCGCGACTCAAAATTGGACGCCAATGTTGAGTCTACCTTCAATGCCGATTAGTGATATGCAACTCGTCCGAGATGAGCAGCGGAAAGTACCCGTTATCCAAGTGAAGAACTTTGTTATTGGAATTATTCCTCAAACTTGACAAAATCCCTTCTCGCGGTATGCTTTATACAAAAAGAGACCTCGCTCTTTTCGAATCTGAATTGAGCTGGCGTTAAGAAAGGAGACGGAGAATGGAAGTAGGGTTCATTGGCTTGGGGAACATGGGGTCGGCTATGGCACGAAACCTAATCAAAGCGGGACATACGCTGATGGTTTACAATCGGACGCGAAGCCGTGCCGATGAGTTGCAGTTATTAGGCGCGAGGATTGCCGAAACGCCCGGCGAAGCTGTCGCCGATGCCGAGGCGCTCATCAGCATGCTGGCGGACGATCATGCCGTGGAAGATGTCATGTTCGCGCCGGGCAATGCCCTCCAGGCTCTTCCTGCCGGCGCCGTTCATATTTCCATGAGCACGATCAGCGTAGGGCTGTCACGCCGATTGGCGGAAGCCCATCTCGAAAAAAAACAGTACTACGTTGCGGCGCCTGTCTTCGGACGGCCAGATGCGGCTGCCGCCGCCAAACTGTTTATTGTTGCTGCAGGCCCGGCCCGCCAGGTCGAGATTTGCCGACCCCTTTTTGACGCAATTGGGCAGAAGACATTCCTCGCCGGCGAGGAAGCGCCGACAGCTAATATAATCAAGCTCACCGGGAATTTCCTAATTTCAACGATGATCGAAAGTTTGGCTGAAGCCTTCTCACTTGTCAGAAAATTTGGACTTGACCCGGATGTATTCTTGAACATTCTCACTGGCTCACTGTTTCCTGCTCCGGGTTACCGGAACTACGGGAGTATGATCGCCGCCGACAAGTTCGAACCTGCGGGCTTCAAATTACCCCTTGGATTGAAAGACAATCGTCTGCTGCTAGCCGCCGCGGAGGAAGCAGCGGTCCCTATGCCTATGGCCAGCCTTGTGCACGACCGATTTGTGGCGGCTATAGCCCAGGGATTGGGCGAAGCTGACTGGGCTGCAATCGCTCGCATCTCATACAGAAGCGCAGGGCTCTGAGGGAGGCCACGATGGTATATCGAACACTTGGCAGCACAGGGGAGAAGATGTCGGCGATCGGGATTGGAGGCTGGCATCTCGGGCTGAAGCGGGTTGATGAACAGATGGCGATTCGTATTGTCCGCTCGGCCATCGATGGGGGCATTAACTTCCTTGACAACTCTTGGGATTACAACGATGGGGCTAGTGAGGTCAGGATGGGCAAAGCGCTTCGGGATGGTTACCGCAAAAGGGCATTTGTCATGACGAAAATTGACGGCCGCTCGAAGAAAGAGGCGGCCAGACAGCTAAATGAATCGCTTCAACGTCTGCAAGTTGACTGCATCGATCTAGTCCAGCATCACGAAATCATTCGGTACGAAGATCCCCATCGCATCTTTGATGATGAAGGAGCAAACGCCGCCCTCACACAGGCGAGAGCAGCCGGCAAGATTCGATACATTGGGTTCACAGGGCATAAAGATCCTCGCGTGCATTTGTACATGCTGGAAGTCGCCGACAAGCACGGGTTCATATTCGACGCGGTTCAGATGCCACTCAATCTCATGGACGCCCATTACCGCAGCTTCGCGAAGGCCGTTGTACCGGAGTTGGTCAGTCGCAACATTGGGGTTCTCGGAATGAAGAGCATGGCAAACGGCATTCTGCTGAAGTCGCACACCGTGACTCCGATCGAGTGCCTCCACTATGCCCTGAACCTGCCTACTTCTGTTGTGATCACGGGCATCGACAGCATTGAGGTCCTCAATCAGGCATTCGAAGCTGTTCGCACCTTCCATCCGCTGAGCGAACAGGAGATAGCTGCATTGCTTTCGAAAACGGCTGAGGCCGCAGCGACCGGACGTTTCGAACCGTTCAAAACATCCTCAATCTTTGACAGCACTGCGCAAAATCCGCAGTGGCTTGGCGAGGAACCGCCGGAAGTTCAACAGCTAATGCTGGCGTAAATCTTTGCAGAAGGATTGTCTGTTTCTTACCTGCATGAATGAAATGGCTTATTATCGGCCTCTCCGGAAACGATTTGTGCACGAATAGTTTTTTTCAGGGGAACAGCACTATTTTACCGTCGGCGCTCTTTTCCATGATCTCGTGGTGTGCAGCGGCAGCATCCGACAAGGGGAATTCTTTTCCAACTACCGGACGCAGGGTGTTGTTTTCCAGCCCGGCAGCAAGTGCCGCATGAATACTGAGCAACTGGTGTGCAGGGGCATTCATGATGACCATTCCCAGTACCGTTGCATTGGACCGCATGGCCTCGCGCGGATCTATCTCCACTGTGCCGCGGCTGCCGATTAAAACAACCCTGCCGCCGAATGCCAAAGCACCCAGGTCCTTGCCGAGGTTCACATTGGCTAACATTTCCAGAATGACATCAACGCCTCTGCCGTCCGTTATCGTGCGTATCTGCTCCATGTGGTCACGGGCCTTGTGGTCAACTACATAATGTGCACCCTGCGCTGCTGCCAGGGCCCGTCCTTGTTCGGTGCCGCCTGTTCCGATAACGGTCATTCCCGCGTTGCGTGCCATCTGCACTGCGGCGATACCGACACCGCCGCTTGCGCCATGGACAAGTACTGTCTCGCCTGCCATTGCGTGTGCCCGGTAGAAAATGGCGTAATAAGCTGTAGAATACGGTATTCCCACTCCCGCACCCTGGGAAAAAGATACGTGAGCTGGAAGCCGGTGTACCTGTGATTCCATACAGAGCGCTTTTTCAGCGTATGTACCGCTGAGCGATCCGGCAACATATACCCGTTCGCCGACTGATACCCCGGTAACTTTTTCGCCTGTCGATTCGATAACTCCGGATGCGTCCATGCCGGGTGTGTAAGGGAGCTCCGGCTTTAAAGGGTACTGTCCGGATCTTATGTACGAATCTACAGGATTGACCCCAACAGCGTATATCCGTACGACAACCTGTGAGGGACCCGGCGCAGGATCGGGGACCGCCTCTTTGCGCATGACTTCAGGATCGCCAAAAGCATGGACCCGTATTGCCTTCATAACCCCCCCTTGTTTACGCTATTTTTTATAATTATACCACTCCTAGGTTTAAGCATAAACCGACCCGCTACCAAATAACCGAGGACACGTGCTGCCTTTTGTGATAAAATAATTTGCTTATTAATCTATGTCCAGGAGGAAATTATGCCGGATACCAAGATCCTTCTTTCCGAACAAGATATTCCGAGACAGTGGTACAACATAACTGCGGATATGCCGAATCGCCCCAAACCTCCTCTCCATCCAGCCACGCAACAGCCGGTTGGTCCGGATGATTTGAAAGGTATATTCCCCATGGCGCTCATAGAACAGGAGGTATCGGCCCACAGATGGATTGACATACCTGAAGAGGTGCTCGAAATATATACTCTCTGGAGGCCCGCTCCCCTCTTCCGGGCTAAGAGGCTCGAGGCTTTCCTGAAAACCCCGGCAAAAATATACTACAAGTACGAAGGCGTAAGCCCTGCCGGCAGCCACAAACCTAATACAGCGATACCGCAGGCCTACTATAACAAAAAGGCCGGGATTAAAAGAATTGCCACAGAAACAGGAGCCGGGCAGTGGGGGTCCTCGATGGCCCTCGCCGGGACGATGTTCGGGCTCAATGTGACCGTATATATGGTGAAAGTAAGTTATAACCAGAAACCTTATCGCAGGATCGCTATGGAGACGTGGGGCGCCACTGTCCATGCCAGCCCTTCGACAATAACCAATTCTGGCAGGAAAGCCCTCGAAGCCGACCCCGACAGTCCCGGAAGTCTCGGTCTTGCGATATCCGAAGCGGTTGAAGATGCAGCCACACATTCCGATACTAATTACGCCCTCGGTTCGGTGCTGAACCATGTAGTCCATCACCAGACGGTGATTGGACTTGAGGCTAAGAAACAGCTCTCCATGGTCGGAGAATACCCCAATATCATCA
This sequence comes from Nitrospirota bacterium, assembly GCA_963851345.1. Lineage (GTDB taxonomy): Bacteria > Nitrospirota > Thermodesulfovibrionia > Thermodesulfovibrionales > Dissulfurispiraceae > JADFXI01. The sequence goes on from CAWKOO010000001.1 coordinate 811,695, forward strand.
TCGGCTGCTGCGGAGGAGGCTCCAACTTCGGCGGGATCGCCTTTCCCTTTCTGGCTGATAAGTTCCACGGCAAAGAGTTGCGGGCCATCGCCGTTGAGCCGAGCTCTTGCCCGACTCTGACCAAGGGGGATTTCAGGTACGACTTCGGCGATACAGCCGGCCTGACGCCATTTCTGATGATGTACACCCTTGGCCACGATTTCATGCCCCCGGGCATTCATGCCGGAGGCCTCCGTTATCACGGCGATTCGCCGCTCGTGTCCCAGCTTTACAAGGACGGCATCATCGAGGCCAGGGCATATCCGCAGCTGACGGTCTTCGAGGCGGCCCTGGCATTCGCCAAAACAGAGGCCATAATACCTGCGCCGGAGAGCGCACATGCCATCAGGGCCGCAATCGACGAGGCGCTCATTTGCAAAGAAGAAGGCAAGGAGAAATGCATCCTTTTTAACCTTAGCGGACATGGATATCTTGACCTTGCTGCTTACGACGATTATCTGAACGGGAAACTCACCGATTTCGAGTACCCGGACCAGTCCATAAAGGAAGCCCTGTCTAAGCTGCCGGTGATAAAATGAAACGTAGGGTCATAAGATCACGCGTGGAATGTTGTAAGTTAATGTGGTAACATGAATTTAGGGTATAGTAATGATAAAAAGTGGTCCTATAGAGAAGCGAGGCCGGCGCTCCGGAAAGCTGGAAGCGAGCAATGAAGGGGTCCTGAAACTCAGGAACAGGCTTGGAAAGCTCCTTGAAGCTGCTCCTGATGCTATGGCTTGTGTGGATAGTAATGCAAAGATCGTTCTTGCTAATGTTCAAATGGAAAAATTGTTTGGCTATTCACAGCAGGAATTGATCGGCAGCGATCTGCACATGCTGGTCCCTGAGCGGTTTCACAGCCGGCATAGAGATAATGTCTCGCGGTATTTAGCAGAACTCAGAACACGGCCTATGGGGTCGGGCCTCAAAATTTACGGCCTGAAAAAAGACAGGACAGAATTTAGGGCTGATATAAGCCTGAGCCCTCTGAAAAGCAGTGGTCAGGTATTCGTCGCCGCAGCTATCAGGGATATTTCCGAGCGAGTTCGCGCCGAAGAACAGATTGAGCTTGATTTCCAGATCCAGAGGGCAATCAGCGCTTTGTTGAAAATCGCACTGGAGCCTATTTCTCTCGATATGCAGCTTGAGCACAGCCTGGATTTGATCTTTTCTATTTCAAACCTTGCACTCCAATCCATAGCATCAATTTATGTTCTGGATGATACCACTGATACACTTATTCTGAGGGCACAGCGCGGACTGTCCGATATTCAGTTGCAATTCTGTTCAGAGCTGCCGTTGGAGCGGAAAGCCGGCCTCGGACTCTCCGTGATCTGCGATCTTGTATTCACCAAGTGTGTCAGCACTCCGCATGAGATTATCGAAAAGAATGATTACCGCAGTGTTAATTGCTGTATTCCTATTGCTGCAGGCGAAAAAATACTCGGACTGATCAATGTATTTGCCAAGGAAGGACACGAGGTGGGTCCTGATGAAAAGGCCTTTCTCAATGCGGTTGCCAATACCCTTGCTGTTGTCATTCAACGATATCAGATTGAAAATGAAAAACAGGAACTCCGCGAACAGCTCAATCAATCAGAGAAGCTTGCGGCGCTGGGCAGGATTTCAGCAAATGTAGCGCACGAAATTCGCAATCCGCTTACTATTGTAGGAGGATTTGCGCGAAGGTTGCAAAAGATTATTCAGGATGAAGACAGCGAACGCGAGTATGTCGATTTCATTGTTTCAGAAGTGGGCAAGCTTGAAGAGATTCTGAAGGATATTCTCACTTATGCCAGGACTGCAAAATTGCAGCTGAAGGGGCAGCGTATTTATGAGATTGTTGATGATGTTTTAAAAGATTATGAAGACCTGTTCAAAGAGCGTTCGATCACCATTATGAATTCATACAATTACACTTCGGATATCACTATTGACAAGAACCGTGTGCGGGAGGTAGTTGCAAACGTTGTTTCTAATGCTATCGATGCGATAGGGAATAACGGAACGCTGACTGTCGGCACAGGTCAGGAGCAAGTAGACAACATATCATATGTGACGGTAAAGATCAGTGATACAGGGCAAGGCATTTCGCAAGACAAACTGGATAAGATTTTCGAGCCCTTTTTCACCACAAAGGTATCTACGAGAGGGATAGGTCTGGGGTTGTCTATCAGTAAAAGGATCATGGAAGAGCATGGGGGCTTTATTAAGGTGAAAAGCACAATTGGAGCGGGTACTACATTTACTCTTTACTTTCCTCATGACCGAAAAGAATAAATCGATAGCGGGCGAATATAAAGATATTCCTTGCATTGAAGACACTTCTGTTATCTGTGACAGGTCGGTCCAATACGTTGTATTATCTATAGCAGAATTCGTGCTGTAACTCCTGTGTGATGGTCCTTCTGCTTTACACGGTATCTCCATTACTGCTAATATAACTAAGTCAATCAAACTGCTGTACCCGGACTTAAGCTACATCAATAGCGGGCCCCGGAATACACCGGGGCTTTTTTTTAGCCCGAACGCAGAAAAAAAAGGAGTTTATGGAATTTAAAGAATTTAATCTTCACCCGCATGTTGCGGCAGGAGTAACGGCCGCGGGCTACATCTCGTCAACGCCGATCCAGGCGCAGGCTATTCCTCTGGTAATGCAGGGGCGCGATGTAATGGGCCTGGCCCAGACCGGCACCGGCAAGACCGCTGCCTTTGTGCTTCCTATCCTGCATCGTCTGATGCAAGGAGAGCGCCGGCATGTTCGTGCTCTCGTTATCGCACCGACCCGCGAATTGGCGGAACAGATCAATGAGGCAATCGGCGTCCTGGGAAAGCGGACAGGCCTGCGCAGTGCAACCGTCTATGGCGGTGTGAGTTTTAACCCTCAAGTGTCCAACCTGAGACGCGGCGCAGAGATTGTTGTGGCATGCCCCGGGCGTCTCCTTGACCACCTCGGCCAGGGTACTATTAACCTCTCCCGCCTGGAAGTGCTTGTTCTCGACGAGGCCGACCATATGTTCGACATGGGTTTTCTCCCCGACATCAGGAGAATTTTGAAGCATCTGACTTCGCGGCGGCAGACCCTTCTTTTTTCGGCAACCATGCCCGAAGATATCAGGAATCTTGCCAGCGACATTCTAAATGAGCCGGTCACAGTCCGGGTGGGCGACACTTCAGCGGCGGAAACCGTCAGCCACGCGCTCTACCCAGTACCCCAGCACTTGAAAACCTCACTGCTCCTCGAACTTTTGCGGAGTACGGACACCAAGTCTGTGCTCATTTTCACCCGCACCAAGCACCGTGCAAAACGCCTGGGTGAACAACTGGTCAAAACCGGCTACCGTGCTGCATCGCTCCAGGGAAATCTGTCGCAGGCGCGAAGGCAGGCAGCAATGAACGGTTTCCGCAATGGTACGTTCCAGATACTGGTGGCGACCGATATAGCCGCCCGCGGAATCGATGTGAACCAGGTCTCCCACGTTGTCAATTACGACATTCCAAGTACAGCCGATGCCTACATCCACCGTATTGGACGGACAGGCCGTGCTGCCTGCACCGGCGATGCCTACACTCTGGTGGCTCGTGACGACGCTGATATGGTGCAAGCAATAGAGCGGGTCCTTGGCGGTCCGGTTGAACGCCGCACTCTGGATGGATTTGATTACGGCGTGGCTGCGCCTCGGAAGGACAGCGAGTTCAGCCGCCCGGCACATCAACCCGCACCATCTCGCAAGCCTGCAGGGGCGCCAAAGGATGCCGGATTCAAGAGTTATTCCTTCCGTTCAAAAAACGGCCCGGCGAAAAAGGCCGCTGCAAAACACTGGTAGAGTGCCGGTGAGCTGCGTCAGATAGCATATTTAGGGTTCTGCAATTAAGAACATGGCATGTCCGTCTTTCGGCAAACTTAAACTGCTTTTTTGCCGCAACTAAAAGCTGACTGTCGACATATTAGCAGGAATCAGAACTCCGTGGCCCGACGTTACTCGCCCCTGTCACGGTAGACCCGTGAATTTTGCCGAAAGACGGACATGCCATGTTCTTGATTGCATTATTTTGCTTATAAGAGCGCTGTGCTATACTATATTCAACATTATCTAAAATTCTTTTTAAAGGAGGCGCTATGGCTTTGCAAAGAGTAAGTGCGGAAAAACGGGCTGTACTCGACAGAGAATTGATCAAATTGCTCAGGAAATGGGTAAACATTGAGGACCAGACAATCAAGAGTTGTGCGGCAATCCTTAACAAGGCGAAAAATCCTATCATTGGGACTTTAACTGCCGCGATCAGGAACGATTCAGAAAAGCACAAAACAATTCTTCAGATGGTAATTGATGGGATGACCAAAAATGGTTTTGTGCTTTCCCCTGATGATCTTGCAGGGGTGGCGTCTCTGTTAAACAAGCATATTACCCTTGAGCAGAAGTCCATCGAAACTGCCACTGAGGCACTTGAGTTAAGTCATGACCCCATAATTACACAGATGCTGAAACTTATACTGGAAGACGAGAAGAAACACAAAAAAATGGCCTCTCAAATGAATGAGTTTAAATTCATGATTACAGCTAAAGTTACATAAGGATTAGGACCACTTTATAAAATCCGTATCAGTTCTTCTGCCGCCAGACAAAGTTTTCGTGAAGCCAGTCGTGCATTTTTTCCTATTCTGATGCTGGAAGGGATGATTGCCGGATTGCCCAAAATTATTCTCAGGGCACGTGAAAGACTATAGTTGCCGTATGCGTCGGTCACACCGAAAAGCTCATGTGGTATCTCCTCATGGGCCCTGTCCGTCACCGCCCGGATTGCAAAAAATGGCAGTCCTTCCCGCATCGAGAGTTTGGCCAGAGGAAATGTTTCCATATCACATACCGGGAAGGGCAAGCCCTGCAGCAATTCCTTTTCAATGTGAGTTTTGTTCAACCTGTGCCTCAGCGTCAAAATGCAGCCCTCATGTATGATATCAGCGCACGCCATCTTTTTCATAACATCCTTTGCACCCGGGATCCCCAGGTAATTCTGATGTCCGTGAGGGGGTTCTTCAGCGGCGTCCGGGTACAGCAGAACAGTTGAGGCTGCTACCAGGTCTCCGATGCGGGCCCCGTCATATAAAGCTCCGCCAAATCCGGCAGAGATGATGTAATCAGGGCGGTATTCCTCGTTTGCATAGCGCCATGCGGCTTCCGAGTTAATGGTACCCATACCGCTCAGAACTATAATAATTTCGTTGGAAGCAACACGGGCAGACCATATGATAAATGGGGAATTTCTGACTCTTTCTGCCTTTAGGTTTTTTATGATGTACGTCAGTTCCTGGGGAAACGCTGAAAAAAGTGCTAATTTCATGATATGCTTTCAAGTATACCATGACTCAAACTGCAATTCAGACAGTACGGGGTAATTTTTCTTTGCGAGCGAATAGTCCGCTGTGCCGGCCCTGCTGTCTATACGAAACATCAACTGTTTTCCTGTTATATATGCGGGCTCGGCGTTGAGGCTGTAGGAAAAGTCCCTAAAGGCTTATAATATACCATTCATCTTGTTTGAAGATGGGATCACACCGCTGCGCAGGAGGGAGAGTGGCGAGATATAAAGAGTACGACTATACTCAAGGCAAGTTCATACCGGTGCATTTCGACAAGCAGATTCTTCCGGGCACATTCGAGTATACCCTTCATTACCTGATTGACAACGAAATAGACATGAGCATATTTGATGATAGATACAACAACGACGAAACTGGAGCGCCTGCATACGATCCAGCAATATTATTAAAGATAGTCCTGTATGCATATTCACGAGGTATTACCTCAAGCCGCAAGATAGCGCAATGCTGTGGGGAGAACATAATATTCATGGCACTATCGGCAGACACCCGCCCGCACTTTACGACTATAGCCGACTTTATATCCTCGATGAGCCAGGAGAGTATAGGGTTGTTTCTGGAAGTACTGCTGATCTGTGATGAAATGGGGCTGATAGGCAAAGAGATGTTTGCGGTAGACGGCTGCAAGCTGCCGTCCAATGCGTCTAAAGAGTGGAGCGGAACGAAAGAGGAGCTACAGAAGAAAAAAGCCAAGATGGAAAAGGCCGTCAGACAGATCATAGCCCGGCATAGGCAAATGGATGAGAACGAGGCAAACAAGGAAATAGTTGAGCAGGAACAGGGCTATGTTAAAACTCTAAAAGAGAGGGTCAAGAAGATAAAGGGGTGGATGAAAGACAATGACGACAAGCTTGGCAAAAGCGGCAAGCCTATAAAGAGCAACATAACGGACAATGAGAGCGCCAAGATGAAGACCTCACATGGAGTTATACAGGGGTATGCAGGAGTAGCAGTGGTTGACGGTAAACATCAGGTAGTAGTGCATGCGGAAGCGTTTGGCACTGGACAGGAACACGAATTACTGGAGCCGATGATAGAGGGCACGAGAGAGAACTTTAAGGCAATCGGCAATAAGAACGACGTGTTCAGTGAAGCACGGGTAACAGCGGACAGTGGCTTTCATACAGAAAAGAACATGGAGATGATAATAGAGCAGGGCATTGACGGCTACATAGCGGACACCCAGTTTAGGAAGCGCGATCCCCGGTTTGCAGATGTTGAACGATACAAGGAACAATTCAAGAAAGAGAGGAGCGGATATTGTGGAGTTAAAGGACTGTACAAACCGACAGACTTCATTCTAAGCGAGAACAAGTATTACTGCATATGTCCTGCTGGGAAGCGGCTATCCAGAAGTGGAGAAAATAAGAAAACAGAAAGCAATAGAGCGATAAGATTTCAAGGACGCAAGACCGACTGTAGCATATGTAATCTACGCGCACAGTGTTTAAGATATCCAGACAGGACGGCAGTCCGGAATGTATATTTTTATCAGGGCATCCTGGAAACAGAGGCTGAGACCTTTACCGAAAAGATGAGACGCAAGATAGATTCGATAAAAGGACGACTAATATACAACAAAAGGTTAGGAACAGTTGAGCCTGTATTCGGTAACATCCGCACCACCCTGGGCCTTGACAGATTCACCCTCAGGGGTAAACAGAAAGTAAACATACAATGGGTACTTTACTGCATGGTGCATAATCTACTGAAAGTGCATAGATATGGAGAAGTATTTGCACAGGGCTAAGAAATACTGGAAGTGGCAGCCTGAGTATGGGCAAGGACAAGCCGTAGTCGCAGATGAAACGGCAAACAATCCCCAATAAAACAGGAACAATAAATAAACCGGGAATGATAAGCAAAAAAGTTCAAGACAAAGGAGAGCCTATCAATTCTGGACTTTTTCTACAGGCTCGTTACTCGCCCACTGCCGGGAACCCAGGCGCTCGACTGCAGAAAAACAACCCCGTAATGTCTGAATTGCAGTGACTCAAAATATTCCCCTAATACCGCTGTTACTGGTCATTTCATCCGGCATATACAGTCTGTTTGCCCTTTTTTGTGTAATTGAGTTCTTCCGGACGGAAAAGCCGGCATTGAAAGATATTCCCGCGGCGCCAATTTCTATCCTTAAGCCGCTCAGCGGCAAGGACCCTGAATTATACGAGAACCTTCAAAGCTTCTGTTCACAGAACTATCCCGAATACGAAGTTCTTCTGGGCGTTACCGATCCGAACGATGCCGCACTGGACGCAGCAGAGAAATTACAACTGCGGTCCGCCGTCAAAATTGTAGTGAACGAAAGAAGCCTTGGCACAAACCGCAAAGTGTCGAATCTCAATGGTCTCACGGAAGCGGCGCGCTACCCTCTGCTTGCCGTCAGCGACAGCGATATGAAAGTGGACGGTTCTTATTTAAAGCACATTGCCGGGGAGTACTTGAGCGGTGAAAATACCGGTCTTGTCACTTCATTTTACAAAATTTCCAATCCGGTATCTGCAGGAGCTGCTTTTGAATCCCTTACTATCGCCCTGGACCTCATTCCTTCGGTGCTGGTGGCCAGGCGGCTTGAAGGCATTACTTTCGGATTAGGCGCCTCAATGCTGTTTTCCAGGGAAGCCCTTAACGCAATAGGCGGATTTGAGGCCATTGCCGATTACCTGGCTGACGATTATCAGATCGGCAACAGACTATGGCAGAAAGGGTATAAGATCATCCTTTCCCGATATGTGCTCGAGGATAGGGCCGGTGCAATGAGCATAGCCGGGCACCTGAAGCACCAAATACGATGGGCCCGTACCTATAGGGTATGCAGGCCGAAAGGCTTCATGGGATACGGCATTACCTACGTATTCCCCATTTCTTGCCTGTTACTTATCCAGCAAGGACCTACCATCCTTTCATTAACTGCGCTATGCGCTGCTGTTGGTCTCAGGGTGTGCCTCGCCCTCGTGATCTGCAAGAAAGTCATCCGTTCAAAAAAATGGCTTCGGTGGCTTGTCCTCCTGCCTGTTAAAGATATTCTGGGCTTCGGCATCTGGATATGGAGCTTTTTGGGATCGACGGTCGTTTGGAGGGGAAGCCGTTATCTGATTTTAAAAGGAGGTAAAATCAGGAAAATGCCGTGAACCCCGGATTGACCTATTCATTTTTAAAAATATGCCTTTATCTTCTGCGCCAATTCCTCAGGCAGATTTATGATCAATTCTGAGTGGAGCATTTTCTGGAGAAAATAATCATCATTCCTGTAATTGGGATAAAGGTTCTGTCGGGTGATTATTTTTAACAGGCAATGGAAACCCTCTTTTTGAGATTTACCGGCAGAAAACAGGGAATAGTTGAAGCTCAGATGCCCCAGACTTTCGTAAAATGCGAGCACCCCGGAAATACCACAGGAAAGATCGCGCAAATCTGCTTCTGAAAGCAGCCCGAAATCGCACTCTCTTTCATGCACAGCAATAACCTCGTTACTGCCCATCGGAGAGAAGGCTGTAACCCAGTGCCATCCGCCTCTCTGTGCTATATATCGCGAGCCGTTTTTCTTTTCTTCTTCGATGAAGTCAGAATAATACGATGAATTATTCTCCTGATAATAAGCGAGGCTTGCATCGATAATCCTCTCGTGATATGAATAGGCAACGGGTGTAACGAGCATCTGGAGGTGGGGATGGACTAAAGAGGCCCCTGCGGGAAACAGATAATTTGCGCTGACTACCGCGTATAATGCTGACGGGTCCCGGACATACACCAGGTTAAGGAATTTCTGCGCAGCCCTGAGACCGTTCTCGATCAGTTCAGGGATGAATTCGGAAAGCTTCAGAAAATGGGCACTGCTCAGAGAAATAACAGGATGGTATTTGCCGACGCCATAGAGGTTCGCAAACAGGACCGCCTCTCCCACTCTTATACGTCCATCCGGGACAACATCAGGTGGGTATCGGGCCGTGATCTTTCCGACACTTTCACCGCAAAGTATGCAGCCTTTTGCGCTTTCCTCAACTAATCTTCTTACAAGCTCGTCATCGCACTCGCCAAAGAAAAATTTCGCCTTTTCTTTAAGAAACGGATTATAAACACTCGTATCGCCAAGGAGCGGGTCTCTTCGCACTTCAACCAGATGAGCTTCCCCGGCAAAATCCTTAAACGGGTTCAGTATCTTGAAATTAGATTCAATGGCTTCAAATTTTATTTTGGACATGCAGCGCCCCTTTTTTGCCGGATATCACGACCCTGGATTTCTACTTCAAATCTACCTGTTTTGACAATGTCTGTCAATGGCAGTTGCAGTCGGACACAAAGCTTGATATGATTTAGGTAGAAGAGGGGAGGGACGACTATGAAAGTGGCATCGGCGAAAGAACTAATAAGCAAGCTGTACGATATGAACGAAAGCGCAGTGGAATGTATCTATCTTTTGCAGAATGCTTTTATCTTTAACTCATCAAAATCTCTTGATGAATGTGAGGCAAAGGCAAAGGAGATGATGCAGACCGAAAAGGCATTGACAGAAGAATTTATCGAGGATGCAAAGGTTGACCCGGGTGCAAGAATGTACGTGTCTGTTCCAGGCTTCATAGAGAGGATGGGCGATTGTATCGAGGATATGGCCGGCTGCATCAGGACAAAGATCAGGGACGGCATCCTTTTCAGTGACAAGGCCGTCTCAGAGACTACTTTCCTTCTGGAGAGGCTTCAGGACGTGCTGAGAAACACAAGCGATATTATTCTTTCAAGAAATCAAATCTTGAAAGAATATGTAAAAGAGTCGGCTTCAGAGATAAACAGGAGCTCCAATGAGTTTGCGACCATGCATGAAGACAGACTCATTGAGGGCCTGTGCATGCCTATGGCTTCACCGCTGTTTCTTCATATGCTGGATGCAATCAAAGGGATAGCCTGGCATGCAAAGAAAACCGCTGAAAAACTTGCAACAGTTTATGATGTCGATAATTTCAGCCGGTTGGAAGAGCCACAACCCTGACAGGTGAGGCCAAAAATAAAAGAACCACACGAATGGACAGGGAAAAAGAAATTGCAGTAACCGTGAAACTGGTTTTCAGTGTCAATCTTCCTGAAACGATAAAAACGTCCAAGGGCGTGCTGGCGGAGTATCTGGTTAAAAAACTGTCCGTGGACGTCAAGTGGGCTGCAATTAAGAACAGTACAGTAATTACCGAGTAAGATACGTTCGTTTTATTAATACAGCAAGTATTTCTCTCTTAGTTTAAGGAATTGTTCCAGCGGACTCTGCCAAAGCAACGCAACGGCTTGCGGGTCCTTGCCTTGCTTTATGGCCTGCAGCACATTCCGCGCACCAACGAGTCCCAATGTTTTATCAAGCTGGAAATCCCGAGGATAGAGCCTGTATAGTGCACCTATGATCTCTACTCCCATGACTGCCGGATCAAGTATACGGCGGTCCATAAGCATGATCTTAATTCCATGGCATATTTTGTTCTTATATATATCCCTGACCGGCATAAAATCAACAGGTGTAAATCGAACACCGTCAATTCTACGGCTGTTTAGATATTCCACGAACCTGCCGGCATCGATCCACGGGGCCCCGAGAAGTTCAAAAGGCGTCTCAGTTCCCCTGCCCACGCTCACGTTAGCACCCTCGGCCATTGCCACGCCGGGATAGAGGATGGCTTCAGTAAGACTGCGTATGTTCGGCGATGGATTTACCCATTTGAGTCCGGTCTCGTCATACCATTCGGTACGCTGATATCCCTGCATCTTTATAACATGCAGCTTCGCGCCGATCTTATATTCATTGTTAAACATCTCTGCCAACTCGCCGACAGTCATACCGTACCGCACCGGCATCGGGAAGTAGCCGGTGAAACATCTCAAGTTGCTGTCCATAACAGGCCCCTGCACCAGTGAGCTATTGATCGGGTCAGGACGGTCAAGAACGTAAAAATCGATCCCTTTTTGTGCAGCGGCCTCCATCGCATAACCCATTGTACTAATGTAGGTATAAAAACGAACTCCGGCATCCTGGATATCAAACACCAGCGCGTCCAGCCCTTTGAGCATACTATCAGTCGGCCTCCTGACCTCACCGTAAAGACTATATACCGGGAGTCCTGTTGTCGGCTCTATCGAGGAATTGACGTTCTCATCAGCTTTGCCGAACAGCCCGTGTTCAGGGCTGAACAAGGCAGCCAGCCTTACTCCGGGAGCTCTGTAAAAAAGATCGAGTGTGCGCCTCCCCTCAGCATCCAGGCCCGTATGATTGGTGATAAGCCCCACCCGCTTTCCGAGGAGCGATGAAAAGCTTTCTTCGTCAAGCACATCGATTCCTGTCAACACCCTGCCTTCGCTCAAACCGGCGGCATTTTTCGACAAATTAAAGTAGCGGGTCAGCAACGGCTGCCTGGTCATAATCTGTTCCCGGGAAACAGGCCCTATAGCATCAGCGACGAGTGCCTTAATGTTGGCCCTTAGAGCTCTCACATCTCCCTTGCCGTCAGGGTGGACCCGGTTGGTCAGAACAATTACATATACTTTTGAAATAGGGTCGATCCAGAGCGCGGTCCCCGTATAGCCCAAGTGCCCATATGATCCTACCGGGGGCAGCTCATCCCGGTTCGAGGCAAGGGGAGGCCCGATATCCCACCCCAAACCCCTAAGTGTCCTCTTGCCGGGAGGTGACTGCGGGGTTGTCATCTCAGCAACCGTAGCAGCTTTCAGAATTCGCACACGGCCTATTCTGCCGCCATTCAGGAGCATCTGTGCAAAACGGGAAAGGTCATCGGCAGTGGAGAAAAGTCCGGCATGGCCTGCCATGCCGCCCATCTTGCAGCACGCGGGGTCATGAACTATCCCATATCTCATATTTCCCTCATAATACTCGGTCGGAGCTATTCGGTCACGCAAGCGCCGTGACGGGTTGAAGACCGTATCGGCCATGCCTAAAGGTTTGAAAATATTTTTTGAACAATATACATTGAGCGGCTTTCCCGAGACCCTCCGGACGATGTCACCCAGGATTTCGAAATTGATGTCACTGTAAATAAAACAGGTACCGGGCCGGCAAACCGGTTTCTCGCGCACAATCATTCGCATAGCGGCTTTGGGCCCGGACCACCCCGGCTTCAGGTCCAGGTCAGGCCTGAGTCCGGAATAATGGGTCAGCAACTGACGAACAGTAATGTCCTTTTTACCCTTTGCCCTGAATGCCGGCCAATACCTGGCAACCGGAGCGTCGAGTTTCAGCTTGCCTCTTTCCGCCAATTGCATTATTGCAGTGGCAGTGGCGACAACCTTTGTAAGAGATGCGACATCAAAAATGGTCTCTTCGGTCATAGGTAATCGCCTGGGCTCAAGGGAGCGATATCCGAAGGCGCGGCGGTAAGCAACTCCTTCAGGTGTTCCTGCAACTACAACCGCGCCGGGGAGTTTGCCTTCGCGCAGTTCTTTTTCGACAATGTCCCGGACAGGTCCCAGTTTCTCTGCGAATTGTTCTATTAGAATTTTGGTTTGATGCTCTGGCTGCAGCAGTTGCAGCGCCGGTGGGTGCTCCGCAGCAGCCGCCGGCATAATGACAGCGCAGGTGAGCGCAGACAGCATAAACAACAAAGAGCCCTTACCCCGGCCCATTGAGGTTAGCCCGCCCCTTGGAAAGTGCAGACTGCTTTTTCAGTCCATCGGCCGTGTATACATTCCGGGGGTTCCAGAGCATCCAGCCGTCGGAGCCGAATTCATCAGCAGCTTTTATCTGGCTCCGTATTTCCGGGCCATTAAAATGCCTCTTGTCGAAAGCATAATCCTTGAATGCCTGCAGCCACGGCCTGAATCGGACTGAGGGAATTTGTGTGCGTTCCCGGGATTTTTTGAGCGAAAGGTAGACTATTTCATATGGGTGCGCAACAGGGTTTCGGTAGCCGGGTATCCCGAACTGGAAACCGGAAGGATAAAGCATAAGTGAAATATAATCAACACAGGGCTCGATCCTGTCAAGGCGCTGTCCTATTTGCGTATCATTAAGGTTCCACGATGCGTAACCGAAAATATCTGCGGCAACAAAAACATTGTACGGCGCAAGCCTCCGACGGGCTTCCATAAGAAACCCGGATATATATTTCACCCGGTTCTCCTCGTCGTTCGGCACGCCGAACTTAAGTCCTTTCTTGTCAGGGAACCTCACATAGTCAAATTGTATCTCATCAAAACCGTTCCGGGCTGCTTCAACAGCAATACTGATATTGTAATCCCATACCGCACGCTTCGAAGGGTCCAGCCAAATCAGATTCTCCCGGTCCCGCCATATTCCACCGTCCTGAGTCCTGATAGCAAGTTCCGGCCGGGCCGTACCCAGAATATTATCTTTAAATACGACAATACGCGCTATAGTATAAATGCCCTTCTCTTTAAGAGATGCAAGCAGGCCTTTTATGTCTTTTATTATGACCTGTCTCTGAGCACCTATTTGATAGACAAGAGGAATATCACTTCTATATGTAATAATTCCCCTGTCTCCCTTAACGTCAATTACCAGTGCATTAAGCTCGGTCTGCCCAATCAGTTTAAGCGCTGCACCACGCAGCGTCCTGTCCCCTATGCCGTAATAAGTGAGATATAGTGCCCTTGGTGTAAAAGGCCTCAACCTTATTTCAACCGGCGCAGTCATAATTGACGGGAGAACAGTCTGATAGGCCCTCCGGTATCCGCAAGCTCTCACTGCGATTGCAGTTCCGGTCCCTTTCAGAGTAAACCTGCCGTTTCCATCGCTCCGAACAACTTCATCATTCATAGTGACAATGGCGCCGCTAACAGGCTTCTGCGTGTAGGCATCGGCAACCCATCCCGCAGTATATCCCATTGCGTAGGAGGGGATTAATGCAAACAGTACTGCTATTAAGAAGATGGCCGGCCTTCCGTTTCTCTTATCCATGATTCATATCACCCCATTATTATTAATCTATTAATTAGCATCGGTAAATACACATAAAACTTTAAACGCATTAAATTCAGGGCGACTTCCCCTGAACAATTGCAGCAAACGTCTTGCCGCTATCTGTATTTTTCATCAAATAACGGGGAAGCTCCATTATTTTGTCCGAAGGCCTTACCGGGCGACGCTCTATTGTAAAGGCAGCCACGTATCCTGCCGCCGCGGCTTTCTTAACAAGCTGGTCGTCATAAATCCCGAAGGGCCAGGCAAGCATGCTGATTGTGACGCCCAGTTCCTTCTCGAGTTTTTCTTTCGACTTCCTTAGCTGCATGTCTACAAACTTTTCATATTCTGCGGGGGAAAGCCTTTTCTTCTCTATTATGAAATTGGGGTGCCAGTAGGTGTGTCCCTGCAAATCGAACAGTCCGGTCTTCTTCAAATCCCTTATCTGGTCCCATGTCATAGCATACGATGCATTGGATATTGCCGAGGGGTAGAGGAACAGCGTCACCGGGACATGATACTTTTTGATCAGGGGGAGCATATAGGTGTACACCGATTTATGACCGTCATCCGCAACAATCACAGCCGCCTTTGACGGCAGCAGAGTTGCCGTTTTCCCCCGGCAGTAATCAACAAGCCGAGTGAGGGGTACGACCGTATAGCCATTGTCTTTAAGATACCTCAGATGTGACTCGAAAACAGCGGTTGTAACAGTCATGCTGTCGGCAACGGTCGGACCAAAACGGTGATAGAGGAGAATGGACACCCCTGCAGGCTGGTAAGCCTCTTTCTTGTCTTTCACGGCCCCTTCTGCCGGCGGCAGACCTAACAGAAGGACAGTCATCACTAAAAGCAGAAAACTTTTTTTCACTCTGGACCAGCTAACCCATTATACCGCCTGCGCATCCTTGCCGGCAGCCGCCCCTTTAATAATAAACTAACGGCAAACTACAAGAGCTATTATACTAACTTCCGCATACAAATAACAAAAGAAATTTGCAGCTATCTCTTGCAGGACAAACAGTGATAATTCTGCTATACTGTTAAAAAGAACTTAAGCAGAAGGAGGACCTATGGCAGTAAAAAAAGTTGCAAAGGCTACTAAGGCTTCGGTGTCGTCCCGGACAAAAAAAGCTGTAAAAAAGACTGCCCCAAAAAAACAAAAAGAGCTTAAACCGGGTGCGCGTTACGAATGTGATGTCTGCGGACTCTCGATGACCGTGGACAATCCTTGCCAATGCACCGATTTTTGCGATATTATCTGCTGCGGTGAACAAATGAAACCGGCATAAGAATGTAAAAGCAAAGAGAATAATTTAAGAATGGAAAAGGCGGACGATTCCGACCGCCTTTTCCATTATGAGCAGGTGCAGGATCGGATATTACGCTTTCACTACATTGATTGCTTTAGGACCTTTGGGGCCTTTTTCAATATCAAAGCTGACTGATTCACCTTCAGCCAGCGACTTAAAGCCGTTGCCCTGAATGGACGTGTGGTGAACAAAAACATCAGTACCATCTTCGCTGGTAATAAAGCCGTACCCCTTGGCGTCATTGAACCATTTAACTGTTCCTTTTGGCATCTTTTCAACCTCCTTACATATAAACTAAAATCTCAGCAGACGCATTAAAAAAGCCACAAAGCTAAAAGTCTTTGTGGCCTCGCGCACTCAAAAACTTCTGAAACTTCATACAAATGATGACATTTTCAACAACAAATGTCAATAGGTCCTGCCAGTGCTGAAATGGGTTTGTTTTTACAAGAAAAACAGGTGCTCCCCTCTTCTCTGCTATTAATTATATTGGCTCGGGAGGGCAGGCTGTTTATCGGAGCGATGCACGGGTCTGCTATAAAGGGGGCGAGTAACGCCGAGCCCCCAATGAGAATCGATATGGACAGGGCTGCTATAACGAATTGTCTCCGGCAATAATCAGTTTCAGCGCTCCGATAAACAGCCTGCCCTCCCGAGCCCTTCCATTGGAATTTTAGTTTATAATTAGTTATGGACGACCTCTCGAAGGAGTTTGTTGTTTCTTTTTTCAATAGACAACTGTCTATGCACGGCGACAGACCCGAGGCGCTCAGATGGTCGCAGGCAGGGCAGCGGCTTCATTATGAAAGTCTTCTTGACATAGGAGATATCAGCGGTGGCAGGATTCTAGATTACGGATGCGGGAAAGGGGATTTCTACCAGTTCCTGCAAGACAAGGGTATTCACGCAGAATATTCAGGTTTTGATATTAATGAGAAGCTTATTGCTCTGGCAAAGAAAAAGTTCCCGGGGGCCGATTTCAGAGTTTTTGATGTAGAAAAGGATTTGCTCGATGAGGATTTTGATTATATATTTCTTTGCGGCGTGTTTAATCTGAATATGCAGGGGCTTGATGAGACAATCAGGAATACCCTGCTAAAACTTTTCAAACGGTGCCGCAGCGCGCTTGCCTTCAATGCCCTCTCTCTGCATAATCCTAAAAAAGACTTTGAGTTGCACTACACTTCTCCTGAAAAAGTATTCGCTTTTGCAGCAGAAAACCTCTCCCCCATTATCTCGCTCAGGCATGACAGGATCTCGTATGATTTTACGCTGTTTGTCTACAGGAACATCAATCCGAGTGATTTTGAAAGCGCGGCCGCTTCAGTGCTCAAAAAATCGGGGCGAGAGGATTTGAACCTCCGACTCCACGGTCCCGAACCGTGTGCGCTACCAGGCTGCGCTACGCCCCGAATTAAGACGGGCAATCGGCTATAGGCATTGGGCTATGGGAAAATAAGGTGCGACATAAATGGCTTTTTGACTATACTTCTGTTTGCATATCACATTATTCCTTTGACCTATAGCCTATAGCCCATTGCCTATTACCTGTTTTTTTATATGTTTTCGACCATCTCCCATACGCCGCAGGGACAGATGCCTGCGCAGAAGCTGCAGCCGATGCATTTATTCTCATCGACTACGTATTCATATGCCCCGCCTTCATGCTCGACCCTGCTTATCGCCCCCCAGTAACAGGTGGCCTCGCACATATGGCAGTCGCGGCAGGTGGCGCATGACATGCACTTGTTTGCCTCTTTTTCAGGCTGGAAATCTCCAGTGCAAACGTCATAGTATTCCTTTTTAATACGCTCGTAAGGAATGACCTGTTTGACCTCCGCCTGGCGCGGCGCGTGCATCAACTGATAGTGTATGGTTTCCGCAGCAAGTCTTCCCTGGCCGATGGCATGCGTGACAAGCCCGAGACCCGTTGCATCACCTATTGCAAATACTTTGACATCAGAGGTCTGGCCGATCTCGTTGACCGCAACCCAGCCTCTCTCAGTGTGGATCCCCTGCGGCAGAAAGTCGAGTATAGGTGTGTCACCCACGGAAATGACCACGAGGTCTGCTTCGAGTGATGAGCCGTCCTTGAAATAGAGTTTTTTCTCCTCATTGCCGTACCTGTCGGTGAATTTGGGCCAGAGGATTTGCGTGCCCTTGGCAATTGCGGTTTCCATTTCCTTACCGAAGGCCGCGGGCTTCTGGATATCAACAGCGATTACAGATTCAGCGCCATAATTATATGCCTCGGAAGCGACATCCATGCCAACATTGCCTGCACCGATTACCACCACTTTCCGCCCTTTCAGGTCAGGGAACTTCCCGGTGTTAATGTCTCTGAGAAAATCATAGGCGGACACGGCGTGCTCGGAGCCGGGAAAGGCAATGATCCTCGGTTTATGCGCGCCTACGGCAATCAGAACAAGTTCGTGGTTTTTATAAATTTCATCAAATTTGTTCCTGTCTATCCGCGTGTTCAGTTGGACGTTTACACCGAGTTCGCTGAAACGCGAAAGCTCCTTTTCGAGTATTGCGTGGGGGAGGCGCTCTTTAGGAATGCAGAGTTCTATCTTGCCGCCCAATTTGCCTGTCGCTTCGTAGAGATCAACCGTATGTCCCTTTAATGCAAGCTGCCATGCAGCGCTGAGGCCGGCAGGCCCTCCACCGATGACCGCTATGGCATGGCCTGTCGGTTTTTCTTTTTGGGGAGCGGGCAGATCCAGGGCAAGACTCCCCAGCTTATCGATCTGCAAAGGCTTGTCAATCTGGCCCCTGGTACAGCTCTGCATGCATAGGTTGGGGCATATCTGGCCGCATACAGTTGCCGGAAGCGGACTGTAGCGCAGCACCAGTTCGAGTGATTCCTGGAGGAGGCCCTGACGCATCAGTGTTGTTCTTTTGTGCGATGGAATGTGTGTCGGGCATGCGTAAGCACAGGGGGGGGTGTATTTTTCGTTCGCCCATATCGGTTTATTGCGCCTGTCGGCCCCGGTAGTGATATAGGGGAGCAGCGTAAGTTCATGATCGAGATACTCTGCAAAGATGCCGCCCTGTCCTGTCTCCTTTTCCCACATGTTCTTCCTGAAATCCGTGGTTGATATCTTCAGCCATTTCCTGGACCGTTTCTCCTGTGGTGTATAGGCAATGAGTTTTTTCCAATCTCCGGCTGAGTGTGTCAGCTCTTCGTAGTAGGGCATCCGGCCAATGGCTTCGAGGTATGGCTTCATATTGGTCTTGAGCCATTCCCAATCCTGCGGCGCAAGGTCGAGAAGTTTTACGTCCTTCTCACTGTATCCCTGTATCGGACCGCGGAAATAGATAGTGCCGCCCACCATTCCTACGCACGGGCGATAACCGAGTATATTTTCAGGGTTTCTGGAGTTGATACCGCACACCACCGCAATGCCGCCGGCTTTGAACTCGGCAAAGGAATCCCCCACATTCCTGAAGTACCACGATTGGGGAGGATCAAAGCGTGGATTCTGTTTTGTCATGGTGTCGCACCGTGCGCCGCCGCTGCCCTGCACATACAATATGCCCTTGGCAGCAGCATTGAAAGCGCCGTTAGTGACGTCTCCAAGCACAGTTATCTTTGCGCCGCAGTTGAGCCATCCTACATCATCGGAGGCACTCCCCTTTACGAGAATCTCTGTGCCCGGCATCCCCATGCTGCCGAGCCTTTGCCCGGATGTGCCTTCGACTGTAATTATTACTTTATGGCTTTTCGGCCAGATCCTGCCGCCTATGCCGTGCTGTCCATCAGCTATGATGCGAAGTTCACGTGTACTGTCCTGCGCCGCCTGCTGTATCTGTTCTTCAAGTATGCGTGACGGTACCCTGTTGCCGTTCACAATACCTTTTATAGTGACAATCTTATCATTTGTTTTTTGGCTTTCGCCCTTTGCCCCTCTGACCTCTGACTTCTGTTTCTTAGCACGCATAACTTATCCCCAACCTCTCTGCCATTGCTTTATCGTCGGTGCTCAATCCGTCGGACATGCCGATAGGAAGCTCGGTGCTCCTGCCCATAGGAGCAAATATCTTCCGCAGTTCAACGTCGGCAGCCTTAAAGACCTCCACCACGCGTTCCGCAACTTTATCGGAATCAAGCCTCCGGTACAGCTTAGGGTCCTGCGTGGTTATCCCACGAGGACATTTTCCGGTATTGCAGAGATTGCAGCGGTTATGTTCGTCGCCGAAGCAGTCTGCTGCCGCCTGCATTATGTATTTACCGACAGAAACCGCCGATGCGCCGAGCATAATAAGCGCAGCCGCATTTGCCGCCAGGTTGCCTTTTTTGCCCACGCCGCCTGCTGCAATCAGAGGAAGTTCATTCTGCTTGCCCTGTTTCACAAGGTCCAGATAACACTCCCGTATATTGGAGGCAATGGGGTGGCCCATTTTATCCATTGATACATTGTAGGCCGCGCCGGTGCCGCCGTCCTCGCCGTCGATGGAGAGCCCCGCCGCATAGGGATTCCGCGCAAGGTTGTTCAGCACCGCCCTGGCAGTCTTGGTCCCTGATATCTTCGGATACACAGGCACCCTGAAGCCCCACGCCATCGACATGGACTGGATCATCTTTGCCACTGCCTCTTCAATAGAGTACTTTGTCTGGTGTGTAGGAGGTGAAGCGAGATCTACAAACTGTGGAACACCGCGTATCTTCGCGATAAGCTTCAAAACCTTCTGCGCCATGAGCAGGCCGCCGTCTCCGGGCTTCGCACCCTGACCGTATTTAATTTCAATTGCTGCAGGGTCTTCGACCATGTCCGGCAGGGCATGTATGATTTCATCCCATCCGAAATAGCCCGAAGCGATCTGTATAATGAAATATTTGAGATATTTAGACCTCAACAGCCGGGCCGGCATGCCTCCTTCACCAGAGGCCATCACGACAGGCAGTCCTTCAACCTCGTTCAAATAGGCAACACCCATGGCGAGTCCTTCCCACATAGGCGGGGAAAGGGCCCCGATGGACATGCTACCGATCATGATAGGGAATATCTCGCGGACAGGCGGAATGAACTTGCCGCTCTTTTTGTCGATTCCGAGCATGCCGTCATGTACGGAGAGCGGCATTTCCTCCGGCGGCAGTATTCTTCCCAGGAGTGATCTTATGCGGAATTCGTGCCTTCCAGCATCAAGAGCAGGATCGGTAAGCATTGAAATTCTGGTGAATTTCAGCCTGTCGAGCGTAGACACAGAAGGGTCGTTTCTCCTGCCGCCACGTTTATAGGCATCGCCGCCTTTGTTCTTATAGTGGAGGAATTTGTTTTGAGGGTTCAACTCCGGTTCAATTGCTTCATTGGGGCAGACCAGCGTGCATGTCCCGCAGCCGGTGCAGTATCGCTCTATGTCGGTTACCTGTTCTACTACGTGCGTGGTCATCCTTGCCGTTACCGGAGTCGGCACGGGTCCTTCGGACCTGACGACTCTCTGAACTTTAACTGAGGGGACGATAGCCTTGACAGGGCATACGGCAGTGCACTTGCCGCACCGTTTGCAGCGGTCATCCCGCCACCTGATTATATAAGGGAACTCTCTCAGCGAGAGCTGATGATTATGGTCTAATATTGACCCTGCAGCTGGTTCCATACCTTTACCTCCTCTGCCTGCGGTGAAACGATTACCATATCGTATTTCATCGGGAATATGTCCTGGCTCCTGTCCCGTTTGGGCACCGCACTGTCAACTCCGCATTCTTCAGACATTAATGCATATCTTCCTTTTACGCCGCCTACTGTGCCGGGTCTCAGCTTTTTTGAGTCGTGCGCCATGAAGCAGGTGCCTTCGGGGGTGAAGCCTATGATAACGTTCGGCCCGTCTATGCAGAGTGAGCGCATGGATTGTTTCATGAGTCTCAGGGCATCCTTGTCGGGCCGCTGCTCAATCTCGGCAGATTTGAGGGGGGTTATAATATCTTTATAATAAGGCATCGGCAGCTGCAGCTGCCGTACCGTATAATGCAATATATGCGTAAACACCTCACTGTCGCTGTTGTATCCCATGTAACCCGGAATGCCCCTGCTCGAAAGAAATTCTCTTATGGGGACAAAAGCGGTATTTTCACCATTTGTCATGGAACAAAAACCCTGTATGAAAAAAGGATGACAGGCATAAAGATAAATTGCGTAGTTGGTGTTCTGTCTTCCCTGGGCAAGAATGATTCTGGCTTTGAGCCGGTCATCGTCAAGCCCCCAAAATTCGGCTACCTGGAGCGGGTCACCCACCTCTTTTAATGTAAGGACGTCAGGATAAAACGAAAAGACGAATATCGACTCGTCTGGCTCGCCGATTTTCCGGAGCGCCAGGCGGGTGTTCATGAGAAGGTCCTCTTTTTCCCGGACCGGTCTGCTTTTGAAGGCAGCAGGATAGTCATAGACGCGCGCAAAATAATAATCGCGGGGGGTAATCCCTTTCACCTGTGTTATTTTAGGTTTCCATTCATGCTTGAGGTTAAAACCCTTCTTTTTCATGAACTCGTCAAGAGTCTTTTTGCCGGCCATGGAGCAGATGCCCGACATTACCGGAAATTTCTTCAGCTTCTCGAACGCCCCGCCGAGGTCTTTGAGTGTGAGGCCCAGGCCGGAGCCGTCATGCCCTTCTTTCATTGTTTCGAGGGCGAGAATCGGCTCCATCGGCGAGATGTACTCCTTTGATGTAATAGCGGCCAGTCTGCACATATCTTCAGTCCTCTTTATCTCTTAAAGTGCCTTAAATGTTTGATATTTAAAGCCCGTCTTGACATTTTAAAATTTTGGCTGGTGATAAGTCAATTTTGATGGAGTTAAACGTCTTTTCGATCAATAACAGCTAATATCCATACTTCATTTCCCTCAACTTTGCAGATCAGTGTGAGACCTCTTCCAGCAATTGCCGGGCCCGTTGGTCATCCGGTTTTATATTTAATGCTGTCGTCAGTTCCCTGCGTGCTTTTTCCATTTGTCCCATCTTAAGGTAAACAAACCCCAGATGCTTATGGGCTTCTGCGAGATCAGGCCTCAACTTAATTGCAGCCATATACTGCTCTATAGCTTTTTCAGGCATATTAAGAGCTTGATAGATAATGCCGAGATTCAACTGAGCCTCAGCGAAATCAGGCTTCAGCTTAACGGCAATCAGAAATTGCTCCATGGCCTTGTCAGGCATCTTGAGGAATTGATAGACGGCCCCAAGATTATTATGGGCCTCAACGAAATCAGGCTTAAGCTTAATGGCAATCAGATACTGCTCTACAGCTTTGTCAAACATGTTGCGAGCTTGATAGACATTGCCAAGGCAAAGATGCACCCTTGCTCTGGCGGGTGATTTTTGTGCAGTATCTTCCCATAGCCTTATTCCGTCTCCCCACGCAACATTACGCTCATGTGCTGCAACTGATAGAACTACTACTGCAAGGGCAAACATCACAAGTAAAAGACGTGAGCAGCGAATCGAGTATCGTGAAAGGAGAAACCTCTGCAGCAAAAATGCCCCTGTAACCACACAAATAATCATCCCTGCTGAAGGGAGGTAAACACGATATTCATCGATGATCGTGCTTATTGGTATGATGCTCGATTCGACGGAAAGGGTGATAAAGAACCATAGAATCCCGAATCCCATCAACCTGAAAGGCCGTGGATCGTGAATAGTGAAACGTGAACCGTCTTCTTTGCCTTTAGCTTTTGTCCCATTGCCTATCGCCCATTGCCTATTGCCTATCATCATATAGACTCCCAGTCCAAAGAGTGCTGCCAGAAAGACAAAGGACACCAATACCTGGGGGTCGAAGAAAGATGTAAACACCGGATAGTCATAATCAATATTCTGATTTACAGGAAAGAACAGCAGCCGCAGATAAGTGACAATTATCCTGAACTGGGTGAAAAGGTATTCGGTCCGCGAGAACATTGTTGCCCCATATGAACCTGGATCGAACCGGGGTATTCCGCTGCCTCCCGTCCCCATACGCATAAGTGTCAGCGGTATAATACAGAGTGTAAGAAGTATGGGGGCAAGGAACGTGAAGCGTGAAACGAGAGAGGCTTGGCGATGGGCAATAGGCGATGGGCTATAGGTGTCAATGAAAAAACAGAACTCGTATAACACAATAACAAAAGGCAATGTAAAGGCATTCTCCTTTGTCTTCATTGCCAGCACCGCTGAAAAAAAAGATAAGACTAACCACAGAAAACTCAGGTACCAGGTACCAGGCGCCAGCTTCGAGGTGCGCTCTGTGGTTATTGCAAGCCTTGATTTTGTATACGCGACTATGGAAAGCAGATAGAAAAAAGCTGCGAGAGAGGCGAAGCGCTGGAACACGTAGGTCACTGCCTCTGTTTGAAGGGGGTGAGCAGCAAACAGGGCGGCGGAGAAAAAAGCAACCAGTTTAGGGGTCAGTGACCGGGTACCAGGGACCGGCGACTGGTCCCCGGTTTCCAGACTCTGACAGCCGGCCTCTGATTCCTGACCGCTGATACCTGGTCCCTGTCCTCTGAAAAAAGGCGTTCTGAAGGTTAACAGAACAAGAAAATAAACCAGGATGGAATTTGCAGCATGTATGGCAATATTCACGATATGGTAGCCGGTCACGGACAAGCCTTGTATCCTGTAGTTGAGCGCAAAAGTGAGATATCCAATGTAGCGGCTTATGAGTGAACTGTAATATTCAAACCCTTTTGCGTCTGACGGGTTTGAGAAATAATGGAGGTTTTTTATGATGGGATTATTAACAATATACTCATTATCGTCCCATTGGAACGGAGCATTGAGGGTATTGGCATAGATGATAAGAATGAGAAAAACCAGACAGGCAATATGCACAAGGGTGTTATTCGCCAATGACAGCGAACTGAGAGGCGCATGCCCTTCAGAAGTGTTAGTGTGCTGGATTATCCTGCCGGCTTTGACCGGCTTGCCCGGTTTTTTAGTTTTCTTTTTCATGAAAGGGTGCGCCGAATTGTATGTTCCGTGTTACCAGTAGCGTACCCTTCCCACATCTACGTGGACAAAGTCAGATGAGGGATAATATCCCACGCCTCCCCTTCGAAGGTCGACGGCAGCAAGCTGCAAGGTTTTCAGTTCATGACCCGGGAGCCGTATATCGATCGCCTTTCCGTGGATGTGCAGGCTGTTCTTTGCAACTCCTTTGCTTATGCTGCTCAGAAGCGAGTTCGTTGCAGGAGAGCGATAGCCCGAAATAACATCGAAAGGGGCGGTGCTTTCCAGTTTCTGGTGAAGAGCAAAAAGAAGGTCTAATAGATCGGTATCGATCTCCTTTACCTCTCCTGTGCGGTAGTCACGCAATATGTAGTTTATGTCGGCAAGTGTTTGAGGCACATAAGAACCTTCGTTCCAGTACAGGGCTTTCATATTCTCGCCTGTGTGGATGTTATGAAAGGAGAGCGTTCTTTCAGGAGATAAGACCCTGGCCACAGCCCCTGCTGCCTTAGAGTGGAAAAGGAATGCAGCTGTCGTTACCAGCCCTGCCGCGAGAAAATCTCTGCGGCTTATCCTGTTGCGGGGAAGGGCAGCGGGAGATTTGTCATCTCTGTTAAGACTGTATCCGAGGCCTCCAAAATTCATCTCTTCTGTTATAACCAAAATCCATTGAAAATCGCAAACAGCAACATCATCGGCCGGTGACGGGGCATATAAACAGTCGGCCTCTGTACTTTCAATCCTTAAACGCAAACTATGGTATTCTATGCATTATGGATGTAATTACCTCACATATCAATACGGATTTCGACTCTCTTGCCTCGGCGATAGCGGTAAAAAAGCTTTATCCCGATGCTGTTATTGTCTTCCCCGGCTCTATGGAGAAAAAAGTGCGGGATTTTATGGACGTCTTTCAGCCGGTCGAGATTAAAAAGCTGAAGGATATTTCACTGGATGAGGTCAGGCGGTTGATTATTGTTGATACTAAGCATCCCGACCGGATAGGCGCCTTTAAAGAACTTCTTTCCCGGCCCGGGGTCGAGGTGCATGTTTATGATCACCATCCACCTACAAAAGAGGATATCAGAGGCAAGGTGGAGGTCATTGATACCACAGGTGCGGTTTCAACCGTTCTTGCTGAAATCATCCAGGCAAGGAAGGTCCCATTGAGTACCCTTGAAGCTACTATCCTGTGCCTCGGGATATATCAGGAAACGGGTTCGCTGCTGTTTCCCTCGACTACTCCTCGCGATCTTATTGCAGTGGCTTATCTTATCAGGCAGGGCGCCAATCTCAATATTGTTTCCGATTTTCTTAAAGAGGAGATAAGCAGGGAAGAGTTCGCGCTTTTGAATGAGCTTGTAAAGTCACTTGACGAGGTCGTTATTCAAGGGATAAGGATCAAGATCGGGAAAGGCACAATGGAGGGGTTCGGCGATGTCGCGCACCTGGCCCATCAGATCATGAATATGGAAGAAGCCGATGCGGTCATACTGCTCATAGGTATGGCTGATAAGATTCTTATGGTGGCGCGCAGCAGGGCCCCCGAACTCGACGCGGCCCGCATAATGGCCGAGTTTGGCGGCGGCGGTCACCCGACGGCTGCATCGGCAACCATAAAAGATGTGCCTTTTGAAATTGTAGAGGAGAAACTTGCCGGGGCCCTGCGCAAGCACATACGGCCGGCAAAGATGGTACGTGATGTGATGACCACGCCGGTCATTGTAGTGCAGTGGAACAGCAGCATCAAGGAGGCCGGGCTCGTGATGACACGTTATGGGGTCAATGCGCTCCCTGTAGTGAAAGACGGCGGCTACCTCGGGACCATCACCAGAGGGGTTGTTGAGAAGGCGCTCTTCCACGGGCTTGGCGGGAACAGGTGCGCGGACTTTGCTACGAGCGATGCCCTGACCACCGCACCCGATACGCCCATTGCGGAAGTTGAGAAGGACATGATCGAGCATAACCAGAGGTTTGTCACGGTGCTGTCTGAAGATAAGATTGCGGGGGCGGTGACGAGGACGGATATACTCAGATCTCTCTATGAGGATTTTCTGAGAAAAAGCAAGGTGTCGCCAAGGGAGCCGGGGACCAGTGAGGCATACAGCGGGTTTGGCAGGAGCATTGCAAGAATTCTCAAAGAAAAATTACCTGTGCACACTTATGAATTCCTTGTCATGGCCGGTGAGGTCGGCGATGAACTCGGTTTCGGCGTCTATCTCGTGGGCGGTTGTGTCCGCGACATGCTGAGGGGCGTGGAAAACCCTGATATAGATATTGTTGCGGAAGGAGACGGCATCGCCTTAGCCAGGACTCTGGCAAAAAAGACAGGTGCGAAGATCACGGTGCACCAGAAATTCGGCACGGCAAAGGTGATACTGCCTATGTTGAGGCTTGATGTTGCTACGGCGCGGACCGAATATTACGAGTCTCCTGCCGCGCTGCCGAAGGTGGAGACCTCGTCGATAAAAAAAGACCTGTACCGTCGTGATTTTACTATCAATACCCTTGCAGTAAAGCTGAACAAAAAGAATTTCGGCCTCCTGCTGGATTTCTTCGGGGCACAGCGCGATTTGAAAGAAAAGGTCATAAGGGTGCTCCATAATCTCAGTTTTGTCGAAGACCCCACCAGGGCTTTCAGGGCGATACGTTTCTCAGAGCGTTTCGGCTTTAAACTGACAAAGCATACTGAGAATCTCATTAAGCTGGCCCTAAGGATGAACATTTTCGAGAAACTGTCGGGGTCCAGGCTTTATGATGAGCTTATTCTTACCTTCAGGGAGACATACCCCATAAAGGCGCTGAAGCGGCTGAGCGATTACGGGCTGCTCAAGGTCATTCATAACAGTCTGGTTTTTTCCTCCGGGCTTGAAGAATTCCTCCAGTCTGTTCATGATTCTATTTCATGGTTTGACCTGCTTTTTCTGGAGGAGCGCTATGAGAAGGGGATGCTTTATCTGGCAGCCCTGCTTAACAAACTGAATAAGGAGGACCGTGAATCCGCCCTTGACAGGCTTGCCGTTCCCCTTAAGCCACGGGAGCATATCCTCAAAACGCTGAATATCGCCCAGAACATTATAAAGAAGCTTAAGGCCGATAGTCCGGTAGATATATACCATACGCTGAAAGACTGTGACATTGAGGCCATTCTTTTCAGCATGGCGCTTTCGCGGGACAGTGATAACAAAAAAGCCATATCACGCTTTCTGCTGGAGCTGAGGGATATAAAGCCCCTCGTTAAAGGCGGTGATCTGAAAAAAATCGGTATTCCCCCCGGTCCGGTATATTCAGATGTGTTCCGGAAAATTGTCGATGAGAAGCTGATGGGCAGGCTTGCCACCAGAGAGGAAGAGCTGACATTTGTTAAAAACATTTACAGGAAGCCGCGCGGCTCCGGCTGACGGGTGATATAGAGTAAAAACAAACTGACCAACAGTCATATGGAAGGGACCGGGAGGGTGTAAGGATTGCTGTATTTCTGCCGTGATCGATTAGCCTTTTGTTCCCAATGCTTTCCTTAATTATGGGGAGAATAACAGGTCCTGGTGTGATTTTATTATTTCCTCTTTTTTCCCCTGCGCAATAATTCTCCCTTTGTCCATAACCATAATATGGGTAATCAGGGAAACTATTTCATCAGGATGATGGGTCGCCATAATAACGGCCGCTCCTGAGCGCGCAGCCTGTGCAATGAATGAAAGGAAACCGGCGCGCGCAGCGTTATCCAGACCGCTGCACGGCTCGTCGACAATGAGTATGTCAGGGCTATTGGCCATAGCCCGTGCAATAAGGATTTTTCTTTGTTCCCCATATGACATTTCCGATAAGAACTTATCGCTCAGATGCTGCAATTGAAAAAAATCTATCCAATACCGGGCTGTATCTCTCTGTCCGGATGTTGCTGTATGATACAATCCGACGCTGGAGAAAAAGCCTGACACTACTGCATCGATTCCCTTGACATCGTAAGCGTAAGCCCGCTGCAATTCAGGAGAAACTATTCCGATCCTTTTTCGCAAGTCCCAGATGCTCCCGCTATCCTTTCCTCCGGACCGCTGCACTTCTCCTCCAAGGGCAGGGTATACATCACCGGCTATCAGTTTGAGCAGAGTAGATTTGCCCGCCCCGTTTCTGCCTATGATTGCCCAGTGCTCTGCCTTGTGCATGACCCAGGAAATATCGTGCAATATTTTTTTGTGCTTTATAAAGACGTCGGCGTGCCTTATTTTGATTAAGAAGCTTACCTTTCTGTTGTTCCGGCGGCCCGAAGGCGGCGGGAGTTGAGTCATGTCCTGCTCGAAAGCACTGTGCCTGCGCTCCCCGGCAAGCACACGATCTTTTTCCCCCTGTTCAATTATTTTACCGTGGTCCATTATGAGGACATGGGTGATGGATGCAATGAGCTCTTCGACACGGTGCGTTGCATAGAGTACAGGAGTGCCGGATGCAGCTATTTCTTCGACCATATGCAGGAGACTTCTCCTGGAAGAGAAATCAAGGCCGTTGCAGGGCTCGTCAAGCGCGAGGACGGCAGGGCGTGCAACCACGGCGCGCGCAATCAGGATTCTCCTCGCTTCGCCCTGCGACATTTCGAGGAAATCCTTACTGCCAAGATTCTCCAGTTTCATTGCGTAAAGCAATTTTTCTGCTGCGGATTTCTGTTCCTCTGTCGGCTCCTGATGCAGCCAGGCACTGTCAAAAAAACCGGTGTACACCACCTCACGGCCGCTCATGTTCCACTGGTGGCGGTGGTAGGCATCATGCAGTTCAGCGGAAACGAGCGCTATGCGTTTTTTTATGCCGATCGGGCTTTCCTGGGCAGCGTTATCAAATGTGTATAGCCGCTTACCCGGGCTCCCGGGGTCCGGCCATAATTCACCCCTGATGAGCCTCAGAAGTGTGGATTTGCCGGCGCCGTTGCTGCCGATGAGTGCCCAGTGCTCGCCTCGCCTGAGCTGCCATGTGATGCCGGACAAAAGTGTGCGCTCCTGAATCTTGACGCTTACGTTGCTTAAGGAAATGATGAAATCGCTGTTTATTTGTTTGTTTTTTTTCATTTCATGCATATGCCCGGATATTTTTAAGTATACACGTAAACACATCGGTAGTGGGTCAAAAGGGTACTGACCATGTCCCAATGCCCGCAGATGCATTACACAATAATTAATAGATTTTCCGGAGTTTTTATGCTAAAATGCAGCGATATTATGGTTAGGTATGATGTATGCTTTTGAACCTTGTGCCGCTTGGAGTAAGGGAGTAACTATCAGATACAAGCTTTTTTTTCTTTTTTTTGTTTTTTTTCTTTTTTCCCATAGCCCGGCAACATCCGCAGAAAGTTTGACCGCAAGTGGTTGTTCAATAAGCACCGTGGGATATTTGATAGACCTTTCCCGGGAATATGAAAAAGAGACCGGTGTCAAGATGGCGGTTTTAGGCGGCGGCAGTGTCAGGGGTTTAATGGACCTGGTCCAAAACAGGGTGGATTTTGCCGCTTCATGCCAAGGGAAGGAAGTTGATGACCCCGCAGGTCTTGAATTCATTCCCGTTGCGTGGGATGCACTGGTGTTCATAGTCAACAAATCGAATCCGGTAGACAATATAAGTCTTCGAAGCGTGCGTGACATATATAATGGCAAAATTACTAATTGGAAGCAGCTCGGCGGCCCCAACCTTAGTATCACATCGATGATATCAACGCCAAAAGGCATGGGCGGCATAGGGCAATCGCTCGCCAAAATGGTATTAAACGGCAAAAGACCATCAAAGCAGCCAAATTCAGTCATGCTGGCGTCTTCAGGGGCCATATGGGAGCAGGTAGTTGAAAAGACTCCCGAAGGATTTGCCAGCACAGGTTTCGCAAGCGCAAGAAAACGCGATGTGAAAATGCTCAAAGTGAACGGCGTAGAAGTTAATAAGAAAAACATAACGTCCGGCAAATATCCATTCAGAAGGCCGCTTTACCTTGTTATAAAAAAGGACCCTGACCCGGCGGTCAGGAAGTTCATCGAATTTGTTTTGAGCAGGAAAGGCCAGGGGTTCATTTCCTCATACGGAATGCCCGCGATTGCCGAGATAAGATGAGACTCTCCTTAAGAACGAAGGTGACGGCTTTCGTCACTGCTATAGTAATAATTATAAGCCTTGTCAGCACGTCCTACCTTATATTAGCTAACAGACGCAGTATCGAAAGAGAAATCATTGCCAGGGGAGTTACGCTGGCTGAATCGCTTTCCAGGGCTGTATCTGATGGGCTTGCTGCTGAAAACCTGGAATTCATAAAAAAAGTTTCAGCTATTGTTCATACCAGCGATGTTGATCTGGTCCAGGTTTACTCGTCGTTGTGGATGCCGGTCGATGCATATCCTTTTAAGCAACTTAACGAACCTCCCGTCCCTGCTGCATTAAGTCACTTTAAAACGAGCGAGGATTCTTTTTACGAGTATTACGGTCAATGGCTCGAATTCTATTCTCCGGTATTTTATAAGCCGTTCGGTCCAGCCGATAACAGAAACGTTGTGATAGGATATGTGAGGCTCAGGCTGTCGACCCAACAGTTAAAACAGTCGATGGGGGAGGCCATTAACAATAGCTTACTCTTCTCTTTTGTGATGACGCTCATTGCCTTTGTTTCCCTTAATTTTTTTCTTAATAAATACGTGCTCAGGCCTCTCTTAACGCTTCATGAGTCGGTTTCAAAACATATAGAAGGTGAGTTTCCGGAAAGTGTTCCGGTATACTCCGGGGATGAAATAGGAGAACTTTGCTCGGAATTCAACAGGATGAGCCAGGCCCTTAAAGAAAGAGAAAAGAGGCTCTCTGATGAGAGAGAACGCCTTGTGGTGACCCTTCGCAGCATCGGCGATGCAGTGATTGTTACCGATGTCGAAGGTATGATCACTTTAATCAACAAGGTTGCAGAAAAGCAGACCGGATGGGCAGCTCATGAAGCATTTGGCAAGCATCTCAGTGTGGTGTTCGACATTATCAATGAAAGGACCCGTGAGCGCTGCGAAAATCCTGTGGATAAGGTCCTTAAAACAGGCCTGATAACAGGTCTCGCCAACCATACGGCCTTAATAAGGAAAGACGGCACGGAAATAATAATAGAAGACAGCGCTGCTCCAATAAAG
The DNA here is from genome assembly GCA_963851345.1 of Nitrospirota bacterium. GTDB lineage: Bacteria > Nitrospirota > Thermodesulfovibrionia > Thermodesulfovibrionales > Dissulfurispiraceae > JADFXI01. The sequence goes on from CAWKOO010000001.1 coordinate 843,399, forward strand.
GACCGTAATAGTGCAACAATCGGGATAGTGCTTGTATTCCGTGATGTCACGGAAAAGCGGCGTATTGAAGATGAACTTCTAAAGATGGAGAAGCTGCAATCCGTCGGCCTGCTTGCAGGGGGCATAGCTCATGACTTTAACAATATCCTCACCTCTGTTGTCGGCAACATCAGCTTGGCAAAAATGTATATCGACGACGAAAGTAAAGCACATGAAAGATTGGTAAAAGCCGAGAAGGCATCCCAGAGGGCCACGGATTTGGCCTATCGTTTGCTCACTTTTTCGAAGGGTGGGGAACCGGTCAGAAAGTCAGCCTCTATAGTCGATATCCTCAAGGAGTCATCGGGTTTCGACCTTTCCGGCAGTCATATAGCTTCCGAGTTTATTATTTCCGAAGACATCTGCAATGTTGATGTGGATGCGGGCCAGATGAGCCAGGTTTTTAGCAATCTTATCATCAATTCAGTTCAGGCCATGCCTCACGGCGGCAAGATAGTATATAGTGTGAGCAATGTATTGATCGAGGGGAATAAAATACCGGGTCTTGAAGATGGGACCTACGTATATATATCTGTTAAGGATACCGGGACAGGAATACCGAAAGAGGATATCCCTAAGATATTTGACCCATATTTTACTACGAAGCAGGAAGGAAGCGGGCTTGGTCTTGCCTCAGTATACTCGATTATCAAAAGACACTCCGGGCACATAACCGTTGAATCGAAACATGGTATGGGAACAATATTCCATATTTACTTGCCGGTATCGGGAAGCAAATCTGTTTGCAATATTTCTGAAGAACAAAGCATTACCGCCGGACACGGTAAAGTTCTTGTTATGGACGATGAGAAGATTGTGAGGGACATCTCAGGAGAAATGTTAAAATCCCTGGGATACGAAGTTGAATTTGCTATTAATGGCGCAGAAGCCATTGAGATATATCAAAGGGTTTTGGAAGCCGGGAGACCCTTTGATGTTGTTATCATGGACCTCACAATACCCGGAGGCATAGGAGGCAAAGAGGCAATTCAAAAACTTCTGAGTATTGATCCTGATGTTAAAGCGATTGTGTCAAGCGGTTATTCGAACGATCCTATAATGGCGGATTTCAAAGAATACGGCTTCAGGGGTGTAATAATAAAACCATACAGGATTGAAGGTTTCAGCAGAACTCTGCATGAAGTAATAACTGCCTGAATTATCCGTAAGTCAGCCTTATGATGACCTCTAATGTTTATAGCATATGTTTTTTTGGAGTGCTTCTCCTGCTGTTCCCGGTCGGATATTCCTCCACAATGTGCCGCGGGTCTGGATTGACCGGCCGTCCCTGAGGAGTGTCCTGAGTTCAGCGGCGTGCTGCATTTTTTGAAAGCAGTCGATTTCTATTAGATTCACCGATTCTTTTTCAAGGAGATTATGTTCCGAATAGGCGATCCAGACGCGCACTTTCACTATATTGTTAGAGAGATGATAGATGCTTTTGGTGTCATAAAAGTAGAGCGCGTTTGCGCTGTCTTTATAGTACTGCACCCATTGCTTCCCTTTTTTGCAGGAAAGAAGAGCTGCGGATAAAAGGCAGCAAAAGACGATTGTCTTGAAAAGCTTTTTTATTGCCGGCAAATCCTGTCCCCTCCCCGTTATTCCTCCTTAAACAGCCATGTCGAAAGGTAGCGCTCGCCGCTGTCCGGAAGCACCACAACTATAAGCTTTCCCTTATTATGTTCCCTGGCCGCAAGCTCCAGCGCGGCCCATAATGCGGCACCGCTGGAGATGCCCGCAAGTATCCCTTCTTCTTTAGCAAGCCTTCGTGCGCAGATGCCGGCATTTCTGTCGGAAACCTTTATGATCTCGTCTATAATACCCGTATTCAGCACTTCAGGGACAAAACCGGCGCCTATCCCCTGTATTTTATGCGGTCCAGCCTGACCTCCCGACAGGACAGGAGATGTTTCCGGTTCTACCGCCACCGCCTTAAACTCTTTCTTCCTTTTCTTGATGACTTCGGCAACACCTGTTAACGTCCCCCCTGTACCGACACCGGATACCAGGATATCAACGGCGCCGTCAGTGTCATTCCATATTTCTTCAGCTGTTGTTAGCCGGTGTATTTCAGGATTGGCGGGGTTTTTAAACTGCTGAGGCATGAATGCACCCGGGGTGCTTTTCAGTAGTTCCTCCGCCTTTTTTACTGCACCCTTCATACCCTCGGCTCCGGGAGTGAGGTGCAGTTCCGCGCCGAAGACCTGCAGCAACTGCCTTCGTTCCATGCTCATGGTATCAGGCATGGCGAGGATTAATTTGTATCCCTTTGCGGCAGCGGCAAACGCAAGTGCAATGCCGGTATTGCCGCTCGTCGGTTCAATAATCACTCCGCCCTTTTTCAGCAGTCCGTTACGTTCAGCTTCTTCGATCATGCCAACGCCGATGCGGTCTTTAACGCTTGAAAGGGGATTGAACGATTCCAGCTTCGCCGCTATAGTTGCATGCATACCTGATGCAACGCGGTTTAGCCTTACCAGGGGGGTGTTCCCCGTTGTTTTTGTGATGTCTTCAAGAATCCCGGCCATAAAAACCTCCGTCTTTCATTTTGAAAAGCCTTTGTCATTCATTACCATACTATATTACATTCTAAACCGCAGCAGCGCAATGGGGAGGGGTGGGGAATCTCTCAAAATCTGCGAATGCCGCGATTCTGAAGCTTGCGGGTTAATGGTATACTGGAAGAGCGACTTTCACAGGCAATAAAAATGGCACATAATGATATTTTGAGACACATCGGACATACACCGCTGATAAGAATTATGCGGCTGGCTGCAGACGATAGCGCTGAAATTTGGGCAAAGCTGGAGGGCTTCAATCCCGGAGGTTCCGTGAAGGACAGGATTGCGCTCTCAATGATCGAGGCTGCTGAAAGAGACGGGACTCTGAAACCCGGCGGGACCATTATTGAGCCTACAAGCGGCAACACCGGCATAGGCCTCGCACTGGTTGCGGCTGTTAAGGGATACCGTCTTATACTCACTATGCCTGAAACCATGTCGACGGAAAGGAGACTGCTGCTTGATGCATACGGCGCTGAACTTGTTTTAACGCCCGGCGAGGAGGGCATGATGGGCGCATGGGACAAGGCAGAAAAGATACTCAAAGACAACCCCGGCTTTTTTATGCCTTTACAGTTCGAAAACAGTGCGAACCCCGAGGCACACAGGAAAACAACCGCAGTCGAGATAATGCAGGATCTGGGCAGAGTCCCCGATGCCTTTGTTGCCGGAGTCGGAACAGGCGGTACTATAACCGGCAATGGAGAAGTATTCAGAGGAAAGAAACCTGATATCCTGATCATCGCTGTTGAGCCCGCCGGTTCACCTGTTCTTTCGGGCGGTGAGCCCGGTAAGCATAGAATTGCAGGCATCGGAGCAGGATTCTTAACAGGTATCCTTAATACAAAAATATACGATGAGGTCATTCCTGTCACAGACAGCGATGCAGAGGAAACCACGAGAGAACTGGCCTTGAAAGAGGGTATACTTGCCGGCATTTCATCCGGAGCAGCAATGTGGGCTGCGATGAAGGTCGCTATGAGACTTGGGAAGGGGAAAAAGGTGGTTGTGATATTCCCTGATAGAGGCGACAGATACCTGAGCACCGGTCTTTTTAGGGTCTGCAAATAAATAACTTGGACAAGTTATTTGGTTGCAGACCCTTAGTTCCAGAAAATGAAAATGGAAACTCACGGTTTATGAATTGGTAACAGTTGGAGTAAGGGAGAGAAATAAACCGAAATGCCCTTCCTCATTAATCCCGAAAAGCAATGATTCCCTGGTAAGCACCGATGCCGAGTACGCCAGTTCAGCCAATGTCTCCTGTACTCCCTCAAAAGTCCGGTCTTTGACATGATAAATTTCAAGAATATCCACTATTTCATCGGGGTCGCCAGTATTATAACTCTCCAATAAAATTTTCCCGGGAAGGGTCTGCCCGCCGCCATTTTCCGTTCTTTTCTTTGCATTTCTTATCTGGTACTTCAATCGTTCCAGACAAAGACCGCATATACTTGCCGTTTCCATATGTTTTCACGCTCCTTTGAATAAATGGTGTTGTCTTTATCCAAAGTATAGCAATTGCGATGCCAGTCAATAACATGCTGAAATAAAAAGGAATAGATATTTCTAAAAATTGTGATTGAATATAATTTATACATGGTGTATATTATTTATACATGAAAAGGTCAGCTGAAGTAGTTTTGTTTACCGGGGATTCAACACTGCGGGAAGAACTGTCGGGCATGCTCCCGAAGAACTGCACTATAGTAACGCGTGAGTCCGGACTCCACAACTCATTCATCTTCTTCGATATCGATACGGTGAGGGCAGGGCTTATTAAAGAGCTGAGCCAGGACAACATTGTTATCGCGATCACAAAACTAAAGCTTACAGAGCCCGTGATGGAGGCGGTGACCTTCGGCGTATATGAAATAATCCACCGTCCCCTGCAGCAGGAAATCGTCCTTAAACTGCTCCAAGACCTCCATGATCTCGGGGAAGAGCTTAAGCATCCCATTCCCATCACGAAATTGCCGCCTGCGCCGACCTGTGCGATAGTGGGAAACTCGCCTATTATCATGGAAGTTTGCAAAAAACTGGCCCGGTTGTCCCAGGCAGAGGTCCCTGTACTGATCACCGGCGAAACGGGGACAGGAAAGGAGCTTATTGCTGAATCAATCGCCCAGCTTTCATCACGCTTCGGGAAACCTTTTGTTGTCGTTAACTGCGCTGCTGTTCCTGACACGCTTCTTGAATCTGAGCTTTTCGGCTTTGAAAAGGGTGCATTTACCGGCGCCCTTGCGGGAAAGGCGGGAATGCTGAAGATCGCTGATGAAGGCACGGTATTTTTTGACGAGATTGCAGAGTTGCCGCTTCCTTTGCAGGGGAAATTGCTCCGTTTTCTGCAGACGCAGACATTTTATCCAATAGGGGGGATCAGGGAAGTACAGGTGAATGTGCGTGTGATTTCCGCAACCAACAGGGATCTTGCGGCAATGGTGAGAGAGGGTGCCTTCAGAGAGGACCTGCTTCACCGTCTTCATGTGGCAAAAATACATATCCCGCCGCTGCGCGAACGCAGGGAAGATATACCGGCCCTGGTCAACTTTTTTGTTGACCGTTACCGGCATACGGGGCCAAGACCTATCAAGGGGATCACAGAGGCATTTCTGAAGAAAATGCTTGCCTATGAATGGCCGGGGAATATCCGCGAGCTTGAAAATACCATACGTTCCGCCATCGCCCTGAGCAAGACATATTTCCTTACTGCTCAGGAGATCCAAGAGCTCGGAGACAGCCGGCAGGCATCATATAAGCAGGGGGCTGCTGCTGAAACACTCGGTTCTGCGGTCCTGCCGATTTTAATGCAGGCCATTGAGCAAAAGGACAGGAACATCTATGAAAAGATCCACCGTGAGGTGGACAAACCGATTTTTGATTATGTTTTGTCCCGCACGCGTGAAAATCAATCAGAGGCCGCCCGCATCCTTGGCATAAACCGTTTGACCCTCAGAAAAAAGCTAAAGTAGACTATTCGCTCGCAAAGCCAAAAGTAGGCGCTTCTAAGCGAAAAATTACCATGTACTGTCTGAATTGCAGGATTCAGTCGTCAAGAATTTGTGTTTGTGATATTCTATTTATTATGCGCTATATCTGTTCTAAGATCATTGCAGGCACAATACTGATATTCTTACTTGAGTTTATTTTGCCGTGGCAGGCTGCAGCGGAAAGCAGCGGTGATAGGCTGATGGGCGACCTACAAAGTGGTAATAAAGCGGTAAGGTCGGCAGCTATAGAGGAACTCGGCAAGATTAAAGACAGGAGTTCGCTGGAAGCACTTATAGGGGTGTTTAATTCGATAGGGGAAGATTGGAAATTGCAGATCAAGGCGCTGGACGCCCTGGCCGCAAGCGGTAAGCCTATGGTAACAGATACTTTGATGTATGCCCTGGTCAATTACTGCCCTGCAATCAAATGGCATGCGGCTGTTGGGCTCGGACGCTTCAATGACGACGCCAGGGTAGTTGATGCGCTTATCGCCGCACTGGATGATTCAACAATGTTTATACGCGAGGCGGCAATAGAATCACTGGGTAAAATACGTTCCCTCAAAGCCGTTCCATACCTGGGCAATGCGCTCCATGACAGCCATTTCGCCGTCAGGCTGAAGGCGGTCAGGGCTTTGGAAAGTATCGGGGACGAACAGTCGCTGTTTTTTTTAAAGTGGTCAGCCGATAATGAAACGGACCCTGTTATCAGGGATGAGGCGGTATCGATAGTCAGAGTCAGGGGGGCTGCCGCCGGTCAAGTGGAGCTGGTACGCTGATAAGAGTCTCTCCTGTTAATATTGAATCAGTACTGGCCGATGCAGTGCGTATACTCCGGCAGGGGGGTATAATCGCCTATCCTACTGAAACCTTTTACGGACTTGGAGCAAAGTATGATATCGAGCCTGCCCTGCAGAGGCTGTACGATATAAAAAAGCGGCCGAGGAAGATGGCGATGCCGGTGATTATCGGCTATCTGGAGCAGCTTGCAATGCTGACGGAAGGAATCCCTGATAAAGCGGGCGCACTGATCAGCAAATTCTGGCCGGGTCCGCTCACGCTGCTGTTTGAGGCGCGCCGCGGTCTGTCTGATCTTATCGTCGTGGAAAATAAGGTGGCTGTGAGAATGCCGGGTGAATCGTTTGCACTCAGCCTTGCAAGGGCCTCGGGCTTTCCGGTTACAGCTACGAGCGCCAATATTTCAGGCATGCCCCCTGGAAACAATATACCGATGGTGGTGAATTACTTTAATGATGTTTTTGACTTGATCATCGATGGCGGCGAATTAAAGAGTATTCTGCCGTCGACCATTGTTGATGCCACGGGCCCGGAACTAAAGGTACTGAGACAGGGCTTGGTCGATATTCGGTAGCGTCCAATTTTTCTTTGTTACCAGCGCACTGTTCTTGCGGATAACACTCTGTTGTGCCTTACTGTGTATATGCGGGTCGGGCGTTACCGCCACGCTGCTGATAAGCCAGGTATCCGCTGCCGAAATCCAGTCCGTCAACTTGCTTATCGGTTGAAGGGACATGGTAAGTATAGTTTTTCTTTGTGAGCACCTGGGTTATCAGTAGTGGGCCGGTAACGTCCAGCCCACAGATGCTCAATTTAGAACACAAGATAGTGTTCAATACATGTCTGGATGAAGGCACAAAAGACTAATTGCCCGCAAAGAAAAACCCGCAAAGAAAAACTATACTTACCATGTCCCGGCTCGGAACGGGTATGGACATGACTGCTATTCCGAATTGTCGCCGGCAATGAAAGTTTCAGCGCTCCGATAAACAGCCTGCCCCCGCCGGTCCTTTCCTTATAACGGAACAGAACATTTAAATTAATGAACGATTGTTCTATAAAAGTGAATGTTCTATAAAAAACAACTATCGTTTTAAAATATAATTTTTTTGTTGACAAAAAATATATGATTGTTTATAATTCATACCAATGAGGGAAAATGATGCTTAAAAGCTTATTTTCATCATCGATACGAGCCGACGTGCTGTCGCTGTTGCTGAATAGCCCGGACGAGAGATTTTACGTGCGGGAGATTGCAAAGCTATTGAGGAAGAACCCGTCGGGAGTGAAAAGAGAGCTGGACAAGCTGGAAGAGATGGGTATAGTGTTCAGCGAGAAAGTCGCAAACCTGAAATATTTCCAGGCCAACAGCAAATCCCCCCTTTATTCCGAACTGAAAAATCTTATCGCAAAATCTCTTGGACTCCCCGGAGCATTGAAAAGCCTTTTGAGGGCCAACAATGTGACCGTCGCGTTTATTTACGGAGCGTACGCCGAGGGAGAAGATGCCCCCACAGTGGATTTAATAGTTATTGGTCCGTCCACCCCTTCACTCTGGTTTGGATTAAAGGACATCGAGAAGAAGTTCGGCAAACAAATTAACTGCTCTGTTATTGAGGATTCTGATTACAAGGTAAGGAAGAAGAAAGATATCAGCTTAAAGCGTATTCTATCGGAGAAGAGAATTACTTTGTTAGGAAGGGCTTAACAATAAAAGAGACCCGGCAAGATGCTTGCGACAGACTTCCGGGACAGAAAGGGGGTGAATAAAATGGCCGCAACAAAAAAGGCTCCTGCAAAAAAGGCAGCTGCAAAGACAACAGCGAAGAAGACTGCAAAAAAGAAATAACAATAGTTTTTTCGGGATGTAGAAAAATTAGGGAATACCCAGATGATTTTCTTACTTGGTAGAGTGACTGAAAATCGGGTATTCCCCTTTTTTTTTCTACCTGTAGTTTAAAACTTGTTGGCTTGAATGGTCAACATCGGAAATGAAACGGAAGCAATCCGTCGAGGCCAGAAGCTTTTTCAGGAATCTCAGATTGGCGGTATGACCAGCCCTTTCCAACAGCAGATGTCCTTGGACTGGGAACCCTATGAGGGAAATATCTCCAATAGTATCAAGTATTTTGTGGCGTACAAACTCATCGGAAAACCTGAGCCCCGAAGAATTCAGGATTCCTTCATCTCCCACCACGACGGCATTGTCGAGTGAACCGCCTTTTGCAAGCCCATTTGCCCTAAGGGCCTCCACATCCCTCAAGAAACCGAACGTCCTTGCAGGGGCGATCTCTTTAACGAAGCTCTCTTCGGTAATGTCGACCGTTAGTTCCTGATGACCCACAACATGATGATTGAAGTTTATGGAGTATGATATGCGGTTGCCGTCAAATGGAAGAGCCATTACATGAGCGTGAGAATCCTCATAGACAACCGGCTTGGTGATCTTTATATAAGACCTTTTCTTCCCTTGCTTCGCTATGCCGGCCTCAAGTATAAGCCCGGTAAGCTCTGTTGAACTCCCATCGAGAATGGGAATCTCAGGTCCGTCTACCTCGATCAGGAGATTATCAATTCCGAGCCCTGTGGCTGCCGCCAGAAGATGTTCAACTGTTTTTATTTTTGCACCGTCATAACCTATTGTCGTTGCAAACGAGGTGTCGATTACAGAGGCCATATTGGCCCTTATTATTGTCCCCTTGTCAACCCTGTAAAATACAATACCTGTATCCCGTGAAGCGGGCTTCAGCCGTACTGTCGCATATCTGCCTGTATGAAGTCCGATACCGTGAAAAGCGGTCTCGTTCTTTATTGTCCGTTGTAACCTCATCAAGATTTATATTTTAGCAAATAATGTGCCACAAAACAAAGTGATATAAAACAATGGTACGCTTCAGAAAAGTGTTGATAAATTGCGATGCTGTGTAATATTTGCCACAGATCTCAACCGACTTCTCCTCCAACAACCATTTCAGGTATCCTCAATGTCGGCATTGCATCTGATACCGGGACCCCCTGGGCGTCTTTGCCGCAGGTGCCGATAGAAAAACCCAGGTCTGAGGCAACCATATCTATTGACAGTAAGACTGAGGGTCCATTTCCAGTTAAGGTGGCCCCCTTTACAGGATCAGCCGCACCGCCGTTTTCGATGATATACCCCTCCTGAACTTCGAATACAAAATCTCCTGTTACGGTATTTACCTGACCTCCGCCCATTTTTTTTACGTACAAGCCGCTTGAAACAGACCTGAGCACTTCGTCCGGCGAAAGTTTTCCCGGAGCGATGAGGGTATTTGTCATGCGCGGTATCGGCTTATTCTCATAAGATTCTCTCCTTCCGTTGCCGGTCGAATTGGTTTTGTCGATAAAGGCATTATATTTATCGTACATGTAACCAATAAGAATGCCCTCACTTACCAATATATTCTTTCTCGCAGCCGTGCCTTCATCATCCACTGAAAATGAGCCTCGTTTATTCGGGATCGTTGCATCGTCGATCACTGTAACAAGCGGAGAGGCCACGCGTGCCCCGAGCTTTTTTGAGTATACGGATAAGCCTTGCCGTGAAAGATCTGCCTCCAGCCCATGTCCGATTGCCTCATGAATCATGGTCCCGCCTGCAGACGATGATATAATGACAGGCATTCTGCCGCCGGGCGCCTTGCGTGCACCGAGCAACATTACTGCCCTCCGGGCAGCTGTTTCAGCGAGTATGTCCATGGGATTGGTTTCAAACAGCTCGTATCCGGCAAGCCCCCCTGCAGACTCATGTCCTGTCTGTATGGAAGCGCCATCCGCTGCAATGATGTGAGCTACGCCAATGGTGTAGATACGCTCATCCTCTGTTGTTATTCCATCCGATGTGGCGATTTTTACTTTTTGCAGAGAGTCCCTGTATATGATGCTTGCCTGTCTTATCCTGCTGTCCAGGGACCGCGCGGCCTTGTTACCCAGCTGGACCAGCGCAATCTTCTTATCGAGGGACACCGAACCCGGAGGTATCTTAATTGAAGAAATTGTTTCGGGCCGCTGTTGTTTCATATCGATGATGACATCCGGGACCGTATCGGCTGCAGCCTTGCTGACCGTAGCAGCGAGGTCTAACAGTATGTTTTTTGAAAAATCATTGCTGAAGGCGTATGCTGTTTTCCCTTTGTAAATAAGACGGATGCCTATGCCTGAGATAGAGCCGGTGACTACTTTTTCAATTCTGTTGTCCTCAAGCTGTATCGACGTCGCCTCTCTGTGCTCGACAAAAATATCCGCATATTCGCCGCCATGTGAAAGGACCCTTTTTAATAGCTCCTGCAAGAAGCTGTCGTCTATCATGCAATAACCCTCCAATTAAAACGGGCAATAGGCTATAGGAAAAGAAGAAAAAAATTTCGTCCAATTTTATTACCCATCGCCTATTGCCGCCAGCCCGGTTTTATTATTATATAATTATACCTTATCATAAAGTTGCACTTTCCTTGGTTTTTTAGTATCTTATTAAAGTAACATAATATTTTTCTGTTCTCGCTGGGCACCATTATGCCGGAGTGGCGGAATTGGCAGACGCAAGGGACTTAAAATCCCTCGAAACCTGGTTTCGTACGAGTTCGAGTCTCGTCTCCGGCACTAAGGCGCAGCACGAAAAGGAGATAACTGCAATGAGGCGAAGTATAACAAAGGCTATATTACCCGCCGCAGGGCTTGGCACACGTTTTTTGCCGGCCACCAAGGCATCGCCCAAAGAAATGATGCCTATTATTGATAAGCCTTTGATTCAGTATGCAGTTGAAGAGGCCATGGCCTGTGGTATAGAGGAGTTTGTTGTTATCACAGGTAAATATAAACGTGCCATAGAGGACCATTTCGATTCTGCTTATGAGTTGGAAGAGAAACTCAGGAACTCAGGCAAAAAGAAACTGCTGGACGAGATCAACAAGCTCAGCCATATCAACTTTGCTTATATCCGGCAGCGCGTTGCGCTCGGCCTGGGGCATGCGATTCTCTGTGCCAAACCTTTTGTCAAAGATGAGCCTTTTGTTGTTATACTTAGTGATGACGTTGTGGATCCCGATTATCCTTTGCTTCAAGAAATGATTCGGGTATACGATGAATTGAAATGCCCGGTGGTCGCTCTTGAAGAGGTCCCCAGATCCGAGGTGTCGAGGTACGGTGTTATTGACGGAGCGCTAGATGGAGATGTATATAAGATAAGGAACCTTGTCGAGAAGCCTAAACCCGAAGAAGCCCCGTCAAATTTGGCTATAATAGGAAGGTATATCCTTACTCCTGATATTTTTGATATTCTTGAAAAACAGAAACCCGGCGCAGGAGGCGAGATACAGCTTACCGATGCGCTTAGGGAACTGCTGAACAGACGGGTAATTTACGGGTATTTGATAAAAGGCAATAGGTATGATGCAGGCGATAAAATGGGATATTTGAAGGCAATCGTTGACTTTGCACTTAAAAACAATGAATTATCTGAGGGTTTCAGGAAGTACCTGATCCAGAAGTTAAAGCTGTAACATGAAAAGTATACAAAAAGGGCTTTGTCTATATCACGTTGAATCGTCTGTATGGCCGCTGATGGACATTTATGAAACGGCAAATGAGCTCATTGTTGAGATTGATTTGCCCGGCATAGAACCTGATGATGTATCCATAAGGGTATACGGAGATATGCTGATAATTGAAGGGATAAGAAACGATGCCCGCAGGGAACCCGATTTGCGCTATATATGCATGGAGCGGGGCATCAGAGGGTTCAGACGGGTCATGAAGTTTCCGGTCCCGGTGAATGCTTCTTCTTCAGAAGCGTTCTACTCCCGCGGCGTAATAAGTATAAGGTTTCCGAAGCGGGAGCGCAAGGCTATAACAATTACTGTTAAAAGATCCGCAGAATAAAAAAAACAAGTAATGAGTGAATGAGCAAACGAGTTTTGATTGCGCATATACTCATATACAAAGAAATTTTTGGGGGTGTTGATAAGGCATGGAGGAATCGAAGATGGCTGAAGCTAACGATAAAGAAGAGACAAAAGAAGTAGAAATCCCCGATACAGTGCCAGTGCTGCCGGTAAGGGACATAGTGATTTTCCCTTATATGATTCTACCATTGTTTGTGGGCAGGGACATCTCTATAAAAGCGATTGACCACGCCCTGAACACCAACAGGATGGTACTCCTGCTGGCCCAAAAGGATTTAAATGTAGAAGCGCCAACGACCGATGATCTGTATTTGATGGGAACGGTCTGCATGATCATGAGGATGCTCAAACTCCCTGACGGACGGGTCAAAATCCTTGTTCAGGGATTAAGCAAGGCGAGGGTGAGCGGATTTACACAGCAGGAGCCGTTTTTTATGGCCGGCATCGCAAAGGTCGCCGAGGAAAAACCTGCTGAAGCATCCATTGAGAACGAGGCATTGATAAGGAACGTCAAGGAGCAGATGGACAAAGTAGTGAACCTGGGGAAAACTGTCTTGCCGGACGTTATGGTCGTGATCGAGAATATAGAAGATCCGGGAAGGCTTGCGGATCTTATTACTGCAAATCTGGGGCTCAAGACGGACCAGGCGCAGGAAATACTGGAAATGTCAGACCCTGTCATGCGTTTGACGAGGGTAGGTGAAATACTCGGCAGGGAGGTCCAGCTGCTCACTATTCAACAAAAAATCCAGACCGAAGCACGGGGAGAAATAGACAAGACCCAGAGAGAGTATTTCCTTAGAGAGCAGTTGAAAGCCATACAGCGGGAACTTGGCGATATCGATGAGCGCGCGGAAGAGGTAAGGGAATTCAAGAAAAAAATAGATGATGCAAAGATGCCTGAAAAAGTTATGAAAGAGGCGGAGAAACAGCTCAGGCGCATTGAAAAGATGCATCCCGACAGTGCAGAAGCAGGCACTATAAGGACATATCTTGAATGGCTTACCGAAATCCCATGGTCAAAGAGCACGAAAGACCAATTGGATATAGGCAAGGCGGAAAAAGTGCTTAATGATGATCATTATGATCTTGAGAAAGTAAAAGAAAGGATTCTCGAATATCTTAGCGTACGGAAACTGAAAGAGAAAATGAAGGGGCCGATACTATGCTTTATAGGCCCCCCGGGTGTCGGCAAGACATCGCTCGGCCGTTCGATAGCCCGTGCGCTCGGAAGGGAGTTTAGCAGGGTTTCTCTTGGCGGGGTGCGTGACGAAGCGGAGATAAGAGGCCACAGGAGAACATATGTAGGCGCACTCCCGGGGCGAATAATTCAGGGTATCAAACAGGCGGGTACAAATAATCCGGTATTCATGCTTGATGAGATTGATAAAATCGGCACCGATTTCAGGGGCGATCCCTCCTCTGCGTTGCTTGAGGTCCTTGACCCGGAGCAGAATAATTCTTTTGCAGACCATTATCTGGCGGTGCCTTTTGATCTGTCCAACGTGATGTTCATCACTACTGGAAATCTCACCGACACGATTCCGGGGCCGTTGAGAGACAGGATGGAAATATTGTATCTGTCAGGATATACTGAGGAGGAAAAGCTCCAGATAGCGAAAAAGTATCTGGTCCCTAAACAGCTTGACGAACATGGGATAACCACAAAGATACTGCAAATAAGCGACTCCGCTATACAGCAAATAATATCTCACTATACGCGGGAAGCGGGGGTCAGGAACCTTGAGCGTGAGATAGCCAATCTGTGCCGTAAGGTGGCCAAGCAGGTTGCCGAGGGCAAAGCGGAGACCTTCGCTCTGGTGGGGAAGAACGTCCATAAATACCTCGGCGTTCCGAAGTACCTCCCTGAAGAGGAGATGAAGGTGAATGAAGTCGGTGTCGCAACAGGTCTTGCCTGGACAGAGGCCGGCGGAGATGTTATATACGTCGAAGCGACCATGATGAAGGGAAAGGGGAACCTTACGCTCACCGGCCAGTTGGGGGATGTTATGAAGGAGTCGGCCCAGGCAGCCTTAAGCTATATAAAGTCACGGGCCTCCGGCCTCGGGCTGAGTGATGATTTATTCTCCAATGTAGACATGCATATTCATGTCCCTGCCGGTGCTATCCCCAAGGACGGGCCGTCAGCCGGAATTACGATGGCCACATCAATTGCATCTGCATTGACCGGAAGACCAGTAAGAAAGGATGTTGCAATGACCGGAGAGGTTACGTTGAGGGGCAGGGTCCTTCCAATTGGAGGACTCAAGGAAAAGACCCTTGCAGCCAAAAGGATGGGGATAAAGACCGTCATAATTCCTCACAGAAACAAGAAAGACCTCGACGACCTTCCAAAGTATGTTAAAGACGGGATGACATTTGTGATTGTTGAAACTATGGACGATGTATTGAAACATGCACTCAAAAATGCCGGTAAGGCAATAAAAAAGGTGAAGACGCTTCACAAAACAGAGCGTCCAAAGGTCAAACATGCAACTGCGCCTGATAGGAGAGTTAAGACTTCTCGAAGAAATAAGAAGAAGGTTTAACGTTCCTGCACAGAAAGGGGATGGCGGCATTATTATAGGTATCGGAGATGATGCCGCTGCAATTGCACCGCCTGTAGAAAAAAACGAAAAAGTGCTTGTTACCACTGATCTGATGCATGAAGGGGTCCATTTTGATTTAAGTTATACAGCCCCGTTCCATCTGGGGTTTAAGTTGGTCTCTGTCAATGTCAGCGATATAATGGCAATGGGTGGCACTCCCCGCTACCTTCTGCTTACCGCTTCCCTGAAAGAAGATACGGATGAAACTTTTTTCTGGGAGTTTTACGATGGAGTTTCACGCGCTTTGCAGCAGTACGGCCTGGCGCTGCTCGGCGGAGATTTATCTTCTGCCAGGAATGATATGGTTTTTTCTGCAACGGTACTGGGCTCCGCCGGCAAGCTTATTACGCGGGGCTGCGCTGTTCCCGGCGACAGAATTTACGTGACTTCGGCAACCGGCGATGCGGCGTGCGGGCTCGAGGTGCTGAAAAGGCTTGCTCCAGAATCAAAAGAAGCGGTGAAACTATGGAAGAACCTTGCAGACCCTCTGCCTGACATGATGCTGACACATGGGGAGGATTTTGTTAAAATTGAGGGTAATAAAATAACGCAGCTGTTAGCAAGACATCTGATGCCTGTAGCGAGGGAGGTGCGTGAGTTGTTGCCGTATATTACTTCAATGATCGACGTAAGCGACGGCTTGTTTATAGATTTATGCAGAATATGTGATGAAAGCCGTGTCGGCGCCCGGGTATATCTCGAAAAAATCCCGATATCGGAAAGCATGAGATTTGCCGCCGGCCGCATGGGGTCGTCCCCTTTGGAGTTTGCGGGTTCCGGCGGCGAGGATTATGAGCTTTTGTTCACGATTTCACCGGAAGATGCGGAGAAGCTCGACTGCATTCATGCGTTCTGTATAGGTGAGATCACAGATAAAGAAAGGGTCACTGTAGACAGCTCAGGCAGGGAAGCTGCCTTGAAAACAAAGGGATACCAGCACTTTGGCATTGCGTGACAAGCTTAGGGAAGTAATCAGCATCAACGATTCCCCAAAGAAGATTGCCGTTTCTTTTGCAGTGGGTGTCTTCATCGGTATGTCACCGCTGCTGGGGCTGCATACCGCACTCGGCATCGGGGCTGCATGGTTGTTAAGGACGAACAGATTTGTTACGATTGTTGCTGTTTACGTTTCAAACCCCTGGACTGTTGTGCCGATTTACACTTTTTCAACCTGGTTAGGCGCGAAACTTCTCGGCGTTGATAAAATGATTCCTCCGTTGAAATGGCACCACCTGAGTTGTTCATATCTGTTCCATGAAGTGAGTTTTCTCTTTTGGCCCTTTGTTTTCGGCTCGACCCTCGTAGCGCTTGTATCTGCTGCGGTTGGGTATATTGTTGTGTATCATGCAGTGGTGAAACAGAGAAAGATGACTTGATTTGACGCAATGAGTATTCATACAAAAAGGATGTTAAGGCAGATACTATCCAGTCAGGCGCTACCTGTCCAACACCTCTCTAATCTTTCTCATCAATACATCAGGACTGATCGGTTTCGTATCAGGGGAACAATCAATATCCCAAGTTCCAACTTTCTGTGTCATCAACCCCGCGGGCAAATTGGGGCGCACCTTTGATATAATATAAGAAGTGCTTCAGCAAATCTTTTAAGGGAGATGGCTACCTCCAAACTTGTCGCTGAGTAACTGGTGAGCGTATAGTACATGCCTAAAGTACCCCCTATACTTGAAGCAATACGGGACTGTCGTTAAATACCGGGGGTTTATAATCAATAATTGTATGGGGCCTGCATGTATCGGCAGGGAAGATTATTTTGAGTTTTGAAAGCGGGTTAAAGGAATGAACAAGATACACATCACCACTCTTGGCTGTCCCAAAAACAGTGTTGATTCCGGGCACCTGGCCGGGGCATTTACAGCTGAAGGCTTCGTCAGTATAGATAACGCGGCTGATGCCAATATCCTTCTTGTAAACACATGCGGCTTTATTAAGGACGCAAAAGAAGAGTCGATAGAGGAAGTCCTCAGGCTTGCGCAGATGAAAGAAGACGGCAGAAAGCTGGTCGTGTTCGGATGTCTTGCCGCCCGCTATAGAAATGAGCTTTTGAAAGAAATCCCCGAAATTGACGGCATATGGGGGGTGGGGGAAGAAACCAAGATTATTGAGTACTGTAAAAAAAATATGGCAGGAGGCAATAGACAAAATGCCTATAGCCCCTCGCCCATTGCCCATCATCAATCTCCTGGCGCCTCTTCCTTCGCATATCTTAAAATTGCCGAAGGTTGCGACAAGAAATGCACATTCTGCGTGATCCCCTCGATACGCGGGGCTTTCAGGAGTATCCGCCCTGAGCTGATAATGGCTGAGGCTGGCGAATACATAAAGGCCGGGGTAAGAGAATTGATTCTGGTGGCCCAGGACATTACGAATTACGGAAAAGATTTTGACGGGTATGACCTTGTCGCGCTATTGCGCGATCTGGCCTCTCTACCGGGTGATTTTTACATACGCCTTTTATATCTTTATCCTACTGCTATCAGCGAGGCATTGATCGAATACATTGCTGCCGAGGATAAAATACAGAAATACCTCGATATTCCGCTTCAACATTCCGAGGACAAAATATTGAGGCTCATGGGACGCCGCGGGACGCGCACTGAATACCGCAAGCTGATCAGAACACTGCGCCGGCGGATACCGGGAATTGCTCTCCGGACAACTTTTATTGTGGGTTTTCCTACGGAGACCGAAGAGGAATTTAACGGGCTTATTGATTTTATCGAGGAGATACGGTTTGACAGGCTCGGCGCCTTTATGTTCTCAAAGGAAGAAGGTACCCCGGCAGCGGCATATAAAGGACAGACGCCAGATAAGGTGAAGCACAGAAGATTTGAAGAGATCATGAAGCGCCAGGCACTAATATCACTTGAGATAAACAGGGAGATTGTCGGCAGACGTTTCAGGGCAATTGTTGACGAGGCTGAGGAAGACGTCACGCTTGCCCGGCTCTATTCACATGCCCCTGAAATAGACGGGGTGGTCATTATTGAAAGAGCGGCAGGGGAAGATAACGACACGGGAAAACCGGGACACGGGGACGCAGAGACGCGGGGACGCGGAGACAAGCTTAAAGCCGGGGATATCGTTACAGTTGAAATTACCGGTGCATATGATTATGATGTGAAAGGCAAGATAATAGGTAATGGGCTATAGGCAATGGGCAATGGGCGAAAGATTCCGTATCTTCATATAGTTCTTTTTATTTTGACTTTTCTGTCAACGTTGTCCGCTGGTGCGCTTCAGCAGGGGATTAATATTATTAAATCACCAGGTAGAATTCTTCAAGGGCTGCCCTTTGCCGGAACGCTGATGACCATACTGCTTTTTCATGAACTGTCCCATTATATTGCATCCAGAAAGAACCACACTGTGGCAACACTACCTTATTTTATTCCGGCGCCCTCAATATTCGGCACCTTTGGTGCGTTTATAAAAATGAAGTCGCCTATTCTTACACGGAAGGCGCTCATCGAAATCGGGGCGTCAGGACCGATAGCCGGTTTTATTATTTCTGTCGCAGCCTGCATAATAGGCCTCCACATATCAAAGGTAATACCGCTGCCGCAGGGTGAAGGCACACTCTCTCTCGGCGATTCATTGCTGTTTTCATTTCTTTCCCGTGCGATTCTCGGAGCCACACCTGAACACTATGATGTCTTACTGCATCCTGTCGCGTTTGCGGGCTGGATAGGGCTTTTTGTAACATCGCTCAACCTGATACCTATCGGCCAGCTTGACGGGGGCCATATCTGCTATGCAATCCTGGGCGAACGGCACCGGCATGTCTCTCTGTTCCTTGTGGTGTTGCTTGCTCTTCTGGGCCTCTCGTCCTTGCTTGGCTTTTCCGGGTGGGAAGGCTGGCTTATGTGGGCAATACTGATGCTCATCCTCGGCATCAAGCACCCTCCGGTATTGTACTGGGAATCGCCTCTCGATCCTAAAAGAATGGCGATAGGATTCCTGACCCTTGTAATATTTATTATCACCTTCATCCCTGAACCGTTCAAAGTGTCTCTATGAGTCCGCAGTTGCAGGGTAAGTTTGTTTTTACAGGGAAGACAGGAGAAATGGAGCACTTGTTTTTCAGCGCTCCGATAAACAGCCTGCCCCTGCCGATCCTGTCCATATGAGCCTGCAGGTCATAATCAGCCCTTCAAACCCCCTGATAAAGCGGGTTTTGGAAATAAAAGAAAGGCACGGCAGGCATGGAGGCGCTGCTTTTCTTATTGAAGGCCCCCATCTTATAGAAATGTCATTGACTTCGCCGTATGCCTCCCTGAAGCAGGTTTTTTTCACGGAAGCCTTCTCTTCCGCAGGGGAGGGGCGGCTGCTCTTAAAGCGGCTGGAGGAAACATCCGTCAATCTGGTCGAAACCTCGAAACGGGTCATGGAAAAGCTGACTGATACCGAAACACCTCAGGGGATAGCGGCAGTGCTGGCACTTAAGACCGTTACCCTGGATGCGATACCCCTCAAAACTATGCCCTTGCTCGTCGTTTGCGACGGTATCCGTGACCCCGGCAATCTCGGAACAATTATCCGGGCATCTGATGCAGCAGGTGCAGATGCGGTCCTGCTGACACCGGGCACATGCGATGCCTTTATGCCTAAAGCAATAAGGGCATCGGCGGGAAGTATTTTCACTATACCCGTGCTCTCTGCCGGTGTTGTAGGACTTGTGAGCTTTCTGGAGGAGCGGCGAATGAGATTGTATGCAGCGGATGTCCATGCCTCAAATTCTCTATATGAAACCGACTTCAGGGCGCCTGCCGCGATTGCTTTCGGCAATGAGGCGCACGGTATCCGTGCTGAGCTCCTCGAGAAAGCCGACCTGCTGTTCAGGATTCCCGTTATCGGCAGGGCCGAAAGCCTCAATGTTGCCATGGCTGCGTCCATCAGTTTATATGAAGCGGTACGGCAGCGGGGATGGTAACAATGTTGGAGAGGACATGGGTAGTGCCGTTTTTCTTTGATAGCAATTAGACTTCTGTGCCTCCATCCTGATATATATAGAATGTTACCTGGTGTTGTAGCGTATACCGTTTTCAATTTTTGGTTATAATTGTTTATACTAATAACTGATAAAAATTACTATTGAAAGGAGACTTTTCGCATGAAGGTTATTCTCAGGGAGGATGTTAAAGACTTGGGTCATATTGGAGAAATGCTGACCGTTAAGGACGGCTACGCGCGCAATTTTCTGCTGCCGAAGGGACTGGCGTTGGAGGCCAATCTCAAGAATGTCAAAGCTTTGGAGCATGAGAAGAGGAAGATACAGGAAACGGTCAGAAAGGCAAAATCAGGCGCTGAAGAACTGTCTTCCAAAATAGCGGCTGTCACGATTACTATTAAAGCAAAGGCTGGGGAGGAAGATAAACTTTTCGGTTCTGTTACTGCTATGGACATTGCGGAAGCTCTAAAGCAGGAAGGGCTGGATATTGACCGGAGGAAGATCCTGCTGGAAGAACCGATCAAACGGCTGGGTAATTACACGGTGAGCGTTAAAGTCCACCCGGAAGTCTCGGCGCAGATTACTGTCCAGGTGGTAAGTGAATAAAAGAACGGATAATAGGCGATGGGCTATGGGCGATAGGCAAAACAAAGACAAAGGTCATGAAGATATTTTTTCCCTATCGCCCATAGCCCATCGCCTATAGCCCGTTTTACCTGTTACTAAAGGAGTAACAATGCAGGATGCCGTAGTAAGCATAGACAAATTGCCTCCCCAAAATATTGAGGCGGAACAGTCCGTTCTGGGCGCTATAATTTTTGACAACGAGGCATTGCCGAAGGCCCTTGAAATGCTGGCCGCCGATGATTTCTACAGAGAATCACACAGGCGTCTGTACAACGCAATGCTCGAACTCTTCAATAAGAGCGATCCCATCGATATTATCACGCTCACTGATTATCTCAGGAAAACAAATGGACTGGATGCTGTCGGAGGCATCGCATACCTCTCAAACCTGGCAAACAGTATCCCCACATCTGCCAATGTACGGTATCATGCGAAAATAGTTCGCGAGAAGGCGCTTTTGAGAGCGCTGATACAGACTGCAACTCATATCAACACAAAGGTGTATGAGGATGACCTAGAAGCGGATGACATGGTTGACTACGCGGAAAAGGTCATATTCGATATAGCTGATAAAAGGACCAAGGCCTCCTTTACGAGCATGAAGGATGTGGTCAAAGATACCTTTAAAATGATCGAGCACCTTTATGACAAAAAAGAGGCGATTACCGGAGTGCCAACCGGTTTTAAGGACCTCGATGAACTGACCGCAGGCTTTCAGCCCGGCGAACTGATTATCATCGGGGGGAGACCGGGTATGGGCAAAACCGCGTTTGCGCTTAATGTAGCCCAGCACGTGGGAATAGAAATGAAGGAGCCGGTCGCTGTATTCAGTCTCGAAATGTCCAAGGAACAACTGGCGATGAGAATGCTCTGTGCCGAGAGCATGGTCGATTCCGCGCAAGTGAGGAAAGGTTTTATCAATAGACAGGATTGGCCGAAGCTCACCAGTGCGGCGGGGAGGCTGTCGGAAGCGCCAATTTTTATAGATGATTCTTCGGCCCTCACCGTGCTCGAGATAAGAGCAAAATCAAGGAGGCTCAAGTTAGAGCACCGGGGGCTGAGCCTTGTAGTAGTCGATTACCTTCAGCTCATGCGGAGCAGGGGATCTTTCGAACGCCGGGAGCAGGAGATATCGGAAATATCCCGCTCGTTGAAGGCGCTTGCCAAAGAACTGAAAATACCTGTGATCGCTTTGAGTCAGCTTAACAGGGCCGTGGAGCAGCGGAGCGGAAACAAGCCGACGCTTGCCGATATACGGGAATCAGGCGCTATCGAGCAAGATGCAGATGTCATTATATTTATTTATAAAGACAGCGACCAGGTCAAGAGCAACCCTGCAACCAGGAATATGGTCAAAATTGATATCGCCAAACAGAGAAACGGCCCCACGGGCACTATTAATCTTACGTTTATGTCGAACTGCACCAAGTTTGTCGATCACTCCGGCATATCGTATGAGGCTGAAGAAGAGGTGTACTGATGAGGAGACCTCCCGGTGTAGCAGGGGGACTTCCTGCCATGTCCCTCGATACGCGGGCACATGAGTTTGAACATTCTATTGAGGTGCAGTTGCCGTTTATTGCCTATTTTTCAGGTAACGCCAGGATAGCTGTCGGGTATGCAGGAGTTGTTGTAAAGTGAGCGAGTGCGAAGATATCACCGCTGCTGTTGTCCTAGCAGGCGGCGGGAACCGGAGATTCGGTGCCTTAAAAAGCTTTATTAACATTGAAGGCATGCCCATTATTGCGAGGAATCTGGCGCTTCTCAGAGAATTATTCCATGAAGTGTTTATCAGCACCAACTCGCCGGACCCTTACTTTTATCTCGGGGCTCCGCTTATCGGCGATGTGCTCCCTTCGAGAGGACCTATGTCGGGAATTTACTCTGCGTTGATTAATGCAAAGGGGCCGGGTGTTTTTGTCGTGGCGTGCGATATGCCTTTTTTGAACAAAAAGGTCATGACCTTTATCCTTGAACGGCGCCTGCGCCATTGCAGGGAATGTGGTCCCTGCGACGCAGTTGTTCCTGTATTTAATAAGGTACCTCAGCCTTTGTCAGGTGTATATTCACGAACACTGCTGCCTCATCTGGAGGATGGAATTGTACATGAAAAAACTTCACTAATCCCTTTTTTACACGGGATAAACACATACTTCATCAATGAGTCGGATATGAGGAAAGCAGACCCGGGGGGCAGGTCATTTATGAATATCAATACCGTGGGAGATTATGAGACGATAAAACATAAAGTGGATAGTAAAACGTGAATGCTGAATAAAAACGGTCCACGATTTTAGGAGCAATATGGAAAGAGGACTTGTTGCTGAAATAGACTTGCACGCGGTCTCCCATAATTTGGGGGTAATCAGGCAAATTACCGGAGGCAGGCCGGTCATCGCCGTGGTAAAGGCCGATGCATACGGCCACGGAGCTGCCCAGGTATCTAAAAGGTTGGTCAGTGACGGGGCCGGATATCTTGCAGTTGCGTTCATGGATGAGGCCAGGGAATTGAGAGAGGCCGGCATCACCGTTCCGATTTTAGTGCTCTTTGACCCCGATGTTCACGAAGCTTTTGAATATAATCTTACGCCTGCTGTTGGAACTCTGAAGACGGCATTTGATCTGTCGCGCGAGGCAGAGAAACGGGGCCGGAATATAAATATACATATTAAAGTCGATACGGGCATGGGGAGGCTCGGCTTTCGGGGACAGGTGCAACGCGATATACTTGAGATTGCTCGCTTGAAGGGAATCACTATTGAAGGGGTCATGAGCCATTTCTCGGATGCTGACATCAGCGACCGCACATTTGCTTTTTCCCAGATTGCTGCATTCGATACTCTGCGTAACGACCTGGCTGCTGCCGGATTGTGCATACCCCTGTATCATCTGGCGAACAGCGCAGCAGTAGTGGCGCTGCCTGAATCACACTGTGACGCGGTCAGGCCCGGTATAATGCTTTATGGTTGCCCCTCGGGGTCCCCAAAAAGTCAGCTTCCAAAACTGGTCCCGGCCATGAGCGCTAAGGCCAGGATAGTAGCATTGCGGAAGCTGCCGCCCGGCGCCCCTATCAGCTACGGAAGGACATTTGTTACAGCAAGAGAGAGTCTGATCGGCGTCATATCAGCCGGTTATGCGGACGGTTTCAGCAGGCTTTTTTCCAATAATGCTTCAGTATTGGTAAGGGGCAAAAGGGCCCCGGTTGTGGGGCGTGTCTGTATGGATGTCACTATGATCGATGTTACGAACATAGCAGGTGTGTCAGAAACGGATGAGGTCATCATTATGGGCAGCCAGGGGGGTGAGAGCATAAGTGCTGCAGAACTTGCGCAGTGGTCAGACACTATCCCTTACGAAGTAATGCTGTCCATTGGAAGCAGGGCAAGGCGAATATATATTTGAGGTTGGATATCAGTAGATCTCTTTATTAAGCAGTATATCTGTTTTGATATGATCCATCGTATAAACTTCATTTAAATACCTGTTAATATCAACCTGCTGCTTACCAATATACGGCTTCAGGTAATTCACGGAATGTTCAATCATCTTTTTATACACACTATCATTCAGGAAATATGATGGGAAATCGACTATGCAGCTATTAAGTAACGCATATAACTGCGGGTTAGTAAAATCCAGAAAGTCAAGATTACTGAAAGTTGCAATTATCTGTCCCTCAAAACTGTTCCATAACTTAACAAAAGCACTCATAAGAAAAGCAGGGAGTTTATTGATGTCTTTAAAAACGAGGAAATCGAAATAGGAAAAGTCCTCGACATACCACTGGTTTTCAGAAACGTTTTTACAAGGCACAACAATAAATGTTTTTGAGTTCAGTCCAAGGCCCTCAAAGTCAATGATGTTGCCCAGAATAAAATGCGCATAAGAAGCGTCTTCATATCTTAAGGCCATTCTGCTGAAATTCCCGAAAGACTTCAGGAGATGTTCAAACCCTATGTCCTTGCCGAAGTAGTTTTCAATAGTAAATGAGCCGGCAGGCAATGCGGGTCTTGAGAAGCTGCCCTTAACAGCAAAATCTTTTAAAATCGTCTTTGTGTCACTGACGGATTTATCAAGGAACTCCATGATTTTTTTGTCATCCATTCCCTTGCCCCTGAGTCTTTTTACCATGACAAACCCGCTCTCTTTGTCCCTGTCCATAATAAACTTAACAGTAAGGAAGGTCAGGTATGCAATATAGGAAAAGATCAGTTCGTTTTTAGTTAATGATATTTTAATTTTTTCAGAAGGCGAATAGTGCGGATTGATTGTATTATGTGACAGGACATAACCACTATAGAGTTCCTCAAAAGCGCCCATGCCCTTTTCAAAATAGTATTTGTTTATCAGGACGGGATCTACGCCAAATAATGCTTTTTCATACATCAGTGATACTTCTGAATATAGCCTGGATGTCGATTTATAAAAGTTGTCCAGTATGCCGCTGCTTTCCTTGATCAAGATCTCGACTCCGACTATCTCACAGGCGAGAAGGGCGTTGCCTTCACGTTGTATGTCTGAAAAACCAAAGAAGCTGCACAAATTTTTGAAAACTGCAGACTTCAGAATATTATAAGTCTCACAGTCCTTAAACGCGGACAAGGAATCCTCAGACTTAAAAATTCTTTTATGAACATAGTTCCGTAAAATCTCACGAAGATTGTCGAGCCCAAGCATGTTGATAGCAAAGGTAACATTTAAAGCCGACGTCTGGCTGCCTGCATCTGAACTGATTGCTCTTGCAAGTAATTCATCCTTCAGGGAGAGTTGATTCTCCTTGGGCGCTATAATCGTTTCCTCGTCTAGCTTGTCCCCTTCTGCAACCTTGCTCCCTTCTTCAGCCTTGTTCTCTTCTTCCTGCAGACTGGAGATCTCATCTATATATATGCCTATCTTCCCGATATTTGGCTCAGGACTGTCTGCCTCCATCAGCAGATTTACCATTTTGGACAAGATCTCGTCTTTTCTATATTGCTGGATAGCTTTATCCGACACACGCATTTGAGGCGGGACGACTGCTTCTTTTGGCTTTTTTATCCTCTTAATAATAAATTTGGGGTCATTAAAAGCTCCTGCTAATTGCAATCCGATAAAGCTCTTGTCCTCCCAGCGAACATCTGTCTTTATGTCTAAAGTGGAAATCTTGAAGCTCAACGTAGGGGTGTTAGCGGCGAATCCGGGTGCTTTCCTTACCTTCAGGCCTTTTCTACTGACCTCAACAATGCTTCCAATTCCTTCAATGGGAATCTCAGCTATAAAATACCTGTCGTGCTTTCTCTGGTTCAGAGGCTTTATCGTTCCCATTCTCCGTCCTTAGCCATTAGAAATAATTATGTAACAGTCAAGAAACAAATAGCAATGGCAAAGAACCAATTCCTGCAATTCGCCCGGGCCATCTCCTTTATCCTTGCAGAGTCCTTCCGGAGATCTTCTTTGGTGCGTACACTGCAATATAAGACAAGCACCATTGTATTTTTAGACTATTTCCCACAGAAATATCATCGTTAGTCCGATTTTCAAAGTTCTCTCCAATGTCTAAACTTCGAACATAAGGTCATTCGAACGGGATTTTTTACAAGGCAATTTACGGGAGAGCTCAGTTTAACTGTTATGTAAGGAGGTGGGCATCATGACCTCAGGAATGGGTATAGGTAATATAGGCAGCAATATTGGCATGAACAATACCTTTTCAATTCCCAAAGATCCTTTGTCCTTCGAAATTCTGATTCATGATAAAAAACATAAAGCCGGGACCGTTTCTTTTGAGGGCCTGCTTTACGATCTTAATGCCAACAAAGTCTCTGGTACCGGGATTAATGGAGAAGTGGGAAGGCATATAGATATATACGTTTGAAGCTGACCGGGCGCTCTCTATCTATTTATTATGTTATATTGCCCAGCATTTTGATAAAACTCTTTAGAAGATCGGCGTCGCAGTCTTCTTTCTCTCCGGCCATCTTGAGAAGGGCCTGAAACGGTTTATAAGCCACTTTGTAAAGACGCGGGGTTGTCAATACATCATAATAATCAGTGATGGCAGAGATCCTCCCGAAAAGTAATATTTTTTTCCCGGACAGGCCGTAAGGATATCCATTGCCGGATAATTTTTCGTGATGCTGCAAGACTGCGCTGAGGGACTCCTCAGGGAAGCTTTTATGTTTCCGCATGATCTTCTCGCCTTCGAGGACATGATTTTTAAAGATGTTGAATTCCGCATCACTGAGATTCCCCTGTTTGTTCAATATTTCGTGTGTTATTGCGATCTTTCCGACATCGTGAAGCAAAGCCCCCATGCCGAGTTTTTCCATGTCATCCCGCTTTAAATCTATCGCAATGCCCAGACCGATAGAGAAGATAGCCACATTGAGTGAATGCATATAGTTATAATAATCGTATCCTCTCAGGGACAGCAAAGGATATATTGAGTCCCTGTTTTCCATAATAAGCTCCATTATTTTATTGACCAGTGTATTTATCTCTATTATTTTTTCGCCGCTGTAGGGATCATCAAAGAACTCATGTAAAACTATCTTTGTCATTTCTTTTAAAATAAGAGTTTTTATTTCAGGTCTGCCGCTTTTTGTTATTTCAGCGGATTGCTGCAGGGCACTGACATATTCATGATATCGGGGCAGATCGTTTTTCTTTATGAAGACATCAGCGGCTTCATCGAGTATGATGTCGTCTACCGCGGCCGGCGTTTCATCGGTTGCTTCTATAAGAAGAGAAAATTTAAATTTATCCATTACGTAAAGACCAAAGTTTATCTTTGTGCCGGGCGTAATCAGGGCGGCGTCAATCTGATGGAACTGTTCCTTGGTGTATGAATATTTTTTAAAGGCCTCTACGCCGGCCGCATCACCGGTTTGTCTTAGAAAACGGTTTCTGGAAAGATAAAAATCGAAATTAGGGATATCTCTTACGTGAATATAAACGTCGGATATGTTATTTTCTTTCAAAATGTCCCGTGAAACATTCATATAGAGGACGTTCTTACCGAGGAAGATCTTGAACGAACCGTTTTCTTTTATAAAAATATCGCAGGGAAGTCTTGTTCCGGCAATGAGCTGCGTGATTGGAATAGCGGTATAAGGTTCTTCAATTTCGAGGATTCTTGTTGCCATAACTAAAGTATATCAGAAAATAATAGGGGGGTCTTGACAGGTAGCGGGTCAGTTTTTTTTCCCCTGTATCGATTAACTTTCTACTTGCGACTTTTTGGGGACCCCGCCTGCCCACAGTGAGAACTCAGGTGATCCAGAGCAAAAAAAAACTGACCCGCTACCTGTTGACCGGCCTCCGCAAGATAAAATCTGACAGGATTTTCATCAATAATGCTACGGTGGAGTAAGATTTAAACTTATATACCTTTCCTCCCGGCCATTATAAAATTATTGCAAGCGGTACTTTTATTGACTGGTAATGTGAAAATTATATTCCTCCCCGTCAAGGGGGGGGAGGGAGGATAAATATGGATGAAGATACTTTCAAAGGTGACACCAGAACAACATGGGGACAACTTACCGATTACGATCTGCCGGTGATGGAAGGGACAAAAGAAGGCCTCGCGGATTTTTTACAAAAAAGATCCAGATATGAGAAAGGTATGGATGAAAAGATATTGAGGACGGACCTGATGGCTGCCACTGCCAGCATGTCCTATTGAATTATCAGGATCTTGGCGCCACGGATCTTGCCTCCCTTAAGTTCCAGCAATGCCTTATTTGCCTCATCAAGGGTGTACTCCTGAACTTCAGGCCTGATGGGAATCTCGGCGGCAAGCGCCAAAAATTCTTCAACATCTTTCCTTGTTATGTTGGCTACGCTCTTTATCTCCTTCTCCATCCACAAATCACGGGTGTAATCAATCTCAAATAGCGGTTCCTTGTTCCTCTCCTCTTTACGGATAGCATTGATGACGAGCCGGCCGCCTTTCTCCAGGCCCCCCAATGCCTTCACAACAGGCTTCCAGGCAGGTGTGGTATCGATAATGGCGGTCAACTTCTCAGGCGGCTCATCTTCGGTATCGCCCGTCCAAAAAGCCCCCAGTTCCCGGGCAAACTCTCTTTCCACCGTCGTTCTGGAAAAAACAAAAACCCTGGAGTTTGGGTATTTGTAACGCAGGATCTTCAGGACGAGATGTCCGGAGGCCCCGAATCCTGTAAGCCCTATGTTCTCACCATCCTGTAAGCCGGTCAACTTCAGCGAGCGATGGCCGATAGCTCCGGCGCAAAGAAGCGGGGCCGCTTCCGAATCAGAGAAGATATCGGGTATTCTATATGCAAAATCTTCCGAAACAACAGTGTATTCAGAGTACCCTCCATTTGAATCTCTTCCCGTTGCCATGAATTCAGCACATAAATTTTCTTTGCCTGCGAGGCAGAATTTGCATTTTCCACATGCAGAATATATCCATGCTATCCCGACCCTTTCTCCAATATCGAACCTTTCTGCCTTACTACCCCTGTGTTCAACCCTACCAATAATCTGATGGCCCAAAACTATCGGGAAATGCGGGGGCATAGTCCTTCCCTCGATCTCATCAAGTTCAGTATGACAAACTCCACACCGTGTGACTCTTACCAGAATCTCTTTCTCTCCGGGATCGGGCAACGGCAGATCGATCAACTCAAGTGGTTGGCTATTCCTCGCAAGATCCGCAACTCCGTTCAGCGCCATGGCTTTCATTCGTATTCACCTCCTCATTTCAATAATATCCTGTTCCAAAAAATAATGGTAGTGTAGTGCTGACAAAAAATAAAGATTATAATATTAAATAAAACTATGGAATTTTTCCATAGATATTGGAATTAGTTCCTACCCATACATTCTTCATAAATCCTAATAAATCAAGAAGATAATACATTGTCTAGTCTGGCATAGTTCTTGCTTTACCATTAAATCAATAGAGGATAATACATGCCTGCAAGTCAGACAGCAGAGGTTACAAAGGAGGCCCTATGCTCTGTGATAAATCTTTTTTTGGACCGCTAAAGAACAGACTGTCAGGAGCACAATAACCTCAGATGGGCACCAAGATAAGAGCGGTAGAAGAGGCTCGGTTCGACGCATTTAAGGCGTTTAATGAGTATGCCGGCAATAAAAAACAGTATTATCAGGTCGACAGGACTGTCCTGCTTAACGGCACTGCTGTTAACTTCAAT
Organism: Nitrospirota bacterium; assembly: GCA_963851345.1. Lineage (GTDB taxonomy): Bacteria > Nitrospirota > Thermodesulfovibrionia > Thermodesulfovibrionales > Dissulfurispiraceae > JADFXI01. The sequence continues at coordinate 873,077 of CAWKOO010000001.1, forward strand.
ATCTTTTTACTCTCAGGGCAAAAACTATTACTCCTTTATGAAGCCGGCGAGAATTCACCTCGTCGAATAAACAAGCCGGTAGACGAAGAAGGGGATGTTCTGATAAAAAAGACAGCCCTTTCTTTTTACGAGGAGTATTTGAAGTCTTTATCCAAAGCTGAAATCTCTTCCCCGGAAGAAAAACAGAGAATAAATGCCGTCCTCGTTAAAGAGCATTCGAAAATAGTTGTTAAGGACATATTCGAAAACCCCTTGAGCCGCGAAAAGATAAAGTTTGTAATGGAGATCGTGGGCGATACAATCAACTGCATTTTTGGAGATAAAGACGTCATTTACGATCTCCTGACTCTTAAAAAGCATGACTACAACACGTATATTCATTCTGTAAATGTGGCTGCACTGTCTATCGGATTGGCCTCGGCTATAGGACTTGATAGGGACAAGATAGAAAAACTTGGTATCGGTGCGATGTTACACGACATAGGGAAAATCACTCTGCCGGTTGATTTGCTCAACAAAGGGGGCAAGCTGTATAACACAGAATATGAATACTATAAGAGGCATGTTCTCGCAGGCTTAAAGATATTGAAAAAGTTCGATGAAATTCCACAGGAAGCCCTGACGGCTGTTTTGCAGCACCACGAAAAACTGTCGGGCAAAGGGTATCCTCTCGGGCTGGCCGGGGACGACATAAAACTTTTTGGACGGATAACCGGAATCGCGGACTGTTATGATGCCCTGACAACTCCAATGCCGAACAGGTATCAGCTGGACTCGTTTCGTGCATTGTCCGTCATTGCGAAAGAAAAAGAGGACTATGACCGCAGGCTCTTAAAGGAATTTGTTGTGATGCTGGGCAATTTGAATTGAAGTAAGCCGAATAAAGTGGACCCCAACGTTGCCGAGTAACCTGCACCCCCAAAAGTCTGTGACTTTTGGGGGACCCGTGCGCCGTGCCCGTGCTCTCAAACAAAAACGGCACTACCCATGTCTTTTCCAACATTTTGAGACCGTTAGAACTGAAATCGGGAAATAAGTTATAATTGTATGGTTTATACTTTTGTTAGGAGGATTCCTTTCATGCTTTCTGAGAGAACGCAAAGAATCAAACCGTCTGCGACCATGGCTATCGATGCCAGGGCAAAGTCCATGAAGGCCCAGGGAATCGATGTCCTGAATTTCGGCCTGGGTGAACCTGATTTCGATACGCCGGAACATGTTAAAGAAGCCGCTGTCAGAGCGATCAGGGATGGTTTTACAAAATATACCGCGGTTGGCGGCATTGATGAGCTTAAAGAGGCAATCACAAAAAAGCTTGCCGTCGATAATAACCTTGACTATACAAAGGAAGAGGTTATTGTCTCGTGCGGGGCAAAACACAGCCTGTATAATATTGCGCAGGCGCTGTTTAATCCAGGGGATGAGATTGTTATACCTGTTCCTTACTGGGTCTCCTATCCGGACCAGGCGCTTCTTAATGACGCTGTCCCTGTATTTGTTCCCACATATGAAGGTGACAATTTCATGCTGCGCCCCGGGGAGCTTGAATCGAAGATAACGGGCAAGACTAAGGCGCTCATACTCAATTCTCCTTCGAATCCGACTGGGTCTGCTTATGATCAGAAAGCGCTCGATGCGATTGCCGGGATAGCAGTTAAACGGAACATCTTCGTCATTTCAGACGAAATCTACGAGAAACTTGTATATGACGGCACAAAGCATGTAAGCATAGCCTCATTGGGCAGCGAGATAAAAAAAAGGACTATTGTTGTTAACGGACTTTCCAAATCTCATGCCATGACCGGCTGGAGGATAGGATACGCTGCCGGGCCCAGGGAAATTATTAAGGCCATGACCAACATACAGAGTCAGTCCACCTCAAATCCGGCTTCTATCTCACAGAAAGCCGCTGTTGCGGCCCTTACAGGGCCCCAGGACTTCATATCCATTATGCGTACCGAATTCGATAGGAGGAGAAAAGTCCTTGTCGACGGCCTGAATGCCATTGAGGGTATTAGCTGTCTGAATCCTAACGGCGCTTTTTATGCGTTTCCGAATGTTTCAAAGTTTTACGGAAGGTGCGTGGGGACAAGACGGATAAATTCATCACTGGATATGGCGACTTATCTGCTGGAAGAGGCGAATATTGCCCTTGTTCATGGTGAGGCATTTGGTGATGACAAATATATCCGGATATCCTATGCTACAGCAATGGATATCATAAAAAAGGGAATTGAGCGCATGATGGATGCTTTATCCAAGCTGAAATAGCATGGTGATGGACAAGTTCCGTTCAGGATATGTATCCCTAACCGGGAGGCCTAATGTCGGCAAATCCACTCTGCTCAACGCCATCCTCGGAGAAAAGGTTTCCATTGTAACACCTAAACCCCAGACAACGCGGAACCGGCTTATAGGGATAAAGACGCTGCCTGATGCCCAGATAATATTTGTTGATACCCCTGGCATCCACAGGCCAAAGCACAAACTTGGAGAGATTATTGTGAGGGAGGCCCGCGGGGCGGCCGCTGAGGTCGACCTTATTGTGTTCATGGCAGAGCCTGATCTGCCCGGCCCTGGCGATAAATTCATAATAAAGATGTTGCATGACCTGGGGAAGCCGGCCTTCCTTGTCATAAATAAGATTGATACGAAAAAGAAGCCGCAGGTGCTCCCTGTTATCGAGGCATACAGCAGTCTTTATCCGTTCAGGGAAGTAATTCCTGTCTCAGCGCTCCAGGGGGACGGCGTTGACCTTCTTCTAAACAATGTCGTGCAGTATCTCCCTGAGGGACCAAAATACTATCCGGATGACATTGTGACTGATCAGATAGAGCGGTTCATGGTCGCTGAGGTGGTAAGGGAAAAGGTCATGCAGCAGACCGAGGAAGAGATCCCCCATTCAACGGCTACCGAAGTTTTGCAATGGTCCGAGCGGAAAGACGGCGTAATTTTTATCACCATAAATATTTATGTTGAAAGAAAGGGGCAAAAGGGTATAATAATAGGGAAAGACGGCACCAGATTAAAAGCCATTGGGACCGCTGCACGCATCGAAATAGAGCAATTGTTAGGAACAAAAGTCTTTTTGGAGTTGTGGGTCAAGGTCAGGAAGGATTGGCGCAGTAATAACCGGATGTTAAGTGAATTGGGGTTTAAATAATGTTTATTCAAATGAAGGTTGAGGGCCTTCTTTTTGATCCTCGGAGCGGCATGTATATCCTGCTCCTGCAGCAAGTGGACGGTAATGAAACGCTCCCGATCTGGATTGGAAAGCCTGAGGCCGATGCGATAGCACTTGCCCTCGGTAAAGTCATTACCCCGCGGCCGCTCACCCATGATCTGATTAAAAATGTTTTTGACGGTCTGAATTCCAGGGTGACTAGGATTGTTATCACTGAAATTGTCGATAACACATATTATGCCCTGATATATGCGGATAACGGCAAAAAAGAGGTGTCGATTGACTCGCGGCCGTCTGATGCAGTTGCTGTTGCGCTCAGAGTGCAGGCGCCTATTTTCATTGAAGAGCGTGTGCTTGAGGTACGAAGGGCTGATGAGCTTGAGGAATGGCTCAAGAATTTGAGGCCGGAAGATTTCGGCAATATAATGTGAATGGAGGCGGCTTCGTAAAAAGTCCATATGCGGCGTTGCCCAAGGCGCTTTTTATAAAGCCGTTTGTTTTTTGAGATGTTAAAGCGAACGTATGGCATCGTTCTCAAGAACACTGTTTTCGGAGAAGCCGACCTCATTGTTACCTATCTGACTCCCCATTACGGATTGTTAAGGGCCTTTGCAAAGAGCCCGCGAAAAGTCAGGAGCAGATTCGGCAGCAGTCTTGAACCACTTACCTATGCGAGGATTTCGTTCTTCGGCAAGGAAGAAGCCAGTCTCCCCCGGCTTACTCAGTCTGATATTATAAAGCCATTTCATGTATTGCGCTGCGATTTTAAACGTCTGCTTAATGTATCCGAGATATTGGAACTATGCCTCAATTTCCTCCCTGAAAGGGAGCCTGCCCCTGAGATTTTCAAGCTTCTCCTGCATATGATGACAATGCTGGAATCCAATGCCGACAACAAACTCTTTTATCTTTTTTATAAGATGAGGTTATTGCAGTCGGCGGGCTACGCGCCGAGGCTGGCTGCATGCGGCAAATGCGGCACGAGCGCATCTCGTACAGGGCAGTCCGAATATCATAATTTTTATGTCCCCCATGGGACGGTCATCTGCAGCCGGTGTTTTACCGGTGCAGGCAAGTTCGTTCGCCTTTCGCACAGTGCCCTGAGATTTCACGAGAGCCTTCTTAAGTGGGACCCCTCATCCATTGACAGGGTCAATGCACCGGGACATCTTGTGGAAGAACTCATGGATATAATCGATGCACATATCAGTCATGTGCTCGGCCCTTCGCGGTTTGCCGGGAAAATGGCCTGTCACTCCGCAAATGGGCTCGAAGTTATTTTATGATTTTGTTAATATATTAGATATGTGGCGATTATTAATTTGAAGACTTGCATATAAAGGGGAGGTCTCTGTGGTTCTTGAAATAGTTATTGATGGTGCTTCTGTTATTGTACAGATTGCTGAAGCTTTTCGGCCTGATATTGAGGGCATCATTGCGCAAATTGAACGTATTGCCATTTCCAAGGGAGCTGATATTGCTGCACTGGATGTGAGAGGATTGGTCCTGCAAATGATCAGAGGGATAGCCGGCTGCGAAGGTGGTTGTCCGGCAGATGCCAAGGGTCTGATAGCCAGGGGCTATAAGGGATTTGATCTTAATTATGTTGAAGGCGGAATACTTACTGCCCGTACAAAGAACGAAGCCGGCAGCGTCATTAATCTCAAGATGTTTCCTGATTTCTGAAAAGAAACATCAGCCGCAGAATCAATTTTGGCTCACCATAGATCATCAGCGGTGAAAATTGATTCTGCACTGTTCTTGCATGCTCTTGGAAGCAACACTAATGAAGGAGGATTAATACGCTTTCTTGATTGCAACTTTCGTCTATAGGTCCACCTCAATGACCATACTTATAATGAAGATGATTTTGAAGACATAGAAAATATTGTTAAAATAAAGCCAATACCGGAAACGATTTTAAATGTCTACAGAAAGATAGCAAAATACAATAAGGGATAAGGAGGTGTGAGTTATGGAAACGGCATTAGAAAACAAGCTATCCAATTTGATACACGAAATAAAGGAAATAAAAAAAGAGCTTATCCTTCAGGAAATGGCTAAAAAAAGGATTGCGAAAAACAGGTTGACGGCATGGAAAACGTTGGGCAAAAGGATTTCATTAAAGTGGGATGAGATATCTGTCGCGGATGAAATAGCCCATCAGCGGGAAAAGACGTGGTAAAAAAAGTCACTATTGACAGTTCGGTTATAATCTCGTCTCTGTTAGAAAATGAGCCTATGCACAAAGAGGCTTCTGCAATAATGGACGAAGTTCTGAAGGGCAATGCATTTGCAATTATGCCCTTCACTATTCTCGTTGAAGTAGTATCTGCGGTCAGACGGAGAACCGGCATTGAGGATTTAGCTGCTCAGGTCAAGAATGAACTGACAAGCTTGGAGAACCTCTCTTTTGTAATGCTCGATGACAAATCAGCAATGGACGCCGCAGCTATAGCGGCCAAGTCAGGGCTAAGGGGCATGGATGCCATTGTAGTGCAGGTAGCAAAAGAATTTGATGCCCGCCTGCTGACTTTCGACGAAGAGATGAAAAGGAAATCAAAGAATATATTAAAGAAATGAAACAACTGCTATATCAGGAAAAATACGTCGGTCAATTGGTCTCTGCCTCCAAAGAGTATCTTGAAGACCCTTACGCTGAGTCAAAGGTAATAATCTTTCAGGCCCCAACAGGCTCAGGCAAAACTATCATGGTCTCAAAAGCAATGGTAGATATTGTTAAAAAGTTCAAAGATAAAAGCGATATTGCATTTATCTGGATTTCTGTAAATGACCTGCACGAGCAGAGCAGAATTTCACTGGAAAGATACTTGAGCGAGGAGCGGCTTTTGGAGTGCATTTCTATTGATGAGATTGATGACTGCCGGATAAGTGAAAACCAAATACTTTTTGCAAACTGGGAGAGCCTGAATAAAAAAGACAATCTCTTTATGCAGGACAACGAGCGCAACCTGAATCTCAATTCTGTGGTTGAAAATACAAGGGAAAATGGCTGCAATGTTATCTTAATTATTGATGAAAGCCATAGGGCAGCAAAGACAGACAAGGCAAAAGAAATTATCAGCGTTATCAATCCGAAACTCACCATTGAAGTTACTGCTACTCCAAAGCCTGATACGACATGTGATAGGAAAATAGAGATTTACCTGCCTGAGGTCATCAAAGAGGAGATGATCAAACAGGAAGTACAGATTAACCCCGGACTTTCGAAGGCTCAAACCAACGAAGACATCTTAAAAATTGCCTTAAAGAAGAGACAGCAGTTGAAAAAGGACTATGAAGCCGAAGGCTCCAATGTAAACCCTTTGCTTTTAATTCAAATACCAAGGAAAAAACCTGCTGATACCATACCGCCGGAAGATTATGTCATTGATTTATTGAAAAAACATGAGATAACTACAAATAACGGCAGGCTGGCTATAAAACTGTCCGAGGCAGATAAAAAGGTCAACCTTGAACTTCTTGAGAAAAATGATAATCCTGTTGAGGTATTGATTTTTAAAGAGTCTATCGCAATTGGATGGGACTGCCCGAGAGCTGCAATCTTGTTTTTGCAGAGGGAGTGGAATTCTGAAAACTATATCTTCAATATCCAGACATTGGGACGTATAATGCGCATGCCTGAACACAGACATTATTCTACTCACCCCGAACTTAATATCGGCTATGTATATACAGCCTCCGACAACTTTGAGATCGTTAAAGAGCTTGCGGATAATTATGCAACTACAAGAACAATGCAACGGGATAACCAGAGATACAAAAACCTGTCTCTGACAAGCGAATTAATTCGAAGGAAGAGAGAAACAACTGACCTGTCCGGGGAGTTTAGAGGGTGCTTGAAACAAGCTGCTGATGATCTTGAGATAAAGGATAAGATTGTTTTAGGAGTTGCGGGATTAAATAAGGCAGTCGGCATAAACGGAAAGGTTGAAGCCATTGATTTGGAGCAATCAGTAAAATTTAAAGAAAAAACAAAGATAATAAAGGACAGGGTGGAGATAGCAAAGGAATATACTGATTTCTGCGCTGAAATGACGACACCGTTCACCAAAGCCCGCTCAACACGGATTGTCAAAAGCAGTATAAGATCATTATTCAAGGACTATTATGAAGAAGGCAATGAAGACAAGATTGCTGAGATTGTTATAAATCCCACAAACAAGGGAGAAATTAGTAGGATAATAGAGAAGGCTAAGGAATACTACAAGGCAATCCCTACCAGGCACGATGAAGTAATCATTACGGAGAACTGGCAAGTGCCAGAAAGCGTAAGCATATTTACTGATGCAGAAGAAATACCGGATATCGAAAAATCAATCTTAATACCTTTCAGCGTAAAGATAAATAAGAACAAAAAACGTGAATGGTCAAAGCCTGAGAGAGACTTTATAAACAGGCTTGAGGACACAGATGATGATGTCCTATGGTGGTTTAGAAACGGCACAAACGAGAGCAAATATTTCGGCATCGCGTATCAGAAAAGCAATGGACATTATGGCTTTTATCCTGACTTCATTATAAGAACTAAGAAAGAGACATTAATAATTGAGATTAAAGACAACAAAGACTTCAAGTATGACAACCTTTTAAAGCTTAATGCCGGCAAAGATTATTTAACCCGCTACAAAGGGAGTTTTAAAGAAGGTATTTATTTCTTTATTATCTCCCCAAACGACTTTGATACTTTTTTTAATTATCTGAAAGAACAAAATCTGGGAACCTTTACTTCCACGTATGAAAACATATTAAGGCGTTACCTAAAAAGCCAGCAGGTAGGAGAGGTTTCTGATGAAAACACTCTTATATCTGAATTGCAGAAGTATTTTTCAAAATATGGCGTCAAGGCAACCGACTGGGACATTGATTTTATCGGCAATGAGAAACTCTCCAATACCAACATTTTGAAAAGTCTAAAAAAAGGACAGAGCAAATACACTCTCATCATAACCGGACAGATTTATCATCACTCAGGCAAAGGGAACACAAAGTCAAATTTTCTGACCGAATTAAAGCAGCCGCGATATATTGACCATATTGTCGGATGTAACCCACAACACTTGCTGACAACGGAAAATTTACTGGACAAATTAGAACAGTATTTTCACGGACATTTCTCAGAGAGATCAAAAGCGAACTAATGTCACTGTGACTAAATTGTGACAGAATTATACTTAAAGGATATAAAATATAGGACAAATAGCTGAATATATGATGTGGCAAATAACCGTAATTATCAGTAGATTGCATAAATATCCATGTAGCTCAAGGTGAAGACAATTATGCCTTTTTAAATTCGAGGTTATGAGGAGGCATTTTAGTATGCCGGTGCTTACCGGTCTTGACAGTTTTGAAAAGAACTGGCCGAAAGGCTTAAGAGGAGCAAGCGCAGGGCTCCTGGTGCACCCCGCTTCAGTGAACAGGAAACTGGAGCATGCTGCAGACCTCTTCCTGCGATCACGCAAGCTCACACTGAAGGTCCTTTTCGGCCCACAGCACGGTATCTGTGGTGAGACGCAGGATAATATGATTGAATGGGAAGGTTTCAGGGACGGGCGGACAGGATTGCCTGTTTTCAGTCTCTATGGCCGCACAAGGAAGCCTGAGCCTGCGATGCTGAAAGACCTCGACGTAATGGTCATAGATTTGCAGGATGTCGGTTCGCGCTACTATACGTTTATTTGGACTATGGAACTCTGCATGCAGTCCTGTCTTGAGGTCGGCAAACCGGTAGTTGTTCTCGACAGGCCCAATCCCATCGGCGGCGCGCTTGTGGAGGGTCCGGTGCTCGATGAGCAATGTGCATCATTTGTCGGACAACGGCCGCTCCCTGTACGCCACGGTATGAGCACCGGGGAAATTGCATCATATCTGAAAGAATCATTTTATCCGGGTCTTGAATTGCATGTTATTCCCATGCAGGGCTGGCAGAGAAAAATGTGGTTTGACAACACGAAATTGCCCTGGGTTTTGCCTTCACCGAACATGCCTGCAATAGATACCGCATCTGTCTATCCTGGAATGTGCCTTCTGGAAGGGACCATGGTTAGTGAAGGACGCGGCACTACGCGCCCATTCGAGATTTTCGGAGCCCCCTATATAGATCCCGACAGACTTGTCAAAAAGCTCAATACATATAAACTGCCCGGTGCAGTGTTCAGGCCGCTGTACTTTAAGCCCGCTTTTCAAAAGCATGCAGGAGCACTCTGCGGAGGGGCGCAGATTCATATTACCGGCAGGGAGCGGTTCAGGCCTTTTAAGACAGGAGTCGCCGTCATAATGTCTATACTCGATGTTTACCCGAAAGATTTCCTGTGGAAGCAGCCTCCATATGAGTATGAGACGGAGAAAATGCCCATCGATATTTTGGCCGGAACGGAAAGGCTCAGACAGGAGATAGAAAAGGGAGAGCGCCTCGACCGGATGGAGGCGTGGTGGAAAGAACAGTGCCATAGCTTTAATAAGAATGTGCGAAGAAGATTTTTGCTCTATGTATAAAGATATCCGCTGTTTTGTCCCCGCTGCAGGTTTTGGCGAGCGCATGAGGCCAATCAGCGACTACCTCCCAAAGCCACTCCTTCCGGTACTCGGCAAACCGGTGCTGGGACATGTGCTCGAAAAACTCTCCCGGCTCGCGGTGCATCACATCGGTATCAACTTGCACCATAAAAAAGGACCGATCAAAGAATGGATAGAAAAATCGCCTTATAAAAGCAATGTATTTTTTTTCCCCGAGGACCCGATACTCGATACAGGAGGTGCATTGAAGAACGCTGAATCGTTTCTGTCTGAGAGCGACATATTTCTCGTTCACAATGCCGATATTATTGCGGACTTTGATTTAACAAAGCTGCTGGAGCGCCACAATGCTTCCGGGAATATGCTGACGCTCGCCGTCCACGATTGCCCCTGTTTTAATACTGTTGCGGTGGACAGCAACGGCAATCTGAAAGGAGTAGCTGGAAAGGCATATCTGTCAGATCCTGCGAAAGAACGTTCGGTAGCCTACACCGGCATTGCCGTATATGACAGGGCATTCCTCAAGTTTCTCCCTGAAGGAAAGTCAAGTGTTGTCGACGCCTGGATGAACGCCGCAGCGTCCGGATGCAGGACCGGCACTATGGATGTCAGCGGGTCATACTGGGCCGATGTAGGGACGCCGGCTGCATACGCTTCCGCTGTTATTAATGCGTTAAGGGCTGATGGCGAGACCCTCTATTTTCATACGGGAGCGGCGGGCTGTGCCGATGCTATCTTCGACGGTTATAATGCAGTAGAAAAGGGATGCAGGATCAAACAGGGAGTTTCACTCCGGAATTGTATTGTGCTGCCTGGGAGCATGCCCAGTCAGGGCGCTTACGAGAACTGCATTATAGGTCCGGATTTTGTTCTCCCCTTTGTCGAAACCGGGACAGGGGCGTCATCAGTTGAAGGCGGAACGCTTATTGGTATTGGCGGTTCCGACAGGAAGTATTTAAGAGTAAAAAAAGAAGGGAAAACTGCAGTGCTGATGCAATGTGCTGAGGGTGATTTGGATTTCACACGGCATATCGAATATACACGTTTTTTCCGAAAATTCGCGCTCCCGGTGCCAGGGCTTATAAGCGTGGAGCCTGAAAGGGCTACTGCCCTTTTCGAAGACCTCGGAGATATGTCTCTCTATAGCTGGTTGAAGTGTCCACGTGACAGCAGCCGGGTGGAGCGGCTATACAGGGGGGCGCTTGATATTCTGGTAATGCTGCATACCACGATAACCGATCATGTTGCCGAATGCCCTCTCCTTGCAAAGAGGGTTTTTGATTATGGCCACCTGCGGTGGGAGACGGCATATTTTATTGAAAGATTTGTAGAGGGTGTGAGGGGGATGGCCCCAAGTAATTCCCGGATACTGGAGTATGAATTCAATCGCCTGGCTTTGAAAGTCGATTCATTTCCGAAGACAGTTATTCACCGTGACTTTCAGTCGCAGAACATTATGGTCGTGCAGCAGGAAATGCCGAGGCTTATAGACTATCAGGGCGCACGGATGGCGCCCCCTGCGTATGATGTGGTCTCGCTCCTATGGGACCCGTACTATCGCCTGGATGACGCAATGAGGACCCGCCTTGTCGAATATTATATGGACTGCATGCATGGCGGAGACGCAGGGTTCGATGTTGAAAAGTTCACGGCAACGCTGCTGCCCTGCCGTCTGCAGCGCCACATGCAGGCTTTGGGCGCGTACGGCTTCCTTTCATCAGTAAAGGGGAAAAAATACTTTCTGAAATATGTACCCGAAGCCTTGACACTGCTACAGGAAGAGACGGCCCTGGCCGGGGATGAGTACCCGGCGCTGTATGCATTGGTGGCGGAACTTTAAGTATTACCTGGGATACATCAGAGGCCCTGTGAGAGTCTTGAGAAAGGCCTCGATTCGGGCGAGTTCTCCGTCAGTCAGGTCCTGATGCTCCACTTCCCTGCTTGAACTCCTCCGGTAGAAGAACAGTACCTCTTGCAGGGTCTTGAATTGCCCGGCGTGCATATAGGGCGGCCGGTCTGCAACATTTCGCAAGGTCGGTGTCTTGAATGAGCCCGTATATTTGCTCTTGTCAGTATCGATGAACCTCAGTTCGCCGCATTCTTCAGGCTTGGCATCGCTGTATTTGCCGAGGCAGTTGAACTCATCCGAAAGCACTTCGTCTATGCCTTCTGCCCTGCCTTTATCCCTGGGATTATCGGTCCCGATGTTGTGAAACCCGCTGTTCGTAAAAAGCGGGCCCATGTGGCAGTTGATACATTTGGCTTTTCCGATGAAAAGTCTCAGGCCTTCCACTGCATCTCGGCCCAATGCCCTGTCAGCGGCCGCCTGGTCGTTCCTGAGAACAGCATCGACGTACAGGTCGAACGGTGCGGGAGAAGGCACTATCCTTCGCACATAAGCGGCGATCGCCTTGCCGATATTCGCGTAGACCCTGTTGACAGCGTCCCTGTCCCCTGGTTTCATCGCGTTCCAGAGCCTGAGTGCAACCGGATTACCCGTTCCCGGGCTTGCCTTCGGAGGGCAGCTCTTGTGGTTTACCTTCGGGAGACTCCCGAATATTTCGGTGTATTCGCTCTTGTACTTGTCGATTATCAGGTGCACGCAGAACGAACGGGTGACGCCATGCTCAGGAGGGCTCTCGATCGGGCCGATGGCCTGAGACCAGAGGCTGTCCTTCCTGCCGTCCCAGAAGAACCAGGACTGATAGGCTGCACCGATTATCGGCATGGTCCTCCGGCTTGTGGTTCCCATGCCCCTGGCAAGGGCAAGTCTGTCAGTGAAGGAATATTCCGGCATATGACAGGTGGCGCATGAGACCTTTCCGTTGGCGCTGAAACTTTTGTCGAAGAAGAGCTTCTTCCCCATTTCTATCGCCTTGGGGTTATCAGCATAAGCGTTCGATGGGTCAGAAGGCAGCGGTGGAAGCGAGGAAAGAGAGAGGGAGCGTATCACCTTCTTATCTTCCTCGCTCCACCGGTGAGTCTGTTGGAGGTCATTGTCCCCGGCCATACTCACGCCGCCCATGCCCGTAATAATAAAAAACACGGAAGCAAACGTCAGCAAAATAAACCGGGTCATGACTACCTCCAATTCCGGTTATGCATTATATTACTGCAACTGCAGGTTGTAAGTAACGCTGTCGGTTTTTCCGCCCGCGTTGATATTAAAGTTCACCACCCACCATCCCGGCATGCTGAACTTCATTCCTTCCACAAGGTAGGTCCCATCGCCGTAGTTCTTTGTGACCTTGGGCTGCGTAGGCATACCATGACCGTGTTCGGGCATAGTCCCGCCAACTGTAATCTCCGCATCCTTGACCGGTTTGCCGTCGTCGGTCTCGACCTTGAGTTTCCAGGAATGTATCTTGCCCACCGGCACATCCCCTGGATCACTTGTGTATGTAACCTTGAAGATCCCTGCCTTCGAAACCATGGTCTTTGAGTAAGCAGCATCAGCGGTCGGCTTTACCTGAGCGCTTGCCGTGCAGTGCGCACATTTGCAGTCTTTACCACATTTGCAGTCACCCTTGCCGTCCGTCTTGCAGTTACAGTTTCCCGTACCTGTTTTGCAATGTCCGCACTGGCAGTCCTTGCCGCACTGACAGCCCTTACCGTCACCCTTACACTTACAGCCTTTGTCCCCTGCTTTGCAGTTGCAGTTTGCCTCGCCTGTTTTGCAGTGACCGCATTTGCAATCTTTTCCGCACTCGCAGCCTTCTCCGTTTTTACCGTCCTTGCAGTGGCATTCGCCCTTGCCTGTCGCAGAGTGATCGCAATGACAATCCTTACCGCACTCGCATTTTGCATCGGCATCGACCGTGCTTACTATCGGCGCCCATGCCATGGACCCCATAAAGAGAACAGCGAGAAAGACTACTCCAAATTTTTTAAGCATAATTACCCCCCCTGTAGTATAATTTTAAAAATAAGACACTAAACCGTACATGCATATTATATCACCCTCAAGATTCATAGCAATAAAGTATGTAATTTTATCGGCTCCTGGAAATCCTTTGCTGAAGACAGGATACTGTGATGAAAGGTATCTCTTTTGGCCTCCTGTGGCGATGGAAGTGACATTGAGTGTGACATACGGATGGTCACGAAATTATCACGGAAAGATAAAATTTTGGTCACGGATGTTTCATGTTAATTTCAGGTATGCCATAATGTTATGCTTATGCATATCACAACAGCATGAATGCTCAGGGAGCAAAAATGCAGAATCGCAGAATCCTTGTAATTGAAGATGATAAAGATATAGCCCATCTTGTTGAGCTGCATCTGAAAGATACGGGATATGAAGTGACTCTGGCCCGCGATGGCAATGTAGGTCTCGACCAGGCACTCTCGAAGCCCTATGATCTGATTATTTTGGACCTGACGCTCCCGGAGGTAGATGGGCTGGAGATCTGCCGGCGCGTGAGAGCAGGAGCTGTCTACATACCCATGCTGATACTGTCGTCCAGATCTTCCGAAGTCGACCGTGTTCTCGGCCTGGAGATCGGAGCGGACGATTACCTGACCAAACCCTTCAGCATCCGCGAATTTCTGGCACGGGTCAAGGCGCTGTTCCGTCGTGTGGAGGCGCTCAAGTCGGAGGCATCTCAGGAATCGCAGAGACTGATTCAGGCAGGTGATCTGATTATAGATGTTGAAAAGCGGAACGTCACGCTCCAGGGGAATCCTGTGCTCCTGACGGCCAAAGAGTTCGACCTGCTGCTCCACTTTGTAAATCACCCCGGGAGGGTGTATACACGCATGGAACTGTTGGAACAGGTATGGGTGTACGGTTTTGAAGGCTACGAACATACTGTGAATTCTCACATCAACCGCTTGAGGGCAAAAATCGAAAAAGATCCTGCCAGGCCTCGTTACATTTTGACTGTCTGGGGGGTCGGGTACAAGTTCTCCGATTTTCGAAAAGGATAGGCTTATGTTCAAGACCCTTTATTGCAAGCTGGCTGTTGTCCTGATGGGCCTGTTCTGTCTTATCGGACTCCTTTACATGCTGCTTACTTTCTACACCACGCGGCTGTATTTTCAGGAGGTGAACCAGAAACTCAATCGTACTCTGGCCCGGAACCTGGTTTCGGAAACAAGCTTGATAAAGTATGGCCGGGTCAATGAAAAAGCTCTTAAGAATATTTTCCATATGCTGATGGTCGTAAATCCAAACATCGAGGTCTATCTTCTCGATCCAAACGGCGCAATCCTGGCATTCTCGGCGCCTCCTGGAAAAGTAAAAAGGCAGAAGGTATCAATGGCGCCCCTGAAAAGTTTCCTGAACAAGACCGATGCCTTTCCCATCCTGGGTGACGACCCGCGTAACCTGAAACGCAAAAAGGTGTTCTCCGCGGCCCCAATCTCTCTGAAAAATCAAATTCAAGGTTATCTTTACGTTATCCTGGGCAGTGAGGAATTTGAAACGGCCGCCGAGATGCTCCAGGGCAGTTACATCATCCGGTTAAGCATATGGGCTGTAGCAGGGGGCCTCTTATTTGCATTACTAACCGGACTTCTTCTTTTCTTCCGAATGACACTTCGGCTCCAACGACTTACGGCGGCCATGGAAACTTTCAGGCAAAGCGATTTTTCAGAGTATCCCGATTTTTTGCCCTTCTTTAAGGGCGGTTCCGGAGATGAAATTCACCGCCTCGGATCGATCTTCTCGCAGATGGCTGAGCGCATTATTCAATTGATAAAGGAACTCAGACAGGCCGATGCGCTTCGGCGCGAATTAGTCGCCAATATCACACACGATCTCCGAACGCCGCTGACATCTCTCCATGGATACCTTGAGACCTTACTCTTGAAGGAGGGGAAGTTGACGCCGCAGGAGCAGCGGGACTTTCTGACAATTGCCATTAAGCGTTCCAATCAATTAGGAAAGCTGGTTTCCTCACTCTTTGAACTGGCCAAACTTGATTCACCGGATGTCCAGGTCCGCTTGGAATCTTTCTCTCTGGCGGAACTCGTCCAGGACATAATGCAGAAGTTCCACCTTGCTGTTGAGAAGAAAAAGATCAAGCTTCAACAGAATTTCCCTGAACACCTTCCGCTTACGTTTGCCAATATCGGACTCATCGAGAGAGTGTTCGAAAACCTCATCGAAAATGCCGCCAGGTACACTCCGGAAAACGGCTCGATTACCGTCAGTGCCGGTTTCGAAAGCGGAAGAGTAAAGGTGCAGGTTTCCGATTCCGGCTCGGGTATCCGGCCGGAGGATATTCCGTATTTATTCGACCGCAGTCATCGAATGGGGCGAAGCCGCGCTGACAGCGCCGGTGGGTTGGGGCTTGGTCTGGTCATCACCAGGAGAATCCTGGAACTCCACGGAAGTGATATTAAGGTCGATAGTGTGGTCGATGCCGGTACGACCTTCACCTTCACCCTGCCGGTTTATAAGGTTTAGTCACGATCTCCAACGGTTGAATTCTGACAAATCAGTCTTCGTTTTTCATTCTTACGTCCGTGATAAAATTGTTATTTTTTCGTGAGAGTATCGTGATTATCTTCTGCTAATCTATGATGTCAATATTTACTTAGTCTGATGCCCGGGAGGTTTGTTATGGTATTGCAGAAAAGTGATTTCCTGAAGATTTTCCCTTATTTCCGGAACGCGCCGGAAGCGCTGGTCAATAACATTCTTTCGTCCTCCAAATATGCGAGCGCACCGGAAAATATGGTCCTGAAAGAGGAGGGCGCCGAGGTCTCGGAATTCGTACTCCTGCTTTCCGGCGAAAAGAGGGTATATAAGGCAAGCGGGATCGGCCGGGAAATAACCTTGTACGAAATGGGACCTGGCAATATCTGTGTTCTGAATGCCTCATGCCTTCTTTCAAATACCAGATTACCTGCAAATGCGGCATCTCTGACGAAAGTGGAATTCCTCCTTATGCCCTCTTCCGATTTTCACGACATGATGGCAAGATATAATGCAATGCGGTCTTTTGTATTCAGCAGAATAAACAGCAGTTTTGTCTCCATGATGTCGCTCATTGCGGAGGTCACATTCGGGAAAATGGACGAACGACTGAACGATTATCTCACAGAGAAATCGGAAAATTGCAAATTGACGATGACCCACCAAAAGATCGCTGACGATCTCGGCACATCCAGAGAGGTCGTCAGCCGACTGTTGAAGGAGTTCGAGAGACGGGGCGTGGTTCGTCTCTCAAGGAATTCCATCGAATTAACTCTATAAAGGCAGTTGGACATAAAAGTGAGAAGGGGGAGTCTGTGGGAGAAATTGTCCATACATCGCGCATCACGATCGTAAGAGAGAGCGGCCCCACAAGGAGGGCCATGATCGAGGGGTTTGGCGAGCCTGTCTATTATGGTGTCCACGGAGGCATTAAAAGGTTTTACAAAATCGAGTCGGAGAAGGAACACGCTGCAACCCTTGATCATATTGTCGCTGCTACCGCCGCCTGAATGATGGGCACACTGGCCTCGGTGTTGGCCGGAAAGAAAATTTTCACAAGAGAAGATCGCTATAGGGCGGATGTAGAGGGTGACATCGAAAACGTCAATAACGTTCTCAAGATCACCAGGATACGAGTGACATATCACTTACGAGTCGCCAAAGAACAGGCCGAAGCTGCTCAAGAAGCGTTCTCATCCTATCTGCACCTCTGTCCGGCGGCGCAGAGTGTGATCGGGTGCATCGCGATCAAGGATGAGCTGGTCATAGAGGAAGCAGGTCGATAGAAAATTTGATCCATTTGGGTCGATGATGCGGCCTTATTCCGGCAGCTTGGCCGCGAGGACTTCGACCTTCTCGATAACAGGCGGTTGCGCCAGCATCTCGGATGCCTTTGTCACCACCATGTTCCAGTTCAGCGCATGATCTGACAAGTATCTCACAGAGAAATCGGAAAATTGCAATAGAATTCTCTAACCTGTCTTTATGTGACAAAGTCACAGAACTCATCTTGTTATCCGACCCCGGTTCGATACAATTTAAGTAGAAACGTTTTGTAAACCGGAATGAAGGGAGGTGAAAAACCAGGTTATTTGCCCGGTACCCTGAGAAAAAAACACCCATGTGCCACCCTAAAAAGGGGCATAAAGCCGAAAGGAGAACTGAAATGAACAAGAAAATATCAGTAGCTGTTTTAAGTGCAGCAATACTGATGATCTCAACAGTTGTGGCCTTTGCAAATGACAAGGAAACAGTCCCAGCCGTTCAACTCCCGTTGGTGCAATGCTGGTACAATGGTCAGGTGGCTTACTATATCCAGACAGATGCATCAGACCCGGGTGTTGCAGCGCAACAGGACGTAAACCATGCGTCGACGATCGCTAACGCAGCCAATACGAACGCCGTAGATGACATTTATACGGTCACCAATTTCAAGCAGGGCAATGTGATACCCTCGGCGCCGATCCCGGCCGGTCCAGGCAACACAAATACGGATTATTCGCCACTCTGGCAGGTAAGCACTGTAACTTGGAATCAGGGCAAGACACCCCACACGCTGACATCGGAGGAGGAGATACTGACAGCCAAGACAGCGGGTCTGGTAACCGTTGTGAAGACTAATATCGTCGTGAACTGTCCGGTGATTTATACTCCCGCAGGAGGCCTGCTGCCCACGGCAAAAATTATTCATGGTGATTATAACAAATAGTGTAGTGTTTCCAACGCTTGCGGCTGACTGTAGCCTTGATGGGGACGTGTCGAATGACGATACGTCCCCATCTCACCGCAAATACAACTAAATTGCGGAGGATGTGCGATATTTCCCGACTGTCTTCAAGGGCAGAGACAACAGAGTAAAGGGGACAACGAAGGGAAGGTGATCAATATGAATTATATGAAGAACCGAATCACTCAGTCTTTGACTCTTTTTGTTTTGATGCTGTTTGTCTTTTCAGGTTATGGGGTCTCTCTGGCACAAGATGCCGGAACATCCAAGGTAATCTTTCATGTTAAATGATTTGATGTCGGCAAAGAGGCCCTGGAGGGGCTGAAGGGAGTGAAGAGAGTTGAAAAAGGCTTTCGCTACTTGAAAGAGATAAACACTGTTTATTATGATCCGGCAGAGATCACGATTAAAGAAATGGAAACGGCCTTAAAGAAGGCCGGTACTTTCATAGAAACAGTCAAGTGACTTGCTATATCTTATGCGTTTGATATGCTTATCCTAAAAGAGATTTTTTTAATCAGTAAACAGGGCAAAATGATGTCAGCGGGCATGATGAAATGAGGTGATAAATCCCGGACTGAATTCCAGGGAGGAGAGTATGCCATGAAAAACTCATTGAGCAGAAGAGACTTTCTTAGACTGGCGGGACTCATTGCCGGCAGTATCGTCTTTTCAGGCTGCATAGGAAAGTCGGATGAGTCCCACAGCGCATCAGCGCCGGTTCCGATCAAGGTCTACTCCGCGGAAAAAGGGGGCTACATCATGAGTGAAACTGTTGTTAAAACCAATGAAGAGTGGAAAAAACTGTTAACACCTGAACAGTACCACATACTGCGGGAGAAGGGGACTGAACGGGCGTTTTCAGGAAAATACGCCGACTTTCACGAGCACGGCATTTACCGCTGCGCGGCCTGCGGGCTTGATCTGTACAGGTCTGAAGACAAATTCGAGTCCGGTACAGGCTGGCCGAGCTTCACTGCGCCAATCGCTCCGGAGAACATCAGCACCAGGCCGGACAACAGCTTCTTCAGTCACCGCACTGAGGTGCGCTGCCGCCGCTGCGACGGCCATCTCGGCCACGTTTTTAACGATGGCCCCAAACCGACAGGGCTGCGCTACTGCATGAACTCAGCCGCCCTGCAATTCACGGCAACATAGAAATAAGGAAGGAGAGGCTTATGAAAATGGTTATTACCGCTATTGTGGGACTGTCACTCATACTCATCGCAAGCACCGCAGTCGTGGCTGCAACTAACCTTGAGAAAGCGACCTTCGCAGGCGGCTGTTTCTGGTGCATGGAACACGCCTTCGACGAGATCCCGGGCGTTGTTTCGGTCACATCCGGCTACACCGGCGGGTGGAAAAAGAACCCCACTTACGAAGAGGTCTCAGCCGGAGGGACCGGGCACGCCGAGTCGGTTCAGGTCGTCTATGACCCGGCAAAAGTGAGCTACGAAAGGCTCCTGGACGCCTTTTGGCACAACATCGACCCGACTGCAAAGGACCGGCAGTTCTGTGATACGGGGCATCAGTATAGAAGTGCAATTTTTTATCACAATGAGGATCAGCACCGGCTGGCGTTACAGTCGAAGGAAGCGTTGGAAAAGAACAAACCCTTCAATGGGCCTATCGTAACCGAGATTGTCCATGCCACCGAGTTCTACCCTGCCGAGGAATACCACCAACACTATTACAAGAAGAACCCGGTCCGTTACAAATACTATCGTTGGAGATGCGGTCGCGACCAAAGGCTTAAGGAGCTCTGGGGCGATGAGGCGGGTCATTGACCGGGGATGATCAGACATGCCGAGGGATATATCGATAGGGAACGGTTCACTGCTGATACTGTACGATAAGAAAGGACTTCTGCGGGACCTCTATTTCCCGAGTGTGGGCAGCGAGAAACCTTGCAGGCTTTCCGATACCGCCACAGAAGTTCTTCGAATTCTGTGGGGAGATAATAGGGAGAAACGGCTTCTTCATGCACAAGTACAATCCGGATGGATCTCTCGCGAGTTCCTGGCATCCCTGGGTCCTTGAGGGAAAACCCCATCTGCCGATCCAGGAAGATGAAACAGGACTTGTGATCTGGGCGCTCTGGGAGCATTTCAGTATTCACAGGGACGTTGAGTTCATAAAACCTCTTTACAGGAAGGTCATTAAGGCGGCGGCTGATTTCATGTGTGAATTCGTAGACCAGGGGACCGGGCTCCCGTTGCCGTCATACAATCTGTGGGAAGAGCTTCTGGGGATCCATACTTTTACCGTCTGCGCCGTTATCTCCGGGCTGAGGGCAGCAGGCCATTTCACTACAGCCTTCGGCGAGACAGAACTGTCCGAAAAGTATGTGAAGGCGGCTGACCGAATGAGGGACGCCCTGACAAAATATCTCTACGACAATGATCTCGGGAGATTTCTGAGCGGAGTTTCTGAACGTCTCGGCGTATTCAAGAAAGATTTCAGGCTCGATTCAAGTCTCTCCGGGCTTTTCGTCTTTGGCGTCTTTGCTGCATCAGATGAAAAAATAATCAACACCATGGAGGCGTTGAAAGACAGGCTCTGGTGCAAGACAGCAATTGGCGGGATGGCGAGATACGAAAACGATCCGTACCAGAGCATAGTACAGCCGACTATGGAGATCCCCGGCAACCCCTGGATTGTCTGCACCCTCTGGTATGCCCACTACCTTATAGATAAGGCAACGAACAAGGATGAACTGCAGGCGTCCGTTGCGATTCTGAACTGGGTCTCTGAAAGGGCGCTGCAATCAGGGGTTCTCGCAGAACAGATAGACCCCTTTACCGGCGAAGCCATATCGGTTTCTCCTCTCACGTGGAGCCATGCTGCATTTATAATTGCGGTGCAGCGGTATCTGAAAAAGCTTCAGGAGATGGAGAGATGTCCTCAATGCGGGCATCCCCTGTTTTTGAATACGTGATCAGTGTATGATTGTAATGAGAATTAATACGCACTTTTATCACAGGTGAAGTGTAATGAATAAAAAAATCACAAAAAAGATAGCGATCTTGACCGTCCTGGTCGGACTCGTCGTGATCTTTAAGGTTCTCGGCCTCGGACAGTATCTTACCCTCTCTTACGTCAAGGCGTCTCAGGAGAAATTCGCCGCCCTTTATGTGGACCACAGCCTCCTGGTGATCGCCGCGTACATGATGATCTATATCCTTGTGACATCGCTGTCGTTGCCGGGGGCGGCGGTAATGACCCTGGCGGGTGGCGCGCTCTTCGGGCTGTGGATCGGAACGCTTGTTGTTTCCTTTGCGAGTACCATCGGCGCGACCCTGGCATGCTTTGTATCGAGATTTGTTTTGCGTGATTGGGTGCAGCGCAAATTCAGTGATAAACTGAAAACGGTCAATGAGGGAGTTGAAAGAGAGGGGCCGTTATATCTGTTCACGCTGCGCTTGATCCCTGTCTTTCCTTTCTGGCTCATAAACCTTGTAATGGGACTCACGAAAATGCCTCTCAGGACCTTCTACTGGGTTTCTCAGGTCGGCATGCTGGCCGGGACTGTAGTCTATGTCAATGCCGGCAAGGAACTGGCAAAGATCGATTCTCTCTCGGGAATTCTTTCTCCCGGGCTGATTTTATCTTTCGTACTTCTCGGTCTTTTCCCCATCGCAGCAAAGAAATTGTTGTCTTTGTATAAATCGAAGAAGACACGTTTTAGTGAGAGATAAAGCCCGGTAATGAAGGAGGACAGCATGGCCAAGTGCGATTTTGACATAGGGATCCTGGGTGGCGGCTCCGGAGGTCTCACCGTTGCTGCCGGAGCGGCCCAACTCGGGGCAAAAACGCTCCTCGTCGATAAGGAAGGCAAACTGGGCGGCGATTGTCTGCACTTCGGATGCGTTCCGAGCAAGACACTCATAATGACCTCCCGTGTCCGGCATATGATGAAAAGAGCGGGAGATTTCGGTCTTCCGGAAGTAGAGCTTCCGCCTGTGGACTTCAGGGACGTAGCGAAGAGAATTCAGGATGTCATAGGCATAATTCAAAGGCATGATTCAGAGGAACGCTTCTGCAAGCTCGGCGCCAAAGTGGAATTCGGAGAACCGGCGTTTATCGATGAGCATTCCCTGCGTCTGAATGGAAAGCACTATTCAGCAAAGAACTGGGTCGTCGCAACCGGCTCTGCACCCACGATCCCGCCGATAAAAGGACTGGACAAAACCCCTTTTATCACTAACAGACAGGTCTTCACTCAGGAAAAGCTCCCGAAATCGATGATTATTTTCGGCGGCGGCCCCATCGGCACCGAGATGGCGCAGGCCTTTGCCCGCCTCGGGACAAAGGTCACGGTGGTCCAGCGGGCCGACCAGATTCTTAACAAAGAAGATAAGGATATGGCGGATATGGTGATGAATGTCTTAAGCGGTGAGGGCGTGACCTTCTATCTGAAGGCCTCGATTGAAAGCACACAGGCTTCGGGCAGCGAACGGGAGGTTGTCATCAAGACCTCTGAAGGCTCTACGGTTACCCTCAGGGCCGAAACCATCCTGGTTGCCATAGGACGGGAAGCAAATGTCGGGGGGCTGGGACTTGAACACATCGGGATTGATTTTGATAAAAAGGGCATTAAGGTCGACGACCGGATGAGGACCAATCATAAGCACATTTATGCCATCGGTGACGTCAATGGCAAATACCTCTTCACCCATGCCGCAGGCTATGAAGGCAGCATAGTTGTCAGCAATGCCATCTTCCATCTGCCCAGGAAGGCCGATTTCACCAATATGCCCTGGTGCACCTATACCGATCCGGAACTGGCGAACATAGGCATGAATGAAGCAATGGCAAAAGCCGGGGGGATAGAATATTCCGTCTGGACAGAGGAGTTCAGGGCAAACGACCGGAGCCTTGCAGAAGGCGAAGAGGTTGGGAAGATTAAGATGCTACTCGATGAAAAGGAAAAGCCCATTGGCGTTCAGATTCTCGGTCCCCATGCAGGAGAACTGGTAAGCGAATGGGTGGCGGTAATGAACGGAAAGGTCAAGTTTTCATCCCTCGTCTCGGCTATTCACCCTTATCCGACCCTGGGTGAGATCAATAAGAAAGTCGCGGGCAACTTCCTTTCGACTAAAATATTCTCCGATAAGGTGAAAAAAGGACTCAAGTTCTTCTTCAATCTTAAAGGCAGGGCTTGCGGAGAAAAAGTCAGGAGCGACCCGGGCCGTGAATGATCGTCTGAATGCAATAGTTGATAAACTCCTCGAATTCCGCCGGGAAAGGGATTGGGAACAGTTCCACCGGCCCAAAGACCTGGCAATCTCTGTTGTCCTTGAGGCCGCGGAATTGCTTGAGGAATTTCAGTGGAAGGGCGATGCCGAGGTAACGCGCTACCTGGAGGAGGGAGGGCTGTCCCGTGTCAGGGAGGAGCTTGCCGACATTGCTATCTACATTGCGATTCTGTCGCACGACCTCGGCATCGATCTGCTTGATGAGATGGAAAAAAAGATCAGGAAGAACGAGGAAAAGTATCCGGTAGGGAAATCAAAGGGATCGGCAAAGAAATACGATAAACTGTGAGGTAGTGGAAGGCAGGCGAAGGGGACACTACTATTACGAATTGTCGCTGGCAATGAAAGTTTCAGCCCTCCGATAAATAGCCTGACCCTGCCGGTCCCTTTCTTATAACGGACCATTTAATTATGTTATAATTCAACATGGCTGTTTTGGAGATCAAGAAATACCCTGAAGAGATACTGAAGAAGAAGGCACTGCCTGTTGAGCGGGTGGATGATGCGTTGCAAAGCCTGATTGACGATATGATTGAAACCATGTATGCGGCCCCGGGTGTCGGCCTTGCTGCTCCCCAGGTGGGGGTATCTAAAAGGCTTATTGTAATCGATGTGAGCTCAAGGGAAGAGAAATCCCCACTTATCGTGCTTGTCAACCCAAAGATTATTGAAGCAGACGGATTTGTTGAGTTTGAAGAAGGGTGCCTAAGTGTGCCTGAATATATTGCTGTTATCACAAGGGCCGAAAGGACAGTGGTAAAGGGCCTCGACAGGAACGGCGCCGCCGTGGAAATAGAGGGGACCGGTCTCCTTGCCCGGGCGCTTCAACATGAAATCGACCACCTCGACGGGGTATTGTTCATCGATAGGATGAGTTCGATCAAGAGGGAATTTTTTAAAAAACGATACCGTAAAGCCCTGAAAGAACTCCACACGGGCGCATAAGTGCTTCAACACCGAAGCCCTAAGGTTGTCCTGTGTCCTTAATCTTTTTCGGCACCCCTGATTTTGCTGTCCCTTCGCTGCGGGCATTGATAAGTGAAGAAGATATCGCACTGGTGGTAACGCAGCCTGATAAACTGAAAGGCAGAGGGCATATTCTCTCATCGCCGCCGGTTAAAGAGCTGGCGCTTGCTTATGGTATCAGAGTTGTACAGCCCCCAAAAATACGGGACGAGGAATTTTATAATGTCGTAAAAAGAATTACCCCGGAGTTTATTATTGTTGTGGCATACGGAAAAATACTGCCGGGAGAGGTCCTTAAATTGCCGCTGTCCGGATGCATCAATGTCCATGGTTCGCTCCTCCCGAAATATCGTGGTGCGGCGCCTGTTCAGTGGGCGCTGATCAATGGAGAAAGGGTCACCGGCGTCACGACAATGCTTATGGATACCGGAATCGACACAGGAGATATACTGCAACACGCCGAAGTTGAGATTCTGGATGACGATAATTCTGAAACGCTTTCAGGGAAACTCGCCGCCCTTGGTGGAAAGACGCTTGTCGAGACACTTAAGGGAATAAGGGCGGGTGTGGTCAAGCCGGCGCCGCAGACCGGGGATGCAACCTATGCGCCTCCGCTTAGTAAGGAGGACGGTAGAATAAACTGGAGCAGGAGCGCTAATGAGTTGCTCCAGTTTGTAAGGGGCATGTACCCATGGCCTTCTGCATTCAGTTATCTTAACGGTGAGCTGATAAAGATAATCAGAGTTAAACCGCTTGATGGTGACGGTGTCGCCGGGAGGCTCGAAAAGGCATCAGGGGGTCAACTTGTCGTTGGTACAGGGAAGGGCCTTCTTTTGGTAGAGGAACTCCAACCCGGGGGCCGGAGAATCATGTCTGCCGGGGCATTTCTGTCGGGCCGGAAATTAAAAGAAGGATATGAAACGTTTTCTTAGGGGAGTTGTTTTAAAGGTGCTCTACCCTTTGCTGATGCTGGCAGGGGCTTTTATGAAAAGCAGAAAAGAGCTGTTCCAGCGCTATATTATTGATCTGAATAACTGGCTGATCAAAGCGGAGCCGGAGAGATACAGGACAAAGAGGATACTGCTGCTGTTGCCGCATTGCCTGCAGATAAGCGATTGCGACGTCAGGATAACCAATGATATTAATAATTGCAAGCGGTGCGGCAGGTGTGGAATTAAGGACCTGATACAGGTGGCCGCTGATAATGACCTGAAACTTTTTGTTGCAACGGGAGGCAATCTGGCCAGACGCATTGTAAGTGATGTAAGGCCGAAGGCCATTGTGGCCGTTGCATGCGAGAGGGATTTAAGCAGCGGCATCGTTGACAGCTATCCTCTTCCGGTTTTGGGTGTCCACAATGAGCGGCCTTTCGGCCCATGCCGTAATACGCGGGTTGATCTGGAAAAGGTAAGGGAAGCCATAAAATTCTTTGGGGAAGATAAAACGGAAATAAAATAGTATGTCACCTGTCAGAGAGCGCGCTGTTGTTGCCCTTAATAAAATTTTCAAAAGAGGGAAAAAGCCCAGGGAAGTGATCGAGGCCTTGTCATGGGATAACGACAAGAGGGAACGGGCCTTTCTGATGGAACTGGTTTACGGGGTCTTGCGGCACCGGGACCTGCTTGACTGGATGCTTAAGGATTTCTTAAGGAAGCCGGACGGTTTATCATTCGATACGATCAATAACCTGAGAATTGCAGCCTATCAGATCGCGTATATGCGCGTTCCCGAATGGGCCGCTGTCAATGAGGCGGTTGATGTTGAGAAGGCGCAAAGGGGAAAGGCTTCGCTTGTGAACGCGGTATTGAGGAACTTTCTCAGGCGCAGGGAGACGATAGCCCCCCCGGATGACGACATAGCGACTGAGACATCCCATCCCGGATGGCTCATTAAGCGGTGGGTCAAGCGGTTTGGCCATGACGGCGCCCTGAGGCTTGCAAAAAAAAATAACGAACTCCCCAGGCTTACTATAAGAATAGATGACACCACGGCACGGGAAAGCGCAGTGTCTGTCCTTGCGGCAAAGGGCATTCAAGCCCGTAAAACGATTTGCTCTCCATCCGGCATTGTGCTTGAAGACCTGCATTCATTTATCGATCTTCATGCCTTGCTGGATTTCCCCTGTCTTGTCCAGGATGAAGCAGCCCAGTTGATCAGCTTTCTGCTGGCCCCATGTCCGGAAGAAATCGTGCTGGATGCCTGTGCCGCGCCTGGCGGGAAGACCACCCATATTGCGAAACTTATGGGGGACAAGGGCAAGGTCATAGCGGTCGAGGCCGAAGCACGGAGGCTAAGACAGCTTGAGGAAAATATCACCGCACTTGGGTTGCAATCAGTGGCGGTTGTGCACGGAGATATTCGTGATGCAGAGGTCGGTATCAGGCGGGCCGCTGGTTGCGAGACGGCTTCCGACAGCTGTTTGTTTGACCGTATTCTCCTTGATGCCCCATGTTCAGCCCTTGGTGTTATTCGAAGGAACCCTGATGTAAAGTACCGGGTCCTTCCGCAGGATTTGCAGAGGTTCAGGGAAAATCAAGTGGTGCTTCTTCAGGCTGTTTCACGGTACCTGAAGGTCGGCGGAAGTATTGTATATTCAGTATGCTCGACAGAACCGGAAGAAGGGGAGGAAGTAATAGGGATATTTTTACACAGTAATCAGAATTTTAGTATTATAAAAGGTGAGCATGATTTTCTGCGGCCCTTTGAATATGGCGATTCAGGGCGGGTGTTTTACAGGACTTTTCCCCACGAACATGATATGGATGGTTTTTTCGCCGCACGATTGAAAAGGATTGGATGAAGAATTTAATAAAAATTCCGGTGTATATTGTTGCCTTGCTGGTACTAGGTATTGTTTCAGGCCACTTAACTTTTCAACTCCTGAGCTTCAGCAGGACTGTTATTGTCCCCGATCTTAGGGGCAAGGAAATGATGGACGCTAACGACATCCTCAGGAACAAGGGACTGCATATCCGACTTGAAGGTGATGATTACGATACGGCTATACCCCAGGGGAACATAATTCGTCAGGATATCCTTCCCGGCAGCAAGGTAAAGGAGGGCAGAGAAATCGGTATCGTGCTGAGCAAGGGGCCGAAGATCCAATACGTACCTGATGTTGTCGGCCAGCCTCTCGATAGGGCTGAAGACATATTAAAAGAGAAGGGCATACAGATCGGCAAGATACTTTATGTTCATTCTGAAAAGACCTCAAAGAATATAGTTTTGGCGCAGAGGCCCGAGACGAATGAGGGCGGATCTGATGTATTCAGTATTATTGTAAGCCTCGGTGATTTTGAGGACGACAAGGTAAAAATAGGTAATGGGCAATAAAGAAAGGCAATAGGCTATGGGCAATTGGCAATGGTCATGGGACCAGGAAACAGGAAGAGGGCTTTTTTTTATTTTTTACCTATAGCCCATTGCCTATTATCTATATTTTAAGGAGGAAACGTGATTAAAATTGCTCCCTCACTTTTATCTGCAGATTTTTTGAGACTCGGGGAAGAAATAAAAGCGGTAGAGGCTTCCGGCGCAGATATCCTGCATCTTGATGTAATGGACGGCCATTTTGTACCCAATATCACCATAGGTCCGGCAATTATTGAATCAATACGGAAAGCGACTGCGCTGCCGCTTGATGTCCACCTGATGATAGAATGCCCGGACCGTTTTTTGGATGATTTTATCAGGGCCGGGGCCGATTACCTCACCGTACATGTCGAGACTTGTGTCCATCTTCACCGGACTATTAATTATATAAAGAGCAGGGAGATTAAGGCCGCAGTATCGCTGAATCCTGCCACCCCTCTTTGCACTCTTGATCATATTTTGACCGACCTTGACATGGTGTTGCTCATGTCGGTCAATCCGGGGTTCGGGGGGCAGCATTTCATCCCCTTTGTTCTGGATAAAATACGGTCGCTGAAAACCGTCATCAAGGAGAGGGGACTCAACGCGCTTATAGAGGTCGATGGCGGCGTTAAGCCGGACAATGCGGTTGAAGTGGCATCTGCAGGGGCCAATATCATGGTCATGGGGTCAGCTTACTTTTATTCCGGAGATTATAACGCTCTGATGAAGGGGCTCAGGGAGCGATTGGCTGGCATCGGAGGTCTGCATGGACGATAAAATTATTGCACTTATAAGAAAGGCGGAAGTTTTAAGGGACAAGGCGCAATACCGGGAAGCCCTGAAGGTTTTCAAAAGCGCCCTCTCCATAAGCAAAAGAGTGGGCCACGTGAGCGGTATCCTCGATGCAACGCTCGCCATAGCCGATATCAGCAGGATGACGGGTGATTTTGACCGGGCCATAAACAATTACGAGGAGGCGCTGGAGGCGTGCGAAGCCCTTGGCCGAACGCTTACTGCCGCAGACTGCATGGTCGGAATGGGGCTCTCCCTCAGGGCGATAGGCATGTGGAAAGAGGCGCTGCAGTTCGTTTCTGCGGCCAGGAAGACATACCGGAGAGAAAGGGACGAGAGGGGCGCAGCGTTTTCCCTGTGGGCGGAAGCCGGGGTGCATAGGGTTGCCGGAAATATCGGAAAGGCCATTACTTTATTCACCGAGGCAAAGGGTTTATTCGATTCGATGGGGTTTGATTCCGGTATAGCCTACGCTTTGTGCGGGCTTGGGGGGACCCACCGCATTGCCGGAAAATACAGTGAATCGCTGCAGTATTACAGGCAGGCAAATCATATGTTCGGCAGCCTTAAGGACAAATTCGGGACCGCCTATTCGCATTGCGGCATCGGCAATGCATACAGAATGCAGAAGCGCTACGGTGATGCCATGCGGCATTTCAGAAAAGCGGAACAGCTCTATGAAGAGATAGGAGACATTGTCAGCTATTCCTATACCCTGTGGAGCCTAGCCACCGCCTGCAAGATGAAGAGGGACTTACCTCAGGCCAAAACATTTACATCCGCCGCCTTGCGCAACTTCAAAAGAACAAAGGACCCGAGGGGTGTTATTTACTGTGATATGCTGCTCGGCGAAATGGATTTTATGAGAGGCAGAAATGCTGCTGCCGGGAAAAGGCTGCACCGGGCGCTGCTCAGCGCAGGGAAGTATGGCTTCAGTCTGGAGCAATGCCATGCCAAAACGCTCCTTGCATTGTTGTCTGACGCTTCGGGAAAGACCGTGCCTTCATCGTGCTATATGAGAATAGGAGTTGCGATACACACTGCCTCAATTCCTTTTAATATGCCATGAGCCGTATGAAAGTCCTCAGCATACCGAACAGTATCACATTTATCAGAATTGTGATCATACCCGTATTTGTGACCGCGCTCGTTTACAATCGGGTCGATTACGCGCTGTTTCTTTTTATAGTAGCCAGCATCTCGGATATGCTTGACGGTCTTCTCGCAAGGATAACCAACCAGCAAACTCGCCTCGGCGCCTTTCTCGATCCATTGGCCGACAAATTCCTGCTGATGACGTCATTCATACTGTTTTCAGTGTATGGGTGGATACCGATGTGGATGACTATAACCGTGATCAGCCGTGACCTGATTGTAACTCTGGGCTGGTTACTGCTGTATCTGCTTTATGACATAACGAAGGTTGAGCCGTCGCTGATAGGGAAGGCTGCCATTGCTACCCAGCTTGTCCTGATCGCCTATACGCTTTTTTCTCGTACCTTCCGCGGCTTCCCGCCTCCGGAGGGCTGGATGCTCATTATTGTAGCTCTGCTGACCATACTGTCCGGACTTCAGTACATTTATAGGGGGTTGAGACAGACAGGTGAAAAGTAACCCCGGAGTTGAAATAGAATTAATAGCAGGAGGGAGTATAGCTGAACGGGCCGGCCTGCTCCCTAAGGACAAGCTTATCAGAGTCAACGGCAACAAGATCAAAGATGCAATAGACCTGCTGTTCTACAGCAATGAGCCCGACCTGCAGTTCACGGTCGGCAGAGGGGCCGCAAAGCTTGCTATAAACGCCTGCAGGGTCCGGGATGAGACTGCCGGGCTGGGGATCGGGCTAAAACCGTTCCATACCAGATCATGCAGGAACAACTGCATTTTCTGTTTTGTATCGCAGCTCCCGAAAGGGTTGAGAAAGTCCCTGTATCTGAAGGACGACGACTACAGGATGTCCTTTCTTTATGGCAATTATATAACCATGACCAACCTTTCCCCACAGGACAAACAAAGGATCATAGCTCAGCACCTGAGCCCTCTGTATATTTCAGTCCATTCCACCAATACCGCCATCAGGAATAAATTGCTTGGCGCCCCCGCAGCGGAAAATATTCTCAAGGAGATCAAGTTCCTTGCCGACAACAAGATACGCATGCACACGCAGATTGTTTTGTGTCCCGGCTATAACGACGGCAAGGACCTGGAAAAAACAATTGCCGACCTGTACCGTTTTTATCCCTATGTGCAGTCGATAGCGGTTGTGCCGGTGGGCCTCACTGCTCACCGGAAAAAACAGATGAAACCGGTGGACATGGACGATGCGCTCAGAGCGCTTGATACTATACGCAAGTTCCAGAACAGGTTCAGGAGGAAGCACGGCGAAAGCATTGTGTATGGATCTGATGAACTGTATATCAAGGCTGCAGCGGAATTTCCCCCTCTGGATGACTACGGCGAGCTTCCGCAGATCGAAAACGGTGTCGGTATGGTCCCATTGTTCCTGCACCAGGCGAAAAAGGTGAAGCTTCCCCAAGCCCTCCAGAGGAGCAAGGATGCAGGCAGGCGGTTCCTCACATTTACAGGTGCCTCTTTCCACCCTTATCTCACCAGGTATGTCAGCAGGCTCAGGAAGGCAGGTATTGACATAGAGGCGGTGGCTGTCGAGAATTCTTTTTTCGGCGCAAGTGTGACGGTGGCGGGACTCCTCACGGGCCGCGATGTAATTAAATCTCTTTCCGGGATTGTGGACAAAGGCGACACAATTCTCGTTCCTGATGTTGTCTTCCGTTCCGACGGCGATATGTTTCTTGACGATATATCCTTGCATGTTTTAGAAGAAGTGCTGGGTGTGCCTGTAGTGGCCATTACGTCGACACCCCAGGGTATCATGGAAGCGATTGCCGCGCTGTCATAATGCCGCGAGTCATTCTTAGAAAAGCTCCTTCCAGTATACCTCCAGTCACTCTTTCTTTCAATTGGAAGATCGCTATTTCTTCAACTGCTTCCCGATTCGCTTTTCGACGGACTTAACCTTTTCGTCAATCCTGTTGGGCTTACCCTTTCGGTCGTCGATCGATATAGTCGTTACCGCCCGCTCCCCGGTCTTCATGACTGCTGCATGGCATATCTTGACGAGACCCATTACATCATTCCACTCTCCCTCTAAGACAGTACCCATAGGGTTGACCTTGTACGGTAATCCGCTTGCGTCGACGATCTTGAGCACCTCGGCAAGCTGATCTCCGAGACTGCTGCCTGTGCCGATAGGCACGATGCTAAATTCTACCAGCATAACCATCCTCCTTCCGCCCATAATGGCGATACGTGACTTCAGAAGACTTGATTGGAGCTTTCAATCTAAGAATATCACAAAAGGAGTCTATTGCAAGCCCCAAAGATTGAATAGCCGAAAGAAACAACTTCAGTAAATCTATATTGTTTTGGTGTGCAGCCACAAACAAACGCTTCAGCGATAAGTTCTTCTTTCTGAAATCCTCATATGTCAAATTACTCTAGACATAAAGGTTATCCCTCAAATTTACAACGTGCGGCTCAAAACAATTTGCGACTTTCACTCGAGGTTTATATGAAAATCTATTTTTGACGGGGATGACATAAAGTGATAAAATTTATCAATGAAACGTTTTGAGATGGGCTTTTTAATTCCATTCATTGCTCTTTTGCTAGGAGTCGCGGTGCACGCTGCCGAGCCTCTGAGAGGCCCGTCTTTCATCGCCCCTGGACAGACATTTGAGATGCCTCCCGAGTGGGTGGAAAAACCGATCAGGTACGAAAAGTGGGCAGACAAGGCGGACGTTTCCGTCACGCTTGAGCAGGATGTATATTATATGATATTACCCCTTATACAAAAATATTCAAAGCAACGGGGCCTCAAAATAGCCGTAAAAGAAGGAACATGTGGAATATCCGCCGGGATGCTGGATCGTAAAGCAGTTGACATCGGGGGATTTTGCTGCCCCCCTGGGAGTCAAGACAGGCTGCCGGGGCTTAGTTTTCACACGCTCGGGATTGTCGCGAAGGCATTCCTCGTTCATCCCGAAAATCCGGTGGAATCCGTATCCGCAATAGAGCTGAGGGATATATTTAGTGGGAAACTATACCGATGGTCCGATCTCAAGACCCGGAACGGCAAACCAGGGCCCCAGTGGGTGATAAGACCTATAGGAAGGTTTCACTGCCCTCTGAGGCCCGGCCACTGGAGGCTGCTCCTTGACAACCCAGACCTCTTCAGCCCGAGGCTTTATGAGGTAGGCTCTATGCCTGACATGATAGCCCAGGTCTCGGCAAACAAGGGAGCGATTGGCTGGGAGGTTCTCGGCATGGTGGAGCATTACAAAAACGTTGGCAAGGTGAAGCCCCTTAGGATTGACGGCTACTCCCCGACTGACAGCAACGCCATCGCCACAAAGAGATATCCTTTCTACCGTACTTACAATATTACTACTTGGGAGGGCAAAGGCGTGGAGAATCCAAAAGCCAAGGCACTTGTTGATTACTTGCTTAAAGAGGTGGATAGTCTTGGTTCCGAGTTCGGTTTTGTCCCGGCGTCGAAGCTCGGTAAGGCTGGCTGGAAGTTTAAGGGGGATGAGCTCATCGGCGAGCCTGATTAGAAGAATGAAGGATATTCCTACCTTAAGGCGTATCCCGCTTACTTACAAGATGTTAATTCTGACGGTCACGGTCGGGCTTATTTCTTGGGGAATTCTCGACTATGTGCAGAGTCGGCAGTTGAAGGCCATTTTTGATGCACAGCTGACCGAACAATTGAACATACAAGCGCAAGAAGCAAGGGTGCGCTTTGATAGCTATGTGGAGGCACATCATGCGGCCGTTAAACTCTCTGTATCGCAGAAAAGGTTCAGCGATTATCTCACAGGAAAGGATATCAGGGCAGCCACCGGGATAAAGTATTACAGTGATTCTGTACCCCCATGGATGCCCGATCCCTCTACAATGAGGGGCCTTGTGTGGATTTCCTATGCCCTTCTCATGGACGGTAAAGGCAATGTGAGGGAGGTCTATCAGAGCCTCCCCGAACCTCTCCCGTTATCACTTCTACGCCCCAACAACCTCTTGAGACAGCTAAGTTTCAACCAGAGCCTGATGACTAATGTTGACGGAGTGCCTTTTGTCATTACGGCCGAACCTGTTTTTAACAGGCAGAAGGAAATAATAGCCATACTGATGATCGCCAGTCCTCTTAATGACGATTTCCTCATTGCCTCGCAGGGGCTTTCAAACAAGCGGATAACAGTTGCCCTTTTTTCAGGCGAAAAACGCGTGATTCTTGCGAGCAACAGGCCTGACGATCTGCCTGACGGCACTTCACTCGACGAGATAAAAGGTCGCTATCGCATAACCGGCAAGTCTTTTTTCGATACGGGTTCCTCGGACCTGCTCGTGGAGTTCACTTCCCTCATCTCCAACGATGAGTACTATAAGATAAGCAGGGCAATCCTTTTTGCGGGGAGGGAGCAGAGGGCCATAGCCGTCTTCATTCTGATATTGGTTTTTGCGTCGATAATGCTCTGGATTACGAGGCGTATCAGCCATCTTACTTGGCATATTGCCGAATTTTCCGAACGAGTGCTGCACGGAAAGGTGCAAGGGTCTTCGCGCGGAGATGAATTGGATATTTTAGACGAAAGGTTCCATCGTCTAACAGAGGAGGTTGTTTCCTCACAGGAAATTATTCGCAGGGACTTCTATTTTCAAAGTGCCGTAAGTTCAATTTTGCGGAACTCGCTGGAACCGGTCTCTCTCAATGAGCAAATGGAGCGCATATTGGACGCCATACTTTCAATGCCCTTTCTTTCCCCGCAGTCGAGAGGCTGTATATATCTTGTTGAAGACGCCCCTGGGATTTTGGTGATGAAGGCTCATCGCGGGTTGCCTGAATCGATAAGAGCCGCCTGTGCGAAGGTCCATTTCGGCAAATGCGTCTGCGGTCTGACGGCATCTGGGCGTGAAATTGTATTCGCTGATTGCACTGACAGCTGCCATGAGATAGAGCATGACGATATACCTCCTCACGGACATTATTGCGTTCCGATCGCCTCAAATGGAAATATCTTGGGGGCTATGAACCTATATGTTGAAAAAGGACATAAGCGGGACGCGGAAGAGGAGAGATTACTATCTTCAGTAGCAAATACCCTGGCCGGGGTCATCGTGCGCATACAGGTCGAACAGGAAAAAGGGAAACTCCAGGAACAGCTCATCCAGGCTGAAAAACTCTCGGCACTCGGAAGGCTCACCGCTAACGTTGCCCATGAGATACGACACCCTCTCACATTAATCGGTGGATTTGCCAGGAGACTGGACAAAAAGATTTTATCCGGCACCGAAGAAAAAGAATATGGAGACATAATAATCAATCAGGTGGACAATCTTGAAAATATTCTGAGGAATGTTCTTGCCTATTCAAGGGAAACTCATCTTGTCCTGGAAGATCATGATATCAATGAACTAATCGATGAATCTTTGAACTTATACA
Source organism: Nitrospirota bacterium (assembly GCA_963851345.1). Lineage (GTDB taxonomy): Bacteria > Nitrospirota > Thermodesulfovibrionia > Thermodesulfovibrionales > Dissulfurispiraceae > JADFXI01. Next base: position 908,345 of record CAWKOO010000001.1, read on the forward strand.
AAGATTCATTTGAGAAGCAATCGATACGAGTACAAAAAACATTGAGTGATATTCCGAAGATGAGGGTCGATAAACTTCAGGTGAAAGAAATAATAGACAATCTTATATCAAATGCGATAGATTCGATGCCAAAGGGCGGAAGCCTGACGCTCTCCACCAAAAAAGAGAATCTCAATGAAAGCACGTATGCGATCGTAAACATTTCCGATACCGGTGAAGGGATTTCCGAAGATAGGTTAGGTATGATATTCGAGCCCTTTTTTACTACGAAGGTTTTGGGACGTGGTACCGGCCTGGGCCTTTCTATCTGTAAAAAGATTATGGAGGACCACGGTGGTTTTATCAGGTTTGAAAGCAAAGTCGGTGAAGGTTCCACAGTTAGTCTTTACTTTCCTTACAACGGATGAGATTCGGGGTTTGGAAATGATTGAGAGAGGTACTTTTGAACGTGTATGACAGGTGCATAGTACATCGGGGAGAAGATCACTGCCTTAAGGATAGCTTGAAAAAGTGAAAGTTTTCCGGAAGGATTGAGCTGTTCTTCCAATCGATTCTTTCCCATCGCGAAGAAGAGGCTTAATCCGCACGGCATATAGAGGTCTAAGAAATGACAATCTTTGACATAGCTCGGGAAGAGGCATACTTGGGTGAGTACATTTAAGCGTAAACATTCATATCTGTTTCTTGCCACAATAGCTATCTTTCCTGTTGCGGTTCACGTGATCGGTAATATTTTGTGGAAAGATTTGAGGCTGATCAGTGAGCCACTGCATTCAACTGCTGAGGCCATAGGGGCATCGATCGCTATCTTCATGGCTTTTGTTCTTTTGTGGGGGAAGAACGATGTATATGGAGGAAAGCTCTTTCCGCTGGCTATGGGCTTTCTCGTAATGGGTATCCTTGATGGTTTCCATGCCGCTTCATCGCCTGATAATGGATTCGTTTTGCTCCGCAGCGTGGCAGGTCTCGCAGGCAGTTTCTGGTTCTCACTCGTGTGGCTGCCCGGCCTCACATCAAAAAAGTGTGGGGGCTGGAAAAGCTTGGCCCCGTGGATTGTCGCTGGCGGTTCTGTATTGTTTGGTATGTGTACAATATTTGCCGGATGGACATTCCCGGTAATGTTGCAGGGAGGACGGTTTACCACTCCTGCTATTTCGATCAATCTCATAGCAGGAGTCTTATTTGCGGTCTCAGCTGTGAGATTTGTCGTTGACTTTTACCATTCGGAAAGTCTGGAACTTTTCTTATTTGCTTCTATGGCTATTCTGTTTAGCATATCCCAGTTTAGTTTCCCTTATTCCGCTCCGTGGGACATTACGTGGTGGTTGTGGCATGCGCTTCGTCTCATGGCATATGTCATGGTGTTAGGATTCGCAGTGTTTGAGCGCAAGGAGGCGGAAGATGCCATCAAGAAACTGAATCAAGACCTACAGACCGATGCAGCAGAGCTTGAAGCTTCCTATAGGGACATGGAGAGTTTCAGCTATTCTGCGTCTCATGATCTTCGATCACCACTCATTAAAATTCACACCGCCTCCCGTATTCTGTTGAAGGATTATGCAGACAGACTCGATGATGATGGTGGTCAGCTGCTGCATGCTATTCAGGAAAATGCAAAGAAAATGGAGCAGCTTATCAATGATCTGCTCGCCTTCTTCCGTGTCAGCACTAAAGAGATTCAAAAGTCTGAAATAGATATGGCAGCGTTAGCAAAGAAAGTATTCGAGGAATTTAAATCCACTATCGGTAATCGACGTGTACAGCTGGCAATGAAAGACCTTCCGCCTGCCCATTGCGATGAGTCAATGATGCGTCAGGTCTTTGCTAACCTTCTGTCGAATGCGATCAAATATACTAAACCTAAAGAGATTGCAATCATTGAGGTGGGCGGAATCAGAGAAGAAAATGAAAATATCTACCATGTGAAGGATAATGGTGTAGGATTTAATATGGAGAATGCAGATAAACTTTTTAATATTTTCCAGCGGTTGCATAGTCAGGAGGAATTCGAGGGAACTGGTATTGGGCTTGTAATCGTTAAGAGGATTGTCGAGAAGCATGGTGGAAGAGTATGGGCTGAGGGAAGGCCGAAAGAGGGAGCCAAGTTTTGTTTTGCCCTGCCAGTAAAGAAAGACTTACATGAATTTCATAGTGCTTCTTCAAAGCTTAATCAATAGAAGTAAGAGGGTTTTGCTTAAACTGCAGACCGTAACTATACTGATGGACTGATAGGCAACCTCAATTAAGATGCGTCATTGCCTCTCAGCCCTCTTTTAGATGAGCATCGGTTATTTTTGGAAATAACGCCTTCGCTCTGAGCCTGTTATGCTGATTAGGGGGGGTACATCGCGCGTCATCAATGCCTGTCCAACGTTTAGTTCCAAAAGTAATCTGGCATCTGTAGCAAAAACGCCACAGGGTTGATTAGCAGGAAGTACAACTCCCCTTCTGAGAACAACATGAACCGCCTTTTCATTCTGACAGATCTTCCACCTTAAAGAATAGATGATGTAGAATATTGAAAAGAGGAGGAGAAAGATGATCCTAGTTGTCCACGGAGGGGCAGGAAGCAAGAAACCAACAAAAAATGCATTGAAAAAAATTTCTGCATCTCTTTCAGCGGGATACAAAATATTGAGTGAAGGGGGATCTGCCCTTGATGCCGTGGTGAAGTCGATAATCATACTCGAAGATTCTGGGATCTTCAACGCGGGCTTGGGAGGAAATCTGCAACTCGATGGTGTTAGAAGACTGGACGCAGCTCTCATGGAGGGTATCAACTTAAAAGTGGGGGCTATCATAGGTATTGAAGGGGTAAAAAACCCGATTGAGCTGGCGAGGATTGTAATGGATTTGCCTAATGTGATATCATGTCCTCGGAATTCACCATAGGCCAACCCCATGTTGTCAAACCTTTGCAACAAAATCACTTCTTGATATAATTAAGTTATTGACAAGGTAACCTGTAATAGTAGATATTGATCAGGAGTGCGCATGGTTGAAGACTGGTTATCAAACGCATATGAGGGTATGTCCAGGCGCCAGTTTCTTGCTAGGATGAGCGCTGCAGGCGTTGGCCTTGCTGGTTTCGCAGTCGCCTCCAGTTCGGTTGCCGGCGAGGTCATTACCACCTCTACTGCCGGTATTACTATAGCGGATGGTAAGGTGCTCTCCGGAGATTTCCCGGTTCCTATCTACGAGGCCTACCCTGCAACTGCAGGAAAATATCCGATCCTGATGGTAATCCCGGAAATCTTTGGAATGCACGAGCACATCAAGGATGTTACCCGGCGGTTTGCCAAAGAAGGTTTTCTGAGTATCACCTTTGAGCCCTACGCAAGGGAAGGTGGCGTCTTGCAACTGCCCGATATCCCATCTGTGCGGAAGGTGGCCGACTTGGTTCCGGACGCAAGGGTTATGGGAGATTTGGACGCAATAGTGGCTTATGCAAAGCAACATCCTGCCGGGCGCGCCGACAGAATCGGCGTGACGGGCTTTTGCCGAGGCGGTATGTATACGCTCCTTTACGCGGCACATAGTCATGAGATAAAGGCTGCTGTTGCCTGGTACGGGCAGATCCGGCCTGACAAGAAACCCGGCATACGCACTGTCGGACCACTCGATGTTGCTGGCCGGATTAATGCGCCAGTCCTCGGTCTTTATGGCGAAGCGGATTTGGGCATTCCGGTAGCCGACGTAAAAGAGATGGAGACCGTACTCAAGGCAGCCAATAAGATATCAGAATTTGTGCTGTACCCTGAGGCTCCGCACGCGTTCTTTGCTGATTATCGGCCCAGTTACAGGCCGGATGCAGCCAGGGATGCCTGGGCACGTTGCGTAGCGTGGTTGAAGAGGTATCTCAATAAATGAAGGGAGTGGGGGCGTGGCTGAGTAACAAAGTGCGTTTACGACCCTACCGTTTGGCCTGCGAGTTTTAAATGGAGATAATTAAGTATTGTCCCCGCAGTTAGCCGATATAACCATCGTCTTTATTTTAGTCTCCTCATGCTTTGCAATGGTGGTTCACCATCATAAGGAGTAGCATCAGCCTTTAATAGAATGTCTCCCGCTATTTCTAGCATCCTGGGCGAATATACGAATATATGGTCTCCGGACCCGATTTCCCCGTGATACATTTCTACTGCATCGTCCTGTAGTCCAGCAAGTTGCAATTTTGAAATTAGTCCGGCAAGACTTTCGTTTTTTGTGTCGGTGAGTATTACTTTTCTCCAATTTGCCCAGGGCATAACAAGGCTCCTTTTATGCTTATTGTTTCTCTCTTGGATCCAGGGCATTCAATCTCATTGCTTCTGAGCCCTGATCAACGTGGCGGCACCTATTCTCTTTTTTATGCACTCCTCAAGGACAAACAGAGTGTCAAGCTCGCAGCCTGCAATCTCCTGCATATTGCACAATATGTTGTGCGGAAAAACATCCCTCAGTCTTTGACATAAGAAATTCACGCAGATCACGTGCCGCGCCCTCAGGGCACATCCATGTTTCGCCAGAAAATGACAGAGGTGTGAATCGGCCGGCACAGAAGGAAGGGTTCTGCCAAGCAGCAGATTAATCAAGAGAAGGACGCTGCCGCACTTATATCCAGTGCGAACTCCGCAACACGTTCCTTCGCCGTTAATCGCGCAGTCGGCGCACTCCTTCACTATCCCAGCATCGACCATCGCCTTTTGAGTGGTCTCAATGTGTCGATCCAGCTCACCCAAGAGAGAGCAAACCTCTCTGTCTTGCATCAGCGACTGCCCGCAAAACTTCCGAAGGTAAAGGGCTGTGCGTATCTGGTCGCCTATTGTCCTCTCGGCGCGCGTGATGGTATTGATAGGATCTCCTCGTGTCGGTTTGCGCTCTCAACCGCTCATAAACAATCAGCGGTGTCAAAGAGATTCACCGTATATTTTCTATTATTCAGCCGCGCTCAATGCGAATTTTTGTTGCTCCCTTTGCACGCTTTAAAATAGCAACATCTCCGGCAATCACGCCGACCAGGTTCACAGCGCTTGCACCTTGACCCACCCTTGGCTGCCCTTGTCAATAGCAGGCGCGTTCAAGTTTCTCTCTTTTAAATCTTTTGTGATCGAGTTCCTCAATAAATTCACATAACGGGGCTTTCCATTTTTCCTGCTTATGATTGGCAATACTGCCGAACTTTTTAGGATTCATTCCAAGTTCTCTCGCCATTTGTACCTGAATGTCGGAAAGCTGAAACTTTCTTTTTGCGTCTATCCATTCTTGGCTCTTATTTTTCATCTTAGTCTTTTGTCCCACTGAGTTTGTTGCCATCCTCTTATATACCCATTGTCTCCACATAAATAGCAAGACCACGCAATAGTCGAGGCATCCTGCTCATAAAAATCAGCAATTATTATACCTTCACAAGGTCTTAGTTGCTTGACAACTCATGCACAGGCCAAAGCGCGGTGAGAGCGAGGGCTACTGCAATTCCCAGCGAGACCTCGACGAATCGGTGAACTGCGATGAGCTGTGGGGCTTTTCCTCGTACCACGAGCATGATAATTGTGAGCGTGATGCCGGCGAATCGATAGGCACTCTGGTCAAGGTGCATAACGGCGCAGATCAGCCCAAGCACAAAAATTGCCGCTGCAAATACAATAATTCCCGGCTCAAAATAGCTGGTCAGTAGCCCTCCCAGCGCAGCACCCAGCGCGGTACCGATAAAGCGCTGCTTCGAAACGGGCCATGCGGCCCCCAGCGTTGACTGCATTACAGTGAGCGTCGCAATTGCCGTCCAGTACGACTCCGGCATGCCCAATAACCGCGCAATGGTCAAAGACGCTGTGGCTCCAATGGCTGTGCGGGCCGAGTGCACCAGCCAGCCGTTTTTCCATAACAACAAAAACCAATTCGTTGGATTTAGCCACGACATACATTCTCCTTTAAGCGGACTATTCTATGACACCTCAGAGAAGATTATGCTTGAAATATACTCCTTCGGGGAGAGTTTGTAAACTTTTTTTGAATTAGGAAGTTAGGGATTCCTGTGGGGTATAAGAGGAAATCTTTACTAACAGGGTGTTCTGGGGTATTATATGCTTAGAAGAAACGAGATATTGATTTCTGTTTTAAGCTGAAGATGAAGATCTTTAAAATTCCTTTCAAAAAGGAGGTTTTATGGGATCATTCAAAGATAAAACGGAACGTTTTCTCGTTATTGACCACAGTGAAGATTATTCTTTTGTTGCCTGCCAAAGCGGTGAGGATGTCGGTTACTTTGTTGAATCTAGGAAATTAAAACCGGATTATTTTGCTCATCCCTCACTTGCGATTTTCTTCTAAAACAATGCACCTTCACGATATGCTAAACTAGTTTTGCCCTAAGATGAAATTTCAGCTCCTGCTTTCTCCGGAATGAACAGGGATCTCGTTCTGACGGGGCTGTATTACAAATGTTCTTTTATCCATCGCGATTCCGCTTTGATCGAAGCGATAGTCCGACTTGGAACAAAATGCTGCTGTTTGAGATCTCTCAGCCCCTTCAGAATAAGCACGTATCCTATTACAGCAAGCACCAATCCCACAATGAGCGCTGATAACCATAACGCAGTGCCAATACCAATTCCTGTAATAAAAGATGCGATAAGGGCAAGGAAGCCTGTGTAGAGCACCATTCCGCCGGCTGCAATAAATACTGCGTCTTTAACAACATGCACCATTTTATCGGCCATCTCGTTTTTCAATAAAACAAGTTCTTCCCTCACAATCTGTTTGATCTCTTCCGAAAGTTCTGAGAACAGCGTTCCAAATGAGCGGTCGTTTCTGTCCTTGTTCATGAGATCCCTCCTCTCTTAGACGTTCTTAGAACTGATTCTTTTTATACATGCACAGGGGCTGTAGTATATATTCAGCCGGGGAAGACATCCGGCCTGTAAAGGTATGGTATTACAGCATCGAAAAGTGCATGTCTGTGTGTAAGAGCCTTTTTAATTAAACCATAACTTTCTGTAAAGCAGGTGTCAAGTTACCTACCTTCCGTGTCAAGGCAAACGGGATTAGGAGGATTGATTGATAAGTCGAACTGCCCGTCTGGGGCCTGGGATCTCGATCTTCTTCTGCTGAAAGCTTTCCAGCAAAGCCTGGTAGACTTCGGCCTGAGCCACAGGAAAATCATCGACGCTCACCCAGGGTTGGATCGAGAGGGTGATGAATGAATCGCCTAAGGAAGCAATGCCGAAAACAGGAGCAGGCTCTTTGAGTATATGAGGGTTCTGTTGCAAGGCATTGTCGACCAAGGTGCGGGCAAGGGTAAGGTCTGTACCGTAGGCTATGCCAACAGACATATCAAGCTGCCGGATCTTGCCGTAATTATGCAGTATCTCTCCTACGATTTTGCGGTTAGGCACGATGACATGAGAATTGTCTGCATGGAGCAAGGTAGTCGAAAAAAGTGCAATATCAGTCACCTGTCCGCATACACCTAGCAGCTCAATATATTCGCCAACAGTGAATGGTTTTGTGAAAATAATGGTTAGTCCAGCAACAAGATTGCCGAGCAGTCCCTGCATGGCAAGACTGGCTCCGACACCTACTACCCCGATCCCTGCTATAAGCGGCGTAATCTGTATTCCCATCTGACCGAGCGCCATGATTCCAATAAAGGCAATGATCAGGAGTTTTATGACTCTGACGATGAGGGTGCTAACCGGCTCGTCGAATGCTTTTTTTCTCAGCCAGCGCTTCATGATATTACCGATCCACCTGGCAATAAGAACACCAATCCCCATGAGGACAATGGCTGTGATGATCTGAATGCCGTGCTCCACAAGATAGGGAATTATCTTTTCTGCCACGTCCGGTGATTTCAGGCCTGATGTTGATAGGTTTGCCATGGCATGCCCTCCCGAAAAAAGAATAGCATAAGAGGATTGAAGTTACAACACAAAACTTTGGGATTCAGAGAGATTGATGCACTCTCGACTTGGTGGCCATCACATTTATAGGTACCCTGACAAATCTTCGACTTTCTACCAGACACAAGCGTTACGCGGCGGCCTCCATCGTAGGGTCTCCTGCATATATTTGATGTCAAAGAAGTCTTTCCCCATGCCGGCAATTGCAATCCCAGTGCAAACTCTTTGAACTCCTTCATCATCTCTTTTATCCCGCATCTTACTGTCTGGTAACTACTCATATCTCTACTCTATTTATATCATATCTATCGGTAGGAGGAAGGAGTCCTGCAACTGCAAGCGCCTATCAGGCGCAGTGAAAACGGAAGAACACATATGGCGCGAAGGGTAAGCCAAATGAGGAACACCACCCACATCCGCCCTTTGAGTACGTTGTAGTCGCTAAGAAGCCGAGACCAAGGACGATGCATAACGAAACGACCAAAGACGAACTCGGAGGCAACAGTAAGGGCGAGCCATATAATACCGATCAAAAGTGCTTGCCGAGTCGAGGCCAGGGGCCATAGATGAACAACTGCCCAGATGAAAATCCCGATCACAACCGAGCCAATCACTGTAGATAGCTGATGAGCGCGGAGTTCAGGCATCACTTTTTCGAGTAGAAGCTGACGAAAAGCGCCATTTGTGATTGCGATGAGCAACATTGGAATCCAGGCGATCACATAGCGTATCAAATGATAATCCCTTTCCATTTCCAATTGTACCATGCGCAACCAGACTCGACACGAAAGGCGTTGCGTAGCAGGAAGGACATCGCAAAGACTGAGAGGCGTTCAGATAGGTCAAGTTTTACCTTTTTCTTTATCTTCAGTATCAGTTTTAAATACTGCATCGTAAGTTTCGGGGCTCTCCTTCTTCAAACATTCTGGACATATTCCGTGGGTAAACGATGCATCAGAATGTTCTCTAATATAGGTTTCAACTTTCGTCCAGTACCCCTTATCGTCACGTATCTTTTTGCACCAGGCGCAAATAGGTATCAAGCCCTTTAATGTCTTGATCTTAGAAAGGGCCTCTTGAAGTTCGCCAATTAATTTTTCTCTTTCTTCATCGGCTTTCCTGTGATCGGTGACATCACGCTCTATCTCAACGATCCCCTGAAAACTTCCTTCCTTGCTGAACAGAGGCGAGGCTATTATCTCAAGGATGCGTTTTTCACCGTCCGATCTGTAATGCTCATGTATAAGACTCAATACCTTACCGGATTCTCGCACTTTTTTAGACGGGCAGTCGAACTCAACCCCGTCACAGGGGCTTTGTCTTCTATGATAACATTGATAACATAGCATGGACTTCGGCGGAGATGCACTTCCAACCAGAAAGTCCCGGGCCTTCCTATTCATCCAAATGATTTTGCGAGCACTGTTTATTACAATAATTGATTCTGGAAAACTTTCTATGACTGATTCCATTAACTCTTGAATCTCTTCAAGCGCCTTGCGTGACCGTCGTTCCGAGAGTCCTTCTGACATTTCCCTTTGAGAAAGCCTTTCGCGCAGTTCTCTTAATTCCATCAGGAGTTGCTCTTTTGATTTGTCTTCATCTCTCATATTGATGGGAGTCTCTTAAAGTGTTACCAGCGTTATAAATCAACTATATTTTAGATAAAGTCTGAATAATGATTTCTAATTAAAGTTTATAAGATTCAGAGAAAGGTTACAACTGTTTAGCTTGCTATGTTGTTGAAAGGTGTTCTCTAAATGGGTGTCGGTGAAAGAGTCATTCGCTCCCAAAAGAGAACCGTCAAGGGCAAAGAATTGACCACCCTCGCTTGTTTCCCTGTTATTTTTCGTGTATCCTTTTGCTACGGAAGCGCATTAGGTTCTCATTAATCGATGAAAGGGTTATATACTTGTCAAGTCCTCTAATACAAAAGGTCAGAACATTAAATTTCTTTCTCTTCATAGGGATATCAGTACTCATAGCGGAAATATTGACGTGCATCATGAGTATTATAATGAGGGGCAAGCTCACCAGTGATTATCTTATAACAGGCGCAATTGTATCACTAATTGTATCGGCAATTGTAACCAACTTTGCCAAGCAGGTCTCCAGGCTCAGCGACGACAACGAGAACCTGCGAAAGGAAATAATCAACAGGGAAAGAATAGAGAATGCCCTGAAAGAGAGCGAAAAGTTCCTGCAAACTGTTATCGATACTGGGCCGGAATGCATCATGCTTCTTGCTGCGGACGGCGCTTTGCTGCAAATGAACCATGCGGGTCTTGCCATGATCCAGGCCGGTTCACTGGATCAGGTCAAAGGGCAGTGCCTCGGCAGCCTGGTTGTTCCGGAACATCTCGCGGCGTTCGACTCTCTCAGAGAGAGGGTGTTTGGGGGGGAATCCGGCACTCTTGAGTTTGAAGCAGTAGGGCTGAAAGGCATACATATCTGGCTGGAGACCCATGCGGTCCCGCTTCGGAACGACAAAGAAGAAATAGTCGCGCTGCTCGGCGTAACACGAGATATTACCGAACGCAAGAAGGCCCAAGATACGCTGGCCGAGGAAAAAGAGCGCCTGACAGTAACATTGAGAAGCATAGGCGACGGGGTAATAGTTACCGATACTGAGGGGACTGTAACCCTGATAAACCGGATTGCAGAAGAGCTTACAGGATGGCACGGAGAAGAGGCACTGGGGAGGCCTTTATCCTTGGTTTTCAATATCATAAACGAAGACACAAGGCTGCCCTGCCGGAATCCGGTAGACGAAGTGCTCAGTAAAGGGCTAATAGTCGGGCTTGCTAACCAAACCGCGCTTGTAAGAAGAGACGGAACAGAGATAATAATAGCGGACAGTGCCGCGCCAATAAGAGACAGGGGGAACAATATAATAGGCGTCGTTCTCGTCTTTCGGGATATCACAGCCAAGTACAGGATGGAAGCCGAGATACAGAAGATGCAAAAGCTGGAGTCTCTGGGAATCCTTGCCGGAGGGCTGGCCCACGACTTCAACAATCTGCTCACAGGGGTCATGGGCAATATAAGCATCGTCAAAATGCATCTCGACCCGGGACATATAGACTATGCTCGCTTGTCGGCGGCGGACAAGGCAGTGGAACGGGCAAAGGACCTGACGCAGCAGTTGTTGACCTTTGCTAAGGGCGGAGCTCCGATAAAGAAGGCTATCCCTGTAGCTGACCTGGTCAGGGAATCCGTGGATTTTGCGCTCTCAGGCTCCAATATCAGATGCAATTACATCATAACTGACGGCCTATGGAACGCCGAGGTTGACAGTGGACAAATCGCACAAGTATTCAACAACCTGTCGATAAACGCCATGCACGCGATGCCGGTCGGCGGCATAGTCAGTGTAAGTATGGAGAACGTGACCCTATCGGCCGATAGCGTGACTACCCTGCCTGCCGGGGACTACATAAAAATAGCCTTCTCTGACAGCGGAACAGGCATTCCTGAAGAACTCCTCCCGAAGATTTTTGATCCTTACTTCACCACAAAGAAGCACGGCAGCGGATTGGGGCTGGCTACAGTGTTTTCCATACTAAGAAAGCACGACGGGCATATAACAGTGGAGTCAAGGGTCGGGACAGGAACAACGTTTGTTATATACCTGCACGCAACAAAGGATGCCGGTAGTTCCTGTGCTTCAATGAAAGATACCCTGAACATCGGATACGGGAACGTTCTGGTAATGGATGATGAAGAACTTGTGAGAGACATAGCCGGTGAGATGCTGGTGACGCTGGGGTACAATGTCGAGTTTGCTGAAGACGGGGAAAAGGCACTCGCCATGTATAAGAAAGCCTTTCAGGAGAAAAATCCTTTCAGGTTATCGATTATGGACCTGACTATTCCGGGCGGTATGGGCGGCAAGGAGGCTGTGTCGAAAATACTGGAGATAGACCCTGCGGCAAAAGTAATAGCATCAAGCGGCTATTCAAATGATCCTATAATGTCCGAATACGAAAAATACGGCTTCTCCGGCGTAATAAGCAAGCCTTACAGGATTGAACAGATGAGCGAGACCATTACCAGGGTTTTGGCATTATAGCATAAGGAAGTTGGGACAAAAGCAAATAAGAAAAAAAAGCGTGGGTTCGAGGCATATTTATTTGGGAAGGTCAGAGCTCTTCTTATGGAAGAACTGGTTAAATATGCCCACTTCCATTTTCAAAGCGAGGGAAATATTCTTTACAAGCATGGATACCCTGAACAACTCCTCAGACCCGGGAAATCAGAACTGGCGTTAAATTATTCCTATAGTCGGGATGCGTATGAAGTCCGCGTTGTCCGGGAGGATACAATTTTTCCGGCAAAAAATGTCGCAGAACGTCGTATGGGTACGCGATATTGACAGAACAAATATTGTGTGATAAGTTTTAATCAATCTTAACAGGGCCGGCGTGTCGAGAAAAAAAATATATATTGTCTCCTCTGTGCTCACCGGAATATTATTGGCGATCCTCGTTGTCGGATTTTGGCCTATGCCTGATATCGAATCCGGCTTCGATTATGCGGTCGTAGTACATGCCGGCGATGGTGGAAAACTTGCGGAATTTTATAGGGAGCGGCGATTTTTCGTTCCCTATAAGGATATACCGGACCATGTCGGGAAGGCCTTCGTGACGGCAGAGGACCGCAGGTTTTACTCGCATCACGGGTTTGACATAAAAGGCATTGTGCGTGCGGTGGAGAGGAATATAGCCGCGAATGAGGTCATGGAAGGAGGAAGCACCATAACGCAACAACTTGCCAAGATGACTTTAAATAACAGGGAACGGAATTTTTCGAGAAAACTCCGGGAGATGATTATCGCGTTGAGGTTGGAAAGTAAATATTCTAAAAAGGAAATCCTTGGCTTATACATGAACCTTGCATATTTCGGAGAGAGAGTTTACGGTATAGAGGCCGCAGCCAGGACCTACTTCAACAAATCGGTGACGGACCTCAGTGTTTCCGAGGCGGCACTCCTTGCCGGACTTCAGAAAGCTCCGAGCAAGTATTCTCCTTTGAAGAACCCTGCGCTGGCGCGTGAAAGAAGGACAACGGTTTTAGGTGAAATGCTGGCCCTTAAATTTATATCCCATGACGAATATTTGCGGGCCCTTGCGGAGCCGCTTCCGGAAAAGACTTACTTTCAGCGTAAATACGCCGCCCCGTATTTTGCTGATTATATCAGGCAGAGGCTGTCCTCAAAGTATGGTGACGCCCTTTACAGGACGGGATATCATGTTTTTTCCACAATTGACCCCGCGGTACAATCCGTGGCGGAACTGTCTGTGCTGGACGGCGTTCGTCAAATAGAGCGTGGGACAAGACCCGGCGTACAGGCAGCCCTTATTGCCATAGATATGACGAGTGGCGAGATAAAGGCCATGGTCGGCGGAACAGATTACAGTGTGTCCCAGTTCAACCGTGCAACTATGGCGTTAAGGCAGCCCGGATCTGTCTTTAAGCCTTTTGTATACGCCGTGGCCCTCCAGAAGGGCATGTCTTGCAATGACCTCATACTTGATGAGCCGGTGCGCATCCAGGACCCGGACAGCGGCCGCTCATGGTCTCCGAGAAATTCCGAAGATGAATACTACGGGTATGTCCCCCTGAAGACCGCATTGGCGCTTTCCCTTAATTCCGCCACTGTTCGGCTTGCGCAGAAGGTCGGGATTGACAACGTACGGGAAATGGCGGAGAGATGCGGAATACACATTAACCGGAAAGCGCATCTGTCAATGGCACTCGGTTCTTTCGAAACGACTCTTCTTGATATGACCGCCGCCTACATAGCTTTTGCCACGGGCAAAAAGGTGGAGCCCGTTGCCTATACGCTGGTACGTGACAAGAATGGGAAAGAGGTGGAAAGGCCGTTGCTTTCTAATCGGGAAATTTTACCTCCGGATATTGTCGACAAGATGAGGATGCTTCTGCGCGGCCCGATAGAGCAGGGGATCGCCGGCAGGGCAAGAGCGGTAGGCCGGCGCGTTTATGGAAAAACCGGCACGACCAACGATTATTCGGACGCATGGTTCGTAGGGTTTGATGAGCATCTTGCTGTGGGAGTATGGGTGGGCAGGGACGACCATACCACCCTTGGGACAGAAGAGACAGGCTCCGAAGCAGCCCTGCCTATCTGGACCGAATTCATGAAAAAAATGAAGTATCGGGATTGAATAGTGATTTGTTACCTATAATGTGCAGGAATGAGGTGTGATATACTGAGTTTATGAGATATTACGCGGGAGCTTTCGGAATTAAAGGATACTCGCGGCGGAAAACAAGCTGGAAAATTATGCTTTTGGTTGCTGTCGGCATAGCGGTACCCCTCGCACTCGCGGTTTTGTATTATTTTTCGGTTTGAAGACCATACTGCCTAGTGGACGTTACAGCAGCACCCCAAAAGTCTGACGCTTTTGGGGGACCCCGCCAGCCCACTACCAGGACCAGGCGATCTAGAGCAAAAAACAAACTGTACCACTACCCACTGTTTGACATTTGTAATGACTTAAGGTTTTTATAAGTATATGTATGAATACACAGTACCACTGCAGCGGGAGGAACAATGAATATAAACGGAAAGACAAAAGTTGTGGGGCTTTTTGGCTATCCCGTCGAACATAGCCTTTCACCGCTTATGCATAATGCCGCTTTTGCGCAGCTGGGCCTGGATTACTGTTACGTAACATTTTTAGTAAAGCCCGATTGCCTGCGTGATGCGGTCGCAGCGATAAGGGCATTAGACCTTAAAGGAGTGAACGTCACCATCCCCCACAAAGAGAAGGTGATACCTTTTCTTGATTCAGTAAGTGAAGAGGCTTCTTTTATAGGCGCGGTAAATACAATACGAAACGACGGCGGCACGTTGACAGGCTATAACACCGACGGAAGGGGTTTCATGCAGTCATTATCAGAGGCCGGGATCGAGGTTTCAGGCAAGAAAGTTCTTGTTGTGGGCGCCGGAGGCGCCTCCCGCGCAGTTGGTTACTATCTTTGCAAGGCTGCCTCGGAGGTATGTCTTTATGATGCCGTCACTGAAAAGGCTGAACAGTTGGCCAAGCATCTGAACTCTCTGAAAGGCAACACCGGCGTAATTGACGGCGCAGCTTTCAAAGGAAGCCGGTTTTTTTCAGGGCTGGACATTATTATCAATGCTACGCCGCTCGGACTTAACCTTAATGACCCTGTACCTGTAGACCTGTCGCTGCTTAACAAGAGCCATACTGTGTGTGATCTCATTTACAAAAAGACGCCGCTGCTCCGTAAGGCTTCAGAGCTCGGATGCAGAACGCTGGACGGCCTGGGAATGCTTTTATGGCAGGGGATTTTTGCGTTTGAGCTCTGGACAGGAAAGATGCCTTCCGTTGATGTGATGCGTAACGCCTTGATTACTGTGCAATAGGATGCAGACGGGGTACCCAACAAAGCGTGCGACTTTTTGGGCTGGCGCCGGCACTCCCATGACCCCACGCCCGGCTTTACAATGTTGCACCGCTATGGTAAAATTTTAAATGAAAAGAATACTTTTTCTGTTTGTTTTTATATGTTTTTTTGCGGTGATTGCACTGGTTTATGATAAAGAAGGAGACTTTAAACCGAAAGTGAATTTGACTGATAACCCTTATATGGATGGCGTCAGTATTGTCCAGAGGAAGCAAGGCGTCGTCAAATGGACGCTGGGCTCAAAAAAGGCGATATTTCTTGACGAAAACGATGTGAAACTTGTTGGGCTGACCATAACCTTCCCTGAAAAGGGGCTTACGCTCAACTCTGACGGAGGCATGTACAATATCGAAAAAAGAAACCTGAAAATCGATGGTCATATTTCTGCATCAACCAAGGATTATGATATAGTAACCCCCACACTTTTTTGGGATGCATCGAAGAATGAACTCACTTCTGACCAGAGGGTGCATATAATAGGTAAAAGGTTTGATGTTGAGGGTGATGATTTGAACGCTACGAATGACAAGGCAACATTGAACAAAAATGTAAAGGCGACTTTTTATTATGCAAGACCTTAAGATAATGGCCGGCTTGATGGCCGGTTTGCTGTTTGCTGCGATTGTGTTTGCGACCGGGGTTTTTGCAGCTGAGGAGAACAAGACCGTTAAGGAGCCGACAGTTGTCACATCGCAGAAAATGACTACTGACCAAAAGGCCAAAACCGCTCTCTTTGAAGGAAATGTGGTAACCAAAAAAGGAGATCGGACGATGTATGCGGACAAAATGCTTGTCCATTATTCGGAAGAAAAGGGCGGCAGTAACATTAAGGAGATCGATGCCGAGGGCAATGTCAAGCTCGTAAGGGGGGACAGAGTGGTAACTTCAAAGTTTGCCGTTTACTATGCCGAACCTGAAGAGTATGTTGTATTTACCGGTGAACCCCGTGCCTCGGAAGGAGAAAACGTGGTAACCGGCACAAAAATAACGTATTTTATGAAAGATGATCACTCCATTGTTGAAAACAGCAAAGTTTTTATTGTCAGCAAGGACAGGCAAAAATAAGGCGACGGGCAATGAGTAACAGGTGATAGGCAATGGGTGACAGGTAATGGGTAAAGAATCTCACCTTATGACCTATGACCTATCGCCTATGACCTATCACCTATCACCTATAATTTTCTATGAACCGACATATTCTTGAAATAAGAGACCTTGCGAAAGCGTATGGGAAGAGGTATGTGGTAAAAGATATCAATATCTCGGTTAGTACGGGTGAAATTGTGGGGCTGCTCGGCCCTAACGGGGCAGGGAAGACTACAACTTTTTATATGGTTGTTGGTATGATACATCCGGAGCAGGGCAGCATCATGCTTGACGGTGAAGATATACTGGGATTGCCGATGTATAAGAGAGCAAAAAAGGGAATGGGCTACCTCCCGCAGGAGCCCTCCATATTCAGAAAGCTGACGGTGAGAGATAATCTGAGGGCAGTTCTGGAGATCAAGTGCCCTGGCGGAAATGGCAGGACGAAGGCGGACATGGAATCAGAGGTCGAAACACTGCTTGAGGAGTTCAACCTGAAGGAGTTTGCAGACAGGGACGGCTATCGATTGTCCGGCGGAGAGCGGCGGCGCGCTGAAATTGCAAGGGCCATAGCTCTTCGACCCACATTTATGCTTTTTGATGAGCCTTTTGCCGGCATTGACCCTATTGCAATCATCGAGTTGAAGAAGATGCTCAACTATTTGAAATCAAAGGGGCTCGGTATATTGATCACTGACCATAACGTGAGAGAAACGCTGTCCATAACCGACAGGGCATATATAATAAACAACGGTTCTATTCTGGCTGAGGGGATGCCTGACGAACTTATTAATAACCCTTCTGTGAAGGAAGCATATCTTGGGGAGGAATTCAGACTCTGATGGCCCTGGAAAATAGACTCGATCTAAGACTTTCGCAGAAGCTTATCCTTACTCCCCAGCTGCAGCAGGCTATCAAACTTCTGCAAATGCCGCAGCTTGAACTGTCCCAGGTATTGAACCAGGAGCTTGTTGATAACCCTTTTCTTGAAGAGTCGGTCGAAGAGCCGGAAACAGAAGAGGCTACTGGAGAAGAGACGCCGGTCGCGGCCCCTGATGAGGTCTTCGATACAGAGATATTCTTTGATAACATTGCCAGCTTTAGTGTCGATGATTATTTCGACGAGCGAAGCAGCGACGGAAGAGACCTGGGCTATTTTTCGCCCGGCGTCGATGAGCAGCCTTCATATGAATTGTTCTATTCAAAAAAGCCTGACCTTTACGATCATTTGCTGTGGCAGTTGAGGCTCTGCAATTCAGATGATCACGTCAGGATGGCGGCCGAAGCGGTCATAGGCAACGTCGATGAAGACGGCTACCTCAGGACTTCGGAAGAAGAGCTGGCTTCTGCTCTGGATACGGATATCGGGACCGTCAAGGCAGCCATTGCACTGGTCCAGAGTTTTGATCCTCCAGGCGTTGCAGCGCGGGACCTCAAGGAATGCCTGCTGCTGCAGCTTAATGCACTTAATCTTGGCGAGACTCTTGTGGGAAAGATTGTCGGCAGTCACATGGGACTCGTGGAACGGAAAAAATACAACAATCTTGCAAAGCAGTACAATGCGACATTGGATGACATTATGACTGCGGTAAAAATAATCGAGGGGCTTGAGCCGCGGCCCGGCAGGATTTTTTCCAGTACGGAGACCAACTATGTCGTGCCTGATGTTTATATAAACAAAACAGATGAAGGCTATCAGATAGTCCTTAATGAAGAGGGGATGCCTAAATTGGTCCTTAATAACAGCTATCGCAAGCTTCTAATGAGAAAAGATATGCTTACAAAGGAGGAGCGGGAGTTCTTGAAGGAGAAGCTCAAAAGGGCCACCGATTTGATCAAGAGCCTCGATCAGCGGAACAAGACCATATATAAAGTCTCAGCGAGTATCCTCAAGTTCCAGTCGGATTTTTTCGACAGGGGGATGCAGTTTTTGAAACCGTTGAACCTTAAAGATATTGCAACGGACATCGGCATGCATGAGAGCACCATCAGCAGAGTTACCTCGAATAAATTCCTCTCCTGCGATCACGGGGTATCAAGTTTCAGGTTCTTTTTCAGCAGTGCGATCCAGTCTGATACAGGCGATGTCTCTTCTACCCTGGTCAAAGATTTGATTAAAAGAGTGATAGTCGAAGAGGACGCTATGCATCCTTACAGTGATCAGATGATAGTAGATAAACTGAAAGAACAGAATATTAATATAGCACGCAGGACTGTTGCAAAATACAGGGAGGAACTTAAGATCCCCCCGCAAAACCAGAGAAAGAAGTACGAATAACGACTAAGGGAGGGAGCAGTATGAACGTTATCATGAATGGCCGTCATCTTGACATAACACCGGCATTGAGAAGTTATGCCGAGGAGAAAATCGGGAGATTCGATAAGTATTTGTCCAATATTACTGAGGCGGTTGTAACCCTGAGTGTGGAGAAGTACAGGCATAAGGCTGAAGTCCTTCTGAAAGTAAATGGTGTCCAAATCCAGGCCGAGGGAAAGACCGGCGAGGTGTATTCAGCTATCGATCAGGTGGTGGAGAAGCTCGAAAAACAGGTCGTGAAATATAAAGAGAAGCTGCACGATCACCGCAAAGGTGAAAAGAAGACAACAGAGACGCCTGAAGGCGGAGGTATCGAGCACGGCAGAATAATAAAACACAAGCGGTTTGATATGAAACCGATGAGTTCCGAAGAGGCTGTCAACCATATGGAATTCCTCGACAAGAACTTTTTTGTTTTTACAAATGACAGAAGCGGCGACGTCAATGTTGTCTATCGCCGTGATGACGGCAATTATGGGTTGATAGAGCCTGCCAAATAGATGCCGGCGGAAATACCTCCGATCGAAGTGATAATAGTCAGCGGGCTCTCGGGAGCGGGCAAGACCGTTGCTCTGAGGGCCCTTGAGGATGCCGGCTATTTCTGCATAGACAATCTTCCGGTAACACTCATAGAGCCTTTTCTCTCTACAATAATGGCAGGAAAGGACATCAGAAATATCGGGATAGGCGTCGATATCAGGGAATACTTGTTTCTTTCCGATGCATACCGCATCATTTCATCGTTGAAAAGCCGTTACAATATCAGGATATTGTTTCTTGAAGCTGAAACAGAGGTCATGGTCCGCCGGTTCAAAGAAACTAGACGGCCCCATCCCATGGTGCCAATCAGCGGGGAGAAGGATCTTGAAAAAGCTATAGAGGGGGAACGAAGTCTCCTTTCAGTCATCAGAGATGCAGCTGATACTGTGCTGGACACCTCGAATTTTACGCCGCATCAGTTGCGCAACCGGATCATCTCGAAACATAAGGCCGGTGAGACCGTAAGCGGGATCAAGGTCACCATGATCTCTTTCGGTTTTAAGTTCGGGTCGCCGTATGACCTGGATCTCCTCTTCGATGTGAGGTTTTTGCCGAACCCGTACTTCATTGCCGAACTCAAGCCGCTTAAGGGCACTGACGGAGCAGTTGCTGATTTTGTCCTGAAAAATGATGAGACTACGGAGTTCCTCGCTCGCGTCGGCGCTTTGCTTGATTTTACGCTGCCTTACTATATAAAAGAGGGTAGGTCCTATCTCACAATAGGAATAGGGTGCACGGGCGGCAGGCACCGCTCGCCGGCCATTGTGGAGTACCTGGCAAAGGACCTTGCTTCAAAGTATAAACTGGCAGTAAACATAGTGCACAGGGACATCGACACCTGATAAGAGGCAGCGGTCAGTTTGTTTTGCAAGGAAGGCAGGAGAAGTGGAGCACTTGTTTTTCGACGCTACCTAACTACCTGATAAGCCGCTTTATTTTGACCCTGCTTTCTTTTTTATATAATTATAAAAATTTATAATTGAAATTGACTTCTAATTCTTGACAAAGATATGTCTTTGTATGGTATCCTTCTTTTCGACGTTATAAAAACCATAACAAAGGTGAAATTATGTTAGAGTTCAATCGATGGTTTTTTGTTCTCCTCGTTAATTTTCTGGTCCTTATTTTTGTCCTTAATCGTATCCTTTTCCAGCCTATTGCAAAAATAATGAGGCAAAGGGAGGGTGCAACCACCGGCGCGCTCGATGACGCCAAGTCTATGATCAACAAAAAAGATGAGGCTATTGCAAGAATGAACGCTGAACTGTTGGCAGCGAGAAATATGGCTAAAGCAGCATTCGATGCTTTAAAGGAGCAAGGACAATCCCTGCAGAAAGAGACATTATCAAAGGCCGAAGCACAGGCTTTAGCAATGATTGAACAGGCAAGGAAGGAGTTGCGGTCCGAGGCTGAGAAGGCGAGGGTTGCTTTAAAGGCTGATATTGAAAAATTCTCCGAAGAGATCGTAAGAAAACTGGTGAAGGCATGAGAAAGATAACACAAGCTAAATCCAAATCTGATATATTTTGTCGTTTCACTTTTATTGCGGCTTCCGGGTTCTGCATTCTGGCGTCTGCCGCTTCTGTCTTTGCTGCGGAAGGGGGCGGAGAACACGTCGGCTCTGCTATGGAATGGGTTTGGCGTTTGGTTAATTTCGGTATTCTGGTTTTTGTGCTCGTCAAGTTCGCCGGTAAACCGATGAAGGACTATTTCCAGCAGAGAAAGGCATTGATCGAGAAGAGCATACAGGAGGCCCGGGAGGCCAAAGCGCTTGCTGCAAAGGCCTTGGCTGAAGTCGAAGAGAGGCTTAAACTTAAAGACAAGGAAATAGAGGGAATTAAGGCCGCTTCGGTGAGTTCCGGTGAACGTGAGAAGGTCCGTCTGATTGAGGAAGGTGAACTTCTCAGTGCAAAAATACTTGAGCAGGCAAAGTCCAATATCGAGTATGAGGTCAAAAAGGCGAAGGATGTCATCAGGACTGAAGCAGTAGAGGCGGCTATGCAACTCGCAGAAGAGAAAATCAAATCTAAAATGACCCAAGAGGACCAGGACAGGCTTCTGCAGGAATCACTCAAACTGTTAGAGGGTAAAAATTGAAAAAGATCAAAGGTGTAAAACGATACGCGAAGCAATTCATGAGTGCTGTTGATTTAAATGAAGTGCCGCAGGGCATCGGACAGTTGAGCGCTATTGCAAATCTAATGGAGAAAGATAAGAGTTTCAGAAACCTGATGATAAGCCCTGTCTTCAGCGCGGATGAGATCGGGCGCATCATTTCTTATTTAAGCGTGAAACTCAAAATGTCCGGCAAGGCATCCAAATATCTCCAATATCTGGTGGAGACAGGCGCGATCGGTGCACTTTCCGAGATCATTAGTGCTATACAAGCCCAGTACTTCGAGATAAAAAAACGGTCAAAAGCCGTGGTCACTACGTCGGTGCAGGTGAGCAAGGAATATGCAGCACAGTTGTCGGAGTCGTTGAAGCTGGTTACCGGCGGCGATATTGACCTTGAGTTCGTTATGGACCCGTCGCTTCTGGGCGGCGTGACGATAAAGGTCGGCAGTACCATGTATGACAGTAGTATAAAGGGCCAGTTGGGGCTTTTAAAAGATAAGCTTATAAAGGGGTGATTGCATGGAAATCAAGGTAGATGAGATTAGCGAGTATCTGAAAAAGCAGATAACCGATTTCGAGAAGCGCGTTGATGTCAGCGAGGTGGGTGTTGTCGTTTCGGTCGGCGATGGTATCGCCAGGATTTACGGACTCGACAACTGCATGTCTTCAGAGCTTCTCGAGTTCCCCAATAATGTCTTTGGCATGGCGCTTAACCTTGAAGAAGACATGGTTGGAACGGTCCTGTTCGGCGAGGACACCGACATTAAGGAAGGCGACGTTGTCAAAAGGACGGGAAAGATCATGTCTGTTCCAGTCGGAGAGGAAATGATCGGACGGGTTGTAAATGCTATCGGGCAGCCTATTGACGGCAAGGGGCCGATCAATGCTAAGACAAGCAGAATTGTTGATGTTGTTGCACCGGGCATTGTTGACAGGCAGCCGGTCAGGGAGCCGCTCCAGACGGGAGTAAAGGCAATTGATGCGATGATCCCGGTTGGAAGGGGACAGAGAGAGCTCATTATCGGTGACCGCCAGACAGGAAAGACGGCGATTGCCCTTGATGCTATCATCAACCAGAAGGGCGGCGATGTTGTTTGCATCTATGTTGCCATAGGCCAGAAAAGGGCGAGCGTTGCGCGTGTGGTAAAGACCCTTGAGCAGTATGGAGCTATGGAACATACTATCGTGGTTTCTGCAACAGCGAGCGAGCCGGCCCCTCTTCAGTATATTGCACCTTATACCGGGTGCGCCATAGGCGAATATTTCAGGGACAACAAAAAACATGCATTGATTATATATGATGACCTTAGCAAACAGGCTACGTCCTACAGACAACTTTCGCTCATCCTGAGGCGTCCGCCCGGACGTGAGGCGTTTCCCGGCGATGTATTCTATCTCCATTCGAGACTGCTCGAAAGAGCGGCGAAATTAAGTGATGAACTTGGCGGAGGCTCACTTACCGCCCTTCCTATAATTGAGACGCAGGCCGGGGACGTTTCCGCCTATATTCCCACAAACGTCATTTCCATTACGGACGGACAAATTTACCTTGAGCCGGATCTCTTCTATGCAGGCATCAGGCCGGCGGTCAATGTCGGCCTCTCTGTCAGCCGTGTCGGGAGTTCGGCACAGACAAAAGCTATGAAGCAGGTTGCCGGAACGCTCAGGCTGGATCTTGCACAGTTCAGAGAACTTGCGGCGTTCGCCCAGTTCGGTTCCGACCTCGACAAATCAACAATGGCACAGATCGAGAGAGGAAAGAGGATGGTTGAGATCCTGAAACAGGACCAGTATGTGCCGCTCCCTGTGCAGGACCAGGTAATGCTTCTCTTTGCAGGATCACAGGGCCACCTCGATGATGTTCCGGTGGAGGCATTAAAAAAGTTTGAGGCCGAATTCGTCAGCTTTATGAAGGACAGAAAGTCTGACCTGCGAAATGAAATAAGGGACAAAAAGGCGATTGATGATACGTTGAAAGAGAAACTGAACGACGCGGTAGCAGAATTCAAGAAAGGCTTTGTTGCTTAGAGGTGTAAGGAATGGCAGGTTTAAAAGAGATACGAAAGAGAATAGGGTCTGTTAAAAGCACGAAGCAGATTACAAAAGCTATGAAGATGGTTGCGGCAGCCAAATTCAGGAAGGCGCAGACACGTATTATCGAGCTGCGGCCATATGCCGATAAGATGCATGCGGTACTTACCGGACTGGCCGGGACTGTTGAAACAGGACATCCCCTTCTGGAAGTAAGGCCCCGGAAAAAGGTTGAGGTGATGGTGCTCACGAGTGATAAAGGCCTTTGCGGGGCTTTTAACACCAACATTTTGAAGGCCTCCATAAAGCTTATCAGGGAAATTAAGTCTGAAGGGACGGAAGTGAGTGTAAGCGCCATAGGCAAGAAGGGAGCGGACCTTTTCAGGAGGAGAAGCGAGACGGTGAGACGCTCATGGACAGGTATTTCAGGAAGAATTTCCTATATGAATGCAAAGGAAATCGCAGCGGACATTATAGAGAATTATACTGGTGAACTATTTGACGAAGTCGTTCTTGTATATAACGAGTTTAAGTCAGCGCTCGTGCAAAAGGTTTCGGTAGTACGCCTGTTGCCTCTTGCAGCAGTAACCGGAAATACGGACCAGCCGGATGTCCAGGAAGAAGCCCGCGATTTTCTGTATGAGCCTTCACAACAGGCAATATTCGATAATCTTTTGCCGAAGAATCTTGAAATACAGGTTTTCAGGGCGCTCCTCGAGTCGCAGGCATCGGAAGAAGCCGCCCGCATGACCTCAATGGAAAATGCTACGAAAGCAGCTGATGACATGATATCCAGTTTGACTTTGCAGTACAACAAAGCACGTCAGGCGTCCATCACGAAGGAACTGATGGATATCGTCGGCGGTGTTGAAGCACTTAAGCAATAAATATATAACACGAAATACAGGAGGACGTGCATTATGAACGAGGGTAAGGTATCGCAGGTAATCGGTGCGGTTGTCGACGTGGAGTTTGAAAAGGAACTCCCCGCCATACTCAATGCCTTGAAAATAGAGTCTCCGGGCAATTCTGAAAAAGGCATTCCGACTCTTGACATTACGCTTGAAGTGGCATCTCACCTTGGTGACAATAAGGTGCGGACTCTTGCCATGCAAACCACGGACGGAGTTGTCAGGGGAATGAGTGTCACAGATACAGGAAAACCTATCTCTGTCCCGGTTGGAAAGGCTACCCTCGGCAGAATAATGAATGTTATCGGCGAGCCCTATGACAAGCTGGGACCTATAGAAACTACTGATCGGATGCCTATCCACCGGCTTGCTCCCGATTTTATTGAGCAGGAACCAGTATCTCAGGTGTTCGAAACCGGAGTTAAAGTGTTCGACCTCCTTGTGCCGTTTGTCAGAGGCGGGAAAATGGGCATGTTCGGCGGTGCCGGTGTCGGAAAGACCGTTGTTATTATGGAGATGATCCACAATATCGCCTTGAAGCACGGCGGTGTTTCGGTTTTTGCAGGCGTGGGGGAAAGAACAAGGGAGGGGAATGACCTCTACCGTGAAATGAAGGAATCGGGGGTTATTAAAAATGTTGCTCTTATCTACGGGCAGATGAACGAACCTCCTGGAGCGCGGCTCAGGGTCGCCCTTACCGCCCTTACCGCAGCCGAGTTTTTCAGGGACGAGGGTCAGGACGTGCTGATATTTATCGACAATATATTCAGATATACCCTAGCAGGTTCAGAGGTCTCGGCACTATTGGGAAGAATGCCTTCTGCGGTCGGTTACCAGCCTAACCTTGGTACTGATATGGGCGCTCTCCAGGAAAGGATTACGACTACCAAGAAAGGCGCAATCACCTCGATGCAGGCAATCTATGTCCCTGCAGATGACCTGACAGACCCTGCTGTTGCTACTGCATTTACGCACCTTGACGGAACGGTTGTTCTTTCCCGTCAAATATCGGAGCTTGGTATTTATCCCGCTGTTGATCCGCTTGATTCAACTTCTCGCGCGCTTGACCCCCTGGTCATTGGCGAGGAGCATTACGGCGTTGCGAGAAAAGTGCAATCCATCCTGCAACGCTATAAGGAACTGCAGGACATCATCGCTATTCTCGGTATGGAAGAGCTTGCCGAAGATGACAAGCTCACAGTTTCGAGAGCGAGAAAAATACAGAGGTTTTTAAGCCAGCCATTCAGTGTTGCAGAGGTCTTTACCGGCAGGCCGGGTAAATATGTGAAGCTCGAAGACACCATAAAGGGATTCAAAGCAATTGCAGATGGTCAATATGATGACGTGCCGGAACAGGCTTTTTATATGGTTGGAGCTATTGAGGAAGCCGAGGAGAACGCCAGAAAACTTGGCTGGAGCAGGTAGTTTAGCTTAACGCTCGATGCTGAATGTTTTACTAACACACAGGAGTTTGGGATGGACAATAAGATACGACTTGATGTTGTAACACCTTACGGTCTTATACTGAGCGAGGATGTCGATGAGCTTACTGCCACAGGAAGCGAGGGCGAATTTGGCGTGTTGCCCGGTCACGTGCCGTTCATCACCACGCTGAACATCGGTATGCTCATTATTAAAAAAGACGGTAAAACAGAATATGTTTTTGTGAGTTCAGGATATGCTGAAGTTACGTTTGATAAGGTTGTGGTCCTTGCTGACAGCGCCGAGAGGGCTGAGGACATAGATATTGACAGGGCCCTCACAGCAAGAAAACGGGCCGAAGAGCGGCTGCGGCAGGCTGAAAAAATTGATTTCGGGCGCGCTACTGCTGCAATTGAAAGGGCAACCATCCGTATCCAGGTAGCAGATAAAAGGTCGTCAAAATAATAATTGCCCCTTAATTTTCGGTAGTGGTCAGTTGTTTTTGCAGGAAAGACAGGAGAAGTGGAGCACTTGGTTTTCGACGCGATGCACGGCTCTACTGTAAAGGGGGCGAGTAACGCCGAGCCCCATCTGAGAACGGATTCGGGTATCGCTACTATGGAAAAATTGAGATTTGCCGGCAAAAGTAGTTTCAGCGCGTCGAAAAACAAGTGCTCCACTTCTCCTGCTATTAATAACGAATTGCCATTATTTATTTCAGCGTATTTGGTGAAAGATTTTGTTTACAACGATTGAGTGTTCGTAGATCCGAAAAGGGAATCCTCAATATCCGGATTTATGTAATATTTGTCGATCACCGTTTGAGCTATCTTCATTCCTGCCGCATAATTGGTGATACTGAAGGGAAATAGAGAGCCGCCGACTTTCCTGAAGTCCGAGAATTCTACAGAAAGATCCATCTTTTTATCGTCGTCGCTAAAATAACCTGTAATTTTTACGATAAGAAAATTATTCACATCAATAAAAACATCCATTACAGTACCCTCTTTATCAAGCAGTCTAAAGACCTCAACATTATTACCGTTTACGGAAGATTTTCCGGCGGAACTTATCTTATATGATCCCCTCAGGAGATCATGGAGTATGTCCAGGTGCTTATACTGATATAACATCGAAAAGTACCTTGGGCCGAATACTTCTTCAAGGGGAAGTCCGTCATCGCTCCTGTATCCTTTGTCGCCATTCAATATCCTGAGTTCCGATAAGTGCTCGTATTTAGTTTCTACGCGGAGTTTCCTGTCTCTTTTGAAATAAAGCTCATATGTCCCATGGTACTGACGCATAAAAGCCTGGATTTCCCCTTTTGCATGAAGGGAATGTATCCCTTCAACAACCTCTTTGCCGCCATAAGCATCGATTACCTTATTAATGACAGAGGTGATATGTTGGGCCTCATCTGTCACCTCTCCGGCAAAGAGGACTTCCGGTTTTGTGACAAAAAAGACGCAGACTAAAATGTAAAAAATATGTGCCATTTGATTTCTCAGCATGATCACTTAATGATACTACTTGTTAAAGTTAATATCAACGTTCGTTAAAGTTGATAACAATCGGGACTACCGGGACGCGGTTTTTCTCATTTCCACATAATGCGCTGCAGCCAGCGCTGCGATGCACCCATCGGAGGCGGCAACCACGATCTGGTTTGCAAACTTTCGCCTCAAGTCTCCAACGGCGAAGACGCCCGGCACGCTTGTCTCACACTTATCATCCGTAATTACGAAGCCCTGTTCATTCATTCGGACTTCAGGGGGGACCAACTGATTATTTGGAGAATAGCCGATAAGAATGAAGACGCCGTCCGCCTGTAATTCTCCTTTTTTTCCTGTCTCGGTATTTTCGTAAGAGACCGCTTCAACACTCCTGCCGTCTCCCTTGATTTCCGTAATAATCGTGTTCCAAATTACTTCAATTCCGGGCTCAGACATAATACGACTTTGCAGTATGTTGCTTGCCCGGAACGCATTTTTCCTATGAACAAGGTATACTTTCTTTGCCAGTCTTGACAGGTAAACTGCCTCCTCGACAGCGGTATCTCCCCCACCGACGACAACTAACGTCTTGTCTCTGAAGAAGAAGCCGTCGCATGTAGCGCAATAGGAAACACCCGTTCCCTGGTATTCCGCTTCACCTGGGATTCCGAGCTTTCGCAAGGTCCCTCCCACTGCAATAATAAGGGCAACAGTATGGAGCAGTTCACCACCGGCAAGCCGGACCGAATGGAACTCGGGCCCGCAGTTTATCGATGCAACTTCCTGCTGGATGACTCTCAGGCCGAAGGAGCCGGCCTGATGTACCAGTTTCTCTGCCAGATCAAACCCGGTTACGCCCTCCAGTCCCGGATAGTTGTCGACCTCTTTTGATATTGCAATCTGGCCGCCGAGCAATCCTTTCTCGAAAAGGACCGTTTTCAACGCAGCTCTTTTACAATATATTCCGGCTGTAAGCCCTGCTGGTCCCCCTCCCACAATAATTACTTCATATGTTTCATCATTCGCCATAACGCTTCTCCTTATATTATTCGCGGACCCTAAAGTCTCCGTCTGAAGAACGAGAAAAAGTATTCCTTTGCCCTTTCCTCAAGCGGCCTGCAGCGCCATTCCACAGGATCTATTTTTATAGAGTGTTTAATGTCCTCCTCGAACAGGTCATTAATTTTAGATGCGAAACTGAGGTCGAGTATGCCTACATTTCCTTCGTCGTTATAGCGAAGGGACTGGAAATCGAGATTGGTGGAGCCTATGATTCCCCAGCATTCATCGAAAAGGGAGGTCTTTGCATGCAGAATCTCGCCGGCATAGGAATAAATTTCAACACCGGCCTTCAGCAGCCGGGAAAAAAAAGCGCGTCCCGCATACGCCGCCGGAGGGAAGTCTGTTATCCCGGGCACAAGCAGCCTTACGCGCACTCCGCGTTCCACTGCTTGCTCAAGGATCTCAACCATTCTCCTGCTTGGAGTGAAGTAAGCGGTAGTCAGGGCGATGCTTTTTCGTGCATGGTTGATACTGTAATAGAGAAGCCTCCGCATTTTTCTTCTTCCCCTGGACGAATTAACAAAAATAGGCATGACAGGAATGGCGCAGCCGTCTCCGCCATGCCCGCAACCTGTATCAGACCCGTCTTGAATTACTTCCGCCGGAGATGCGATCATTTCGCCTGCCCAGACAAGCCAGTTCTTCCTGAAGCTCCTGAAGAGTTCGTGTACCACAGGCCCTTCGAGCATAATGCCTGTGTCCCGCCATTTCCTGCCTTTGAGCCTCAGATGAAAACCGCTGTATTCGTTGGCGATGTTCAGTCCGCCGGTAAATGCCATCTGATCGTCAATTACAATAAGCTTCCGGTGGTTCCGGTGGACATAATAAGATGGATAAATCCATTTAAACGGACGTGATGCCGCTGTCCCGATGCCGGCTTCTTTCAAGCTGTCCCAGAAGGCCCGTGGTGTTCCGAAAGATCCGAAATGGTCGTACAGCAGGTATACCCGCACCCCGTCCCGGCTCTTTTGCTTCAAGATATCAGCCAGTTCAGAGCCGGTCTCGTCATTTCTGAATATATAAAATTCAAGGCAGAGAAGCCGTTTAGCATTTCTGACAGCGTCAAAAATGGTAGTAAAGGATTCCCTTCCCTTCCATAGGAGCTTTATGGAGTGTGCTTCAGAAAACTTTTCCTTGACGATCTCTTCGATAGACGGTACGGCAAACGTTTGCGTATATTCAAGGGCCATATGTTTCCTGGGTCAATGAACCCACTCACCCGGTCTAAAGACCGGGGTTTCAGGCCTCTGGCATAACCTGCCATGACCTTACTGTTGTTCCCGTATATATTTTGCAACAACATTTTCGTCTACACTGCCTACTGTTTCGGCAAAATAGCCGTCAGACCAGAAACTATCTCCCCACAGAAATTCTTCCAGCTCTGGAAACTCTGCTCTGATTACTCTGCTGGTTCCGCCCTTTAACTTTTTTACAACATCTGCAACACTCTCTCGCGGCCATATCTGAATCAAAATGTGCACGTGATCCACTTGCACGCTCATTTCCGAAAGCAGCCATCTGTTTACTTTGCATGCTTCGTACACCAATTGCTTAATTCTTGCGGCTATTTCCCCTCGGAGAACTCTTTTTCTGTACTTCGGTATCCATACCAGATGATAACGCAATCGATGTTTTGTATGGGCTCCACTCCAATATCCGGCCATGCCAGATTATGCCAAAAAGCGCCTCCGCTCCGCTACTCTTCGCTCCGGGCGGCCATTCATCCCCAGGCTAAAGCCAGGGGAACTCTGGCCGTGTTTTTAGAATGGTGAGGAACTGCAACTACCTATAGCTTAGCGTACAGTATTTGGCATCCTTTTTCAACCTGTTGTACTGAACCTGTAAGCGCAACACGTATTTATGAATTGAAGCACTCAGAGCGGGCAAAAAAAATGGCGGGTAATGGTCCTGCCATTTTATCTCGATTCGCCTTGTTATCGATTTTATTTAATTGATAACTATCCGCCCATATCCCCGGCCGCCGCAAACTCCCGGTCAAATCCTTCCGGCTCTTTCACTGAGACGACGTTTTCAGCCCCTTTAGAGTATTTTGTCCAATCGGCCGGACATACCCTTGTTAGAATTTCGAGCTTCCAGTCAATGAGATTTGCAATGTCGCGCAGATGGGTTATATGTGACTTCACAATCTCTTTCTCCTCACCTTTCATATTCTCGATGCTTCCGACCAGATCAAGTGCCCGTGATTTCATATCTGTGAGTTCATCAAATACTAAGTCGCAGTAATTTGTGATGCCTATGTTTCTTGCGCTTGCCATGACTGCCTCCTTTTTTTTAAATGACCCATAATACCCGGCTGCCGTCTTACCCGTACCACAGCTTCCCCCTTTCTAGATATAGGATAAAACTTATCTTGTATAAAGTCAAGAGAATATTCGGCAGTGGGCCAGCTTATTTTTACTCTGTATCAATTAGTCTTTCAATTCAATCACCGGCATGTGTTGAGAATTATCTGTGGTCGACATTTCTCGATATGTGGACTGGACGTTACCAGTCAGCTACTGCCAAAAGCAGGCGCTTCTAAGCGAGAACCCAGGTGATCCAGAGTGAAAACAAGCTGACCCACTACCGAATATATAAGAGGAATTTCTGATGTCTTCCATCATTTGCCGTAATGGTTTATAATGAGCTAAAAACTAAGTGAGGAGGACCATGATTATTTTGGAAAACATTACAATGGCAGAATTCAGGAAGTATTTGCGCCGGACCAAAACTATAGTTTTTCCTTTCGGGACCATAGAGGAACACGGCAGCCATCTTCCGCTGAATACTGATTCTTTAATTATTTATGAGGCTCTTAAGCGGGTGAAACGGAAAAAGGAATTTTTTCTTGCGCCGGTTGTTGATTACGGGGTTTGCACCACGACGAAAGATCACCCCGGGACCCTGAGCATAGCTCCGGAAACACTCAGGCTGCTCTCAAGAGATATTGTTACTGAAGCATACAAGAAGGGACTCAGGAAATTCGTGCTCGTCTCAGGCCATGGGGGCGGCCTTCATATGTCGGCACTTAAGGAAACTGCGGAAGAACTCGTCGAGCGGCTCGATCAGATAACAATAGCTGTTTTCACTCCATATGACCTTTTATGGAACGAACTGTCCGTGCTGACCGAAACTCCCAACGACTCACATGCCGGCGAAATGGAGACGTCAATGGTGTTGTACCTGGCCCCCGAACTCGTTAAAGGCAGGGCACGGGAGGAGTATCCTAAAATACCCAGGCCTCTGAGCGTAAAGGACAAGGTCCGTTACTGGCCCGGGGGGGTGTGGGGCAATCCAGGGAAAGCGTCAGCGGTTAAAGGCGAAAAGGCAGTGGCACTGATTGCGGCAAAGATCAGTGAAGTGCTGGACATTGTCGAAAAGGAGGGGAAATAGGCTTTTATGGATTGCAGTTTTTTGTGTCCATTATTACAAATTCTCAATCTCCCAGCATGTTCTTAATGTTTGAGAAGAACGCCTTCGCCGCCGCTTGTTCATCTATGCAATCGCTCTTGTCCTCTCCCTCGATTCTCCTGATCGTCTCTTCCGGCAGTTCGTCGAGGAAGCGCGAGGGGTTGCAGGGTGTGCTTTTGCCATAGCGTGTTCGATGGCCCGCATAGCAGATGTAGAGTTCCTTCATGGCCCGTGTTATGCCTACGTACATGAGCCGCCGCTCTTCCTCCAGACCGAAAGCCTCATAGATGGACTTTTTGTGTGGAAGGATATCGTCTTCCACGCCAACAATAAAAACCACCGGGAACTCCAGTCCCTTTGCCGAGTGGAAGGAAATGAGAGTAACACCGTTTCCGTTCCGCTCCTCCTTGTCTCTAAGGAGGTCCGTGAGTGCCAGTGTTTCGAGGAATGCCTGGAGTGTAGGGGAGTCATCTTTTTTTTCGAAATGTGCAAGGGCCCCGATGAAATCTTCAACATTCTGAAGGCGCTGTGATACTGCATTGGGAGTTTTGTAGAGTCCCTGGATATGGTCGCGATAGTTTATTTCCGAGGTAAGCTCTCTCAGCAATGCGGACATCTCCTTATTAGTATCAAATAAAGTCTTGTACTTGCCTACCATTGTTGCAAGCCCCTGCGCAGCTTCGGCAGTCTTCCCGGTGAGGCCGTCTATTTCATCGGCCCTGACAAAAGCCTCAAGGAGCGTGATGTTTTGCTGCCGGGCAAAGTCCGAGAGACTGCCGAGGGTGGTCGGCCCCAGCCCGCGTTTGGGCGTGTTTGCCATCCGGAGAAGACTCAGCTCGTCGCGAGGATTTGCGATAATCCTAAGGTAGGCGGCAATATCCTTTACCTCCCTGTACTCGAAATAGCTCATGCCTCCCACCACCGAATACGGTATGTGCAGCCTACGCATAGCCTGCTCAAACTGCCTAGAAAAGACATTGGCCCTGTAAATCACGGCAAAATCCTCGAAAGAGAGTTTTTCTTCATACTTTACCTGCTGGATACGGCTTGCCACCCATTCCGCCTCTTCGTCCCCACCGGATGCCTTGTACAGCATCACTTTCGGGCCGTCGCCCTGAGTTGTCCACAGGGACTTTTCCATCCTCCGGTCGTTGTTTTTAATGACCCCGTTGGCGGCCTTGAGGATGTTGCCAAAGGATCGATAGTTTTGTTCAAGCCGCACCACAGTCGCACCTGGAAAGTCATGCTCGAAATCAAGGATATTGCTCAGACTGGCTCCGCGCCAGGCATAGATGGACTGGTCGTCGTCGCCCACTACACAGAGGTTTTTCCGCTCGCCGGCGAGAAGGCCTATGAAATCATACTGCATACGATTGGTGTCCTGGTATTCGTCTACCATGATATACCTGAACCTGTCCTGATATTTCTTCAGCACCTCGGGATGTTCTCTGAAGAGCCTGAGGGTGAACAGGATAAGATCATCAAAATCCAGGGCGTTAAAGGATTTCAGAGCCTCAAGGTATTTGGGATAAAGGTACTCCGAGATGTTGTCTATATCATCTTCTTTTGCGGTTTTTGAGGTCGGGGTATTTGTCGTCGGCTGCACGTCGTTCTTGGACTTGCTGATACGTTCCATGACAGCCTCCACCTTGAAGCTTTTGTCTGCAAACTTGACCTCTGTCAGGATGCCTCTTAATAGAGAGAGCTGGTCCGACGTATCGTAGATGGTGAAGTCCTTGCGGTAGCCAAGGCGCTCGATCTCCCGGCGCAGGATGGCAAGGCAGAGGGAATGGAATGTCGAGACGACCGGACCTTTGCTCCGGGGAACAGCAGTTTGACCCGCGAATCCCTTGAGAATGGACGAGACCCGCTCCTTCATTTCGCGGGAGGCTTTATTCGTAAAGGTGACTGCCAGTACATGGTTAGCCTGGATGCCTTTGTGTATAAGATAGGCGGTCCTTATAGTGAGCACCCTCGTTTTTCCTGATCCTGCACCGGCAAGGACCAGGAGCGGACCCTCCGTATGAAGCACCGCCTCGCGCTGCCGCGGGTTAAGGCGGTCCAGTTCCTGCGTGATATCCATGTATGTTAACCCTTATTTGAACGTATTGACCTGAGCTGAAAAGACAGTTTTTTTCAGGGAATAATCAGATTTCATTGTTATACCAGTAAAAGCCTCAATGCAGATGCAGTATATATACTACCTTTTTGCTAAAGATATGGGCAATCCGAATGCACTACGGGTATGTAATTAATATGGCCTGAAAAGAGGCTTATGTACCTTTAATTTTTTTTCTTTTTTCGGTTTATTGTTTGCAGAAGGCCTGCACATGCTGCAACGCGTTTCGCTGCAACACTGACAAAAAGTGCAATCCGGACAAGGATTTTTCTTCGTCTGCTCCATTGTGTCCTCCATATATAAAATTATACTATTCCGGTACCGGAAGGTAAAGCACATAATAATTCTCAGAATTGACTGGAGCGGACTAAATCCTTTAAACTAGAGTTTAAGCTAATTAAGCTTATTCCGTTGATATGCTTTTCCCTGCATCCTCTCCCGTCAAGGGAGGGAAGATTTTAGAATACCCCGAAGCTTGCTGCGGGGAGGTTCAATGAGAGGTACACAATATGTCTGATGATTCTGTAAAGGATGCTGCTCTAAATACTACAGGGCAGGAAACGATTACGGCAGCCGGCTTTCCACAAGAAGCCACAGACTCTATGGATCCGGAGGGTGCTCCCGAAGAAGAGAGTTTTGCCGCCCTGCTTGAGAAGAACGGCGCTGCTTCTGCAAGACTCACTCCCGGCCAGAAGGTCACTGCCAGAGTGATCAGCATTTCCGGCGATGCTGTGTATATAGACCTCGGCGGAAAGAGCGAGGGCGTGATAACATTAAGCGAATTTATCGACGAAAACGGTATATGCCGGGTGAGAGAGGGGGACGTTGTAGATGCTTTTTTCCTCTCTGTGCAGGACGGAACCAGACATCTTACCACTCTTTTAAATGGTTATTCTTCCCTGCGGCTGGACGCAGTCCGCGAGGCCTTCAGCGCGGGAATAGCAATAAACGGAGAGGTCAAGCGGGAGATAAAAGGAGGGTTCGAGGTTTCTATAGGCGGCGTGGTATGTTTCTGTCCCTGGTCTCATATTGACATCAGAGGTGGAAAAGTGGGCGCCGACTATATAGGAAAGACGTTCTCGTTCAAGGTCCTGGATTATAAGGAAGGCGGACGCACCGTAGTGATCTCGCGGCGTGCCGCTCTTGAGGAGGAGCGCCGGGCCCGGATAGAAATTCTTAAGGAGACTATTTCAGTTGGGATGGACATTACCGCGAAAGTGCGGGCTCTCCAGAGTTTCGGTGCTTTTGTCGACCTTGGCGGCATTGACGGTCTGGTCCCCTTCAGCGAAATATCCTGGGGAAGAATAGAGAAGCCGGAGGATGTGCTGTCCATCGGACAGGAAGTGAAGGTCAGGGTTTTATCGCTTGACTGGGACAAAGAGCGTCTGACGGTGAGTATAAAAGCAATACAGCCTGATCCATGGTGCATTGTGACGGAGAAGTATCCTGTGGGCGAAAAAGTAAACGGTACCATTGTCAGGCTTGCGCCTTTTGGTGCTTTTGTCACCCTGGAACCTGGAATAGATGGTTTAATGCACATTTCGAATCTCGGGGCCGGCCGGCGCATACAGCATCCGAAAGAAGTGGTTGCGGTCGGCCAGCAGGTTGAAGCATATGTGGTTGCGGTTGATCCTGAGAACAGGAAGCTTTCTCTTTCCATGCAGCCGAAGCGTGAAGTGAAAAAGCTTGTCCTGCCTTCCGAAGGTAAAATTATCGATGGGATAGTTGAGAAGGTCATGCCTTTCGGAGTTTTTGTGAAAATAAGTGATGAGCTTACCGGGCTGGTCCCAAATTCCGAGATGGATACGCCGAGCGGCTCAGACCACAACCGCATGTTTCCCGCTGGTTTGGCGATGCAGGTTGCTGTACTCGAAGTGGACGCCGGACGTGGTAAAGTGCTCCTCAGCCGCAAGGCGCTCAAGGAGATGGAGGAGCGGGAAGACTTCAAGCGTTACAAGGCCTCCATGAGGGATGAAGGAAGGTCTTCCGGCGCTCTTGGCAGCCTGGGAGAACTACTCAAGGCAAAAAATTACGGGCAATAGGCAATACGGGCAATAGGCAATGGGCAATAGGCAACATACTAAAACATATAGCCTATAGCCCAATGCCTGAAACCTGATTTATTTTTTGTTCGAATTCTTTTGTTTTGCTTTCGAGTTGTAAGGCCAGAACTTCCATCTCGTTAAAAAGGGCATCAATCTGTCCTTTTGTTTCATGCAGTGATTTTGACAGGTTTTTTATTGACGCACCGTCCCCTTTTACCGAAACATCCAGCAGAGCCTCTGTGTCGTCATTAACTTTCTGCTCCAAGTCCATTATGGTCCCTTCGATTTCAATAATCCTGTTTTTGAGCGTTCCCAGTACTCTTCCCCTGTCGTTAATTAGATCAGCCCTGAGCCTTCGCATATCCTTTTTGCTTAGGTTGGCGCCACGGGCACTGTTACCGGGAACGGGGCCGCCCGCATCTGATGCTTCATTTGCCCATCCGACTCTGTCGAGGAAATCCTGATAAGTGCCGTCGAATACGCTCACCCGGTCATTATCGAATACGACAAGTCTCGTAGCAAGAGCATGGAGGATCATTTCGCTGTGGGTAACTATTATAACCGCTCCATCAAAGGCTGTAAGCGCCTCCAGGAGAGAATCGATCGATTCCATGTCGAGATGGTTGGTCGGCTCATCCAGCAGGAGCAGATTGGCAGGGCTTACCAGGAGCTTCCCGAGCAGCACGCGGCTTTTCTCTCCGCCGGAAAGGACCCCTATTTTTTTCAGCGCCTTATCTCCATCAAACATCATAATGCCGCAGATTGTACGCGCAGCTTTTCTGTTGTATTCGGGCAGCACATCGAGTATTTCATCCTCAACGGTCTTGCCGGGGTTGAGGCGGTTGATATTGGTCTGTCCGAAGTAGGCAAGTCTTAATTTAGGATGGTGTGTAACTGTCCCTTTCGAAGGAGGCAATTCTCCCGCCAGCAGGTTCAGGAGAGTTGTTTTGCCCTTGCCGTTTTTCCCTATGACGGCAATGCGGTCATTTTTCCCGATGGCCGTGCTGAAGCCGCTTATAAGCGGCTCTTCAGGGGCAAATGCAAATGAAATGCTGCTTGCCTCAAGGAGAAACTTTCCTGTGAATGGCGCGGCACTGAATTCGAAATCAAGGTTTTTTATGGCAGCGATTTTCTCCAGCGTCTCTTTCTTCTGAAGTGCTTTAATTTTTGATTGCACGGCCCTGGCCCGTGTCGCCTGTGCCCTGAAACGGTTGATAAATTGTTCCACCTCTTTACGTTTTTTACCCTCGTTGATCCTTGTCTGCTCGTAGACCTCTTCTTCCTGCAGCAGTTGGTCATAAAGCTTTTGGGTTGGGCCTGCTGTTTTTCGGACCTTGCAGCGGTGAATACCCATAGTATGGGTTGTTACGCTGTCCATAAAGTCCCTGTCATGGGTAATTAAAATCAGCTCGTTTTTCCAGTTGCGCAAAAATTGGGTAAGCCATCGTATAGAGACGATGTCGAGGTAATTGGTCGGCTCATCGAGGAGAAGGAGGTTCGGCGACTCCACAAGCACCTTGGCGAGGTTCAGGCGAATCTGGTATCCGCCCGAGAGTTCGTAAGGGCCCCGGTCGAAAGCACCCGGCGATACGCCAAGTCCGGTCAGAATGGTTTTTACCTTGTAGGATTCGTCCCTGCCATCCTCTGGTTCCGGGAGACCGACGCAGCCTTCTTCCAGTACCGTCGGCCGGGTGAAACGGATATGCTGGGAAAGATGGCCGACTGTATAACCGGCGGGTATGCTGATTACTCCATCATCAGGCTTCTCCTGACCGAGTATCATGCGGAAGAGGGTGGTTTTGCCGTGCCCGTTTCTGCCGACCAGCCCGATACGCTCTCCGGGATTGACCGTGAAGCTGACCGCATCGAAGATCACCTGTTGCCCGTAAGCTTTTGATAGATTGCTTACCTGAAGCATCTTTTATTATAACAGGAAGGCAGAAGTCGGAATACAATGTAATTTATTGAACACTCCCTGCGGCAAGACCGCAGGGAACATGGTTGATATATTATTTATCAGATGCTTTGCCCTGGCCGGCCACCTTTTGCACGGCTTTTTCAATTTCTGCTGCATCGCCGAGGTAATAGTGCCGAAGCGGCTTAAGGTTTTTGTCAAGCTCGTAAATCAGCGGGATCCCGGTCGGAATATTCATTGCCACGATTTCGTCGTCAGGGACGGCGTCGAGATATTTTACAAGGGCCCTGAGGGAATTGCCGTGCGCGGCGATTATTGCCTTCTCGCCTGAACGTATAGCTGGAGCGATAGTTTCATGCCAATGCGGCAGAAACCGCGCTATTGTGTTTTTTAGACTTTCCGTCAACGGCAGGTCTGTGCTGCTGAGTTTTTTATAACGGGGATCGTTTCCCGGGTAACGGGGGTCTGCGCTTTCAAGAGCGGGCGGCGGAATGTCAAAGCTCCTCCGCCATATGTGCACCTGTTCTTCTCCATAGCAGGCCGCTGTCTGCGCCTTATTCAAACCCTGCAGCGCACCGTAATGCCGCTCATTTAAACGCCATGAAGGATATACGGGAATCCACATCAGGTCCATTTCATCCAGTACGATCCATAAGGTCCTTATGGCCCTCTTCAGTACCGAGGTATAGGCAGAGTCAAAGTCGAATCCTGCATCTTTCAGCGTGCGGCCTGCCTTTTTAGCTTCTTCAATTCCTTTCTCTGACAGGTCAACATCTGTCCACCCCGTAAACCTGTTTTCTTTATTCCACTCACTCTCTCCGTGTCTGAGTAAAACCAGTTTTATCATATGACCCCTTTCCGCCCCTGTATTTTTTATGTATCTGAAAATTAAAACAGAAAAAGCGGCGAAAATGCAATGGAGCGGCGGAAGGCAGGAGAAGGGGGGCACTTGTTTTTCGAAGCACTGAAACTGACTTAGTCGGCAAATCCCAATTTTCACAATGCAACAATATCCGAATCTGTTCTTAGTGGGGAAAGGAAGTTGACGGACTGGATTTCGGCAGCGTCCAATTTTTTTTGTTAAAAGACTAATTGCTCGCAAAGAAAAGCTGTACTGACCATGTCCCAATGATGGTGTCCCAGCACTCCGATAAACAGCCTGCCCCTGCCGATCCAATCCATAAGTAGTCTTGTTTTTATTGCAATAAAATATAATCCGCGTCTTCGGTTGTTACGGTGCTGATGTTTATGCGGTCAGGTATTTCAGGCAGCACTACTTTATAACGGAATTCATACTGCCTTCGCAGTTGCTCCGGGATTCCCCTTTTCCATGCGTGGCCTGTTCCTGCGAGGACCACCATGGTTGCGCGGGGATTGTGAGTCAGGTATTTAGCGAGGTTCCATGCCATGACCTTGTCCCATATCATTTGCGCCTCGCAAAAATGTATAAAGGATTTGCTTTCCATTCCATGGAATTCGTAGGCCTTCTTAATGTAATCCATATACCGTTCATCAATATCACAGCCTATTTGAGGCGGCAGTTGTTTGAGCTCTCCGGGTGTGAGCGAAGCGAACCCGTTCTGTGACACCTTTTGAGTAATTTCAGGGGAAACATTCAGCCCTATCATCGGAATCCGGTGTTTTTTTGCATAAAGGAAAATATCCCTGTAGTACTGCCATGGGTAGCCCCAGTTGTCCAGGTAGATCCTGATGAAAGCCTCATCTTCTATTCTGCCTGCCAGCCAGCGGTCCAACTCGTTCTGGCAGTCGGCCATGAACATCTCAAGCCCGACTGCGGGAGTCACCGACAATGCTTCAAGTGATTTGATGACCTGCAGCTGCGCAGCGTGGTGTTCGGTATCAGTGTGTGCTTCGCCGACAAAGATAATATTCGAGTTCCTGATTTCCTTAATCATCTGCATAAAGGTGATGACTTTCCCGTCACTTGTCCTGATAACTCTCTCAACACCGTAGCTTTGCGCGGGAGCAAAAATAAAGAAAAGCACTAAAACAGAAAACAATAATTTTGGGGTGCCGCTGTATCGCCCTGCCCACCTATAGAGAACTGACCCACTGCCAAATGTTTTCATGTTTTTCTCCTCGACGCTTTCAGGGTTTATAATAGCTGCGCTTTTTTCGGAGATATTCCTGCTCTACGTGTCCGCCGTAGTCGTGTGGATACTTGTAGCCTTCACCATGGCCGAGTTTTTTTGCACCTGAATAGCTGCTGCTTTTTAAATGGTCGGGCACTTCGAGAGTCTCTTCATTTTCTATATCACCCATTGCAGCCTCGATCGCACGGTAACAGGCGTTGCTTTTCGGAGCAGCAGAGATATAGATGGCTGCCTGGGCAAGAGGTATCCTTGCCTCGGGCATGCCGACAAATTCAACGGCTCTCAGCGCTGATGTCGCAACAACCAAAGCCATAGGGTCTGCATTGCCTACATCCTCTGAAGCGCATATGACAATCCTTCGCGCCACGAAACGAGGGTCTTCTCCGGCATAAAGCATTTTGGCAAGATAATAGACAGCCGCATCGGGGTCGGAGCCGCGCATGCTTTTTATGAAAGCCGAAATTGTATCATAGTGCTGGTCCCCTTTTTTATCGTATAAAACGGCCTTTTTCTGGATCGATTCTTCTGCTGTGGCAAGCGTAATATGCAAGATGCCGTCCTCATCGGACTCGGTGGTGAGTGCGGCGAGTTCCAGGGCGGAAAGTGCTTTTCTGGCGTCGCCGTCTGACATTTTAGCAATATGGCGCAACGCGTTGCTGTCGACCTGAATTTTCATATTCCCCAACCCGTGATCTCTGTCCTGCACTGCCGCGTCAAGAATTTTAAGAAGAGACTCATCGCTGAGCGGTTTCAGCTCAAAAACCTGGCTTCTCGAAATAAGCGCGGAATTGACATAGAAGAAAGGGTTTTCGACAGTCGCAGCAATCAACGTAATAACGCCTTCCTCAACATCAGGCAGCAGCACATCTTGCTGCAGTTTGTTAAACCGGTGAATTTCATCCAGGAAAAGCACGGTGCGCAGGCCCTTTGATCTGCGCGCCTTTGCCGATTGTATGATTTTTCTGAGGTCGTCGATACCTGCAACTGCGGCATTGAGCCATTCGAAATGTGCCTGAGTCCTGTTTGCTATGACCCTGGCGAGTGCTGTTTTGCCGGTGCCGGGAGGGCCGTAAAGGATTAATGAGGTAATCCTGTCGGCTTCGATGGCCCGCCTCAAAAGCTTACCCTTGCCAATAATATGGTCCTGCCCTACGTATTCATCGAGTGTAGCAGGAGCCATGCGGTAAGCGAGCGGAGCAGTTGCAGCGGACGGGCCGGATTTCTCCGAAGATTTTTCTTCCTGGTTGAATAAATCCATTACTCTATCTTGCCTAACATTTTTATAAAGGTACTTCCATCTCCCGCAATTTTGCCTGCATAAACATATTATACATCAGAAAATTCGGTAATGGGTCAGTTTGTTTTTGCTCTGTATCAGACTTGTCCAAAATAAATTTTAGGGCGGAAGCCCCAAAACAGGTAAAATTATCTTGCGAAAGAAAAACTATCTGTTAAGGAGGCTTCCGATGAATAAGTTTAGCAGTATTTTTGGGCAGATTCTACAGTTATTTTCGAAGAGAGAATTTTACGAAGCGGTGCATGATACTGGATCGGAAAAGGGTGCGAAGGGATTTACGTGCTGGCAGCAGTTTGTTGGTATGCTTTTCTGTCAGTTGGGTCAGGCTCATTCATTAAGAGAGATATGTGGAGGACTGGCCAGCTGCATGGGGAAGCTTCAACATCTCGGTGTGTCCTCGGCTCCGAATCGATCAACACTGTCATATGCAAATGAGCATAGACCTTGGCAGTTGTATGAGCAAATATTTTATCGGTTTTTAGCCAGGTGCCATGTAATGGGGGAAGGCAAGAGGAAATTCAGATTCAGGAATCAACTTTTCAGTCTTGATGCTACAGTGATCCAACTCTGCACAAGTTTGTTCGATTGGGCGAAGTACAAAACGACAAAGGGAGCGGTAAAATTGCATTTACTGTTGGATCATGACGGGTATTTACCGGTATTTGCTCATATTACTGAGGGCAGAGTGCATGAAGTAAATATTGCCCAAACACTTTTCTTTCCAGCTGGCTCCATTGTGGTGATGGATCGTGGGTATACCGATTATGAGCTTTATGGCAGATGGACTAAGGAGGGAGTTTACTTTGTGACACGTCAGAGAGACAATGCATATTTCAAAGCAGTAGAGCAAAGAATGGTGCCCAAGAACAGAAATATTCTCAGGGACGAGCTTATCACTTTTGAGAAGTATTACTCAAGGAAGCTGTGTCCTAATGCACTGCGGCGGATAGAGGTATGGGATGAGGAGAACGATAAGGTAATCGTCCTTTTGACAAATCACTTGGGCTTCGGAGCTACTACTATCGCAGCCATATATAAAGACAGGTGGCAGATTGAAATATTTTTTAAGACGATCAAACAGAATCTCAAAATAAAGACATTTGTGGGAACCACCCCGAATGCATTGATGATACAGATTTGGACAGCATTGATAGCGATATTGGTGCTGAAATATATGAAGTTCAGGTCAACCTTTGGGTGGTCACTGAGCAATATGGTTGCAATGTTGAGATATAATCTGTTTGCGTACAGGGACTTATGGCATTGGATTGATAACCCTTATGCGGCTCCGCCTATGATTGGAGACGCAGAGCAAATTGCATTGAGTTTTTGAAATTGGACAGCATAATGAGCTTGAAAAAAAATGGAAGGGTAACCT
Organism: Nitrospirota bacterium; assembly: GCA_963851345.1. Taxonomy (GTDB): domain Bacteria; phylum Nitrospirota; class Thermodesulfovibrionia; order Thermodesulfovibrionales; family Dissulfurispiraceae; genus JADFXI01. The sequence goes on from CAWKOO010000001.1 coordinate 950,939, forward strand.
GGTCTCGATATGGCGATTTTGTCTGTCTAAAAGACTTATTTTACAGGGATGGTTAAAATGATGTCAGATTATCTTGGACAGCAATGGCTCTGTATCAATATGTAACGGCCAGTGAACCCCAGGTTTTAACCTGGGGGGTGAATGGCCGCCCGGAGCGGAGCCCTGTGGCGGAGCGGAGGTGCCTTTTGGCATAATCTGGTATGCCCGGATATTGGACAGGCGCCCATACAAAACATCGAATACGCTTGCACTTGGTATGGATACCGAAGTACAGGAAAAGGGTTCTCCGAGGCAAAATAGCCGCAAGAATTAAACAATTGTTGTACGAGGCGTGCAAAGTAAATAGATGGTTGCTTTCAGAAATGAATGTGCAAGAGGATCATGTGCACATTCTGATTCAGATATGGCCACGAGAAAGTGTAGCTGATGTTGTAAAAAGGTTAAAAGGCGGAACCAGCAAGGTGATCAGAGCGGAGTTCCCAGAGTTGGAAGAATTTCTGTGGGGAGACAGCTTCTGGGCAGACGGCTATTTTGCCGAAACAGTAGGTAAAGTAGAGGAAGCAATAATGGCTAAATATATAAAGGAACAAAAATAGCAAAGGGCATGTCAGATTATGCCAGAGGCCTGAAACCCCGGTCTTTAGACCGGGGAGTGGGTTCATTAATCTTTTTCGATTCCTACCGCTGGCAAGTATTGAAAATTATCTATTGTCGCCATTTCTCGATATGCGGGCTGGCTCGTTACCAGCCCACTACTGAAAACACAGGTGATCCAGAGCAAAAACAAGCTGACCCACTACCGAAAATTCTTGACATGACTATTTTTTCATTATAGGTTATATAGATGAACGAAGAGGTCCTCAGTATTGTCAGGAGCGTGCATAAACTTTTTAGTGACAAAGGTCTGACGCTTGCGCTCGCTGAATCATGCACCGGCGGCCTGCTCAGCCACTGGATGACGATGCTGCCCGGTTCGAGCGCTTTTTTTCAGGCGGGCCTTGTGACCTACTCAAATGCTTCAAAGCTGAGCATCCTCGGCCTTGCTCCGGATATTATCGAAACATACGGCGTAATCAGCGAGACTGTTGCGCGTGAAATGGCAGAGAAAGTGCGGGACTTGCTTAAGACAGATTACGCGCTTGCTACCACCGGCAATCTCGGCCCGGATGTGCTCGAGGGGAAGAAAAGGGGACTTGTGTATATTGCAGTAAGCACCGGGGGAGAAACTATAGTTAAAGAGTTGCTGTTGTCGGGCGACAGGGCTTCAAATAAGGAAAAGGCTTCGTATTTTGCAATGCAGTTTCTTCTTGAAACAGTCAGAGAAGACATGCTGTCTCCCTAATGTCGAAGAATTTCATTTATCAGAAAAGCCTGGGAGCACGGCTTCTTTCTTCGATTATTCTCATCAATTGGTCATAGGTAATAGTCTTAACTCTTAAAGACTCCGCCTTTTGTAATTTGGACCCGGGATCTTCACCGACGACAAGATAATCGGTGCTTGCGGAAACTGAAGAAGCTGCATGACCTCCGTGAAGTTCCACGAGATCTTCAACTTCTTTTCTGGGTTTCGGCAGTGTGCCGGTGATTACGAACGTCAAACCTTCTAGTGGGTTCTCTTCCTTCTTCCCTGCCGTAAAATCGGGATTACTTATTGTCAGCCCATGCTTTTTGAGGGCTTCAAGGGTTTTGATATCCTTTTCGTCATTGAAGAACGTTGATACAGAAGAAGCTATTTTTTCGCCAATCTGCTTTATCGTCGTAATCTTACCGGGTTCTATATGATAAAGGTCTTCGAGTTTCCCGAAGTTCTTTGCGAGCAGTTTAGCCGCGTATTCGCCCACATGAAGTATCCCGAGCGCAAAGAGAAACCTGGCAAGAGTGGTATCCTTTGACCGATTGATCGCATTTATAAGATTCCGGGCCGATTTTTCAGCAAATCTCGGCAGTTTAATAAGGTCTTCCTTTTTCAACTTGAATATGTCTTCAAAATGCTTTATAAGCCCTTCTGAGTATAGAAGCTGCACATTTTTTTCGCCGAGTCCTTCGATGTCCATACCTCCTCTGGACGCAAAATGAATAATCTTCTCCTGCAGCTGTGCCGGGCAGTGGAGGGAAACGCACCTTACTGCAACCTCTTCTTCTTCTCTGACAACTTTCGAGCCGCATGCGGGGCACTTTTCAGGTATCGGGAAAGGCCTTTCCTGACCCTTCCTCATTTCCTTTATGACCGCGACGACGTGAGGTATAACATCGCCTGCCCTCTCTACCACAACAGTGTCTCCTATTTTGATATCTTTCCTTGCCAATTCGTTCCAATTATGAAGAGTTGATCTCGATACTGTAACACCCCCAATCGGGACCGGTTCGAAAATGGCGTAGGGAGTGATGACCCCCGTTCTTCCGACGCTTGCCCTGATATCTTTTATCTTTGTTGTGGCCTGATGAGCAGGGAATTTGTAAGCAATGGCCCAGCGAGGTTCTCTTGTCTTGACTCCCAATTTCTGCTGAAGCCCGAAATCATTCACTTTTATGACGGCACCGTCTGTCTCGTATGTGAAAGAGCCTCTGTTCATTTCCAGTTCTTTTATCACACCAAGAACTTTGCCGATCCCCTTTTCACGTCTCAAATGTGGTGTAGGGAATCTTGCTTCTTTCAACCAATTGATAAATTCTTCATGGCTATTGAAATCCATCCCTTTTACAGTCCCTATTCCGTAACATGCGAGATGGAGTTTTCGGGAATATGTAATTGAAGGATCAAGCTGCCTCACGGACCCTGCCGCGGCATTCCGGGGGTTGGCGAATAAAGGTTCGCCTGAGAGCTCTCTTTGTCTGTTCAGTTTTTCAAATTCATCGAGGTTCATGTAAACCTCTCCCCGTATATCAATTTCATCCGGGATTTTACCCCGGACTTCAATTTTGAGCGGAATCGCTTTAATAGTCCTGATATTTTGCGTCACATCTTCGCCTTCGTAGCCGTCACCTCTTGTCGACGCCTTATGGAGAAGGCCCTTTACATATGTCAGCTCAATGGCAAGTCCGTCATACTTTGGCTCAACTGTGTAGTCTATCTCATTATCAGTGTTCAGCAGCTTCTTTATCCTGGCGTCAAAATCTTTTACTTCTTCGCTGGTAAAGGCATTATCCAGCGAAAGCATGGGAACAGTATGTTTGACCTTTGCGAACTTTTCAAGCGGAGGAGCTCCGACTCTTTGTGTGGGTGAATCCGGGAGGACATAGTGACTTTTTTCTTCAAGTTTTTTTAAATGAAAAAAGAGACGGTCATACTCCTCATCAGATATTACAGGCGAGTCAAGAACATGGTAACGATAGCTGTGATAGTTCAGGTCTTTAACCAGCTTTTCTATTTCCTGTGTGATCTGTTCAGGGATATTTCCGCACATTTTTATTATTGCCCCATTTTATCGGTATATATTTCTTGAACCATATATTCTGGAATCTATCTATCGTCCCTTGTCGAGCCACTATTATCAATGATTTCGCGGGATGATTTCAACAATTCGCTCTGCAAAGATAAATATTTGCTATAATTAAGGAAAGTTGTTTAATCTTCGAGAGAGCCTTTTAAGCTACTTGTTGAGCCGAAAATCCTTAATGAATATTTTGATTTTCAGAAGATGCTGCTCAGATAGGGTTTGACAGGATCTGCCGCATAAGCAATATAAAGGTCATTGAAAACAAAACAAGTCAATTTTATGACAGGAATTTTTTTCCCTTTGTCAGAATTAACCCTGAAGCATTACTGAATACAACGTAGGAATAACCTTAAATTACAATTGCATAGCATATATTAACCTATGGTATAATATTTGCTATATAATCTTATGATTTTTTCTATCCCAAATACCGAGCAGCGAGGAGATTCACATGTTTAATGACAAAGTAATACTGATTACCGGCGGAACCGGGTCGTTTGGCAAGAAGTTCACCGGATATCTTTTCCAGCATTATAAACCACGGAAGGTCATTATTTTCAGCAGGGACGAGTTCAAGCAATTTGAAATGTCCAAGACATTCCCTGAAACCGGCTATCCTGTACGCTACTTCCTCGGTGATGTGAGGGACCGGGATCGCCTCTACCGGGCGTTTGATGGGGTTGACTATGTAATCCACGCCGCCGCAATCAAGCAGGTGCCTGCAGCCGAGTACAATCCTTTCGAAGCTGTGAAGACCAATATACTGGGGGCCCAGAACATCGTTGAAGTAGCCATAGATAAAGGCGTTAAAAAGGTTGTTGCACTTTCCACCGACAAGGCGGTCAGCCCCATCAACCTTTACGGCGCCACGAAACTTGCCATGGAGAAGTTGTTTGTTTCGGGTAATGCCTATGTCGGCGCCAGGGACACTTCTTTTTGTGTAGTCAGGTACGGCAATGTGATCGGCAGCAGGGGGAGTGTTATCCCGATTTTTCTGGATTTGGCAAAGGCCGGCAAAAAGAAGTTTCCGGTTACCGATGAACGCATGACCCGGTTCTGGATAACTCTTTTGGAAGGGGTGGAGTTGGTCTGCAGGGCTGCGGGCGATAGCGTCGGCGGAGAGGTTTTCGTGCCGAAAATCCCGAGCACAAAGATAACCGATATTGTAAAGGCGCTCTGCCCGGATGGCGAATCTGAATTTATCGGCATCAGGCCCGGCGAAAAACTGCACGAATCTCTTATATCCGAAGACGAGGGGAGGAATACCGTTGACCTGGGCGATGTATACGTTATATTACCCCAGTTCAGTTTCCAGGACACCAAACATTTCGGATATTTGAAATATCCGAGGATGGCTGACGGCTTCTCCTACAGGAGCGATAAGAACGAACGATGGCTTGCTCAGGAGGAAATAACTGCTATGGTCAAGGAGTTCGTGATTGACTGATGTGTTCCCTTACAGCAGGCAAAGCATAGGTGCGGACGACTTAGAAGCAGTAATGGCTGTGCTCAAATCCGATTACCTGACGCAGGGTCCTGCGGTAGAGGCTTTTGAACGGAGTCTTTCGGAGTATGCAAACGTCCGTTATGCTGTAGCCATGTCCTCGGGAACAGCCGCCCTACATGCTGCATATTTCGCTGCAGGCATTGAAGCCGACAGTGAAATCATTACATCCCCGATAACCTTTGCCGCTACTTCCAATGCAGCGCTCATGCTCGGCATCAAGCCTGTCTTTGTCGATGTCGAGAGTGACAGCGGAAACATGGACACAGCGCTGCTTGAGCCGCTGATAAATTCTGCAACAAAGGCGATTGTCCCTGTTCACTACTCCGGTCACCCGGTCGATATGCCTGCCGTGCACGCGATCGCGCAAAGGCACGGCCTTTTCGTTATAGAGGACGCCTGCCATGCAATCAGTGCGGAATACAGAAGGCAAGGGGCGAAGGGCGAAAGCGCAGGAGGAAGCGATAATGATTGGATCAGAATAGGGAGCTGTATGCACTCTGATATTACGGTCTTCAGCTTTCATCCGGTGAAACCCATGACCACAGGAGAGGGCGGGGCCGCGTTGACCAATGATGCTGAAATCTATCGCAGGCTTAAACAGTTCAGGACACACGGCATAACAAAAGAAAAATTTATGAACGAGCCACATGGAGAATGGTATTACGAGATGCAGTTTCTGGGAAATAATTACAGGATGACAGATATTCAGGCTGCTCTCGGGACCTCCCAGCTGAAAAAACTGGATGGTTTTACTGAGAGGAGGCGGGCCATTGCTTCACGGTATATCGAGGCCTTTAAAGACAACCCTTACTTCGATATACCTGTTCAGAGGTCTTATGCCAGGTCATCCCATCACCTTTATCCCATACGGCTCAGGGACGCATGCAAAGAAAATAAGAGGGTCATTTTCTCCAGGCTGAAGGAAAAAGGGCTTGGCGTCCAGGTCCATTATATTCCTGTCTATTTGCAGCCCTATTATCAGCAAATGGGGTTTAAACAGGGATTGTGCCCCTTGGCAGAGGACTTCTATGAGAGGGAAATCAGCATCCCCCTTTATCAGGGTATGAGCGATGCGGACGCAGCCCAGGTTGCTCATAGATTGCTTTCTGCGTTTAATGAGTCATGATACGCAAATTAATCGTCGGTACGGCAAATTTCGGCCTCCGGTACGGAATTGCGAACGATAAGAAGTTAAGTCGTGAGGGGACGTTTGCTATCCTTGAGTATGCCAATGCACAGGGCATTCAGTGGCTCGACACAGCCCGCGCTTACGGCGATGCCGAAAATGTGATAGGCGCATACTTTGAAAAGCGCGGCAAGGCATTCAAGGTCATCAGCAAGCTTCCGGGCAAAGAGTATTCAAACGCGCGAGAGGTGGAGGATGAAGTGGCCGGGTCATTGAACAACATGAAGGCGCCCTTCATCGACGTCTTGTTAATCCATTCGTATGATACCTATAAGCGGTATGGGAATATAATTTTTCCTGTGCTGAGGTCGCTCCGGCGGAATAAAATTATAGGGGACTATGGAGTCTCGGTATACCACCCTGAAGAGGTTGTCGAAATAGCCCGGGATGCCGGCGACAGGATGGTGTTTGAGTTCCCTCTCAACCTGTTTGATCAAAGATTTTTAAAAGACGGTTTTATGCAAAATCTCAAAAGCAGAGGGAGTCTGCTTTTTGCCAGGTCGGTATTCTTGCAGGGTCTTTTCTTTCTTAAAGGACATGCACTTAAGGGCAGGTTCGGGCAGGCGAGGGAAAAGGTCAGTAGAATAACGGACATGTCATCGGCATATGATTTGAGACCGGAATGCCTTGCTTTATTGTTTGCTGCTCAAAAAACTTGGGTGGACGGAGTAGTTATCGGCGTTGACAGTATTGATCAGCTGAGAAGCAATATTGAATGCCTGGGACCTGAAAATTTCAATAAATATGGGTCTTTGGAGGTATTGCTTTCAGATCTGGCAATCGAGGATGAGGACATTATCTTACCTTACAGGTGGAATGCATGAAAATACTTTTTCCGGATACATCTGCTATTGCAAGCATGGAAGGTATTGAATTCAGGCAGGGAGAGATTTGCAAGCATAAAGCACCGGTGCTCTCTCCCGAATACCCATGGGAGGGAACACATACATATGTTTACGGCTCTGTCCTCAAGCGGGGAAAGGGATACCGTATGTGGTACCAATCGTACAATGACGGCGGGGGTTTTTTTGTTAATTATGCGCGGTCGGGAGACGGCCTCCAGTGGGAAAAGCCCCTCAGAAGGAATTTCAATTTTGAGAAACCAGGCGTGTATCCCACAGTGGCGCTTGGGGAAAAGATACAGGATTTTTACTCCAAGGGTGCTGATAAGATGCGCTGCAAGACAAACATTGTTTCGACGTACCATATCCCCAGCGTGTTATACGATGCAAAAGGCGGAGAGAGAAGGTTCAAGCTGTTTGGTTTTGCCGATTCCGGGTACTGCGTAGCTTTCTCCCGGGACGGGTTACATTTCAGGGAGTACGAAAAGAACCCTGTAATCCCTCTTATGAAATTCCCTAATCCCGCCACAGGTAAAACGTGGTTCAGCGATGTCTCGCCTGTTATGAAAGACGAAAAGAGAGATAGATTTGTGGCTTTCGTAAAGACGTATTCAATCGATAAAGCAGGGAGGACAAGGAGGTGCGTGGGGTTTTCCGAAAGCAGAGACTTTATTTCGTGGAGCGAGCCGGAAACCGTATGGGCGCCGGGTGCCTGTGACGACAATCTGGCCGTGGGAAAGGGCTTTCAGTGGGCCGATTTCTACGGACTCTGCGGGTTCAACTATGGCAGGCTCTACCTTGGTCTTCTATGGATTTTTTACATTGATCATGAAATTAAAAAAGGCACCCATGACGGTAAACTAGAAAGCTACCTTGCGGTAAGTCCTGACGGTAAGCGATGGAAAAGGATTTCGGATACACCGTTTATTCCTTATGACGAGTCGCAATGGGACAGCTGCATTATCACCACTGCCGGCAGTCCTGTTTTTGAGCGCAATAAGATACTGCTCTATTATGGCGGAGCAAATTTCAGACACGGGACCGGCTCGAAAGAGACCCCGATCGATCCAGCGTTTCACCTTATTCATATAGGTCTTGCGAGTTTGAGAAAAGACGGATTCGTCTATGCTTATTCTAATAACGGTTCTTTAACAACGACGTTGCTGAAAGGCGAGAGAGGCCGGCTGACACTCAATTTGGACGCGGCAAAGGGACATGTGCTGGTGGATGTTATTAAAAACGGCAAAGGCATAAAATCTTTTAAAGTTGAAGGAGTCGATTCTATCAATTATACGATCAGGAATAAAATTAAAGGTGATTTCTCCCTGAGGTTTTTTCTAAACAATTCGAAACTCTATTCCTTTGAAGTCAGCTGAACAGGATATTGCAAGATGGCGAAGAACGGCGAATTTAAAGTATTCATGATGACTGAGGGAGGCGCTCGTATCGGTTTCGGCCATATTACGCGATGCCTTTCTCTCTGTCAGGCGTTTGAGGCCAACGGTATTATGCCGGAATTTGTTGTAAACGGTGATGCGAGCATTGACGATGTCTTGAAGAACAGGCAACATAAAACATTCAATTGGCTTGAGCATAAAAAGAGAGTATTGTCCTCCATTAAAGACTCCGACATAGTTATCATCGACTCTTATTTGGCGGACGTAGATTTTTATAGGGAGGTATCCGGTTCTGTACGCATCCCGGTCTATATCGATGATAATAAAAGGGTAGAATATCCAAAAGGGGTGGTTGTAAACGGCTCCGTTTCAGCAGAAATGCTTCACTATCCTGTGAGGGAAAATATTGTTTATCTGCTCGGCCCAAAATATATACCGTTGAGAAAAGAGTTTTGGAATGTGCCTGAAAAGAAAATCAGGGAAAATATTGAACGCATCATGATCACATTTGGCGGTGATGATTCAGGAAATATAACACCCTCAGTGTTGAGATTGTTGGCGAGGCTATACCCCCGGGTTACTAAGAATGTCATTATCGGCAGGGGATACGGGAATGCGGAGGAAATAAAGACTGCTGCCGATGAACGCACAGAACTAATTTATTTTCCGGGCTCCGAAGGTATGAAGTCTGTCATGATAGAAAGTGATATGGCCATATCCGCGGGCGGACAGACATTATACGAACTTGCAAGTGTGGGGGTCCCCTCTGTTGTTGTGGCGGTAGCGGACAATCAGCTGAATAATGCAAACGGCTGGCAAGAAGCCGGTTTTATCGAGTATGCCGGGTGGCGGGAAGACGGCATGCTCCTGGATAATGTTCGCAGCGCGCTTAATCAAATCGAGGATGCCGACAGAAGAAAGAAGATGTCACAAACGGGCAGGGCCCTGGTTGATGGAGAGGGCGCAAAGAGGATAGTTGATTCCCTTATTCTTTTACTGAGAGAGTGATTCGATGTATTATACAGAAAAGGAGCAATGGGAGTTGCGGCTATTTGTTAATGAGGCAAAGCTTTTTTTTCTGGAGGCACTATGAAGATCGGAGTTGTTGTGCAGGCAAGGAACGGCTCGAGCCGCTATCCCGGAAAGATGCTGCATAATTTCAGCGGAAAAACGGCACTCGAATGGATTATCACGCGTTGCCGCGATATAGATGCTGATTGCAGGGTCCTCGCGACATCTGTGGAGAAGGAGGACGATGTCCTTGCTGAAATTGCACTGGACAAAGGATGGTATGTCGTTCGGGGCGGTGCAGATGACGTCCTGGGACGGTTCGCGAAGGCAGTCGGGCAGTACGAGCTGGAAATTGTTGTCAGGCTGACAGGAGATTGCATCCTTACTGATTACCGTATTGTCAACTTCGCGCTGTCCGCTTTCCGCGAGATGAACCCGGACTATCTGATTGTCACGAATATTATCGACGGCTTCGATGTGGAGGTAATTAGCGGAACGGCAATCTGCGATGCTGACAAGAAAGCGAAGCTGCCTTCGGAAAGAGAGCATGTGAACCCGTTTATCACTAAATCGAAGAGTTACAGGAAAGCCTATGTTCCATATACGGATGAGAGTTATTCGCATATACATCTGAGCTTGGATTACCGCGATGATGCAAAGGTGCTGGAAGATGTCCTGGCGGAACTGGGCAGCGGGGATTTCAGCTATGCCAATGTCGTTGACCTGATCAATGCAAAGCCCGCTCTCATCGAACGGACAAGGCATATAGTTCCGGGCGAGGATGGTGAGAGGAGGGCCACTGAGGCTGACCGAAAGTTCATACAGGGACTCAAGGGCCCACAGCTGCGGTTGAGCAATAGCAACTCCCTCTTTGATAAGGTACTGACTGCGATACCGAACGGCTCCCAGACTTTCAGCAAGTCCTATCTTCAGTTCAGTGTCGGTGCCTCGCCCCTCTTTGTCAAGGGAGGACGAGGATGCATGCTTACCGACGTGGATGACAATACTTACATAGATTATACAATGGGACTTGGCCCCTGTATTCTTGGCTATGCCTTTGGGCCTGTGGTTGAGGCAATTGAACGCCAGTTGAGAAATGGCAGCGCTTACACTCTTCCCCATTATCTTGAATATGAGCTTGCCGAACTCCTTACGCAGGTAATACCTTGCGCAGAGATGGTGCGTTTCGGGAAGAACGGTTCTGATGTCACGTCTGCAGCGGTCAGGCTCGCAAGGGCATATACCGGCAGAGACTATGTGGCGTGCTGCGGCTATCACGGCTGGCAGGACTGGTACATAGCAACTACTACCATGAACAAAGGTATTCCTGAAGCAGTCAGGAAACTAACGCTCACGTTTGATTACAACAATATCGAGAGCCTTGAAAAATTGTTCGGTCAGTACAGTAATAAAATCGCCTGCGTGATCATGGAGCCGGTAAGCCTGGCCTCGCCCGAGCATGATTTCCTTAATAAGGTAAAGCAGATGGCCCATAAGAATGGGGCATTGCTTGTGTTTGATGAAGTGGTAACAGGTTTCAGATTTGCCCTGGGAGGGGCGCAGGAATACTTTGGAGTCACACCTGATATCGCATGCGTCGGCAAGGCAATGGCGAACGGAATGCCCATGTCTGCTATTGTGGGGAAAAGGGAATTCATGAAGCTTTTCGACGAGGTCTTCTTCTCCTTTACCTTCGGAGGAGAGACGGCATCCATCGCTGCGGCCCTTTTCGTTATCCGGTATATGATAAAAAATAAAACAATAGAATACATATGGAAGCAGGGAGAGATGCTCCGGAATCGTGTGATGAATCTGATACATGAAAAGGAGATGGACGATATTGTGTCTTTGTCGGGCTATCCGGTAAGAACTGTAATGGATGTCAAGGCAGAGGAAAAAGAGGCCCTCGCGATGAGGACGCTTTTCCAGCAGGAATGTGTGAAGAGAGGGGTACTGTTCACCGGAAGCCATAACATGTCTCTTCCTCACGACAACGAGATAATCGAAAAAACGCTGTCGGTTTATGATGAGGTGATGGATATACTCAAATATAGCATTGACTATGGAATGTTTGAGGAGATGATAGAAGGCCGGCTGCTCCAGCCTGTGTTCAGAAAGGTTCGGTAAGTGATATGAAAATCGAAGGCGGGAGGATTTATTTAAAAAGCTTATCTTTCGATAATGTTACGCATAATTATGTCGACTGGATGAATGATGAAGAGACAAATCAATTCCTCGAAAGCAGGTTTAAGACCTGGACTGCTGATGACATTATGGAATATGTGAAGTCGATAAATGAAAGCCCGGACAATTTTTTATTCGGGATTTTTTTGATAGAAAACCATGAGCATATCGGAAATATTAAAATTGGAAATATAAATCGAATACACAAATTTGCCGATATAGGATTGATCCTGGGAAATAAAGGAGAATGGGGCAAGGGTTATGGCACGGAGGCCGTTATGCTTGCTTCAAAGCATGCCTTTGAGGCGTTCGGGTTGAACAAGTTGGTGGCCGGCATGTACGCAAATAATATAGGCTCTTACAAATTATTTATAAGAGCGGGTTATAGCGAAGCCGGCAGATTAAAAAATCACAGGTTTTGCAAAGAGCATTATGTTGATGAGATATTGGTTGAAAGGTGTGCAGGTACGGGTAGAGCCATCGGGGAAATACTGTGCAAGAGATAAAAATCGGGAATTTTGAAATTAAGAGCGGCGGAGAGCCGTTTATAATAGCAGAAGCAGGAATAAATCATAACGGCGAGCTTGAACTGGCCTGCGAAATGATAAAGGTTGCGAAGGCTGCAGGGGCTGATGCTGTCAAGTTCCAAACGTTCAAGGCCGAAGAATTTGTGGGAGACCCGGCCCAGACTTACACATATCTTTCTCAGGGCAAAGAAATTACCGAATCCATGCTCGATATGTTTCGGAGATATGAATTAAGCAGAGAAGAATGGGTTTTAATAAGAGAGAAATGTGATGAAGAGGGTATTATGTTCCTTTCAACTCCTCAAAATATTTCAGACTTGGATTTGCTCCTGGAACTTGGAGTTATGGCCATTAAGGTTGGATCAGACGACTTTACTAATTTGCCTTTATTGAAAAGCTATGCCCAAACGGGTCTGCCAATGATAGTGTCAAGCGGCATGTCTGATTTGGCGGAGACATATCAGGCGCTCGATGTAATAGGTTCAATGGACGGCTATCCCACAGTTTTAATGCTTTGCACGTCACAATATCCTACACAGCCGGAAGATGTAAATCTGTTAAGGTTGCGCACGCTGATAAATGCATTCCCCACGGTGGCGCTTGGCTTTTCTGATCATACTCAGGGACCTCTCGCGTCCTCCCTTGCCGTGGCATTCGGGGCCTGTGTTTTTGAAAAACACTTTACCTTGAATCATGACCTCCCGGGGCCTGACCACTGGTTTTCAGAGAATCCTGAGGGTTTGAAGGAGTGGGTCTCTTCGATACGAAAGGCCTCGCTCATGATGGGAAGCGATATTGTCAGACCGACCCCTTCGGAAAAAGAAATGCGAACGCTCGCGAGGCGCAGTATTATTGCCCTCTCGGATGTAGGGAAAGGCGAACTGCTTACGACCGCGAATATCGGGATGAAAAGGCCGGGAAACGGCCTTTCCGCGGCCCTCTATGAAACCTTGCTCAACCTCAGGGCAACAAGGAGGATAGGGCGCGGCAGCCTTCTGAAATGGGGTGATTTCGAATGATGGACCCCGAGGAATTCCGGGAGAGCTTCGAGTCCCTTACGCAATTCAAACGGAACAGGTTTCATCCCCTGGTTTGGATTAACGGCGAGCCTGAAATAGGTGAGAATGTTTATATTGGCGGTATGTCCGAAGTAAATGCAAAGGGTGCAAAAGTCTTGATAGGAGATAACTGCGATATTGCATCTTTTGTTTCAATTAATTGTGCTGATTCACATAAAAAATGTCTCGAATTATCAGAAAAAACAGACTGTAAGGATATTGTTTTGGAGGACCATGTTTTTGTCGGCTCTCATTGCGTAATAAAAGGAGGGTCTCACATAGGCCATCACTCGGTAGTAGCTGCCGGAACGATTGTTGATGGGGTAAAGATACCTCCGTATTCCCTGATAAGCGGCAATCCAATGGAGATTAAAGACGGCTATTATCTTAAAAATAAACGGGAGGGCGGGGAGTTTCCTCATAACAAACCTGCCCTTGATAGAGAAGAGAAAGATGCTGCGGCAAAAGTGATTAGTTCAGGCTGGATAGCACAGGGAAAAGAGGTTGAAGGCTTTGAAAATGAATTCTGCCATTTTACAGGACTGCCTGAGGGACATGCGGTAGCTGTTTCAAGCGGAACAGCAGCTTTATTCCTGGCGTTGTCGACTCTGAACGGTAAAGGAAAGAAGGTTGCCTTTCCGGTCTATGCCTGCTCAGCGTTAAGGAATGCGGTGGCCATGGCATATGCAGATGAAATGCTTGTAGATACAGGTTATTGCTCTCCAAATATTGATTTGCAGGCGCTCAAATCTTGCCGGGCAGATATTGCAATAATTCCACATATGTTTGGATTGCCCGCGGATATTTCCGGTTTCAGAGATATGCTTATAATCGAGGACTGCGCACAAGCATTAGGTGCTTCAATCGGCGGTGTCCAGGTTGGGTTGCATGGTAAAATAGGCATCTATTCCTTTTCCGCAACTAAATTAATGACGAGTGGCGGACAGGGAGGTATGGTGGTTTCTAAAGACAAAGCGTTGGTGGATGCTGTCAGGGACTATAGAGAATTTGATCAGAGAAATGATAAAAAGAAGAGGTTTAATTTTCAGATGACCGACATTCAGGGCTCAATCGGGCGGGTACAACTAAGGAAACTGCCGGGGTTCCTGAAGCGCAGGAATGAAATTTATGAATCTTATCGCGAGGCCGGATTGCCTTTATTAGATGTATCTGAAGGCCACATATCACCGGTCCGTTATAGAGCGGTCGTCGTTACAGGCACTGGACAACCCGAGAAAATCATTTTAGTTCTCTCGGAAGCCGGGATTAAAGCTATTATTCCTGTCAAAGATTGGGAGCTCCTGGGAGAAAAAAATATATTTGCGAATGCATTTAATCTGACGCAACACACAGTTTCATTGCCTATATATCCCTTGCTCTCTACTCCTGTTGTTCAGAAGATTAGTGCAATAGTGAAGGACAACTTATGATTCTGACCGCTCATCAACCCGCTTATCTGCCGTGGCTGGGATTATTTCATAAAATTGCACTTGCTGATATTTATATATTCCTGGACAACGTTAAATATTCCAAAAGCGATAAGTTTATTAACAGGAATTATATCAAAAGTCCGAATGGCGGTAAACATCTTCTGACCATCCCCTTATTGACAGGAGGATCCGACAATATAAATATTTTCGATCTTAAGATAGATAACAGCAAAAATTGGCAGAGAAGCCATTTGTTAACGATAAAGCAGTTTTATGCCAAGTCCAGGTATGGGGGAGAGTATATATCGATGATCGAAGAAACCTTTAAAAAGGAATATGTTTTTTTAAAGGATATTACCTATGATATTCTTGACTAAATTGCTGGATATTTTAAAAATAAAGACCCGCGTAGTAAAAGCGAGTGAATTATCTGTAAACTCTTCAAAAAATGAGTACCTGATTGATTTATGTAAGAAGCTTGGTTGTTCAATGTATATCTTTGGGGCAAAGGGGAAGGAGTACGCGGAAAAAGAGAAGTGGGAGCAGGAAAACATCAAAGTATATTTTCAAGCGTATAAGCATCCGGAATATGACCAGATGTGGGCTGATTTTGAACCTTTCCTCTCAATTATAGATCTGCTTTTTAATAACGGACCTGAGAGTATGAGAATTGTTATGGAGAATAATATTTCAAGACAGGATTTAGCTGATTGAAGGCCGCGCAAAAAGGACGAAATTACAGGGGTGCAATCAGTTTGGCGACAGCCCGAACATTATCAGGGAGGATAACTATATGAGCGAAACTAAAAAAGTTGTTCAGAGCAAAGAGGAACACAGCAGTTTGGAGAGTTTTATAAACCTTTATAAGGATTGCCCTCTGCCAGCTGCAGATAAACTGGAAAACCTCGGGCTTTTTATAAAACGTCAGTCTATGTCACGCATGGTGTTCATGTATGAGATATATAAGAGAATAATAAATATACATGGAGTAGTATGTGAGTTCGGTGTAAGATGGGGGCAAAACATGGCCTTGTACCAGACGTTCCGTGGAATGTTGGAGCCGTTTAACTATACGAGAAAGATCGTAGGATTTGATACTTTCTCAGGGTTCCCGTCTGTGTCCCCTAAAGATAAAAAAGATCTGATACAAAAAGGAGATTTGAGTGTAACAAAGAAATACGAGCAGTATCTTGATAAAGTTTTAAGAGGCCATGAAATTTTTAGTCCTCTTTCACACATTCAAAAATATGAATTGGTCAAGGGCGATGCTACCTTAACATTCAAGGAATACCTGTCCGAACATCCCGAAACCATAATTGCCTTAGCTTACTTTGACTTTGATTTATATGAACCGACAAAGGTTTGTCTTGAGTTGTGCAGGGACAGATTCACAAAAGGGTCTGTTATAGCATTCGACGAATTGAATCATCCTGACTGGCCTGGAGAGACTTTGGCACTGAAAGATGTTTTGGGACTCGGGGCCGTAAGGATAGAACGGTTTCCTTTTATGCCTACGGCATCATTCTTTGTTGTTGAATAATTTTTACAGGCGGGGTCATTTATGAATTTTTCCAAAGAATGGGATGAAGCATACAAGGCGAATATGTACTTGAGTATCTGGCCATGGTCGGATATGGTCAGCTATGTTTTGAGATATGTCCATCCCGACAAAAAATTTCGCGTTCTTGAGCTGGGCTGCGGTGCAGGCGCCAACATTCCTTTTTTCCGGCATTTGGGCGTTGAATATTTTGCTGTCGAGGGCAGCCCTGCTGTTGTAGAGAAGTTGCACACCAGGTTTCCTGAGTTGAAAGACAATATTTTAATCGGCGACTTTACCGAGAAAATACCTGTACCCGGATTATTTGATCTGGTTGTGGACAGGGCTTCTTTAACCCATAATACAACTGCTGCAATTAAGAACTGTTTGTCCCTGATACATTCCAGTTTAAAACCGGGAGGAAAATATGTGGGTATAGACTGGTTTTCCATTACTCATTCAGAATATAAAAAAGGTCGTGAGGGAGAAGATATTTATACACGCTGCGGATATGTCTCGGGGCAATTTACCAATGTCGGACGTGTGCATTTTTCCGATAAAGCCCATCTTGCTGAATTATTTTCAGCTTTTAACATCGGCATACTGGAACATAAAATTATCAGGCGCGAAATCCCATATGATGAACATGTCTTTGCTTCATATAACCTCGTGGCCGAAAAGGGCGGCGCCTGATTATGAATAAAAAAATTCTTATTATTGCCGCTCATCCTGATGACGAGATACTCGGGTGCGGAGGGACGGTTGCCCGGCTGGGCACGGAAGGATATGAGGCCTATTCCCTGATTCTTGGCGAGGGCGTCACTTCACGGGACGATAAGAGGGACCGGGGAAAGAGATTGGAAGATATAAAACAGTTGAACAAGCAGGTTTACAGGGCGAACAAGATAGTCGGCGTTAAAGAAGTTTTCGCCCATGATTTTCCTGACAACAGGTTTGACACGCTGCCGTTTTTGGATATTGTGAAAGTCATCGAGAAATTAAAAAATCAGCTCAAGCCTGATTTGATTTTTACTCATTTTGAAAAAGATCTGAATATTGATCACAGGATCACGTACCATGCGGTTATAACTGCAACGCGTCCTTCGCTGAAGGAGCCGGTCAGGGGCATATACTCTTTCGAAATTTTGTCGTCGACGGAATGGAACTGGCCTTTAAGCTTTTCTCCCGATGTATTTTTTGACATCGAGAAGGGCATCAATAAAAAGATTGAAGCAATGAGGGAGTATAAATCGGAGTTAAGAGATTTCCCTCATCCCAGGTCGTTGAAAGGAATAAAGCTTAATGCCGGATATTGGGGAATGCGAATAGGCTTAAAATATGCGGAAGCATTTAAACTGGTTAGAGCGATCAGTTAATTTTACTCAATTAATCCGTAAAGAAATTCAAACCTCCAATATTTTAAGCATACCGGAATTTATCAGGCCGGATTTTTTTTGCATAACTCTGTTATATTAGTCTATGTCTGAGTCAGCATACATAGCCAATTTGAACTCTGCAATCGCCTATCTGAAGATGGGAAAGAGGGAACATGCAAGAGAGTCGTTAAGCAGGGCATTGTCCCAGGTGCCCGAAAATGAAAAAACTACCGATAACCTTTACTATATTAGAATGCTTTCTTTTCTGGGGGCCATGGCAGTAGGCGACGGAGACTATGCGTCTGCTGCAAGATATATCGAAGAGGGACTTGCGCTGAGAGAAATCCATGCGGACCTTTTATATATGAGGCTGCTTGTCCTGATGCACAGGGGCGCTTATAACGCCATGTTTCCCGACGTTTTGAAGTATTTGATAGCGTGCGGCGCTGATGACAGCACTATTTATGACGCCGGGTTTGCTACTCAGGAGTCAATCAACAAGGTATTGAATGAAATCCTCCCTCTGGCCTATGAGAATTCCACCGGCCGCGAAGCATATCTGGCTGCTGTCACGCGCTTTATAGATGCCACGGGTAACGAGCTGCTCAAAAGGGCATATGAAATCATGACGGAGATGGATAAAACTCATTAGAGTCCGTTTATAAACTCAATTTTTCTGTCAGTTCATAAACGGACCCTAATTAATACAAAGGAGAATAGGTTAGGGGGTGTATGACCTGTTTTTATTATGCACAAGTTGCTTTTTCCTATAGACGATAATGAATTTAATGCAAACCAAGGCAGGTTGCTGCACCTGGTCCGGATACTTGGGGCTGATGGATATAAGCTTGATATCCTTACCCCTAGTAACGAAGTATATGCAAAGGCAGTAGAAACTTTTAAGGGAAACGAAAATGTCCATGTTTTGCTGACGAAACATGAGCGTATACCAATTCCCGACAGTTTCAAAGGTGATCTTTTAAAGACCTTTATCAGGCAGACATATAAGCTGTTCATTCCGGAAACGGATATGAAGATGTCCAAACTTTCCGCCTTCGATGATTTTTATGGATTTATTTTACCTGTCACTTATCGTGACATAGATGTCTTGCCGTATAGTCTTATATTAATGCCTGTTATATCCAAGGAAATGATGCCGCCTTTGGATTCCGATTGCTTCTATTCTGCGATTTGTTTTCTTGCAAAAGAAAAGAAAGTGCCCCTTATAGGGCTGCAAACGCAGCCTGCTGTCCATAATGCATTCCTGTATGCGAAGCTTATGGACTATATTGTGGTGAAAGAGGACTCGGAAAGGAGGTATATTGAACAGCTTGGCATCGAGAAAGAAAGGATATTTCTTCTGACTGACGAAATAGAGGCTTATTGTCTTAAATCCATTGAAGATCCATATATGAATGGCTTCCTTGAAATTATGGACAATGAAGATATCGCAATAGATAAAAAAGAGTTTTGTGTTATTGTCATCAACCACGCGAAATTCAGACCTCTAATAAGAGAGGTCCTTTCTGTTATTGGACAAATGGATATGCCTCTGGTTGTTTTCCTGGTCAAAGTCGGCTATTCCGTACAAGAGCTTACAGAGGAAGAAGTGATTGACAGCGTTTATGGAGATGTTATTAAAAAAATGAAATGCAAAGTCTACTTTGCCGGTCGGGACACTAAAAACAAACTGTTTTTAGCGTCGGATATCATGGTATCAGCGGCATATTTGGAGATATTGAGTTTGGCGGCGAGATATAAAAAAACGGCTATTGTGTTCAATAAAGTATTTCGGGATATGGAAACCGGCGACGGCGTCATATTAATGGATGATCCAAAAGAGCTGAAAGAAATGATACTAAGGCGATACAACGAAAAAAAGGCCGGATACAGTTGCCTGTCCGATCTTGTCGGCAAGCTGTGCGGGAAGGGATAAAAAATTAAACCACCGAACTTGACCACAGAGAACACAGAGCAATATTCTGAGCACTCAGAAAGGCCTTATGCAGCGGTTAAGTTTGACAGTACAAAAAAATAATCATGAGATTAAAGAATAAGAAGATAGCATTTTATATTGCACAACCCCACCACAGCAAGTATCTCTTTCCTGTTGCTGAAGCAGCCAGAAAAGAGGGCGCTGAAATATTATTTTTTACTACTTCTGAACTTTATCCTTATGAGAGCGAACTATTAAAGAAAGGTTACAAATATAAATTCGTATCGGAATATGCTGACGAGGAAACCTTACTGCAAATCAGGAGGGTTTCAAATAAATTCTATGATGAATGGATAAGGCTGATTTTTCATTGGGACGGTATAAGGCACTGGCCGCTGGCTACGCAGGACAGGCTTTTCATGTCCCGTATTGAAGAATATCTCTGCCTTGAGCGGATGCCCCGGATTGAAAAACCTGATTTGTTTGTTGCCCTTCATGAGATAAACCCATGGGGAAAGGAGATAGGGCATATTGCAGCCAAATATGGCATACCTTATGTAACACTGCAGGAAGGAGACTACTATGTGGATATCCTGAATTTTTGCGTTCACACGGAATATTCCACCACAAACCTGCTTTGGGGCGAGTCGACAGTGCAGCATCTCGAAAAATTTAGGTGTTCTACGGACAAGATGGTAACTATCGGCAATATGTATCTTGACGGGATCATAAATAAGTACTCGACCGGCTCTATAAGGAAAACTGTCAGGGATGAACTCGGCATTAAACAGGGCAGGAAAGTATTGGCCTTTTTGGTCGGGTTTGACTGGGCGGTAATTACGCTAAGGGAGATATGGGAAACACTATGCCGTGGTCTTGTTAAAGACGAGTTGGTCTGCATTTTTAAATGGCATTCTATGCTGCCTATACTTGACTTTAAAAAACGGGAGGCTTTAATAAAGGAAATCATGCCCGATGCAATAGTGCTTTACACATATGATCCCTATAAAATCCTTTCCATAGCAAATTATTGTGTTGTCCTGGGCAGAACGACCCTTGCTTTGGAGGCCCTTGCCTGGAAAAAGCCTTTGTTCGAGGTCCAGAGCTTTCAACTGGACGGGCGTTCTTATGGGGGAGATCCTTATTATTCCAAAGCGGGCGTAGCACAACTGCTGTCCCCATTGGGCAATTGGGAAAAACTTTTTAACACAATAAAAGAAGGCATACCTGAGGGAATGCAGGAAAGCGTTGATAAATACGTAAGGCGGGGCGTTTACAAACGTGACGGCAAGGCATTAGAAAGGGCATTAGACGTGATAAGCTTTATTCTGGAAACGAAAGATGCAGGGGTCAGGGGGCATGGGTCGGAGATCAAGGTCCAGGGCCCGGGGACCAGGGACAGGGTCAGTTTCATTGTCCCATCCGGAAGCGATGCTGAAGCCCTTTTATCAAGTCTTACATCCCTGTCGGAAGGCGTTGCATTCCCCGACTGGGAGACTATTATCGTTGTGAATGACGGCGCAATTAAAGATCTGCTCGCAGGTATTTCAGGAGATGTAAAGGTTGTTGAGTCTGAAGGCGACAACCTCTCACAGCTCTACAACAAGGGCGCGGAGGCGGCTTCAGGGGAATTACTTGTTTTTATGACGCCTGGTATTGTTTATTTGAAAGGTGAAGGCCTCATTGAAGCAATGAGAGGCGGGGTAGCCGGTATGCCTGTAAAAAATGCTGATATGACGCCTTACTGCCTCGGAATAGGCTTTGATTTTAACTTTACGCCATTTTTTATAAAAGAAGAAGTTGAGTCTAACGCAGTACGCAGTACTCTGAGCGCAGAGCGCGGAACGCAGAAAGCTGAACGCAGTACGCTCAACGCTGACAGGGACGCTGTCGGGGGAGGGCTTATCGGAATTAACAGGGAGGCATTTATAGCTATAGGCGGGTTTGACGAGGGTATTGCAAATCACCTTATCGAAGCCGATATCTGCCTGGCGGCAAAAGATAATGGTTATTCAATCTCATATTTGCCTGGCTGTCTCGGAGTCGTATATAAGAACGAGGCTGTAGTCTACTGGCAAAAGGCCAAAGGTAAGGATTACGATGATGAGTGGAAGAGAAGAGTAAGATTTTTTGCAAAATGGTGCGGTAAACTGCCAAAGGATGATGATATTATAAAGTTTATGGGAGATTGGCTGAAGGTATAAAAAACAAAGGTAATAGGTTATTTGTCATACGCATAAAACAGATTAACTTGCCTTTCCGCCGCTAAAACGCAAACACATCAGAATTGGACGCACTACACTGGATTTGTTAAGTTATTGAAGTTGCGGCCAATTAATCCATTAATCTTGATCGAATACCCACGATCGCACTTGACGTTAAAGTTTTATAAATAACCTCCGATACAATATACAAGCGGAAAAGCTTATATGGTTGATGCGAAATTGCTTAACGAGGAGGTGAATGAGCAGTTTTACGCTGAACGCACAACGCTGAACGCTTGACGCTAACGGGCAGGATGCCCTAAAGAAAATTCAAGGAGGAAAACAAGATGCTTTCAATTAACACTAACGTATTTTCTCTCACTGCACAGGCAGCTCTAAGCAACAACCAAAACCCTCTCCAAACCTCTATGGAGAGGCTGTCAACCGGTTTAAGAATCAATTCGGCAGCGGATGACGCAGCGGGTCTCGCAATTGCAACTGGGATGCAGTCCCAGGTTAATGGCCTGAACACGGCGGTAACTAATGCCAACAATGGCGTCGGATTATTGCAAACTGCTCAAGGGGCATTGACATCAATAACAAACAACCTGCAGTCAATTCGTGAGCTTGCCGTGGAATCAGCAAACTCTACAAACACCCCTCAGAACCGTACGTCGCTCAACACGGAAGCCCAGCAATTGATTTCAGAAATTGATAGGGTTGCAACATCGACACAGTTCAATAACGTCAATTTGCTGGATGGTTCTTTCCAGAATGCGGCGTTTCAAGTCGGGGCCAATGCGGGGCAGACCATCACTGTATCGACTATTACCAGTGCCAGGACTTCCGCGCTCAGCGGCGCTGCAACGGGCTACTCAACCACTGTTAATGGCAGTGCCGACACTCTTACTACTGCCACTGCTGCTGCCCTTGTCGCACTAAACGCCGGTGATTTGACGATCAATCACGTTGCCGTCGGCTCTTCTGTGGCCGGAACCGCAACCGCAGACCAGACTGCTGACAGCGCATGGGCAATTGCCAATGCGATTAATGCTGCTAAGGTTCCTCATGTAACGGCAACCACAACTCAAACATCAGTCGCGGTAGGCAGTGCTACGGCCACTGTTTCTGCCATCGCCGCTGGTGCGTTTACTGTCAATGGTGTCGCTATAGGGGCAATAGCTTCTGCAGCGAATGGGAGTTTTGTCACCATGGGATCTCAAGTTGCAACTGCTATCAACCTTTTAACTTCAGCGACCGGCGTAACGGCAGCTGCAAACGCCGTCACCGGCGCTATAACCCTGACAGATGCGCAGGGCGGCGATATAACGCTTGGCGGCACAGTGGCTGACATCGGCTCTTCCGCTGCTGCGGCAACAACCCAGGCCCAAGTCGTGTTGAGTGCTACATCCGGAGGAATTACTATTGGCGGTAATGTGCCCGGCAATGTTCAATTAACAGCAGGAACGACTTATACCGATAGTGCTGGAGCCACCGGTAGTGCACCGGCAGCATTAACCTACGGTGCTTTGACACTTAATGGCGTTACTATCCAACCTTCTGAGGCTGGAAACCAGGCAGGTCAGACTACTGACAGCGCATGGGCAATTGCCGCTGCTATTAATTCTACTACGGGCGCTAATGTAACGGCAATCGCAAATGCAACATCAACAGGCCCGCTTGCATCTGCTACAGCTACCGCATCTGTCGCGGCTGGTGCATTTTTGATAAATGGGGTCTCTTTAGGAGCAATAGCTGCAGCTTCGTCAGCTAGTGGAGAGGGCTTGTTAGTTGCTCAGGCTGTCAACCTTATATCTTCACAGACCGGCGTAACGGCCTCTGCAGACGCCGTCACCGGCGTCATAACCCTGACAGCTGCGGACGGTCGCGATATAGGTATTACGACTACAGGATCATCTTCTATGTCTTCGGCCTATGGCTTAGGCGCAACCTCTTCTGCTGCGAATTTAACAACAGGATACCAGGGGTCAATCTCGTTGACGTCAACTGGATCTTCAGGCATTGCTATCGGCGGTACTTCCGCTTCCAGTGTTACCGGTTTGGCAGCAGGAACGACTGCAGCAGGTGTCTCTTCTGTGACTACATTCGTATCCGGTATCGATATTTCAACTGCAAGCGGGGCAACCGCTGCTCTTGCGACGATTGACGGGGCACTTAACGAGATCAACTTGTCAAATGCATCGTTGGGCGCTTATCAGAACCGCTTTGTATCGGCAGTTACCACTCTGCAGAACACTTCTAATAACCTGAACTCTGCAAAGTCCAATATCATGGATGCCGACTACGCGGTTGAGACTTCAAACCTGACAAAGCGAATGATCGCTCAGCAGGCAGGGATAGCGGTGCTTGCACAGGCAAACACCATCCCGCAGCAAATACTCTCACTGCTGCCGAAAGGATAAGAAGTAAGGAGTAAGAAGCAAGCAGGAAGAACTGCTTGAAAGTATAAACACAGGGCGGCCGGTACGGCCGCCCTGATAAAAAAAAGACAGCAAATATATATTTATAATTTTGGTGCAATCTGTCATGATATAAGTATTAATTTTTACAAGCGAATGTTATGAATATAGATACTACATTAACTTTAAATATGCCGAGCATAGGAATCCGGAATGGCCCGCAGACAAATAGCGCGCCGACTGTGAACAATCAGGCAAATAGGCAGGCCAATGAAAATACATTGTCCAAACAGAAACAGGACCCGGACAAAACTGCTGCATCTTCAGAACCGGTGGTTTCAGGTGCAGTAGGTAGTTTTGCTATTGATGACGATAAGAACGTTGTAGTGCGTTTTTATGATGATAAAGGAAACATAGTGGCCCAGTACCCGCCCGAAGATTATTTACAGATGATGAAAGAATTTAAGCAGGTGAATAAGAATTTATTCCATACAACAGCTTAAACGCTAAAGATAAACCGGAATCCACCGATAAAATAATTGTAAATAATATTAAGAACTAGGAGCTAACCGGCATGTCAACGAACCCAATAAATGTATCGAGTCTTTTACAGGCTTTTGGTCTGGGCGGGTCATCGAGTTTTGATGTAAACACCATTGTCAGCGAGCTTATGCAGGTGAATGAGCAGCCTCTGACCACTATGCAGAATGCGGTAACAGCTGATCAGACAAAAATAAGCGCCTATGGAACAATACTTTCAAATCTTTCCAGCCTTCAAAGTGCCGTAACAGCAATGCAAAATAGTAATGTCGGCCTGTCGGCGACTCCCTCAGATTCATCTTATTTTAGTGCAACCGTATCAAGTGGGGCCACGGCAGGCACAACGGCAATAGATATCAAAAATCTTGCTACGGCCCAAAGTATTTATTCTACGACTTTCAGCTCGGCGACCAGTGCTGTCGCAGATTTCTCTTCTGTTGGAACACAACAATTACAGATACAGGTTGGTTCTAATGCTGCTGTCACGATAAATGTGGACAGCTCAAACAATACCCTTTCGGGAATAGCTAATGCTATTAACGCAGCTAACGCAGGCGTTACCGCATCAGTATTAGAGGTGTCGGGCGGTAATTATAGCCTGGTACTGAATTCAAACGCTACCGGCAGCTCAAACACAATTACCGTCAAGGTTGATGAGTCCGGCAGCAACTTCGGCTCAGGGTGGACTGAGGGAGGAGTCAATACAGATATGACGGGCCTCTCAAAACTTGCCTTCGATCCGGCAAATGGCGGCTCATATAATAGCAGCGGCGTTCCTTCCGGAGGAACAGAGAACATGACCCAAACTATTGCAGCCAATGACGCCATCCTGAACGTAAACGGCATAGAGATTCAGAGGCCGAGCAATACTGTCACTGATGCAGTGACAGGGGCCACTTTAACCCTTCTTCAAGCCGACCCTTCTTATAACGCCACCTCGCCGAATTTAAGTCTCAGTTTAAGTGCCAGCAGCTCTGCGCTTGCCGGCGACTTGAATGCATTTGTCTCGGCATACAATACCGCTATGAGCACAATAAATACTTACTATCAGCCGCCACCGCAGAATTCTACGTCATCTTCGTCGCAGCAGGGACTTTTGAGCGGAGATAACATCTTGCTCGCGTTGTCGAATACATTGAGGAATGTGACAACGACCCCATATGGCGCCGAACAGGACGTGGCAAATAACAGTCTTTCTTATATCGGGGTTACACATAACAGCAGCGGCATCCTGCAGTTCAATGCATCACAATTGAGCACCGCATATCAGACGGATTCGGCCAATATCACGACGATGATAAACAATATGGCGAATTCGTTTGGAACAGCCCTCGGTGATTATATAAATACTACACTTCCTTCAGAGGAGAGTGGTTATCAGTCTCAAGTAACTTCCACGCAAAACCAGGAAAATTATCTTGCGGAACAACTTGTTTATGAACAGACGGCCCTTACAGCTGAGTATTCCGCTCTTTCCAGCCTTGTCTCGAACGACAACAATGTCAGCAATTTTTTAACAGAAGAAACTGCCTTTCAGGATAAACAAACCGGGGGTGCCTAATGGTAAACACAGCTTATGCTCTTAATTCCTACACACAGTCAAAAGTTCTGGGCGGGAGCCCTGTGGAAATGATTATAATGCTTTACGATGGGGCCATCGAGTACCTGAATAAGGCAGCCACAGGGATCACCATGAGAAATCTGCAGGTCAAGATTAAATACATTGATAGAGCGCTGGCAATCATCCAGGAGCTTGACAGGAGCCTGAATATGGATGCAGGAGGGGAAGTGGCCGTTAACCTGCGCGATCTCTATTCACATATGATGATGGAGCTTCTGCTGGCAAATATCAAGAATGACGGAGAGAAGCTGATGCACATTTGCGGATTAATGAAAAATCTGCGTGAAGGCTGGATCGAGGCCAGGGACAAAGTCTAAAATTCCTTCCAAAAAGCTGAAGGCATGAACAGCAGAGATGCTATCTGCTGTTTTTTGCTTTTTGTTTTCAAAAAAAAATAAATATAGTATATAATTACATCTCGTTGAGTATGAAATGGATAGCTAGCATAATCCCCGTGGTCTTGCCGCAGGGAGTCTTCAAAATGAACGGAGAAAGATTCTGAAATGGATATAGCTGCATTCCTGGGGATTCTTCTCGGTATAGGCGCTGTTGTCGGCGGCAACATGGTTGAAGGCGGAAATACCGCCCATCTTGTGCAGGCAGCTGCGGCAATTATCGTTTTCGGCGGCACCCTGGGTGCAACCCTGTTAAGTTTTTCCCTTAGGGACATGTTTAATGCCGTTAAAGCATTAGGCATGGTCTTCGGCGCCAGGTCGTCCTCGACCGGAGAAGTGGTAGAGGACATCCTCGGTCTTCTCGTCAAGGCCAGGAAGATGGGCCTGATCGCCCTGGAGTCACAGGTCAAAACTATCGAAAATGATTTCCTGCGTAAAGGGTTGAATCTTGTCATTGACGGGATTCCCCCTGCCATGATCAAGGACATCCTTTCCCAGGAGATTTACACGTATGAGGACTCCTGCAAGAAGGCAGCAAAGGTCTTTGAATCAGCGGGGGGCTATGCCCCGACCATCGGCATACTCGGCGCCGTACTCGGTCTTATACAGGTCATGCGGAATGTCACCGAACCGTCGAAGATCGGCGGTGGGATAGCTGTTGCTTTCGTTGCAACCATTTACGGTGTCGGGTCTGCAAACCTTATTTTTCTGCCTTTGAGCAGGAAGATAATCAACAGGCTTAAAGAGGAGATATTTATAAGAGAACTGATTGTGGAGGGTGTCCTTGGAGTGGAAGCCGGCGTCAACCCTTACTTTCTCAAGGCCCGCTTGAATGCATTTCTGGCAGAGCATGAAAAAACATAAGAGACAGGTAAAGGTTGAGGTAAAGGTAAAGAAGGCCTCAACCTATTTTTAAGGAGTCAGTGTGAGAAGCAGGCGCAGAGCTGAGGAAGAGCCCGAAAACATTGATCGGTGGCTGATATCCTATGCTGATTTTATTACATTGATGTTTACATTTTTTGCCGCCCTTTATGCGTTATCATCGGTCGATAAGGGAAAAATGGAGCAGTTCTCCGGATCTTTAAACCAGACATTCAAAGTGATCGAAAAGCCTATTCCACTGATAGACAGCCAAAAAACTATGCTTATAGAAGATATAAGGAAAGCGACCGGTGATCTCCAGGGTATTACCGTAAAGAATGAGCCGCGAGGAGTGGTTGTGACATTTTCGGATTCCGTGCTCTTTGCCTCAGGGTCCGCGGAACTCAAGCCGGAAATTTATCCTGTGCTGGAAAAGCTTTCGAAGTTGCTGTCCCCAGTCCCCGGAAGGGTTGCTATTGAGGGGCATACTGACAATGTGCCCATTTCAAGTTCCAAATATTCATCTAACTGGGAGTTGTCGACTGCCAGGGCTGCAAGCATGCTCCATTTTTTTATCGAAAAGGGGACCGATCCTGCTAAGTATTCTATTGCTGGATACGCTGAATTCAGGCCTTTGGAGAGCAATGCTACTGAAGAGGGCAGGCAGAAGAACAGGCGTGTTGAAATTATAATAACCAAATAGTCGCTTATGGTATACCCTTGAAACAATTTAAGCGGCCTGAGAGAGGACAGATACAATTATGCGGGAAGACGAACAGTATTCAAAAATGAGAGGGTTTTCGAGAGTTGATGCGCACATCCCTTTTGAGGTGCGGCTTGTGCCTGCAGAGGAACGCGGGACTATAAAAGCAAGAACGTTAGCGGATATGCCTCTTATCGATCCCAGGGTATTGCCGGAGTTGCATGATAAGGTCCTTGGCGAGTGGATCAAGATGCTCAACTCAAAGCTTGATGCCATTATCAACAAGCTCAGTTCTCAGAGAGAAGGGTTTGGTGCTTTGCCTCTCGCCCATGTTAACATAAGTGGCGGAGGGCTGGGATTTTTTTCTAAAGACAGATATAATTTAGGTGATATTATCGAAGCCAAGTTGATCTTGCCCATGATGCCGCCTGCAGCACTCTTTGTTTATTGCGAAGTCGTCAAGGTTGACCAGACGGCGAAGGGCTGCATGATTGCTACAAAATTCGCTGACATGGATGAGGAAATCACGGATGAAATTGTCAAGTTTGTCTTTAAAAGGCAACGTGAAATTCTGCGGGAACAAAGGAGATAACGATTAATATATGTTTGCCGTCATCGGAGCGATAATTGTTTTGGTCTCAGTTATTGGAGGTTTTTTAATAGAGAAAGGAAATCTCAGTGTCATCTTTCAGCCTGTTGAGATGCTTATAATATTTGGCGCGGCGATAGGCGGGTTTATTATCGCCTCTCCCATGAAGGTGATCAAATCTGTTATTGGCGGAGTTCTCAATATACTTTCCGGTAAGGCGTATTCCAAGGCGGATTATGTGGAAGTACTTTTGCTTTTAAGTGAAATCTTCACTAAAATAAGAAAAGAGGGGCTTGTGTCTATAGAGGCTGACGTGGACAACCCTGCTGAAAGCAAGATTTTCAGCAAGTACCCTAATTTTCTCAAAAATCATCATGCAGTTGCGCTGGTTACTGATACACTGCGGACGGTAATGACCACCAGTATCGCGCCTCACGAGCTCGAATCGCTGCTCGATTCAGAGCTTGAGGCGCACCATGAAGAATCCATGATTCCATCGAAGAGTGTTGCAACGATTGCTGACGGACTGCCGGGCCTCGGAATTGTTGCAGCGGTCCTCGGCGTTGTTCTAACTATGGGTAAGATAAGCGAACCCCCTGAAGTCCTCGGACACAGCATCGGTTCTGCTCTGGTCGGCACGTTTCTCGGCGTGTTGTTGTGCTATGGCTTTGTCGGGCCTGCGTCAAGAAATCTTGAGTTCGTTGCCAATGAAGGAAGAGAGTATCTGAATGTTTTGAAGGTGGCCCTTGTCGGCTTTGTAGGAGGAGCGGCGCCGCAGATTGCAGTGGAATTCGGCAGAAGGGTAATCCCGGGTAATGTGAAACCCACGTTCATGGAAGTTGAGGAAAGGATCAGAGAACTGAAGAAATAAATGGCGGACAAATCCAAAACAATAATAGTTAAAAAGGTCAAGAGGGGACACGAAGGCGGCCATGGAGGCAGTTGGAAGGTCGCCTATGCCGATTTTGTTACAGCAATGATGGCATTTTTCCTGCTGATGTGGCTGCTTGCGATGGTTTCACCTGACAAGAGGGCCGCAGTATCGGAATATTTCAAACACTTTTCCCTTTTTGATCAATCTGGAAAGTCCTTTATGAAAGAATCCTCACAGATATTCACGAAGCCGGGCAACGAGGCAAAAACCCCTACTAAGGAGTTTGGACAAGGGCCTGGCGAGATATTTGCCGAAGAGTTCAAAAACAAGCTTAAAAAGGCGATAGACGAAAAATTGCAGGGATTGAAAGAACACCTGATGGTTGATACTGTGGAAGAAGGTGTGAGAATCCAGCTTGTTGATACAGAAGGAAAGCCGATGTTCCCTCCCGGCAGTGCTGAGCCTAGTCAATCTGCAAGGGAAATTTTGAGGTTTGTTGCCGACAATATTAAAGACATGCCTAACAAGATCGCTGTCGAAGGCCATACCGATGCATCTCCCCTTAAAACTCAAAAGTACACCAACTGGGAACTCTCTGTTGAAAGAGCATCAGCTGCCCGCAGGTCGCTGGAGGAAAACGGTATTGACTCGAACAGGATAGCGCGGGTCGTGGGTTATGCTGATACGGAACTGCTTTACAAAGATAACCCGACGGACTCAAGAAACAGGAGAATCAGCATAATTCTGCTGGACGAAAAAGTTAAGGAGACCCCAAAGCCGAACCCTGTTGAAAGGGCTGAAACAAAGCCCGAAGCGCCGCAGCCGCTCCAGACTGTTCAGCCTGCACCGGTGGAACCGCCTCGAAAAAAGGCCGCAGGGACTCCGGCTCCAGCCCGGCAGGAGCAGAATAGATCCCTAATCGCTCCGATTGCACCCAAGAACCCCTTAGGACTCACTAAGCCGGGCAGCGTTAATTAGGGGTAGGGGCAGGGAATCTTAATGTAAGGGATATCTTTCATTATATACGCTCGCTAACCCAAGTGGCAGGACCACGGGGGATCCGCCCGTCTATCCATTTATTTTTTAGGTGGGTTTATTGTAGAATTCAGCAGATGCAAATCATTAGAAGGGAGGGATGCTATATGAGCGATGAGGAAATCATTGAAACTTTAAAAAAGGAGAATGAGGAATTCAGAAGGGTTTACCAGGAGCATAGGGAACTGGATAGCATGCTTTCGGAATTCAACAAAAAGCATTACCTTACACCTGAAGAGGAATTAGAGATGCACCGTATGAAGAAAGAGAAGCTCTCAAAGAAAGACAAGATAGCGGAACTGATAAAAAACTTTAAGAGCGACCTCAATTAAGAATTGCGTTCAGCGTTCGGCAACGGACGTTCAACGAAAATAATAGATTTCTTAACCCACAACCCAGTACGCTGAACGCACAATAATTTTTTATGACAATGCGAAGCCAAACTATAAAAAAAGGTCTTGAAAGGGTCCCTCACCGGGCACTCCTTTACGCTACAGGTATACCGAAAAGCGAAATGGAAAAACCGTTTATAGGGGTTGCGACCAGTTTTACCGATATCATTCCGGGACATGCGGGAATGAGAGACCTTGAACGCTTTATCGAGAAGGGCATCCATACCGGTGGCGGCTATCCCTTTTTTTTCGGCATACCCGGCATATGTGATGGAATTGCCATGGGTCATAAAGGGATGCATTACTCCCTGGCATCACGTGAGCTGATTGCAGATATGGTGGAAACCATTGCAGAGGCCCACCAACTTGACGGCCTTGTTCTTCTTACCAACTGTGATAAAATTACTCCCGGCATGCTCATGGCTGCGGCCAGGGTGAACATTCCCAGCATAGTGGTAACCGCCGGCCCGATGCTCTCGGGACATTATAAGGGCAGGAGGCTTAATCTTACCAGCGATACCTTTGAGGCAGTCGGGAAATATAGAAAGGGATTGATGAAAGACGATGAGTTGGAAGCCATGGAAATGTGCGCCTGTCCCGGCGCAGGCTCCTGTCAGGGCATGTATACAGCCAATACAATGTCGTGTATTACGGAGTCGCTGGGCATGAGTTTGCCTGGTTGTGCAACTGCCCCTGCCGTGCTCGCTCAAAAAAGAAGAATAGCTTTCGAGAGCGGCATGAGAGTTATCGATCTGGTCAAAAAGAACATAACGCCCCGTAAAATAATGACTGTGAGGGCATTTGAGAATGCTATTATGGTCGACCTTGCCTTGGGCGGTTCCACTAATACTGTCCTGCATATCCCTGCCATTGCGCATGAAGCGGAAGTCAAGCTGCCTCTTGAGATCTTCGATATTATAAGCCGGAAGACCCCTCACATCACCAACATGATCCCCGGAGGTCTCCACTATATGGAAGATCTGGACAATGCGGGAGGCATTCCGGCTGTGCTTAACCGGCTGCAAGGGATGATCAACCCTTCCCTCACTGTTTCCGGGGTGAATATTGCTGAAATTGCAAGGAATGCAGTTGTAATGGATGAGGACGTCATCAGGTCTTTGGACAGGGCCTATCATAAAGAGGGTGGAATAGCAATTCTGAAGGGGAACCTGGCTCCTAAAGGGGCGGTTGTCAAGCAGACCGCAGTAAGCAAAAAGATGATGAAATTTGAAGGCGCGGCCTGTATCTTTGACTGTGAAGAAGCTGCAATGAAGGCCATTATGAATGGCAAGATAAAGGCAGGCGATGTTGTGGTCATACGATATGAGGGGCCTAAAGGCGGACCGGGAATGAGGGAAATGCTATCTCCTACATCAGCCATCGCCGGAATGGGTTTAAGCGAATCTGTGGCCCTGATTACTGATGGCAGATTCTCCGGCGGTACCCGCGGCCCTTGCATCGGCCATATTTCACCGGAAGCAATGGAAGGCGGTCCTATAGCTATTTTAAAAAATGGCGACAGGTTGAGGATCGATATCCCAAAAAGGAAAATAGAAGTTCTCATATCGGACAAAGAGATTAAGGAAAGGCTCGCCGTATGGAAAAAGCCTGAACCAAAGATACGGCATGGGTATCTTGCACGATACGCAAAACTCGTGAGTTCCGCCGCCAGCGGCGCGATCATGAGTGACGACTAAAGGATGACGATGGGCACTAGTGTAGTAACGGGTGACCTAAGGGCGTATCGATGCAAACGAAGAGTAAGCCATCCTTAATCGCTATCGCAGGGTTTTTCATTGCCCTGATGGCTGGGTTTGCCGCCGTCTTATCGGGACCATGCACGAGCTATGGGTTATTGAACTACCGTACCGGCATTTCGGTGCTCCGGTGGGCTGCTTACGGAGGGACCGTAGCGGTGGCCCTATCACTGATCGGACTCATAGCGTCTCTCCGAATAGTTATAGTTCGGGGTTTCCTGTTGGCTCTCCTGGGTGTCGTCATAGGCGGCTTTCTCGTAGGTCTGGTGCTTCACTGGAAACAGGTGGCAGAGAGCGTGCCTCCGATTCACGACATCTCTACCGACACTGAGAATCCCCCACAGTTTTTCACAATCCTGAAACTTCTCAAGAGTGATGAGAATTCTCCTGTTTATGGGGGAGAGAAGGTGGCCGCCCGGCAGCGGAAGGCATATCCGGACATAATCCCTCTCATCCTCCCTGTTTCTCCGGACCAAGCCTTCGATAGGTCACTTGCCGTGGCAAGGCGGCTGGGATGGCAAATCATCGACGCTGACAAGAACGCTGGGCGTATTGAAGCTGTTGCCACTACTTTCTGGTTTGGGTTCAAGGACGACATTGTGATCAGGACCAGGAAGCAAAATTCAGGAAGTCGGGTCGACATTCGGTCTGAATCGCGCGTCGGCGTGAGTGACCTGGGAAAAAATACTGAAAGGATGCGGAGATTTTTTCGAGAGATGCGAGAGATGAAGGATTAGAAATGGATGCTTTGCGATAATAAGGAGGTCAAAATGGGAGACAAAGAAATATGCAATGCCAGCTCCTGACCGCCATCCGGTGGTGCCGGCGGGCATCAGAATGAAAGCGTCGGGACGGTATCTGCTGCCTCTTCATTGACCCAAGGAGGAACGTTGGACACTGTCGGCATCCAAAATGCCATACGGAAAAAGTATGCCGAAGTCTCAGGCACAGCGGTAAACAAGTTCAATTATCCCACAGGGAGGGACGGCGCTGCTTTACAGGGCTATGATCTGATGATTCTTGGAAATATGCCGGACGAACTTATTGAATCCTTCTGTGGTGTCGGCAATCCGTTCAGACTGGGGCAGATCAAGCCCGAAGAAGCTGTACTGGATATAGGGTGTGGGGCCGGATTTGATATGATCGTTGCATCCCGCCTGGTTGGCCGCAAGGGTAAAGTCTGCGGCATAGACATTACCCCGGAGATGTTAGAGAAAGCCAAAAGGAATCTGGCGCGGGCCGCGGTATCTGCTTACGACCTCCGTGTCTCAGGGGCTGAAGAAATTCCATACGATGAGGGGACCTTTGATGTTGTCATTTCAAATGGTGTTCTTAATCTTTCCCCTCTTAAAGAGAAGAGCTTCAAAGAAATATATCGTGTTCTTAACCCAGCTGGTCGTCTTCAGTTTGCGGATATTGTCCTCAAAGAAGGCAAATCTGCAAGTGGAAGTAGTCCCCTTGAGGACTGGTCAAATTGAATTGGAGGTGCGATCTCCGTGGGAGATCTTATCAGTCTGATGAGGGATGCAGGGTTTACCGGCGTTGAGTATGTGGGAAGCACGCCGGTATCAACCTCACCACTTACAGTAGGGGGGCTGTTTCGGGCAAGCAAGCCTCCGAAAAGATAGCTTAGGAGTGTATGTTAGGATAGCTAAAGAGGCCCGGTCTTTCTCAGGCAAGATTAAGTCAAATTATGATCATACGGAGAGGTTAAGGAAAGCGGTTAAATTCCTCGATAATTTTTCAGGCGACAATGAGGCCGAAAAACAGGTTAATAATGGGTAAAGTATTACGTTTTTATCACGTTTTATGTTATAGTTACACTTAA
>CAWKOO010000002.1:0-1898117 GCA_963851345.1 Nitrospirota bacterium
CTCCATTCCTTAACTGCCTGATAAGCAATAAATATCATTGTATGACAAAGAGATGCAGGGCTTGAAAATCTGTCCGATAGGGAGATTCTGAAGGTAGAAGAAGTTCCCCAAAGATAGTTTAATGCCTAAAAGAGTGCGCAATCGATGGACCTGGAAACCCAGCGCGACCATGAGGGCACCTAAGATGATCGCGTATAAAGCACATTAAGTCCGGTACTTGAAAATAAGATTCTCCTTACCTATAATCTAATAGTGACCAGCAGCAAACAAATTATTTTGGAGGAAATATGAAGAGACTGATTACGCTTATACTGTTATTGCTGTCTATGGCAGCGACCGCCTATGCCGATCAGGGAAACCTGCGCTACTCGATAATGGTATCGAAGTTTGAAAACCGTTCGAACTGGTCGGGACAGTTCGCCGTGGGTGACGCCTTCGGCGCGCTTCTCACTGACAGCCTGCAGCAGACAGGAAAGTTTATCGTCCTTGGCGAAAAGGACATGAGAGGTGAGGCGATGGCCGAACAGGACTTCGCTGAATCAGGAAGAACGGCTGGCGGAAAGAAAACACCTGTAAAAGGA
This sequence comes from Nitrospirota bacterium, assembly GCA_963851345.1. GTDB lineage: Bacteria > Nitrospirota > Thermodesulfovibrionia > Thermodesulfovibrionales > Dissulfurispiraceae > JADFXI01. Next base: position 582 of record CAWKOO010000002.1, read on the forward strand.
CAGATGACGCCTGCCCAACTGCTCGTAAAAGGAGAGATCACGCATTTCCAGGCCTCGACAGAGGGCGGCGGCGGAGGCATCAGCATAAGGGGCTTTAGAATCGGGGGCGGAAGTGATAAGGCTGAGATTAACGTTGTCGTCTACGTAGTAGATTCCACGACGGGCCAGGTTGTTGCGTCCAAGAAGGTTGTAGGCGTGGCTGAGAGAAGTGCATTGTCTGTCGGCTTTACTGACAGGAATTGGGGAGCAGACCTCGGGGGGTTCAAAAAGACTAACGTGGGAAAGGCTGTGGAACAGGCCATTGACGAGGCAGTCGCATTTATCAGCGAGCAGATAGGTCATATCCCGTGGGAGGGCACGGTGATAATGGTCAAAGACGGCAAAGTTTACATAAACAGGGGAGCTAGAGACGGCGTGGAGCCCGGACAAAGTTTTCAGGTCGGGCATGCCGAGCAGCTTAGGGATCCTGATACCGGAGAAGTTCTCGATACTTCAATGGAGAAAGTCGGCACGATCGTCATTGATTCCGTCAAAGAGAAGGTCTCGATCGGCAGAGCTGCCAAGGGTGGTTACAATATTGAGAAAGGTATGACAATAATGCCTTAGCTTTAAGGACGAAATCTGCTAACGTGGGACTTCCTGCGTTTCCGGAAACTCTCTAAAATTCAGGGTAGGGGCGTTTCCCATATTTCTTGGTTTTGCCAAAAAATATGGGAAACGCCCCTATGTTTTAATAAGACGAGATTGCTTCGCTTCGCTCGTAACGAGGCCCCCGAAAAGACACAGACTTTTTGGGGTGCGAACGATGTTTACAGGTGTCTTTCAGCAGCCTCCTAATGTTTCAAAATACAACAGGCTTCAGCAATAAAAATTATAAAAATCAATTGCATAGACTTAGGCTTTCAAATTCTTGTACAATAATATATATTATAGAAGGTTTTCTGTGCCTTGTAAGTACATTATGTTAAACAAAAAATTTGAACGGCTGATAAAGAGAGGAATTCTCACTGAAAGGGAACTGAGTGAGGCTATAGGAGAGTCACTTGCATTGGGCAAGTATCCTGAAGATTGGTTGATTGAAAAAGGCGTTCCGAAGCACGAGGTACTGTTCTGCTTTTCTGAATTCTACGGCTTTCCTTTTGTCGAATACGATGAGAGCGTTATGGCCTCCTATTTTATTACCATGCGTCTCAATATGGAGAAACTTAAACGGAGTCTCTGGTTTCCGCGTTCTGTCAGGGAAGGGCACGCCGAAGTAATTGCTTATGATCCTTCCGACGCTAAAGTAATTCAGGACATAAGAGATACTCTTGGAGTTGAAAGTATTGACTTCATTGTTGCGTTGCCTTCAGACCTTATCAGGATCATTGAACATAACTTTGATGTGAATCCTCATTTTCCGTCTTCAGCCGGCAGGACGCCTCTGGCTAAAGTGAGGACGTATCTGGCAGACAGGCGCTCTTTGCTGGCAGGCACCAGGACTTCTTTGGCAAAAGGAAGAACAGGGCTGGCCTTTCTGCGTACGGGAATATCCTTTCTGGCTATTGCTATCGTGCTTTTCAGGATTTTCGGGGTAGGACTATTAACAGTGTTTGAGGCGGCGTTATTGATTTCAGGCATCGTCATGACCGTTGATGGTGTGGTGTGGTATATTCCTGCACGCAAAACTGCGAAGAAAGTGCTTGATTGCACCTCCACTGAACCGACATGGGGGACCACTGTGCTTGAGGCAGTAAACCCCGGTAATAACACTCTTTTTACCCGTACCGGGCATATTGAAGGGGCAGCGGTGCTGCGTTCCCACTGGAATAACCTGTCGCCTGTCATGAGGCGCAGGTTTCTTGCGAGCGACAGGACGGACTTTGCAGAAGAAAGAACAGTTCTGGCATGCCACCGGACGAAGATGGCAAGGGCGCGAACTGGACTGGCTTTTTCGAGGACAGGTGTTGCGTTTATCGGACTTGGCATTGGATTATTGCGTCAGTTCGGGACAGGCCCGTGGACTTTTTTTGATGTTTCTCTCATAGTGACAGGTCTTGCCATGGCTGCAGAGGGTTTTTACTGGTATGTCCCTGGCCGCCGTGCCGGTGCAATAAGTTTTGATTCTGTAAGGAGTTCACACTCCAGGCAGAGCATATGGGATTTTGCCTTTCCTCCGGCGCTAAAACATCCCGGATCGGATTACAAGTGCGTTCCGCCGGTCAGGCCGTCTCATGCTCCAGGTATATGGGCTACTACCGGCGTGGCCCTGGAACGGACCGTGCTTGCAGACAGGAGAAACGTTATGGCAAGACTGCGAACTGTAATGGCGCGGTCAAGAACAGGTCTGGCCTTTATCAGGACAGGTGTCGGCGTTTCTTCTACGGGCATGGGGCTGCTTGTCTATTTCGGCTCCCGCAATAGTGCCTGGGTATTATTTAATGCATTGCTGATATTGGTTGGTTTTGTGCTTGTCGCTGACGGGCTCTACTGGCATCTGCCTGCCGATAAGATAAGAAAGCAATACCCATACTGTTTTGGAGAAATGGAGATTATGATCCCTGACTACGGCATACCGGTGCGCTCCTGGAAAAAGGTGGTGTTCAGTAGTGACGAGCATGATTAGCGCTGCGGCAAAAAGATACAGCCTTCTTATTGACTGGGGCGTGCTGACAGGGGATGCGCTGTACACAGCCGATTATACCGCTTCTGCCAGAGGAATACAGACGGAAAAAGTCCTTATCTCGGAATATTGCGTGCCGAAACATATTCTGCTGCAAGCCCTTTCGGAGTATTACAGCTGCCCTTTTGTGGAATATGATGAGCGGTTGCCAATCCCGCCGGAGCTGCTTACAGACCTCGATGGTGAAAGGCTATCGATAAATCAGTGGTTCCCGATTATTAAAGATGGTAATACGGTCGTTATAGCTGCCAGTGACCCATCGGACCCTGTGGTACATGAGGAAGTAAAAAGGTTTGTCAAAGCGGACAAATATGAATTTTGGGTGGCGCTTGGAGAGGACGTACAATGGTTTATACAGGATTTTTTGCATGCAAAGCCAGGTTATCTTATCGGGACCGAGAGGACGGGACTTGCTTTCTGGCGCAATACAATGGCGCAATGGAGAACACGGCTGGCATGCTACAGGACTGACCTTGCCAGGGGCAGGACCTATCTTTCTTTTCTCAGGTGGGGACTGGGGCTGATTGCTATATCAGACACTCTGATGCGTTCACACAAATCCGGACCGTTTTTTTATCTCTATGTGATTATGGCCGGCGGGTTTTTACTCGCGCTTTTCGGGCTGTACGGTTATTTGGAAATAAGAAGAGCAAGAATAAAGCCGCCGCGACAGCAGACGCTTGTCGAAGTAACGGCGGCCACTGTACAATTTCTCGAGAATTATCATTTTATCCCGGATACCGGTACGTATATTCCGGCCAAGCAGACTATGCTGGCCCGTCTCGGAGATTTTCTCTCAGACCACTGCACTATATTATATCCTTCGCCCTCCAGCAGGGAGCGGACCCATCTTGCGCGTGAAAGAAATGTTCTGGCGGCCCAGCGTACGGTTGCCGGGTGCTACCGCACTATATATGCGCGGGCGAGGACCGGACTCGCCTTTATCAGAACAGGGATTTCTTTTGCGGGCCTCGGGTTAGGGCTTATGCACTACTTCGGTTTCAGTCTGCTGACGGCTATTGACGCACTTTTGATCTCGGGAGGAATATTAATGACAATAGACGGATGGCTGTGGTATATGCCGGTGAGAAGGGAACAAGCCGAGGTCCCCAGGTGCCCTGTACCTCAATGAACGGAAAATCTCCCACATGAAGATAGAAAATAAAATCATACTTTCCAATGCATACAATATCGGACTGATTTTGCTGGTAGGTTTTTTTGCAATGCAGAATCTCAATCTCATGCTTACGAAGCTGAGATTTGTTGAAATAGCAGATGATCTGAATGCTTCCTTTCTTGAAATGCGGCTTTCAGAGAAAAACTATTTTATTTACCAAAAGCAGGATTTTCTTTTCGATATTAAAGAGAAGATAGATAGCGCCGAGCAATTGCTGGACAGCGCCGGCAAGGATATTATCCGTGCTGTTGGAGAGAACAACTTTGAATCGCTTAAATCTCATTTGAAACATTATTCTGATGTTGTGAATGAAGTGCAGAAAAGTTCTCACAGCAATATCTATCTGAACACGAGGTTCAGGGTGGAAGGTAAAAAACTGCGTGAATTTTCAAGTACCATTACCAGCCTTGAGAGGAAAGGGGTAAACGACATTATATCAGGCTCGAAGAGCATACTTTTCTACTCATTCGGGGCGATACTTGTATGCGCCGTTTTTGTGAGCCACTTAATATCGCAGAAGTTGCTTCGATCATTGAGGGAGATAGAGAAGCTTGCAAAATCAATATCCAACGGCAACTTCAACAGGATCGAAGGTAAAATTCTCGATGATGAATTCGGTTCGGTCATGGCTGCGATAAATTCCATGTCTGATGAACTGCGGCACCGTGAAGAAGCGCTTATCCAGTCCAAGAAGCTCGCTTCCCTTGGTATCCTTACTGCCGGTGTGGCACACGAATTGACTAATCCCCTGAATAACATTTCCATGATAGCACAGACCTATATGGAACTCTATGATGAACTGGACAGGTCTCAGAAAATTGAGTTCATGAGCAAGATCGAGAACGAGACCGGGAGGATAAAAGAGATTATCAGGAACCTCCTTGATTTCTCAAAACCAAAGGAAGCGAATCTGAAAGAGACCAATATCGATACAGTAATGCAAAAGACGCTCAAGCTTATGCAGAACATGCTCGACATCTCCAATATCGAAACTAAATTGAACTTGGTCCGGGACCTCCCCCATGTCTTGATCGATGAGTACCAGATACTGCAGGTCATGGTGAACCTTATTACAAATGCGGTACAATCAATGCAGCAGGGCGGGACGCTCTTTATGGCAACAAGGCTCGGAAGCGGCGGGGATGCAGTGGAGATCAAGGTCATGGATACCGGAAAGGGTATCCCTCCTGAATTCCTGCCTCACGTATTCGACCCCTTCTTCAGCACAAAAGGAGAGGGAGGGACAGGACTCGGGCTGTCGGTCAGCTACGGAATTATCAAGAACCACAATGGAGCTATCAGGGTTGAAAGCAAGGTAGGTGTCGGCACCACCTTTACTATAGAATTGCCTGTTTATAGAGGTGGTAAGCAGCCGGAGATGACGGACTCTTAAAAGACTTATAGTTTTATCTTCTTACTGATTGCTATGTATTTCTTTATGAATGAGGAGGACTAAATGAACAACTACAGGATCATGGTTATTGATGATGAAAAAATTGTTGGCGACATGGCGAAACTGTCTCTGGAACAGGAAGGCTATGCAGTCGAGACTTTTTTAAACGGCGAGGCCGCACTTGAGCGCTTGCGCGAGCAAAAGTTTGATGTGGTGGTTACAGACCTTAAAATGAAGGGGATAGACGGCATGGTAATCCTGAAGACGGTAAAACAGCTTTACCCCGATGTTAAAGTAATCATGATTACGGCCTTTGCCAACCTCGATACCGCCATAGAGGCGTTGAGGGGAGATGTCCATGACTTTTTCCCTAAGCCGGTCAAAATAAAGGAGCTTAAAGCGTCTATACAACGCGCGCTCAGTTAATTAAGGACCAGGAATTACGGATTAAGAATGAATGTTTCTTCCATAATTCGTAACTCATAATTATGCATTTAAATAAAATTATAGCTTTAGGAAAAAAAATTATCAGGGACGCATTCCCCGCGGGCCATGTGACCTTTAAGGAAATGTTTATCCGGTTCAGGCAGGTGCTTGAAAACCATAACAAGGCCATTGAGATTATAGCCGATATGGGCGACAAACTTGGCGGAGACTATATCTTTGATATTACTTATATCAGGAGCGCCTATGCCGGACTGTACGATACACTGACAGAGTCTCTGGCAAGCTTCGATGTCCTCACTCGGAATAGATATCCTCAGCTCAAAGAAGTATTGGGCCGTATCGATAAAGAAATCAGGCTGCTTGTTTATAAAAACGGGGACAGCGCCCATTTAATCGAAACAAAAAGAAACGAGGGCCGATTAAATGGGCGCCGTCCCTATTTTTATCAAACGGAATTTGTGCTGCCTTATAGTGAGATTACAGGTAGTATGGTGGATGAGGTGGGCGGGAAAAACGCTAATCTTGCTGAATTGAAAAATAACGTTGCTCTCGACATACCTGACGCATTTGCTGTTACCGCATTCGCATACGATGAATTTATGCTGCATAATAAAATCGACGAAATGGTTTCAGCGCTCGAAGTAAAGGACATGCATCCAAAAGCGGCGTTATCACCCCCAAAAGTCTCCGGCTTTTCGGGGACCCCGGCGTTGAACAAAATATATACTTCAGTTGTGAACGGTAACATCCCTCCCGGTATTGAACATGCTCTCGACAAAGCCATAGCTATGTTCAGGACGAAATATGGAGACAAATGCTTTCTCGCTGTTCGGAGCAGCGCCGAAGCAGAGGACAGGGAATTTTCATTCGCGGGACAGTTTGACACTGTCCTGAACGTGCCACTGGAGAGCAGGGCGGTGCAGGAGGCTTACAAGCGGGTAATTGCCAGCCTGTTTTCGGACAAGGCAACAGCATATCATCAGCAACTGGGGATCGGTATCGGAAGCGTTAAAATGGCGGTCGGTTGTATGCTTATGGTCGATGCAGCCGTAAGCGGTGTCATATATTCGACAAATCCGAATGGAGATGCCGGCACTATGATCATAAATTCGACGTGGGGATTGGGCACTTCGGTAGTTGAAGGTCAGACAGATGCCGATTTTTATTTGGTCGGAAAGGGTGCGGAGCCTTTAATAATAAGTAAAAGGACCGGGAAAAAGCTCTCGATGATAGTAGGCCGCGAAGAGGGCGGTGTGACCGAGATGCAGACTTCTGCGGCAATGACAGGGCAGAGTTCCCTGACGGAAGAACAGGCACTGGAGCTTTCAAGGCAGGCTATGCTCATTGAAAACTACTTCCGTCAGCCTCAGGATATTGAATGGGCCATAGACAGGGACGGAAAAATATTCATACTCCAGGCGAGACCATTGAGGATCGCAGCCGGCGATAAGGAAAGCCCCAAACTCTTATTTTCTCATGACGGGACGAATATCCTGATGAAAGCCAGAGGTAATGTTGTGCAAAAGGGAGTGGGCACCGGCAGGGTTTTCATTTTCAAACATGCAGACGGGCTTGAGAAATTTTCCAGAGGTGATGTCCTTGTAGCCAGGAATGACTCGTCCGATTTCATACGGGTCATGCCCTATGCTTCAGCAATTATTACCGATACGGGGTCGCTTACAAGTCATATGGCTTCCCTCTGCAGGGAATTCAAGGTGCCGGCGTTTGTTAACGCAGGCTCCGCAACACAGGCCCTCAGGCACGGCCAGGAGATTACGGTAACTGCAGACGATGAAGATGTGCTGACTGTATATGACGGGATACTGCGCGAGGTGCTTGAACATGCTCGTTCCGGACTGGCTGCTATGGAGGATATTTACGAGTATCGCAAAAAGAGATATGTGCTGAGATATATTTCTCCTCTCAACCTCGTGGACCCACTGATGGAAAGATTTACTCCTGAAGGGTGCAAGACCATGCACGACATCCTGAGGTTTATACATGAGAAAGCCGTTATGGAGCTTATTGACAATGCCATGAACGGACTAAAGGGACAAGCGGCCATGAAATTGGATCTGCCGATACCTGCGGGAATTATTGTAGTGGATATCGGAGGCGGTCTGGACAACACATTGTATCGCGCGGCGGGGAGTGACAGCGTTACTTTCGAACAGGTTGTTTCCATTCCTCTCAGGGCCGTTCTTCGGGGGATGATGCATCCGGGGGCATGGCATTCCGAACCTGTTTCATTGAGGGTGAATGATTTTCTCACGAGCATGACGCGGCTGCCTGATATTGTTTCCGGCAGCGACAGTTATGCTGTCAACAACGTTGCTGTTGTCTCGCATGAATACCTCAACCTGAGCCTCAGGTTCGGCTATCATTTTAATATGATCGATTGCTATTGCAGTGAAACTGCAAGGAACAACCACATCTACTTCCGTTTTACCGGCGGGGCCACCGATATGGTAAAAAGATCGAGGAGGATAGAGCTGATTTCGATGATTTTAAAAGAATACGGGTTCAATACAAAATCAAAGGGAGATCTTATTATCGGGCGGCTTGCAAATATGGGACGGGACGACATGGAGAAGATACTCGATAGCATAGGCAGGCTGATTGCTTATACAAGGCAACTTGATGCGGTATTGCATGACGATAGTAAAGTTGAGCTCTACGCAAGGAATTTCCTGAACGGTAATTATGAGCTTTAGCATCAGGGAAGGATCTGCCTGTCAACAACCCTCATCTCCCTGAGGCGCTGGCTGTAGCAAAGATCGGAAGGGACCCTACATTATTGTATGAGCTACATTTTTGTAGGATTTGGGCTATGATCCTGTTTTGAAGCATTAAAAACCCACTCGTTCCTGGAAATACTACATTTTTGTAGCTTTTCCAAGTATTTTATTTTATGATTATACTTTAATATCAAATAGTTAACAAGTGGCATGATTCTGGCTAGTATAAACTGATTTAAAATCTCTTTATTTTTTACCATCCAAAGGAGCCAGATAATGCGGATCAAAAGAATTATTTATTGTTTTTCAATAGGTTTATTGCTGTTCCCGCTGAATGTGTACGCCCAGACCACAGGTAAAATAGATACTGGAGATACCGCTTTTCTGCTTCTTTCCGCTGCACTGGTAATGTTGATGACACCGGGCCTTGCAATATTTTACGGCGGCATGGTGAGAAAGAAAAATGTTCTCGGCACAATAATGCAAAGCTTCATTGTAATCGCGGTCATCAGCATACAGTGGATACTTTATGGATATAGCCTCTCTTTTGGCCCTGATGTGCACGGAATAATCGGCAATCTCGACTGGATTGGGTTGAGTGGTGTCGGTGTTGAGCCCAATCCCGCGTATGCTCCGACAGTGCCGCATATCGCATTCATGATATATCAGGCCATGTTTGCAGTCATTACTCCAGCACTGATTACCGGTGCTTTTGCGGAGCGGATGAAATTTTCGGCTTTTTTAGCTTTTACGATTTTGTGGTCAACGCTTGTTTATGATCCGGTAGCACACTGGATCTGGGGCAACGGAGGCTGGCTAAAAAACATGGGGGCACTCGATTTTGCCGGAGGGATGGTAGTGCATGTCACATCAGGCATATCTGCCCTGGCTGCCGCGATAATGATAGGGAAGAGAAAGGGACAGCCACATGACTTTACGCCTCATAACCTTCCTTTAACCGTCCTTGGAGCCGGGATATTATGGTTCGGATGGTTTGGGTTTAATGCCGGGAGCGCTCTTTCCTCAGGCGCCTTGAGCGCCATGACCTTTGCGGTTACTCATATATCAGCGGCAGGCGCAACGGTCATATGGCTGGTTATAGAGTGGGTTCACAAAGGCAGGCCGACCATGTTCGGTGCTGCAACCGGGGCCATAGCAGGACTCGCGACAATTACACCGGCATCAGGATTTGTGGGACCTATGTCCGCCTTAATTATCGGATTATGTGCTGGTTCTGTTTGTTACTTGTCGTTGCATATGAAGACCCGTCTCGGTTACGATGACTCGCTCGATGCTTTCGGGGTCCATGGAATCGGCGGGATTGTCGGCACACTCGCAACAGGGCTTTTAGCCCAAAAACTTATAAACCCGGCTGGAGCTGATGGTCTGTTCTTTAACACCACAGGAGGCGGCTCAGGGGTCTTTATTTCCCAGGTCATCGGCATAGGGGCAACAATAGTCTACTCTTTTGGCATTACTGTCCTGATCCTGAAAGTATTGGATAAGCTCATAGGGTTAAGGCTCGATAATGAATCAGAAGTGCTTGGTCTCGATATATCTCAACACGGGGAGAGCGGATACACCCTGTAATTAACTGTAAGTCTCAGCCACTTTCTCAAAACGGATTTCGCGATGTAGAAGGTGCTGTACGGTCAATTCCAGTCGAGAAGACGTTTCTGGCCCTGGAGATTCCTGATTTCGGTAACATCCTGGCTCACTTCAAGTGTGCCTTTATACTTCCCCTCGTTATCTCTCACGGCAAAGTACCGGATATGCAGAAAACGGCCTTTCATCTGAATCCAGAAGTCCGAGGTGTCCCGTGTCCCCGCCTTAAAAGCTTCGAGTATCCTTTCGACCGTCTCGACGCTTTTAGGAGGATGGCAGTTCTGTACTTTCCTGCCGATAATGCCGGGACTACGGGGAAATATCCTCTCCGGGGTCTGCGAATAATAGACCACCTCATCCTGCTCGTTGACAAAGGATATATCTATGGGCAAGTGGGTAAGAATAAGGTTTATCTGTTCGATGGTAAGGAGGCCTGTATCGAGATTGAGGCTTCCTATCTTGTCAGCCATGAGTTCCCGGCTGATACTGTGTGACGGCTGCCAGGTGCTCTCCGGCTTCACCCAGGCATAGCCCACTTGATCCTCTCCGTCCCGAACCAGGCCCCAATCTTCTTCGGTAAGCGATTCAAGCGCCATGGGGAAGAATATATGCTCTTCCTTATAGATCATGTCTTTGATCATATGGAGCACGGCTTTTATCTCGGGTTCTTTGACGTTGCCCGACCGGATCTTTGCCTTCACATCCTTCAGCAATGCACGTATATCGTCGTGGAGCGACCACATGACCTTTGTCGGACCCAATATCCCCTTTGCTTCGAGCATGGGGAAAAGCTGGTTTTCCTTCCTGATATAGTGAACATCAATTTCCGCCAGCCGCTCAAAAAGAGAAATAAGCTGCCCGGTGCCGTCCTGCATACCGCCGGCCGCTTCAATCTCTTTCATGATATCTTCAGCCGCCCTGTTTTCGAGCATTAAGGTATGCACGGGATGTCCGGCCGGCAGACCTGGGACAACCTTCTTCTCAAGAGAGCTTTTGAACACCTCCACATGGACATCGCAGAGCCTCTTGATCTCCTCCTGCGGCATACCTTCGGCCATGAGCTGCTGCTCCATGACCGCTATTTCCCACGGTGCAACGTCTTTGATGAGTTCATTGAAACGCTCGGTAAGGAGATGTTTGTCGGTACCTTTGTGCAGATCCTTGATGATCCCTTTCAGGATCGCAAGCCGTCGGGGCGCCTCATCAGCCCGGCCGGCAGGAGCATCGAGCTTTACGATAAGCGTTTCTCCTGTTCTGTTCTTCACTTCGGCGGCTATGGCTGGGAATAACTCTTCGAGTGAGACGCCCGTCAGGAAAGAGATCTTGCTCATCGTCGCGATCCGGCCCAGGGTCCTCATCATGACAGGGTTATTGAGCGCCTCGAAGTGCGGGTCGAAATTGACGAGAAACTCTTTGAGAAAGGGATATTTAGTTAGCAGCTCGGCGACCTTGGTTGCGGCAGACAGTTCCATTGCAATCTCCTTATTTATAGGCCCTCAGACAATCCGGGATCCGGCATTTTTATTTTATTTGGGCAGTAAATCATTCTGTGAGTGCACGCTAAGCCTTAAAATATTACGTTGTACCGGTGTATGTTTTAAGCTTATCACAGCGCATTATATTGTCAACGTCAGTACGTAAGTAGTGATCGGCATCCAAATTGGCTGACAAAAAGAGACCGGGCAGTGCTTGACAAGCTAAAGAGAATTTTGCGAAGATAAACTAGTGGTAGTACTGAAGCAACATCAAGCTGGTTCAAAGAAAGTATCTGCCGGTAGAAGGACTTTATATCATTTTCAGCGTAATTAAACCGGATGTAGCATGTGCCTCCCGCCAAGAGAACAAAACACCTTGCCAGAACCAGTTCTCTTTTGCATCCGGATTGCCTAAGCTGCTGTAATATAGAGGACGATGGAAGACAAACTCGTTAACGGAAGAACACCTGTCGAATCTGCCCGCCGGAAGGCCGCTGCAAATCGACCGGGCCGGCAAGGGTCGGGCCTGTGGCCGACATGGATGACTTATGCGTTTGCTATAGTTCTTACAATTACGGCTCTTTGGGTCCGCCTGATCATGAAGATTGAGCTAGGCGACGGGCATGGGCTAATCCTGTTTATGATTCCGATCATACTTAGCGCCTATTTTGGGGGACTGGGTCCGGGACTGGTGTCTACAGCATTAGCTGCAGTCGGTCTTGATTACCTTTTTATACCACGAACGTTCAGTTTTTCCATTGCCAGGAGCAGCGACTTAGTGCGGTGGCTGATCCTGATTATATCAGGCACACTTGTTAGCGCCCTAAGCGAGGCGCTGCACCGTTCCCGGAGGCGGGCAGAGGTGAGCAAGAAACAACTGAGCCTGATCACCAATGCTGTTCCGGCGCTTATCTCTTACATCGATACGAACTACCGCTACCGCAGTGTCAATCAAACTTATGAGCAGTGGTTCGGCCTGAAACAAGAGCACATGGTAGGCAGGCATGTCCGGGAGGTATTTGGAGAGGTGGCATGGGATAAGGCACGCCCATATATGGAGCTTGCAGTGGGCGGTGAAGAAGTCTTTTATGAACAGGAGCTTCTTTTCCAACATGGAGGCCCCAGGTGGGTACACGTCAATTATACGCCGGATCATGACAACCAAGGTCAGGTGCGTGGTTTTATAACCATGGTTCAGGACATCAGCATGAGAAGGCGTGCCGAAAAGGAGAGTGAGGTAGCGGTCGACTTCCTCCGTCTTGTGAATGATAGCAGGCACAAGAAGGATATGATTCCGGCCGCGGTGACCTTCTTCCGGCAGCAATCCGGATGCGAGTCTATAGGGGTCCGGTTGCACGAAGAAGAAGACTACCCTTATTATGAGGTCCATGGATTCCCGCCCGAGTTTGTCCTTGCTGAAAACTCGTTATGCTCTCGCTCCGATATCGGCGAGGTCATTCGTGATAGCGCTGGTAATCCTGTCCTGGATTGCATGTGCGGAAACGTCATCTGCGGGCGTTTCGATCCTTCAAAGCCTTTTTTCACTGAAGGCGGAAGCTTCTGGACGAACAGTACGAGCGAGCTGCTTGCAAACACCACCGAATCAGATCGACAGGCACTCACGCGCAACAGGTGTTACGGAGAAGGATACGAATCGATGGCCCTGATAGCCCTGCGTGTCGGCGAGAATCGACTGGGGCTGCTCCAGTTGAACGACCGGCGAAAAGGCCGTTTCTCTCCCGAAGACGTTGCGCTTTGGGAGAGGCTGGCGGGGTATTTGGCCGTGGCCCTGGCTAAATTTCAGGCAGAGGAGTTGCTTTGCAGCAGCGAAGAAGTATATCGCTCCCTGTTTGACAATATGCTCAACGGCTTCGCGTACTGCCGGATGCTTTTTTCGCAGGACCAGCCCCTAGACTTCATCTACCTTGCTGTAAACGATGCCTTCACGACATTGACGGGCCTGAAGGACGTCGTCGGCAATAAGGCGACCGAGGTCATTCCGGGGATACGGGAGTCGGATCCCGAGTTGTTCGAGATTTATGGTCGAGTGGCCTTATCCGGGAAACCGGAGCGCTTTGAGATGTATGTAGCTGCCTTGCGGATGTGGTTTTCGGTATCGGTGTACAGCCCGCGAAAAGAACATTTCGTGGCTGTATTCGACGGCATTACCGAACGCAAGCTGGTGGAAGAGTCCTTGCAGAAGAGTGAGGAGCGATTCCGAAGCTATTTCAATCTCGGCTTGATAGGCATGACAATCGCATCGCCAACCAAAGGCATTCTTGAGGTCAATGATCAGATTTGCAAGATATTAGGGTATGATCGGAGCGAGTTGGTGCAACTGAATTGGGCCGATTTGACCCACCCGGACGATGTGTCTGCTGATATAGCTTATTTAAATCGGGTCTTGTCCGGGAAGCTCGACGGTTATGAGTTAGACAAAAGGTTTATCCGCAAAGATGGTCACATTATCTACGCTGCCATTTCAGTGAAGTGCCTGCGCCGCTCAGACGGCTCCGTCGATTACTTCGTGGCTCTGATACAGGACATTTCCGAGCGCAAGCGGATCGAGGCACGGGAACATCTGGCACTCGATGTGTTGAAACACCTGAACCAGATGGGGGGCACAGAAGACACTATTCGCGTTATCCTTCAGATGGTTAAGAAGAGCACAGGCATCGATGCGGTGGGCATACGCTTGAACAGAGGCGATGACGTCCAGTACCTTGTACAGGACGGTTTTTCGAATGATTTTTTGCTCACGGAAAATACGCCGGCTGTACACGGGCCGGATGGCGGGCCATGCTGGGACAAAGACGGCAACCTCAACCTGGAACGTGCGTGCCGCCTGGTGATTTCCGGACAGACCGATCCGGCGAATCCCCTTTTTACCCCTGGCGGAAGCTTTTGGACGAACGACTCGTTCCCTGCGCTGGACCTCCCGTCCGGCCAGGATCCAAGGCTTTATCCTCGGAACGGCTGTATTGATCGCGGATTCCATTCCGGTGCACTGATTCCCTTGCGGGTAGGCAAAGAGATAATCGGGCTGTTGCAGCTCAATGATCGGCGGAAAGATCAATTCACGCCGGAAATGATCCTCTTCTTTGAAGGGTTGGCTACCAGCATCGGAACCGCTTTCTCTCGCAAGCGGGCGGAAAAGGAGCTAAATGAAATTGCCCAACGACTACAGCTTGCCACATATTCTGCCCGACTGGGGATTTGGGACTGGGACATTACCAATAACATTGCGGTCTGGGACGACCGGATGCTTGAACTCTATGGCCTCACGCCGGCAACATTTCCGGGAGGCGTTGAGGCATGGCAGAACAGCCTGCATCCGGAAGACCGCGATAAGACCATTGAAGAATACCGGGCTGCTTTAAGAGGGGATAAAGAGTGGGATATAGAGTTTAGAGTATTGCATCCGACCGGAACGGTAAAGCACATAAGGGCCAATGGCATTGTTATCCGGGATTCTGAGGGAAACCCTATTCGTATGCTTGGAATAAACTATGATGTATCCGGCCAAAGAAAACTTGAAGAACAACTCCGCCATTCTCAGAAGATGGAGGGCATAGGGACCCTTGCGGGCGGGGTGGCGCATGACTTCAATAACATCCTCACGGCAATCATAGGTTATGGGAGCATGGCGCAAAAGAGGCTTAAAGACGATGCAACAATACAGAGGTATATACAAGTGATTCTTGAAGCGGCAAAGCGTGCGGAGGAGCTCACAAAAAGGCTGCTTGCCTTCAGCAGAAAACAGGTCATAGAACCTGTGTTCGCGGACCTCAATGAGATTGTGAGGAATATCGAAAAAATGCTCAGGAGGCTGTTAAGAGAGGAAATAGAACTCAGGACCATCCTGAGCTCCGGAGAGCTTCCGGTACTGGTTGACGTAGGGCAGATGGAGCAGGTTCTGATCAACCTTGCCGCCAATGCCCAAGATGCCATACCTGACGGAGGGCATCTGGTTATACAGACGGATGCCGTCAATGTAGACAGCCGTTATGCCGAATCACATCTTTTTGACAATATGGGCATGTATGCGGTCCTGACGGTATCGGACACCGGGGTCGGGATGGACCATGGGACGAAGGAAAACATATTCGAGCCTTTCTTCACCACAAAGGAAGTAGGCAAGGGCACGGGGCTGGGGCTTTCCATGGTCTACGGAATAATCAAGCAGCACAACGGGAACATCAATGTGTACAGCGAGGTTGGGAAGGGGACGACATTCAAGATATACCTGCCTCTGGCACGGACAAAAAAAGAAGCAATATCCAAGCCGATTAAAACTGCTCTGCCCCGAGGGAAAGGTGAGACGATAATTATCGCTGAGGACGAGCTGCAGGTCAGGGAGAGCATCAGGCTCCTCCTGCAGGAGAACGGTTATGAGATGATAGAGGCCGAAAACGGAGAGGACGCGGTAAGGAAATTCAAGGAAAACAGGGGTACAGTGTCCCTTGTTCTCCTTGACGTGATAATGCCGGTAAAGAACGGCAGGGAGGCAAATGAAGAGATAAAGGGCATCGAGCCGGGTGTAAAGACGATATTCATGAGCGGCTACACTGACGATATAATATCGAAAAAAGGGATACTTGAAGAGGGTTTTGATTTCATTTCTAAGCCGATTGATCCTGGCACATTGATGAGAAAGATAAGGGAAGTGCTTAATAGATAATGAGGGAGAAAATTCTCATAGTTGATGATGACAGCTTGGTAAGGGGTGCCTTTGCAGATTTTTTGAAAGACGCCGGATTTCTTGTTGCTGAGGCGGTCAACGGCAAAGAGGCGTTCATAGCCTTTACAAATGATAGCCATCCTGATCTTGTTCTTCTTGATCTTATAATGCCTGAAATGGGGGGCCTTTCTTTCCTGAGTGAGGCACGAAAAATCGCTCCCGACATTCCTATAATCTTGATTACTGCATACGGCGATGTGTCGTCAGCGGTTGAGGCTATGAAACTGGGGGCATATGACTTCCTGATAAAGCCGCCGGATTTTGACCATCTTCTTCTGATTATCGAAAGGGCACTTGACAAGTCCAGACTCATGCAAAAGATCAGGGATATGGAGGATAATCATGATTTATTCCTTCAAAAACTGCTGGGAACGAGCAGCGCCTTAGAAAATGTTATCGCAGATATAAAAAGAGTGGCATCTTCCGACCTTTCACTAATAATTGAGGGAGAAACAGGGACAGGTAAAACTTTCATAGCAAAAATCATACACAACCTGAGCAAGAGAGCTAAGGGGCCTTTTGTCACTCTTGATGTTGGATCAATACCGGAGACCCTCATAGAAAGCGAATTGTTCGGATATGAAAAAGGGGCCTTTACGGGTGCGGACAAGAAAAAAACTGGATATTTCGAGATGGCTAAAAATGGCACACTTTTTATAGATGAAGTGCAGAACATGCCGCTTAATTTACAGAGCAAACTTCTAAAGGTGGTGGAAGAAAAAAAGTTTTATCCCATCGGCGGCAACAGCACTGTGAATACGGATGTCCGCATTATAGTCGCCACCAACAGCGATATGTCAGGTGAAGTGAAGGAGAAGAAGTTCAGGGCAGACTTATATTATCGGCTCAATGAATTTACCATCCACCTTCCGTCCTTGAGGAAACGAACTGATGGGATAGCTCCACTGGCCCGGACGCTTCTCTCGGAGGCCTCCATGGAACTGAAGAAAGGAGTCGCTTATATAAGCGATGATGCACTTGACTTCTTAGTGAAACAACCGTGGCCCGGTAATGTGAGAGAGCTTAAGAATACGATAAGAAGGGCCGTCCTGCTCTGCGATGGAAATGAGCTGACAATGCAGATGGTATCCCAGTGTATGGGCGACACGAATGAAAAACAGGGGAAGACTGAATTATCAAACTTGCAAAGTCAGAGTTCCCCTATGAGCTTAAAGGAATACGAGAAGGTTGCCATAAGAGTTGCCCTCGATCACACAAAAGGTAATAGGACAAAGGCCGCTGCAATATTACAAATTTCACATCCTACCCTACTGAGAAAAATAAAGATCTACGAATTATAATTAAACCCTAACGTTTTGTTATAACAAAACGTTAGGGTTTGCGTTTTATCATATCCCTGTTCAGGCATTATTTCCATTTTTCTCTTTCAATTCAATCGATATCAAATCCGGCATCTATATTGCTTATTCTGACGTGCGGCACTAAACGGAGGACGTAGGCGATGAGACAAAACGGCAATAAAAAATACGAAGAAATTCTGAAGGTGCAAGACGACGCAATGATTAAGAAAGAAAGGCGCAAATATCACATATTGCTTGTTGATGACAACAGCCTCCGCCGGACAGTGATAGCTTTTTTATGTGAAGACATCGGGTTTGTCGTCAGCCAGGCAAACAGTGGAGAGCAGGCGCTTTCGATGATCGAAGAGGGCAGGTACGAGTATGACCTTGTGATTGTTGATTCGGAGATGCCGGAGATGTCGGGTCTTACCCTGGTGAATGCATTGAAAAAATCTCATCCTGATATTCCTGTTTTTGTTGCAGCGGCTTTTCAGGACAGGTTGCGGTTCATGGAACTGCTCAACGACGACAAAAGCGTCCATAAATTTGTGCGCAAAAGAGATGGTGATTAAATAGTGAAAACGGACTGGAAAGTGTTAAGCAAAGCCTGCATCATATTTTTGTTGGTCATGCCCCCTTCTTTCATAGGCAGCATGCCTTTGAGGGTTGTACTGACAGCCTCAGCTTGCATGATCTCCCTGCTGCTCATTTATTTACCGATGAGAAAGATGGTCCTTTCTTTAAAGGACGATTTTCAAGATAAATATCAAAAGCATGTTTCAGAAACTGATTTGCTGATTGCCTCGATAGCGAAAGTATTAACAGAGAAGGCGAGAATAGTTCCGGTGCTGGCAACCCAGCTCAGGGAGGTAACAGAGGAGACGGAAAGCGCGGCCCTCGACATTGGAGAGCGGTTCATGAACATAGTGGAAAGGGCGAACAATCAATCGGCAAGGGCATCGGAAGCGGTAGGCAGCTTTGCAGGCCATGGCAACGGAAACGGCAGGAGCATTGCACTTATCGAGTTGAGCAAAAGCGCTCTTACAGAAGTAATCGAAAGATTAAAGAAAAGCACAGCGATTGAGCAGCAGACGCTCAAAGATATAGAGATAGTGATTGACGATACGGCGAGCATAAAAAAAGCGGTGGGCGAGATCGAATACATAGCAGACCAGACCAACCTGCTGGCATTGAATGCGGCTATTGAGGCAGCGAGGGCAGGCGTGCACGGCAGGGGCTTTGCCGTAGTCGCCGATGAAGTAAGGAGGCTGTCGGACAGGTCCAATACCGCAGCAGACAATGTCCGGAAACTGATTGGAAAAGTAGAGACCCACATCAAAGAGATATATTCGCGGACCGAAAAGGTCACTTCCGAGAGCGTGGTGAGCACCCGTGAAGCAGAAGCCGTAGTGGATGATACGCTGGAACAACTCGATGCGGTCATGAACGGGGCAAGAAACAGGCTGGATGAGCTTACCAGGGAAACCGGGACCCTCGCCCAGGACATAAGCAGTGTAGTGATATCAATGCAATTCCAGGACATAACGAGGCAGAGGATAGAGCATGTCATAGGACCTCTTTTGGCATTCAAAACAGATTTTGAGGGAATAACGCAAAAGGCAGATCATATCCATGAGGACCTGGTGTCCGGAGACAATGGAGATATAGAGTCGCTTGAGAAGATGTATACAATGGAGTCGGAAAGAAAAGTGATGCAACAGGCCCTAATGGACCAACAGGGATAACAAAGGAGGGATGGGAAATGGCAAAGACAGTATTGGTTGTGGACGATTCAGCATCAATGAGACAGCTAGTGGGCTTTGCGCTGAAGAGCGCCGGGTACGAAGTGGTTGCGGCGGTGCATGGCAAAGATGCCCTTGACAAAGTGAACGGTGCGAAAGTCGAGATGGTGGTGACCGACCTGAACATGCCCGAAATGGACGGCATCGAACTCATCAAACAACTGAGGGCCAGAGCGTCAAGCAAGTTCACGCCCATAGTGATGCTTACCACCGAATCCCAGGAAGCGAAAAAACAGGAAGGCAAGCAGGCGGGAGCGAGCGGCTGGCTTGTGAAGCCCTTCAAGCCGGAGGAGCTTGTGGACGTCGTAAAGAGGTTTGTGAAATGATGACTTTCAACATTGAGCAACCCGGCGATATAGGAGTACTGACACTCCAGGGAAGTTTCGGCATACAGGACATCGAAGAGCTGAAGACCGCTTTTATAAAAGCCTTGCACACGGCAGACAAGGTATTTGTGGACATACAGGGCGTAGCAGCCGTGGACATTTCGTGTCTTGAGCTCTTTTGTTCGGTCCACCGCACTTCAGTAAGGCTCGGGAAAACCGTCGCATTCAGCAGCATCCCGGAGTCGTTCAGTAAGGTGGTCAATGACGGGGGACTTGCAAGGCACGGCGGATGCAGACTGGATGGTGACAAGACCTGTTTGTGGGTAGACCTCAACTGCTTAAACCTATCGTAACGGAATATTTACAGGAGAAGATATGTCGATGACCGACGCGCACAAGGATGTTTTCAAAGAAGAGGCAAATGAACTGCTGGCCGAACTGGAGAGTTCCCTGCTCGACCTTGAAGAACGGCCCGATGATATGGAGCTGATAGGGCGGGTCTTCAGGGCCATGCACACAATAAAGGGCTCAGGGTCGATGTTCGGTTTTGACGATATTGCCGGGTTCACTCATGAAGTGGAAACAGTTTTCGACATGGTGCGCAACGGGGCATTGAGTGTTACAAAGCCGCTCATCGATTTGACGCTCTCCGCACGGGACCAGATAAGGAGCATGCTTGTTGCATCAGAAACCGGAGAACCGGTCGATAAGGCCAAAACCGAGCATATAATAGAGTCTCTGCGGGATATTGCACACAGCACTTCCGGCAAAAAAGACGGCAATGTCCAATCAAACCCTCAGGGGGCCGGGAAACCCGTCTATGAGGAGAAAGAAGAAGTGACATACCGCATCCGGTTCAGGCCTCCCAAAGACATATATTTACGCGGGCTCAATCCCATGTCGATGCTGGAAGAGCTCAAACAGCTTGGGGAATGCAAAATTGTCGCGCAGACATCCGACATTCCTTTCCTGGAGGAGTACGCGCCGGATTACTGCTATCTGCATTGGGACGTTATTCTGACCACAAAACATTCCCTTAATGCCATTAAAGACATTTTCATTTTCATAGAAGAAGATTCCGAGCTGAAGATCGAAGTTATTTTCGAAGGGGGCAACTTCGATACCGAAGGTCATTACAAAAGATTGGGCGAAATGCTCGTAGAGCGCGGCGACCTGACACCTGAAGACCTTCGGAAGATACTTGACCTGCAGCAACCGCTGGGAGAAAAGCTGGTGGATGCCGGATTGGTGAACTCCGGCTCAATAGAAGCGGCGTTAATAGAGCAGAAATGTGTAAAGGAATTACAGGACAAAAGGAAGAGAGATGAATCTTCCTCCAGTATCCGGGTCCCGTCAGAGAAGCTTGACATACTCGTGGACCTGGTCGGAGAGCTTGTGACAGTACAGGCGCGTCTTACGCAGACAGCAGGGGAAAGGGGCGACCCAAAGCTGACCGCAATCGCGGAGGCGGTTGAGGACCTTACTGCCGACCTTCGTGACAATACCATGAACATAAGGATGCTGCCGATCGGCGCCACCTTCAGCAAATTCAAGCGGCTTGTCCGGGACCTGTCAACAGAGCTCGGCAAGGAAATAGACCTTATCACCCAGGGGGCCGAGACAGAACTCGACAAAACAGTGATCGAGAAACTCAACGACCCGTTGGTACACCTTATCAGAAACAGCATAGACCACGGCATAGAGTCTCCCGCCAGCAGAAAGGCAGCCGGCAAGCCCGGGAAAGGGACTATCCATCTTTCCGCAGCGCATTCCGGCGCCCATGTCCTCATACAGATACGGGATGACGGTGCTGGATTGGATAAAGACGCGATCAGGGCCAAGGCAGTTGAAAAAGGCCTTATTCCCCCTGACGCCGAACTGACGGAAAAGGAGATATTCTCACTGCTGCTTGCGCCCGGCTTTTCAACAGCTAAAGCAGTGACAAACGTCTCGGGCCGCGGAGTAGGGATGGACGTGGTGAAGCGGGCAATCGATGCGCTTCGCGGGACAATCGATATAAGCGGTCAGAAAGGGATGGGCACTACGATAACTCTCAAGCTGCCTTTGACCCTTGCCATAATCGACGGTCTGCTGGTCAGGATTGGAGGGGACCATTTTGTTTTACCGCTTTCTGCTGTAAAAGAATGCGTGGAGTTGACGAAACAGGATGCAGCCGGAGCGCACGGCAGACATATAGCAAACGTACGCGGCCGGATAATTCCTTACATCAAACTGAGAGAGCGGTTTGCAATGAACGGACCTCTGCCGGATATAGAGCAGATAGTGATTGCTGAAATCGAGGAAGATACCATCGGCTTTGTTGTCGATGCGGTCATCGGGGAACATCAGACAGTGATCAAATCACTGGGCAGGTTTTATAAAAACATTGAAGGCGTATCAGGCGCAACCATATTGGGGGATGGGACAGTGGCACTGATACTGGACGTATCAAGAATTGCGATGACGGCTGAAACAGAAGAAAAAACCTGTTTCAGCAAATAAATAAACCTTAAGCATAAAAAGGAGGAAACCGTGAAATGGTTTAACGATTTAAGGGTAGGAACAAAGCTTGTTGCCAGGATTTTGGAGGACACGAAAATTGATAACAACGCAAACGCAGCAAAATTAGGGAGGTTGCAATGAAATGGCTTAATGATTTGAAGGTGGGGACAAAGCTTATAAGTGCTTTTATAGTGCTCTCGTTGATAACAGCCTTTATCGGTTTCATCGGGATCAGAAACATGGGGACGATCACCAGCAATTCGACTAAGATGTACGATAAGGACATGATGGGCGTTGTTCATACAAAGGACGCCAAAGTTGATTTGCTGTACATCGCCCGTGCGGAAAAAAGCTATATCCTTTCAGCAACGGTAGAAGAGCGGAAGCAATATGAAACTAATATGAACAAATACCGGGGAGAGTTAAAGGATAATCTCGACAAAGCGGAAGCCCTGATTTATACGGAAAAAGGTAAGGAGCTTTTCAGCAAGATCAGACAAGCTGTCTCAGCCTGGGAGCCGGTCCACAAACAGGTGATAGAAGAAGCCTCAAAGGAAAAGCTTATGGAGACCAGGGAGTCTGCCGAGTTGTCCAGGGGCGCCGCAAGGGAAAAGGTGAACGCATTGGAAGATGCGATAGTAGCTTTTAACAAGTTTAAGGAGGAAGATGCAAAAAAAGCCACTGAGGACAACGTCCAGACATACAAAGACAGCCGCCTTTTTATGGTTATTCTAAAAACACGGCCAGAGTTCCCCTGGCTTTAGCCTGGGGATGAATGGCCGCCCGGAGCGAAGAGTAGCGGAGCGGAGGCGCTTTTTGGCATAATCTGGCATGGCCGGATATTGGAGTGGAGCCCATACAAAACATCGATTGCGTTATCATCTGGTATGGATACCGAAGTACAGAAAAAGAGTTCTCCGAGGGAAAATAGCCGCAAGAATTAAGCAATTGGTGTACGAAGCATGCAAAGTAAACAGATGGCTGCTTTCGGAAATGAGCGTGCAAGTGGATCACGTGCACATTTTGATTCAGATATGGCCGCGAGAGAGTGTTGCAGATGTTGTAAAAAAGTTAAAGGGCGGAACCAGCAGAGTAATCAGAGCAGAGTTTCCAGAGCTGGAAGAATTTCTGTGGGGAGATAGTTTCTGGTCTGACGGCTATTTTGCCGAAACAGTAGGCAGTGTAGACGAAAATGTTGTTGCAAAATATATACGGGAACAACAGTAAGGTCATGGCAGGTTATGCCAGAGGCCTGAAACCCCGGTCTTTAGACCGGGTGAGTGGGTTCATTAATCGGCAGCATCATTTTCGGAATGTGCCTTGGACTGATCATATCGCGGAGCATCAGCGTTCCGCTCAAAAAAGGCGTTGAGGTGTCAGAGGCCGTTGCAGTGGGCGATCTGACTAAGAACATCGATATTGACCGCAAGGACGAAATCGGACAGTTGATGACCGGTATGAAAGCGATGGTGGACAACATAAAAGAATCTGCATCAAATGCGGAAAAGATCGCTGCGGGTGATCTTTCGATAGATATAAGGGAAAAATCGGACAAGGACGTGCTTTCAAGGAGCATGAAAACTGTTGTTGAAACCCTGCGCGGCGTTATGGGTGAGGCCCGGCTGCTGACGGAGGCGACATTGGACGGCAAGCTGGCTACCCGCGGCAATGCAGAAGCGTTCGTGGGAGACTGGCGTAAACTGGTAGTCGGCATTAACGAGTTGATCAATGCCTTTGTGGGGCCCATTAATGTTACGGCAGATTACATAGGCAAGATCAGCAAAGGCAATATCCCTCGTGAGATAACAGATACCTACAAAGGCGACTTTAACGACATAAAGAACAATTTAAATACCATGGTCCGCAGCCTTACCGAAGTTGTACTAAGCATACGGGAAGCTGCCGATCAGGTTGCGCAGGGCAGCCAGGAGTTGAGCGCCAGCGCCGAGCAGCTCTCACAGGGTTCTACAGAGCAGGCTTCATCGATCGAAGAGGTCTCTTCGTCAATGGAGCAGATGGTCTCCAATATCAGGCAGAACGCTGACAACGCCCAGCAGACGGACAAGATAGCCGTTAAATCCTCCGGAGATGCCAAAGAAGGCGGGAAATCCGTCACAGACACGGTCAATGCGATGAAACAGATTGCCGATAAGATATCGATCATTGAAGAGATAGCGCGGCAGACAAACCTGCTTGCCCTTAATGCGGCTATCGAGGCTGCAAGGGCCGGGGAGCACGGCAAAGGTTTTGCCGTAGTGGCGTCAGAGGTAAGGAAGCTGGCCGAAAGGAGCCAGACCGCAGCTGCGGAGATAAGCCAGTTGTCATCCAGCAGTGTGCAGATAGCCGAGCAGGCGGGTGAGATGCTCAACAAGCTTGTACCGGACATTCAGAAGACGGCTGAACTGGTGCAGGAGATAAGTGCGGCAAGTAATGAGCAGAACTCGGGAGCGGAGCAGATAAACAAGGCGATACAGCAGCTTGACCAGGTAATACAGCAGAACGCGGGGGCTTCCGAAGAAATGGCCTCCACATCCGAGGAGCTTTCCTCACAGGCCGAGCAACTGCAGCATGCAATAGCATTCTTCAAAGTGGAGGGCGACGGGACTTTAGCAGAAAAGGCTATGAAGAAGACAGTGAAGGCTGCGGTCAAAACGAATGTTGCACATATAACGCACGGGCCCGCCCCGGCAATGGCAGGCAGGCAGCAGGGCAAAACAAAAGGCATTACGCTTGACCTGAGCCACGGAAACGGACACGGAAACGGATCGGACAAGCTCGATGGCGAGTTTGAGAGATTTTAATAGGAGGCGATTATGAGCGTGACGGAAATATCAGTGGCTATACAGTATCTGACTTTCAAGCTTGACGAAGAGGTATTCGCGCTTGATGTGGCAAAAGTAAGGGAGATACTGGATTTTACAGACATAACAAAGGTGCCGCAGACCCCTGACTTTATGCGCGGAGTAATAAATCTGCGGGGGAGTGTTGTGCCTGTAGTTGATATGAGATTGAAGTTCGGGATGTCAAAGACCGAGAAGACTGTCAATACCTGCATAGTCGTGGTGGAAGTGGCGACCGAAGGGGAAACGACAGTGCTGGGCGCGCTGGCCGATTCGGTCCAGGAGGTGATAGAACTCGACCCCGGGCAGATAGAGCCGGCCCCCAGGATAGGGACAAAACTGAGGACTGATTTTATCAGGGGCATGGGCAAGCATGACGGGAGATTCATCATGATACTGGATATAGACAAGGTCTTTTCATCAGATGAAATAACATTCGCTGATGAAATAACATTGTCTCAGGAACTTGGATGAGGTTTATGTATCCCCGCAAAATCTTCGGATTTTGCGGGGCTTAACAAGGTCAGATTCAGTATACTTGGAACGGTGATGGAAACGAAAGGTGACAACGGCATAACAGTGACGACTATGAGCGGCAGGGATTTCAGCCGCCTGAGTGAATTCATACATGACTCTTGCGGGATAAAGATAACCCCTGTCAAAAAGGTAATGCTCGAATCCCGCCTGTCAAAGCGGCTGAAGAATCTCTGCATGCACAGTTTCGGGGATTATTGTGAATATCTCTTCAGTCCCCGGGGCATGCAGGATGAACTGGTCCACATGCTCGACATGGTCACGACCAACAAGACCGATTTTTTCAGGGAGCCGGCGCATTTCAGTTACCTGGTTGAAAAGGCGGTGCCGGAGCTGATAAATCTGCGTGGGGCTGGAAGCTCACGCATGCTCGGCGTCTGGAGCGCCGGCTGTTCTACAGGGGAAGAGCCCTATACCATAGCAATGGTGCTTAACGACCTGAATGATGGCGGATTCAGGTATACGGTACTTGCAACGGACATATCAACAAAGGTGCTGGATATTGCAAAACTCGGCATATACAGCGAAGACAAAGTGGGGCCGGTCCCGGACCCTCTGAAGGGAAGGTATCTCATGAGAGGTAAAGACTCCCGCCAGGGCATGATACGGATAGCGCCTGAACTAAGGGAGAGGGTCAAATTCCGGAGACTCAATTTCATGGAAGGCGATTTTGGGATGCGCGAGCCAATGGACATAATCTTTTGCAGAAACGTTATCATTTACTTCGACAGGGTTACCCAGGAGAAACTGCTGAAAAGATTCTGCAGACATCTGGTCCCTGGCGGATATATTTTTATGGGGCATTCCGAGACTCTCCAGGGGATGGACCTGCCGCTTGTCCCGGTTGCTCCCACGGTTTACAGGAAAAACAGATGAACACTTCCGGGGTCATATTGGCAAATGTTTACTTAAAACCCGGAGAGATCTTCATCTCCGACAAGCCGGTCGTTGTGAAGACTGTCCTGGGCTCCTGCATCTCTGTTACCATGTTTAATTCAAGATTGAGGATTGGAGCCATATGCCACGGCATGCTTCCCGAATGCGACGAAATGAATGGTTGCAATTGTGACGGTGATGAAGGGGTCAGGTATGTTGACTGCTCGATCAGGAACATGCTGGAAAAATTACATTCCTTTGGAATACTGAATAATGAGATCGAAGTCAAGATGTTCGGCGGCGCAGATATGTTCAAAACCATACGTGGTAAGCCCAACCCCATGAACGTTGGAGAACAGAACATAAAGGCTGCATTTAAAATAATGGGTGATTCAAATTTGAGACTTGCAGCTTCTGATATTGGAGGCCCAAGCGGGCGAGCGCTTATGTTTATCCCCAATACCGGAGAGGTTTTTTTAAAAAAACTCAGAAGAAATGCAATGGAGGCGACTGTATGACAGCTTTTGTGAGAGTGCTTATAATCGATGATTCCGCTGTCGTGCGTCAGACCATGACGGAGATACTCTCTTCGGACCCTGACATCAAGGTGATCGGCACAGCTGCCGACCCTTTGATAGCGGCAGAAAGACTTAAGGACGAGGTACCGGACGTTATAACCCTTGATGTCGAAATGCCGCGCATGGACGGTCTTACATTCCTCAAGAAGCTCATGGCACAGCATCCGATCCCAGTGGTCATGTGCTCAAGCCTGACGGAATCGGGTTCCGAGACAGCCCTGAAGGCCCTTGAATATGGCGCAGTCGACATAATACAAAAGCCGAGAATGGGAACAAAGGCCTTTCTTGAGGAATCCAAAGTAAACATCTGCGACGCGGTCAAAGCGGCGGCCTCTGCACGTATTGCAAAAAAACAGACTTCTTGCATCCTGGCTGCGCCCAAGCTGACCGCTGATGCTGTAATAGGTAAGGCGACCTCAAAGGCAATGATACAAACGACCGATAAGGTCATTGCCGTGGGAGCATCGACGGGCGGGACGGAAGCGCTCCGGGTTTTTCTGGAAGCCATGCCGCACGATGCTCCTGGAATTGTGATTGTGCAGCATATGCCTGAAAAATTCACCGCCGCATTTGCCCAGAGGATTGACGGTCTCTGTCGTATTTCGGTAAAGGAAGCGGAAGATAATGACAGTGTGATAAGGGGGCGGGCATTGATTGCACCGGGCAACCGGCATATGCTTCTAAAAAGGAGCGGTGCACGCTACTATGTGGAGATAAAAGACGGCCCTCTCGTATGCCGTCACCGCCCTTCGGTTGACGTGCTCTTCCGCTCCGCAGCGAGGTATGGCGGGAAAAATGTCCTGGGGGTGATCATGACAGGCATGGGTGATGACGGTGCAAAAGGCATGCTGGAGATGAAAGAGGCAGGCGCATACAACATAGCGCAGGATGAAGAATCCTGCGTAGTATTTGGAATGCCCAAGAAGGCGCTGGAACTCGGAGGTGTTGATAAAGTCATTCCTCTGAACAAAATTCCCGCAACCGTTTTAGAGAAGGCGTGAGGCGCTTCTGAGACGGGAAAGGAAATTTAAAATGGACGATAAGAAAAAAAACATATTGCTTAGCGAAGATGAGGCGTTAGGTCAGCTCGCAGGGGGAATAGCACATGATTTCAAAAATATCCTTACTGTTATCGGGACTTTCAGTTACATTCTGCATAAGAAGACCGAAGACGACAGCCCGCTGAGAGTGTATATTGAGCAGATAGACAAAGCGGTCAAGAAAGGCGCTGATTTGATAAACGGGATGTTTGCATACGGCAGGAGACAGCAGGTAGATGGGAAACTCGTATATCTTAATAAAATTGTGAAGGATGCGAAGAATAGCGTAGCAACGGCAATTGGCGGGGAGATAGAGCTGAGGGAAATATCTACCGATCATCCCTTACTGATAAGGGCGGACAGTATGCAAATCCGTCAGGTGCTGCTGGACCTCGCAGCAAATGCGAGGGATGCCATGCCGGAAGGCGGTACCTTGACAATAAGTACGGGTCTTATGGAAACGGACGATGAATTTATCAGGACTCATGGCGATGCCAAGTCCGCCGCATACGCTCTTATTTCAGTGGAGAACACCGGGAAAGGAGTGGATGTGGGGACAAAAGAGAAGATATTTAACCCATTTGTTACAAACATGAAAGCAGGCAATGAGACTGGGCTTAAGCTTTCAACTGTATGCGGCATAGTATGGCAACATAACGGGTACATCGACATCTATAGCGAACCCGGAAGTGGCACGACCTTTAGGGTTTATTTCCCAATAATTGATATGCAGACGCTGGAAGAAGTGAGGTGAGATGAAAATTAACCCAGGTCATGAACTCGTTGCTAAGCTTGTACGTTGCTGGCCTGAACCCATCTGAGACGAAACGTCCGGCATATGCAGCCCTCGATAGTCGCTAGATACAACTTTGAATGTGCTGCAATTGTGGCGGGCAGCTCAGCCATGAAGCTGGAGAGCAATTGATGTCGTTAAGTCTTTTTAAAGAAAAAAATATAATCCTCGTTGCACTAATGACCACTGCTATTTTCATGGTCGATCTTCATTCTCCCTTGTGGTATGACGTATGGGTGCTCTACCTTATTCCCTTGTTTTTCATGTACCAGTCGTCTGCCGAGCGTCCCTATGTATACTCTGTGATTGTTACACTGCTCACTGCCGCGGGTTTGTTTTTTCCCCATCCCGATAGCACACCTTTAATGCATGCAGCGGTAAACCGTATCACGGGAATATTTGGAGGGTGGGGAGTATCAGTGCTTCTCATGCGGCTCAAACACCTGCATGTCTCACTGCTCCAATCCCACAGTGAACTTGAGAAACGCGTCGAGGAAAGCACGGATGACCATAAGTCTGAAACAAGAGAACCTCAACGACATAGTCCACAATATTCAGAAGATGCTTGCAAGGATCATAGGGGAGGATATAAAACTGAAGACAGTCCTGCGCAACAAGAGGCTTCCTGTGAGTGTGGATGCCGGACAGATTGACCAGGTGCTGCTGAACCTGGCCACCAATGCGCGTGATGCTATGCCTGAGGGAGGACATCTGATCATAGAAACCGATATTGTGGATATGGACAGAAGTTATGCCGAAGCGCATCTTTTTGAAAACACGGGTAAGTATGCAGTCCTGACAGTATCGGATACAGGTATTGGAATGGATCTCAAGACAAAGGAGAATATATTTGAACCGTTTTTCACCACAAAAGGAGTAGGCAAAGGTACCGGGCTCGGCTTGGCGATGGTTTACGGGATAATCAAACAACATGGCGGCAATATCAATGTATACAGTGAGGTGGGCAAAGGGACAACCTTCAGGATATATCTGCCGATATTGACATGTCCAACAGATTTTTATGGTCAAGAGAACAGATATGCTTTTCTTTAGTGAACTTTTTTCTATATAATGAAGCTAATAATTTATTGATGCCCTGATAAAGGAGTTTTAAATGAAAAAACTAATGATGATTGTACTCATGACCTTTCTTCTTGGAGGGGTCTCAGAAGGAACTCAGACAAAGATCACGGTCAGAGCGAAAGCAAAGGACGCAAAGTTTATCGGCAGTACCATGGCAGGAGCCCTTGTGATCATTAAGGATTCCGAAACGGGAGAGATACTTGCCAAAGGGTTTACGGCCGGCGGGACCGGAAACACTCAGAAAATCATGATAGAGCCTGTTCGTCGCGGAGTTCCCGTAACCGATAATAGTGCCGCAAAGTTCGAGACAACGATTAATATCGCCGACCCCAAGTTTGTCACAATTGAGGTTTATGCGCCTTATGGTCAAAGGCAATCTATGGCTAAAAACACTTCTCAGGTGTGGTTAATTCCTGGTAAAGACATTACTGGAGAGGGAATAATCGTCGATGTCTACGGTTTCTCCATTGCCATACTTGCACCGCAGGCCCATGAGATGCTGAAGCTGGTTGATGGAAAAATAAAGGTACCTGTAAGGGCAAATGTCATGATGATGTGTGGCTGCCCCATAACACCGGCAGGCATATGGGATGCCAACAAATACGAAGTCAAGGCAATAGTGAAATTTAATGATGCAGTATCAGCAGTAATGCCCCTCGCTTTTGCAAACAAGACGAGCACCTTCGAGGGCTCGCTTGAAGTAACTAACGAAGGCATCTATGAGGTGACTGTTTATTCCTTTGATCCCTTAACAGGGAACAGCGGAGTGGACAGGACAACATTCATAGTCGGCAAATAATTTTATGTGTGTCACACTCATGGGATCTACTGACGTATAAGGCATTTGAATAATGGTCATGCTATGGTGAGGCATGGCAAGGAAAACTCGAACAGGTAAATCCTTTTGAGTCTGCTTGCTCATCATTACTCTTATAATATATGCTTATTTTGAGCATGAGAGAAAGAGCAAAGAAGCCTCCAATTCCTTCCGAAAGGCCTGATACAATCAGGCATGAAATTATAGCGCTCCTCAAAGGTGCAACTTTTGCGGCAAAGGATATCTCTTCTCACATTAAGATTACTGAAAAAGAAGCTTATGACCACCTTGAACATATTAGGAAGAGCCTGGCCGGCGTTCATGGGGCCCTCATTATTACTCCCGCAGAATGCAGAAAATGCGGCTTCATCTTCAAAAAAAGGGAGCGCCTCAAAAAGCCAGGCAGGTGTCCAGTGTGCCATAATGAGGCCATAGAAGCTCCCCTTTTTTCGATAACTTTGCATGAAATTGACGGACCAAAGGAGTAATTATCCTTTGTACTCCTTACTTATTTAAGCAGGTTCCGGAAAGCACGGTACGAAGGCCGTTCAGAACTTCCTCAAGTTCTTCCCATGTGGTGGATCTGCCGAGACTGAACCTGATAGCCCCCATTCCTTCCTCTGGAGGAACCCCCATGGCAGCAAGTACGATAGAGAGAGTTACCGAACCGGCGTGGCACGCAGAGCCGGTGGACGCAGCGACCTCCGGCAGATTCGCCAGGATCTCTGTGCCAATTCTGCCGACGAAGTTGACATTGAGCGTATTGGGGAGCCGCTCAGTCAGATGGCCGTTGAGTGTTACCCCGTCTCCAAAGTTCTCCTGCAGTTTCTCCCAGAAACGGTTGCGCAGCTTCTGCACCTGGGGCATGCCGATCCACTGGTGGGCAATGCCGCAAGCGGCGCCAAGCGCCACTGCCAGGAGGACGTTTTCTGTGCCGGCCCTTTTCCCCATCTCGTGCCCGGCTCCATGAATGAAGGGTTCGATTGTTGTCCCTTCTCTGATGTAGAGCGTCCCAATACCTTTCGGAGCATACAGCTTGTGCCCGGCGACCGAAAGAAGATCCACGCCGAGTTCATCCACATTGGTGGGAATCTTTCCAACGCTCTGGGCCGCATCGGTATGGAATAAAACCCCGGCATGCCGTGCTATGGCAGCGATCTCGGGAATCGGCTGGATTGTCCCCACCTCATTGTTGGCGTGCATGACTGTAATGAGGATGGTCCCTGGCGCTACCGCGCGCCGCACGTCATCAGGGTCAACTCTGCCGAAACGGTCAACGGGGAGCACAGTGACCTTAGCCCCGAGCTTCTCCAGGAAACGACAAGGATTAAGGATGGCCGGATGCTCAACAGCCGTGGTAATAATATGGTTACCTTTTTCCCGGTTTGCAAAAAAGACTCCCTTGAGGGCATGATTGTTCGCTTCGCTACCGCCGCTGGTGAAAACTACCTCCATAGGGTCGCAACCGAGAAGGTCGGAGACCTGTCTTCGCGCCGCCTCCACCTCATCCTTGGCTGGTATGCCGGCCCAATGAAGGCTGGAAGGGTTGCCATAGTGCTCCGTCAGGAACGGTTGCATCGCTTCAACAGCTTCCGGTGCGATGGGGGTGCTGGCGTTATAATCGAGGTAAATCTTTCGGTTCATCGACTCTCCTTTTTTAGGACTCATTTTTTTCATGTGTGGTCTGCAGATTTATTAAGTAAACAGGGTATATCGGCATGCTTCTTTATCACCTTAATACGAGGGGTTTCACTGGCTGTAACCTGACCAATCTGAACAGCAGTCCGGACCCCAGCCATTAAACAAGACTCCTGTCCCCAGAGGCTTCGTGAGGATCAGGGCGTCTCCGTCCCGAGCACCGCAATTAGTCAGTATCCATATCGCTATTATAGCAAGTGCGCCAAAAACTTTTTCCGCATTAATCCGGAAAATGCATTGAGAACCTAAGAGTGCGCAGAGGGATTTTTTCAGCTTTACTTTGCTTAGCAAAGAAAGATTCGTCAATTTTCATGCAAATACAAAATCAATATGCTAATATGTCCATATTAGTGAAAATAACAGAATTGCAGGGGAATGGACTGCATGAATCCGGAAGCATGATGTCACCTGACCTTAACGGCCTATTTGACTTGTCTGCCATAGTGCTAATCAGCATAGGGGCTTTTCTGTGTTGGCGGAATAGAAAATCCTGTTCCACAACAACGAAAGCAGACAGTGCGCCCGATGATCTGCACTTTGCC
Source organism: Nitrospirota bacterium (assembly GCA_963851345.1). Classification (GTDB taxonomy): domain Bacteria; phylum Nitrospirota; class Thermodesulfovibrionia; order Thermodesulfovibrionales; family Dissulfurispiraceae; genus JADFXI01. Next base: position 33,552 of record CAWKOO010000002.1, read on the forward strand.
GATTCGCAAACCGGAAAAGAGAAATACATCATTGTGGACGCTGAAACCGCCGGGCTGTCCAAGGCAGATGATGCCGCACCGGATGGTCTCAACAACTGATCAAAAATTCACCTCCGGAAGCAAACAGGATCGACCGGTGGTCAACTCAGGATGAGAATCCGCTCTGTTTCAAAAACAGGTCGCAAAACAGGTAAAAGAAGGATGATTTATACCGATTTTAGGACTTTGACTAAGTCCTTAGCCATGCTGTAAACTCTGTCTTAATGACCATTGTTAAGATGTTGCGTAGCGATGAGGGGGCGGAGAATGGGAAAGTGCGCATGCGGTAACGATGCGGAATCACAGGTTGCAGGGCTGTGGATATGCGGGGATTGCCTGCCTAAGAGTTGTGTGAAATGCGGTAATAAAGAAGTATTTCTGCTGAATGAGGACTCTGTTTATGCCTTGTGCAAGGTGTGCTGGAAACAGGGGATAGAGGATTGCATAAGCAGAATGGAAATAAGGTTGGAGCAGTTGGAGGAAGACGAGCGCTTCCTGCGTTGCGATAACTCCGTAAACACGGATACAATGCTTTACGGACTGGAAATTGTAAGACAAGAGATTGAAACATTGAATAGCATCTTCAAGTCATGAAGGCATTCGAACTCATTATGGGGTTCTATGCACAAGTCACCCCAATGTTTAATAGACAACGTCGCCCCGCAACATGGACGGATAGGTACCTCCCCTTCCGCACCAATTTCTATTTCCTGAATCCGTGTCTTTCCTAACAAACGAATTCGGGAATTTGTCGGGAGCGTTAATTCCTCCTTTGTGAGATCACATCGCACCGTCTGAATTTGTTTATAACAACCGGAAATAAATGCGCAAAGGCACAGACACCAACCGGTACCTGAGTTTCGAAATGCGCGTAGCTCCAAACCTCCAGTCCATCTCTCAATGGTGGATAATAAACAAAAATGTTATAGTGATTGGCACGATTATAACAGGTTTTTTGGAGTATATTCTTATGAAAAAGAAAAGCAAAAAAACAGACAAGCCAAGCAACACAACAGAAGAAAGCCCCATTCCCATACAGCCTACGTCTTTCAGCCCGCGGTCATTGGCTAATAACACTCTCGTGCATATTGCCTGCATAGTCTTTCTCATTCTTATCATCTATTCCAATGCCCTCAATGCTCCGTTTCAGTGGGATGAGGGCAAGTTCATTGTCAATAACCCCATCATAAAAGACCTCCATTATTTCGCAAGCCCGTCAGATGCAAAAGGGTTTGAGCTTTACAGCGGACTCATAAACCGCTATATAGGGTATCTTACCTTTGCGCTCAACTACAGGATACACGGCTTATCTGTGACTGGCTACCATATCATCAACATCGCCATTCATATTGCAAACTCCATTCTGGTGTATTTCCTTGTTTTGTTGACATTCAAAACTCCGTTTATGGCAAGTTCTTCAATAAAACAGCACTCCCGTTATATTGCTTTGTTCTCATCTCTACTTTTTGCATCTCATCCCCTGCAGACAGAGGCTGTGACCTATGTGTTCCAGCGGTTTGCCTCTCTTATGGCATTTTTCTATCTGCTTTCACTAACAGCGTATATACAATCAAGGTTATCCGGAGGCAGGAGTCAACGATTCTTTTATTACAGCATCGCGTTCATTTCAGTGGTTCTGGCAATGAAGACGAAAGAGAATGCCTTTACGTTGCCAGTAGTGATCACCCTGTTCGAGTTCTGCTTCCTTACCGATTCAATAAAAAAGAAAATGTTTTATCTTGCGCCGATACTCCTTACACTCGCTATTATACCTCTGGTTCTTATGAGTCTGACTGGAATACAGCAGCTTGATCCCGGCTCTTATGGGGCAAAGGTGTTCTCGCAAGGAGAGTATTTTTTCACGCAGTTCAGGGTAATTATCACTTATTTAAGGCTGCTGTTCTTTCCGGTTAACCAGAACATCCTTTATGATTATCCAGTCTTCAAGTCTTTCTTCGATCTGCCTGTATTTTTTTCATTTGCGTTCCTCGCACTTTTCTTTGGGTTGGGGGTGTATATGATAATTGGCGATAGGCAATGGGCAACAGGCGATGGGATAAAAACTAAAGACAAAGAAGACAATCCACTGCCGGCAATTCACTTTTCACCTGACTTGCGCGTTATGGGCTTCGGGATTCTCTGGTTCTTCATCACGCTTTCGGTCGAATCCAGCATCATACCAATCCCGATGCTTATCGATGAATACCGAGTGTACCTTCCCTCCGTAGGGCTGATTATCACGGTAGTTGCAGGGGCGTTCCTGATAAAGAAGAGGGTGCAGTCACTCAAGTCAGGAAAGGTTATTATCGTGTCGCTTGTCCTTGTTTTAGGAGTGCTGTCAATTGCAACTTACCACCGCAACGGGGTGTGGGGAGACGAGATCAGATTATGGGAAGACACTGCTAAAAAATCACCGCGTATTGCATTAGCACATAATAATCTTGGCGTCAGCTATCAATCTCGCAACATGTATGACAAGGCTATGGAGCACTATCTGATCGCTATCAAGCTAAGCCCTGATTCAGTTGAGGCACGCAATAATCTTGAGTTCGTATCTAAATCACTTAATATGGCAGAGGGGCATTATAATCTTGGCATTATTTATCAAGCTCGCAACATGTATGACAAGGCTATGGAGCACTATCTGATTGCAATTAAGCTAAAGCCTGATTATGCAGAGGCGCATAATAATCTTGGCAGTATCTATCAAGCGCTCAACATGCCCGACAAGGCTATGGAGCACTGTCTGATTGCTATAAACCTAAGACCGAATGTTGCGGAAATGCATTTTAATCTTGGGGTTGCCTATTATAAAATTGGGCAAATGGAAAAAGCGCAGAGGGAATTTATAACAGGATTAAAGATAAAGCCGGATGACCAAAGGGCACAGCAACTGCTGAGAGAGGTTGCACGCTAAAAATACCTTCAAGAAGGAAACAGAAATCGGAGATCCTCCAGAAGGCTTTCCACATTTTTATAAAAATTGGTTGCTCCAACAGAGAAACGCATGAGAATTTCGTTTAATTCTTCCGATATGTATGGATACAGCTTACGCAGGTTGGCAACCCTATGCCGAAGCATCAGTGACATATCGCTCGAAGATAATGTGTTGTTGAAGTTTGGATAATCCGAGGGCCGAAGGCGGATATCATACAAAGAATGTCTTCCCTTTCCTACCACCTGCTGAAGGACATTGCCTAAACAGAACACGTCATACAGATTGCAGACCTCATAATCGAAGTCGATCCATATGTAAGTTTCTGTTTCGCTATTTATTATGATGTGGTCAGCCCGGATATCACCGTGATGCAATCCCTGCTTGTGCAAATGAGCGATAGCTTCGATGCACTTTATAAATAATTGCATAACTTTGGATAACTCTCGGTCATGGTATTCCTCATGAGACATTTTTTTATCTCGCAGATATGCATAGAGCGAGGGGCCTGGTATGAAGTCAATGATTCGCACTATGTTACCGGCCGCATCATTCACTGATTGACCATGCATAAAATTTGGGTGCCGGTGCATTTCTCGAAGAACCGCAGCCTCCTTTTCCGCACTTCGTAAGCATCGAAATACGGTTTCTCCTATTCGGCTGTTAAACGTTTCGTGGTAAACCATTTTGATAATCTTCTTTGCGCCAGTGGTAAGATCAATGGAGGGCCTGACCCAGAACTTTGGTTGCTCGTCTATTCCAAACCGCCCTTCCCGTGCATAGCCCGTCACAAAGTAATCGTTGCCTGATAAGCGAAGAATGTCGCCTGCGTTTATTGACATGAAGTTTGACGTGTCCTCAAAGATATTGAGATTGCTCGGCACATCTCTACTGGTCACCTCGCTGATACGTTTTCTGAGCGCTGATGGTTGTTCGAAAATCATGGACGTTTATCTCCACATATCAAAAAGTTCACTCGAAAACAATATTTGTTTTCCAAAGTTCCTGAAAATTAACCGGTAATAATCTCAAAAAATCGGCCTAACGACCATCCGCCAGAGCGCGGGGCACTGCGGCCACAACTGAAAAAGAAAAACCGTTAATCCCGTGTCGCCTGGAGCAATGTGTTATGTTTAGCCTTTCATCTTTATTGTTAATATTGCCACAAGTATACCTGTCTTATTTTCCGATAATTTAGGACACTATAGCACAAAACAAAAAATTCAGGAAGACAAGAGGACTTTTACAGTCAGCAGGCAAAATATGTTGATTTCCGAGAGAACCCAACGCGCTTAGACCTGACTCCCTCAGTGCGGACTGCAGGAAGTTACCTTGCCCCTTTCGTCGCCACGGTGAGTCGCACATCTTTCACCCTTTCAATGAAAGAAGCTTAGAGAGATGTGGCACTTGTTTGGCGTCATTGTTTCGTCATGCGTTGAAGAAGCGTCTGGACGTGCGAGCGACGGTCGCTAAAATCGATAAGCGGTGTCACACTCGTATCAGCTACCGTCCACAAGGGCAGGCTGGAAACGAGCTGATCAAGCTGCTGGGCTGTCTCCACATCCGCGATGAAGCGCAGCGCGATGCGTCCGGCCACTGGTCCGCCTGCCACGATGCGACCTTGTTGGGCAAGTTGTTCGGCCTTGTCGAGTGTCGGGAAAATTATGCCTTGGATGAAGGATCGAGCGGTGTCTTCGGTAAACGGCTGGCCTGTCTTGAGATGGTCAAGTTCTACTAGAAATTTCATTGTGGTCTCCTCTTTTTTGGAATATGCGAAGTACTGCCTAACGAATAAGCTCAGCGGCGCATTAGACAACGGCTGTTCTCTATCCCAAAGCGATACTACAAATTATTCGAGCGCCTTCTCAATCAGTGCCTCTACTGCTCTGAATGGCACCTCTGCAAGTCCGTGCCGCTGCTTTAGGTACTTAACTCAGGATGACTCTTCCATCCTTAGTTTCCCATGCCACAGCTTTCAAAGGCAAATCTATAGATAGAGACGGATATGAATTCATCAATGGAGTGCCTGCCCTAGGATCACCAAAGATTAACAACTCGGTCGGCTGCATGCTCATCCCCACGTTTTCTGCCGCAGCTTTTTGATCGATGCGGGCGAAAATAGTTATGCCCTTAGATTTCAATACAGCTTCTAAACGATTCAGAGTTTCTTCAACAGAGTACTTGCTTGGTTGATTGATAATGCCATTGTCACTGGCCTGTTGCTCCATCTTTAACCTCCTTATTTCTAATCAAAGTCTATAGCATTCTAAGAAAGGTTGCAAATATTTGTTTCAGGAAGCAGTGGAAAATCTGTTACCCGTCAAAAGAAAAGGTCCGCATGTTTTTTCCTCACAAGAGTATGGAACGAAACCTGCGAGATCTCCTGTTGTTCTCAGAATGGGAGTTGTACTTCCCGAAATAAACAGCTCCTCATCTGTTATAATTTTCTCTGAGGTACGGAGGTATGTATAGTGATTAATAACCAACATATTTTATGAGTCGGTCCGGTTAACATGTACACCCTATGGTCAACTCCGCCAGAGCCTCCCTTAAAATGACATTCAACCCGTAAGGCGCACTTTGTACAGTCGCAAAAGAACCATCTTTGGGCTGGGCTGCGATCTCAAGTCCATCCTATAACTACGCATTTTCTTGAGGCATGGGGAAAATCGGTTGTAACTGGCAGTCTTCCGGATTTCCAATTTGACCAGGCATTGAGATTGTCGATAATTTTAATGGTTGCAGGTTATCGTCCACTCAACCGTCAGACAAACCGTCGATGCTGAAATCGGAAAAATAGTGATCGATTTCGATGATTCGAAACTTACAGAGCAGTATATCCTTAAAATCTCCAGAGAGAGTATAGAAAAATTGGGATACAGGCTTAAAGACTAGAAGGGAGTTATATGACAAAGCTAATGGTAATTAGCGTATGGCAAGAACTCCAGCATTTCAGTTTTTGGGCATACCTCGCAAAGCCTGCTTTACGATAGACATGCGTGTTTGGATCGGAAATGTTGCCGCGCCTGAAAAAAATGAGGCGAGAGGCAGGGCGTGGCTTATATGGCTCATAGGGCATGCCTGACGATGTGGTATAATTGAATATATTTTTCAAGAGGCAGGTGAAGCATATGGGAGTGACATTGACAATCAGAGGGAATTTAGCCAAGAGGCTGGAGACGTTGTCGAAAAGCGTTCATCAATCTAAGTCTTCCTTAGCATCTCAGGCGATTGAAGATTTTCTGACGGTGCAGGAATGGCATGTTCAAGCGATAAAAGAGGGTATTGAAGCTGCGGACAAAGGAAATGTTGTTAGTCATGAAGAAGCCATTGCCGACTTAAAAAAATGGTGCAAGCGTGCATCTTGAGTGGACGCTCCCGGCGATTGGCAATATCGAAAAGGCTGGAGATTTTATCTCACTGAACAATCCTCAAGCTGCGAAGAGGATGTCTGAAAGAGTAAAAGAGGCAGTAGAATATTTAATAGAATTTCCTAACATAGGCAGACCTGGACGCGTAACAGGAACGAAAGAACTCGTTGTATCAGGTACCCTATTTATAGTAGTTTATCGTGTTAAAGTTCCCGTTATTCATGCGAGAAAGTGGCCGGAATAGTTTTTTCGAGCGTAAAATAGCTGATCCGAGTTTTCAAAAATTAACACAATTTTATCACAAGCTAAAGTTGACGCGTTAGAAACGTATCATTTCTTGGAGAGATGCCGTAGAAATTTATCACAATTTATCACAGTGAGGGTTGACACCGAGATAAGCGATTGTTTTGAAATATCAATTCATGGAGAGGTGCCGGAGAATTTATCACAAATTTATCACAGTAGAGGGTTGACACTGAGATAACTAATTGTTTTATAATATCAATTCATGGAGAGGTGCCGGAGCGGTTGAACTAATCATACCTTTTTAATAAATTCTTAAAAATCAACAAAAAGGGCTTAAATTGCCAAAGAAACAATATGTTAAACTATAAAGTGTGTTGCCTATAGATGCCTCTAAATGTCTATAGATATGCTGAGCATTACTACAAAATTACTACAATCGTATCAGGGCGGGCAGGGATGTTGATAGTCTTTTGGAGCAGCGTCCAGAATATCGGCACTATATTGACGCAGTGTAGTGCAAATTTACGATGTTATTATAACACGCCTCTGTCGCTATGTCAATTAACTGCTTGAAATTGCGTTGTAATTAATATGTCCTAAAATTGACACAATATACTGTGAAAAAACACAACAGTTGCACCCTTGAAGCTTTTTGTATTATGTAAAATCAAGTAGTTAAATCTGGCACGTATTTTGCTTCAATATAAAAAGAAGCAACAATTGTTGTTTCACGGTTAGCCCGTAAGTCGGGCTAATAGGCTGAACCCTTTGAGGGCAGCCATTTATATGAAGGTGACGTTTACCTTTATAAAAATGGCTGCCCTTTTTTGTTGTTTGGGGGGGCGGCTGAACATCTTAAATGGAGGAGGTGAAGAAGGATGAAGATTAAGGTGGAATGGAAGCTGAACAACACCTCTTGTCGCGAGGTATGCCCGATAACGAGAGCCGAATTTAAGGCATGCGTCGGGTGGTGGGCATTTCTACCTGGCACATGGGACGCCATAGACATCCTGCATATTATTGAGCATCATTACGCGGCAAGGCTATCACCGGTGTCGTTGTTAGCAGATGTAATGCTTCTCTCGACAGACGACTCACAATTGTCTGGATGTAAGGAAATCATTGAGGTTGATGACGCGATAATCAGGGACAGTTTCAGGGAAAGAATTTTTGGACTTACGCCCTTGTGCAAGCAGTAGCGATAAGGTTTTTTTATTAACACTACGGTAACTCATTAGTAATAAATGAGTATCTCAACAAAGGGGGTATATATGGATGATGAAAAAAAAGACAAAGCCATAAACATCAGACTAAGCACAACGATGTCTGACAAAATCAGGACTATGGCGAAGGAGAAACAAATCGGCAAGGCGACAATTGTGAGAATGATTTTAGCATCTGTCATAAAGAAAAAGGAGGATTGAAAATGAGCGGAACAAGCGAGCAAAAGAAGGTTTTTTATGTAGGTGACGGGGTTGACATGAAAGAAATCACTCTATCATGGGACGAAAGTGGAGTGGTGGAAAAGAGGGTGCAAGTTCTCATCCCTGAAGAAGTGCAGAAGTTAAAGGAACTTCTCGGAGCGGACAGCATCCGAATTGATACAGCGGAACTCACCCGAAGGAACAACGGGCTTGAGGAAATATTAATCAATTTTTGTGCTATTGCGGTTCGGCTTACCCCTGGCTATCTGACGCCAGGGGCTGTAAAGCAAATCAAAAAGATTGTATCGGCTCTCACACGAGTTATACACGAACGGCAACTCGCTGAAATCAAAAACAAGGAGGACAGAGGATAATGTTGATATTTGAGAAAATGCCGGCAGTGATGTCGGAGATTGGCAGTATCAGTAAAGACAGGACAAATCCCGTTCAGGGATATCCGTTCAGGGGTATTGACGACATATATCAGGCGTTTCAGGGCGTCTTGGCAAAGCATTGCGTGTTCTGCACGACTAACGTGTTAGAAATGACGAGGGAAGAGCGGACAAGCCGTAACGGCACTACATTGTTATATACCATTTTGAAAGTGCAATACACTTTCCACGCTTCTGATGGCAGTAATGTTTCTTGCATTGTGGCAGGGGAGGCAATGGATAGCGGGGACAAAGGTGTGCCAAAGGCACTCTCCTCTGCCATGAAATATTGTTTTCTCCAGACGTTTTGTATTCCCACCGCGGAGACAAAAGACACTGAATGCGAGACACATGAAGTTACGCCTAAAGTAAAGCCCGTTGTGGTTTTTGAAGGACAGATTGACTTGAACCCGACTGAACCTGAACCTGAGAAGGTTTTCCACACCGACGAAGAGATGCTTTCAAACGCACAACTGGGGCGTATTCACAAGGAGTTCATAAAGTTGGGCTATGAAGAACCCGAGAAGGACGGAGACTTTACCCCACACCTAACTGCCGAAAGACAGCGTCGGCTTGCCGATACAGCCCGAATGCTGAAACTTGACGGCAGGCTTGAGACTACAAAAGACTTGTCCAAGAGCCTTGCGGACATACTTATTAAAAAACTTATTGAAATGAATAAGGTTAAGAAGGGGAACGACAATGAATAATCCGGAAACTGAATCGCCCTGTATCGAGCAGGGCGATTCAGAACAGCTTTGTAAAACACTCTCAAATATTACGATAACAGATGGCACCGACTCTGTCAAGACTACCTGTGGGGCATCCGCCCCACAGACTTACGATGGTGGTGCATACACATTTTTTCTCGATGGGCTTAATCCCAATGACTTTACGTCCGGGTTAGTAAGGCTGTGCTTGGAAGATGTTAAAAAATCAGGCTTATCCAGCTCAACCTTGCAAACCGCTAAGGTTAAAATATTTCGCGGTGGCACTGAAACACTCAAACGCGAAATCGGGTTCGGCTCTATAGACGGCGACTATATCCTGCGGATGTGCCGCTTAATAGAATTCCCATATTTTGATGCACAGGGCAATGTTGTTTTCAAGAGGTATAAACTTGTCCCTGCTATAGGTGACACTAAATATCTGCAACCCAAAGCAACGCCGACAATGCCCTATATTTTACCCGCAGTATGGGCGGTTGTAGGTAAAACGAATCGTGCACTATGGATGGTGGAAGGCGAAAAAAAGACACAGAAACTTATACAGCATGGGCGATACTGCATCGGCTTGTCGGGCGTTTGGAATTTTAAAGCCGGGAAAACCTCTGATGCAGACACTGATGACAAATACCTTCATCCTGAATTGATGACATTCAATTTTGTTGGGCGACAGGTATACCTTGCCTATGATGCTGATATGTGGACTAATCCGCAGGTGAGATATGCCCTTTACGAACTCGGCTATAAACTTATGTCACGCGGGGCCAATGTTCACATCGTATCATGGGACGCGACACGCGGCAAAGGGATTGATGATTATTTGATGACACAGCCGGGCAACGAGGACACCGCGTTGCAATCTCTTGAAAACGCAAGCGTCAACATTAATGATTTTGTCAGCACGGAACATGTTGACGAAGTTGTTCGGGCATTATCACAGACACGGATTGACGACATCAAAAAGGAAATTACCTACAAGAAAATTTCCGGGCGTATCGGGATATCGGCTACGGCATTAAGGAAGGCTGTCGGACAGAAAAAAGACGAATATGTCGCCAAATCCAAACCGGCAGCCTCTCCGGTAACAATACCCGAATATCATCTTTCCGACATGGGCAACAGCGAACGGCTTATTTACTACCATGGCAAAAACATCAGGTATTGCTACGCTATGAAAAAATGGCTTATATGGAATGGGCACCGGTGGGCGGTTGATGACGGAGCGTTGATTTCGGGATTAGCCAAAGACGTAGTCAGGAAAATCTATCAAGAAACAGACAGGGCTGACAGCAAAGACAGGCGTGAGGCAATTGCATCTCATGCAATAAAGTCAGAGGCAGAAACCAAAATCAAAGCCATGGTAAACCTTGCCTGCTCCGAGGCGTCCATCAAGGCAGAACATCTGGATGCTGATGAATGGAAACTGGCTTTAGCGAACGGTGTCATTGACTTAAGAACATATGATTTTTTCCGCTACGATGACACTGCTGATACCGATGCCATACGGGATATGATGATAACGAAAACTGCACAGGCCTCATATGATGAAACAGCATCATGCCCAACCTTTCTACAGTTTTTGGGAGCGGTAATACCTGACAGTAATGTAAGAGATTTTCTTCAAAAGGCTTTCGGGTATAGCCTTACCGGCTCACAGGCGGAGCAGTGTGTCTTTATCTGTTATGGGACGGGTGCTAACGGGAAAAGCACTCTTCTAAATATTACCAAAGAGATAATGGGAGACTACGCATCACATATACAAGCGGAAACATTGACTGTAAAGCACGCAGGTAACGGGGCAAACAACGATATAGCAAGGCTCCGCGGAGCCCGCTATGTCACCACGACTGAAACCGAGGACGGTAAACGTCTTGCAGAAGCACTTGTAAAGCAACTAACCGGCGGGGATACAATGTCTGCAAGATTTCTTTATTCTGAATTCTTTGAGTTCACTCCTCAGTTTAAAGTTTTCCTTGCGACGAACCATAAACCTATCATCCGGGGGGATGACTATGCGATATGGCGTCGTATAAGGCTAATTCCTTTTACTATCCAGATACCTCCGGAACAACAGGATAAAGAACTAATGCTTAAATTGAGGGAAGAAAAGGCGGGCATCCTGAACTGGCTTTTGGCAGGACTGTTTCGGTATCAGGCGGAAGGGCTCACGCCGCCCCCCGCCGTCCTGGCGGCTACGGACGGATACAGGCAGGAGATGGACGTCATTTATTCATTCCTTGCTGACTGTTGCACGGTTGGGACGCAGGAAACCGTTCAGTCATCCCGGCTTTATGCTGGATACAAGGAATGGGCCCTTTCTAATGGTGAGTATGTTCAGTCTCAGACTGCATTCGCCAAAAAACTCGTTGAGCGAGGCTTTGAAAAAAGCCATACGATGGTGGGCAACATTTGGCGAGGTATTACCTTAAAGAATTAGTAATGAAAGGCTATAGGAGTTAAATTATCAAATAAATCAATGGATATGAAGGCTATGAATAGTATGAAAGCGATTTTAGGAATTTCACATACGTATGTATATATTATTATTTTCCAAAATTGCCTTCATACGCTTCATAACCCTTCATGGGCATTTAAAAACAACGAGATACGGCTATGAAGGCTGATGAAGGGTCCTTGTGACCCTTCATATCAAAGGAGGTATAGATGACAAATATCAGAGATGCAGTAGAAAGATGGGCAAGGATATATAGCCCCGAATTGGAGACTGTGGTTGAGGAATCTTCCGATGTTATTGAGACTCCAGCGGCACAGGAATATCCGCAGGTTATTGACGACACGGAGGTTATTGACGATATCACTATGGTTGATGAGTCTGATGCAGTAAATTCTGATAGTGTTCCTGTGGTATTGCCGCCGTTTTGTAACGCACCAGCCGTGGCGGATAACAGCAATCTCACGGAAGACAAGGGCTATACGATACTCGGGGAAACGAGAATAGCCACATCCTGTGAACTGAATGCAGACAAGTGCAACCTTGGGAAGTATATCCTATTCCCGCCACTGAGGAACTTGCAGCCGTATTGCAGGAAAAGGCAAGCGTTTTGCTATCCGGCACTCTCGTCTTATGAAAGGGCGAACGCTCCTAAGAAGGTAGGTTAAGAATGAGAGAAAATGTATTAAATGGTGAAACAATAAAATGCCGGACAGGCTGCGGTAATTGTTATGTAATCGTTAATGTCGACAAAGACGGTAAGCCATCCGAGGTTTTTGTGAATCTTGGTAAAGCAGGCGGCTGTGCGGCGGCTCAAACAGAAGCCCTGGGACGGGTTATTACGGTGGCGTTACAGGCTGGTGCATCTGTCGAGCGAATAATAAAGCAGTTATCCGGCATTTCTTGTCATTTAACGGATGTGGGCACCGGCACACATTCCTGTGCTGATGCTATTAGCCTCGCGTTACGGACAGTAACCGAGGCTGCCGAACAATGTAAGCCGAGCGATATATACATACATGAAACGACAGGAGTGTAACGGCTGTAAGAAAACTACGTCCTTGACGTGGCGAGAATTCTTGTGGGGGTGATGGTAATGATGTTGAAGTGTCGCAAGTGCGGTGATGAATCATGGGCTGGAGGTAACCTTAAGCCTGATTATGAATTGGAATGGGAAGCGGACAACGATTATTTAATTGGCTGGTATATCTGTTACAGATGCACCCATGCCGATAAGCGTCAGCCTGATATTTTTAACTGTGTATAGTCGAAGGCTAAAGGTGGGTTCAGCCGGGGACTCGTCACAACGCCCCCGGCTGATAGCCACGTTGACGCAGTGAGCAATAACTTTTATCATAATGACTGGATTACCAGTGGCTCAAAAACATCAGATGAAGGGAGGGTATATGTCTCATAAGCCGAAAATAAGACACTATAAGAAGAAGCTAATAAGAAGGATTGCAGAGAAGATATTGAAAAAATATTATCCCACAGGCACAAATCCTATAGATGTTGAAGCGATAGCGGACAGCATGAATTTTGATATAGATGAGTTAGATGGGTTGCAAGAAAAAGGAATCAAAAGTATATTTTCTTCGGACTTTCGGAAAATAATGGTGGATAAGACTATTAGTTTAACTCAGCCTGAGGCGAAACGCTTGGTGATTGCTCATCAAATCGGGCATGCTGTATTGCATCAAGATTTTATGAAGGACAAGAAAAACTCTGTAGAAAGTTGGATACATTGCTGTGAGAACATGGACGGTTATAGCCTCAGCGTTATGAATGCCAATGCACAGATGTTTGCGAGGATGCTTCTTGTGCCTAACTCTCAATTAAATAATCTTTTACAGACAGAGATAGAAGCCAAAGGCTGGGATGAGGGTGTAAAAGATTATTGCAAATCACTACCTGAAACCTTCAAAGTGTCTACTAAGGGCATATTACGCAGGCTGAAAGAAGACGAAATCGTGCAAAAATACAAAAAGTTGCGGGCCGAGGGAAGGCTGTGATACCGGCAAGGCTGGCGTTTTACCTACCAGCGGCTACCGTTACCTTAACCCGCCCGAGATATCGGCACACAACACCAAATTGACGCTAAATATCGGTATCGGGGAGATAGTCTGTATCATGGTTGGTATGACACTCCCGGAACCACGTGCTTCATTGACACGATATTCATATATGTGATATCACTACAGCCATGACAGAAGATGGCATATTTTCCATTGTTTTTTGGATTTGCTGGATATCCTTATCTTAGACAGAAATCTATAACACATTCGATAAGGAGGCGTGTTATGAAAAAGAGAGGAAGATTTGAATTCCTGGAAGACGGATTTATAGCAGCATCGCCATTGCTGGCGATAATAATTGCTGCACTTGTAGCGATACCACTTGCAGTTATCGCTATAATAAAAAAAGTTTGGAGGACAATAAAAAAGGAAGATAATTCCATAGGACTCAATTTCAGCCGACATGACGATTGATTGGGAATTGATAACAATAATTCTGGGCTGCATTCTGATGGCGGGAATAGCTGGTATGGTTATTTGGGCAGCCATGAAGGGCCGTTTTGAACCGCCTAAGCTTGGTTCTTTGAAGGCAAATGTCTTGTTCTTTTTTTCTGACAGAGATAATAAGGATGATTAAATTTAAATGAGGCGTAAAACACATATTACAAAAAAGGGTAGGAGGTGGTAATATGTTTATTTTTTTTCTCGTCTTAGGAATAGCAGTATTTATTTTTGTGATAATAGATGCGGTTTATACTGCTTCAACAGGGGGCATGAAGGAGGTAACGGAAGAGGACAAATACAGCGGTGTTGAATTTAATAGTATGAGCGACATGATGGATGAACTGCATAAAGGACAAGCAGGGTTTGTTACTAAATATCCTTCCATGGAAAATAAGGAATAGGCTTATTTATTCCGGCGAGATTTTCAACGTAATGGTTGTGGCACCGCCGACGCCAAAGCCAAGAAATTTACCATCTGCACTGAAACTTGCTGACAGCGTTATCTCACTTATTTTGTATTTGTCAGTCATAATGTCTGCAATCTCCCCTATCATTTTTGTTATTTCTTGTTTTGCTTTTTTAAATCCTTCCTGAAGTTTACCAGCCGGAACAGGCTTAGAATACATTGCCGGGACATATAAGCCGTTATCGTTTTTGGTGAATCCTGCAGTAGTTTTTACAGCCGATGTCTTCTTTGCAGCAGCCTTAAACGTCGCCTTCGTTGCAGACATTGCTTTCTTGGCAATGGGTTTTATCGTCGTGGATTTCTTTGCTGTGGTTTTCTTGGATGTCGCCATCTACGCCCTCCTTTAATGTTGTTCCGCAGTATTATAACCGGTTTAAGAATTTTCACACATGGAACCATCGGCGGGCTGACTGTAGATATAAGGCTACACAGGAAACACAATATCAAGCAAAGCATGAATAATAATACTTTCCTTACCTCTATATCACGACTCTTTAATGGCAAAGTTAAAATAATGATATTATGCGGGGCGATACTGACGGGAGAACCGCAGGCAAAGTTTAAATAATTGCACTATACCCCTTTCATGTAGCCCAAAGAGTGCGACTACAATGGTTATACGCCGCCGCCCAAAACCATCAAAACCGGCATTTTAGCCACTTTACAGCCTGCAACAGAAAAACCGGACGCCTTTAAAGCCATTTTAAGCCACTAAAATAAAAAACAGGATGTATCCCATTAACCAAAACCGGGAACAAGCACAGACATAGCAAGGCTGTTTTATAACGGCACGTTAATGGCAGAGGCTGTCATAGAAATAGCGGGGATCCAATCCCCGCTATTTCTATGTGCATAATGGTGCTGTAAAAAAAACGTTTACTTTTTTTTATTTTTGAGTTACAACGTGTCATAAAACTGTTTCAATTTCGATGCGTGGAGATAAATACTCCACGGCAACCATAACCCGAAGCATTCGCTCCGGGCGGATTAACTCTTGCAGTGATACCTTTCAACTCCACGATTCATGCTGTTCTACAAAGACAGGCATTCCCGCCGGTGAATTGCAATTAGCGTTTTGCTACACGCTCTTAAACATGGCTTGAGTGAAGGTGCTACGACACCGAGGACGACTTAAAAAAACAGTCCTTCAGCCATCCGCAAGGATGAGCCCTCAATGCAACACAACGCCGAAAGCATAGGAGGATATTGTCCCGATGAAAGGACTTTCAGCAAAGGCAGGAATGGCTTATGCATTGAAATATGCCGCCGAGAATCTTGCCAAAGGAATCGGCATCAGCCGTCATCAGGTGCAAAAAATGTCCGGCGGGCAGAGCAAATGGATTCATTCCAGTAAAACACATGACAGGTATATGTCTGTCGCTCGGGATTTTGCAAACTACTGTAAAAGCCGGGGAGTAAACCGATTAGATAAAGTAACGCAGAATACGGTGGGCGAATATTTTGAGAAACGCCTCCAGAGCGGCACAGCACAGGCAACATTAAAAGTGGAAATATCGGCTATGAATAAATTCATAGTTGACGGACTCGGCAGGAAGGATTTGCTCATCACGAACGGGCAGTCGGTTTGGCGACAGGCAGAAGCAGGAACCCGAACATACCCTTTTGTCAATCCAGAACGTCTTATAGAGGCTATCAAGGAATCGGCAAGCAAAGCAATAGCCACCATTGAATACAATAGCGGTGCTCGCATCCATGAAGTAAAAAACATCAGGATTGACGATGAAAATAAATCTATATCAATAACAGGTAAGGGCGGAAAGGAACGTGAAATACATTACGACAGGATAGACAAATTTGAACTAATCAAAGAGGCAAAAACCACATTGGAAAAAGCACTTGAAGAGAAATCGTGGCATCAAATCAGGACAGAGGCTTATCAGCATCTGCACTCAGCAGAAAGAACAACAGGAGAAATCATACAGGGCTATCACGGATTCAGAGCAAACTATATTTCCGAACGCTACGAGGAAAAATACGAGCAGTATCTCAGGGAAGGTAAAACCGAGGAAGAAGCAGACAGACTCGCCGACATGGATGCCGGTCGTGAAGCCGGGCACGAACGGTCTGATACAACGAGGCATTACAGAATGGCGTGATGAACAAATCTACGGTTTTTAGCCTGCAAATGTAAAGTAAGCGTTGCATGGCGGGTATTAAGAGGGTATATGAGAGGAATAAAAATATGCTCTACAGGAGGATGTATATGTTCAAATGGTTTAAAAAAAAGGATAGAAACGAAGTCGAGGAAGAAACATTAAGGACAATTGCTACTGTTCAGCCGCAATTGATGGCAGAGATTATGAATAGCATGCTTCAATACGATGTATTTTTTTCTTACCCACGGAATATTCCGCCGGTTCCGGCAAGCAAAATCATAAAGGATTTACAGGATGCAGGATGGGACGTCGAAAATTTGATATACGAGATAATCTCTGGCAGGTCGCGTGTCCCCAATGATGATGGATGTAGGATTATATTGATAAAAAAATGGTAATTTTTTTGGTTTATTGGTTTATTTATGCCGAGATGCTATTACATGTTACAGACTGCGTAAAAATACCTGATAAATTTCCCAAGCTGAAAAACAAAGATGTTTTCAAACGGGTAAGGGAAACTGCTCCGATAAGCATTGCTGGTTCCTATCTCATGGATTTTACAATCGAGAATGCAATAGGTGTAATGAGTCGCATAAATTGTCAATCCGAATTAAGTCCTGGAGAAAAACCTGAGGTTTGCTGGATAAGGAGTTATCCTTTTATCCCGTGCGATAAAAGCTGCAGGTTCGTTGAATGCAGGACGCTAATGGAGAGTAATTTCGGGTATATAAGAAATTTGATAGTAAAAACTATCAATTATATTAACCATCCAATGAGTTACACTGTCCGTGAAACGCGAGCAGACACGCCACAATCCGCGAGAGCAATAGATAGAGAGATTAATAAACCTGTGCATATTGTTTTGGACCACTCGCAGGTGAAGGAATTGCGTCAAGCCGGAGATGGAAACCATTCATCTCCTTTACCGCATGAACGGAGAGGACACTGGAGAATACTGCGTGCCGAACGCTATAAGCAGAAGGGCAAAATATGGGTGCGTCCTGCTGATGTCAATAAAGGCATGACATGGGAAGTAGAAACAAGCACTGGCAAGCGTTTTTATGAAGTCATCAATTAAGAGGCCTACGGCGATAGTGTAAACAAACCGTTTTCATCAATAGAAAGCGGAAAGCCAGGGCTGATACACCGTGCAACTTTCAGATAGGCGGCAATATTTGGTTCAGCCAGCATTGCTTCACTTAAAATAGGGAGTAATGCTCCCCAATTTACCGATTCAACGGGAAGAAAGTCTCTAAGCACTGCCATCACAGAAACTTTTTTCAGCTCATTTTTAGTAAGGCGGCCGCATGCTGCCGCCTTAGCGAATTTCGTAAGGTATGAGATGGCAGCTTCTTGAGACAGGCGTTTATCTGAAGGTATGTTTTCATTAGCTTGCTTGAAGTCGTCCAAAATACTCTTACTGTGATGGTATTTTTGCTGATACTTTTTAATCAGCATTTCCACCCAACCTTCCATAAAAGGTATGCAAAGGTAATTAAAATGGCTAACGAAAGCATATTGTTGCTCCGTAAAACCTGGAGGGCGTAAGCCTTTGTTGAATTCCACAAAAGAGTGCCTAATGTCATGATACGAGAAAACAAGCAGTGGATGCACATCGCAGAGCCTGGCATACGCTATTGCGAGAACTACATATTCTGTGGGGCAATTGGAATAGTTGACTTCCGGAGGGAAGTCAATATATATAATGTCTTTTCCTGCATACTTTCCCTTATATTCAAACGTATAACGGTCTCCATAACCACCCTGTGTCTTGAACACCTCGAACCTATTAGTAATTCCGGCAATTTTATATTCCACCGGCAGGTTGAATTTAAACGTTCTTATAATAGTTCTAATTTGGCTCTTTGTCATTGCCGGTTCCTCCAATGTAATTCATGAAAGTATACTTAAATGATTTACCAAGTTTCAATGATAGCGGCGGCAAGGTTATAAGCCGTAGCCCCATTAGAGGTTGCATCTAACGGGATAGAGTGGTGGGGGTGTATATAAGCCCATCATCAAACACTACCTGGCATTACTGTCCCGTGCTGTCCGGTTATCAATAAAATTAATATTTTGTCATCATTATATATATGCCCTCTATGCGGCATCAATGTGGTAAAATTATTGGAATTTCTTTAAAGTGAGGGATAACAATCATGCCACGAGAAAAGAGAAATCGTGCTTTACCCGAACCCGATACCCTGAATATATGTTATTTATGTTGCTCTAAAAAGGTTGTGGCAGAATACGGGGGGAATTTTGTATGTAAGGACTGCCAAGAAAACATTGTGTTATGGAGAGGATTTGGAATCTCACAGCTACATGCCACAGCCATAAAACTAAAACCTGATGATGCATCGGTTTATTGTAATCGGGGAAATGCTTTTATCAAATTAGGCGAGTATGAGCGGGCGATTAATGATTTCAATAAGGCATTAGAACTCAGGCGTGATTATGCAGTGGCTTATTATAGTCGTGGACTTGCTTATAGCGGTTTGGGGCAACCTCATCTGGCTGTTGAAGATTTTTCAAAAGCCATAGAAATCTACCCTGCGTATGTAGAAGCATATTATAATCGGGGAGTTGCTTATGGCAAAAATCAGATGGCGATTAATGATTATACCAGCGTCATAGAACTCAAGCCTGATTTTGCAAGGGCTTATTATAATCGTGGACTTGTTTACGGTTGCATAGAAAATTATCAGCAGGCTATTGAAGATCTATTAATACTTATACGACTCATGCCGGGCCATGCAATGGCTTATCATTATGTAGGTGTCGCTTATGACGCCTTAGATGACAGCGAAAGTGCTATTCATAACTTCAAGATTGCTTCCAGGATGGGAATAAAATACGCACAAGATTTGTTAAAAGAGCAGGGTATTGATTGGCTTAAATGCAACAAGTAACCGTCACAAACCATTTAGCCCTAAGCCCTTCAACTTACCCCTGCTGATGATGTCCCGTGCTGTCCAATTAATAAGAAGAGTAGTATTTTTGCCCTCATTATATATCAGGCATTAGTCAGGTGCCGTGAATTAATAAAAGCCGTAAGCGTAATCCTGTGAACACCCAGCATTCTTGCTATAGCGGCTATAGGGACTTTGTGTTGCAGGAAATGTGTTATGGCATCTTCCTTGCCGTCCAGTTTGCTTGATTGAATGGTTCCGACAGGCTTACCTAATTTGATACCAGCTGCCTTTTTGGATGCCAATGCCATTTTGGTGCGTTCCGAAATGATGTCCCGCTCCAGCTCGGCAAACAATGAAAACATCGTTACCATCACCTTTGTCTGCATGTCCTGCCGCTTATGTTGAATATCAATGCCCTGCTTGATAGCGATTATCCGCACATCCCTTTTGGAGAGTTCATTAACGATGCTGATAACTTCCTGAATGCTCCTGCCCAGCCTGGACAATTCTGTGATAATCAGAGTGTCGCCCGGTTGTAACCTGTTCATCAATTCATCAATGCGTCTTTTCAATAATGTCTGCCGGGATGATATTTCTATTTCTATAAAATCATCTATGTGGATGTTCTGTTGCCGCCCATATTCCAGTATTGCCAATTTCTGATTGTCAGTGTCCTGCATGCCGGTGCTTACCCGTAAATATGCCAGTGTCGCCATAAACCTATGCCTCCTATTATTTTTAGTCGCCGGGAGCATACCGTATTACGGGTGAACAGGCAACTACGTATTGCTAATTTAATTGTCCCTTAAAGGTAGACAGATGGGGTTAACTAAGGGGTTAACTGTGAATGATTAAAACTTACGGAACCGAAGTGTGAATATTCCCTTACAGCATTTTAGACATAAGGCTTTCTGTTGATCAACAGGTATTGCATATCAATTAGTAGCAAATCAGAAAACATCATTTTGGTTAATGGGGAGATACGTAGTTATGTTTTCAAGCGTCAAATCTTTCTCCAAAAATAGTTTGGCTGAGTTTACAACTGTTTCAATTTGGGTGCTGTCACTCAATTGAAGTTTTTTCATGATTGCTTCTTTTGTGTTTTCATTGCTGTCGATTGCAACAGAAATAATTTTTCTATTCTTATTATGCTCAAGAGCCTGCTTAAGCAAATTGTTAATATATGCATCGCCATAACTATATCCAATAACCACAATTAATTTGCATTCTAATGAATATTTCCGCAATTCGTAGACATAAAATAGATAGGGATCTATTGATTGAAGTTTTGTATAGGTGCCGAATATTAAATCAGGCTTCCGCTGTGGATGCTCTGCTTGTTTTAATATGTTCCCCTTTTCTTCCCGGAGCCATGTAACAGAGCCGTGGAGTTTGTATAAATATATACCAACATCTGAATTAGGATTATCCTCAAATCTCAGATAATTCCATATCATGCTCTCATCAAAGCCCAATTCAAGGTTGAAATCGTAAGGTTTAGATAATTCAAAACATAAATCGTAGTTTAATGAAAATATTCGTAAAGACAGCTCTATTTGACGCTGAAAATTATAGAACCCTTTAAAATATTCCGCCTTTTGCTGATACCCGTGAGGCGTTATCCACCCAATTAATTGGCTTGTTATCAATTCCTTTAAATTCTTGAGGTTATCAAATTCATTCCCCGCCAAATCTACAAGTCTATTATTCCAATTGGCTATAAAGGGATATACAATGTTTCGTTCTTTTTTCTCCAACTCGGATAGCACATTGACAAACTTTTCAATATTGAAGGAATTTATGAAGTTGCCGAAAATGCCGTCAGCATACAAAATCGAGCTCTTGATGTAATAATACAAATCACGGTAGTTCTGCCACTGTTTATCGGACGGAAGCAGTGTATTTTCAATATCCTCAACCATTTTATTAGCAGTAGGAATTGTCGCATCGAAACTGCAACCAGCTCCTATTAGAAAGATAACATCGTTAGTCTTAAAGCTCATGAACGCCCCTCACTTATAAGAACCACGGTATCCCGAGATTAGCAATGTTCATCGTATCTCCATCATATTTCCTGAACTCCGATATATATTTTGCTATTATTTCAGGATAGTATATGGAAATTGGTGCCAATTTTGCATTAAAGCCTCTCCAGTTAGCTCCTGACAGATTAATAACATCTTGCAAGTATTTTTTCCTGTCCTCATCATCCAAATTAGCGTCCTTCATGAATTGGATATGAACAGGATTGCCAATCCTTTTGTTCACAACTTCCTTCCCGAATTGTAATCCCTCAAACCATATCAGATATTCATCCCTCGACAGTTTTACATACGAGCTTTCATAAGGAACTTTGCTATTATTTTCCGCGTATCCGAAGAACTTGTTGTCCGTATTTATCTTTATAAATTGAAACTCAATTTTAGGCTTATCTGAAGCTATTGTAGACACGCTTTTTCTTATGCTCTCAATTTCATCACCCTTTATTTTAAAAGGCAAATGGATAGCACATTTTTCCACATCTGCATTTCTATTCAAATATTCCGACAAGACACTCTTAATGTTATTTTCAAGCTCTTTGATGTAGTCCTCTTTATTTGAGGATGCTCCAAGAACATCAATTTTCTTATAAATCCCGCTTGAGTCGAAACAGACAGAATATGCAAAGTATTTTAATATTACGTCGTGCTCATCTTTCTGGTGAGCACTTCCGAGTCCGAAAATTATACATTTATCATTACTCGGCTTTACAATCCAAGGGATGCCGCCTAATTTGGCAAATATTTGCAGGCCTATCCCGGACGCCGACCACTTAAGCCCGTCGCGTCCTCTTATCCGCTCAATGGTTATTGCTTGCATAGGGATTTGTTTTACCGTGAATATGTATTTAAGGTAATAGTAAGGAGAAAAAGTGGTATCTGTGCTAAATTCCTTTGAATGTTCAATAAATATCCCTAACAGCCGACGATTTGGGTTATTTGTAATGATACTCTCCAATTCGTCATGAACACTTTTCATATCGTCTTTCGAGAATGACTTAATATTAATTTTAGTTATATTTTCATTTGCTATTTTTACACCAAAGAAGTTCTCCATTCCGGGGAAGGTTAACGGAAATGATTTTCCTACAAGGGCATTAAAGACCTCATTAGCGAGTTCTCTTTGATTATCCTGAAAAATGAATATTAATAGGGGAACTATCTCCATCGGAACATGAGGCCCATATTCCTTCAGTCCATTAAACTGGGATTTGCTTTCCTTTCTGTTTTTAAAAAGGTAGATTTTCGGTGCTAATAATTGTGTGGCGAGTGACTGTAGGCTTTTCTCCAAATAATATTCCTGCCCATCAATAGTAAGAGGGAACAGGATGCCAAGGAATTTCTCAACAAAAATATTGAGTTTGTCATATTTATCACTATAATAATTTCTGTTACTATAAAAATTCTTGTCTAAACTGAGACTCAACTGTTGTATCTTTCTTGAGAAAGGGATGTCGCCATTCCTTTTGAATCTGAAATCAACTATAAAGCCAAACTTCGAAGCACTTCTGAGATAATATGGTTCTACATTAATAACCTCTTTGCCCTCTGGGCTTTCCGAAATTATTAACGACACACTTTTATCATATTTCTTATCGTG
Source organism: Nitrospirota bacterium (assembly GCA_963851345.1). GTDB lineage: Bacteria > Nitrospirota > Thermodesulfovibrionia > Thermodesulfovibrionales > Dissulfurispiraceae > JADFXI01. The sequence goes on from CAWKOO010000002.1 coordinate 56,831, forward strand.
CAAAATATAAGTAGCCGCGGGCAGTTTTGCTTTTATATTTTTTAAAAACACTTCCCAAATTAAACCCAGCGTCAGATAGATATTGTCTTTTTTTGTGCAAGAGAACGGTTCAAAGCCTTCCGCTTTATCAAATGTTGTCCAAAATTCCTTGTAGTCTATGTCTGAGCCTTCCACTTGAGGGAGTTTGGCCTTATAATATCCGGGCTGTTTCGGCTGTTGTTGAAATTCTTGCCGATAGACTTTAAACACAATATCCTGATTAGATAAAGGAAAGAAATTTAATTTAATTCCCATATTGTTCATGTTTGTATAATAAGCTAAGAAACTCATTAAAATACAAGTGAATAATGTGAAAGGTTAAAAGAGAGGTGCGGTGCATTTCACTTCACAATATTATAAATTGCCTTAAAACTTTCCAGCCCTGCTTCTATATTCTCGATAATTTCATCAGCCAATATATCCGGGTCTGGTAAACTATCAAGATTAGCAAGGCTTTTGTCTTTCAGCCATATAATATCGAGGCTGGTTTTATCCCGCTTTATAATTTCATCGTAGGTAAATTTTCTCCAGCGTCCTTCAGGATTTGTATCGGCATGCCATATTTCCTTTCTTTTATGACGGTTTTGCGGATTGTAGCAACTTATGAAGTCCTGCAAATCGGCAAACTGCATAGGGTTCTTTTTCTTTGTATGGTGAATATTTGTTCGGTAATCGTATATCCACACATCCTTTGTCCATGCCGTCTTAGAAGCAGGATTATTGTCAAAGAAGATAACATTCGCCTTCACGCCGTTAGCATAGAAAATGCCGGTCGGCAGTCTCAGTATCGTATGAAGTTCGGTTGTTTCAAGTAATTTCTGCCTGACAGTCTCACCGGCTCCGCCTTCAAATAGCACATTGTCAGGAACAACAACAGCAGCCCGCCCATTGGTTTTAAGCATTGTATGGATGTGCTGGACGAAATTGAGTTGTTTATTGCTTGTGGTAACCCAGAAATCCTGCCTGTTGTAAGTTAAGTCCTCGCTTTCCTGCTCACCTTCATCATTGGTAAAAGTCATGCTGCTTTTCTTCCCAAAAGGAGGATTCGCCAAAACATAGTCAACCCTAATGCCGGTATCAGCAATCAGAGCATCTGCCGATGAGATGGAGTTTTCGCTGTCAATATCGCCTATGTTATGGAGGAATAAATTCATCAGGGCAAGCCTTCTGGTGCTGGCAACAATTTCATTGCCTGAAAATGTCTTGAATTTTAGAAACTGCTTTTGTCCTTTATCAAGGGAGTAGTTACCTGCTATAAAATCATAAGCGGCCAAAAAGAACCCACCGGTGCCACATGCCGGGTCAGCAATTGTCTTCATCGGCTCCGGCTTTAAACAAGCGACCATGCCCTTAATCAGGGCTCTTGGCGTGAAGTATTGTCCCGCTCCACTTTTAGTATCCTCGGCGTTCTTTTCAAGAAGTCCTTCGTAAATCTGCCCCTTAATATCAGTCCCCATTGAACTCCACACTTCTTTATCAATCATATCTATGATACGAAAGAGTTTGGCAGGGTCCTGTATCTTATTCTGGCTTTTTATGAATATCTGTCCGAGAATTCCTTTTTGCTTTGAAAGTTCACGAAGCAAGGTAGTGTAGTGCGATTCCAATTCCGCCCCACGTTTAGAGGAAAGGCTTTCCCAATTATAAGCCTTTGGCACAGGCAGTGAACGGTTATATGGAGGTTTTGAGAACTCATCTGCCAACTTTAGGAAAAGAAGGTATGTAAGTTGTTCAAGGTAGTCTCCATAACCTACTCCATCATCGCGGAGGGTATTACAGAAACTCCATACTTTTGAAATGATGCTTGATGTATTATTATCAGCCACGATTACCCCTTTTTTTATTTTGCCTTTGGTTGTTGGACAGATGTCCTTTCAGCCGTGATGCGTTCAAGTAATCTTTCGGCAGGCTCCCAATCAGAGGCTTTACGGGTATCCGCCAGTTCCCCATCTGAAAGAAGTTTTCCTTCAAACGCTTTTTTAAGAATGCTTTGACGCAATGCCTCAGCAGTTTGCAGACTTTCGTTAATGGTTTCCTCAAGTTTGTCGCAGACAGAAAGGCGAGTTTCTATTTCCTGAACAATAGCACCTTGTTCAGGAAGGGAACAGAATGGCAAAGGAAAGTTTTGAATATCATCGAGCCCTAACCCTGCCTTTGTAGCCCCTTTTTGAAGTTTGTTAATATAATAATTGCCACCTGCCTTTGCTATTACCCAATATCCGAAATACTTCTTATTAAATCCTTTAACGGGCCTGCACAATGAAATGTGTTGATTAACGTATGCATCCTCAAATTTTGGTGCAATGGCGAACATGCCTAAATACCCAGTTATTGAAAAAAGGAAATCACCTTCAAACACTTTTGTCCTTTGACCCTCAATGCCTTGCGGAAGTTTTACAAATTGAATTTTATCTGGTGACATATCAAGTTCAAGAGAATCAAAGTCGAGGTTAGTAATCCTTAAAAATATTGCACCTTGTTCAGCATAATATTTAGCCCAGCCTCTTGAACCACTTGTCACAAAATTATATAAGTCGCCTGAAATTACCCAACGCCAACCTTGAGGTAACGCAGGAAGTGATGCTGATGCTTCATCCGACAATGATGGAAGAGGTTCAAATTTCTTTCCATTAATTCTTGCATTCTCCGCCCGTTCGGCTTTAATTTGTTCCAGTAAATCCTTCGCATCAGGAAGGTTTTTCTGCTTTTTCCGCCACTCCTCCGTCAATTTACCTTCAAATGCCCATTTCAAAACTGCCTGACGATAGACTTTAAGTTGCTCCCGTGCATCCTTGAAACTGGCTATGCCATTGTCCAAGTCGCTGAGGAGTTGCTCAATCTTGGATACGATGGCATGCTGTTCTGGAAGCGGCGGCAAAGGAATTTGATTTTTTGCATAAACCGAAATCCAATACCTCTTATGAGTATCAATATTCATCTGTATAGTCTGCATCGAATAAAATGCATGTTTAATATTAACTAAGTTGCAAGTGGGCGTTAAAATCTTCATTGCTGAAGACTTAACCTTGAAAGGGAAGTTCACAAATTTTGTTGCGGTTGTAAAATCATCAAATATTATTACCGGAAGAGAACTGAAAATTCCCTTTTTTTCATTTGTGTAACCAAGGATGAAAGACTTACCTGCGGTTAATACCGGTGTATTATATTGTTCATCATAGTCAGTTGACTCAACAATGTATTCGGTAGGCTGAATGTAATCAAGCAAATCATCATATCTTGCAATAACCCAACCTTCAGGTAATTCTTGTATTTCCCCCATACTATGCCGCCAATGCCTCATTCAACTCTTCAATGAGTTTATCAGTCTTATCACCGAAGAGCTGCCACATTTTGCCTAATCCACCCTGCTCATTAAAAGGGTTTAAATCAAAATCATCTTTCTCAATATGAAAGGATGTAACGACATGCTCCTTAATCATCCTTAGCCACTGCATCTGCTCCTCGTTAAATTTCAAGGTTCCTGCCTGCTTACGAAACACCCAGTCCTGAAAGTTTTTATCCACTGTCTTGTCATAGGCCGTGAGCGTGGAGTCAATCCCGGCTACCTTACGGATAAGAGATACAAGTGCTATCAGTTCATTCTTTGGACTTCCATTTACCGTTTCAAGGTGTTCATATGCCTGCCATACCCGCAAGGGTGCGAGTAGTGGCTTATCGGCTTTTAAATTCTCAAGAACATCTTTTATCATCGAGTATGTGAGTTCTCTCCTGCGGTAAGGTTGGCTATAAAATATCTGCAGGGCGGTGATTTCATCCTTATGGGTTTCTATATAACTTTTGAAGTCTTGTATAAGTTCTGTAGCCCCCGCCTTCGCCTGTGTGTTCCACCCAGCAAACTCAACATTATCTGGGTTAGTAATATCTATTATCTGTTCATGAACCTTGCGGACATTTTCAATATAGGTATTCAATTCCCCTGTAAAAGTGGACGCCGCCTTTATAACCAGCGAGTCCTGTGCCTCTTTCAGTTGCTCCTCTGTCGGCATATCATCAGCAGTAACATTAAACTTTACTCGGGCTGTTTCTTCTATGGTGTCCGGGTTATAAGCGTTTAACAATTCCTTTGCGATTTGACTGGCAGGTTTGCCCTTTGCTTTATCGGAAAAGACGGACTTCTCCTTATCCGTCATTATTTTGTCCAGCCTACTAATACGTCCGGCAAGTGTGGTAAATAAATTCTCGTCTCTTGCTCCGACAGCAACGGCAGCAAGCAAGTCTTTAAGAGACGCACTTGGCTTCCGTTCCAGCGGACGGCTATCCGTTTTTAAGGATTGCGATACGCCGATTGCATCAATAATGATGAAATGGTCTTTTGTATAGCGGGCGGAAGGGGTAACTTTTCTCAAATCGTCTAATGATATCGTGCGAGTCCCTCGCCCCTTCATCTGTTCATAGTAGTTTTTACTTTTTACATCCCGCATAAAGATTAGACATTCAAGAGGCTTCACATCGGTTCCGGTTGCTATCATATCAACAGTAACGGCTACCCGTGGGTAATAATCATTGCGAAACTGTGCCAGCACCGATTTCGGGTCTTCTTCAGACTTATAGGTGACTTTTTTACAGAATGCATTGCCTTCGCAAAACTCTTCACGCACAATTTGGATAATATCATCGGCGTGACTATCGGTTTTCGCAAAGATAAGTGTTTTTGGAACTTCCTCACGGTTAGGGAATAATTCGGGCAATTTCTCTTTAAAGGTTTTGATTATAGCCCTTATCTGATTAGGATTAACAACTTCATCGTCCAGTTTCTTTGCGGCATATGTTACATTCTCATCAAGTTGCTGCCAACGCTTCTTGCGGGACAGTCTTTCACGAAAATCTACATATTCACCTTTCCAAATAACACAACCCCTCTTTGTAACGCTTGTTTCTATAAGATATACATTGTAGCCGACATTAACACCATCTACCACGGCTTCATCGTGAGTATATTCGCTCACGACATTCTGATTGAAAAAGCCGAATGTCCGTTTGTCCGGTGTTGCGGTTAACCCGACAAGGAAAGCGTCATAGTATTCAAGAACCTGTTTCCACAGATTGTATATGCTGCGATGACATTCATCAATCACTATAAAGTCAAAGAACTCAATAGGTATTTTCTCGTTATATACTACAGGCAAAGGTTCACGCTTGCCCCACTCAATTTCTCCGGGGTTTGTCTCTTCCGCTGATTCTTCCAGTTCTTCACCCTTCAAAATGGAATACAGTCGTTGAATAGTGCTTATACATACCTGGCTGTCGGTAGCGACATAATTGGACTTCAACCGCTGAACGTTATAGAGTTCAATAAATTTCCTATTATCATCGTTAGGGGTATAAGCCATAAATTCTTGTTCTGCCTGCTCCCCAAGATTTCTGGTATCCACAAGAAAAAGGATTCGTTTGGCATCGCAATGTTTCAACAGCCGATATACAAAGGTAATGGCAGTGAATGTCTTCCCTGAGCCGGTAGCCATCTGAATAAGGGCTTTGGGCCGATTCTCCTTAATAGATATTTCAAGGTTTGATATGGCTTTTATCTGACACTCCCGCAGGCCCTCCGTGGGCAAAACCGGCAAATCAAGGAGTCTGCTCCTTAAAGTCTTATCTTTTTTGAGCCATTGGTGGAATGTTTCGGGACGATGAAAAGAAAATACCGGGCGTGAGCGGGATTTAGGGTCCCTATAGTCGGTAAATCTTGTAAGCACACCGGTGCTTTCATAGACAAATGGCAGTGGGTCATTATTTAAATGTTTAAGTTTGCTGACGGCATACTCGGCTGATTGGGTTTCAGCGGCAGTTAAATGATAACCTTCCTCTTCTTTCTTAGCCTCAATAATACCTACCGGTTTGCGGTTGACGAATAAGATATAGTCAGCCGGGCCAGTGTCTGTTTGATATTCACGGACAGCAACACCTAACGACGCCCCCAAATCTATCTGCTTCTTACCCTGAATAACCCATCCGCACTGAATTAACTGCTTATCAATGTTGTCACGGGCTATTTGCTCCGGCGTCTGGTTCACGGCGTATTTTAGCATATAGTAGATTGATAGTGACTGCTATTCATGACGAGACTGTTTCATGTTTTTTATGGCTTCCGCCACAGTGGGCAATACTATAGCAGAGGTGAGATTTAGCAGGCATTGTTGTCTGATAATATTCTATAATTACGCATATTCGTGAGAATTTTTTGGCGATGACGAAAGGAGGCTAATTATTATGGAGTTACCCATCGGAAGCCCGCCCACAGATAATTTATATAAGTATATGGCAATAACGGGACTGTGGCTCCTACTTGGATTTAGTTTTCTAATATTGTTCACATTTTATAATTCATATATGTTAGAAGGACGTTCAAATCTTACAACCAGCCTCACCGGAAGGCAACGTTGGCTTACAGACATCGAGGCCAGAATAACAAGTCTAAAAGTTGGCGATTTTGATAAAAACAAACTTGATTTTTTAGGTTCGATATACAAAAACAAACCAAAACAAGAACTGCTTGTGCTGGAAGGGACAAAAAAATTTGCTCAATCACAAATCGATGAACTGAAGACAAAGCTGGCGAAAATTCCGTATGACCCGTCTGAGGCTTTTAAATGGGAAAGACGACTATATATCTTTATATGGCTTCCATCAGCACTTGCAGGTTCTTTAATCCTTACAATTGTAGGCTTTCATTTCTGGTATAAAATGAGGTGGACCCCATTGGTTGGACAGTTTGCCGGCTGATTTAAGGTGGAAGCCACCTGTCATCATGCCACCAGTTTTACTGGATAGCCTGCGCGTGGCAGATTCCAGTATGCCTCATGTGGTGTTTTGTCGTCAAGGCTGGAATGAGGCCGCTCCTCATTGTACAGCCTGATCCACTTCTCGATGCCATTCTTTGCTTCGCTGCCAGTTTCAAATGCGTTCAGATAAATGCACTCGTATTTCACTGAGCGCCATAGCCTCTCGATCATTACGTTATCCATCCATCTGCCTTTGCTGTCCATAGATATGTTTACATCTGCATCCTTGAGCACTTGCGTAAACTCAAGGCTCGTAAACTGACTGCCCTGATCAGTATTGAATATTTGCGGCTTGCCGTATTTGGCCAATGACTCTTGCAATGCTGCTATGCAGAACTCAGTATCAAGCGAGTTGCTGAGTCTCCAACTGAGGACTTTCCGACTGTACCAGTCCATTACCGCCACCAGATACAGAAAACCCTTTCTCATCGGTATATAAGTTATATCGGCGCACCAGACCTGGTTAGACGCCTGGATGTCTAATCCTTTGAGCAAATAAGGATAGACCTTATGCTCGGGGTGTGGTTTGCTCGTGTTGGGCTTCTGGTAGAGCGCCGCAAGCCCCATTTTCTGCATCAGCCGATGCGCTCGCTTCCGGTTGACTTTGTACCCCTGCCGGCGCAGGTACCTGGCCATCTGCCGGGCTCCGTAATACGGCGTCTCCAGAAACTGCTCGTCTATCAACCGCATGAGCGTCAAGTTTAATTCGCTCTCCCCGAGTGCTTCGTAATACCATGAGGAACGGCTGATCTCAAGCAAACTGCATTGCCTTGTAATGCTGAGCCCCGGATGCTCCGGTTCAATCATACTTTTCCTCCGTTCGCGGCTCATCGACCGAAGGCTTTCGCCAAAAAATCCTTCTCCACCGTTAATTGCCCAATCTTGGCATGCAGCTCTTTGATCTCCGACTCATGTGCGGCATCATTGCGATCAGCTTTATTCGCAAATACATCCGTAAGCCCCTCGATAGCCTGTTTCTTCCACTCGCTTACCTGATTGGGGTGGATGTTAAACCGTGCAGCGATCTCCGCGATGGTCACCTCTTCTTTGAGTGCTTCACGCGCCACCTTCGCCTTGAACTCTGCTGCATACCGTTTCCTTTTCGTCTTGCTCATCTCTGTGACCCCTCCGTCGTTCATCGTATATTTTACACCTTATACGACTGTCCGAATTCCGGGGGCCACCTCTAAAAGACGCAAAAAATTAATGATAAAATTCTTCAACTTGACAAGAAATTGAAATTATTTCAACTCAAGGAAATGATAGAAAAACAATGAACACATTTTTTACAATGTGGCTTGCATGAAAAATAAAGAGCAAAGAGAGCATGAATTCCGCAAGAAATTGGCTGAGGAAGTCGCCGGGAATGTCGATGATATTGCAGATGTTCTTAGCAAAAGCGAAGTCGGCAAATGTGGGGGAAAGTGTAAAGGGTTCGCCGAATCGGATTTGAAGGATTTATGCCCTGAGTGCTTGCAGGCACTTGAGAGCGTGTCCGATGAAATATTCTCGGTGTCACCGGAGTTGCGGCGGCTTGGGGATGTTATGAATAGCCGGGATTAAGTAACGTCTATATAAAAAGGAAAGCATCGATGAATACCATGTTAAAAAACAGATGTAAATCTATAGCCGAATGTCTTGACTCTAATATAAAAGTATATGGAAAAGATTTTCATCATGGCGATTCCGGTGAGATGTGTGAGTTTTTCATGAAGGAATTTTTATTAGATTTTTTTCAAGATATTTACAGGATATTTAGAGGTGGTTCTATTATAAACCGCCGGGATGAAAAATCAGAACAGATAGATATTGTTTTGTGCTCAAGAAATTCTATAAAAATATTCAATGACAAAGGGCTATATCCTATCGAAACAGTCTACGGAATTGTAAATGTAAAAAAGGAATTAAATCATACAAATTTATTTAGTGTGGAAGCCGGGGCATGTGGTGCAATAAAAAATATATTATCTCTGCCGTTATCCAGTGAAATTAGGAAGGGGATGACAGAAAAAGAGACGATTAGAATTACGGAAAGCATCCCTTACAAGATAGTATTTGCTTATAGCGGGAAAATTATTGATTCCTGGGCCGATGACTTGACTGCAATGGTAATTGAGGACTTGCAATTAAAGGAAAGATTGCCGGACATTATAGTTGTCAACAAGCAAGGAATTATAGAAAAAAAGGTTGATATGGGTAGCGATGGAAAAGTTAAGCACTTTTGGTATACAGATATGAGTGAAGATAACTTTTATCTTCCGTTTTCCATTATTTGTCGGCGGCTGTATGAAAATTCAATGGTTCAAAATATGGTGAGTTGTGAATATGAAGCATATTTCGATTAAATTTGATTTCGATAGCATTTAACAAAATGCCCAGATTGTCGTGGATGGGATGACAGCAGGTATGAGTCGCCCTCAGCGAGCTATCTTCTTTTCATATTCTCCAGTCCGCAGCCGCCGCAATATTTCTCGGTGAACAAAAGACAAGGCATAATCTTTGTTGCCCCCATCTATTTTTGCAACTACCCTATTATTGCAATGTTCACATATAAAGACGGTATCTTGCCGCCTTTCGAGGTAATTATATTCGTCATTATATACCAGTTGAGCATCGCAGTCTGGGCAATAACACCACAATCTCACGATGTTGTTTTTCTCCCAAGTCCATCGCCACTTTGCACCACTTATAAAATCTTCCCTATATTTGGTAAATTCTTGCTCCGTATTTTCTTTGTGAAAAAAAGCAAAATATAGGCGAATAATTCCGAGCGATGACAGAACTAAAATTAGAACCCATAACCAGCCCGGCACTGAATACCGAGCGATTAACGCACTCCATCCCCAGAGAATGCCTTCCCAACATGAATGAACAATTTTCACGATTACCTTTCGAACAGGCAGAATGAGCGACAAAAGAAGTCCACCAATAACTGTGGCGATCGTGCCACCAATAATTTCGTTCCTTATTCTGTGCGAAGATTTATCAGCCATTTATGTATAGAGGTCATTCCTTTCTGAAATAACTGATTATTATTATAGCAAAAGTGCGTTGTATATCCTGAATCTACTTGATGAATCTGCAATAACAAAAAAAATCCCTTGACTCTTGCTTTCAGCAGAGTTACAGTCCCGACAATAAAGTCATCAGCACCGTAATTGGTGTCCTGATTCAACACCTCGGTGAATTCATAATCGCTTCTAAAGCGATATCGCGTCTATCCACATAGATGTGCGTCAATCATTTGCGTTTATCACAGCAGGCATTGCCTGCTGTTGTCTATTCATGTCGTCCTTGACGACGTATATACCTATTTCTACGAGGTGAGAGTTATGTCCACAAAGAAAGTGGTAAAGAAAGCGGTAAAAGGTTCAGCCACAACAGCGGTTAAAAAGGTAAAGCAGGAAACAAAGAAGCCGGATATGCCGCCGGTATCCAAAGATAACCTGCCCGGCATCATGCCGGAAGTGACAGACAAGTCTGCGTTAAAGCGTCAGCGTTTTATGGCGGCCCGGAAAGAAGTTTTGGTTCTTAGAGTCCCCAGTGCACTGCTTGCATTTTTGGCAGAGACAGGTTGGGCTCGTGGAGGGCAGAGCGGTGCAGCCACGATTGCCCAGGAAGTGCTGGATGCCTGGTATGCCAAAGAGGTTGAGAGGGCGAACAATAAGAAAGTCGCTATCAAGAAGTGATTATGCCTCCGATATGGTGGCTACCTATGCAGGTGGGTGTTTGCAATAAGGCACCCCCTGCAGGGTGTCGCACTAATTTTAAGGAGGCAGTCATCATGATAATCCGGGAAAACACAAAAGAAAAAGTTAACTGTTCTACAGACGTGGCAAAAATCCTTATGGCTATTCTTGCAAGCCAGGACGTGTTCGAACAGGAAAAAGAGATGTTCTGGTGCATCGGCCTGTCTGCAAAAAATGCCGTCAAATTTGTGGATTTGGTGTCTCTGGGCACTCTTACCAATTCTCTTGTTCATTGTCGTGAAGTTTTCAGGCAATCCATACATAGAGGGGTGGCAAGTATTATTGTCGGACACCAGCATCCAAGCGGTGACGTGACACCATCTCAAGACGATATCGCCGTGGCAAAAAGGCTTGTAGAAGCCGGAACAGTTCTCGGTATCCGCGTATTGGACAGCGTGATTATAGGTATAGGGCCAGACGCCCAGCATTACAGCATGCAAGAAGCAGGAATTATATAAGGAGGGACGATGAAAGAATACAAACTGGATATGGATGCAAATCCGTCAGGAACGGGGTATCGGGACACTGTTGAAATTGATTATGAAAAAATGGTGTCGCTGTTCGGAATAGGAATTAATGACGGGTGCAAGGTGTCGGCGGAATGGCGATTTGTTGACAGTCATAAAAGGGTTTATGCCGTCTACGATTACAAGCAAACAGCACTATATAGTTCCGACAAGCCGCCCGTTGAAGAGTTCCGCTCCAAACCACAAACCTATCACATCGGTGCCAAGGGTAACGCAAGGGATTTTAAAGCGTGGCTCACGGCTAAATTGAAAGGGGACTGACAATGAAAATGCATAAAGTGAAAGTAACACTGAAAACCTTACGGCTGATTGAGGAGAATGCTATAAAGCCATTTAAAAACACTGCTGATAAACAGGCTGACGGAACATATCTGATGGAAATTGATGAACAGGTGCTTGCGGTCATTCTTGCTGACATGAAGGATTACGAAACAATAGATGAAACAATCCGGCGTGTGCTAATCCGGAAAACATGTAATTGATAGCCTCTATGGCTACCTGTGAGCAGGACGGGGTGTTGAACAATCGCACCCTCTGCAAGGGTGCCTATAAATTAGGAGGCATTACCATGCAGACATTGAAACGCGTAATCGACAAGTTGCTATTGCATGTCGGGAAGCAACATACCGGCGTAATACTGATTTTGCACATTACCGAGCGGATATTGCTGTTGATTGAACTCGTTGAGCGGATTTTAAAACATTTGAAACCATAGCCTCCAGTAAGGCTACCTGTATGCAGGACAGGATGTATAAATTGACATCCCTACTGCAAGGGGATGCCATATAAATTAATAAATGGAGGCTCACCATGAACGTATATTCCATCGTAACGGAGCGGATTTTAAACACAATGGCAAAGGGCATCATCCCATGGAAACGGCCCTGGGCGAATATGGAGTTTCCAAAGAACTATATTAACCGTAATCAGTATCGTGGTATCAATCTTTTTCTATTGAATATGGCAGAGTATGCATCGCCCTACTGGTTGACATTTAAACAATGTCGGGACTGTAAAGGGCAGATAAAAAAAGGTGAGCAGGCTACGCCGGTTGTTTATTTCACTATGATAGACAAGACTGACAACACCGATAACAATGCCGATGACAAGAAAAACAAACAGGTGCCGGTATTAAGGTATTACAGCGTATTCAATCTCTCGCAAACCACCCTGGTGGATACCGAAAGCATCAAGAAACCTGTTAATCCGATTGCGACATGTGAGCAGGTAATCAACGATATGCCCTTATGCCCAAAGATTTATTATGGCGGAAATAAAGCCTATTATTCTGCCGACAAAGACTATATACGGCTTCCGGCACCGCCACAGTTTGCGACGGTAGAAAATTTCTACGAAGTGCTTTGGCACGAATGTGTTCATTCAACGGGACATAGCAGCAGGCTTAACCGTCCCGGAATTACCAATCACAGCAGCTTTGGAACTGAGCTGTATTCATTTGAAGAGATGACAGCCGAGTTCGGTGCCGCTTATTTATGCGGGCACGCCGGGATTGATAGGCAAACCACGGACAGTTCTGCCGGATACATTCAGAACTGGATGCAAGCTATCAAAGCCGACAACAAACTGCTGATTAAAGCGGCGAGTGCGGCACAAAAGGCGGTGGACTTCATTTTAAACAGAAAGGAGAAGGACAATGAACAATAATAATGAATTTTCATGGAAGCCTATAGTCGATGTCGACGCGTTGATAAGGTTTTGCGAGCAGTGCGGGTTAACAGATACTGAGTTGTTACTTATACTCGGCTTCGCATAGCAGGTGAGGGAGGGGCTACGATGGACAATCAGGGAATAAGCAAAGCACAGTTGACTGGGTTCATCTTTAACGGAGGAACGCCGGACATGCTCAAAGCGGTAATCCGGGAAGAGTTTTTTGATGCAGGCTTGTTTGCCGAGTATTGCGAAAGCCGGGCAGATAGTCTGACGCCGAGTGTGCATACGCTCGATGCTCACATCACTCTTATGTCGGCAGCCGCAAGGTTCAGAGAGATAGCCGGTGACGATGACTGAAAGAAATCTAACGAATATCATCCGCCTCCCCACAATGGGAGGCAATTTTGCGTCCTGCTATCCTGTCGTTATGAAGGGTATGACAGGTATGAAAGCAGTTTTATAAATTTCATATACGTATGAATATATTACTATTTTATAGAATTGCCTTCATACTATTCATAAGCCTTCATACGGCTTTAAATTCAATAGGATGCAACCATGAAGGACAATGAAGGGTTACCGGAACCCTTCATGAACCAAGAGCAACAGCCGGTTAAATCTGTTGTGTCTGCTCGTAATTCCGGAGATATTCTTTGATAGCCCGCCGGACAACTATAGACATGGGGATAGCCTCTTTATTAGCCAGCTGCTTCATCCTGCCTATGTCCTCGATATCAATGTATACCGTAATCAACTTTTTCCCTTGTTCAGGATTATCGCCCATTTCCACCTCCGATATGAATGTATAACATATTATAGCACAGTTATATTATTATTATGTTGACATTATATATATAGATATGATATAACATATATAGTAGTTTAAATATATTAACAAAAAGGTGGTGATAGAAAGATGACGAAAAGATGCAAAGCCGTAGTGCGGTGGCTTTATGGAATGATTATGATTGACAGCCCGCCGCCAAGATAATCTACTAACGCCAAAAGAAGTTTGCGATATCCTAAGAATATCCCTACAAACGCTACGACATTGGACGGCGTCCGGGAAACTTCATGGTATCCCGCTTTCACGTCGGGCTGTTAGGTATAAGGAATCGGAAATAAATGAATTCATCGAATCATGTTCATCGGGAAAGAAGAAGAAACAGCAAAAAAAAGATAGCGGATGCCGGAGCCAAAAGGCTTCACGGCACATTTCATTAAACCTTGCTGACAAGATTTACGAAAACGCTATCAAGAATGTTAAGTAAGGATGTGTGCGTAGCAATTATAAATAAATCATATTAAACAGGGCAAATGTTATCTATTGTGAGTTATAATAACAACGTATGTTTTTATGTCGCTTGGAGGGGACGCTATGGGCTTGTTTAGGAAAAAGGGTAGTCCATACTGGTGGGCGTGTTATACAGTAAACGGCAAGAAGCAGAACAAATCGACAAAAACGACTAATAAACGAGTCGCAGAAAGACGATATATGAAAATCGTCAATGATGTTAATAACAGCATCTTTGAAGATGACGTGGCTAAGTTTTACTCTTTCAATGACATGATGGAAAAATACATTACGGAGCATAGCAGGACGAGCGTTGCATCCTCGACGCTTGAGAATCATGAGAGATACGCCAATAACTTAAAAAAGATTTTTGACGGTGTGACGCTGGATAACATAGACAAGGTGAAAGTTGCAGACTACCGTTCCATGCGTATTGCTGATGGGCTTGGAATGCAGACACTTGGGCTTGAAATAACCTTTCTGAATGCCATGTTGAACGCCGCTAAGAAAGAGTGGGGCTGGATAAAATCAAACCCACTTGATGACGTTAAGAAAGCCGTTGATAAAAGACACAAGAAAGTAATTACACGATGGCTATTGGATGATGAGGAAGAAGAACTCTTCAAGGCTTTCAAGGAATACCCTGAAAAGGAATGGCTTAGAAACATGGTAATCTTTGCCCTACATACTGGCATGAGACAGGGAGAATTACGAGGCTTGCAATGGAAAGACATAAATGTCAGCAGGGCTGTAGCACAACTTGATATAACAAAAAACCGGAACCCGAGAACGGTTCCTCTGAATAATACAGCGATGAAATTGTTGGTGGACATGCACAGTAAGAAATTTAAATCCAGCGATTATATCTTTCATCAAGGAAATAATGCGGAATTAACAAAAAGAACCGTGCAACGGCAGTTCTCCACTGTCATCAAGAAGGCAGAGATAAAGGAGTTTCGCTTTCATGATTTGCGTCATACAGCAGCCACGTGGATGGTTCAGCACGGTGTGGATTTATATCGTGTTAGCAAAATTTTGGGGCATTCAAGCATAAAGGAAACGGAAAGGTATGCCCATCACTGCACTGAGAGCATCCGAGATGGCGTGATGGTTCTTGACAACAGGCAAAAACAAGGTTTTTCAAATGTCATACCTTTCCCGGAGAAGTCAAAAAAGGCTATTGCTATCAAGAAGAATGTAGTAGAAACGGTGCAGCCTATTACTACAAAATTACTACATTGAGAAATAAATATATCTTAACTCATTGATTTTAAGGCAGTAAAATTGGAGAGGTGCCGGAGCGGTTGAACGGGGCGGTCTCGAAAACCGTTGTGGGATTATATCTCACCCAGGGTTCGAATCCCTGCCTCTCCGCCAGTTTCAATGAGTTAGTTTCCCTTAGTATTTCTGAACGGGGTACCGCGTGCCTTTAGTCTGCGCATGAACTGACTGGTCGAAGGTAATGACGGATGCCCCCTTTGTTGACCGTCCACAGACGGCAACGATAGCGTCTCTGAAATCGTATAAGGATTCAGGCCACAGTGAAAACACTGCATCAACATCCGTCTTGTCACAGCACGGCTGCCTGCGCTGGCACAACCTGCTCAAAGACGCAGGTCATTACAGTCTGCTGTGCAGCATTGCGGTCTGTCACGAACTTCATCAATAAAAGGGCTTTTTTCACCAAATAGTAGTGTGCTATAGTTATACATAAAAAAACCGATAATAATGCATGGGAAAAAACATGACGGGTAACATATGAAAAGATTGGGTGTGTTGTTTGCTGTCTTAGTCTTTTTTGGCTTTACACCGCTGTCATTTTCCGGCGATAAACCCTCTGGGGAAAAAAGCGCGCAACCGGCTACCCGTGAGGCAGGGCGCTATGAGCAAAGCAAAGGGGCTGATATCGTGCTGCTTATCGACAGTTCCGGAAGCATGAGGAAGACTGATCCCCAAAATAACAGGAAGAAGTCGGCGAAACTTTTTATATCACTTCTCGGCAGCGATGACCGCGTCGGCATTGTGAGCTTCGGCGATTCCGCAAAGCTGCTGCTGCCACTCACCCGGAACAGCAAAGAAAATTATGGAAGGTTCACCAGCGCGATAAACAAGATATCAGCAAGGGAATTTTCTACCAATATTTATGAGGGCGTGAAAAAGGGATTCGATGAGTTAAAAACGTCTGTAAGCAGCAAGAAAGTATTGGTCCTCTTGTCGGACGGGAAGCTTACACTCGGTTCAAAAGAGAAAGAAGCTGAGGCGCTCAGCAGCCTCTCCGCATTGCTTCCTGAGCTTGCAAAGTCAGGCATTACGCTTTCGACGATAGCCTTTAGCGATCAGTCCGATGCTAAGTTCCTTGAGGATCTGGCAAGGGCGGGAGGGGGGTTCTTCAAACTCGCACTTACTGACCAGGACATACATGTCATTTTTGCATCGATGTTCGAGAAAATCAAATCTCCTGACGAGGTCCCTTTTGATGGAGATTCATTCAGCATTGATAAGGACATAAAAGAGGCGATAGTTTTTATCAGTAAGAAAGCCGGCACAACGACAACATTGATGGACCCATCGGGGAAGAAAGACACCCCTGCAAAGTTCGGGAGGAACATACAGTGGTATGAGACAAAGCTTTTCGATTTGATAACAATCAGGGAGCCTGTGCCTGGAAGGTGGAAGGTAAAACTTAGTGTAAAGGAAGGCAACAGAGTATTTGTGATTACCAATCTTGGCCTCAAGAGTTCTTTCAACACTAATTTTGTGACCAGGAATGAAAAAGTAAGGGGCGACGTATGGCTTGAGAGGGATGGCGTGCTTCTTAAAGAAAAGGATATCCTCGACCATGTATCATTCTCTGCGGACCTTGCCGGACCTGACGGCAAGTCATCGAGAGTCGAGCTTCGCGGCAGCGGGCAACCGGAAGGGGGAGTATTTTCTTTTGAATTTGCTGTCCCCCTGACAGGTGATTATGCACTTACTCTTATGGCTGAAGGCAAGACATTCAAGCGCACGAAGACTATCCAGTTTAAGGCTGTGGAGCCGGAGCCTGCATCGCCGGCCACGGACAAGGACCTCTCCGGACCTGAAGCAAATAAAAGGCCTGCAGTGCCTGTCAATGCATGGGGACCGGTCCTGATAAAGTTCGGTATTATAAACGCGGTTCTTCTGGCGTCGGTCGGGACCCTCTTGCTGCTTAATAAAATTAAGGAGAGATGGAATAACAGGAAAACAAAGAAAAAAGGAGGGGCCTCGAAAAAATAAGTACTTCAGTTCATAAATACGGTGTCGCACCGGGAGCGTCGATGCGCAGCGCCGCTCGAATGCAACCGTATTTATGAATTGAAGTACCAAGTACAGCGGGGCGTAATGAAAATGGTGAGTATTGATCCCCTTTATTTTTTACTGCTGATAGAGCTTACTCTTTTATTGTTTGTGCTCACTGTCTATCTTTTTTCCAGGAACAGGAAACATAAAGACCTCTACCAGAAAACATTGAGAAAGTTAAATGATCTAAAGAGCGAAAGGAGCATGGAAACTTTTGACCGTCCTGCGTCAATTGAATCAGCTCTTCCGGAAACCCTGCCGGAAACCCTGATAGAGCAGGCGCAGCAGCCGCTTCAGGATTCCGGCCTGTCAGAGTTTATGGAGGCCCTGAATCCAGATGACAAGGAAGGAGGGGCAATGCCAAGCCGGCTCAGTCGGCTGCAGCGCATGGTGAATTCTCAGAAAAGCACTATACTGGAACTGATGTGCTACAAGGATGTCTTTGAGGGAGCAAGAAAACGGCTGACTTTACTGCAGCACGCCAACAACGAACTGCAGGACAAGATAAGGGACCTTATCAAAGGCGGTGCTGAAGGTGCAGGGTTTGCAGAGTCCCTGGCCGCGTTAGAAGAAAATAACCTCGAGTTGGAAAAATACATAACTATTATTGATAGGCAAGATGAAAGGCTTACTGAAAAGTTTCAGGTTTGGGAGGAAGAATTTAAGCGCATCTCAGAGGATATGGAAACGAGTTCTGATGCAGCAGCTATGGACGATGTAAAATATGCCGAGATACTTCAGGAAAAAGAAATGCTTACCGCCAGGAGTAAGGAATTCCAGGAGAAACTCGAAGAAAAGGATAGAAACCTCGAAGCAATGCAGGCACAGTACGAAGACCTTGAAAAAGAATATATGATTCTCTACCGGCAGCAGCAGGCCCAGCAATCTCAGGGTCAATAGATCAACATACCTAATAATCCTGAGCCGATAATTACAAAAGTCGGGTCTATTCTTGTAAAGGAGATGACAGCGAAACCGGTGATGGCGATGCCGAAGGTTGAGAAGTCCACAAGTGAAGTGTTGCCCAGCGAAATGGCGACGGCCCCGAGAAGTCCGATTACCGCGGCCTTTATGCCCCTGAAGCTGGAATTTACAATTATTGATTCCTTATATGCGTAATAGAATTTTGCTACCAGGGTGACAATAATAATGCATGGCAAATAAGAACTGATCATTGCCATGACCGAGCCCGGAAGCCCGTAAATTTTATATCCAATAAACGCGTTCATGACTGTAAGAGGCCCGGGGGTGACCTGTCCTACGGCGATTGCATCCAGAAATTCCTGATTGGTTATCCAGTGATACTTTTCCACTAATTCCTTTTGAAGCATAGGGAGCATGACAAAGCCTCCGCCGATGGTCAATGCATTAATTACAACCAGTATCCAGCAGAATTTCAGCAGGACCGCCATCTTATTTCCTCCGTCCATAAACGGCCAGCCCGAGTATCCCTGACGCCAGAATCAGTCCGATAGGGTTAAGCCTGAACAATGCCAGTGCAAAAAAGGCTGACAACGCAAGGATGGCTGATTTGTAATCTCTTATTGTCTTTACCGCCATTTTGTAAATGATGGAAAGGAGAAGACCAACCACTGCCGCTCCCACCCCTTTCATGCTCGAATGCAACAGGGTACTGTTTTTTGCTTTTATGTAGAAAATTGCGAGCAGGATGGCAAGAACAGTCCCCGTGAATGTCTGCCCCACAGTTGCAGTCAAAGCCCCTTTTATTTTTTTAAGCTTGTATCCGACACAAATTCCCGTGTTTACAATAGGTGGTCCCGGCGTCATCTGTCCGATAGCCACGGCTTCAATGAATTCATCATGTGTGAGCCATTTGCGTCTTTCCACCAACTCCTTTTCAAAAAAGGCAAGCATAGAATAAACCCCTCCAAAGGAAAAGGCGCCGATTTTAAGAAAAACTAAAAAGATTTTTTTTAAAGCGATATCCCTCATGCCTGTATTTTCTCTGAATGGATTGACATGGGGTAATTATAACCCTTTCCCATATGAAAAAAATGGTAGTAAGTCAGTTAACCGAGGTGGTCCAGAGCAAAAACAAACCGACCCACTACCCAAAAATCAGCTTTATGATATAACATATTATTCCAGTTTTTCAGAGTAACGGGGCGGAGGAAGTGTTTGAGAATACTTGTTACAGGCGGTGCAGGATACATCGGGAGCCACGTAGTCAAGGCCCTCGGCGAGCATGCCTATGAGGTCCTGACCTATGATAATCTTTCTTCAGGCAATAAATGGGCGGTCCTGTACGGGGACATTGTCGCGGCCGATTTGTCCGACAGTGCTGCGCTGGGAAGGGTGCTCAGGGATTTTAGGCCTGACGCGGTAATGCATTTTGCCGCATCGATTATTGTGTCCGAGAGCGTCAGGGAACCGCTGAAATATTATATAAATAATACGGTCAATACCATAAAGCTCATCGAGGCGATGCTGGAAAATGGCGTCAACCGGCTTATTTTTTCTTCTACAGCTGCTGTATACGGAATTCCTGCGACAATACCGGTTTCCGAAGACGCACCGCTGTTGGCAATCAATCCTTATGGGACGTCAAAAATGATGACGGAGTGTGTTCTCAGGGATTTGGCTATTGCTAACGGCGACTTCAGGTATGCAGCACTCAGGTACTTCAATGTAGCGGGAGCTGACCGCCAAAACAGGATAGGGCAGGCGTATAAACAGTCTACTCATTTGATAACGCGGGCGCTCAAAACAGCAAAGGGTGATTTACCGAAGTTGCAGATCTTTGGTACCGATTACCCTACGCCTGACGGCACCTGTATCCGCGACTATATTCATGTAGATGACCTGGCTGATGCCCACATCGCTGCGCTCCGTTACCTCCTTGAGGGAAATCAAAGCATGGTGCTCAACTGCGGTTACGGTCATGGCTATTCTGTGAGGGAAGTGATTGACATGGTGAAAAAAGTGACTGCGGTGGATTTAAAGGTCGAAGAGGCTGGAAGGAGAGCAGGTGACCCTCCTGTTCTTGTTGCCGGCAACTCGAAAATTAAAAAACTGCTCAACTGGACCCCCGCATATGATGATCTGAAATATATTATAAAGACTGCCTGGGAATGGGAGCGGCGGCATATAACTGCTAAATGACGTTTATAGCAGGCCTAAATTGACAAAATATCGATTAAAAACTATAATTATTCTAACGGGTTTTTAAATTTTATGTTAAAAAGCGGGAGGTATTATGGCAGAAGGGATTGTGGATCTTACGAGTGCTGCGTGGGACAGTGAAGTTTTACAGTCGAACGGACTGGTTATGGTTGATTTCTGGGCGGTCTGGTGCGGTCCTTGCAGGATGATAGCTCCGACAATTGAAGAATTGGCAAAAGAATATGCCGGTAAGATAAAAGTGGGAAAGTTGAATACAGATGAAAATCCCGAGATTGCGACCAAGTACAAGATAATGGGTATCCCTACAGTCATGTTTTTCAAAGACGGACAGAAAGTAGACCAGGTTGTAGGGGCCGTTCCCAAACCCCAGCTTAAGGCCAAAATAGACTCGCTTCTGTCAACTTAATGAAAAGGCTTTACTATTTTTTTTTAGTGACGTTTGTTTTTGTTTTGTTTTTATCATGCTCAAGGACGGAAAAGGCGGCAGTAGGCAGTGCTCCTTCCTTTGTCCTTTCCACCATCAAAAGTGAAAAGCTGAACCTCAATGACTACAGGGGCAAAGTGGTCATGCTTGAATTTTTCGCGTCCTGGTGTCCTCCATGTCAGACGGTGGCGCCGGAACTTAAATCTATTTATAAAAAGTATATTGGTAAGGGGTTAGTTGTACTGGCGATAGCAATAGACGATGGGCCCACTGCGTTATCGGCAGTGAACAATTTTGTAAATGAATTCGGGATCCCCTTTCCCGTTATGATTGACGATGGCACGGTAAGCAGGCAATACCAAGTGATCAGCATACCGACCAGCTTTATTATAGACAAAGAGGGGAAAATCATACACAAGCATATTGGACTGCTCCCTGATTTGGCAAGCACACTCTCAAAAGAGATAGAAATCCTATTATGAAGGTACGGAAACGGCAGATATGTTCGAATCGCTAAGCGACAAACTTGACGCCATATTCAAGAAATTAAAAGGTAGGGGACTTCTCAAAGAAGAAGACGTTGATGTTGCGCTCAAAGAGATACGGCTGGCCCTGCTCGAAGCCGATGTGAATTTCAAGGTAGTTAAAGACTTTGTTGAACACGTCCGCGAGCGGGCCGTAGGAAAAGAGGTGCTGGAAAGCCTCTCGCCGGGACAGCAGGTTGTCAAAATAGTGCATGACTCTCTCTGTGATCTTCTCGGCGTTTCCAATAGCCGTATACAACTTGCCCCGAATCCCCCTACTATAGTGATGATGATCGGCCTTCAGGGTTCAGGTAAAACTACAACTTCAGCCAAGCTTGCCCTTTTTTTTAAAAAAGAGGGCCGAAGGCCGCTGCTTGTTGCTGCTGATCTCCAGAGGCCTGCTGCAATTGACCAGCTCGCAGCACTCGGCAAACAGATAGACGTCCCTGTTTTTGCGACAAAAGAAATAAAGGACCCTGTGATTGTCTGCGGCGATGCTGTCAAACAGGCAAAGCTGGATGGCAGGGATGTAGTTATCCTCGATACTGCCGGTAGATTGCACATCAATGAGGACTTGATGAACGAATTGCTGCGGGTAAAGGGCGCTGTCAATCCCCGCGAAGTACTGCTTGTTGCAGATGCCATGACGGGTCAGGATGCTGTTAACATGGCAAAGAGCTTCAATGAGCAGATCGGCATAGATGGTATTATTCTCACCAAGATGGATGGTGACGCCAGGGGCGGCGCTGCGCTTTCCATAAGAAGCGTTACCGGCAAGCCTATAAAATTTATCGGCTCCGGTGAGAAAGTAGATATGCTTGAGCCTTTCTATCCCGACCGGATTGCGGGCAGAATACTCGGCATGGGTGATGTGCTCACACTTATTGAACAGGCCCAGCAGTCCATTGATCAAAAAGAGGCTGAAAAGCTTCAAAAACAGATCATGGAGGAAAGCTTTACGTTTGAAGACCTGAGGGACCAGCTTAAGAAACTGCGCAGCATGGGACCGATCGAAAACCTGCTTGGCATGATTCCGGGCATGAACAAGGCCATGAAGGATGTGAAGGTGGACGATAAGGAATTCGTCAAAATAGAAGCCATCATTAATTCAATGACTCCAAAGGAAAGGCGCAACCACAACATCATTAACGGCAGCAGGAGAAAGCGGATCGCTGCCGGCAGCGGCACAACAGTGGCAGACATAAACCGGCTTGTCAAACAATACCTGGAGATGAAGAAGATGATGAAAATGTTTAAAGGGAAAAAGGGTTTCAGGCTGCCCAAGGGTTTCTCTTTTTAATTACTGTCTGAATTGCAGTTCGTAATTATTTTTGTCTTGCATGCAGGGGCTTGAATATATTAAACTACTTAGTTCTGATAAGGGTATTTTGCTCCTTTGAGTTATAAAAAGTGAAATTGAGTCTTCTATTAATGCAGGAGGTGGAATTTGGTAAAGATCAGGTTGACAAGGATGGGGGCCCACAAGAAACCGTTTTATAGAATTATTGTAGCTGACTCCAGGGCAAGAAGGGACGGCCCCTTTGTTGAGGTTATAGGTACCTACGATCCAAAGAAAGAGCCATCTGAAATAAAAGTCAAATTGGATCGTGCAAAGCACTGGATTGAACTTGGCGCACAACCTACGGATACCGTAAGGAAACTTTTACAAAGAGCCGGCATGTAGAACCGGAGTTTCCCAAACTCAATGTTTTGGGGGAAGTGCTAAACCAATTTGCCAATTTGGAGGTGGAGAGATGAGGACATTGATTGAGACGATGGCTAAGGCACTGGTTGATAAGCCCGAAGATGTTAAGGTGACTGAAATTGAGGGTGAGAAGACGACGGTATATGAACTCAGAGTATTTCAGACAGATCTTGGCAAGGTAATCGGTAAGCAAGGGAAAACCGCTCGTGCAATGAGGACGATTCTGGGAGCTGCCGGGACAAAGATAGGCAAACGGTGTGTCCTTGAGATATTAGAATAAAAGTTTTTTTTCGATAACAGGCAAAAGGGGGCGTTTGCGTTGAACGCCCCTTTTGATTTGGTAAATGAGCGCACGATTTGATATAATTACAATCTTTCCCGAAATGTTTTCCGCCTATTTGGGAGAAAGTATTCTAAAGAGGGCGATACAAAAGGGATTGCTTGATGTAAAGTTCTTCAATCCCAGGGACTTTACGGGCGACAAGCACAGAACTGTCGATGATTACCCTTTTGGGGGCGGCTCCGGCATGGTCATGAAAATAGGGCCGATATACGAGGCGCTGAATTCGATCAAGGCTGATGGCCATGATCGATTGACTATACTGATGAGCCCTCAGGGCAAGCCATACACGCAGCGCATGGCAGAATCATTAGCGCGGGATTCCAGGAGGATAGTCTTTATCTGCGGGAGATATGAGGGGATCGATGATCGGGTCCGGCAGTCCCTCGTCGATGAAGAGATTTCGATCGGTGATTATGTTTTAACTGGAGGAGAATTGGCTTCATTGGTTATAATAGACAGCATTGCCCGGCTTGTACCCGGCGTGCTGGGTGACGAGGATTCTGCAAAGGAAGAATCTTTTTCGTGGGGCCTTCTGGATTACCCGCATTATACAAGGCCTCCGGAGTTCATGGGCATGAAGGTCCCTGACGTGCTTTTGTCAGGTAATCATAAGGAAATCTGGAGGAGCAGGAGAAGGGAAGCAATAAGACGAACGCTGCTCAAAAGACCTGATCTGCTTGAAAAGGCGTCTTTAAGCAGTGAAGATAGGGCGATATTAAACGAGCTTTGCTCAGATGGATATGTGGTCAAAAGCAGGGAGGAAGAAGATGAATCAGATACAAGCAGTTGAGGAGGGCTTCAGAAGGGAGGTCCCGGCCTTTAATATCGGAGACACTATCAGGATATATGTCAAGGTTGTAGAAGGGGACAAAGAGCGGCTCCAGCCCTTTGAGGGACTAGTGATTGCCCGCAAGGGGAGCGGTGTACGGGAAACCTTCATGGTCAGGAAGATGTCTTTCGGCGTAGGGGTTGAAAGGATATTCCCTGTGCATTCGCCTTCCATAGACAAGATAGAGACTATAAAACGCGGCAAGGTCAGGAAGGCGAAGCTGTATTACATAAGAGATAAAAAAGGTAAAGAGGCCAAAATCAAGGAAAAATCCAGGGAAGCAAAATAGCGGATTATCCAGTTTAAAAGGCCCCGCTGCCCTATGGCAGCGGGGCCTTTCTATTAATATCCCATCTTGCTTACCCATTTTGCATGTCGTTTCTTTGCCCATTCCAGCGGCACGGTCCCATATACCATAATACGGAACGTCCCTGGATTAGCCAATGTTCCCAGATAGGCATGCAACGGGATAATAATCAAAAGGAGGTCGAAACTTATGTTGTGAATCAGATGAGAGAGGAGTATCCATTTTTTTACGCCTGCTGTAAGCCAGATGATCAGACCGCTGGCTGAGATGGCATATCCCAATAAAAGAAGGATCAGGTAGAAAAGCTTCTGCCCCGTATTGATAATATCCTGGGGAGGGACAACCGCTTTCCTCGAAAAATATCCGCCCGCCTTAAGCAGCCATCCTATATCATCCGGGCCAAGACTGAAGGCCACTGGAAGGTAGTTGAACATTGTCAGGAAAAGAGAGACCAAAAAAATTACTCCCGACCAATTATGTATGAGCCTCATCATGCTAAAACTCCCAAAAATGAAGTTCATCTGCTCCAGGTGAAAGAGGAACCCGAACCCGCTCAACGTTAAAATGAAAAAGCTTAAAGCCAGGGCCCAGTGGTTTGCTATCTCAAAGGCGCCGGCCTTTCTTATCATGTTGTTCATCTTATTTCGCCTCCTCTTCTTTTTTGGGACCGAAAGCTACGTAGTGGATGAGGGCCAGAGCGACCGCGCCTCCAAGCCCCAGATAGGAGAGAGGCTTAAGAATGTTATTCCAGAATATTACGGATTCCGGAATGGCCGGACTTTCATTCATTCCGTAAAGTCTGGGCGCATCTTTAAAAGCATACAATGCTCCAAGCCCCTCAAGGTCCTTCTCTCCATATACCTTTGCGTACCCTGTCTTCTTCGCAAATTCGATCAACGAATCCCTGTCTCCGAAACGTATTGCTCCTGTGGGGCACACCTTCGAGCACGCAGGAGGCAGACCTTCAGAGATTCGGTCGAAGCATAGATGGCATTTGGAAATCTTGTTGTTATTGTCGTATCTCGGCACATCGAAGGGACAGGCTGTAACGCAGAGTTTGCAGCCTATACACTTTTCCTTGCTGAAGGCCACTGCCCCCTCGGGCGTCCTGTAAAGTGCTCCGGGAGCGGGACAAATCTTCATGCAGCCTGCATCACCGCAATGCATACACCTTTGATTTACGAAGAGCCATCTGTGACTGTCAGACTCTGAAGGCACTTCCACATATCTTATCCTGTTGTACAAAGCTGGTATAAGGTCGGGAGGGTTTTCGAAGCTCCCCGTATTTCTCGTCTTTACGCCCTCAAGCTGGTTCCATTCCTTGCAAGCTGTCTGGCAACCCCTGCATCCTATGCACACCTCAGGTGAGATTAAGAGTGATTTTCTCATCATTTCTCCCTCCCTATGCCTTCTCGACATTGACCATAAAGGCCTTTGTCTCGGGTATCATCGTGTTGGCGTCGCCTATCGTAGGGGTGAGGAGATTAGAACTGTCCCCGCCGCCTGCACCTTCAGGATACTGCCAGCCAAAACACCAGGGGAGCCCAATTTGATGCACGGTAGTGCCGGCGATATTAAAGGGCCTGAGGCGGGAGGTGACTATAGCGATGGCCCATATACTGCCCCTGGCTGAAGAGACCGTAACTCTATCGCCGCTTCTTATCCCTTTCTTCTTTGCCAGCTCTTCGCTCATTTCGATAAACTGCTGGGGCGCCATCTCGAGCTGCCATGGTTGGTGTCTTGTCATAACGCCAGTCTGCCAGTGCTCGGAAATGCGATAGGTAGTTGCCACAAAAGGGAATCTGATGTCGCATGATGCAAACACATCTTCGACAGAGCCTTTACCCTTTTCGTGGAAGATCTTCACTGTGGGGTTGATCCTCTGTTTTGACATGAGATTTGCCGGCAGGGGACATTCCAGCGCTTCATAATGCTCGGGGAACGGGCCTTCTGCCAGCCCCGGACCAAACAGCGCGCCCATGCCGTCGGGTCTCATGATGAACGGGTATTTGCCCTTTTCATCTGACATAGGGGGCGCTGGTCCATCAGGCACATCGCCTTCCCATACGCCGGGTTTTTGCGTATTGGGGTCGAGCTTTGCGGCATTCCATTTTATCACCGCCCTCTTAGGGTCCCAGGGCCTTCCCTGAGTATCTACAGAAGCACGGTTGTAAAGTATCCTTCTATTGACCGGCCAGCACCACGCCCATTCAGGGAAAAGGCCAAGACCCGTAGGGTCTGTTTTTTTTCTCCTGGCCATCATGTTTATGACCTTTCCCTCTTTTTGCGTATAACTCTGGCAGAAAATCCAGTTCCCGCAGGAAGTCGTCCCGTCATCCTGGAGGTGAACGAATGTCGCGGAGAGGTCACCCTTTTTGCCCAGGAGTTTGGGAGGATTGGCCTTTTTGTCGTACACATCCTCAAGATAATATCCGTTTATCTCCTTTGCCACATTATGAATGTTCACCTTTTTGATCTTGCCCGTGGAATCCGTCTCCCCGTAATCCCAAGTGAGATTGATTATCGGGGCAGGGAATTTCCCCCCCTTTTTCCGGTAAAGGTCCTTTACCCTGAAGTAGAGTTCGTTCATGATCTCCGAATCCGGCATTGATTCTCCTATGGGGTCAATCGCCTTGTACCTCCACTGCGAGAGACGGCTGCTGTTAGTGATGCTCCCTTCCTTTTCAATAGAAGAACACGCTGGAAGTAAAAACACCTCTGTCTGTATATCGGCGGGATTCTCTCCAGGTCCTTTCCAGAAAGAACCTGTTTCGTTTTCAAATAGGTTGACGTTTACCAACCACTTCAGTTTTGACAGGGCCTTTCTTACTTTTCCAGCATTGGAGCCTGAGCAAGCAGGGTTCTGTCCCCAAGCAAAAAATCCGTCGAACTTGCCATTGAACATCTGATCGAAAAGCATGAGCCAGGAACAATTCATGCCTTCATCGAGCTTGGGCATCCATGAATAACCGAAGTCATTGTCCTTTGTTGCGCTGTTTCCGTATATCGACTTAAGGTAACTGGTAACATATTTGCCCCTGTTACTCCACCAGTTGACACTCTTGGGGTCCTTCGTCTTCGGTGTGTTCTTGTCAATATATGTTTTAAGGTCGGTCCATGAAGAGCTGGGAACAGGGAGATAACCGGGAAGAGTGTTGAATAAAAGTCCCTGGTCGGTACTTCCCTGGACATTGCTTTCACCCCTGAGGGCATTGATGCCCCCTCCGGCGATCCCGATATTGCCCAGGAGAAGCTGGATTATGGTCATGGCCCTGATGTTCTGAGTGCCTATTGTATGCTGAGTCCAGCCCATCGCATACAGTTCGGTCCCGGCCCGGTCTCTCCTTCCGGTGGAGGAATAGTTCTTATACACTTCCAGGAGCTTCTCCTTCGGCGTACCCGTGATTTCGGAGACCTTGTCGAGTGTGTAGCGGGAGTACTGTTTTCTTAAAAGATGGAATGCGCAGTGAGGGTCTTTCAGTGAAGGGTCTTTTTTTGGTATTCCATTTTCATCCATCTGAAAAGCCCAGGTCTTCTTGTCATATTTTCTTGTCTTCGGATCGTACCCGGAGAAAAGTCCTTCGAGGTCATCCGGGCCCTGGAATTCCGGATTTATGAGGAAGGCTGCGTTGGTATAATTCACTACATACTCTTTAAAGAACAGGCTATGATCAAGGATATATTTAATCATGCCTCCAAGAAACGCGATATCCGTACCTGAACGCATTGGCGCAAATAAATCGGCCTTTGCAGCGGTCCTTGTGAAACGTGGATCCACTACTATGAGTTTTGCGCCTCTTTCCTTTGCCTCCAATATCCACTTCATGGATACGGGATGGTTCTCGGCAGGATTAGCTCCCATGACAAGGATTACGTCTGAGTTCCTGATGTCTATCCAGTTGTTCGTCATTGCACCGCGTCCAAACGACTCTGCCAGAGCCGCTACAGTTGCGGAGTGTCATATTCGGGCCTGGTGCTCTATGTAGACAAGCCCCCATGAACGCAGAAGTTTCTGAAGCATATAGCACTCTTCGTTATCCAGGGCCGCGCTTCCCACATGTGCCATGGCCTCGGTCCTGTTGACAACGAATTCCTTCTCGACCTCCGCTTCTGTGCCGTCCGGCTGTTTATCCTTTACGCGCGATTTCGACGAGACTTTGAAAGTCCTGTCCCTTGTATCTTTTATCCTTTTTGCGATCTCACCCAGTGCCCATTCCCACTCGACATCCTTCCATTCACTGGCGCCCGGCGCCCTATATTTCGGTTTTGTGAGGCGAAGCGGGTTGTTCACCAGTTGGTAAAGAGACGCACCTTTTGAGCAAAGGGTCCCCTCATTAACGGGGTTTTCAGGATCTCCCTCCGCATTTACGACCTTTCCATTATTTGAATGTACAATAATGCCGCAGCCTACAGAACAATAAGGACAGATGGTCTTTGTCTCTCTAGCGTTCTTGAGCCTGAATTCCTGCGGATTTAGAAAGGCCTCTCCGTCAGAAGGCCCGGAACCTGCTATAGTGGCGACAGCGGTAACACTTGAAACCTTCAGAAAATCTCTCCTCGATAGCCTCATGCCAACCCTCCCACTTTGTCGGTTATTGATTTTCTCCCACCCCACATCTGACCACTCATATAATTTATGCCCGATGTTAATAAGGAATGGACATTAAATCATGCCTAAATATATTACTTTGAAGCGGTACTGTCAAGATAAATGATTGCATTTTAGAATTATTTTGATCTCATTACATGGTTTGGTGTATCATTGTGAAATGACATCTGGCCGGCAGATGATTATTGAATGCGGATGTGACGAGGCAGGACGCGGAGCGGGTGCGGCGGAAGTGTATGTGGGCGCAGTGATTCTCAATCCTGAACACCCCATTGACGGTCTGGCCGATTCAAAGAAATTGTCTGCCCGCAAACGTGAGGCCCTTAGCGAGGAAATAAAATTATACGCATTGAGCTGGTGCATCCGTAAGGCCAGTCTGCCGGAGATCGAAAGACTCAATATCCTTCATGCAACGCTCCTTGCTATGAAGCGTGCGGTTGAAGGTTTAAAGATTAAACCTCAAAGGGTCCTGGTGGACGGCAATCATGCTCCAGACCTGGATATGCCTGTAGAGGCCATTATAAAGGGTGACGATAAAATCCCTGCGATAAGTGCAGCTTCGATACTGGCAAAAGTGGCCAGGGACCGGGCGATGATCGAATACAATCTGCTGTATCCGGAATATGGTTTTGATGTGCATAAGGGATACTTTACCGATGAGCACATGGAGGCGCTTCGCAAATATGGGCCCTGTCCTATACATCGTAGAACCTTCGCTCCCATCCGCCAGATGCAATTATTTGTTTGATGTCGGCGGCGCATAATGAAGCGTTTCCATCTTACCGTAAAGGGCATTGTTCAGGGGGTCGGGTTCAGGCCCTTCGTGTACAATCTCGCAAAAGATTTAGGCATTAAGGGATATATCAAGAATACTTCGGGCGGCGTTTTCATAGAGGCCGAAGGCGACGACAGTGCCGGATTTATTGATGCCATTCAGCGGAGTCATCCCCCTTTGGCAAAGATCGACTGTATCGAGGTGCAGGAACTCTCTGCAATAGGTTACGACGATTTTGTTATCATCAGCAGCAGTGACAGCGGCAGTTTTACACTCGTTTCCCCCGATGTTTCAGTATGCGACGCATGCTTGAAAGAAGTGTCGGATCCGCAAGACAGGCGTTATCTGTACCCATTCATCAACTGCACCGATTGCGGTCCCAGATATTCAATCACCAAGCAGGTGCCGTATGACAGGCCTAATACGACCATGTCACAGTTCCGCATGTGTCAGCAGTGCATGAGAGAGTATGAGGACCCTTGTAACCGCAGGTTTCATGCCCAGCCCAATGCCTGCCCTATATGCGGTCCGCAGGTATTCCTCACTGTAAACAATCCGCAGTTCACTGTCAATATCTCCGGAAATCCGATAGCGGGCGCTATTTCACTCCTGAAGCAGGGAGCTATGGTATCTGTCAAGGGACTTGGCGGATTTCATCTCTGTTGCGATGCCTCGAATGAGCGGGCGGTTGCACATCTCAGGGAGAAAAAGAGGAGAAGCAACAAGCCGTTTGCCCTTATGGCGCCAGACTGCGCGGCCATCGGAAAATTCTGCGAGATTTCCGAAGATGAAGCGGTGTTGCTGCACGACATGAGAAGACCGATTGTTCTTTTGAAAAAAAGAGGCAATAGGCTGGAGGCTATAGGCAAGCGGCTTTCCGATAATATTGCACCGAATAATAAATATATCGGGTTCATGCTGCCCTATACGCCGCTCCACTACCTTTTGTTCAATTATCCATGTGACAGGAGCGGCTTGTCCCCTGAAAGCGCTCATTTTAACGCCCTTGTGATGACAAGCGGAAATATTGCTGAAGAGCCAATTGTTGTTGACAATGATGAGGCCCTGGCCAAGCTCTCTGATATTGCCGACGCATTCCTTTTTCACAATAGAGACATTTTTATGAGGGTCGATGATTCGGTATTAAAGATAAGAGGCAATAGGCAATGGTCCATAGGCTATAGGCAAAATACAAAAAGAAACAGACAGACGGAACCGTCACCTGTACTTTCTTTTATTCGCCGCTCAAGGGGATATGTTCCTGAGCCGATCTTGTTGAAAGATGACGGGCCGGATGTTTTGGGTTGTGGAGCCGACATAAAAAATGCATTTACTATTACGAAGGGGAATTACGCTATCATAAGCCAGCATATCGGCGATATGGAGAACATCGAGACCCTGCGTTTTTTTGAGGAAAGCCTCTTAAACCTGAAACAGGTTTACCGTTCACAACCTGTTGCTGTTGCCTATGACCTTCACCCCGGCTATTTGTCGACTCGTTGGGCCCTGGAACAAATCCGGCAGCAAAAGATTAATGGATATGCAGTGCAGCACCACTATGCACATATCGCAGCCGTAATAGCTGAAAGCCGGCTGAAAGAGGAAGTGATAGGCATTGCTTTCGATGGTACTGGATATGGCACAGACGGCAATCTCTGGGGCGGGGAGTTCCTTGTATGCGGCATAAATGGTTTTAAAAGGGTTGCACACTTCAATTATATACCGTTGCCTGGCGGGGAAATGGCTATAAAGGAGTGCTGGAGAACGGCAGTCGGCTTAATAGTCAGTGCTCTGAGCAGCAAGGAAAGCGGCTCTGAACGCCTGAATGCGGCTGTCATGGAAGCGCTTGATGCGGCGGGGTTTATTGATAGGTATGGGCTGCAACGAATTGAGACGATAGTGAAACTCGCCGGCAACCGGCATTTCTCACCGTTATCATCAGGCGCCGGGAGGCTGTTTGACGCTGTATCTGCACTTGCCGGTGTAAGTGACCGGAATACTTTTGAAGGCGAAGCTGCCATCTCGCTTGAAAATGAAATTGAAGAAGGCGTTTCAGAGGCGTATCCCTTTGCGGTGAACGAGATTCACGGGCATGGCGGTCCATTGCGCATCGACTTCTCGGAAATGGTCCTCCGGATAATTGACGACATAAAGAATGGCGAGTTAAAGGGCAGGATAGCCGCCAGGTTTCACAACACCGTCATAGAGGTAATTGCAGTAATGGCCGTACGAATAGGCGGTGAATACAACATAAGGGATGTTGCTTTGAGCGGCGGGACCTTCCAGAACGCCTATGTGTTTGAGAGCGTGTATGATAAGCTGAAATCGCAGGGTTTCAACGTATTTACCAATGTAAATGTGCCCTGCAATGACGCGTGCATATCTCTCGGACAGGCGTACCTCCTCAGAGAGAGGCTGAAGGCAGGCGTGCCGCTAAAGGATTAGCCCCGGAATCAGGCTCACATAACAACTGCAAAGGGGTTTGCCATTGATTATCTCCTGGCCTCTACCAGCTTCCAGAATTCTTCTGCCGGCAATGGTCTGCTGAATAGATATCCTTGCACCTCGTCACAGTGTGTCTCACGCAGAAAAGAGAGCTGATCTTGTGTTTCCACTCCTTCGGCAATCACCTTCATATTCATATTGTGCGCCATCGAGGTAACTGCGGTGATTATCGCTCTGTCATCGGGATCAGTGGCTATGTCCCTTATAAACGACTGGTCGATCTTCAGCTTCTGTATGGGAAGTCTCTTCATACGGCTTAGCGATGAGTAGCCGGTACCGAAATCATCAATGGAAATATGAACCCCCATCTCCGCCAACCTGTTAATATTGGCTACGGTATGCTCAGGGTTTTTCATTGCAACGCTCTCGGTGATCTCAAGGTCAAGGAGCTTCGGCTCCAGTCCGGTTTCCCGGAGGATCAGGGATATCCGGTCCACAATATCTGTTTTCTGAAACTCTTTGGCAGAGAGGTTCGCTGTGATGCCCAGGTTGAGAAGACCTGCCTCTTGCCAAGCCCTGAACTGGGCGCAGGCAGTCCGGAGTACCCATTCATCAATGACCGTAATGAATCCGGTCTCTTCGGCCAGAGGAAGGAAGTGTTTGGGGCCAAGCACTCCCTGTTCAGGATGGTTCCACCGTACCAATGCCTCTGCGCAGAACACTTGCCCGGTATCTGTGTCCACCTGCGGCTGATAGTACACCTCCAGCTCACCCCGGCCAATTGCCTGCCGCAGCCAGCTCTCCAGCCGCATGCGTTCAATAGACCGTATATTCATCGAAGGACTATAGAATTGGTAGGTGTTGCCCGCCCTCTTTGCATGGTACATTGCGATATCTGCACTCTTAAACAGAGCATCCGTAGTGTCGGCATCATCAGGAAAGATGCTGATACCGATGCTGGTTGAGGAATGCAGTTGGTGTCCCCTGATCCAGCAGGGCTCTTTGATTGCATCGACGATCTTCTTTGAAATACCGCTGATGTCGTCAGCATTGGCAATATCGGCAAGAAGGATATTGAATTCATCTCCCCCGATTCGGGCCACAGTATCCGATTCACGAATGCTGTGTCTCAGTCTTTCAGCCACTTCTTTGAGCAATTCGTCCCCTATGTCATGCCCCAGGGTATCGTTGATGTATTTGAACCGGTCAAGATCAAGAAAGAGGATGGCCAGTTTTTTTTGGTTACGCCGGGCCTCGGCCAGCTCCAAATTGAGGATATCCGTAAAGAGCCGCCGGTTGGGCAAACCGGTCAGGGCATCATGGTGGGCCAGTTGCTCCAATTTCTTCTCCAGCCTCTTTCGCTCGGTGATGTCCCGTACAATACCTATTGAGTTCCATTTGCCTTTCAGCTTCAGAGCAGCCAGGGAAAGCTCTACCGGGAATTCCGTCCCGCCTTTTTTCTTTGCCTCCATCTCATAAACCCTTCCGATAACCCGTCCCTCTCCGGTCAGCCTGAATGTCTTAAACCCTCTCATAAAAGTATCAATATGGCGATCGGGTATAACAAAAAAGTGCAGGTATTTTCCGGTAATTTCCTCCTTCGTATACCCGAACATCCTAGTTGCCGCATCATTCCAGAAAGTGACCAACCCATCATCATCTATCAGGATGACCGCATCCAGTGCCGCCGAAGCAATCCCCTGGAGCCGTGCCTCGCTCTCACGCAAGGTCTCTTCACCCTCCTTGCGCTCGATTGCGTAGCGTATTGACCTTGAAAGAATGGGGCCGTCAAACTGTCCTTTCACCAGGTAGTCCTGCGCTC
The DNA here is from genome assembly GCA_963851345.1 of Nitrospirota bacterium. Lineage (GTDB taxonomy): Bacteria > Nitrospirota > Thermodesulfovibrionia > Thermodesulfovibrionales > Dissulfurispiraceae > JADFXI01. The sequence continues at coordinate 91,159 of CAWKOO010000002.1, forward strand.
CAAGGCCTAAGGTTTGTGCAGCGAATTCCTCATCACCAAGTCCGGTCAGAACAACAATGGGCAGGTTTTGAGCTTTATCCTGAATTTTCCAAAGCGTTTCGATGCCGCTGCTATGAAGCAACCCGAGGCCCAAAAGCAACACATCGAATGTTCTTTCTTTCAGAAGACTTAAGCAGACAGCGAGTCGGTCTGCTGTTGTGAGCGTATATTCCCCTGCAACGCAGCTCAGCATCTCCCTGACCAGTTCGACATCGCCAAGGTTGTCTTCCAGCAGTAAAATATCAATGGGCTCACCGATTTCTCTGTTCATTAATTTTTCTCCTTTATCGTAAATCCAATGCCTGGCCCAACAGCATATCTATTTGGCTGGGGGCGGAGTATGTGTTGGATAGAGCTTTTCGACCTCTTTTAGAATATCCTCCTTCAACCCGGTGATTTGTTCCTTATGCAGACCATTGGCCAGCAGTTCCTTAGGCAGTTCGTCAAACCTTTCGGTGATCCGCTCACGCAAAAAATTGCCTTGCCTGATCTGTTCATTCGAGACCCGGTTATTGATAGTGGCCTCGATAAGCTGTTTGATCTGGTCGTTATTGACAGCCAGCTTCTGATCGATTGAGGTGAGGGCCTTGAGCACCTGATAAAGTCTGTCAGCGCTTTGCCTGGCGGCAAGAGCAGCGAACTGATTCATATCCACGAAGTTTCCTTCGCAAGAACCGGGTAAAGCAACATCTTTCGACGGCACCCATGTGCCGACACAAATCTGAGGCCCCCCAGTGCCATTAATAACAGTGTACCCTTCATCTCCCGGCATTTGAGCGCGGACTTCTGACATATCTATGATGAAAAAAAACAACCAGATTGAAGTAATACAAACGAAGGTCTTCATGGTTCCTCCTGAAATTACCGTATGCTAAAAACCCGTCCCAGCCTCCCGTGGTAAGGTGAGGACAAGGAAGGCTAAGGGAGGACATTCTCTTTAAAAACTATAACTCGTTTTGAAGGATTGTCAAGCAGTACATAAGGTGCTGCAATTCAGACAGTACGGGGTAATTTTACTTTCCACCCCAGCAAGTCTTGTGACTTGCCGGGGACCCCGGATTTGCGGGCTAATAGTCCGCTGTGCCGGCCTGCTATATGTACGGAACATCAGCCTGGTTCCAATTATATATGCGGGCCCGGCGTTACTCGCCCGCCACAGATAACCCAGGCTCCAGGGACGAAATCGCGAAGTTGACGCATGCCGCCTTTAGTGGTAGCATTTTCCCAATGGAACATTTCCAAGGTCATCTAGATGTTGTTTTTTTCGTCTACGGGCTCTCTTTTGCAGTAATGGGGGTTGCCATTCTGGCCCAGCTCAGAAAAGAAAGTAAATATCCTCTTGCAGGTATCCTGTGGTTGCTTGCCGCATTTGGGATCACTCACGGTATAAACGAATTTCTGGACATGTGGGCAATAATTAAAGGGGAAATTCCTGCTTTGGAGCTTATTCGTTTATTTTGTCTTATCATTTCCTTCATTTTTCTGTTTGAGTTCGGCATACGACTTTTAAGAATTGCCGCAATGAAACATCCCCTCGTGCATAGAAAATTTACCGTTCTGTTGGATTGGTGCTTATTTTCTGCTGTCGGATTGTTAATTTTTATTCACAGTCTGAAATCCGTAGCTTTTATGGCTACAAGCGGCGTTTTGGTAAGGTTTTTTCTTGGGTTTCCCGGCGGTGTGCTCGCGGGCCTGGGATTGCTTTTTTATTATAAGGTGGAAAAAGAAGACTTAGAAGCTTTAAAGGTAAAACGATACTTTATTTCAAGTGGAGTATCGTTTCTTGTATATGGCGTTTTAAGCGGGCTGATAGTTGCCAAAGTAAATTTATTTCCTTCTAACTATTTAAATGAAGATTTATTCTTATCGGTTGTGCGGATTCCGGTCCAGGTTTTTCGAGCCGCCTGCGCGCTGGTTATCGCCTTGTCGATAGGCAAAATCCTAAGAATTTTTCATGTTGAGGTTGTAGATAAGCTCGAGGCTGATATAACTCAGATCAAAGAGGCCGAGGATGCTCTCAAGCGTTCTTATGAATTCACCAGGGCTATTCTTGACAATATCAACGATTCCATCTCGATCATTAACGTTAGTGACTTTACTATAGTGGATGTTAACAATACCTTTATGAAGGAGTACGGGATCAAAGAAAAATCGCAGGTCATAGGCAAGACCTGTTATGAAGTGACACACCAGAGGCCTGATGTGTGCTCTCCTCCCGACGATAAGTGCCCTCTCACAAATGCCGTAAAAAACGGAGCACATATTGCAGTGGAACATGTGCATTATGACATGACCGGTGGGAAAAAATATGTCGAGGTTACGGCATCCCCGATAAGGAACGAAAAGGGCGAGATTTTGCAGGTTGTCCATACATCCAGAGACTTCGCCGAGCGCGGGCGGATGGAAGAGAAATTATACAGAATGTCGATTACCGATGACCTCACCGGGCTTTTAAATCGTCGGGGATTCTATACCCTTTGTGAACAGCAGCTAAAATTATCCAAACGGCAGAACAAGGGAATTTATCTGCTGTATGCCGACCTGGACAATCTGAAAAAAATTAATGATGCATACGGTCATCATGAGGGTGATGTGGCCTTAAGCGGGGCTGCCGCCATCATTAAAGAATGTTTTCGTGATGCCGACATTATTTCCCGCATAGGGGGTGATGAGTTTGTAGTGCTCCCGATAGGGTCTTCGGAAAGCGACCTTGAGAAAGTTATTGAACGTTTCTTAAAAAAAGTTGAGAACTATAATGAAAAGGTCAAGCCCGCCTACAAGCTTTCCTTGAGTTGCGGGACAGCATATTACGACCCGTCAAATCCATGTTCTATCGACGAGCTTTTAAAACAGGCTGATGAATCCATGTATGAGAATAAAAGAAATAAGTTGACTCTATAGCACCCACTGCCGATGACCCAGGAGCTCCACTTCAGAAAAACAACCCCGTTCTGTCTGAATTGAATGTCTTCAAGTTGTATTCTTGCGTGCCGCCGTACCCCTATGTTATTTTAGTAAGGGCATTGGGTTACTGTATTTCTGTTGTCAGCGTCCGGGTCAATAGTGGGCGGGTAACTATAGTAACCGAATGCCCTTACTATAGTTTTTGTGTTGTTTTGCATAAGTGGAGGCCGTTTATGGTTAAAAATGACAGATGGATACATGAAATGGCGCAGGGCGGCATGATCGCTCCGTTTCATGAGAGTCAGGCCAGAGAGGGTGTCATCTCATACGGCGTCAGTTCTTACGGATACGATATGCGGATCGGCGATGAGTTCAAGATTTTCACTAATATTAATACAACAGTGATAGACCCGAAACAGTTCGATCCGAGAAGTTTGATCGATTATAAGGGCGATATATGTATCGTTCCACCGAATTCGTTTGTGCTTGCCGGTTCTTTGGAGTATTTCAAAATTCCCAGGGATGTGCTGGTGATCTGTCTTGGTAAATCAACCTATGCGCGATGCGGTATTGTCGTCAATGTCACTCCCCTGGAGCCTGAATGGGAGGGGCATATAACGGTAGAGATATCGAATACTACGCCGCTGCCGGCAAAAATTTATGCAAATGAGGGTATTGCACAACTCATTTTTTTGGAGGCGGCAGAAGTGTGCAGAACATCATATAAGGACAAGGCCGGCAAATATCAGGCCCAAAAAGGTATAACGCTGCCGAAGTTATAATGCAACTTTCATTGAAAAATAAGCTTATTGTAGCACTCGATGTGTCTGATCGGGACAAGGCGCTTGATATTGTGGACAGGCTCGGAGATCAGGCAGCCGTCTTCAAGGTAGGCTTTGAGCTTTTCGTCACTGCAGGTCCGGATATTGTCAGGGAGATACAGGAAAAAGGCAAGAGGGTATTTCTCGATCTCAAGTTCCATGATATTCCTAATACTGTTACCAGGGCTGCTCTTGCTGCTGCGAGAATCGGAGTTTATATGTTTAATGTGCACACCTCCGGCGGTCTTGCCATGATGAAGCAGTGCAGGGACGCTGTGGCAGAGTTGTGCATTAAGGAAAATATTCAGAGGCCGAAGATTATCGGGGTTACGGCCCTTACCAGCCTCGATGCCGAAATCCTCAAGAGCGAACTGGGGATTCATTACAGTCTGAAAACACATGTGAAACGCCTGGCCTCTCTTGCATTTGCGGCCGGTCTTGACGGTGTCGTCGCGTCGCCTCATGAAACAGTCATGATAAAGCGGCAATGCGGAAAGGATTTTCTTGTGGTCACCCCGGGAATAAGACCATCCTGGGTCCCTCCGGACGACCAGAAGAGGACGGCAACCCCCAGGCAGGCGTTGCGGGACGGAGCGGACTACATTGTAATGGGCAGGGGAATACTGAAGCACGAGGACCCGGTCAGGGCATTGGAGCTTATATCTCTTGAAATGCTTACCGCGTAACGGCTCGCGAAAGGCGGCGGGTGAAATTAAACCTCAACAAAACAGATTTTTTGGACCGTGCAGGAAGTGGGGGCATCCCGCCGCTTTTCAGTGAGATTCCCTATGTCGAACCCTATCTTTTTTATGAACGGCTCTCCGCATCGCGGCAACTCCATCAGAGCATTCTTCTTGAAAGCGTGAGGGGCCCGTACAAAATTGCCCGCTATTCATTTATCGCCTTTGAACCGTATTTGGTCTTGAACGCCAAAGACGGTGAAGTAAGCATCAGTTCTACGCGCGGGGGAAAGGGTTCTATTTCATTCAGAGCTCCGCTGGACCGGCTGAGCGAGCTTCTCTCCGCTTATCCCCAGAACGCTGTCCCGGAACTCCCGCCTTTTCAGGGAGGTGCGATTGGATTGCTTTCCTATGACTTTGTCAGATACCTGGAAGATATTCCGCGAAATGCCGCTGCCGACCTCGATATTCCCGATATTCATTTTATGATGGCTGACAGGATTGTTGCTTTTGACCATTTTCAAAAAAAAGCATGGATTATCATATCCCCGGGAGCGCGGCAGACGGAACTGGGATACAGGGACAGTGCGGATATTGACTGGAACATCGCATATTCTGAAGCGGCTGAAGTTGTCCGGAGCGTCGGGAGTCTGGAAGTCCGCAGTGCGGTCACAGGGCCGCGGGTCAGCCGGACCCCTTTAATAAGATACGAGATGAACAAGGCCTATTATATGGAGATGGTAAGGAAAGCTAAAGAATATATTGCCGCGGGTGACATATTTCAAGCGAACCTGTCCCAGCGCATCTCGGCATTTGTAGATGATGTCGGGCCGTGGGATATTTATAAAATGCTGAGGCATATAAATCCGTCCCCTTTTGCCGCCTTTGCCGATTTTGGCAGCTATAGTATTGTCAGCTCTTCGCCCGAACGTCTGGTGACGGTAAGAGACCGCATTATCGAAACCCGGCCGATTGCGGGCACCAGGCCGCGGGGGTATGACGTTGATGAGGATGCCCATATGAGGGCTGAATTGCTGCTCAATGAAAAAGAGCGGGCAGAACACATTATGCTTATTGATCTGGAGAGAAACGATATGGGAAGGGTGGCTGAATTCGGCAGCATAAATGTAGACGAACTGATGATAACCGAAGACTACTCGCATGTCATACATATTGTCTCGAACATAAAGGGCATTCTCAAAAGCGACAAAACGTGTTTCGATGTTATACGGGCCGCATTTCCCGGCGGCACGATTACCGGCGTGCCTAAAGTCAGGTGTATGGAAATAATCGATGAGCTTGAACCTGTTGCAAGGGGGCCGTATACCGGCTCTCTCGGCTATGTAGGCTTTTCCGGCTCTATGGACCTGAATATTATCATACGGTCTTTTGTACTTAAAGATAAGTATGCCTATGTTCAGGCCGGAGCAGGAATTGTCGCGGATTCAGATCCTGAGAGAGAGTATTACGAAACGCTGAAGAAGGCGGAGGCACTGATAAAGACGATTGAGCATGTGCATGGGCGATCGTAAGGAAGGGGACCGGCAGGTGCGGGACGTTCACTCCCCTGCAGGAGAGTCGTTCTTGCCGGACTTGTTCCTTCTTAGTTCCAGAATGGTCCTGAAAGCTGACATTAGCCTCTTGCTCAGGACATCTGCGGCTATCGGCTTCACGATAAAGTCATTTACACCCATATTGATCGCTTCCGTGACAACCTCCTCTTCGTTATGAGCCGTCAGCATCAAAAACAGTTTTTCTTTTAGGTTATTCTCCCCCTTCATCCAGGCAAGGAGTTCTGTTCCCTTCACCCCCGGCAAATTCCAGTCACACAACACAATGTCGCACGGCTGTGCTGCCAATTTTGCGATCGCCGAGTCAACGCTGCCCGCCTCATCTAATTCGACTATTATACCGACTTGGGCGGGAAACGACGATTTGATGCTGGCTTTTATGAAAGCCCTCATGGGAGAATCATCATCAACTATCAAAACTCTTATATTTTCCATATTTCAATTCTTTTGTTTGCGCTTTTTTCTGTAATTCATTTTAGAACTCGTCTGTTCATTTTGTCCATAAAGAGGATTCCTCAATGTTGTTTGTGCTTTTCAGCAGTTGCAAACTTCCCCGTTTTTTTTATTATCCATCTGCACAGTTTATTATTATAGTTGCAGACTTTATTATATTTTCACTGCGGGGATTCGAAGCGCTTTTGACATAAGAGGCTGTTATTTAATATACTCTCAAACAGAAAGGGGAAGGGTCAGTTGTAATTGCTTTAAACCTTCAGGAAAGGGAATGCAGCAGGTATCAGTAAACTATCAGTAAATGCCCAAATACAAAAAAATAAAGGCTAAAAAAACAAGGAGTTACAAGTATGCAATTGTTAATGAATAATATTGCATGTTAATCAGAGTTCTATTTATATAAAACTGCAAACTGGAATACAGATGAAAATACCATTTTCAAAAAAAGTCGTAACGAAGCTGATTTTTTATCCGCTCTTCTTCATGCTTGCGCTCTTTGCCGCTTTTTCCGTCGGTTATTATTACCTTGTCCCGCAGAATCCTTTTGTTGATTTTCCAAGGCAGCAGCAGATGAATCTCTTGTCCGAGAAAAGACTTGCCGTTGATATGTGGTTTGAGCAAGGCAAAAAAAGCATCGAATATCTTTCGAAAAACGATATTATCAGAGAGGCCCTTGCCGTACATACTCCTCCTGCGACGGCAGCCGACAGACGAAGGAAGAAAATGCTCGTTTCCGTAAGACAGGCTGCTGAGACGGCGTCGCAGAAATTGCTTGACGATATGGTCCTTTCTTCTCCTTGCAAAATGTTCGCTCTTTTGTTAAAGGATGGGACAATTATTTCAAGCAGCCAGAGAGAATTGATAGGCAGTAACTGGTCGGACAGGGATTTTTTCGCGGGCGCAACAGCTGAATTGCAATCTTCATCAGCGCGAATCTTTCATAGTGCCGACAGCGGTATAATTTTCCTGGCGCCCGTTATTGCCGACAAGGAAGGCCTGACAGGGATTATTTATGCGGTCCCTGATAATGACAGGCTTGCCAGACTTTTATCTATCGACAGCGGCGTGTACAAAACAGAAAAAGTCGAGTTGATTGACAGGGAAGGCAACCTGATACTGACGCAAAAAGGTTTTCCAGACAAAAGAATCAAATACAACGTACCTAATGACGAAAAGGGGAACTCGGTCCAGCTAAAGGACAATTTGTTTTTCTATGTTGTTCCCCTCTGGAATGCACCTTTTCGTCTTATCTCGACTATTGAGAAGTCTGAGGTGATGCAGCCTTTGACCATAGTTTTGGTATTGTGTGCGATATTCGGAGGTCTGCTCTTTATAGTGCTCGTGGTTTGGAGCGTCTATCTCGGCCCGAAATTCATTTCAAAGCCGGTTGCCAGGTTTATTAATGCTATGAAAGGCGTTTCCGACGGCATCCTGGACAATATTAATTTGGGAAAAGATTATAGAGGGGAATTGCTTGAATTGAAAAAGTCTTTCGAGTCGATGATCGACGAACTTAAGACCAGGGAATCGTTGCAGGCGGAGAGTCTTAAGTCGGCAAAAGCAATGGTGTCCAGCACCCCCCTTGGAGGCATTTCGTATGAATTGAGAGGTCCCCTGAGTGCGATTGCAGGCGCTGCGGAAGGGGTTATCAAGAGTGAACAGCAGCTTAATGAACAGAGCAGGAAGGACCTGCAGGACATGCTCTGCTCTTCTAAGGACCTTCTCCTGCTAGCGGACAATATCTACGATTATGTTCGGCTTGAGCAAAAGAAGTTTGTGAATGCCGCTGAACCGTTTAATCTCTGTGAGCTCCTGGATGAGATTGGGCCATATGCAAAAGACCTTGCAGACACGAAAGAAATAGAAGTGATCGTCGATTGCCAGGAAGTGTTTATGAACAGGATGGTGCATACTAACAGATCGCTGCTCAAAAAAGTGCTGTTGAACCTTGTAAGCAATGCAGTGAAAAATACGGTCGCAGGGACTATCACCATATTGTCTACTGAAGGATCAAAAGATGGGTCGAATTATATTGAGGTGTCGGTTGCCGATACCGGAAAAGGGTTCGGCAGCGATGAACTGGACCAATTATTCAGGGATATCGCCTCTCCCCATTCATCGTTGGGGCTTCTTATGGCTCGAAAAATGGCCGAAATTCTCGGAGGCAATCTTGAAGTCGAGAGTTTGGCCGGCAAGGGTTCAGTTTTTACCGCTAATATTCCGGTCAAGCCGATTGTCTGATAGCTGACCCTCTGCCTGCTCTCCTAAGTTGAAGATTACCATGTGCTTTTGTTAAGATTAAAACTTGTGGGGAAGCAAACACAATCCATAGTACGGGGATGCAGTATCTTTCTGGGGGCTTTTAGCCGGCACTAAACACTATAAAAAGGGGGAAATTTTCAGACAGTGAGCGGCGATGAAAAAAATAAAAGTATAGTCGACAGAATTTGGAATTTGTTCTCTTCCATAAGACTCGCGGTGGTCGTTTTCTCGATTATATCGGCCACCTCCATCGTAGGTACAGTAATTGAACAGCAAGCCGAACCCGAACGGAATATAAAATTGCTGGCAAAGTTTTTTGGTGTGACTTTTGCGCCTACTGCATTTCGCATATTGGATACACTCGGGTTTACTGATATGTTCCGCTCCTGGTGGTTTATGGCTCTTCTGTTTATTTTCACCGGGAATCTCATCATATGTTCAATTGAGAGGCTGCCCAAAATATGGAAGGTCGTCAAGGAGCCGATCAAGCCTGTTACTCCGGAACGATTAAATGCCCTGTCGATAAAACGCGAGATCATTTTAAAAGAGAGAGTTGACAAAGCCTCGGAGCATGCAGGAGCTGTTTTGAAAAAATATGGATTCACGGCTGCTGTGATAAATGAGGACAAAGCGGTCCAGTTATATGCGGAAAAGGGCAGATACAGCAGACTTGGTGTATATGTTACTCATCTGAGCATTCTGCTGATATTGGCCGGAGCGGTAATCGGCATGCTTTTCGGGTTCAATGCCTCACTTAATTTACCGGAAGGCAATTCATCCGTTATTGCCTATAAAAGCAGCGGTATTCAGATTCCGCTCGGGTTTGAGATTAGGTGCGATAATTTTAATGTCTCTTTTTACGATAATTCTGATACTCCCAAGTCATATAAAAGCTGGCTGACCATTTTATATGACGGTAGGGAAGTAATGAAAAAGGTGATAGATGTCAACAACCCATTACACTATAAAGGCATTACTTTTTATCAGGCGAGTTACGGCTTCGTACCGAACAGGGATTCGATATTTAAATTCACCGTTACATCAAATAGTGGAACAAAAGAAGATGTAGATCTTAAATTCGGAGAGCCATTTACCATTCCCGGCACTTCGGTGACCGGCAAAGTTATTGACTTTAGTCCGGCCCTCGCTGTGGATGAGTCCGGCAAACTCTATACTTATGCGGGAATGATGCTTAACCCGGCGGCATTTGTGGAATTTTCAGAGAACGGCACAATGAAATACCGCCAGTGGATCCTGGTGCGGTCACCGCAGACATGGAAGGTGGCGGATGGAATAGTTGAGTTTAAGCATCTATGGGGTGCACAGTATACCGGCTTGCAGGTGAGGAAAGACCCTGGTGTATGGGTTGTTTATCTGGGGTGCATGATTATGGCACTGGGTCTGTATACTTCATTCTTTATGGGACATGCAAGAGTATGGGTCTGGGTCAAGGATGAGAAGGGCGGAGCGAAGATTGTCATAGCTGCTTCAGTGAATAAAAATAAAATCTCTTTTGAACAGAAGATAGATAAAATAGCAAAAGAAATAACAGGTATCAGGTAATCGGTGGCACCATAACCTATTATTTATTACCTATAACCTATATTTTTGGAGGTCATACATGGACAGTTCTCAGTTTTTCGGCATAGCGAGCATTGCGTATATTCTTGCAATGGTTGCGTATATAGCGTACCTGTCTTTCAAAAATCCGACGGTCGGCGTTATCGCGACAACTATAACAGTGGTTGGGTTTCTCTCCCATACAATAGCATTTTTTCTGCGTTGGAAAGAGTTTTACGAAATCGGCCAAATGGGAATCCTGAGAGCTATCCCCCTTACGAACCTCTATGAATCGCTGATATTCTTCGTCTGGTGCGTGATACTGGCTTATCTCATCATTGAGTGGAAATACAAGAGCCGTTCGTTCGGTGCTTTTATCACACCCATCGCCGGAATGGCGCTGGCGTTTATCGACATATCCGGTATGGATAAAAATATACACCCGCTGATACCGGCGCTTCAGAGCAACTGGCTTTTGGCGCATGTAACAATGAGTTTTCTCTCGTATGCAGCCTTTGCCATCTCTTTTGCAACATCAATGATGTACCTGATTATTACGGCTGAAGACAAAAAAAGCGGTCCCTATATTTTCTGGACCATTGCTTTGGGTATATTTATTTCAGTGTTTCTTGCCATGGGCATTGATTTTTTAGTTTTCAAAGTTGCCGTGAATTCTCCGGAATCATTCATAAAGAGTTATCTGTTCAAAGCGACTTACAGGAACAGTTCAGGAGCGGCATCACTCGTCAGTTATTTAGGGACCGCTGCTTTTATCTTTGTAATCTGGAAGTACGGCTATTTACTAAGAAACGTTATTGCATCCTTCTCCATCTCCGAGGACTTGCTTGATGATCTGACATATAAGAGTGTTGCTGTGGGATTTCCGATATTCACTCTGGGTGGTCTTATTTTCGGGGCCATATGGGCAGACCAGGCGTGGGGCAGGTATTGGAGCTGGGACCCGAAAGAGACCTGGTCATTAATTACGTGGTTTGTTTATGCCTTTTATCTCCATGCTAGATTTTTAAGAGGCTGGAGGGGTAAAAGGATAGCTGTTGTTGCGGTCCTCGGATTTGTCTGCACGGTCTTTACCTACCTCGGCGTAAACCTTCTGCTGAGCGGGCTGCATTCATACGGAGGAGGATAAAAATAAGGCAGAGGTAAAGGTAGAGGTAGAGATAAAAGCCGCTATGAAGATCCTTGGTATCGATACATCGTGCGACGATACGTCTGCAGCGGTGGTTTCACGCGGCGAGCAAATACTTTCTTCTATTGTTTCTTCTCAGACGGATATCCACAATAAGTATGGGGGGATTGTCCCGGAACTGGCATCGCGCCGTCATATCGAAATGATATGGCCTGTTGTCTATGAAGCCCTAAGTGCGGCAAATATTTCCCTTGACGCCGTCAATGCCATTGCCGTATGCTGCGGTCCGGGACTGATCGGTTCATTGCTGGTAGGGTGCGGCTTTGCAAAAGCTGTGGGGTACGCACGAAACATTCCTCTTGTTGGAGTGAATCATCTGGAGGGACATATTTTCTCCGTGTTTCTTGAAAAAGAAAAGCCGAAATTCCCTTTTTTGTCTCTGATCGCCTCGGGCGGACATACGAGTCTTTTCATTATCAACGGGTTCGGGCAATACAAGGAATTGGGCAGGACAAGGGATGATGCAGCTGGAGAGGCATATGATAAGGTTTCAAAGCTGTTGGGGCTGGGATATCCCGGAGGGCCCATTATAGACAGACTCGCCCGTGAGGGGGACGCAGGAGCATTTGATTTTCCCCGCTCCTGGCTGCCGGAATCCTTTGACTTCAGTTTCAGCGGCCTCAAGACAGCCGTAAAATTGGTTGTCGGGAAGGACGCCGGTTTGCTAAAAAAACCGGTCTTCCTTGCTGATATTGCCGCTTCCTTTCAGGCATCGGTGGTGGATGTACTCGTGAGGAAGGTTGAATTGGCTGTAATAAAAACTGGAATACGCACCATGGTGCTCTCTGGGGGGGTTGCCTCAAACAGTGGCCTGAGGAAGAAGATCAATGAGATGGCCAATGAAAGGGGGGCAAAGGTTTTTTTGCCTTCTCCCGCACTCTGCACCGACAATGCCGCTATGATAGCGTCTGCCGGATACTATCATTACATTGCAGGAGATACGGCATCGCTCGATTTGAATCCCAAGGCATACCTGAAGTTATAATTATTTTTTACTGTAGTGGGTCAGTTTGTCTTTGAAGAGGAAGACAGGAGAAGAGGAGCACTTGTTCTTCAATACATGTCTGGATAAAGGCGCAAAAGACTAATTACTCGCAAAGAAAAACTATACTGACCATGTCCCCACTCGCAATACGTATGTACAAGGTTACTATAAAGAATTGTCTTCGGCTATGAAAGTTTCAGCGCTCCGATAAACAGCCCTGCCTATCCCTTCTATATGACTTTTGATCGTGGATTGTCGATGTAAGACAGACATGGTACAATAGTCATCTGATACAACTGCGGTCAATGAGGAGCGGCGGATGCATTTTCAGGGTGTGCTGGGGTTGCTGGTACTGACGGGACTTGCGTGGACTATAAGCGAAAACAGGTGGAAGGTCAATTACTATGGAGTGCTTGCAGGCATTGCTGTTCAGATAAGCATTGCGGCGCTGCTTCTGTATGTCCCGATCTTCAAGAGTTTTTTCCTGTTTTTGAACGGGTTTGTCCTATCTCTTGAGGAATCTGCCAGGGCGGGGACCTCATTTGTGTTCGGTTATATCGGCGGCGGTACTCCGCCATTTTTTGTCAAGGATCCCGGATCATATTTCATACTGGCGTTCCAGGCGCTTCCTTTAGTTTTGGTGATCGGTGCTCTTTCATCCCTTTTCTTCTACTGGAGAATCCTGCCGTATATTGTCAGGGTGTTTTCGTTGGTGCTGCAAAAGACACTGAATATCGGCGGTGCGTTAGGGCTCGGAGCTTCGACCACGATTTTTTTGGGCATGGTCGAGTCCCCTCTTGTTATAAAACCGTATTTGCAGGAAATGACAAGGAGCGAGATTTTCTCTCTGATGGTATGCGGAATGGCGTGTATAGCCGGAACAGTAATGGTTTTATATTCAACCCTTCTCAAAGGAGTCATCCCCGATCCGTTGGGAAATATTTTGACTGCCTCATTTATTCATATCGCTGCAGCTATCACGATCTCACGCATCATGGTTCCGGAGGCCGAAAAGCAGACGAGCGGAACTTTTGTCCCAAGGCAGGCGGCTAATAGCGCCATGGATGCAATTGTGAAAGGAACGATTAACGCACTCTACCTTCTTTTAAACATCGTGGCAATGCTTATAGTCATGGTTGCATTGGTCCATCTTGTTAACGTGGTGCTCGGTCTCCTTCCGGCTATAGCAGGCAGAGCTGTCACATTGCAGCGGTTGTTAGGCTTCGTTATGGCCCCTGTGGTTTGGCTCTTCGGTATCCCATGGGTGGAGGCGCAAACCGCAGGATATTCTGATGGGCACAAAGACAATGCTTAATGAACTGCTGGCCTTTGTTGATCTCGCCAATCTTCCGCCGGAAGCACTAAGTCCCAGGAGCAGATTGATTATGACCTATGCTCTGAGCAGTTTCGCAAATTTCGGCAGCCTGGGCATACTGATCGGCGGGCTGGGGAGCATGGTCCCCGAACGGAGCAGTGAGATCGTAGGTCTGGGCATCAAGTCTCTTGTCGCAGGAACACTGGCAACCTGCATGACTGGAGCGGTAATAGGTATTATTCAATAAAAATATGGATAAAAACACGCTTATTCGTTCATTTGTAGAAACATACGGCTACTATGCCCTGCTTGCAGGGACTTTTCTGGAAGGAGAAACGATATTGCTGATCGGCGGGCTCGTTGCTCATTTGGGGTATTTGTATCTGCCTGCCGTGATGCTGGTTGCATTTATCGGGAGTTTCTCCGGCGACCAGGTATACTTCTGCATAGGCAGGCTCAAAGGCAGGGAATTGCTGGAACGGTATCATAAATGGGAACAACGGGTGGATAAGGTGCACTGTCTTATGGCGCGTTATCATGACCTTATCATGGTCGGCTTCAGGTTTGTGTACGGCATCAGAATTTTGACTCCTATAGTACTAGGCATGAACAAAAGGGTAAAAACAGTCCGTTTCTTCGTGTTGAATGCAATAGGGGCGATGATATGGTCGGTGGCAGTTTCATCAGCCGGATACCTTTTTGGGTATGCCATTGAAAAGCTCATAAGGGATGTCAAACACTACGAGATCATTGTGCTTCTTGTGATCGCCGGAATCGGCATTGCCCTCTGGGCCGCACGCCGGTCCAGGCTAAAGAAGTGTTAATAATAAACAATTAAATGACCTGTTCTATCCCAATTGCAATTAATGCAATACCAGCTACGACTGTGGCCTTATTACTTAAGTTCCACTTTATAAAGAATTCGGCAATGTAGTTTCCTGACCAAAGGGCAATAAAACTTATCAAGGCAGACAGTAAGCCTACTAATAATGAGCTTAAGCCCATCATCCCCGCACTCAGACCTCCACCAACATTGTTTATTGATAATGCAATTCCAAGAATTGTCGCCTCTTTGAAGTCAATATGTTTTGACCTGTCCATATCGGCATGTTCGGGCCTTACCAAAACATGCAGAATACTTGATGCATTTTCCTGGTCAGACTCTTCATTACGGTTTCTTTTTATGTATTGTTCCAATATCATCCATGACCCAATAGCTACAAGAAGCAGCATGGCTATAATTGACGAGAGTTGTTTGCCAAAAAATCCTGTGATCATTGTTCCTGAGAAAGCTGCAAAAAAAGAAATGAAAAATGTAATGACAGAAATCCAGATATTTATTAAGGTAGTTATTTTTATTCCCCGTATGCTATAGGCAATCCTGACTCCTATATTATCAAAGTTATTTGATAACGCTATGAAGAATGTATAGAAAAGGTTATGCACTTAGGTGTCCTTTAGGGAGAGAGTATCTCCCGCTGTCCTTATCAATTCTTTTGTCGCACCGGCCAAGCCGATGTTTATTCTTTCAACAAAGCATATGTTCTTTTATTTTCGGCATTGCAGTTTGTTTGAGTTATTAATATAATCAAGGCATGTTAACAGAATATTTCTGCAACATTACGATTTTGTTAAATATATAGGGCAGCATGTATAAATGCTACTATATAAATGTTATTATATCACATTGTCATATCCAGGGCAGGCGTTCGCTTTTAGCTCATAGTTTTTTAATTTTTTCCTGTGATATAATGTCTTGACTCTAATGATAAGTTTGGGGGTAATAATTGAAAAGGGTTTCTGTGGAACGCCTGAAACCGGGAGCTAAACTGGCAAAACCGGTCGTGAATGACAGCGGCATGATTCTAATCGGCGAAGGCACGGTACTGAAGGAATCCCATATAGATCGCCTGCAGAATATGAGCATAAGCAGTGTGTTTGTAGAGGGGACAGCAGGGCCTTCAAAGACCAGGGAGGAATTGCTGGCCGAACTTGATGAACGGTTCAAAAAGACAGAAGGTGAGCCTTACATGCTGACAGTGAAAAGGTCATTTAAAGAGTATATAGAAGGGATGAGCAACTGATATGGACACTCGGGAGATGCGAAGTCAGATTGAGAACATCGATACTCTTCCCACGATACCCAGCATTTTGAGAAAGTTGCTGGCTGTTATCGAGAAGCCGAAGATTTCAATTAACGAGATAGGCAGTTTTATTGCCAATGATCCTGTGCTCACTTCGAGGGTGCTGAAAGTTGTCAATTCACCTATTTACGGCTTTCCCGGGAGGATATCCTCGTTAAATCAGGCTTTGATACTGCTCGGCCTCAATGTGGTGAGAGGTATGCTGCTCGGCGTTTCTGTTTTCGAGGCAATGCAAAAGACCATGGTTGGCCTCTGGGAGCATTCACTCGGCTGTGCTATCGCATCACGTATTATTGCAAAGAAAAAGGGATTGAAAGAACCTGAAGAGGTTTCTATTGCCGGTTTGCTGCATGACATCGGTAAGGTGGTCATGGGTCTTAAATTTCCGGAGGAATACGGTCTTGCCATTGCTGATGCTCAAAATAGACAAATCTTCATGTTAGATGCCGAGAAGAAGCAATTTAATGTAAGCCATGCCGATGCAGGGGGATGGATCGCCCAGAAATGGAACTTTCCTCAGAATCTTGTTGAGCCGATAGAATATCACCACAAGCCGCATCTCTCAAAAGTGGTCACACTTCAGACGGCAGTCGTCCACTTTGCAGATGTGTTGACGCGGGCAGCCGGATTCGGTTTTTCCGGCGATAACTTTGTACCCGCAGTGCATCCATTTGTATGGCAGTTGCTTGACCTGTCCGATGAGGACTTGAAGGAGATAGTATCAGAATTGGAAGACTCATTAGGCCAGGCCGAGGACTTCCTGTTTTCCGATGAGTAATCCTAAAACTGTTGTTGTTATCTCCAGGGACCAGGTACTGACCAGTTTAATCAGCAAGTTCCTTAAAGGATTATGTCAAATCGTTGAATTTGCCACGCTTGGATCATCACTGGACTATGTTTATAGTTCAAGTCCCGCTATACTGCTCATTGACATAACATCCGACGATGCCGTCAGCGTTTCAATGCTGAACGACTTAAAGAGCGATCCGGTTTTGGGACACTTATCGGTGTTTGCTGTTTTTGGAGATGCCTTTGTCGTTCCGGGCTGGGACTATCTTCTTGTTGATGATTACATTAAAAGATCATCTCTCGAAACGGAAATACGGTCGCGGATTGAATTGTCCATGCAAAGGGCTGAGAGGACGATCGAAGTAAATCCGCTGACAGGATTGCCGGGCAATATTCAAATCACAAAACAGATACAAAAACGGCTGGATGCCGGTGATAAATTTGCCCTTGCTTATGCGGACCTCGACTTCTTTAAACCTTACAATGACCGCTACGGATTCAGCCGTGGCGATGAAGTCCTGAAGATGCTCGGCAGACTTATCCTAAATACCGTAAAAGATAGACAACCTCACGGCAGTTTTGTCGGTCACGTCGGTGGGGATGATATTGTATTTATCATGGATTGCGATACTGTTGAAGAGACCTCCGGCAAGATTATCGGTTATTTCGACAGGATTATCCCCACTTTTTACGATATTGAGGACAGGACGAAAGGTTATATAGAATCAGCTGACAGAGAGGGACAAAAAAAAGTATTCCCTCTTATAAGCCTCTCAATCGGTATTGTTTGTAATGATATAAAACACTTTGCCCACTATGGAGAGATGGCTGAAGTTGCATCTGAAATGAAGAAGTTTGCCAAAACGGTCAAAGGGAGTTGTTTCAAGGTCGACAAGAGGAAACCGTCCCGCGTCTAATGAGATTCATGGATGTCCTGGTTATGCCGGACTAGTCAAAAAGTTTTATTATTGTGTCAGCTTTGTCCTCAATACTCCTAATGCTCTGGGATATCGATTTGTGGTCTTTTTTTATTTTGTGTAATTCGTCGGAGATATTCAAGGCAGCAAGGATAACGGCCTTAAGCGGTGTTATGTGAGGCGCCGTTGCATATACTTCTTTTAGTTTTCCCTCTACGAACTCGGCAAGTTGCACCAGGTATTCGGGCGATTCATTGTCCCCTTTTATTATATACTTTTGTCCGAGGATATTTACTTCCACATTTCCCATGCAGACCTATTTGAGCTCGATCGAGTCCAATTCATTGAATAAATCCTCGAGCTGGGTTTTTATCGAGGCCTTCTCGACCATTAATTTATCAATTTCATTGTCCTTTGATTTCATCATTCTTTCGAGATCTTCGATCTGTTTCACGAGATTGTTTTTTTCTTCTTTCAACATCTTAATTTTTTCAACGGCATAAGTTATCTTCTCTTCAAAAGTATTTAACATGTTCATAACTCCTCCCTTGTATTAAAAATAATACACAATTTCACAGGCAATGGGCAATAGGCGATGGGCGATAGGCTATCGCCTGTGTTAAAGTTCCCCGATATGCGTCTGGGCCAGGGAAACATTACCATCGCGGTTTGACCGCAAATACTCGAAATAAGTTGTCAAGACTTTCTTGACATAATTTCTTGTCTCGTTATAAGGAATATCCTCTATGAACTCGTCGACGGTCCTGTATTTTCCTTTTTTCAACCAGTCCTTTACGGCATCTTCTCCTCCGTTGTATGATGCAAGGGCAAGAGGAATAGATCCTAATTTGTTGAGCAGTTGTTTGAAATAATAGCTTCCAAGCAGTATGTTGGTCCGGGCATCGTACAACTCCGGAGAATTCTTGAGATGCGCCTTTATAATTTTATTATACCGGCGGGCGGTCTGGGGCATCAACTGCATCAGTCCGATTGCCCCTGCAATAGAACGTGCTTCGGGCTCGTACCGTGATTCTTCGCGTATTACAGATAGGATTAAATAAGGATCCAGCGATGTCGCTTCCGAGGCCTCTTTAACTTCGGGCCAGAAGGCTTGAGGGTAATACAATTCGTGCAGTTCCTCGTTATAAGGCACTTTTGATATAAGCATCATAGCGGACTTGTAACTGCCCAGTTTCTCCAGATACAGGCTGATAGAGATGAGATCGCCAGGAGCAGGATTTTTTCTTGACAGGAACAGCAACTCAGCGGCTGCCTCGTTCTTCAGTCCAATCTCAGCCAGTGTTTCGACCCTTTCGGCAACAGGCGAATTCAATGAGGCTTTCAAATACGTACTGCTGATGGCCGGAGGTTTCTCTTTATTTTTCAGGCAGGTCAGATAAGAATAAAAATCATGTACGTTCTCGTGGTCTGAAGACTGACTCAAGGGTCCTCTGTCGCCCAGCAATTCCCTGCACTTTCGGCTCCAGTAAAGATATTTTGAATCCCCGTATGTCTCAGCAAGCTGAGAGAGTAATTTAGATGCATTTTTATAATCCCTTGATAAATAGTATGTCCAGCCTGTTGCCCATAGAGCATCCTCCCTGGCGGACGGATAGTGCGAAAGAACACTGTTGAAGATTTTAATCGCCTCGTCGCTATTACCATCCCGTCTTTTCATTGCTCCATATGCTATCATCACCTCTGCTATTCTCTTGTCGGCAGTTTTGCTGAATTCGGGCAGTTCGGCCTCAAAGGCATCGTTGTCTCCAGCCCTGAAAATCGACCGTGCCCACCAGAGACTGTTCTTTGTTTTTTTATAGAGTACTGCTGCTTCCCTGTATCTTTTCTGCCCGAATAACGAGTAGGCAAGGCTGTCTGTTATTTCATCTTTGCGCAGGTAGTTATCGTCGCGCGCGAGCGCCTCCCTGAGGACCCTTTCGGCCTGTTCGAACCGCCACGCGGCATTAAGGGCTTTCCCTCTTTTGACAAGCTCCACTACAGTAATATCAGACGGCGAGAGTTCAGTAGACGCCTTGGCCGACAATGGGCAGGCGGATATAAACACTTCCCTGAAGAGTTCTTTAGCTTTCTTCCCGTCGTTGTTCTCTTTAAGATACTGAGCATAGGTGTATTTGAGCTCCATATTGGAAGGGTTGTCTTTGACCAGTTGCTCAAGCAACCTCCCAACCGACGGGTCGTTTTTCTTTCTCAATAAGTCTATCTCTCTCAGCCGGGCCTTTTTGACAAGCGGGGATGCCTTATATTTTTCTTTGATTGTCCTGAGGTCCTCAAGGGCCTTATCAGGGTTTCCATTGCCCTCGTAGGCACTGGAGCGCCACAGCAGCGCATAGTCGCCAAGCAGGGGCAATTTCTCATAGGCCGCAGTCAGCAGGGCGATTGACTTTTCATAATCACCTTTTTCAACGCTGTTTTTGCCTTTGATAAGTGCCTGTTCTCCCTCATGATTTATTTCCGCAACGGAATCGGCCTCCGCCGTATTCGGCAACGGCTCCGAAGCAGAAGTCACCACCGGCATAAAGCCTGGCGCAAGGAGGACCGCCAGCAGGAAGGAGTAGAAGAAGAGTACCGAACGCCGCCGGTCAAAATTTGCTAAGGTAATCAATGTATGAATCATAATTTCTTTTTGTTTCCTCCAGACTGTCTCCCCCGAATTTTACAAGGAGTGCATCGGCAAGTACCAGCGCTGTCATTGCCTCGCAGATTACTGCTGCTGCCGGTACAGCACACGTATCGGAGCGCTCATAGGCCGCTTCGAAAGGTTCCTTGGTTATTATATCGACTGACCTCAATGGTTTTTTCAGAGTCGGGATTGGCTTCATTACTGCTTTAATGACAACAGGCATTCCGTTGGTGATACCACCTTCGATCCCGCCGGCGTGGTTTGTCCGCCTGCAGAAAGGAGAGCCGCAAGTTTCAGACAAAGAATTGTCGTAGAATATTTCATCCATCACTTCAGAGCCGAATTTGTCCGCATAAGCAAAACCATCGCCGATTTCAACACCCTTGATGGCCTGAATTCCCATTAATGCATGTGATAAGATGCCGTCCAGCCGCCGGTCCCACTGAATGTGGCTGCCAAGTCCGGGTGGTACTCCGGTGGCTATTACCTCGAACCTGCCGCCGATAGAGTCTCCATTCTCCGCTGCTTTGTCTATCACAGCCATCATAGAATGTGCAACGTCATCCTCAGGACACCGCACGGGAGAGGCATCGATCCTCTCGAGAGAATCCTGCACTGCAAAGCCATCCCGCAATTGTTTAAGCAGTTCATCTGAAACCCGGACGCTGCCGATCTGGGCCACATAGCTTCCAACATGTATGGAAAACCCTGAAAGGAATTTTTTCGCTATTGCACCCAGTGCAACTTTCATTGCTGTTTCCCTGGCGCTGGAGCGCTCAAGGACATTCCGTATATCCTTCTGATCGTATTTCAGCGCGCCTCCGAGGTCTGCATGCCCCGGACGCGGCCTTGTCACCGGCGCAATGCAACCCTCGTGGATGCTTTCCGGAGACATGCCTTCCTGCCAGTTTTTCCAGTCCCTGTTTTCGATAAGAAGCGCAATGGGAGAGCCGAGGGTTTTCCCCCATCTGACGCCTGATAGTATCTGTGCATGGTCCTGCTCTATTTTCATTCTGCCGCCTCGTCCGTATCCCAACTGCCTTCTTTTGAGTTCACTGTCAATGTCCCCGGCTGACAGGGCAAGCCCCGAGGGGATTTTTTCGATAATGCCGGTCAGCGCTTTGCCGTGGGATTCCCCGGCTGTTAAAAATCTGAGTACATTCATCATCTTTTAAAATAACGTGAAGCGGCAGTTAGCGTCAATCTTTTTATACGTAAGCAAGGTCTTTTCGCAGCCGGGAATTATGATATACTCTCATTAGCTTAGATATTACAGCCGGCATTAAAATGAGTAAATGGAAAATTATAAACTAGTCCTTCCGGAACATCTGAATCAGTTTGGTTACTTATTTGGCGGCAACCTTTTAAAATGGGTTGATGAAATTGCATGGATAGCTGCGAGCTTAGACTTTCCGGGATGTAAACTTGTTACCATTGGAATGGATAGAATTGAGTTTCGAAAAAGCGTAAAAGAGGGTTCTATTCTTAGATTCCTCGTCGAAAGAGCGAAAATTGGAAAAACGTCAGTGCAGTATGCTGTAAATGTTTTCAATGAAGATATTGAGAGCGACGTAAAAGTAGTGTTCTCTACACACGTTACTTTTGTCCGTGTGGACAACGAGGGAAATAAGGTTGATATAAGATAGGGCTAAACTTATTTGTGTATTCCTCCGATAAACAGCCTGCCCCTGCCGGTCCCTTCCATTTGAGCGGCTCAGGCATTTGTGATACAATAGCGGTCATGAAGATAAACAAAGAAATACAGGCCCTGATAAAAGGAGAATCCGGCGATCCTTTCTCAATCCTCGGCTTGCACCGTTCTGAAGGCGCGTTGTGCATAAGGGCGTTTTTGCCCGAGGTAAAAGAGGCATGGGTTTTACAGCACAAGGGGCCTGCAAAAAAGCGTTTTATTAAAATGACCAGGCGGCATAAGGATGGTTTGTTTGTGGCTGTTACTGAGCATCTTTCCAGGTCATTCAGGTACACGTTAAGGACCACCAATAGTCGGGACGAGGTCCGGGAATTTTATGACCCTTATTCCTTTCCGCAGGTGCTCACGGATTTTGATCTGCACCTCATCGGAGAGGGGACTCATTACCAGAACTATGAAAAACTCGGCTCCCATGTGAGGGAAATCATGGGCGTACGCGGGGTCCATTTTGCGGTCTGGGCGCCTAATGCCAGGAGGGTAAGCGTTATCGGTGACTTTAATGAATGGGACGGCAGACGCCATCCCATGCGGTTTCTGGGTAATTCAGGTATATGGGAGCTTTTTGTCCCCGGACTAGGAGAGGGGACATTATATAAATTCGATATTTTGTCGCTGTATGGTGAAGTCAGGGAGCAGAAGACCGATCCGTTTGCATTCTTTTTTGAGGTGCGTCCGAAAACCGCTGCGATTGTTTATGATTTAGGGAACAAACACGAATGGGATGATGCGGTCTGGCTTTCTTCACGCAGGGAGCGTAACTGGTTCGAGTCACCGATTGCAATCTATGAGGTCCATCTGGGTTCCTGGATGCGTGTTGCGGAGGAAGAGTCACGTTTCCTGACATACAGGGAATTTGCCGATAAATTGGTACCGCATGTCAAGAAACTTGGTTATACGCATATAGAGCTTCTGCCCATGGCAGAACACCCGCTCGATGCATCGTGGGGGTATCAGCCGATCGGCTATTATGCACCGACAAGCCGGTTCGGCAAACCTGAAGACTTTATGTATTTTATCGACTGTTGTCATCAAAACGGAATAGGCGTTATCGTTGACTGGGTCCCGGCCCATTTCCCCAAGGATGCGCACGGACTGGCTTTCTTTGACGGCACCTGCCTTTATGAGCATGCAGATCCCCGGAAAGGAGAGCACAAGGAGTGGGGCACACTGGTATTTAATTATGGCCGGAATGAGGTAAAAAATTATCTTATATCAAACGCACTCTTTTGGCTGGATAAGTATCATATTGACGGCCTGAGGGTCGATGCTGTCGCCTCAATGCTTTATCTCGATTATTCCAGAGAGCATGGACAATGGATACCGAATATGTATGGCGGCAACGAGAACCTGGAGGCGATAGATTTCATCAAAACGTTTAACGAGGTGGTGCACAAGTATCATCCCGGCGTGCTCACTATTGCGGAAGAGTCGACTTCCTGGCCGGGAGTTTCAAAGCCGACCCACCTCGGAGGCCTCGGTTTCAGCATGAAGTGGAACATGGGTTGGATGCATGACACTCTTATGTTTTTCTCCCATCAACCGATTCATAGAAAGTACCACATGAACAATCTCACGTTCAGCATGATATACGCTTTTAGCGAAAACTTTATTCTTCCTTTTTCCCATGATGAGGTGGTGTACGGCAAGCGGTCGATGCTTAATAAAATGCCTGGAGATATGTGGCAGAAATTCGCCAACCTGAGGGCGTTGTATGGCTATATGTACGGTCATCCCGGTAAAAAGCTTCTGGTTATGGGCTCTGAATTCGGACAATGGGATGAATGGAATTTTGACAAAGGCCTCGATTGGGACCTGCTTCAGTATGAGCCGCATAAGAAATTGCAGAAATACGTTACCGACCTGAACACCCTTTATAAGAGGGAGCCTGCTCTTCACGAGGTATGTTTCGATTGGCATGGTTTTCAATGGATTGACTTCCACGATGCCGATAACAGCATTCTTGCTTTTATCAGGAAGGCGAAGGACCAGGATGATTTTCTTGTCTTTGTCTTCAATCTTACGCCGGTGCCCCGCTTCGGCTACCGTATCGGGGTGCCGCGGGGCGGCTATTATAACGAGATACACAACAGCGACTCATCATTATACTGGGGCGGAAATATCGGAAACGGCGGCGGCTTAAATGCGGAGAATATCATCTCTCATAAGGGTTTTCCGTTTTCGCTCAGCCTCATACTGCCGCCGCTGTCTGTGCTTGTATTCAAACCGGAGCAGATATAACCTCTTTCCCTGCCAGGAATAACGCATTACAAGAGATATTAATATTTCTTTGGCCGAATGATCGGAGTCTGACCAGTGATCACGATTCTTGGGCCATTTTGAACAGTATGGTATCGTCCATCATCGGTCTCGGGTGAGATCACCCAATCAAAGAGAGTCTGTGCATCTTCGAGCAAGGAGTTCTTTGGAAAGCCATAATATTTTTTTTGCATTCGTTCATCATAAAGTCCTATACAGCCATGCGATCCGGGATACCCTGGAACATCCCTGCCGTGAAAACAGAATGCAACTCCTTGTTTATTTATATAAAAAATCAGTGCATAATGCATAGGATATGGGTTATCGGTATGCTCGACAAAGTATAGCGAGGAGATGTGATGGCTATCAACAGCAAGGATTCTGAATTCTCCTGCGGGCGTTTCATTTCCATCTTCACCAGTTGTAATCGGCGCTGAAAATATCAATCGTCCGTATTCATAGGCGCCGAGAAATTGCTCCGAAAGATCCACCAGTATTAATTTTGCATCCGCCTCAGCAGGGTGATAATGCTGCGGCATCGGTGTGAAATTAATAATGTCTTCAAGCTTCTTAGGAACTTTTATGTGGACCCCGGGATAAATATGTCGACGGTCGATCCGGTTAAACCGGGCTACATCTATCCATCTGTCTCCAAAAAGACTTTCCAGGGTTTCACCTTTTTTCAGACGCCTGCACTCAGCCTCTATCTTGTCATCGCTGGGATGTATGATCTTGCATAGTGACGGCACAGTTTTGCCATAAATATTTTGAGGCCAAACCGTAAGGATCAAAAGGCAGAATGTAAATATGAAGACGCTCTTGAAATATAAGTCATTTACCACGTTCTAAATCTACCGGAATCCAGGTGAACAAAATTTGACATCTTTCCAGTATAAGAAAAAGCCGATCTGGATAATAACGATGTAAAGGCGACCAAGGAGGCTTTCTGAAAAAACCTCCTGTTACAAATGTGGTCAACCAATGAGTTAGTATAAGAGTCCATGGTCCATCTCCAGGGAGAATGTACTCATAAGCGTCACTTTTTGCCCATCTTCACAAGGCTTTCCCTGAATACCTTATAAAACTGGTCATTGTCCGCAATGGACTTCTTGAGGACCGCTTTAAGATTTGGGATGTCTTTTTCATTCACAGTTATGTTTGAGCTTTTTGCAAAAGCGGTCATATTGTCGCCGGTTTTGAAGTCCTTTCCTATCAGGGCCAAAAAGATGCTCCGCCGCGCCGACATGTGCATAAACTGCAGGAATTTATAAACGGCGTTGTTTTCCGGGGTATTTCCTCCAAAACGCTCGTTGAGGACTATGATCCCGTACTGGTTGAACTTCAGCTTTTCAAAGGCATCTTCCGCGCCTGCTGCAAACTCTATGCTGTATTTAAGCCCTTCGAGAGCAGCGCTTATGGCGCCTCTAAATTCGGCATTGTCCTCGCATACCAGCGCGCTGCGCAGCGCCTCTTCATACTCCTCTGTATCTGCCGCATGTGTTTCAATAGTCATTAGTCAGTCCTCCGTAACTTAACGCTCTTTAAGTCGTTTGCTGTAATCCGTATCCAGTTTCAGCCCCTCAATATCGGTTGTCTTCTCGCCTTTGGCGCCCTTGATCATATCAATGCCCCTGCCGACAATAGGTTTTTTCGAGGCATATGCCATCGCGGTTTCTTCAGTTATCAGCCCGTCCCTGTATAACTTGAGGATGGCTTTGTCAAAGGTTTGCATGCCATAGGCCTCGCCGGACTCGATGATCTCATAGAATGTCTTGCCCTCGGATTCCCCCTGCAATATGGATTCTTTGACCCTTAAATTTATTTTCATGATTTCAATTACCGCTGCCCTGCCGCCACCCACTTTGGGGAGCAAGCGCTGGCTTACTACCCATCTTATGGTATCGGCAAGGCGGGTCCGTATCTGCTTCTCCTCCTCCTGCTCGAACATTCCGACGACTCTGTTTATGGTCTGTCCGGCATCTATTGTATGCAGCGTAGAGAGTACGAGGTGGCCTGTTTCAGCAGCGGAGAGACCTATCTCAACTGTTTCTCTGTCCCTCATCTCACCGACAAGGATCACCTTGGGGGCCTGGCGGAGCGCCGCTCTCAACCCATTGGCAAAGGTATCGAAGTCGATGCCCATCTCTCTCTGGTTAAAGGTCGCCTTCTGGTGCGGATGGGAGAACTCGACAGGATCTTCCAGCGTGATGATGTGAACGGATTTTGTCTCATTAAACAGCCGCAGGACAGCAGCAAGTGTAGTAGATTTACCGCTTCCAGTCGCTCCGGTCACCAGCACCAGACCGTTTTTTTCTTGAGCTATTTGCGACAGCACCTCAGGCACCTTAAGTTCGGCAATGGTTGGAATGGCTGTTGAGAGCCTCCTCAACACGATGGAATACAAGCCGCGCTGGGAAAATATATTCGCTCTGAACCTGGCTTTTTCCGGCAAGGAATAAGATAGGTCGCATGAACCCTGACTGATGAGTATCTCGCTAAGGCGGCGGTCCGAGTTCATGAGGTTCAGCGCCAGGATTTCGGTCTGAAAGGGAGTCAGGTTGTCCAACTGGGCCACCCCGGTAAAGGCAACCGGCATCAACTGGCCTGAGGCCTCAACCTGGAACGGCTTTCCCACCGTGAGGTTCAGGTCAGATACATTTGACTGACTATCCAGCATCGTATTAAGAATATAATCGAGTTCTGCTCGTCTCATATTTTTCTCCTTAAATTCAGGGAAGCGGCAATAGGCTGCCGGCTACTGCTGTTATTAAAAATCCGGAGGCGGTTCTTTCAGGAACTGCAAGAACTTCTGCTTGTCTATAGACTTGTCATAAGCATCTTCAGGGCTTATCCATTTCTTCAGCAGGAGTTCCATTATTGCGTCGTCAAGGGTCTGCATGCCGTATTTCTTTCCGGTCTGCATAGCGGAGGGCAGCTGGTGGGTCTTGGCCTCCCTTATGAGATTGGAAACCGCATAGGTTATAACCAGTATTTCGAGCGCTGCGCACCTGCCTTTCTTATCGATGCGCTTGAACAGGTTCTGCGCTAATACTCCCTTTAATGACTCGGAGAGCGTGGTGCGGATTTGTGCCTGCTGGCTTGCGGGAAAGACATCGACAACCCTGTCAACGGTCTTAGGCGCACTCGTCGTATGCAGTGTGCCGAAAACCAGATGTCCCGTTGAAGCAGCCTCAAGGGCAAGCTGTATGGTTTCGAGGTCTCTCATTTCTCCGACAAGGATGATATCGGGGTCCTCGCGCAGCGCACCCCTGAGTGCAGAGGCAAACGATTTCGTATGGGCCCCGATTTCACGGTGGTTGACAACGCAGCCCTGGCTCTTGTGTACAAATTCAATGGGGTCCTCCACTGTAATTATGTGGTCTTTCCTCATCTTGTTGGCGTAATCGATGATCGCGGCCAGTGTTGTGGATTTCCCGCTTCCCGTAGGGCCTGTAACCAGTACCAGTCCCTTTTGTAACATCGCAAACTTCTTGCAAACCGGCGGAAGACCGAGCTGCTCAACGGTCAGTATGTCACTCGGAATCTCCCTGAATACTGCTGCGACGCCGTATTTTTGCCGGAAAAAATTGGCACGGTAGCGTGCAAGTCCCGGTATTTCATAACCGAAGTCGACATCACCGGTCTCTTCAAATAATTTTACCTTCTCTTCCGGAGCAATCTCGTAGAGCATAGCCTTGAGATCGTCGTTTTCCATGATGTTATACTGCACCCTTTCCATTTCCCCCCTGATCCGGAGTATGGGCTGGGAGCCTGATACCAGGTGCAGGTCAGAGGCGCCCTGTTCATGCATAAGCTTGAAAAAAGCATCGATCTTTGCCATTGCGTAACTCCTGAGAGAAGATATTTGTCGCTTGCAAACTAATCTCTCTTATATCAAACTCCTAAGGTTTTGTCAAGATAATACGCATATACTAAATTGAAAGTTATGTGATGTTATGATATATTGTAATTAAGAGGACCGATAAAGCCAACCCCCTTGCGAAGAGGGGGGCGGAAAGCGGCGGGTCTTTTAACCGGAGACGGCCGAGCTGCCGAAGGAACTGGAGTGAGCAGCTCGGCTTTGTTATTTTATAAACGATGTTGAGCATAAGAAAGTAGAGGTGCATTATGAACGCCGAAGCAGTCAGTGACATAAAATACAACGAAGGCATCGGCAGGGCGGGAACTGCTGTCAAAGAAGGCATTATCAGCAGCCTGAAAGGGATCGGCGAGATTGAGGCAGAGATAGTAAGCCTTGTCAGGAGTACCGTATCGAATACCCTCCGGGCGGGCGGGGACGTGGCAGGAGAGAGTCTCTCAATTACAAGGGACGTTGTAAAAGGCGCCATAACCGCCGCAGAGGAGGTCGGCACTGGTCTTATTTTGGGCACGAAGAGTATGGCTAAGGGTATTGTAATGGGCGTAAGCGACATCGGCGGGGATGTTGTTACTGTTGCGGGCCAGACCGTCAAGGGAGCGGTCAAAGGAGCATCTGAGGTTGGGGCTGATGTGGCTCTTGTCGCACGGAGGGCGGTTGACGGTGTTATAGAGGCGACAAGGGAAGTCGGAGGAAACGTGACGGAAGTTGCGAAGGCTGCTGTGGGCGGAGCGCTCGAAGCGGCGGGCAGCATCGGGAACACAGCAGTAAAAGCGGTGAAGGACATACTGGTAGGAGTTGTTGAGGGCGTAAAGGAGATCGGAAGTACCGCTTTCCCGAAGTCACGACTCGAAACAGGATTACCCGAAGCACATTCCTCTTTTAGAAAAGGGGAACCGGCCGGAGCCGTTACAACGAAGACGAGGCATAAAAAGTCTAAATGAATGTTGCTGCTCAGCGGTTCGCAGTTGGAGGCGGGAGGCAAGACACAGAATATTTACAAAGGCTCTTACTACTCGCCTTCCCAAAAAGGTCTCATCATGGCAACTTTCTGCTTAGTCGGGAATGATGCGGACCGGAAGCAGCATGAGCAAAAACAAACTGACCTGCTACCAGATGGCCTCAGACATTGACAAATCTATATGATTTTGTGTAATTTATAAGGCTTGATTAATTCGCTGCATTTATATAGTAAGGGAAGGTGTTACGATGAGAACCAGATTTGCTAAGAGAAGTGAAATTGAGCGCAAATGGTATGTTGTTGATGCAAAAGACAAAGTGTTGGGCAGGTTAGCCTGCAGGGTCGCATCGTACATACGGGGAAAGCATAAACCCATATTTACCCCCAATGTAGATACCGGAGATTTTATCATAGTTATTAATGCTGATAAGGTCAAGGTTACCGGCAATAAACTTGTGGACAAGTTGTATCAGCACCACACCGGTTATATCGGGAACCTGAAAGAAAAATCGCTCAAAGACAGGATGAATTCAGAGCCTGAGAAGGTCATAGAGGATGCCGTCTGGGGAATGCTTCCCAAAAACAGGCTCGGCAGGGCTATGATCAAAAAGCTGAAAGTTTACCGCGGTCCGGAGCACGGGCATGCAGCGCAGAAACCAGAGTTGATAGAAATCACAAAATTAAGGAGTTAATGAATGGCTTCGATCAATTATAATTCAACAGGCAGAAGAAAACGGTCAGTAGCGCGGGTAAGCCTGGTCCCAGGCAAAGGCGCCATAACCGTCAATGATAGGGACATCGATACTTACTTTCCGAGAGAGACGCTGAGAATGATTATCAGGCAGCCGCTTCAGCTTACCGGCACTATAGGAAAATATGACGTGCTTGCAAGTGTAAACGGGGGAGGGCTCAGCGGCCAGGCCGGCGCATTGCGTCATGGCATTTCGAGGGCGCTTGTTGCCGCCGATGCGGACATGAAACCGAAGCTTAAAAAAGAGGGTCTGCTTACCAGGGACCCGAGAGAAGTGGAGAGGAAGAAATACGGTCAGGCCGGTGCTCGCAGAAGGTTCCAGTTCTCCAAACGTTAACAAGTACTGCGAGGCACGGAGATAATCAATGATAAAAGCAGGCATTTTTGGCGCCTCGAGTTTAACTGCCGGCAAACTCATTGAGTTGCTGTTAAATCACCCGGAAGTTGAAATTTCTTTTTTGGCATCTGAAACATTTAATGGACGGGGATTAGAAGCGCCTTTTCACGGCAGGTTCAAGAATTTATTAGATATTAAGTTTGAGTCATATTATTCTAACAAGAATAATATGCTGGGTAGATGCGATGTGGTTTTCTTAACAAAACCACATGGGAAACATGGTAATGTCGCTGCGGAACTACTGTCAAAGGACATAAAAGTCATTGACCTCAGCGCCGATTTCAGGTTGAAGGATCTCAACGTATTTGCTAAATGGTACAAACCTGAGGGGGAGCACGCAGCCTATTATTATGGCGGGGAATTTATCGACCTTCTGGGCAAAGCCGTTTACGGCCTGCCCGAAATCCATTCCGGGAAAATCGTCACAGCCAATTTGGTCGCTAACCCGGGTTGTTACCCCACAAGCGTAATATTAGGGCTGGCGCCATTGTTTAAAGAAAAATTGATTCTGGACAATTTCGTTATCGCTGACTCATATTCCGGAGTGAGCGGGGCGGGTAAGAGCCGTAAAGATGAAACCCAGTTTATCGACCTCAACGAAAACATTCGGCCATATAAGATCGGCACCCACAATCATACTCCTGAAATGGAGCAAGAACTTTCACAACTGGGCGGAGAGGACTGCAAGGTGTTGTTCGCGCCCCATATCATGCCGATAGACGTGGGCATTATAAGTACTATTTATATAAAATACGTTAAAAAACTGGACAGCAGAGAATTGACGGATTTGTATAATACTTTCTATGAGAATAAGCCATTTATAAGGGTTTACGAAAACGGGGCCTTGCCGCAGGTAAAAGATGTTGCGAATACCAATTTCTGCGACATTGGTATTACTGTTGATGACAGAACTGACCGCTACGTCATTACGTCTGTTATTGATAATACTATTAAGGGTGCAGCCGGTCAGGCAATTCAGAACATGAACTTAATGTTTGGATTTGATGAAACTGCCGGGTTGCCGTTTAGTCAGCCATTGCAGAAGAAAAAAGGTTTAGGGTCTGCGAATAAATTACTTGCACATTGACTTGAAGCTGAGATGAATCAGGGGCGAAGCCTGTCATTGTCCGGCTTCCCTATTAGCGGCTTTTTTGCTTGCCTTTTTTAACCCGTTCACTCAGGCGTTCCAGGGCAACATAGAATACCGGAACAAACGGGATTGCAAGGAGGGTCGAGGATATCATGCCCCCGAAAACAACCGTTCCTATAGCCCGCTGGCCTGCCGAGCCGGCCCCGAAAGCAACCACAAGCGGTACCACTCCCAAGATGAAAGCAAAAGAAGTCATAATAATGGGCCGGAACCTGCGATGTGTCGCCTCAATTGCGGCTTCCTCTATACTCATGCCTCCATGGTGAAGATCCCGGGCAAATTCCACGATGAGAATTGCGTTCTTGCTCGCCAGTGCAATCATCAGCACAAGCCCCACCTGGGTATACAGGTTGTTGTCATAGCCCCTGACCATAGTGGCCAGGAGGACCCCGACAAGAGCTATAGGGACAACCATGATGACCGCCGCCGGCGAGGTCCAGCTCTCATACAAAGCTGCCAATACCATATAGACCATAAAAATGGAAAGAGCGTAGATGAAATAAGCCTCTTTGCCCACTTTATTTTCCTGGTAACTTGTGGATGTCCAGTCATAAGCTACTCCCTGCGGCAACAGTTTGGCAGCCATCTGTTCCATCGCTTCATTGGCCTGGCCGGAGCTATAGCCGGGCGCAGCAGACCCAAAAATAGCTGCTGCAGGATAAAGGTTATAGCGGGTGATTAACTCGGGGCCCTGTACCTGCCTGATGTCCAGCAGGCTTCCAAGGGGTACCATGTCACCTTTCTGATTGCGGACATACAGGCTCTTTATGTCCCGCGGCTGCAAACGGTAGGGGCTGTCGGCCTGTACATAAACCTGGAACACCTGGTTATATTTGTTAAACAGGTTAACAAACGAAGATCCCATGTAAGACTGGAGCGTGTCCACAACGTTGGACAACGGGACCTGAAACGACTCCGTTTTTGTGCGATCAATATTCAGGTATAGCTGCGGGCTGCCCAGAACAAACGTGGTGATAAGTCCCCGCAGGGCAGGGTTCGAATTTCCGTTACGGACAAGTTCGCTCGCGGCCTTCTGGAGTTCGTTCAGACCAACGTTGCCGCGGTCTTCAACCATCATCTGAAGACCACCTGTTTGGCCCAGTCCCCGGATCGGCGGTGGGATCACCATAAAGGCCTGGGCTTCCTCAATTCCGGCAAGCTCCCGGTTGATGTTCGAGACTATCGTATCCTGGCTTAATGAAGTGCCGCGGTCCTTCCAGTCCTTGTAAACAACAAACGTCGTGGAAGCATTAGAGAGATTGGCGTTGTCCAGAATCGACAAACCTCCTATATGCACCCAGAAATCAACTCCGGCAGTCCTTCCCAGAAGTGCATTAATTTTCCTGGCAACTTCCCGCGACCGGGGCTGGGACGCACCTTCCGGCAACCGGGAGACTATAATGCCGTAGCCCTGGTCTTCGGTTGGAAGAAAACCTGTAGGGCGGCTGAGAAATACAAGGAATGTTACACTAATTATAACGGCAAAGATTACAATAAACAGGACGGGCCTTTTCACCATGCGGCTAACGGCCCCAATATAGATTTTGGTAACGGACTGAAATCCCTTATTGAATCCCCGATAAAACCAATTGGCAGGTTTGTCCCCCCGTGGTTTCAGCCAGAAAGCGCACTGTACAGGCTTTAACGTCAGCGCATTCATGGCGCTGATAACAGAGGTAGAGGCGATCACGAGGGCGAATTGCCGGAATAGCTGTCCTGTAATGCCTGGAAGGAAGGCAGCCGGCAGGAATACCGCAACCAGGGCCAGGGTAATACCCATTACAGGTCCCGTCAGTTCATTCATGGCTTTGATCGTTGCTTCTTTGGGCGGTAGGCCATTTTCGATATGGTATGAACTGTTTTCTACAATGACGATGGCATCATCCACCACTATGCCTATAGCAAGGACCAGGGCAAACAGAGTCATCAGGTTTATGGTGAAACCGAGGGCGGCTATTGCAATGAAAGCACCGATAATTGTGACAGGAACAGTAGTTGCCGGGACCAGTGTGGCCCTGAAATTTTGCAGGAATACGAGAATCACTATCAGCACAAGGATGCCGGCTATAACAAGTGTTTCATATACCTTTGAAATGGACTCCCGGACAAATCTGGTGGTATCGTACCGGATTGCATATTTGAGTCCTTCGGGAAATGTCTTACTCAAATCGGCCATGGCTTCATAGACGGTGTCGGCGACAGAGATGGCATTAGCGTCCGGCAGAGCAAAAACCACTACCTGGGCCGACTTGTGCCCGGTGAAGCGCGAATAGTTGCTGAAATTCTGCTGGCTCAAATCCACGCGGCCTATGTCTCGGATCCTCACTATCTGCGGAGCTGCTCCGGCAGTGGATTTTATAATTATATTTTCAAATTGGCCTTCATCCGACAGGCGTCCAAGGGCCGTTACCGTCAGCTGCAAAGCCTGATCATCCGGCACAGGCGGGGCGCCGAGCCGTCCGGCGACAACCTGGACATTCTGGCCTTGAATAGCTGTAAGGACGTCGGCCGGAGTAAGGCCGAAAACCTGGAGTCTTTTAGGGTCCAGCCAGACCCTCATACTGTAAGGACCGGCGCCGAAGACCCTCACCTGAGCTATCCCGGGAATTCGCGCCAGCGGGTTTTGAAGATTGATAATTCCATAGTTGGAGAGAAAAATTTCTTCGAACCGTTCGTCGTCGGAATAAAGGCTTACGACCAGCAATATATTAGGAGATATTTTTTTGACATTGACCCCTTGCTGCTGAGAGGCGCCGGGCAATTGGGCAAGGGAACTGTTCACCAGGTTTTGCACCAGCGCTACCGACTTACTAAGGTCGGTCCCGACATCGAAGGTGATCGTCAGGCTGTAACTGCCGTCGCTGCCGCTGGTAGAGGACATATAAATGGAACCTTCTACGCCGTTGACTGCCTGTTCGATAGGCACTCCAATAGTTTGCGCGACAACTTCAGCGCTTGCTCCCGGATAACTCGCGGTGACCTGGATCGTTGGCGGCACGATCTGTGGATATTGGGCAACGGGTAGACTGCGGAGAAACACAAGCCCGATTACTATCGTGATGACCGCGATGACAT
The DNA here is from genome assembly GCA_963851345.1 of Nitrospirota bacterium. GTDB lineage: Bacteria > Nitrospirota > Thermodesulfovibrionia > Thermodesulfovibrionales > Dissulfurispiraceae > JADFXI01. The sequence continues at coordinate 125,625 of CAWKOO010000002.1, forward strand.
TGGCGAAAATGGGCCGTTCGATAAAGTATCGGGATATCATTGTCTTCCCGGCACGTTTTCCGTCTCAGGAGTAACTTGGCGTCCGGGCGCCGCTTTTAATATACCGTTGGTAATGACCCATTCTCTTCCGTTAAGGCCTTGTTCGATGACCCGCATACTGTCTACCGAAGGACCGGTTTTAACAGGGCGGCGTTCCACAATATGCTTTTCGTTCACAACCAGCACATAATCGCCCTGCTGATCATTACCAATAGCAGTCTCAGGCAATAGGAAAACGGCTCTTTTCTCCAGAGGCACCTGCACCCTGGCAAACAGGCCCGGCAGCATCCTCCCTGACGGATTTGAAAAAACTCCCCTCATAAGGAGAGTGCCGCTGGTGGGAGCAAGGCTGATCGAAGCAAAATCAACGCGGCCCTGATGCGGGTAGTCTTTTTCATACGTCAACCCGATAAATACCGGCCATTTTTTGCTGCTGCCACTTCCAGGGATACCGTGCGCACTCTTAATAAGCCGGGCCAAATCCGTGTCGCTGATCGTGAAATAAACATAGATCGGGTCGATTTGGTTGAACTGTGCCAGGACAGAGTCGCCGGCATCTGCGCCCACAAGGTTCCCCGGGTCTTGCAGCCTTCGGTCAATACGTCCGTCAAAAGGGGCGGAAACCTGCGTATAACTGAGGTTAAGTCTGGCAAGGGCACGCTGTGCCTCCGCTGTTTTGAGGTTGGCCTTGGCAGCGTCCCGCTGGTACTTCCAGTTGTCCACATCGGATTGGGCGGCAGCCTTTTCCGGCAAAAGTGCGGAATAGCGGATAAACTGGCTGCCGGCATATTCCAACTGGGCTTTTTGAGTCAAGACTTGTCCCTCTGTCTGCTGTAGAGCGGCTTCATATGTATTTTGCTGGATAAGAAAAAGCTTTTGGCCCTTTTTTACCATTTGCCCATCATGAAAAAAAACCTTCTCAAGGTATCCAGGCACCCTTGCGACCAGTTGCACGGTATTTATTGCCTGGGTATTTCCGCTGAGTTCGAGATAGTCGGTCACTGTCCGCTGCTCCGGCTGTTTTACCGTAACTTTGGGCGGAAGAGGGGGCGCGGCTTTCTTTGCCTTGCACCCTGCAATAAGAATAAAAAAAATCAACACGCTCCAGCATGCAACTTTCATGAGCTTCGTCCAAATCTTCACGCTCGGTCTCCTCTTCATGTCCTCTACCAATCCGGGGGCTGGATTGATGACTTGGGCTCTGTGAATACAGGCGGATTATATGATGCGGGTGCGAGCAATTCGCCCCAATCAGTACGTTTGGCCATTTCCTCTTTGATAGCGGGAGGCACCAATTCCTTGCCTTCACGGATTTCCCAACCCCCGCCCAAAGACCTATAGACTCCAACCAGCCCGCTCGAAATATTGCCCAGGGCAACGGCCAGGTTGTCCTGCTCATTCAATAGACTCTGTTGGGCGACCAGCACAGTAGTGAAGTCAATGATACCTTGCCGATATTGTTTGGCGGCGAGATCAAGGGCTTTCCCGGCAGCCACAGTGCTTAAGGCAAAATACCTGGCCCGGTCCTGGGCCCTCAGAAAGGCGGCCAGGTTATCTTCCACATCCTGTTGAGCTTTCAAAACTGTGTTCTGATATGTGATAAGCAATTCCTGGAACCTGGCATCCTGCGCCCGGACATTATTCGTGATCTGTCCATAATTAAGAATATTCCACTGGAATGAAGGGCCTATCTGGGACATGCGGTTTTTCCACTCCACGATGTCGGCGAGACGGGACCGAGCGGCATTGGTTGACAGAAAGCCAAACATTCCGCTCAGTGAGAAAGCCGGATAAAGGTCGGTTTTGGCCACCCCGATCAAGGCTGACTGAGCAGCTGCCTGGTACTCCGCACTTCGAATATCCGGTCTGCGCCGGAGAAGGTCTGCCGGAATGCCTGCAATTACCCGGGGTGGAGAGACAGGGATTTCAGAAGCCCCTTTAAGCAAATCCGCAAGGTCCCCGGGCGCAATTCCCAGCAATACGCAAAGGGCATCCTCCTGCTGCCGCAGTTGGGTTTCCAGGGATGGAATGGAAGCAAGGGTGTTGTTGAGTACTGTTCGGGCCTGCTCCACATCCAACTGAGTAACTGTGCCAAAACGGAACCTGGCTTCTGTGATCTTCAGACTCTCTTTCTGGGTGTCCACATTTTCGCGGGCAATGGCGATCCGTTTTTCGAGCGTCCTGCTCGCTATATATGAATCGGCAACATCTGCCGTAAGACTGACCAGGGCATTATCGTAATCAGCGACTGTGGCGAGCCACGTGGCATTGGCCGACTCGATAGACCGCCTGAACCTTCCCCAAAAATCGAGTTCCCAACTGGCGTTTACCCCTATTTGGTCCTGGGAATATACGAATGGAGGAAGGGCCTGGGGAGAAGATTCACTTGTCCTGATACGCTCCACAGAACCCGAAGCCTGCTGGTTTTGAGGAAATATACGCCCTATAGCAATGCCGAGTTGGGCCCTGGCTTCCAATATACGAATTCCAGCAATCCTCAGCGTGAGGTTTTCCCGGTATGCACGGTCAATAAGCCCGTCCAGGACAGGGTCGTTGAATACCTTCCACCATTCCCGGTAGTCTGCAGGACCATTCAGCACCCGCTCGTCTCCAGCCTCTATCCAGTCCGGCGAAACCGCACTCTCCGGCCTGTGGAAATCCGGTCCCACCTTGATACAACCGGACAGAAGAAAAACAGTGATGAGCGCTAGCGTGCGTAGTCTGCCTGATGGGAACATTATAAGGTCCTTGCACTTTCTAATCCGGCATTAAGTTTGCTCCGCTGCTCCGCTCCCGGCAATGAAACCGGCAACCTGTTTGTTTTTGACTCTGCGGACATATCGGCGGAGTTGAGTATTTCAATTACGATTTTTACGACTTTTGCAAGAATTCCAATATATATAGAAAATATAGGGCCGAATCGAATTGATGTCAAGTCATCATTCCTGGAACATCTGCGGGCCTCTTATGCGCGGCGATTCAACGCCGTCTCAAGGCTGCTATTTATAAACAGGTATCTTGTAGTTTCTGTTTCCAGATACTAGAATATACATATAACGGTTTGTTTTTTTAGTGTATCGAGCATTTCATACACTGATAACTTTGGTAATGTCTTATTTTGAGTACACCGCAAAGGAGGACAGCAATGAAAAAACTGCTTGTAGTGCTTCTTGTAGTATTTTTTGTATCGGCGGCAATGGCCCAGACAGGCACGAAGAAAAAGCGCCCATTGCCCTACGAATACGGCAGGGTGGTTATCAATAATTATTCTGAGAAGGCAGGCCTCGCCCCTGTTGTGTTCGATCACTGGCTTCATCGTGCAAAGTTTACCTGCCGGCTATGTCATGTTGACATCGGATTCGCTATAAAGGCGGGAACTACAGGAATCAAAGCAGCCGATAATATGAGTGGCTATTATTGTGGTTCCTGCCATAATGGCAGGACACTGATCAATGAGAAAAAAGTCTTTGAATCGTGCTCAAAAATAGTGATTGCTGATGAAAAAGCCAAGTGCCTCAGATGCCACTCTCTGGGAAAAAATGTAAAGCCGGAATATGATTTCAACATTTTCACCCAGAACTTGCCGAAAGAACGCTTTGGAAACGGCATTGACTGGGAAAAGGCTGAACAGGACAAGCTTATTAAACCGATAGATTTCATAGAGGGAGTTTCTATAAAGAGAAGGCCGCTCGCCGCTCAGAAAGATTTTGCCCTCAACGCGAAGCTTGAAGGGATGCCGGAAATCATATTCTCCCATAAAAAACACACGGTCTGGAACGGATGTGAGCTTTGCCATCCCGAGATATTCACCGGGGTGAAAAAAGGATCGACAAAGTACTCCATGCTCGAGATATTTGATGGGAAATACTGCGGTGCCTGCCACACCTCTGTTGCGTTTCCCCTGTTAGATTGCCAGAGATGTCACTCGACGCCTGTACAGTAGGAGAAGATAATGGCAAATAAGCAGCGTAGTTACAGTATGTTCAGTAGGCGGGTGTTCATAGTTAGGAGAAGAACATGGAAAATATGGGGACTTTCTTGCTCGCTATAGCCTTAGCGATTATTGTATCATCAGGGACTTACAATATGCAGAAGAACGCTCTTACGGGAGTCGATGCTGCTTTTGCGCAGGAAGACTGGAAGCTGGAGTTCGAAAACGTCTGTTCCAGGACACAGGATGCGATGCTGCTTAATGTCGATGAGCTGCGAAGCCTTATTGCGAGATGTGACAAACTGAAATCTCCCATTGAGACGCTGCCTGAAACACAGAGAAAGGTCTACCTTAGAAGGCTCCGGGATTGCAGAGAGCTATATGTGTTTGTTCTGGATTCAAAAGATAAGAAATAGCAATACGTCCGGCTAACTTAGTACTGTCGCATGGCAGGATGGCATCTTCTGCAATCATCTAAAGGAAAGGCCACGTGGAGATGACATATGCCGCAGGACTCGCCTTTGACCATGTTGTTCATCCTCAAGGTTGCTGTCGTCTTTTTCTTTATGTTGAACAACTCGGGATGACAGTTAGAGCAGTCCAGCCACTGTTCGTGCGTCTTATGAGGAAAAACAGAGGAAGAAATTCCACCCATTTCCGCCTGAAGGACGAGGGTCTTAATATTCACAAGCTCTCTTTTTTTGCCGGAAATACTGTCCTCAGGCTTTATTTTTCCTTCATTTAGGGCCTGCGACCAGTTTATCTCATCTCCAAATCCGGTTTTTGGCAGCTTTGCCTGGAGTTCCTTAAACTTGTCCCAGCTACTCGAACTGGCACTGTATCCGTGACATCTGCTGCAGTTTTCACTGTTCCCGTCCTTCGGGCCGAAGGAAATATTCCCATTGTGGCATACGGCGCAGTATCTGCCGTTCATCTGTCCCTTATTGCAGACAATCGGGGTCTCGTTCCTTTTCATTGAAAACTCAAGCTCGTAATGACACACTCTGCAGGTATATTTGACCCTGTGTATCCAGTGTGAGAACCCAGCGAACCTCATGCTTCTGCCAGGAGAATCACCATCCATCAAAACTTCCCCATATGTTTCAGGTGCTCCTAAAGGCGGAAGTCCAAGCATACTTTGGCCGAAAGACAGCCCTGACTGAGCGAAAAGGGGTCCGGGAAGAAGGAAAACGCTCATCAGGAGCACTATATGTATCTTCATCTTTCCACCTCGCAGCAGTTTTAGTCTCAAGGTTGAAAAAACATCCGGGTAAATTATACACCTTTACTGAGATAAGGGACACCTCCTGGTTAACTCCCCAAAAAAACGCTCATCGGGTCAGTTCTGCCAGATAATCAAACATCTCCTCAGTTCCAACCAAAGGCAAGCCCGGAAGCTCATACGCTATCGCACCTTTGACAACAACCATTGTCGAGGGTAAGACGATCACTCCGTAGTCATGAAAAGTCTTGAGCTCTTTGTCGACAAGCACAGGGAAGGTGATACCAATATCCTTCACGGTCCCCTTTATTCGCTGCACATCATCGCTGCTAATGGTCTGACTGTCGACATTAATGCCTATGACCATAACCCCCCTGTCGCCAGACTTTTTGTAATAGTCCTCCAGCCGCTTCAGCTCCCCCGATGAATTGGCGCTCCATGTAGACCAGAAAACAAGCACCACTGCATTGTCTTTAGCATACTGTGACAGGCTTACTTGTCGGCCGTCAATGTCATTGAGTGCAAACTCAGGGGCCTGTATGCCTGTCTGAAGCAATGCCTGAGCTGTTGCCGTGCAGGCGAATGACCCGACCACCAGCACAGTAACTGCGGCTGCCGCCTGTAACAACGATCTGTTGCAACTTTGCCACTCTCTCAATGTTTTCATAACAACTATACCCTCGTCCGCGGCCATCCATTCTTTCCCTATTCCGTTTTCAAGGTTATACATTCGAGAGATATTTAACAATCAGCCCAAAGATGATATTTCTGTAAGAAATAGTGTAAAGACACAATAGTGTTTGTCTGACATTACAGTCAGCAAAGAGAATTTCGAGAAAAAGAACTGTAAATACTCATCAGTTTCGATTTTCCATACTGTGTTCCGGCAAACAGCAATTACGGGTAGAAACCTTCATAGCAACAGACATAATCGTAGCGAGGCATCTTCATCAAGTCTGGATATCGACTGGACCGAGAAATACTTACCGACACGTTAATGTTGGCGATTTATTCATCGGCCCAGCAGGTTATTCAGCGTATCTCTCATTTCTTCAAGATTGTATGGCTTTGTCAGACGAGCGAGAAAGCCATAATTATGATAATCAGATACCACGGCATCATCCGAATAACCGCTCGATACAATAGCCTTGATCCCGGGATTAACTGCAAGGAGTCGCTCAATAGTCTCTCTCCCCCCCATTCCTCCACGGATAGTCAGATCCAGAATGACAACATCAAAAGGATTTCCAGACTCCATAGCGGCTCTGTATTTCTCAATAGCTGCTTCTCCGTGTTCCGCTAACTCTACCTCATGACCGAGCATCTCTATCATTTCTCCTGCGATATCCCTTATCAGTTCCTCGTCATCCATAAGCAGTATTTTACCATTGCGAACAAAGGTAGAAAGTTCAGGAGGCTGTGGGGCCTCTTTTTCCGGTTCAATCGCAGGAAGGTAAACATAAAAGGTGCTGCCCCTGCCCACTTTTGATAAGACATTAATTACACCACCATGGTTTTTTATGATGGAATAGCACGTTGCCAGTCCAAGGCCGCTTCCCTTCGTCTTGGTCGTAAAATAGGGATCGAATATTTTCGACAGGTATTCCTGAGAGATGCCGGTTCCATAATCCTTAATTGAGATCTCAACATACTTACCCTCTTCCGGCAGCTGAGGGATTTCTTTTTTGGTCGCCTGTAAATTTTTTGCAGTAATTACTATCGTGCCGCCCAAGGGGATCGCCTGGTCGGCATTGAGCACGATGTTCTGAATTACCTGCCCAATCTGTCCTTCATCTGCCTCTACATGCCAGAGGTCTGCATCGAGTTTGATTCGGTAATCAGCGCTGGAACCGCTCAACGCGAACCTCACTGAGTTCTCAATCATTGACTGGAGAGGAATTTTCTTCTTGATTGGTTTTCCACCCTTGGAGAAGGTCAGAAGCTGCATAGTCAGGTTCACTGACATATGCAGCGCTTTTTCTGCCTGCTCCAGTGCAGCAATACTTTTATCCTTATTGGCTGCATTCAGTTTTGCAATAGATATATAACCAAACACCCCTTGTAACAGATTATTAAAATCGTGCGCAATACCGCCTGCCAGCGTCCCGATAGCCTCAAGCTTCTGGGACTGCCGGAGTTGCTCTTCCAGCTTTTTGCGATCAGTTATGTCCCAGAAAATACCCAATATGCCGTTAACATTGCCACTGTTATCCACGACTGGGGTCTTAATTGTATATATCCATATCTCTTGACCGTCCTGTATGTATTTCTCCTCTATGTCTTCGGTCTTGCCCGTATCCATAAGCCTTTTATCGTCTGCCCGGTACTTTTCGGCAAGTTCTTGCGGATAAAAGTCGTAATCGGTCCTCCCCGCGATTTCATTAGGTTTAATTTTCAAATAATCAGCATAATTTTTGTTGCAAGATATATACACTGAATTCCTGTCTTTATAGAATATCTTCTGCGGAAGGTTTTCTATGAGTGTCCTGTATTTGTTTTCACTTTTGCGCAGATACTCTTCGGCCAGCTTGAGTTCTGTGATGTCTATAATCGACCCTTCCAGTACCCCCTGTTCCTTGTATAGCACCGCCGACATAAGACAGTTTCTGACGCCACCCTGTTTGTTCAGGATTTTACATTCAAAGTCCGCCAAGCGGCCGTCTGCAACAAGCCTTCCGATCAACTCCTCGCGCTCTTTTGGGTCCGCCCAGAATAGCCTCGCGGGCTTTCCCTGCATCTCCTCCGGCGTCATTCCGACAATATCGAGAAACTTCTGGTTCATGTCCAGCATCTCCGATCCGTCAATCGTTGACCTGAACATGCCGATTTCGGCGTTGTTGAAGAGGTTCCTGAACTCCTCCGCACGCTTGCGCTCCGTAATGTGTCGATAGAGCATCCATGCAAAAAAAAGTGTAGCGAGGAAAATAAGTGCCACCAGTGCAAACATTTTTGCAGCCTCATTCCGCCACTCGGCAAGATAGTCGTCCGTTGCTAACCCGACTATTATATAAAGCGGATAATCGGCAATCTTACGGTAAAAATATATTCGCTCGATGCCGTCAATGGTGCCAACGGCTCTATACATCCCTTCGGCTTGTTTATTTTTAAACAACTTCAATAGGCTTGCTGTTGTAATCTCCTTGCCAATAACACTACTGGATTTCTGGTATGGCGTATAACGGGAAAGGACTTTGAGTTCACTGTTGCATAATGTGATAATCCCGTGTTTACCGACATTAACTCTTGAAAATGTCTCGGCAAACCGCTCCAGCGCAATCGTCCCGTATACAACCCCGGCCAGGGAACCGTCAGGGTGATTCGAACGGCGAGCCATGGTTATTATCCATTTCCCCACGACGCGACCAACTATGGGTTCGGATATGACAATACCACTCTTCGGGTCATCGCGCAGGCGGATGAAGTAATTACGGTCCGCGACATTGAACCGAGAACCCGGTGTCAAATCCGTCCCAAATACAATCTCACCCTTTGCATTAGTTATCCTCAAACCGTCAAGCTCAGGAATACGAGCACGCTGTCGAACTAAATATGTGTTAATAGCTTGCCTGTTTAAGCTGCCACCGGCTAGTTGTCTTTCACTTTCATCTACCACTGACAGCAGCGCCACATCAATCCTGGCGATGACTCCACTAATATACTCCTCGATCACTTGCGAGAGGTTTTGAGTTGTAATCGTGGCCCGTTCTTCATACTGAAGACGGCTCTGACGGATGAAAATGCCAACCAAGACAATGATGGCAAGGTTGATCAACAGCACTACTATTACCAGCAGTTTGCGAAAGTCAACTGCAGGTATTTTTTCTTTCATTTGCAGTTCCTTAAAAAGGCTTTTATAAAAATAAGTATATAGCACAATAATTGTAATTGACAATACAAAGCGAGACTTAAGCTCAAATCGCGAAACTGCGCGCTTAACCGGAGAAGGTTCGCGAGGGCACCGCACTGAAAGGTTTCTACTCCATCGTGAGGTACCTCCAATACTTCAGGCCGGCTTTAAAATCGAACTTTAAACGAGACTAAGAATATGAAAGACGAAAGGATTTTTGAAGAACAAATTTCACGAGGGGGCCTTATCAAGACAGCTATCGGCATAGGCGGTTTAGCTGTAATGACATCGGGAGGACTGGGGGCATAGGTTAATAAATTTTTATCAGTATTCCGGTTACCCATCACCTATGACCTATCACCCGTCTTAAACTGTGCTTTTATGAATTCCCTGTTCAGTTTCGCAATGAACTGTACCTTAATCCCTTTCGGACATGCCGCCTGACATTCGTAGTGATTGCTGCAATTGCCGAAACCTTCCTTAAGCATTGCATCGGTCATCATGCAGACACGTCGTGCCGCCTCGGCTCTTCCCTGAGGCAGGCCGGCAAGATGCGCCACCTTTGCTGCGGTAAAGAGCATAGCGGAACCGTTCGGACAGGCGGCTACACAGGCCCCGCATCCGATGCACTCCGCTGCATCCATCGCTGTATCGGCATCGGCCTTTGGTACCGGAATCGAGTTTCCATCCGGGACACCCCCGGTATGCACCGAAATGTAACCACCGGACTGCACGATCAGGTCAAGAGCGCTGCGGTCTACAATCAAATCCTTTATCACCGGAAAAGCCTTTGCGCGCCAGGGTTCTATATAAATGGTATTTCCATCCCTGAAGTGCCTCATGTGGAGCTGGCATATTGTGGTCTTTTCCCGGGGTCCATGGGGAACACCGTTGACTGCCTGCGAGCACATGCCGCAGATACCTTCGCGGCAGTCATGGTCAAAGGCTATCGGCTCTTTGCCGCTCTTGATCAGTCCTTCGTTGACGACGTCGAGCATCTCAAGGAATGACATGTCGGGACTTATGTCCTTGGCCGGGTATTCCTCAAGCTTCCCCGGTGAATCCGGGCCCTTTTGCCTCCAGACATAGAGTGTCAAATCCATTATTGACGCCCTCCTAAAAAGGCAGAAATTAGACGGTTTCGTAAAAAGTTCATAGGCAAGGCGCGCAAATACTGAGGAATGAGGCGTACTTCCTGTACGCCGCAGTGACGAAGTATGCAGCGCAACGCAGCATATGGACTTTTTATGAGACCGTCCATTATTTGTAACTCCTGACGGCAAGCTGAACGTTCTCGAATACAAGAGGCTCTTTATGCAGTTCCGGTTCTTTGCCAGGGCCTCTGAACTCCCAGGCAGCGACATAACTGAAATTCTCGTCGTCACGCATTGCCTCGCCTTCAGGCGTCTGGTACTCTGTGCGGAAATGGGCTCCGCAGGATTCATTGCGGTGAAGGGCATCACGCGCCAGGAGTTCACCGAACTCAAGGAAATCAGCCACCCGGCCGGCCTTTTCGAGTTCCTGGTTCAGTTCAGCTTCGTTTCCGGTGATCCGGACGTTTTCCCAGAATTCTGCCCGGAGTTCGGGAATCAGCTTGAGGGCTTTTGCCAGGCTCTCCCGGCTGCGCTCCATCCCTGCATTCTCCCACATAATACTGCCGAGTTCGCGGTGGAACTCGTGCACAGTCCTGTGTCCGTTTATGGAAAGGAGCCTTTTAATCAGTGTTTCGCTCTCTTCCATCGATTTTATGAATTCGGGACTGCCGGTATTCACCTTGCCCGGTTTTGTCCTGGCCAGATAGTTTGCTATCGTGTAAGATATTACGAAATAGCCGTCAGCGAGTCCCTGCATGAGCGCGCTTGCGCCAAGCCTGTTGGCGCCATGGTCCGAAAAGTTGGCCTCGCCCAGCACGAAGAGTCCCGGGATATTGCTTTGCAGGTCATAGTCAACCCAAAGGCCGCCCATAGCATAATGAGGCGCCGGATAGATGCGCATCGGCTTTTTATAGGCGTTTTCTCCGGTTATCTTTTCGTACATCTCAAAGAGGTTCCCATAGCGCTCGCGTATCTTGTCTTCGCCGATGCGCCCGACAGCGTCGGCAAAATCAAGATAAACGCCGCGACCGCTCACTCCTGCCCCGCGGCCTTCATCACAGACCTCCTTGGCTGCGCGCGATGAAATGTCGCGGGGCGCGAGGTTGCCGAAGCTTGGGTACTTGCGCTCCAGGTAGTAGTCTCTTTCATCTTTGGGTATCTCATGTGGAGCGCGACTGTCTCCCTTTATCTTAGGCACCCAAACCCTGCCGTCGTTCCTGAGGGACTCGGACATCAGGGTGAGCTTGGACTGGTGGTCGCCGGTCACAGGTATGCAGGTCGGATGTATCTGCGTGTAACAGGGGTTCGCAAAGAAGGCCCCTTTCTTGTAAGCCCGGTAAGTTGCGGTCACATTGCTTCCCATAGCATTAGTAGAAAGATAGAAGACATTCGTGTAGCCGCCTGTGCAGAGACAGACGGCGTCAGCCGCATGGCAGCTTATTTTACCCGTAACCATGTCGCGGACTGTAATCCCTTTGGCCTCGCCATCCACAATAACAAGGTCAAGCATTTCTGAACGGGTATGGAGCGTCACCGTCCCTGCCTTTATCTGACGGGAAAGGGCCGAATATGCGCCTAACAGCAATTGCTGGCCGGTCTGACCCCTCGCATAAAACGTCCGCGAGACCTGGGCCCCACCAAAGGAACGGTTGTCGAGATATCCGGCATAGTCACGCGCAAAGGGGACCCCCTGGGCAACACATTGGTCGATGATGTTGTTGCTTACCATCGCCAACCTGTAAACATTCGCTTCGCGGGACCTGAAATCCCCTCCCTTAATCGTGTCATGGAAGAGCCTGAATATGCTGTCGCCGTCGTTGGGATAGTTTTTGGCCGCGTTTATGCCTCCCTGGGCCGCAATACTGTGAGCACGACGGGCACTGTCCTGATAACAGAAGGCGTCTACGTTATAGCCGAGTTCCCCCAGTGTCGCAGCTGCGGAGGAACCGGCAAGGCCGGTGCCCACAACGATGATCCTGAATTTCCGCTTGTTTGCAGGATTGACCAGCTTCATCTCCCTGCGATGTCTGTCCCATTTTTCAGTAAGAGGGCCGGATGGACATTTTCCGTCAAGGATCATGATATAGTCTCCATAAGACAGGCTAGAGGCAATAGGCGATAGGCGATAGGAAAAAAAATCTGTAAGTCCTTACCTGTTGCCTTGCCTTCGTCCTGTCTTTGTCTTTGAATTTGCCTATAGCCCATAGCCCATTGCCTATCGCCCTTATTTCAACAGCCCTGCGAGAATGACCAACGGAAATGACGCAAAGCCGATAAAAATTATTATCGCGGCAAGCGTCCCGCCCTTCCTGATTGCGGGAAAAGTCTTTTCGCTATTCAGTCCTATTGTTTGAAATAAGCTCTGGATGCTGTGAGACAGATGGAGGCCGAGTGCACACATGGCGCATATATACACGAGGGAGATAAAAAAATTCCGGAAGCTGAGCACCACCATCGTGAATACATCGGGGCGACCCATTGAATCCAGATGGCTTCCCGCCGAAATATCCGGGTCCGTCACCTGAAAGGTGAAATGAAGAAGGTGGTAGACAACGAACGCCCCGATCAAAAGGCCTGTCCAGATCATGTTTCTTGCGGCAAAGGTGGTTTGGAGGTTTCCATTCAAGGCATAGCCCTGCGGTTTTGCGGTCCGGTTTTCGAGGGTCAGTTGTATTCCGTAAAAGACATGCAGTGAAAACATGGTGAGCAAAGTCAGACGGAAGGCCCAGACAAGGGAACCGAACCGGTGAAGCGCCTTTGCGTAGGCATTAATCCCGTCAGGGCCGTGATAGATTGTAGCATTACCTAACAGATGCACCGTCACAAAGGCGATCATCGAAAAGCCTGTAACCGACATTATTAATTTTCTTCCAACACTATTTTTCAGCAAATACATATTTTGTCTCTCACTCTCTCCCTCTCACCCTTAATTCATCTTTTTTAAAGAGAAACACACTCGTCATCTTTCGCATAGCCGATATTCTTCAGAGCGTCTGATATCTCATCCAGGATTGCCGGATCATCGATTGTGGAGGGGACTTTATAAGTCTCCCCATCCGCAATCTTCCGCATTATGCCCCGCAATATTTTTCCCGAACGCGTCTTTGGCAGTCTTTTGACAACTGCTGTTTCCTTATAACAGGCAATGGGGCCGATCTCGGACCTGATGAGTTTTGATAATTCTTTCCTTATCTCTTCAGCCTCCTTCTTCACCCCGGCCTTGAGGACCACGAAACCGAGCGGCAACTGCCCTTTAAGAGAGTCATTGGCGCCTATTACGGCACACTCGGCAACATCAGGATGGGTTGCGATGAGCCCCTCCATCTCGCCTGTGGAGAGCCTGTGTCCGGCGACATTAATCACGTCATCGACACGGCCCATGACGAAGATGTAGCCGTCTTCGTCCTTATATCCTCCGTCAGCCGTAAAATAATATCCATCATACATTTTACAATACGCTTCAAGAAATCTGTCATCTGCATTCCAGAGCGTCGGTAACGTTCCCGGGGGCAGGGGAAGTTTTGCCGTGATGATCCCTGTCTCATGCGGCCCAAGGGTTTTACCATCGGTGTCGAGGATCTGGATATTATATCCCGGAACAGGCTTTGTGGAAGAGCCCGGTTTAATGGGGAACTCTTCGATCCCCATGCAGTTTGCCGTAATCGGCCAACCTGTCTCCGTCTGCCACCAATGATCTATCACGTGCTTCTTAAGGAGGTTGTGGGCCCAGTGGTAGGTGTCAGGATCAAGCCGCTCACCCGCGAGAAATAAGTACTTAAATCGCGACAGGTCATACTCCTTCATATATTCACCGAGCGGGTCGTCCCTTTTTATTGCCCTGAAAGCGGTGGGAGCGGTGAACAGGGTCTTGACGCCGTGCTCGGAAATGACCCTCCAGAAGGCCCCCGGATTCGGGGTGCCCACCGGCTTGCCTTCGTATAATATCGTTGTGCATCCGGTAAACAGCGGAGCATATACTATATATGAATGGCCGACGACCCATCCCACATCAGAGGCTGCCCAGTAAACTTCACCGGGCTTGGTATCATAAATATTCTCGACGCTCCATCTCAGTGCAACCGCATGACCTCCGTTGTCACGTACAATCCCCTTAGGCACCCCGGTGGTGCCGGAGGTGTAGAGGATATAGAGAGGATCGGTCGCCTTTACCGGCACGCAGTCAGCAGTCTCAGCCTTTGATACCAATTTTTCCCAATCGAGATCGCGGCCCTCTATAAGAGTAGATGTAACAAATTGCCTCTGGAAGATTATGCATTTGTCAGGTTTATGCCTGGCTAACTCTATGGCTTTGTCGAGCATCGGCTTGTACTCGAGGATCCTGGCCCCTTCCTTTGAACCCGATGCAGAGATTACCGCCTTCGGTTTTGCATCATCAATGCGTATCGCCAGTTCATGCGGAGCGAAACCTCCGAACACGACTGAGTGGATGGCCCCCAGCCGGGCGCAGGCCAGCATGGCAATTACCGCCTGGGGAATCATCGGCATATAAATAATGACTGTATCACCCTTGCCCACGCCGAGCATCTTAAGCCCGCCCGCAAACCGGGCAACTTTGTCGAGCAGTTCGGCATAGGTGAATTTCTGTATAGTATCGGTTACCGGGCTATCATAAATGAGGGCGAGCTGGTTTGCCCTTCCGCCCTTCACATGCCTGTCAAGCGCATTGTAGCATGTGTTGAGTTCTCCGCCGGTGAACCAGCGGTAAAAAGGTTTATTTGAATCATCGAGGACCTTGTCCCATTTTTTATACCAGTCGATAGCTTCTGCCGCCGCTCCCCAGAAGATCTCGGGATCAGTTATACTTTTTTGAAAGGCCTCCGCATACTTTCCCATGGTCAACTCTCCTTTTGAGAATTCTTATTCTCCTCGCCGGTTTTGAAGTCTGATATGCAACATAATCTATTCACCTGCAATAAGCCCCCTCAGCACGAATGGAAGAATTCCTCCGTGCCTGAAATAGTCTGCTTCAATAGCGGTGTCTATGCGGCAGAGGAGCTTCACTTCCCGCCTGGCGCCATCCCTGCGTCTAACCACAAGGGTGACGTATTGCTGCGGCCTTATCCGGTCCAGTCCCAGGATATTGAACTCCTCGTCTCCCCTGATGTTGAGAGACTGGACAGAATCGCCGCCGGCGAACTGAAGCGGCAGCACACCCATGCCGACGAGATTTGAGCGGTGTATGCGCTCGAAGCTCTTTGCTATCACTGCTCTGACACCCAGAAGCTGAGTGCCTTTGGCAGCCCAGTCCCTTGACGACCCGGTGCCGTATTCTTCGCCTCCGAACACTACAGTAGGAATGCCCATGGAAATGTATTTCATTGCCGCTTCATAAATGGACATCTGTTCCCCTGGGGGCTGCAGCAGCGTGAAGCCTCCTTCTGCACATGTGCCGTCATCTTTTGGAGGCAGCATGAGATTCCTGATGCGAACGTTGGCAAAGGTGCCCCGAATCATCACCTCATGATTTCCACGACGGGTACCGTAGCTCTGGAAATCAGTCTCGGCAACGCCGTTTCCCATAAGATAGATACCGGCAGGCGAGGTTTTTTTGATGGAACCGGCAGGGCTGATATGGTCGGTAGTTACGGAGTCGCCGAAAATGCCGAGGGCCCTGGCTCCGGTGATATCGCTCACACTGCCCGGCTGCATATCGAAGCCCTGGAAGAAAGGAGGCTCCGCAATGTATGTCGATTTGGGCCAGTCATAGATATTTCCTGAAACTGAGGACACGCTGTTCCACAGAACATTATCTTTGGTCAAGTCCGAATAAAGTTGCCGGAAGGTTTCGGGGTCAGCGGCATATTTCATCACAGCCGCCACTTCATCGGCGCCGGGCCATATGTCCCTAAGATAGATTTCCTCCCCGCCATTGCCAATGCCTAACGGCTCCACTTCAAGGTTTTTAAGCACGGTCCCGGCTATGGCAAAGGCCACGACAAGGGGAGGGCTCATTAGAAAGTTGGCGCGCAGGTTGGCATGGATGCGGGCCTCAAAGTTGCGGTTTCCCGAAAGCACCGCAGCACAAACTAGGTTGTTCCGCACAATGGTCTCTTCCACCCCTTCATCCAGTGGACCTGCATTGCCGATGCAAGTGGTGCAACCATAGGCAGCGAGATAAAAACCGAGCTTTTCGAGATAAGGCATGAGTCCGGCTTTATCAAGGTATTCGGCAACCACTCGCGAACCCGGCGCCAGGGATGTCTTTATATGTTTCTTTACCGTAAGACCTTTTTCCACCGCCTTCTTCGCAAGCAGTCCCGCAGCCAGGAGCACGCCCGGATTTGATGTGTTCGTGCATGAAGTAATTGCGGCGATAATGATGTCGCCGGACCCCAGGTTGATTTGTCCTTTTGTAGTGAAGCGTCGCTGAGTGTCCTCTGCCTTTATGGCAAAGCCGTTATCAGCCACAGGCTTTATTAACAAGTCGGCGAACCTTTCTTTGAGCGATTGAAGTTTTATGCGGTCCTGGGGACGCTTTGGTCCCGCAACGGATGGGGTTACGCCTGAAATATCCATTTCGATGACCCTGGAGTAATCCAGTTCACCAGCCTTTGGCATGCCGAACATTTCCTGGTTTTTAAAGTATTCCCGGAACGCTGAAATTTCATCGGCAGTACGGCCGCTGCCACGGAAGAAATCGATGGTGACGTCGTCTACCGGGAAGAAACCCATGGTAGCGCCGTATTCAGGCGCCATATTGGCAACCGTGGCCCTGTCAGGCAAAGTTAGGGAAGAAGCGCCTTCGCCAAAGAACTCAACAAACTTGCCGACCACTTTTTCCCTGCGGAGCATTTCGGTGATGGTCAAAACGAGGTCGGTAGCAGTCACACCTTCCCTGAGTCTGCCTTTCAGGTCCACACCCACGACATCCGGCGTGAGGAAATAAACCGGCTGGCCCAGCATCCCTGCCTCTGCCTCTATTCCGCCTACTCCCCACCCCACAACGCCGATACCGTTTATCATTGTGGTATGGCTGTCGGTGCCTACCAGGGTATCAGGATAATACACTCCTTGTTTGCTATGCACGCCCCTGGCAAGATATTCCAGGTTTACCTGATGCACAATACCGATGCCGGGAGGCACTACCTTGAATGTCTGAAATGCATTCATGCCCCATTTCAGGAACTGGTAACGTTCCCTGTTGCGCTTAAACTCCATCTCCATGTTTTTCCGGAGAGCGCCGGGCTCGCCGTAGTAGTCGATCTGTACCGAATGGTCCACAACCAGATCAACAGGGACAAGAGGCTCTATGATTTGAGGGTCCTTCCCCATCCTGGCGGCCGCGCCGCGCATGGCCGCGAGATCGCAAAGAAGAGGAACGCCTGTGAAGTCCTGCAGCAAGATGCGTGCTACTACAAAGGGGATCTCTCCGGTGCGGGGCGCAACAGGGCCCCAATTGGCAAGCTGCTTCACATGCTCTGCGGTAATCTTTTTACCGTCACAATTGCGCAGTACCGATTCCAGCACTATGCGGATGGATATGGGCAGGCGGGAGATTCCGGCGATTCCCGACTTTTCCAGTGCAGGGAGAGAATATAGTTTCCCTTTCCTGCCGCTGCCTGCATCGAATTCCCGGATCACATTATCAAATGACGAAGTTATCAACGAATTCATTGACTGGGGTCCCTTCTAATTTAGTTTGATTCAGGCAGAGGTCGAGGACCGCCTTTTGCTGTTTGACAGGAAAACGACGGGCGAGATTTGTTTTGAACTTGTCCACGAGGACCGGGATGCCTTCTTTGCGGCGGCGACGGTGGCCTATAGGGTATTCCACTTCAATTTTCCCGGTTTTTGAGCCGTCCTTGAAAAAAATCAGGATGGCATTGGCGATCGAGCGTTTCTCCGGATTGAGATAATCCTTCGTGTATTGCTTGCTCTCGCTGCAAATCATCTTTTCCCGCAATGCATCAATCCGCGGGTCT
The DNA here is from genome assembly GCA_963851345.1 of Nitrospirota bacterium. Taxonomy (GTDB): domain Bacteria; phylum Nitrospirota; class Thermodesulfovibrionia; order Thermodesulfovibrionales; family Dissulfurispiraceae; genus JADFXI01. The sequence goes on from CAWKOO010000002.1 coordinate 143,701, forward strand.
GCCGCAACGCTGTCTTCGTAATGCGCAGAGGTCAACTGGCCGAAGATGAGACCTATAGCGACCATGTACTGTATGCAGTGGTCACGGTCTGCCGGGTTGTGCAGCGGCCCCTTCTTGTCGATGATGCGGATAGCAGACTCGTGGGTGGTGATCTCGATTTTATCTATCTGGTCTATCCTGTCCTTCACAACAGGGTGTAGCTGCAATGCGCACTCCACGGCAGTTTGCGCGTGGAACTCCGCAGGGAAGGATATTTTAAAGAGCACATGTTCCATTACGTAAGACCCGTAAGGCCTCTGGAACTTGAATTCATTGCCCTTGAAGAGGACGTCGTAGAACCCCCATGTTTTTGCGGTCAAGGCAGAGGGGTACCCCATTTCACCTTTAAGCGCCATTAGCGCCAATCTCACGCCGCGGGATGTGGCATCACCTGCTGCCCAGGATTTACGCGATCCTGTATTCGGGGCATGGCGGTAGGTCCTGAGGGACTGGCCGTCAAGCCAGGCATTGGACAGGGCGTTTATCACCTCTTCTTTTGTACAGCCTAACATTTTACACACAACCGCAGTGGTGGCTACTTTGACCAGTACGACATGGTCGAGACCCACACGGTTGAATGAGTTCTCAATGGCAATGACCCCCTGAATCTCATGCGCCTTGATCATGGCGGTTAATACATCCTTCATTATCAACGGCTTTTTGCCCTCTGCTACGGCCTTTCGTGAGATGTGATCTGCAGCAGCGAGAATGCCGCCAAGATTATCCGAGGGATGGCCCCATTCTGCAGCTAGCCATGTGTCGTTGAAGTCCAGCCAGCGGACCATGGCGCCGATATTGAATGCTGCCTGTACAGGGTCGAGCTGAAATTGGGTGCCGGGGACTTTTGAGCCGTTTGGGACTATGGTCCCAGGAACGATAGGCCCCAGAAGTTTTGTACATGCAGGATACCCTAAGGCCTCAAAACCGCAGCCCAGCGTATCCATGAGACAGTTGCGGGCAGTGTCAAAGGCTTCATCAGACTTGATTTCGTAGTCACAAACATAATCGGCAATGTCGACCAGCACCTTGTCAGGACCGGGACGGACATTAGACACTATTGAACTCATAATATTATTTTTTCCTTTCGTTATCTTAATTCTAAGAAAAGGCTACTATGGGCCATAGGCGATTGGCTATAGGCCAAAACGAAAAATTCCTTTTTTTACCCATTGCCCGTTACCCATTGCCTATTGCCTGTTTTTTATCGGCACGTATACACGGTCTTCCGGGCCGAGGTAGTTGGCGGAAGGCCTGATGAGCTTGTTGTCAATCCGCTGCTCAATAATATGTGCTCCCCAGCCCGTGGTGCGTGAAATAACGAAGATGGGGGTGAACAGGGAAGTGGGTATGCCCAACATATGATAGGTAACAGATGAATACCAGTCAAGGTTGGAAAACATGTTCTTCTCTCTTCTCATGACCGCTTCAATACGATCGGCTACGTTAAAGAGATTCATATTGTTGCCGTCTTTGCAGAGGTTCTTTGCGATCGCCTTGATGGTCTCATTTCTCGGATCGCTCACCGTGTACACCGGGTGTCCGAACCCTATGATAATCTCTTTGCGGGCCACCCGTGCTACGATGTCGGCTTCAGCCTCGTCAGGCGTGCTGTAGCGTCTCTGGATTTCGTGGGCCGCCTCGTTGGCGCCGCCATGTTTCGGCCCCCGAAGGGCGCCGATTGCTCCAGTGACGGCGGAGTAAACATCTGAGAGCGTACCAGTGACAACTCTGGCCGCAAAGGTGGACGCGGTGAATTCGTGTTCAGCATAAAGAATGAGGGACTGGTCTAAGGACCGCTCATGAAGTTGCGACGGTTTTTTGCCATGGAGAAGGTGCAGGAAGTGGCCGGCAACGGTGTCGTCGTCTGTTTCGACCTCGATCCTGTTGCCGTTCTGGCTGTAATGCCACCAATAAAGGAGCATCGAGCCGAAAGACGCAATCAGGCGGTCTATTATGTCTGCAGCCCCCATCTGGGTTTGAATATCTTTTTCCGGCAGAACGGTCCCGAGATAGGAGCAGCCGGTGCGGAGCACGTCCATAGGGTGGGCTGCAGCAGGAATATGTTCCAGCACTGTCTTGACTTGCGCAGGCAGACCACGAAGAGACTTCAGTTTTTTCATATAATCCTTCAGTCCCGACTGGGTAGGCAATTCACCGTGCACGAGAAGATAAGCCACTTCTTCAAAGGAGGACTGCATGGCAAGCTCCACAATATCATAACCTCGGTAGTGCAGGTCATTTCCGGTGCGTCCCACGGTGCATACCGATGAGTTGCCCGCTATTATACCGGACAGGACAACGGACTTTTTTACTTTTGGAGCTGCGGCCTCTGTCGTAGCCGCAGCCGACGTGTCTTTGCTCATGATTTTTCCTCCCTGGAAAAAATTTTATCAAGTTTTTCTTCGAATGAATGGTAATCAAGATAATCGTAAAGCTCGGCGCGGGTCTGCATGATATCGATTATATTCTTCTGGGTCCCTTCCTTACGGACGGCGCTATAAACAGAGAGGGCCGCCTTGCTCATGGCACGGAAGGCAGTAAGGGGATATAGCACCATGGAGACTTCCGCTCCGCGAAGCTCATCAACAGTGTAAAGAGGAGTGGATCCGAACTCGGTGATATTTGCCAGGACCGGCACTTTCACCGCACGCGAAAATTCTTTATACATTGAAAGTTCTGTCACGGCCTCGGGGAATATCATGTCAGCCCCTGCCTCGACACAGGCGCAGGCCCGCTCTATGGCTGCCTGAAGACCCTCCACCGCAAGGGCGTCGGTCCGCGCCATTATAACAAACTCCGGGTCGGTCTTTGCATCCACCGCGGCCTTGATGCGGTCCACCATCTCATCCTTGCTTACAATAGCTTTCCCAGGGCGATGTCCGCAGCGTTTGGCCTGGACCTGGTCCTCGATATGTACAGCTGCGGCGCCGAACTTTGTCATAGACCTGATGGCCCGCCCTATATTGAAGGCGCTGCCCCAACCTGTATCGATGTCGACGAGGACCGGCAATCCGGTGATATCGGTGATACGCCTGACATCCGTTAGGACATCATCCAACGTGCTGATACCAAGGTCAGGCACGCCAAGAGAACTGGCGGCAACCCCGCCGCCGGAAATATAAAGGGCCTTGAAGCCCACGCGTTCTGCCAGCCTGGCTGAGTAGGCATTAATAGCGCCTATAACCTGTAACGGCTTTTCTTCCTTTATTGCAGCCCTGAAACGGGCGCCTGGTGAGAAAGGTCTTATCATCTATGAGTCCTCCTGAGAGAATTTTTATTTCGCCACAGGTCGAGCTACTATTATTGAACAACCAAGTGGACACATTCAAGTCTTATGCCAGCTTTACCATAGGGCTGCGTTTCTTTTATTTTTTCGAGCAGGAGCATGAGAGCACGCGGGTTTAGCCATAGCAAACCCTTCAATGGATGCGCATAAAAGTGCAGTACGTGCAAATATATGCACGCAATAAACTGCATGGCCGCCCTATCCTCGATCGTATATAACATGGGTACCGAGCATATTCACCGTGATCTTGGCACGGGGAATGTTCAATAGTATGACTTTAATGATTATAGCAGACTGTGTCGGTTGTTACAAAAAATATGAAGTACTTTCAGCAATTTTTCCTTAAACACCCCGATAAGAACTATTTTGCGCGGTCTCAGTAGTCATTGAGGTAGGGTATCCTGAAAGGCTGAAGCGCTATTGCCATGAGCTGCAGGAGCGGTGATCGGCGGCAGCAGTGCCGGGGCCATGACCTTATGCCAGCACTACTACGATCCCGATACGCGTAGGATTGTGGAAGGACTAAACTTAGTTCTCCGAGCGTGCGTCGTTCCTCATCATAATACCTTTGGGAAGGGATGGGCATCTTCTTTGTTGCCCTTTATTCCGGACGCTGTGATTATAGTTAAAGGAAATAATAAGGAGAAATATAAGATTTATAATAATGAAAAGACTTTGGAATGGTTCTGTGAATTGGAAAGGATTTTTTCACAAATAAGAACTAAATAAACATTGGTAAATTCTCTTGTTGGCATATGATAGCATAAAATGCTATCATAAATTTGATGAAAGCAAAACATCGCCGAATACTCGAAGACATTTTCTCCACTCCCACGCGAGGTGGGATTGTGTTCTCTGATATAGAGGCGCTAATTATCTCCTTAGGCGGTGAAGTTCGCCAAGGGGCAGGCTCCCGGGTTGTCTTTGAGATAAAAGGTAGCCGGAAGTATTTACATCGGCCACACCCGGGGAAAGAGGCAAAGAAGTATCAGGTCGAAGAATTAAGAGAATGGTTTAATAATTTGGAGGTGAGACCATGATGAACGTTATGACATACAAAGGATACAAGGCTCGTATTGAATTTGATCCGCGCGACAATATTTTTGTGGGACATGTTTGGGGGATCGAGGACAGCATCAGTTTCCACGGCTCGACAGTCGCGCAGCTCAAAGAGCACTTTACAGCGGCAATCAACCATTATCTTGCTGACTGCAAGGCGTCTGGGCGCAAGCCAGGCAAGCCTGCATCGGGAAAGCTGATGCTCCGAGTTCCTCCCGAATTACACGCAAAGGCTCTTATTATGGCTCGATCATCAGGGAAGAGTTTGAACCAGTGGGCCTCTGAGCTACTTTCAAAAGCGGCTCACTCGACCGAGTGATAAAGCTTTCTTTAGTTGGAGTAATTCCCCGTCACTTCCCGGCTAACGTCAGGCCCAAGGATGGTTTGTCAATGTTGCTTCCGACCCCAACAAAAGTTTCGCAGATGAGAGAGCCGATAACTCACAGAAGCCAACACTGGGTTCAATTTTTGATATCTGTTAGGTACGTCCCGTAACTTTACAGACCTGCAGTTCCCCATGCTGAACTCTTGCATTGAGTTGGGATCGGGACCATATTTTTACTCGCGTGAAATGCCAGGAGAAACCTTCATCGACAGCTGCCTCAAAAGAAATGCTTCATTATTTTTAGCGACGGGTACCTGATCCACCGACTAATCGAGAGCATCAGCAAACCGAAAAACAGGCAAGGTTATAAGTGGAATAAAACACCGCATCCTCATTGCCTATAATCAAAAGGGGCATTGCCTTTTGACAACGCCCCTTCGACTATAGTTATAACATTGTTGCTGCTAAACCCGGGATTCAGACCGTTATTGTTGTTCCGTCAAATTTTGTGAAAGTAAAGCCCTCAAAGTCCTCATTATAGGTTGCCCGCTCGTCCGTGAGAACGCTGATAGCTGCCGTCTCTCCCAGAAATAAAGATTGCTGATAGTCAGAGCGCCAATGAACAGCAGCGTGGTTCCGTCCAAGACCAATATTGGCAGCCAGCTTGTTAGCTTCAGCTTTGATAGTGAGCTGGTCGGCGTCCGCCCCTGTGTAAGGGACAAGGGAAAGTCCGTCATCGCTCGCTACTACCGGGTTAGGGATAATATAATTCTCGTCAAAAAAAGCCTTTATTAAAGTGGCCAGTGCTCCGGCACAAGTTGCATGCCCCTGGGTATAAGACGGGTGCTGCGGGCATCCCTCGGGAAAGGCGTGAGGAAGAAGATAAGTGCCATTCCGGCTAAAGACTTGCTGAACAGCAGAGGAGTTCAGTATATCTTTTTGCAATGGATACTTCTTGATACCGGTCAGAGTGTTGTGAACTAAGCCTCCGTACTCTTCGGGACGAAGGGCACGGTGTACAAACCATTTCTGGTACCAGGATGCTTTCATCGCACTGAGGTGTACTTCTCCGATTAGGCCCAGTACGTTAGGAACTCCAAATGTGCCAAAGCCCGCTTGGGTTTTTGAATTGTTGTACGGATTGCCAGCGTTCAGGGGCGCGCCGAGGTCACTTAAGATGATACAGGCGTTAAGGAATGCTTCAAAGAGCGCATCGACATGTATATATGCACATAGGCCGCGGCCGTTTCGTATGTGCCTAAGTGTTGGGTCAATGTTGTTTTTTGCAAAGGGGCCCTGCCCATTCTGAACAGCGAGCCATGAGGTAAAGTCTGTCATATAATCAATACCTGGAAGATAGGTTTGCATTGCCTGGCTGACCTGTATGGTGCCAAAGGCGAAAGGCTTAAGAAGAAACTGTGATACATAGGGTCCTACAAGGTCCTCCGGGGTAAACCCGCGGAATAGAGTATCGGCAGTGATCTTGCCTGTAACAGGATCTTTTGGCCCCCGGAAATCTGATAAGGCATTGATCTCAGCGATCGCCTGCTGGACCACGGCATTAGTTGCGTACTGTGAGAAAGGCACATCCCGCACGAGCGCCATCCAGTAGTTTTCGACAGCCTCTCCTGCACGTTGAGCGCTTGCCAATGCAGGTGCCGGAGGCGCAGCCAGTTTGTGAGAGTCGGCGCCCTCCAGATCAAAGGCCAACCCCGCCTGGGGATCTACGAGTTTGACATTGCCGCCGAGAATTATGTTCTCGAAGTCAGAAGGATGACCCGTAGTTAATGCATGAATAAGAGACCGATATGAGCTAAGATTGACTTCTCCATAAGAATCGTGAAGGAGTCCTTTGGAGTAATTACCGATCTTATCAGGATATAAGGTTTCGTCACCGTTGACCGGATGAGGGGTAAGGGAATTTTTTGCCTCATCCATAGCTGCTGTCTCACGAATTTGTAACGATTCTTGTGCACGCCGGGGCTCTGTCAAGGGGCCGATTTCTCCGTCAAGAGGGCTTCCTGCTCCCTTTGCCACAGATGGCAGGCCGGCCAAACAAGCAACTGCGCCTGTTCCCAGAACTCCAAGGAAGGAACGTCTGTCAAGGACCAAATTTTTATCTGGGCATCCTGTCATCTTAGCCTCCTCTTTTTTGTAAAAGGTTATCAAATATTCAACAGTAATCCGGACCCTTTACTTCAATTATGCTCCACAGGTTGTTATCCGTCAATCCGGTGCTCCGAGCAGGGTTCACAGAGGTATTGGTCACTGGAATGCTGATCAAATGATTCAAAGTAAGACCAAGGCCAATTGCAATCGGTGCAAAGCCCTGCGGCGCACGTTTGTCAGTCGCACCAAGAAAAATGAGCAAGAACATCATAGTCATGACAACTTCTGTGACCAAAGCCACCATCAAGGCGTACCCACCAGGCGAATTTTCACCATAGCCATTGGAAGCCAAGCCTGCTGCGACATCAAATCCGGCCTTCCCACTTGCAATCAGGTAAAGGATGCCGCCACCTACAATGGCACCACGGGAAAATCACCGATAATCCCAAGGTGGAGGCCAAAGGCATAGCCGAAAAGATAGCCGGTAAAGCTCAGGGAAAGATCGGGGAAGTCAAAAAGGTTTTCGGGCAGTAGTAGAGCGGTTTCCCATGCCCCGGCACGCCCCCTGGGAACTGGCCGGGCTTTAACCCAGATGTTATTTACCGCATATTCTTCTTCAACTGCGAGTTTTATGACTTCACACTGCTCTATGGAGAGGGGGAAAGTGTACCTTCCTCTTCAATGTGCAGCATGAAAGGAGAATACTATGCCGTTGGTTCACTTAGTAATTGTTCTTATTGTCGTAGGGGTAGTCCTATGGTTGATTAATACATACATCCCGATGCAGTCAACCATAAAAGGAATATTGAATTTGGTAGTGATTATAGTAGTGGTCCTCTGGTTACTGAGTGCTTTCGGAATCATACACTCCCTCCAGTGGATTCGTATCGGGAGGTGATGGGGTCTGAAAATGCTCTAAATAGAGTGAAAAGGAGCAAACGTGGTGAATGGCTCATTTTTCGGAAGAATGTTTTTTTGCACAAGGGAGGAATTCTCGTCACTCCGGTTGTCCAAACACGGTGACTATAAGTAGTACCTCTCGGCAATTTTCGCTTCTTGAAAATCTCGGTTTGCGGGGTGGACTTGAGATCTCCGACCTGCCCGAAATTCGTTCTTTTTAGACCGTGCAAAGTGCGCAGTACGATCGGCATTCCTCAGATATCGAGAACTGAAACTGGTCTCAATTACAGGAAGAAAGGTTGCGACGCTCACTGGATTCTCTTGAAAGAATGTTTTATCCCGTATTATGGTCCCAAAAGATACTCCGGAAGTCTCGAAAATATTTTTTCAGATCCTTCCGGAAAACCCTCTGTTTGAGCCCTATGCCATCGTGTCGCTTACAATCAAAAATCAATTACACAAACATATGATGAACTAGGTGAACTAATTGTCTCTTGCAGTGAATGACAGTTTGTGATAAATTTCAAAATAGAGGGTACCGATATAAGAAGAATACCTGGCGGGTTTTCGGCTTGGGCCTGCTGAACGGCTCATTTATGGCGTTAGGCGTAAACAAAGGAGGCAGATATGAAGCAGCTTCAAAAAGCAAATATCGACGAGTTCAAAGCGCACTTCCGAGGAAAACTGATTCTTCCTAGTGACGGAGGTTACGCCGAGGCGCGCCAGATCTGGAATGCTATGATCGACCGCAGGCCCGCTCTGATCGCCCGTTGCGCGTCGCCGGAAGATGTTGTCCAGGCCGTCGAATTCGCGCGCAAGCACAATCTCCTCGTCTCGATCCGAGGGGGCGGACACAACATCGCGGGCAATGCAGTCTGCGACGATGGCCTCATGATCGACCTCTCGCTGATGAAGAGCGTCCAGGTGGCCCCGAATGCCCGGCGGGCAACTGTCGAGCCCGGCTGTACCCTTGCCGACTTCGACGTAGCCGCTCAGGTGCACGGCCTCGCCACGCCGCTTGGTATCAACTCGACCACGGGCGTGGCCGGCCTGACGCTAGGCGGCGGATTCGGCTGGCTCAGCCGCAAGTACGGTATGACCGTCGACAACCTGCTCTCCGCGGATGTCGTCACGGCGGATGGCAGCCAAGTGCACGCCAGCGAAACGGAAAACGGTGACCTCTTCTGGGGGCTGCGTGGTGGCGGTGGGAACTTCGGTATTGTCACCAGCTTCGAGTTCCAGCTCCATCCCGTCGGGCCAGACGTGCTCAGCGGGCTTATCGTCTTCCCCTTCTACCAGGCGAAGTCCGTGCTCACGCAGTTCGCCCGCTTCACCGAGGCGATGCCTGACGAACTCAACGTCTGGATGGTCACCCGGAAGGCTCCTCCGCTACCCTTCCTGCCTAAGGACGTCCACGGGAAAGAGATCGTCGCGCTCGCACTGTGCTATGCGGGTGACCCGGCTGAGGGCAAGAAGCTTATAGAACCGCTGCGCGGATTCGGCACGGCGCACGGCGAGCATATCGGCGTGCAGCCGTACACCGCTTGGCAGCGGGCCTTTGATCCACTCTTGACGCCGGGTGCGCGCAACTACTGGAAGTCGCACAACTTCTCCAAGCTCAGCGACGGCGCAATCGACGCCATCATCGAATACGCCGGTGCGCTGCCTTCGCCGCAATGCGAGATCTTCGTCGGCACGATCGGAGGTCAGACGGCCAGCATAGCGCCCGAGGCGATGGCCTACTCGAACCGAGACGCCAATTACGTGATGAACGTGCACGGCCGCTGGGAGTCGTCCGCCGAGGACGAGCGATGCATCGCCTGGGCACGCAAGTTCTTCGCCAAGTCACAGCCGTTTGCCAGCAGCGGCGCGTACATCAATTTCCTCACCCAAGACGAGTCTAACCGCATCGCGTTCGCGTACGGTGCGACGTACAATCGGCTGGTGGATCTCAAGAAGAAGTACGACCCGACGAACCTCTTCCGGATGAATCAGAACATCAAGCCGGTATGAGAAGAGGTCATGCACCTAATAATGGCATGCAGCGGACGGCTCTGCGCGCCGCTGCATGCCGGGTGTCACGCGTAGTTCTGCCGTAAATCTCCATCGTTGCAAAGAATGGATATGTGTGGGCGTCGGTGAATCTGGGATCATAGAATAGGTCTCAACTATCCCCATAGCTCCTGTATGCTTCGGGACAAAACTGATTTTCTTCACGTGCTGAACCTTTTTTATCGATTATTATTTGTACCACACACTGCATGCCGTCATGGTTCATGAGAAGTCTAAAAAGCAGCGCCAATCTGAACTGAGTGAAAATGATGTGCGCAGTACGGGACAAAGTCTTTGTGTTTTTTAAACTTGTGAAAGTGCGGAGTATCAGGGTGGACTCCGAATTTTGTCAGGTATAGTTATCACGTGTTATAGGGCGTTCTTAACGGCAGCTCCAATCCCGATTCTGAGAGGTAGATGCGGCATTCCTCATCGCACCAAAACAATCTGGAACTTTTCCGTTCATTTAATTACCTCTTTTCTGCTATTTCTCAATCGATCCCCGTTCATTACCGGTTGCGCGATTTTTACCATCAGGGGCGATATATAATGCAATGCCATGCTCACAGCTTTGAGTGGAGTAAGGGAGAAGACCTTTTTAAGCTGGTATAAATTAGACGATGGTGCGTCAGAATTTCTTGCCGATTAAGGCTGATACTGAGTTTCTTGCCAGATTTAGGGTAATATATATTATAAAAGGACGAACGCCTGTTATGAATGCTACCACCAAAGAAGAGATTGAAATCATTCTTGACTCCACCCATGACGGAATGATAGCCGTGAACGAAGCCGGTATTGTGACACTCTTCAATAAGGCTGCCGGGAGGATAACCGGACTGGAGGGGAATAAAATAACGGGACAGCTCGCGGTAGACGTGATTCCAAATACTCGTCTGCATATCATTTTATCTGAAGGAGAGCCTGAACTTAATCAGCAGCAAATACTGGGGAAAACTGTAATCATCACTAACAGGGTGCCTGTCAGGAATAAGGAGGGTCGGATAACAGGAGCTGTTGCGGTTTTCCGCGACATAACAGAGATCACGACGCTTGCCGAGCAGGTTTCAGACCTCTGGAAAGTGCGCAGCCTTCTTGAAGCAATTATCGAGGCCACCGAGGATGCCATCTCCGTGGCCGACGACAAAGGCAATAACATCATCGTAAATTCCGCCTATACCAGACTGACCGGCTTGCCTAAGGCAGCGGTCCTGAATAAATCGGTGACTGTCGATATTGCCGAGGGTGAAAGCATGCACATGAAGGTGATCCAGTCCGGCAAACCCGTCCATAATGAACGTATGAAGGTGGGGCCTGCCAGGAAAGAAGTCATCGCGAATGTTGCTCCGATCTTTATCGACGGGAAAATCAGCGGCAGTGTCGGGGTGATTCATGATATTTCCGAGATAATATCTCTTACCGAAAAACTGTCTCAGGCCAAAAAGCTGCTTCGTCGCCTGGAAGCGCGGTATACATGCCTGGACATTATCGGTGAAAGTCCTGTAATGAAACGGGCCAAGGAGCAAGCCCGTATGGCTGCCCAGACCCCTGCGACTGTTCTGTTACGAGGCGACAGCGGAACGGGAAAAGAGCTTTTCGCTCACGCTATCCATAACGCGAGTTCGAGAAGGAAGGGCCAGTTTGTGAGAGTCAACTGTGCTGCCTTGACCGAGAGTCTCCTGGAAAGCGAATTGTTCGGCTATGTGGAAGGCGCGTTTACGGGAGCTCTGAAGGGAGGGAAAAAGGGGCTCTTTGATGAGGCCAATGGAGGAACGATCTTTCTTGATGAAATAGGGGATATAAGCTTGTCCCTCCAGAGTAAACTCCTGAGGGTCCTTCAGGAAAAGGAGATAATCCGCGTGGGCGGGACAAGTCCTTTTCCCGTGGATGTGAGGGTCATCGCTGCCACCAATGCCAACCTGGAAGAGAAGGTCGCGTCCCGGACCTTCAGGGAAGATATCTACTACCGGCTGAATGTCTTCCCTATTCAGATACCGCCTCTCAGAGAGCATAAGGATGACCTGAAACTCCTGGCGGAGCATATCATCAACAAACTCAATCAGGGGTTCGGACGCGAGGTGCAGAGAATATCTGAGACTGCAGTTCAGAACCTGTTCGAATATGATTGGCCCGGGAATGTCAGGGAACTCGAAAATGTCCTTGGAAGGGCCATGATTACCATGCGTCTCCAGGACACCATCATGGAACTGGAACACCTGCCCCTCCTGCCCTGCGATAAGATAAACAGCACGCCTCTTCCTTCACCGGAGGTGCAACCCCTTCAAAAAGTTCTGAACGAAGCAGAACGTAATGCAGTTGTGCGAGCGCTTATGGAAACACAGGGCAACAGGACAAGAGCGGCGAATCTTTTGGGAATCTCTATGAGAAGCCTGTTTTATAAGATAGAGAAATACGGCTTGAAATGACCCGGCACTTAAAATATCCGCTACCCGGAGTTTTAAAAAAAGAGTATTGATCTGTTATAATTTTCATTCAAATACGCAATGGCTTTAATTTATCACGGCGGTCCTGAAACATAAGTGGTACATAACGTATACGGTCCAAATGGCGAATACCTGGTGGGGGTCATTTCCGATACCCATGGACTTGTGCGGCCGGAGGCAGTTGCGGCGTTGCAGGGTGTTTCTCTTATAATTCATGCCGGCGATGTCGGGACTCGGGAGGTGCTGGAGCAGCTGCGTATCGTTGCTCCTGTTGTTGCAGTGCGCGGCAACACTGACCAGGACTACTGGGCCCGAGAACTGCCGCTGACTGAAGTTGTGGAGATAGGGATGGTCTCTTTTTATGTGCTCCACAATGTCAATGAGCTTGATCTGGACCCTGTGGTATCAGGTTTTAGCGCTGTTATCTCCGGTCATTCACACCAGCCTTTAATTGACAGGCGTAATGGCGTATTATTTCTTAATCCTGGCAGTGCAGGGGCCCGGAGGTTAAAGCTCCACCCCTCGCTTGCAGTGTTGACCGTTAAACAGAAATCAATAAATGCCAGAATAATCGGCCTGGGAGTTTAAGAGGATGCCTGAGAAAATGAACATCAAAGTACCGAAGGGATATTCTTTTTTCGACTGCTGAAGCAGCAATAAAAAAACCCGGCAGGAAGGACCTTGCGCTTATTTATTCGGAAATGGAATCTGTCGTTGCCGGCATGTTCACCGCCAATAATGTCAAAGCTGCGCCGGTGAAGCTCGACATGAAACGGATAAGGTCAGGGAAAGGGCAGGCGATTATCGTCAACAGCGGCAATGCCAATGCCTGCACCGCAGAGCAGGGCATGAAGGACGCGATGGAAATGGCTGCCCTGGCTGCCGAAGCGTTGAAATTGAAAGCCGGCTCTGTTTATGTATGTTCTACAGGGGTGATCGGCACTCCCATGCCGATGGAGAGAATACGTCCAGTGATCGCCGGACTTTCAGACTCCCTGGGACGGTCAAGTATTGACGATGTTGCCGCAGCTATTATGACGACCGATACTTTCCCTAAGGCGGTCAGCAGGAAGATAAAGGTGGACGGCTCATTCCTGACAATCTCTGGCATATGCAAGGGCGCAGGGATGATATGCCCTGATATGGCCACAATGCTTTGTTTTATTATGACCGACGCGAGCATTGAGCGTTCCGCGCTCGACAGTGCATTGAGAAACGCTGTGGAGCAGTCTTTCAATTTAATTACGGTCGATGGCGATATGTCGACGAACGATACGGTCCTGATGATGGCAAACGGCATGGCACGCAATGCTTCGATTAAGAAAGCATCTGCTGGTTTTGAGCGTTTCTCGTCGGTACTTTCACAAATCACCCGCGAATTAAGCGAGATGATAATAAGAGACGGAGAGGGCGCTTCAAAGTTTGTAAAGGTCATGGTAAAAAATGCAAAAAATAATGGCGAGGCCAAAAAAGGGGCTTTTGCGATTGCAAATTCGCTGTTGGTCAAAACCGCGCTTTGCGGCAATGATGCGAACTGGGGAAGAATCATAGCTGCCATAGGATACTCTGGAATAAACATCAGAGAGGACCGGACCGATATTATGCTTAACGGCATCAGGGTGGCGAATAAAGGAAAAAGTACAGGGAAGGATAAAGAGGCAAATGAAAGGCTTCGAGGCAAGGAGATTATAATAACGGCCGACCTCCATCTAGGCAAAGGCTCTGCAACGGTACTGACCTGTGATTTGACCGAAGAGTATGTAAAGATCAATGCGGAATATAGAACATGATAATAGACTGATCAGGCAATTGGTCCTGGATATCTCAACTCCAGCGCCAGCGCTCCTTCAGTGCAGGCCTTCCGGCAGAGGCCGCAGCCGAAGCACTTGTCAGGGGCTATGGCTGCAACCTCCTTGCCGCAGTCCATTTTAAAACTGATGGCATCGAGCTGACAGTGTTCAGCGCAAAGGCCGCAACCGCTGCAACGGTCTGCATCAACCCGGGCAACATATTCAGCCCGCGCCATAGTCTCGACCCCAATGCCGGTAAGAGTGCGCATCGCAAGACATCCATTGAGGGAGCAGTTGCAGACCGACCCGATAAAGGGCGTCATAAGTGTCCATATGGTATGGATAGCGCCATAATTCTCCAGCTCCTCCATCTGCAGGAGCGCCTCCTCACGTGAAAGGGCCTCGAGTCCCGCGTCAGGAGGAGTCCCGAAATAGCTCATGTCACAATCCTTATACCAGGGCTCAGGGCCAAAACTGATGCCATAACAACAGCGCATTTCTTTCCTGTCAGTCGACCAGCGGCAGGCACAGGGCATACGGACGAGTGCGGCAGACTTCATGACCAGTTCGCGGACCTCTTCAATTGGGAGCACCTGGCCGAAATGCTCTGTCTTGGCCCGTAACACCATGGCCTGCTTTACCTTGTCAGGCAGGCGGCCTTTTTTCCGGACAATTGTTTCAAGCCTGCCGAGTGTATCAAATCCATTTTGGATAGTCTCTTCGAAAAAGCTCCTGATATAGCGCCGCCTGTTCAGATCGGACAGCAAATCCTGCGAATAGTTCAAGGCATTCTTATACCAGATCTTGCCGTCTCCGTGTTTAGTACAAAACTCGCACATACTCTTTGTAACTCCCTGATCTTATCCTGACAACCGCCTATAGCGGTACTATCCTGATAAATTTTCTTTTTCCGGCTTTTATAAGATAATTCCCTTTTGCGATCTTTATGTTCGGATCATCGACCTTCTGCTCATCTATGCTGACTGCGCCCTGCCTTATAAGCCTCATTGCCTCGCCTGTGCTTGAGACGACTCCGGATGTTTTTAGTATCTGTGGAAGCCACAGGTTTTCCTCATTCCAGTGAAGCTCAAAAACAGGGATTTCGTCAGGGGTCCCTTTTTCTTTAAAGACCTTGTCGAATTCCTCCTTTGCATGAAGCGCAGCTTCTCTTCCCCAATATCTCTCCACGAGTTCGAGGGCAAGGTCTTCCTTTGCTTTCTTTGGATGCACAGTTGCGGACCGCAGACCCTCTTTAAGGTCATGCAGTGCCTCATTGGTGAGGTGGCTCAGCAGTTCGTAATACTTGATCATAATAGAATCATTAATGGACAGCAGCTTCCCGTACATTTCCCTGGGAGGGTCAAAAATACCCACATAGTTGCCCAGGCTTTTCGACATCTTTTTCACGCCGTCCAGCCCCTCCAGCAGGGGCATGATCACAAGCGCCTGCGGGGGCTGGCCGTATTCCTGCTGCAGCTCTCTGCCCATCAGCAGATTGAACCGTTGGTCGTTACCTCCGAGTTCGACGTCTGCGCCGAGCGCTACGGAGTCGTAGCCCTGAAGCAAAGGGTACATGAATTCGTGTATGCCGATAGGGCTCTGGCTGTGAAACCGCTGTTTGAAATCCTCACGCTCAAGCATCCGGGCCACCGTTTGCTTTGCCTGCAGCCTGACTATATCCATCGCGGTCAGATTCATGAGCCATTCACTGTTGAACCGGATAAGGGTCTTTCCGGGATCGAGTATTTTAAATACCTGCTCTTTATAGGTGCCGGCATTTTTTAACACATCCTCGCTGGTCAACGGTTTTCTCGTCTCGGATTTGCCGGTGGGATCACCGATTATACCGGTAAAATCTCCGATCAAAAAGATGATTTCATGACCCAGTTCCTGAAACTGGCGCATTTTCTCAAGCAGTACGGTGTGTCCGAGATGAATATCGGGAGCTGTCGGGTCAAAACCCGCCTTTACCCGTAACGGTTTTCTTTCTTTACAGGATTTTTCGAGTTTGTGGAGCAGCTCTTTTTCGAGGATGATTTCTACAGTTCCTCTCTTGATTGTCGCCAACTGTTCTTCAGGAGAAAGCATGACTTCTATAATAAAATTTGCAGGCGTGCCAGGTCAAATAAGCGACAAGGAAGGTAGTGGGTCAGTTTGTTTTTGCAAGGAAGGCAGGAGAGGGGAGCACTTGTTTTTCGACGCGCTGAAACTACCTTCGTCGGCAAATCCAAATTTTCCATTGCGGAGATACTCGAATCCGTTCTCAGTTTGGGCTCGGCGTTACTCGCCCCTTTGCAGTAGAGCCGTGCATCGCGTCGAAAAACAAGTGCTCCCCTCTCCTGCTGTTTATTTTATATTATCAAATTATTGGAGCGGCAGGGGCAGGCTGTTTATCGGAGCGATGCACGGGTCTGCTCCAACAGGGGCGAGTGACGCCGAGCCCCAGCCGGGGATGGGTATGATCAAGGCAACTATAACGAATTATCTCCGGCTATGAAAGTAGTTTCAGCGCTCCGATAAACAGCCTGCCCCTGCCGCTCTCTTCCATATGTCCAGCATATGCTCAGTACTTCAGACAGGTAGTTTTTTTGGTCCATTAGCCAGTGCACGGACATGGTGGACATTGGGGTGTTTGTAGTGCTCTTTAGTGAAATAAGCAATTAGTTTTTTGACCAGGATGCCCGGCTCTCTGACATATATTACCTTGGCGCCGGTCCTCTTCTTTACGATTTTGACGATGTTCCTGATTTCAGAGGCAATGCCGCCGCTGCTGTCAAGAACGCCGATTAACTTGCCCTCGTCGTAAGCAATCGAAAATTCTCCGAGAGTGCCTGAACGCCCGCCGATTATAACGACTATGTCGGAGCTTCGTATATTTACAACCTCTCTTCCCATGAGCCCGCTTCCAGTATATATCAGCACATCATGGTACTCAAGAGGCGAATGATATCTGTTCACGTGCTCCCAGCCGCTCAAGGCGGGTGAAATGCCGACTACTATCCCGCCCGCCTCATGTGCTCCTTTTGCCGACTCAAGAGGCAGCCCGGGACAGGCGCCGGTAATGGTCAGGCAGTCGTTTTGAGCGATGGCACGGCCTAATTCATAAGCGATTTTCTTTTGAATTTTCGAAATGGTCCCGGTTGCTGTACCCATGACACCAATTTTTAATTTCATATCCTGCCTCCGATAGATGGTTTTCATATTTTAACTTCTCTCACTTATTGATATGCGCAATTATACCAGTTTCAGGTATGCTGATTCTCAGAAGCAGTCCGGCAGAAATCAGCTCTTGCAAAATATTCTGAAATCTGATATTCTGAAATCAGAATAGTATAATGTGGAGGGCAAGTATGGAAGCGGCTAAAGCAGCAATAGCAGAGATAAAGGCCAGAGGACAGCTCACGATCCCAAAGAAAATACGGGAAATGAGTCACATGGAAGAAGGTAATGTTGTCTCTATTTTGCCTGTCGGAGATTCGCTCGTCATTACCCCGCAGAGGTTGGAGCTTGACGAGGCACGGAGACAGTTGATGAAGTTGCTCAAAGCATCCGGCCTCACAGTGGACGAGCTTATTGAGGGCGCCAAAGAGGAAAGGGAAGGTTTATTTAAAGAGACCTATGGCCGAAAGAAAAAGATGTAAGGTCTTTCTCGATTCCAATGTGCTCCTTTCCGGACTATTCTCGGACAAGGGGGCGCCGCGCATTATTCTTGATCTTCTAACGCTCAGGTTGCCTATGCTTACAGGATCGACAGGACGCTATAACCTTCTGGAGGTTGAGCGGAACCTAAAGAAAAAAATGCCGCGGGCCCTCCCGCTGTATCGCAGGTATTTGCCTAAGCTCGGCCTCGAAGTCGTACCATTACCCTCGCAGAAAACGGTAGAAACCATGACGGGGGCGACTGCTGAAAAGGATGTCCCGGTCCTTGCTTCTGCGATGGCATGCAGTGCAGATTACCTTATTACCGGAGATAAGAAGGATTTTGACAGATTAAAAGGCGCCGGGACGTATAATCTCACGATAGTGAGCCCTGCGGAGTTTATTGAGAAAGTGTTTCCGGACATATTAAAAAAGTGGTAGATAACGGTTTTACGGCAGTCAGTAATTACGGTATGGGGTCATTTTGTTTTTACAAGAGAGGAAGCCGGGAGAATGGGATCACTTGTCTGACCTTCATGGGCAATTCCCGATAAACAGCCTGCCCCTGCCGGTCCTTTCCGGATGCGGTGCGCTTGACAAAGAGCGGTTGCTTTGCTAATGTAAGAGCAGGCCACGAAGGCATAAACCACGAAGGTTATGGAACTTTCGTGGTTTTTTATTTATGGAAAAAGGATAACGAGGCGTTATTATGACACCATTTCAGAAAAAGCTGCTGGCCGGACTTTTGGTAATGGCGCTTCTTTCGCCGCTTGGCATTTTGATTCCAAAAAAGTTCAACGCCGGGGGCGCATGGGGAGAATGGGGCACCGATAAGATTGAAAGGCTTATAGGGTATGTGCCGGCAGGCATGAAAAAAATTGCCGGGATATGGAAGGCGCCTGTCCGCGACTATAATTTCGGCGGAGAGAACGCACCTATGGCTGCACAGGCGCTTTATTATATTATTTCAGGGTTTTTAGGAATTATTGTTGCGGTCAGCGTCGTTTATCTGATTTCCAGATTGCTCGTAAAGAATGGAAAATAAAATCCCCTCTTTTCTTTTGGAAAGACATGCCCCGGGCCTTCCAGTGCTCAAAACGTCATCTATGGGGAGTTCTTTTGTCGATAAGGGGCTAAGCTACATTGCCGGAGTGGTCAAGGCCGGTTATATCCAATGGGAACTGGCATCTACGAAAGGTTTTCTTCAGAAATTCGATGCTCGGGCCAAACTCTTTTTTTTATTCTTTTTCATAGGGATCATCAGTTTTAAACAGTCGGTTTATGCTGAAATGAGCATAGGAGTGTTCATCTTCGCCCTTGCTGTTTTTTCAGGGGCAAACATTGCGGACTTTTACAAAAGGGTGTTGTTTTTCGGCTTTTTTTTCGGCTTTACCGTTGCGCTGCCGGCCTCCTTGAATACTATCACCGGCGGGGAGATCGTCATGCGTCTTGTTGAACTCCCGAAGCCGTATGATTTTTGGGGCTATCATATACCAAAGCAGATAGGAATCACCAGGCAAGGCATAGCCGGTGTCATGATGCTCACGCTCAGGGTGGCAAATTCAGTCGCCCTGTCGTTACTCGTGATCTCTACTACACCATTCCCTTTGCTGGTCAAGGCATTGAAGGTGTTGAGGGTCCCCGATGTTTTTTTAATGGTACTTACCTTGACCTATAAATATATTTTTATTTTTGCCGGAACGATTGAAGAGATGTACCTTGCCAAAAAGAGCCGCCTTGCCAGGCGGACGAACGGAGTTGACGGGCGTATGTGGGTTGCCGGCAGAATAGCATTTATTTTTAAAAAAACACAGCTGCGATGCGAGGAAGTTTTCAAGGCCATGCTGTCGCGGGGCTTTTCAGATGATATGCGATTTTACGGTTGCCGGCTTTTCGGGACAGGAGACTGGCTCTTTACCTTGTTCATACTTTTTGCAGGGACCGTCATTAGTGTTTGTTTATAAAGAAACTCTAATATATGGAAGGGCTCGGCAGGGGCAGGCTGTTTATCGGAGCGCTGAAACTACCTTCATTGCCAAGAGACAATTCGTTATAGTGGCCATGTTCATACGCATTCTCAGTTTGGGCTCGGCGTTACTCGCTCCTGTCATCCCTGTAAAAAAACGTGAGGTGATGCGTGGAACCTATATTAAGGATTGAAAAAGTAAGCTATCGTTATTACGACAGGATTCCGGCGCTTATAGATATCAGCCTGTGCATCAGTGCGGGCGAGCGTTTCGCTGTTATAGGTGCAAACGGAAGCGGAAAATCCACGCTCCTGCAAATAATGGGCGGGCTTATCTATCCTTCAGGACCTTCGGGGTCCCCGGAGGGAGCGCTCTATTTTAAAGGCAATGAAGTATCGGAGAAAACATTGCATAATGAGGATTTCTTGCGCCATTTCCGGGGCAGCGTCGGATTCGTATTCCAGGATTCCGATGTCCAGCTTTTTTGTCCTACAGTGCTTGATGAAGTGCTTTACGGCCCGCTGCAGCTGAATATGAATGAGACTGAAGCTCTTGACAGGGCATATGAGGTAATGAAGATGCTCAATATCGAAGGACTGAAAGATAGGCCGTCTTATATGCTTTCCGGAGGTGAAAAAAAACGTGTCGCAATCGCCTCGGTACTCACCATGAACCCGGAAGTCCTGCTTTTCGATGAACCGACTAATGGTCTTGATCCGAGGACACAGTGTTTTCTTATGGAGCTTCTTGTGGCCTTGAACGAGGCAGGTAAAACAATCGTGATAGCTACTCATGATCTCTCACTCGTCGGAGAACTGCACGCGAAGGTAGCTGTTTTATCAGAAGGCCACAGTATTGAGAGGACCGGCAGTTCTGACGATATACTGAGAGATGAGGAGCTGCTCCTGAAAGTGAATTTGATACACGAACATATTCATTTTCACGGTAAAACAGCCCATACCCATCTGCATTCACATTATCTTTTCCATCAGCATTAGTGAGGTCAAAGGAAGGCAGGAGAAGAGGGGAGTACTTGTTTTTAGACGCGATGCGCGGGTCTGCCGATCCCTTCCTTTAATTGGTCAATGATTAATTAGGGATGTTATAATATTAATGTTAATGTTTTTAACATGCTGTCTATTGTGTTACCTATGTTATGCCTGTTACCTGAGGAGGGGTGTTACCTATGAATGAACTGGAGAAACTCGAAAAATTGTTTTACCACTGGAAGGAACATAATATGGAACATGCTGAGACTTACCAGAAGTGGGCCGAGAAAACTGCCCGCCTCGGTCAGTATAAGTTGTCTGAGATTCTTACCCGTCTTTCTTACGATGCTAAGGCCATGGACAAGCTTTTTGATGAGGCGGTCCGGTCGATCAAATAGGCGCAATCTCTTTACCGACAGGCTGATAGACAACATAATGGCAATGGGAAACGGAAGTCAGAAGATCAATGATATCATAGAGTTTCTTTCAGGATATCTGCACGGAAAGGAGCAGGCGCTAAGGCTGTCGCTCATTGTTTTTTTTTCGAAAGGACATCTTCTTATAGAAGATTTGCCTGGACTGGGCAAAACAACTCTGGCTATTGCAATAGCCAAGGCGCTTGGTCTTGATTTCGGCAGGATACAGTGTACCAGTGATCTTTTGCCTACAGACATCATCGGGCTTTCCATTTACAACAAAAATACCGGAGAATTTGAATTTCGCTCGGGACCTGTATTTAATAATATTGTGCTGATAGATGAAATTAACCGGGCCACTCCAAAGACACAAAGTGCGCTTATAGAGAGCATGGGCGAGAAGCAGGCCACGATCGAGCGGCAGACCTACCGGTTGCCCCAGCCTTTCTTCGTGATCGCTACGCAGAACCCGGTAGAGCAATTCGGCACCTTTCCTCTTCCCGAATCCCAATTAGACCGTTTCATGATGAAAATAAGCATAGGCTACCCTACAAGGAAAGCGGAAAAGGAGATTTTAAGGGGAGGCAGCAGGAGGGCCGAGTTATACAGCCTTAAGCCTATGATGGATAAAAATGAAGTGCTTGCCATAAATGAGGATATAAGAAATAAAGTATATGTTTCGGACAAAATCCTTGAGTACATCCTCTCTATTATTGATGCTACACGGAACAGCAAATATCTGACGGCCGGTCTTTCTACTAGGGGGGCGCTGGCAATACAGTATACTGCGAGGACCAATGCCTACTTTAATGGAAGGGACTTTGTCATACCTGAAGATATCAGAGAGCTTGCGGATTATCTGATACCTCACAGGGTCATCTTCAGGGAGGAATATGAACACCTTGAAAAAAGGGAGATCGTTCAATCGCTAATCGAACAGATACCGGCCCCGGTGTAATAAAAATTGCAAGGGCGGGCTGGATTTACATTGTCCTGACATTATTTCTCGGCTTTTCGGCAATCAATACCGGCAACAACCTTGTGTATCTTATTGTGGCTGCATTCCTGGGGCTAATGGGTGTTTCGGGGTTTTTCGGAAGGAGTAATTTATCGGGATTGCATGTCGCACTTGATCTTCCCGAGGAGATTTTTGCGGCAACCGATGTCCCGGTGAAGATTACACTGCAAAACAAGAGGAGAATACTGCCTGCATTTTTAATTAGAGTAACTATTGACGATAAGGAAGTGCTGTTTCCTTTTGTCCCTGCAAAGGGAGTGGGGAAAAAATACTTGGATTTTTATTTTTCCAGGAGAGGGAGCTATCGCAGCAAACTGGTGTATCTGTCGTCTGTATATCCCTTCAACTTTTTTACCAGATATAAGGCAGCTGCCGCTGCATATGAGGCAGTAGTGTTTCCACAGTTAAAAAAGTGTGAACTGCACAGTTTTTTGGGAGACCGGGCCATGCGTGGCGGGGAGCATTACGCTCAAAAATCCGGATACGATGGGGAGCTGGTGTCGATAAGAAACTATGCCTCGGGCGATCCCTCTAAATATATACATTGGAAATCGAGCGCCAAGACGGGCGAACTTAAAACTAAGGAGTTTTTAATGGCGTCCCACCAGCCTGTGCTGATAGATTTTGAGAGAGTGGACATCCGGGACAGGGAGGAAAAAATCTCATGTATAACGTACTTCATAATAAATTCTTTCAGGAATAAAATACCTGTTGGTCTGAAGTTGACAGGCACAATCTATAAGCCCGGTTTGTCCAAAACGCACAAGATAAGCATGTTGAGGGGGCTTGCTTTATATGGTGAGTCATAACCGGCTGATCAGAATTGAAGATGTGGTAAAAGTGCTGACCTATGCTATCGGCGCCATTGGGTTTCTTTCTGTTGTGCCTCACTTGCCCCCATTGTTTGCCGCGGGTTTTGCCTGCTTTTACTTTATTTCAGCAGTGATCGAATACAGGAAACTGGTCCTTGTTCCGCGTTGGGTGCTCACCCTCATAGCCATAGCGTTCATTATTTTCGCCATTACCCGAATGAGCATGGAAAATTTCGCGCTTCCTTCTATTGAGGCCCTTTCGGTCCTCCTTCTCATTAAATTATTTGAGGATAAAAGGTTCAGGGATTACATGCAGATTTATTTGATGTCGGTATTGTTATTGGCGGGAGCGGCGCTTCTTTCGCTCGATATGGTGTTTCTTGTGTACTTTGTGGCCTTGACAGCGCTTTGTTCTACAGCTCTTATCCTGCTTACTTATTACGCGCAGGACAGGGAACTGGCGCTTCAAGCCCCAGTTGTGATGCGCATCATTACTAAATCCCTGCTGATACCGCTGGCTGCGGCGCCGATGACAGTCATACTGTTTATTGTTCTGCCGCGTACTAATTACCCTATGTTCGATTTCCTCAACAGAAGCGGCGGCGGAGCTGCTACCGGTTTTACCGACCATGTTCAGCTTGGAACGGTTTCCGGCATTCAGGAAGACACTACGATTATTTTTCGCGTAAGCATGGAGAAAATAAGTGAGGACCTATTGTACTGGAGAGGCATTGTGCTTGATTATTTTGATGGGACATCATGGAAGAGTTCGCTGAAAGCGCCTGAAGAAGTTTCTCATTTTACATACATTCCGGGGAAACAAATTCAACAGACTATTTACCTGGAGCCTTATGAAAATAAATATGTTTTTGCCCTGGATAAGCCGTTGAATATTTCTCTGCAGCACATTCAGAGACGGCGCGATTTGACTTTTTCACTGCCTCAAAATATAACAAAGCGAATTAAATACCATGCATCGTCAAGCCTGGCCGAAATATTACCGGAGATAACGGTCAACAGGGACCTTTACCTGCAATTGCCTGGGGCAGGCCCCGGGAAGACAGATAAGAAAGATAAGAAAGATAAGGCAGAGAAGATAGAGGAGCTGGTAAAACGCCTTGCCGGGAATGATAGGGAGGCCACGGTCAAATCGATGCTTTCTTTTCTGAAGAACGGCAATTACAGGTACGGTCTTCAAAACCTGCCATTGACAGCCCACCCGCTGGAAGACTTCCTTTTCAAATACCGGTATGGCAATTGTGAATACTT
Source organism: Nitrospirota bacterium (assembly GCA_963851345.1). Classification (GTDB taxonomy): domain Bacteria; phylum Nitrospirota; class Thermodesulfovibrionia; order Thermodesulfovibrionales; family Dissulfurispiraceae; genus JADFXI01. Next base: position 167,812 of record CAWKOO010000002.1, read on the forward strand.
TGCGTCGGCGATGGCGGTCATGCTAAGGACCGCCGGCATTCCTGCAAGGCTGGTTGGAGGCTACAGGGGCGGCTACTACAACGAGATGGGAGGGTATTATATAATCCCGCAAAGAAATGCGCACGTATGGGTAGAGGTATATTTGGACCATAAGGGCTGGGTCAGGGTGGACCCGACACCGATAAGCAGCGGCAGTTTCGAAGGGGCCTTAAGGAGGAACCTGTTTTTCACCATGAGGCTGGTGTTTGACTCCTTCAGCTATGCCTGGAATGCTTCGGTAATTAATTATGATTTTGAGGGGCAGCTATCGCTCCTTAATGCGTTGCGTACCGGAATTAAAAGGCCGGCTTTCAATTTCAGATTTAGAAAGGAGGGTTTAATCAGGTACTCGTTGTTTATCTGTTTTACAGTTAGTGTCTTTTATGCTTTTTTTCTTCTTGTACAGAGGAGAAAAGGCGCCTCGGAAGACATCCTGCGGCTATTCCTGAAAAAAGCAGGCAAGCTTGGCTATATAAAAATGAAATCCGAAGGCCTTGAGGAATTTGTGATGAAGATCGAAGATGCTGATAAAAGGGAGAGGGCCTCTTTGTTCGTAAAAGAATTTGAAAAGTATTATTTCAGGGATGAAGAGCTCAACCCGGAAACATCAAGAAGTCTGAAACATTTGATAAAACTTCTTGGTTAGATTTTCGGACAGTCCAATGTTACCATCCTTTTTTCGTGAAAAATACCCACGGTGCATCACATAAAAATCGAAACGAGCCTCCGCAGATTTACATCGCGGTAAATTTCACTTGCCTAAGAAAGTGGTATTTGCTAATATTCAATTCAATAACACATTAAATTTTAAAAGAGATCCTATATGAGTGTAAAGACGAGTCGCTTGATCAAGGGGCTTTTGGCCTGCCTGCTTCTCTTATCATGCCTGTCTGTCCCCCATACGAGATTCACTTTAAAAGATGGGGTCATTTATGACTCAGAACTCGGGCTCCAATGGGCGCCCGCCCCTGATCGGACGATGAATCATTATCAGGCAGAGGAGTATGTTCGAAGTTTGAGCCTTGCCGGAGGCGGATGGCGTCTGCCGACAAGGGATGAACTGAAGAGCTTATATGACAAATACAAGCCCGGTGGTGCTGATCCTATGTTTCATGTTAGTGCCTTTTGGGTATGGGCGTCAGAGTTGGATGCTTCGTCGGTCGCGTGGTACTTCTATTTCGGCAATGGTCGTGAACTCAGCCACGACTGCAGCTACCCCTACTTTCGCGTTCTTGCGGTTCGGTCCCGCCGGTGATGCGGCCTATTTGAATATTTGATTTTTTGATAATTTGTAAACCGCTACACTTAATCTGTTCGCTGGCCCTCGATCACCAGGTAGACATCTTTTTTTATGAAGTAGGTATTCGTAATCCTGAGTTTTTCAGACTTATCTATGTGAGCAAGGGTATGACGGTCGAACCGCGCTCCATAAACCTTCTCAATGAATCCCGTCAATAACTCCTGTCGTCTCCTCAATTTCGGGTCATTTGAGTAAACCATTTCCAGGAGCCTGAAGCTCCCGCCAGGTTTCAGTATCCGTTCGAACTGTTTGATCGCGAGCGGCTGGAGACGATCAGGCATCACACAACACAAAAACGTGGAGACGAGCCAATCAAAGTGATTTGATGGAATGGACTGCATGAGGGCTGCATCTTCCTGCCGGAGATCAATGTTGCAAAGCGCAGCCTTGCCCCTTTTCACCGCCCTGCGAAGCATCTCCAGGCAGAGATCTATCCCGATGAGATTCACATTCTTAGAGTAATATCTGAGATTCCGTCCGCTGCCGACGCCGGCCTCCAACACTTCTCCCTGCACGTCTTGAAGGAGAATCGGTCTCCAATTCCTGTACTGCCGTTCCCAAGGATAGTCCAGGATATCGTAAAACCAAGCCGTAATGTTATATTTGGCTTGAAGAAGCCGATTGTCTTCATGTACCGAACCAAATGAAGCAGCCATAAAAGCATTGTCCTCATAGAGATAAGCTATTTCTTTATAAATTAGCATAGCATAAATATATGAAAACAATATGAAACTGTTCTTCATCAAAATGAAAAAAACAATCGACAATCCCTCCACCCAGTAATTAAGGTTCTTCCCATGGAAAACCTAAAACGTCGGGACCGGCATATTACCCCAGCCGGTTTCCTTCGGCAGGTCCTTCAATACGATGAGCATCAGATTATGGATGTCCACGTCCACCATGAACTGAGGGACCCTCTCAGCGTTTATTGAAAAGAAATCGTATGGCTCACTGATTGTCCCATCTGAGACCTTCAAAAAAACCAGCCTTCTGACTACTCCTTTGTTCATGTCATGCGATCCATGGTTAAGGACGGAATGGTGACCAGACAAGTGACTGAAAGGGTGGAATATCCAGTCGAGAAATCTGATTATGGTGACGTGTCTCCTGTAAAGTCTCCACTCATCTCCTGTATCTGCAATCATTCCCTGCATAATGTAATCTACAGGCATGAAATAAACGAGATACTTCTCATTATCTTTCAACCTTGTCCCCACCTCTTTCATCGAAAGTATATCATTCATTCTGTGCTCCATCTTTTGAGTGTCTTCCGAAAGAAGCGACAGGGCTACTACGTTTGAACTTGTCCAGAGGGGAAGGTGCTTTATTGTGTAGTACCTCAGAGAAAATGCACCCCCGATGGTAAATGCGGTAATCAGAACAAACAGTGCAATTTTCCCCATGACGCCTGAAGGAGACAAACGTCTTTCGATCTTTTTGGGCAGGAACATGCCTGTTTTCTCCATGTATGGCCTGTATGTCTCCGGATGCCTGTTCAGCATTCTCCTTTCTTCGTCTTTGGAAAGAAAATAATAGAGCACTATCATTCCAAGCCAGAGAGGGACGACAAGGAATCTCGGCCACAGGATGGAAAGGCCGAGGCCCGCCATAGCGAGCCCGACGTATTGGGGGTGCCTCACGATGGAGTAGAAACCTTTCAGTGCGGTGCCCTTTTTCAGGAACTTATTCGTATATACCTGCAATGCGCAACTGATAAACACAGCCGCCCCGGACACGAAGAGCACTGAACCCATGATCCGTATGAACTTCAGGAAATCACCAGGCGGGATGACCATGTGTGGAAGGTAAAAAGCGCTGAGCCATTTAGTGGCAGGATACTTTGCGGTTTCAAGAAGAAAAGGGTTAAATACCGAATAGAAAAAACCGGCAAAAGGACTTATCATTATCAGGATTTCAAACCCGACAATAAAGTAAAGTACGATTGCGCTATTAGAGATCAGCTTAATTTTATTCATATAAGACCTCCGGTAATTTAATGATTAAAACACGCCGTGCGGAATCGAAACGCCGAATTAGGACGGACATGGTTATGCAGGCGTCCGTCCTGAGTTCTCAGGCTTGGATTACGCGGATGTTTTAGCGACTGTTGAGTTAGGAGGAAAGACTGAGTACAGGTGGTCGCAGGAGCGGCTCCAGATGCACATCGTTAAATTGGTCCGGCTTAATGGCTGGAGCACGGTCTATCGGGGAAAGAATTTGAAATGTGTTATTGGGTTCGACGACGTGGATCAAAAAACAATGGTTGATATTCGATAAATTCTTTTTTACATGATTATGGGTATCTGGCGGGTTTGCCTCCTTTATAGGACAATGCGGGCATAGCGACGCGTGGGAAGACATGAAGACTGTCTTTGCCGCCCATCCATAGGGGCAAGTATTCTGCATAACAATAGCTGTCGCGATAAGGAATATCAGAATCCGAATCCTATACATCCTCAAATAATGACCCCTCTTATTCTGCTCCCGATGACAGTACACCTATCCTCAAAACGCCCACTGTTATTATTATAATACCAGAAAGAAATACTTTTTATAAGCCATTTGACGATATTTTGCGTCTGTGATTCGATAACTAACGTGTTCGCGAAGAGGCTCGCAGCGCACACTTCCATATTCTACGGCAATCGTAGAAGGGGCTTTCTACGTTGTTTTGTTGAGATCTAACGCGGGTCTTGGTAGAATCTAGATAGGTCTAGAAAGGAGGAAGGCATACATGTCAAATCAGGATGGAAAAGAGATTGCACAAGGAGTGCTCACGAAAATGGCCGAATTCAGGAAGTCGTGTGAGGGGCTTGACGAGGAGAGCTCGTCTCGGGCGCCGGAGGGCCGATGGTCGCCCAAGCAGATCATCTCTCACCTCTGCGGTCCGGAGGGGACCGGCCTTTTACCGACGCTGAAGGTTTTCCTCGAACGGGACACACCGGAAATAGACATAGATCCCGAAAACCCCCATTGGTCCGGGAAGCGAAGCAGAATGGGCCTTGCCGAACTTCTATCCGAATTTGACCGGGAATATACGCGTATTGCAACGTTTATCGGGGGTCTTTCCGAAGAACAGCTTTCGCGGAGGGCACATATTCCTATGCTCAAGAACTCGCCCCTCGGAGAGTATCCGACTCTGGCCCAGTGGGCTGATGGACTTTCCAATTATCACATCGGCTTTCATATTGATCACATGCGCGAGATATTGCAGGCCCTCGGTCTTCCCGGGGGAAAATCGGCTGTCGATGTGACTACCGGCCTCTGAAAAGTGTTGCCAAGGGTTGATTTATACACCAAATTATGCTAAATTAGGTGTATTGCAACAGGAGGTGTTTATGTCGAGGACGAATATTGAAATAGATGACAAGCTTGTAGAGGACGGGTTCAAGCTCACACACCTAAGTACCAAAAAAGAGCTGGTAAATTTTGCGCTTGAAGAGTTAGTAAAAAGGATGAAAAGAAGAAAGCTTCTGCGGTTTGAAGGTAAGGTCAAATGGGAAGGCAATCTTGACGAATCAAGGCTCGGCAGAATGTGATTCTGGTAGATACCAGCGTTTGGATTGATTTCCTTGAGGGGAAAGGAACTCCTCAGCAGCATGAGCTTCGACGGATTATCGAGAATGACGAAGATGTCTGTCTTACCGGCATTGTTGTAGCGGAGATACTTCAAGGGATCAGGGATGAACGACAGAACAGAGAGATACGGGATTATCTGCTCGAATTCCCCATGAGGGGCCCTCAAGGGATTTCTTCGTATATCCAGGCGGCAGATATTTATCGCACGTGTGCCCGTAAAGGGAAGACTGTAAGAAAGACCATTGACTGCCTTATCGCGGCTATAGCCATAGAGCATGGCCTGCTGCTGTTTCATAACGACCGGGATTTTGTTAATATTCAAGAATGCTGCGGACTTAAGATTTTTGAGATAACTCCCTGACTACAGGAAATTTCTGAATCACACTATTTTATCTGTTTCGATTATCCTCTGTCCAATATCTCTCGCTCGCATCTTTTATGTGCCGGGTCCTGATGCCCAGACTATTATCGCATCCACCATCGCCTTTATGGTTGCTTCTTTTGGAACAATGGAGACCTTCAGGCCCGCCTTTTTTATGGCGCGTTCGGTGACCGGTCCTATGGCTGCGAGCGCAGCCGGTTTCAGGAGGGACATCGCTTCATCTCCGATCATTTCAATGAAATTGTTGAATGTGGCTGCACTAGTAAAGGTGGCAACCGAGATCCGCCCCTCTTGCAGGAAGCGTTTAAGTCTTTTACCGTGTTTTTCAGGTTTGACCGTGCAGTAGGCCACAGGCGTATCTATCTCGCCGCCTAATTCCCGTACCTTTTGAGGAAAGACCTCTCTGGCTGCCTCTGCTCGCGGCAACAGAAACCTCAACCCTTTAAGGCTGCCGCCGGGTAATTGGCGGCTGAAGATGCTGATCAGCCCCTCGGCGTTGAACTCTTCGGGAATAACATCAACCTTTAACCCATAATTTCTCAGGGCCCCTGCTGTTTTGGAGCCTATGGCGCATAATTTTATACCCTTCATGTCCCTTATGTCCCTGTCTTTGGCAAGAAAGCGCTGAATGAAGGATTTGAATCCGTTAGCGCTGGTAAAGATCAGCCAATCATAGGAGACTATCACATCTATTGCAGCATCCAGCGAATCAAAGTTTTCAGGTGGGACCGTTTTTATGGTAGGAAATTCAAAAATTTCGGCCCCGAGTTCTTCCAGCACTGCGTAATCCTGTGTATAGTCCCTTGTTATCAGGACTCTGTGGCCAAAGAGCGGTTTTTTTTCGTACCATTTGAGCGTATCTCTCAGCTTCACCACATTGCCGACAATCATCACTGCAGGAGGGCGCAGGATCTCTTTTTTTACCTGCCCTGCGATATCGCCCAATGTTCCGACAACCGTTTTCTGGTCGGGCCGGGTCCCCCATCGCACCACTGCTACCGGCGTATCTGCGGGTTTCCCATGCTCGGTAAGTCTCAAAACAATTTTCTCTATATTCTTCACTCCCATAAGAAATACAAGCGTATCAAAGCCTGAAACGAGGTTTGCCCACTCAATGGTGCTTTCAGGTTTAGTTATGTCTTCATTTCCGGTTATCACAGAAAAAGAGGACGAATACTTCCGGTGGGTGAGGGGAATACCTGCATAGGCTGGAGCAGCAATGGACGAACTGATGCCAGGTACAACTTCGAACTCGATCCCTTCCGCGACAAGCGCTTCAGCCTCTTCTCCGCCGCGGCCGAAGATGAAAGGATCGCCCCCTTTTAATCTGCATACGAGTTTGCCTTCTTTTGCTTCGCTGATCAGGGCCTGATTTATCTGGTCCTGTGTCATCTCATGATGCCCGCCGCGCTTGCCGGCATAGATAAATTCAGCGTCATGATCAATATAATTTAGAATCTGCGCATTAAGATGAAAGTCATAGACGACAGTTTCGGCTCTCTGGAGGCAGCGCAGCCCTTTAACGGTTAAAAGACCTATATCACCGGGTCCAGCTCCAATAAGGTAAACCTTTCCTTTCTTACTCATTGCCTATTGCCCATTGCCTGTTTTTATCAACTGCTTATTTCGCCGTCAATCGGCGGGATGTTCCTGCCGTATACTTCATCAAGGATTTCTTTGGCGCCCATGGCAAGGAGATTTTCGGCCAGACGCACACCGAGCGATTCTGCATGATCAGGGTCGCCTTCGATATGGCTTTTTACAATCCTGTCTCCGGTAACGCTTCCCACGAGTCCGTCGATCGTGATAATGCCGTTAAGCAGTCCGGCGTGAGCGGCAATCGGGACCTGGCATCCGCCTTCCAGACGTTTCAGAAGCGCCCTCTCAGCCCTCACGCAAACGGCGGTTTCAGGGTGGTTGAGCTGACTGATAAGTGAATTGATAATCTTGTCATCAATCCTGCTTTCAATGCCGACGGCCCCCTGGCCAATGGCAGGCAGACTTATTTCCGGCAGTAGTATTTCGGTAATCCGTTCTTGCCATCCCAGTCTCTTGACTCCGGCGACAGCCAGGATTATGGCATCAAACAGGCCTTCATCGAGCTTCTTGAGGCGTGTATTGAGATTGCCTCTCAATTGTTCGATTTTTAAATCAGGTCTTTTATTGAGGAGCTGGCTGGAGCGACGCAGGCTGCTGGTCCCTATCCTGGCGCCCTGGGGCAGACTATTAAAACTCGTTGCCCTGTACTGTCCGTCCTTAATCGCCGATATAAACGCGTCACGAGGGTCCTCGCGCTCGCAAATCACCGAAAGATGAAGTCCGGAAGGAAACTCCGTAGGCACGTCTTTCATGCTGTGGACAGCAATATCAGCCCTCCCTTCAAGAAGCGCTTCCTCTATCTCCTTAACGAAGAGGCCTTTGCCGCCCACTTTTGCAAGAGGCACATCGAGTATTTTATCGCCGGTGGTCTTGATCTTGTTCAGTTCTATCTCCATCCCGGGAGCAAGTTTTTCGAGGCCGGCCTTTACCCATTCCGCCTGCCACAAGGCAAGCGCGCTGCCGCGAGTGCCGATGATGATTTTATTCTTCAACGTTGCCTCCATTAATGCCGTATAATTTCTTTATCATTGCAATCAGTTCATCTCTGTCTTCGGCATCTTCCTTAAGAGCAGAAGTCGGCGGATGGATCAGCTTATTGATGATTGCCGTTGCAAGGTATTCAACTGCTTTCAAACGGTCTTCGCTCATATCGGGACATTTTGCCCTGAATTTTTCGAGCTCTTCATTTTTTATTCCTTCAGCCTTCTGGCGCAGTGCTATAATGGTCGGCACCGAATCCAGCGAGGACATCCATTTTAAGAACTTCTCAACCTCGTCATTTATGATCTGTTCAGCCTTTTCGGCCTCTTTTTTCCTTTCGAGAATATTGGAGTCGATCACTTCCTGCAGGTCATCGACATCGTAAAGGTATACATTTTCTATCTTGTTTATTTCAGGGTCAATATTCCGCGGCACCGATATGTCGATAATAAAGACGGGCCGGTGTTTTCTCTCCTTCATCACTTTGTTCATTTGCTCCCTGATAAGTATATAAGACGGGCGCCCGTAGAGCAGATAATAATGTCCATGTGCGCAAGTTCGTGCAAAAAGTCCTCGAAGCGCACCGCCCTGCCGTTGAATTCGCCCGCCAGTTCACACCCGCGTTCGTAAGTCCTGTTGACAACTGCGACTTCTTTGACGCCGTTATTTACCAGGTGGCGTGCCGCCAGCTCAGCCATTTCTCCGGCGCCAAGCAGCATAAAGGACTTGCCGGAGAGATCGGTGAATATTTTTCTTGCGAGTTCGACTGCCGAAAAGCTGATCGAAACGGCGTTTTCAGCTATTTTTGTTTCCGTTCGCACCCGCTTGGCTGTTGAGATCGCCTTCTTGAATAGTTTGTTCAGCAGTATGCCGGTTGTTTTTTTACTCAGTGCAAAATCAAAAACGTCTTTGAGCTGGCCAAGGATTTGCGGCTCCCCCAGGACCATTGAATCGAGACTTGAAGCAACACGGAGGACGTGTCGTACTGCATCCGGTCCCGTATGCGCATAAAGGGACCCCTCAAAATCCTTTTTGATTAGATTGTGGAAGGAAGCAATGAAATCTTTTATATTTTCGACAGCGGCTACGGTGTCGCTCACACAGGTATATATCTCGACCCTGTTGCATGTGGAAAGCAGTGCGACCTCTTTCACCTCCGGGATTTTACGGAGGCCGAACACGCCTTCTTCGAGCTTGGCGCCGGTGAAGGCGAGTTTTTCTCTTGTTTCAACGTTGGCGGTTTTGTGATTTAACCCTATGACAAGTACTTTCATGAGAATGAATGCAGGCTCCTCACTGAGAGAAGATTGACCCCGAAAAAAGTGAATAGAACGATAAGAAAACCGATAATTGAGAGAATGGCGGCCCTCTTGCCTCTCCATCCTGCCGTCAGCCTGATATGCAGGATCAGGGCATAAATAAACCATGTTATGAGCGACCATACCTCTTTCGGGTCCCAACGCCAATAACTTCCCCAGGCGCTCTCAGCCCATAATGCGCCGCTGATTATGGCGAGGGTCAGAAGAGGAAAGCCGAGCGTGATCATTTTATAGTTTATTTCGTCGAGCACCTGTATGCTCGGCAACCTTTTGAAAAGGCCGTGCGTATGCTTCGACTTCAGGTAATGCTCCTGCAGCAGGTACATTATGCCGATACCGAAGGCCACGGCAAACGCTGCATTGCCGAGAAAGGCAAGGAAGGTATGTATGCCCAGCCAGTAGCTTTGCAGGACAGGGCTGAGCGGCCGGATTTCGCGTGGGAGCACCGATGAGGAAAGCATCAATATAAACACAATCGGCAGAATAAAGGAGCCCATAATGCCTATTTTGTAACGGTATTCCAGGAAAAAGAATATGAGTACAATACACCATACGAAGAAGGAGGCAGCCTCATGCATGCTTGTGATCGGCAGATGCCCGGCAGCGATATAGCGGTAGACAATGCTTGCCGAGTGCATAAGGAAGCCGCAGCCGGTGACAATCAGCATCAGTTGAGATGATTCCTTGCTTCCCTTGAAAAGCCCGATAATGCCTATAATGGTCACCGCAAAATAACAGGTAAGGGCCAGTTCAAAAAGTATAGTTCCCATCAGAAGCAGCCAAGCTCGCAATTCCTGATTTTTATCTTCAATGCATTGGCAGCCTTTCCTATTTCACCGAAGGGTACTTTTAACTCTTCAGCGATTTTCCGGGCAGCGGTGCAGCTGACTCTGCCGTCCACGGTCTGTGCCTTCAACAAATGTTTAATCCTGTCAACGGTATGCTCTTCGATAACTTCATCCATACAAGCTAACAACTCCTCTCCTGTTTTTCTGTCTTCAGGGTCAAAATACACAACGCGGGCAGAATAAACGTTATTATCTGCGTCATGCGGCATACCGCCTCTCGGAAATACAATGATATCAGCATTTTTAATTAGCCGGAGCGCTGATGCTTTTTTTATTTCTTCTCCGCGAGCACCCAATGTAAATATTACTACATCGGGATTTGAAAACTCAATTGCGCTGTTTCCTTCTATGATAATGCCGTCAAGATGGGACAGCCTGTCGATTGCTATAGATACCGTCTCCTTGATCCCATCCCGTGGGCCCCGGATCCATAACACTTCTTCAGCTCCTGCTTTGAGGAGCTTGCCGGTGTCCTTATCTTTCCGGTCCAGTATGGCCCTGTCATCAATGAGTGATGTGTACAAAGCGGTTTTCGTACATTTGATAGCTCCCCATCTGCGGTGTGCACCGGGGTTACGCGACCCGGAACTCAACGCGGAAAGCAGCATCGAGGCGATAGCAGTTTTTCCGGAGCCGCTATGGCTGCCGCCAATGCCGATGATATCAGGACGACCCATTTCTAAGTGCTTCAATTCATAAATACGGTTGCATTCGAGCGCCCCTGCAACCGCTCCGGCTTTGTTGCACTCCTTCGCCGTACGCAATGGTACTCCTCAGTCGTGCGCCTCGCTGGAACGGCGCATCGACACTCTCGGTGCGACACCGTATCTATGAACTGAAGCACTAAGCTTCAGTTGCAGTTTCTTCTTTTTTCTCTTCAGCCAGGTAATCACAGGCCTTGTTTTCGCAGGAGAGGAACACCTCTCCTGCCTTGTTACGCTTTTCCGTCAAAAAGGGCGCGCCGCATTTGGGACACTGCTTAGGCACAGGCTTAAGCCAGAGTGCAAATTTGCAGTTCGGGTAGTTGCTGCAACTCCAGAACGACCTGCCCCGTTTCGATTTCCTTTCCACAATATCTCCTCCGTCGAGCGGGCATTTGACCCCGGTTGAGATTGGTTTTGTATTTTTGCATTCCGGATAACGCGAACATGCCAGGAACTTGCCGAACCTGCCTCGTTTAATGGCCATTGGCGCGCCGCATTTATCACAGGTTTCATCAGTAAGGACAGAATCCGTTTTCTGTGAGGTGGTATCACCCTCAAGCGGTTTTGTGTTTTTACACTTCGGATAGCCGGAGCATGCGAGAAAGCGCCCGTGCCTGCCCCATTTAATTACCATTGGGGAGCCGCACTTTTCGCATACCTCTTCTGTGGGTATGTCCTGCGGTTTTACCTTGGCCATGTCCTTTGACGCCTCGACCAGATCACGACTGAAAGGGGTATAAAAGTCTTTTACTACCTTGACCCATTTAAGGTTGTTGCTTTCGATTTCATCGAGCTCATTTTCCATTTTTGCGGTAAAGCCCATATCAATCAGCTCAGGAAACTTGTCCACAAGCAGGTCATTGACGACGACCCCCAGTTCTGTAGGGAAAAATCTTTTATCTTCGTTTTTCTCCACATACTTCCTGTCCTGGATTGTGGAAAGTATCGCCGCATATGTACTCGGCCTGCCTATGCCTTTTTCTTCCAGTGTCTTTACAAGAGTGGCTTCAGTATAGCGCGGCGGCGGCTGGGTAAAGTGCTGTACAGTTTTTATCTCCTGCTGCCTGAGGGGGTCTTTTTCTTTTAAATGGGGAAGTATTGCTCCTTCTTCATCCTCAATGTCATCTTTGCTCTCCGTATAGAGGGCCATGAAGCCGGGGAACCGTATTACCGTGCCGGACGTGCGCAACTCGGTCCCTTTCAGCTCAACTCCCGCAGCTCTCAAGCCGATTATAAATGTTGTCTGCTCAAGCTGCGCCGGACTCATCTGGCTTGCAATGAACCTGTTCCATATCAGACTGTAGAGATTAAATTGATCTTTGCTTAAGAAAGGTTTTACTATTTCAGGGGCCTTGTCAGGGTAAGTGGGCCTGATTGCCTCATGCGCCTCTTGTGCACTTCCCTTGCTCTTATAGAAAGGTGGCTTTTCAGGCACATACTCATGCCCGAAGTTTTTAATTATGAGCTCACGGGCCCATTCCTGGGCCTCAGGAGCGGTCCGGAAAGAGTCGGTCCTCATATACGTAATCAATCCCGCGGAGCCCTCTTTGCCCAATTCAACCCCTTCATAGAGCTGCTGGGCCAGCATCATTGTTTTCTTCACCGGAAATCTGAGCCTCCGGGAGGCCTCCTGCTGGATCGTGCTTGTTATGAATGGCGGGGCAGGGGGCCTCTTACGCAGTTTTTTCTCTATGGCAGAGAGGAAAAGATCTTTTGATTTAATGTCGTCGGCTATATCCTGGGCCGTTCCCGCATCGGTAATCAGAAAACGCTTGCCTTCCTGTTCCTCTCGGTTTATTACCAGCGTGTTCCTGTATTTATAGAGGCGGGCGCGGAAATCCGCACCCTGACCGTGTTCCGCACGAAGCAGCGCCTCGATGGTCCAGTATTCTTCCTTGTTGAAAGACTCTATTTCCCGCTCTTTGTCTACAACAATTTTTACCGCAACTGATTGTACTCTGCCCGCGCTTAAACCCCTTCTTACTTTTTCCCAAAGGAAGGGACTGAGCTTATAGCCTACCAGCCTGTCAAGGATTCTCCTGGCCTGTTGTGCTTCTACCTTACGGACATCGATATCGCCCGGATTCTGTATGGCCTCCCTGACCGCCTTCTCGGTTATTTCATGAAATGTAACACGTTTGACCTTGCCCTTATTGCGGGGCGATTTTATATCTTCAGCTATATGCCAGGCAATCGCTTCTCCTTCACGGTCAGGGTCGGTCGCCAGATAAATTACATCTGCTTTTTTCGCCTCGCCTTTGAGTTCTTTCAAAACCTTTTCCTTGCCCGCAATGGTTACGTACTGAGGAAGGAAATTGTTTTCAACATCTACCCCCAGCTCTTTTTTAGGCAGGTCCTTAACATGCCCGACCGAGGCCTTTAACACGAACTCTTTTCCCAGTATCTTATTTATGGTCTTGGCCTTTGCCGGAGACTCAACGATTACAAGAGACTTCAATGTGCGTACCTCCTTCAATTCCATGTTATCTGTCGTCCCCTGCCGAAAACAAACGCATAAACTTCTTCGGTCTCAAGGTCGGTATCTTTCATAAGTATATAGGAAAGAAGCGCCCTGATGGTGTCTAGCTCCGTATCATCGATATATTTTGTCAGTTCAAGGGTCACGAGCTCTTCCTTTACTGTTAAAAAATCTATGTCAAAGGCGCTTACTTTCTTCAACATATCGTCAGCGTCGTATCCCTTATCAATGAGTTCTTTTGCAAGAACTCTCAGCATGTCTATCAATCGTCTGGCCAAGTGTCCTCCTTACGAGACCGTCTGTTTTTAATCTTGTTGTCCACTTTTTACGCGTGCGTCAAGTTTAAAGTATAGAAAAATTATTACCGGCTGTCTGCCGGACTATCCCCTTCATTTCAAGTCCGAGCAAAAGTCCTGAAAGACGGGCAGCGGGCATCTTTAGTTCCCTTACAATATGGTCTATATGCTTTGAATCGCTGCCTAAAATATTACATATTGCCCTTTCTTCATCATTTATTTCAAGTCGTTGGGCCGGGGTGCGTGAAAAGTCGAAGACTTTTTGGGGTGAAGACGGGGGGACGGTTTTCACTGACCGCAATAGCCCTTTTATCTGTGGGGACAACTCCTCTATAATGTCTTCAGCACTTTGAACAGGTTTGGCCCCCAGCTTGATTAAACCATTGGTCCCCCGGGCACTGCTTGAAGTGATATTACCTGGAACGGCAAATATCTCCTTGCCTTGCTCCAGTGCTGACCCCGCAGTAATAAGTGAACCGCTGCGCGCCGTTGCCTCTACGACAAGCACTCCGAGGGAAAGCCCGCTTATAAGCCTGTTTCTCCTGGGGAAGTTTTCTCTCACAGGAGGCGTACCCAAAGGGAATTCACTTATCACGCACCCTGACCTTGAAAGGGCCGTCATCAGCTCTTTGTTCTCCGCAGGGTAGCAGATATTGAGACCGCAGCCGAGCACCGCAATGCTTCTGCCGCCTGCTTTCAGTGCTCCGGTGTGGGAGACAGTATCGATCCCTCGTGCCATGCCGCTGACAATGGTAAGTCCTGCTAAAGCAAGTTCGAATGAGAGGTCAGCGGCGATCTTTCTGCCATATTCGCTCATCCTCCTGGAACCTACCATGGCGAGTGAGAAACGGTCCTCCTCTACCAGGTCGCCTTTTGCATAAAGGATGTGTTTCATTGATTTATAAGGTTTTTTACCCCAAAAACCTATCAGTAAACTCTCAGTTATCTGTATGTTTAAGCATTTATCATGAAGTATTTTAAGATATGCGAGAATAGATATGTATAATAGCAGGAAGATGTCTTTAATCTCTACAGAGCACTTACCATCTCTACCGATCAGCATTTTGAGTCTCTTTTTTAAGCGGTACTATCTTCCTCATTTCTCGGCGCAGGTGATCCACAATTTTCAGCTTTGCGTACTTCCGTGTCATCTTACTATCTTCATGTCCCCACCACTGTTGCATCACTTCTATCGGCAATCCCTTGTTAACTAGCTGAGTGCCAAAGCTGTGCTTAATAAATTCATACATTGTTATTTTTAGGTTGTTGCCAGTGGCCTTGTTAAAACCTTTTAGTGCTCGCACAAAAATCCTCGAAGTCGTATTGAACTTATACGGACCTCCAAGGTACTTAAAAACATAATCCAAATCAAAAGAACGGGCCGGAAGAATCGCTAAAGTTTCGGGGAACAGCGGATTGTGAATTATCCGTCCAGTCTTAGTTTCCTCATCCGGATCGTTTACAGAAAAACCTCTTTTGTAAGTCACAACCATGTTGTCGGTGTCCACACAATCCCATTTTAGTGACCTGGCTTCGTTCGGGCGACATCCCTGATAAACCATATAGGTAAATAATGGAAGGTGAATCTCAGGTATATATTGAAGTATTTCTTCCTGTATTTCTCTGGATACTGTTACGGGTTCATGTTCTGGTGAATCTTCGAGTTTTGGGAAGACAGGGCCGGGAAATGGCAGTATCCTCTCATCCTCAATTAACCACTTGAAAAAACTGCGAAGGTCTACCATCCTATTACGATTGTAATTTGGAGATCCCTGCAATGTCTGGTAAAAGTCTTTTGTGTTTCGAATATCCCTTATATCCTTGTTCCCATAGAAAGCGACAAACTGTCGACAGTAGCAAGCGAGATTATCCCGCGTACTCCTTTTTAAATGAGGTATTTTCTCTCGCTCCCATTTCTCTAAAAGCCGATTAAACTGAAATTCAATTGCCCTTTTGGATACCCACACATCAATGTTAAACTTACCTGGTACGCTCTTCTGTGCCATAGCAAGGTCATAGAGCGACTGCGCCATGTAATGATTAGTGAGTTTCTTTCCCTCAAGTGTGGTGGTACGGGCAACTCGTTTACCTTCATGGTTAAAATAAACAGTAAATCGATCAGGTATCCGGTTGTAGTGGTTAGGACAGTGGAAATAATTATTTTCAGTGTCCCATATAAAACGTGAGCCGCAGTCTTTGCACTTTCCGTCCGCTTGTATACCCTTAGACACAGGATTAAACCCTCCAATGTAGATTGGAGAGATTATAGTATTTTCACGCATTTCAGTCAATGCATTGAAGGTTTGGACTGCCTGCTGTCCCATACAGATATTATTTGACTTTCACAATTAACATATGAGTGTCTGTTCTAAACAGTTAATAAGTTCTGATTTCACAAAAATTAATCTCAAGGCGTTGAAGTTTCCGCTCCGCAGAGTGGATAATCCTAATATCCTATAGCACACCCATAACCTCTAAGGTGGTATCCATTGGATTGCCATCTTAGAGGTTTATTTATTTTGGAAACCCAAAGGAGGAAAACAATTGTATCGTGATTAAGCATAACGAGTTCAGAGTAATAGGAACCGTTATAAGCGTTTTTTTTGAGTATAGACCCAAAAAAGGCGCAAAGAACGGTGAAACAGTTCCCATATGCGAAGTAGAGATTGCCCCACATGGGAGTGACGAAAGGATGAAAATTGTTTATTTTTATGAAAAGGCGGAAGCGGCCGGCGCCGATCTCGTCGAAAATGACGTGATACTTTGCAAAGGGCGTATTAGGGGCACAAAAAATAGTCACCTCGGCAAGACCATGTTCAATACGGAATTGTGGGGGTCCGACTATCAGAAAGACAAAGACCTGCAGGAGGCGGCATAGATGGAATTAACCCTACAAAAGAAACATATACGGCTCTTGCCAAACAGTAAAATAAAGCTCGATGTAATATCAAGAGAATCAGCAGTGGTTACCGAAGGGAACGAACTTGATAGGGTGCGATATATGATACCCTGCCAAGCGGACAAGATTGGGGACGTTTACCTTAGAGAATCCGAGATGTTTGAGATGCTCAAATCCGAGACTGTAAGTATTGGAAACACCACAAGAGACATTATTGTTTCGGATGACACCGGGCTTTCATTCAAGCAGAAAATTTGTACCACCGAAGACGTGATCTTCCCTGAATACTCCAAAATCGGGATCAAAACAAGTATCGGAGCACTAAGGAAGGCATTTAAAGGAGTGTGCGCCACATTCTGCGGATGTCTGCTGCGATATGATGGATCCTCATGCGAAATGGTCACAACCGATCGGTCACAGATAACAAGGACAATAATACCGGTTACAGGCGCTAAACAGTTGGCTTTTTCCTTGGTGATGAGTGAAACAAGCGTGAGGAACATCTCCGCATTTATGGAAAGGCTGGAAAACAGCGCGGAGATGGAGGTGATCAATACAGAGTCTTACTTGATTCTGAAACACGAGGATTGGGAGTATGCGACTCTATGCCTTGAAGTTGTTTTTCCGGACTGCCATTCCCTCATAGGGAGCCTGAAGAAAGTATCAGCGTTCACTATAGGAGTTGATACCTTTCTTCACGCCCTGGAATGTTCACAGCTCATGAGTGACTATGTCCGTTTTGAATCAGCGGATGCCGGTACATATTTATTTTCCGAAGGTGAAAACGGCTCCTTTGGACCGTTCCTGATCAGCAAGGATCAGATTCATTTAAAGAAAATCTCGTGCTCTGCTAAGAAGCTGGGCAAGGGCATCAAACGCTTCGCCGAAATCACCGGGCAGAAATTGGTAACCATTCATCTCCAGAACGATGATAAGTCCCCGTTATTTATCGAAGATGAAGCCCATTTGTTTGTGCTCGCACCGATGATCGGATAATTTTCTAATATATAGTAGAACAAATCATAGCCCTCAGAACGGCAGTATCCTAAAGAGATACGGCCTTCTGAGGGCTTTTTTTATTCATAAATCTAAATAAGGAGGTTTGTCATGAAGCTGGTAACAAAGAAAGAGATAGAAGAAATTATCAAGGAATCCCCTCTGTATTCAAAAGCAGTGCAAGATGGGGATGTTGATCAAATTTTCAAAAGAATTAATAACCCTTCTGACAACCCCTACAATGGGGTGGGGGAGGTTTATGCTGGATAGTATAAAAGAAGTATACGAACGCATAGGCGTAGCCGATCTTTTCCCTGAAGCTAAAAAAAATGGGGTTGGCCATAAAATGCCATGCCCGTTTCATACCGAAAAAACACCGTCCTTTGTCATTTACCCGGATGAAAAAAGGTTTCATTGTTTCGGCTGTGGTAAGGACGGCGATTATGCTGATTATGTTAAAGAAAGAGGTTGGGCTGCAGACTTCAAAGAAGCAGCTAACTACTTAAGGAAAATGGTTGGCATGGAAGAACTTGGTTATGATCCTGGCAAAGCCCTGATCTATGAGACCAACAAGAGAGCCTGTAGTCTATTTCAGGAACAGTTGCTTTCGCATCAGCCGGCGCTCGATTACTTGGCTGGCCGGGGCATTACAATGGAGAGCATCAAGAAATACAAACTCGGATTTTCCGGAGAGCGGAATATCGCGCTTCTCCAGGGGAAAGGCCTGTCACTGGCCGACATGAGAAGGGCTGGATTGGTTATTAAGGATTATGAGCTGTTTCGCAACCGGATCATGTTCCCCATAATGAGGCATGGCAAGGTCATAGCGTTTGCCGGACGGGTAATGGACAAGTCCGAACCGAAGTACATCAATTCTCCCAATACTGCGGTTTTCCATAAAGGGAGCACTCTTTATGGCTTACAGGCAAAGGGTGTCAAATCCTTTGGCTTTGGTATTAATGTTGAGGGATATCTCGATGTGATAGCCATGGACCAGGCCGGATTCGACAATTCGTTTGCTCCTATGGGTACGGCCCTTACAGCAGGTCATATCAAGGAGATTAAAAGGCATACTACCGATTTAATACTGCTCAATGATGGAGATAGTGCCGGCAACGGCGCCAGCAGGAAGAGTCTTGAAGAACTGCTTTTGGATGACCTCCTTAAAGAGGAGATGACTGTCCGGGTTGCGAAGGTCCCTGATGGGGAAGATCCGCATTCGCTTATCACCCAGAAGGGTGAAGACAGCATTATCGAAGTCATAGATTCCGCGATAATGGCAGAAGTTTTCCTGGTGAAACAGGAGCAAAAGGAGCGGCTGTCACTGATCACAAAAATAGCTGCGGCGCCGAAAAACATTCCTGCCGAGGTCCTTCCATATCTCTCCGATTCTGAGAAATCTCTTATCCAGGAACTTTCTGCTAAGAGAGTCCTTGAGATGTTGAAGAGCACTGGGAAGTTGCTTTACAAGGAGAAGGACGTTGAAGTCAGAATTTGGTTTGGGTTGTTGCTCATATATAAGGGAAACAATTTTCTGTTGTGGCAAAAGGCAAACGCTAATCCTCATAAACAGGCTTACGCTATTGCCAAGCAAATCAGAATATCGTCGAAACAAAGCGAGGTGAAACAATGTCGGTAATACTTACATCATTCGAGAATGCCGGAACGTACAACGGGTTGAAATTCTCCGTTGCACGGTTCCAGCCAAAAGGAGCTAAATATAAAACCATCGAGTGCCTTGTGCCGGTCGACAAGGACGGTCAGGCCATCTCGATGAAAGGGAAGACCCCGGACGACTACAAAAATGCGGTAAGCAATGCTTACAAGTCCCGCTGGCCGCAGATAGCTGACTGGTTAAACAGCCTCAAATCCGGCGTTGATGTCATCCTGCTCTGCTGGTGTCCTTATTCAAAGACATCAGATGAGCATGTGCGGCAAACTGGGAATTTCCCCTGCCATACCGGGCTCATCGGCCAGATGTTGCAGAAACACCGTCCGGATATCGACGTAATAATGGACGAGGACAGGGAGATATCCCTGCTCCAGAGCTTTAGGCCAGTCCGCAATGATTGTCTCAAATGCGACCTTTATGAAGAACAGGAGGTCCCATGCTCGTGGGCCAAGTGTTGCGCCGGTCCGTACAAATTCATAGACGGGGCCATCAGGTCGGTTAACCCTCAGTACGCTAGCGAGGAAACTAATACTATCCATGGAGAGAAAATATGCGTAAACGTAACAAAAAGTTCAACGACGACGACTTCTCAGATGAATTCACAATGATCGGACTCGTCGGGGCGGTTATGACCCAGGCGATAGTCGATGCATACAAGGGATCGAAAAAGCAGCGCGAAGAGGCGCTGCTTTTTTTTAGATCGGAAGAATACCTCGAAACAGTGGTAGAGGGGTTCCGGGATTTCCGAGTCAAATTCTCAGAATTCTTCCAGGGCTGCGACGGGTCCTTTGCGACAGTTGCAGATATAATTCAGCAGGGCGGCGCAGAAAGGCTTTACCGCTCCTGCAGGGCGATTCCTATCGTTGAGGGCGGCATACAGAAGAAACATTTGTTTGTTTTGAAAAACAAGAAGCTTGCCCCGGTACCCTCACACGGGGTGAAGGGCATGTTAACCAAACCAATACAGATAGCAATCTAATTTCAAAAAAGGCCACCACCCCGTTAATTGGGGGAGGTGGCTTTTTTTGGCATCATCGTAAGTTGATTTGCCCGTGGGAAGGACAAAAAAATCCTCCGAAAATATATTGAATTAATATGTCACAATGATTCAGCACTATACTACTTTAGGGTAATTGACGGTTCTTTTCCGGGAAACGTAAAATAATAATAAGGAGTGACATATTTGTTTCCCAAGTAAATTTTAAAGGTTTGGGGATTATTCACGATAAAAATAAGTCAGGGGTAAAAGTCGGCAATGCTTATAAACAGTTATATTCACCTGCTGCTTAGCAGTTCATGGGGGCAAAAAAATGCATAGCGTTTTAATTGTAGATGACGATCCGGATTACAGAAAGATGCTGAAATTATGTTTAGAGGAAGATCACTTCGAGGTTCGCGAAGCAGCCAGCGGATACGAGGCGATAGTTTCATTCCGGAAAGCACCCCCCGATATATCTATAGTAGACCTGGTAATGCCTGGCATGAATGGAATCGACACGGTAAAGGAGATCAAGACTATAAATCAAGATTCACCCGTGATTATGATTTCTGGCTGTGGTTCCAGACCGGAAGCAGTTCGCTCAGATATATTTGATTTCCTGCAAAAGCCTGTCAATCTCCCTAAGCTGCTTACTACATTAAGAAAAGGACTAGAAACCCAGCGCATAGATAACCAACTCCTGTGCGTTGCCTCAGAAGGAGATATGCTGAAAGATTATCCTCAGAGCATGTTTTTCGGTAAATCCGACCCGACAGTTCGCGTCCACAAGTTCGCAGCATTAGCTGCAGAGAACAGCGCCGCGGTCCTCATAACCGGCGAGTCCGGTACCGGTAAAGGCATGATGGGGCGATGGATCCACCAGCATAGCAGCCGATCCCAACACGCTTTCGTAGGAATAAACTGTTCAGCACTACAAGGCGACATGCTTGCCCGTGAACTATTCGGCCACGCACGCGGCTCGTTTACTTCGGCAGACAAAGACAGTGACGGCCTGATGGATATTGCCGACCATGGGACGCTTTTTTTGATGAGATATGCGAAATGGACCTGTCTACTCAGGCGCAGCTTCTCAAGGTCGTTGAAGAAAAAACATACAGGCGGCTCGGGGAAACAAAATTAAGACGAAGCAACTTCCGTCTTATTGCCGCAACAAATAGGAATATAACTGAAGAGATAGAGCAGGGCCGTTTCCGTAGCGATCTTTTTTTCCGTATCAATCATCTTCCCTTTCATATACCGCCTGTAAGAGAGTGGGACAAAGAAGACCGGATTAACCTCATCCATTTCCTGCTCAAGAAAAACCACCTCACACTCACAGATCTTCGCCATGATGATCTCGCAATGATGCAGAAATTTTCATGGCCCGGCAACATCCGAGAACTGGATACCATACTTAACCGGATTAGGATATGCAGGACTGTAGGAATCCAGCCCGATGATATGCTTCTCCCCTACCTCGCCATCACGTCTCGCGCATCATCGATAAAGGAAGAACGTAAGAGCGCTGAAAAAGAGGACTCAGTATCTATCTCGTCCATAAAAGAAAAAGTTCAGAACGCTGAAAGAGACCGCATAGAAACTATGGTCCTTAAGTGCAGAGGTGATATCGATCTTGCAGCAAGGAATCTTGGCATTTCGAAGACGACTCTATATCGTAGGCTCAGGAGCAGTAAAGCCAAGATTAAAAACACACGCTTACAATAGGCTTTTTTAATTAAGAAGACCTGACGCGCTAAGACCCCTTTCTTATTTGGAATCTCATCGCCCCCGCTGGGACACTCCCATTATCAATAGAATAAATCCCGCTGCGCTGTGTGCGTTTCGTCACATTTTGACATACTTTTGGTTTGGCGGTAGATATATATGCGTATTAAGTGTTAGCGGCCGCTTAAAACCCGCCACTTAGGGTCGAATCAAAACCCGCCATTTTTGAGAGGAGATAGTGTATCTTCTTTGCACTTTGCAAGGGAGGTATACATGTCAAACAGACTCAAGATGGCAAATATCCACGCAATCATAGGCTTACTGGAACAGGGTTGGTCGTACCGGCGCATAGGGCGGGAGCTTGATGTGGACCGTGAGACAGTGGCGCGATATGACCGGTTACGACCCAACCGGCCAAACCCCGCCATTGTGGCCCCCGGCTCCGAGCTATCCGAGGGTTCAAATACCGCCAATCCGGCCACCGGGTCTGGACCTTTACTGGAAGACTTGGTTTTTATCGAATCGTCCGGGCGTTCGCCGGGAAGACCCAGCCAATGCGATCCGTTCAGAGACTTAATCAAGAAGAAGCTTGATGACGGGTTATCTGCCCAGCGGGTCTGGCAGGATCTGGCCTATGAACAAGGATTCACCGGCTCATATTCTTCAGTGAAGCGTTTTGTCCGCAGGCTTGGCGCGACCACACCGCTGCCATTCAGGAGGATGGAATGTGAACCAGGGCAAGAGGCGCAAGTGGACTTCGGCGCTGGAGCCTGGGTTTTCGAGGACGGCAAGAGACGCCGGCCGCATATCCTGCGTGTAATACTGAGCCACTCCCGCAAAAGCTACAGTGAGCCGATATGGCAGCAGACAACAGAGAACTTCATCCGTTCTTTGGAGAACGCCTTCAGGGCATTTGGCGGCGTTCCCAAAACACTGGTTATAGATAATCTGAAAGCTGCCGTTAAGAACGCCGACTGGTTCGATCCTGATCTCAATCCGAAAGTAGTGGAGTTCGCACGGCATTACGGCACTGTCATTCTCCCCACGAAACCATACACGCCCCGGCACAAAGGCAAAGTGGAAGGCGGAGTCAAGTACGTTAAGAACAACGGGCTCAAGGGCAGAGTTTTTTCTTCTCTGCATGAGCAGCAACAGTTTCTTATACACTGGGAGAGGGATGTGGCCGATACACGCATTCACGGCACGACAAAGAAGCAGGTCCGCCGAGTATTCCAGGAGGTAGAGAGACAGGCTCTTCAGCCTTTGCCCCTTGAGCCGTTTCCGTTTTATCACGAAGGCAAGAGAAAGGTTCACCGTGACGGCCATGTGGAGGTGGCAAAAAGCTATTATTCGGTTCCGCCTGAATACATGGGCCGAGAGGTGTGGGTTCGCTGGGACAGCCGTTTGGTCAGAGTATTTAATGGCCAGTTCCAGCAGATAGCCATTCATCCGAGGATTGAGCCGGGCAAGTTCAATACAAACCGCTCTCACTTGGCTGACCAAAAGATATCGGCTGTTGAACGGGGAGCCGAATACATGCTGCGCAAAATACTCAATATAGGCGCTGAGGCAACCCTATGGGCTAAAGCGATGCTTGATACCAGAGGGATAGAAGGCGTCCGCGTGCTGCAGGGTTTCATCCACCTGGCAAAGAAGTATCCCGCAGGCGCCATCAACCGGGCAAGCAACACTGCTCTTAAGGCCGGCATGTTCAAACTGCGTCCCTTAAGAGAACTTATCAAGAGAAACGCCGAGCAGAGAGAGTTTGAGTTTTCCGAAAGCCATCCCATTATCCGGCCTTTATCGGAGTACCAGAAACTTATAACAGTGTCGTTTAAACCAACAGATTACGAAAGGAGTGACAATGAACCAACAACTTAAAAGCGCCTTGAAAAGCCTGAAGCTCTCCGGGCTTCTCCCATCGTTAGAGATCAGATTGCAGGAAGCTCAGGGCAATCAACTCAGCCACATGGAATTTCTGGAACTGATTATCGGTGACGAAATCGCCCTGAGAGAGGACAGGGCCATCGAAAGGAGAGTAAGGGCCGCAGGTTTCCGAGAGTTGAAGACCATCGAGGATTTCGATTTCAGCTTTAACCCGTCCATAAACCGCAGGCAGATAATGGACCTGGCCACATGTCGGTTTATCCGCGAACAGAGAGATATCCTGTTCACAGGCCCGCCAGGCGTCGGCAAATCGCATCTTGCTGAGGCCATCGGTCACCAGGCGGCAAAGACTGGCCATGTTGTTCTATATCGCTCTATATTTGACACAGTAAGCGAACTGAACCAGGCCGAAGCGCTTAATGAAAGTGATAAAGCAATGAGACGATATCTCAGGCCCGAGCTTCTCATCATCGATGACATGGGACTTAAAAAACTGCCCAAACAGTCTGGCGAGTATCTGTTCGAGATAATCATGCGTCGGTATGAGCTCAGATCCACGATCATGACTTCAAACCGGCCTCTTGAAGAATGGGGTAAGCTGGTCGGCGATGTCCCTACCGCCACCGCGATCCTCGATCGGTTTCTGAGCCGCGCAGACATAGTCCAAATCACTGGGAAAAGTTACCGGCTAAAAGATAGTGCTTGCAAAAACAAAAATGAAAATGATAAAAACTAATATTGGCGGGTTTTAAACCGCCCCTTCCTGGCTGGTTTTAATCCGACCGCTGACAATTAAGCTCTCTCTGATGGGTTCAGTTCAACGATTCAGGGCAGCGGAAGTTGGCAACTGATACCGCAATAACACTCGCATCAAATTTAGTGTCATATTTTATCAATTCTGTGCCACATCCGTGATTCAAAATGATAACAATTTGAAACTGACTGTATAGCTGCTTTTTTATCTTTGACATATCCCGCTGAAAATAAAGGAATCACACTTGTTGTAAAGTCTGGCACGATAAATGAAATAGAGAACAACCAATAGGTATCAGGAAATCCGAGAAAAATGCGCTGAACCTAATATCTATAATACATTGTGGAGGGCGTGCTGATTATGAAATCGGAGGAGAAGGATTTCGCAATTTCATTCGAGGGGATAGCTGATCATTCCCTCGCTGTTTTTTTGCGGAACAATTGGGGGCTTGCTATACATATTAGGAACAAGCTGAAGATAAAATGTGGCGTCAGCGATCTCCTGTGGTTTGCAATAGAGGCCTACGACAGGGCACAAAAAACATACGATAAAAAACGGAACTCTCAGAAGATCGACACAGTCAGCAAATACGATTTCAATCATCACTGGGCACAGGAACTCAAATCACTTCTGATCGGTGAGAAAAAGCGTGATATGGCTGAAGTATCTTATGAAGAGCTTCTCGAAACAAATCCAGCCGTCCTGTCGAGAGAGATCGTGCCTATTAACAGGGAAATCCCCTACGAGGACAAACTCAAAGAAATACTAAAGTTAGTTAAGTCGAAAAAAATAGCAGAACATATAGCGATCATGAGCAGGCACGGATATAAGGAAGAGTATATAGCCACCGAAGTCAACCTGCCATTTGAAACAGTCGAAACTGTAATATCGTTGATGGAGGAAATTAGAGATGCAGCATAAAGTTACTTTAACTCAAGACACCCCTTGCGCCGCAAGCCCCCTGAGTGGCCACACGGTTCTGGCCTCGAATGACCCTTGCGCCGCAAGCCCTCAGAGTGGCCACACGGTTCTGGCCTCGAATGACCCTTGCGCCGCATGCCCTCTTCCAGTAAGGGCAACCCGAGCTTCCGCAAATGCTACACTTGAAGGACAAATTTATGATGCGTTGTTTTTGATTGGGAGTGAATCGAGTTCGCTCTCAGCAAATCAAATAGCTGAAATAACAGGGATTAACCGAGACAAAGCAGCGACTCTTCTAAAAGAATATGTCTGCGCTAAACTGCTTGGGGTAAACGTTAAGGAAGTCTTAAAAACCGTACTGGATTCCTATGCAAGCTGTGGAGTGCCGCTGGAATATCATTTCGCGGTGCTCGTAATCCAGCATCTTCTCGATAGCGAGAAAGTTGACCACGCCAGATTTTTCCTATGTGTTGGCGGGAAATTTCTCCACTTCATTAACATTTATTTCCACGAAATAGCTGAAGTAACCGAAAGTAAGCTTAGAAACAAAATAGAACTAATCAGTCAAAAGTACAAACAATCGTTCACCTACAATACAGACAACAAAGGAGGAGAATTATTATGAAAAAGCACAACGCAGAAGCGACAACAGAGCATTTACAGGAGGGGCTGTTGATCAACTTAGACCCTAACGAAATTGCTCCACACCCCGTCATAGCGTACTTGGAATCACATGGGGTATTCCCGATTGGATCGGCGGACATTGATAAAATGGCGGAGTCTGTAGCTGCCACAGGAGGTTTCCTGCAACCGATAGTGGTAACTCCCGATCCCAGTTCACCCGGCAAGTACAACAGGATAATCGGCAGGCGCAGAACAGAAACCGCAAAAAGGCTCAGCATGTCCATCCCATGTTATATTAGGAACTTTTCAAGCGATGAGGAGATCATCAACGCGTGGAAAACCGAGAATTTTGTGCGCGCGCAGTATACGACTGTACAACAACTCACAGAGACAGAAAGGATACAGCGAATCTGGTCAAAGAGAACTTCAGGACGGATAAAGAACGCTCAAAAATGTGTCCCTGAGCTACAAGAGCTTATAGAGAAGGGTGTTTTTCAAATGCGGAAAGACGAGGATCTTATCGCTGCTCTATCCTCCCAGCCGATAGATATCCAGCAACTGATTGCCACTGCTTACAATAACGCAACGGTAGTGAAGACGGAATTCAAAGAGCAAATTAAAGAAATCGTCAAAGATCCGGAACTGAAGAAGGAATTGCAGGAGCGCAACGATGAGATTGCCAACTTGGAATCAAAACTTAAGGAGCTGAACGAGAAGCTCGGCGCCGAAGTGAAGAAATCGACCAAGCTTAAGACCAGCAATGAAAAGCTGGAAGCTGCTGTAGCGGAAAGCGGAAATGGCAGCGAAGAGAGTAAACGCTTGGAGGAAGTATATATACATAATCAAGACCTCTTGAAGGCTGAGATTAAGGACAAAGAGAAACTAATAAAGGAATTGGAGCAGAAGAATCTCAACGCGCTCCAGCAGGTGGCCGGCAAGATCCATGATACTCTGATAAAGCAGACAAATCACATCCACATATTGACGAAGCGGCTGCTATCTGAAACAACGGCAACTATGACACTGATAAAGGATGAAATCAAGGCCCTAAAATGTGAGCCCGAGGTTAAAGAGCATCAGCTGGTGATGAAGGATTCCCTGGACAAAGCCAAGATATTGATCAATAAAGACTTCGAAGCTATAGACAAACTGTTGAGCGACAGCCTGATCGCGATCGAGTCCCTCGCCGTTGGCGGGAACAGGAACTGAAAGGGCGATAACGTTACAAATTAACATCGAGCAACTGGCTATCTTGCAATTCCAAGGTAGCCAGTTATGTCTCAGCGCAAAGGAGGGGTTAAATTGAACACAGCAATAGAAGTTAAACCATGGACAGATCTGGTATGGGATTGTGCCTCGCAGCTCGACAAGGCGTACGAAAGTGAGATGCAGAAAATCGAGACAAATCTTGCGATAGGTGAAATTGTCAGCCATATTATCGCCGGAGCAGAGTATGGAGACAATGCGGTAGAGAAGTTTGCATCTGACCTCACAAAGAAAAGGAAAAGGACCGTATATCCTCAAAGGCTCTACGAGGCCTACAGGGTTTATGATTCGGTAAAAACGATCAGCAAAGTTCGGGAGATCGCAGGAAATAATAGCGAGGAAGTTTCATGGAATTGGCTGGTTAAACATGCCACAAAAGGTTTCGATAAAGAAAGGCACCCGGAAGTCAGGCGGGAAATATTTGACTCTACCCTGAAGAGAGTTGAGGCAACCGTAGGGCAGTTGGAGAAGCTTATTACTAGGAATGCTCCCCACCTTACCGAAGAAGACAAAGAACAGGTCCGCGGCGTCGCTGTAGGGGTTATACAGACACTGCAGAACGCTTGCGTACCAAACAATGAGAATGATACCACCGAGGAGCAGGGAGTGCCGCAAGAGGGCGACTCAGTCGTATTGTCCGCAGGCCAGAATGATGCTGAAAACACTATCCTGAGTTATTTTGAAAGGACAGATGCGAGCTTGGGCATATTCCAGCACAAAGGCGCATGGTGGGCACCGAAATTCGGGTGTGACACCCTTTCAATGGTAATTGATGCACTAAGGGGAGGAGGGATAGCAATATGAGGACAAGCGCCAGGGATGTAACAGTATACGGCGGAAAAGGCGCATCGGAACTATTGGTTGTTTCTGACCGCCAGCTTCGCGCCACAAAGAGTTTCAAGATATGGTTCCCGATTGCCTTTGCCGCTCTGTTTCTTACACTCTTAGCAATAGGGACAATCAAGTCAACGCGATTGTATATACAATCGGTCATTGATAATACATGCCGTCAGTTTGTATCTCAATTCACCGCGATTAACGAGCGAGTTAAGGCAATAGACGGCAGAGTCAGTAGCGTAGAAAAAGGAAATGAAAGCTTGAGAGAAGACATGGAACGCTTAAAAAAAATAATTTTGACTCCACCGAAACGCTTCACATCATTACGAGACCACGATCACGTTGAAAATATCTCTCCGGATCCGAAACAAACAGCCGAAGGTATCTCTACAGCCGATACAAACATCTCCGATATTCCTGAAGAAACTACGAAATCACCAGTGGAAAATGATCAGGCCGGGACCGGAACGCCGGAAGAACAACTAACTAAAATACTACAACAATCACAATAGCTGAATCGATACTTAATATAAAGGTGATGATAAGAAAACTGATAGATAAATTTACGGATAGCGGAAAAAGCAGTCCTGCCGTGCAACCAGCCTCCAAAACGGACGACATAATCGATCACTTACCTGGGGATGTCCGTCAGAAGTACAACAGTAATGTGACTTACCTTAAGAACATGTTTATAGACGCACGGGCCGATAGACTTGCCATTTCTCTGATAAAGAGGTTTCTTGAGTTCGTTTGGGACTTGCCGGCTGCAGAAAGCCATCACCACGCTCGGCCCTTCGGATTGTTCACTCATTCGCTGGAGACCGCCGCAGCGAACATAAAGGATTTCGAGAATAAGCTTTTCTTCCAGTTCAGGGACGGCTCTATCGATTCTTATAAAACCCGAACAGTCAAGCCACGCGAGCAATACGCATATTTTCTCACTGGCCTCTTATATGATATAGGGGAGGCGTCAAAGTATTCTATTTCGACCGTAAACACCAGCCCGGAAAGCAGGAAAACAGACCTGATAGTTCAATATCTCCACGAGGCGATCAATGATATTCCGCAAGACGCCAACACGCAAGAGAAGTTTAATGATCTTATGACAGGAATGCCAGATATCGTCACGTCAGCATTGGACATGCTCATAAATGATAAAGATCCAGACTCAGGAGACAACGAAGTAACCTGCGTCCAGGTTGCAGAACAGATGCGAGAAATATATTCACATGTAATTGCAGGACTGCTGCATGACGTGGGTAAAGCCGCTGAGACGATAGTGTCTTCGGGAGAGAATGTTTGGTGCCCGATTAAAGAAGGTCTGTATACTTTTTATAAAAGGAATAATGGCGAAATAACGAAGAAGTATATTGAGGGCAAAACATACGCTCTGCATCAAAGAATGGGACCCGTTTACGCAGCTCGCATTGTGAATCATAACGACTATAACTACATCGGCACGCAGAACTTCGCAGAGATCATGGATTATTTTGCAAACCAAAGCATGGGGAATAGATTCAAAAAGACAACAATAGAGGCTGACATGCAAAGCACGGCGGATGACATACAGGAAACATCCTCAAGTAATATCGCGGTATTGCTGCTGGAAACCATCAGGAATATTGCGAGCTCGGGTAAGTATCCTTGCAATACGCCGATGCCAGGCATGTGGATATTGGAAGATCACACTGCAATAGCAGACAGCATACTTGAGGAAGCACGGATTACGCTTCAAAACAACGGCAAGCGAATAGATAAGAAAATCCTACTCAAAACGCTGGTAGATAAGAAGTATGTAAAAGTAGAAGATGGATGGAGGGCTTTGTATCAAATGACGATTGATACTCAGGGTAGGCCATTCCAGCAAAGAGTTGTCCAATTTAAAAACAATATCCTTTGGAAAGATGTGACCAAACCCGCCATGTGTACTCTGAGATTGAAGTTCAACTCATTGGAACTGAGCAAGAAATAGAAGATGAGGAAACTGATGATAAATAACGTCGCAGCACAAAAAGTTATCAGGTTCACAGTGCCTGGAGCACCCGTGCCTTATTTGCGCATGACACAGGGGCAGGTCAGGCTCATGCGGATACCCATTCACAAACTCAAGTCCGAGGCGGCGTATAAGACCCGGATGCGGATTCAGCGCGTTTTAGACTACAAGCAATGGGTGACGGCGCATACGTTTGGCAAAAGGTACGACAGATCGCCGAAGAAAAAAACGACGCTGAATGTCATGTGCTATTTTGCCAACAAGAAGCATCCCGATCCCGAGAACGTAAGAAAGCTCATACAGGACGCATTGTTTGATTTTGACAAGCATGTTGTGGGAATGGTTGATTTTGAGTACGATGCAGCCGATCCCAGATGCGTCATTGAGATTATCGAGGCGGAAGCAGAATGTTTAGCTGCATTCGATATCCCGAGTGTGCGGCAAAATTATTTGAACAGCGTAATCCTTAACCAAAATTAATATCTATAACCGATAATTTTTCCTCGGTCGGATGGGATCACAGTTCTCAAATAATTCATAAAGGGGAGGTAACAGTGGCACAAAAGCAGAGGTTTTCAAGAGAAGAAATGCAGAAGAGAAAAGAAGCCATGATTAAGGAGCCAGGCACATATGTCGTGCGGGGGAATACACTGGAAAGTCGCGCTTTCATAACCCTGATGAACGAGTATGACACATTCGTCAATCTTATAAAGAGGCGTGTCGGCAGGCCAGGGACCGATCAGGTCAAGATCATGGAGATGATTACGAAGTGTGTGACACTTGAGACGGAGTTTCGCGCACATGTTAAGGAAATGAGAGAGTTTGTTGCTCAGTTCAGGAACAACAACGCTGCGGGTAACGGCAACGGGAAAGGGAACGGGAACGGCCACGGCCACGACCACGGCGATGAGACAGCCGAGGACAAATCTTAGGTTCAAATTCTATCGGATAGGAGGCCCGTATCATAGGGCCTCCAGTTCTTAATAGTGAGAGGGAAATTAATGGCATTGGCAACAAAAAAAATAGAAACTCGGGAAGCTGCGCTCGCTGGGATGAGATCCAAGCTTCTTACGCGAAAAAATGAAATTATTATGGCTTCCTCCGCCAGTATCAAAAACAGGTTATCGGACGAAAACAGTGAGGCAAAAGATGAGGCTGATCTTGCAAATGCATCATCAAACCACTGGATGGACGTTATCCATCACAATAAAAGAAACAATGAATTGGCTCAAATTGACCAAGCCCTACTTAAGCTCCAAGAGGGAACATATGGTATATGCGAGGAGTGTGAAGAGCCTATAAACGAAAGGAGGCTCCAGGTTAGGCCGTTTGCCACTCTGTGCGTAGAATGTCAGGAAGAAAAGGAAAAAAGCGGAGTGCCGGCATATGTTCGCAGCATCAGCGAGGACGAATCCGTCCTCGATATGGCGGAGACTAATATTACATATGCGAAATAAATATTTAATTACTAATTCCGAAGGGAGGACAAAAAGAAGGATCGTTATCCTTCTTTTGTTTGCCTGCTTGATGGTGACTGTATCCGTATACGCCGACGATACAGAAACAAAGAGTACGCATACGAAACATACCAAGCATGCCAGCAACGGACCGAATAATAATGAATCCACCTCCGTCAAGGAACCGGCAGATGTCCAGGAAATCGACAACCTTACGAAAAATATTAGGCAGACCCTTGACTTCCTGCAAAAGGACATGGAAAAGATACTGACGGGGATACGGAGCGTAGCAATCCGGAAGAGCACTATCGAGGCAGAGAAGCAGACTATAGAAATATTGCCTATACAAAACGACACTAAAGATCAGAATATTGCAAGTTTATCCGAGAAGGTAAAAACCCTTGCAAATCAGATGGCAGATCTCTCTACGCTATACAAACAGAAGGCTGGAGAATTTAAAACACTGTCCGCCAACTTGAGCGCACTCGACATTAAGCGAAAGGAGTTAATCGAGCTTCGCGCAGTCACAGGGTCGTTTAAAGACATTGACGCTGGTAATATGGCCTTAAATTTGTCGTCAAATAATAACAATATCGATTCGCTCCATAAAAAAATCGACGATGTCCTTTCGGGCTCTTTTACGCCAAAGGCGGACGGGCCGGGAGATGACGGTCGGGTGGCTGAATCTCCCGAACCAGTAGTAGAGCAGGTAGTTATTAGTAAGAAAAAGCCCGTAGCTGATGCAAAACAATTAGCGTCAACGGTTCCAGCATGGATTGAAGACATGTTAACTTCAGAGGGCCGCAAGATCAACTCCGAAGACTATGGTCCGATGGTGGTAGCCGAGCGCAATGGAGCAACAGTCATGACCGTAAGTCAAGCCTATAATGATAAATACAAAAGCACCTTCGCCAAATTTATAAAAGAGAGCTATAAATCCGACAATACCTTTTACTATGTTTTGGGCAACATCGACAAAAACAGATAAGCCTCAGTCGCTTAAACCCACCACAACATTCACGTACTTATTAATATCTTTAAGTAATCACAGAAACCAATATTGAGGTTTATAAATTGCCAAACGACAACTATTTTGCCAAGATCAAAAAGACAATAAGCGACTATGCCGTCCAGAAAGAGCCGAGACTATCGGACAAAGACGTAACGGAATCCATTAAAAAGTCTGTAGCGGATGCGTATTATTCTGTAGGGCGCAAGGTAGAAGTGATCTCGGAAGGGGATGGTGTAAAAATCATACACCCGGAAAGCAAAGGCGCGATTGCATTTAAGTCAGTCTTTGCGATCACAAAACCCCAATACCTGATCGAAAGAGCTAAATTCCACATCGAGAAGCAAATCAACATGCAGTACTCAACAATGGCGGGTCAAATACTTGCTGACGTGATAGCAAAGTATCAATGGGTTCGTTTTCAGCATAAGGGTTCATTTGACAAGAGCGTAGACTTGCCCGAATTACTGTCGGAGAACTACAAGCAGTCTCGCAAATTCAGGGTTACAGATGCCTTGCAGGAGTTCATTTCAAATGTGCAGAATTGCTTCAGCGAGATGGTCCTCAAGAGCATGCTGGTCGAGGAGAGCAGGCGGAAGCTTCTTTTTATTAACGAATACCATTTATGGCAGACCACGCATCCATTCTCTTACCTGCAGGACAGGCTAGAAATTACTGCGGACGACCTGAGGTTGTCGAGATGCATATTTAGACGCGCAACTCAGAAAAATAAAAAACCGTCTTTCAAACATATCGATATGCAGATCACCAGCCAGGATATTGTTTGTAAGCCGATCAAGCTCAATCCGGAATACGATCCGGAGACCTATATAAAGACGCTCAAGTCGACCATCAATGATTATCAGCATGAGAATAACTACCATCTTGAAGAAACAGATATTTACGAAGCTATCAAGTGTGCGGTTGAGGAGATGTGCATGACGGCCGGGCGAAGGGTGATTTTGGATATTTCGGCAATGCCGCCAAAACTTATGGACATAACAAACCCTGATAAGGTTAAAGATGTCCAACTCACAAAGATCTTTGCGGTTATAAAGCCCAAATACTTTCTTGAGAGAGTTCGCCTATTCATCGACAGGTTTGAACGGGAAAAAATATTCTCAACGTATATGCCCCACAGAGGCCGGATTATCAAAGCGGCGGCCATGGGTGAAACTTTCTTCCTGGGCAGCCGGAGCCTTGAAACGATTCAAGTAAATAAACGTTTTGAAGGTACACTTGCGGAGTTCGGTAAAAAGCACAACATATACGTGGAATCCGGCAAAGAAAAGATAGTGGTTTACGCCAAAGATTATAGGATGTGGGACCTTGCCACATATATATACGAAGAAACGGGGTATGCAATGAGCATAAACTCGCACAGAAGAATACTGAGATTGAAGAAACAGGGCAAGGATGTCATATTCAACATATTCGGCACGATCGGGATCATGCCTGCGGATGAAAGGATACGCGGGGAAGAGTACACATCAGGGACTAAGTGGGAGTTAATACTGTACGATGTGAACCAAAGCGCACGGGAAGGATATCAGCTTTATGTGTCCAGGAAGCAGATTGATTTCATCGTCAATTACATAAAATCCTTTATCCCTGATTTCGGTCTTCTCAAGATTCGGGGCATCGCAAGAGACCCAGGCATCTGCAGCAAAATACTGGTCGAATATAACGGATCGGGACGTATTAAGTGGGGCCGGTACAAGGAATCCCTGAAGGAGATACAAGACAACCTTTCCGGCGAGAGAATAGAAATAGTTGAATACGATCCTGACGACATGGAGAGAACTATACAGTCCGCTCTTAACCATGAGGGCCATATAAAAATAAACTCTTTTGAGAAGACGGCAACGGTTGTAACCACCAAGAAGGGCGCCCTTATTGGTAAAAATGGGTACAACGTAAGGCTCGCGGGGATGCTCACCGGTTTCAAATTCACCGTTATGACGCCTGACGAATATTTGGTGGCTCCCTGACATGAAATCATCAATCCCCTATTACGTTATTGGATCTATACTGTGTGGTGTTTTCGTTGTTTTCGTGGGGGGCGGCAGTCCGCGGCCCTACAATATAATTTTATCCCTTGTGGGCGGTGGGCTCATGTACAGATATGTTATGGGTTATTTCAGCGAGAAAGAGTATGCGGCGGCCCTAAGCGGAACAGGGACGTACACCATAACATACGATGATTTGCCCACAGACAAGCTCGTTCTCGGTCGAGGGTTTATGTGGACTCCGCAATACACCGCTTTGGTCAACAAATACATGCAGGACAACAAGCTTTTGGAGGGCGGCGCAATGCTTGGGGGCTTGTCCTTTATCCACGGTGTGGGTGTCCGCGAGGAAAGTGACATAAGCGTTCCTCTCGCCGATCTCGTCGGTCATACCGTAACGATCGGGACTACCAGAGTTGGTAAGACGAAGAAGTATGAAGTCGAGATCGTGCAGGCGATTAAGCGGGATGAAGTCGTGATTATTATGGATCCAAAAGGGGACAAGGACCTCTTGAACAGAACCGTGGAAGCCTGCCGGAAATTTGGGCGCCAGGATGATTTCATGTTCTTTGCGCTGCCGTATCCACGGAAATCGGCATACTATAACCCCTTGAGGAATTTTACCTTCCCAAACGAAATCCCCGACCGGATAGCAATGCTGCTGCCGTCTGGAGGGTCTTCCGAAGGGTTCCGCGCATTTGCCTGGCAGGTCATAATGGCCGTCACGAATGCGCTCCTTTTCCTCAACATTAAACCAAACATTCGCCTCATCAGCGAATACTCTCTCACCAAAACAGAGGAGCTTGCCATACAGTGCGTCAAGGAAGCGTTTAACAGAAAAGGGTTGTTATCTGAACTCGATGATGCGCTGGAAAGTGAAAAAATAATTGAAATAGTTAAAAAGTACAACAAGACTCCCGAAGTGAAGCAAGACATGATAGAGGATCTACTTAAGATTGCGCAGCATCCGCATGAACACTTCCAAAAAATGACTGCATCGCTTACTCCCTTGCTCACTAAGCTGTCAGCCGGAGAGATCGGGGACATCATGTCGAATACATCTGACAACGCCAATGACATAGACTGGGAAAGGGCAGTCAAAAACAAGAAGGTGGTCTACATGTTCTTTGGCACACTCCTCATGCGGGATACTGCCAAAGCAGTTATACGCATGACTGTGCAGGATTTCATGAGTTTTGTCGGTACCAAGTATAGCTACATGCACGATAAGGCGGTGCTCAACCTGTTTGTTGACGAGTTTACCGAAGTAGTGGACCCCTCGTTTGTAAATCTGCTCAATAAGGCTGGCGGTGCAGGAGTGCGCATTGCTCTTGCGTCACAGTCAGTTGCGGATATGGAGGCCGAACTGCAGTCGGCGGCGAAAGCGCAGCAAATATTCGATAACCTTAACACCAAAACCTGGCTGCGGGTTACGGACCTGAATACGGCGAAGGTGTTTTCGGATGCGGCGGGAACCATTCCTGTGCAGCAGGAGTCAAACGGCACTTCGGTATCGCCGGACATGAGCGACAACGACATAGTGTTTAAGTCCTCCTACACACACACCGTTTCCGAGAAATCCGTTCCCCTCATCGATCCTTCGTGGCTCTTGAAACTGCCCAAAGGCCAGGGCTTCAGTATTATCTCGGGAAGGGTGTTCAAGGTAAGGGTTCCTCTTCTTGAAGATTGCCACGTCAACTACCACAGAGAGTTGGGGCTGATTGACGAGGATACTATCGAACCCGAAACAAGCAACGAAACAGAGGGGGAGGATATTTAATGGCCGATTCCAAGGGAATAGATAGTCCAGCTCTCATACATTTCATTACGCTATTCGCTCTTTTCACCGGAGGGGTTTTACTGACAGCGAAAATGCCTCTCGATATTGGCGATCTCATCAATACTATTGTGGACAGTTCATATATTGACGCTACTACCATGTCGCCGATCTTAAACATCATACGTTCCTGGCCGAGCAATGTCCGGTTGCTCCCCTTGTTGTTCATAGTAAAGGCCATTGCTTATATCAAGGTCGCGCCAGTAATTATCTTCGGGTTCATATTGGGCGCTCTCGATGTGAAAATCAAGGTCTGCCAGCCCGGATTTTTGGGCACTCATTCCACTCATTCGGTAACAACATACCATGGGGCGAAAAGGCTGTTCATGATCTCTGCCTTATACATTCCTGCAATTTACGTCTCATATCCGGTCGAATCGTATTTAGGCAATGTCGATCTTGTGAAGTATCTATTTGTCGGGATAAACTCACTGCTCGGTTATCGAGCCGTGTTCACCATGAATATGAACAAGCCTCCCAAATTGTAATGCTCTTATTACTCGGAGCAATATCAATGACTCTCGATCACATTGGTCTCCTTTGGGGAGTGCCGTGGCTCCGGCTGCTTGGGCGCTTCGCATTCCCCCTGTTCGCTTACCAGGTCGTCATCTCTTATCAGCGCACCAAATCTGTGCTCCGGTATATAACGAGATTGCTGCTGTGTGCGGTTGTCTCGCAGCCGATTTACTCTCTAATGTGTCCTGGGGCAGTGAACGTGCTGTTTCTATTTACGGCTGCAGTGTGCGCTCTCTGGATGTGGGACAGTTTATGCGCATCGCCATTGTCCACGTCGAGGGGTTATTTAGCGTTTGCAGCGTTCATGGGAGTCTTATTCACGCTCTTGTTGCATTTCAGGGTGGATTATGGGCCCTACGGTCTGCTGTTAGTGCTATTTATCAGGGCAGTCCAAACGAAGAAGCTGCTCTTGACACTGGCATACACTATCCTAACGTCACTGCTCGTGGTGTTAGGAACCCTAAGCGTTACTCAGATGGTCGGAGCACTCCCCTTACTGCTACCCTTGCATACGCTTAGGCACATCAGAGGCTGGAGGTGGTCCTTCTACGTCTTTTTCCCGGCCCATATGGCAGCGCTTCTGGCGCTAAGGTCATTGTCCACAGGGGTAGCAATTATGAAATTAATATTATAAGGGTAAATGGCAATGGGCAATGTCACTATTTGCTCATATTTAATATCTCAATAAACAGAAGGAGGGTTTGTAACATGAAAAAAAAGATTATGGTTTTGGTTGTAGTGGGGGTAATGTTGACAATGATTGGAATGGCAACCCTGGCGTTTGCCACCGGCACCACTGGTACGGATCCATTTGCCGGAACAGCAGTAGCAAGTGCTCCCGGAACGCTTGCCGCTATCGCAACGGGTGCATTGGGGAAAGCGGTATTCTTCGCCGCATTATTCATCGGGATTATGTGCCTCTTGTTTACAAAACACCGTCTCTTCGGACTTTTGGTTCTAGTGTTCGGTTTTATGCTCGGTGCATACTCCGGGATAGCAGCTGGATTGTGGACGGCTGTCGGCGGGAAATAAGTGAACTGGTGTCCGAGATTCACGGATAAGCCATTCCGCATGCTTTTTGATACGGAAGTCTGGCTGGTGCTGCTGTTTTGCATGGGTACGATTACAGTGATAGGGGTAAACCAGGCGATTTCAATCGTACTCATGCTTGTTGCTGGCTATTTTATTCAAAAGACCGTTGATAGAAACAAGAAGGGATATATCATACATATCTTCTGCAGAGTAGGGCTGTTGAACTACTTTCCTTTTGGGAAGTATCGAATCTGATGCCAGCATTAAACCTTTATATATGCCACAGAATATGACTTTACAAAGATGGAGGTGAGGGGCTTTTGTCACTTTTTCTAGGATTCGGCGAGGACGCCAAATTTCTTATCCGCTGCCTTGTAGTGGTTGTTTGCGTGCTCGGGGTTGCTGTTGCGGGCCTGGCCTATAAAGTATATAACAGGGATGTGCTCTACATTAACCCAAGTGCTATTACAGGCACGGCGAGGGTTGGGTACATAACACGCGAGTATGCAGGGGCCTTCGGCGATACCTTTGTAAGCTATTTGGGGAACGTCAACAAAGAATCTGCGGACTCGCAATACAGGCACGCGTATTTACTGATGTCGTCACAACTTCAAAGCGCCTTACAGCCGGTCCTCAGGAAAGATCTGGAAGCAATTGACTCTTCTGATTTGTCCATACAGACGGTTCCCATTTCACACGATATTCAGGGCAATACAGGGAAAGATTTTAATATCACGGTAAAAGCAACCAGGATATTGTGGAGCAGAGGGCAGGTAGGATCGAAGCAAACGGCAATCTACACGATGAGTTGCCAGAAAGCCAGCATCACAGACTCAAATCCTTTTGGAATGGAGGTTGTCTCATATGACTTTACGATCACAAACGATGTCCCTGCTACTAACAGTAACGCTTCTCCTGCCAGCAATTAATTCTTACGCAGGGAAAGTGGTCACATATTCAGGCTCGCCTCTTGTGATAAAAACTGCGAAGAATTCCCCCACGGAGGTCCAGTTCAAGGGTGATGAGATCGCATCGATTATACTTGGAATGCCAGCACAGTCGATTTCGCTGCAGAACACCTCTAATTCCCTATTCATTCAACCGCTAGAAGCAGACGTAGCGGGCGACATATTCATTGTAATGAAGGATGGCAGATCCCGGATATTAACTATTGTTTCAACTTCTCCGGAAGACCGCGACCGGCTTGTGG
Source organism: Nitrospirota bacterium (assembly GCA_963851345.1). Taxonomy (GTDB): domain Bacteria; phylum Nitrospirota; class Thermodesulfovibrionia; order Thermodesulfovibrionales; family Dissulfurispiraceae; genus JADFXI01. Next base: position 206,961 of record CAWKOO010000002.1, read on the forward strand.
AAGTAGTGGAAAAAGAAGAGCAGATAACGTCGCGCGTCAAAGAGGTAAATGAAGCCGGACTAACACCGGCAGGCTTAATCAAGGCTATGGTGCTGGGGACGGATATTGCCGGTGTCACGATAAGCAAATCTAACCAGGTTATCCTTGATGGAACAGTAAGGCTTGTGGCTCATACAATTTACGATGCTGTCTATATGAAGGGATATATAGCTGACCTCAGCAATGCGGATATCGACTTAAAAACAATATCAGCTGCTAACCTTCTGGCGTCGACGGTCTATCAGGGGAAAGCCTATTTTGTGTTTTATCAATAAGAGAGGGGGGCAATTGTGGCGGTAGACAAGAAACAAATCACAGATTTCCTTCAAGGCAATAAGAAACTTGTCGTTATAGTTCTCGTAGCCGTTTTGATTGCCTATGGAGTGTTTTCCTCAAAGAGTCCGAATAAAAATGCGCCAACGAGCACCCCGGCCGTTCCAGGCAAGGGAAACGTAACGGAAACCGACAGACTGCTCAGCGTTATCGATGGGCTGAAAAAAGATGTGGACGAATTAAAAAAGAATCAGGGTATTACAAAACAAAATGTAACTCCGGGAAGCACCGGAGTATCACCGAAGCCCTCAGAGTCAGAGCAAAAAAAGAATCAGTCCTTAACTGAACTTCAGAAATTTGTCAATGGCGGCAGATCGGACGAAAGCCAGGAAAGGAAACCATGGGAACCGAAACAAGGTGTGCAGCCTGGGGTAATGCTGCAGCAGCCTCAACAGATACAGCCTAAACCTGAAAACAGATTAATAAAAATAGACATTTCGCCAGTAGAGTCTGCCGCAAAGGAAACTAAGAAAGAATCTTCGACATCATCGGACGATCTGTACTTACCTGCAGGATCATTTGTGTCGTTCACTCTTACGTCAAGCGTGTTCGCACCGGATTCAGGGACAGAAATGCCTACATCCGGGGTGCTGGACGCGGCCTTCGTAGGACCGAATAAATCAACGGTTCCTATGAAGGGGTGTTTTTTCATAGGAAAGGCCAAAGGGAATACTGCAGAACGGATAGCGGACATAAAACCTGTGAGGCTTTCATGCGTTTGGCCCAACGGTGAAACAAGCGAGGTCGAAATAACCGGCTACGTGACTGACATTTATGGTACTTTTGGGCTGCCGGGCGAGGTTGACCGGCATACTGGAACTTTTTTGAGCACGGTAGGGATTACATCGGCTCTTGAGGGGCTTTCCCAGGGGATGAAACAGGCTCAAACAATATCTCAGACTGCACTGTCAACCTCTGCTTCGGTAACGTCAACTAATATAGGAGGCAGCTCATATCAGTACGGCGGATATGCCGCCCTTGGGGATTTGACTACAGCCGCCAAGTCGTTTTTCGCAGCACAGATGCAAAATCTCATACCAACTGTAAAAATCAAGCCCGGGGAAAGAGGGTATATACGTCTTACTGCCGGGGTAAAAATAGCGGGAGGAAGGAAAAATGTTGCAGGCAATCTTAAGAGTTATCCTTACATCAACAATCTTAGCTCTGCTCGTTAGTTGCGGTAGCGCACCCGTAAAACAGGAATCACCCGAGAAAATACTTGACGGCGCAATGGGGAACGGTAGTGTAACTCCTGCGAAGATAAGCACGCTTCCGGTAGCTGACAGGTCCGATCTGCCCTACATCCCCATTGTAACGCCTCCTGAAGTTATCCGTGTATGGATTTATGACCATGTAACACCTTCAAACGATCTTGTGATGGGGCACTGGGTCTACGTCCAGCTTGCGGCACAGGACTGGTATATCAAAAACAATTTTCAGACGCAGAGAGACTTACAGCAAAGGTTCCCTTCCCCGCCAAAGTCAACTGAGCCTATACCGCAGCCTCAAGGAATGCCTGCTGCCCCGACTGCGCCGACATCATCGGATCAGCAGTTAAAAGCGTTAATATCTGCTACGGGGTTGGGTAAATAAAATGCTAACTAAACTCATAGAAAAATATTACGACAAGCCTTTTGTAACCGATCTGCTTTTCCCTGTAGCTGCCGAAGAAGATATTTACCTTCTTGCTGACGGCTCCGTAGGTCAGATATGGGAGATCCACGGGATCAACTCAGATGGTAAATCAGATGAAGAGATGAAGAAGAACTCAAGCACGTTTGCCAATTTCATCCGCGTCCTCCCAGAAGACGTGCCTATGCAAATAATTAACGTATCATGGCAGGGGATAGACGCCGAATCATTGCAAAATTACACGAAAGGCGACATGACAGACCCTCATATCAGGGAATACATGGAGCGTAAGATTGCGTGGCATAATGAATGCCAGCGGAAAGGGTTTGCCAAAGAAGGCGTGACGTGTTTTTATCCCAGATCCATTAGAACATTTCTTACAATCAAGCAAAACCCTCTGGGGCTTGATAAGATTAGTCTTTACACCAAGGAGGCTTTTGCAGCGACAAAGCAAAAGCTGAAGAATACTACGACTATCGTTGAAACTTCGCTATCGTCCGGAGGGATCGGATATGCAAAGGTGGACGTTGACGATTTGGTATCCGTCATGTATAGGATTCTCAATCCGGAGCGATACCTTGACATCCCGCTTTCCAGGTATGCGGGGGGGGATATACGCAGATATGTTGCTTTCAACTCTGCAGAGGCAGGAGGGAGCAGTTGGGAATCGGGCACAACAAAGTACAACGTGATTTCATTTGCCAACAACCCCTCCATTCCCGATCCGAACCCGGACAACAGTAATAGTAAAGAGGACTTTTATACCATCCCCAATATACTATTCAGGGAACTCAACGGGACGTGCCTGTATGATTTCATCCCGATGATGCTTTTTACCATCAACTTCAACATTCCTCCGCAGGCAGCATTATCCGCAGGCCTTAATTTCAAGAAATCACTCTCGTTTATGCACCGGCTGAATTTTATCGGGGAAGAGGCGATTGACAAAAAAATCGCCACAGCCGAATCAAATAGGCTTCTGACAGCGATGTACGGCGGCGAAAAGACCGTTAAGGCGAGCTATCATCTGTGCATTCCCACATCTGTCGAAGAATCAGATTTCATCACATCCCAGATTGTCAGCCGTCTCAACGTAACATCGAGCTGTAATGCTTTTCAGGAAGACATAATAGCGTCCGGGATTTTGATGAGATCTCTGCCTTTTGGATTTGATCACAGAATTCCTGACGAGGGAAGGTTTGTGCGTAGGGCGGTTACCGCTACTTCACTTAACCTGGCTGACATAGTTCCGATATACCGCTCCGGACGAGGGGTCAGAACCGATCAGGCCATAGGATTTTATAACAGACGCGGCGAAGACACATGGTTTGATCCGTTTGACAAAGACACGGCTGTAACGAGCGCACATACACTGATTACTGGCGCAACAGGAGCTGGTAAATCCGTTACAGCCGTCGATCTCATTCATCAGGCATTAAGGCAGCCAGCCACTGTCATCATTATTGATAAAGGAGAATCCTATAAAAGATTATGCCTCCTAAAAAAAGGCCAGTACCTGAAATTCGAGGGCGAGACTGACTTCAAGCTCGACCCGTTTGTAGGAGATTTCTCAAACGATCACAGGGCTGTTCTCACGTCTGCAATTTCTACGATGGTGACAGGAGGATCTGAACAAATTACGCGTGAAGAAGTCGCGGCAATTTCTGAAGCCGTGCTGCATTTATCTAAGAAAGACAGGACTGAAAAATCGATTAGCGAGATTGTCGTGATCCTGAAAGATGCCGGAGACCCTATCAGCATGTCAGTAGCAAGGAAGCTATTCCCGTTTTACGGCCAAGGGCAGTTTGCAGGGAGTATCGAGGGGGGCAAGCCGGCACTGGAGTTAAAGAATCAGCTGACAGTATGTGAACTGGGAGATGTTGATATGCACAAGGATTACCAGTCGGTCGTCGTGTCTTTGCTCATATATTATATCACCGAATTTGTCAAGAAGATACCGGGCAGAAAGTATCTGTTTATAGATGAGGCATGGAGTTTGTTTAAGAACGAAGTATCAGTAGACTTCCTTGTTAAAGCGGTGAAAACCTTTCGCAAATACGGAGTGTCCGTTGTCTTTTTGACTCAACAGCTCGACGATTTTTCGATAATAGCCCGGGCAATAAATATGAAAGACAATTTGCCTAACAAGATACTTCTTTATCAGGAGCCGGATGTTATCGCCAGAAACGCCGAACAGTTAGAGTTGTCCCAGGGTGATCTTGATTTATATAAAACCATTAAAAAAGGAAAGTATTACACGGAGGCTTTGATAAAAGCCCAGCAGTGGACCGCAGTGGGGAGGATATCTCTGGATCCAAAGTCATATTGGATCGCAACAACCTCCGAACCCGACAAGGAACTGCTGAAAAATTTAATGGATACCAATCCGGCGCGCAAACGGCGCGCATCAGATCCTAAGCCGATGACGTTGGAAGAGGCAATAGAATATGCGTCTAAGAAACATCCCTATGGCGTCAAGTAGAGCCTTTCGCAGCAATATTGTCGCTGCTACATTAACAGTGATTTCGTTGTTTAGTCCATGCAATGCATCCGCCAACGATTATTGGGACACCCTGCTTCAAAGAGGAGTCCAGTGTTCAGGGTTACCCAAAGAATTGATATTGTCGGTAATTTGGAATGAAAGTCACGGGAATCCCAACGCAATCAATATCAATGGAGTTGGCAGTTACTCCCCTTCGACACCTGAGCAGGCTTTAAGGTATGCCTATAGGATCAACAGGGCGAATCTCGATGTTGGGCTTATGCAAGTCAACTGGCTTTCCTGGGGACCGAAATACAGGCTCACAGTAGCTGATCTTCTGAATCCGCTTACTAACGTATGCGTAGGGTCGATTATCCTGAAAAACTATATCGCCGAACACAAAGGAACGTGGAGAGGCGTCGGTAGGTACAACGCCGTCACTTACAGCAAACAGGAGGCATACGCTATCAGGATCGCCTCAACACTTCAACAAATCCGGAAAATTTCCGCTGAGCGGAAAAATTAAAATAAGGCAGAGACATTGAGCGGCTTAATATTAACATTACGGTTTTGGGATACAGATTCTCCTTACAAGGGCGGAACTTTTAAATGACCACTTCTAAGTTTCGGATCGGCTTTATTTTAATAGGAATATTGACTTATGCGTGCTGCAGCGCTTATGCAGGAGAATTTTTCTGCGATGGCATGGACCATTTCAAGACAGAGTCAGACTGTAATCAGGTTCAAAAGACAGAAAAGGCCAAACAGTCAACGTATGCTGTAACCCCCAAAGATGTGGAAATGTGGGGGGAACCTTCCGTTGACGCTGATGGCAAAGTCGTTTCAAAGGTGCCTCCAGCTCCGGTTATGAGATTGTTAAAAGAGCCGACCCCTGAAAATGCTCAAGCGTATCTCGACTGGAACAAGCAGAAGGTAGATGCAATCCAGGCGGCACAGATGGCCGTATCGTCTTTAGACGGCAAGCCAAACACTGCAGCGATTATTATTGACGACCCTCAAAAAATACGGAGCGTCAAATTCTTTTTTGGACCTACATGTCCTTATAGCATGCACCAGGTGCCCGTGATGGAACAATTAGCAAAAAAAGTCGGCTGGAGCAAAGTTACTTCCATCCCGACATCAACGGATGTATCTCTCATTAGAGACTTCATCACAAAAACAGGAATGAATTTAAAGCTATCGCTGGATGCGGCTCCTGTTCAGGCAAATAATATAACTGCAGTGCCGGTTACCATCATTGACTATGCCGGAACTATGTTGCGCTTCGACGGATATACAGAAGACTTTCTCAGGCCGGGAGCAACAGCAAATCAGCAATCACAAAGTCAGTGCAATCAACAACATTAAGGAGGCTTAAATGCGCCGTTTTGTTTGTATAATGTTCTCCTTTATTTTCATGTGTGGGTGTGCCACGGTGCCTCCACCTGTGATAAAAAGTCCTGTGGTAGACACAAGTCGGCAGGATGGTTATCAGAAACCTATTGTGGAATACATTCTCATTCCCGCGACTATTCGCAATGGCATTTACATACCAGAGCATTATGAATATGTAACGGTGAAGCCTGGCGGCTATACCGTTCTGGACACCAATGAACCGAAGAAAACCGTAAGTCAAACACCTGAGAATGTGGAACTCCAGCCCAAGGCTCAAATCATATCGCCTTCGCATGGTGAAGACCTCACAATTGTTGTTTACAAGATGTCGATGGACTTCCAGGACGCTCTTATACTGAAGAACAAAGAACAGAAGTACTTATTTAAAGAGCCCATAGCGTATTACAAATTATACGAGAAAGAGCCCGTGCGGATCGGGCAGGGGGTCTATGCTTTTTCGGTCGCCGATCAGTCATTTAATATCTATACTGTGAAAAACGGCAAAGTGATTACCAAATCGCTCCATTCGGACGAGTCGTACTTAACTTCAGATGGGTACATATTGAGTTATTCCAATAAAGGAGGCAAATAAATGAAGGCCGTATTTCTGGTGATAAGTTTAGTTTTAATTGCGTGTCCTCTTTGTCTTGCAGGAGGACCGCCAACAAACGACTCCTATGTGCAAAATCAGAGCAATGGGGCAGACAGTGACACTCAACAGCTTTTGCAACACTTCCTCGATCAAGGCAATAGACCGGACGAAAAAAAGGAAGTTGCACCCAGTGACCAGATAACAAACATTATGCAAAAGGCAAAAAAAGTGGAGCCGAGAATATGCATGAATTACAAGGGAGCAAAATTCGGAGATGTTCTCAGGTCCTTATCAGAAAAAAATCCTTTTTACTACTCTATTTCGGCCACTCCGACAGGAACATCATCTTCGTCTTCATCTATACAACAATCCCCGCTGTCTCCAAGATCAGAGACCGGGATGGGACAACAATCGTCGCCTACCACTCAAGGCATCTACGATATCAAGGTGAATGTTGCCTATGATGGCAACTCTCTTGACGAGGCGGTGGGTCTGCTGTGTAGTGGCGCAGATGTGTACTGCAAGAAAAAAGGGAACATATGGGATATTTCCAAATATGAGATGTACATCATGGACAAGGATATTTTCTTCACGTACTCGGTTAGCAATGGAGGCGGCGGTTCTGCAGGAACTACCTCCACACAGCCTACTTCAGGAGCAGTTGGCTCAACCGGATCGACTGTATCGGCCTCCACTGGGAGCACCGGGGCGGTAGGCTCGGCTTCATCAGGCTCTTCCGGTAGTGACAGTGTTTCAATGTCGGGGAATTTCGACGATTACGTATCATTTATTAAAACGTTCCTGAGCAAGGACGGCCAGGTTCAAATATCAAAGGGCGGTTATCTGGTTGTTATGGATGTCCCGAGCGCGATAGCAAGGATTAAAAGCCTAATGGCAAAGGACACCGAGATGGCCGGAGTTAGGGTTAAGGTGGATGTGATCAGCGTTACCCTTTCGGATGATTACACGGCCGGGGTGAATTGGAACGCGGTAATCAAGAACGCTGCGATAGGCGGTAGTTTTGCTCCTGCCGGCGCATTCAACCTAGCATACAAAACTACCCATGACGGTAATCCCGTACAAGCGCTGCTTGGTGTCCTTGGAACGTATGGAAACTCCAAAGTTGTTAAAAGCTTAGACACTACGGCCACAAACGGAATTCCAATATTCTTTAATGTGACAGAGCAGATTCCATACGGTCAACAGTCGCAACAACTCAGTGCGAGTGGGGTAGGTCAAACATCCACAACAGTAAGCTACATTAGCGTCGGCCTGAAAATTAAGCTGCTGCCCAACATCAGAGAGAACACTCTCAACGGTGGGATATATGCTGAGTTATCATCTTTGATCAGCATGAATAATATTGGAGGATCGATCAGTCAGGGTGGCACAACCGCACCCGACACTTCGCTGACCAACACCGCCGTCCCTTTATCTATAAAGTATGGCGACACGTTTGTCTTGACAGGATTCAAGACTAAAACAACCGCCTTAAGCGCCACCGGCGTTCCGGTCCTTTCTAAAATACCCATTTTCGGAGCACTGTTTGGGTCACAGCAAAGGAACCAAGACAACTCCGAACTCTGCATCGTGGTAACGGCTGTAAAAGACAACAAGCATCCGATAGGAGGCAGTTTATGATAAAAAACCCGTTTCGTAAAAATCAGGACAGTAAAAAACCTCTCGGTACGCCAGAGACGGAGAATGTTATTAGCGCGGGTGGAAAGGGGAAATCACTCAAGATGCGATTGGTGTCAGCCCTCCTTGTTCTTGCGGCCTTAAGTTTAGGGGTTGCAGGCTCTTATTTTGTGTGGGCAAGCAAGAAACCATTGCACACTAATAGGCAGCTTTCCAATCTGCCGGTAAGCAACATCGGCAGTAACGCGTGGCTGTCGGGACAGGCAACAGCTGCTCCCGTTCCGGTCAATCAGCCTGTTGCGCCCCAGGCTGTTCCACAAACGGTTCCGCAAAAAGCAACAGTAGTTGCTTTGCCTCCGGTACCGGTAAAAGTTATAGCAAAGAAAGAGCAAAAAATAGAACCTGAGGTAAAAGTAGCTAAGGAGGACGGGAGAGATGTTTTTAAGGAGTTTTACTTTAAACATCCACTCACAAGTCAAGGCCCAAAACCTGCAGGCAAGGCTCTTGCCAGAACACTGGACACGGTACTGGCTACCATGGGCACTCCCTCGCTTGGAGCGGCGCCGGAATTGTCTATGGTACATGCCATTAATACTCCACCAGCAAGTGAGCCGCTACAAAAGGTCGAGATCTATGGGACCACATGTACGGGAAGCAGCGACTGCGTTGCGATCACAAACGAAGGGACATTGAGAGTGGGTGATAAGGTGGGAGGCGAGACAGTTCGGAACGTGACAAAGTCATCTCTTACGACGGACAAGAGGATGGTGGAAATTCAGTGAAAATCCTTGACAGGAAAGAAAAAGGGACCATCTGCGTTCAGACTGATACCGGCAAAGAGTACGTTGCTCTTGATAATGCCAAAGAAGCTGAATACCTCAAATACGCAGTCCATCTGCTGTCGAACGACCTTTTGAAGGCAATATACACACGCGAGACGTTTTTCGTATTCGCAGAGAAGACAGGGGATAGAATAACTTTCGATGGTAAGGACATTCCAGACGACGGCGAAGCTAAAGTCGAGATAACCAACTTCTTCGAAGGCCGGACCTCCGTGGTCTTTGAGGACGCCGACGTACCAGCTATAAGAAAAGGGCTGCTTTCGGATAAAAGGGTGCTTCTGGTCATCTCGCTGATATCAGTAGTGGTCTGTTATTACGGGATGTTGAAATTTACCGCTCCGAAGATGAGGCTTACCAGTAGTGAGGGGCCTTCAGCACCAGTTCCGCTTAACAACAACGAAAAAAAGACACTGAAGATAATTGGCAGTAAGCTGGTGGCGTCAAAGATTGCGGAGATCATATCGGCTGTCCGTCCTGACGCACGTCAGAGGATCGCATCCATGACGGCGCAGGTTGGCGATGCCCCAATGGCCATCGTGTACACCTTAAACAGTAATAGGGAATATTTGTATCCGGAAGTGGGATCTGTAAGCAAAGAAAAGGGATTGTGGGGAAAGCCTGAGACAGTGTCGATAGAGATGCACCGGGATGACATAAAGCCGGTGCCGCCGGACAATTTCAACGAATGTTCATTACAGATGCTAAACAGCGGTTATTACGTCGACGCGAGAAGGGAAGACTGCGTCGATTTTACTTATGAAGATGAAGCTATGAAGACCATTAGCACGTATGAGTCCGTCATGAACTGCAACGTATCCTTAAGATCGGTAAGTATCAATTCGGGAAGGGGGAAGATAGATGTCACACTCTGCAAATAGCCAAAACGGGTTTTCCTTGGTTGAGTTAGCATTGGCCCTCGCTATTATGGCAGTAATCCTCGCTCCGACTCTAAAGCTGATTAACAATTACACAACTCGGACTCAAGTCAGCAACCAACAGTATAAGGTGGCGATGCTTGCAAACGCAATTAAAAGCAACGCAAAGCTGATCATGGACGCGTCGATGACCGAATGCACTAATATAAACACATCAACAACTCTCGCTAATTTCACCAACAACTTCGGCTGGGGATGGCGGCATTCGCTGTGCCAGAACACTTCACCATTTCCTGTATATACTATCGCCACCAATATACTGACGTACAATATCGACACAGCCAATTTCAGTAGTCAGGTCAACTCAATCATCAACAATACGACCTCCTATTGTCCGTACGTGTCCCAGACAGCCACAACCATAACATTCAATTGTGCTGGTCTAAAAATAACTAATCTGCAGTATCAAACTCAGACTTCCGGGCCAGGCAACACTGCAACGCCAGCGAATAACACCGCTGCCGACACAATAAACATATTCACTGGGCCTCATACAGCAAACACCAATGCGGATTTTCTAAACTCGCAGGATTTTCCGTCCGCCGTTTTTATTGCGTATAACGAGTATTTGAGCAATATTGGGGGCACAATCAGCCACTACGACATGACTAACGCCCAGACCAATGTCGCCCTTTTTGCATACAAGCTGGACATGACGGACCTGTACCTTGACAGGGTAAAGAAGACGAGAGATAACCTTATAGCGCTCGATGCCGCGCTCAGAGGATACGCTATAGGTCAGATGACATCGGAATTTGAGAATGTGCCGCCGAATGGACTCGCGAGTCAGGATGTTTTCTTCGTTCCCTGGATATGGCAGGTCTTGGCCACGACTCAGGCCAACACTCTTACTTTGTGCAATAACGCCACTACATGCACTTCCATTGCTTCCGGCACACAATGGGCAACGGCGGCCCAGGTCAGCGGCTATAACAATTCGTGGTTGCTTATAATCCCAAATCTCATGTCGTCCAATTGGGTCTATGACTCCGATGCCTTCGGGAATCCACTGACGATAATCCCGATAGCTAACGGATGCACTGGCAATGTCTCCGGATGTTTGCCGGCAACCAATGTTCCGCCTTTACCACAGGGGAGCTATCTGACGGCAATGGTCACCGCGACTTATACACCGAGGCCTCCATATAGCAGTTTAATAGTCAGCCCGTTATGTACGTCCAATGCGTCATATCCAGACTTCTGCCGCTGGACAGTGGTGTATCCCAATTAGTAAGAGGAGAGAGGAATGAAAGCGTTCGATATAACTGAGTTTCTTCAAAAGGTTAGTGCTTTGGGTAAAAAACAAGAGGCAATGGAAGTGGTGTACGATGCGGAAGAATCAGCTAGTTCATCCGGAATGCCGAATTATGAGATTCTCAAATATTTGAGCAATGAATTGCGAGGTAACGCTATCATCGATGCAGTAATAAAATTACTGTCCAAGAAAGACTCTGGCGCGGTTCCGCGGACCGGAATCCATGTGTATATAGATCAGGCGACAAAGCTGTTATTGAAAGGCAAGTCACCCAGTGTCGCGTATAGAAATATTTTATCTCCAAATGTTGTTAGTATGCTCAAGATCGCAGAGAACAAAGGGGTGACAGGGAAAGATATTTTCGGAACGTATACGAAAATGCAGCCTGTAATAGCGAAGGCGGAATCGCAGATGCGTAGCGCCCTGGCAGGGCCCACTGTCACATACGTTGCAGTTAGCTCGATATGTTATTTCATAGTTAATACGTTCTATAAAAACTTCTCCCATATGCCCAAGCTGGACCTGTCGACGATAGGTTTTATCCGGAATTACTATTTCTTCCTTTTGGCTGCTCCTATCTTAGCAGTGCATTTTGTCATCAGGAAATACCCTGACATTGTCCCAATATGGAGTAAGGTTTACAGATACATCAAGGGCGCCGAATTGCTGCTGATCACAAAAACATTATTTGACTGCAACATGAGTTCTGGAGAAGCAATCTCTTTCTTTAAAAAACTTAACGATAAGAAGCTATCTAATGAGATACAGAAACTGAAGAAGCATCAGGAGGATATGGGCGGACTAACGGAGGCGCTCTCGTACTATCTACTTCCGGTAGAAATCGCCCTACTAAAGACATCCGCTATAGCTACGGAGCAAAAAAGAGTGCTGTCGAAAATTGTAGAAAAACGGATGGTGAAGATAGAGGAGACTGTGAATGGGATTACGGCCGTTTTCAGTAAGCTGCTTACGGTATTGACCGTTCTGCCAATAGGCGTAGCAGGCTATGTACTGTTCACAATAATCTCGGCGGTCACACAGCAGCAGCCATAACAATAAGTTATAGACGTGCAGATTAATATTTAGCAGTAAGAATCCAACAAAAAAAGGGGAGGTCAGCAAATGAAAGGGTTAATCAGTAAATTAGCTTTCGGGAATTTAGGTGCAGATAGTGGGGAAGCAGGGAGCCAGAAGGGGTTCACTTTAATCGAAATAGGGTTAGTGCTCTCCATATTTGCGATAGCAATAATCGCACTCTATGGTCTTTATGCAAATCGCACCAAGCCCCAGAGCTGGGCGCAAGCAAAGCTCGATACCTTCAATGGTGTCATGAGTTCGTTAAATATTTGTCAGGGTGATAGAGGTGGGACTTATCCCGCTGCTGCAGCGGCAGGTGTTATTACAACCGCAGCTACCACCTCCCCAGCTGGCGCCGTATCGGCATATGTAGGATCCGCGTCAACAGATATAAATACATGGACATACCAATGCGTGGCCGCCGGGACAACAATGAAAATTGCGATAGTCGATACTGCCACTCCGAGCACCGATGCACAGACCATGTTATGCAACAAAATTACCAACGCATACGGTGCTGCTGTGGTTACAGCATGCACGCCCACTGCAAACACAACTACCGTGACCATATCCGGAACCACCTGCAGTTAGGACTGGCGACAACTGATGATTGCAACGCTCTTTACTGTCATAGCCGGGATGTTGGTCGCCATGATGCTGTTCGTAAGCGGGGTATTCAATCCTGCAAATTACGATACGGCAGCGGTAGTCGACAGCCCGGCTCAGGAGTCTGTAATTTACGGCACTGGCGGAAATAGCGCTACAGCCAATACTATGACCTCTATTGCGAACACGTCAATGGAGAGTCATAGGCTCACAAGTATCGAGCAGTCTTTGGTTGAAATCTGTCGTGCGACGTATTGGATGGGCAAAAGCAATGGCTGCTCGCCTTTGAATGAGGCATTTACATGGTCGTTTTTATTTCAAAACACCAGCACGAATCCGACCGGAGCCACTGGCAGCGTTAATACCGTTCAGGGGATGGCCTCATCGAGCGCGTTTTCCTGTTCAACCCCCGGACAGTACGGGGTGTACCTGCTTAATAACATATACAGCATTACGAACCTTGCGGGATACACCTACAACATTAATATCGGAGCAGGGAATACACCTATAAGCGGGCAGGCCGATCCCTGCGCTTATGCAAACATTGTAAATTGACCTTACGGAGAAGCCAAGTGGACAAAACCAAATACACAATTCAAGCCCCAACCTCAGCGCGCATTGGCGAACTGCTGGTGCGGGACCGGCTTCTTACGCAGGAGCAACTTGATGAGTGCGTCTCCGAACAGTTGTGCTTAAAGCAGGATGGCACACAGAGGCAACTGGGGCAGATAATTGTCAGCCATCATTATGCATCGATGGAGGACGTAGAAAGGCTTGTACTCGAACAGAGAAAAGACCGGCACATCGTTGATAACAGGAAGAATGGGTTTTACCAACTATTCATCGATAAGGTAATTTGGGCATTAGGGAAAAAATGCGTGACAGAACAGTCATGCGATGATGAGTCGATGATAAGGTCGCTCGGAAAGAAGCGGTATGTGTCAATTGTGTGCAAAAAAGAGGAAATGAAAGACACATCTATCATCAGAACAATGAATTCGTTGGGCGATCTCACCTATCAAGAGAGTTATGAATTATTGAAAGAGGTCGTAACTGAATTGGGGTGTAAAGGCATAATTATCAATTACGACCCAAATGCAATTATGGTTATAAGCGGAGAGGTATATTACCAGGATGGGACCAACTGCATAAAGGTCACTCCAGTTTTTTATCCCGAGGACACAAACAACATCCAAATACTGATGAATTACAACCAGTGGATCAATTTCTCATTTGAGAGACTGGGACAGAAAAAAGACGATAAAGGCGACATCGTTAGCTTCTCGTTTCAGGAAATAGTGTCAAAAGCGCTTATGCTTAATGCCTCAGACATACATATCCTGCCTAAGCCAGACCACTACAGAGTTTTTTTCAGGATAGATACAATGCTGATCGAGATGCCTGAGTATCTGATGAATATTGAGCAGGGGTTGGAATTTTCGAAGATGGTAAGAATGGAAGCCCGCCACTACACCAAAGGTGAATTTGAACCCGACGAGACAAAGGTGTCTCAGCTAGGGAAAATAGAATATGAAAAAGAACTGGGCGTTGGAGTGAGGCTGGAGTTTGTCCCGGACGGCAGGACTCATATACATACCGATATTACTGCACGAATTATTTCGATGCAGGGGCAGGAATTGTCGGAGAACATAGAAAGCAATCTTAAGAAACTGGCGTTTTTCGACGAGGATATTCCAGCGCTGAAGGCAGCGGCCCAGAGAAAAAACGGGCTTTTTATTATAAGCGGGGTAACGAACTCGGGTAAGTCCACAACGCTATGGAATATACTGCCGGCAATTGACCGGACGAAAAAGATAGGTACTGTGGAGGATCCGATAGAATGTGTTTTCAACAGGCATAACATAGTCCAGCACCAGATATGCGAAGTTCCTGACAACGAAAAACTGAGCATGGGGTTTCAAAAATATATCAAATCATTCAAAAGAGGGGATTACGATGTTGTGTTCATCGGAGAGTGGAGAAAATCAGATGGGCTGAAGGATGCCATTGTAGAGCAAGTCAATGCCGGGCAGCTGATATTTACCACAGTGCACATATCAAACCCTTTCGAAATTTATAACGCACTTCAAGAGATGTTCGACGTGCCCTTGCACGTATCGACAAGGATGGTACTCATGTCTTTAAACCAGATATTGCTACCGAAGCTTTGCGATAAATGCAGGAAGCAAGTGGATATCAGATTCTCGGACAGCGAGGTGCGATATTTGAACTTTTTGACTAAAGAAGAAAAGAAGACATTGGTCGATTTTCGTGGCAGCGGGTACAAGAGGAATGAAAAAGGGTGTCCTAATTGTCGTGAGGGGATTAAGGGGCGGACAGTGATTTACGAATATTTCACTCCGACGCAAGAGCTAATAGACGACATTGTTAAAAACAATCTTAGTCCAAACTCGATAAAGAAACAAACCTCACAAGACGGTACTGGCAGGACAAAGCTTTCAGTGTTCCTTGAGAGGCTCAAGGAAGGCTCCATAGAGCAGTCGAGTTTAAAAACAATACAGTAACGGGGGATAAGGCATATGAACAGTAGGAATTATTTTGGGTTTGATCATAAGGATCCCGCACAAGCGATGGATGATTTCCGGTCTAGGCTGTCGGACAAAAATATGTGGTTTGCAGAAATGATCGACGCAATTTCGGAACTTAAGGACAAGCGCAGGATTTCCGAAATCAGAATTCGGGAAGGCCAGCCTGTTGAAGTCGCGAAGCCTCTACCGCCTGAGATAATCAAGATCAAAGGTGAAAATTTTATGCCAACCGGATTGCAAGTGGATAATCTCATACGGAGCCTATATAGCGACGACAGAGACGAAGTCGATAAAATGTCCACTATAGATTTTTCTGTTGCGATATATGCAAAAGGCGTATACAGGATTAATTACTCCAGGTATGAAATGGGCGTCGGATTAAGCATCCGCTATCTGGAATTCTATATACCTTCTTTCGAAACGCTGCAACTCCCCAAATTCTATACGAATTTTATTAACTCGCTAATAATGGAGAGGACATTGCCTGACAGCGCGGGAACTCCCTGCAAGGTCGGGCAGATCGCCAGCGGAGGGTTGATACTGCATATTGGCCCTACCGGAAGCGGCAAATCCACCGCTATGGCTGCCGAGCTCCAGCACGCAGCAAATCACATCGACGGCACTATCCTTACGTTTGAGAACCCCATCGAATACAGGCTTATGCCAAATAAGGCAACCGTCGATCAATGCGAATTTGGAGTGCATATGAAGGCGCAGGGGAATATGTCAATGTTCGAGACGGCCAAATCGAATCTATTGAGGAAGATGCCGGACGTGGTTATGTTCGGCGAGGTTAAGACAAGGGAGGAAATACACGAGGTAATAGATACAGGTGCCAGGGGGCATCTTGTGTTGGCCACCCTTCACGCCAAAGACGCCCTTGAAGCGTTGTCAGTGATGATATTCGTCATGGGGGATACCAGGAACCTGCTTGCCAGAAGCCTGAGGGCAATAGTGGCCCATTACCTGTATTTAACTGCTGATGGCCGTATTGTACCGTTATACGAAATATTCATACCGGACGAGACATGCAAAGCAAAAATATACGATAACAAACTTGATGACATACACAACCGATTTTATAAGGAGCGAATAATGAGTAAGCAGGGGGGGCAATCCATAACCTTCTCTGAATACATAGACAGACTTGTTGAGGAACAGAAGCTTACAGAAGACGACCGCAAACAACTTAAAGCGTCAATGATGATTTAATTGGACCAAAACTAAAGGAATTTTACGAGGGGGAGCAAATAAATGATAAGAGAACTAATTAAGAAATTTACGGATGGCGGAAAAAGTAACTCCTCCGGTCAACCTGTCTCTAAACCTGAGATTACCGATAATTCACCAGCACCGGCCCAGCAAAAGGGCGAAGCTCAGGGCGACAACCCTGATGAGGGTTATATACGCATAAATTCGGAAGGGGACTTTAATCTTCCAATTAAAACCGCCGAAGTGCGTCAATGGCTCCGCATTATTTGCGAAATTTCCGGGGAAGATGACCTTACGATAGGGTTAAAAAGGTGCAGCCTGCGTGTGCTTAACGAAGAGCAAACAAAGGCAGTGGGAACGATTCGGCTGTTGATCTGCCATGAAGCGTCGGGCAACATAAAACCGCCCATCAATATCTATAAGACTTACCGCGAAATAGCAAGAGCTATTAAGGAGGGATCATAACTATGCTTCCTCGTTGGAACCAGATCTTCCGTGTTTCTTTATTGGCTGCTGCCTTTTTCATTCTCCCTAATGCCGTCCACGCCGCAAGCAGTGTCTATATACCAGGCGTGCCATCGGCAAGCTCATCTGCGATAGGCATAACATGCAATGCCGGTGGATTGGGAGCAGGCACTTTATATTGCCAAAATCAATCGCCAGGGCCGGTATTAACCTGTGCCGCCGGAGTGTGTACATCTTCATCGGGATTTCAAAATCGGTTGATGTTTGTTACTCCTGGCGCATATGCATGGACAATACCATCTGGCGTGACACGGGTTAAAGCAGTGGTGATGGGACCGGGAGGCGGGGGCTCCAGTGCTTGTGGATATGGTGGTGGCGGCGGTGGGTATGCAGAGAAAACAATAACGGTGTCAGGAGGACAGAGCGTCAGCGTGACTGTCGGTGCCGGAGGCATCGGCGGAAGCAGTGGCATATGTGCTAGTTCAGCTGCAGGCGGCACAACAACGCTTACCATAGGCAGCACGACAATCAGCGCAACCGGAGGACAATCCCAAAGTGGTTCTGGCGCAGGTGGCGTGGGTAGCGGGGGTAGTATAAACACAAACGGCGGCGCTGGCGCCGTAGGTGGTGGAGGGGGAGGCGCTGGAGGTCCTTATGCCAACGGGGGCAAGAACTATTATGCAGGAGGGGGGTTCGGCAACGGACTTACCACGCCTAGTGTCAATATTTACAATGGGCAGTACGGAGGCTATGCTTTTGGGATTACCCCGGGGGTATCCGTTGCTGTAAATCCACTCGGAATCAATAACAGCATCTGGTGGGATACAAGAGACATTCAAGGCAACGGAGGCATTTATGCCGCCATACTCACATCTGCAACATATCTCTATCTTTTTGGTACGGATGGTAATCTTGGAGGCGGCGGATCGGCTGTCTACGACCCTGGAGCGGGTACTGCCGTCGGAGGTAACGGAGGCTTCGGCGGCGGCGGGGGGTCTGCGGGTACATACGGCGGTAACGGAGGGATAGGCGGCGGGGGTGCTCAAGGCTCCAGTGGTGGCAACGGCGGTAATGGCGTTGCAATAATTTACTGGTAGAGACACCTCTGCCCTTGAGAGCATTCGAATAAAGCAATTTATGCCACTGACAATGATACCCAAAAATAATATTTATATATATGCAACAAACAATGTCCATAAATTCTCAGGCTAAAATGGAGCAATCACCAATAATTAATCGTCGAAATTGCCAGCGCAGGGAATACGTTACTAAAAGCAGAAGTTCAGGCGGGTATATATGGTAACTGTAAAACTCATAGCTGAAATACTGGGATGCTCGGTCCTCGGAATCATCCTTTCACTTCTTATTAGTGTTGCAATGGGGTTCGTTCTCGTAGCTATAGAAAGAGGCAAATTGTCTGAGTATGCTCACGAGCGGGAGAACCGTTTTGACAAGGAAGCGCCGAGGGGATACCACAGCGAGAACCCGGAAATGGATGAACGGCACCGCATGGCAGAAATAATAATTTAAAAAACGAGGGAAATGCATGGGCAACAATACAAGAAATTCAGGTTTTTGCTACATGGGATTCTAATATATAATGATGATTCGAATTATTGGAATAATCCTCATCCTCATAGGGCTATTCGCTGTCTGGACTAGCTTTCAGGCTGGGACGCTCAGACATGATACAGCATCTGTTATTGACGACGTTAGAAGAGTTGTTACTTTTTTCATTAAGAATGGGGCTGATAAGGCCATGGTAAACCGCTGGTTTGAGAAATTGGAGAGCTTTATCGCAGGGGTAAGTGTCACTGGGACTTGGAAATTTGAAATGCGCATGACAACGGAGGTTATAACGTGAAAAAGATCATTTCAGTAATTTCAATAATTATTATAGGACTTTTAAATATCAACATCGTTCATGCAAACGATCTTATAACTGATTACAGGAACGCCACTCAGAATTCGGCAGACTATAGGTTCGGCGCGAACCTGTCATTTCCCTACAACGGCAACAACCAAATTGCCTCGGTTGGTTTAAATGCCAATATGAACAAAGGATGTGGTGCTTTTGGGGCGTTAACAAGCTTAACGGCTTCATTTAACGCTCAGGCAATGGAAAATCTCGGGGTGGCCTTACTTAGTAGTACTCCTACGCTACTGCTCTGCTATGCAAGTCAGACAATGTGCGATGCATATAAATTCGCTCGCAATTTGGCTCAAGCCATGGCGCACTTAAGTACCATGAATTGTCAGCAGATTGAAAAGTTGGCAATCAACACAGGAGACGCCTTAAGGAAGGAGGGGGTGAATAATTGCATTAACACTAAATTTAACGCATCGTCTGGAACTTCGGCAGATTTCCAGAAGGCTATGGCAGATTGTGAGGCCAACCCCAGTACCAATCAGATAAGCACGTTTCTCAACGACGGGGCCAACATGACAGGGTCGTACACATTGTCACAGTGGATAAATAAACAATACCCTTCCAGTCAGTACCCCTTGCTTAATACGGCTTTAAGTACAATTACAGGTGATATTACATGGAGTGGCGGCGGGATGCAGCGCACAACTCCGCTATTGGGCTTGGAAACGATGCAGAGCCAATCCTCACAGCTTTGTTATAATGCCATTAAGAACACGATAGAAAATGCTGTATCGAATGGTACCGCGCCGGCAAGCGGTGATCTCGCCGCAGTCTCGCTTCCCGGTCAACCGATAACGCCATATTTTGCCTCAAAGTTAATGGCTCTGCCTTCCGACATGAGGAACAGTTTTTACAGCCAGTACAGTACAGTATATGGTACGGTAACAACGCTTTACGCATTGCAGCAGTTAGAGGATTCACTGGAAGCATCGCTGTCACAGGCTCCAGGACCGGGACAAAAGGAGCCCATACGAGATGAAATTAATAAACTGAAGACCCGCATGAACTATCTGACTCAGCAATTGGACATGCAGAAGAATTACCTGAATCCTATGGTAGGGACTGTTATGGAGTATAAACTTCCCAACGCAGCGCCGGCACCTACTCAACAGGATATTCAGCCGGATGTGCCTGTGGGGTTATCACGGTGACATGCTTGGTAACAAGTACTGTTAAAGGGAGAAAATGAAAAAAACAGTTCTATTAAGCCTCTTTATATGCTCTATCACACTGTCACTATATTCTACTTCAGCCTACGCTGGTTTTCTCAGTGGCACATTTGCAGTGCCACAAGAGACAGGCTCAACATGCGGTGGACAAGATTGTGGCGCCATGATTAACACATATTTCCAAGATGTGGTAAATGTTGCAGACACTGGTTCACTGATACAGACCGGGTTTTATCTATTTATCTTTATAGTGTTTATGAAATTCGCCATTGTCGGCGATAAAAAATTTAAAACCATTCAGGAGATAGTTTTCTACATGGGAGCGATCATATTGATTGGTTGGCCTATATTCGGAGGTAAAGCTCTGCCATTATGGATATGCGATGCCACAAATATCATGACGCAAAAAATATATACTAGCATGGGCGGATTGACAGCAAAACAGGCGGGAGCGGGGGTCGAATTCGCCATGGCAAACAGCAAGGCTATGGAGTCAGCGTTTAAGCAAAACGAATCTGCTCTGGCAGATTTTAAAACATGCTATGACAATAGAGTTGCGAAGTTGCAACAGGCGGGGCAAGCAATTCCCAAGCCCAGCGAAATCACTTTCGATTCTGGCGATGTTGTTCCGGATCCTTCACCAACGCTACAGTCTTTGTTTGGCGGGGGCACTACAGGAATTACACCGACGACAGGGTTGCCTTGTAGTCAAGTACAATCACAGCTCGAAACAAGCTTGGCCAGCGCTGCTCTGACACATTTTACCGCTCACGTCAACGCACTTCAAACCCCAACTAATGGCGGACCTCCTATAGATACGTCCAAGATTGCAACCGCGATTCAAAATGAAACGGCGCTTTATAATAGTCCCTCAGGACAGCAGAGTTTGCTGGATGCAGGAGTTGCCCAGTCTTTGACTCGCACTCAGCTAGATAGAGGCAATGGGAGTATGACGGCACAAGATGCGTTGACTTCATTTAGCATACGATCTCTATTATTGTACAAACCCAGAGAAATGATCGTTATGATTGGGATGACGACAATGTGGGCATTCGATTATTATATATTTATTATAGTTTCTATCATTAAAATGTTTGCGGCAATGGGGATAGCCTTCTCACTGCTCTATTTTATTTTCTTACAAGACTTGAGCCCCATGGTATCATCAGTGGGTTTTTGGATGTTCGGCAACGCTATGTATATAGTAGCTGCGGTAGCTCAGAACGTATTCTATTCTAAGATAAATATCAACATTACGACCGCCATGGAGACGGTGCTTGGGATGAAATCAAATGTGACGGACGCTCTGTTTTCTGTAGCCTTTGTTGGAATCATGGCAACGACTTTGGCGGGAATCCTCACTTGGAAAGCAGTAAGCGGAATAAATATGTTTTTTATGGGACACCAGTCCGGTCCCAGCGGTGCAGCTCAACAAGCTGCTGGCACAGTTACAAAGGATTACGGACCCAAGAGATAAAGCCACAAATCATTGCCTTGAGATCTTCGAATAAAAAAGTCCCCCGATTCTTTTCATGCATCTCGGTCTCCGTTTTAATCCGCAAGAATTGCAAAAAAACTATATGTTATATTTATTCATGGTGAATAAATTATCAGGAGGTGTTTATTAATGTCAGGACGTTCATATCTTGCTGTTTGTTGTCCGTGGCTTCTGTTCTTTACCGTAGGCAGACCTTTTTCAGGAATAGCCTGCGGCTTACTGCAATTAACAATTGTAGGTTGGCCGGTTGCTATTGTATGGGCTATTAGTGCGCTTGACAAATTCGCAGATGGAGATAGAGGGAAGAGAAAATCCTTCAATAATATACGTGGAGAATTCTATCAGGCATCGGATGCAGAGGAACCAGCAAAGTATGGCAAGGTAGAAGATACAAAACTGCCTGAGCTTAGCCTTGCAAGTAAAATAATACGCGGGACATTGGCGATAGCCGTCATGGTTCTCCTTTTCATGGCTATTACGACTTCGCTTAAAGAGAAGATAAGGGATAGTATAACGGGTGGTTGTCCTGGCATGGATGCAACAAGATCGTATTGGATATCGTCATCGGCAATTGACTTCCCGTATCGTGACTTTTGTATAGACACAGGGGCCTCATACAACCCTAAGACTGACGAATGGATTAAAACTATCAAGACCAAACGGAAAGGGGTACGCATAGACATTGTGAATGTCAAGGATGAATTTGGCGTTCCGATACCTTTTAGGCAGATAGATGATCCGTCGGGCACAGGCTCAAAGATTGTGCTGTCGCGCCATCATCTCGGAGGTTACAGAGCTACCCCCATCTATATCGAAGCAGGTAAAAAACTGCCTATTAAAAAATTCTACGATGGTTATGATCCGAGGTATGATACTAAGCCACGGAGTGCTTACACTATGTCGCGTATTGGTGTGCCTGACGGTGAGTCTGCATCAGGAATGTCCTCTTGGCTGCCAAAGTTCACCTTGTGGCAAGAAATTATCCGGATGCTTTATGGATGGAAATAAAAACACATATACTTCTAAGGAGGACATCATGAAAAGCGTTGCAAGTCGTATCGTATTGGTTGTTATCTTCGCCCTTTTTATCCAAGGGTGCGCCACCACTGTTACGCAATTATCGAGGGAGCCGATTAACTCAGATAAGATTACGTTTATTATCCCCAAAAATGTCGATATCGCCTATGTTGACGAGAACCTCAAAGGTCTAAGGTTTAAGAACGAAATTGAAAGAGGGCAGCCGCTTTCGCCTGGAGGTCCCATACCGGTCAATGGAGTTGATATAACCGCAGGCGGAACAACATGGACTTTTTACAAAGGGGAGATTTATTTTGACGTAAACCATATTGAGCGCAGGATCGCATCTTCTGTTATATATAATGTTACCGCAAACGCATCGGAAAACAATAGCAGCTATTTGGTAACACTACAGCCGACGGAAAAAGAAGTAATCAAAGGTACTGGTACGTATGGCGACGCTTTTCCGATTCCAGATTATTCGCCAGATGATCTCCTGCATTATTTATGTCAACCTACTATAGAGTATAGAACTGAGATTGATTCCCCCTACAATACGGAATCAGTTTATGCAAATTTCAAACGGTCGTTAAAAAGCGAAACTTTTGCCAATGGGTACAGAGACCCGGTAACGGGCAAGATATTCGGAGATGCTTTTACGCTCCAGAGTGAGTACGGTGAAGATACGGTGAAATTGTACGTATTAGCTTATCCTTACAAGAATGGGTCGAAGGTTGTTATAAGGGTGTCCCTAACTCTATCATCCGGGCGTGACGAAAGAACAATTGACGTGGGGAAGAAAATCAATGCAATTGATCAGGAATTGGCCAAAATAGTCAAAAGCTGATATTATCGCTTTTACAAGCCAATCGATAGGGGGCAGGTGATTAAATCATCTGCCCCCTTAGATAACCACATCCCTCAAGACGAGGGATTTATGCAAAAGAGGATAGAGCGATGTTACATGCAGTTTCTCAAATAGCCTTGCATTACCTGAGATGGGTGTTGATTCTGACACCCTTAACGGCGGTCATTATCATCATCCTCCAATTTATCTTTAGACAAAAGAGTTCGCAATCCGTACTCACGCCCCATGGCACCCTTTCAAGAACCATCGTCTCAGAATTAGGCAGGCTGCCGGGATTTGTAAAATTTGCACTTATTAGTGCCGGATCGGTAATAGCGTACACTGTCATATCGGAACATAGGCATCTATTGGATGGCGGGTTCACCAATCATCAGGTCTGGACAGTCCTTGCTGCGGCTGTTACGGCAATTGCTCTTTTATTTTTCGTGAGAACTGATGCTATAACCAGGCAATTACATTCTTATTTTGGCATAGATGTTCCGGCAGTAACACGTCCTACCGATAAAGGGTTTGCTTCTATCGGGGGATACGATGTAGTAAAGAATCAGCTTCGCACAGCAGTCGGACACATTATAGCTGACAAAAAAAGGAACAGGCCTAACGGCCTACTACTCTACGGTCCTCCGGGGTGCGGGAAAACTTTTTTTGCCGAAAAAGTAGCGGAAGAGTTTGGGATTAAAAGCATAAAAGTCCATATTGACGACATCAAATCGATGTGGGTGAATCAGTCACCAGCCAAGGTTGGAGAGATGTTCAAGAAGGCCATTGCCGAACAGCCATGTGCCTTAATTTTTGAGGAAATGGACGGACTGATACAGAGCAGGGGTGATCAGTCCTCCGGACATTCCGAGGATACAAAGGTAACAAATGCTTTTCTTACATATATGGACGATTTGAGAAAAGCGAATCATAAGGTTGTTGTTATCGGAACCACGAATTATTATGACAGGATCGACAAGGCGGCGGTCAGACGCGGAAGATTTGACTACCATATAAAGATTGACCGTCCTGACAAAAAAGCAGCAGAAAAGATTGTCGAATCTGCCGTACTACGGAATGTGCCGGCAGAGGAACCGCCCTCTTTCGTCAGAGATATTGAGATAAATAAGATGTTGAACATTGCGCTAGGAATAGCCTTTGTATTAAGTTGGACGCCTATCCTATGGGAGCTTATTGTTGATACGCCATTCAGCCATATCTTTAGTAGGGTTCCGAATTCTATTCCGACTGGGATAGTCTTAGCTATAGTCATGTTTATAGCGATACAAAAAAAGAGTTTTCTAACCCGGATGATGAACAATAGGGTCTCGGCGTACATCAACGCTGAGAAGGTCAAACAGGACGCAATGATGCGAAACCTGGATCTCGCAACGCTCGCCTCTCATTTCGAGGGACGCAATGCTGCGGACATCGAGAGTGCTATAAGCATGACCATACTCGATCATGGGGGTGCCATGGATACCGCTGTCATAATCAGCACGGACAAGGAGAATAAGAAGCTCCGCAGGAATAGCGTGCCGAATGTCTCTTGGGATAGCGTAATCGTCAATAAAGACACTCTTGAAGAGCTGCAAAGGGCATGCGACTTTATCTCTCATTACAAGGAGATGAAAGATAGATATACCCAGCCGCTTAAGGGTGTCGTTCTTTATGGAGAGCCTGGGTGCGGAAAGACACTGATCGCGAGGGCAATAGCGTCTAATGCCGATTGTTCTTTTTATCAGCTTAAAATATCGGACCTCGTAGACAAATATAGGGGAGAGACCGAAAAGGCAATAACTGAGATATATTCTCAAGCGAGAGGTAATGCCCCATCTGTGATCTTTATAGACGAGGCGGAGGCGCTTTTTGGGAAGCGGGATTCTTCTAAGGACAACTCGGCTGTTAATCAGATACTGACAGAAATAGACGGTTTTGAACAGCACTATGACGTGGTATTTACGGTCCTCGCAACAAACTACGTTGACAGGATCGACAGCGCTGTTAAAAGCAGGCTCTCGACTCATATCCACATATCGAAGCCGGATGAGGATTCGAGGAAAAAGCTCATAAATCTCTTCCTGTCTAAAATTCCGCACGACGGGGAATTTGACCTTGCCAATCTTGTCGCTGTAACTTCGGGCAATGCTGCGAGGGACATTGAAAACCTTATCAATAAGGCGTTGACCGTTGACGTAACAAGGCCACTGCATTACGAAGACATCCTTGGTGTGATAGAAAAACAGAAAGGCACAGAGAAGCCAGCCATGGTTAAAAAATACACGTGGGACGATCTGATTGTCCAGGATGAGACAGTCAATCAGCTCAAGGCCATCGAAAACATTTTCAGGAATCCTGACAGGGCCCGCAGGATGGGGATAAAGGGAGGCATAAACGTAATATTCTCCGGCCCTCCTGGAACAGGAAAGACCCATGCGGCCCGAGTCTTTGCCAGTATTGTACATGCCGATTTCAGGGAGTATGTCGGCGGCGATTTCAAAAAGAAGTATGTCGGAGAGGCTGAAGAAATGATAACAGAGGTTTTCGGCTGGCTCAAAAGCAGGGCAAGCGGAGTCCTTTATATTGATGAGGCTGAAGGGATACTTATGGACAGGGGAAGGCTTACAGCGGAACATTCCGTATCAATTGTTAATCAGTTCCTCGCTGAACTGCAGGGCTTTGAGGAAACAGGGAATAATTATGCCGTTATCATCTCCACTAACTACCCGGACATGCTTGACGGTGCGGTAAGAGACAGATTTACTAATAAAATTCCCTTTGTCCTTCCCTGTGTAGCACAAAGAGAAAAACTGTTCATGCTCTATTTGGATAATATCAAATTAGATGGTGTTTCTACGGAATGGCTCGCAAACCAGACAGACGGATTCAGCCCGAGGGGCATTGTGGGTCTCATAAATACGGCAAAGATGAATGCGTTAAACGGTGACAGGGAAACACTCAATAGGGACGATTTTCAAGGTGCGCTGAAAAACGTCCCCTAATAATTCAGGGAGGTCAAGCATGGGCGGTGTTGTGTTAATCGTTTTGGGCATGCGGTATGGTGGTTATGGACTCTTGTTAACATCTTAAAAAGCTCGTTCACCGGACCCCTTCCTTCTCAAATCAAATCACGGTTCCCCATTTAATATCCTATGAATGAAATGGTTTAATCACAAACACACTGCCGGCGCAATAGCCTTTGCCGTAACCGGCAATCCCGTTGCAGTAATCCCTGCAATTCTCGGAAGTATAATTCCTGACATAATTGAAGGTATGCCGAACGAAGAAGATCCGGACGATTACAATAAATGGAGGAGGGGTCACCGTCGCTCCACCCACTGGTTCATTCCATATTTAGCAGTATTCGCAGTCCTTTTCCTCTATATTCGAAAAGAAGGTTTTTCTCAAATGTCGTTCTCTGAGGCATTCATGTTATTTCATACGCCAGGCT
Organism: Nitrospirota bacterium; assembly: GCA_963851345.1. Classification (GTDB taxonomy): domain Bacteria; phylum Nitrospirota; class Thermodesulfovibrionia; order Thermodesulfovibrionales; family Dissulfurispiraceae; genus JADFXI01. The sequence goes on from CAWKOO010000002.1 coordinate 233,925, forward strand.
GCCTCTATATCGTATTTGCTTATTTAATCGGCTTCGGTGCGTTGGGATGTCTACTGCATGTTGCAATGGATGCCCTTTGCGGGAAAGTGCCTTCCGTAAATCCGAACAAACGAGTAGGCATGAAAATATTTAGAGTGGGCTCACTTATGGAGTATATCGTGGCGCTCGCGATCACATTTTCCGCATTGCAGGTAAAAGGGGTTCCAGTAATAAATACAATGTCAAAAATAAGCGCGCATCTCTTCGAGAGGCTCATATAACTATACGCGAGAGGGAAATTATGAAATTAGCATTTGCACATCATCGAATCGGCGGGATCGAAGAACTTCTGTCTAATATGTCCCTTATGATTTCCGGCCAGGACCAAACCGTCAGAAAGACAGCAAGAGGGGAAATTATAAGAGGGTTGAAAATTATGACTCCCCTTGAAAAAGCGGAGGCAATAAATAGGTTATTGGGAAAGCTCTCTGAATCATCGGATACCTGCCAGCAACATTACATCGTTAGTATTTTAACCAATCAACTGGATCCGGATATTGACAAGAGAATAATCGAGGCAATAGAAAGCGGTAACGGCAATATTGAGCCGTACACGAAGACATATGTATATGGCATTTTAAAGAAATTCGCACCTGACAACGTATTTTCAATGTCTGTTACTTAATATCAAAGAGAAAATAAACAACATGAGGACGATAATGAATAGTGAAATAATAAAATGCATCATGGTTGCGCTTGAAGCCAAGGACAGATGTCTATTTGAACATTCCCTGCACACATCTTTTATCGCGCAGCAGATTGCGCCAATACTTATGGCAGACGGCTTTAAGCACAGCCTGCCGGAATGCGATGAAATAGTGCATGCCAGCGTCGTTCATGATATAGGTAAACTTAACGTTCCGGACTCGATTCTGCAAAAAAACAGCAGTTTAACGGATAGGGAAGTTGAGACTATGAAGTTCCATCCATTATGGGGGGCTCAATTTCTACTGAAAATCCCCAGTATGAAGCAATTTTCCACTTATACGCACCAGCATCACGAAACTCCCGACGGGTGCGGATATCCATGCCGCTTAACAATTGATAAGATTCATCCCGTAGCAAGACTTATTAATATCTGCGACAGATTTTCAGCAATGACCATGGATCGTCCCTATCGGAAGGCCATAGACCCTGACTATGCGATATCTACGATAGAAAAGGACATCGAGGCGTTTTTTGGCAGTAGGAACAAAAAAAGCATCACAAACAGTCTTTTGAGCATACATCAATCCCGACATGTTTTCTATGGCAAACTACAGGTCTGGCATATGGAAAATTCGGATTTAAAGTTGGTCGAGAGAAAACAATGTTAACGATTTCTACGGAGCGGGATATGCTTACAAAACTTCTTTCGTCAATGAGAATTCCCAGTGATATTACTCAGGCTCTGTGCTATAGCACGGTGCTGGAATGCGGTGGCACGGGAGGATTTGTATCCGTGGCGGGCTGGAATTATTTTGATTCCGTAGTCGGTTCCTATAGGGAACGGCGAAAAGGGAATACCCATCAGTCAATAAGGCTCTGGGAATATGAGGGGACACCACCAGGAGAAACCGGTATCATCAATGGGGTTTACGTTTACCATAGTGAACTGGGATGGAAAATTGGCATAGACGCATGCACGGTAGACGTAAGTGGATTCAGGGCAATTGCTGAAAAAAATATCAGCGTAGCCTATCCCGTTTATCATGCCTGCTTGAAAATTGAGAATATGAACCAGGAAAGGGATCTGCTTACCGGAGTGTATAATCGGGGAAAGTTTTTTGCAGACATGAAAGGGAACGTACTTACGTCCCTAAAAATGAACATCAACATGTGGCTCTTATACATCGATCTTAACAATTTCAAAGTCGTTAATGACTTCTTTGGACATGATACTGGCGACAGGGTACTTAGAAGCATTTCACAGGAGATTAAAGGGGTTCTGGCTGGCTACGGCACTATTTATAGGCTTGGGGGAGATGAGTTTGTCGCAATTGTTATAGGCGTGGACGAACGGAAGCTCAATGAACTTGTTAAGAGGGTTGAGATGACAAGTGAACAAGCGCCTTGTGGAGTGTATGTAAATGCCTCTGTCGGGGTAAAAAAATACAGCCACGAATACGGTGAAGGGGATAAGGCCATCGAAATGATCATGAAAGAAGCTGACAAGGAAATGTATGATATAAAGAAGCATAAGAAGCAGGTTTGCATAGTCTGTGAAAAATGCAAATACAGAGAAAAAGGGATAATACGTGTCAGTGCTCAACCTTAATTATGTAGACTGCATTAAAATTGTCCTTGCGACGTTAGTACTCACATCCTCGCAACTCGCTCTTAAATATAGCACCAGCATTATTGCAAGCATGATTGCCGTGTTCCCGGTAATCGCCCTTGTAACGTACTCATCTTCCAAGGTCCCTCAAAAAACGGCGCTGCACCTAGCCGTTTTCATGATAATAAGCGGCATCGCATTCTTACTCATACATTTCTTACCGGATCGGAAGTTCTTATGGGTGGTGTGTTTGATTTGGGTCTCAATGACCTATTTCGCGTTCAACCTAATCAGTTAAGAGGAAGATAAAGACTATTTGATGTAATAAATCGTGTGAATCCCTTTGCCTCTGTGATTCTCGATGATTTTAAATGACTTAAATCCAAACTTCTCCAGTGTTGCTATTTGCGCCTCGTCACCGCTCCAGGTGCGGGTTGTAAAAGCACCGGCGTTTTTCAGGGCTTCAACATAAAGGGCCTTACCTATTCCCAACCCCCGGAAGTACTTCTTGACGGCTATGGTAGTAATGTAATTCGACCGCGGTATGCCAATTCCAGCGTTTTCAAAGTCTTTTATGTATGATAAAAGACCCATCAAGGTGTCATCCATAAACGCGGCTATTATCTGCTGTTTGAAAAGACACCTAAAATAGGGAAACGTGTGTGGCAAAGATGATTCGGTTTCTGAGAAATCCAACTGCGTCGTAGATACTCGCTGAGACAGCGGGGGGACAAAATCGCTATCTATTTCAACCATGAAACATAAAAGCTCGGCCCTTAATTCAGCCTTGTCTCGGTCTGATAGTAGTTTAATGGTCGCTTTTTCTTGCAACAAAATACAGCCTTCTTATAGTGATTGAGGGGATGTCTTGAGCTGCAACTTTAAAATGCTCCCGTACCTTGATCTTATCGTCCTCGCTTAATCCTTGCAGATATGGCAGCATCCCAGCATGAGAAAAATCATCCACCAACGTAGGCGGAGTAGGTTCAGTGATTATGCGGGAGTCTATAATCTCAAAGCCGAGTTTCTCGATGAATCGTATACTTTCAATAGTATGATAGGTCAGAAACTTCTTATTAGGAACATTAAAGCCACTATCCAAGAGAACTTTAGCCGTAAGGTCGTAGAGCTCTTTATAACACCCTTCGGCACCCTGATGAATTGCTATTATCCCGTTAGCATTAAGCATGGCGTGCATGTTCCTATATGCTTGCACCTGATCCTTTATCCAATGCATCGTTGCGTTGCTTGCGATGATGTCGAACGTACCGATCTTCACAACGGATGTGTCATCAATACTGATGTTTTTAAAGGAAAACCTCGGATTGCCGCTGTAACGATTCGTCATGTAAGAAGTCATCTTCTTGGAGTTGTCAATGCCAACGATTTCCGCATTTTCGTACTGCTCACTGAGGTTCGCCACTAAATTACCCGTTCCAACGCCCACATCGAGTATGCGGCCTACCGGTTTTTTCAGCTTTAAGGTGCGTCCAATAAGATAAAGCAGGATTTCTCCCTGTTCCGTCTGCGTTGCCGAGTGATCTATATATTGTTGTGGCTCGGTAAATTGGGATTCCTTTTCTTTAAGGCAGGCGAGGATTGCGCTGATATAGCACTCGGAAACAGCCTGCAGAACCGTATCGGTTGATTCTTTATAAAAGAGTCTGAATTCAGCAAGAGCAGATCTGACATCTTCACTCCTCTGGTACAGTTCGATACAACGGTCCCATTTTGCCAGATAATGAGACGTTTGAAGGGCCAAATAAACATCCTCATTTTCCAAAGAAATATTGTCAGGGCCAGAACTTGGAAGTTTATAAAAGGAAAATTCCTTGATGTTTGCGCAAACAGTGTTAATAGCAGAGTCAATAATGATATCAGCCTTTAAGTGTCGTGCAATTTCCGCCATCCTCGATGTTCTGCAGATGGCTTCTGAAACATACTCGGCCTGGCCATCAATCATCTCTTGATATATATCTCCATAGGCCGCCGAACATCTGTAGTTAAAATGTTTTGCCAAATTAAGGACTTTTGCGGTGACCTCTGAAATATCAGGACAGCCAATACCTTTAAACAATACAAGAACAGCATTGTCCATCGTCTTATAAATCTCAGCGGTGGCACCACATGGCAGAGTCTTCAGAGAAGCACAAAAATCATCCATGTGGCAGCCTTCAGGGAAAAGGCTTAACCCATCTGAGATTGCCGTATCAATTAAGAAGACTACTGCTGTATCCACAGATTCTAAATTGAGTTCTGCACTGTTTGTATCGGTTAACGTATTCATTCATACGATATTAAGTTTGTCTTCATCTTTCCGTAAATCAGATGAAAAAGCAGATTAGCGCATTAATATTATTAGTGTATCCGGTATTCAATCAAAAAATATAGGAGGGTCGCCTTGAAAAGATTAATTGTCTTTGCCGCAGTGGTTCTTTTTGTTTTCGCAGGTGTCGCCATGTCCGAAGGGGCGATGAAAAAGTACAAGGACGCGGACAGTGTTATAACAGATATACAGGGGTTAGGGATTGCTCAGAACGCCAAGTACGTCAAGTCAGCAGCCACGAGCGCTGTGGCCTGGAAAGCTTACATCTTCAGCATTGAACAGGGAAACACAAAACTTCCAATGATAGTGTACGCAAACTCGGAAAGTGGCGAACTGGCAGTAGGGGTACTCCTTAAGAATGGGAAATTGGTAACACCGAAGTTACCAGTTGAAGACCTACAACCGCAAACACTGGCCGATGTGTCTAAAATTACCTCCGAGCATAAAAAAATTTACAATTCCAGCGGGAAAAAGACTGTGTTTATGTTTTCCGATCCCGACTGTCCCTTTTGCAAGCAAGTGGTGAGCAAGCTCAGCACATATAAAGGCGCGTATAGAGTAATAGTAAAATACCTGCCGATCGAGCAGCTTCATCCGGATTCAGCGCGAAAAGCAATAACTGACCAATGCGAACAACTGGGTGGAACGTGTACGGCAGAAAAAAAAGAAATAGCGCAGAACATGGTTGAGGACGATATAAGGCAAGCGATGGACATCGGAGTGAGAGGAACGCCGTCCTTCGTGGACACGGAGGGGCATATATTGCAGAAAATCCCCGATCTGCGGTAGGAGAGCAAATGATAAAGAGAACGATTACTGTTACTTTAACACTTATTCTTCTTACAATCAGTGTTCCGGGTATTGTGTTTGCGGGAGCGACTGATACGGCAACTGCGAGTCTCGGCATATTGGATATGGCGGCATCCGCTGAAACATGCCTTCTCTATGGATATATGTGTGCTCCGTTTGGTTGCATGCTCAGCATAGTCCCTCCAATTCCAGGTGATTTGGTTTGTCACAATGTTCCGCGAGCATTCGTAGAGACTGTCGTCGGGCCTGGCCAGTCAGTGGTCCCATTTGTCGGCGATGTCCTATCATTGGTAGGTGGCAGTCTCGGGTTGGGAAGCGGCGGTGCTTCAAGCCATGAAACTACAGACAATCTACAATACATGGATGCTCATGTTTTCGATTTACCGATCTATCCCATTCTCGAAGCCATGAATCCCTTACTGGAAATGTGTCCCTACGCCGACACTTTCGCAGTCAACTATCTCTCAGAAGCCGATACCGTCAATTGGAGAACTGGGGCGGCGGACTATGTCAGCATCATGCCGATAATCGAAAGCGCATTGGCATCGTTAACCAGTATCTGTACAGCAGCCGGTTCATCACAGGCGGTTTTAGGCATTGGCTTAAGCGATATTTGCATGTGGACATGGGGAGTAACCTATCCTCGAACAGGATTTTCATCCTCATATTCAGAGCCAGTCCATTCGGGGATAGCCGCATATAGAGCAAGCAGGGTTGTTGCAAACCCTCTTTTGCGCGTTGTTTTTATTCCTAACCCGACTCTTCCTGTTAATCCCACGATGCAATTGGCGTATCCTTTCATGGGGAAACCAATGCCCTGTTTTCCTTTAGGAACTTCACCAGTAGCATGGGATAACCTGACCACGAAAGCACCTAAAGGCTCCGGATACGTGTGGATATTATGGGAAAAAGTATGCTGCTGCCTTCCCGCGCACGGATGCATACTATAATTTACATAATATTTCTCGTTATGTTCAGTTTCTGCTCTGAATCAATTGGAGCGGATTTGAATGCTGGGGGAGACATAATCCTTAAGAGCAATAAGGGCGATCTTCTATCCGCACCAACAAAAAAAGGTGAGCTAAAAGTAAAAACGATTAAAGGCAAGACGACTGCTCAGGAGAATATGTCAATGGTAATAAATGAGCATATGGCAAAGGTATCTGAGATGCTGCAAAAGAAAGATAATGTCCTCGATGTCTACATAGGGCAATGCAGATTTGTCCCCCGCGCAATGAAAGAGGTCAAGGCGTTTACTGCGAGTCATAAAAACATAACGGCGCGCTTCTACAATCTAAAGACGGATGACTCTACCGATCTTTCACAAACGGATATAGGGGGGCTGGAAATCCTGCCTGCGACACAGGCAAAACAGTACGAGGTAAATACTGTGCCTGCATATGTATTCCACGTAAACGGGAAGGCGTTCAAGGTCACCGGGGACGCAAGCATAGAGGACATTTATCAAGACATACTGCGCAATAAGATTGAGGGGGAAAAAAAGGGCTCTTACTTTAATGCTGGCGCTAAAGGAAGCGAATGTCCCGCATACATTCCAGAATACGGGATTTCCACACTATCAGAACAACAAAAGGAGATGTTCGCAAGAAAACTGGTTCCGCCTGCTTCAATGAATGTTCCTCTGCCCAATCTTATCGACGCTCCCGAATTCGACAATCCCCAGGCAGTGACAAAACAAATAGCATCATCGAAATATACAACTTTTAAGAAATATATAGTTTTTTCAGTGAATCAGAAAGATTGGGCAAGGAAAATGATCTCGGATAAGGCTACTATCGGCTGTTGCACCAACTGTGAGATATCCAGCATCAGCCGCGAGTTCGGACCTTATGTCCAGTCATGCACTCAAGACATGCTCAACGCACTGGGAGTGTCAGGTGTACCAACAGTCGTTTACTTCAAATAAAAGAGGGAGGGTTAAATGGACTTCGTGGTGAGCACTACTGATGATTTACAAGGATTCAAGGTCGAACAATACATAGGGCCTGTCACAGGGGAAGTCGTTGTCGGAATGAATATGTTCCGCGATTGGATTGCAGGCATAAAGGACCAATTGGGCGGAAGGGTCGGGGGGTTTGAAGGGAACATAAAAACAGCAATAAAAAACGCTACCAGCATTATGGTTGAGAGGGGGAAAAAATACGGATGCAACGCGATTATAGGAGTCAACTTCCAACACATGGTACTCTCTCCAAGAGGGAAGGGCACAGTTGTATCTGTCCTGGTTAGCGGGACGGCAGTGATAGTTAAACCGATCAATGGATAAGGCTATCTTATGGTACATGAAGTATACGTCAATAAAAATGAGTATCTACCAACAGCTATTTTTAAGCCAGTAACGATCAAGTATCCCAAGTTTAACCCCGTCCAATCGACATTCCTAAAGGTTTATTCCAAAAACGCCAATACGGTCATAGCTGCCTCGACAAGTGCAGGGAAAACCGTCATTGCTGAAATGGCATTTGCGGACGCAGTTATGAATGGCAAAAAGGCGATTTATCTCTGTCCGCTGAAGGCCCTTGCGCAGGAAAAGATTGATGACTGGAGCGATCTGGCGCATCCTTTTTCAAAGTATAAGCTTGCAATAGCCACCGGCGATTATGTTGCATCGGGCCAAAGGGGAAAGACCCTTGAGAATGCCGCTGCCTCTGACTTCACAATGATGACCTCTGAGCTTCTCGATTCGTTGACACGCCGGACAGACAAGGTAATCGACTGGTTTCAAAAAGTAGGGGTTCTTGTCGTCGACGAAGCACATTTGCTTACAATGAAGAAGCGGGGGACTGCTCTGGAATGCGCCCTTATGAGGTTTTCCAAAATTTCAGATGCCAAAATTATTTTCCTGTCAGCCACCATGAGCAATACAATTGAATTGGCGGAGTGGCTGTCCTCTCTTAATGGTAAAAGCACATATCTTATTAAAACAGATTGGCGCCCATGCAAACTGGATATTCTGCTACGAGCCGTATAGCGACATGGGTGATTACATGGATAAAACATACAGTTTACTCGGGGGAGTCACAAGTAAACTTGAGAGCTATCCCAACGATAAATTTATTGTTTTTGTCCATTCCAAGTCAATAGGTAAGAGATTATTAGGTCTTCTGAATGACATGGGAATGAGCGCTAATTTTCATAATGCCGAGCTATCGACAGAACAGAGAAGGAACATAACCGAGATGTTCAAAAGCAAAAAAGGTTGCAGGGTGCTCATAGCTACGTCCACACTGGCATACGGTCTCAATCTCCCGGCCCGGAGAGTCATTATCGCCGGCGTTCAAAGAGGCATAGAAGATATTCCTGTCATGGACCTCATCCAGGAGGCGGGCCGAGCAGGACGTGTTGGCCTTGATCCCAAGGGTGACGCATATATTCTTTATCCCGAATCCAAAGAGCAGGTTTATGTGGGAATGCTTCAGGATCCATCCCGGCTGATCATAGAAAGCCAATTGTCCGACAAGTATGAGCTTGCTTTCCACATAATTAGCGAAATTAATGATAATTCCAATACTTTTGACAGCCTTTATAAATGGTATGAAAGGAGTTTTGCAGTAAAGAGAGGGTCTGGCGCAGCGAACCTGCGGGATGTCATCGAGGACCTCTGTAAATTAGGGGTTATTAAAGAGCAGGAGGGTAAATATCTACTGTCAGCTACCGGTAAAATTGCCGCATGGCTTTATTACTCCCCCTATATGGTTGCCAGCCTCCAACGGAACTTCCAGGAGTTACCGCCGGATGCCAGCTCGCTCAGCGTGGCCTGGGCTGTCGGAACGGCTATGCCGGAATACCCGGTATCGTCTGATTTGCGGGACGAAATTAAAGGGCTGTTCGGTGATAAGAAGATTCCAAGGAACCAGGAGGCGTACTGTTATGCCGCATACCTTCTTTTGAAGGGAACTCCTGATGGTCAACCTGAGCTGATCAGCCTTGTAAGAACTCTGCAGGGAGACTCGGAGAGACTGGGGACCGCACTCAAGACTTTAAAAGGGTTCTACAAAATGAAGTATGACACAGAAGTAGTCGGGTATCAACTCAAATACGGGATATTGACAGCGCTTGTTCCTCTTGTGAAACTCAAGGGGATCGGGCCTGCGAGGGCCCAGAAACTTTATGATGCCGGGCTTAAGAGCGTGGAGGATATTAAACGAAGTCGGGAAATAGCATCCAAGATAATAGGCAACAGGCAGATCATGGAGGAAATATTGAACAATGCGGCTTGAAGGCATTATCTCCAACTAATATCTATTAGATATCCCCATAGCCTCATCGGCTGTGCAAAAGTGATGATGAATCCGTTTCCGCTTAATATCTATTAGCACACTATTAGCCCTATAAAGGCCGTATTCTTGTCATGAAGATACCCCTTTATAGGGCTTTTTATTATTAAAACAAGAAGGAGGAACATTGAAGAACGAAGGAATATTCAAAGTAAGGCTTCCTATGGATGTTGTTCTTAGCATCCGGAAGAAGTCGATCATCAAGGACAAAAAAAGAACTACAGCCAAATACGGCTGCAGAATATCAAGGAGGAAGGACAATGTATAACAAGCTCATCTTAATAGGGAACCTTACAAGAGATCCGGAAGTGCGGTATACTCCGGGCGGTACCCCCGTTGCAACGATTTCAATGGCCGTCAATTCCAAGTACAGGCAGGGTGACGAGACAAAGGAAGACGTGCTTTTTATCAATGCCGTTGTTTTCGGCAAACAGGCTGAGAGTTGCGGGGAGTATTTAAGCAAAGGCAATCCTGTTCTGGTTGAGGGCAGGTTGCGCGAACGCAAGTGGGAGTCTGAGGGGGTCCAGAAAAGCAAATTCGAATGTCTGGCGTCTAACGTAAGATTCCTGCCGAAGCGAGAGAACAAGGCTGTCGCTGCCGGAGCTCCCAAAGGAAACAGTGGTCAACACGGCCAGGATGCTCCTCCGGAAGAATTTACCGACCTGGAACCGTTTTAAGGGGAGGCGCTATGCTTGAATTGACAGAAAACGCCACGACGGTTCTTGAAAAGAGGTATCTGATTCGCAATGAGCAAAGAAAGGTGATTGAGACTCCGGAAGAACTGTTCCGGCGCGTAGCTCGGCATGTTGCTTCAGCAGACGCGAAATATGGCAAAAATGAGGCGGAGGTTAAACAAACTGAGGAGACGTTCTACGATCTGATAACCTCACTGGAGTTTCTACCCAATAGCCCAACACTTATAAACTCCGGCAAAGAGCTAGGCCAGCTTTCAGCCTGTTTCGTGTTGCCGGTGGACGATTCCATGGAATCAATATTTGATGCTGTAAAATATGCCGCCATAATCCATAAATCCGGCGGCGGCACTGGTTTCAGTTTTTCAAGTCTGAGGCCTTCAGGGGATGTGGTTGGTTCTACTGGCGGAGTTTCATCAGGACCAATTACTTTCATGCATGCCTTTGACGCTGCCACGGAAACTGTAAAACAGGGCGGCGCGAGAAGAGGCGCTAACATGGGTCTGCTTCGGGTAGACCACCCGGACATACTCAAGTTTATAACCTGCAAGGACAATGATGATAAACTTAACAACTTCAATATCTCCGTCGGTCTAACGGCGGAATTCATGAAGGCCGTGGAGGAGGACGGCGAGTACGAACTGGTTAATCCCAGGTCAAAGCAGCCCGTCTCAAAACTGAAGGCAAGAGCAGTGTTCGAAACCATCGTAAGACAGGCATGGAAGAACGGTGAGCCAGGGATTGTTTTTCTGGATAGGATGAACGAGAGGAATCCTACTCCTGGCGTTGGGGAGTTCGAATCAACGAATCCCTGCGGAGAGCAGCCTTTACTACCTTACGAGTCCTGTAATCTCGGATCCATCAACCTTGCCAAAGTAGTTAAAGATGGCGAGGTTGATTGGACAATGCTGATGGAAATCGTAAGAAAGGCTGTCCACTTCCTTGATAATGTTATCGATGTCAACAAGTATCCGCTAAAGATGATCGATGATATGACAAAGGCCAATAGAAAAATCGGTCTCGGTGTCATGGGATGGGCCGATATGCTTATTCAACTCGGGATTCCTTATAATTCCGAGCAAGCCATAGACTTGGCAAACAAGGTTATGCGATTTATTCAATTTGAAGGTCACTGCTCTTCTGAATTACTCGCAATAGACCGTGGTTCGTTCTCTAATTCCGAGCAAAGCATTTACACCACACCGACAAGGAATGCAACCGTTACCACAATCGCTCCGACCGGCAGCCTGTCTATTCTTGCCTCTGTTACTTCGGGGATTGAACCGCTTTTTGCTGTATCCTACATAAGGACAGTAATGGAGGGCACCAAGCTGATTGAGGTTAATCCTCATTTCGAGAGAATAATGAAAGATGCGGGTCTTTATTCACGGGAACTCATGGAGCAGATTGCTGAAACAGGATCGATCCATGGCTTTGACAATATACCCGAGGACATAAGAAGGGTGTTTGTCACGGCACATGACATCAGTCCCAAAGACCACGTCCTTATGCAAGCGGCATTTCAGTCGCATGTTGATAACGCAGTTTCAAAGACTGTAAATCTCCCGATGAACGCTACGATGGAAGACGTTGAGTCGGTTTATCTTCTGGCGTATAAGACGGGCTGCAAGGGAGTTACGGTATACCGTGATGGCTCACGCGAAAACCAGGTACTCTCAACTACCAAGAAGGAAAGCAAGGAGACTCCGGGAGCTCAAGTGAGCACCATAGTCCCTAAGAAGCGTCCCTCAAAGTTGATGGGGGTTACGTCCAATGTAAAAACAGGATGCGGCAATCTCTATGTGGGAGTCAACCAGGACGAACACGGCAATCCTTTCGAGGTCTTCACCAACATGGGGAAGGCGGGCGGATGCGCTGCAAGTCAGGCAGAGGCGATCGGTAGGCTTATTTCACTGGCCTTACGCTCAGGCATTGACCCTAAAGAGGTTACCATGCAGTTAATGGGAATCTCGTGCCATCAGCCTTCATGGGGGAGTAATGGCAGGGTGCTTTCATGCGCTGATGCAATAGCTAAAGCCCTTGACGATTTTCAACCCATAGATGTGCTGCTCAAGGACACTCCGCCAATCCCGTCGCATAACGGCAATGGGAGCAATGGGAAGAAACACGCAGTTCCTATGCTTATGGGTGCATGTCCTGAGTGTGGCGGCATTGTGGAACATGAAGGCGGATGCCGTTACTGCAAAGTCTGCGGATACACCCAATGCTGACTTTTACTAGATAAAACAATCGGTTGTATGATTAGCCACCAGACAGGAATATACTCCTGTCTGGTGGCTTTTTCTTTGTCGAACTTAATATCTATTAGTTCTACATACCCCTCTACAGGGAAGAATCTTTCGCGTTGCTTAACGCTAAAGAAGTTTTGTTTTTCTCCATAATTACTGTAATGCCAAACTGTATGGAGCAGTCATTTACGGCATAACAGATTTCTCATCTCTATGCACACGCACAATCCACGAATTAACATCGCTGACGATTCTGTGCGTGACCTGATTAAATTTTTCACATAAAACAACCGCGTTGTGCCGGATTCGTAAGTTTCCTCCGGCCTACCCATGCCTGATGGGGTAGTGAATTTCACCTACCCGTCAGGCGGCGGTAGGTTTATCTTAAATTTAACTATAAAAACCGGAGGGAAACAAAATGGATTCAGCAACATTGACAGCAACGGTTGCAATTGCAGCTTATATGTTTGCAGGAGGGGTTACGCAAGCCCTTCTTAGCAAGGTTAAAGCAAATACTGCGTTCGCTCTTGTGTGGCCATTATCGTTCCCATTCGCACTAGGAGCGGTAATTTTCAATTTTGCATGTGCACAGTTTGCTTCAGAAAACAAACAACCTGTCGTGGCGGCAGAAGTTGTAGTAGTGGAAAACAAACAACCTGTCGTGGCGGCAGAATCTGTAGATGTTGCAGAAGTAAAGGCAAGGCTTGAAAACCTTGAAAAATCCTTTACAAGGGTAGAAGCTCTACTGCAGCAGCGTAGTCGCGATAATAAAAAGAGGATGAAGGCGGTAGAGAAGGTTGAACAGAAAACTCTATCTGAAATACCCGAAAAAAACGAAATACCTGAAGAATGATTGTTTGTACCGCTCAATAGGGAGTTTCTCTCTATTGAGCGGTTTTTTTATTACTGCACCGGGCCAGGCTTTCTGATCGCTTTGATGCCGGCCATAATATCCGACTCCCGCATGAACATCTCGGAAGTAACTATGATATTCTGCTTGATAGCATGGATAAAGGGATACAGCCCCCAAACTATCGCACCTATAACTCCCATCGCATAAACCAGAATTGTAAGCCTATTAGTCGCAACTCCGCATTTCATATCTTCGTAAGTGTTGAGGACAGTGCTTATTTTCCGAATAGCGTCAACTTTTTCGGTCCTGGTAGCAAACTTCTGGGTTACCAGCATATCCATGACAAAGCCATCTTTCAGCCACTGTGAAGCTAAACGTGGACCGGAGAAAACAGCCATTAAAAACCATTTAGTTACTGACATGGGGACATCCGTATCGTCGTTCAGTTGGTCCTTAGATGCACTCCAGACATACTTCCACGTAATCCATACACTGACGATCACAAACAATAACAGGTTAGACATAAGCCAGAACGACACCACTTTCAGCATTTCTTCGGAAGAAAAGCCCAATATGACCGCCCAGGCGTCTGCAAGAAATCCGGCGACCCTTCCTCTTATGGAAGCGCTACCCAAAATCACGGCCAGGACGAGGCCCGCGTACCCTTTAATCGTAATCGATAAAAGCATCCTCAATACTGACGGATCTGCTTCCGCAGCTTCCGATGACCTTACAGCCAAATTCTTAATCGCTCTGCTCATGCTCATTTTCCTGCCTCCCTTTTTCATTAAACTTCCTCTATTTTTAGGATAACATTCCCGATTTTTGTATTTTGGGCGGATTTTATTTTTGGATGGGCAAAGATGATTATATTAAGGTCAAATTAATATATATAGACAAACTCATATCGGCTTCAAAAAAGCTGAAGGACTTTTTACGGAAACGTAAGAGGGGATTTAAAAGTAGGATCGGAACTCTGATAAGTTCTGAGATGTTAATGCACTGGAAGATATAGCAGAGGAATTTTATTCTGTTTGCTTCTGGTACGCTGCATTTTCATCCGTCTCTACAATTTTTTTTTCTATCACTTATTTCTGTCTGTAGTGTTTGGAACCTATGTGTTAGCGCGATGCTCTGTCCAATGTAAGTAAAGATCAATTGCTTATTCGTAGTTAGTGATAAGCTTTTGGATTTTCGATTGGTTATCACCCAACGCTCCAGGCGCCTTGACATTAGCCTGCTTGTAGTCAAGTCCGAACTGCTCCAGGCAGAGTAGGTTTTCCTTTCTTAAACATCTTTCAAATAAAGGGTCGGTTGCTAAGTCGTTACGGTTAATTTCTCTGGCGCCGAATCACCTTTTATATAAAATGACGATCAGGCCGAACGTTTCTCGTTCCACCGGAATTGTAGTTCCTCCGGCCTAACCCGCGTCCACGGGGTAGAAATTTCACCTACCCCCGGACAGGGTGGGTTTCCATATCTGCATAAGCGACTGACCGCATGACTTAAATAAGCGGTCAGTCGCACCAATTCATTTATAAAAAAAACGGAGGAATAATACAATGAGTAACTTTTTCAATAACGCAACAAGGATTTTCATAGACAAGGCTGGGCGCAATATGATAGTAAGGAGTAGCAACCCGGAGCTTATCGGCAACATCGAGAAGACCCTAAAAAGAATCGGCTTTGTCTGTAATACAGACGGCGGCTCTGCAATAACAGTGACAAACACTGAAAGATATTTGCCTCCAGTATTTTTTATGACAGAGGTAAAAGAAGCCCTCCTGAAATCCGGTTACACATTAGGAAGAGGGGCAAGGGTCGCAGCCGATTTCAATTCTGCACAATGCGACTCGCCTGAGTTGAATGGGGCGTTTAGCAACATCATTAGGTCTTTAGAGGTCGGAAAAACAGCTACGGCATGCGCATAAATATAACCGGGAAGGGTCAACTCATCGACCTCTTCCCGGTTTTTGCATTTAGTTGGATTGAAACAAATTTGGGAGGTAGAATTCAGTGTGTTGTTTCAGACTTTTTACCTCCGTCTTTCTCAAATTGTTGCATCAAGAGGATCTCACTGGCAAGTATCTCACGCATCTGTTGTAGCTCGGGGACTCTCCCGATTTTTGCCTCAAGATAGTCGTACAGGATCAGATCATGATCTCGGAAATCCACAGACTTTTTCTGAGACTCTTCGAACACTTGTGATAGCTCGTCAACGTCAATATGATATGTTTCTACCATATTGTCCAAGATGTGAGTTCTCTTACGAGATAGCGTCAGTATCTCTGCGCCCTTTTCGCTCATTGCAAAATCTACTAAAGAGCCAATAAAATCCTCTTCTAATAATTCATCCATACGTTATGTCCTCTCTTTATTTATATCATCAAGATAAAAAAATGCCGGTTACTTTTCGTCCGGCAGACTCTTACGCTGACCAGCCCAGTCAGGAGAGTCAGGTGGGCATCTTTGGTTGCCAATCCTTGCCTTTTTGTTCAGGGAGGGGCTAAGGCATATTCCCTGTCTCCCTATCGGCCAAATTACCGATCCGGCGATTCCTGCGACTCGCTAAAGTTCGGGCAAGCGCCGAGTCTATCCTAAGAATATTACGATACCGCTCAGAAGCAATTTATTGCAATTAATTTATGATATAAAATCAGCAGGTTTTAAGTGCAATTGAATTTACATGCTCCGGGAAAATCTTATCCGCCATCCCGTTGACCCTTGCGGCGCAAGCCCCCAGAGTGGCCACACGGTTCTGGCCTCGGATGACCCTTGCGCCGCAAGCCCCCCTACATCATTAATCTTTGCAGCAGTTCGGTAGCTTCTTCTGCGGTTATACGGTGATCTGTTTTGACGTTATGTGGACATGGCATTAGATCGGTCATTCCCATAAGCTTGCAGACAAGAGGGCGGACAGGATAAATAAGGCAGGAATGTTGCTGAAAATAAGGGCACTTGTCGAATATAGATTTAAAAGCTCTCTTTTCAATTTTATGTTCCGATAAGTATTTGTCGATAACTTCCTCCTCTGCAGGAGAAACATAATGGGGCCCACAACAGGCACCGCATCTCAAACAATTGAAACTCTTGTCATCGTAAGTTTCCATGTTTACCACTCGCTAAACACCTTTTCTAATTGGACGACCTTTCTTGCGTCTTCCACTGTTTCAAATAGACTTTCATCTTCCCCATTTTGAGCATTTGAAGAATGGAGAGAGGAAATGGGATGGAGTTCTGCTTGGTTACCTATTGGTTGACAAGCCATCCCATTCTCCCCGGCCATGGTGTCTTTCGAGGACCTTTTGCCTGCGCTATAATAGTCAAAAAGGATTCTTTTGATCTCCGCCGATTTTGCCCCGTGCCACTGAAATTCCTCCAGGCCTTCAATAATAACAGTATCAACTGGGATGCTGTTATATAAGCGAAAGTCTAAACGAATCGTGTTTGTTTTAGGCATTCAACCCTCACTTCCCTGCTAAGACGTTTACTAAAGCAGTCGCCCTCTTGAAATATCCTCTCGCATTTGCAATTTGAGGCGCCTGTACCATTTCCAGGGATGGCGAAATCCTCGACAGATATTGCCGAAGGAGCACGCCGCCGCCACCGGTCAACAACACCTTGTCGATCTCTCCCTCTATCGCCCATTTGGATGCAATCAGCTTTGCGATGCTTGATCCCACCTGAGAAAGCACATCGTTGACTAACAAAGAAACATCGTTATTAATTCCACCACTTCTAAAGAATCGAGTTCTTACCGCGTCTTCAGCATCCCTAATCGGCACCTCATCCCGGTTGAACCGACTCTTAAGCTCGCGCGCTACCAAAGAATAAGTATCATGAGCGCCCTTTGAAACGCTGCCGGCGGCACGCTCTATACTTTCCTGACAGTTCTCAAGCAGAATGTAATCTGTCGTGTTATATCCAACATCCACAAGGCCCAGCTTCTTAATAAGGTATGGGGCATCGGCTCTACGATTCCCGGCATCGTCCAGCAAGATATCGAAAAATGAGCCAATCGGCTGTGGGATAATTTTCAACTCGACTATGTTGATGCTCAGTAAATCGCACACCTTTCTGACAACATCGACGGCCACAACACTGTCCTTCATGTAATCTACTGGAAGTCCGGTCACTATCACAGCTTCCTCTCCAGTCGATTCCTCGCCTACAACCCGCTTGATAGCAGATATAAGAAGTGCGGCGTATATGCTGTCCTTTATCCACTCCCTCGACCTCAGAAAATCAATCGTATCGCTATGTCGCGCTTTTTCCCCGACAAAAAACCTTTTGCCATCCCATTCCACCACATCGCCAGGTGAATCTTTTTTGCCAAGAGTGAAGTTGATTTCCTTCGCTGGTCCGACTAGCGACGGGAATATAAGCGGATGTCCATCAGCTACTACTTTTGTGTGTCCATACCCAATATCAATCCCAATGACTCTCATTCAATTGCCTCCTATGGTTTTTCATTACTGCCTACAATCAATATTATTTTTTTGCGAGTAAGTTCATTCCCGCAAATTGCGGCAAATTGCGGCTAATAGCGGGAATTTGCGGCAAATATTCTATAACTTATTGTTTTTGATGAACATTATTAAAAAAAGAATGTGGCAATGTGCGAGTCAGAAATATATATGCGCTGTTTGCATGTTCCCGGCGTTATCAGTTTCCTTTGTACCCAGATCGGGATCGGGAAGATCCAACATACCTTATAAATCCAGTTCCGGGAAGAAACAATAGATGCTGATCCAACTGATAGTGATGGCTCCACTTGCCGAGCTTTTCATGACAAAAATGGGCGACCGCAAGCTATATATTAAGTTCTGCAGGAGGGCATTTTTTGAGGATTTTGGACAAATACGGAAAAACGGGCTGTCTTCGAATGTTTTTAAATTCGACATGAAACGAATTAAATCAATAGGATACGAAAGCAACATAAAGCAAATTGAAGAGATGCTTCTCCTACGTTTAATTAGGAGAAGCATATATGAATTGGCTATAAAGTTATTGAAACCAATTGAAAACAAATGATAATCAAAAATTGTTTTACGTGGGAGAAGCAATAGTAACTATCTTCTCCTCTCGCAAAGAGAGAGAAGAGAAACCCTTGGCAGACTTAATATCAAGTAGAAAGGCATTTTTTAAAATGCAATTTACTGAAATTGGAGGGATGTAAAGGATGGATGCGTTACAAATGACTCTTGAGGGATTTGAGAGGGAAGTTGAGGATGTCGATAGACGAATAAAAAATCAGGTCAGAGCATTCTTGACTGAGTTTGAGCTTCTACATCAGAAGGAGGAGAATGGCGAAACAGTAGACATAATTAAGGCGGTTGACGGGGCGGTTATCTTAAAGTGGAAAAACAATAAAAGCAAAAAAAGGAAAGAAGACAATATGCCTCACGGACCCTACTGGTACAGGAGAATCTACTTTCATTATAGGCACGAAAAAACTAGGGAGGCAAGAGGGCAGAAGGGTACATATCGTGATATCTATATAGGCGTAAAGTTGAAGAAGGAAGAGCGGCAAAGATACGCCACTGTCAAAACAGGCAAGGGGACCTATCTGTATCATCAGGATCAGGCCAACTGGAAGAGGTATCAGTTTTATGAGAGAGAGTTTCAGGCTCTGCATAAAGAGAGGTTAGCTCTTACCAAAGAGACCGGTAGAATACGTAAGGCGATCGCAGCCCGAAATAACAGAAAGAAGAAGGCGGGGGGATGGTTATAAGCGCTATGGACATTGATGACCTTATTGAGGAAAAGTATCGAGGCTGTCGGATTGTTTTGTGTGGTGGGGTCTGTTTTTTTAGTCACGGGAAAATTAGTTGCGAAAATAGCGATTTGCCCAGTGTCAAGGCTTTCATTGATGATCTCATTGTAGAAATAAAGTTCGCTGTTAATAGGCTACCCGCCTTATTTTTCGAGTTTCCCAATAAGCCCATTTTTGGTGAAGTTATAGGTCTCCAGAGAGGGCGCCCGCTTATTGACTATCCTGTACCACCGTCTGAGGTTCCTATGCGTGTTACGCAAGGATTTGGGCGTGTATACCTTGCCAACGAGAAGGCTGCAAAAATAGTCCCATTAATTGCAGAAAAGCAAAATAGGATAACCCTTTTATTGGCGGAATTGAAAGTGGGGAGGGATATGCGGGGCGAACTAACCAGAGAACTTTTCAACAGCATTGATGTGGACGAGAGTAATGACGGGTCAAGCCTCGATGTAATAAACCAAATACGTGATCATAAAGAGAAAATATTATTTCTTAGGCGTGAAGTTGGAGCCTTTATAGAGGAGATAGAATTCCAACTCAAACCTCAGATGGATCTCGTTATCCGGGACATGATTCCCTGTACTAACTCGCAGAGGCAGAAGCAAAAGGAAAAGGAAAAGGGGTCGTCTCCGACAGTCCCCGCTATTAATACTTTTTTACCCCCATTAGCATTTCATCCAAGCGTGGATAAAACACCTGGGAAGATCGTGATTCAGAACCCGGAATTATTAAAAATCGATAAAAACGGCAAATTCAAATAGGGGGTATAGAGCGATGGCAGTCACCTTAAAGACATTGAATGGTAACAGGAGGCTCTTCAGGGCTTATGTGGAATTAGTGGAGTTTATTGAGTGTTGTAATAGGCAGTGCCCTAAGAAGGCGGACGCCGGGAGCCTTTACGCTCAGAAGGGTGCTGGCAAACGGACAATATCCAAGGGTATTCCCTCTGGGAATGAGAGAATAGCGCGGCTGGTCAGGGCGATTCAGCGCACAGTATAGGGACGGCAAGCCGAAGACCAAAGTAATGCCAGGTGGAGATGCTTATCAAGGGAGAGGCGGCGTATAAGATTGTCAGTCACTGACGGATGGGTTGAATACAGAGCGGGTCGTTTGGCAAATAAGGGGCAACTCGCGCTCCCCTTGCTATAGGATCCGTTTTTTGTTTTGTTGATAAGCCCGCGCAATACGTTCATAACATCATACAAGGAAAAAAAACTTTTTGATGTGCTATATTTGATATGCTATGGCTTGACAATTAGAAAGAAACGAATGTGCCGAGGCTTTTTGCGCACGTCATATCTGAGGGGAGGTAGCGAATAATGGAACAAGCTTCGACATCCAGTGACAACGAAAAAATTCATATTATGTTGCACGAATACGACACGCTGCGTCAAGAAATCCTCGCAAGAACCGGCCACGGTTTTCAGATAGCTATTGCTGCTGTCGCGTTGTTCGTTTTTATAATGTTAAGAGGCACATGGGGAACACAATTCTGGCTCGCTATTGCAGCCGTACTGACCCTTGTCGCCATCGGAAGTTGGTTTACGTTGCGCGATATTAACAAGGCTGCTACTAACATAAGACGCATCGAACAGGAAATTAACGGCAGGGTCGGAGAGCAATTGCTAGTTTGGGAAAAGCAATGGGGAGCAGCTACAACAGGATTTTTCTCATACAGGGGTTTGCCAGATGATCAACTTAAACGACATGTTGGAATAAGCCGATTGAAAATTTTCTGGACGATGGACAAAACACAGGTAGTCATTATCATAGTTGCCGTCATTGCCGCAGTATTATCTTTGCTGGCCGCGCTCCAACCATATATAAACATAGATCTCATCAATAGTTTTCATCACATATTCGGATACCTGTTTTCCCCCGCTAACATTGCATCGGCAGCCGAAATGCCACCGCCATCATCACCTTATACCGCAAAATCAATGCTTACCAATCTATCCACAGTAGTCATTATTGTGTTTTTTAGTTTGTCAGTTCTATTGACCCTGTACAGTAAGGATGCTAAACGAGTAGCAATGGCTGAGCGTTGGGCTACACTGTTCAGCGGTATTATAGTGGGCGCTGCAAAAGGAAATCTTGGACTCTGAGTCTCAACAAACACTTCCTCATATCCTTGATCGGAATAGTGGCGGGATTCGTCGGAATCTCCACGCCTTCCATGGATTGTAAGGGGCGTCCCTCATCGACGTTCAGGGCGCTTCTATCCTTAAAAATCCGCCAAGCGGAAAATTCCGCGATTGCTTACTTTACACGGGACAGCCGCAGACGTAAAATAACAGCATGTGGAAGATGTTTCGGCGTATTGCAAAGGCTTTGGGGGTTGTGCTCTCCGGGGCAGCAGCTGTCCTAATGCAAACTACCCCCGAAAGTTTAGTTTCCAACATTACTAAATGGCTTCTCTTTTTTCATATTGCAGTACCCGAATTTCTCAAACGTAAAAGCGCTGATACTTTAATTTCGGTCATATGTTTGTTGTTATTTGCGTATTTCCTCTGTGCAGTTATAAGGGATATAATTGCTGCAAGAAAGTCGGCGAGTGTTCGACAACCTTATCCTGATATGCCTATATCTGATGCTTTGAATTATATAGTCAATGATTCCTCTATAGAACTTAAAAAACCGATGCCACAAGAGATTGAACAGCTTGGAGGAGCTAAGGGCTATCTGGTTAATTGGCCTGGCATTGGCCATGATGATGCGCTATCAAAAGTGCAGTCGGCTCTCAATAATGGCAGCATAGATGCATGGGGACACAGAGAGATAGCTCCGAACTCTTTTGAAAGTTCCTTCAGACCTATTCCTAAAGAGTACTGGGAATCGGCGTGCCTAAATCATTTTTATTGTTTCCACAGAAGTGATCAAGCTCAAACAATGCCGTTGCCAATGAAAACAGCGGACCGTTTTGCCAATTTAACATTAAACAGGAAACAGGTAAGAGAGCTCTGGAGGCCGACATCCTTGTGGAGAAGATGTTTAATGGATTTGCGGTTTATCCAGCGAAAGAATTATTCTGGACGATCTCTTGATAGGAAATATAATCATACAAAATTAGAGGAAGAACAAACTAAAAATTTTAGGATACGTACAGCCAAGGAGATTGAGGAGTTTAATGCCGCCGCAAAAGAATTCCGTAGACCTTTTAACAATATCCTTGCCGTTCTTCAATCTCGGGATCGAGGCATACGACCCGATGTCGATGAAATATTAGAAGATGCTTACCCAAAGTTATTGAAAGCAGTTAATGAATTCCGCCAATATCTTCCTGTTGTTGCTGTCGCGAACTTCGATAAGGCGTGGGACGAATTCTGTAGAGATGAATACTCAATTGCTATGGGTCTCGACAAGCGGAACTTTAAGCAATACGCCGACGATGCGACCGGCCTTCATGATAAGTATCCACGTAGGCCAGACCTAATGGCAGTGGAGAGGATAGGGAAATTATTGGATTTTGCAAACCCAAGAAGGCTTTAGTAATCAACTCGTTAAACTCCGCCTTTGGCGAACGGGACCTTCCCCTCAGCTGTTATCTCTATCGGACAGTATTTCCTCAACTCGGTAGTTCGGCACTTCAAAGGTCATTATATTGTTAGGATTGACACGTTTACCAAAGAGCCTGAGCAAGTCCTGAGTTCTTCGGGGAAGCGCATAGAACTTATCTTCCGAGATTTCCATAATCATGGTCCCAAAGTCGCTGACCGGTGTGGGTTCCATGAATTTATTACCCTCCTGCTTTATATTCCCCAGGGGAGCAACAAAGTTCGACACTTTATCGGGTGTCTTTCATAGATATTCTGTGTCTTTCCGGTAAGCCTGCGTGAAAAGATGACTTGAAATTGTTTACCATCTGGATAGAACATGCGTGAAGGAGGACACCCGATGGCAGAAGGAACGAAACGTTATGCGCTTGAGGAAGTGGAAGGGTTGTTTAAGGCATGGCGCAAACAGAAAAAGCACCGCAGTAGTCCAATCCCCACAGAGCTGTGGAAAGCAGCAATCTCTCTGACGAAAGAATGCTCAATCTTCACAATAGCGACCTGTCTACGGTTAGATTTTAACGAGTTAAAGAAACGGATAGCAAATAAGCCCGCAGAGGAAGAATCTACGCCGCTGAACTTCATCGAGCTGAATGCAATACCGGCAACTGAAGTCACCGTTGACATAGAGAGACCCGACGGAGTGACAATGAGAGTAAGCATCAAAGACAAAGGTGGGTTAGATATCATAGAACTGGGGCGGGCCTTTTGGAGTGATAGATGATACAGATCACGCCTCAGATGAGAATCCTGGTAGCAGTGCAGGCGGTTGATTTCAGGAAAGGAATAGACGGTCTTGTGGGGGTGTGCAGGGGGAGGCTTCAAAAAGACCCCTTCAGTGGCTGCGTGTTTGTGTTTCGAAATCGCAGGGGGACCTCAATCAAAGTGTTGATGTATGACGGTCAGGGATACTGGCTGTGTCAGAAGCGGCTGTCGAAGGGAAAGTTCAATTGGTGGCCGAAGGAGTGTTGGCGGCGCTCGAAAAGAACCGAATATGGCGGCGGGAGGCACAGGGCAGTTGGCGTCTGGGCGCGACTAACCGTCAAGCAGCTTGATCGGGACGAGCTGATTTGTTGATAGTCGGTTCAGTTTTTAGATTCGCCGAACTGTCTTATGTGTTAGCGGCTATTGCCTGTTTCTATAGGACCTCCCCTCAAACGTTATGAACTTGCCGTTCATGGTCAATCTGTCGAGAATCGCTGAAGCCGTTACAGAGTCAAAGATCTTTCCCCATTGAGACGGTATCAGATTTGTGGTAACGATAGTAGTGCCTATTTCTGTTCGTTTCGAGATAATCTGGAAGATGCAGTCAGCCTGGTCCTTAGTGAGCATGGCGTAGCCGAGTTCGTCGAGACAAAGGACGGGCACCCTGGCATAGAACTCCACAAAGCTGTAAGCGGTTTTTGCCTTGGCCATCTTGCCCGCCAGATCGAAAAGGCTCAGGAAGATTGTCTGGTGTCCTTTTGAAAGGGCATCATGGCAAAGAGCGGTTGCGACGTGAGTCTTGCCGACTCCGGCAGGCCCGATGAGTACCAGGTTGCTGGGATTTGAGAGCCACTGGGTATTCATGAACTCCATAATCTTTGCTCGTGGTATCTTAGGATTGAACTTCCAGTCGAAGTCGTCCAACAACTTGATCCTCTTAATGCCGGATCGTCTCATTAGGTATTTAATCCGCTTTTGCTGTTGGAGCTGATATTCCACCGATAGGAATTTTTGCAAGAACTCTTTATCCTGGTCCGAAAGAGTCTTCATGTCGGAGAGCAATCCCAAGTAATTCCACAGTTCAGATAAGTTCATCATAATCGCTTAAGTCCCTCCCTTCGTAATCTATATCGAGGAGCCCGGCATCTTGTGGATGTACCGGATTTTCCTGATAACCTGACGGTAATAAGAGGCTCTGCACATAGGTAAACTTATATATCTTATTGCTGACAGCTTCTTTAACAGCCGATATAACGGTTTCCTTCGCCCTGCCTTTGAGGAGTTTAAACAACCCATAGGCAACCATCACAGGATCATGTCCGTCGTCTTCCGCATGTTTCAGAAACTGCTCTATGTTCTGATCCATTGCTTTCATCAACTGATAGATACGTTGCCGCTTGAAGTTCGGAGTTATCTCAAGTAGTTTCTCCCGGTGAGAAGGATTCTCTATTTTTGCTTTGTTCAGGAATGACCGGGAATGTACTGCTACCTTTTTCCCATTTACTGCTATCTCTATATGCTGAGGATAGGCCAGGATTTCACACGCTTGTCCGCTATATGAAGAAGGTACTGAGTACCGGTTGGTATCGAAGTACACAAAGCCGGTGGTGCTGATTACTGCCAGCTGGACCCGGTAAGGTTTATATGGTATCTGCGGAAGTTTTTTTAGCCGCTCTTTTTTCAGTGCATCACCGGGTTTCTCCCCCGTCGTGCGATGAATCCGGTTGTTTCTGTCTATGCGCCAAAGGCTGACCTTATTGTTTAACTCATCAATATTTTCAAAGCTGTTGGTCCCGATGAAACTGCCAATATCACGGATAACACGCTCGACCCTGCCTTTCTCGTTTGCTTTGCCGGGATTGCAGGCATAAAGAGAGAACCCATAGTGTCTTGCGAAGTCCAGGAACTGAGCGTTATATGTTACACCAGGCTTTCTGCTTGTTACCACGCTTTTGAGATTGTCATAACGATTAGTTCCGGCTACTCCTGCAGTCTCCCTGAATGCCTCCATATGTCCATCAAGGAAGAACTCCATGGAATTTCTGTGATAGAACTTTACATATAGGTACCGAGAATACGACAGAATATAGACAAAGCCATAGACGACCCCGAACGGCAACGTCCGCTGCATCCAGTCCACCTGTGCCTCCTGTCCGGGCATAAACTCAAGTTCATGGTATGCTTTGCGTTTTTTCTTCCGAAAACCAAAGGTATATTCCTTTACTGCTGTATAACCTCCGGTAAATCCATAACCTTTTAAGCGCTCATAGACCTGTAAGGCCTTCAAAAATGGATACTCCCGGTACCACTGATTAATCAGTCCAGAGTAAGGCTTGATAATCCCCTCAGGAGCTCTTCGATTCAGATCATCCTGCCGTATTAACCTTGTTACTTTCTTTCTGGAGATGCCGAGCGCTTTGCCGATCTGGCTAAGGCTCAGGCCCTCCACCTCGTGCATATGTCTTGCACGACTCTGAAGCATGTCGTCCATCGTACCCCTCCGGGTCCATCAATGTTACTGACCCAGTTTAATGCATGGACGTGCCAAGGTCTATATTGTCTTGTATCATCATCCATACGCCGCAAACGTAGTATCATCAACCCTTCGCAGTCGTATCTCGTCTTGTATCATCCCGGTTTTATCAGCCGGTATCAGTAAAAGCAGCGTCTGTATTGGCTTTGAAGGGGGTATCTTGTCTTGTATCACATCTTGTCGGCGTTTCCGTTGCTGCCGCCACTCTTTCACGTATGGATATCGGTCATTGAAATATCCGGGATTTTTAAGGGTCCACTCTTTCTGCGCAGTTTGCTTCCGCTGGCGCTTACATTCGGCCCGGCCGCATGACTTTTGCCGATTGCCTACACGTTTATCGGGAATAAAATACCGGCCGCAATACTCACATCTCTTTGCCAATGGACAATACCTCCAACTCACAAATAGAAATGTCCATTGTAAAAAGAATGTATGGGGAGGTGTCTATAAGGAAGGAGTCTTTTTATGTGTGAGGGATGGGATTGTTATGTGGCTGTAAGGCTCATTTGAAAATTTGAGTGATATAGGCAATTAATCCAATAATTATGATGCTGCCTCCCGTAGAAAGCATGAAGGTTCCTCCGTATTTCCAGCCTTCGACGAGATTTTCCACTGAAGTTCGTTTCTTAACTATTTCAATCTGCCTTTCATAAAACAAACTTCCTAAGTTTTGTCGAAATCGCATGAAGATAAATCCAAGTACAATAAAGAACCCTCCTACTCCTAATCTAGCGGTTAACTGTCCAAATCCATCTTCTGGGTACCATGAATGGGTAAAACTAAATGAAGCAAAGGTAAACACAGCTATGAGTAACAGTAAATAAATTCTTTTGAAAGTATTCATAATGAGTTTTTGCCGAAGCCTAATTCGCACGACTCCTTCATGCCGACATATTCCTTAGCTTATCTGAGATCGCCCGATAGTTCAAGCTCCCTCTTTTGCAAATCAAAAGGAAGGTGCCTTTATAAGACGCTAAGCTGCAAGAATCCTGGCGCCATATTCGGTGCCGCCGGAATCAGTGCTTTTTCTCCGCCCCCAACAAGGAGACAGACGGGGTTTCACGAACCCTGGCGGCGAATCAGTTGCAGACGTTGCTGTGGAACGGAGATCCCGAAAAAGCTGGAGCCCCTATGTGGAAGAAGATACCCGCCATGGCATAGGCCCACTGAACACAGAAAACCCTTTTCTGTATAATGTCTCCTATGAGATATTGCGGACGGGAATTCACTGAGATTGACGTAGAGCTAATACAGCGCCTTCTTGCCGATAACCCCGACATCAATCGCAGCAAACTTTCCCGGCTTTTCTGTGAGGCCGTAAGCTGGAGGAAGGCCGATGGTGGCCTGAAAGATATGAGTTGCCGGGTAGCGATGCTTCGGATGCACCGGGACGGACATATAGAGTTGCCTCTACCTCAGAAACCTGCCAACAATCACTTAAAGATAGGGAAAAGGACACTACTGGCTTTGCCTGAGCCGGAGGTGAATAAGAAAGCAGGAGAGTACACGCTGCAACTGCAGCTTGTGGAGAAGTCCGACAGCGCGCTCTGGAACGAATACATAGACCGATATCATTACCTTGGCTATACACCCCTGCCCGGAGCCCAGCTACGGTACTTTGTAAAATCAGGCGATCAGGTGCTGGCGTTGCTGGGGTTTGGGGCGGCGGCGTGGACAACCGCGCCCAGGGACGAGTATATAGGCTGGGACGCTGAAACAAGGAAAAGGAATCTTCATCTCATCATCAACAATGCCAGATTTCTGATATTGCCCTGGGTCCATTCAAAGAACCTTGGCTCGAAGATCCTGTCGATGGCGAGCAAGCGTATATGTGGGGACTGGGTAGCACGGTATAACTATGAGCCGGTATTGCTTGAAACTTTCGTGGAGAAAGAGCGGTTTCAGGGGACATGCTACAAGGCTGCCAACTGGATTTGCGTTGGAGAAACGCAGGGCCGGGGGAAACTGGATGTTCATAATGAGTACAAGCTGCCGGTCAAAGGCATATATCTGTATCCGCTTAGAAAAGATTTTCGGAAACGGCTTATAGAGGGATGAAGGGACCTGTAGTAGAACTTACCACTGAAGAGATGGAAGAACTGATTCAGCGGCTTGAGACTGAGGCGCTGAGAGACGGCGACCTGCCGAGGATTAAAGCGATCATAAAATCATACCTGTTGGTCACCCGTGCGTTACAGGAGAAGAAGACTTCGATCCGGAAACTACTGCGGATGATCTTCGGCGCAACTACAGAGAAGACAAAAACGGTTCTGGCAAAGCTTGATTCATCAGGAAAGACTCCAGCAGATAAGGGCTCTGAGACCGGGAAAGACCCCGGCAAGAAGCCTTGCGGCCATGGTCGAAACGGGGCTTCGGCATACAGTGGTGCGGAGAAGATCGCCGTATCTCATCCCACAATGAAAACTGGAGATATGTGCCCAGGCTGTGAAAGGGGCAAGGTATACCCTTCGGTGGAACCTGGAGTGGTTGTCAGAATTACTGGGGGAGCTCCTTTAAAGTCACGGGTTTGGGAGACGGAGAAGCTTCGTTGCAACCTCTGCGGGGAGGTTTATACAGCACCGTTGCCCGAGGAGGCCGGGACTGCCGGGGCCATGGTTCCTCTTTTGAGATACGGCAGTGGACTGCCCTTCAATAGGCTTGAGCAGTTACAAGAGAGCATGGGGAGTCCTCTGCCTGCGTCGACGCAATGGGAGATCGCAGAGAAAACTTCCAGTCGTGGGCCAGCCGCAGTTTATGAAGAGCTGATGCGGCAAGCGGCCCAGGGCCATACCATCTATAACGACGACACCACTATGAAAATACTGTCTATGATAAACAATAACAACGACAATGACAGACGTGGGATATTTACCACCGGTATGCTGTCTGTTGTCGATGACAAGAAAATCGTACTGTTCCGCACTGGTCGTAATCACGCCGGCGAGAATATGACCAATCTGCTGGAACAAAGAGATACGACCATAGGCCCGCCCATCCAGATGTGCGATGCTCTATCCCGAAATACATCTAAAGAATTTGAGACCATACTGGCTAATTGCCTCGCCCACGCCCGCAGGAACTTTGTCGATGTGGCAGAGAGCTTCCCTGAGGAGTGCGGCTATGTCATTGAGAAACTGACTGAGGTTTATAAGAACGATAAGACTGCTAAAGAGAAAAAAATGACGCCTCTGATGAGACTGCGATATTATAAGACCCATAGCGTACCTCCGATGAAAGAGCTCCACAAGTGGATGACCGATCAGTTGGAGAGC
Source organism: Nitrospirota bacterium (assembly GCA_963851345.1). Taxonomy (GTDB): domain Bacteria; phylum Nitrospirota; class Thermodesulfovibrionia; order Thermodesulfovibrionales; family Dissulfurispiraceae; genus JADFXI01. The sequence continues at coordinate 263,286 of CAWKOO010000002.1, forward strand.
AGGAAGGCAGAGCCGAATTCGGGGCTGGGAAAAGCAATCTCGTATATGTTGAAGCACTGGGAGCCTCTGACCTTGTTTCTCAGAGTAAGAGGTGCGCCTTTGGACAATAACCTCTGTGAACGGGCTCTGAAAAGGGCAATCCTTCACAGGAAAAACTCTCTCTTCTACAAAACACTCCGCGGTGCACAGGTCGGCGACATCTTTATGAGCCTGATCCATACCTGCAAGCTGGCCAAGGTCAATCCGTTCGATTACCTCGTAGCGTTGCAGAAGCATGCTATGGAAGTGTTCAAAAATCCCCAGAGATGGCTGCCCTGGAACTATAAGGCAGCCCTCGTCGCCTGGCAGGCATAAAACAACCTCACATCAAAGCTTCATTTGTGATAATGCAAGCAACCTTACCGGCAAGACACGATATTCTTGAAAAATTATCGTGACATCTCTAATATAGGTTGTCACACGCTGCAGTTTCCAATCTATCATAGAAGGGATTTCGCATGAGAGATGCTAAGAAATTACTGTTCTTTAATCGTGAAAAGTCTCCTCTAAGAATCATAGAGGCCATGTCGAACTTTATCTTCGTGGCCGTCTTCGGAATGCTGCTGTCACTATTAGTAATTATGGCCTGTATCTATTATTCCCGCATTTCTAAAGTGACCTCCTATCCGGTAAGAATCTCTCAGGCAGAAGAATCACCTGCAAGCCAGCATCAGGAAGCCACCGACCAGGCACAAGAGCCCGCGAGAAGTCACGACACTGGCGACCAGCAACAGAAAATAGATTATCAAAGGACCGAGACAATAGAATCGACGCCCGCAAGAACAATTGTAAGTTATTACACAAAACCGGATGTCCTGAATGTGAAGTTCTTGACGGCCTCCATTAACGACGTGCCAGCGGAGATGATGTTTGATACGGGGGCCTCGCTTATAAGCGTGAATAGCCAAATGATGGGGCAACTGAAAATCACCACCCCTCTTGTTAAAACTGTTTCAAGTACGGCGGCAGGACCTGTGGCGTCGTTCCTGTTTATGGCGTCCTCAGTGAAGATCGGAACGATAGAACTCAAAAATGTCCAGTGTGCCTATCAGCCGTCCTTATCAATGAATCTGTTGGGTGGCTCTTTTCTGTCGAACTTCCATTACTCGGTAAATGAAGTCGATCACACTATAACCTTCATCCCGAATACCGGGAACGTTAGCATTACAGGCAACTCTGTAGAAGCCGCCACTTCCGGCGATGGGTATGCTGAAATAAACGGCAAGAGATTCGTATATCGCGGGGGTCATTTCGCAGCACGGTAAGGCCCAGTTCAGGGAGTTGTAGGGTGTTGCCAGGCTACATCAAACATCGCCCTTCATGACTCGCAGCTTGAGCTCGGCATCCGTCGTTCGCCTGTGAGGCCCGGCGCATCTACCAACTGGAACGCCGCAGGTTGCTGGCTTATTATCGCATTTGGCGCATTTTGCCATCAGCTTTGATAGTTTTTTAGCGACGCTTTTCTTCATCATCTGGCTTTCTTCTGGCGCGAATTGGCTGAATTCTGCAAGTCTCTTAAAGCGTTACTGTATGCTCCTTTGTCTTTCTCGAAGTTTACTAATCCAGTCGTAATAAAAAAGGACATTACGTTTTGCTTGCAGACTTTGGCTTCCTTGGAGACAGCAAGTATTTTTTTGTAAATATGATCTGAGATATCAAAGGTAACGAGCATTACACTTCTCCTTTTCGTGAGAGTCTATCCACTCTGAAATTTTCTTCTCTGCTGATTCAGCACTGAGAGCGCTGCCCTCTGCGTGTTGCTTGACCTTATGGCCCCCACGCACTCCGGCCCACCCTCCGCCTGACTGTATAAACCAATTCCAACGCTCTTTCTTGAAGTCTGGTTCGATAAAACACGAATAGCCGTCTATAGTGGCCACAAATCCTCCTGGATAGCCGCCGCTTGTCTCAAATTTGGCACCCATTTAATTACCTCCTGAAATAAGGGAATGAAGTATACCCTAATATATAATATGCCGACCAAAGAATTTCCCTTCGACTTCTGCTGAATCCCAAGGCCTGGTAGATTGCCCATGAGAATAACCCCTAAGACGAAGCGAATCACACTATTCTGCTGTTTAACGGCCCTGTGTAATATGGGGTGCTCTACCGGCACGTATAACGCGTACGGCGGCTTTAATTACACCGTCGATATCTTTACGCAAGTCGCTTCCGTTTTCGGCAACGAAAAATTTAACCTAATTGCCGATGCAATCCTCGCCTGCACCATTATCTTCAGCATAGTAAAGGGCCTGGTCTCATCGCTGTTTCATAGGGACTCCAGTTTATGGAAGTGGGTTGGCCCAATAATACTCTGCGTAGTAATCCACTTGGCATTTCTGGTGAGCAAAGGGACCCTGACCGTTTATGATCCAGTCACCCATAAGAGTGCGGCTGTTTTGGAGGTTCCGGACGGGATTGTTTGGACAGCGTCTGCCTTCAGCGCAGTTCTTGCAAACTTTATGGAGCGTGATGCCGCGGAAAAGACTTTCTCGGGTTCATCCCCAGTTACCCTAGAACAATAGTAGCGTAAAGTCACGTGCCTTCCGATTCTCAAGGTCATATATGTTATTCGGCTTCCCTCTCGGGTCTCTCTTAAATTTTATATCACAAGGAATTTCAATGGCTTCGGCTGCTCTTACCCTTTCTAAGCACTCCATCTTAATATCTAATAATCAAATACTTTCAAGGATACAACATGAGCGAACTAATCGACATATCGAGAATCACAGTTAATCCCGGCAGGCGGAAGTTAATCGAGAACGATGTCAGGGAACTCGCCGACAGCATCAAGAACACAACGCTGTTGCACCCTATAACCGTCGTAAGGAACAACGGGCACTTTGATCTGATCGCAGGCCTTCACCGGCTAGAAGCTTACAAGCGCCTTGGACGTACCGAAATACCCGCGACAGTCACAGAACTCGAGGGGAAGCAAAAAGAGCTGGCGGAAATTGATGAGAACCTGATCAGAGGGAAACTACGCTATATTGATAGGGCAGAGCAGCTGAAAAGGCGGAAAGAGATTTATGAAGAGTTGTACCCAGGAAGTAAGGCCGGTACCCTCCGTGCTGCAGGAATGAATAAAAAGCTAGGCAACAACGTTAACGAATCGGTTTCGCCAACGTTCACAGAAAACGCTTCGAAACAAAGTGGGTTATCACAGAGGACCATACAGCAGGATATCCACCTGGCTGAGACTCTCACCCCGGAGGTCAAAGACGCAGTAAGAGACTTTGACATACCGAAGGCGGACGCCTTGAAGCTTGCAAGCATGGTTGGGGAGAAGCAAAACGCCATCATCCAAAAAATACGGGACGGGAAGGCAAAAGATATCACAGAGGCTAATAGAGCGCTTGTTGCCGAAGCGAAGTCCTACTACGGCGAAGCTGCAGACGTATTGCCTGCCGATTGCAAACTTATATGCGCCGGCGTAACCTCACTGTCCGAACATGTAGAAGCTGAAAGCATAGATGTCATTATCACTGAGCCGCCCTGCATGAAAGAATCGCTCGATTTATACGAGACCTTGGCGATTGAGGCTGCAAAGGTGCTTAAGGACGGCGGTTCTATGTTTGTTACGATCGGACAGTCCCACCTGCCGGAAGTATTGAGCCTGGTGGCAAAGCGCCTCACTTATCACTGGACTCTGGCATATTTGGTTACTGATGGTCATGTTGTGGATTCGAAAAACATAGAAGCGCTCTGGAAGCCTGTACTCTGGTTTGTAAAAAATAAATACGTCGGGGACGGAGCCAACTCTGGCGATGTCTGTGTGCAGTCCGAAAGCGGAGTATCGGAATTGATTGAGAAGTTCACGTATCCTGGACAGACCATTCTTGATCCGTTTGTCGGCAGCAGTGAAACGACAGCACTTAAGGCGATGAAGATGGGCCGGAAATTTATCGGGATCGACCAGGACCTCGGCGCCATCGAAAATATACAGAACAGTTTAAGGCCATGAACGTTTACTTGGCCTTTGAATATTCAGCCGCTACCCCTTCTGTAGCTGTAGCCGTTCCCGCCTTCACTCTCATCCGTAAAAATCCGCTCAGCGGAAAAAGCGGAAAAAGGGAAATGATCTATGAATTATAATTGTACAGAGGATGGTTCGATGCTCAACTTTGTAGTCAATGCAAAGACGCGTGAGATAATGGGTCGCAATTGTCAGGACGGCGGCTCAATTCTGGAAAAGGATGGGAAGGGTTCATTGTTGATGCAAGACTTTCTGAAGCCTTCAAATGCCGCATTGTTAAACACTCCTTTATGCGAGATAAACTTAAGTGTAAGAGCAATATGCGTATTGAAGAAAATTGGCGCGGAAACAGTAGGTGACGCATGGAATATAAGAAAACAGGAAGTTCTAAGTAGAAAGAATGCAGGGATAGTAACGCTTAAAGAAATCCGGCTTAAAATAGCGGATTTTGTATTAACAGGGACGACTATTGCACCCGAGTATTATCCACGAAGTGAAAAGGGCCGGGAGATAGTGAAACTTCTCCCTGTTATGCAGGATTCCTCTATTGCGAGAAAGGTATGTTGTTCCAGGGAGCTTGTAAGGCAATTGAGGGTAAAAACCGGCATCCCGGCACCCAGCAAGTATCAGGTCTGCAAGCCAGATTTCGAGGACAATATGAGTCAATTGATAAAAATGGCTAAAGAAGGACAGACCGCACCGCAAATAGGGAAAAAGCTGAACCTGCTGTCATCTCAAGTACGGTACTACGCGAAAACAAATGGGATAGAATTAACCAAAGGCAAGGTTGGAGGACCGGGGCCAAGAGTTCTCGACACGTCATTGCTCGCCCATCATCTATCCGAAGGCAGAACCTGCAAGTCTGCAGCGACAGCATTATGCATTTCATATGGAACAAGTCTAAGATGGGCAAGGAAACTTGGCCTGAAAACAAATGAAAAAAAGTTAAAAAAGAGTTTAGCCAAAGAGCAGAGGTCTAAAATGCCTGATACGCAAATAAGAAATAAAAGGAGAATAAATTGAAAAAACTTATAACTGTTTACTATGATCCAGAAAAAAACGCTGTCGATGATATAGAGTATTCGTCGAGCTTCATGTCCGAGCCTTCAGGTGTTCAAGTAAGACTTCTTTCTGAACTGGTGAAACGAATAGGGAACGATTCAAAAAATTATGAAGTTGGCGGACTTACTATTGTAGACCGCCAAAAGGAAAGAAGAAAGGCTAGAAAACTCAGTATAGATAGAATGCTTCAAGAGGCAAAAAGAGAGGTATACGGGAAAAATGAGGCACTATAGTAAGTTGTGGCGAATGTCCGATCTCCGTCTCCGCATTTTCAGGGATACGGTCGCCTTTATGACAATGCTGATTATCATTATGGGTATTTTGGGCAAGGTAATACCGCATTTCAATCCAGACTGCTACGATTTTCTGAAAACCGACGATGAAATAATAAGTGAGATGCAAACAGAAAGGGAACTATCGGAATCTCTGAATAAGATACGTAAACAATTACCACCCCAGCCGCGGCCTTCGCAGCATGATATTGCGTGGCGGATCGTAATAGAGACGCTTTGCGAGTTTGTTTTGGTTTATGGTGCCTCATATTTTATAGCTGTGTGCCTTGAGAAGGGCGTAACAGGTAATCCAGTAAGCAAGAGTTAAGTGGAGGGAAAATGATCAGTAACGACAAACTTGAGCAGTACAAAAAGATTCTGGATACAAAGATTTGCCTGGCATGCAGCCTGGGACTCCTGATTCCGGACGATGAAGACATCCAGCAAGCTTTTAAATGTTCACATTGTGGAGCAAGGTTTGACTTTCGGACTGACGACAAGGTTGAGGATAATCAGCTTTTAAAGATACAAGCGGCGGCCCCAGATGCGGAAGTTGTCGAGACTTATCGCATTCATTGTGAAATATTCAGGGAGTCGCGGTTCCGGCGGATAGTGCAGGCAGCTACGGCATTCAACATACTCGACCATTTTGACAGCCAGGCGGCTGCCGATATATACCGTAAAATGGGAGATGGGGACAAGGTGGCTCCCCTCTGGTTTGACGCTTTCCTGGGCCGGATGGCTGCTGATGGCTTTAATGAAGAGACTGAAAGCCTGTTAGAGTGGTTCGATGAGGAATGGCTAAAGGCTTTCAGCGTCGGTAGCGAATGCATGTTGAGACCGGAGGTAGAAGCAATACGTGATGTGGTAAGCGATGCCCTCAGCGACGTGAGACCGGAGCATGAATTGCCTGCCGACCTTGTTCCTGTACGGCAGCGTGCGGTGTCGCAGATTGCTACGATACTATCGGTTATCAAGGGATATTTGGACGACGGTGAATATTATGTGCCGCCAGATCACCCCGAAGAGGACGATTCTGACAGTCAGGATATAGAGATTGCTCAGCGGCCATCCGATGGGATATGTCTCGCCTGCGGGCATGTCAATGTGATCGGATCTCAAACATGCAGCATGTGTGGCGAGAGCGTAAAGCAAGAGGGGCGATAATGTACAAAGTTCTGGATAAATCTAAGACCGGCAAGAAACGATAACGGGAGCGGAGGACTACTTATGATTAACATATCACAAATTGCCATCGGCGACGGCATCGAGGGCGAAACCTTTTTAGTTTCCGAGGCGAATACAAAGAGCAACCGTAATGGCAGTCTCATGATCAATTTGACACTGAGAAATGCTACCGGCCGTATCCCGGCCGTAATTTTTGGGTGCCCGCTGCAGCTTACTGGCGGCGAAGTCGTTCGGGTGTCGGGGGAGGTCGGGCATTTTAACGGCTTGCAGGTAACGGTAAGAGATATTGAGGCCCTGCCAGCAGCCGAAGCCGAGGCGCTGATGAAAGAACTGCTGCCCCGTCGCATCCCTGAGAAGACTATCAGGGAAAGCGTAAGCGCGCTTATCGACACGATAGAGGATGCGGCAATCAGACAGTTCGTATCTCAGGTTATAGATTTCAATGACCGATTCTTCAGTTCCCCTGGCGCCAAGAGCTTGCACCACAGCTATACCGGAGGCCTCTGCGAGCATTCCGTCGCTGTGGCATCAATCGTTAATATGTCGGCTCTGCTCTATACCAGGATCAATGTCGACATTGCGGTGGCCGGGGCATTGCTACATGATATAGGCAAGATAAGGGAATTGTCTTTTGCAGGGGGATTGCAGTATACGGATGAGGGCCGGATGTTGAACCACACGTATTTAGGGGCTGAGATCGTGTCGGATCATGCGAAAGAATACCGTACCCTTATAAATGACCAAACACTGAGAGCCATTGTACACATTATTCTGTCTCATCATGGACAGCCTGAATTCGGGGCCCTCGTTAAACCGGCCACGCTTGAGGCCGAGATTGTTGCACTCGCTGACAAAATGGACTCATCGATGATCAACCTGAGTGAACTTATACGGAACGACTCCAATGCCGGGGGATGGACGGCTTACGATCCGAAGTTGGCTCGCTGCATGCGGAAACCCGCACGGCCTATTGTCGTTTCTGAGCAACCCGAGGAGGAGTTCGTCGCTGCGGAAAAAGACACCTCCGATTTAGAACCGTTCTGATAGGTATCACTTGGTAACTACTAATATATCTAACGGGTCGTTTCCCTTAAAGAGGAAGGAACACTCAATGATCACCAATCGCACAGCCTTTGCAGTTTTACTAATTTATGTTTTCATTCTTGGTCTCCGTCCATGCAATGCTCTGATCATAACGGTTGATCCCGGTCACAGCTATTCGAAGCCGGGGGCAATATCCTGCTCAGGGGTAGGAGAGGTCTATTTCAACGATGCTCTTGCCGCTCGCGTTGTAACAGCGCTTCAGAAAGCCGGACATACTGTCAGGCTGACACGTACAGGCAAAGAGGCGCCCACTTTAATCCAAAGGGCCGCTACAGCAAAAGGAAGCGACTTGCTCCTTTCCATACATCATGATTCGGTCCAACCCCAGTTTCTCAGTCACAAGGCGGGCCTCGATGGTAAAGACCATCTATGCACTTACCACGCTAAGGGGTATTCAATATTTATCTCACAGAAAAACGCGCATCTGGACCAGTCCAAAGCTATCGCCACACGAATAGCTATGAACCTTCAGAGCGCCGGGTTCACTCCTTCATTACACCACGCCGAGGACGTACCCGGGGAACGCCGGGAATTGTTCGATGCTTCACTCGGCATCTATTATTTCGATGACCTCATTGTCTTGAAGAGTGCACAGATACCGGCAGTACTGGTTGAAGCCAATGTGATTGTCAATCCCGAGGACGAACAGGAGTCGGTTAAAAAACCCGTCATGGACGCGTTTTCATCGGCTATAGTCAAAGCGGTTGTTCAATAATGGAATTAGGCATTTACCTATCGATTAAGGCCGACGTAATGCGCGCCGGCTACGGCTACGAAATCGAGTGGGCCGAAAAGGTAAAAGCCCCTGAGACACCTGAGGATTTTTTTGGCGAATACGCATGGGTCGTAGTGAATTCCGGGATGAAAAACCGTGTTGCACGAATAATATACGATAGAATCTCCCAAGCCATCAAGGACGGCAAGCCCGTTAACACCGCATTCAAACATCCCGGCAAAGCCGTGGCCATTCAGCATGTTTGGAAAAAAAGGCAGGAGTTGTTTGACAAGTTCAAACTTTTAACAGGCGCCGACGAAATCCTGTCATTCTGTCGCTCACTGCCTTGGATAGGAGAAATCACCCAGTACCATTTGAGCAAGAACTTCGGCGTCGATTGCGCCAAGCCCGATCGCCATCTTGTCAGGATTGCGGAGCGATACAAGACAACGCCGAGGGAACTATGTGAAAAACTATCGAAGGAGTCCGGTGACCGCGTTGCCACGGTCGACCTTGTGATCTGGAGGGCGTGTGAAATGGGGTTTGGTTATCTTGTAGTGAATGGTGACTTGTGGCAAGAGAATGTGGGGCACCAATGAAAGGCAGCGCTAAACAACTATGCCTTTCCCCTTTCAGCGATGATTGCGGGGCGCTTTTCTCTACCTGTCGCCAATACCGGTATACGTTATGGCGGATCTGGGACAATAGCAAACCGTACGCTTGCTGGATTGGTTTGAATCCCTCAACAGCAGATGAAATCGAAAATGACCCTACTGTAAGAAGATGCATTGATTATAGTAAACAGTGGCAATTTGGCGGTATGTTTATGATGAACGCGTTCGCTTATAGGTCGACCGATCCGGAGAAAATGAAGGCGATTGCGGATCCGGTTGGCCCTGACAATGACAGATGGCTGGTCGAGATCGCAAACAACTCGGGTCTCGTGCTGGCGGCCTGGGGCAATCACGCCGCCCACATGGACCGGGGCAAAAAGGTTTTAGACATGCTGCAAACAAATGTCTTTTGCCTGAAGCTTAATTCGAACGGTCAGCCTGCTCATCCCCTCTATCTCAGAAAATCCCTTACACCAATACGTCTCAAATAATACGAACGCGGACTAATCGCATAGCCTGCTCCTTAATATTTATCAAAGGGGGCGACTATGAAGAACATTGTGATAAGCAGGAATATTTTCAGGGAACTGGACTTAAAGCGCATCTACCCTCTCATCAGCTATGATGAACTCGATAACGTTCTGTCCAAATACGCTGCGGTTGAGGATCTGGGCGCAGGAGATATCAAGATGGTTTCATTTGCAGTCGTGACTTACGGGGATCGGATACTTGCCGTCAATAAAGGCTCGGAACTGGTGCTGGGCTTTGGTCGTATTGTTAGTGTGGGGCAGGAGCATAAATCACAGTCCCTTAAAGGGCATATTGTCGATGCTCTGTATGAGGAAAGTGATATCTACCTTCCCAATAAGGCTTTTAACACAGAGGTTATAGGTCTCATTGCGAGCGGAGATCGAGCGTATGATAGAACGAGTCTGGGTTGCCTTTTCAATATTGAACTGCTGTCGCCCATAGTCGACGAGTCTGTGGGACAGAAAAAGCTCCGCATGTTGAATGTAGGTGATGTAGACCCCTTAAGGCTACGAGGCTGGAGCGAGGTGATTTTCAGGTACTTTCCCGAGAGAAAATACCTTGCAGTAAATTAAGGGTATGGGGATTCTGTGATTGATTGCCCCAAAATAAGGCCGGTTGTATGATCAATACAAAAGGGGATTTTATGATTGACATTGCCAAACTGTTTATATAGTATAAATATGGAATGTATGATTGATAAGGTCCGCATAAATAAACTATGGCAGTAGAAATGGAGTGAGGAGAAAATGACAGACAAAGACAGAGAGGTAGCAGTAGACTTGAAGCGTAGGCTGTCCGATGCTGTGGATCTTATTGATTTCAGGGTTTTCGGATCTCGTGCCAGAGGAGATGCCGCCGAGTTTTCGGATATGGACGTTTTCATAGAAGTTGAGCATTTGTCCAAGCAGATCAAAGCAGAGATTCGGGACATTGCATGGGAAGTGGGAATGGAGAACTCTCTTTATATTTCGCCAATTATCTTCACACGGACTGAGATAGAGGATTCACCGCTGCGCAGCTCTTTCATCGTTAGCAATATCCGTGATGAAGGGGTAACAATATGAACGATATGGACAGTCTTTTTTCCTATCGTCTCCAGCAGGCGGAAGATACGCTTTCAGAAGCTGAAAAGATGCTTGCCGATAACGGGTATTCCGCTCGGACTATTATCAATAGGGCATATTATTCAATGTACTATGTGGTTAATGCTCTTTTTATCCGCACAGGGCATCAGCTCAAGACATCAAAACATTCGGGAATCATTGCGATATTTGATCATGAATTTGTGAAGACAGGTTTGTTTGACAAAAGATTTTCCAAAATATTCCACAAAGCATTCGATGACAGGCAAGAATTTGACTATAAAGAATTCGTAGTTGCTACTCGTGAGGATGCTGTGGAAGCGGTAAGGGAGGCACAGGAATTTGTAGCGGAAATTAAGAAGTTTCTTGAAAACAAAGGGGGATAACAAAGATGCCCACTAATATCCTCCATCTTCCATCCTACAGTGTAATTAAAGTCGATGATACCGACCACGACTATCATATTTACGCCGAAGTCGCCGAAAGCCCTACGTTCTGCCCGCATTGCGAGTCCCGCAGTTTCGTAGGTTTTGGCCGGCGCGAGCAACTTATACGAGACCTCCCCATGCATGCCAAGAGAGTTGGTATTTATGTGGACACCCGACGTTTCAAGTGCCGCGGATGTGACAAGACCTTCTATGAGCCGCTCCCTGACGTAGACGAAAAGCGCCTAATGACTGCCCGGCTGATCAAATGGATCGGGCAGCAGTCCATTAAACGCCCATTCCTTCATTTAGCCGATGAAGTGGGTATAGACAAAAAGACGGTCAAGAACATCTTTCGGGACCACATTAATGAACTGGAGAAGACTTTCAGGTTTGAAACTCCTAAATGGATGGGAATTGACGAAATTCACATTATCCGGCCCCGCTGTGTAATCTCAAACATCCACAACAACACTGTCATCGAGATATTGCCCAACAGGGACAAAAAGAGCGTCATCAAATACCTTCACGATCTCGATGGCCGCGATGATGTGCGCTATGTGGCAATGGACATGTGGAAGCCTTACAAGGAAGCTGTGTATGCTATGTTACCTGAAGCCTCGATTGTCGTAGACAAGTTCCATGTAGTGCGTATGGCGAATGAGGCTATGGAGAAGGCCCGGAAATCCTTGCGCGAAAGTCTCGAACCAAATCAACGCCGCCAGCTCATGCATGACCGGTTCATTCTACTCAGACGACAGCGAGACCTTGACGTGTCTCAACAAATGCTTCTTGAAGTCTGGACTAAAAACTATCCTGTCCTTGGCGAGTCCTACAGGCTCAAGGAGGAGTTCTTCAGTGTCTACGAAGCTAAAGATATGGATGAAGCAGTACACAGATACCAGACATGGAAGTCGTCTATCCCGGGAGATGTTCTGGAGTACTTTCAACCGATCGTAACCGCCTGGGAGAACTGGCAGCATGAAATCCTGGCTTATTTTGACCACCCAGTTACTAACGCATACACCGAAAGCTTGAACAACCTGATCCGTGTAATGGTTCGTCTTGGTAGAGGATACTCTTTTGAAGCTTTGAGGGCAAAAGTCCTTTTTACTGAGGGTGCCCACAAACTTACAGAATCACGGCCAAAATTTGCACAAAAAAGAACTACGGTCGCTGGCTATGGCGGGGACTCCCAAGCAGGGGTGTTTGGCAACATGTCCATAATGCATACCCCGAAACGACCGATTATCCCCAGAGAGAAAAGTGACAGATCAACACAAATCGAAAAACAGGAAAAGAACTACGGTGCGGACATATCAATATTAATTCGTATGATCGAAAATGGGGAACTTTAGGCTTTATCAATCACGGAATCCCCTTACCCTAAATTAATTGAAATTCTCTATTTTAAGGAGACAAATATATGTCGGAAGCTGAATTACATGAAAATAGGTGCATCCAACATTGCGGGAGTAATAAGTCCTGTCTTGCCGAAAACCGTAACCATCTAAATTGCGTGGTTGACATGGTGCTTAATAAGGCCTGGGGTACGAGGGAGATACTATTAATGGCCTCCAAAGAAAACGAATGCCCGAAGGTTGGGGACGTTTTGGATATGGCAGCCGAAGAACTCAACCTTCTTATCGAGTGGGTAAGGGCATTGAGAGGTCACAGAAAATCGACGCGAACGCGTGTATCCCTAATAGAGACGCAAAACAATATTAAAACGGCTGCAGCTGTAGAATTCAGTACTAATAACTAATATCTAATAGACACAATCATAGCCCATAAAAGGGCGGTATCCTTGAACGGACCGCCTTTTTATGGGCTTTTTGTTGCTTAAGGAGGTAGTTATGGAAGCTGAAGTTCTAAGCTGTAACAAGACAGGAAGTGCGACTTATCATGCTGCAAATATCCGGGTAAAAAAGGACAAACAAACACATGATCTCGCAGTTACAGTAACCAGTTGGCGTGACGAGAATGCGGGACAAACTACTCGCAATGCCGAAGTCGCTGAATGGAAGACTCCCGAGCCATCTGACGCAAAGGAGAAATTGGTAATCGAAAAGGAAGCCAAACGTGCAGCTCTGGACGCTGTTAACAAGAAGGATGACATCAAATGAAACACTTTATAAAAACAGGAGGTCTTTAAAAAACAAACTTATGGGATTTATCGTGCTTCACAGCAACAAAGAAGAGGGCACGAAGCTGACGATGAGCAGTGATTGTCGGACCTTCGTATTGTTCAACTACCGGACAGAGACCAAGAAAACGCTCACGGTGCCCGAGCTCCTGGCGATCGTGCAAGATACACCACTGGCATTAGTAGAGAGATTCAATCCTATGCAAGTGCCAGGACGCAGAATTTAACGTCTCGCCCAGCCTGAGGGGAAAGTAAATTCCACTTACCCCTCAGGTCAAGGGGGGAATCCTTATATATCTATACAAAAAGAAAGGGGAAAATGAAAATGTCGTATCCACAGCCAGGGCATATCCAAGAATGTGACGGGATTATACACTCCGTCATCGATGTGAACGGCAATGGAAAATTAAAGAGATAGGCTAATGCCCGAAAAGCAGCCTTAAACTAATATCTTATAGCACATTCATAGCCTCTACGGTTGTATCTTCTTTTAGATACGCCGTAGAGGCTTTTTATTTGCTGCAAAATATACTGGAAAAAAGGAGATGCTTAATGCCTAAACCAAACAAATCTGCGGTTAACGAAAACAGGCTGTTTCAGAAACTGCAATACTTCTTCACGACTCCGTCAAAAGTACTCTGCGAATTGGCACAAAACGCGCAGAGGGCCGGTGCGGACAAATTCGACGTAACCCTTGCGGGCAACAACTTGAAGGTGACTGATAATGGCAAGGGCCTTGCTGATGCCAACTCTCTTGTGGTATTGGCTGACAGCGCCTGGAGCAAAAAATGCGAAGAAGAGCAGAATCCGGCCGGATGGGGGCTCTTCTATCTTTACAGTCTCTGCGAGTCCGTTGTCATGAAAAGCGCATATGGGAGTCTTCATATCGACTGCCCACGGCTCTTCGAGGATAGCGAATACCGCACATCATTATTGGACCAGGTCAACGCAAAAGACGTGGCCACCGGTTTCAGCATAAATGCCGTGCTTAAGGAAAAGGTTGCTGATAAAATGATCGAGAACAAGCACTTTCTGTCCTATTTCCCTATGCAGGTGACCGTCAACGGCAAAGAGCTGCCGCATACGACAGCTATAGGCTCATTTGGCCGGTACGACTTTATAACGGAGTATCAAGGGAACAAAGTTTGCGTTCAAGTGAGCATGTTCCATCCCGGAGAAAATCAGGCCAAATGGATAGCCACACACACAACAGTAGCATGGTACGGTCTCCTGATAAAAGATTACTACTCTTACTCTTACGCCGTGGCCATCGACGTAACTCAGAATTCGCCGGTGACACCGGTTTTACCCTACCGCAACGACATCCAGGAAGATGACAAGGCTCAGTCCTTTTATGAGTTCCTGAGAAAGGAAGTCGTTGTATACTGCACCAATCAGATCAACGATCTGTCGAAAAGCGACGACCTTGTCTTTGACTGTATGAAGACCATGTCCGCTGTTGGCACTCAGGATGAGATCGATGCTCTGGAGAGATTTTACGTCACAGAAATTCAGCAATTCTATAGTCACGAGTGCGAGGATGGATATCCTGAAACTCTGTACCCGAAAAAAGGAGAGGGTACCGCTTTTGTCAGCAAAATACCGGAGCTGCACTTGGTAATTGATGGCAAGACAGAAGTAAGTGACTATAATGATTTGGAAGGTCAGCTGTGCCTTCCTGCCGGCGCACTCACCGAATTCGAACTATCGAAAAACCATCCGTCATGGCTGTCTGTTACAGGGGAGACAGTAGTGATTAAAGTGGAACACGGGGAGGAGTTTGAAGGAAATTACTCCTGGGCAAATGCGGAGATATCCGGGGTGGACGTTCCGGTATTGGCCTTAATGATCGGAAGCTGTGAAGGAACGATTTTCTATACTAACACTCCAAATGACATAGACGGCATTCAGGCCAGCATATTCAATTCTCACATTTACTCTGATGATTCCGATGACGATTCGCGCAATTCGCAGGAGTATTACTTTAACGAAGACATCGCGGCGGATATACGCAAAATGACTAATGAATATCCCAAGTCAGAATTGTTCAAGGGATTTGCGGGTATTGAGGGTGTTAATATCCATAAGATAACAGCCCTCTCAATAACCGGGAAAACGCTGACCGTAGTCAACGAAGACGGCAGCATAAGGGAAGTCGCTCTCGCGGCATAAAAATCAGGACCGCCATTCTCTCTTAACCGGGGGAGTGGCGGTTTTTTGTGATTAAATATCGGCAGATTCCCTCCTGGTACTTGTTCTATAATGAATATATGGAAGAATTCAAGGTGCTCTGGGCAGACGACCAGGCTAGTTTCGCGCAAATGTATTTTTTTGGCATCAAGCGTCGATTCCCAGCTGCAACACTTATCGAGGCTGGCGATGGCAATGAGGCTATCGAAAAGCTAAAAGAAGGTGTTAATCTTATCATCAGCGACTGGGATATGCCGAATCTTTCCGGTTACGAGTTTTTACAGTTTGTAAGGAACACTCCCACATATAAGGACATCCCCTTTATTATGGTGTCCGGCCGTTACGACGAACAAAGCATTGCAGATGCCAAAGAAGCCGGCGCGAATGAATACATTATCAAACCTTTCGGTCCACGTGAATTTATCGACACCATTGCTCGTTTCATTGACGCGATCCCCAAGTAAAGCCGCACAAAGTCTATTTTGCCTTGACAAGTCTATTTTGCCCCATTGACATTGTATTTTTCCCAGAGTAATATATTTTTAGCTCCTCATATCTCGCTCCGCGAGAAGTATCTTTTGCGTTTCGCGCTAAAGAGGTTTCAGTTGTTTCACCCCATTACCGTTCTGATGAAAAAAGTTCTTTACATCAGAACGGTCTATTTTTTAATATACGGTATAGAACCCATATCCACTCGAAAAGTGGAAGAACCTTTGCGGAAACGTAAAGGGGTACTCAACAGAATTTGGAAAAGGCGCAACTTCCTTCAAAAATACCTTAACGGGAAGAAGCGAAGCTTCATGGAAGCATAGGACTGGATCACCGACCCCCTACGTTAAATAGGGAACGGAGAAATGCCAACAGCTACGGTTGTTTGCAATAATAGCCCGAGTGATTAACACCTATAGCACTTTTCCAAACTAATCACCTGCAGCCTGAATGAGCCCCAATCTCTTCAGGCTGTAGGTCTTTGCCTTTTCACACGCATCACTCTCCATTTTTACCCTGAGATCTCAATGCGTGTACCAAGTCATCCTTTGAAATAAAATTACCACATTGCGCCGGTATTCAGTTTCCTCCGGCCTACCTATGCCTGATAGGGTAGTGAATTTCACCTACCCGTCAGGCGGCGGTAGGTTCATCTCGTATACATTTCAAATCGGAGGTTAAACTATGAAACCTGTAAAAGTATTCAAGATCGGAGATTTAATCTCCGGTGGAGTGAAGAAAGATACACCCATAAAAGTTGACACCGAAAAACTGGTCACCGCTTTTAAGGCAATAGGTATCGATGCAACTGAATATGCATATGTTGAGTATGGTTCGTTACAGATCGAGATTAAAATCGAAGGCAAAACCGCAACTATTATCTTCCATTAACCAGCGTCAGATGTTTTGTCGCATTTGCTGGTTTCCACCCATTAGCACATTTCAGAGTGGGGCATTTCACGACAATGATGTCCGATCCCTGGAATTTGCTGTATGTGTGCGCCAGAAACCTCTTCGGATCGTTTTCAGTGGGATACCTGCAAGGGCTGCATTTAGGCGGCACTTTCTTAAGATATTTCATATGAAATATTATAACACCTTTGGTCGGAATCTTTTTAATGAATTCCTCCGGCCTACCCGCGTCCACGGGGTAGTATTTTCACCTACCTCCGGACAGGGTGGGTAATAATAAATTCCCCTCACCGGGGCGTCACAAACCCGGTAAGGGGAGGGCATGGTCCTCCTTCTTGCGGGTATTGCTATTTCAAGGATACGGAGGGAACCATGGAAGCCATAATTGTTGGGATGATATCCCTGTTTGTAGTACCCGCTGCATATAAAGTATTCGGCTACTAATTTTCCGCGTTCCGGAAAAATTACCAAACAAGGAGATTAAACAATATGCATCCTCGATGGTAAGCAAAATATGACCGACTGAATCAACGATGATAAATACTATGACCGCCATTCCCTTAATCGGGGGATGGCGGTTTTTGCTTTTTTACCGGCACGCAAAATATCGCGGGAAATTGTTTCAACGGGAAATTGTAATATAAAGAGACAATACACTGAGGAGGTTTTCATAGATGGCTCGAATAAACAAATCACAAGGTCAAAATTCATGTTCTTTTTGCGGCAAAGACCAGGATCAAGTCAAGAAGCTCATCTCCGGTCCACAGGTTTATATTTGCGATCAATGCGTTGATTTGTGCAATGAGATCATAGAGAAAGAAGCTCCAAAGAAAAATGACACCAAAAACCTTCTGACACCTGCCGAGATACACGATTTTTTGAACGATTACGTTATAGGACAGGAAAAGGCAAAGAAGGTACTGTCCGTTGCCGTTCACAATCACTATAAAAAGATATTCCGGGAATCCAAGTCCGGGGTCGAACTGCAGAAGAGCAATGTGCTTCTGATCGGGCCGACAGGAACGGGAAAAACGCTCCTCGTCCAGACGCTTGCCAAATTTCTCAATGTCCCTCTGGCCATGGCTGATGCAACAACGCTGACTGAAGCCGGCTATGTAGGTGAAGACGTCGAAACTGTGCTCTTGAAGTTGCTTCAGGCCGCCGACTATAATGTGGAGCGGGCCCAGAAGGGGATCATCTATATAGATGAAATAGACAAGGTAAGCAGGAAGTCGGACAACCCCTCAATAACAAGGGATGTCTCCGGAGAGGGCGTCCAGCAGGCGCTTCTCAAGATAATCGAAGGCACCTTGGCAAACATTCCCCCGCAAGGCGGCAGAAAGCATCCGCAACAGGAATACATACATCTGGATACCACTGACATCCTCTTTATTTGTGGTGGCGCATTTGTGGGACTCGATGCAATGATAGAGCGCAGGTCAGGCAAAGGGAGAATAGGCTACGGGTCCGAGGTGGTTGCCAAAAAAGACAGCGGAACGGATGTGCTCGGCCTCGTTGAACCCGAGGATCTGATGCGGTACGGGCTCATACCCGAATTCGTCGGGCGGCTTCCGGTTGTGGCGACCCTGGCAGATCTGGATGAGGCAGAGCTGGTAACGGTATTAACTCAGCCCAAGAACGCACTGGTAAAACAGTACCAGGCGCTCCTCATGATGGACAATGTCGGACTGACATTTACTGAAGAGGCGCTTTCGGCCATAGCGAAGAAGGCCGTTGAGAGAAAGACCGGCGCCCGCGGTCTAAGGGCCATCCTTGAAGACGCAATGCTCGATGTGATGTACGAGATACCCTCAAAGATGGGAGTTGCAGAATGTATAATAAACGAGGGGACGATTTCTCATAATGATCCTGCTATTCTCGTGTACGAAGAGCAGGCTAAATCGGCATAACGTAATATGGAAGAGATAAAGATAAAGATATAAATAAGGGGGAAACATGAGAGTAATAGACTTTCAGCTAACAGCATGGCAAACCAAAACGAAGATATAGTCGCGTCGAGCAAACAGTACGAATCTTTGAAAAAACGGGCAAAATGCGAAGGTGATCCTCTAAAATGTCTGCCTTCTGTGTTTATTAGTCAGGCGGGAACCAACGAAATGCTGGTGCGGTGCGCCCGCGAAACCGGGAAACCGTGTCACATAATGCCTGTTTATACACAAACTGACTAATCTGCAGGTAATCAAACCGTTCCCCAATAAAAAATCCTCCATTCCTCTTAATATCTATTAGCACACTCATAGCCCCAGTTGGCGGTATCACGTCAATATGGGGCTATTTTTGTTTGCACACCCCAAATAAAGGAGGAATTATGCTAATCGTTGACTTTGAACAGGTTGAGGCGTTGATCCCTGAAAACGGATCACTTGCTCTCGTATTCTCGAAAACAAAAAAAGGAGAGATTATCGTTGCCTTTGCTCCAAAGTATCCTAATAAAGATACCAAGCAGGAGCTCCGGCCAATGACTCTTCAGGGGACACCAAAGGAATTGAACGAAGCATGGGTTTCCCACATACTTGAGATCGCGCAATTGGAAAACGTGGTGGCAACTGCAGATATTGTGACTGCCAGGAAAGCCGAACTCACAAAGGCGGTCACCAAAAGCTCAGGCGCGAAACCAGCTGTTACCACAAAATCAGCGCCTGCCGCAGCAAAGAGTACGACTGCTCCTGAAAAGGCGAACCCCGACGGTCTGTTATTTGAGACTTCCGCGCCTCCGTTAACCGGAGAAAACAATTCTTCCGTGGAAGAGGACAATCCCGGGGATACCGATGGCCCGAAAGAAGAAGTTATCGAAGACGAATATGAAGAACCGGTATGTGCGTAAAGGAGGGACTATACGATGTCTACAGTTACATTAAAGAAGGTTAAAAGAGTATACAAATACAATTCCCTCAAGCTGGACGATATTGAGGGAATGGACCCGGAAGCAGTCAAGGACTTTTACGCCAACATCTACCCGGAACTCAGTCAGTCGGTCGTTGACGGTCCGACCCTGAGCGGCAGCGAAGAAGTCTATGAGTTCAAAAAGACTGTCGGCACAAAGGGAATAACAGTCAGTCAGATAGCGAAAAGCGAAAAATTACCGACCAGCACAACTCTCGATATTGAAAAAGCCAGTGACCTTGCTTATGTTTTCGCTAATATTTCCGGTGGGACTCCGCTGCTCCCGCCATCTCAGGTTCAGGAGGTAATACTTTGATTAACATCCCGGCGTTGAAGTTTTCAAAGCGTCGGGTATTGGACGTGCTTATGGATTCCGGCTACCTGCAGCGAGTCGCCGTGAACAGAGCACGTTTTTATCTCAGCTTAGCCGGGTCACCCTCTCTCCGTTGGGGAGAGGGGACACCCCTTCTCACTATTATCGAAGACCTTAATAAAAAAACAGACCAACTGGTATGCAAGACAGTAGATACCCTGGACTGCGGTATTTTCCAGTTTAGCTACGAGCCCGGATATCTCCATTGGAACGATACTTTCAAACTGTATGCTTACATTGAAGATAGCGCATGGGGATATTTAGACTTTCTTCCTAAATTGCAAAAGAGACGGCCTGAAGCATACGCGCTTATCAGAAAAAGCTTGGAGATGCTCGATATCTGTCCTATGTCTCCAATGAGTTCTCTTACTCGCTACTATGATTCTTACTATGAAGGCATGGCCTTCCAGGAAGGCGGATACGATGAACGAACAAAGCAGATGATAAAAGCGGAAGTTCTGGCTTTCAAGAAACATTTCGATCCACCGGAATACGCCAGGCATTTGGAACATTACAAGGGTCTGGTAAAGCTGAATGCCAAATGCAAAAAGCATTTAACCGAAAAGGAAAAGGCATGGGTCCAAAAAGTCTTGGAACTTCTGCCATTAGGTACCGAGCTTCGGGACCTGCATGCACAAAACCGCATCCCGATCATCGATCATGGTGACAACGGTTGCGCTATAGACGATATGTACTGCCTTTTATGGTCACCGAAAGGTATAACTACCGATGATTGGGGAATGTCTGTCACTGACGGCATCGACGATATGGGATTCCCAGCAAGGGAATTTTCAGTAAACAGCATAGAGGACCTCTCAATAATCAAACAGTACGCGAAGTTTCACGACGATCTGTATAAGATCATCAATGAAATGTACGGGCTGTTTAATAAGAAGCAAAAAAAGGAGAAACGCGGTGCATCTTAGGGATGACAAGGAATTAAATGATGTTATGCAGCCTGCATCCGCCGTGGTGTTTTATCAACATCCGACAATGCCGAGGCTCGTTTATATAGAACAGTATTCAGCAAAAAAAGGAAAGTTGGCAAAGGGGAGGCCGGCAACGGAAGAAAGCCTTGCTGGACTCTGTGAAATGTTTCTGCCTTATCTCAAGAGCCAGAGTGCATATATACCGGATAGCATCGTCGCATATGCACCACTCAGGGAATTTATCGCATGGTGGAGGCCTGCGGGAACTCATCCCCTTTTTTTCTCTAAAAAAATGGGAATCAAAAGCGGGACCGCTCCCTTACCTCCACTACTTTTTGTTGTGAAGAAGAAAGAAATGTTTGTCTGGGCTTTGAAGGAAAACAAAAGACCTACGCCAGAAGATGTTCTTATGGCTCCGCCATTCTATAACATTTACCGTGAGGGGAGGGTATGCACAGGCAATGCTTCGTTGCCTGACAACGCAAGCTCCTCAAGCATATCGAAATGGATGGATGTGTTTTTCCTCTCCGAGTTTTCCGGAGACCTGACACCCCAGCTTAAAGGGATTACCCCTAAGCAGCTCTGGACAAAGCTCATGAGCGGCAAGATAAAGAAGTTTCCCATGGAGCGTCTTGCCGAGTGGGGAATGGTAAAGGAAATTATAAAACACTTTACGGGAGAACATTAATGGATCAATTGGACGAACTGATACAAAAGTTTTTTCCGACCGTAATAGTCCCAAAATACAGTCCATTACCGGAGCTGGAAGTACGTAAAACCAGATTTCTAATGGCATCCGGGGGACTTTACATAGAGACGCGGCAACCATGGTGCAGCGGAGCCTGGCAGGTATACCAATCGCCTCGTCCTCTACCGTATGGGGATTTCGAGGAGTACGATGATTTCTTACCAATACTCAACGACTCCCTGGATATCCTGGCACTCGAAATAATCCCGGCAGCGGCCAAGTATGCCGAGCAGGGACTGGAATGGGCCGGCTGGATCGTCTGGGAAGATGGCAACCTGAGGTATATGCCTCTTGAGTTTGAGGCTACTGCGGTGAAAGCCCATGTGCAGAGGCCTGATCTCCCTGAAGGCTGTCATCTTGCTATCGATGTTCATAGCCACCACACGATGCGGCCTCTCTTTTCAGAAGATGATGATACTGACGATAAGGGAGGGGTAAGGATAAGTCTCGTTCTCGGCAGCTACAACAAAAAAGAAAAGATGTCCTTCAAATCGTTATTCCGCTATTGCGTTGAAGGGTTCTTCTTCGAATTTAATGGAGGCGACGGTGAAAAAACAACCGACCCTGAATTATAAACATTTCCTGCCATCACAGATCACGGCAGGTAACTCGGTGCCCATTACTCTAGTTGGCGCCGGAGGCACCGGCAGCCTGATCCTGAATGAGTTGGCGCGCATTAACCACGCTCTGCGCTCACTGGAACACGCTGGCATTGATGTTACCGTGTATGACCCAGACAGCGTGAGTAGCGCAAATCTCGGTCGTCAACTCTTTAGCCCTGTGGACATAGGCCGGAACAAGGCAGAGGTCCTCTGTACCCGCATAAACCGTTTTTTCGGAAACGATTGGAAGGCCATTCCGCAGAGATATCCCGACCCTAGCCCTCAGCCTTATGGGCGCAACATGGAAATTCTCATCTCAGCGGTGGACTCTGCTCAGGCCAGGATAGCGATTGCCGAATCGTTTAAGGGTAACCGTCCCAGACCAATGCTATGGATGGATGCAGGAAATACTGCCACTTCCGGGCAGGTTATTCTTGGTACAGTGCCCCGTCTTTATGGGCATGCCGAAATAAAGCACCCAGCTCACATCGACACGCTCCCTACTGTTCTGGATCTGTACCCAAACATCGAGGAAGCAGACAAGGATGCAATTCAAGGCCCGTCATGTTCTCTTGCTGACGCACTTGAGAAGCAGGACCTCATGGTGAACCGCTGGGTTTCTTCTCTGGCCTGTCAGCTGCTGTGGACCGGTTTCAGGAAAGGATACCTGACGAATCATGGAGGCTTCATAAATCTTAATACTCTTTCCGTTCGCCCATTACCTATCAGTCCCGATGTCTGGGCCAGGATGGGCTACAAGATGAAAAGAAAGCGGAAAAATAAACAAACAAAGGAGGCAAACAGTGGTTATAGAATCAGTAACAATTGAAGACAAAACGCAATCCCAGTTGGTGGTATTGCCGGCAGGCTGCAGCGTCTTGGCTGCGAAAGGCGGCGACGGCATTATCACTCTGCACGTTAAATCGAACCGCAAGGAAACCAGATGCGCGGAACACATGTTCCTCGTTGTGAAAAACCACGAGGAAGTTGATTGCATCCCGGGTGAATACATCGATACCGTCACGATGGAGGGGGATGGCAGCTCACGGCACATATTCGGCGGTGTAGCGCCTACTGTCAGCCAGGGTGATTTCTGTTATATCAACGGGCAAACAGCTTGCTCTAAAAATTAAACCGAGTGAACTACAGCCTCTGCAGGGGAATTATCCCTTGTAGAGGCTGTTTTTTTATTTACGAATATGCCGCTCAGCGGAATTCTATGAGGCTACAAAACATACGACAGCAGTTATCGGTAAGTTTTTTGGCTTCCCCGCCTGGCGTAAAATGGTTGAATTTCTTGGTGGGGAACCGTTACTAAAAGGGGATTAACTGCCAGCATATTTTAATAAAACTACAAGGGAGATAAGATGAAACCAGAACAAAACGACGAATTCAAGGATCTTGTTAGTCGCGATCTCAATAATGTGTTGCCTCAAAATATCCCGGACCACCTGCTTGATGCGTTAGACGAAGAAGCCGAGATGCTTATCAAAGATAATCCAGCCAATCAAGAGATCGAGGAATCGATAATCTTCCCAATGGTTTTATACATTTGCTCAAAGACAGGGCTCTACGTAGAGATGGAGGAGGAAGAAGAATTGGGCCACTTAATAAGTATGTACTGCTGCCTGAGGCTGCGCCTTGAAAAAGAACACCGTGTTAAAGGTTTGGATATCGCAATGCCGACGATGCAGTCATTATTGAAGAATGATATGGGTGAACTCTATGCCATATCCATTAACCAGAACGGAAAGGGGATGCAAATAAGGCAAGTAATAAAAAAGGCCGGAGATAATTAACCAATCACAATATCGTCAGCCACTCCGCGTCCCAATTGTTCGTCTCTTTCATGGTTATTTGCACCATTTTTATCCTGCCCTCAAGCGCTTGTTGAATGTCGAAATCAGCCCAAACCTGATTCGACCTATCGAAGTAATATATAAAGGAATGAACTCGTAGCAGTCAGTAATAATATTCATATACACAAATCACCTTGTTATACGAAAGGAGGACGATTAGGAAGTGGCTAGAAATGACATAGCAGCGGAAAACCCCATGGGAGGTCAACTGATAACACGGCTTAAATTTTTCCATGAGGCAACTGGCCTTCTCGCGTGGTATATAGGAATCACGGCGCTGCTTGCTCTGTTCCTATTTGCATATTGGACCTATCGGGCATCAGAACTATATTGGCATCTGAAGTTAAGAAAGATAGAAAAAATACCACGTTCCTGCCAACCCCTTAAAAACAGGTAGCAGCCGAAAACCCAGACAGCGACGTTGGACATTTGTTGTAATCGGCAGATACGTCAAGCCTGCGACCTCGACAAGGGCAGGTTGATCAACTCCCTCTGCCACACCGTCCACGCCGCTGTCCGGGTCATTAATTTTAATAGGAGGCACGTTTGAACAAGAAACACAAAAAGATAGTTAAATTCCTTGCGATAGGCTTACCCGCATTTATCATAGGCTGGCTTGCGGCGGTCAATTTCAGCGGCGTTTTCGAAACTGGCTACAAGCTTGCGTTTCTCGATATCAGGTCCGCCATCAAGGAAGCGCATGGGGACGGTCGCGGTCATTTTTTCCTGAATGGATTACGGTTTGCCGTCGATCCAAATCCAGACACTCTTACTCCAACAGAAATAACAGTCTCAGACAGCAATTAAAAACGACATTAGTTCGGATGGCAATGGTGCATGGGATTTTAAAGATTTATAATATAGGTGAGAGATTAGTCTTGCCGGTAAGGTTAAAAAGGGGATAATCATGAAAGCAGTTGAAGATAGCGTTGAATCTTTATCGAAAATAGACCTTTTTGCCTCTCTGGGCAGTGATGTTTTACAAGAGGTGATGGGGAAACTGACTATAAAGAACTTCAGACGAAATGACGTCATCCTCTATGAAGAGGATGCCAATGAGTTCATGTACATAATCCTGCACGGGGAAGTAAAAGTGATCCAGTCTACTGAAGAGGGGAAGGAAATCATTCTGGCCCATCACAGGACGGGTGATTTTTTTGGCGAGCTCTCGTTGATTGACGGCAGGACCTATCCAGCTTCAGTAATTGCAACAAAATATTCCAGCGTGGCCACTATTTCAAAAACTTCTTTTTTCTCTCTGATATTCAATCAACCCGATGTCCTCAAAAAACTCCTCTTAATCCTCTGTTCAAGGTTCCGGGAATCCCTCGGAACGATTCAGATGCTAAATTTCAGCAATGCATTACAGAGGATTAAGATACTGTTTATTATGTTGGCCGCAAAATACGGAAAAGAAGAAAACGGGTTGAAAGTATTAAACATCAAACTGATACATCAGGACATTGCTGGGATGGCCGGCATGTCCCGTGAGACTGTCACCAGAGTCCTCGATAAACTGCAGAAGGACGGGGGAATAACGATTCTCAAGGACAGAACAATCGCCCTAAAGCCGTCTTTTTTTGAAACTAACCTTGTGCATAATTTCCTCTGAAAAAATATCCCGGGCAGTCCGACCTTTTGTTTTGGATTGCCTAATGAGCGAAAGAATTAAATATAACTGCCTGATAGAAGAGACCGGACGACGATCCAGCGCCATAATGGGAAAATGCGCTGCTTTTGAAAGAACCGAGATCTCCTGTCGGCAACCTAAAAAACTGCGTCACGGGGGGTAAAAATGTTTAAGGATTTGAAAATAGGTTTACGGCTTGGATTAGGCTTCGGTGCGGTGTTATCTTTAACAGCCGTAATCCTGATGCTTGGTCTCTATAAAATGGGCCAGATTCACGAGGAACTGAACCATGTTGTTACTATTACAGATGTCAAAATGAACAACGCCAACGCTGCGGCAAAAGCTGTGCTGAGCATTTCCAATAACCTGAGGATAACGAATGATGAAGGAGCCAAAATAGAGCAGAAAAACAGAATCGAGGCCGCAAGGAAAATATATAAAGACTCCATGGCTAAACTTAAAGAACTGGAAATAAATCCTGAAGGCATTCAGGCGATCAAAGACGTAGAGGACGCCCTTGTCCCCGCAAGGGCAGCCAATGAAAAGTTTGTGGAATTACAGCTTGCCAACAAAACCGCTGAAGCCAGTGCAACACTCATAAAAGAGTCTGTCCCTCTAACACAAAAGGTTTCAGACAAATACGATAAGTTAATCGAATACGAAGCAGGACGCGGCAGGATGAGGAATGAGAAGGCAAAACAGGCTTATCAGAGCGCCATGATATGGCTGGTTGTTTTCGGTATGTCAGCGCTCACCATAGGGACAATAATCTCGATAATTACCGCACGTCGGATAACAGTCCCGCTCAAAAAGAGCGTCCTCATGGCTGATAGGATAGCCAACGGAGATTTGTCCTGTGAAGATATGGATAGCGATTCCAGGGACGAAGTGGGTATTCTGGCCGAGGCCTTAAACACCATGAAAAAGTCGCTGGTACATGTGATAGGAGCAATAACAGACACCTCTTCTCATATCGCCTCATCATCAGAAGAGCTCTCAGCTACGGTGGCCCAGATAACAAGGAGGGTTGATGACCAGACAGGCAAGGCCAATCAGGTGGCGACGGCCTCTACAGAAATGTCCCAGACAGTTTTAGATATGGCGAGGAACAGTTCAAATATAGCGTCTTCATCGAAGGAAACATTAAAAACAGCGGAAGACGGGGCGGCGGTAGTCGGGAAAACGGTCGAAGAAGTGCGGGAGATAGCCGATACCGTAGAGGACCTGGCAAAAATCATGACTACCCTGGGCCAACGTTCAAAGCACATAGGTGACATACTTGGCGTGATTCAGGACATAGCGGACCAGACAAACCTTTTGGCCCTGAACGCTGCCATAGAGGCCGCACGTGCCGGAGAGCAGGGGAGGGGCTTTGCAGTAGTAGCTGATGAAGTCAGAAAGCTTGCCGAAAAGACCAGCAAGTCTACATCGGAAATAGGAGGCATGATAAAGGCGATACAGGACGAGACTGAGAAAGCAGTCTACTCGATGGGGGAAGGGACCAAAAAAGTGGAAAGCGGTGTCAGGCTTGCGACGCAGGCTGGAGTTGCCTTGAATAACATAGTGAACAGTGTTAGCGGACTCGAGTCCATGGTGCAGCAGATAGCGTCGGCAACAGAAGAGATGTCATCCGTATCTGAACAGATAAGCAGCGACATAGAAGTCATAGCATCGGTATCGAGAGAGACAAGCGAGGCATCCAGACAGATAGCTCAGGAATCGATGAACCTGTCAAAGATATCCGCCAACCTGAAATCCAATATCAGCCGCTTTAAGATCAAATAACTGCCGAATAAATGGCACTATTCCTGTCTGGAAACTATCTCTAAAGACGGACCACCCTCTTAGGGTTTACTTTTTTCATGCCCCGCAAAGAGCCCAACGCTCCCCTTGTCATGCCCAATGTCTTAATTAACCTATCAACACTCTCCTGTAGAGGTTCCTAAATAATCCTTCAAAAATACGAAAACCGGAAATTGTAACATACTCTTATCATGTCTAACTCCACCAACAAATATAGCATTGCCACTGCGCCAGAAATTGATGAGTTGCTTAACAATAACGCCCCGGTTGCCATTGGGGTATCCGGAGGTAAAGATTCCCATGCCTGTGCTTTTGCAGTTACAGATTGCTTAAATGCTCTTGGTCACTCGGGCCCTCGCTTACTAATTCACGGCGATTTAGGCCGTATAGAATGGAAAGACAGCCTGCCGGTTGCTAAACGAATTGCAGAGAACCTGAATATGGAACTGGTAGTCGTGCGGCGAAAGGCAGGCGATATGATTCAAAGATGGGAGTCGCGCTGGACAAGTAATTTGCAGCGCTATCTCGAATTATCTTGCGTCAAACTAATTCTACCTTTTTCTACTCCATCCCTCCGTTTTTGCACTTCTGAGATGAAGGTTAACCAAATAAGCCAATATCTGAAATCAAGGTTCCCGGTCCAATCTGTTGTTTCGGCTAATGGGGTCAGAGCCGAAGAATCAAAGAGCAGGGCAAGACAGCCAGTGGCTTCGATGCAGCCGAAGCTATCCAGTGAGAAGAAAGGCATCATTGGGTGGGATTGGCGCCCAATTCATTATTGGCCAGCGCAGGATGTTTTCTCCTATTTGCATTCAAAGGGAGAGGTTTTACACGAGGCTTACACTAAATTCGGATCATCCAGGGTCAGCTGTTCTTTCTGCATTATGAGCTCGGTTCCTGACTTGAAAGCCTCCGCAACATGCACTGATAACCATGAAGCATACCGCTTGATTACTGGCCTTGAAATCAAATCTACCTTCAGTTTCCACGGCAACCTCTGGCTGAGTGATATTGCCCCGCATTTACTGAGCGCGGAAGATCAGGCTGCCGTGGCTGAAGCAAAAGTACGGGCCTGCAGGAGGATCGAGGCTGAGGCGCTTATTCCTAAGCACATGCTCTTTACGTCCGGTTGGCCCTCGGAGGTTCCAACTTGGGAAGAAGCAAAACTACTAGGACAGGTACGCCACATTGTTTGCGAATCCATTGAGGTATCTCCAACATTTACCCACCCTGAAGAAATTATCCTTCGGTACCGGGAGTTGTTGACGGAAAAGCACGGAGTGAAATTGTTTAAGAAACAGGAACTGATTGCTGCCGCTTAAAAGGAGTGATATATGAAACACGACAAGAACATAATTTTCGCTAATGCAGTGGAAACCTCTTCACAGCCTTTTATGGCCACTTATCCTAACGGTCTCTTTATGCAATTTAATCACGCGTATGTTGAACTGACCGGCTATAGCCCTGAAGAACTTTACTCAATGAATATAATGGACATCACTCCTCCGGAATATCGTAAGTACGAAACGCTGATGCTTGAAGGTCTTCGCCAGAGTGGACAGCCACAGCTCTACCAGAAAGAATATATAAGAAAAAACGGGAGTCGTGTCCTTGCAGAAGTCAAGGTCCACATAGAGAGAAATGAAAAAGGAAATGTCGAATATTACTTCGCTTTTGTTACAGACATTACCGAGCGGAAGCGCATGGAAGAAGAGATGCGGCACTTGGTACACCATGATGCGCTGACAGGCCTGCCTAACCGACGCTTTTTCATCGACATCATAAGAGTCGAATCTTCGCGGGCATTCCGTAATAAAACTAGGATGGCGCTCCTTCTTATAGACCTTGACCGCTTCAAGGAGGTCAACGATACGCTCGGTCATGAAGCTGGCGATCTATTGCTCATGGATGTTGCGGCCAGGATCCGGGAGGTCGTTAGAAAGTCCGATACTGTCTGCCGCACCGGGGGCGATGAATTCAATATCATCCTATCTGACATTGTAAATGTGGAAGATGTGACCGATATCGCACAGAAGATCATTGCGGCATTCCAGAGGCCTTTTAGTATTGCCGGACATCAACTGCATATCACGGCCAGTATTGGTATTAGCATTTACGCTGATGACAGTGAAGATAGCGATACCCTCTTCAGGTATGCCGGTATAGCTATGTCCCATGCCAAAGACCGAGGCAGAAATACTTTTCAGTTCTATAACCCTGAGATTAACGTGAGATCGATAGAGAAAATTAGAATGGAAGGGATGCTACGGCAAACTATCGCTTTGGGGGAACTGGTAGTGTACTATCAGCCTCAAATCGATATAAAGACCCGACAGATTGTGTGCGCCGAGGCCCTGGTACGCTGGCGCCATCCCGAACTGGGTCTGCTCGAACCAAAACACTTTATCCTTGCGGCTGAGGATATAGGTTTTATTACCTCTATTGACGAATGGGTAATGAGGGCCGCATGCGCACAGATCAAAGCATGGATGGACGCCGGATTGCCTCCTGTCTGCGTTGCCGTAAATCTATCAGCCAGGGCGTTCCAGCATCCAGACCTGACTAAGAGGATCGCACAGGTACTATCTGAGGCCGGCATTTCCCCCCAGTTCCTGAATATCGAGATCACAGAAAGTCTGGCAATGAGCAATATCGAACGTACAATCGCCTGCCTCAAAGAGCTTTCTGAGATGGGCGTGGGTACGTCCATAGACGATTTCGGCACAGGCTATTCATCCCTGAGCTATTTAAAGAAACTGCCTATCCAAAAGCTCAAAATTGACCAATTGTTTATACGTGACATTACCGTTGACCCCGACGACAGGGCAATCAGCAATGCGGTTATCGCGATGGCGCATAACATGAACATAAAAGTGCTTGCGGAAGGGGTGGAAACAGAAGGTCAGTTGTCTTTCCTGCATAGCGCGCGCTGTGATGAGGCGCAGGGGTACTTGTTCAGCAAGCCCATACCCGCAGAAAAATTCAGAGAGTTCATGATGATTGCAAACCGGTAGATATCGGGCCGTTTCCTGGGCCTTTCAATCTGATCGCCTACAGAAACAGTCAAAGTACAATTGGTCAGACACTGTCTGACCAATTTCAGGGTAGCCGTAATTCACGCCGACGGTGTCTGCGTTTTCACTTAAATCCCCCAAAATCACTTTTTGCCACTTCCGCATAATATCTTATAGACATTCATAACCTCTACGGTCGTATCTGCTTCATCGATACCACCCGTGGGGGTTTTTTTATGGCTAAAAACAATGGAGGGGGTGCTTACATATGCAAAATGTGATGGAAAATAATTTATTGCAAGGGCTTAACCCGCAACAGAAGTTAGCCGTTGAGTATTTCGATAAACCTTTATTGGTTCTTGCCGGGGCCGGATCAGGCAAAACAAGCGTCCTGACAAAGAAGATAGCCTATCTCGTACAGAACAGGGGAGTACACGCCTCGCAGATACTGGCAATCACGTTTACGAAAAAAGCGGCCACTGAGATGAAAGAACGGGTCCAAGCGCTTCTCGGCTACGAGCCCCAGTGGGTTCTGACGTTCCACTCGCTCTGTCTGAAAATCCTCAGGCAGACGATTGAAGCGCTGGGTAAACAATTCACCCGGAAGTTCACCATTTACGATGAAGACGACTCCAAAAAAATCATCAAAGAAACCATGAAAGAACTGGGCATGGATGTCAAAAACGTAGATGAGGCAAAGACTATCATCTCCCGGGCCAAACAGGAATGGTGCCCTGACATTGCAGCAGTCATAGCCAAACTACCGGAGCCGCTTTCACTGTACGCACCAGTGGCAGACGTCTACCAGAGAACGTTAGAAAAATCTAACGCCCTGGATTTTGATGATCTTGTATTTTTCGTTGTGGACATTTTCACAAAAATGCCTGAGGTGAAAAAACACTGGCAAAGCCGCTTCTCTTATTTACTTGTCGATGAGTTCCAGGACACAAACAAGGTCCAGTACGAACTTGTAACGCAGCTGTCAGGTGGCAGAAAGAATATTACCGCAGTGGCAGATAGTTGGCAATGTATATATACCTGGCGGTCCGCCAACCCTGAGCAAGTATTTCAGTTTGTGGAGGATTTCGGCGCCCACACGCAAAAACTGGAGAGAAACTACCGCTCCACGAAAATGATCCTGCAGGTCGCAAACAAGGTCATAGCGAATTCCGACAGTCCATGGGAAAAACTGACACTCTGGACCGACAAGGACGAAGATGGCGTTGTCGAAGGCCTCTGCCATGACGACAACCAGGATGAGATCTCTTTCATCGCTGATGAAATAAATCGCCTTGTCCGTCAAGGGTACACCTACAACGATTTAGCCATTCTCCTGAGAATGAACTTCCTTTCCCGCGGCATTGAGCACACCTTCGTCAGGTACGGGATTCCTTATGAAATCATAGGGGGCCTCAGCTTTTATGACCGGCTGGAAGTCAAAGACTGCCTGAGCTACTTAAAGCTTATGATCAACCGCCGCGATAAAGCCGCTTTCGAGCGCATTGTCAACGTGCCGGCGCGCGGCCTCGGGGCAAAAGCTCTGGGGGACATTCGGTGCAATTACAAGACCGATTGGATTCAAGCCCTGCGCGACACGAAGTTACCACCAAAACAAAGGGCCGCTACAGATAAGTTCATACAAACAATCGAACAATACGGCTCTTTGATCGAGGTTGCTCCCTGTGAAGCCCTTTTGGGAATGCTGAAAGATACGGGTTACCAGTGGCATCTTGAAAAACACTACACCGAGGATTCTGACGCAAGGATGTTGAATGTTTCCGAACTCGCAAACGTTCTTCGCTCCCTGGAGCAGCAAGGCAAAACATTCAGTGAATTCCTTGAAGACACCCTTCTTTCAAGCGAACAGGACAATCTCACGGATACTGACAAAGTGAAGGTAATGACTATACACGGGGCCAAAGGACTGGAATTCCCAGTTGTCTTTGTTATTGCCATGGAAGAAGAGATTTTCCCTACAGTCCGATCCTATCAATCAGCTGAGGCCCTCGAAGAGGAAAGACGGCTTTGCTACGTCGCAGTAACCAGGGCGAAGGAAAGACTTTACCTCTCGCATGCGGAAGAAAGGATGAAGTTCGGGCAGATTATGCAAGGCCGGCCGTCAAGGTATTTTGTTGAGCTTGAAGCGGAACTGAGTGCTGCAAGCTTGGTCTAAGCACAGGAGGACCAATGACCTTCGACACTTGCAACCTGATTGCCAAGATTTTACTGGTGCTTATGTACATGGCAGCAGTGACTTTTTTGGCGTACATGGCAGCTTGTTTCCAGAGCTGGAGGCTATCCAGGACGTACCGCCGCAAGCCGAATCCTGACAAGGGAAAGGCGACTCCTAATGTCCTGAAGAAGGAGAGAAAAGTAGTGTCCATAATTCAGGGACAGCATAAAAAGGCTGATTCAACCCCTGATATTTTACATAAAAATAGTGAGGTGGATATTTATGCAAACTAAATCGGTCAAAGTAATCTCGTTCGCCGGGAGAAGATCCGCAATGGATGAGTATTTCAAAGTGTTAAAAGCATGGGGATACCGATATGTTGGGGATATTGTTGACAAATTGCTAATGGTGGAAGCCGCCAAAAACTAATATCTTATAGCGCATCATAGCCTCTGTCGGGTGTTATCTGCTTTTCAGATACGCTCGGCAGAGGCTATTTTATTTATTAAAACAAAGGAGAAACAGGATGACTCAAATGCCCAAGAAAAACAAGGAATTAACACAAGGCGGTAAGACATATCTTGATGGGACAGAAAAAGATGTTCTAGTCGTGGCGTATATAGAAACATACCAGAATGAGCCACAGAGTCATGTCATAGTCAGATACGGTACCCGAGAGCAAGCTACGGTTCCTCCCAGAGATCTGGTGAGGCGGCAGGTAACGTTGTTAGATGGCAGGCTTCTGCGGGTAGACAGCGTATCGCCACAGGGTGCTATGCCTCACACAATAATCGTTACTACGGAGATGCTAGGTGGGGGCAATAGAGGCGTGGCTGAAATCCCAGGACATCCACGATTTGTCGACAACGGCGACGGCACGACAATAGATACAGTAACCGGCCTTATGTGGCAACAGACTGTTGATGCCCCAATGACGTGGGACAAAGCCGTGTCATACGCCGGAGCATTAGATCTCGTCTGCTATGGCGATTGGAGACTCCCCAGTATGGAGGAACTGCAATTACTGGTGAGAAGCATAGGCGACTATGATTCAATGAATACCGTGTTCCCCCCTCCTGCTTCAAGTTCGCCCTACTACTGGTCGTCTAGCACCCACTGCTGCAATACTGGAACTCTATGCGGTGATAGAAACCGGAATACAAAGCCATGTAGTTGCCCGTCTCTTCGGTAAAGACGTTTATGTTGACGCTGATGGCATCGCACGGGGAAAGGAACTCATCCAGAAGATGCTAAGGGTCGAGAAGTGCAAAAAAGGTATGCACATCAGGCCTTTTAACGTCTCGGAAAAGGTAATCCCTTTTTACGAGGATGTTTGTTTATCCCTTCGGCACCGCCTCATTGATAGGTTTGGGCGCTGGCCGGATTTCGCCGCCTTTATCAGGGAACGTGTGACAATTAATATCTATTAGACATTCATAGCCTCTACGGGTGGTATCTACGTTTTAGATACACACTCGTAGAGGCTTTTTTATTTACCAAAAGGAGGACACATGGAAGGCATCAAGACTTTTGAAGATACTTCAGAAATAACCGCTCTCCGGCTTGGAGAGCGAAAAGTTGCAAAGATTCTTCATACAGGGGATGCTCATTTTGATGATTTCGACCGACTTTCGGACATTGTCGAAAGTGCGAAAAATATTATCAAGCATGCCCAAAACGAACTACCTGATTTGATTGTAATATCGGGCGATATTGCAAACCAGCGTCTGTTGCATGACTCGGCAGCGCTTTCTTATGCGGTTGATTTTGTACGACAGATGGCGGCAGTTGCGCCGGTGTTTCTGTTAAAAGGCACAACAACTCACGACGGCCTCTCGGTAATGCTTATGGGAGCGCTTCAGACAAAAAACAGGGTTTATGTGTCTGAGAAAATAGAAATGGTTGGCTTCAAGTCAGGGGTATTTACTCCTATAGACCAGTACGTTTCTGGTCTCGATGCAATTATCTACGCACTCCCTCCGGTATCCAAGGCAAAACTTGTCGCTAATGGGAACGGCATTCAGGAGGGCAACGCAAACGCCGAAGACCTGCTTCAGGATGTTTTCATAACATGGGGCGAGGTGAGCAGGTTTGCCAGACAAGACGGAGTTCCAACCATGATCTCAGGTCATGGCACGGTGCGCGGCGCCGTCACATCGACAGGCCAGCAGATGGTCGGCAGGGAGATTGAGTATGGGACCGCAGATCTGGCGCTTGCCGATGCGGACCTCGTGCTCCTTGCGCATATCCATAAGGCGCAGTCCTGGGGCAATATTTTCTACTGCGGGTCCATCGCTAAATTGAACGTAGGGGAAAGCGAGGACAAGGGATTCTGGTTTCACGAATTCACAGAAAATGGATTTGAAAGCCGGTTTGTTATCCTTCCGACCAGAGACATTATAAGCGTGGAGTTTGAAGGGGTCCCTGACATAGACGCGCTGCCGTTGGTAACGCCGGGGGCTATCGTGCGTGTCAGGTACAAAATATCAGAGGAAGCGGTCCATACGGTAAACGAAGATGCGATAAGGCAATTTCTCTACTCGCAGGGGGCTTCCGAAGTAAGGATTGAAAAGACAGTAGTCATAACGCAAGCTACCAGGGCACAAGGGATCAGTCAGGAAAGTTCCCTGGAAGACAAGTTGATAAAATGGGGAGAACTGACAGGTACGGATATTCCAGCATCATTGATCCAAAAGCTCTGGATGCTGCACCAGCCGCTGGACATTACCTGCCAGGAACTCGGCTTGAAGTTAAAGAACGGGAGGAAGAAGTGATATGCGTCCATTAAAGCTGATGCTTAAAGGATTCAAAGGCATTAGGTCTGGCATGGGTCTCGATGAGTTCACTCTTGACCTCACAGAAACAGGAGACGGGCTCATTGCGATTGTTGGGGACAATGGAAAGGGGAAATCCACTATTCTTGGTAATCTCCATCCGTTTCGGATCATGCCCGACAAGGTTAAAGTATATACCACCAGGGCGTTCGATATTTACAATGAGACATACGGCCGGGATGCCCGGAAAGAATTGGACTTTCAGATGAGCGGCAAGAGCTATCGCAGTATCCTGCTCATAGACGCTGAAAAAAGGAAGTCGGAAGCATACCTGTATGAGAAGGTAGAAGGCGAGTGGGTAACCATTCCCAGCACAAAAGACGGCAAGCTCGATCCCTATGACGAAGCAATTGAGTCTATCATAGGAACGCCAAGGATGTTTTTCACGTCCATCTTCCGAGCGCAAAAAGCACCCGGGATGAGCACATATGCAAGAAAAGACATGATGGACATCTTCACGGAGCTCCTGTGCATCGATGAGATTAAGGAAAAATCCACAAACGCAGGGACCATTGCCGAGCTTCTTACGGACAACCTAAGCTTATTATATGCTCAAAAGTCAGGCTTTGATGAGAAGATCAAAGCGGAAACTACGAAATTAGAGGAGATATCAATCTCCGAAGACCTGCTAAAAAGCATAACAATCAATATCAGCGACACCGACGGTCAGATCAAGGCCGCTGATAATTACTCGAGAGAAATCGATATTGCGCTTTCCCTTCAGGAAGAGGCCAAGAAACGGCAGACCAAGATCACTGCAGACATTACAGTAAAAGGGACTGTCAGGGATGCTGCGCAAAAAGCGGTAGAAGAAAAGCAGGGACTGTATAGCAGTAAGTACGCCTTAGCGACCGCTAAAGTCACAACAACTACAGAGGTTATTTCAAAGGCAGTCGATTTGGCCCTGACCTCTGAAGTCAGGGTTAGCTGCCTTCTCAATGCAATCAACGCCATTGAGGACGAAATTAAGTCTATGGAAAGCAGCATAAGGGAAATAGATGTCGCGATCTCCCTTCAGGAAGAAAGTAAAAAGAGACAGGTAAAGGTAACCGCTGACATTGCAGTAAAGGAAACAGCTCTAAGCACCGCTCAGGCAGCAATGCAGGACAAAAGGGCTCTTTACAACGCCAAGCATAAGGCGGTGGCAACGCGGAAACAGGCAGCAGCAGACTTAGCTGCCAAGTCGGCGGCCCTGGATGCAAAAGCAATTGAGGAAGCGCAATTAGCTGCGCAACTGGCTGAGACAAAAGAGCGCTTTAATGAAACAGACCAGCAGCTGACCGATGCAAACACTCAACTGGCGGTCTGTGCCGAAACTGGAAAACAGATAAAGGAGGCCGAAGGGGAACTTCAGCGGGTGCGTCTGGAATGGTCACACATTAAAACCACTGCAGAAAACAATCTTGCATCCGCTCAGAAAACCGCAGGTAGACTTAAAACTCTTCCTTGCGGCGACAGTGACTCTTCACGCAGTTGCGACCTTAAAAAGGACGCAGTTGAGGCCAAGGACTCCCTGCCGGCGCTTGAGGACAAGGTTCTTAAAGCGCAGGTCCCGGACCCTAGAGAGTATCCGTTGATCTCGACTATCAATTCACTCTCACAAGGGGTTGAAGGGAAAGACCTGATTCTCGATAGCGCTAAATCACTGGAATCTCTGAAAATATCGCTTTCTAAGGAAATCAAAGAGAAGGACCAGGCGCTTGTCACGCTGAGGGAAGCCCTAGCAGAGCGTTCTCAGGTAATGGAAGCCAATCGCATCCTGCCGGACCTGGAGAAAGAAGTGGCAGATATTCTCGAAGAAGGGAAGCAATCTGTTGCTGAAAGCTTACGACAGGTAACTGTTATTGAGGAAGAGATCAAAGCTCTCAGGGCCGAACTAGACGCTATCGTTATTGATCAGACACTTACACAGAAGAAAACGGAGCGTGTAACCACCTTGGAGATCCTAAAATCATCTCTTATGACACGCTCGCAGGCGCTTGAAGCAGAACGCGTCTTGCCGGAACTGGAGAAAGAGGTGGCGGACCTTCACCTAGAAGGGAATCGGGTGATTGCGGAAGCGTTGTCGCAGGTAACCGCCATCGAGGAAGAAATTAAAGCGCTCGAGACCGAACTGGCCGGCATTGTCATTGACGAGACCCTGACGCAAAAGAAGGAAGATAGCGCAAATATGCTGGAGTCGCTGAGGAAAAGTCTATCTCAGACGCGCCAGGAAGAAACGACAATCCGCATCCGCATTGCTACTCTTGCTGAGGAGTTAAAGCAGATCGAGGAAGCCAAGGCGCCAAAGGAAGCGCTTCAATCTCAGATCAGCAAGATGGAGCAGGATATCACCGAATGGCGGACGCTGGAGAATGCGCTGGGGGAAATCATTCCCCTGGAAATCGAAGACGCAGGCCCAACGGTGACAGGGATTACCAATGATATTCTCCATAGCTGTTATGGTCCCCGTTTTTCGGTGAGCATCCGGACACAGGAAGACAAGGTCAATGGGAAGGGGGTTAAAGACACTTTCGACATCCTTGTCTATGACAGTCTTAGGGAAGAATCCAAATCCCTTTCCGATATGTCTGGCGGAGAAGAGACCTGGATTGACGATGCCATCACTCATGGCATCTCTTTATTCAACGCCTCGAGGAGCGGGAAGCATTACCACTGCCTGTTTAGCGATGAAAAGGACGGGAAACTCACCGAGGAAAGAAGGAAAGCCTTCTTATCAGTTAAAAGAAAGGTCTTGGAACTCGGCGGGTTCGACAATGAAATATTTGTAAGCCATACCGTGGCCATCCAGGAATTGGCAGACGAAAAAATTGTCCTAAACTAATATCTAATAGACATTCAAACATAGCCTCTGCGGGTGGTATCTACTTTTTAGATACACACTCGTAGAGGCTTTTTTTATTTGAAAAACAAAAAGGAGGCAATATGCCTACGTTTGAGTTAAATGTAAGCTGGACTGAGTCCGATATCATGACCATTGAAGCGGATAGCAAAGAAGATGCGATCCAGAAAGCAATAGATGGCGATCTCCCGAAGGGAGAATATGTCGACGATTCCTTCCAGGTTGATAGCTGTAAAGAAATCAAGTAGCAATGGAGGAAACCCAATGATAAAATCCGCAAAATGCGCGTGCGGCAATACCACGCCAAGTGAGTTTGTAGAGTACGACGGGTGCCTCGGTTACGAGGCCATTATCTGTAAGCATTGCGGCAGATTTGCAGACCATACCGGGGAACACGAAGCAGACGAATGGTCAAAACAGTATATTCGAGGAGAAGAACTTTGAAAATATGGACAAAATAGCCAGAGGCTACTGTCAAGGTGGCTGCGATATCATGGCTCTTGCACTGCACCGTCTTATCGGGAAACCGATGGGACTGTGAGCCCGGCAGAGTGAAGGATCCGGATGGGAACTACTACGAGTACTGCCATGCTGTAATTGTGCTAAAACGTGGGAAGGATCCCGTCTGGATGGATGTGAACGGTATTTCTAAAGGAGTTCCGGAGAATCTGTATTTTCATAGCAAGGTCGACAAGGTTGTGTTGTTAAAGGCCAACGAAGATCTGATCCGGTCCGCGTTCACCATGTGCGATATTTCGGAAGAATCAATTCAGAAGACGATGGATTTCGCCAGGGGGTATCCACCGGTTCAAAATGCTTTAGAGGGAGGTTGCAAATGGATGTAACATTTGACAGCAACAAAAAAAGGCTATTTGCATTCTGAGGTTGGCTCCGTCTCCGTGATCAGTTCCCCGTTTTGTGCAAAATCTGGTTGACTTGCCCATGGGCGTATGTTATATTGATTCATGCAAACTAAGGTTGGGGGTATAAAATGGCAGAGCTGAATGGCGCGTCAGCCTCACTGGCTGATTTTATCTGGAAAAATGCCGAAGACCTGTGGGGCGACTTTAAGCACACCGACTTTGGTAGAGTCATCTTACCGTTTACTTTGCTTCGCCGACTCGAATGTGTGCTGGAACCAACACGCCAAGAAGTCTGTGATGCTAATAAGATGCATAAGAAATCCGGCATCGACATCGATTTAATTCTGCGCCAAACTACGCGCTATCCATTCTACAACACATCTAAATACACACTAGACACGCTTGGCGGCACAAAAACCCGTCAGAATCTCCAGGATTACATTGCGCACTTCTCTGACAACGCTCGAATCATCTTCGAACAGTTCGATTTCAGCAACACCATTATACGGCTCGACAAGGCTGGCATTCTGTTTAAGATTTGCAAGAACTTCGCTGGCGTCGACCTTCATCCAAATGTTGTGCCGGATAGGGTGATGAGCAATATCTATGAGCACTTGATCCGTCGTTTCGGGGCCGAGGTTAATGAGGGCGCCGAAGACTTCATGACACCGCGTGATGTCGTGCATCTGGCTACCGCGCTATTACTCGATCCGGACGATGAATTGTTCGAGGCAAATCCCGGTCTGATCCGCACCCTGTATGACCCGACTTGCGGTACAGGAG
This sequence comes from Nitrospirota bacterium, assembly GCA_963851345.1. GTDB lineage: Bacteria > Nitrospirota > Thermodesulfovibrionia > Thermodesulfovibrionales > Dissulfurispiraceae > JADFXI01. Next base: position 303,388 of record CAWKOO010000002.1, read on the forward strand.
GTTTTTTAACCGATGCCATGAATCATGTGGCTGACTACGGCAACCGTTTCAAAGTCCCGCCTGTCTTGATTCCGTACGGACAGGAACTGGAACCTGAAACTCATGCCGTTTGCCTGACCGGTATGCTGTTGCGCACGCTGGAGTCTGATCCGGGGCGAGACCTGTCGAAGGGCATAAAACTAGGCAGTACTCTATCTAACGATCAGTTTCCCATTGAGCGTTTTCACTACGGCATATCAAATCCTCCTTTCGGGAAGAAGTGGGAGAAAGACTCGACGGCAGTCAATGCGGAGCACACAGAGAAGGGGTACCGCGGACGCTTTGGTCCTGGTCTGCCGCGCATCAATGACGGCTCGATGCTGTTTCTGCTTCACTTGGCCAGCAAATTGGAGATTCCAGAGAATGGTGGCGGGCGCGCTACCATCGTCCTTTCCGGTTCACCCTTATTCAATGGAGGTGCAGGATCGGGTGAATCAGAAATCCGTCGCTGGCTGTTGGAACAGGACTTGGTAGATGCCATCGTCGCCCTTCCAACAGAAATCTTTTTCCGTACCGGAATTGGTTCGTATCTCTGGATACTGTCAAATAAGAAACCAGAATCTCGCCAGGGAAAGGTTCAACTGATCAATGCTATTAACCTGTGGGCATCTATCAAGAACGAGGGGAATAAGCGCCGGCTAATTAGCGACGACCATATCCGCCAGATTGTCGATGTTTATGCCTCCGCCGAGGATGGTGAGATTAGTCGCATGCTTGACTATCGCCGTTTTGCCTATCGTCGTATCCGGGTTCTGCGTCCCTTAAGGATGTCTTTGCACATCAATGCGGAAACGATGGCGAAACTCACGGACGAAAAGGTTTGGGGCAAGCTCACGCCAGATCAGAAAGCAGCTTTAGGACGTGCTTTGAAGCCATACATGGACACGACACAGCCATTTGTGTGGGCTGAGTCCTTTGCAGATAAAATGACTAAGAAAGATACCGTCATAGGCAAAGTTGGCAAAACGTTTGTCAAAGCTTTGATTAATGCCTTCGGTATCCGCAATCCAGATGCCGAGCCCGTTATTGATGAAGATGGAAACGTAGTGCCAGATAGTGATCTGACCGACTACGAGAACATACCCTTCCATGAAGATATCCGGGACTATTTTACCCGAGAGGTGCTGCCCCACGTTCCAGATGCCTGGATCGACGAGTCCTACGTGGACAAGAAGGATAAGTGCGTGGGCATTGTTGGCTGCGAGATCAACTTCAACCGCTTCTTCTACAAGTACGAGGCGCCACCAAAGCTGGAAGACATCGACAGGGAGTTGAAGTGCGTCGAGGCTGAGATTGCCGCGCTGCTGGGGCAGGTAATTCAATGAGTCATTACAAACCCTACCCAGCCTACAAAGATTCCGGCGTCGAGTGGATCGGCAAGGTGCCGGAACATTGGGATACTGTAAAGATTGCTCGTTTAGGGCCGCTAACCAAAGCAAATGGCGGGTCCAAGCAAGACAATGTTGTATCTGGAATCCCGTGTATTCGTTATGGCGATCTTTACACTACACATGAATACGTGATTCGTGAAAGTCGTTCATACATCGGTGCAGATAAGCTGAGCGATTACACCCCGATTCAATATGGAGACGCCCTCTTCGCGGCCTCAGGAGAGACCTTCGAGGACATTGGACGATCAGCCGTCAATCTGCTGCAAGAAGAGGCATGCTGCGGCGGAGATGTCATTGTGCTCAGGCCGGCAATTGGCCTTGATCCGTTATTCCTTGGATACACCCTAGACTCAATGCCGTCAAAGGCGCAAAAGGCACTGATGGGCAAGGGCTACACCGTGGTGCATATTTATGGTGACCAGCTACGAGACTTGGTTGTTACCTTGCCGCCTACATCAGAACAGGAATCCATCGGGGCCGCGCTAAGCCGTGAAACCGCCCGCAGCGACACTCTGATTGCCAAGAAAACCGAGTTCATAGAACTCCTATCCAAGAAGCGTCAGGCTTTCATTACTCATGCCGTGACAAAAGGACTCAACCCCAAGGCGAAGATGAAGGATTCGGGGGTGGAGTGGATTGGGGGTGTGCCGGAACACTGGAAAGTATTACCGCTCCGCCGTGTTGCTTCGTCTGTGGGAACCGGTAATACTCCTTCTACAGTGCCCCCAAGCGAGGATATTTGTGATGGATTAGCTTGGTACACACCAGGCGATTTTGACGGCGGACTGATACTTGGGAAAAGCCAGAAGCTTATTTCCACCGAAATAGCTATTTCTGGAGAAGCAAATACTTTCCCACAAGGCTCGGTCTTGATTGTTAGTATAGGAGCTACACTCGGCAAAGTGGGTTACTTACAAAAAAAAGCTTCAGCCAACCAACAAATAAATGCTGTGATTCCCAATCCTAAGATAAATGGATACTTTCTCGCATACTCGCTTTCTGTAAAAACAGAAGAGATGTGCTTCCTGTCAAATTCTGCAACAATTGGGATCATGAACCAGGAAAAAACAAAAGAGATTTCGTTAGCTGTTCCTCCCATGAATGAACAGTTATCCATCTCAAAATACCTTGATGAACAGATGTCCCGTATTGATCATTTGCTATCCAAAACACAACATAGCATAGACCTTCTTAAAAAGCGCCGTTTGGCCTTTATAACCGCCGCCGTCACCGGTAAAATCGATTTTCGGGAGACAACATGAACGACACTGCACACCAAGAAAGGCATTTTGAGGATTACGTCGTCACCAAGTTGAAGGGCCAAGGCTGGATTGAGGGCGACACCAAGCATTACGACACAGAGCGCGCCCTGTACCCAGATGACCTTATTAGCTGGCTGAAAGACTCCGGACAGAAGGATAAGTGGGCAAAGCTCCAGAAAGACAATGCCGATCACGCCCGCGACATATTGATGGACCGTTTGGCGAAGGCACTCGAAACGCATGGCACTATGCACGTTTTACGTAATGGTTTTTCCATTGCTGGCTGCGGCCATATCGACATTTCTGAAACAGCCCCGGAAGATAAGCGCAACGAAATGGTACTCAAACGCTACGCGGCGAACATCCTGCGCGTAGTCCCGCAACTGAAATACCACCCGGCTCGCGAACTGGCCATCGATCTTGTGATGTTTATCAATGGCCTTCCCGTGGCCACGGTCGAACTCAAGACTGATTTCACTCAGTCCGCCGAAGCGGCCATGGATCAATATCGCACCGATCGTATTCCATTCGATCCTAAGACCAAACGCCGTGAACCGCTGTTGACGTTCAAGCGTGGCACCGTCGTGCACTTTGCAATGTCTGATTCAGACATACAGATGACAACCAAGCTCGATGGCGAAAACACCCAATTCCTGCCATTTAACCAAGGCAACGATGGCCATGCCGGCAATCCGCTGCGCAAGGACAAGGAATATCCAGTCGCCTATTTTTGGGAATCAATCTGTCAACGCGATGCTTGGCTGCGAATTTTCCACAGCTTCGTGTATGTCGAAAAGAAAGATGTGGTCGATCTGAAAGGGAACTGGTCAAAAAAGGAAACATTGATTTTCCCACGGTATCATCAATGGTCAGCAGTCAGTAAGACTATCGCCGATGCCAGAGAGAAGGGGCCCGGCATGCAGTACCTTATCGAACACAGTGCTGGCTCCGGTAAGACTAGTACCATTTCATGGACGGCACACGACCTGGTCAAGCTACGCCGTGATAGTGGTGATGCCATTTTCCATAGTGTCATCATCGTTACGGATCGCAACGTGCTGGACAGTCAGTTACAGGATGCTGTCAAGCAGATTGATCATCAGTTCGGTGTTATTGCTGCCATCGATCGGCAGAAGTCTTCAAAGTCGAAGAGCAAGCAATTGGCGGAGGCACTACTGGCCGGGACGCCCATTATTGTCGTAACAATTCAGACCTTCCCGTATGCGATGGAGGCTATTGTTACCGAGAAAGGACTAAAAGGCAAGAGCTTTGCTGTGATCATTGATGAGGCGCACAATTCACAGACCGGATCGACGGCTGCGAAGCTTCAAACAGCTCTTGCCATGAGCGGCAAGGGAAAAATGGAATCGCTAACCATTGAAGAACTGCTGACGGAACTCCAGAAATCGCGTTCGCGTCCGAAAAATATCAGTTACTTTGCCTTTACGGGAACGCCGAAACATTCGACGCTTATGCTATTTGGCCGGCCTCTCGACCCAACGCGCCCTGCATCTCGTGATAATTTGCCGCAGCACTTCGATCGCTATCCGATGAGACAGGCCATAGAAGAAGGGTTTATTCTCGATGTACTTAAAGGCTTTATCCCGTACAAGACGGCTTTCAATCTTGCCAAGCAGATTGAAGACACCAAGCGGGTCAGTGGAAAAACTGCCAAGCGTGCATTGGCTCAATGGATGGCTTTGCATCCAACGAATGTCACCCAGAAAGTGCAATTCATTATCGAGCATTTCAGCAAGAATGTCGCGCACCGACTGAACGGGAAAGCCAAGGCCATGGTAGTGACTAGCTCGCGTGCTGCCGCCGTGCGCTACAAGAAGGGATTCGACAGGTACATTGAAAAACATCATGAACATGCCGGCATTCGTTCTCTGGTGGCTTTTTCAGGCAAACTTACGGGAAAACAGGTCATGCACACCGACGATGAGCGGATCGGCGGAGAGACATTCATAGTGGACGAAGGCGAAGAGTTTACCGAAGTCACCATGAACCCGGATGTCGCTGGCCAGGATTTGCGTATTGCCTTCGATCGTCCGGAATATCGGGTCATGCTGGTCGCCGACAAATTCCAAACCGGATTCGACCAACCTAAGCTGATGGCTATGTATGTTGACAAAAAGATTGCGAATGACGTAGAAATCGTTCAGACTTACTCTCGCCTTAATCGCAATGCGCCGGGCAAGGACGAAGTCTTTATTATCGATTTTGTGAACGACCCAGATGGCGTGCGCAATGCATTTGCCAAATACGACGACGGGGCCGTAATCGACAATATTCAGGACTTAAATGTCGTCTACGAAATCAAAGAACAACTTGATGGACAGGGGTTGTACGAGACTGAGGATCTGGAAAGTTTCAAAGAAGCCCGGTTCAGGACTATTCGTGACATCACCAATGCCCAAGAACCCCAACATAAGGCGTTATATGCAGCCACTGAACGTCCGACGCGCCTTTTCAATGAGCGGGTAAAAATGCTACGCGAAGGCGTCGAAACCTGGGAATCTGCTTTCGAGAAGGCTCACAAGCAAGGCAATAAAGACGGTATGCAATCTGCCGATCATCATCGCCACGAATATGGTGATCAGATCAAGGCATTAATGGTTTTTAAGGCAGGGCTTGGACGTTTTTGCCGCACCTATGCCTATGTGGCCCAGTTGATCGATTTTAGCGACCCTAATCTGGAGAATTTCGCTGCCTTTGCCAAGCTGCTCCAAAAAAGATTGAACGGCGAACCGCCCGAGAACGTCGATTTAAAAGGGTTAGTGCTCACTGGCTTCGACATAAAGCAGCGTGACGACACTCCCGTTGAAGGCGGCGTGACGCCAGTATTGCCGGTATTGGAACCAATCGGTCCTGGCGGCCAAGCACGTACAGGGGACGATCCGTATTACGTACGCGAGATTATTGATCGTCTAAATCGTCTTTTCGGCGATGCCACTCCGCTGCGCGACCAGGCGACATTTGTGAATCACATCGCTTCCATTGCCAAAGAAAACGATGTAGTGATAGCACAGGTAGAAAACAATACACGGGAACAGGCATTAAAAGGCAATTTACCTGGAGCGGTTCAACAGGGTGTAGTTCGGGCCCTCAGTTCTCACCAAAAACTGGCAACGCAGGTCCTTAAGGCGGACCGGCAGGCGATGGCCGCGTTAACCGATATCATCTACGAATTGCTCAGTGAGCATAAAACCATCAACCTGGACGACCTGAATGATTGACCTGCTCGGACTACCCGGTGTCGAGCCGGTCGATTTGATCCCCGGCAACAAGAGGCTAACGGTTGTTGCCCAAATATCCGACAACATAGCGCCTTCATGCGATGTGTGTGGCAAGCCAATGCATCGGCATGGGCGACGGACAAACACCTTCGCTGATACGCCAATGCAAATGCAGCCAACGAAGCTGGAAATTATACGACCTCGTTACCGTTGTGAGGTTTGCAAAACAATGGTGGTCCCGGAACTGCCATTTCTCGATGAACGAAGAAGAACAACCAAGCGATTGGTTGACGCCATTAGGGAACGATGCCTCTCCACGACATTCCATGACATGGCCCACCAAACCGGACTTGCTGTTAACACGATCAAAAACATAGCCCTTGATATGATTGTGGATCTTGAGCGCACTGTCCGCTACGAAACGCCAATAATCATGGGTATAGACGAGGTTAATCTGGCCGGGGGATATCGGTGCGTTATTACCAACCTGGCAACGAATAACGTGTTCGATATGCTGGAGGAGCGGACCCAGGAACGCCTCAAACCTTATTTTGAGAAGCTGTCCGATCGCGAAAAAGTGGAGTGGGTCTGCACAGACATGTGGCGTCCGTTCAAGAAGTCGTTTGGCACATTTATGCCCACAGCGCGAATAGTGATCGACAAGTACCACGTTGTCGAAAAAGCGTCCAGGGCGTTAGATGAAGAACGCAAGAAGTATCAGGCACAACTCTCGAAGAACGAACGTGTTTTCGTCAAGAAGTCGATCCGGTGGCTTACCTTGAAACGCCCTGCCAACCTCACTGCAGCTGAACAAAAAGCGCTTATAGAGGTGCAAAGGGATATTCCAGATTTGGCGGAGGCATACGATTACAAGGAGGCTTTCTACCGGATTTATGACGAACTTGAGAAAGAAGCGGCTATGAGGGCATTTGAAGCATGGGAGAAGCGTCTGCCTGCAAAAGGGATGGATGGCTTTCGTGTCTTGGCGAAGACCGTCCATAACCACTACGAGGACATATTCGCTTACTGGGACTCTCCCAGCCAGATCACCAATGCCTATACGGAGTGTCTTAACGGCCTGATCAAGATCGCCAACCGAATGGGACGTGGCTACAGTTTCGAGATCATCCGTGCAAAGACCCTCTATGCTAAGTATGCACGAAAAGTGGGGAGTGGCGTTCGAATACTGGAAGCTACCGGAACCCCAAGGACAGTCGAATACGGGCCGCACATTCCGACGCTTGTTGATATTGCAGAGTCAGGGGGGCTGAAGTGATAAAGTGGATATCGCCAGGTTCGGACACTCGTTATGATTTACTTCGGACAGCACTCGGAAATACCCTTGAGGGATAGTCAAGATGGACGATTTTGAATACCGCTATAAAGAAGCATCAGAAGCAGGCCAGCGCAATCTCCGAGCAACAAAGCTTCTAAGCAATTGGTGTTTCCATGCCGAATTCGTGAGGTCTCCTGGTAGGGGAATGATTGAAGCGGCGACTGATCTCCCAATCGGGCACATGGGGGTACAGTGCAAATTCTCCAAGAAAAACTCGATGTATTGTTGGCTGCTGGAAGATGCAGCGTATGACTTCTACCAAAACAACTGCAAGGGTTGTGAGGAACGGGTTCCCGTAGGGCTGCCCAATATTATGAGTTTTGTTGACCCGAGGGAAAAAGCTGGAGAAAAGCGAAAGAGCGCACGCGAAGAAGAAGAAAGTGAGAGAAAGCAGAAGCAGACCGACAGGCGGCAAGAACGTGCAATCCTTCGTTACGAACTCTCTTTAGAAGAAACCTTTGTTTTCGATCTATTGGATGAGCTTGATCAGGAAAACATAGCAAGGGACGATCCGCGTCTGGAGCAGCTTGCCAACCTTGCTCCTGAGTCATTTACCAGAAAGGTGATCGAACATCTCTTGCCAGCAGCGCTACACGAGTACTTGCCGTATTCTAAACATGCCGCTAAGGCGTTGCTCAGGGCACAGTTAGAATCAGAAGAAAAGCTTTCGGTGGCAGTGCGCTTGGTGAGCAGTTATGAGAAATCTTCAGCGGCTATCGATGTGGTTTTGTCGGAGGCGGAAAAGCTTTCCCAAAACGACTTGGAAAAGGTTTTACGTCCCTTTGTGTCGATGGCCCTGGGATCGCCCCCCGGGATGCATCTTGGTGGGAACGTGCCAAGAAAGCTCGATGCCGCGCCAATTCGCGCGCTCTTCCAGATAAGACGTGCTGAGATTTGTGCTGACATCGACGCACTTCTAAGTAACGCGAACCCAAAAAAGATTGGGGATGCCGTTGAGATCATACTTGCGACGGATAGTGATGAGCTGCTTTCAAAATATACCGAAAGCATCTTCGCCAAACTTATGCGCAGGCGATTTCTGCTTCCGAGCGAGCGCCGGGATAGCAGCATACTCTACTATCTCCGGGAAGCGGCCTCGAAGTGCCTCGATCGTTTTCCAGAGGAAACGGATAAAATTATTCAATCGTTCCTTGCTGACAATGACTATACCGGAAGAGAAGAAGCTAATAGAACCTATAGATCGGTGATGAAGCACAACTATCTGGAAAAGGCACAGATAGGAACAGCACAGAGGATAGCATTCACAAGATTGCTTTGGGCTGCCGTAGAAAGCCCGGAGAACAGCAATGATGAAGCGGGACAGTTCTTCAGACATTCTTGGGACGAGTTTGCTCAGCTAGCAGTCGAGCATTTTGATAAGCTGATCGGTGCGGCGGCTACACTTAGCGAGAAATATGAGCAAGTAGATACAGAGCGTTCTCTGGAACTGACTGGCGATGTGCTCGCTAATATGGATAGAGGAAACAAGCGCAGAGCGATTGACAGTTTGCAGGGCGCACTGATCAAGTGGGCTGCGGTGGGAGCAAAATCCAAGGGACGTGAAGGGATTGAAGAATTCCTGGAACTCTATCGGAGACTGCCCGAGGATCAAACGCAAATGCGTGGGAACATGATTACTCATTTTTCAAAATTGTTGACCGGGGTCGAAAGTCTAACACTAGTACTCTCCGATTGGTATCGTGCACTTATGGACGAGAGCACGGTGGTACGTGCCAGCGCCGTGCAAGCATGGGAGAATGTACCGAGCGATTTGGTGAAGAACTTCCCTGACCTGTTCTTTGAAGCATTTTCCGTCTTGCTAACAGACCCATATGTCATCGTTCATCGGTCGGCCGTCCATTCTCTGAGGCATCGATCATTTCCTAAAGAGAAACGGAGTCTTATCAAGCACGGGCTTTGGAACCTGATTGTTTACTACTCGCAACCAAGCAAACAAGAGGATTTCGCTGTCGACTGCATTGACGTCTTTTCGTTTCTCTGCCTTTCTCCTGAAGAAAAAAAAGGGGGACTCGGGCAACTGCTCTCGGGTATCTTGCTTAGCTTGAAGGGAAGTGCTCTGTACCACGCTGTTGATCGGTTGCACTATGGCTTTGGGGACGTCCCTGGCTTCACTAAGGTGGCGCTGAAGTCAATTCAAGATGACTATACTCGCTCCATTTCTACTGATGATTGCGCGTCCGTGATTTTGAGAGCCCCACACAATGAGCTTCAAAACTGTGTAGACGACATTAAAAAGGCATTCGAAGCACTCAAGCCGTTCAGGCCAGAAGGCTTCGTTGAGGCTCTTTTATATGCTGCCGCTTTGACCAAGGCAGGAAACCATGCAGCTGCAGGCACTTGTTTCAGGGAACTGATTGCAAGCATCCCGCTAGAAGATCGAAATGAACGGTGGCGACTTGAAGCCGCTTTAGTCGCGGCAGCTTCCGAGATTGAACACACGATAGGAGGTGGAGAAACGTTTGTCGATCTGATCGAAAAATGGAGTAGCCTTCTGTCTGAACTGGAGAAAGAGAATGAGGAACGAGCCAAACTTCGGGATTTTCCACCGAGTTTTTTCATCGAGGATTGAGGTTGCTGCCGCACTTGCGGGGGCTCTTAAGCCTTCGCCCCGTGACTTTGAGTGCCTGAAAAAAGCCTTTCTGGAGCTTGAAGCAGCAATCTCTGAGATCGGTCGAGGTGATGTTGAGGATCAGTACCGCGCTTATCACACTGCCATAGCCATCTTTGTACTCTTGGCTGAGTGGAAGCATGCAGTACGCAATGCTGAACCAGATGCTCAAAGGTTCTTGAGTTCGGCGAAGCTAAAAGCGTCAGAGGTTGACAAGTCTTTGAGTTTCGCTGCCGATGAGCAGCTGAACGCGTTTCTGGACCAAGTCGAAGGTCTCAAGAGCGTAGACGAATTGACCGTCATACAGGATCAGTTGAACCGATGGACCTTGCCGCTTCTTCTGTTCGCTAATCTTCGGGATCGAGGTTTTGGAGAGTTTCGCGTTCCTGTCTCCAATGGAGGTTCAGCAGAGATTGAGAAACTTGAAACAACCGTAGCGTTCTTGAAGTTTGACATCGACGGAGAGCCGGCCAAGTATTGGAACTACCTTAAGCCAGGGACGTCTTACGACCTTACGATAGAAGTTAGGGTTTCAAATTGGCCCAAAGGAGCAAGAGTCCTCTCGCTAACGCCTGTCACAATCGACATCCGCGAGCGGGACTGGTTGCCTAGTTTTAGGTTCGCTAAACCTGAGGGGGATGGCCCGTTCATTCTTACTGGCACCGGTCGGGTGGTTCTGGAGGTGGCTCATTCGTTCGGCTCAAGGCCATACGAATTCCTTTACGCAGCTGAATTCGACGACGCGAGTAATTGCCGAGATGTTGCAATTGTAGGGCATCGCCGTCTGCTCTTGGAGGGAAGTGATGTCGCTTCAAACCCTTTGACTGGTTTTTCTAATGTTGATCAACATCTCCTCCGCGTTCGCGACAAATTGAGAGCCTTCCCTGGTCTGCATTCAGATGATATTGCCAACACAATGGTAGTACTTGGTGGGTTGGGCAATATCGCTGCACAAGCTTTGAAAGGAAGCTTGTTCGAGGCTGGGATGTCAGAGCAGCAATTCCAAAGCAAAGTCACTGAGATGCTTCGTAGCCGGAGAGATATTGGTGAGCACTTGCAAGGTCACCCCGAAGCAGCAGGGGGGATCACTGATCTCACCTTTAGGGACATTCCTGTCGAATTGAAAGTCGAAAGCAGCAAAGTTCTGTTTCCGAAGGATTTCTCTAAATTCTTTGATCAGACAGCTGCTTATGCCATCGGGCTCGGGAAGCGGATTGGTGTATTATCCGTGCTCGAGGCCACACCGAAATCTGCGCCCATCGGCGTCGTAGAAGACGATATTGAGGTCTTTGTTCATCAGACCAGCCATACCCCAATTGTAATTGTCGTGGTTGTTGTCCGGGGCGGCTTTCCTAAACCTAGTTCTTACTCTAAATGAACTCGGGACCGCATTGAGTTCGCCTATCTTGGAGCCGCCGTCCGAACTAAATCGGAAATGAGTGTCGTCGGACCGCTCCGGATTTTCATAAAGCAATTTCCAACCAAGACGGGGGTTCTGATTGATCGATAATCTGTCATCAATTCCAACCAAGCGTGCCCTGTGACGGGATATCCAGGAGACCATCAGAAACCTTCATTCCAACCCTAGATTGCAGAAAGCCCAAAAAAACACATATTGCGCTCGAAGAAGACGAGTCGCTTATATTAGCAGAGTTTTTAGGATCTCTGCGTTCCGACGTAATAACAAGAGTCTTGATGGATGGGGAATCGAAAACAGACGGAAAAACTGCATCCAAAATAGCCAAGTTGCTCAGTGAAATTTATTCCTCTCTGTATGATTACCACGAGCTCTACGAAGAAGCAACGGATGAAGAACTAAGCGAGGAGGTCAACGTAAGTGGCCGAAATTAGAGCATTTAAAATTCACCCGCGCCTGCTGGTAGATGTCATAAAACGACAAAGCGGAAATTTAACCAAAGCATTGCAAGAGATTATTTCGAACAGTATCGATGCTGGTTCCTCAGAAATAAGAGTTACTATCACTCCTGAAAAAGTAACCGTCATTGATGATGGCAAAGGGTTTTCGTCCCGTGAAGAAGTTGAATCCTTCTTTGAAGTATTTGGCCTTCCTCATGACGATAGCGAAAACAAGACCTTTGGAAGATTCCGCATGGGGCGTGGTCAGGCCTTTTCCTTCGGAAAAAACATCTGGAGAACCAACAGCTTCGAAATGACAGTGGATGTCGAGCATATGATGGCAGACGCATCGAATCCTTATGGGGTCAGTTACGAGTTAAAAGACAACTTACCCTTGAAGGCAGGATGCCACATAGAGATATTCCTGTACGACAAACTTGAAGAGTGGCAAATGAGAAATGCTATCTCCCAGATCGGCACTGAGGTCAAATACTGCGCTTGCAGGATTATAGTAAATGATCAACTGGTCAGCAATAACCCGAAAACCGAGAAGTGGACAATGGAAACGGACGATTTTCACCTGAAAATCACCGGCGGCAACTCCGGTATTCGAATCTACAATCTCGGCATTTACACCATGTCGGTCCACGATTACGGACTGGATGGCGTGTGTGTATCAAAAAAGCGTCTTGATGTAAACTTTGCCCGGAACAATATCATCAACACCTGTTCGGTATGGAAAAGCATGAAGGCAGCGTTCAAGAAAGTGGGCGAAAACATATTTAACAAAAAACGCTTGAACGATTCAGAAAGAAGACGCATTATCAGCGGGTTTTGCTCCGGAGAGTTCAATCAAACTGAAATCTGGCAGAGCCCGATCTTTCCCGATGTGACAGGGAAGTATTGGTCTCTTAAAGGTCTCGACAAAAAAGGCACGTTCTGGAGCTTTGATGAAGAGGGGTCAGTGAAGGGGGACCGGATAATTCAGATGGGCCTTGCAATCGTTCTCGACAAATCCATTTTGGCACAGTTCGATTATCATGGCACACCCGAGTTCTTCTTCACAGATAAACTAAGCGCCAGCCATCTCACTTCAACAGCTTTTCGGACAGTTGACGCGCTTATCGGCAATGTCGATATGAGATCATCGATAGTAGAGGAAAAGAGCCTGACCCCGAGGGAAAAAACGCTGCTCAAAAGCATGCGGTTCGGGGCCTCTGAAATTGAGCGTGATTTCAATAGACAATTGCTGATAGGCATTTCCTCTGTAATGGACGGGTGGACCGACGGTGATACCTTCATTGCGATCAACAGGGAATTTATCCGGCGCATGGATGGGTCGCTGCAGTCCTTCTGCCGGCTGGCACATCTTTTATTACATGAGATCACACATGAGGATATCTCCTCAAACTCTCATATTCATTCTCCCCAATTCTACCAGGACTTCCATGACAATATTGACCGGTCACTCAGGTCAGCTAGGACGATGTATGAAAATTACGCCTTTAATCTGAAACGCTTATCTAAGAAGATCGAATCAGAGAAAGAAAAGGAAGCCAAAATTGCAGAAGTTGAAAAGATGCTAAAAATAGAGAACATCGCAAAAAGCACGGATGAAAACGTTGCGACTTCCAGTCAGAAATTTTGCGACATCAGCTGTGCCGCGCAGATAAGTTTCCTATAGGAGGTTAAAGATTAATATGGAACGGACATGTGGATGGGCAGGCTCCAAGGCAATAGACGTTGAATGGCTTCTTCGGGCGCTCAAAGTCCTTCCCCTTGAAGTAAGGAAGTTGAGCGGGGAAGGGAGCGGGACTTCTAAGGAAAGTGAAATTCTTTTTTGGAGGGAAAAGATCAAGGAAAACCTCGAATCAGATATGACAACGGCTTGCATCGAATATGAGCGGATGGTTTCAGAGACACACAATGAGATCGATCGCCTCAACTATGAGAAGAGCAGGGACAAATCCCTTATGAGAGCTTTTCAAAAGGCAGTGGAAGAGTATGTTTCATTTCCGGAAAAGGTGCGGCCCTTCACAGAGAAAGCCTACTGGTTCATTGGGGAAAAAATGTACAAGGAACGGCTGAGCTTCCAGTTATCGATGGAAGCTATCTAATCGTAGCGTTGTTGATCATCCGATACTATGAGGGAGGTGAACCAATTCTCCGCTGAGCGGATTTTTCGAGACGCAACCTAATATCTACTAGACACTATAACCCCATACAGGGCGGTACCATTCTGGTATTGCTCCGTATGGGGTTTTTGTTTTATTCCAATAATTTAAAATTTTTCTGGAGGAAATAATGAGCATTTTCGTGAAGCAAACCAAAAAAGGCTTTACCGGAGAGAATGCCAGGGACAAGGCGCTTCTCACACAGATTATCGGACAATCGTCTTTCGCAAAGGGCGGATTCGATGTTGTAGCTCACAAGGTCTCGCAGGAAGGGTATTTTGTAGCATGCGCACTGTAACTGCATATGAAGATGGTCATAGCAACCGAAACAGAAACCCATTACATCTTAGAGGTTAAATGGGAATCATGCGGCAAGTGGCATATTGAAGCGCTGAAAAGCCTATGAATGTTGACGATGTTTATTACTACTTTGACGGCCGGTTGTGCAAAAAATGCCAGGATGCCGACGACGATAGAAATTATTACTTAAGGGGGATGGCCGAATTAAACCAATGAAACAGACAAGTTTGAAAATCAAACCGATTAAACATGAGGCTGAGTACAATGAAGCCATGATCGTGGCAAATGAGCATTTTAGGGCATCAGACGGGAAAGAAATGGTCGATAAATGTCCATACCATTTCACCAGTAATTTCGCCGATGTTTACTGGATTACTGCTCATTCTTTGTACCATACTGGTAGGGCACCGTTCGCTTTTAAAAAGTCTCGCGGCCATTCCTGGTTAGTTGATTTCCCGGGCAATGGCGTTCTTCGGACGTACGTTGATAAGCCAGATCATAGGGAGGGCATCAGGTTTGAAAAGCCATGAACCCTCTCATAGCTGCCGGGAAGCCAGGTAGCTCTGTTCCATGTCGAACCTGTAATCACGAGTTTCAACAAGATCCTTGTTTTAATGTGGAGTGCCCAGTCTGCCGAGCAAAAGCAGGACAGTATTGCAAAAGGCCCAGCGAGCATTCAGGGCCTTTCGTTCCTTTCCATAGGGAAAGAGATTTGCTGGCACTTAAGGAAGGACACTACGATCACGTTAATAGTCATGGGGATACCTGTGGACCTCAGAGTAACGAGAAAAATGTTTCCACACAAAGCGCAGCAGATGAGAAGGTTGCCAATTTTGACCAACAAAGCCGTGACGTCAGTTGCGTTGTACAGATGAGCTTGATATAAAGAGAGGGTGCATGAGCATGAAAAACATTAAAATCTTAAAATCGATGTTAACATCCTCGGAAAACCTGTGTTACAACGAGGAGGGGAAAAAACGCTTTGGCAGGACCGGCAAGGCCGCGATGAAGGAACTTGCCAAAGCATTAGGGCTCACAGAGTTCAAGGTGCATTTTAATCCCGGGGGAATTGCTGGATCAGGCGATGTTGACCTTATAGGCCTCTGGAGTGAAGGGAACGGCGTGTATGTTTCCTTGAATAAAAATTTCCCAGGCATGCAAAATTCACCATGGGGCCAAATCCTCTACAGATCAGTAAAACACATGACGGATTGGTCTGGAGGGGAAAACCGCTGGATCCGGTTCGATGAACTGGGCCCTGTAGCTGTAGAAAAGATATTGGGCCTCAAATTGGTAGATAAAGCCGCCTGCCTACCTGAATTTTCATTAGCTCAGGAAGCAGCGGCATAACAAGTAATCCCAATTTCTAATATCCTTTAGACAATTATAACCTCTACGGGTGGTATCTACTTATAGATACGCTCGTAGAGGTTTTTTATTTTCCAAAGAAGGAGGCTTGCAATTGAACGAATCTCAAATAGCTTTTGATAACGCTATCAAAATCGGAAGACTTTCGTTAGACAAAAACGCTCCCAATTATGTTGGTTTTTACATGTACATGGGAGTGGACGACAAGTCAGGAAAAGACTTATTTAAACATTACGATACCAGGGAATATCTGAATTGATATTACAAGGAGGATTTGATGCCGGAGGAAAGTCCCGCAAGGACAAGATTGCTGCGCAAACACCCGGATAATCGCGTCGGCTTGGTTCCGAATACCATCTACGATATAAAGGGCGCGCCGTTAGGCTGGGAAGATATGAAGCCTATAAGAATAACTTCCAAAATAAGTGCTTACTTTGAGAGGGCCCTTATTAAGGAAGTCAGAAGATTCAAGCTTAAAGACGACATAAGCCGCAATCAATACTTCATGAAACTGACGGACGGCACGTTTGTCGAGGTTCTGTACTGATATGTCACCATCAAAGGAGTGAACACAGTGACCGAATTTCAGCAACTCAGAGACAAAGTTGATCGAGTAGCCAGAAACGTCCGCACCGAAGAAGAAAAAAGAGATGTGATGAGGCTATTTGGCGTAGGGACAGACGTTTATTACAAGGGAATAGCAGTCGGATTGACAACTGCAATATCCCATTTGGATTTAAAGTAATAGGGGAGATAAGGGAAGATGCCCAACGGATTTTTTATTCACAACTCAAATGGGAACCATGGAACTACTGCTCGCAATATCATTGCGGCTGTCCAGGCTGCCTATCAAGGCATATCGATTCCGACCGGGATTTGGAATGATCCCGTTTGGGATCCATGCAAGTTTCTCCGGTGGTTTCGCAAGAGTCTCGATATCAAGATTTCGAACGATACGAGACCATATAGGAAGCTGGATGAGCAATATCAAGTTGATCTTCGCTGCGATTGCAGGGTTATCAATGACGCGGCAAGACGGATTATCTGGCCCGGCAAAAACTTGCTACGGCTAAAAGAATTAAAAAAACGCTATCCAGAAGTGGATAATCCAGTATTCTAAAATCAGAGGGATATTTGGACTAATTATACCAAGGAGGTTTTAATTGAAGATTTCAGTCAAAAGTGACGAATTAAAGAAAAAATTGGCCGCCATTCAGGGGATAGTTGTTCCGAACAGTAAAGAGCCAATACTCGAGCATTTCAAGCTGGTTGCAGAGAAGGCCGGGTCAGTAATAATAGCAACGGACAACGCAGTTTTCCTGCAGGAGCCCATCGAGGTTCAGGTTGAAACGGAGGGGACGTATTGCCTGCCGCGGAAGGTATTCGAGATCGCAAAAGAGCTGGGTGATGAGATCCGGATGCAGGTGAAAGACAAATCCCTTAGCATCACTTCCGGCAAGAACAAATTCAAGGTTCCTGTTATGAATGCCACAGAATTTCCGCTCACCTCGCCGGTGGCTGGCGTAAGCATTAAAATCCCGACCGCTGAGATGATAGACATAATTAATAAAACTATCTTCTCCTGCGAAGCAATGCAAAATCAGCCTGCGATGGGCAATATCCTTTTCAAGACTGCGAATGACATTTTCGAGGTCGTCGCTACCAACGGCCACAGACTTGCGGCCATTGAGATTAAAAAAGAAGGGCTCAAGGATAACATCTCTGCGTTGGTCCCCAGGAAAGCACTGGCGGAACTTAAAAAGTTGCTCACCGGTGCTGAGACTCTTACTATGGTGATCGGGAGCAGGAAGGTCCAGTTCACCATCGGGAGCGTTGAGCTTTACGTCAGGCTTGCAGAAGGGTCATTCCCAAGTTATCAACAGGTGATCCCAAAAAATAACGAGAACGTCGTTATTATAGGCAGGAACTCCCTGATCAGTTCCATAAAAAAGGCAAAGGTAATGCTGGGAGAGTCCTCACGGTCCGTCATGATGCAGCTGGCGCCGGACGTTGTGACTTTTTCTTCTCAGAATACCGAAGTCGGCGAATTCAAAACGGAAGTGGAGGCAGATTTCATAGGTCAGCCTATGACTGTTTCCTTCAATCCGGACTATCTGCTTGATGCACTCGGGAATATGACGACAGAGCAGGTGTTTATCCGGTTTAACAACGAAGTAAGTCCCACCCTCATAACGGAAGACGGCAACGATGATTACAAATATGTCGTAATGCCAATGAACAGTAAGTAATTTAATAAAGAAGCCGTTGCTTGGGGATAATCCAAGTAACGGCTTCTTCCTTTTGGTGATACCTGCCTGCTTATAGTGCAGCCTTTAGTGACTTACCAGCCTTGAAGGTTACAGTTTTCGATGCCTTGATTTTCAGCTCGGCTCCCGTTTGAGGGTTTCTGCCTTTTCGCGCAGCTCTTTTAGACAAGGCAAACGTACCAAATCCGACAAGCGTAACCTTATTGCCCTTTTTTACAGCCTTGGTTATTGCGCCTATCACTGAATCCAGCGCCTTGGCAGCATCAGTTTTTGTGATCGCGACATCTTTTGCAATAGTTTCAATAAGTTCACCCTTCGTCATATATACTCCTCCCTGTTTTGTATTATTAATAATAGTTTACAGGCGAAATACCTTTACATCAAGGGGATGTATCTCCGCAAATTCTCCGCATTCCGGAAAATCTATCGACTACCGGAGTTTCGGCTGGTCTTAATATCTATTAGCACACTATAACCCCATCAGGGCCGTACCTTCTCGGTATACCTTGATGGGGTTTTATTTTATAAAAAGGAGGAAAGATGGAAGCAAAAGCATTTACATCGGAAGTGTTCGGCGCGGGCGACTATGATGAGACCCCCGACCTGGCCGAATTCGCCATCACCAAGAAAGTGGCGCAGGAGATTATCCGACTATCTCGAATAGTCACATATAACAAGCTGCATACGATTGACTTGTTCGATTATACCCCGAACTGGCTTAAGATCGAACTTTTTGTTGAGAATGATACGGGGGTTGAACCACTCGAGGAAAAAAGGGTACCGGCTAGCACAGAAGGCAGCACTCTCAATATTTCTGCTGATCAGTTCTGGTTTAGCGCTTACATCAAGCACACGGATATCAAGTTTCGGACCGATCGTTTCAGTATCAAAAGAGACCTTTCGGAACCTTTTGGGATTGTCTATCAACAATCAACCTGAATATTTTGATGATGAACAAGTATCGAGCGCAATCCCCTAATTGCAATTATGGGGTCAAGCGAGAGAAGTAGTCATCAGGAGATAATATTTGTTATATGGTACAGAGTCAACTCAAACTAAAACTGACTAAAAAACAGGAAGATACTCTTGTAGAATGGCTGCCAATTCTAACGTCAGTCTGGAACTGGGCAATACGGAAGATCGAACAAGACGCTCAGGGCGGTATCTACTATACTCCGAAGAGTTTCCAGAACCTGCTTGCGGGTCATGGCAAAAGACTTAACATTCCGTCTCATACTATTCAGGGGATGCTCTCTCTTGCGCATCAGTCCTGGCAGCGGTGTTTTAAGAAACTGGCAAAGAGGCCACGACTTAAAGGCCAGCGTAACCGGCTAAACAGCATTCCTTTCCCTGATGTTATTAAATCTCCGCAGGACAATAGGATTCGAATCCAGGGTTTGGACTCAGTCAAGTTCCATAAGCAGGACATCCCTTGCGGAAAAATCAAATGTGGCAGGATCATCAAGCGGGCGTCCGGCTGGTATCTGTGCCTGTTTATAGACACAGAACCGAACGCCATCCCCGCAACTGATAACGGAATGATCGGCATTGATCCCGGATTTAAACATTTACTAATACTTTCAACTGGAGAGAAAGTCCAGCACCCAAAGGAACTTCAGGAGAACCTTCACCGGCTGGCGCAAGCACAGCGGGGCCATAATAAACAGCTTTCTGCTCGAATTCAGGAGAGAATAGCTAATCAGCGCAAAGATAGAAACCATAAACTGTCGAGACATCTGGTGTCCGAAAATTCAACTATAGTTTTCAGTAAA
This sequence comes from Nitrospirota bacterium, assembly GCA_963851345.1. Classification (GTDB taxonomy): domain Bacteria; phylum Nitrospirota; class Thermodesulfovibrionia; order Thermodesulfovibrionales; family Dissulfurispiraceae; genus JADFXI01. Next base: position 323,022 of record CAWKOO010000002.1, read on the forward strand.
GACAACATCAAAGGAATTGCTAAAGTATATGGCAAGTCTGTGGCAGCTTCAGGCCACGGGCAGCTTCGATCAATGCTCGCCTACAAATGCACTAAAAGCGGTAGGCAGTATATAGAAGCGCCATCGAGAAATTCCACCAGGATCTGCTCTTGTTGCGGCGCTCTAACCTGGCCGCAGGGGAGGGCAGGACTGTCGGTGAGGCAATGGGTGTGCGTGTCGTGTGGGACGACTCATGATCGTGACGTTAACGCCGCGATCAACACGCTTATTGCCGGGGTCGGAACGATCCACGAGAGGGCCGCTTGAGGCCCGTCAGGAATCCCCTAAATTCATTTATGGGGATGTTCAAAATGCACTCGTAGTCTACGACGTTATAACCAAAAAAGGAGAAAATAAACATGGAACATTTTAAGCCTGCACCTGACCTTTCAGAAAAGGCTAAAGAGATTTTAACAGAATTTGCAAAGTCAGGCTCTACGGAGCAGTCTGGAGTTGCTAATATCCTAAACGTCATCGGCTGGAACGGCGCGGAGATGTCGAGCAATGAATCCTTGATCGGCAACGCTCGTGAGATCATTGAGTCGGCACAAGCTTTTATCAGCCGTCTAACCGGTATCACCGATAATCACCTCAAAGTCCCCGTTCTGGTCTACCAGAAGAAGGAGACGTCTTATTCGCTTACAGCTTCAACCACAGGTGACGCTGATATCTATAAAGAGATGGCCGTCAGCATAAACCGCCGAAGTGACGGAGTGTGCGTTGCTGACATTTATTTTTCGGCCACTGAGGACGGAGAGCCCAAAGTTCTGGTGACAACAGACGGGGAAGGAGACGGAGACCACAATATCACCATATATCCCCTTCGCCCGATAAAAGAGGCGGTAGTGGAGGAAACGTCATAATGCCAGATAAAAGACCGACACCTAACTGCCTTTTCAACGACTCCGGCAATATCAAAGAACCAATTATCGTCTGGGCTGAAAAAAGCGAAGCACAGAGGGCACTCATCTTGAAGTCCATCGAGCATGCGATTTCGCCGGTTAGCGGTGCCTTCCCGTTTTTAACCTGGGATGGCGAGGACCTTGTGCTGGCGCCTCCATGTGCAAGCGCCAGCTATACCGCATTATATTTCTGGTTGAGCGGCTGGGGGGATTCTGGCTTTGCCCGAGGGGAGAGATGAAAAATTGCAAAACAAATAAAGTCGATCCTATGCCGTTACCGAGTTACCCTCAATCTGGGGATGCTGTACTACTTACCGGCCACTGGGATATTGTTAAGCCCGGGGCGATCGGTATACTCGGCGGAGCCTGCCACCAAAAATGCGAAGACTTTTCTATCACATTTAACCCATCTTCATTCCGGGGTAATGGGTACGTGAGTTGTTCCGGTGGCCCGGCCACTATGTGGACACCGTCCGAGGAGTTTACATTCAGCGGAAGGCAGGCCTCGATTCTATTCTGGAGATGGCGTGACGGCGTAGCAGGTGCAGATCGCGGCGTTTATTATAGAATGGTCGTTCCTATATGGCTATGGCGCGGAACACGGGAACTTACTAAAGACGACCTAGAGCAGATAGAACATCCGGACGACGTACTGAAAAAGTATTCGGCTTATCGTCCTGAAACCGTTTATAGGGTGCAAAATGTCAGTTAAATTATAATAGGAGGTCGCATATTTGGACATTATCTGCCCAAAAAACAAAAGGCACAAAAGATTCTCGGCCACAGCACATGTGACGCAAGAGTGGGAAGTCGACAAGACCGGAGAATTCAAGAAGGTTATTACAGACTGTCTGGAGGCAACGCATCGTCCTAACGTCGGAGACCATTTTACCTGCGCTGTCTGCGGTTCAATAGCAGAAGTTCAGAAATAACAGTCGCCGCTTAACTTAATATCTAATAGCACACATTCATAGCCTCTACGGGTGGTATCTACCAAGATACGCCCCGTAGAGGCTTTTGTTTTTTATAAATAACATGAATATAAAAAGGAGGGTACAGAGCTATGGAAGCCATAGACTTGTTCGCTGTCACCGAAGAAACAGTTACGGACGGCTCAAAAAGAAAAGTACATCATGACGCCGGAGAAAAGATTGGCGGTGCTAAAAAGGACCGTTTCATAAAAACCATTACCCTTGACGACCTTAACAACATGGAGGCATCCGAAGCCTACATCGCTGTGAACAAGCACGATCTTCTGGGCAAAATCGACATTGAGATAGAACAGGCCAACGGAGTTACATCCGGCGCAGCATTCCTCAAAAAGAAGATTATCGACGCGCTCTATGTGAGGCCCAGGGATTCCCAGAAAGCCCGAGAAGAGTTCTTGTTACTGTGCCAGAAAATCAAGGAAGGGTTCGATACTTCTTGTTCTGTTAAGGATGTTGAAACCAGTGTCAGAAATTGGAGAGAGGGCAGATCGTTTTCTTTCTCTACAGTCCAGGAAAAGAAGTTCTTCAACACAGTAAGCAAAATCGGTTATGGACGGATAAACATGTCCGCAGAGCGTTACGAAAAGGAAAACGATTGGTCATGGGCTGCCACGAAAAAGGCCGCTCAGCCAAGCGAAAAGTTCAAATTTACAAGGGTTGTTGAAAAGGAAGTCAAAAGGGTAGGCGGTATAGAGGTTGATCCTCAACTCGTTGATGAAAAAATGGTTGTTGATGTCCTCGGCTTCCGGGCCGTGGAATTCGGCAACTGGATCTCCGACAAGGATGCCAAATATCACATCCAAAATGCAATACAGTCACTATTCGATTTGTCCGAAGTGCTCTGTATTCCCGGATCAATGGTTTCATGGAACGGCAAACTGGCAATAGCCTTCGGCGCCCGCGGTAGCGGTGACGCCTCCGCTCACTATGAGCCAGCAAGAGCAGTAATCAACCTTACCAAATTCCGGGGCGGCGGAAGTCTTGCGCATGAGCTCGGTCACGCTTATGACAATTTTCTCGCTGAGAAATCAGGAGGAAAGGCTTATTATGCGTCCGAGGAAAGGCATGGTCACAATTACGGCTATAACGAACCTCTACTGTACGGTGTCATGAAGGCTATCAGGGAGGGCAATCTGAAGGGTGACCCGCGAAACCGTTACTACGAACTGAGGGAGATTAACAGCAAGCTATGGGCTGAATGCCATGCCAGGTTTAAAACAGAAGGCTTCACAGACAGAAATAGAGAGTTCAGGGAAAGACTCTGGAAAGAAGACCAGAACCTGGAGAAAATGAGAAAATCCTATAACAAAAAGGGAGTTCTCGGCTCCAGCAACTTTTATAGAAGCGCCAAACTTATGGGCGAGTACTGGGTCAGGCCGCAGGAGCTTTTTGCGAGGGCCTTCGAAGCATATATTGAGGACAAACTGACTGCCATGGTGCGAAGGAACACCTATCTTGTATGCGGCACTCAAAGTCCATACAGTCTTTCCAGGGATGAGGAATTTAACATCGAACCTTATCCCCAGGGAGAGGAAAGGAGAGTTCTCTACTATGAATTTGAAAAACTCTTCGACAGGATAAGACAAACCAACAGACTTTACCGTTTACCTGTCGCAGCTTAATATCCTATAGCACAATTATAGCCTCTACGGTGGTATCTACTTTAGATATCGCTGTAGAGGTTTTTTCTTTTTGAAAAAGGAGGCTTACAACCAAATGACTGAACGTGAAGGCGTATTCACATTCATGGACTGCTCAACTTCGCACGTAACACCACACGACCTTGATCTGCTCTGCACATCCGAGGTGCTGCTTAACTACCCGTATCGCGAAGGCCACTGGGTATATTGCGCGGGAGACTATTTTCAGGAAATGATGAAGGAAGCAAGAGCGTCAGGCTTTTCAGAGGGCATAATTAAAGCCTTGGAAAAGGCAAACCGAGAGGGATGCTGGTGGTTAAGGCTGGACGCTGACGGAATCGAGTTTGCAAGTTTGTTCAATTATGAAAATGAGTGGGAATCGGCGTCTTCAGATACCAGACTTACAATCACCATAAGCAGTAACGAATACGGCAATAAGGAATTTAAGTATGACAGCGATGAGAGCACCTTAATTGGGCTGCGTAGCTTATTGACGAATGATAAACTGCTCAAAGATGACGTGGAAAGGACATTCACTATAAGAAAAACAGCTCCCGAAACATCAAAAAAGGAGGACCCCATTGCCGCATAACCTCATTACTTCTTTAAAAAAGGAAAAAATGAAAAGGGAGAAAATCGCATGAGACATTTAAAAGCAATGTGTACAGTGTCAATTAAATATCTTCAGGAACCGAAACCTGCGGATATAAAGCATCCGCATAGGAACAAATCGGTCACAAATAGGTACAAATACGATGCCACTTTTCTCGCATCTGGTGTCCGTACCGCAATAAAAGCAGCGAAGCGGTGGCTGAAGGTCACCATGAAGAAATGGACAGACAACCCTGTCTGCGAGCAGGGATGCGCAGAGATCGCGTCTGTCGAGCTTAAACTAGCGGACATAAGCCAATACATAGACAAGAACGGAGCAGTGGAGCCCATGCCTAATGCATCTGGCCGCGTTGTATACCATGCCAAGGTAAAGGGCGAAGAGATCGAGGGCTTCATGAGGTCATCTCACGAATAAAGGGGAGGAAGTTAATGGAAAAAATTAAAGGCTATGATGCCTTAGTTGCGGATATCGTGGAAAAAATGGAGGAAGCGGGCATTGACGAAGGCACCATCGATGATACTATCCATGGGTTGGCCGGGAATGAAGCTAGCGATATCAACAATGAGGGCGTAGAGAGCCAGGTAAGGGCTATACTGGGATCTTGTGGCATTAAAGACAGCATTGCCGAAATTAAGGAGATATTTACATCTGAGGGATCACAGTATTCTCCTGACGAAAATTTGCTCACGGAAGAGGAAGCTTTCTTCGAGGGAGTGCTGACAGAGTTCAACGGTGAACAAAAATATACTCACAACTACATCCTCAAAGCTTCCAGCCTGGAAGAGGCTGAGTCAAAATTAGACACTCGCGCCAAGGCTTTTTACGGTGGGAAAGTGGTAAGGAACGAAGATAGCTATGAGTTCTTCAGCGGCGGGATATCGATCGCTCCTTCTATCGTCCGGCCCGTCTCAAAGCTGGATTGGATGGAGCGGAAGTTCGAATCGCAGTCGCTGTAAAAGACTCTATCGACTCACCCAAAACTAATATCTATTAAGCACATGCATAGCCTCTACAGGGTGGTATCTATTTCAGATACTTCCTGTAGAGGTTTTTTGTTTATAACATTACTAGAGAGGTGAAATATATGACATTGAAGAAAGCAATAGATAATCTAAAGCCCGGTCAGTACGTGATTTTCGACACGGTTGATACCGGCTACCAGTGTGCTACAAAGCAGGAGTGCGCAACTTTTTATTTCGGCTGCGAAAAACATGCTTACCTGTCAACAGACGGGCAATTGGAAATATATCACTAACCACAAAAGGAGAGAAAGGGAATGCCAAAAACATCGCAAGAATGGAACACCGGCCGTCAGTATTCATCGGAAGGTCAGTCCATAAGCGCAACGCTCATAGAGAATGGCGAACAGATTTGTTTCGAGGACCGGACACGGCACATCACCGGCTTCATTAAAATCAGAGGTTTTAAGCTGGCAGGAGAAAAGGTGCTGATCGCTACCGATGACGGGCTTCATCCACTCAAAGACGTAGTTATGGCGGCATACGATGCCAATGACTACAGTCTATCAAGATAGCCGAAAAATAGACATCTATGGAGAAGGTAATATGAAAAAGACTACAAAGAAGCTCAAGAGGTAATCAACAAATGGATGAACAGTCTGGAGATTCCGACGAATCCTGCCACCTGTTCCGACGCAAAGTTGCCGCCTGTTCCGGTCAATCTGCCACCTATTCCGATTTATTCCTGCCACCTATTCCGGAACAAATCTGCCGGGGGTGGCAGGGGGTGGCAACACCGAGATTATGACGCCTCCGAGGCGTCCATTGTTTGCGACAACATCACAGTTTCCGCAAGCCGAAACCCTATCAATACTTCGATTGGAAACAAACGCCTTTTGAAAGACCTGGCGATGTTACTTTCAGCCACAAAGAAACGCCGCATTAGCATTGATTATTTTAACGCTTTCCGAAGAAACAAACAGATCCTCATGATCGCATTTATGCCCAGTCAAAAGGTGGCAGACAGTGCGAACAAAAGTAATCAGTATCCGGCTCACAGAAGATGAATATGATAGTCTCGATGAAATAGCCATGAACAGGGGAATGACAATCGCAGATATGGTAAGAGAGATTATCAAGCGGGGAACGCCGGAAAGAGAAGTGATTGACGGACTGCGGCAGATAAAAGAGGCGGTACAGGAGTTAAGGGATATGGCGCTGGATAGGGGGCTCAGGAAAAACCTGTACTACGCCGTTCGGAACGGAGTGGTTATTGAGGAGATGTTCAGGAGATTGCCCGGAGTATCGGAGCAGGAATTGTCGGAATACCTTGAGGCAGTCAATAAGAAGATGAATGAACAGTCCGGGCAATAGATGGGGCGGAAGGCACCAGTTATCATTTGCACAACTAATATGCCTCCCCTTGTCAAGACACAAAAATGGGTTGCATTTGGTCGCTTAGTCTCTGCAAGACTCTTCCTCATTGTTTTTGTTGTAGCCGAAGTACACCTCATACGGAGTCCAGTATTCCTCGATGCAGATTGCCGTCTTTGCCGTCCTTTATGCAAACTTTCTGACCGTATCGTCTGTAGAGAAGTTGCAATTATGGCACAAATCTTACAGTAATTTTTTACGATAAGGATTTATCCAATAAGCTCTTTATTGTGATCCGGCAAATTACTTATACTGTTTTATATAAGAAAAAGGAGAATAGCCATGAAACTTAATAATAAGCAGATGGCCCTTATGGGCATGTTGATCGCTCTTAATGTTACGATTGGCGGTGTTGTTCATGTAATTAAGTTACCTATTTTCTTAGATGCTATTGGGACAATTATTGCGACGTTAATTTTAGGTCTTGTTCCGGGGATAGTTGTCGGGGTGATGAGCTTTTTACTGGCATCGGTTCTCATAAACCCGGTTTATATCTGGTTTATAGGAACGCAAGCTGTAATTGCGATTTATGTTTATCTCGTAGCATCTCACTTTGCTGCATTCAAATCCGTTGGGCGGGTTATTCCCTGCGGGCTTGGATTAGGTGTTGTTGCAGGAATCGTCTCGGCCCCTGTGATCGTTTTAGTTTTTGGAGGTATCGCCGGTAGCGGTCGTGATTTAATCACTGCGGGTCTAATAAGTGCTGGCCAACAAATCTATAAGGCGGTTATTCTAAGCGGAGTTGCCAGCGAGCCGGTAGACAAGCTTCTGCAGACTCTTGCTGCATTCTATGTGATTAAATCTTTGCCCAAGCGGATGCTCAATAATTACCGTAACCCTGTTTTGGAAAAAAACGGTCTCTTGTAATATGCTATACATCCACCCCATAATTAGGCTGTTTGGTGCTCTGCTAATTGTCGTGTCAATATTTCTGACGAAGTCCTTGGTGGGATTGGCACTTGTTTACACCTTGGTAGTCTCGCTGGTCTTGCTATCTCGCGTAGCTTTGAATCATATTCGCTTCGTAGTTTTCGTTACGATGCCGCTGTTAATCGCGTTGCTCATCCTGTGGGGGTGGCTAATCGACAGCCATCGGGTTGCTCTTTCAAATGCAAACGGCAAAGAGTATGCGGTTTACCTGTGGTTAAGGATTGTTTCTTGGGGAGGCGTACTGCAATTCTTATTTGTTCCGTTAGTTGAAAAACCATCTCATTTAAAAAATTTCTTGCACCGTGTTGGTCTGAGTGGATCTCTCGGTACGCTTATAATTGCTTCGCTTGTTTTCTTGCCGGAAATGCACCGGCGACTCTCTCAAATTATGGATGCTCGCCGTGCTCAAGGGAACCCGTTTCGTGGCCTAAAAGGTTTGAGGGATATTCCGACTCTGCTAATGCCCTTAATATCTTCACTACTGGATTCCGCAGCAAAAAGGGCGGAATTCTGGAGCCATCGAGGGATATTGGAGACTGGAAGGGCCACGGTACGAGAAAATTCCTACAGCGGCTTGCAAAGTGCTTTTCTCTTTGTGTTATCTATCTCCTCTTGCATAATAGCGGTTCTGTCATGAACCTAACCGTACTCGATGGCCCAAATTTCTCATGCCGGACTCAGCGCTTACGTGAATGGGTGGGTTTGCTGAATGATTCCGCCCATGATCCAATCTATAATAAATGCGCATATATTGGTCCGGATGTAACTAGCTGGTTTTCCGGTATCTCCCCTACAGTATCTACAGAAATTGAGCTTTCTGCATCAGACCGTGATGCTGCCAACGACGCAAAAAAAACGATGGTCGATCTCGGATTTGGTTATTGCTTGAACCAGAATCCGTTTACTTTGTCGGGTGGCGAGCAAGTGGTAGCAGCTATCCTGTCCGCCACTGCCGGTCGCCCGAAACGTCTCGCTATAGATTGCGCACTTGAACAGTTGAGCGCCGATACGCGCACGCAAGTTCTGGCCTATCTCGATGGACTTGACGGAGATCTCCTAATAGCAGATAATAGAACGGACGAATGGCATTTCGGGCCAACTGAACAGATGCAGCCCATACCGGGCGCACCAGCAATACGCCCGAATGAAGAATTAAAAATAATTCAGGAGCCTTGTGAAGTTGACTTGATCGATCTGTGTCACTCATATATCAAGGGGCGGCCGGTTTTGAAAAATGTGAATTTAAGGTTATCAACCGGCAAAATGCAGCAATTGAAGGGCCAAAATGGTGCAGGCAAGACGACATTATCGAAAATTCTTTGCGGACTTATAAAGCCTACATCAGGGGAGATTAGAGTCAATGGGAAGGCTGTTCAGCCCTGGAGAAAGCCGGGCGAATTCGTAAGCTATCATTTCCAGAACCCGGATTATCAACTGTTTGCTATAACGGTGCAACAACAAATAGTTAAATCGGACCAGAACGAGAAAATTGTGCGATGGTTTGGTCTGGACAAACACCTGCATACCCATCCCTTGGATCTTCCATTTGTATTAAAAAAACGCGTAGCACTTGCCACAGCGATTAACAAAAAATGCGGTTTCCTTATTCTTGATGAGCCGACGTTGAGTCAGGACAGATTTAGCTCCCGGCATATTCTTCGATTAGTCACTAACGGTGTAACAGGCTTTGTAATTTCACATTCGCGTTCTTTTACTGAGTTCCCTGGGATTCTGTTGGAGAAACAATGAAAAGGGAGGGCTGAACAGATGAAGACGGAAAAAACAACTTTCAGCAAAGTAAAAAAACAATACAGCGCTGCATGCTCCCGATGGGCCGATTTAATTCCGAATAAAACCAATTGTATTTTAGCAACGTATAAGCAGGGTGATGATATTTATAACAAACAAGAGGGATTTACTGAAAAGATACATTTTAATAATCCGTTAGGTCTTGTAGTTAAAGGAAGAGCGGAACTTTATGAAATATATATGACCCGAACTGCAGTTGGGAAAGATGATAAATTAGTTTACACCAATTTCCCTGCATACAGACCTATTCGAATAATGACAGAAGGTGAATTATTTGGCGAGTTTAATATTCTGGATAAAGGTTACGGCTTTGATGGTAGTAGCCGCTCAGGGGAAACGTGGAGAATAGCGGCGGGTTATAAGAGTGCTCTGATTACAAAAAAAATGAGCAATATAGACATGCTGATGGAGGGTAACGACACGATCAATGGCGGTGCTCATCACTTGCTTGATAAATTTATTACGGTTGATACAGTTGTCGCTTTTATTGAAAACAAAGGCATTATAAAACGCGATCATAGCGGCAAAGTCATAATAGAGAACCGCCCTCTATTCCAGGAACTTCTTCACTATGCGTGGCCGCGCGCAAAGATTTATCGAGACTGCATTAATTCGTTCAATTATGTTAACAAGCTTCGATTCGAACGTAAGGCGGAGAAAATAATTACTACACTCCTCGGTAAAACTAAGGAGCATACTAAAAGGCTTTGTGATCTGGGAAAAGCAAAAATTGCTGACTTTCGCCCGTTGTTTGTAGAGGCCATCTATGACGTGTGTAATAGACCTCTCAGGCGCGAGCCGATGTTCGTGATAAATAATGGACTACCTGTTGACCTCAATGACAAAGAGTTTATTCTAACAGGTCTTAGTTTATCTAATATTGTGGTGGCATCAGATTTCGATTCGTATAAAAATATGCCTTTTTTTTTCCCAGTGGACCTTGCAAACTATTTGATAGCGTCTTATCTTACTAATTCCCCGACAATGGAAATTGTTGTTAGTGAGCCAGGAGAAACTAGGACCTTTGAAGAGAGGACTAAAGAGGCTGTAAAAATATTGGGGATCGATGCCGAAATAAGTAATCTTAACGACTCTTCCGGAATATTCAGTCTCAAGGCGAACAATAATGACTTATATAAAAAAAATAAGATTCCGCAAACAGAGGTTATTACAAGATTGCTCGTTGACGTTATCAATAAATTATCCGAGACTGATAGACACTTTGCAAACGAAATAAAAGATATGCTTGTTAGAAAAAGAGCAAAAAAAACAATAACTCAAACTACTGGGCAACCTAAGAAGCTAAATATTAAAGAATATAATACAAGAGAATATTATATAAAAATTGCCAATAGGCTCTTGCACGACTTAATCATAAATTCGGACAGCTATCCATATGACGTTACGTGCATAAGCATGGCAGGATATGAATCTGATTGGCAACATATTATGATGTGCTTTAATAAAAAAAATCATGATTAAATTAATCGCCAAGCAGCACTTGCTACCATCAGTGCTGTGGCTTCTCGAACAAGCAGAGAGTGCCGGAAAATTCTCAGAAATTGACCTGCTTTGCAAGGACTACTCTGAAATTACCGCTGTTGGTGAACGACTGCCCGCTTTTGTGGGACTCCGTTACAAGCTTGAGGAATGTTTAACCAACGCTTTCCAGAAAGAGTTGGTAATCCTCGATGAGGGAGGAAGCCTGCATCAGGATTTACCACTCACATTCGCTGATCACTCAGCAGGTATAGAACAGACAACTTATGGGTTACAAAACAAATGGAAGTATCCGGTAGTTCTTGTCTGTAGATCGGCAGCTAAACTGTTTTTCGAATCTCAGGTTATCGCTCGTGGCATTGTACGCAAGCTTGAGAGTATTGAGCCGTTGGAAGGCAAAACAATAGGAGTTATCGGACTAGGCGCCCTTGGTTCGGCAGTAGCTCGTTGTCTGATGAACAAAGGAATAAAGGCGGTCGGGACCGATGTTCGCCCCATTCCCGATGATTTAACTGACATAGCAGTTGTCTTACCTGAATTGTTACATAAATCAGATGTGCTACTCGGTTGCACCGGCATAGATGTTTTGGAGGGCGTTGACCTGCGCTTAATCGGCGGGACCAAAATTATTGCAAGTTGTTCCTCGTCGAATGTTGAGTTTCGCGCACTCTTAAGACATTTACCACTTTCAAACACCTTTGGTTCAGCTAAAGGCGTCATTGGGAAAATGGATTGCATTATTTTGAATGGCGGCTTCCCAATAAATTTTGATCGTGTTAGAGAATGGGAACTCTTTGATGAGATCATTCTGACGCGCCGCCTTGTACTTGAGGGTCTGTTACATGCCAAGGCTCTCATTGGCAACAAGCCGTCCGGCATAATGCTCGATCCGGCAGTACAGCGGCAGGTTGTACTCGAGTGGCTGGAACGGGTACCGGACCGCCACATGCTCAGGATGCCCGATGCATTAACTGAGAAGTTCTTTAGAGATAATTCGGAAGGAGAGATTCACATGAACAATAGACCTAAGTACGCGCTTCACATCACTACGCCCGATGCTCTTGCTAAAATGCGTTCGCACAAGGAGCCTTATGAAACGGTAATAATGGGTCTGCCTATTTTGGTATTGCCCGGAGTGTGGTCACCTGCTTATGATTGGTCGAGCCTTTTTTATATTGAAAACATGCCGGATTCAAGAGGGCTTGACTTCCTGGAGATTGGTTGTGGCACAGGTGTGATATCTGTATTCAGTGCTCGATCCGGTGCAAAAAATGTTGTGGCAGTTGATGTCAATCCGGAAGCAGTCATTAATACACAACTCAACTTTAAACGCTTTGGTATCGAAAACGGAGAGGTTTTTCAGTCTAATGTATTCAGCAATGTCAGAGGCAAATTTGATCTAATTGCATGGAACGCACCGTATCACGGCAGCAGGCCAGCTGATATGCTTGAGCGCGGCTGTACTGATGAACGATACCAAGATATACGCGTCTTTTTCCAAGAAGTTCGTACATATTTGAAACCAGGAGGCAAGATTGTGTTTGGCTGTTCAGAGTCCGGAGACATACCTTTAATCGAAGCGTTGATCGCCGATAATGGTTTCCGGATTAAAAGAAAATTTAGTGACTGGCGACAGGGGTACAATTGCGTTCTCATGGAACTCGTCGAAATAAGTTCCGCGAACAACTACGAGAACTCATCACTGAAGATGGACAGCGCAGTCATATGAAGCTTACCCGATTCTTGTAAGCGTTCCTCGTATCTATAGCATTGCAGCCGAAATCAGCAGAACATTTGCGCGGACATACAACGTTATAATCTTATTTTTAAATTATCCGTTCGTATCAGTCCCTCCACCCGCTATCTCCATTACAGAGCATCTGATTTTTAACTCTTACATGTCGAAGATTTCTAAAGGAAAGACAAACTTTCTTATCGTAAAAATTTACGGTAAGAAGTTCGCGGCAATCATAACAAGAATCTTTGACTGACAATTTTGCGTGTATTTATTATCGATCCATAATTCCTCTTAGCAATCTATTCCGAGGTGGGAATTTGAATTTATGATAGATGCAAAGGAGGATTTAAAAACAAAAAAGAATGCAAAGGAAGGAAGAACAAATGACAAAAGTTAAAGCACTATCTCGCAATACTTTTTGTAGTTCTTCCCGGCTGAGTGAGAAAAAGAGCCTGCTTGGCAGGCAGAATCCTAAGGGAAGGAGGTTATTGAAAGTAACGGAGCACCCTTGGAGCTCCGAAACTAAGTTAGAAAGGAGACAATCAGGGTGGATACGAAATTCCGAAATCTGGTCGATGATATTATGGGCTTGTCAGATTCAATTAGCATAGTTGCCGAGGAGCTGAAAGATGGCGGCGAGCTGAGCGGTGAAGTCGGCAAGCAGTTTATGGATTTTTCGGCATACGAAATCATTATTTTGAAGGAACGGTGCTCGGATGTACTCGCAGCGTTCATGTCTATGTACGGCAAAGATTATGTTGACCTCTGCCAGCAGTATGCAACTATTGGCACCGGCGAGAACTAACAAAAGGGCCGCCATCGGCGGCTTATAAAAGAGGAGGAAAAATGATAGGAACTAACATTGAAAGACCTAAAAAAACTTTAAGTCGCATTAAAGGTTTCAGTCACAGAAGTGTAGCCGGCGAATTTCGCAATCCGGACGTGCGCCGTGGAAGAAAAGACGGCAAGCATGCGCCGGATGCATGGTCAGCCTCCCTATATGCTATAGAGGCGGAAGAAAATAAGTTTCGCGACGACGCTCATTCGATGATAAAACAAACACAGGCAGAGGCGAAGGTTCGATTGGAGCACATAGATAATCTCTTGCAGAAGAATAAGGAAACGCAGGAGCACCTGAAGAAAGAGGAAAGATTGCTTCCCGAAGCGGTCGCCGAGGTTCAATATTCCGCCGCGCTGTTTCACCTTGCCATTATTTTCCTGTTGACGCTGATTGATACTGTAGGAGTAGTCTACATTGCAAGACAGATATTCAGCGGCAGTGTTCTCCTCTTCTCTTCTATAGGGATACTCCTGACGTCCTCGGTTGTTTTCGGGGTAAAAGCGCTTCTGGAGCACCTGGCTCCCGAAAAACGGCCTTTTTTCAGCAGACTCATAATGTGGACCGGCATAGCGTTTATTGTAAGCGGATTGGTTGGCTTTGCTATGCTGCGTACTGTGACGTTTGATGCCGCTCTCACAGGCTCCTCGCTCATAAACGTCGACAAAATATCATATGGTAATCTTCTTTTTACGATAGGTTTGGGTCTGGGAGTGCCTTTTATATTTGGCGTGATCTTTGAGCAGGAAAGCTCGAAAATGAGGCCTGCAAAAATTTCCCGCGAACTCTATATGGAGGAGAAGCTGCTCTTGAAAGCGAAGACTGAATGGACCGCCCTTACTAACAGACTTCAGGAAATTGATGACAAGATCGATGCAATAACTACCCATATAATCAAGCTTAGGCAAAAAAGATACCTCAGGGGGTACGTCAAGGGCATCAGGAAAGACCCGGATGCACCACGCTATATAGACTCAATTCTGAAACGAGGACAAACGGCCGCTTTGGACAGTTCATTCACTTTAGAACCAGTTGGAACAGGGACGAACTGACATGTTTACAAAAATAATGGTTATAAGCGCAGCAATTGTCGCTGTCACCGTAGGTGCGCATGCCATGGGTCTTATCAATCTGAAATCTGTTCCAAAAGACCTGGGGCTTTCGGATGAGCTCGAACAACGTCACACCATCGTTGCCATAGACATTACCGCAGGCCGGGAGGGTGAAATAAAAAAAGACGTTGATGCAGTGGAAAAACTGATAGAGAAAGCTGGTCTTGGTGACAAAATCGAAGTGTACTTAATACACGCGCGAGCCGAATCTCAGCAGGAATCTATTTTTTCACTGGAGATGCCATTAGATCCGGGGCCGATGGGAATGGCACTCAGAAGGGCAAAAAAAACTGCCGGAGAATCCTTTGCAAAAAGATGGGACGCAAGTGTTAATGCCCTCTTAAAGGACGGCCGTCTTGTTCAACAAACTGACCTGCTCGGTTTTTTCAGATTCGTCTCACAAAAACAGGAATTCCGCAAAGCAAAAAAACCGATCCTTATTGTCTTTACTGACGGGCAGCAGGTTGGCGATGGCTTTAATTTTGAGAGGGCAACTCCAACTGCTCACGATTTGAAAAAAATCCGCGATGAGAACCTTATGAGTAATCTTGACGGGGTCAGCGTAACAATGGCGGGGGTAACCCCTACACATAATATAACGAATTCTCATTGGAGAAAACTCCAGTCCTGGTGGACGGAATATCTAAGAAACGCAGGTGCAGAAATCACATCAATAAGCTCCGAAAGGTATATTGAGTCACTGGCGCTGCCCTGATAATTTAAATTTTATCGGAGGTGTTGTATGGCTAAATGCTTTGTAACCGGGGTGGTCATGCCGCTGAACGAAAGTTATGTGCTCAACATAGGGGCAGCATACAGGGCATTAAGGGACCTGAAACAAAGGATGAATGCGCTGGAAAGGCTCCTTCAACAGTTTGGAGCAAGGGATAAGGTTGAACACTATAACCCACGGACTAAGCAATGCCGAATTAGGCTAGAGCACCGTTTGGTTAGCTCAAGCATGGCGCGTGCGCTTTCGACCGCATATCCGGAGGGCAAGCTTTTCATTACCTGGTCTCAATTGCGCGCACGACCGTCTCTCAAAGACAAGCCATCTGAAAAAGACAGTCAAACGCCTGAAGAAAAGACGGATGACCGGCAAAGGAATGATACGAACTATGAAGTGCGTTCCTAATACTCTAACGGTCCTTGGCTCAGGCCCTGCGGCGGCCGACACGGCTTTAAGAACATTCCTACGGTTAAAAGACAAACCTGGCGGGGCGGTTGTGCTCGACTATACCGGTCGCGGAGCTCTCGTGCTCGGCGATGATAACAAAATGAACCTTGAGAAGCACGCAGTCGAATGGTTCGACATAGCCGACCGCAGGCGTCCGGACGCCCTTTTCCAGTTGCGAAGGTCCGACCACTTAAGAGATACACTGCTCCGCGCTTTACGTGCCATGCGTGAACTATCAAGGATTCCGGTTAGCGACCCTGCGTTGTCATGGGCCGCCGAGGCGGGCTACAATTTGTCTCAGGACGGTTCCGTGGGTCTCGGGACGCTATTGAAATCCCTTTCGTCCCCGGAGGTAAGACGCTGGTTCATGGACACACAGAACGAACCGCTGGACCTTGGACAACTGCTGAAAATGCTTCGGTGGGTCTTGAGCTTTCCTTCGGTCTATGCGCTCTCCGAAAGCATCAACAGACAGATTCTCGGTGACCTGCTGCTCCAGCAGGCGGTCATCTGGATCGAGGCAAGGAGCGAGCATTTCGAACGATGCGAGCACCTGCTGGTTTCGGCATTACTTGAGGCTGCGGTGGAAAATGCCGTCCGGGAAGTATTGCATGCCCTCCCGCAGACCAAGAGCTGGCAGGGGTTTGTGACCGTACTGCATATGTTCCCGCCAGCGGAACTATTTCAGGGGATGCCTTCATGGTTCATGGAGACCTCTTCGGCAGCAAAGCATGTGGCGGTCCATAAGTTCGATCCGGATAGCCCCCTGCCGCCTTCAATCCAGGCGTGGACGAGGCAATCCTCGGCCGTCTGGATTGTCGGGAAGGTAAGGGATATTAAACCGCAGGCTCATGCCTCCTGGCTTGAGGAAAAGGAACTCAATACAATATCCGAGCTGGAACAGGGATATGTTTGGGCCAAATCTCAGGAGACGGGGAAGGCGATCATCGCAAGGGTGCGCCGGTCGGCGAACGTGCTCAATATCGCCTACAGTCTCCGGCACAACTCGGCAATACGCGGCAAATTGGTCCCGGTACGCCAGATGTCCTCGGCGGTCAACTCCCTTGTTGATAATATCGGCGAGGAATATGGGCTGTACCGGAAACTATGCGAAATCGAGATGCTGCGTCTCGGATGGCTGCGTGTGCAGAACGCAAATAAGGAATCACGGGGTACTGACGGGGTCAGCATAGAACGTTTCAAAAGCAGCCTTGAAAAGGAACTGGAACGGCTGGCCGGAGACCTTAAAGCCCACGAATACCGCTGTAAACCGCTCAAGCAGGTTTCCATCCCCAAACCCGATGGCGGGAAAAGGACCCTCGGCATACCGGCTGTAAGGGACAGGGTCGTACAATCGGCCTGCCTGTTCCTGCTGGAACCTATATTTGAACCGGTCTTCAGCAAGTACAGTTTCGCCTTTCGACCAAACCGTGGGGCGCACCACGCGCTTTGTCTCGCGCGCAGCATTATTTCTTCCGGTAAGACATGGGCGGTCACAGCCGACATAAGAAAATGCTTCGACAATATAGACCACGACATGCTTCTGCGTCTAGTATCCCGAAAAGTCGGTGATGAAGACCTGCTGAATCTCATACAGCACTGGCTGAACGCGGATATACTGGATTTCAAGGATATAGTTCCGGTCGGCGTTGGAATCCCGCAGGGAGCGTCCTTATCGCCACTACTGGCCAATGTCTATCTCGACCCTCTGGACAAGCATTTCGAGCGACTTGACTTCAGTTTTGTGCGGTACGCAGACGACATCATAGTGCTCACTTCTTCAGAGGATGAGACGAAAAGAGCGCTCAAGGTAATGCAGGATTTCTTGAGAGAACCGCTCAGGCTGGAGCTTAAACCGGCCAAGACGAATTATGCCTCTTTGGTAGACGGTTTCGATTTTCTGGGGTTCAGGATCAACCGTGAAGGAGTTGCCGTAAAGCAGGAACGGATAGATGCAGTGCTGGCAGTCCTCATTAAGCACGTCACGCTGCTGGGGAGGGCCACGTCAAGCCTGGCTCAAAAGGCGGAAGCGCTCCGTCGCATAAATGACATAACTCGTGGGTGGCGGAACTATTTCGCGCTTGCAAACGAGCGTTTGATTGAGAAACAGGTTCGTTTGCTGGACGGTCGCATGGAAGAAGTTGCCAATTATTATCTGCCCCTGACTGTTCGGGATGATCCGGCCTGGATTTGCCGGGAGCGTTTTTCGCTCGCGCATGATGCTGAAATATCCGTTCGCGAAGAAGACACTCTTGCCGTACAGGCGGTGAGCGGCAGCGGGTATCCGGAACCCGGCGACAACAGTGATGAGGCACAATTCTTAGCAAAAGCTTCAGATCCCGATATTCCGAAAATTAAACCCTCTCTGGTAATTGAAGACCCCGGCAACGACGGGAAAGAGGATGATGACCCCGGTGATGAAAGTATTGTGGATGAAACTAACAGGTTGTACGTATTGACCCATGGGAGCTATATAACCATTTCCGGAGATGACCTCGTAGTGAGAAAACGGCGGGTGGAATTGCACAGGCGTCCCCTTGACGAACTTGGTTTGATCTTCCTGCAAGGATTCGGTATGACAATTTCCGTAACACTTCAACTGCGGCTGGCTGAATTGGACATACCGGTGGTGCTCGCCCCTCCGGTGGGAGAGCCGATGGCGGTACTGAACCCCATTGCTTCGCACAAATCGTTCTTGCGCGGTCTCCAGGTGCTCAGGCGGGACGATCCGGATGTGGTTGTCTCCGGCCTCGCCATGATAGCGTCAAAGATCGGCAACCAGGCAGCGGTGCTGAGGTACTTCGCAAAATATCGGAAGAAAGTGCAACCCGAGGTTGCCGTACGCTTGCATGAGGCTGCTGAGGAACTGCGGGAACTGGCCTCAAATGTGCGCATGCTCGACCCCGGTTCCGCTTCTGTCCGCGCAATGGGCATGGGGTTTGAGGGACACGGGGCCTCGGTATATTGGCGGACTCTTGCCGGGATGCTATCGGACGAATACGGGTTCAGCGGACGAACGAAAAGAGGTGCGCAAGATTCAGTCAACCAGTGCCTGAATTACGTTTACGGCATTTTATATGGAGAAGTATGGCGTGCTGTCGTTAAAAACGGGCTCGACCCTTACTTTGGATTGGTGCACGGGTCTAAAAGAGACCAGGGCAGCCTTGTGTTCGATCTGATCGAGGAGTTTCGCGCACCTTTTGCGGACCGCCTTGTTATAGGCATGCTCGGTCGTGGGTTTAAGCCCGAGCAGAATAGAGACGGTTTTCTCACGACTCGCACACGAAGACATCTCGCCGCGTGTTTTTCAAAACGGTGGCTAAAGAAAATACCCTGGCGCTCCCGGTCGGTCGAACCGGCCGCTATCCTGTCGGGACAGGCCCAAAGCCTTGTGAAGCTTTTTCAGCGGGAAGGAGACTATCATCCGTTCAAGATGAGGTGGTAGTTCATAAGGTTGGGCATAGAAGCGAGATTTACAAGCAATCATCAATCACGAAATATCCCTTTATTCTTCTTTTGCTATATATAGCTATTCAAATGCCGTTTAATTCATGCATCTTCTTGATAATAGTGACGACAATAACTTGAGCAGCATTTATTTTACTTGATTTGTCCGTTGACGCTACCATCGTTACCATGCTAATCTTGTCTCATATCCAACCTTCATAAGGAAAACATGGTGCGTCACTCCGACTTTTTTTTTGAAAAAGTAATATCGTTGAATATAGGCACGTATCCCCTTTTGTATAATACATAGAATGTATATTCTGGGAACTATATAAAAATGGAGGTGTGTCATGCAAAAAGGAAAGGTTTTACTGTGTTTGGTTATTTGCCTTGCATTCGTAAGCTCAGCCCTGGCCGGACAAGTTTCGGAAACGACGGCCTGGCAAGTAGCGCAAAACTTCATGGTGAAGCATATCGCTATTCACCATGATTGGAACGGGAGCCAGACTCCCAAAGTAGCTTCTGTGGAAGTGGTAAATTACGAGGGTGAACCGGTAGCCTATTTGGTTACGGTTACTCCTTCAGGGCATCTGCTGGTCGCGTACTACGATGATTTCAGCCCAGTGCTCTTTTACTCACCTATTTCAACCCTTGATCCCGCCAAAGCGAATGATAAGAACGCTTTAGAATCCTGGATAATTCCGGAGATCTACGATATTATCCGGCATATTCAAGGAAAAGTCCCCGTCGTTAACAAAAAGACTAAAAGAGTTATTACATTAGAAAGTTTAGAAAAGAATACCACGGCCGCCGGTATCAAAATTGCCGCCGCCTGGAAAATGTTGGGTGTCCCACCTGAAACATTCACTGCCGAAAATGGTTCTTCCGTGAACCGAAAGGCCGAGGTCGCCGATCAGAAAGTTTATGCCCCATCCGTGGGACCACTCTTGAAAACAGAGTGGTGTCAAGGCTATCTAAATGGCGTGGATTATTACAATGAATACACGCCGGCCGATATCGGTTGCGCCCATTCGGATACCGGCTGTGTCGCGACCGCCATGGCGCAGGCTATGAAGTACTGGGATTGGCCCAAATCGGGAGTCGGCAGAAATTCCTACATTTGGAACGGCACGACCTTAAGTTCAGATTTCAGCAGTCATACATATGATTGGGCTTCCATGCCCGATATCCCCAGTCCCTCCGACACCTTGGCTCAGAGGGAAGCGGTTTCTCTCATTATGTATGACGCGGGAATAGCAATCAATACTGATTATGGCTGCAGTAGTTCTTCTGCTTACACGGACAATATACCTAACAGTTTGGCCTGGTATTTCATTTACAAACGTACCGCCCATATCGAAAATCGAAGCAATTACACTAGCATAGATTGGATGAACCTAATTGAAAGCGAACTCAACGCAGCCACGCCCCGCGTCATACTGTTGGGCATTTCTAGCTCTACTGCAAGTCACGAGGTGGTGATTGACGGATATCAAAATCTGGCAGGCAGCACGCAAGTCCACCTAAGTTACGGCTATAGTGATGGTTATTTGGATGATTATTACGACATCACAAATAATTGGACAGCTTTTTATACCTGGTATGGAAACGAGCAGGATATCATTATCGGAATCGAACCCGATAATGGCGCCTACAGCAAAATACTGACGGTAACATTAGCTGGTAGCGGTCGCGGTATAGTAACCGCCAGTACAGGCAATTTGTATTGGCAAAACGACTCGGGAACAACCTTATATGACCCCAATACCTCCATAACCTTAACAGCGGCCGCCAATGCGGGATCAACCTTCACCGGCTGGTCGGGCGCGTGTTCGAGTCAGAGCGCAAGCAACACTTGCGTGCTGACCATGAAAACCGATGAGACAGTCACCGCTAACTTTAGTCTCACCGGCACAGCGCCCTTCAGCGATGTTCCGGCCATGGAGCCGTTCGCTAGTTACATCGAGGCGATACTCAACAATGGGATCACCACCGGTTGCGGCAACGGCGATTATTGTCCTGGCGATTTTGTAACCCGGGATCAGATGGCGGCCTTTCTGGTCAGAGCCACGCAGGTTAGTGCGGGCGAAAGCACTACCAACTTCACCTGTACTGGTGGCGCAAACTGCGCCACGGAAACACCATATTTCAGTGACGTTCCGCCAACAGATCAGTTTTTCCCCTATGTCCAGAAACTGAAAGAGCTCGGCATCACCACCGGCTGCGGCAACGGTAATTATTGTCCGAATGACAATGTTACTCGCGATCAGATGGCCGCCTTTCTTATCAGAGCCTTGTCTGGCGGAGTTATGGGAACCTTCACTTGCGCTGGAGGAATAAGTTGCGCAAATGAAACACCATATTTCACTGATGTTCCGGCTACCGACAGTTTCTTCCCCTATGTCCAGAAGCTGAAAGAACTGGGGATCACCACCGGTTGCGGCAACGGCGACTACTGCCCGGATGATTTCGTTACCCGGGATCAGATGGCGGCTTTTCTGGCCAGAGCGTTCCTAGGGATGAAATAATTTAAACTTAAACAAAGAATAAGTTCTCATGGTCTTGTCTGTAATCATACAGACAAGACCTTTTTTTGTATAATACATAGAATGTATATTCTGGGAACTATATAGCCAAAAAATAAGAGAAAAACTGGGTGGCCATTTTATGGCCGCCCAGTTTTCTTTTCATAATCAAACTGTTTCCTGACGGCCGTCCAGTGTCGAAAACCGATTTTCGACAAGTTGAGATGGGTTGCTTGCGACATTGCTGATTCTCCTTAATAAAATAGCAAGTTGCAATTGGCATTTTAGGTTCGTTTTGCCGGTTTTACGAAAATGACCTCTCAGTTACTGTTTTAATGTCTTCCAAAGGGCTGCCGCCCTGCGTCTTTTATCAATTCCGGCGCTTTTTTGTCGCAAGCGGCCCCATCAAAAAAGGGCCGAAACATTTTTCGACATCCGGTGACTGCGATGCTTTACCCTATGGGAAAACTATAGGGGGGTAAATGTCATGCCAAACTGTGTTACTGTCAGTGTGTGTTTCAACGAATCAAACGAACAAATTCTTATGTCGTCTCTCACGTCAGCCTTCGATGCCTTTCGCGTACATCTAAAAGCCGCCGGGCGCTCTTCGAGTACGATTGCTTGCTATCTATCAAGCCTTGACCGGCTCAAGGAAAGCCTCGGGGATGTGCGACTAAATCACATCACCCTGCACGACCTGGAACAGGCCTTAGTAAATCCGGCCGAGTATCGGGAAAACGCACCAAGTCGTTCTCCCGTCACATTAAACCGCATCAAAAGCTCATATCGCTCTTTTTTCCGTTGGTCGCACGAGACAGGTCTTGTTGCCGATAATCCTGCTGCGCGGCTTTTGCTTGCTAATACACAACCGCGTCTTACCGTACCTATTACGCTTGAGGAAATCGAGCGTTTACTTGCCGTGATTAGAAAATCGAACGACCTTTATGCCGCACGTGATGGAGCTCTATTCGCCACATATGCCTTTACCGGAATAAGGCGTTCGGAGGCGTTGGCATTAAGGATCAATGACTATGACCCAATGGCAATGAACTTGAACCTTCCCAGGACAAAGGGCGGCGGTAAACGGGTGCAACCCGTCATCTCGAAGCTTGCCGCGATACTACAACGACACATCGTCAGGTTAAGTCGTTACGGTGCAGGGGATTTGTCGCCGCTTTTCCCAGGCAGACAGCCTTGTATGGCTTTGTCTGCACGGCAAGTCCAGAACCGTTTTGACAGATGGAAAAAGTCGGCAGGATTGAGGGATGTTCTCACCATCCATTCTTTCAGAGCTGGTTTTGCTACGTGTCTGTACAGAAAGACCAACAATCTCCTATTAGTATCTATAGCCCTTGGACACCGGAACGTGAGCACTACAAAGCAATATATCCGGCTCGATGTGTCTGCGCTGCGTGACTCGATGGAACGGGCGGTATTGATTCAATAACGATACACAGTGCCCGGACTCCGGGCACTGTTATGACTTCTCTGATTCATGGAAGCATGCTCAGTCCAGTATTTGCTTTCAGCTACGTTCCGCACATAGCAAATCGCCTTGCATCAATAATTACTGAGAATTATACCCCGATTCATATTTGCAGAATTGATCTTACACTACCGGATAGGCGGTGTCTTGGAGATGGCCAAGGTGTTGAGTACGGCAGAAAGAAACATTTTTTGACGACGAGATTTGTTAATAGTTATGGGGAGTACACCGCGTCGACAAAATCCTCGCGATTTTGCACAGTACGAACGGTATTCCTCGGATATTAAAAAATGAAACTCGCGTTGACTTCAGGATATCTCCGACCACGTTTCGGGACAAAGCCCGTTTCTCCCCTGCCAGGGGTGGCAGGTTTGCACCAGAATAGGTGGCAGGAATAAAACGGAACAGGCGGCAGGAATCAATCGGATTGGGTGGCAGGAATAGTCCGGAAAATGCACAGTCTATGCAAACACAGGCAAAGGCCATGATAAGTGGGATTAAACAGGAAGTATACAGCAGAGAGCATCCGCCATCGAAGAAGGTTGCATCTGATTCATCAAAGTCTAAGATTTCCCTAATTGCTGTTTATTTCTCAGATACAACGGGCGATGACATTTTTGCCGGCCCAGTGGTCGACACATATCTGCAATGCACAAAAAGCGAAGTGGGCATCGTTATCCCTTACATATACAAGGAGCATATCGTACCACTTTTCCTGTCCCTCCCTTGGAGTTATCGGGAATTCACTAAATTAGGTAAACAGCCACAAGTAAAAGTCATCGATGAAATGTAAGAATCGTAATGCTGACTGTTTGCCTCACATTAGCGATCCTTTCCGTCATGGCTCTTCCTGCCACAGCCACTTATTCTGATTTTTTGTTCAACCTGGCCCTTTTCCGGCGCTGCAATACGGGCAACTCATTTTTAAGCTAAGACATAATTTTTCGCTTATTCTATCGCGTATTGTCTTATGCATAATTATATGTTATTATAGACGCATATCCAAAGGAAGGAGGACTACTATAACGGCAACTTCAAAGCAGCAGCATGACCGAATAACCATTTCATTGCCACACGGTTACTCCAAGGAAATCAAAAGCCTTGCCTCAGAACTCACCATGTCTCAGTCCGAGCTTATTGCCAAGGCATTTGAAGACTACAAGGCGTCTCAACAGAGAAAAAAGGTCGAGAAAATAGCGCAATCTATGGCTGATGAATACCGGCATAATACCGATCTTGTTGCCCTGACAACTCTGGACGCCGAGGATTTCAAATGAGACAAAGGGAGATATGGATTGTTAATCTGGATCCCACAATCGGGGCTGAAATTAAAAAAACCCGCCCTTGTGTCATAGTTAATGACGATGCGGTTGGCGTACTCCCGCTAAAGATCATAGCTCCAATTACGGATTACAAGGACAAATTCAAGGATGTTCCTTGGATGGTTACCGTTGCCCCAGGACGGCAAAATGGACTTGATAAGAAATCCGTGATAGACCTTTTCCAAGTTCGTTCCGTCGCTGAGGAACGCCTTGTCGAGCGCGTCGGAATGATCAGTACAGATCAAATGCTCAGCGTAAAGACAGCACTCAAAGTTGTATTTGGCAATTAGTGTGACATCCGAATTTTCCATACCAGGCGATAAGGTAACCACTATATCTAAAGCGGCAGGTTCCCGACGTATTCCGGGACCGACGGCCGAACCTCTCCGGAATTTCTGACAAGTAATAGCTTTACTGGAAACCAAAGTCTCTGATTTGGGCACCTGAACCGCGAAGGCTATTTCCGGTATATCCTATGACTTTATTGTGGCGGCAGTAGTCCTTCGTCCGTGGCTCATTTCGCTTCAAAGCAGCAGCCCCCTTGCGGCGCAAGCCCCCAGAGTGGCCACACGGTTCTGGCCTCGGATGACCCTTGCGCCGCAAGCCCCAAGTAACGGCAAATTCCCTTGCCGAACCTTTAAACCAGTAATCGCCTCATTGTATTAATATCAATCAGTACACATTATAGCCCCAGTCGGCGGTATCCGTTGATAACGTCAATGTGGGGCTTTTTGTATTTCAAAATAGGAGAGAAAGGATAACTTGAAATGACACAATCAGCCGAGATAAAGTTAGTAACAGACGCAAACCCGCACGATAATCTCTTCATCGGGATATTTCCAAAAGGCATTTCCTATTGTGATAAAAATCAAGAACAGGATGGTGACTATAAAAAAATCGCTTTCCTGCCCTATGACACCTTGATGCTTAGAATTTACGATTACAAGAGTGAATTGATCGACAGTATAGATAGGGATGCAACGACGATACAGGCAAAGATAGGACAATCATTCAGCGTTTCAACGAGTGGACAAACAGTAACGCTCGGAGGTGCGCTTATCGCTGTTGCCCCTGAAATGTTCGAGCTACTTAAAGTGGCACAAGTGAAGATATTTATGCTCGAGGGCAGTGGAAACCCTTTGTACCAAAAAATAGGCGACATTATCGATAAGATAGAGCCCAGATGACAGGCATGGAATATCATCTGTGCTGACGGCAGCAATAACCTCTGTGACCGATGAGACGCTCACAGGTCTGATAGAAGATGGCAACCTGGACGATGATCCCAAACTCAAGTCCTTGCTTAAAAAAATTCTACAGGAAATTGAGGGCAAAGCGAACAATATCGCCTTCTGGGTTTAATATCTTATAGACATTCATACCCCCGACAAGGCAGTACCTACTAACGGTTCGCTTGTCGGGGGTTTCATTTTAGAAGGAGAAGGAAATTATGGCAAGGATATTTGAAGACAGCATGGAAGGCAACTGCCCGTGGTGCAATGAGGTGATAAGCATTAACGGTCTGATTGGTATTAACACCAATCAATGCCCTAAGTGTGCAAATCCTGTGTTCATTAGAGCCTTTAAGGACATCGGAATAGGGGAGGTTTTTATTGACAAACAGTTTGGGGGAAAGTGGGCAAAGTTTGCTGAAGACAAGGTAGTATGCGTGGAAGATGACTCTACATATAGAATTGGCAAGATAGTGGATACATCAGCCTTTACTCTCGATCCTGACGATCATATGTATCCTTACTAACACCGGAGACTGCTTCATAGAAAGCGATAATTGACCGACTTCTGAGCCGCCGCCTCAAGCGGAGTAATATATTAAAAAGGAGCAAAAATGCCACAAGGAATCTCAACAGATAACATAACTGATGAAATTGCAGCTAAAATAGCTGCCGGTGAGAGGGCCATAAGGTTGCTCAAATCAATAGTGGCGGACGTACATGCCATGCACATGCCACTACGTCTAGAAGAATTCACCAGTACAGATATTGATCCCAGCGCTTTTTTTGGTGAGTTTACGGAGTACTTTGACGAAAACACCGGCTTGATGATATCAGATGAGGTCGGAGTTAGGGTCTACTGGTCCAACCTCATGATACTCTGCAACGAGGCCGATGCCTTGATTAACGAAGACTGTGGGGAAAGGTTAGTCACAACCGCTTAATATCTATTAGCACATTCATAGCCCTGCAAAGGTCGTATCCTATTTCCCCGGATACCCTTTGCAGGGCGTTTATTATTAAAAGGAGGTTATTGCATATGGCAAGAAAGATCGATAAGGATACGCCTTTGTCCAGGAACCAAAGATTAATCGCTGACAATTATGGAAGCGGCGAGTTCTCTTACTGTAAGACAGTAGATGAAGCTCTCGACGTTGGTGACGGACTCTTTGCATTTCTCCTCACAGAACTCTCAGAGGATGAAGACTGTGAGAATTACGCCGAGGCATTTACGCGGCTCGACACTATCAAGCGAGAAATCGATGAAATTCAGAACGTATTTGCGAATGCAGATGATTACAGAAGGGTGGTAAAAGACAATGGCTGAGTCACCTACAAACAACGTATTATATGCAGGAGATATTGTACAGACCGGCCCATGGGCCGGATTTGAAGTGCTCTCGGTTTACACCAGGGCACAGGCCATCGAAGACGGGCAGCTAATCGACGTTTCAACTGTAGCCAAAGAAGCCGGAATAACAGTCCAGGTTGCGGTTACAAACGCTGTATGGGGAGAATACATCACTCCCGACGACAGATCAAAGAAGTATGGCCAGAGTGTTGACGGTAGGCTTTGGGACTGCCTGTGGATGTTGGCTTGTGCAATGAAAAGAAACAGAGACAAGGATACCATCCACTACGAGGTTTATTTCATTATGAAAGAGAAGCAAAGGCGGATCATACCACTTAAGGCGGTCCTCCATGGCGGAGACCACGGCGAACCTTGCATAACGATAATGTTGCCAGGGGAGGATTAGTGGAACAATTAACAGACCAAAGAACACGCATTGAGCAACTGGTGGCTGAACTAAACCACCACTCAATGCTTTATTATGTCCTGGATAGTCCAGAGATCAGTGACGCCGAATATGATATTTTAAATAAGGAATTGCTGGGGCTTGAGCAAGAAACTGGGTTCGTGCTCCCAAACAGCCCGACACAGCACGTAGGCTATAAGGCCTCCGAAAAGTTCAAGGCCGTAAAACATGCCGAGAAGCTTTATTCTCTCGACAATGCTTTTACGATCGAAGACCTTAAGGACTTCTACAAGCGCATTAAAAAACTCACAGGTCTGGATGATGTGGCTATGTCGGTAGATATCAAATACGATGGCTTAACACTCTCAATAGCGTATACCCGTGGAATAATTACTGAAGCAGCAACCCGGGGCGATGGCTTGGAAGGGGAATCGGTGCTTCACAATGCGCTTGTTATTGACACTATCACCAAGCGACTCACGGGGGAAGACATACCGTCTTATATTGAGGTCAGAGGCGAAGTCTACCTACCAAAAGCCGAATTCGAAAGGCTCAACAAGGAGCGTGAAGCTGCAGGGGAACCCTTGTATGCCAATCCCCGCAACGCTGCAGCCGGCAGCCTTAGGCTGCTCGATCCGGAGATTGCAAAGAGCCGTGGTCTCATATTTGTACCGCACGGGATCGGCGCACAGGGGACTATGCCGCAGGTCAGCACAGTAACGGAAGTGAGCAGCTGGTTCAAGGACGCAGGGTTTACTCTGCTTTTCGAACCCAAACCAGTCAGGGATATCGATGATGCTATTTCAGCAATAGCGGAAATTGAATCCATGAGAGCGGATTTGCCTTTTGAAATCGACGGAGCTGTATTAAAAATGCTTTCGCTGACTGCTCAGGATGCGGTCGGGTATACAAATAAAACACCTCGGCATTCGATCGCTTTTAAATATCCACCTGAGACAGTAACAACCCGGGTTATAGGCATCTCTGTCCAAGTAGGACGTAGTGGACAGCTGACGCCCTGCGGGAATCTGGCACCCGTCAGTTGCTCCGGCTCCATGATCTCGCGCTGCACATTACACAATTTTGAGGAACTTAAACGCAAAGACATAAGAGTTGGCGACACAGTTGAAATCTCAAAACATGGAGACGTAATCCCAGCGGCAGACCGCGTGATACTGGAGAAACGGCCTGAAGGCACAACGCCTTTTCCGGTGCCAACCTCATGTCCCGTTTGCGGCAGTAGCGTAATAAAGGGCGAAGAGGTGGCGATCTTTTGTATGAATATCAACTGTGACGCACAAGTGGTTGGACGGCTGCTGCACTTCGGTAAAAGAGATGCCTTAGACATAGAGAACCTCGGTGACAAAACGGTAGAAGCTCTATACAATGCCGGCATTGCTCACCACTTCACCGATCTCTATCGTCTGACCAAAGAGGATTTATTAAAACTACCTGGCTTTGCTGATAAATCCGCACAGGCACTTCTTGATGCTATCGAGAAAAGCAAACAGGCCACATTACCCCGTTTTCTGTATGCCTTGGGTGTCCCGAACTTCGGAAGGACGGCCTCACGCCTGATCGCCCAACGATTCGAGCTCATTGAGGACCTCTACTATGTCAAGCCTGAACCGCTTATCGGCATTGATCAAATAGGGGAAAAGACGGCTGCGCTGATTTCTGATTTCTTCTCCAAGGAAGAGAATGTAGCCGCAATAGAAGAGATGAAGACCGCGGGGCTTACCCTGTCAAATCCGGGATATCGCACAGAACACGAATTCGGCATCTTTACCGGCAAAACCTTCGTGATTACAGGAACGCACACTGTTCCCCGCAAAGACATCGAGGAGCTGGTGAAGACTCTCGGTGGAAAGGTTTCAGGTTCCGTATCGAAGAAAACGGACTTCCTGATTGCAGGCGAAGATTCCGGCGGAAAGCTGGCAAAAGCCAAAGAGTGCAATGTGAAGATTATAAGTTATGCTGAATTTATTGCACTCATCGATTGAGAAGGAGGAGAATATACTGGAAGCAACCAAAAACATTCAAGGCGCAAACAAAACCTTCAGGCACCGGACGGAAACAAATAAACACGGAAATTCCCGCAACATGGCGTGGATGCTTCAACATCATAGTCTGGATAATCTCAGATACCTGAGGCTTTCTCGGGCGGATTATGCGGAATACCTAAAATCGATGCCTGAGCATAAGGCCGAATTAATGCGCCGATATAAGGAAGTTATCAGGATGTGGATAAATTAGCGGTTTAGGTTTCGGTAACCTCTGTGGGATAGGCATTATGCCATCTCACAGAGGTTTTTGTTTTTAATATCTAATAGACATCATAGCCTCTACAGGTTGTATCTGCTTTTAGATGCAACTGTGGAGGTTTCTTTATTTCAAAATTCCGAAGGGCGGAAAGTTCAGCAGAGGAGGGCTATGGCAAAAGTAGTTGTTATTTCAGATAAGAAATTCAGTGAGCTCCACGAACTATTGGGTGGCAGCAAAACAACGGTTATTATCAAGGAGTCGGTAGCGAAAAAGCACGGAATAAAAAATGGTGATGACCGCTTTAATGTGTATACATGCGGTGACGATCCGGATGTCTGGGTTGATTTTGTCAGTGACGATACGCATTTTGCGATTTCCTCGATATTGGAAGAAGGCTCAGAGTGACCAGAACTGTTCATCATCTCAAAATCGCGCATCATACCGTCAAGGTTCAGGAAGTAACAATTCCCGGTAAAATGTATGCGCAGAAGAGGGATTATGTAGGATATAGTTATATGATATCTGGAGGCTTGATGAACTGGGGCACTCTGCATAGCGAGCGGTGGACAGATCGGGAATGCCTTGATGCTGCAATTGAGAAGGTTCGGGAAGACCACCCACGGTCAAGAGAGATTTGGATAAAAGGTGAAGAACGCACACGCATGGCAGCCTAATACCTGCAATCGCACTTATCAAAGCAAGGAGAAAACAAATGTATGAAAAGAATTTTCCACTGACCGGACTACAAATGGACCGCACAGTGGTACTCATCAAGCCGGATGCGGTCGGACGTGGGCTGGCGAACGAAGTATTAAGCCGCATCGCCGGACTGGGCTTCACGCTGTCTGTCCCTCATACACTACAATTTACGGCTCAGGATGCGAAATTGTTTTACCAGGAGCACAGGACCCGTAAGGGATTCGATGTTTACACGCAGTTTATGTCCAGCGGCCCGATGCTGGCCGTTGTAGCGGAGGGACCAGATGCCATAGAAAGAATCAGGACTCTCGTAGGCAGCTGGAATCCGGCAAAAGCTGAGGCAGGCACGCTGAGAGGCGACTACGGCCTTCCCGACGAAAGAGGTATTTTAAATGTTTGTCATTCGAGCGATAGTCCATGGGCCGTGCAGCGTGAGGAGGCGCTTATCTTCGGTCATGGCTACATCGAGCGGCTTATTGGTGAATTTCGAGGTTTCGACAATTTTACCATGAAGCCGATCGAATACGAGCATATTATGTATCCATCGCCGGAACATGCGTTCCAGGCCGCGAAAACAACAGACCTTTTGATCAGAGCAGGTATGGCATCGATTAAAACGGCTTCCGAGGCGAAAGCGGCGGGACAGAAATTGAAATTGAGAGACGACTGGGCCGAGATTAAAGTTTCCGTCATGCTTGAGGTCCTGCGCGACAAATTCAACAGACATGAGAGTTTGAGACAGAAGCTGATCGATACCGGTTCCGCCTATGTCCAGGAAGGCAACTACCATGGAGATGAAACATGGGGTGTCAACCTCAAGACCGGCATAGGAACTAACCTGTTAGGGCGATGTCTGATGGAGGTAAGGGCGGCCAACTGCTGCTAAAAAACATAGACAAATATGGCAATCTATGCCTTGTATTTAATACAGGAAAAATGCAAAAACAGCATTTGCTAATATAAGAGAGGTAATTATATGGAGAGTCAGCATCGCACATACCAGGCCAGGATACCACCAGTCCCGCGAGAGGACAAGTTCCTTTTGGCATACAGCACTCTGTTCAGCAAAGCGGAGAGAACGTTGTTTGCCAGGTTAAGTGCAGGTGGCGATACCGTCGAATTAAAGAGAGAGTTTCAGCCGCTGTTCGGCATCTCGGCCCGGCAGTTCAACGCTATGTCCGCCGAACTGACCGGCAAGATCAAGTCGATCAAAGAACGGCGGATCGGGCTTATCAAGGAAGCTGAACAACGGATCACACGAGCAAAAAAGGTTCTGAAAAAAATCGCCGACCCTACCAAGCGTCACAATAAGAGGCGTCGAATTGAGACGCTGCAGACGCGTCTTACCGCTATGAAAGCAGATCACGAAGCTGGTAAGGTTCGCCTGTGTTTCGGCAGCAAAAAGCTTTTCAACGCGCAGTTTCATCTTGAGGGCAACGGCTATGCCGATCGTGATGAATGGCTGTCGGACTGGCAGCATAAACGAAGCAGCCAGTTCTTTGTGATTGGCAGCAAAGACGAGACTGCCGGATGTCAGGGATGTGTTGCGGCTGTGGCTGAAAACGGCAGTCTATCCATAAGGCTCAGGCTGCCCAATGCGCTTGCTGAACACGGTAAGTATCTGACCTTCAGCAACATCAGGTTCGAGCATGGACATGCTGAGATATTGGCTGCCATAGGGCGCAACCTGTCCAGCAAGGACGACTGGCAGGCGATCAGCTATAGGTTTCTGCGTGACGACAAAGGCTGGCGGGTGTTTGTGACCGTGGCCGTGCCGGAGGTTAAGCGGATTTCGGACATTAGGCTTGGGGTTATCGGCATTGACATTAACGCTGACCACCTGGCAGTCACCGAAACAGACAGATTCGGCAACCCGGTTGAGTTCTTCACAGTGCCCTGTGTTACATACGGCAAAACCAAGGACCAGCGTAGCGCGATTATTGGCGATGCGGTGAAGCACGCTATGGATTTCATTGTTAGCCGTAAGAAGCCTGTAGTGATTGAGAAACTGGATTTCCAGAAGAAGAAAGCCGCACTTGAGAAACAGTCACCGAAGTATGCCCGGATGTTGTCATCGCTGGCTTATACGCAGATTCAAACGGTCATTCGGGCGAGAGTGTTTGACGCCGGGGTTGAAGTGTTGGAAGTTAACCCGGCTTATACTTCAGTCATCAGCCAGTATAAATTCAAAGACCGATACGGGATGTCCGCACATAATGCTGCAGCTCTTGTTATCGGTCGAAGGTCCTTAGGTCTTAGTGAGGCTCTGCCGAGTCAGCTCCGCAACACCATTTCTCTATCCGCGAGAAATCGAGAGATGCATGTGTGGAGCTTGTGGGCAGCAATCTTGCGTAAGGCTTTAGCAGCGCTTGCAGCGCGCGGATGGTCGGGTACTGCCAATAGGGGATCTGCCCGATCCTCGCCGTCACCTAATCCCAACTCACTGGGACAAGGCATGGCTTGTGATCAACCTGTCTGGGTCGGTGAGATTCCGACATGCAAATCGTCACAAGAACTTTTCGTGTGAACGTTGGATGTCTTATTTGTCCATATTTTAAGGAACGGCGGCTATAACAGAGTATTGACAATCTTATCTTTCGATTAGGAACTTAGAGACCGTTATTGGGGAATTTTCTCCAATAACGGTCTTTTTCCTTAATATCTTATAGCACACCCCATAACCTCTACAGGCTGTATCTATTACAGATACCTTGTAGAGGTTAATTATTTTTGGAAGGAGGAAAAACGATGCATTTGATTAAAGCAAAAACAATTGCGGACGCCTGGTTTCAGATAATTTTCGATTTATTTGACCATGCTTACCGGCAGGACATCCAACGAGGGTCGTTTGAGAAGGAACAGTATAGGCTGCAGTATCCGGCACTTGCTTTCTCTATCGAGTACCCGGAACTGGATATGGTCCCCTACATTCCGCCGCAGTATGGCATCCCGGCGCCAACATCAGAAGAGTTCATCCAGAACTATTTCGTAAATTATCTCATGGATCCGGAATTGGCTGAAAATGAAACCTACAAATACGCATCCAGGATTCACCACCCTATGCCTGGCAATGCAAAAGCAGGAATTGACACCGGTGGCACTCAGCTGGATCGGATAATTGAGATGCTGAAAAAGACACCTCATACGAACCAGGCGATTTTAGAGATCGGGTCACCTACTGATCTCGATGTCTGTTGGGGCAATGATGGAAAGTGCGATCCGCCATGCCTGAGACTTCTGGATTGGAAGGTCTTGCCCGATAACAGCTTGTCGGTGACCGCATATTTCCGCTCATGGGATCTCTTTGCGGGAATGCCTACGAATCTCGGCGGAATCGAACTTCTCAAACAGTATGTCGCATCAGAAGCAGACCTTAAGAGCGGCCCCATGAATGCCTTCTCCGCAGGAGCTCACATCTATGGGTATCAGGAGGATTTTGCCAGACTGAGAACCATGAGAAACAAGGAAATGACTGATTCCATGGTTTTGGAGGGCAAATGAATAAGCTTAGTTGGGAAGAGAAGATCGAGAGGGAAAGAAGCAATATTACGCCACACAGTGGACTGTTTGTCGTCCTCGAAAGCGGTGAAGGAGCCGGTAAGACGACCCTTGCCAAAACTCTCTTTGCGTCTTTAACTATTGAGGGCTTTGATGTTGTTTTAACCAGGGAGCCTGGCGGGACTCCTTTTGGATCACAGCTGCGCCAGATCATTAAGCACGGTGATGGTTACTGCAACCTGTCGGAACTGTTTTTGTTTCTGGCTGACAGGTCGGAGCATGTCGACAAGGTTATCCTCCCAGCGCTAAATGACGGCAAAATCGTTATCTGCGACCGGTTTACAATGAGTACTGCTGTTTATCAGGGCTTGCGGGCCGATAGCGTTTCTAATTCGGTTCTTGCTCAACTAAACGAAACAGCCACGCAGGGCATTACCCCGGACATTACTGTTGTAATGGATATCGACCCCGTAATTGGCCTTTGCAGAAACAGGGATGCCGGTATAGACGACAAGTTCGAGCGCTTGGACATTAACTTCCATCGGCGTGTAAGGGAGAGGTATCTTTCTATTGCGAAACAGGACCCAAAGGCTGTCGTTGTCGACGCATCCCAATCTGCAGAAGATGTTGCGGTGCAAGCGAAAGGCCTTATATCGCTTGCACTTTTCGCTAAACAGCAATCCGAACTCTTGTGTGTGACGGCAAACTGAAATGGACGAAGACGCAGAAAAAGGGCAAACCACGAACGTCGTAGACCTAGCCGAACACAAAGAACGTAAGAAGGCGCAGAAAAAGAAAGAAGATGAAGAGACCATACTCAAAGCTTTTTTGGCGCATGCCGAAAAGTTAGGTTGGTAAACGAACATGGAGGATACTACTGGAAAAGGACCAACTGTCGTAAGTATTGAAAAGTACCGGTCGCTTAAAGAAGATCGGGAAAAGCAAGAGAAGGAAGCGGTTGCACTTAAAGCTATCCTGGCGCGAGCTGAAAAACTAAAGTGGTAACCTGACCAATTTTCCGCTAACCGGATTTTTCGAGCCGTAACCTAATATCTATTAGACACTTATAACCCCGACAGGGCGGTACCGCTATGGTATTGCTCTGTCGGGGTTTTTGTTTTGTTTAAAACGATATATCTCAAGGGATTATTATATCTCCCCTTGAAAATGGAGGTTTTGAAGAATCATGTCAGATAAAAAACAGCGAAAACCCAAACTGCTTATGGCCGATTTGTTTTGCGGAGCTGGCGGCAGCAGCACTGGCGCTATGAAAGCTCTCAGCGCTCTGGGGTACGAAGTCGTTCTCACTTGCTGCAACCACTGGCCCGTAGCAATCGAAACCCATAAGAAAAATCATCCGGAAGCAAGACATTATTGCCAAGATGTCGCCACTTTACACCCGTCAGTCGCGGTTCCCGAAGGGAAACTACATCTGTTAATGGCTAGTCCCTCATGCGTCTATCATAGTCGCGCTCGCGGGGGAAAGCCTACCTCGGACCAACAAAGACAGGATCCATGGCACGTTATATCGTGGTTAACTGATCTGAGGGTTGACTGCTTCATAGCCGAGAACGTTCCCGAATTTTCTTTCTGGGGTCCGATAAGTAAAGTTACCGGCAAACCCATAAAAAGCCGCCAAGGTGAATACTTTCAAGCGTGGATCAATACACTTAACGGTCTTGGTTTTAAAGCTGAGTGGAAAATCCTTAATAGTGCAAATTACGGTGATGCGACCACAAGGGAGCGATTCTTTTTGATAGCTCGCTCAGATGGTAAGCCCATACGCTGGCCGGAACCTACACATTTCAAAAATCCCGAGAAAGACCTTTTCGGAGAGAAGAAAAAATGGCGGTCGGCCCGGGAGATTATCGATTGGTCCACAAAAGGGAAGTCGATATTCGACAGAAAAAAACCACTTGCACAGAAAACACTCGCTCGCCTCATGACTGGCGCCAAAAAATTTAGTTGGCCTGAACCTTTTCAGGTCGTACTTCGCAATCATGCTGATGCACGTTCCATTGATGATCCTCTTCCTTGCATCACAGCCGGCGGTAAGCATGTTGGTGTTGCAGAGCAGACAGTCACGCCTTTTGTGTTGGCACAAGGCAGCACAGGAGCACCTCGGGACGTTAAATATCCGTTGCCTACAATTGTAGGTGCCGGAGCTATCTCGATCACTGAAGCAACAGCGATGCTTTTAGAGGTGAACCACGCTGACGGTGATAGTCCAAGAACTTCAAGGTCTATCGATAGCCCTTTGCCGACAATAACATCAAAAAGAGGGGTTGCCCTTGCTGAGGCTATGATTGTAAACATGAAAGGGGCTTCGAGTGCAATGGACATTGATAAACCGGTACCCACAATCACAGCACATGCCAAACACCTTGCAGTAGCCGAAACTTTCTGTAACCCTTTACCTATGATTTCGCCGTATTACGGCAGCGGTAGTGGGCATACATGCAAGGGAGTGGATGAACCCTTGGACACTATCACTACAAAAGCAAGATTTGCAATGGCGGAGCCCTTTGCCGAGCCGGTCACCATTTCGCGTCACTCTAAGGGCGGAAGTCAGGTTGCTGCCGTTATCGATCCTTGTCTGATCACAGTATCACATGCGATGGCGTCGAGAAAAACCCCGCATGGAGAAGGGCGCATGATATATGCTCCCGTTCCTACTATAACAGCGAGTGCAATCGAAATGGGTGTAGCAGAGGCCATTCTCGATCCCTTTATAGTGCCGCAATTCGGAGAACGTAACGGGCAGCTGCCGCGAGTCCATAGTGTAGATGCCCCTATCCCAACAGTTACGGGTCATGGGGCCGGGGCAGTAGTTGAGGCAGTGATGGATCCGTTAATAGTTCAAACCGACCAGACTGGCAGTAACGGTGGTTGTGTGCGATCCTGCGACACACCCCTGTATACGATTGTGACAAAACAGAATCAGGCATTAGTTCAACCCATACTGAACATGATAGACAAAAAGGATAAGGGTTCTTTATTAAAAGCGATAGATCAGGGCAGGCTCGTCCTCATTGACGGCCAGCCGTATTTACTGGACATTCGGTTTCGCATGCTGATGAATAAAGAACTCGCAAGGGCAATGTCCTTCAGTGATGATGAGACGGAATACGAGTTTGTAGGCACTTCTACTGAAATTACCAAACAGATAGGCAATGCTGTTCCTGTTGAAACAGCATGCGCTTTAGTGTCGGCAAACTTTCAACAAGCGAAGGAGAACTATGAATATGAACCTCTTGCCAAGAAAGTGGCCTGAAGTTACCGTAACCAGCCCTTTTTACCACTGGCCTGACAAGGAATGGGCGGAAAAAATCTTCCATAACGGCTTTTACTATAGCATCCACGTTCGGCAGGGAGGTAAAGTCATAAACATAAATGACTGTTTCCTTCCGGGGATTGTTCCAGTTCATAGGATTGCACAAACCTATGCTTCCTATGTGGACGAAGTTTTGAAACTCTGCGCGAGTTGTAGCGGAGCAATTTGTCACGTTATCGAGGAAGGAACTGGGAAGAAATTCTGCCCAATTTTGTTCGCTGATTTAGTGCGTCCGAAGTGGCGCGTTAAAGATTTAGTGTGAAGGAGAACGACCATGCAGTCAAAATCTGAAAAAATAGGCAAAAAGATCAGGGATCACATAATTCTGTATGCCTCTCTGATCCTCTTCATAATTTGGGGAGATGATCTTATCAGGCTGATTACCGTCAGCGTTGGCAAAAAAGGCGATCTTGAGTTTACCAAAAAGGTGTCCGTATCAATTATTACAGTCCTTGGCGCCGTAAGCGTAATAGCTGTGGACTTGGGACGGGATTGCGCGGTTCACTTGTTGCTGGACAGCCTGATATTCAAGGTCAGGAAGCGCGTCGATAAGATAATAGTAATGCACATAATTGAGAAAGCGAAACTTTCCGAGGCCAAACGATGGCAGACGGTTACAGAAGTGGAGGCAGATGCGATAAATCTGTTCTGGCACTTTGTCAATAAACAAGGCGGCGTTCTCAGCGACAGGGCCCATAGGCTGTTCGAGCAGTATTACACTAACATCTATGCTCTGAGCCTTGGTTGCCTCGGATTCGTTGCAGCCACGATTATTGCTTTTGCCCGGGGTAAGTTGGACGTGATCGCCTTCACGCCGGCATTCTTCGTACTTATCGTACTTTCTCTTGCTGCGTCGACCAAGTGGATGCTGCTTAAAAATATCTACCGCGCACCGGTGCAGCAGATCGATGAGATTGCGCTGGGAGATATCAAAAAGGAAATCGAACGCAGGTAAGAAGAAATATCAAAAAGGGCCAGTGTGACAGTTGTTTTCGAGAAGCTCAGTGACACCGTTAAAAAGGAACTGGATGGCCGATGCGGGAAATGCTCTGCCTTACAGCCTGTCCTTAAGGGGAAAAATGCTGAAGATCCCAGCGTCGCTTAGACGGTTTGCAAAGTACATAGAAGACATAGAGGATTACAGGGATCAAGGTCCTGGTGGCGACGGATACTGGATTCATCTCAAAAAGGGATACATCAACGCCCCCTATGAGGTACACCATATTCACGAGGACAACATCACTCAATGCATTCCCAAGTTTTCCGGCGTAGTGCCTTGTAACTGCGAACAATGTAGAGAATAATTCCTTGAAGCTTAACCCCTGTGAGTCGGCATTTTGCCCTCTCACAGGGGTTTTTAATTGCTGGAAAATCTCAAGAATGCATTTGTTAATATGTTACATGGGAACAAAAGGAATTCAGTACAGCGAAGAACCTTTCATGATCTATTTTGACGGTTCGTTCCAGCAACAAGACTCCGCAGCTGGTGTAGGGGTTGTCGTCCTCCAAAGAGGCGAAAAAGTGTCGTCAGTAGCCAAAGGGATGCCAGGGAGAAACTCATACTTGGCGGAAATCAACGCATTATTAACGGCTCTTGAGGAAGCTATGAAGATCAAGACCGCTTATCCATCGGCAACCATTGAGCTTTTTGGCGATAACAAGGGCGTAATCGATATGTTCCGTCGGCGCAAAATGCTGAGGGTAAAAACCGCAGGTAAGTCTCTTCGTGGGTTGGTCGGTGAGACTATTCATTTATACGAGCACGCCGTGGATATGTTTACCTCTCTGGGCTCAGCTGCAAGGCTCGACTGGATTCCCCGTGATCTCAATCAGGCGCACAGCTATTCCAAGGCCGGACGTAAGGAACAGAGCAGAGATAGCTTACCTGTTGCGGCGTGAATTTCTGTTAAAATATAAAGGGTATTATTGGAAGAAGAAACCGCTCCAGGTAGCCAGGATTCAATTCCTGCGCATAGCGTTCAGGGAGAGCGGATAGGCAGGTAGATTGAACGTATCCTGCCAATACGATCGATAATGAGTAGAATCCTGACCCGGTAAAGGAGGTGCCATATGTATATCGAAACATGTAACCCAGAGCTAATCAACCTATCTGCTTGCTTGTCAGTAAGCTACGAAGACAGTGTGCACGATGGGCAATCAGGGATTTTCGCCCGGTACGGAGAAGAATATATTCCGGTGTTAACCGAGCAATACTTGCGCGATATTATGGGCGACAATGCTATTCCAGAGTACTCGATTATTGCAAATTTGCTGGAAAATGCCGTCCCTGTGATTAACCGGTTGCTTATTGAGCCGAATCGTACATTTATATCTCATTACGATATTCTGAAGCCTTTAGAAGGGAAGAGTCTGTCAATTGAGAACAATTCCCTTCAGGGAATATTGACCATGCTGTCAAATAGTTATCTCAGACAATAGCAGGATTAACAAAGATAAAATATTGAAAAGGAGATAGATGAGATCACGATCCTCCCAAAGCAAGACGGAACAAAGGTATCTTAATGATACTATGCCTCGTATCGCCAAGGCTCTCGAAAAAATAGCTGTCAACTGGGAAAGCACTCGTATAGAAGCGGGGTTACCAAAAGATAGGTCTGCGGAACTATCAGGTGCTTCTAATATAGATGTTACGAAAATGTCCTATCCGGAGGTCATGGATTTTTGCAGACAAGTCGAGGCTCAGAAAATAATATCACTATTAGAGAAACACCGTGGGCACAATGTGTTGCGACTGTGCGCCATTGAGATGGAGATTATCAGTAAAGATGATGATGAATTCCTAAAAAAGAACAAAGTCGTTGCCTTGAAGAAGAAGTTGGTTAACGAACTGGGAATAGACTATAAAAAATATGGAAAATGCACGAAAACCAAAGATGGAGGATAATATGGACGCAAACAAGCCAGGAGAGATATACGCACCTTACACCATTAACGATCCGGAAGTGTTAAAACTCATGATAAAAGCTCGAAAAACCAATAAGGGACGCGATGAAATCGACCATAAATCGGGCTTTGCCTCGCCGGACATATCGCCTTTATATCACATACGCACTGCCATGAGTGCCATCGGATCCGGTGTCTCGGGCATGGTTAGGGGTGCCAAATCAAAAGGTGATCTGGACTGCATTGCTGAAGGACTCGCAATGTTGGAGGAGCTTGAATTACTTCTGAGGAAACTATTTCCCCAAGAATGATAAGTTCAGACCAGTATCCTCCGACTATTCGTCAATAAGCACTCGAACTGACCCCAGAAAGGCGTCCAATATTCATCAGGGGCGTTTTCAAACCGTGCAATCCGGTGGGTCGGATAATCGGATTTACGGATTTCAGCAATCTTGTCACCAAAAATCCTCTGAATAAGTTCTGCGTCATCTATATGAAACTCAACATAACCGGATACCATGTCACAAACACTCCTTTCAGAACTAATATACATTAGAACTCCATAGGTCAGCAAAGAGATTCCCGATACCTTTTGACCCGTCATGTCCCCGAAGTGAGATGGCGGGTTTCGTATTTTTGTCGGCAACAAAATAAATCCGTGAAAAATGCAAAAAACCCGGATGCTAACATAAATTATGGTGATTCAAATAATACTTCAAAACATAAGGAGGTTCAGATGGCAAGATACAAGCCCGGGAAAGACGCTAAAGAGTTTATGAGGGTAAGGACGGTCTGGCCGGACAACCTTTACTGCAGGAGCAACAGAAGGCAGAGGGTGATAGAGAATAAGAGGAAAAAAGGAAAGGGGGAGGGGGCTTAAGGCCCCCTTTTTTCATGGAGATGGAAACACTGGTTAATAAGGCATCAACAGCGCGGTTTATCAGGAAGATGGGCTTGAAGCCTTCAGCCGAAGTGTTACGGGCGGTTGACGAGAGCGTAGAGCGCATTGTACTCAACGCCTGCGACTCTGCAAAAAAACAGAACAGAAAAGTGGTGAGGCGTGAGCATACGCATCCGCTTTTCCCCGCATAAGTTAGGGGATCAGACATATTTATAAGAAATTAGGACAGAGAGAAAACATGACCGCTGAAGATATAAACCAAAAAAAACAAAAAAAAATGGGTTTGCACGTACACGGCTACTGGGAAATCGATAACGCCGGACCTGACAGAGGTGAAAGTTCCATGAGGTGTGGCATCTGCGGCAAGCCTAAGTGCTGGACAATACGCGAAAAAGCATTGCCGGACAGGATGGGTTTCTTGGAAAAATTCAATTTTCCTGTTGATGATAATGATTGGATAAATGTCCTCTTGCCCTGGTGTATAGAGCAGACATGGTGGGAAGATTTTATATGGTCGCTTTGGAAAAGAAATATCGGCCCCTTTTGCGAACTATATAGAACGCACACCATAGCGCTTCCAATAGGGTTTGTCAATCCCGAAACCTTTTGTAAAGCGCTTATCCAGTTTTGAGAACCGGAGCTGTCCCAACGGAGTATGCAAGAATGTATAAGTGGCGCAAAGAGATAGTGCAGTTAGGAGACACTGGATTATGCCAATAGAACCTTTTTATAGAGATGATCTGATAACTCTCTATTGCGGAGATGCGAGAGAAATTGTACCAGCGCTCAATCTTACAGCCGATGCGATCATCGCAGACCCTCCATACGAAGAAACATCGCTCCAATGGGATAGGTGGCCTGACGGTTGGCCGGAATTGCTTTTACCTGTGGCGCCCAGCATGTGGTGTTTTGGTTCCCTTCGGATGTTTATGGATAAAGCTGCAGAGTTCTCTAGGTGGAAAATGTCGCATGACATTGTTTGGGAAAAGCATAATGGCTCAAGCATACATACTGACAGATTCAGACGCGTTCACGAACTGGCCGCCCATTTTTACTCGGCTGATATGCCCTGGGCCGATATCTATAAGTGCCCGCAATATACAAACGATGCCACAGCAAAAACAATCAGAAGAAAATCGAGACCTGTCCATTGGGGAGGGATCGCAGACAGTTCCTACAAATCCGAGGACGGCGGACCCCGGCTGGCAAGATCGGTTATCTATTCACGCAGCTGCCATGGTTATGCAATTCATCCTACGCAGAAACCTGAGGGTATTATCATGCCTCTGATCCAGTACGCTGTCCCTCCGCAAGGGAGGTTATTGGTTCCCTTTGCTGGTTCTGGGGCTGATCTTTTATGCGCTAAGAAACTCGGCATTCAGGCCGTAGGTATAGAAGCAAAAGAAGAACACTGCGAAACAATAGTCAAGCATCTCTCACAAGGCGAGTTGGCGCTGTCGGGAATTAGCTGACAATAAAATACAACATCAAAAATCGAAGATTCCCCGAAAATTTAATCACGAAAAATTCCTAAAAAGCCGTTTGCTAATATCTATCATGGAGAAATAACTATAGGAGGTATCAGATTAATGATAAGTAAAGTTACGTCCTTCGTCCCGCATCAAGTCTCAATGTTGGTTGTTATCCCGTTCTTGGCAGCGTGTATCGTCACGCCTTTATTCGCAGCGACCACTGAATGCCAATCAGAATATTTGAACGGGATAGCGCCGGACATCATAAGCACCCAGAAGGCCGCAAAAACGCACGAATTATGCTTTGACAACTTCGCCGTCATGCACTCCGGCATTTCGAGAACCCCGCTATGGTCTGCCGAACACCTGACACGCGAGAACTTGGAGAAAGCGAGAAGATTAAAAAGGATCAACAGTTTTCATCCTGAAGAGCGGCTTCCGGCCAGCGAAAGATCTGAACTGAAAGATTTTTCACGCTCAGGCTTCGACCGCGGCCACATGGTATGTTCAGCCGACGAACCAACCGAGAAAGCCCAGTGGCAGAGCTTTTCCCTTGCCAATATGATTCCGCAGGACCCGGATAACAACAGACATTTATGGGAAGGTATCGAAAGCTCCGTCAGATCCCTTGCAAAAAAGGATGGGGACCTTTATGTCATCACAGGCCCTCTCTACCTCGGCAATACCATAAAGCAGATTAATGGTCGGGTTTTAGTCCCGACCAATATTTTCAAAATAGTGTTTGATCCGAAAAGACAAATGGGCGCAGCCTACTATGTCAAAAACAAGCCAGGAAACGAGTGGCATGCTTTAAGTATCGCCCAACTTGAGGAGATGACAGGCATTAACTTCTTCCCGAACCTTCCAGCCTCCGCCAAACAGGTGATACTTCCACTGCCGGAACCAACGCCTCATTACAACAATGGCGAGACAAAAAGGGGCAATAAGGGATTCGGATCGCCCTATATAGCTGCCGGGAGCGTTATACGGTCGGTGGCTCTGCGTGCCATGCGGAGCATGTTTCAGTGAAAAAGTTGGGATTTCATCCATTTACCAACGAAACAGAGTCCTTAGAAATAGGGGGGTTAAAAGTCGAGAATCGTCTGGACCGCATCTCGATGTACAGAAGCATCGATATCACACGGGACAGGGAAGGGCTTGCCAATGCGGAAGCATTAAAGGCCATTTTGGACGGCATCGTGAAAACCCTGAGAGCCGAGCAGCTGCCCGATAAAATAACCATAACCCCGGCGGAAGAGGTTGAAAATCCGTTCAACAAAAAGATTACGCCTTAAAGTTGTGGCAATCCACTGGGACTTACCGGGAACAAACTTAATATCTATCAGCACAATATAGCCCCATGGGCGGTACCGTTGGTACATCCATGGGGGCTATTATGTCTTAAATTTTTTTAGGGGGTATGCATGAAAAATAAAATCGTCAGTGGGATACTGCTTTGTATTGCAGCAATAGTTTCCCTTTCGGTCTGCTCAAATGCCTTTGCCATTTGCTTGCAGGACAATATAGGCAATGTTTGGTGTCCCAAGTATCCGAACGGCGGCATCACCAAAAATAGTATCGGGGATGTGGTATGCGGCAGAGGCGATTGTCGCGTCGACGCCACAGGCAATCCTCAATGCTCCAAAGCGACCGGCGGCGGCGCCGATTTTGATGCCATGGGCAATGTTGTCTGCGTTGGCGGCTGTGAGTCGGCGACCAAGGAACAGTGCGTACAAGCACAAAAATAATATTTATTCAAAAAAAAATAATAGGAGGCTTTACAAATGAGACAAAGATTAGGATTATCCGTAGTTTTTATCGTATTGTTATGTGCTTTTTCAGGGCTATTCGGCTGCGCGGGCACAATGTCAGCCATCGAGCACAGAACCATGACAACGAACGTCAATATGCAGGGCGATTCGATCTTTCTGGATGCGGCGACTCTTGAAAGTGCCAGGACTGCATATGTGCGGGTTACCAATACCAGCCAGATGCAGGAAATACAGTTGGAGGGTCTGTTGCGTGACAAGCTTACTCAGAAGGGCGTTAAT
Organism: Nitrospirota bacterium; assembly: GCA_963851345.1. Taxonomy (GTDB): domain Bacteria; phylum Nitrospirota; class Thermodesulfovibrionia; order Thermodesulfovibrionales; family Dissulfurispiraceae; genus JADFXI01. The sequence continues at coordinate 367,595 of CAWKOO010000002.1, forward strand.
CTGGTTACTAATCCCAAACAGGCATCTTATATAATTCAGGCAAATGTTTTATACATGGATTTTGCCAAAAAAGGAATCACTGCTGATGGCATGCTAGTCGGGGGCTACGGCGGAGGGGTCGCCGGTGCAGCGCTCAGCCAAGGCGGACTCGGTTCGGCAGCTGGTATCGGTGTAGGCGCTATAGCAGGTGCCGTTATAGGCGGTGTGGTTGGCTCAACAATTCATGTTGATAGCTATATCGGAGCCCTCGATTTGCAAATTCAGGAAAGAGTTGAGGGGGGAGTTACAGGAAACGTGATCACTAATGCCAAACAAGGGAATTCCAGTGAACTCAAGACTCAACATACCGTACACTCAGATTATCAGACATACCGAACTAGAATCGTGGCTTCTGCGGTTCAGACAAATATTTCAAAAGACGAGGCGGCAGCGGTCTTAACAGACAAGCTGGCATCTCAGATTGCTGGGATGTTCTAAGGGATTTCGGGAGGTATAAATTCATAAAAAAGCCGGACGGTCGTAACCTGAAAAAGGTTACTCCGTTCGGCTTTTTTATCGGGATCGGGACTCTGCGACTGTGATTCGTTACAATAACATTGCAAGAACGGGGGAGTCGAGGAAACAGGCTCCCCCGGCACTAATCCGTCAATCATAGAATCCCCGTGGTCTCGCACATTCCTGCTTTGTCAGACCACAATTCCTATAGAAAAATCAGCCGATCTCTCTTGCTGACAATATTACCTCCGTGTTACGATTAACACCAGAAATCGAGTGTAATAAAGCTCGATCCATAGACATGAGAAGAAATAAATCATCTATACAAATTTCATCAAAGTGTCCCTTTACAACAACGAGACAGTCTTGCAACGCAACTGCCAACGTTTATTTTCCAAGCTACATTCAGCGGCTGGAATACTGCCGAAACAACAACCACGAAAGGTGCCCCTTCTATCAAATGACCATTACTGACAATAAAGCGCTTTCTCAATTACTGGCTTCCATCAAAACACTCTCATCGGGAAATCAACCATCGCGTTCTTTGTGATAGCCTCATCTTGTAGATAGGCCCGGACTCGCCCCGCTCCCACCTTTTCCTTAATCGCAGAAAAACTTTGCCTTACTCGCCAAGGTTTTTTGATTGAAATCGTAGACCCATTCGTCCCGTGCCGTGACAACCCCCAAAGAAAATAGCTTAAAAACAGCTGTTTCCTTCTTCCCTAGCTTAGTCTCCTTGTTCGCCAGGGGAAGCAGATCCTCAAAATTGGTGTCGGCAATATTTATCCAACTATGCCTGTTGTCTGGCTGGATATCCTCAAAGGGAATATCCTGAATTTTAGAGTCTCGGAACCAGTCCAGTTTTTCTTCTTTTTTCTGTTCATCGTGGAGTGTGAAATACTGAATGTGACAGGCTTCTTTATTCTTTTCCTTTCTCACCAGGAACATGACAGCAACGCCGGTCTGTATTCCGAAGACGTTGTGAGTAGTCCCAGCAATCTTAGGATTCAGCCTGACATCACTTCTTGTATCAATAATGTAGCTGTAATTGAATTCGTCTTCTATGCACTTACGGAAGCCGTCAAATGTTCTGCTGTCAATAAAGGATCGGTTAGTAATGAATGCAACGATTCCATTTTTATCTAATCTATCAGACGCCCACCGGTAGAACCTGGCATACATATCGTAGACCTTAGTTTTCTGTGCGGTACTTGCCTTAATATATGTTTCTTTAATCCGCTTATCTACAGCAGGATAAACACGGTTTTTGTTATTCTCATTCTCATTCATCTGGTTAGCATTGTATGGGGGATTCCCCATGATAACGGATATCTTCCTCTTATTCTGGGATCTTATCCTCTCAGCATTCTCGCTACTGAACCCAAACATTTTCGTCTGTTTTTGCGAATATGCCAACCCTCCAAGGTGTGAATATACCAGCCCGCCAATATTATCTAACGTATCCACAAAACATATATTTTTGAACTCCTCGTAATAGCCCATCTTCTGTTTAAAGGTATACTCAATGTTCAGGTTTGAGATGTAATACGGAAGAATGGCTACCTCGTTGGCATGAATTTCGTTTTGGTACTTGTAGGCGAGGTGCTGGTTTGGGAGAGCCTCGATCAGGTCGCAGATAAATGTCCCAGTCCCTGTGGAAGGATCGAGGATTTCAACGTTCTTAGACGCTAAAGTCTTTCCGAAGTGCTTATGCAGTAGCCAGTCCGCGCTTTCGATAATGAACTTAACTATTTCATTAGGGGTGTATACAATACCCAGTTTGTCGGCACCCTTGGGGTTGTAAGCTTTGTAGAAATTCTCATAAATAATTTTCAGGAACTTCTGTTTCTCGTGATGACTTACTATGCTTGTAGCGTGAGCCTTTATGCTCTCATAGTAGTTCTTGATATGATCTAATGTCTGCCGCCTGGTCTGTCCTGTGAAGAATGTCTCCTCCACTTTGTTCAGTTCTTTTGCAATATTGTTCTCATGATGGAATTGAGACTCGCTGAAGATGCTGACAAAGATTTCTTCTGTCAGGATGTGCTGTATGAGCATCTCCCGCACGTCGTCGAAGGTGATATTAGGATTAATAACTTCCTTGCACATTTCGTGGAAGGCGTTTATGGCATCCCTAAATGGCTTGTTCGTCTTGTTTTGAGCCTTTATCATATCGTGCAGGGTCATGGCAATAGTGGGTATGTCCTGTTTGAAATGTTCTATGGCTTCGTTGAATGACTTGACCTCCGGGTGTTCGAAGGATATAAATGCGGTGAGGATTTTGTCTAATTCGGAAGCATCACGCATGTTTACCCGCATGACTTCGACGTTCTGCTGGATAAGAATGGCATGTGAGCTATCCTCGAAGAGAATATTGCTAGTCGGATATCCTTTCTGGAGTTTTTTCCTTATCTCTTCGTCGAGGTCATCTGACTCGTCCTTACTTTCCCAGTACCCATAGTCAAGGCGGAGGACATTTTTGACAATGCCGTCCGGTGTCACGGGTTTACCTTTCGTTCCGGCCAAGGTAATTTCTGTCACGAGTTCGAGATCCCGCGTGTGGGCATAGTCGTTCAGGAGGTTGTAAAATGCGTTTCTGACAGTGGTTTCGTTTCGTGATCCACCGAATTTATGGATGCGGTCGAGTTTTGTGTAATATTGGTTGATTAATTGAATCGACATCTTTTTCTTTCCACCATATAAGCCTAAAACCTGTTTAAGATAACATTACAGAGTGTCATATTTTCAATATCTTTTTGGAGTTGAGGATATTTTCTTGGAACCTCTCCAATCTCAATGCCTAACACAGCAAGCTTTTTATCTCTTTTTAATTTTTTAATCTGGTACTCTAGTTGCCGGGCTTCTTTTCCGCTCTCACAGGATATCACCTTTACTAACTCAAACGGTCTCCAGGACCTCACAAACTTACTGCCCTTGCCATCAGCATGCTCTTTCACACGCCGCTCAAGGTTATTTGTCACGCCAATATACAAATAATTGTTCCGGCACTTTAAAGCATATAGGCACCAGCCATCGTTATTTGATTCGCCCATAAAGTTCCCTGTTCAGATTTATTGTCACGTCCCAGATACTCGATATTACTTCATTCCCGGGCAATTGAGACCACCGTTTTTATAATATCATTTGTGCCTCATTTTTAAACTAACCTTTTTGATCTCGCTTTTGCCTTGCAGAAAGACATATCTGCTTGCTTGCGCGGTGTAGGATCGCCGGGCCTCCACCCTCGGTCGGAGGTCCATCAGGTCCTCGGGGTGTACCGGCCGCAGGTTGTATGTCTTTTTAAGGAAGTCCAAGTAGCTGCAGAATGCCGCGATCTCACCGGCCACATAGGAGCTTGATCTCCTGGCCTTAGCCAGACCCATCTTATTTCCTCAGAAATACAGATTTTTTTAATAAGGCACCCAGAACTTCTCCAACAAGAATAAATTAGGATACTCAAAAATCGCAATTATTGGTAGTGCATCAGTTTGGAAAATCTTGTATAATACAGACCATAGGTGATGCCATTGAAAATATTTTTGATGTAACGCCTGAAGCTCCTTAATAACGCAAAAGTATTTATGATACGAAGGGGAGCACCACCGACAGGGCTGTTGGGATTGCCAACTTAGATGCTCACTCATCTAAAATGTTTGAGGGTGGTTTTTGCAATGATATGTCATTTTATCAGACGGGAACGGGTGCGTGGAGTGAGTAAGTACCCGGCTTCTACTTCTCACTATCTATCAAATTCACAATATCTTCCATTGACCATAATTTGTCTGTCACAACTTTCATTGAGAGTGTCAAGCTGAGGGTTTTGTGAACGCCAACGAAATTATAATACATGAAATAAAGAGCCAATGCGTGACAGTAAAGGTTGAGCTTTGATATAAGATCGTCCAAGGGGGACCAATATGAAAGACAATGGCGAGTTAAATATTGCATACCAGAGACTTGCACGCAGGATATACAAATTCCAGTATCTATCTTTAATAAATGCACCGAAACCTATTCTCGACGGATCCAAAGAGATGGTTAATAAAGCACGCGCTTACGTCGACTCACTCGGCGCATATGATCCCAATACTTTTAGGAAGCACCTAGAATTAGCAATAATTCGACAGTACGCTGCCAATACTAAACAGGCGAAATGTTCTAATTGTATGACAGGTGATAAATACGTCTTGGAGAAAGGCCGTTATTGTCCTAAGATACTCGTGGCATCCGATTCCGCAATGCCCGAAATAGTGGAATTACCGTTTCAGCGGGATGCAGATAAAGAGTGTGATGAGTACACGCGAGTAAGTTTCACCGGAGACCTTGATGCTCAGATACTGCCGGAAATATTGTCAGTTTTGCGGGAAAAATATGGAATAAATAAGGACTTTATCTACAGACATATTTAGGTCATAATTAAAGCATGCTCATTAAATTTAGTAACATAGAAGCGGATGTGGCTGTCGGCACGATCTTCTTCGTGGTCAATTTCACAGTTGAAATCGGCGGGAAAATATATACCGCAGCAGTACCAGCTACCGTTTCTCCCACTGGCTCAGGCGCACTCTACGAGCATCCCATCACAGGAGGGCGAACCTTGACAATGTTTGAGGTTGCCTGGAACAGAAAACCAGCTAACAAAAATGAGAGAAGTAAGGCGTGTGAGGCGTTAATGGATTTGGCTAAAGGCAAAATAGAAAAGCATAAGCTTATTTATACGTATAAGGCAGGTAACAGACGTTCCGCCAACTCTGCTTAAAACATTCCCGCAGTAAAATAAATCCCCGAAAAATCCGCCAAGCGTAAAATTGTAACATAAATAATGATAAATAACTTTGTTTTTAATAATCTTCCAAAGGACTATATCGACACCTGCAATGTAATCTCTATTGCGGCGTCAATGAAGACCTCTTCCCTCTGCACAGTCAGAGGAAGGGTGTCATCCGTGGACATCACACCCAAAAAGTTCAACGCACTTCTCCAGGACGGCAGCGGTCAGCTTAAAGTAATCTTTTTTTCCCATAACAACTATCACCGCATAACTCTTCGCAAAGGCAATATAGTTACGCTTTCGGGGAAGGTAAAAGAAGGCGAAATAGTTCACCCGAAAATCATACAGGGGACTTCGGACAGTTTAAAGCCGATATACAGCAACGATAAAATCAAGGCTAGCAAAATCAAAAAGATGATCGACTCCCTGGACGAAGACCCGTTGCCGCAGGATATCCTCGATAAACGGGGCATCCCCGATTTGAGGGAAACGGCCCGCATGCTACACTTCCCGAAAGACACCTCCGAAGTGGACCTGGCTCGGTGGAGCATGGGGTATCGAGAATTATACGTTGAGCTATTAAAATCTGCTGACAAAAACGAGATGGAAAGGTCGCCCTTCAATGTGGACAGGCAAAAAGTTGAGACCTTTATCAATTCGTTTCCTTTCACCTTTACCCCTGATCAGAAAAATGCGGTAGAGGATGTGATGCGCGATCTGGAGCGTACCCGCCCGATGAGGCGTATTGTTATAGGAGATGTCGGTTCCGGGAAAACGGAAGTGGCGACGGCCGCTATCATGGCATCCCTGAGCGCAGGGTATCGGGCGCTATATCTCTGCCCTACTGAAATACTTGCAGTACAGACATATCGGAGGCTGGCCAAGACCATGGCGGGCCATGCCTATGTTGCACTTCATACTGCATCGGAAAAGACAAAAAGGGCGACCCCGGATGTGTATGTGGGGACGCATGCGCTTCTTTATAATAGTTGGGAGAACCACAAAATAGGGCTCGTCGTTATCGATGAACAGCATAAATTCGGGGTTAAGCAGCGTGATAAACTTGCTTTCGGGCCGGAGTGCAATGTCCTTGAGATGTCGGCAACTCCCATACCTCGCACCTATGCCTTATTTGTGCAAAGTATCATGGACGTATCTATTTTGAATGAAACCCCTTTTAAAAAGGATACTAACACGGAGCTGGTTATAGATAAGCACCAATACGGTAAGGTGATAACGACAATAGAATCGGAAATGGCAAAAGGCAATCAGTCGTTAATCGTTTACCCTTCCGTTGAATCGGAGAAAAACGGCTTAAAGCCCGCAGTAAAGGCATATGAGTATTGGACTGGTAAATACGGCGAAAGCGTCGGCCTTCTCCACGGCAAGATTAAGGACAAAGAAAGCATCCTGCGTCAGTTCAGCAACGGGAATATCAAGCTGTTGGTGTCCACGTCAGCTGCAGAGGTTGGTATCGACGTTGCCAGGCTCACAGTCTGCGCCGTAACAAATGCCGAGCGGTTCGGGCTTGTGCAGCTCCACCAGATACGCGGTAGGGTAGGGCGCCGGGGCGATAAATCTTATTTTTATTTGATTTGTAAAAATGAGGCCTCGGCTGAAAGACTCAACGGCATGGTCCTCTACGATAATGGCTTTGACTTGGCCGACGTTGATGCAAAGAACAGGGGAGTGGGGCATCTGTCAGGTGAGGCACAATCGGGGCATTTCTTTCAGTTTTTCAACATCCGCGATCTCGAAATCGTAAATTTTGTGAAAGAGGATCTTGGTATATACTGAAACGGTAATATCTTTAAATAGTGGCAAGTCGCTCCCGTTACAGAGCGTGGATTGAAACAATATCAGAGATTTCGAAATCGTAAATTTCGTGAAGGAGCGCCGAACTCCTATGTGGTTTATGCAACATAGGAGTTCGGGGAGGAATTAAAAACATGACAATGAAAATCAGCGAAAAAATCAAATTATTGCGAGCTTTAAAATGCCTTCAGCAGCCTGAACTGGCAGAGGCTATCGGCGAGATAAGATCATCAATAACAGCTTGGGAACTTGGACGCTACAAGCCTGCGGCGGCAGCGCTTGATAGAATTGCAAGCATATCAGGTATCAATTACGCCTGGCTTGCAACCGATGAATTACCAGTCTTTACCAATGACCTTACAGTATTTGATCTGCCTGCAAGATTTAACCGGCCAAGGAGGACGTATGGCGAGATAGAGAATACAGTTAAAGTCTTGTTGCCTGAATTTTTAAAAAGCGCGAAGATTGACCTTTGCAGAATTATGGTTCCGGAAGCACTGCCTCCTGCTAAATTTGATTGTGGTCAAAATGCCTATATCACTATCGATAACATAAAAACATCTTACTTCGCTATCTTCACTTGTTATTCGTCCTTAACACAGCAAATGGCTTTTTTCCGGACCCATGATGCGAGATTTTTCCTAACGCTCGTGAACATTATTAAACAGTTCACCGGAGCGCCGATTTCTGAACTCCTTCGGGAGTCAAAAATCCATACAGCGAGCCTAGCCATTCCCTGCATTGTTATTCATAGCGCTGATGAAGTTGCAAAGAAAATTGGATTGCCGACAAATGAAAGAAAACGATTTTCTGCGTTGATTAAAGAATGCGCTGAAAAAGAAGAAGCGGATATAGATACTGAGATTGAAGGTGCATATACGTCAGAAGAGATTAAATTAATTAGATTCCTTCGTACAAAGAAAATCAACCCCGAAATTTGTAGCGATTTCTTACAAAAATTACTTGAGAATTAAGAGGAGTTTTTATGGTTACTACAATCAAGGCCGTACCCCGGGACCACATGGTAAAAAACAAGGTAACCGTGTTGAGCATGCCAAACGTGGCAGCGATTAGCATTATAGACTTTAACCAAACCCCACTTTTCGACAGGGAGGATTACCGCATCATCACCCTGCGTTTTGATGATATCGAGGACGTTTTTAATGAACGCCCGGAATTAATACTGTTTTCCGACGCACACGCAAAAAAGATCATTGATTTTCTTGCTGGCATCAAAAACTTAATCAAAATAGACACCCTGCTTATAAACTGCGGAGCCGGTATTTCGCGTTCAGGGGCAGTAGCGAGGTTTGCCAGAAAGTATTTCGGACTGGATAAGGCTCAATTCCATAAAGATAACCCATATATATTCCCGAATAAGCTCATATTGAGGAAGCTGTTCACCGCCCAGCCAAAGGACTACGCACCATCTCAAAAGGCTATCGGGGGCCCAAAGCAGTATGAGGGTTTGATTAAGTGATCACGTTCTATCGGGCCAATGAGAAACCATACGGAGCATTTTCGAGCCTATATCGCAGGGCCATTGAGTTCGAAAGCCGGCAATTCCCAACCGCTGAGCATGCATATCAATTCGGCAAGGCCCGGAAACCAGAGGTGGCAGAATGGCTCATGGCCGCACCATCTCCGTCTTTACTGGCAATGGCTGATCATGGGCTGTATTCCTGGGATATCGCGCCTGGCTGGTCCAAGAACAAAGTAGACAGTATGAGGAGAGTAATTCTTGCCAAATTCACGCAACACGCCGATCTCAGGGATTTACTGCTGTCCACCGGGACCGAGGAGCTGGTAGAAGTCGGTTCGGTAGACAATGCGGTTAATCGCTTTTGGGGCCGTATTGAGATAAGGGGAGAGTTGGTAGGACAGAATATGCTAGGCAGGCTTTTCGTTTAATGGAAATAAGGGAGCGAATATAGCCAAAGCTTAATATCATATAGTTACCAAAGCCTCTGCGGGCGGTATCTTATTTTCTCGCAGGGGTTTTTTATTATGAAAATGAAAAAGGAGGACGTCATGTACGAGTTAACAGCCCAGCAAAAAATGATAATAGAAAGCGTTGGAGTAGATGCCAAAATAAAAATCAACGCCTTTGCCGGATCGGGTAAAACCAGCACCATGGTTTCTATCGCCAAAGCCTATCCGGGTATGCGGTTTCTTTATCTCGCCTTCAATAAATCGATTGCTGACGAGGCAAAGAAGAAATTTCCCGGCAACGTGGCTGTGTTCACAACCCACGGACTCGCATACCGCTTTACGAAAAACGCACTTAATTTGCGGGAAGTCAGAGCTGACTACAGGGCCCGCGAACTCATGGACATTCTCGATGTTGCGGACTGGAGTTTTGCGAACTTTATCAGCGAGGTTTTCGCAAATTACTGTTACAGTTCGCATAAGGAATTATCCATGGCAGTGCTGAATGAGATCATATCGAGCGACGCCAAACTCAATTTGAGCTATACAATGCTTGCTAAAAAAATGCCTCTTTTAACAGCGGATTATATCCACACCGCAGTATCGCTACTGAATGAGAAGTTTCTCCGTAATAGTATCAAGCCGACGCATAATTTTTACTTAAAATTTTTTCAACTGAATATCGAAAAATACAAGATGTTTCTTAATTACAACGTGATCCTACTTGATGAAAGCCAGGACACGAATTTCGTGACTTTAAGCATCTTCGACTCTTTGCAGGGCAAAAAAGTGATCTGCGGCGATCAGCATCAAAGCATCTACGGCTTTCGAAAATCCACCAATGCCATGAAGAAATTCAAAGCCGATTCCGCACATTACCTTTCGACCTCTTTCCGGATTCCCTGTTCTGTGGCAAACCTGGCATCAAGTCTGCTCAAAACATTCAAGGGAGAGAATGAGCCTATTTATGCCACAAAAGAGGAAAGCGAGGATACAGCAGACGTTTGCCATATCTCAAGGACAAACGCAAAGCTAATAGAGATTATGGCATCATTGATCGACACAAAGTTTAAGACTGTGCGGAATCCTGAAGAAATATTCCGCCTTCCTAAATCGCTGTACTTTTTCAAGGAAGTGTTAGAGACACGAAATTACGAGCTTAAAAAAGAGATCAAAGAAGTGTGGCTGAATTATTTCAACTCATACGAAGAGATTGAAATGTATGCAGAACAGGTCGGCGATATTGAGTTAAAGTCGTCGCTTCGCCTTGTCGAGAAGTTCGGGCGAGACATCCTGCACCTGGAGAATATAGCGAAAGGTAACGCATACCTCAGAGACGCGGACACCTATCTTACGACCGCGCATACAAGCAAAGGGTTAGAATGGGATCGAGTGATCCTTCACGACGATTACCCGGACATTCTGGAACTTATCGCTAAACAAAAAATTACGGACATTGCTAGCTTCAGAAAGGCAATACTAGCAGATATCCCTAGTGATGACATCCAGAGAATAGGCGAGGAAATCAACCTGTTTTATGTAGCTATGAGCAGGGCTAAAAAGAAGCTGGAGATACGGTCTGCGAACGAGGATTATATTACCATGCCGGACCATGAGATCAATCCGATCCTTGTGGCTTATCGGGACCGCATTAAGGAAGAGAGCGCGCTTGAATTCGCGGCTTATTAAAAACTCATGACTTGCTCCTTAAGTATGACGGGGAAAGGAGAAAAATGCAGGAACTGAATAATTTGGAAGCATATATTGGAACCTTGACTGACAGTGAGAAAGAACAATTTAAAGGGATAATAGAGGAAGCTCGCGCAAGGGAACATCGGATCACGAAGCATTGCGAAGAATACTGGAAAGAAAATCCCGTGCAGCGCAGTGTCCCTAAAATCTAATACGAGTTATGGCTATAATGAGAGTCGTCGCAATCTGCTCCCTACCCCTGGATAGACTATTACGGGATGATTAGCTGATTTAGTCCCAAACTCTAATATCTAATAGCACACATTTCATAGCCCTTATCGGCCGTATCCTTTTGGATATGCCGATAAGGGCTTTTTTATGAAAAAAGGAGGTTATATTGGCACGTTTAGTAGCAGACGGTAAAATGGGGTACTATCCGACTCCGGATAAAACCCTGGAATGTATCCGGGAATGGGTACTTTTTGGCAAGAAAAACTACAATATCCTTGATCCGTGCTGTGGTGAAGGTCTGGCTTTGGGGAGTATCGGAAGCTATAACTGTAAACGGTGGGGTGTTGAGCTCGATGCCGAAAGAGCGCAGATGGCCCATAGTAGAATCAACCAGGTCGTCTTGAGTTCCATTTTTGATGCGCGCGTAAATCCGTTGGGGAGCATGGGCCTTCTCTGGCTGAATCCTCCATACGATAACGACAACGGGAAAAGGATGGAAATCGAATTCCTCAAACATTCAATAAAGTGGCTGGCGCCAGGCGGCCTGATGATTTATATAGTCAGGGAGATGCTTTTTGGCTATGACAAGGTCAGGGACTGGATCGGGCAGCACTTTGAGGACATCACTGTAGTCAGGTCGCACGTGGACGATCATGCCTCATACTACAACCAGGCAGTACTCTTTGGGGTGAAAAGATCCGAAAGAGTTGAAGACGGCGAAGTTTTCCCGGCTCCACCATATCCTCATATTGAGACGGTAACTCCACAGAAGTATTTCGTGCCAGCCACGGAAGGTCCGAGCGTCTTTCAAAGCGGTACCGCGTTGACCGATGAGGAAATAATGGGTAACCGGTTAAGGCTACTCGGTGAAGTCAAAAAAATCACTGGCTACAAAGAGAAAATCCAACATTTGAGCCCCGTGCTTCCGTTAAGGAAGGGGCACCTTGTTTCTCTGATCACGGCGGGGGTTCTTGATGGGAAGATCAAGACCGACAGCGGAGCGTTGTTTGTTAAAGGGTTTTCCGACAGAACAACCTCAGTCCGTCAGGAAGAAGATAAGGAAATCACAACAGACACTTATTCAGTTGGGATAAGAGTCATCGAGACCGATAATCAAGGGGGTAGATGGTATGACATCAGATAATAATGTCCAGGTCCCCACAATCGCGATTAAAGGGGTGAGTTGCAAAACCGACATGGGATTGTATAGCAACCAATATTCGGATAACACTCTGTCGCTCCTGTCTTTTTATGGGGCACCCCAGCAGGTAAAAGCTATTTTCTCTTTGCTGGCAACCGGCAGGGAAGCCTACGTCAAAGACGGCGACGATACCATCAAAGTAATCCGGAACCACAACACATCATTGCGGTTCCGGGGCTACAGCATGGGTTATGGCAAACAGTTTGGTCTTTTGTGGGATGAGAAGATAGACGAAAAATGCATTATCTGGACCTCTCCTGCAGAAAGGGAGAACGCTCTATGTGCCGCATTTGCCAAAAGAAAGATACCCTTCGATAAGTCCTGGCTGTTGAACCTTGAAACTGTTCTGGGCAAAGAAGGATATTTTTCCCCGCTTCGTGGGTGGGGCGGTCTCGGCGGATATGAAGTCTCCTGGGATGACAATGCTATTTGCGACGTGATAGTCTCACTTCTGACTAAAAGCGTTAAAAGGCGTTCGCGTGAAAAGGTAGCTGCTTAAAGGGAGGTAAAATTGGCGCTTGTAATTCAAAACTGTAGTGGATGGTGCATTATGAGTATCGAACACATCCGTTAATACTAATATCTAATAGCACGCAATTCATAGCCTCTACAGGTGGTATCTATTTTTAGATACTGCTTGTAGAGGCTTTTTGTTTGTCCATACAATCATCAGTCTTAAATAGGAGGGCAATCAGAGTGAGTGTTTCCAAAAGAAAAAAACAACGGATATGCCCGTATTGCAATAAGCGGGCAAGTCTCGTAACAGGTGATCTGATATATCCACACCGAAAAGACCTGTACTCAAAAATGTTTTATCTATGCAAACCGTGTGATGCTTATGTCGGCTGCCATCCCGGAACAATCAAACCTCTTGGGAGGTTGGCAAATGCGGAACTCAGGAACGCAAAAAGCGCTGCTCATGCAGCATTTGATCCCCTGTGGAAAAGCGGGGGGATGAAGAGACAAAAGGCTTATGATTGGCTGGCCTCGCGCCTTGGGATCTCCAATAAAAATTGCCATATTGGGGAGCTTGATCTCTATATGTGCCAGCGCGTGGTATTTATCTGCAAACAGCGCAATTAAATTTTCCGCTGCGCGGAGGGTGGTATCTATTTTTAGATACGCCTGTAAAGGCTTTTTTTTGTTTTCTGGGTATCTAAAAGGAGGCATATGTTTTAGGGATCAGCCTGCTCGACCGTGTGATTATTGGTCAGAACAGGGGATTTTCGAGTTTTAAAGAAAATGGGCAACTATAAGCCCAAAAATAAGGAGGTATCTTGAAACTTTCTAAATTTATCACGAAATATGGGGGTCAGCTGGCGGCAACAATCGAAGAAAATCTGACGCCGATTTACAACCCAATGAAACCTTCAGGGGTAGATGAGTTCGAGTGGCTTATGCATAAGCTTCTACGCACTCCATTCCCTGTCCAGGGAGAAGTAATTAAGGCTATATCAAAGGCGCTTTATAAGGATGGTCGCAAACACTTGTTTGCTGTCGGAGAGATGGGCACTGGGAAAACCATGATAGGACTATCCGTTATCAACAATGCTCCTAACCCCATAAGGTCCGTCGTAGTTTGCCCTACGCATCTGGTGGAAAAGTGGAAACGGGAGACAAGACAGACAATTCCGAACGTAAAAGTGGTAGACCTGAGTGTTCCAAACGTGATCTCGATACTGGATATGCTAAGAGAGGAAAGAACAACTCGGCCTACGACTCATGAGGTGTATGTCATCTCAAAAGAGAAGGCCAAACTCAGCTACGGCTGGAAGCCTGTAGCTTCTAAAAAGGTCAAGAGTTCAAGGCCTCATTGTCCCGACTGCGGTTCAAAGCTCATGGATGGCGATGAAATACTGACATGGGATGATCTTGAAAAGAAGCGCCACTTCTGCTCTGAATGCGGAGCGGCTCTATGGCAGGCAGACAACAAACTGAGGCGTTTTTCGCCGGCGAATTTCATCAGGCGATATCTCAAGGGCTATTGGGATATGTCGATCATCGATGAAATTCAGGATTTCAAAGCCGGCGACAGTCTTCAGGGGTATGCAATGGGGGACCTTCTTGCCGCGGCTAAAATGTGCCTTTGTCTCACTGGCACATTAAACGGCGGCTATGCTGACGATCTCTTTTTTCTTCTATTCCGTATGGACCCTGCGAAACTCAAAGCTGATGGCTTTGGGTACGGCAACACAACAGAATGGCTGCAGACCTATGGGACCCTTGAGCGGGTAAAAAAGCTTGAGGATGAAGATAATTACTATGGAAGAGGGAAGAAAAAGGGCGAAATGAAACGCAAGCGCCCCGGGGTTTCCCCCCTTGTTATTGGTAAGTACCTGTTGGATAAGGCGGTATTTATCCGGCTTGCCGATGTCATTGAAGGGCTTCCTCCTTACGAAGAAAATGTTATCACGATCAAGATGGACACCGAACAGAAGGCGCAATACGATGAACTCGCGGATTCGCTTAAATCTGCGATCAAAACACATGGAACGAGGGCATTGGGAGCAATGCTTCAATCTCTTCTGTCCTACCCGGACAGTTGTGTGGTTTTCCCTGAGCACATTGAAATCAAGGATAAAACCAAAGAGGTTGTGGAGGTTATCGAGGCTCCTGCCATCAAACTCAAAAAAGGTCAACTTCTTCCCAAAGAAGAGGACTTTGTTAATCTTTGCAAGGCAGAGAAGGCCGAGGGCCGGAAGGTGCTCTGCTATCTTACCTTTACTGAGTCCCGGGACATACGCCCGCGGCTTCAGCAGATACTCGAGGACGCAAAGCTGAGAGTACAGGTTCTGCACGCATCTGTGCCTCCTAAAAAGAGAGAAGCATGGGTTGCAAAGCATGCTCCAGACTGTGATGTTCTCATGTGCAACGCGGAGCTGGTCAAGACGGGTCTTGATCTGATTGAGTTCCAAACCATTATTTTCTTTCAGGTCGGATACAACATATATACTCTTCGCCAGGCTGCAAGAAGGTCGTGGAGGATCGGCCAGACCCGGCCCGTGAAGGTTTTTTTCTTCTGTTATGGTGACACTATGCAGGAGATAGCGATTGCCCTGATAGCAAAAAAGCTTGAAGTGGCCTTGATGGTCGAGGGGGATTTACCCGAGGGATTGGCAGAATATGCATCCAGTGGAGAGTCCCTTATCGAAGAAATGGGTAAGGCACTCGTTGAAGGCGGCGATTACAGCGGTGCCGAGAAAGCCTGGGCCAATTTCCGGAAAATGGAAATCGAGTCGCAACTGGGGATCACCGGGAAAGAGACGATCTTCTCGGAAGCTTCCAGAAAAGTGGCAAAGAAGCCCGAATCGATCAAATCCTCCAAAACAACAATTGACCAAAACGTAGTGGTTAAGGTGATAGTGCTGGAAGGCAAAAAGAAAAAACAGTCTATAGTCGAAGTTAAATACGGAGATATTGACAGCGTTCTGAACGGCAAGCCGGCACAGTTTGCGATGTTCTAATTTGGAGAAATTATGAATAACGACAATCTCCAGAAAAAGAAAACTGCCATCGGTGAAAAGATCGCAAAATACGATGCAGAGCTGCAAAGTATTACAGTAACTTGGCGGCATGGCGAAACGCGCAGATTCCACAGTAACGCCAATAAAATAAATAGGCGTAATTGGATTGTTGGGAAGCTGGCAGAACTCAAAGCAAAACTTAATAATCTCAACTGACGAATCGACCCATGGCAGCGCCTTCTTGGTGCTGCCATGGGTTTTTGTTTTGTCATATTTATTTAATATCTATTAGCACATCATAGCCCCATGGGCGGTACCGTTGGTACATCCATGGGGTTTTTTATATATAGAGGGGTTGGAGGGCTGTATGGCAAGCAAAACAAAATATGAGATATGTATCGCATGCGGCTTCTGGAAGGAAGGTTGTCTTGCAGAAATGATAGGGCAAACATGTACGGTTGAGGCCGCTAAAGCAAGGGTACTCATGGCAGTTAAAAAACACAGGAATGTTTATAAGCTGATAGGAAATCCAAAAGCGGCGCAAGCATAGGAGGATAAACATGGAATTTGAAGGCAAAACGACAGATGAATTGGTGGATATTGCTTTCAGTTGCCTTTCTGAACTACAAAAGCGATCAACCGCCGTAAGCGCCGCAAGCGCTAATGTGGTTTTTAAACAGGCCAAAGATGCTCTAGTCTATGATGAGCAACAGATACCCGCTGATAGAAAGGGGTGGCTATATCTCCCGTTCTTGGAGAAATGGTCGCTCAAGTTTCAGCCGATATTTCAAACAGACGGAAAAATCTACCGGAAGTTCTTCTCTCCGGGAACAAAACTGGAGCTTTCAGGGAAGGAAGGAAAGAAGTCAGTGGAAATATTACATAAGGGTCCCCTTCAAACCGTCAAGATCGGCGGAGCATTTGTTACCGGACCGCTTAAGATAATTCAAAAGGAGGCAGCATAACTATTATGACGTTACAGGAAACTTCAAAAAAAATGCAGGAAGATGCCGAAAAGACGGTAAAGCAGGCACTGGAAAGATACCGGCAGTATTCGGAGTTCATCAAGATTTTGACGCAAACAAAGAATATTGCAGGAAAAAACCAGCAGCCGCAGTATGTAACGATCGATGTCCCGTATATGACAGTCGACGGTAGGGTCATGATGTGCATTGATGATCATAAAGAGGGACAGGAAAAATGCTTGTTTCATCGGGCAGTTTTCATCAAAGGTCCCGACGGCAACACAACTCTTTGCAGTGTGACCGTGAAGACGAAGCGGGGCACAGCAACAGGGACAATTGAGGTCAATATCGGCGGAGGCGGAGCGGATAAGACTAATCCATATGCCAACGCTCAAACATCCGCGTTGGGCCGTGCCCTCGGCTTTCTCGGGTATGGCTTAATCGGATCTGGAATCGCTTCTTATGAGGAAGTGGATGATGCCTCAAACGGTGAAAATAACAAAGGCAATGCGTCGGCTGCTGCAAACAAAACCGCAGAGACAACAGGTAAAAACGCGGCTGCAAATAGCGGGGCCGCCGCAACTGCCGGAGCAGAGAACAAGACACCCGCTATCAGCGCTCAGATCATGATAAAGACAAAGACATCCCTGGTCGAGGCTGGATTCACCGATGCGGAAGCTGCCGCAAAGGTAAACGGGGCAAAAACAATGGACGATATCAGTAAACTCTTGCAGGAAGCTGGCGCGAAGAAGAAGGCCGTAGAAGAAGCTACCGGCAATTCCGTTAATAGCGCACAGCAACCGTCTGATAACGGCAACCAGCAGGCTCCTGAGAAGTCTAAAGAGTCAACTGGATCTGTGCAGGGGTCCGAGACTGCCGATACTTCAAAAGGTAACGGAGCGGCTCCTTCATCTGAAGGCAACGCATCAAACGGAGGTGATGAAGGAAAGCCGATTTCGGCAAAGGAAATAATTGGTCTTAAGAAAAAACTGAAGGAATCCGGTAAGTCAGACGATGATCTTGCCAAGATATTACCGAGCGTGAAAACGGTCGGAGACTACAGAAAAGTTATCAAAGAGTACGGAATCGCAGCATAGATTCCTTTACCGCCAGTTTCCGTTTCATAGGAAGCTGGCGGTTTTTTTATCCTAAGTTACTGGAAACGCGATGTCAGCAGAGTATCAGTAGGGTATCAGTAAACTATCAGCAATACCAAAAAACTTACATAATTAGTCTTATAAAACAGTTAGTTAGAAATGATGAATCTTTTTGCATAAAGGATTGCAGGGGCGTTGTCCAGATGGCTCAGGGGCTCGGGATATTCTTTATCGAAGATCGTGACAATCCGTATGTTGCGGTGTCCGGCTTTTTCTATCTCCCTGTCAATTCTGTCCCAGGCTTTAAATTCCTTTATCCTTTTTGCTTTTGATGCGCTTATTCCTGCAACGGAGGACAGCTCAAAAGATCCTGCGCTAAATACGGCTTCCGGAGTATGGAATGCGGAAAGAAGCCGCCCTGTCGTAACGGGCCCTATGTCCTCTATAAAGGAAAGGGCAAGCAGGAATTTCAAGTCATTTATATTCTGTGAAGGGATCTGTTTTTCCATATTGCCTGTAAGACAGCTAATTTTTCTGAAGCCCCTATTTCACTTTTAACCTTAGGGCGTTGAGTTTGATGAACCCTTCAGCATCTTTCTGATTATATATCTTTTCCGCCTCAAACGTCGCAAGTTCCGGGTTGTAAAGTGAATAGGGCGATTTTCTGCCGGCAACTATACAATTCCCTTTATATAATTTAAGCCGGACCGTACCAGTGACATTTTTCTGTATACCGTCTATCAGCAACTGCAAGGCCTCCCTTTCGGGCGCAAACCAGTAACCGTTATAAACAAGCTCTGCATACTTAGTAATAAGCGAGTCCCTCATATGCAGTACCTCTCTGTCAAGCGTTATTGATTCGAGCGCCCTGTGGGCAGTGTGGAGGACGGTGCCGGCCGGAGTTTCGTAAACGCCTCTGGACTTTATGCCTACATACCTGTTCTCTACTATGTCTATCCTCCCAATGCCGTTTTCACCTGCTATGGTATTTAGCTTTTCAAAAAGGTCTACCGGAGACATAGGCCTGCCGTCAATGCCTGCAGGGTTCCCCTCCTTATACTCAATCTCAATATAGCGCGGCGTGTCAGGGGCCTTTTCAGGAGGCGTCATCATGGTATACATATCGCCTGGGGGTTCTGCCCAGGGGTCTTCCAGTATGCCGCCTTCATAACTGATATGAAAGATGTTCCTGTCAGTACTGTACGGTTTCTCTTTTGTGACCGGCACCGGAATTCCATGTTTAGCGGCGTACTCTATGAGTGACTGCCGTGAGTTGAAGGACCACTCGCGCCATGGCGCTATTACCTTTATATCAGGTTTAAGTGCGTAATAAGTAAGTTCAAACCGGACCTGATCATTGCCTTTGCCGGTTGCCCCGTGAGCTACGGCATCCGCCTTCTCTTTCAGCGCAACAGCTATTTGCTTTTTCGCTATCAACGGCCGCGCAATGGAAGTGCCGAGCAGGTAAGCGCCTTCATAGATCGCATTTGCGCGCAGCATAGGAAAAATGTACTCACGCACGAATTCCTCTCTCAGATCTTCAACGTATGCCTTGACAGCTCCGGTCTTAAGCGCTTTTTCATAGACGGCGTTCAGATCCTCCCCCTGGCCCAGGTCTGCACAGAAAGCAATGACTTCGGCATTGTAGGTTTCGATCAGCCACTTTATTACGATAGAAGTATCAAGACCGCCGGAATAGGCAAGCACAATCTTTTTCACCATTTCGTTCTCCATTCACCGCAAGTGTATAGTTCCTGCCTCATGTTGCAGGCAATGAACTGTAAAGCGATTCATACACCTTATCATAAAAAAGAATTTTTTGTGAAGTAGGGCCTTACGGCACACGGCTTATTGTTAACATATCAGAGAGAAAGGTAATAAAAGACCCCCCCGCCGGGGAAAGGCGCGTGGGGGCCGTACTATAGAAGGTCGCCTATTTTAGAAGTTTTACAAAATCATCCGCTGAAACTGCCGGCAGTGTTAGCAGCTCCACGGACCCTCTTGAACCGAGTTCAATCGACATCTTCATCATTGCATTGTTGTCCGGGGCATCGACAATATTCACAAAATCATACGGGCCCAGCACGGCGAACTGATCTTTGACTTTTATCCCCATCGCCTCCATTTCCTTGTTGACCTCAACTATCCTTTCAGGTTTATGCCTGATGGTCTTTCTACCTTCATCCGTTAACTTGCTGAGAATGACATAGCTGGGCATGAGTGCACCTCCTTAAATTTTAAGAAGCCTTTAATTTTTTTATACACCAATAATGAAAGGTTGTCAATAATAACAAACATGGCTTTTGCGGCTTTAACCTATAGCCTATTGCCTGTCGCCTGTATTATAATTCGCTATGGAAACGATACGGATGTCCCGTGTTATGCAGGAAACCTCAAAAAGGCATCGCTTCAAGGGGAAAACAATAGGTTTTGTACCGACGATGGGCGCTCTGCACGAAGGCCATTTAAGCCTTGTAAAGAGGGCCAAAAGCGAGAATGATATTGTAGTGGTAAGTATTTTTATCAATCCCCTGCAGTTCGGACCGGGAGAGGATTTCTACAGGTATCCGCGGGATATAGAGAAAGATATGGAGAAGCTGAGGTCGTCCGATGTTGATATTCTTTTTGTGCCGGAGGCCAAAAACCTCTACCCGGAGGGATTTGCAATACATATTACTATAGATGGTGTTACCGACCGGCTTTGCGGGGCTTTCAGACCGGGACATTTCACCGGTGTCGTTACCGTGGTTTGTAAATTATTCAATATTGTAAAACCGACGAGGGCCTATTTTGGGCAGAAAGACTTCCAGCAGACTGTCGTTGTCAATAGGTTGGTAGAGGACCTGAATATGGATATTGAAGTAGTCACTTGCCCGACTGTCCGTGAGAGTGACGGCCTTGCCATGAGTTCGAGAAATGCATACCTGAGTGCCGGCGAACGGGCAGCGGCGACTGTTTTGTATAAGGCCCTGTCGAGCGCTTCACAGATGATTAAATCCGGCGCTTACGGTCCGGAAGAGGTAAAAAATAAACTTACAGCACTGCTCAGGGCAGAACCGCTTGTTTCCGATATTCAATATGCCGGTATCTATGATCCTAAGACCCTTGTCGAACTCGAGGTGCTCAAACAGCAGAACCTTGTAGCTGCTGCGATCAAGATCGGCGGTACCCGGCTTATTGATAATGTGCTCGGAGTGTTATAGCAGGCGCTTTTTTTACATCGATGTTTTTACGAATTTGGGAATTACGACAATACCGCCGGGACTTACATGAAACCGTTTCATGTCCTCTTTAATGTCATACCCTATCACTGTGTCCGACGGTATATATACTTCCTTGTCGATAATGGCCCTGCGGATTTTCGAGTGTCTCCCGATCTCGACATTTTCCATCAGAATAGCTTCTTCTATATGTGCCCAGCTGTTTATTCTTACATTCGGCGATAAGATGGAATTCTGGACCCTTCCACCGCTTATTATGCAGCCGTCGCAGACAATAGAATCAAGCGCAATGCCCAGTCTCCCTCCCTTATACTCCTGGGCGAAGACGAATTTTGCGGGCGGGCTCTGCACCTGGCGCGTACGGGTAGGCCAGCTGTTATCATAAAGGTTCAGCAGAGGGTCCACCGAACATAGGTCCATGTTGGCCTCCCAGTAAGCGTCAATCGTTCCAACATCACGCCAGTATTTAGCTGCCTTCTTGTTTTCATCTTTAAAATTGTATGCGAAGAGCCTACCTTTTTTAAGCAGGTAGGGGATTATATCTTTGCCAAAATCATGTGCAGTCGACAAGGCCGCATCCCTTTTGAGTTCTTCGATAATCATCTCGGTGTTGAATAAGTAAACGCCCATGGATGCCACGCACTGGTCCGTATTATGCGGGATAGTCTTAGGTTGTTCAGGCTTCTCTTCAAAGCCGATTATCCTCCAGTCATCGTCGACCTCCATTACGCCGAAGGAGGATGCCGTTTTCTTATCTACCTCAATCGCTGCAACCGTACCGATTGCATTCTTTTCCTTGTGAAACGCGAACATTTCAGAATAGTCCATCTTGTAGATATGGTCTCCGGAGAGGATGAGGAGATAAGGAGGGGCTTCCTGTTCGATAAAATATATGTTTTGATAAACTGCATCTGCGGTACCCGCGTACCACTGCTCGCTGACCCGTTGCTGGGGAGGGATGGAGATGAAGAATTCGTTCAACTCGGGATTAAAGAGAGTGGCCCATCCGAGGGCAAGGTGACGGTCCAGCGAGAGCGATTTGTATTGTGTTATGACCGCCATCTTTCTAATGTTGGAATTGAGACAGTTGCTGAGTGTGAAATCTATTATGCGGTATTTGCCTCCGAAAGGCACCGCAGGCTTTGCCCGGTGGATGGTCAGGGGATGAAGGCGCTCGCCCTTTCCTCCGGCCAGAATAATTGCCATCACATCTTTCATCTCGCTATCTTTTTTAAGCCACCTCATGAAGAAATATAATCACTGTGGGGCGACAGTGTCAAGCGCGCCATCAAAAATCTATGCGAAAAAAGCACGACGACTTAGAAAGATTTGTGCAGGTAGTGTTGCCCCCCGGACGCGCAGCGCCTGACGCTATTCTGCTGTGCTATAATTTTGTATGAGTACTGGTAAGAGGCCTGCTTTTTGTAGTGTCATGCTTTTCCTTGCCGCCATCTTTGTCGTGATTGTTAGTCATGTGCATGGCATCTATGCGGGCGATAAAGAAGCTGGCGTATCGGCGGGGAGAGTACTTTTAATTACTGTGAACGGTATCATCAATCCCGTTGCTTATGAATATATCAGTGGCGCCGTCAAGCAGGCAGCTGATATGAAAGCAGAGGCGCTGATTATCCGGCTTGATACGCCTGGAGGTCTTGACAGCTCGATGCGGGAAATTGTAAGGGATATTGTGGCCTCTCCTGTGCCTGTTGTCGTATATGTTGCTCCGAGCGGTTCCCGTGCGGCGTCGGCAGGCGTGTTCATAACCATGGCGGCCCACATCGCTGCAATGGCCCCCGGGACCAACATCGGGGCAGCGCACCCTGTTCAGCTGGGAGGGAATATGGACAAGGTCATGTCGGAAAAAGTGACCAATGACGCTGCCGCCTTCATAAGAGCGCTTGCAACTCAGCGGGGGAGGAATGCACACTGGGCGGAAGATGCGGTACGGAAGAGTGTTTCAATCACTGAAACCGAGGCTTTGAAACTCGGGGTAATTGACCTCGTTGCAAAGGATCTTACGACCTTGCTTTCCGAACTTGAGGGCAGAAAAGCAACAACGGTCACCGGAGAACACGTTCTGAACACAGCCGGGGCGAAAGTTGTCGAGCGTGAAATGAGCTTGAGAAATAAGATATTGGATTTGATCAGCAACCCTAATGTGGCCTATATCCTGATGCTCTTGGGTTTTTACGGCCTTTTCTTTGAATTGACCAGTCCTGGCGCGATCTTCCCCGCAGTAATGGGCGGAATTTGTCTTATCCTCGGATTTTACGCTATGCAAACGTTGCCTGTGAATTATGCCGGACTTATGCTTATTATTATGGGCATTGTTCTTTTCATACTTGAACTGAAGATTATATCTCACGGCCTGCTTACTATCGGCGGCATAATAGCGCTTATCTTCGGATCGCTGATGCTTTTCGAATCCCCGTTGCCATTCTTCAAACTTTCACTGGCCGTCATAGTCCCCGTTGTTTTTATCACAACGCTATTGTTCGTATTCACGGTCAGACTTGCTTACAAGACATTCAGAAAAAGGCCGCTTACCGGCGCTGAGGCTCTTATCGGTCTTGAGGGTACTGCAAGTACCGATATTACGCCTCAAGGAGGTATCGTTCGTGTTCATGGCGAATTGTGGTCGGGCTGGTCTGATGCGCCTGTCCCGAAAGGCATCACTGTTGTCGTCGAAGCGGTGCAGGGACTTAAAGTAAAGGTCAGAAAGGCCTCGCCTTGAAAAAATAGGTAAACCTTCCTTACAATAGACGTGAGTATGAAAGCCCTTGTCACAGGTGCAACAGGTTTTATCGGGAGCCATCTTACCAATGCTCTCGTAAATAAAGGTTTTGCAGTCACCTGCCTGGTAAGGGACACGTCGAACGTAAGCTATATTGAGGACCTGAATGTCAGGCTGGTGAGGGGCGATTGTATCCGGAAGGAATCTTTGTATGAGGCGGTGGCAGGGGCTGATTATGTCTTCCATCTTGCGGGCTTGACAAAGGCGTGTTCCGAAGCGGCTTTTGAAGACGCAAATGTGAAAGGCACCCGGAACATACTGCAGGCTGTACTCGAAAAAAATAGAGGCATTAAGCGCTTTGTTTATATGAGCAGTCTCGCCGCCGCCGGTCCGAGCAGCAACGGGGTCCCGCTGAAAGAGGATTGTTCTGCGGTCCCTGTTTCACTCTACGGGAAATCCAAGCTGGCGGGGGAGCAATTGGTCCTGAATCACAGGAACGATATCCCTGTTGTTGTCATCAGGCCTCCTGCCGTATACGGACCGAGAGACAAAGACATGCTTGTTTTTTTCAAGATGGTGAAGGTGGGTGTGGCGCCTGTTTGGGGTACCAGCCATTATTCTTTTATATATATCGAGGACTTGATACATGGTATACTACTTTCTGCACTTGACGAAAATGCCGGGGGGGAGATTTTTTTTATGTCTGACGGCGTCATTTACTCCTCTGATGATATTATTAATGCAATAGCCG
Source organism: Nitrospirota bacterium (assembly GCA_963851345.1). GTDB lineage: Bacteria > Nitrospirota > Thermodesulfovibrionia > Thermodesulfovibrionales > Dissulfurispiraceae > JADFXI01. Next base: position 391,961 of record CAWKOO010000002.1, read on the forward strand.
ATGCGGTCCAGAAGCGGCCTGTAAAACTCAAAATCCCGCGATTTATCTTGTCAGTCGCAGGGTTGATTTCAGAACGGTCCGGCAAGTCGTCTATTATTAATGCCGACAAGATACGGGAACTCAAACATTTAAACTGGGTATGCGACATGTCAAAAGCAGCAGAGAGGCTGAAATTTGAGCCTCGGGTAAAAATCAAGGAAGGAGCAAGATGGACATCAGATTGGTACAGGATCCATCAGTGGTTATGACCGAAACAGCCGATATATTTGAAAAGTGTTTTAAGTTTACAGCAGCAAAGGAACTCCAGCATTCGGGGTTCTATCCGTTTTTCAGGATAATCGAGAGCGCGCAGGACCCCGAAGTGATTTTGAACGGCAGGAAGATGATCATGGTGGGTTCAAATAACTACCTGGGTCTTACAAATCATCCGAAAGTAAAAGAAGCGGCAATAGAGGCGATAAAGAAATACGGGACAGGATGTGCGGGTTCCCGTTTTCTCAACGGCACGTTGGAGCTGCATGTAAAACTGGAGGAAAAGCTTGCCCGTTTTATGAGGAAAGAGGCGGCGCTTATATTTTCTACCGGATTTCAGGTAAATCTCGGTGTTATATCGGCGATGGTTGGGAAAGATGATATCGTGATTATCGATAAAATGGACCATGCCAGCATCGTCGACGGCTGCAAATTGTCCTATGGCGAGGTCAGGCGGTTCAAACACAACGATATGTCTGATCTCGATAGAGTATTTTCCGAAAATAACGGACGGGGAAAGATGGTGGTCGTTGATGGAGTGTTCAGCATGGAAGGAGACATTGTCGATCTCCGGGAAGTCGTAAGAATAGCAGGGAAGTACGGGGCCCGCATGATGGTGGATGATGCTCACGGAATCGGAGTTCTCGGGAAGACCGGGCGTGGGACCGCAGAACACTTCGGCATGGAAAATGATGTGGACCTGATCATGGGCACGTACAGCAAGTCGCTCGCTTCCATAGGTGGGTTTATTGCCGGCGATGAGGATGTTGTTCATTATATCAAGCATTTCGCGCGTGCCTTGATTTTCAGTGCCAGTCCGCCGCCGGCCTCTGTAGCAGCAGTGAGTGTTGCCATCGACATTATCGAGAGTGAACCCGAGAGGAGAGAGATGCTATGGAAAAACACCAATAAAATGATGCAGGGCTTTAAAGATCTCGGGTTCGAGACAGGCCCCAGTCAGACGCCCATAATACCCATTATAGTCGGCGCTGACGAAACCGCCTTTCGCGCTGTTATGATGCTTCAGGAGGAAGGCGTGTTTGCAAATGTCGCTGTCTCTCCGGCTGTTCCCCCGGGCAAGGCGCTTATCAGGACCAGCTACATGGCTACGCATACCGATGAGCAGCTAGAGCGCGTACTCGAAGCATTTAAGAAAGTCGGCAAATCAATGGGGCTTATATAATGACGGCAATTCAGAAAAAAACCCCCTGTACTGTCTAAGTTGCAGATATAATGAATATATCCGGGGCTGAGATAGAGGTAAAAGAGGCAAGGACAAAGAGCGATCTTAACAATTTTATAAAAATTCCACTCACGCTTTATTCGAAAGACCCTTATTATGTCCCCCAGTTATCGCGGGACATGAAAACGCACTATTCCGCCAGTAACCCTTTTTTAAGACAGGCGGAAGTCAAATTTTTTCTGGCCTTTAAAAGCGGGCTTCCTGCCGGTCGCATTGTTTCCATTATCAGTCCTGAGCATAATAGTTTTCATAAGGACAACACAGGATTTTTCGGTTTTTTTGAGAGCGTTAATGATCCTCGTGTTGCAGGCGCCCTTCTCAAGACCGTCTGTGACGAATTGAGGAAACGGGGCATGAAGATAATGCGGGGTCCGATGAATTTCTCCACCAACGACGAATGCGGATTTCTTATTGAGGGATTTGACAGTCCCCCGGTGCTTATGATGTCATACAACCCGCCTTATTATATTGAGCTGATGGAGGGCTGGGGCATGGCGAAAGCGAGGGACCTCTACGCATATAATTATACGTTTACCGGCACGCCACCCGAAAAGGTCGTGAGGGTCGCCGCTCTTGCTGAGAAAAAAGGGATAACGGCAAGGCCTATCAACATGAAAAATTTCATGGCTGATATGCGGTCGTTCAAGGATATTTATAATGCAGCATGGAAGGACAACTGGGGATTTATTCCGCTCTCTGATGAAGAAATTTCCTATAGTGCGGAAAGGCTGAAACCCCTGGTTGTCCCTGAGTTCACTCTGATCGCTGAAAAAGATGGAGAACCTATTGGTTTTTTAGGGTTCTTGCCCGACTTTAATTCAGTGTTAACGCACATGCACGGCAAGCTGACACCTGTAACACTGCTGAAAGCGCTGTATTTCTCAAAAAAAATCACCACGCTCAGGGTACTTCTGTATGGAATCAAACCGGAATACAGAAGCCGCGGCGTTGAGGCGCTGCTCCTGGCAAAGGGTTATAACAATATTGTGCAGCGGGGCGGGTACAGGAATGTAGAGTTTTCCTGGATTCTAGAGGACAACCTCCGGGTGCAAAGAATAATTGAAATGTTCGGGGCCTCATTATACAAGAAATACAGAATATACGAGAAAGGGATAACTTAATAGCGTGGTATGTTGGGTAGCGGGTCAGTTTGTTTTTACTCTGTATCAGTCTTTCATTTCAATCACTGACATGTATTAAGAATTAGCCTGGCCGCCACATCCCAATATCCGGGTGGACGGTGCCGGCTCACTGCTGAGGACCCGGGTGATACAGAGCAAAAACAAGCTGACCCGCTACCATCTCTTTATATTTATTAATAATTTATGATATTTTAATAACGATGTCAAAATTACTGAAAGAGCGAAGGGAAGAACTTGGGAAAGAACTTCAGGCGATTGCTGAAGTGACCCGCATAAAAGGCGCATATCTCAGGTCAATAGAAGCGGAAGAGTTCGAGAAGCTTCCAGTTAAGGTATATACAAGAGGATACATTAGAGAATATGCGGAATTTCTAGGCATCCCGGCGGATATCGCTCTGGAGCCATACGAAAAATATCTTCGGGAGAATAAGGCCGGTAAAGAAAAAGGGACTTATCAAGAAAAAACAGTGGCTACCTTGACAAGGGAGTCAGCTGAAAGCCTCGATCCGTTTAAAGTCCGCGGCGACATGGAAGATGTGGACATGCTGCTCTTACCTGAAGGTACTGCCCGCCGCTTGCTCAAAAAGTTCCCTTTCAAAAGGTTATGGATTCTTCTTGCAGCTGCTCTTGCTGCCGGCATATACTTTTTGTCGCCTGCAATGAAAAATGCGCCACCTGTAACTCAGGGGAATGGACAGACTGTACAGGTCCCCCCGATGTCAGCTCCCCCGGCATTCCCGAATCCACATCCTCCTGTGCTGTCACCGGAGCCGGCTATCAATAATGCGGTCAAAGATAGTCATGTCGCTGAGATGAACAAAGCGCCGGAGAAACCTCAGGCGCCAAAGGACAGTTTCTTGTCAATACGGGAAAAGCCGCAATTGCAAGGTGAAAAGAGTACTGCAGCTAAAAAAAAGCATATGCTCAATATTGATGCCACTGATAGAGTCTGGATAAAGGTTGTTATAGACGGCACTGAAAATAAGGAGATGCTTTTGAACCAGGGGGACAAGGTGAGTTACGGGGCCAATGAATCTTTCGTTCTTACTGTGGGAAATGCTGCAGGTGCAAAGATTATCTTTGACGGTAAATCTTTTGAAGACCTCGGCGCCAAAGGTGAAGTAGTGAGACTTAACTTTATTCATTCCGCCTTACAACAGCCTCCAATAAAACTAAATGAGTCAAAAAAAACCTCTGAGCAGCCTTTGGAACCGGGACCTTCCCAACAAGCTCCTGACACCTCTGAGCATTGATCATTTCAAAAAGCATAAACAGGAATAGCTGACGATGATTACAAAAGAGTTCCTCTCATCTTTTTTCAGGGAAAGGGTCACCAAGCCGCTCAGATTCAATGATATCGTGCTGCTGCTGAAACTCTCACCTTCTGAAAAACGCAAACTTAAGCGGTTGCTGAGGGAAATGGTTGGTGAGGGGACTATTGTAAGAACGAGAAACGGACTGTACGGACCTGCTGAAGAGATGAATCTTGCAACGGGGTATTTTGAGGCCCACCGCGATGGATACGGATTCGTAATCTCTGAACAGCCGGGAGAGCGTGATATTTTTATCCCGGCGCGGGCAACGCTCGGAGCGATGAATAATGACAGGGTCATGGCCCGTATTGAGCAGCAGCGCCGGCGCGAAGGCAGGATAATACGGGTGCTTGAACGTTCTCATACCAGGATAGCCGGAACATTCGAGGCCGGAAGATCGGCATCATACATAAAACCGAAGAACAAGTCGGTGCCGTTTGACCTGTATGTGGCGCCGCGGGATGCAGGCAAAGCCGTTAGCGGCGATAGTGTTATTGCCGAGATACTAAGCTATTCTACTGATAAACGCCCGCCTGCCGGGCGTGTCGTTAAGGTCCTGAAAAAGCCGGAAACCCCTTTAGATGAAGTCGAGCTTATTATTGATGAAATGAACCTGCCGCGAAGATTTCCCTCCGAAGTGCTGGAAGAGGCCCGGGCGCTGTATGAGCAGTCGCAGGAGGACCTCGCGGAAAAATCAAAATCGCGGAGGAGGACCGATCTTCGCCATCTCCCGACAGTTACAATTGACGGGGAAAAGGCCAGGGATTTCGATGATGCGGTGTCCATAGAGAAAACAGAAGGCGGTTACCGCCTCTGGGTGCATATCGCTGATGTCGGGTATTATGTGAGGTGGGGCTCAACGATTGACCTGGAGGCCCGAAAGAGAGGGACGAGCGTATACTTCCCGGACAGGGTCATCCCCATGCTCCCGCCGGAACTGTCCGAAGACCTTTGCAGTCTGAGGCCGGCAGAAGACCGGCTTGCTTTTACTGTTGAAATGGAATTCGGCAGCCGGTCGGATATACGGTCTGTCCGGTTCTATCCGAGTCTTATCAGAAGCGACGAGCGGATGACCTACACATCCGTTAAGAAAATACTCATTGACCGTGACCCTGAAGAGCGCCGTCGCTATGGGCGCCTTATTGGTGAATTCGAGCTTATGGGCGCACTGTGCAATGCACTCAAAGAGAAACGGCTTAAACGCGGCAGCCTTGATTTTGATCTGCCCGAACCGGAGGTGCTCCTTGATATGCAGGGCAACCTCGAAGCGATTATAAAAACTGAGAGGAATTTCGCGCACATGATCATAGAGGAATTCATGATCGCAGCAAATGAGGCGGTCGCGGAGTATGTTGAAAGGCTTGATATCCCGTTCCTTTACAGAGTGCATGAGGAACCCGACCCGCTGAAACTCGAAAATATTGTGAAAATGATGAATACCCTCGGCATAATCAGGAGCAATAAGGGATTAAAACCGCGTGATTTTCCGGCTTTGCTCAGACAAATAAGCGGCAAGCCGGAAGAGGAGATACTTAACCATATGATCCTAAGAAGCCTGAAGCAGGCGCGCTATAGTCCTGTTAACGCAGGCCATTTCGGACTTGCCTCCGGCTCCTATACTCATTTCACTTCACCGATCCGGAGGTATCCGGACCTTGTTGTCCACAGGATTTTGAAAGCGGTCCTTCCCAAAAATCAGTTGAGCGACCGGCAGACGAAGGAACTCGGTTCGCTTTTGCCTGATATTGCGTTTACCTCATCCAAAACGGAGCGGCAGGCAGATGAGTCTGAGCGGGTCGTTTTGAAGGCCATGAGGGTGTGGCTTATGCGCGATAAAGTAGGCGATGAATTCGAGGGTACGGTCATATCGGTTATGCCGCATGGGGTGAGGGTGCGTCTCAAAGATTATTATGTCGAAGGATTGCTCCACATTTCCTACATGACTGATGACTTCTACCGGTACGATGAAAAGGAGATGAGCCTTTACGGTGTCAACAAAAAAACGAAGTTGAGCCTTGGGAAAAGGCTGACTGTAAGAATTGACAAGATCGATATGCAGGACCGGGAAATACTCTTCGGCATATGACGGTCCCGTAAAAAGCTCATATGCTGCGTTCCACCCCAGCAAGTCTGCGACTTGCCGGGGACCCCGGGCGTTGCGCTGCATAGTTCGTCACTGCGACGTGCACAACAGTACGCCTCGTTCCTCAGTATTTGCGCGCCTTGCCTATGAGCTTTGTCTGGGTTTAACCTTATAAATGGAAATGACAAAATCATTAAAACAGAAACTCGATAGGCTTTACAGCGACTACGACTTTCAGGGACGTATCGCACATGATCCCATAGAATTGCCGCATCAGTACTCAAGACCTGAAGATATCGAAATAAGCGGCTTTATCGCCTCCTGCTTGGCTTATGGCAAGGTCACTCTGTTTAAGCCGGTAATTAAAGCGCTTTTGAGCAGAATGGGCCAAAGTCCCTGCGACTTTCTCATTCATTTTAATGTCCGCAGGCAAAGAGACCTTTTTGCCGGATTGCGTTACCGCTTTAACAGGAACGATGATATTATCGGTCTCCTGTATGTATTAAGCAGTGTTATCAAGAAGTATGGCAGCCTCGAGTCTGCCTTTAAAAGACACTACAGAAAGAGCGATTCTTCTGTAGCAGCAGGACTGGCCGGTATCATTGACATCTTTTTGGGTATGGATACGGCTGCAGTATATGGAGATGATATGAAAAGGGAAGGGCTGCTGCAGTTTTTCCCCTCTCCTTCACGCGGCAGCGCATGCAAGCGTATGAACATATTCTTGCGATGGATGATACGGGACCGTGATATCGATTTCGGCATATGGAAGGGAATTCCAAAAAATAAACTTGTTATTCCTCTTGACGTTCATATCGCACGCATTTCACGATGCCTGGGTTTCACCAGGAGATCAACACAGGACTGGAAAATGGCGGTCGAAATAACCGAGTCTCTTAAAACTATTGACCCGGAAGATCCCCTTAAATATGATTTCGCCCTGTGTCATCAGGGTATAGCCGGGGTTTGCAGCTCCATGCGCTGCGATGAGTGCGCCCTGTTTGGGAAGGTGGACACAGAATAAGCTGCCATATCAAAAGTTTTTATTCCCGGCATTTCTCTGTGTTCTAGCTTGGAAGCGCCTGTCTGGAGGCGCCTGCTTCCGGTACTTTTGGCTGTGGTTAATTAACAATAATGGAGGAAAAACAGGCGAAACATGAAATGGAAAAGTATAAATCTGCAATTACGCCTTTACGTGGTTACCGTTGTTATACTGCTGGTTGGTCTGGGCAGCGCCATCCTGATTTATCTGACAGCTGGGGATGATTCGGACAATGTTTTGGATTTTGAAAATTCCAAGATGTATTTACATGATTTGGAACTATATGGAGGAAAGGCGAATGTGCTTGCGGATGAGCTCAGGAATTGGTTTGTCGGGTTATGGCATGGAAAGTCTCTCGCGTACACAATAGCCTGCATTACCATTGTCATATCTTTTGGGGTTTTCTTTGTTGCCAATCACTTGCAATCAGACTCGAAATCTGATTCCTGAAGCCTGTTATGATGGTCACGACCGCTGAAGAAACATCAGCGGTCGGACCATAACCAAAGAAATAACTTCCTTTCCCCAGAGTACACACCTATTGCGGCGGATAAGGCGGCGGTGGTGGAGCCTGGTAGTTCGGCTGTTCAGATTCAAGGTCTGGAGGCGGCGGCGGTGGCGGCATTCTCCTGTAACGACGGGCCGGCGCCACAACTCCCGGGACCTGGTTGCCCTTTGCATACATGCACTGCGAATATGCTATATCGTACCGACGCTGGGCCTCCCAGCCATAAACCCGCCCTGCGTTTGCTCCTGAGGCAGTCCCTACAAGAAGACCACTTCCGGCCCCGATGGCCGCGCCGGTTCCCACATGACCTGCGGCTGCGCCGATGGCTGCGCCCAGGCCCGCGCCTATGACCGTGCCGACTGCGGCCCCTGAGACTGTATTCTGGTTCATCGTCTCCTGGGTGGACTGCCCGATCTGCTGTGCTGCCCACTGCCTGCAGACAGCGTCATCAGCCTGGAACTGATCAAAGGACTTTCCGTAGCCCGGCATCACCGAAACGGTGGGACCCGCAGGGACTGTCGCACATCCGCTCACTGTCAATATAACCAGCAATGTCAGAAATGGAAAGATGTTTAGTCTGCGCTTCATCATGTAGTTACCTCCTCTGGTCCGGGGGAGCCTGGGCCGGTTCCCCATGCGACTCATAGTCCGGCGGAATCGAACGCGGCACAACCTTCATCCATCCGCCAGGACACTTTTTCACGTATGGATAATAGCCCTGAGGGTTCGAGCAGAAGTACCAGTAATTCTGTTCCTCTGGCTGCGGGGCCGGCTGGACATATTCCTGAGGCTGCTGCTGGATGACAACAGGTGGAGCCGCATAGTATGGATTGTAGCCGCCATAGTACGGACCGTAATACGGAGGTCCCCACAACCACGGGTCCAATCCCAATCCTAAACCTAATCCCCATCCCCATCCCCATCCCCGACCTCCCCAATGACCTCCCCAATGACCTCCATGGAACCGGTCGAACGCTTGTACGGGCAAAGCGGTTGCTAAAAGCAGCGCCAAAACAACAACAAAGATGACAATAAAACCTTTTTTCATTTCCACACTCCTTTGCGAGAAGCATTTTTAATGATTTTACGCCGACCCATAGGATCGGAACTCCTCTCCTCTTTAAATAATTAGTCGATATTCACGAACAGAAGGTTACACTAAAAAAAGCATAACAGAAAACTCCCGGTTGTCAAACAAACAACCTGCCGGCTGCCAGAAGACATAAGCCCCAAATCCGGCGATGGTGTTCAGCATTTCTGCAGGATTTTCAAGCCGGCACTACTTCTCAGCAGTTGGCTTCAGGCCTTTCTTCTCGTTGTATTTCTTGATTATAATGTTGGTAATATCAAGTGCTTTATCTGCATAAAGCAACGACTGTTCCGGCAGAATAATACTGTATTTCTCATCATGTCCGAATTTGTCGATTACTTCCACTATTTCTTTATATACGGATTCCGTCAACTCTTTTCTTTTTCTCTCAAACTCCTCCTTTGCATCCGAGACCATCCGCTGGAGTTCTCTTTGTGAGCGCTCCAAATCTTCGACCAGTGATTTTTCAGCATCAGGAGACATGACAGACCCCTGTTTGTCCAGATCACTCTTCATCCTATCAATTTCCTTGCCTTTTTCCTGGATTGCGGCTTGAGTTGACGACATATAATCCTTTAATCCGTTAATCGCTTTTTTCCCCTCTTCGGAATCATTTGCCGCTGTGTCCATATTACAAAAAGCTATTTTTTTATCGGCTGCATTAACGATAGACACTGCACCGCTTATCAGGACTGCAAATCCAACAATCATCACCAAAAGAATTTTTTTCATGTCTCGCTCCTTATTTTTAATATACTGCAAACTGACATTATTTAAGTCGATGAAAAGGGTCGCAAGGTTACAGAGAAAATGGAAACTCCGCAAAACATGAACAATAAAATTGTGATATGAGTCACCGACTGACCTGAAAACACATTGTTATCATTAGTCATGTTGAGGCAAGGGCAGAAAAAAAGTTTTTCAACCTGCATTGTTTTTTCGGTTCTTTTTTTTATTCTTTGCGTGTCTGTTTTTCTAAGATCCTCTGATGCGGCGGACAATGCCCTTAGGGGCGCGCAGACGCTTAATCATATAGGGGACAGCGATATACCCGGGGAATACGGATGTGTCGTCTATCGGTACAATGAAAGAAGCAGGAACCAGATATACATTATAGGATTGAGTCACAGGGATGCTTTGACCGGCGCATCGGGCGACACTACATTAAGGGCGCAGATTGAAACCTATAGAATCGGAGAATGGTTAGTCAGGAATAACGGGTTGGAGTTGCTGCTGCCCGAGGGTTTTTTCGAACGGGCGGAAAAGGCGAACAAAACGGAGGCGGCTGGTCAGGCGTTTAAGGCAGTCAGGCAGGCAACAAAGGGAGGCATTCAGACAGGCGACGAGACACTCGAAAAACTCCTTGGCGATGAAAAGCACTACATAAACGCCGAAATGCTTCTGAAAGAGCGGTATGACCTCGATACTCAGCAGATAGAAGATTCTCAGCTTTATATTGACGTGGGGAAAAAACTTGCCTGTATCGAAGCATCCGGCAGTGACGCGGACGATTTTTTTGTTTTGCAATCGGAACTCGAATATCTTCAGTCACTGAGGACCGCCCGCATGTTCCAGAATATACCCGCCGTCGTGGAAAGAGAATATCGCAGCGGCCATATAAGAAACGAAAAGGCGCTTTTTACAATAGGATTGGCTCACCTTTATGATATCATCACCTTTCTCGATAAAAATAAAATCGCAATTTATCCGTCGTTGTTCGCCCCTGCCGGATGCAAGGATTACACGGCTGAATTGGACCTCCTAAAATATGACTTCGGCGTTACCATAATTATCCCCAAGACCCTGGCTGACAATCGGAAAATCCTGAAGGCAACCCGGCTATCCAGGATGGTTGCACGATAAATTATGGCAATGGGTCAGTTTGTTTTTGCAAAATTTGACAGAGACTCTTTTATTTGCTACCGTCTTATTAAGGGATCACCGTAGCCGGCTCTCTCGTGCAGCACGTATTTTCCTATTGCCGCCAATCTGTAAAAATCCCGTTTGAATCAGCATGGTTACTAAAAGTCTGTGTACAGTGTGTACAGAATGGAATCAAAAATCGTTCTATTCACGATTGGGTGGGCGTAAAAAAAGGAGGGAAACATGAAAAAAATGAGTATCATAGGGATCGCTGTTGTCTTGAGTTTGCTGTGTGCCGGAGCGCTCTTTGCCGCCGATGAACCCGCTATGCAGAGCGATACGTCGAAAACAAACGTGACCGATATGCCGAAAACAAACATGACTGATACGCAGGCTAAAATGATGGATAGGGCGAGCAGGATTATCGGCATGACTGTCCAAGATCCGCAAGGTGAGAAACTCGGCAGCATAAACGATATAACTCTCGACAATCACACGGGCCGTGTCGCCTATGCAGTGCTCGGTTCGGGCGGAGTTCTGGGAATGGGTGAAAAATATTATGCCATCCCCTGGAAGGCCTTGTCCTTCAACGCTGCAGGGGACGCGCTCATACTGAATGTCGATAAGGACAAACTTAAAAACGCACCGTCCTTTGAAAAAAATAATTGGCCTGACTTTACCGACCAGGCGTGGGGCATGCAAATCCATCGCTTTTATGGCCAGCAGCCCTATTGGCAGGAGCAACCCGCACAGTAGCATGTCAGCAGAAATAAAAGAGCATTTCAGCCCGGGAGATTTTCCGCAGGGAAAATTTCCCGGCATTAGTAACCAATGCCCACCCAATTTTTTTGTTTTATAGCAGCACGTATTGTCCAATGCCTTAGGAAGATGCCGGAGCGGTCCGGGATATCGCTCCAACATTTATTCATGTCACAGGGGGGCCATCCCGTTGAATATTTACAAATCGTTTGCAAGAGCTTCAGCTTGTCAATATTCGGCGGGATGGCCCCATTTCAAAGCTATGCAAGACATGCTTATATTTCCTTTATTTTTGGAAGCCAGCGATGCAGAATAGACTCTAAATCTTTACTGAATTGGTCCAAAGACATATGCTTTTGAAGATAATCGCTGGCGCCGGCGGCGATCGCCTCTGTCCTGTCCGATTCGAGTGATGAAGACGTGACCACCACAACGTGGAGATATCTAAGGCTATCGTCGGCACGTATTTCATGGAGCACTTCGATGCCGCCCATGCCCGGCATCTTAAGATCGAGCAATATCAGGGCGGGCAACCCATGCCCATTCCTGAGTATTGTAAGCGCGGTCTCGCCGTCCGGGGCGGAGCGGACGCTTATTTCCCGCCCTGTCGCTTCTATCGCGATCATGGCAAGCTCTATGTCGGTCGGACTGTCATCAACAATAAGAATCATTCTCTTTATCACACTCTTCCGAAAAACTAAGGATGTTGTAAAAAGAAGAAACACACTATTCCAAATACTAATTCTATAGAACTTCACAGGTTTAGGTCAAACTGAAATAGATCGTCGTCCCTTTCCCCTCTATGAAATAGACAACTTCTTGATTGTCATTATATAATGCGATATGTCTGCAATCAACAATATCCTTGCCCCATACAGGTTTTTCTTTTACAGCCTTGATTGTGATGGGCAAATTCAAGTGCATACAGACGAACAATAAAGTCATGGTCCATTATCTTTATATCCATATCCCTTTCTGCATTGCAAAATGCGATTATTGTGATTTTTATTCGATTCCTCTTGGCGGCTCCGGCGCGGATGAGTCCTCGAAATACGTATATGCGCTTCTGAAGGAAATGGACCTGAGGCGTGATATTGCGGGCAACCTCAGGACGGTCTATCTTGGCGGCGGCACGCCAACACTGCTTTCCGCCGAACAAGTAGGCGCTATTTTATCAGGGGTAAGGGAAATTTTTTCCATAGCCCCCGGTGCTGAAATTACTATTGAGGCGAACCCGGGCACGGTTTCCGAGAGTCAATTGGCTGCTTTAAGGGAAACCGGAATCAACCGCGTTAGTATCGGGATGCAATCTCTTTCGGGCCGTGAGCTTTGCACTCTTGGCCGAAGTCATACTGCGGAGGACTCATTTGAAGCGGTAAGCGCTGCAAGAAAGGCCGGCTTCGATAATATCTCGCTTGATTTGATATACGGGATTCCGGGTCAGAATATGGATATATGGAAAAATACAATGAGCAGGGCACTTGAGCTGCTTCCCGAGCATGTATCGGCCTATGAGCTTACCCCGGAAGAAAGCACGCTCCTGCATGCCAAGCTGGCAAGAGGCGTTTATGCGCTGCCGGATGAATCGGTTGTCATTGAAATGTATTATGCGGCGATAGAAAAAATGAAGGCGCATGGCTATCGTCATTATGAGATATCGAACTTTGCAAAACGGGGATATGAATCTGTTCACAATCTCAACTACTGGGACCGCGGCGAATACCTGGGCGTTGGTGCAGGCGCACACTCGTTTTTTAAAGGCAAACGTACAGGCAGCATACCTGATCTGGCGCGTTATATGGAATCGATTAATAGTTCAGTGATGCCGGTGGACGAGGAGATAGCTGTTACGGAGCAGGATGAGTTTAACGAAATGATTTTTCTCGGCTTAAGGAAGACCGAGGGGATCGATATGCGCCTCATACCTGACAAAGAATGGCTGCTGAGAAACAAGGCTGTGGATGCCCTGAGACGCCACGGCCTTATCGAAATCGAAGACCGCTACCTCCGCCTTACCGGGAAAGGTCTTGTCATGAGTACAGAGGTAATGGTCCAAATACTCAGCGAGACATAAAATTAACCACAAAAAGAACGCAGAGGCAACCTAACCACAGCCAAAAGTACCAGAAGCAGGCGCCTTACTTGACACTTTTAGCCGGCACCGTTATGTACTGTCTCACGCCACCCCTCACAATCAACGCCAATATATTCTGATTGCTCTCAATGCCCGATATTGCTTTACTGTATTCTTTTGCATTGGTTACCGGTTTCCGGTTTATTTCGAGTATGATATCACCTTTACTGAGAATCCCGAGGGCGGGGCTGTCCTCATCGATATTGCTGACGATAACGCCCTTTTCCTTTTCGCTGATACCCATTTTCTGACGATATTCATCAGTGAGGTCCTGAACTGAAACTCCCCTTAAAGCATTATCGATCTCAACGTTCGGGAGGGCCTGAGTCTCAACCGGGAGTTCGCCGATAGTGACATTCACTGTCATGAGATTTCCTTCCCGGATTATCTTCACAGGCACTTGTTTGCCCGGTTTTGTTTCAGCAACCATATTTTTAAAATGGTAGGGATCGTTTATCTTGTTGCCGTCGTATTCGACAACAACATCGCCCCCTTTCATTCCGGCTTTAGCGGCTGGGCCTCCCTCTGCAACATCTACCAGCAAGACGCCGTTATCATCTTTTAATCCGAACTGCGCGGCAAGATCAGCGGTGAGCGGCTGTATCTGAACGCCAAGCCAGCCGCGCACCACTTTGCCCTGGCTGATAATGCTGTCCATCACATTCTTTACCATATTTGAAGGGATCGCAAACCCTATCCCCTGATACCCGCCGCTGGTGCTGAATATTGCATTGGTGACGCCTATCACCTCACCCTTTACATTCACAAGCGGGCCGCCGGAATTGCCGGGATTTATCGCCGCATCAGTCTGTATGAAATTCTCATAATCGCTGATGCCCAAAGCGACCCTTCCGAGTGCGCTTATGATTCCCATGGTAATGCTATGGTTGAGGCCGAAAGGGTTGCCGACTGCGAGTATCATTTCGCCGGGTTTCAGTTTATCAGAGTTGCCCCATGGAATGGTGGGCAGGTTTTTTTCGTTTATTTTGATAACGGCAACATCGGTCCGTGAATCGACACCTATAACTTTGCCCTTGTAATCCCTGTTATCGGCGAGTTTGACAAGAATATCCTCGGCGCCTTCAATAACATGGTTGTTTGTAATGATATAGCCGTCAGACGTTGCTATAAATCCTGAACCCAGGCTCGTAACTTTTCTCTTCTGACTTCCCTCGGGAGCTTCCCCGAAAAACCTTTTGAAAAATGGATCATTGAAAAAAGGATTTGCCGGGGCTTTAACTGTTCGGGTCGTCGAGATATTTACCACGGCAGGCGTGACCCTTTCAGCAATTTTTGCCATCGCATCTCCGATTTTTGTCAGAAGTTGCGTCGCATCTTTATCTGAAATGTCAGCTCTGACCGGGGCCGGCAGCACCAGACCAAGTGACATGAAAAGGAGCAGGTATGCAGCGAGCCTTGTTAAAGCCTGACGGTGTATGTTTGCAAAGAGCAATCTGTATTGCATGAATTCCCTCCGTATCATGTTTATAACGTTCCTACCTCAAATTTTAACCCCTTAACGATATTTTTATCAATCCTGTACCGCTCATCGGTGCGGTATCCGACGATCCAGACAACCTTTCCATCGCTGAGGAGCAGTGGTATGCTGTCACGCCGGTCCCGCGGCACTTTCTCGTCGACAAAAAAGTCCTGAAGTTTTTTCTTTTTCCCGAACCCGGAAGGATAGAAAAAGTCTCCCGGTTTACGTGAACGGACATGCAGCGGAAAAGGCAGGGTGGCGGCGTCAAACAGGGCCGTTTCCCTCCCGTCACCGCAATCCATTCCCGGTCCTGCTCCGGAGACATCTACGACCGTGCAACTGAGCACCATTGATGCCTCTCTGATAACAATATCTCCGGGACCCTCTATGGTACGAGTTTCGAGAGCCGGGGTATGATCGGAAGTAATGGTAAGGGTTGAATACCCCTTTATGGCAAGGACACCCCTTGGCAGGTAAATCCTGTCACCTGAATGGCCTGATTTTACCAAATCGAGCAGCGCCTCTATATGTATGAAACCTATGCCGCGGAGCCCTTCTACAGCACTCACTGCTCTCCTGATAACTCTCCTTACGAGCGCTTTGTCCATTCTTTCGATGGGCAAAATGAGCAATTCAATAGCGGTATCGGTTTTCCTGCTTATCAATTTCATGAGGGCTTTCGTTGTCTGCAGTTCAAGGTAGTTGTCCTCCTCTCTGAAAATATCGGCAGTCCTGGCAATCGTTATAGCCATATCGGGCCCCAGGCTTTTTAACGCAGGCATTACTGCGCGCCTGATCTTGTTCCTCATATATTTGTCTTCCCTGTTGGATGAGTCAATCAGGAAACCGATTTGTTCGGTATCAAGGAAGCATTCGATTTCTTTTCTCCCGATACCGATCATAGGCCGGATTATATTCTTTCTGACAGGTGGAATGCCTGAAAGCCCCAAAGTCCCCGCTCCTCTAAGGAGCCTCATAATGACGGTCTCCGCCTGGTCATCTGCGGTGTGGCCGAGTGCGATCTTAGCGGCCCCAGCCGTATGGGCGGCCTCATTGAGGGCCTTGTAGCGCAGTTCCCTGGCCGCCTCCTGTTTGTTCAGCCTATGCGTTTTTGCAAAAGATTTAACATCGACGGATTTCACTGAAAAAGGGACGTTCAGCCAAAGACACAACTTCCTGCAAAAATCGATTTCACCCGGAGTCTCGCCAGGCCTCAGCCCATGCTCTATATATGAAGCACATAAATTAATACCGAAGTGCTCTCTCAGGCGGTCAAGTATCACTAAAAGACAGACAGAATCGGGCCCTCCGGAAAGCCCGGCAAGGACACCGTCTCCATGTGAGAGCATGGAATATTTCAGCATGGTATTTTTAGTCTTCGCAATAATATCCATAAAACCATTATATAGGATACGAATAGGCTATAGGCAATAGGCAATGGGCAATAGGCAAAGAGAAAAAATGCTTTTCGTATTCTTTATTCTTTGACCTATAGCCCATCGCCCATAGCCTATTGCCTATAAGCTGGTTGAATTGAGTTTACAATTCCGTGCTTTAATTGATATTATAGATGTTGAATTTTTGGAGAGGTGGCCGAGCCGGTCGAAGGCAGCCGCCTGCTAAGCGGTTGTGGGGGTCACACCTCACCCAGGGTTCGAATCCCTGCCTCTCCGCCATGAATACATATAACGGAGGTAATTTATGAGAAGGGTTGTAAAAGTAGTGTTTATCTCGCTTATGATTACAGGCATGATCGCAGGTTGTAAAAAAGGGGAAGAGCATCCTGGCACGAATATGCCGCCCCAGATGCCGGCTGCGCCGATGGGCCAGATGCCGGCTGCGCCGATGGGCCAGATGCCTCCTAACGGGGCGCCCAAAGTGGCTAAAACCATTGTTGTTCCCGAGGCGGTCAAGGGAAAGTGGAGCAAAGTTGTGCTGGATGTAGTTGACAAGGGATCAAACAAGTCCGGAGAATACACCGTAAAACTAAAATCTGAATTTAAAGTACCCGGTACTGATCTTAAAATAAAGGTCGGCGACTTTCTTCCCGACTTTAGAATGAGCGGTAACACCCTTACGTCGGCAAGCGACCAACCAAATAATCCGGCTGTGAAGGTCGAGGTATTTGAGGGAGGGAAAAGCATATTCAATGGATGGCTGTACGCAAAGTTCCCTACCGCGCACCCTTTTGAACACCCCAAATATGCAATAACACTTAAACAAGGCCTGAAGAGTTAAATAGCAGCTACACGACCGCATGGGGGGTAAGGAGAGCGGCATTCTTTTGCCGTTCCCTTACCCTTTCTGGTTGAAAGAGGGAATATGTCTACTTACATAACGCTTGGTAAAGCACCGGAAAGTCCTGAGGAAAGAGCAGCGCTTCTTGCAAAGAAAGTGCAGATGGAAGAATATATGGCCGGTCTTCAGCTTACCCAGGTACAAAAGAGAATGGTTGAATTTTTGATTTCCCGGAAGGGCTATGGCGAGGATGACCTCGAGATCAATCAGGACTTCACCGTTGAATTGCCCGGATGTTCTTTTGTTGTCCGCGCGGACATTATTGTCAAAATAGAGGGAAAGCGCCTTTTCACTGTTAAATGTGTGATGGGTTCAATGGAATCGTGGGAAAGGCACTCGGTGGCTTTTGGACGTGTTGCAGATGTGTATCAGATCCCTTACGCGGTAATAACGGACGGCGAGGATGCCAGAATGATCGCTACTGCAGACGGTACACTGGTCGCACAGGGGCTGGATGCTATTCCATTGAGGCAGGAGGCTGAACGCATGCAGGGAGAGACAACGTTCAATACATGTCCTTCAGAGAGGGTTGAAAAGGAGAAAAGGATCCTGTATGCCTTTGAAGCCATTAAATGCTCAAATACTTTAATAAAGGGCGATGGGCAATAGGCGATGGGTGATGAAAAAAAGGCAATAGGCAATGGGCGATGGGCAATGGGCAAAAAAGATATTCCTTGTGTTTTTCGGCCTATGGCCTATAGCCTATTGCCAATTGCCCGTCTTGTTCAGGAGGTGCGGTGAAACTTGCGATCATAGGTCTCTCAAATGCGGGAAAGACAACAGTTTTTAATGCCCTGACCGGGCAGAGTCTCGATACCACCATCTATCCGACAATCAGCGGCGAGCCGAACTTCGGGGTAGTCAAAGTTCCTGACAAAAGAATTGAACGTCTTGCCGAAATCTACAAACCCAAGAAGGTCACTTATGCCTCGGTTGAATATATAGATTACATAGGACTTACAAAAGGCGATCTCGCGCAGAACAGGAAGGTATTTGACTTTATTAAGGATGTTGACGCTATTGTTCATATAGTCAGGGCGTTTGAGGATGATGCCGTTTCACATCCCATGAATGATATAAACCCTTTGCGGGACATAGAGACCCTGGAGCTTGAGCTTGTGTTCGGCGACCTGGAATTTGTGGATAAAAGGCTTGAACGCATGGACGAGAGCTCAAAAAAGGGGAAAAAACCCAACGAGGCTGAAAAAAAGCTTCTTCTGAAGTGTAAAGATGCGCTTGAAAAGGAGGTCCCTCTCAGAAATGTGCAGTTTGACGAAGAAGAGCAAAAACTGATGAGGCCGTTCCAATTTATTTCCACGAAACCCGAAGTTATTGTGATAAACACGGCTGAAGGCGATTTGAACAGCGGTAAGTCAAACACACTGCAGTCTTCCGTAGAGCGCCATGTCTCGGAAAAGGGCCTGGCGGAGACAACAAAAGTGATAACTTTATGCGGGAAGATCGAGATGGAGATAGCGCAGCTCTCCGCTGATGAGGCAAAGGCATTTCTGGAAGATCTGGGGATAGAGGAACCGGCCCTTAAGAAGCTTATAAAAGTCAGCTACGACCTGTTGGGTCTCATTTCGTTTCTTACTGCCGGCGAGGATGAGGTAAGGGCGTGGACCATAACAAAAGGGACAGGTGCGCAGAAAGCTGCAGGGAAAATACATTCAGACATAGAACGCGGCTTTATTCGTGCAGAACTGGTCAGTTACGACGACTTTATTGCCGACGGCGGTATGTCTGCCTCCAGGGACAGAGGCCACCTGCGGCTTGAAGGCAAGACGTATGAAGTAAAAGACGGGGACATCATCAATTTCAGGTTCAATGTTTAGGGCCCCCCTTCCTGACGAATATTCTATCGCGTCATGGCAACCGATACCCAACGCCCGTCGAAATGTTTTTCCGAGAATTTCAGGCCCTGCTTTTCCATGGCGGCTATTACATCATCTTCCTGACCTGACAGCATTCCCGACATAAGTGCAATCCCTGAATTGTCCAGGCAGGGCGCCAGGTCAGGGGCTATATGGATGAGTATCTCCGACATCAAATTGGCTGCTATGAAATCAAAAGTGCCGAAGGCAGGCGTGACAGTCCCCTCCTGGATCACGATATTTTCGAGATCATTAAGTTTTATATTCCTCTGCGAGGCATCGATGGCAAGAGGATCAATGTCGAGACCTGCGACATGGCGAAACCCCAGCATAGAGGCTGCTATTGCAAGTATACCCGTGCCGGCGCCTACGTCCAGAAACCTGCCCTTAGCGCAGTTCCTTGCAAACCTTTCGATGAGCATGAGGCAGGTCCTCGTGGTTTCATGGTGCCCGGTCCCAAAAGCCATTCCAGGATCAATAATGAGATTGATGCGGCCCTCTTTCCTGTTTTCCCAAGGGGGTAGAATAGAGAAGCATTCGCCGGCATCGATGGGCTCGAATTTCTTTTTCCATGACTCGTTCCAGTCTCTCTCCGAGATGAAAACGTAATCGAAGGAGATGACGTGTTCCAAGCCCGCATCTTCAAGTATTGTACCGCACAATGCCAGCTCATCGGTGATACGGCTGATACCCAGGATGTCCGGGAAATACGCGACAATGCTCTTGTCATGCTCGATAACGCCGAGGCAGCCTGCCTCCGAAATCCTCTCCACAAGAGCATCACGTGATTCGTCCGGTAAGCTGATAGTAAATTCGTAATATCCCATTTGCCTAATATCTTACAATGTTTGTAATGAAGTGGTAAATGTGTCCTGCCGGAATCCGGGAGGCCGGGGAACTGGATGTCGACCAACCAATTATCTGGTCATCCAGGAGCGTGATCGCAATGTTGCCACGGCATACGGGAATATCCAGAATAGAGTAAAAAAGGCGAAGTATGAATATAAAATGCCGTATATGCAATCCCATGACCGCTCGCTTCTCAGGTAATAAATCATGTTAAGAGATGAAATGAACCCGATAACAATGATAACTCTTAGGAGAGTCATTGGATCATGAAATGAAAAATACGCGAGAAGTCCCAGAGTCGCATAGCTTACCGGATATCTCAGATTTGTGACGAAACAATCTATCATCGAAATGATCTGAGCCGGATAAGGCCGTTTCCGGATTAGCATGGCGAACCTTATTTCTTCCCTGACGTAGCTTCTGTCCCAACGCAGAAACATCCTGCAGAGTTTGGAGTATGTTTCAGGGACTGTTGTATGAACAATTGCGGTCCTCTGGTAAACACTGTTGTACCCGCAGGAAAAAATGAAATTTGTCAGAGATCGATCTTCTCCATATGTGCATCTCTCCCCCATAAAACTTTGGGTCAGCCATGCATCAAGGACCTTTCGGACAACAGATGTTCTATATGCCGATAATGCTCCGGGGCAACAATAGACAGTTCCATATGAGGACTGAACAGCACGCAGGAAATCAAAGGAGAGGATAAATCGTACGTGAAGCATTTTCGGGATGAAACTTCTATTACGGTTATAGGCAACTACCTTTCCGGCAACGGCCCCTATCGCAGGGTCCCGAAAAGGACCGACGAGTTCGAGCAAAGCCTCACGCTCGATAACGCTGTCAGAATCTATGGTCGTCACAATCTCTCCCCTGGCTATCCGGAAGGCTTCTGCAAGGGCCGCGCGCTTTCCCCGGTTCTCTTTAAATCGAATGGTAGTCACCAATCCGGGATGCCGTCGGGCAGCTTTCTGCACATAGAGCCACGTATCGTCACGACTGCCGTCGTCAACTGCTATGATCTCGATCCGGTCACTTGGATAAAGTGCCGCTGCCACGGAATTAATGGCCTGTTCGACCATGCTGCCTTCGTTATAGGCAGGGATGACCACTGTAAGAAAAGGCGCGTCGATGGAGTTGCAGCAAGGGAATGGTTTATACCTGATCCAAAGCACAGTCCGGAACATAAGAAGCAAGTATCCCATCGTCGCCCACAAAATGCTCGGTCGAAATATGAGGCCCATCCAACGAGCCTGACCGTAAATTCCAAGCAATGGCCTGAATATAGCTCCTGAAACTGCCATGTATATGAGCACGAGGAGACCGACAACAGCCGACAGGCGGACCGCCCAATCCCATGTAGGCGGAGCCGTATTGGTCAAAGTTTCCGGCAGCGATAATGATTTTACTCTCTGATATAGCATTAAAAGGCCCCTTAATTCAGAGTATAATACCACTGAAAAAGAGAACATATCAATGACTGCAGCAGCTACATGAACATTTGTGGTTCCTGTTTGGTCAGGCATTGCTTTAACGGTTATGAGGAAAGTATTGTATAACTATTATTTGAAGAGGAGAAATGGCTTGAAATTAAAAACACTGCTCGTTAATCCCTGGATATATGATTTTTCCGCTTTTAACTTGTGGGCCAGGCCTCTCGGACTCTTCAGGGTTGCCGAATATCTCAGCTCTTTTGATACGGAGCTTTTTTTTATCGATTGCACCGGCTCTTGCACTGCGGGGCGTTTCGGAACCGGGAAATACAGCGCCGAAGCGGTAAATAAGCCGCCACTCCTGGAAGCCGTTCCAAGAATATTCAAGCGGTACGGCATCGGCATCGATGAGTTTGTCCGGCAGCTAAAAGGCGCAATGCCTTTTGATGCGGTCCTGATGACCTCAGTTATGAGTTACTGGTATCCGGGCGTACAAAAGGCAACGGAGATTATAAGAGAGTTGGCAGGTGATGTGCCTGTCATTCTCGGAGGCATTTATGCGACGCTCTATCATGAGCATGCTGTAAATGCCTCTGGTGCAGATTTTATCTTCAGGGGACCGCTCACTGAAAGCCTCAACTTTGCCTTCTCTACTTTTGGTTTCAAGCTCAAAAGAAAAAGGGACAATGTCCCCTATTACCGGCTTAATCTTTACACTGATTCCCCTTTTGCACCGCTCCAGACCTCTGCAGGCTGTCCTTTCCGGTGCGCCTATTGCGCATCTGAACTGCTGTCCGGAGCAAAGTACTGCAGGCGTTCGCCTGGCGAGGTATTGACGGAGATAGCGGAACTCCACGATAAGGGCGCCAGGGACTATGCCTTTTATGATGATGCCCTGCTTTATGAGGCCGGCAATCATGCCAAGCCGATACTGAAGGGTATTGCCGATTCCGGGCTGCCTGCCGGATTTCATACGCCTAACGGACTTCACGCACGGTTTGTCGACGAAGATGTTGCACGGCTGATGAGGCAGGCCGGGTTTAAAACTGTCAGATTGGGCCTTGAGACAGTTGACCGTGAAAGACAGCAGGATACCGGGGCCAAAGTGACGAACAGTGATCTGGAAAGGGCGGTGGCACTGTTCAAGCAATATGGTTTTACAAAAAATGAGTTGGGCGTTTATCTCATGTACGGGCTGCCGGGACAGGAATTGTCTGAAGTTATAGACGGGGTCAGCTTCCTGCAGACGCTCGATGTCAAGATATACCTTGCGGAATTCTCGCCTGTCAGAGGGACGCGATCATGGAACGAACTGATACAAAACGGCGTTATAGATGATACACTGGACCCGCTGCTTACCAATAACACAGTCTTCCCTTTTCTCTATTCAGGATATGATGCCGAAGCGGTGCAGTCGCTAAAGCTTGCCGTTAAAGTTTACAATCAAATGTGAAAAAAAATCTTTCAGTTATTTTATAATACTAACCTGCGATATCAGGCAGTGGGTCAGTTTGTTTTTGTTCCGGATCACCAGTGAGATTATTTCTGGTCGTGGGCTTTCTCGGGGCCTATACAACCTTTTCGACATTCGAGTATGAAACAGGCGCGCTCCTGAAAGATGGTGAGACGGTTATCGCCTTGTTGGATATTGTTCGCAGTGTTGCTGCGGGGTCCGCGGCATTGAAGCTGGGAGAAGTACTTGCTAAACTATAAAGAAGACGTTGTTGTAAAAGGTCTGGTTGAAATTAGCGATGCCTTAATCGTAAGGAGTTGTGAGAAGGACTAGTGGAGAAAATTATCAGGATATTAGGGGCGTGGGCGTTGTCGAAGCTCAGGACAATGGGGAAAATGATCCTTTTTTTGGGCGAATCGGTTTATCTCGTTTTTGTTCCACCTTTTAAATTCCGTTATCTTTTCAGGCAGATCAGGTTTTTCGGCACCATGTCGTTAATAGTCATACTCCTCACTGGCGCATTTACCGGAATGGTGCTCGCGATTCAGCTCTATTACACGCTCAGGAAATTCGGTTCTGATGCATTGCTTGGGCCTGCTGTTGCTCTTAGCCTGATACGTGAACTGGGACCGGTGCTTTCCGCGTTAATGATCACAGGCAGGGCGGGTTCTGCGCTGACAGCAGAGATCGGCATTATGAGGATGACGGAACAGATCGATGTATTGACGACCATGGCGCTTAACCCGCTCAGATACCTGAGCGTGCCGAACATTGTCGCAGCTATACTGGCATTTCCCCTGCTGGCGGCGATATATGATCTGATCGGCATTTATGGAGGATACCTTGTGGGGGTAAAGCTGCTCGGCATCAGTTCAGGGACATACTTCTCGCAGATGGAGCACTTTGTAGACATGGCTGACATAAGGATGGGCATATATAAATCTGTCAGTTTTGGTGTAATAGTATCCTGGGTGGCCTGCTACAAAGGGTATTATGCCCACGAAACCGGATACGGCGCAGAGGGAGTGAGCAAGTCGACAACAGAGGCGGTGGTCATGGCTTCCGTACTGATTCTTATATGGGATTATTTCATCGGTTCCATTTTGCTGTAAAGGAAAAGAAGCAATGATTGAAATTATCGACGTCGAGAAATCTTTTAACGGGCAAAAGGTGCTGCAAGGAGTAAACTTGACAATAGCCGACAGGGAGGTTATGGCTATTATAGGGGAAAGCGGCGGCGGTAAAACCGTGCTTCTGCGGCACCTGATAGGGCTAATGAAACCGGACAAAGGCAGCATACTTGTAGACGGCGAAGATATATCAAAAATGAGCAAGAGAGAGTTGGACAGAGTGAGAAACAGATTCGGCATCGTATTCCAGGGCAGTGCGCTCTTCGATTCCATGACCGTATTTGAGAATGTAGTCTTTCCCTTAAGGGAAAAGACCGATTACGATGAAAATGAAATACTCGACAGGGGCAGACAGGCGCTTGAGGATGTCGGCCTGAGCGGGATCGATGACAAATACACTTCCGAGATAAGCGGCGGCATGAAAAGGCGGGTGGCGCTCGCCCGCGCGCTGATTATCGGACCGGCTACCATATTTTTTGACGAGCCTACAACGGGTCTTGATCCGATAATTATGAATACCATTCACCGGCTTATTATTAAGACGCATAAAAAATACGGCTTTACCGGAATAATTATAAGTCATGAGATACCGGAGATTTTTGATGTTGCCGATAAAGTGGCCATGCTCTACCGGGGACGTATTATAGCTTCAGGCACGCAGGGTGAGATATGCCGGGTCAATGATCCGGTTGTCAGGCAGTTTATAGGCACATGCCGTGATGAGGATGTCGAAAGTCCATAATTTATATTAATAGAGCTACCGGAGGTCTGAAATGAAAAAGTTTGATGCAGAACTGTCAGCGGGGTTATTCCTGCTGCTCGGCATATTCGCGCTTGCATTTATTTCCATAAGGCTCGGGAACCTGGATCTGTCCGCCAGGGGTGAATATACGGTGTACGCTGAGTTTGAGAAGGCCGGGGGGTTAAAGACAGACGCGGCGGTCGAGATTGCAGGGGTCGAGGTCGGAAAGGTGAAAAGAATACGCCTTGACAGGAATTATGAAGCAATGGTCGAACTTGTTATCAGGGACAAGGTCAAAATACAGGAAGATGCCATCGCATCAATAAAGACAAAAGGTCTCATAGGTGAAAAGTATGTGCAGATAAGTCCGGGCGGATCGGACAAAGTGCTGGCCAATGGAGGGAGAATAAGGGAAACGGAAGCTCCCATCGATATTGAGGAAGTTATTTCAAAGTATTTGTACGGCAAAGTATAAAAGAGGAGGCTTTATGAAGAGGAGGAGTTTACTGCATGCCGTTTTTTCTGTTTGTCTGATTGTCTTGTTGTTTGTTTCCGTCGCTTTTGCCGGCGCACCTACTGAACTGGTTAAACAGACTACTGATAAGGTCATAGCTATTTTGAAGAATAAGGAAATGAAGAAGCCTGGAAAGACCGAAGAGCGCAGGGCCGCGATACGCAGGACAATAAGCGAGTGCTTTGATTTCGAAGAAATGGCTAAACGTTCTCTCGCCAGGTACTGGAACCAGCGGACCCCGGATGAAAAGAAAGAGTTTGTTCCATTGTACACCGATCTCCTCGAACGCACATATATTAGAAAAATTGAGGCCTATACGGATGAACAATTCATCTATGGAGAAGAGACGGACGAAGGAAATTACGCTGTGGTCAGGACGAAGATTCTTACAAAAAAGGATGTTGATGTGCCCATAGACTACAGGATGGAAAAGAAGAACGGCGGTTGGTTAGTCTATGACGTTGTTATAGAGGGAGTAAGCCTGGTCAATAATTACAGGAACCAGTTCAATGAAATAATGCATTCCGGCTCGTATCAAACACTCGTCCAGAAGCTGAAGAACAAACAGGTAGAGGGACGCGCCGAGGACAGGAAAAGATAATCGGCAAGGCGGAAGAATTCATACTCTTCCGCCTTGCCGAAAAGAGAGTCACAGGAAGCTTACACTGTCACGTTTAAAGTCGAGCTGCTGCTTTGAACTCCAACGCCGAAGAGTGAAGCAATGGAGGCATTCGATGAGTTTTGGGCCTGATTGCTGTTACTCGAAAGGTCATTTATTACCTTGCTTAACGCTGCAGACAAGGTTGAAGTTGAGCTTTGCGAAGAGGAAGAGGAGCCCTGGTTCTGGGTCGCCGAGGTCAACGCACTCTGAAGGGCTTGCAGGTCGGTTTGAAGATTCTGCATGTTACTGTTAGAGCTGCTGCCGTTGGTTTCAATATGGTGATGATGGTGGTGATGGCCATGGCCTTGCGTGGCAGCGAACAGGTCACTTTCGACTTGACTCAACGCTTGCGCCAAGGTGGTTTGGGAAGAGGAGCCCTGGTTCTGGGTCGCTGAGGTCAACGCACTCTGAAGGGCTTGCAGGTCAGTTTGAAGATTCTGCATATTGCCGTTTACCGGGTTCTGGGTGTTCTGTGTCTGATTGCTGCTGCCGGCAGACTGCCCCTGCGTGGTACCGGAAAGGTCATTCAGTACCTGGGTCAACTGTTGAGTCAAGGCGCCTTCCGACAAAGTGACCTGATCTTGATTACCCGAACTCAGCGCACTCTGAAGGGCATTTACGTCTGTGTTCAAATTCCTGAAATCTGACCTTACAGAATTCGGGGTCTGATAAAGACTGCTGACTGATTGTACAGTCATATTTTTCTCCTCCTTAACTGATGGTTGTGAATAAAGATATATAGACTTTAGTGAAGCAAATTGTGTGCCATAGAAGGGAAGGCCAACAGCCATATGGAAGGGACCAACAGGGGAGGCTGATTATCGGGGTTAACCGACCAGGAACAGGAAATATTTTCCTATTACGCAATCTGCATTAGGAAATTTTCTCCTGTATCCTGGCTCTCAAAACAAATACATCAGCGCTGATTACGCCGGTTTCCTGTCGGGTTCAGGCTGAGCAACCCTCTCAGTTTTTACTTCTTCAGCCTTCAAAGAATTGACGCTCTTGGTTTCCAAGGCAGGTTTCTCAGGTTCAATGGAAAGGGCCTTTTTGAATTCCCTGATGCTTTTGCCTAAACCGGCCCCCAGCTCCGGCAGTTTTTTCGGCCCTAAAACGATCAGGCCGATGACCAGAATCACCAGCAGATGCATGGGTTGAAGCAGACCTTCAAACATATAGATACCCCCTTTTAACGGCGCTTGCACTACCAGCCGCCCAGCTATTCTTTCTTTCCGGCCCCAGGATTGATTTCAATGACTTTGTCCTCGTCCGGATTAACGGCTTTCTTGAAATCACGAATGCTCTTGCCAAGACCCGCCCCCAACTTGCCGATATTTTTGGGGCCGAAAATCAGAAGCACGATCCCCAGGACTACGAGCCAGTGGACCGGCTGAAAAATTCCCCTGAACATGTAATGCCTCCTTAATTATACTTGGTTTATCCAATTTACGCCATTATACTGACCTGCTACCCATTTTGACCAGCGGGAGTTAAAAGAAAAAAGAGCCTGTGTTTTTTTCACAGGCCCGTTTCCCCGCTGCCGTTTATGCTTATATGCCGTTGACGACTGCAAAATAGCCGTTGTGATTGATGACCGCCCATGCGGTATTAGTAGACGTGTCAACGCCGTAGGTCCCCGGAGCCGTGTAGCTGGAATTCCATGGGCCGGCCACGAAAGTCTTGGCGCCGCCGTTGAAATTATCGTTCACAGTGTTGGTCCAGTTGCCGTTGGCATCCGGACTGGCAATGCCGAAAGTGCCGCTCGTGAGTTGAGAACTGGTCAGACCGCCGGGGTTAAAACCCATCGAGAGCACAAAGTTGTCTGTCTGGTCGCTTCCCAGGGTATAGGCCATGCCCCAAAGGGCGAGGATGTCACCGGCAGTGTTGCTCATGGCAGGATACCAGCCGGTGTTTACAGAGACGCTGAACACAGGATCGGCCGCACTCAAACTCCTGGTCAAGATGCCGTTAGTTCCGTTGAGGATGTTGGCAGTCGTGCCTGATGAGGATTTGTCTGAAACAACAGTGTAGCTCTTGCCTGAAGCCACCACGAATTGCTTTCCTTTGACGCTATAGCCGAAGGTTTCGCGCTTGGTGAAATTCAGGGTTGGTGTGGAGGTGATAAGATTCTCAGTGTTCGCACTATAAGTGGGATAAACCGGGGCCGAATGGAAATCCACCGTACAGTTCGGCCCGTCAACCGTTACGACATAGTAGCCGACAGTGTACAGTTCCTGGTTGAGCTGGGTCTGGCGCTTGCCGCCGCAGTAGTAATAGTTGTTCGATGTAAGTACGGGAACGGGCGGGTTTCCGGAAGGGTCATTTTCATTGGGAGTATAAAATTTGGAGCTGTCGGAAGAGCAAAGGATATGTGTTACATTTGCGGTAGTGCCGTCCGTAGCATTCACCCCATCAATAGTTGATACGATGCTCCTGTTATGCATGTGGTCGTGGCCGCAGAAATAGAAGTGGGCGCTGTTGTTATACATGCTTCTGATGAAGGCGTCCACGCCGGGTGAGCCGGCAGTGGAAGGATCATTCCCGAACAGCACATCCTGGTGTTGCTGCGTGATCAATCCCTTGTGGCTGAAGACGAAGGCATGTCCCCCGGAAGGTTTCCCGGCCAGGGCCTTGCTGATCCAGGGTTGCTGCGCTTGGGCCGATGTACTAAGATTGTAAGCAGTGCCATCCGGGTTTTTACCATCGGCTGGGGTGAACTGGTCTATCATGATAAACCGGGCATTCTGATAGTCGAACGAGTATGTCAAGCCTTTCAGGTTGCCGGTATTGCCGGGGATGACCGAAGAGTCGGGAGAATTGAAATTCGAGCCAAGAGTGAATGTAGAGCCGCTCTTGGCTGGAGTGGGCTGGTTCTTGCTGTCCGGGTTGCTGATTGAAAAGATATCCGACGGCGTAGAGTTCATTGTGCCGTTCTGTGTCTGCGGATAAACGCGCACAAACTCAGCGGCTACTGAGTCATCATGATTTCCGCGGTAAGGGAAAAAGCCGATGCCGGCGTTGAAAAGGGCCTGTGTAAAAAGGGCCCTGGTGTCCTCGGCGAGTGTGGCGGTGACGCTGTATCCGGACTCAGTCGAGGTGCTGGTTGGGGTGCCTGTGTTGGCCTTGTCCGCCGTGTCTCCCGCCTGTATGACGAAACGGACGCCCTTGCTGATAAATTCCTGCTGGAGACTTTTGATAATGGAAATGGCGCTGGTATTCGGGTTATAACCGTCATCAGTGGAAAGCCACTGGCTATCGGCCATAACGCCGAATTTAAATGCCTGCGCGGTAGGTACTCCTGCTGCGCCTGCTGAAGAAGATGACGAATCCGATGAGGAGGAGCCGCAGCCTCCCATAACCATGGTTGCCGCGATGGTCCCTGCGCCCACCGCCGAACGTTTTAGGAACTCGCGTCTGTCCATACTCTTTGCAATAGATTCTTCCTTTTCCTTCTCATTGTCTTTTGACATTTTTAGTTGTCTCCTTTCATTGATTGCCCGGGTTGATGTTTGTTCCAAAATTATCCATAGTATTGCAACCGACTGCCGCCTTGTGAAAATGTCACCCCCTTTTTGCAGGCAGGCTATAGGAACCCTTGTAAACAAAATGGGAAGATGATGTCTGAAAACTACCATAAGCTTATCAAGACCCGGTTACAGAAAAGTTAAATAGAAGTTACGTTTTCATTAAGAATATTGATTTGAGAATAACAGGTTAATCAAAGGCGATTCTTGCCGCAATTTATAGAAAGAGCTTGACAATGACTTATCATTTTTTTTATATTTTTGATTCTGGGTCGGTGTCCAGGCAGGGAGAATTAGACCGCAATGAAAATAAGACTACATAATCCTGTTTCCCGGTCCCGGGCTTTTGGCGGCTATTTTTGCGGATTGAATTAATGATGACACAACTGCCTAAAGCGCTCAGGTCCAATTATCCCGGATTGCTGACTATCGCTAACTGGCTTATGGGGTCCCTGGTGATATTATTTGCCCTTGTACTCGTCAGGGACATCGTGGCCCTGTCATTCAGAAAAGTGCAGGCGCCTGCACGGTCCACTTCATATGCGGCCCGGGCACCGAAGAAAAGCATTCAGGAATATGCTTCTATTGTAATAAACAACCCCTTCGGCGCACCGGGAGGACAACTGAAGCTGCTTTCCGGAGCCGGCGGAGAGTCTGCAGCCTCAGGAGTGTCGGGGTTGACGCTTGTAGGGACTGTTTCAGGTCCGCGGAAATACGGCTACGCAATTTTTGTGGACAAGAATAACGATCAGGAAGTATTTAAAATCGGAGATACTGTCCATGCTATGGGCGTGCTGCAGAGAGTGGAAAAGGACAAGGCTGTCCTTTTCGCGGGAGGCAGGGCGATTGAAGTGCCGATCATCGATGCTGTTGCCCAGGCTGACAGCGGCGCGCCTCAGGGCGGCCCTGCGACCGCTTTTGCCAGGAACACCGGTGAAGGCAGCTATATTGTTGACCAGCAAAGGGTCCGGCAGGCGCTGGAACGGCCTGGGCAGATTATGACAGATGCCCGGCTCCTGCCGAATACGGTTGACGGCAAACAGCAGGGATTTTCCATAAGTGAAATAAAACCGAACGGCATATATCAGAGCCTCGGACTCCAGAACGGCGATGTGCTTTTGCGGATTAATGATTTTAATATTTCAAGTACTGAGAACGCGCTTCAGGCTTTCATGGCATTAAAGGGCATGGACAGGGTGAATCTCGATATTATCAGAAGCGGAAACAAGATGACCATGACTTATCTGATCAGATAAAGGGTTACCGGCAATTACTGATGAAGCGGAACAACTTTTTTTTGACTTTGGCCTTTGGCGTCATCATCGCGACTGCTTTTATTCCGCCTGTTGAGGCCGCAGACAGCGGTTATGAGCTTGCCGGAGGGGTTGGAACCGGCTTGAACGATCTCAAGTCGACTGAGGGTATACTCCTTGGGGCATGGATAACGAGGCTTTCCGGCCTGCTTGAACTGAGGATAGAGCCGAATGTGGAATACATCGCTGCAAGAGCAGGCCAATCGATGTTTTTTTTCGGTGTGGGCCCTGTCCTCAGGTTTGGCTCTTATGGGCAGAGCATCAATCCCTTTCTGGATGTTGGCTGTGGAGTGAGTATCGGTTCAAGGACGATGCTTTTTAACAGGGATTTTGGAGGGGACTTTTTTTTCAGTCCTACTGCGGGTGCCGGCATCAAGTTTGGCAAGACGGAAAGCGGAGTGAGCCTTTTTGCACGGTGGCTGCATCACTCCAACGCCGGGTTGTTTCCTCCTAATGAGGGTATCGACTCGTTGTATCTGTTACTGGGCTACAGGTTTTAGTTTGTGGTGCTATAAGGAAGGGACCGGCAGGGGCAGGCTGTTTATCGGAGCGCTGAAACTGCTTTCATTGCCAAGATACAATTCGTTATAGTAGTCATATCCATACCAATTACAAGCGGGGGCTCGGCGTTGAGGCTGTAGGAAAAGTCCCTAAAGGCTTATAATATACCATTCATCTTGTTTGAAGATGGGATCACACCGCTGCGCAGGAGGGAGAGTGGCGAGATATAAAGAGTACGACTATACTCAAGGCAAGTTCATACCGGTGCATTTCGACAAGCAGATTCTTCCGGGCACATTCGAGTATACCCTTCATTACCTGATTGACAACGAAATAGACATGAGCATATTTGATGATAGATACAACAACGACGAAACTGGAGCGCCTGCATACGATCCAGCAATATTATTAAAGATAGTCCTGTATGCATATTCACGAGGTATTACCTCAAGCCGCAAGATAGCGCAATGCTGTGGGGAGAACATAATATTCATGGCACTATCGGCAGACACCCGCCCGCACTTTACGACTATAGCCGACTTTATATCCTCGATGAGCCAGGAGAGTATAGGGTTGTTTCTGGAAGTACTGCTGATCTGTGATGAAATGGGGCTGATAGGCAAAGAGATGTTTGCGGTAGACGGCTGCAAGCTGCCGTCCAATGCGTCTAAAGAGTGGAGCGGAACGAAAGAGGAGCTACAGAAGAAAAAAGCCAAGATGGAAAAGGCCGTCAGACAGATCATAGCCCGGCATAGGCAAATGGATGAGAACGAGGCAAACAAGGAAATAGTTGAGCAGGAACAGGGCTATGTTAAAACTCTAAAAGAGAGGGTCAGGAAGATAAAGGGGTGGATGAAAGACAATGACGACAAGCTTGGCAAAAGCGGCAAGCCTATAAAGAGCAACATAACGGACAATGAGAGCGCCAAGATGAAGACCTCACATGGAGTTATACAGGGGTATGCAGGAGTAGCAGTGGTTGACGGTAAACATCAGGTAGTAGTGCATGCGGAAGCGTTTGGCACTGGACAGGAACACGAATTACTGGAGCCGATGATAGAGGGCACGAGAGAGAACTTTAAGGCAATCGGCAATAAGAACGACGTGTTCAGTGAAGCACGGGTAACAGCGGACAGTGGCTTTCATACAGAAAAGAACATGGAGATGATAATAGAGCAGGGCATTGACGGCTACATAGCGGACACCCAGTTTAGGAAGCGCGATCCCCGGTTTGCAGATGTTGAACGATACAAGGAACAATTCAAGAAAGAGAGGAGCGGATATTGTGGAGTTAAAGGACTGTACAAACCGACAGACTTCATTCTAAGCGAGAACAAGTATTACTGCATATGTCCTGCTGGGAAGCGGCTATCCAGAAGTGGAGAAAATAAGAAAACAGAAAGCAATAGAGCGATAAGATTTCAAGGACGCAAGACCGACTGTAGCATATGTAATCTACGCGCACAGTGTTTAAGATATCCAGACAGGACGGCAGTCCGGAATGTATATTTTTATCAGGGCATCCTGGAAACAGAGGCTGAGACCTTTACCGAAAAGATGAGACGCAAGATAGATTCGATAAAAGGACGACTAATATACAACAAAAGGTTAGGAACAGTTGAGCCTGTATTCGGTAACATCCGCACCACCCTGGGCCTTGACAGATTCACCCTCAGGGGTAAACAGAAAGTAAACATACAATGGGTACTTTACTGCATGGTGCATAATCTACTGAAAGTGCATAGATATGGAGAAGTATTTGCACAGGGCTAAGAAATACTGGAAGTGGCAGCCTGAGTATGGGCAAGGACAAGCCGTAGTCGCAGATGAAACGGCAAACAATCCCCAATAAAACAGGAACAATAAATAAACCGGGAATGATAAGCAAAAAAGTTCAAGACAAAGGAGAGCCTATCAATTCTGGACTTTTTCTACAGGCTCGTTACTCGCCCCTTTACAGTAGAGCCGTGCATCGCTCCGATAAACAGCCTGCCCCTGCCGGTCCCACAATTTGGTCCTATAAAAAATTAATAACAGGAGAAGTGCCGCCCTTTCTCCTGTCTTCCTCTTATGGAGTCTTCAATTGCTTTTTAGAGGCAACAATAAATATAATGGAAAAGCCCTTTTTCTGTTTGTCCGGTGGGTTCCACTGAAAACAGTTCTTACTGTCAATGCAGCGTAGAAGGTCAAATAGAATGAAAAAAATGAAGTTGTTGTTCCCGATTGTTATTATACAGCTCATATTTATTCTTTTTATTTCAGGGCTCTCGTTTGCTGCTCCTGTAAATGATCAGAACCGGGAACAAAAGGTCGCTTTTAATTTTGTGGATGTTGATCTCGGTGCAATAACAAAATTTATCAGTGAGATCACAAAGAAGAATTTCATATTTGACGACAGGGTGAAGGGTAAAATAACGATAATCACCCCGGCCAAGCTCAACATAGATGAGGCGTTCAATTTGTTTGTATCGGTGCTTGAGTTAAAAGGTTTTACAGTTGTGCCTTCCGGCGTGGACGCGTATAAAATTATTCCTTCTGTTGAGGCAAAGCAGAAGGGAATCAAGGTGATGGTTGACAGACAGCCGGTCAATGACAGTTACATTGTCCGGCTTATCAAACTTAAGAATATCCCGCCTGACGATGCGATGAAGCTCCTGCAGCCCGTTGTTTCAAAGGATGGCTATATATCCGCTTTCGGACCTGGAAACATGCTGCTGGTTATCGATTCGGGCTCGAACATTGAAAAGATCCTCTCAATTATCGATACCGTAGAC
Organism: Nitrospirota bacterium; assembly: GCA_963851345.1. Taxonomy (GTDB): domain Bacteria; phylum Nitrospirota; class Thermodesulfovibrionia; order Thermodesulfovibrionales; family Dissulfurispiraceae; genus JADFXI01. The sequence goes on from CAWKOO010000002.1 coordinate 425,936, forward strand.
CAGCCGTATCTGCTTGAAGAGCCCGATATAGTTTTTCTGAAACACGCGAGCGCCGATGCCGTGGCCCGTATTATTACCGAAGGCATAAGCCGGGTCGCGAGACCGCAGCAGGCCGGCCCCGGCGAGGCGAAATCGATAGCTGATCCGAGGCTTAACGCAGTTGTCCTTTTTGGTGACAGGGGGACGCGGGAATCAATGAAGTCGCTTATAAAACTCCTCGACGTGCCGTCCCCTGAGGCCCAGGGGAGAATAAATGTCTATTTTCTCGAAAATGCCGACGCGGTCGAAATGTCCAAAGTCCTTCAGGAGATGCTCAAGGGAGCGCAGGTAACCCACCAGGCGGCAGCCGGAGCTCAAGGCGCCCCGGTTGTTCCTTTCGAGGCAGGCGGGGGTATTACCATAACTGCCGACAAATCCACGAATTCGCTGGTTATCGTTGCTTCATATGCTGATTATCAGAACCTTGTTTATACAATAAAGAAGCTCGACCGCAGGAGGAGACAGGTTTTTGTCGAGGCCATGATTGCAGAGGTGTCCCTTAACGGGCTGCTTCAACTCGGCACAAACTTCCGCGTTTCTGTACAGCAAAATGGGAACCCCGTCTTTATAGGCGGCGCAGGTCAAGTCAGCCAGACAACGCTCCAGAACATAGTAACGGGGTTGACAGGGCTTACCCTGGGTGGAATGGGCAAATACTTTACTATTCCGCAAAGTTTTATTCCCGGAGCAACATCTGCTGTGCAGGCGCCGGGCCTTGCAGCAATATTTCAGCTCAGTGATTTCAAGGATGTGGTCAATGTTATTTCGACCCCGCAGCTCCTTACGTCCGACAACAAGGAGGCTGAAATACTTGTGGGCCAGAATGTCCCTTTTATAGCATCCAGAGAACAAAGTATTGCAACCAGCGGTACGGTAATTAATGACATACAGAGGCAGGACGTCGGCGTAAAACTCAAGATAACCCCGCAAATTACTGAGGGAGATTATGTGAAGCTTGATATTTATCAGGAAATATCATCGCTCCAGCAGGCGGATGATACTATTCTGACAAGCGTCGGACCGACCATTGACAAGCGCTCTACAAAGACCTCTGTTGTTGTCAAAGACGGCGACACTGTGGTCATCGGGGGGTTGATGCAGGATACTACTGAGGATTCCGTAACAAAGGCCCCTGTGCTTGGGGACATCCCACTTTTGGGCTGGCTTTTCAAAACAAAAAGCGTTACCAAGACAAAGACGAATCTGCTTGTGTTCATCACCCCGCACCTGCTCAAGAAGGATGACAGCCTGGCGCAGATAACGAAAGATAAGCGGAATGAATTTATGCTCGGAGAACAAGAAAGTGACACCCGGACCACCGGTGAAATCTTTGTGAAGTTTAAGGAAGGCGTACCTGCCGAAAAGGCGCTGCTGCTGCTTTCAGAAAAAGGTATGATGGTGACCGGCTATTCAGGGAACACAAATGTTTACAAGATAAAGGTAAAAGAGGGGCTGTCTGTAAATGATGCCATAAGAGAACTTTCCGAAATGCCTGAAGTCGTGAATGCCGGGCCTGACAACGGGACAAATGTGCCCTAAAAACTGGACGCTGCAGAGATGAAGACAATTGATGTTGTACGGGACGAAGATATTGAACTCGCGTTAATAAAGGAAATACCTCTCTCTTTCGCAAAGGGCAACATGATCATGCCCCTTAGAAGAGAGAAAGGCAGCCTTGTCGGAGCTGTTGCCGATGAGAGGGGAATCTTTGCCTTATGGGACATTTCCAGGCTGTATAATCTGAACCCTCTGCCCCTGAGTATTTCGCCTTCCGCCCTTAATGATGCAATTAATAAATTTTACGGTCAGGCCGGTTCCGCGGAAGACGTTATGGACAACATTGCCGGTGATGACCTTTCTGCGGTTGCGACGGAATTTGAAAAACCGAGGGACATCCTTGAACTCACCGAAGACGCCCCTATTATCCGCCTTCTGAATGCTATTTTACAACAGGCCATTAAAGAGCGTGCAAGCGACATCCATATAGAGCCCTACGAACGGGAACTGGATGTGCGTATGAGGGTTGACGGGATGCTTCATAGAATACTGACCCCTCCCAAGATAATACAGGATGCATTGATAAGCAGAGTGAAGATCATGGCAAATCTCGATATAGCCGAGAAGCGGCTGCCGCAGGACGGCAGGATCAGGCTCATTGTCGGCGGGCGGGACATCAATATCAGGGTATCGATAATCCCGACTACCTACGGCGAGCGGGCCGTGCTCAGGCTTCTGGACAGAAAGCAGGGTGTTATCGGGTTGTGGGAGATGGGTCTTGATGCAAATGATGAACGGCGCATGGAGCTCATGCTTCAGAGGACAAACGGTATTGTCCTTGTCACGGGACCGACTGGAAGCGGTAAGACTACAACGCTGTATGCTGCGTTGAACAGGATACATACGGAGGCAAAGAATATCATTACCGTTGAGGACCCCGTTGAGTATCAGCTTAAAGGCATTGGCCAGATACATGTAAACCCGCGCATAGGCCTTACGTTTGCGTCGGGACTGAGATCAATTTTAAGGCAGGACCCGGATGTTATCATGCTGGGTGAGATAAGAGATTTTGAAACTGCCGAGGTTGCGGTCCAGGCGTCACTGACCGGCCACCTTGTTCTCAGCACGCTTCACACCAATGATGCCCCTTCCGCAATTGCACGGCTTATCGATATGGGCGTAGAGCCTTTTCTGGTTGCCTCGTCACTCGTGGGTGTCCTGGCCCAGAGGCTTGTGCGTGTCATCTGCCCCGACTGTAAAGAACCTTATGCGCCTGCGGAAGAAGAGGCGAAATACATTGCCGCACCGGTACTTTACCGCGGCAGGGGATGTGACGGATGCAATAATAAGGGGTATATAGGGAGGACGGGCATATTCGAACTCCTTGAAGTCGACAATTCCATACGGCAGATGATCACAGGGAAGACAGATGCTCAAAGCATTAAGAATGCTGCGGTATCGGGCGGCATGAGAACGCTGAGGGCGGATGGTTTTGAAAAAGCTGTCAAAGGTATTACGTCTGTTGAGGAGGTCTTGAGGGTCACGCAGAAGGACTATATCGAAGGTTGACGGTCTCGTAAAAAGTCCATATGCTGCGTTGCGCTGCATCCTTCGTCACTGCGGCGTACACAAAGTACGCCTCATTCCTCAGGATTTGCACGCCTTGCCTCTGGATCTTTTTACGAAACCTTATTTTATTGAAGGGCTGGGGGGGTAGGGTGCCTATTTTTCGTTATAGAGGATATAAGCAGGATGGCATTCAGGTATCCGGGACCATCGAGGCTGACGGGCTGAAGGATGCTGTCTCCGCTGTCAGAAAGCTTCACGTCTTTCCCAGGGAAGTCACCGAATACGTCCATGACCAAAAGAGATTCCTGTTTGGAAAAAAACATGGCGATGCTCTCCCAACGGTGGCCAGACAACTCTCGACACTGCTGGTATCGGGGGTCCCCGTCGTAGAGGCGCTCAAGACGCTTTCGGAGGAAACCACCGGGTACTGGAAAGGTCTTCTTATAGATGTTAAGGAGAAAGTGTCTGCCGGGGCCAGTCTCTCACGCGCACTGGAAAGTTACACGGGGATTTTTCCGGAATCGTTCATAACAATGGTATCTGCCGGGGAACAAAGCGGGACCCTTGACAAGGTGCTGGACCGGCTTGCCGGTTTTCTCGAAAAGCAGGCCTCAATAAAAGCGCAAGTAAAGATAGCAATGATCTATCCTATAATGATGGTCTGCGTCGGATTTATCGTTATGTCTTTTCTTTTCACTTTTGTGATACCTAAAATCGTGAAGATATTCGAGGACACAAAAAGCGCGCTTCCTTTTATTACCGTTGTCCTCATTGCAATAACCAATTTCTTCGTACACTATTGGTGGCTTGTCGCCTGCCTTGCAGCAGCGCTCGCTGCGTGCCTCAGGAAAGTGTACAGGACCCGCAGGGATTTGGTCGATATGGCAATGCTCCGGCTGCCCGGCAATGTGGTACAAAGCCTTTATTATACCCGCTTTTCAAGGACCCTCGGTTTTTTGCTCGAAGGAGGGCTGCCTATGCTCAGGGCGCTTGACCTTTCGGCAAAAGCCATAGGGAACAGTGTTTATGAAAAAAGGATCAGGGATGCTGTAAAGAGAGTTGCAGAAGGCGCCCGTCTTTCCTCATCATTGGAAGGTTTCCCGCCGGTATTGCTGCAATTGATTGCCACCGGAGAGAAGAGCGGCAGGATAGTAGAGGTTTTGAATAAGGCGGCTGATTCCTACGAGGAGGTGTTCGGGAGGAGCGTTAAAAAGGCCCTTTCGCTGCTGGAGCCTATAATGATTTTAGCAATGGGGCTTGTTGTGAGCTTTATTGTGCTTGCGGTCCTGCTGCCGATGTTCCAGCTTAATCAGATGGTGAAATAGAAGAAAGGATGGAGGAGGAATTATGAAGGATGAAAGAGAAATAATGAGTAAACCGGTCATCTTTGACTCCGGTTTTACTCTCCTCGAGATTCTCGTTGTGGTATTCATTTTGAGCCTGCTCGTTGCGATTGTCGCACCGAAGATAATGGGGAAGACCGATGACGCAAAGATAACCGAGGCAAAGGTGCAGATAAGAAATTTTGAGACTGCTCTGAAAATGTTCAAACTCGATAACGGATCTTATCCGTCAACAGAGCAGGGACTCGACGCGCTGATAAAAAAGCCTGTGACTGGGCAGATACCGAATGCTTACAGGGATGGCGGATACCTTGAACAGCGCAAAATTCCGCTGGACCCCTGGGGCAATCCATACGTTTACCTCTCGCCGGGCGCCCACGGGGATTTTGACATTATCAGCTTTGGCGCTGATGGGAAAGAAGGCGGCGAAGGCAAGGATGCGGACATCACAAATTACAATATGTAAGGGCTCGCGAAGAAATAATGTCTGCATTCAGGCGCTTGGAAGCCCTAAAGGCTTCACCCTTCTTGAACTCCTGCTGGTGCTTTGTCTGGCTTCCCTGCTAATGGCGCTTGTCTTTCCGTCTCTGTACGGAGCAGAAGGGATGCGTTTGAAGTCTGACGCAAAGAGGATAGCATCAGTGTTGAGGTATCTGAATGACAGCTCTATCGCAACAAAAGATTCTTATTCTCTTACCTTCGACTTGAGGGAAAATACCATATCATGGAAGGGCCCTGATGTGGAAAAGACCGAAGAGTTCAAGAGTCTGTCGTCGGTGGAACTGCCTTCAAAAGGGAATGTCAGTGAAGGACAGGTGGCCGTATCTTTCGGCCCGCTTGGAATACAGGAAAGCCTCAGGGTGCATCTAAGGCAGTCCGGAGAGACAATGGTGGTAGCTTTCAATCAATTGAGCGGAAGGGCCGCAATAAAAACAGATGACCAGTGAGGGCTCGCGAATAAATATCTTGTGCATTCAGGCGCCCGGATTCAGGCCGGATTTGGTTGATCCGACTGAGCAAAACCGCAGGCGTAGCACAGCTACGTTGAGGATTTTGCGACTGAGGATCGGACAAAGATGGCCTGAATCCGAGATGCATCAATGTGCAAGATATTTATTCGCGAGCCCTGAAGGGTTTACGCTGCTGGAAGTCATGATTTCTCTCGCAATCATAGGAGGCGTCCTCCTTACTCTTATCTACTCATTGAATTATCATCTCGGCATCGCAGGCAGACACGAAGCGCTTACTGTTGCATCTATGCTCGCTAAGGAAAAAATGTTTGATGCTGAATTGTCGCCCTTGAGCACAAGCGGTGATTTTGAAGCGCCGTACGAGGCATTCCATTATAAGACCGATGTAAGCGAATCAGAGTTCCCCGGGTTTTCGGAGCTTTCCGTTACAGTCACCACGGAAAAAGAAAGCGTCACATTCACAGAATTGATACACAATAGCGCCAATGTCTTCACTGGGAATAATGCGACATAAAAATAATTCCCGCAAGGCTTGCTCCTGTAACGGTTTTACCCTCATAGAGCTGCTGCTTGCGATTGCCCTTTTATCTATCGTACTGGTCGCGCTCTACAGCACTTTTTTCCTCTCACAAAAGGCGGTGGAGGGTGCCGGTGATACGCTTGTAAGGCTTCAGGAAGGCAGGATGGCCATCGATACATTACGCAGGGAACTTGCTTCAGCGGTTTTTAGCGGAAGCAATAAGCTCACGCTTTTTACGATGAAGGAAACCGACATATATGATAAAAAGGTTTCGACGCTTTCCTTTACCGCATTCTCTCCGTATATACCGGGGCTATCGATTATAGAATATTACGTGGAGGAAAGGGGGGGTAAGCTGGTCCTCCTAAAAAAAATAAATCCTTACTGGAACATTGACATTAATATGAAGGGCACTGAAATTATTGATGATGTCTACGGCTTTACCGTTGAAAGCCTCTATAACGGACAATGGGTAAGCATCTGGGACACTGGAGAGACCGGAAAAGTGCCTGATCAACTCAGAGTCACTATTACGGTCCGCATTAAAGACAAGCTCATACCCCTTTTTGAAATCATCAGACCCAGGATAGGGAATCCGATATGAGGCCGCTGCATAGAGCTGCAGGCGGTCGCGCAAGGAATTGCGCCAATAATTCGGATGGCATGGCCCTTATCATAACGCTGCTTATTCTTGCAATTATAACCACGCTTGTTGTTGAATTTGCCTACGGCGTTTATGTAAGCACCAATGCATTATATAACTGGCAGTCCTCGCAAAGGCTTTCTTACGTGGCCAAGTCGGCTGTCAGATTTGCCTCGTGGATTATCTCTGAAAACAATAGTCAGCTTGCCTATACCTATCCGGGCGCCATTGATATTGTCCGCAAGAAGCCGGTTGAAAGCTTTAAGGGGGACCTGGCGATAAGAATCGAGAATGAAAATATCAAGTTTAATCTGAACACACTTGTTTTTGCCAACGGGTCGGTGAATCAGCAAGCATATAATGCGCTTGTCAGGATGCTTAAGGCTATAAACCTTGATCCTGCTATTGCCGACCGGGTAATCGACTGGACCGGTCCCGGCTCCGGCCAGGGTGTTTCCGGTATTTCCAGCACGGGAAACAAATTGAAACACGCCCCTTTCGACAGTGTTGACGAGCTTCTTTCGGTCCCGGGGATAAGCAGGGAAGCGTATGACAAGCTTGTTCCCTATGTTACAATATACGGCAGTGGTGCTATCAATATTAACGGTGCTGAGGTCCCGGTGCTTATGTCTCTGTCGGACGCTGTGGACAGGGACATGGCTGAAAGGGTTGTGCAATACAGGGGAAACATTCCTTTTCAAGATGTATCCGACATCGTGAAGGTGGCGGGTTTTGAAACGATAGGGGCCTCACTGATGGGACTCATTACGGTGAAGGGGGACGTGTTTCGTGTGGTTGCAACGGCTGCTGACGGCGGCATCAGGAAGATTGTTGAAAGCGTGCTTGAAGTCTCCGGCAGCAATCCTGTCGTCATTTACTGGAAGGAACTTTAACTTCATATGGGCGTAATACTCTTTTTTGATTTAAAGGACGAGCCCATGCTGTACACGTTCGAAAAGAGCAGGGGGACATATATAAAAAAAGAGGCGCTGCGCGTATCGGTAAGCGCGGAGTATGAACTCGGGCTTGAGAGGGCGCCTCATGACATAGAGGCATCATATGTGAGCGTACCCCTGAGCATGCTGAGCTTCAGGACTATTGAGCTTCCTTTTTCAGACATGAAAAGGGTAAGGGAAGTTCTTCCCTTTGAACTCGATAATCTCATCCTCGGGGGCTCCGGGGGCATTGTTTTTGACGCACGTGTCTTAAAGGAGAGTGAGGGCGTATATAAATTTCTGGTCGTCTGTATTATGAAAGATTCTCTCGGGAAATTGCTGGATGCTTTCAGGCGGCAGCGCCTGGATATAAAAACGGTCACCTCTATAGACCTGGTTTCCGCGTTTGATGCTTTTTCATCTGCGGATGAGATTGCCGGCCTGCTTATGCGCCGGTCTCCCGGGTCTTTGAGGGCTGAAGACCGCATAGCCGTGGCTGCCCATGAAGTGGCGGACCCGACTATTGAGCTGAGGAGGGGAAAGTTTGCCTACACGGGCGATACTGAAAAGGCGAGGAAATCTTTAAAATACACCCTTGTGTTAGGAGTGCTGCTGCTCCTGCTCTTTCTGTCCGATTTGTCGTTGAACATCATCGCCATGAAAAAGGAGTCCTTGTCCCTATATACCGGGATAAGAAGAAGCTATACAGACATGTTTCCCGGTGAGAGAAACATCACCAGCGAAATCTACCAACTGAAGGCCCATCTGCGGGAGTTGAAAGACAAAGAGCCCATGTTTGCCGGAATTTCACCTCTTCAGTGCCTGCTGGATATAACCGCTGCAGGCAAGAACGGTTTTTCTTTTAATGACATAGACATTGAGCAGGCCCGCATTATCCTGAAGGGGGAATGCCGGACGCTGAGCGATGTGCAAACGCTCAGGAATTCGCTTGCCGCTTTTTTCACCGATGTCGCAATTTCCGATACAAAACCTCTTGTACAGGGAAAGACGGCCTTTACGATTACTGCAAAGGTAAGGAAGACATGAACATATTAAAAAACAGGGCATTACTTCTTAAGGCAGCAGGTGCGGCTGTACCGGTTATAGTATGTATTATCGCAGTGAGCGTTTTTCTCTCTTCGAAAAATGAACTCGCCGGGGCCCGTGCCCGGCAGAAAGAATTTGTGTTGCTCAAAGACGAATACCAGACACTGAAAAGCAGTATCGATGTTATTGAAAGCAAGAAGTCCATTACCAATGTCAAAGGGATACTCCCGGCTGTCGATGAAATCTTCCTGTCACTGGGACTGAAACAGAGAATCAGGTCGGTAAAGCCGCTGACCACGAAAGAGGCCCCGGGGGCGGTTGAGGAAGAAGCAGAAGTTCAGGTGGAGAGGGTGAACATAAACGAGGCTGTCAATCTCTTTTACAAGATAGAGAACGCGCCGATGAGTATTTTTATAAAGAAGGCTGCGATGAAAGCATCTTTTGAAAACCCGGCAAACCTCGACATCACCATGACCATTGCCCTTGTACGTCCTAAATGAAAACTGCAATTCAGACAGTGCGGGGTTGTTTTTCTTTGCGAGCGAATAGTCCGCTGTGCCACTCCTGCTGTCTGTACGGAACATCAACTGTGTTCCAGTTATATATGTGGGCTCGGCGTTGAGGCTGTAGGAAAAGTCCCTAAAGGCTTATAATATACCATTCATCTTGTTTGAAGATGGGATCACACCGCTGCGCAGGAGGGAGAGTGGCGAGATATAAAGAGTACGACTATACTCAAGGCAAGTTCATACCGGTGCATTTCGACAAGCAGATTCTTCCGGGCACATTCGAGTATACCCTTCATTACCTGATTGACAACGAAATAGACATGAGCATATTTGATGATAGATACAACAACGACGAAACTGGAGCGCCTGCATACGATCCAGCAATATTATTAAAGATAGTCCTGTATGCATATTCACGAGGTATTACCTCAAGCCGCAAGATAGCGCAATGCTGTGGGGAGAACATAATATTCATGGCACTATCGGCAGACACCCGCCCGCACTTTACGACTATAGCCGACTTTATATCCTCGATGAGCCAGGAGAGTATAGGGTTGTTTCTGGAAGTACTGCTGATCTGTGATGAAATGGGGCTGATAGGCAAAGAGATGTTTGCGGTAGACGGCTGCAAGCTGCCGTCCAATGCGTCTAAAGAGTGGAGCGGAACGAAAGAGGAGCTACAGAAGAAAAAAGCCAAGATGGAAAAGGCCGTCAGACAGATCATAGCCCGGCATAGGCAAATGGATGAGAACGAGGCAAACAAGGAAATAGTTGAGCAGGAACAGGGCTATGTTAAAACTCTAAAAGAGAGGGTCAAGAAGATAAAGGGGTGGATGAAAGACAATGACGACAAGCTTGGCAAAAGCGGCAAGCCTATAAAGAGCAACATAACGGACAATGAGAGCGCCAAGATGAAGACCTCACATGGAGTTATACAGGGGTATGCAGGAGTAGCAGTGGTTGACGGTAAACATCAGGTAGTAGTGCATGCGGAAGCGTTTGGCACTGGACAGGAACACGAATTACTGGAGCCGATGATAGAGGGCACGAGAGAGAACTTTAAGGCAATCGGCAATAAGAACGACGTGTTCAGTGAAGCACGGGTAACAGCGGACAGTGGCTTTCATACAGAAAAGAACATGGAGATGATAATAGAGCAGGGCATTGACGGCTACATAGCGGACACCCAGTTTAGGAAGCGCGATCCCCGGTTTGCAGATGTTGAACGATACAAGGAACAATTCAAGAAAGAGAGGAGCGGATATTGTGGAGTTAAAGGACTGTACAAACCGACAGACTTCATTCTAAGCGAGAACAAGTATTACTGCATATGTCCTGCTGGGAAGCGGCTATCCAGAAGTGGAGAAAATAAGAAAACAGAAAGCAATAGAGCGATAAGATTTCAAGGACGCAAGACCGACTGTAGCATATGTAATCTACGCGCACAGTGTTTAAGATATCCAGACAGGACGGCAGTCCGGAATGTATATTTTTATCAGGGCATCCTGGAAACAGAGGCTGAGACCTTTACCGAAAAGATGAGACGCAAGATAGATTCGATAAAAGGACGACTAATATACAACAAAAGGTTAGGAACAGTTGAGCCTGTATTCGGTAACATCCGCACCACCCTGGGCCTTGACAGATTCACCCTCAGGGGTAAACAGAAAGTAAACATACAATGGGTACTTTACTGCATGGTGCATAATCTACTGAAAGTGCATAGATATGGAGAAGTATTTGCACAGGGCTAAGAAATACTGGAAGTGGCAGCCTGAGTATGGGCAAGGACAAGCCGTAGTCGCAGATGAAACGGCAAACAATCCCCAATAAAACAGGAACAATAAATAAACCGGGAATGATAAGCAAAAAAGTTCAAGACAAAGGAGAGCCTATCAATTCTGGACTTTTTCTACAGGCTCGTTACTCGCCCACTGCCGATAACCCAGGCGCTCGACTGCAGAAAAACAACCCCGCACTGTCTGAATTGCAGAAATGAAAAAGGCCCTGATCGCCTGTGCAGCGGCATTGGTTGTCATTATCGGTTTATGGCTTATTGTACTGCCCGAAGATCTCTTCCTCAGCCGTGTTAATGCAATACTTAAGGAAGACAATCTCTCCATTGAGACCCCCGGCTTAAAAAAAGGGCTGTTTTTTACATTTCATGCGCCTGTGCTGCAGCTAAAGAGAGGGGACGCCGTCCTTTTCACAATCGAGGCATTGAAAGGGTCAATTAATCCCCTGTCGCTGGTGCTTATGAGACTTCCGCTCTCCTTCAGCGGGAAAATGGGAGGGGGCGCCATGGAAGGACATATTGACCTGCTGCACTGGCATGAACGTTTTAACATTTCGATTGATAAGGCCGGAATCGAACAATCCGCCCTCTTAAGCACAGTCGGGTTAAGCGGAGAAGGGGTGCTTTCCGGCAGTGTGATTGCCCGGGAAAAGTGTTTCGAATTCAAATTTGAGATAAGAGAAGCTCATTTTACGGGCGATGTGTACGGCTTTCCCCTGCCGCCGGACTGCTTCCATACTGTCCGCGGGCTTATCAGGGCAAGCGGGAATGATCTGGGGATAGACTCCCTCTGGATGGAGGGGCGGGGCCTGAATGCCAGGCTTAAGGGCTCTTTGAAAGGCAGACAAGCCGACCTCACGCTCGAAATAATGAAGGACCCGTCATTTGCGGATAGCGGCATGCTGCTGCAGCTTATAGAGCGTTTCAAGGTTTCGCCCGGATACTATGTTGTGCCGGTAAAAGTAGAAATGAAAACCTAACAGCCGTATGGAAGGGACCGGCAGGGGCAGGCTGTTTGACAAGAAAGTCAGAACAGTTAGAATTAGAATATACGCTCATAAAAAAGTAGAGGGGGTACAAATGAAATACCTCGAATTGTTGGGAAGGGCCCTGTACAGTGCAATCTTTATCATGGCCGCCCCCGGACACTTCACCGCCAAGACGATCGCTTTCGCTGCTGACAAGGGAGTGCCGCTGGCTTCGATAGCTGTGCCGTTGTCGGGTGTTATCGCGCTTGCGGGAGGATTGAGCATCCTGCTGGGATACAAGGCCAGGTACGGCGCCTGGTTAATCGTGTTATTCCTGGTGCCGGTCACTCCCATAATACACAGATTCTGGGGACTGACAGACCCTATGGCGGCGATGGCACAGCAGGCGCATTTCATGAAAAACCTCTCCATGCTGGGCGCTGCCTTTATAATCGCATATTTTGGTCCCGGACCCCTAAGCGTGGACAGCAGAAACAAGTAGGGACACCTCACTTGCCTTGTTCAATCAGGCGACCCCTTTCAGTGAACTCCTGTTAATACAAAAAAAGCCGGTCTTTTCGTGATGACAGTATCCTCTTCGCCTGCCTGATATCATTATCTATATTGTACTTGAGTTCCTGTACCGAGGCGAACTTTCTCTCTTCCCTGATTCTGTCAATGAAATGTATACGCAGGTGTTCTCCAATAAGATTTCCGGTGAAGCCGAAAATGTGTACTTCATAGCTGATTGCCGCTTCCCCGAAGGTCGGGTTGCTCCCTATATTAGCCACTCCATCGTATACGCCCCCCCCAAAGTCAGGCGACTTAAAGGAGACTCTCACGGCATACACGCCCTCCCTCGGTATCAGCTCGTTGGGGGTGGTTATGTTTGCCGTGGGCGTATTGAGCAGCGGACCTCCTCTGCCTGCGCCTTTTATAACAGTGCCGCTGATGTGATAGGCCCTTCCCAACATAGAAGAAGCCTCGCAGACCCTTCCCCTGTGCACCAGGCTGCGTATCCTGCTGCTGCTGACCACATCATCATGAACTTTTGCGTAGCGTACCACATGCGTCTTGAATCCATATTTTCTGCCCCTGACCCTGAGCATCGAGGTCGTGCCCCTTTTCCCTTTTCCAAAAGCGTAACTGTGCCCTACTATGACCCACTTTGCGCCGATCATATCAACAAGAATGTTTTGTATGAAGGCATCGGGATTGGTGTGGGCGAAATCCCTGTTAAAGCTGATGCAGATGAGCGTATTTATTCCAACTAGCTCAATAAGTTTTTCTTTGTCCTCAAGGGTATTTATCATTTTCAGCCCCCGCTCGGGTGCAAGAACACGCACCGGATGCGGCTGAAACGTTATGGCAATAGACGTGCCGCCTATTGTTTCAGCTGTGGCAGCCACTTCTTTAAATATCTTTTGATGGCCGAGATGGACCCCATCAAAATTACCTATGGTGACCACAGGGTTTTTATACGCAAGCGGCTTGGTCAAATTGTTAATTATTTCCATGCAAGTTGCCTGACACATTGCCGCCTTTTGCCAGGGCGGCCAATTCACGGTAAATGTATGCAACCTGATCTCTGGTCGCATCAAGTCCATTGTTGTTATCGATACGGTAATCGGCCCGGCTTATCTTCATTTCGATGGGGAACTGGTTTTTCAAACGTTTTAGCGCGCTTTCTTCAGGGACGCCTTTCCGTAACAGGTTTTGCATGGCGGTCTCATACGATGTATATACAGTTATGGTCCTGTCGAACCGGTTTTGGTAGCTGCGCTCGTACAGCAGGGGCACTTCTATAACCACGACGGCCCCCCTGCGCTTTCGAGACAGTTCAGACAGTTTTTCGTTTATTTTATTGAATACCCGCGGGTGAAGGATATCCTCAAGTGATATCCTGAGGGACGGTGACTCAAAGACTATATCCGCCAGCATTTTCTTATTTATCGAATTGTCCCCGGCAATATCTTCCCCTATGGCGTTTTTTATTTCGTTTATCACTTCAGGATCTTTAAGCAGTTCACCCACGATGACATCGGTGTCGATGGTCACGGCCCCGAGTTCACCGAACATATTTGATACGGTGCTTTTGCCCATCCCGTAATTTCCGGTAAGACCGACAACGATCATATGGTCCCCTCAGCCTTCTTTTTCAATTCGCCCAACTTTTTTAAAGCCTTTTGGGGCGTCAGCGAATCCATGTCCAGTGAAAGAAGCTCCCGGGTAACGGGGTCGCCTGTGAAGAAGAGGTCCATTTGAGCATGACGGGGGACCAGTGCCTTCGATTCCTTTTTTTCGAGCATGTCGAGGACCGCCTTGGACCGTTCGATTACCGCTGCCGGAAGCCCTGCAAGCCTCGCAACCTGGATGCCGTAACTTTTGTCCGCAGAACCCACCTCAATCTTCCTCAGGAATATTACCTCGTCTCCCCATTCCCTGACGACTACGTTATAGTTCTTAATACCTTCCATTGTCAGCGCCAGTTCGGTAAGCTCGTTATAATGCGTAGCGAAGAGGGTGCGGGCTTTTATATTATTCACAAGGTATTCGGCCACTGCCCATGCAATGCTGATACCGTCAAAGGTGCTTGTGCCTCTGCCGACCTCGTCGAGCAATACAAGGCTTCTGCCGGTGGCATTATTCAGGATGTTGGCGGACTCCACCATTTCGACCATGAATGTGCTTTGTCCCCTGCCGATGAAATCGGAGGCCCCGATACGGGTGAATATCCTGTCCACTATCCCGATCTTTGCATCAGCCGCAGGAACGAAAGAACCGATTTGGGCCATAAGCACAATAAGGGCGGTCTGCCGCATATAGGTTGATTTGCCTGCCATGTTCGGGCCGGTGATGACCAGCAGCATGTTGTCGCCGCAGTCCATGAGTGTATCGTTTGGAATGAATTTCTCATCTCCGGAGGAAATGCTGCGTGTATTGATAAGCCGTTCAATAACCGGATGCCTCCCATCGGATATTTCCAGTATATCGTCATCTGAAATGAGCGGTTTGTTGAAATCATATCGCTTTGCGACCACAGTGAGGGACAAAAGAAAATCAACGGAGGCAAGCTGCAAAGAGGCGTGCAGGAGCCGGGTTGAATATTTTTGAATACTATCGAGAATAGAAAGGAAAAGCGTGTATTCAAGCTCTTTAAGACGGTCTTCAGCGCCCAATACTTTTGTTTCGTATTCCTTCAGCTCGGGAGTTATGAACCGTTCGCCGTTAACGAGAGTCTGCTTGCGCAGGTAATCATCAGGCACAAGGTGGAGATTGGATTTCGTGACTTCAATGTAATATCCGTATATTCTATTGAACCCCACTTTCAGCGAATTTATGCCGGTACGCAGCCGTTCATCGGCTTCGAGAGCGGCAATAAAATCTTTGCCGCTGACTGAAATGTTTCTCAGTTCATCTACCTCTCTGTTAAATCCTTTCTTAAGTATACCGCCGTCCCTCGGACTGGCCGGGGGATTGTCCATCATGCTGAAGTCGATCAAATCCACCAGTTCATGAAATTCAAGCAGTTCTTTGCCCAGCTCCTTAATATAGTGGTTTTGAGATAATGCAAGATGTTTTTTTATCTCCGGCAGGCGCTCAATAGAATCTCTCAAGGCTGCAACATCCCTCGGACCTGCCGAACGCGCAACGATGCGTGAGACTATACGGTCGATGTCCTGTATCTTCCTCAATACGGTCCTGAGATTCTCCGTCAGCTCATAGTCTTCGATTATGGCGCCGACAGCATCCTGACGTTTCACGATTTCCGCTGATGAGAGGAGAGGCCTGGTCAGGGCGCTTCTGAGGAACCTTCCCCCCATGGGAGTGAGCGTTTCGTCCAGCAGCCACAGCAGAGAGCCTTCGGTTGCACCGTCTTTAAGATTGTGTGTAATCTCAAGGTTACGTATGGTCACGGCATCAAGGAACATATGTTCCGCCTGGTTGAGGACAGAAATTTTTTTAAAGGTCAGGAGTTTCTGCGTCTCCTCAAGATAGCTGATGAGGGCCCCTGCAGATGAGATCGCGGTATACATGCCGCTTAATCCGTAACCATCGAGAGATGAGACCTTGAAATATTTAAGCAGGACTTTATACGCTTCGCTGTAATCGAAGTACCAGTCATCATAATAGGAAACAAAATATCCCGTGGACAACTCCTCGTAATGAAAATTGTTTTTCAGACTTTGAGGGCAGAGTATTTCCCGGGGCTCGTATCTTGACAGCTCATCCTCCAGGGGTTTATCGGTTTCATATACAGTGAATTCACCGGTTGAAAGGTCGGCCACAGTGATCCCCAGCTTCCCCTGGTTGGTAAGGACGCTCATAAGGTAGGCATTTTCTTTAGGCTGCTCAGGAACGTGGGTGCCCGGCGTTATCACGCGCACCACTTCCCTCTGGATTATTCCCCTGTCAGGGCTTTTGGCAAGTTTGGGGTCTTCAACCTGTTCGCAAATAGCCACTTTATGGCCTGCTTTAATGAGTTTTGAAATATACGTATCGACGGAGAAATAGGGCACTCCGCACATAGGGGTAGGGTCTTCTTTGTTTCTGTCCCTGGTGGTCAGCGCTATCTGTAATATGCCTGAAGCCAGTTTCGCATCGTCTTCAAACATCTCATAGAAGTCCCCGAGCCTGAAAAGCACTATGGCCTCGGGATATTTTTCTTTAATACTGTAGTATTGCTTCATCAAAGGGGTCAATTCCGACACAGCCGAAACCTCACATTCTTTTAATAATATTTTTGATTATACAACATACCGGGTGCATATATAAAAGTTTAGAGGACCATGGCGGTGGCCAACAAACTGACCCGCTGGAAGGGACCGGCAGGGGCAGGCTGTTTATCGGAGCGCTGAAACTACTTTCATATAGCCAGAGACAATTCGTCATAGTAGCCCTGTCCATACCCATCCCCTGCTGGGGCTCGGCGTCACTCGCCCCTGTTGGAGCAGACCCGTGCATCGCCCCGATAAACAGCCTGCCCCTGCCGGTCCGATAATTTGATCCTGTAAAAAATTAATAGCAGGAGAAGGGTAGCACTTGTTTTTCGACGCGATGCACGGGTCTGCTGTAAAGGGGCGAGTGACGCCGAGCCCCTGCCTGGAACGGGTATGGATATCGCTGCTTGGAAAAATCGGGAATTGCCGACGAAAGTAGTTTCAGCGCGTCGAAAAACAAGTGCTACCCTTCTCCTGTCCTCCTTTGACATTCAACATTCAAAATGTCAGCATAACTCCGGGTCTTCTGTGGTCAATTGCATTATTTGGGTAAGTTCGATGTACAGCGTTTTTTTCTCACACGCCCATTTCCAGCCGCACCCGTTGCAGGATGATCCATACCACGCGCGAAAAATTGAGGGAAGCACATTCCTGAGGTCCCGCCATCTGACAAGCCGGCCGGGTGAAAGACCAAGCAGACGCAGGGCCAGACGGTCCAGAGCCAGTACATCATCTTCAGCCTGGGCGCTGTGCATGCACCTGTTAAATTGCAGAGAAGGGCAGTTTTTACAAACAGCGTCGGCCCCGTCATGCACCTGAACAATGCCCTCTTCCGCGACCGCAATAACATTCCTCAAGTTTTCGACGAACGCAGCGTCATAGCCTTCGCCGGAGAAGAAATGAAGACAGATAAGGTGATGGCCTCTTAATGTGCAATTCTTCATGTTGCAAGGAAGGCAGGAGAAGTGTAGCACTTGTTTTTCGACGCGCTGAAACTACTTTCGCAGGCAAATCCCGATTTTTCCATAGCAGCTATCCCCGACTCCGTTCTCAGATGGGGCCCGGCGCTACTCGCCCCTTTTATAGTAGAGCCGTGCATCGCGTCGAAAAACAAGTGCTCCACTTCTCCCGCCGTTTATTTTATATGATCAAATCATTGGAGCGGCAGGGGCAGGCTGTTTATCGGGGCGATGCACGGGTCTGCTCGATCAGGAGCGAGTAACGCCGAGCCCCAGCCGAAAATGGGCATGGACAGGGCTACTATAACGCATTGTCTCTTGCTATGAAAGTAGTTTCAGCGCTCCGATAAACAGCCTGCCCCTGCCGCTCCCTTCCTTATTACTGTTAATCTCCTTAATGACCGAATACAGTATAATAAAATAAACCATGCAATATTATCTTGCAAACAATTTTGTGCTCAAGTGTCTTGAGACTCCGGCCCTTTACAATATCAAGGGAGACGAATTGTATGAGCTTGATGAAACGGCCTTTGCATTTTTGAAAAAATGCGCGGGGTCCGAAGGCTGCAGCGGCGATAGTGCCGACAAAGAATTTCTCGTATATTGCATTTCAGAAGGGATATTGACTGACACGCCTGATGCGGTCCGCATCCCGCACGCCGGAGTCCCGCCTGTTCCTTCAGCTTTCCCCTCGCTGCGTTATCTTGAGCTGCAAATCACCGACCGCTGCAATCTGAGATGCAGGCACTGCTATATCGATAACGCTGAACAAAATGAACTTTCCTTAGGTGTAATAAGGGACATTCTGGATGAATTTGAGTTGATGCAGGGCTTGCGCTTATTGATCACGGGAGGAGAGCCGTTAACGCACCCTGGTTTCGACTCTATTAATGCACTTCTTCCCGGGTATGGATTCAGAAAGATTTTATTTACTAACGGCCTTCTCCTGGATAATGAGGCGCTCCGGGCGCTCAATGTCGATGAAATACAGTTCAGTGTAGACGGAATGGAGCATGGACATAACGCGCTCAGGGGAGAGGGGACATACAAAAAAGTAATGAAGTCGATTGAGCGTGCGGGGGCTTTGGGCATAACAGTTTCAGTGGCAAGCATGGTGCACGGCGAGAATGTCGGAGAATTTGCCGCAATGGAAGCCCTTTTTAAAGACATGGGAATTAAGGACTGGACTGTCGACGTCCCGTGCATTGCGGGTCACCTTAAACACAATGCACTCTTTCAGGTACCGCCCGCAGAAGCCGGGCAATACCTGAATTATGGTTTCGGAGGCGGCCTGCACGGCGGCGGCGACGGGTATGCCTGCGGGCTGCACCTTTTGTCGGTGCTTGCGAACGCTGCAGTTGCCAAGTGCGCCTTTTATGCCCATTCTCCGCTGGGAACTGTAAGTGAGGGCTTGCGAAAGTGCCGGACACGGCTGAAACCGGTGAAATTGGAAGCATTGCAGTGTGCCCGGGTCCGCTGCCCGGTTATCGAGGCGTGCAGGGGGGGGTGCAGATTCCGGGCGTCAATTACTCCTGATGACCATTTACCAGGTCCCCCATGCCCTGACATACAAAGTGAAGAGGCGCAAAACAGGAGCGATATTTACAAATGCTTTGCCTATGGTATAATCAAGACATCCGGGGTTGAAGCCCGGCACGAGTGCTCCGCAAAAAAGTCCCTGACTTTTTGCGGGCCGGAAAACTCCTGAGAAGAGGAGGTGTTCGATATGGTGATCAAGAAGATCGCAAAAAAAACAGCAACCACATGTAAATGCAAGGGCTCCTGTTAAGGGGTTAAAAGAGTTGGGGTTTAGGTGTTATCGGTAGGGGGGTAGTTGTATCAGCCCCCCATTTATTTTGTTAAATCCTTTGTATTTTTAATATACCTGTGCGATAATAAAAAAATGTGCAAGATAAAAGTGTTTTTTGCAGTACTTGTAATATCAGTACTCGGCATCTTATCATGCGCTCCCCTGCAACAGCAGGCGGGAGCGGCCAAAGAGCCTCAGGTCGAAATATGGCCGCCTAATGCTGAGAAAGGGTATTTGCAATACATGCTCGGCTATGAAGCGGAAATTGACGGTAACTGGGAGGACGCTCTGCGCCATTATGACGCAGCGCTGAAGCTCGACCCCTCGTCAATCTACTTAAAGACCCAGGTAAGCTCCATGATGGTGAAGCTCGGCAGATATGCCGATGCAACAACGAAGCTGGAGGAGGTCGTCAAGGCAAACCCTGATTATGTCCCTGCCCTTATACTTCTCGGTGACTTGTATAATTCCCAGAAGAAGGTCGATGAAGCAATAGCTATTTATGAGAAAGTGGTTAAAATATCTCCGGACAACAAAGATGCGGCCCTGTTCCTGGGAGTACTTTACCTGTCCAAGAGAGAGGCAAAAGAGGCTGAAAGCGTTCTTAATGGAATAATTAAAATAGACCCTGATAATGTCATGGCCCTATACTATCTCGGCACGATCCGTCTTGAGAGCAAGGATTTTGAAAAAGCCGAGGTGCTGTTTAAAAAAGTCATAGACCTTCGTCCGACCTTCGATGCCGCTTATTTGAGCCTGGGCCTTGTCAGTGAAATAAGGAACGATCCGAAGTCTGCCGAAGAATACTACAGTAAAGCGCTCGAAGTGAACCCGCATAATCCTTTTGCGAGCGAGAGGCTTGCGCAGCTTTACGTGACCGAGAAATCATATGGGAAGGCCATTCAGGAACTCGAGCATCTCCTGGAACAGACCCCAACAAATGTGGACCTTCACCACCAGCTAGGGCTCCTCTATCTTCAGGACAAACAATATGAGCAGGCCCTCTCCGAGTTCAGGATTGTCCTTGAGGCGAGGCCGCTTGATATAACTGTCCGATCTTATGTGGTGGTGACACTCGATGAAATGAACAAGCTGGATGAGGCAATTGCAGAACTGAAGAAAATTCTCGAGATCGATCCCAAGAACTTCAATGCGTTCATGACGCTCGGAGCGATTTATTCGAAGCAGAACAATTACTCTGAGGCGTTAAAGATCTACGAGGAAGTCCTGAGTTTTGACAAGACTAAACCTGAAATATATATTTACCTCGGCGCCACCTATGTGCAAATGAAAGAATATCCGAAGGCGGAGGGAATTTTTAGAGACGGCCTCAAGCTCTTTCCAGATAACGTTGATCTGCTTTTCAATGAGGCCGTACTCTTTGAAAAAACCGGAAGGTTCGATGATATGGTAACAGCGCTGAAGAAAGCGATCGAACTGGACCCTAAAAACGCGGAGGCATTGAATTACCTGGGTTACAGTTATGCCGATAAGGGAGTAAATCTCAAAGAGGCATTGTCGCTTGTCCAGCGGGCTAATGAGCTGAAACCGGACAGCGGCTATATCGTGGACAGCCTTGGATGGGTATATTTCAAGATGGGACGGCTGGAAGAGGCGCTGCAGACCCTGAAGAAAGCCGTAAAGCTTGTTGCGGATGATCCCGTGCTGAATGAGCATTTGGGTGATGTCTATGAAGCAATGGGCAAGTATGCTGATGCGCTCAACTCCTGGAATACGTCACTCCGGTACGAGTCTAAGGAGGAGGGCTTAAAAGAGCGCGTTGAAGCTAAAATAAGGAAACTCCAGGACCGCAAAGACACGCACTGAACGGGTCCCGGTATTTATGCTTACCGTAAAAGCACCTGCTAAAATTAACTGGTCGCTGTTTGTACTGGATAAAAGAGAAGACGGCTACCATAATATTCTTTCTTTGCTGCATTGTATCGGGCTTTATGATATCCTCGAATTTGAACTTTCCGATACCCTGACCCTTGAATCAGATCTGGATATCCCATGCGAACGGAACCTTGTCTATAAGGCGGCTTCCCTGCTGAAAAACTATTCAGGGACTGGGAAGGGGGCGCGAATTATACTTAGAAAGGAGATCCCTTCCGGAGCAGGGCTTGGCGGCGGCAGCAGCGATGCGGCACATACGCTGATGGCGCTCAATAAGCTATGGGAACTGGACCTTGGTAAAGCTGAACTTAAAGCACTTGGGAGTGCTTTGGGCTCGGATGTACCGTTCTTCTTTGAAGGTCCTCTGGCCGCAGCAGAAGGCCGGGGCGAGCGATTGACCGGCTTGCCGGTTGCCAAAGCGTATGTCCTTCTGCTGGTAAAAGCCGATTGTTCCGTTTCTACCTCATGGGCTTATGGTGCGCTCGACGGGGAAGGGGAAGGCAAAATGGCATTGGCGGAAAATAAAATAAATAATATTCAGTTGATTTATCGCGCTCTTGCCGCAGGTGATATTTTTAGTATTGCAGGAAATGCGCATAATGATTTCGAAAATGCAGTCATGCGGCGCTATCCGGTAATTGGCGCTGTCAAAGAGCGCCTGTTAAAGAGCGGCGCTGTTATGGCGCTTATGAGCGGCAGCGGTTCCACCGTATTCGGCCTTTTTAATGATGAAAGCGCGGCGCTGAATGCCTCGGGAAATTTTCAGTCATATTTCTGCAGGGTAGTAAAGACTTTGACACAATGACATTTTAATTTCTCCTGAGATAGAGCCATGAGTGCTCGTGATAATAACTTGTCAGACAATTCGGGGAAAAGTTAACCCTACGTGTCAACTTATGTTGCACCTGTTGCTAAATACGCTGCCTTTCCGATGACCCACAACTTGTTGATTAGCCTTATTTTTATTATTGGACTGATAATGCCTGTCAACTTTTGTTGCTAATGACTATTTTGCTGTTTCACAGTCAGGCGTTATTTCACATTGTTTTCTAAGCATATTTTAAATAACTGAAATCAGGTATTTTTCTTGCATTATTTCCTATTACGGAATGGCCGGGCATACTACTTTCGGGTAATATCCAAACAAGCATGCAATGTGTTATAAGATATTCGTTAAGGCGGTCATTAGTGGCGTAATTATTTCATCTATGTGCTATTGTAAAAAAATACGGCGCAAAGATAGAGAGGGATATTGAGGATCGGGTATCAAAAATTCCTATTCTCGCTTGTGGCGAAAGAAATTATTCTTTTGCCTTCCTACAAGGGCTCCACGCTGCGGGGCGGGTTCGGAAACGCCTTCAGGCGCGTAGTCTGCGCGCTAAGAAAAAGCGACTGCGCCGATTGTATCCTTAAAGAAAAATGTGTCTATTCCTATGTCTTCGAGACCCCTCCGCCTTCCGATACGAAGATGATGAGGAAATACACGAATGCTCCACACCCTTTCATCATCGAACCCGCTCCTGAAAAAAGACAGGCTTACAAACCCGGCGACGAAATCGCCTTCGGCCTTACGCTTATCGGCCGGGCGGTGGATTATATCCCCTATTTCATTTATACCTTTGATGAGCTTGGAAAGACCGGGCTCGGAAAGGGAAGGGGAAAATACGAGTTGCGAGAGGCGAGCTGCGAGGGCAAGAAGATTTATGATTCAGGAAGCAAGACTCTCAAGACTTTCAGCCCTTCAAGTTTGTCGCCCGTCCATGACCCGTCATTGGAAGTAGCCTCCGGTGCAGAAGCGATCTCTCTTTCATTCTTAACCCCAACAAGGATCTTTTATGACGGCAGTCTCACCCTTGACCTTGAGTTCCATATACTCATTAGGAACCTTTTAAGGAGACTGTCCCTGCTTTATTATTTCCATTGCAGCGGCGACCCTTCCCAATGGGACTTCAAGGGCCTGATCGAATTGGCAAAAGAAGTGAAGGTCAAAGAGATGAATTTAAAGTGGTATGACTGGGAGCGGTATTCGGCCCGTCAGGATGCGAGGATGAAGATGGGAGGGTTTGTCGGGGAGATTACTTTTGAAGGAGATATTGGACCGTTCATGCCGCTGATTCAGGCAGGAGAGGTTTTGCATGTTGGGAAGGGGACGAGTTTTGGATTGGGGAAGTATGGAATAGTGATAGATGACAGTGTAGAGGTGTGAGTGAAGGAAGTTAAGCATTTCAAAGATTTGATGGTTTGGCAGCGGAGTCATCAACTATTTCTTGATGTAGTCAAAGATATTGAAACATTTCCTAAGACCTCTGTATCACGGATAATCATTGACCAGATTGTCAGAAGTACCGGATCGATAAGCTCGAATATAGCGGAGGGTTTTAATTCCATGACAACAAGGCAATATCTCAGTTTTATCGATATAGCGAGAAGATCGGCATCTGAAAGTGAAAACTGATTTTGTAAACTCAAGGATATTAGTTATCTTGGGCCTGATATTGCTGATAAAAGAATTAATGAATGCACGCAATTAAACAAGATGCTTTACGGTTTGATGAACAGCCTCAGGAAAACCAGTGATAGATGAGATTACAGTGAAAAGGGACAATGAGTAGATTATAGTGAAGAATAACAGTACCGACATCTTAACACTGACACCTGTCCCTGTTTCTACTGGCATCTTAACACTGCTACCTGTCACTGTCTTTAGATAGGGGGACGAGTTTTGGATTGGGAAAATATGAAGTTATAAATCAATAAACATGTTTCCGATGTTTTACAGTGAGGATATAGACTATATGCCTTGCAGTATCCAGTTCATAGACGATGCGGTAATTTCCGACTCTGATGGAAAACTCTCCTTTGTGATTGCCGACGAGCGGTTTTCCCTCTCTCGGATTTTCGGCGAGGAACTCGATCTTGGAAAGTATCCTGTTGAGGAGCCTCCTGTCGGACTTGAGAAGCCCTTCAAGACCGGTTTCAGCTTCCCTCGCAAGCTCGATCCCAAAGGTCACTTGAGATTCAACCTTGCTTTGAATTCCCGGAGCGAGACGGTTTTGCCTTTCCTGACCTGTTCCTTAGCTCTGACAAGGGCTTCTCTTTCCTCTTTGTGTGAAAGTATGTCGAGCGTTTCCATGAGGCCCTCAAATTCCTCAGAGCTTATGATTATGGCTTTCTCCACGCCATTTTTAGTGATTGCAAACCGGTCGAATTTTTCGTCTACGTCTTTTATGATCGCCGACAGGCTCTTCTTTGCCTCTGCCAATGGGATGGTTTTTGTCATATTCTCACTCCTTTCGGTTTTAATTCTGACTATAATTGTAGTCTACCTTATGAGCGAAAAACAAGTGAGGAAGGACTGGAACATGAGATATAGAAATAAATTTTAATCGGAGGAATATAATGCGATGATTTTGATGGCATTATTGCATGATAAGGGGACGAGTTTCGGATTGGGGAAGTATGAGATTAAGTGAATATGAAGTGGAGGCAGGATGGAGATAAACGAAAAGGAATTGAATGCATCGGTCCACGGGGTTCTGCTGCATGGGCATAGACCCTGGTTGAACAGAGATGTGGGGCAGTAATGATTGAACATCTAATTTTGCTGATGGGAACAAACCCGCTACCTAATTTTGTTGTTGCCGAGTATTTCATAACAACTAACGCAAGTCTGAAAGATATTTATCTGGTCTATTCTGAAGAAAAGGGCAGGCAAAGAGGGACATCTGCTGAAGCAAAACATCTGCAAAAACTTTTATCAGAAAGACACTCAAATCTTCAACTTCATGCAATGGCCCTTTCCGATGTAAGCAATGCAGCGGCAATACGCAGAGATATAAGGGACAGGCTTATAGACAAACTGCCGTCAAAGTGCGCCGTACATCTTAATTACACAGGCGGCACTAAGGCAATGGGCATTCATATATACCGCGCTATCGAGCAGGAAAGCGAAAAAATTATGAGCAAATCATTCTCCTATCTTGATGCTCGACATTTCTGCATTGTTGACGATGAGGAAGACGTTATTACAAAGGACTTGAGACAGGGGATTTGCATAGAATTTAAGGAGTTGATCGGGCTTCACGGTTTTCAAAAAATGTATGAGAAGAATTCTTATCATGATTTGTCTCTGTCATTGGCAGTTTTTTGCGGACTTATAAAAGAAGGAAGATTGCATGAATATTTTCAAAACTATAAACGTGAAGTGTTTTTGAGAAAAGACAAGGATGATTTGATAGGTGCCACGTCTCACATAAATGACGAATTGAGGGCATTTAAGGCAAGCGGCGCCTTCTTGGAAGTGGTATCTGCCATTCATGAGGATTATAGGATGTTTGATGTTAAAGGTAATTTTACTGAACCTGCAACCGGAAATAAAGCTGAAACCTCCATCAAATTCCTTGATGGAGGGTGGCTTGAGGAATATGTCTATCAGTCTCTTGAAAAGGCGTTTAAAAGTAAAAAGATCAGAATTGAAAAAAACTGGAATATTAAGAAAAGCGGATGGGTTACAGATTTTGAGCTTGATGTTGTCATGATGAACGGCTATCAGCTAATCGGCATCTCGTGCACTACCTCAGATCAGAAGCGTATCTGCAAAAGCAAAGGCTTTGAAATTATTCACAGGACTCAGCAAATCGGTGGAGAGGAAGCAAAGGCCGTGGTAATCACAAGGCTTGAACCTGACAAAAAAGCAGCCTTGCAGGATGAACTTGGTATTGACACTGGAGGCAAAACCAATATCCTTGTCCTTGGGATGGAAGATTTAAAAGAGGACAGGCTGACAAAAGAAATAAATGATTTTATCGGCAACTAATTAATCACGGAGGAGGGCCTGATGAATGTTTATGCTGTTTTGATTGATACGGTGTCTATCCAGCAATATGTATTTGGCAGTAATAAGCTGAAGATCAATATCGGGGCATCCTATCTTATCAAGGATGTATATGATTCACAGTTGAAAGCTGTTGTTAAAAGTCTATATCCAGGAATTAATGATTCATATTACATCGCATGGCGCACTGCCCCGGATGTTATCAAGATAACGGAGTCTGATTCTCCTTTTGAAATAGGGTATATAGGCGGCGGCAATGCTCTGCTGTTTTTTAAACAGAAAGATGAGGCCCAAAGGTTTATTAATGAATGGACAAAGAGGCTTCTCATAAATATGCCGGGCATTATAACTGCTATTGCCTGTGATAAATTTGATTTGAATGACTTCCGGGAAAGCAAAGACAACCTTTTTCGTCTGTTAAGAAAAAATAAGGCTGAGCACATACCGCAAACCGTCATCCCACGGCATGGAATTACCGCTGAATGCCCTCACACTGGATATTCTATGGAAATATGGAATGAGAAGACGTCTGTCCCTCAATATGTCTCGTCAGTTGCAAATGCAAAGATAGAGGCCGCTAAAGAGGCAAATAAAGAGATCGAAAAGAAATTTGCAGGGGAGCTTAAAGGTCAATATTGTTTTTCCGATGAACTAGATAAATTAGGACAGAGCAAGGGCGAAGACAGCCATATCGCCATTGTTCATATTGATGGAAACAGCATGGGAGAGAGATTTAAGAAAGCTGAAAAACTTCAAGACCTGCGAAAACTTTCTACCTCTGTTGAGAAAGCTACCGAACAGAGTGTCCATATGCTGATTAGAACAATTGTGCGGAGGTCTTCAGAAATTAAAGAGACGCTTGGGAGGGGGAGGTTTGAGTCCGACAACAACAGGGAAATACTTCCCATACGTCCCATTATCATTGGCGGCGATGATATTACCTTCGTATCAGACGGCAGGCTCGGGATATATTTTGCAAAGCTGTTCATTGAGGCTCTGGAAAGACAAGTGGTTTCAGACGGCCCGCCCCTGTCGGCCTGTGCCGGCATTGCCATAACAAAGACGAAGTATCCGTTTTACAGAGGATATGCGCTGTCGCAAGAACTGTGTAAACATGCAAAGAAAGTTGGAAAAGCAAACAACAGCAGCGGCTCATGGCTTGATTTTCACATATCCTACGGCGGATTTTCCGGAAGCCTTGAAGATATTCGAAAAACACACTACAGATCGGTTCAGGGAAATTTACTTATGAGACCTTACTGCCTTGGGAAAGAGTCCGATGAGTTTTCCTTTGACAGACTTATAGAAAATACGAGCTGTATGCTCTGGAAAAATGCTCAGGACATTAACTTCCCTCAATCAAAGATTAAAGAGCTAAGACGTGAGTTGACTCGCGGCGAAGAAGCCTGCAAAACCTTTGTTAATGAAGCCAAGGCCAGGGGAAGGAATGTAGAGGGAGATCTTTTCAGGAACAGCAAAACGCAATATTTTGACATGATAGAGCTTGTAGAGATTTATCCGGACTTTGAATTGAAGTCAAAGGCAAAGGAGGCAGCCAGATGAAAACATATACCTTACACATAACCCTTGAATCAAACGCACTGATTAGCTCAGGCGAGGGATACGGCGCTATTATTGACGCCGACGTTACGTTTGATGATATTGGAATCCCCTATATCCCTGCAAAGAGGATCAAAGGCTGCATCAGGGATTCTGCCATTGAAGTCTGCTCAATGTTTGATAGGGCCAAAATAAACGCATTTCTGGATTTGACGACGGATAGCAGCAACAACAAGTTTAAAATTATCAGTGATATTTTCGGAAAACAGGGACAGGAAGCTCCAGCGCCCTTTTATTTCAGAAATCTTATGATTGACGATTATGACAAAAACAAAGAATGGCTGGAGTATTTTTCGTCTGAGCACGCCAATATCATATCAGGAGACAGCATCCGTTCTTTCTTTACAGAACTGAGGCAACAGACAGCTATTGATGACAACGGAGTTGCCGAGGAGCATTCACTAAGGACTATACGAACATTAAAAAAGGGCAGAACCTTCAAGGGTGATCTGATCTGTCAGACAGAAAATCAAGGCACTGAACGGCTCCTCGCCCTTGCCTGCCGCAACCTCAGATATATGGGAACAAAACGGAACAGGGGGTATGGAAAGATAAAATGTGAACTCCTGGAATTAAATATGGATTCAATTCTAAAAGAGATGGAGGCATTATGCAAAAACTGACCTATCGGATAACAACCCAGTCCCCAGTCCTCATTGCGGAAAGCTCAGGCGATACCAATATGGTCGCCGCTGCCGACCACATCTCAGGTAGCGCAGTTTATGGATGCCTTGCAAATAGATATATCCAGAAATATTCCCTCGGAAACACAGCCCACACGGATAATACATTTTACAGGTGGTTTTTAAAAGGGGGAATCTGCTTTTCAACTGCCTATATTGTCTCAAAAAATAAACATGGCGAGATTTACCCAAACTATCCGATCCCTTTATCTGTTCACAAATTAAAAAAAGAAGAAAAAGAAATATTCGATCTCCTCTTTGCTGTTGATGATCTTGACAAGCAGACGAACAGCATTGCAGGCTTTGGGAGACTGCAAGGCGAAAGCCTTTATCAACAAGCAGTGAAAAAGTCTCTGAATTTTCATCATCAGCGGGATTTAGAGACAGGCGTTGTAAGAGAAGGCATGATATTCAATTATGAATCCATAGACGCAGAGCAGATCTTTGAAGGCAGTATTTATGGCAGTGATGAAGACCTTCGGGAATTCGTCTCTATGTTTGGCAATAAGTACACTATCCATCTCGGCAGATCAAGAAATGCTCAATACGGTATGGCACGACTTGAGATTGTCCCTGAAAATCCGGCAAAAATTCAGAAGATAGCATTACACAGCGGAGATGTTTCTCTGACACTTCTTTCAAACGCGGTCATCTATAATGAAAACGGCTTTTCAACCACTGATATTTCAATACTGCAAAAAGGGTTGGGTGACGGCATCGCAATAAAAAGGGCATTTATCAAAACAGGCGATGTAGAGGGTTTTGTCTCTATCTGGAAGCTTCGCAGGCCATCAGAGAGATGTCTTCTTGCCGGGTCATGCTTCCTGCTTGGGGTTGACGAAGGAGCACGAGGCAGGCTTGAAGAATTACAGAGAGAAGGCATTGGAGAGAGAAGGGCTGAGGGATTTGGGAGAATTGCAATTGGCATGCAGCAGCACAACAAGCTTACCTTAAGAGAAGTTGAGGATGGAAAGCCGCAAACTCCATTAAGCCAACTACCTGAGCTTGCAAAAGAGATAGCTGTAACCATTGCAAAAGACTTTATCAAGAAACAGGTCGAACTTGAAGGACTACGAAAAGTAACTGACTTTTCCAATCTCCCATCCAAGTCGCTTGTAAGCAGACTTGAGGCAATGGTGAAAAACAATGACGCAATGCAGCTTGACGGGCTGAGAAAGACGGCAAAAGATCAACTGGAAAATTGTCACAATAGGGACAATACCTATACCTTGTATGACTTTTTGACTAACGCGCAGACTCAAGGTCTATTGAACGAAATAATGACCAAATATAGACAGCAAGACATCACAAAACTATGCCGTCAGACGGGCTTTTCCCCTGAAGCCGACCTTAACTTTCAAAAAGAAGCATTTCGGCTCTATTTCCTTGCCTTCTTCTCAGCCATGAGAAAGGAAATTAAAAATAAAGAAGGAGGGAAGCAATAATGACAACAGGAAGACTGTTGCTGAAAGGAACTATCGAACTTACCTCTCCAGCCCTCATCGGCTGCGGCAAGGATGATCATGCTGATATAGATGCTCTGCTTGACAGTGACGGCAAGCCCTTTATACCAGCAACCTCGTTTATCGGCGTTCTGCGGAATTTTATAAAGGGCAAAACGCATGAAGACGACTTAAGGCGCTTCTGGGGCTTTACATCGGAAGAAAGTAATTCAGACAATGAAAAGGAGCGGCAGAGCGCTGTCCGCTGTGATGACCTTTTCCTTAAAGATAGCAGCAGGATTACTGTTCGAGACGGCATCAAAATTGACAATAAAAAGGGCATTGTGGAAGACAAGGGCAAATATGATTTCGAGCTGATTGAGCGCGGCGCTAAGTTCAAGCTGAATATGGAGGTCAATCTGGCTGCTGAAACCAGAGACTTCTGCTGCAGGATGATCAAGACCATATGCACCGCCCTACAATCTGAAAGGATTCTCCTTGGCGCAAAGACAAACAGCGGATTTGGCAAAATAAGACTTGCTGATGCAAGGATGTATGAGTTTGACTTTTCAGAAAAAGATAATTGTTTAAAATGGTTCAAGGGTGAATTGCCTACGCCAACCACGTTTGAAGATGTAAAGGAACTGCCGATAGATGATAAAGAGTTTGTCATCAATGCAACTTTTGACTTAAAAAACTCGCTGATTGTCCGGTCATATCCCTCTTCCCCTGAGATGCCAGATGTTGTTCATATCCAGTCCTCTGGAGAAAATGTCCTGCCTGGCACCTCCTTGAAAGGGGCCGTTCGTGCGAGGGCAGTGCGGATTTTAAAGACGCTGAAGAAGTCTGAATCTTTAGTAACGGAATTATTCGGAAGTGTTGATGACAAAAACAGGGCAAAGAACTCCCGCAAGGGCAGGCTCCGTATAGATGAGGTTATTCTGCCAAAGTTTATGACGGAACTCCAAAGCCGTATAAAGATTGACCGCTTTACAGGCGGCGTTATTGAAACAGCCCTCTTTGAGACCATGCCTTTGTTCAGCCAGCCGATAAACCTGAATGAAAAGGTGCGGAATGTAAAAATCACCATCCGTAATTGGAAGAATTATGAGGCGGGCTTGCTGTTATTGGTTTTAAAAGACCTTTGGACAGGGGACCTCGCAGTGGGCGGTGAAAAGAGTGTCGGCAGAGGGGTGTTTGACGGCTTCAGCGCTGAGGTTGTGTGGGATGGTCGAAGAATAAGTATTCAAAAGGATATTGCAAAAATGCCTCAACAAGATAAAACAGAGCTTGAATCTCTGCTAAAGGCATTGGTTGATTATCAAGGAGGTAATGCAAATGAATGCTAATGGATTAAGCCTTGACACTATTAAATCAGAGGCGAGACCTGTCGCAGTTCAGGCTGGTTTACTGGAAACGGTCATTGAACATTTTTCAGGCAGCAAGGCATTTGTTGTTGCCTATCTTGACTACAGGGTCTTTATCGGAAGATTTGAAGAGGATGGCTTTGATTTGTATGGCAATGAAACTATTGACGCAAAGTTTATTCAAAGACTCCGTGTATTTAACAAGGAAAAAGAATTATTAATCTGGCGAAGCAGGGATAGCTTATTAAATGGACGATTCAGGATAGATGGCACCGGGCGTGATACAGCTGTCGTAGATGCGGAACAGGTATTATTCGGTACAAAGGCGGAAGGCATAGGAGATTTCAGCAGATTGATAGAAGCCAGGGGCACAGAGATAATCCTACCCCTTACAGGGATAGATATTGACGACAAAAAGAAAACAGTCTGCGTAAAAACGAGGAATTACATCTATTATGACAGCATCACTTATCAAGCAACCTACGTTGATTGCAGGTTTGTTGATTTTAGTTGTGCCTGTAATAATTCAGGCAGGAGGGGATGACATGGAAAGAGCGAAACTGAATGTCTCTAAAAGCAAGTCTGGCTCTCTCATAGTCAAAGTTTTTCTTATAGAAACTAATAAGGAGATGTCTGTTCAGAATTTTAGCCATAAAGATGCTTTGTCATTAAACGGTCACGAAGTGGATATCGAGAGGGAAAAAGGACAGATTGTTAAAATATGGTTGAACGAAGAAGCCATATATTCAAAATCCTCAATAGTCGTTGCTCCAAAGAAGCAGACAGGACAGCAAGCAGATATGAAACAACCGTGTATAGCATGCTCCCCGTACAATTTTATTCCGTTAAATACTGTCGTAGTAGAAGCAGAGCCGATTCCTGCTTTTGACACATATCATAAAGACAGGCTCACCGGCTATATAGAACTGCATATTGAGGCTAAGACCCCGCTTTATATCAGAGATACTGTGGATGAACAACAACTCAGAGAAAACAAAGAGGCAAAGGATATTCCCGACTTCTGCTCCACTGCCGGCAGGCCTCGCATTCCCGGCAGTTCTCTTCGCGGCATGACACGGACAATGGTTGAGATTGTGAGTTTCGGGAAGTTTGGGTTCTTTGATGATAGGAGACTGTATTTCAGGGCAGTCGCAGACAGATCAAGACTTGGTGAAGATTACAAAGAAACAATGGTTGATATAACAAATAATCATTTTCCAAAAATTAAGGCTGGCATCTTAAAGAAGAACGGCAGGAACTACAAAATATATCCATCGAAAACAATAAGTAATACCCAGATATACCGTATCAACTTTGACAAACTCAAAAAAGTAGTTGATGGGACTACCGCATTTATAGTGCCAAACTTTGACTTTAGAGATGCCTATTATATGCCTGTTGCTCCTACAGACCATCGGCATACGATGCCAAATGGCCAGACACATAACCTCCGGTATGCAAAGCTTACATCAATAAGCACAATCAAGAATGCTCAACACCCGCAGAAGGGTTTCATCATAGCATCTGGAGAATTCGGCAATAAAAAACACATGCACTGGGTAATAAATGAACCCGACACTCAGTTTTTAGAAGTGGCTGAAGTAGTTATTAATGAGTATAAGAACGACGCAAACAGGAAAGAAGAAACAGACATTCTAAAAAAAATAATTAATCGGCCGGATGGAGTTCCATGCTTTTTTATCACTGATGATAATGGCAATATAATTTCTTTTGGTCATACCGGCATGTTTCGCCTTGCGTATAAAAAGACTATCGGTCAGCATATCCCCCAAGCCTTACAAGACAAATCAAATATTGATCTTGCAGAGGCAATTTTTGGCAAGATCAATGGCAATGGAAAAACCTTTGCAAGTAGGGTATTTTTTGAAGACGCCTTTTGCAATCAGAAAAAGGAAGATGCAGAGATGGGCGTTGCCCATCCTCAAGTCCTTTCTTCTCCTAAACCAACGACATTTCAGCATTATCTAGAACAGAAACCAGATAACCTTAAAGACCATCCCAAAAATCT
Organism: Nitrospirota bacterium; assembly: GCA_963851345.1. GTDB lineage: Bacteria > Nitrospirota > Thermodesulfovibrionia > Thermodesulfovibrionales > Dissulfurispiraceae > JADFXI01. The sequence continues at coordinate 459,133 of CAWKOO010000002.1, forward strand.
TGCTCATTACAACTCAAATGCCAATATCAGGGGCAATAAACTTTACTGGCATAAGAGCGGTAACGGCTGGCAAGAACATGATACGGAAAAGATAGAAAAACACAAGAGCCAATACAACCAAATCAATCCTTTAAAGGCAGACACAACCTTCACAAGCAGAATCCGTTTTGAAAATCTCTCAAGCGTAGAACTAGGTGCCTTGCTCTTTGCCCTGGAGTTGCCTAAAGGCTGCTGCCACAAGTTCGGCATGGGCAAATCGCTGGGATTGGGCTCGGTAAAAACTGCGCCAATACTCTTTATCTCGGACAGGACAAATCGGTACACAAGTCTTTTTGCTGAATGGGAGACACCGATTGCGGAGGCAGATAAATCCGAATACAAGAAGACATTTGAAGCATATGTTTTGAAGGCACTAAAAGAGACGCGGCAAACCATTTGGGAAAATGTGCGGATGAAGGAACTGAATACAATGCTTGATTTTGACCGTAAGCCACCTGATGACAATACGAGGTATATGATGATAGAGCCGAATGAATTTAAGGCCAGATGTGTGCTAGCTAAACCCACAGAGACTGTTTAAAAAAGGAACATACCAAAGATGACAAATAAACATCGCCTTTCTACCGTTTTTAGTTTATTTTTTGACCCCAAAATTCCGTTGTTATTTCTCATCGGCACATTTGTTACCGCAGTAGGGGGAAATGCAGCCTTTAGTTTTATTCTCAAAGCTATAGGTGGAGACACCAGCGAGAATTATTTAAAAATACTTGTAGGTTCCATTCTTGGGCTGGTCTTTATTGTGACGCTGATAAAAGTAGTATTATCGAAAATTGCTCAACAGGGCTCTACTGAACCGAGCCCTGCATTTGAAATTGCGCGTAAAGGAGTAATCTATACTGCCGGAAAGCAGACGGATACAATACGCTTTTCGCTTGATAATCAAAAACCTCAATACGCCGGATTCCTCTGTTCAAAGATGTCGGAGCCTTAGGTGAAAAATAGGGACAGCGACCGTTTATTTTGTTTTCCTTGGTCGACCAACAGACAACGCGGCTATCCTTCTGCCGACAATTCCTTCAATCCTACCGCAACGGCACGTGATATTCCGGTCATGGTTGGATAATACAGGTGCAGCAGAATGAATGTTAATAAAAACGGTCGCTGTCCCTAATTTAATTTAAGGGGGACATGGTCTCACTGATGCCGTTTGGTTGGGCGGTGATAGAGATAAGGGAATATTAAGGAGAATAAATTATGTTTGGGCATGAAGTAGATTGGGATTTGCTGGGCAGGGCATCGAATCTTATTCAGATAGTTTCCGTTTTTCCGTGGTTACTGACCGCCTATTTATTTTGGAGTCGTGCAAGAAAATATAAGGAACTCATGAGGCAACAAGAAGGAAAGACATCTGCCAAGCCAAAGGCATTGGCAATTGGATTAGTAGGCACCGGGGATATATCAGGTCAAGTCAGCCAATTCTTGGCTACCAATAATCTTTCTATGGATATTGAGCCTTTCTATATTGACTCCGGCAGAGGGATTACGAAAGATAACATTCAAAAGTTACTGAGGCGCTTGCTTCACGTAAAAGAAAAGTTTACAAAGGAAGGAATTACTGAATTGCATCTCTTCATTGCTGCACCCGTTGCTTTCGGCGCAGCAGTTGGCGCAATATTTGTTAATTGGGCAGCCTCTGTCAAAGTATATCAATACAACAAAGGCAGTTATGAATTCTGGACAATTTTGCATAAGGGCTTTGTTGCGGGCATTGAGGATTCACTTGTAAAAGACCTTGTTGATGGGGAACTATGACTGACGCAGAAAAACATGAAATAGATTTGGGTGTTTTCTTCTCTGACACTGCAAAACTATCCGACCTGCCAATCTATATTCAAAAGGCCCTCGATCTCGCAGGCGAGGGTAACGACATCATTCTTACAGGTCGAGCCCCTGTCTGGCTTTATCTCAAGATCGCTCATGCCTTGCACGGGAAGGCGCGGCGGTTGATCTATCGCTCGCCGGTAACAGGCGACATAGTGATATTCGATCATAACCCCTTCGATGCTTGACTTCATCACAAGTCGCACCGCCCTCACCGCCGCCTTCCTCCAGGTGAAGGTAAACCAGGGTTGCGCGGGGGTGGATGGGGTAACGATTGGATTGTTCGAAGAAGATCTGCACAAGAATCTATCGGAACTTTCCAATGAGCTTGTACGTAAAATCTATGCACCATTGCCACTACTGAAAATCCTTGTTGACAAAGGAAACGGTGAGGCCAGGGCGCTCTGCATTCCGGCTGTCCGCGATAGGGTTGTGCATGCGGCTGTTTTGAATGTGATAGAACCGACACTCGACAAGGAATTTGAGGAATGCAGTTTCGCATTCAGGAAGGGCCGTTCTGTCAGGCAGGCAGTATACAGGATAAAAGGATATTTCGATCAGGGTTACAAATGGGTCGTCGAGGCGGACGTAGACGCATTCTTCGACAGCGTCAATCATGACCTGTTGCTCTCAAAAATAAAACGGCATATCAACAATGAAGACATCGTGCGCCTGATAGAAATATGGATAAGTGGGGAGGTTTGGGATGGGGAAGCCCTTAAAGTTATGGATAAGGGGATTCCTCAGGGGTCTCCGGTTTCGCCGATTCTTGCTAACCTCTTTCTTGATGAACTCGACGAGGCAATGCTGAAAAACGGACAGCGGTATGTGAGGTTCGCCGATGATTTTGTGGTGCTATGCAAAAATCCGGCTCGGGCGCAAAAAGCGCTTCAATTTGCAAAGGAAAAGCTCGATGGACTTCTTCTGAAGCTCGACGAAGAAGATATCGTCAGCTTTGATCAGGGATTCAAGTTTCTCGGAGTGACTTTTTTGAAGAGCTTAATAATGGTGCCCTTTGATCGTCCGAAGCAAGAGAGGAAGGTCCTCTTCTGTCCGCCGCCTCTCAACATGGCTGCATATTATCTCAAGAAAAAAAGGGGATGGTGATAGAATGGCAAACCTTTATCTTACAGAACAGGGCTCCGTCATCAAAAAGACCGGGGACAGGCTTATAGTCCAAAAAGAAGATGAAGTGCTCCTTGATATCCAGTGCAGCAAGATAAACGCAGTTCTGATATTCGGCAACGTACAGTTGACCACACAGGCGATGCACGAGCTGCTGAAACACGATATTGAAATGGCGCTGCTAACAAAAAGCGGGAGGCTAATCGGGCAGCTGACATCGCCTTTTACCAAGAACATCGAGTTGAGGGTCTGGCAATTCAAAAAGTACGATGACGATATTTTCAAGCTGGCGCTTGCGAAGGGCATTGTAAAGGGCAAACTGACAAACTGTCTCTCTGTGGTAAAAGATTTTTCAGGCAATCATTCTATGATCAACCTTACCGGAGTAATGTCGGCAATAGAAGCCGCTATTAAAAGCATCGACAATGTCGAGTCCGTCCCTTCCCTGAGGGGGATCGAAGGTACAGCCGCCAGGACATATTTCGACGGGTTTAGTAAAATGGTCCTCGGGACGTTTACCTTCGAAGGGCGAAGAAAACATCCCTCCACCGATCCGGTCAATGCTCTTCTTTCTTTTGGATATACGCTTATTTTCAACGAGATATTGTCCCTCCTCGACGGTCTCGGGTTTGACCCTTATCTTGGGTACTTCCATGAAGTTGAATACGGCAGGGCGTCTTTGGCTGCGGATATTCAGGAAGAGTTCAGGGCCGTGGTAGACCGCTTTACTCTTTATCTTGTGAATAACAGGATGCTGGGCGTTGAAGATTTCTATACTAACGAGAAGGACGGAAGCGTATACCTCAAAAGGGAGGCTATGAAAAAGTATTTTGCGGAATATGAAAAATATCTGGCCCATGAGTTTAAACACTCTGGGACAGGGGAAAATACGACGCTCAGAAAATGTTTCAGGATTCAGGCCGAAAAGCTGGCCGGATTCATCAAGGGCGGCCCTGCCTACTCTCCGTTTAGACTTGAGGAATAGGCGATGTTCTATATTGTTTCTTACGACATCCCCGATGACAGGAAGAGAACAAGGGTGGCAAAGACCATGCTCGATTACGGCACGAGGGTACAATACAGCGTATTTGAATGTATAATAGGGGAGGACAAGCTGCTGGAGAAGATGATATCGAAACTCAGCGGGCTGGTTTCAGAAGAGGACAGTGTGCGAATTTATGCCTTATGCGCGAAGTGCGAGAAGGTGGTAAAGGTTCTCGGCAGCGGTGAAGTCACAAAAGATGAAGATGTCTTTATTTTATAAGGTGTTAACGGAGATAGTTAAAGTGGCAAAAAATCGAGGTAGCCTAGAGTTTGTATCGTAACTAGCTGTAAAGCTTGGATATTGTGCTCTTTGACAACTTAAGAAAGGGGATAAAAAAAGCAAGTGATCATGTTAATAACTGGAGGTTACAGAAATGAGGCTGTAACATACTGGATTGATTCACGGAATTTGACATGCAGTGAGAATCTAAGACCTGATGAATAAGGGATTGCGACCCCGTAAAGGCTGTGCCCTGGGAAGTCCCATTCAGATAAGTGAGAATCTAAGACCTGATGAATAAGGGATTGCGACCTACCGAATGGTCGTAAGCTGCCGTTACCGCCGTATTTTGATCAGTGAGAATCTAAGACCTGATGAATAAGGGATTGCGACCTATGTAATCCGTACCGCTTTTGCCTTTGCCTGGAAAAGTGAGAATCTAAGACCTGATGAATAAGGGATTGCGACTTATTACTGAGCCAGCAATTACGACACTTCTAGTGACCGAGCTGAGTGAGAATCTAAGACCTGATGAATAAGGGATTGCGACTTATGCAGGTGATAGCGTTCCTGAAATTCCTTGTCCGTGAGAATCTAAGACCTGATGAATAAGGGATTGCGACCTGACTCTTGGCTGACTCTTCCTGCCACGTCGGAAGGTTCCGCACCGTGAGAATCTAAGACCTGATGAATAAGGGATTGCGACATCGATCTGCGCGATCGCATCGTCCGAAGCCGCAAACCTGTGAGAATCTAAGACCTGATGAATAAGGGATTGCGACCCATCTTCTACTTTTCAACTCATTCAGCTTTTCAATAATGCTTTCGTGAGAATCTAAGACCTGATGAATAAGGGATTGCGACGGTCGTTAAAAGAAGTGGAGTTAGCAACAAAGAGGGGTGAGAATCTAAGACCTGATGAATAAGGGATTGCGACCTTTTCCAAGGTCATTACAGAAGTGAAGCAACCTCTTCTTTTTTTGTGAGAATCTAAGACCTGATGAATAAGGGATTGCGACTTTAATACCCACACCTAATGCAATATGTCTGTGCATGAGATGTGAGAATCTAAGACCTGATGAATAAGGGATTGCGACCAAGATCATAGTCACTAATTTTGAAACCTTTTTACAGGATTTAGGGGTTTCTGAAGTGAGAATCTAAGACCTGATGAATAAGGGATTGCGACCTGTTTTGGACGCGAACTTCGCGTCCTTTTGCGAGCTCGACCCAGGTGAGAATCTAAGACCTGATGAATAAGGGATTGCGACTTTATGATAGCCATGCTCTTTCAAGAAAGAGTTTTGCTTATTCTCAGTGAGAATCTAAGACCTGATGAATAAGGGATTGCGACAGATATAGCTGTACCGGCTGCGCGTGCAACGTCTTTGCTGTGAGAATCTAAGACCTGATGAATAAGGGATTGCGACGTCCCTGAAATCCACGCCCTTTGTGATCACGGCTATCTTGATCGAGTGAGAATCTAAGACCTGATGAATAAGGGATTGCGACTATAAAACCCAATGCCTTTACGCTGATCTTATGAAGAGTGAGAATCTAAGACCTGATGAATAAGGGATTGCGACTTCTGTGTCTCGGAATTGAGCATGTACTCCCCAAAATTCGCGGCCGTGAGAATCTAAGACCTGATGAATAAGGGATTGCGACGAACTGAACCCGGAACTCGCAGCGGTTGAACTGTCCCCGTGAGAATCTAAGACCTGATGAATAAGGGATTGCGACTTAACATTACGCATGACATTCCTCTTAAGACTACCAGTGAGAATCTAAGACCTGATGAATAAGGGATTGCGACGAATATCCGGCCGATTATTTCATCCCGCTGGGCAGGGGTGAGAATCTAAGACCTGATGAATAAGGGATTGCGACACTGCTCAGATAAACCATTGGGGGGAAGTTTGGTCGTACCGTGAGAATCTAAGACCTGATGAATAAGGGATTGCGACAAAAATGTCCGCAATGTGGTCAGGAGGCTACGTCCAATATGTGAGAATCTAAGACCTGATGAATAAGGGATTGCGACTGAAATCCCGCAGGATACTTCCGGCGACTCGTTCACGGTCTATGTGAGAATCTAAGACCTGATGAATAAGGGATTGCGACCTTCACACGTAAGATTTTAGTAATATTGCGACCACTTTTTTTTTTGTGAGAATCTAAGACCTGATGAATAAGGGATTGGGATGGCGGGGTCTTGAGCTGAAGGGATATGGGGAGGAAGGGAGTTATCGAAGGGCGGGGATTGATCTTCCCGCGGCGAGACCACTGGGAATACGCTTAACAAGAGCTATCCACTTAAGAAGCTGAGTGTTTGGTGAAAAGGCTCATCGGCTTTTTTTCGGCGAAAACTGGCTTCTTACAGCTTCGGTGGTAAACGGGCGCAAAAGTGCTAAAATGGTAGTATATAGCGAAGTAGATAGTATTTTTAAGGAGGCATATGATGAGGAAGTTCGGAAGAATAACTTTTGATAAAGAGATTATGGGCGGGCAGGCGTGTATCAGGGGGATGAGAATTCCCGTCTCGCTGGTGCTCAATCTTGTTGCAAACGGGATGACCGCCGATGAGATAATAAAGGAATACCCCGACCTTGAACCGGACGATATCAAAGAGGCGCTGCAGTATGCCTCGTGGCTCGCGAAAGAAGAGTTGCATCCCGCGCTTTATTGAGCGTCGTGAAATTCATCGTCGATATGGGGATTTCTTACTCTACCGTTCAGTGGCTTCTGGAACATGGACATGACGCCGTTCATTTGAGGGCTATTGAGATGCATCGCGCTTCGGATGCCGAAATCGTTAAGAAGGCAAGCCGGGAGGGAAGCGTCATTTTGACCTGCGATCTCGATTTCGGCGACATTATGTCTGTTTCCGGTGAAAAATATCCGAGTGTCATAATCTTCAGACTTGAAAACGAAACCCCTGCAAATATTAACAAGAGGCTCACACAGGTCTTGCAGGAATCTCATTCTGCGATTGAAGAAGGGGCTATTGTAATTGTGGAGGATTCAAGACATAGAGTCAGATTATTGCCGTTTTAGGAAAGTTTCGGGAGCGATTTTGTGATGGCAACCCTTGTTCAGGAAGGAAATGTTTCAGGATTCAGGCCGAAAAGCTGGCCGTATTTATCAAGGGCGGCCCTGTCTACTCTCCGTTTAGACTTGAGGAATAGGCGATGTTCTATATTGTTTCTTACGACATCCCCGATGACAGGAAGAGAACAAGGGTGGCAAAGACCATGCTCGATTTCGGCACGAGGGTGCAATACAGCGTATTTGAATGTATAATAGGGGATGACAAGCTGCTGGAGAAGATGATATCGAAACTCAGCGGGATGATTTCAGAAGAGGACAGTGTGAGAATTTATGCCTTATGCGCGAAGTGCGAGAAGGTGGTAAAGGTTCTCGGCAACGGTGAAGTCACAAAAGATGAAGATGTCTTTATTTTATAAGGTGTTCACGGAGATAGTTAAAGTGGCAAAAATCGAGGTAGCCTAGAGTTTGTGTCGCAACTAGCTGTAAAGCTTGCATATTGAGCTCTTTGACAACTGAAGAAAGGGGATAAAAAAAGCAAGTGATCATGTTAATAACTGGAGGTTACAGAAATGAGGCTGTAACATACTGGATTGATTCACGAAATTTGACATGCAGTGAGAATCTAAGACCTGATGAATAAGGGATTGCGACTTGAACTAATACTGTCGTTGTCGGAATCCCACCACTAAGTGAGAATCTAAGACCTGATGAATAAGGGATTGCGACTTTCTCAAGCTTCTGCCATTATGAATTGCATTTTCTACGTGAGAATCTAAGACCTGATGAATAAGGGATTGCGACGTCCAGGATGAGAAGCAAATCGCCCTCCTCAGGTGTAAGTGAGAATCTAAGACCTGATGAATAAGGGATTGCGACTGCGATAACGTGCGGCTCGTATTTCCCGGGATTGAAGATATTAGTTGAGTGAGAATCTAAGACCTGATGAATAAGGGATTGCGACCCATATGCAGCTCCACTCCCACTTGATCCTGTTCCTTGAAAGTGAGAATCTAAGACCTGATGAAAAAGGGATTGTGGACTTTGCTGCGGCAGGATAAGAATTTAGAGTGTCACAGTAAGTGAGATTTGATGCTATTTATGTATGTCTTCCAAGCATCAAAAGACTCCGGCACTGTTTTTTAAGGACCCGATCAGGTCTGATGTCAATTGGGCGGATATTATTGCATTACTGCAGCACTTAGGTGCTGAGATAAGTGAGGGAAAGGGATCGAGGGTTCGGATTGCCCTCAATGGAATCAGGGCGGTGTGGCGCATAATAGCCGTCAGCGAGATCACGATATGAAAAAGTCTTTATTTTATAAGGCGTTCACGGAGATAGTTAAAGTGGCACAAATCGTGGCAGTTTAGAGTTTGTATCGTAACTAGCTGTAAAGCTTGGATATTGTGCTCCTTGACAACTGAAACAACAGGTCATAAAGAACTTCATCCAATGAAACTAAGACTTGTATATGGGTCATCTGTCTGTTAGAATAGAGACAGGTGACGTGACCAACTACTGATAAAGGGGTGATAGTATGAGCGCTATAACAGTAAACGCTGAGATAATAAACGTGCTTGGAGTGAAAGGCAACCCATCGGTTAACCTTGACTCCATCATAAGAAAGGGGTTTTCAATGGAAACATTAGAACGCTTCAAAAAAACATTTCAAATGGATGAAGAGACGTTGGCTCATTCCATAGGTGTAAGTAAAAAGACGCTCCAGAGAAAAAGGAGTGGGCATCAGAAGCTGAACGTGGGAGAGAGCAACAGGCTTTTCAGGGTATTGAGAGTCTTAACTATGGCAACGGAGACCTTCGGAGGTGACAAGAAAGTTGCAGCGGAGTGGATGCAGGAACCTCAGTACGGGCTTGGCGGTATGACTCCTCTTAAAATGCTTGAAACGGATACAGGTATGGAAAAGGTAGAAAGCCTGCTCCTGCACTTGCAATATGGAGGTGTAACATAAATGGTTACCGCCTATCGGATGTGCCAGAAGATGCGGGCACCCGAGGCGTTTTCAGGGGAAGGCGCGAAGAAAAGGGGCATGAGGTGGAACCACAAGGATATACAGGTTATCTATGTGGCAGAACATCTGTCATTGGCCGCTCTGGAGATTATCGTAAATTTCCCCCGAAAGGCGCTCGGCGTGCCCTTTGTTTATTTCAAGTTGGAGATACCCGATAGCGTAAAAATAGCAAAAGTCGGGCATCTTCCGGTGGATTGGAGGGATTTACCGTATCAGGCCTCTACGCAGGATATTGGCTCTCAGTGGGCACTGGAGCGACAGACCGCTATACTTGCAGTTCCCTCAGCAGTAATCCCTATTGAGAGGAACTATATTCTCAATCCTCTTCACCCGGACTTTACGAAAATCCTTATAAGCCCCGCAATAGACTTCCACTTCGATAACAGGTTGCATTAATAGAGTAAACCTAAATGCCTTTTTCCCGCTTATCACAAATAAACATCTTTTCTGAGGCCGCTTCCATCAGGGATGCTTTTGGTCTTCTGAATAGAAAGCAAGAGGATTTAATTAAACGAATCTGTTTGATAATAACACTTCAAGCAATCCGGCCTTTTCCACTTGTAAGAAAATTATGTATGCGAACGTAAGCACATTCCTACAATAACTTCAGACATCCTCCGATTTCCAAGGTGACTCTCCCACGGTAGACTAGTTCAGTGCGGCCAACGCTTCTTTACATAAATGCCAAAGCAATTAAAGCTCCGCGCAAGGGCATAAATGACTGTCCGCAATCCTTCTGAAAGATTCCGGACAAGCTGGAATGACAATCATAAGTAAAGAGATTTCAGGCGCACTGCACTGGAACACTTGTAAGTGAAAGGGCGGAGCATTGCCCTCAACGTCCCGGATGACCTTGGATAAATGACAGGCTCCTGGAAGGTCCTCAGGAAATTGATGTTCCGTAAAGACAGAGAATTAAATTATCTTCGCAGCATCTATCCTTTTGCCTTATCGACCTTCCATTGCGATAGACCGGCACAGGTGGATATAGAACTGAGTAATCGCTGTAATTTACGCTGCAAGATGTGCTGGTTTCACGGGGAAAACGGTCGCGGCGACCAATACGAAGGCGATGAACTCACAACCGGTGAGGTTTTCGGTATAGTGGACCAGCTGGCCCCTTATAACTCTCATATATACATAGGCGGAGCTGAACCTTTTATACGGAAAGATTTCCTGATGGTCCTGAAACATATAAAAAGTAAGAACATGTCTGTTGCGTTTACTACAAATGGGACACTGCTTGAAACAGAAGACATTGAAATGCTTGTTGCGCTTGGAGTTGACGAAATCAGTTTCTCAATCGACGGGTACGAAGAGCTGCATGATCACGTGAGAGGGAGGGGCGTTTTCGGGAAGGTAACGCAAAGCGTGAGAAAGGTTTCCGAATGCAAGAAAAAACATTCATGCATGAAACCCGTTATAGCGGTAAATATTGTGTTGACGGGCAGCCTGAGGGGTCATTTAAAGGAGACGTTGAATGCCATAGCGCGGTCGACATGCGATGGGGCTGATTTTTATCGATTACATCACTTATGGTATGTTTCACATAATGATCTGGCAGTACACCAGTCGACTATCAGACAAAAACTCGGTTGCCGGGCCCCCGGGGCTGCCGGTCATGTCCTCCCTGCTTCTCGCATATCTGATCCCAAGGCATTTGTCGACGAAATTATGTGTCTGAGCAGTCTGCCAAAAGTCACGATGTTTCCGGATTTACCAGGCGCTGATTTGGTCAGGTACTATTCAGAGAGGCCGAAGTTGAGAAAGAGGTGCATTGCGCCCTTTTTCGGGGCTGTTATAAAACCGAACGGTGATGTCAAGTTCTGCCCTGATGAATGGATAGATGACTATATTCTCGGCAACCTGCGTAATGATAGTTTTCATGATCTTTGGAACAATGAGAGAGCGCGCAAATTCCGTTCTGTGATATTTAAGGAGAAGCATTTTGCAGGTTGTTATAGATGCAGCTGGATGTATTCCTACAAGCAATGACCGAAGGGGCAATTATATGACAGCGACTGCCAAAGTTCTCTTTCTCGCCATGGATGCCGGCGACAAGTTTCTGATACAGTCCTGGGCAGCCGATGGAACATTAAAAACTTTTCGTACTTTGCTCGACAGGGGACTGGTCGGCAACACCATAAGCCTTGAGGGCTTCTTTGAAGGCGCCACCTGGCCATCTTTTTATACAGGAGTTACCCCCGGCCGTCATGGATTCCATAGACTCATTCAGCTAAACCCGGGAACATATGAGCTCTATCGGTGCTATAGCGGCGATTTTATAAAGCATGAACCTTTCTGGAACTATCTTAGCGGCGCCGGACGAAGAGTTGCCGTCCTTGACATCCCTTTGTCAGGGATCTCCCGGAAGATCAACGGAATTCAAACGGTGGAATGGGGCTCCCATGACTCCAATTATGGCTTCTGTACCTGGCCGCAGGAGTTGAAACAGGACGTGCTGGACCGCTTCGGTCCGCATCCCCTGCAAAACTCGTGTGATTTTCCAGGTCGAACTCCCGAGGAGTTTTGTATTTTCAGAGACCAGCTCATACAGGGTGTGCAGAGAAAGACGGAGTTGACCAAACACTATCTGAAGACAGACAACTGGGACTTCTTTGCCCAGGTGTTTACCGAGGGCCATTGTGCCGGACATCAGTGCTGGCATCTTCATGACCGGCAACATCCCGGTTATTCCTCTGAGACCTCAGCCATAACGGGCAATCCTGTTCGTGATGTATATATAGCCATTGACGCTGCGCTCGGGGAGATTCTCACACAGATTGATAACAACACAACTGTTGTTTTTCTTGCCAGTCATCGCATGGCCCACAATTTTGGCGCGCAATTCCTGCTTCCGGAGATCCTTATCCGTTTGCAGGCAGCTGAGGCCATTTCCGGGAAAAGCCCTCAACGCAGTTCATCCCGTTCCGGAGATAAACGGAATGCCCTTCTTGCGTGGAGCTGGCGGCATACACCACGAAGCATAAAACAGAAACTCGCCCCCGCCCGTGATCGTTATATTGAATGGATTGACGGTCGTCCAGACGGTCCTTCTCCCTCCATCTCAGGGATAGACCCGGGAAAAAGCAAATGCTTCCCTGTGGAAAATGCTTTATCAGTTGGTGGTGTTCGTGTTAATTTGGCTGGCCGGGAGCCGAATGGAATCATACAGCCGGGAGCGGATATGGATGCCTTTTGCGAGCAATTGGCCCGGAATTTATTAAAAATTATTGACTATGACACAGGGATTCCCATGATAAAGAGCGTACGAAGGACAACGGACTTGTATAAGGGAGAGCGCATAGACCACCTGCCTGACCTGTTGGTCGAGTGGAGCGATGAAAAACGTATAGGAACTCTTGGCGCGGAAGATGGAAAGGGGAGCAGTGTACGGCTTGTTTCTGAAAAAACAGGGGTAATCGAAGGAGTGAATTCCTACTGCCGTACAGGTGATCACAGGCCGGAGGGTCTGTTTATTGCCTTTGGACCTGGAATTAGGAAGGGCTGTTTAGAAAGGACGGTTTCTATCATGGATTTTGCTCCGACTTTTACGAGCTTGCTCGGTGCAAAATTGCCATATGTTGATGGTGAGCCTATAACAGAAATCTTGAAGGCATGGGACCGTTGAAAGTAAAATCAAGGCACGTCATTTAGCAAGGATTCTAAACTGTATGGACCTCAGCGTAATAATATGCACCTGTAATCGTCCTGACTCTCTGAAAAGAACGCTGGATAGCGTAACAGACTCTGTCATTCCTAAAGATCTGGAATGGGAGCTCATAATTGTCGATAACAACTCAAAGTATAATACGGATGAGATAGTCAAAAGCGTTCAGGACAGCTGCAGCTTTCGTGTCCTCCTTGTTAAGGAAGATCGGCAGGGGCTTTCCTTTGCACGAAATCGCGGTATTCATGCATCAACAGGCAGGCTTATCGCTTTTACTGATGATGATGTCGTAGTTGACCGGAATTGGATTGGAGCTGTCGTAAAGGCTTTTACGGAATATGATGTTCAGTGCCTTGGGGGTAAGATACTTCCTGTTTGGGAAAAACGAGTGCCGGGGTGGCTGTCTGAAGAGTTGTACGATCGTTTGGCCCTCCTGGACTATGGAGATGTTCCTTTTTTCCTCAATAAGCCGGTTATCTGGGGAGCAAACTTTGCCGTTCGTGCTGATGCATTTGAGACCTATGGGCTGTTCAGTACAGACAGAGGAAGGTTGCCGGACAAACTTTATTCCGGGGAAGAAACAAATTTCGTGAGCAGGCTTCTGGAAAAGGGCGAATCCATCCTGTATATGCCGGATGCGGTCGTGCATCATTGCATTTCAGGAGAACGAATGAGAAAGAGGTATTTTCGAAGATGGATGTTTCAGCATGGAGAGCTTCACGGGCTGCTGCTCGGCGATTACCCCTATGAAAATTTTTTAGGGATTCCCGATTATGCCGCCGAGAAATTCAGGAGTGATACGTCCGAGTTCCTGCGAAAACTGTTGGCCTGGAATAAAAAGTCTTTTGTCTATCAATTGCAGGTCATTGAATCCTTGGGTTTTATGCTGGGGCGCTTAAAATATAAGTGTCGATAAGGACTTCCCATTGAAAGAGGTCTATGGAATGTAATCCTTCTTCACTTTAATCCAGTACAGCATGAATAATCTCGTCAATGCTTCTTTCATCCTCGGACCGATACCGGAACGTATCATGTTTTTCACTAATGAACGCGATCTTAGAGAATTATGAAGTTTCTGTTTATAGTTTTTTATATAATAATCGGGATCTCTTTTGAATTCTTCAGCGGAAAAGCCTGCTGCCTCAGCAATAGGTTTGTCAGGCCAGGCAACAAGAAATCCTGCTCTTTTCACTGCGTGAGAAAAGGTCTCATCATCCGGCATAGAGCCTTTGTAAATATTCTGCCAGCGTACGTGGTGATCAAAAATAATCTTTCTCTGAAATACTGAACTGCTCACAACATTTGCAAGAGACAAATATACGAGATTCCCATAATGTTGTCCCATTAAGTCCGGTACCCCATCGCATATACATAACTGACCGAGGTCCGGGATTTTATCGAAGCAATCCAGTACGTATTTGTCCCATCCATCAAGATAGATATAATCATTTTCCATAACGTGGAGGTATCTGCCCGTACATGCCATCAGGCCTGAATTTAATGCAGAAGCGGGATCATTGTTTCCCCTGTGAATAATTTCTGTAATGCGTGCATCCTTTTTTATTCCCTCAAGCCATTCTCCGGTATTATCAGTTGAGGCGTTATTCACTATAACCAGTTCATTAGGGACTGATATGGTATTCAAATATGATTCCAGACATTTTTTTGACAAAGCGAGACGATTGTAGCAGAGCATGACCGATGATATTTGTATTTCTTCACTCATATGCTTTCTTACACAGCGTGTAACCCTTATAATCTACACTATACTGTATAGTTTACATCTTGTCGAGCGGATAATCATGATTGATCACTTAAACATTCCAGGATACTCGCTGAATGGTTAAGGACCGGATGAAAACCGAAAAATTGCTGGTCAGCGTTATAATTCCGGTCTACAATGGAGCTGACTTTCTGGCTGATGCAGTGGCGAGCATCGGGCGCCAGAATTACGGACCGCTGGAAATTATTATCGTTGATGATGGTTCAACAGACGGGACAGCCGGGCTGTCAGCACGTTTAGGCGCAGATGTCCGCTATGTTTATCAAAGAAACAGCGGGCCCGCCTCTGCCCGGAACAAGGGGCTGGAAATAGCGAGCGGTGAAATTATAGCCTTCCTGGACGTTGACGACATCTGGCCGGTTGATAAGTTGGCGTTACAAACTGCCTGCATTCTCAAAAATCCGAATCTGGATGTTGTTCTCGGTCGAATCCAGGTTGTGCGACTGGCCGGATCACCGGAAACCGATCTCTCCATCGATTCCGGCAGTCCGCTCACCAATGTTCTGCTGGGCAGCGCTCTCTTCAGAAAATCTGCATTTGACAAGGTGGGTAACTTTGATGAAACGCTGCGCTACAGCGAAGACCACGACTGGTTCTTACGGGCCAGGGAAGCAGGTATCGAAATGACTGTTATTGATCACATTACCCTGTATTACCGACTGCATGGGAAAAACATGACCCGGGATAAAAACGCCGGATGTTTTCAGCTCACCCGCGTTTTGAAGAAATCGCTGGACCGCCGTCGTCAAAAAAGAGGCTTCCTTCGGCCTCTTCCAGCCCTTTCCGATTTTTTTGAAAATAAAATACCTGGCCGGTCGGGCCGGGGAAAAGATGACTAATTTGATATGACGATCTCTGCCGGGTGTCTTTATTCCCGTATGTGCTGGAGAAACATATCGTTCAGAAAAACTATGCCGGATAATCCTTTAGTCAGTGTCATTATCCCAGTTCATAACGGCGAAAAATATTTGGCTGAAGCAATCGAAAGCGTCCTGGCACAAACCTGGCGTCCCATTGAAGTCATTGTGGTGGATGATGGTTCAACGGATGGAAGCGTAAATATCGCACGGAGCTATGGTCCCAGGGTGAGATACTGCTACCAGCAGAATAGAGGCACCGGGGCCGCCCGCAATAAGGGGATAGAATTAGCCCACGGGAATTTTCTTGCTTTTCTCGACCAGGATGATCTCTGGCTTGAACATAAACTGACGCGCCAAATCGCAGCCTTCCATCACATTGCTGATTTTGATATTGTTTTTGGTCACGTCGAGCAATTCTACAGCCCTGAATTAACTGAGAGGACAATAAAAGAAATACCCCAGTCCTTCAAAAGGATGCCGGGATATCATGCTGGGACAATGCTGATAAAGAGGGATGATTTGCAGCGTATTGGTTTGTTTAAAACAAATTATCAGATCGCAGAATTTATCGAATGGTATGTGAGGGCGAAAGGTTTCGGGATAAGGAGCTGCATGCTTCCCGATATCTTCATGAGAAGACGTATTCACAACCAAAACCAGAGTTTCCTCAAGCTCCAGCATAGAGTGGAGTATGTACGGATATTGAAAGCTTTTCTTGACAGGAGCCGCGCATAGGCTTTCGTTTAACAGAGGAATATCTCTTCCCCCTCAGTCCTTACCGTTACTTGCCGACTTTCCTTGTGCACGTCAATCCCGATGAATACCTTTTTGCTGTGACAAATACCTCTTTGACACCTCAATGAATATGCGTCATTAGGAATAATCGTGGTCCGTTTCTAATGAGAACTCCCCTATGTGTTCGCGCTACCTCCGACAACTTTGTTGTGCAGCTCAAGGGTCAGCTTCTCGATGTGTTGGCTCAGGTGTTTTACGAGATCAGTAAGTTGAGTGTTCTGCTGAATCAATTCCAACAGATGATCAGTCTGTTGGGCCGCCAATGTTTGTCGCTGCTCGGCTGCGAGGGCTAAGGCTTCCCGATGCTGTGCATCGGCCTCGGCATGCGCCTTATCTCGATCAGCTTGCCTCGTTTGCGCAAGTAGGATCAGTGGCGCGGCATAAGCGGCCTGGAGACTGAATGCCAGATTAAGGAGGATAAAAGGATAGACGTCGAATTTGGTGAATCCTCCGACGTTCAGACAAATCCAGATCGCTACCACGACTGTTTGTGTCACAAGAAAGACAGGTGTTCCAAAAAAACGGGCGAAGGACTCGGCCTTCAGCGAGAACCAATCATCTCCGAAAACCGATCCAAGATGAAAGTGTGGAAGGTGAAATCGGAGGTAATAATTCGGCGAGTCTGTGACCGGGATAGAATTCGATGTTACTGAGTGTTTTTCCATATCTTCTCCTTTACAAGTCAGAATGTGGTTTTGCTTTGTTGAAATGGGAATATACAATGTGCCGGCTTCCTCGATCATATCACAGGCATATCACAATGGGGAACCAAGTAAGGAAAAACATGCCGACAATATCAAAATTAAAAAGCTCAGAGCGTTATTCTTCGTAGATCCCAAGGGGTCTAATTCCTCTTGTACTATTACCCAGAATTACATCAGTAAAAGGTGCGTGCTAGGAGGAAGAAGAATCGGAAAATCAGAACCGGCGTGGAGTTCTTCCAGAATTCCGAGCTTTTTAAAGTAGTAATTCATTTGTTCGGGATTCCTCATTATTTTTTTAGGTCATTTACAACAGACTCATACTTCTCGTGTATCATTTTCCGATCGAAATCCCAAAACTCAGCAAGCATTGCCTGGTCCTCAGCTTCTGAAAAGTACACACGGGAGGCAGGAAAGAAGACTTTGTCCTCTTTTTCTATATGTCTGGGGTAGAAATCTACGAGTGTGCGCAGACAACTCACAACTTCGCCAAGGGCCGAGGAGTCACCATTTCTATAGCGTGTATTTGCATCGACTAAAGTCTTGGTGGTACGCCGACCTAAAACGTGTTCTTCAAGCAATTCATTCATGACTCTCCGGTCAACATCCGACAAGTCTTTATTATTCAAGTCCTTAAAGAAAATTTCTTCTTCTTTCCCGTGGTGGGTCCGATCAGCATAGGTACGTATGAAGTCAACGGCGGTGTCAACAAAGTATGGGTCGATTTTCCGGGTTTTTTCGATCTGCGTCAGCGTATCCCGAATTGCAGCGAGCATCCGTTCAATGAGGCGGTGTTCAATCATGAGTGGTCCGCGTGCTTGCATATGCTGTTCTCCTGTCTTGTTTATCTCCTGCCATAATAGTAAGGATTTTTCTGAATAATATCAGAATTTCTCTGCAGGTTCAAGAAAAACATAAAAAACATAAAATTTACGGGACAACAACATGTTGTTAAGATTTCCACAGCAAAGGGGAATAATATCCTTTCAGGGAAGGACATCTGACCTTGAATCTGCACAGAGATTCACAGGCACTAACGTATTTTATGCACTGCTTCTTCGGGCAATATATTTTGTCGAGTTTTTTGTCGGACCGGTTATTATTTACCATATCGCTCCATTATCTCGCTTCTTCTGAAACAATCAAGAGAGTGATCGTTGACCATACCAGTAGCCTGCATATGAGCATAGCAAATGGCAGGACCCAAAAATTTAAACCCTCTGAGCTTCAAGTCTTTGCTTAATGCGTCCGACTCTTTGCTTACAGCAGGATAATCCGATAATTTCCTTATTTTGTTTATTTTTGGTCTGCCGCCGACAAAACCCCACATATATTTTGAAAAACTCCCATACTCCCCCCGGACCTCAAGCAATTTACGTGCATTATTGACAGCAGCCTCAATCTTCAATCTGTTTCTTATTATCCCCGGATCCAGCAACAGTCCTTCAATCTTTGCCTTATCAAATCGGGCAACTTTTTCCGGTTCAAAGTTTTCAAAGGCACTTCGGTAATGTTCTCTTTTTTTCAAAACTGTGTACCAGCTTAACCCTGCCTGGGCCGATTCCAACGTCAGAAACTCAAACAACAACCTGTCGTCATAAACCGGAACACCCCATTCTTTATCGTGATATTCAACATAATCGGATTTAGTCAAATCAACCCAGGGACAACGGCAAATATCATTTTGTTTTGTTTTCATTTGTCAACAAAATCCCCATTTCCGTTTTGTAATACCTGCTGCCTATCTTGCAACCGGAAGGGAAGGGCCGGTTGGAAACTTTAGTCTATTTGACACAAATGCCGGCACAATATATGCCTTTTTTATTGAGAATTACATGTCAGTGATGTTACAATATTTCTTCGCTGTGGGGAAAGCAAAAAAATATCAATACAGCAGAGGGAATTTTGAACGTGCTGGCTTTAGCGTATTACATTTGATTTATGGGGCGTCGACAAGCGGCAAGTCAGCAGATTTTGGATCTGCCATTCCCAGGTTCGAATCCTGGCGCCCCAGTCCTTATGTAGCGATCTGCTTGTATGCTAAAATATTAGTCCATATTAAGCGGATAATAAGCAGCCAAAGAAAAAAGAGCTGCATGTTTCTTACTTAATCTCAGGGAGGGGAAATGCCGAACGGTATTAAACTGCTTACAGGAAATGCGAACAGACGGCTGGCGGCCAGGGTAAGCGAGCACTGTGGGATCCCTTTGACCGACACCGCAGTGACCAAGTTCAGTGATGGTGAAATAACGGTACAAATTAACGAGAACATAAGGGGAAGCGATGTCTTTGTTATCCAGCCCACCTGCTTTCCTGTTAACAACAACATCATGGAACTGCTTCTCATCATTGATGCGCTGAAAAGGGCTTCGGCTAGCAGGATAACTGCTGTGATACCATATTACGGCTATGCCAGACAGGACAGAAAAGTCCAGCCCAGGGTGCCGATTTCTTCGAAGCTGGTGGCTGACCTGCTTACCGCGGCAGGAACGAACAGGGTCATTACCATTGATCTGCATGCGGCCCAGATACAGGGCTTTTTCAATATTCCGGTTGACCACTTGTATGCCGCGCCCGTGTTGTATGATTACATAAAAAAAAGGAAGTTTGACGGTCTTGTCATTGTTTCTCCTGATGCCGGTGGTGTTGAGCGTGCGCGCTCTTTTGCCAAGAGGCTCGACGCCTCTCTCGCCATTGTTGATAAGCGGCGCGAAGCAGCTAACGTCTCAAAGGTCATGACTGTAATAGGAAACGTGGAGAACCGCGATGTCGTTATCCTTGATGATATGATAGACACGGCAGGCACAATAACCCAGGCAGCCCAGGCACTCCACGATAACGGGGCCAAAAAGGTGTGTGCCGCGTGTTCTCATGGGGTATTGTCCGGTCCTGCAATCGATAGAATAAATAATTCTGTTCTTGAAGAACTAATTACTACAGACACGATCCCTCTCGAAGATAAGGAGCAGGCATGCAGGAAGCTGAAGGTATTAAGTATCTCCACACTTCTTGCCGAGGCAATAAAAAGAATACATGAGGAAACATCGGTGAGTTCGCTGTTTGATTAAACACTATAAAAATTAACAGTTAAGAATTATAAATTAGGAATTGTTGGAAAAAAAGTACTCTTAATTCGTAATTCTTAATTTCGTTAGAAGAGGAGGATACGTGGAAAGGGTAACATTAAGTGTAGAAAAAAGAGGGAGATTAGGGAAAGGCGGGGCCCGCTCATTAAGATCTGGAGGGTCTATACCTGCCGTGGTCTACAAGGGCGGCAATTCGCTGTCTGTGCAGCTTTCAGGGAAAGAGCTTTCATACTTTCTGAGCAAAACAGCCGGAGAGCAGGTCATTGTAAATCTCAAGTTCCAGGATGACACTAAACAGGCAATTCTTAAGGAGTATCAGGTTGACCCGGTAAGCGGGAAGCTTCTGCACGTAGACTTCCAGGAAATTTCTGCGACTGAATTGATTAAAGTTATGGTCCATGTAGTTATCCAGGGTGAGGCCATCGGCGTTAAAAGAGACAAGGGAGTGCTTCAGCACGGCCTCAGAGAAGTGGAAATAGAGTGCCTGCCGGACAAAATACCAGGACACTTTGTCATAGATGTCAGTCAACTTCTTATCGGTCAGGCGCTTCATGTGAGGGACATAATACCGGGAGAGGGAATCCGTATTATTACCGAGCCCTATGAGGTGCTTGTTTCTGTTATCGGCATTAAAGAGGAAGTGGTCGCTCCTGAAGCGGCTGTTGCCGAGGTTGCTGAGCCTGAAGTTATTAAGAAGGGCAAGAAGACCGAAGAGGAAGATAAAAAATAACGCCGGGAGTCGAGGTCCATGCATCGAGCGGTGTTGAATCAATTTTTGATGCCTGACGCTCAGCGCTATACTATATAACTCTTATGTGGATTATCGCTGGTCTGGGCAATCCGGGAAGCAAGTATGAAAAAACCCGGCATAATGTCGGGTTTATAGTTATAGACAAGCTTTCGGAGCAATACGGGATCGTTCTGGAAGAAAAGGATTCCTATTGTCTTGGTAAAGGGGCGATTGAGGGACAATCAGTATTACTCCTCAAGCCCCTTACGTTTATGAACAGAAGCGGCAGCGCAGTTTCAAAAGTACTTAAAAAGTTCAATACCCTTCCCGGATCGTTAATAGTAGTACATGATGACCTCGATCTCGATACCGGTGTTATAAAGCTTAAAAAAACCGGGGCATCCGGAGGCCATAAAGGCATTGAATCCATTATTCAGGGGACCGGCACGAGGGATTTCTTCAGAGTGAAGATCGGAGTGGGCCGTGATCGCGATGTCCCTGCCGAGATATACGTCCTCAGTAATTTCAGGCCCTTTGAAAAAAGTATCATAAAAGATGCTATAATACTAGCTGTGGATGCTGTTGCCGCGATAGTCACTGTGGGAATTGATAGAGCAATGACCAGGTATAACCGAGCAGCTCGGGGACTTCAGATGCCGGGACCTCAAGAATGAACATTGCTGCAAGCGCTTTATCCGAACAGCGCGTAAAAGCCGATATAATTATTATTCCCCTTTTCGAAGCACTTAAGCCTGAACGCTATGCCGACCTTGATGCTGCTGTCGGCGGCCTGATCACAAATGTTGTTTCATCAAAAGAGTTCACCGGGAAACAAAACCAGCTTACACTCCTCCACGTACAGCATATCCGTGCAGAAAGGATTCTTCTTGTCGGGATGGGGAAGGTTGCCGGACTCACCTCTGAACGGCTGCGGCAGGCCGGCGGCAAGGCATTCTCGTATATTAAAGATCTTGGGCTTCAGGACATTGCGGTGTCGGTCAGGTCCCTTAATGATACGGCCCAAGACCTGCGGAGCAGCCGTACGGCGCGTTATAAGCAGGTCGTATATTTTATAGAAGGCGGACTCCTCGGCATTTACGGGTTTGAAAAATATAAAACAGCTGAAAACACCAAAAATATAAAGAGAATCACTATTCTTGACAATGATGCAACGCTTCCTTTGAAGCGCTTGCAGACCGTTATTTCAGCGGTCTATCTGGCCCGGGACCTTGTCAATACCCCTTCGAATGATTTGACTCCTGTCCATATGAGCGAAAAGGCCCGGGACGTTGCAGGGAAAAAGGTCAAGGTCAGAGTATTGGAGGAGAAAGAAATAAAGCGGGAGGGGATGGAAGCCTATCTTTCGGTTTCACTCGGCTCGGCAACTCCTCCACGGTTTGTTGTTATGGAATACAAGGGCGGCAGAGGTGCTCCTGTGGTGCTTATAGGCAAGTCGATCACATTCGACAGCGGGGGGATTTCGATTAAACCTGCCGAGGGCATGGAGAAGATGAAGTACGACATGGCTGGAGGCGCTGCAGTTATAGCAGTCATGAAGGCTGCTTCAGAACTGGGTTTGCCGCTTAATCTGACAGGCATATTGCCTGCTGCCGAGAACCTGCCCGGAGGCGCTGCATTCAAACCCGGCGATGTTGTCAAAACAATGAATGGCAAAACAATAGAGATTATCAGTACTGATGCCGAAGGAAGGTTGACCCTTGCAGATGCTATCTGTTATGCAATAAAATACCATAAGCCGAAGGCGATCATTGATATTGCGACCCTCACAGGGGCCTGTTCCATTGCCTTGGGAAACGAGGCCATTGCGATGATGGGCAGCGATGCTGCTCTTATGGAAAACCTGAAAGAGGCTTCGGCTGAAACATATGAAAGGGTATGGCAGATGCCTCTTTATGATGAATACAAGGAATATCTGAAAAGTGATATTGCCGATATGAAAAATGCCGGGGGGCGGACCGGTTCGCTTGTGGCTGCCGGATACTTCCTTAAGGAATTTACAGGAGAAACGCCTTGGGTGCACCTTGACATTGCAGGCACTGCGTGGAATGAAAAGGAGAAACCTTATATTCCCAAAAGGTCGACAGGCGTTGGTGTAAGGTTGATAATTGATTTTTTAGAGCGGCTGACAGCAGCGCACCCCCAAAAAGTCTAATGACTTTTCGGGGACGCCATACTTAGGTTTGTCACGGAGGAAATGAACATATGCTCACATTGCTTTTTTTCATAGGTTTTATCCTGGTCCCTTCTTTCGCTTTTGCGTGGGGTCCGCTCACGCACATGTACTTGGCTAATGAGCTTTATTCCTACGCCCCGCTTGTCCCTGCAGGAATTTTAGCTATAATTAAAAAATACAAACAGGATTTTCTTTATGGAAACCTGATGGCAGACATTATTTTAGGGAAAAAATACCTTCCTGAAGACAAAAGTTCGCACAGCTGGGAAGTTGCCCTCAACCTTCTGGATCATGCTGAAAAGGGTCCTGAAAAGGCTTTTGTTTATGGATACTTGAGCCATCTTGCTGCTGATACGGTTGCCCACGGGATACTGACAGATGACATGCTGAATATGGAGCATACATGGATCGAACTCAAAGCTGACAGCATGATCGACAAGGATTACTGGTTTCAGTCCGTGACCTTCAGCAAGGCGGTGCAGAGGAGAAATGACCGGTTCCTGGAAAGCTCTCTCGACAGCTTCGTTTTTTCATTCAAGACCAACAAACGAATATACAAGGGCATGGTTTTTTTGTCTTTCCTTATTCTGAAAAAAAAGAAAAGACGCGGAATCAACGAAAATTATCTCTGCAGGCTTCATGACGAATCAATAGCCCGTATGCTTGATTTGATCCAAAACGGCAGAGATTCATCTGTCATTGATATCAGCCCTCTGTAAATAAAACGGGTCATAGGCTATGGGCACTGGAGACAAAAATGGTTTTTTATTACCTGTTACCTATAGCCTATTGCCTATGACCTATTGCCTGGCTTTTTATGTTCGATAAAAGCTACCTTCTTCCAGCGGATGCACTGGGGCGCATGATGGACGGCCTGGCCGATGGTCTGCCGCCCTCTGAAATGCTGCCTATCGAGGAATGCTACGGTCGTGTCATTGCGGCTGATATTATCTCGCCTGAAGACCTTCCTGGATTTCCCCGTTCAACAGTTGACGGGTATGCCGTCCATGCAGAGGATACGTTCGGGTCAAAGGAGACCTCGCCGGCATACCTTACACTGGAACATGAAGTGCTCATGGGTGTTGCGCCTGATTTTGAGCTTCGCAAGGGATTTGCTGCAACAATACCGACAGGGGGAATGCTTCCGCCAGGGGCTGATGCGGTAGTAATGCTTGAGTATGTTCAGTCGGCTTCTGAAAATGTGATAGAAATTCTGAGGTCTGCAGCGCCTGGCGATAACGTCATCCGGCAGGGCGAAGATATCAAAGAAGGTGTAACGGTCCTTACCAAAGGGAAAATACTCAGGGCCCAGGATATAGGTGCGCTTGCCGGAATCGGCCTTACCCGTATGCAGGTTTTTAAAAAACCTGTACTGTCATTTATATCTACCGGCGATGAGATAGTGACCGCGGGGAGTCCTCTGCATACCGGGCAAGTGAGGGACATCAATTCCTTTACGTTGGCAGGACTTGTAATGGACCATGGCGGCATACTGGTTAAAAAGGGCATATTCAGGGACGATTATGGAGTTATAAAGAAGGCTGTCGAGGAGTCGCTGCATGATTCGGATATGGTGCTGATAAGCGGAGGCACCTCAGCCGGTACTAAAGATATGACGGCAGAGATTATCAATGATATAGGTAAACCCGGCGTGCTCTTTCACGGCGTGTCTCTGAAGCCGGGGAAACCAATGATCGGCGGGGTGGTGGATGGAAAGCCGGTGCTGGGGCTCCCTGGACATCCTGCGGCAACCGTTGTCTGTTTTGATTTATTTATAAAGCCTATTCTGGATAAATTGCGCGGCCTTGGAAATAAAACGTATTATACCAGGTCGATAAAAGCAAAGATGGCGAAGAATATTGCTTCTGCCGCGGGCAGGGAGGACCACATACGGGTCTATCTGGAAGAAAAAGAAGGGACCTTGTTTGCGTTCCCCGTATTAGGAAAATCGGGACTGATTACTACACTGGTGAAGGCCGATGGCGTGGCAGTGATTCCCCAAGCTAAGCTGGGGCTTGATGCCGGCGAAGAAGTTACTGTCAGATTGTTTTAAAGCGGAGGGTGTCTGGTGGACAAGGCAATAAAAAATACTTTCAATCAAATAGGCCATCCTGTGAACCTTATGGAAGTCTGCGGCACTCATACTGTGGCTATATTCAAACATGGCATCCGGAGCCTTTTGCCCCAAGGTCTCAGATTATTGAGCGGGCCGGGCTGTCCTGTATGCGTAACGTCAATCAGGGACATAGACAAGGCTGTTGCGATCTCGAAGCATGAGGATGTGATTTTCATGACTTTCGGTGATATGATGCGTGTGCCCGGCGGAGAGCGGTCGCTGGCTGAAGCAAAGGCGGAAGGAGCGGATGTCCGGATAGTGTATTCTCCTCTTGATTGCCTGGCAGTGGCCAGGGAAAATGTTAATAGGAGAGTAATATTTTTTTCTGCCGGTTTTGAGACTACAGCGCCGTCTGCAGCGGCAACACTATTTGAGGCGGAACGCCAGGCTGTCAGTAATTTCTATCTGCTCTCGGTGAACAAGCTTGTTCCCCCTGCGCTCGAAGTGCTTCTCCAGTCGGATGACGTGAAAATAGACGGCTTTCTTATGCCGGGACATGTGAGTACAATTATTGGAAGCAGAGTCTATAATCCTATATCTGAAAAGTATCGAAAGCCCTGCGTAATAACAGGATTCGGAGCTAATGACATCCTGGGCGGTATTTTGATGCTGTTGAAGCAAATTGCTGAAGAAAGAGCGTCTGTTGAGATCCAATATAAAAGTGTTGTTACCGAAGAAGGGAATAAAAAGGCCCTTGACTTCATTGCCGAATACTTCGAGCCCTGTGACAGCCACTGGAGGGGCATAGGACTATTGCCCGGCAGTGGATTAAAGCTGAAAGACAGATGGCGTCACAGGGATGCAGAGGCGCTGTTCGACCTGAATATTCCCGATGTTGCCGAACCAAAAGGATGCCTTTGCGGGCTGGTCCTGCGCGGAGTAAAGATCCCTTCAGAATGCCCTCTCTTCGGCAAGGCGTGCACTCCCGAGAGGCCGGTAGGCGCCTGCATGGTAAGCACCGAGGGAAGCTGCGCAGCCTATTACAGGTACGGCGCTACTCTATAGGTAGCGGCATAACTTAACCATTTCTCCATGTCGAGGGCATGGGCATTCCTGATAGTATCACCCGGGGGGACTAGATGACATTGCAAGGCATACATGCGGTTGTAGTGGATGACTCTCAATTGACTTTGGACATGATAGAAGCGATGGCAAGAGGAATCGGCCTGGAGGCAATGTTTTTCCTGGATCCCCTGAAAGCCCTGGACCATATCAGGAACAACCCTGTGGATATTGTCCTCACCGATTATATTATGGCTGAGATGGACGGCCTTTCGCTCTTGCGCGAAATCCGCAAAGTGCATTCTGATATTCCAATTATCATGATCACCATTGTGAGTGACGATCCCGCTCTTTGCATCGAAGCGTTGGAGGCCGGGGCCACCGATTTCCTTACCAAACCTCTGAATATTCCCGAATTCAGGGCCCGCGTGGAGAACCTGATTGCACTCCGCCGTTTCCATCTCAAGGAGAAGATGAGGGGGGACCTTTTGGAAGAGACTGTGCGGAGCGCCACTGCGGAAGTTATCAGGCGCGAGCATGAGACCCTCAATGTGTTAAGCAGGGCTGTGGAGTACCGCGACTGCGTTTCGGACAAACATACACTCCGTATCGGGCGGTACTCTTGTATACTGGCCCAGGGCTTGGGACTTGACGAGAGAATGCAGGACTTGATGTCCCATGCGGCGCCGCTCCATGATGTCGGTAAGATCGGTATTTCAGATACTATCCTTCTCAAACCTGAAAGGCTGACCAGCGTAGAATTCGAGATAGTGAAGAACCATACCACTATCGGTTATGAGATCCTGAAGGACAGATCGAGCTATTACATCGATGCCGCAGCGATCATTGCTGTCTCGCATCACGAGAAATACGACGGGACCGGATATCCTTACGGTTTCAAGGGAGAGAATATCCCCCTTTCCGGAAGAATAACCGCAGTTGCGGATGTCTTTGATGTCCTGACATCCAGGAGGCCGTACAAGGAGCCGTGGAGCTTTGAAGATGCAATAAAACTTTTGGAAGAGAACCGTGGGACTCACTTCGACCCGCATGTCCTGGATGCTTTTATGGAAAACATGGAAAAAATCAGGGATATTTTTGTTCTTTTGTCGGATGATGTGCTCTTAAATCCGCCCCTGGTAACGCTTAAAGACAGGCGGGAAGAGAGGTGAGAAGGGTACGGGTAAACGAATTGAAGCAGGGGATGATTATCGCCGATGACATCTTTGATACTGATGCCGGCATATCTTTTCCAATCGTGTGCCGGGGAGTCGTCCTGAACAGGGATTTAATCGGCCGCTTACAGAACCGCCACTCCGGCTGGGTCTATGTGGCATTGCCCGAAGAATGCCAGGGGTCAGCCGACGAAACCATTGATGTCTCCCGGGTCTCCAGGGATATCGGCATTGGAGGAAGCATGTCCATCCTGTGCGATATTCCCGGAAACAGGAAGATCGAGGCAGGGAGGGATATCACTGTGTATGGGAGCGTTGAAAGCGGCTGCAGAATTACATCCAGGAATGGATCGATCTCCCTCAGGGGAACAGTAAAAGGAAGCGCGCTGAATCTGGTAACGATTGTAGCCCATCGGAACATTACTGCGACGAAAGACGTCATAGGCGCTGATATCAAGGCATCGGGGAGAGTAACAGTGAAAGGGCATATTGTCGACAGCTCGATAGTGGCCGGCGGCGACATAAACGCTGAATCCTCTGTTGTCCGTTCCCAATTATATTCGGAGTCAAAGATAATGGCAGGCGAGTGCGGCAATGAACAAAGGGAGCAGTGCCTGCTTATAATCAAATCAAGCGAGTGCATTGTTCCTTTTAGGGACCTCCTGAAGACCGAAACCCAAATACTAAAACTGAGGGAGGAACTGAATTCGCTGCAGGAAGTCGCAGCCCTTATCGACAGGATCGGACGCCGAATAGAACAGGTGCCACAGGAGAAGAAGGCTGAATGCGCACAGAAAGTCAACCAATATAGGGAAACTCAAAAACAGCTTGAGCTGGCCCTTTCCAGGAAAACAGAGCTGAAGAACGACATCGTACGCCGGATGATGGAAAGGAGGGTCTTCATCTTAGGCACCGTTCACCCCAATGTCAGGATTACTATCGAGAACTGCACGTATTGTTTCAACAGGGAAGGGCAGAGTCTCGCTTTCTTTGTAAAAGACGATAAAATGTCCGCTTCCCCTGCCTGAGGTAACAGCTCTCTTCCATTTATGCTTTAACTTCAGTTATGCATTGACTATAGTATAGCGATAATTTATTTTAGCAACACCTTCAAGGGTTGCCTTTACCGAGCAATATTTTTCCATTGACGATTCTATTGCCTTTTTGACCGCTGCTTCCGAGAGGTCTTTGCCGGTAATAATATATTCAAGTTCAATCCCGGTGAATTTCTGTGGATGGGGCTCGGCTTTTGTTCCTGTTACCCTTATTTCTATGCCGTTCAGCTGCTGTCTTTTCTTTTGAAGAATAGACGCAACATCCATGCCTGTACATCCTCCGATCGCGACGAGAAGCAATTCCATCGGTCGCATACCCTTATCGGTCCCGCCGTATTCGTCATCGGCATCCATTATAATTTCATGCTTGGTGCCAGACTCCCCGACAAACTGAAGACCTTTGACCCATTTTACTTTAGCCTGCATCACTTTTGCCTCCTATTCATTAATAAGCTGCACTCTTTGTATTGCGGTGGCCCTGCCGCTATTTGCCTCTATCTCCAGAACGACAGCACACAGCATCCCTTTACCGCCAGCAATATCGTATTTTCTGGGCATATGATCAAGAAATTTATCAATTATCTGTTCTTTCTCTACTCCGATTACTGATATCTCAGGCCCTGTCATGCCGACATCGCTAATATATGCTGTGCCCCCAGGCAGAATTTTCTCATCTGCTGTCTGCACATGAGTATGGGTGCCTGCAACAGCACTGACTTTACCATCCAGGTAATAGCCAAAAGCCGTTTTTTCCGATGTTGCTTCAGCGTGCATATCTACAATTATTATATTTGTTATTGCTGAGAGCCGCTCGACTTCGCGCAAAGATGTCCTGAACGGACAATCAAGGATATTCATGAACACCCTGCCTGAAACATTTATTACCGCAACCTTTTCCTTGCCGGGGAGCGTTATAACGATACTTCCAGTGCCGGGGACGCCGGAAGGATAGTTGATGGGCCTCAGCACCCGGTTCTCTTTCGTAATGTAGGGAAGGGCGTCCTTTTTGTCCCATATGTGATTACCGGTGGTAATCACATGAACGCCGCAATCAAAAAGCTCCGTGGCAGTTTTTTCTGTGATACCGAACCCCCCTGCCGCATTCTCGCCATTGGCGATAACAAAGTCCAATGCATATTTTTGTATGAGGCCGGGTAAAAGCGCCCTGACAGTCTGCCTGCCTATCTTGCCGACAATATCACCGATGAAAAGAATATTCATAGAATATATAATATAGAGTATGCAACAGAGATTAGGCAAGGCAGGGGCCGCAATTCAGACAGTACGGGGGGCGGCCCTCGCTCTGTTTTTTTTAATTATCTTCGTGCCTGCATTTGCAAGTATTTCACAGGCAGCTGTTTCTACCCCGGAAGTTCCTTTTGCTTATATTACGAATGAAGGTAATGCCGTTGTCTCTGTAATAGACACAGGCGCCAACAGCGTTGTCGCCACAATTCCTGTGGGTGATAAGCCCTCCGGGATAGCTGTGAATATCTCGGGTTCCCATGTCTATGTTGCAAATTCCAATAGCAACAATATCTCAGTAATAGCCACTAAGACCAACAGAGTCGTTGCCACAATTCCTGTTGGAAGCGGGCCGTCCGGAATAGCGGTGAATCCCGCGGAAACTTATGTCTATGTCGCAAATTATTATGGCAATAATATATCAGTAATCGCCACAAAGACCAACAGAGCCGTTGCCACAGTTCCTGTGGGAAACGGGCCGTCCGGAATAGCGGTAAATCCCGCGGGGACCTATGTATATGCTGCAAATTCAAATAGCAATACTATCTCAGTAATAGCCGCGAAGACCAACAGAGTCGTTGCCACAATCCCTGTTGGAAGCGGCCCGTCCGGAATAGCGGTAAATCCCGCGGGGACTTATGTTTATGTCGCAAATTGTTATGGCAATACTGTCTCAGTAATGGCCGCAAAGACCAACAGAGTCGTTGCCACAGTTCCTGTGGGAAACGGTTCCTATGGAATAGCGGTAAATCCGGCGGGGACTTATGTTTATGTTGCTAATGATGCGAGCAATGATGTCTCAGTAATAGCCACAAAGACCAACAGAGTTGTTGCCGTAATTCCTGTGGGGAGATGGCCCTATGGAATAGCGGTAAATCCGGCGGGGACTTATGTTTATGTTGCTAATGAGACGAGCAATGATGTATCGGTAATAGCTGCGGAGACCAACAGAGTTGTTGCCACAATTCCTGTGGGTGCAAGTCCTGTAGCCTTTGGACCATTTATAGGAGGGGGACGGGGCACGTATTCGATCACGGCTTCTGCTGTGTCGGGTGGAAGCCTAAGACCCGCCGGCACGAGTACAGTAAAAAGGGGGGGCAGCCTGAAATATACAGTTAAACCTTCAGCGGGGCACTCCATAGCCGGCGTGGTTGTAGACGGAGTATCGGTGGGAGCAGGGGGCAGCTACACCTTCAAGAACATAACGGCGGACCACACCATATCCGCGGCCTTCAGCTTGAATCATACTTATTCCATATCGGGGACAATAAAGACATCAGAAGGAGCAGCCATGCCGGGTGTGCTGATAACACTAAGCGGGAGCGGGACGGTGACAACAAGCACGGACAGCAAAGGCAGCTACAGGTTTACAGGTTTGTCCAATGGTACATACACTGTAACGCTGGGGCTGTCCGGAAACAGCTTCACGCCGTCAAGCGTGACCGCCAACGGGACGAACTTAACAGGCCAGGACCTTACGGGGACAGATGTAAACATGTCATCCAGCATGCTTGGTAAAGTTACTACTGCTTGCATCAAGCTGACCAGAAATACGTATGGAGAGGCTATTTTTACCAATAATTGTTCGTATGACGTTTATGTCAATTATTGTTACGCAGGGGGCACCGGGGGATGGACCCTCGGCCCCGGCGGTTCGGTGAATACATATACATCAAGCTTCATATCCTATGCAGCGTGTGAAGATAAAATGGGCGGAATGTGGGATCCGGTTACTAATGAATCTCTCGGATCCGAATGCGATACGGACACCGGGCAATATAATGCAACCTCCTTTGTTTGTTCAGTTTTTCAGTAAAATTCTATAGAATAAATTGTCAAAACTAATATAGTGTTATGATTATTTTGCATAATCGACATAGCGGGCTTCCCGTATAACGGTCACCTTTATCTGACCGGGATAGGTCATCTCCGCTTCGATTTTTCGGGCGAGTTCCTTTGATACAACTGCACACATTGTGTCATCCATATCATCAGGTTTTACAATAATCCTGATTTCTCTTCCTGCCTGAATTGCATAACATTTCTCAACGCCGTTAAAGGACATCGCAAGCTCTTCAAGCTTTTCAAGCCGTTTCAAGTAGTTCTCGATGCTCTCTCTTCTTACCCCGGGCCGGGCCGCAGACAGGGCGTCGCCGGCAGCCACCAGAGCGGATTCAACACAAGTGAAGTCGATTTCTCCATGATGCGCCTGTATAGCGTTGATGACTTTCTCAGCTTCAGCATATTTTTTTGCAAGGGCAGCTCCAATCTCCTGGTGGGAGCCTTCTATCTCGTGGTCTACCGCTTTCCCTATGTCATGCAGCAGGCCGCCGCGTTTCGCAAGTTTTATATCAACGCCCAGTTCTCCCGCCATCATGCCCGCAAGGTAGGCGACTTCTTTTGAGTGCTGTAGAATGTTTTGTCCATACGATGAGCGGTATTTTAAGCGTCCTATGGTTTTAATAAGTTCCGGATGAATTCCGGAGATGCCGAGGTCGAAGACTGCCTTTTCGCCTTCTTCCCTGATTGTTATGTCAATCTCTTTCTTGACCTTTTCTACCAGTTCCTCGATCCTGGCAGGGTGGATCCTCCCATCGTTGACAAGGCGTTCAAGTGCAATTCTGGCAATCTCCCGTCTTACAGGATCATGGGCGGAAAGCGTTACGAGTTCGGGCGTGTCATCAATTATAATATCGACTCCGGTAGCGGCTTCAAATGTCCTGATATTTCTGCCCTCCCTGCCGATTATTCTTCCCTTCATCTCATCATTAGGAAGGTTTACTGCAGAAACAGTTGCATCGACAATATAATCACTGGCATACCTTTGTACCGCAAAGCTTATGATCTCTTTAGATTTTTTCTCCGCTGATTCCTTTGCCTCATCCTCGATCTTTTTAGCAAGTTTGGCGGCGTCAAATTTTGCTTCTTCTTCCACTCTCCTGAGAAGTTCCTTTTTCGCTTCTTCTGAGGTCGTGGCGGATATTCTCTCAAGGACCTGTGTCTCTTCCCTGATAAGCTGTGCGTAGTGGTTCTCTTTTTCAACCAACGAGCGTTCCCTGGTGTTGAATTCCCTTTCTTTTCTGTTCAGCTCATGGTCTCTTTTATCCATCTGGTCAATCTTCTTTTCCTGCTGCTCCTCTTTACTCCGGAGCCGTTTATCAAGCTGATTAAGCTCTTTTGTCCTCTCACGAATCTCTTTTTCCGCTTCAATTTTGGCCTGGTATGCCTGGTCTTTTGCAGCAATATCCGCCTCTTTCTTAATTGACTCCACTTCACGTCTTGCATCTTCAAGTAAACGCTCATGCTCTCTTTTTGTTGAATCTCTTTGAGATTTAAGGGTAATCCTGTAAATAGAGACAAAGACCATGCCGCTGGCGATTCCTACTGCAACAGCTATAAGAATATAGATCACGGTATTACTCATCGGGCAGTCCTCCTGTAATGCGTTTATTGCAATCCGGCTGTTGCCTGAAACACTCAGCAGCAAGATTGCGTAAAACTACCAGGGGAGGAATGGATAGAAACGGCGCGGAAAACTTAAAGACTGCGTAGATGCAAGGAGCAGGATATGATTATTACGCAAACAATAGATAGTGCAGTACCTCGCACCGGACATACCTGTTTATTGTAAATGCTGTAACACTCTTTGAGAGCATCCCGTCTCCTTTATCTTTAAAACATCAATCGCAGCTATCCAATCGTCCCCATTAGTAATTACCACCAGAGGATACCCCCCTGAGACCCCGCAAAATTCAAAGACTTTGTGAGGCGCCCCCCATGGAGAGAAGGAGCGAAGTATTCTATGCCGGTAATTACTAATGCGTTCTTTCATCTATATTAAAAACCCACCCTGCAGTGTAGGTGAAAATCAGATCTCTATCATTCTAAGATGGGTGCCTTGAAAGTAGCTTAGGCTCTCTCCCACAGTGGAGATATGCACACCGTTTACTTTACGTCAGCTCCCTTAAAGATCCAATTTGCGAGATCAACATTATCCCCTAATCACTAACAGGGCAGGTATATAATACCTTTGCATTATTAAAACAGAAAATACAGCATATAAGCAACTAAAATCTTGACCCTGAAAATGCAAAGCTTGAATAAGAGCATATATGCGTGGTATGATTTTTGTGATGAAGTATATACTGGTGATAGCTTTTTTTTTATGTTCGGCTTCTGAGGTCCGCGCCGATATCTATAAACATATCTCGGAAGACGGCGTTATTTTTTTCTCCAACACATCTTCGGGTGCAAGCAGCACGATCGTAATTAAAGAAAGAAAGGCGCCTCTGAAAAGTAATAATGAGCGCAATCCCGTTTACTCCGGCGGGGTCCCCCAAAAAGTCGCGGACTTTTCGAAGTCTGGGGCAGGGCTTGCCCAAAAAATTTCATACCTTCAAAAAGTCGAGGACTTTTCCAGTTCCCGAAGCAGGGAGGACTTTCATGCAACTGTCGATGAAAAAGCAAGGCAGCATGATATTGATCCCCAACTGGTGAATGCAGTGATAAGGGTGGAATCGAACTGGAACCCTTATGCAGTATCGCGGAAAGGGGCCCTCGGTCTCATGCAGCTCATGCCGTCCACTGCCGCGCTTTTGGGCGTGGCAAATCCTTTTGATCCCATTGAGAACATTGACGGTGGAGTCAGGTATCTAAAGCACATGATTGAACGCTTCAACGGTAATCTTACTCTGGCGCTTGCGGCCTACAATGCCGGACCAAAACTGGTCGAAAAGAAAGGCATGGTACCGTCTATTCCTGAGACAGTCGCTTATGTAAAAAGAGTTCTGGAATATTATAACGGCGAACATGGTATCAATTCAAATATAGATGCGCTGCAAATACAAAGAGAAATAAGAAAAGAACTCAAGAGGATAAAGAAAGTAATTTTAGAAGACGGCACACTGCTTTTTACCAATTCATAAAGTGCCGATCTTACTGAAGTGAAAAAGAACCGCATGTCCGGCGACCTCAAAGCCATAAGAGAAGAAATACTCGAATTAAAGCAGAGCAGAAAGGCTGTAATTCTCGCACACAATTACCAGAGAGGCGAGGTGCAGGACATCGCTGATTTTGTCGGCGACTCCCTGGAACTTTCGCGAAACGCTGCTGCCATGGATTGCGAAGTCATTGTTTTTTGCGGCGTCGATTTTATGGCAGAGAGCGCCTCTGTACTTTCTCCCGATAAAACAGTGCTTCTTTCTGAGAGAGATGCCTCTTGTCCGATGGCTGAGATGATCCAGGTTGATGCCCCAAGATCGGTGAGGCCGGTATATCCGGGATACGAGGTCCAGCCTTCGTTTGTTTTCCCCCATAATTTTACGCTAAGAGACATCAAGTCCCGGTATCCCGGTGTCCCTGTTGTCGCTTATGTGAATACAACTGCGGAGATCAAGGCTGAGAGCGACATTTGCTGTACCTCGTCAAATGTTGTAAAAGTAATTGAATCCCTGCCTGACGAACGGGTCATTTGCGTGCCTGACAAGAATCTTGCGAGGTGGGCAGCAACCCGGACCGGCAAGCAGATCATTGCCTGGGACGGATTCTGTCACGTCCATGACAGAGTGACGAAGGACGATGTCTACAAGGCGCGAAAAGCCCATCCCGGGGCCCTTTTAATGGCCCATCCCGAATGCAGGCTTGAGGTATTGGAGCTTGCCGATAATGTGACCAGCACCTCGGGGATGCTGCGTTTTGCCGCTTCCTCTGAAGCTAATGAATTTATCGTAGGGACCGAAACCGGGATTATGCACCGGATGAAACTGGAGAACCCGGAAAAGATTTTTCATCCGCTCAGAAATGATATGGTTTGTCCGAACATGAAGAAAACAACATTAAACAGCGTCTTACGCGCACTCAGGGAAAAT
This sequence comes from Nitrospirota bacterium, assembly GCA_963851345.1. GTDB lineage: Bacteria > Nitrospirota > Thermodesulfovibrionia > Thermodesulfovibrionales > Dissulfurispiraceae > JADFXI01. The sequence goes on from CAWKOO010000002.1 coordinate 494,760, forward strand.
ACATACATCATTAAAGTACCCGAATCAGTCAGGCTGCCTGCCAAGAGAGCACTTGACAGAATGCTTGAGATCCAATAAGCAGTGCTGCTTCTGAAGCAAAAGATTGCCGATCAAATCAAGACAAATGGGCCTATCAGTTTCGAGACATTTATGGCCCTTGCCCTTTACGATCCCGAATTCGGTTATTATACCAGGCCTGCGGCAAGCATAGGACGGACAGGAGATTTTTACACGAGTCCGCACCTTCACATGATTTTCGGTATTATGATCGGCAGGCAGCTGGAGGAGCTGTGGGAAGTTATGGGTCGGCCGGACAGGTTTCAGATCGTTGAAATGGGCGCCGGCATGGGCCATCTCGCAAAAGATATACTTGACTATATCGTTACAAGGGAACTGTCAGGGCATATCGATTATTCCATAGTTGAACTTAACCCGGCTGTGCGTGAACAGCAGCAAACCCTGCTCTGCGGGCATGCAGGGAAAATACGCTGGTTCTCCAGCCTTGGCGATATCGGAACAATAGCAGGGTGCTTCCTTTCAAATGAACTGCTCGATGCACTGCCGGTGCATCTGGTTGTTAAGAGGGATGAGTTAATGGAGGTTTTTGTGTCCCTCCGGGATGAGCATGACAACACGCTCACCGAGGTGGAAAGACCCTGTAATAGCACTTTAACGGCATATTTGCACGACTTTTCCATAGACCTCCCTAAGGGATATAAAACGGAAATCAATTTAAAAATTGAGGATTGGCTCACAGAAGTATCTAAAAAGCTTGAAAGAGGATTTATTCTGACAATTGATTACGGCTATTCGTCCGCGGAATACTACAGTGAGGAAAGAAGCACCGGCACACTCCTTTGCTATTATAAGCACCAGGTCAATGAAGATCCCTATCGGCATATAGGAGAACAGGACATTACCGCGCATGTAAACTTCTCGTCTGTAAAGAAATGGGGTGAAGAGGCGGGGCTGAGGACCGAAGGCTACTGTCCGCAGGGGACTTATCTGGTGTCTCTCGGTATCGATGAAGTGATAACAGAAATGTACGGCGACTCCCCGGACCCGGCTCCCGGCCCGAAAAATCCTGGATTTTTCGGGGACCCGTCTGAGATGGCCAAAATCAAAGGTCTGATTTTCCCGCAGGGGATGGGAACGTCACATCAGGTTATGGTGCAGAGCAAGGGAATTGAAGAGGTAAAATTGCGCGGCTTTACGCTCAGAAACCATGCCGGAAGACTGTAAGGAATATCTTGATGTTCCGTATGGGACGGCAGGGCCGGCACAGCGGACTATTCGCCCGCAAAGCCGGGGTACCCGGCAAGCCACAAGACTTGCTGGGGTGGAAAGTAAAATTACCCCGCACTGTCTGAATTGCAGATAAGCTCATTCAGGCGGGTTATGCTTTTCAGCACGCGTTCGGGGGAATGCGCTTCTATGGTGTGAATGATTTGTACCGTTGACTTCAGCGAGTTGAACAAAGCTCTGAAGTCAAATGTGCCATCCCCGATCGGGAGGTGCTGGTCGGCGCTTCTGTCGTTGTCATGCAGATGGAGTTCGATAATATAAGGGCCCAGACTATCAAGCCACTCATCCAGCGGGACTTTTGAAAAAAGGTTGCAGTGGCCGGTATCAAAGCATATGCCGAAATTGCCCGAATCCATTTCCTTCATCAGCAGTCTCAGATTTTCAGGACTGTCCTCAAAGATATTCTCGATAGTTATTTTGACGCCGATACTTTGCGCCCTTTCATTGAGAGTCTCCCATGTTTCCAGGCTCTTTTGAAGCCAGAGGCCGGTAGAAAGCCCGTATTTCCATTTCTCATAACCTGAATGAAAGACGATGCATTCGGGTTTCAAAACCTGAGCGAGCTGGAGCATTTGGTTGAACCGGTACACTGTTACTTCACGCACTTTGGCATCGACAGCACCTGGGCAGAGGTCCATAAAAGGCGCATGCATGGAGAACGACGGGGTGTATTCGAGACTTTTCCTCAGCGCGTCAAGTGATCGGGTGTCGATTGCATCGAGGACATCAGCATTAAAATAAATCTCCAGGTTAGGCCTGTGAGTGTTGAGGAACGACAGGTTCTCTGCAATTTTATCATATGGCACATGGATATGCGGACCAGCCATTGTTATGATGCAGATACAGGCTCTTTTTTAGTTTCAGTCTTTGCTTCTTTGGCGCTGTCTGCTTTGGGTTCGGTATTATTATCAGTAGCGGTTTTAGCCTCTTTGTTTTCAGAGGATTTCTTTTCAGTTTCGGAGCTTTTTTTCTCAGTGTCGGACCCTTTTCCCCCTATGTCGGAGCCTTTGCGGCCATAATCCGTCACATACCAGCCGGTCCCTTTCAGGACAAACGTCGAGTTGGAGATAAGCTTTTTAAGTTGGCCGCCGCATTCAGGACAGGCGGCAAGCAGTGCATCGCTGAACTTCTGCATTGCCTCGGTAGTTTTACCGCAGTCGAGGCATTCATATTCATATATAGGCATTTTTTTCTCCTCCACCATATACATGGTGCTCTTTAAATATAATCAACTGGAGGAGGTTAGGTCAAGGAAACAGGGCTGTATGGAAGGGACCGGCAGGGGCAGGCTGTTTATCGGAGCCCTGAAACTACTCTCATTGCAAGAGACAATTCGTTATAGTGGCCCTGACCATACCCGTTCCCGGGTGGGACAAGGAAGTTGACGGACTGGATTTCGGCAGCGTCCAATTTTTCTTTGTTATCAGTGCACTGCTCCTGCCGATTATATAGTCTGTGCCTTACAGTATGTACGCGGGTAGGGCGTTACCTACCCGCCGATGATAAGCCGGGTGTCCGCTGCCGAAATCCAGTCCGTCAACTTCCTTGTCCCCCTGTTGTAGCAGACCCGTGCATCGCTCCGATAAACAGCCTTCTCCTGCCTTCCCTATCGTAACGGTGGTAGTGGCCTAGGTCAGATTGAGAAGAGAAATTATGATACTATTTTATAAGGATAGAGAATAATGACTTAATGGGCCATTATATATAAGAATGCATGACGATAAGACATCACGACCGATTAGGGCAAAAATCCCTTGGCCTCTAAGATCACTACCTAATACTTGCCCGAAGTTCACAATAATAGGAACAGGAGAACCAACAAAACTTAATTTTATAGGAAATAGTTCTTGCTGGGCACTGCCTTGGGGCGTATAAACGGTTGTCATGCCTATAGGACTAATTTTCAATTGATTAATAATTGAACGATCCACTGCCGTGATGGAAGCTCCAGTATCAATAAGCGCGGTTCCACCGACAGGACTGGGGATAGGAATTCCTTGCCGATCAAAGTATTGTGCGAGTTCTTCTGGAATTGTAAGCTCCACTTGCACTGTAGGGCCAATTGCTTGCAATGGAGCAGGCCCTAATGCCATCTGAGGGGGGGTTGTTGGTATTTGTTGGAAATGGAAAGAATTATGAATAGGCACGGAGAATTCCGAGGGCAAGGGCTGGCAATTGTTCTATTTTCTCTATTCTTGATATTCTTTTAATTAGAAATGGAGCATTGCCAAAACGACTAACGCCTTCTTTATATGCTTCCGTGTCTTGCGTAAAAGTACCTATTAACTGTTGGTTTTTTACTAAAGCAAATTTCCCTTCGTAGTGTTGCAACCATTCCTCAAGATGGGAATTAAAGAAGTCTAATTCATCTCTCAATACCGTTATGGGTTCTGATGTAGTTGGCATTTCGACCCTCCTTGTTCGTTCCATCACTCGGGAGTTAATACTAAATCACACATGCGAATCGTGTCAATATAAGTTTAGTATATCATATTTTATCGGCAGGGCAAGCCTTTACTTTAGCAAGGCAATAAGTTCTTCAATTTCCCATGCATGATTTGATAAGCCTGTTTCCATAGCCGGGGTAACTCTCAGCTATCTATGATGCAAAAAGCAGGAAAGAAGCAGAGAGGGCATACAGCGAATGGGCGAAGAAGTGGAAACCCATCGCTCCGAAGGTAGTCAGGTGTATCGAGAAAGACTTAGAGGAACTCTTGAACTTTTATGATTGCCCTAAAGAGCTATGGATCAAGGTGAGGACCACAAACGTCATAGAGAGGGCTTTCAGGGAGGTGAGGAGACGGACAAAGCCAATGACCTGCTTTTTAACAATACTCAGAGTATCGAGCGGATAGATTATGCAATATTGAATCACTTAAACGAGCAATGGGGAAAGAAGCCCTTAAAGGAATTTACACAAAATTTACACAAAATGCTTGACACTACCCGCAACGGTTATATTATTGACATTAGAGGGCATTTTTTGTTTTAATAGTTATTCGAAATTATTTCGGGGGTGAATGAATGTACGCGATTGTTGAAACAGGCGGCGAACAGATAAGGATAACGGAGGGAGATACGGTCCGCGTAAATAAAATCAACGCTGATACTAATACTGAAATAGTGATTGACAAAGTTTTGATGTTTGAGGACAGCGGTAAAGCTGTATGGGGCGCCCCCTATGTTAAAGGCGCCAGTGTGAAAGCCGAAATTATGGGATCGGGAAGGTATGACAAGATTCTGGTGTTGAAAACCACCCCGAAAAAGGCGCACAATAAGATCAGGGGACACAGACAGCAGTATACGACGGTTAAAATCAAAGAGATAACTATAGGATAAGCGGAGGTCAGCTATGGCACATAAAAAAGGTGTTGGAAGCTCAAGGAATGGTCGTGACAGCGAGTCGCAGAGGCTTGGTGTAAAAAGATTCGGTGGAGAGTTCGTGCGTGCAGGCAGCGTTATTATGCGCCAGCGCGGAACAAAGGTCCATAAGGGTACCAATGTAGGCATAGGCTCGGATGATACGCTCTTTGCATTAATAGATGGCGTTGTTAAGTTTGAGAGAAAAGACAAGATGAGAAAAAAGGTCAGTGTATATCCGGTAACGGAGGCGCAGCAAACACCGGCTTTGGCTTAAGAAAATACTGAGCACAAAGGACACGTAAGGGCGGGTCAGAGTGACCTGCCTTTTTTTATTTATGAAATTCATAGACTACGCAAAAATATATGTCAAGGCCGGTGATGGCGGCAGGGGATGTTTGAGCTTTCGCAGGGAAAAACATGTGCCGAGAGGAGGCCCTAACGGAGGGGATGGCGGCAGGGGAGGGAATATTATTTTCCGTGCGGCAAAAGAGCTGAATACCTTGCTCGACCTCCGCTACCAGAGAGAATACAGAGCTGAAAGAGGAGAACATGGCAAGGGCAGTAACAAACACGGCAGGGATGGTATTGACAGGGTCATTCCTGTGCCGGTTGGAACGATGATCAAAGATGCTGAGAGCGGACAGATAATAGCTGATCTTGATCATGAGGGCGCTGAAGTGATTGCAGCCCGGTCAGGGAGGGGAGGGCTGGGTAATTCTCATTTTGCCACCTCTACACGCCAGGCGCCAAGGTTTGCCCAGCCGGGCGAACCGGGTGAGGAGAAATGGCTGGAACTCGAACTAAAACTGCTTGCCGACGTGGGCCTTGTCGGACTTCCTAACGCAGGGAAATCCACGCTCATATCTGTTATATCCGCGGCGAGGCCTAAAATTGCCGATTACCCTTTTACCACTCTCGTACCGAATTTGGGTGTAGTGAAAATGGAAGACCTGACCAGTTTCGTCGTGGCTGATATCCCCGGCATAATAGAAGGAGCACACACAGGAACGGGGCTCGGCTTTCAGTTCCTCCGTCACATTGAGCGGTCAGCTGTCCTGCTCCATCTTGTTGATATTTCCGATACTGTGACGACCGATCCTGTCGAGGATTTTGAAAAGATAACCAGGGAATTAGTATTATATAGCGCTGACCTTGCCGGAAAGCCGGCAGCAGTAGCGGGAACAAAGCTCGACATAGCTCATGAGGGAACGCGGCTGCGCAGATTAAGTGAATACTGCAAAGAAAAGGGACTGTTTTTTTTACCTGTATCCGCTGCAACAGGTGAAGGGATACGGGGGTTGGTCATTTATTTATCAAGAAGAGTGGAGGAAAGGAGAAGGTAAAGAGTTCATCTTTTGTTTTGATATGGCACGGATAGTCATAAAAATAGGCAGTAACATATTGACGGGGTCATCGGGAGGGCTGAATCATAAGAGGATCGATGCCATTGCCGGCGATATTTCCATTGCATGCGACGGCGGTCATGAAATAGTGATAGTTTCTTCAGGCGCTGTTGCAGCGGGTATGAAAAAACTCGGCCTCAAAATAAAGCCCACCGAAATAAGGCTCAAGCAGGCCGCTGCAGCAGTAGGACAATCATCCCTCATGTGGGCCTATGAAAAAAGCTTCGAGACCTGCAGGAAAAAGGTGGCACAAGTTCTCCTGACACGAGAGGATTTTTCGGACCGGGTGCGCTACCTCAACTCTAAAAATACGCTTATCACTCTCCTTTCTTATGCCATTATTCCTGTTATTAATGAAAATGACACTGTCGCCACTGACGAGATCAGGTTCGGAGACAATGATCAACTCGCCGCACTTGTATCCGGACTTATTGATGCTGAAAGGCTCATCATTCTCTCCGATGTTGAGGGACTTTACCCTGTTGATCCTAAAAAAAGCCGGGCCGCAAAAATAATTTCCTGCATCGACGAGATAACTCCTGAAGTTGAGGCTGCGGCGGGCGGGGCAGGCAGCGCTGTCGGAACAGGCGGTATGTATTCAAAAGTGCTTGCTGCAAAAAAGGCGCTTTCGTATGGAATAAAAGTGAATATAATAAGCGGTAAAAAGAAGGGACTCATTGCTTCCCTTGCGGCCGGCAAACGGCACGGAACAGAATTCAGACCGCAGACGAAAAAAATATCTTCCAGGAAGGGCTGGATTGCCTATGCTGTAAAACCGAGGGGGTCTCTTACCATCGATGACGGGGCCGCCCACGCTGTCCAAAAGTCCGGCAGGAGTTTGCTGCCCTCAGGGATAGTGAGCATTGAAGGAATGTTTAATACGGGTGACGCGGTGTACTGCATCGATTCGAGGGGCAAGCGCATTGCAAAGGGGATTGTCAATTATTCTGCAGCAGATATCAAAAAAATCAAAGGGAGAAAGACCTCCGAGATAGAACAAATTCTCGGCTACAAGTATTCCGATGAAATAATCCACAGAGACAATATGGTAGTAGTCTCCTGATTCCAATAAGTCGATCATGCGACAGCAGGATTTGTCTGTTATTTGTCTTTTTCCCCCCGGATCTTATCATAGTATTCCGGATAAAGTTTTTTCACGCATTCGGGACAGATCCCGTGAGTGAACGTGGCCTCGGAATGCTCAATTAAATATGTTTCAACCTGGTTCCAGTAGCCTTTGTCGTCGCGTATTTTTTTGCATGAGGCACATATCGGCAATAAGCCGCGAAGCAATTTGACTTTAGCAAGGGATTCCTGAAGCTCGAGGATAAGACGTTCCTTTTCGTTTTCCAACTGTTTGCGTTCAATGGCATAACGAATGGCCTTTACCAGCAGGCTGCTGTTTGTTTCCCCCTTTATCAAATAGTCCTGCGCGCCCTCCTGAACAGCCTGTACCCCGACCTGTTCGGCAGATAGCCCGGTAAATACAATAATAGGCAGTTGGCCGAACCTCTCACAAAGGTTTTTGACACTGGTGATCCCCTGGCTGTCAGGAAGTCCGAGGTCCAGCAGGACCAAATCGATTCCACCTGCGTCTATCCTGGCAAGCCCTTTTGCGAGACTGTCGGCATATTCAAGGACAACGTCATGCGTCCTCTGTGACAACATTTCGCGTATCAGATAGACATCATCCGGGTTGTCCTCAATCAGTAAAATGGTCACTTCTTTCCTCCTGTTCATGAGTTATTCCTTTATTTTTGGCAGAGTAAAGTAAAATGCGGCGCCTTGTCCAACAGCACCTTCGGCCCAGACTGTCCCGTCATGGCGGGCAATGATGCGCTGCACATTTGCCAGTCCGATACCTGTACCTTCAAATTCGTTCTGGGTATGGAGACGCTGGAATACGCCGAAGAGTTTGTTCACATATTTCATATCAAATCCTGCTCCATTGTCCGTGACCGAAAAGGTGAATTTATCGCCCTCATCTTTGCATCCTATCCTGATTTCAGCTTGTGGACGATTACTTGTGAACTTGACTGCATTGGAGCAGAGATTGACAATCACAAGTCTTAATAGGGACTGGTCACCGAATACGTCAGGCAGTTCACTGATCTCCCATCTAATCTTCCGTTCCTTCAGGGCGTACTGGGTCTCGCGGACAACTTCGCTTACAAGGGCATGTAAATTGACCTTTGTCTTCCGCATCTGCGTATGTCCAAGGCGGGAAAAGTCCAGGAGATGGTCGATAAGCATACTCATTTTTTTTGAGGCCCCGGATATCATGTCCATATAATCGTGGGTTTTGACATCAGGGTAGTCCCTCAGTCTTTGTTGCAGCAGTTCCACAAAGCCCCACATGTGCCGGAGGGGGGCGCGAAGATCGTGAGAGACGGAATAGCTGAATCTCTCTAGCTCCTGATTCACAGCAGTCAATTCGGCTGTACGCTTCTTTACCAATTCCTCCAGATGGGCCCGATATTGCACCAGCTCTTTCTCAGCCTGTTTGCGTTCGGTTATATCGCGAGCGACATGTACACCTCCAACCAGCCTCCCATCCTTGCCGCGCAGAGGAGAAACGGTCACCAGGTAATCGGCAGACAAGCGATCGTCATGCATCTCAACGGTGCATGCCCGCCCATCCTCAAGGACCCGGCTGTATGGACAGTGCAGCGGGGTCCCGCTCGCCCCACAGACTAAGCCATAGCATGTAAGTCCGACACATTCTTCCGGCGTCATCCCAAGCCTGACCGCCATAGCCTTATTCGCACGGACAATCCGGTACTTAAGGTCGAGTAAGACGATAGCGTCGGGTACTGCTTCAAATGTCCGTTCCCAGTCGTCCCTGGCTTGAAGAATGGCCGTCTCTGAAATTTTACGTGAGTATGTTGCTCCAATAAGCCCGGCGACTGCCAAATAGAGATCAAGGGTTTCGTTCTCCAGATGAGCGGCCGGCAGTCGCCCCACCAGCATCACGGCGACCACATGATTTTCATGAAGTATGGGAAAGAAGGCCGCGGCGATTGGACCATTGGATTGAATGGAAATAAACGTGAGAAAGCCGCTCTCAAAAACATCGCCAACCGCTGCGCTCATTTCATTTTCCGGGATCCGCGCCGAGGCGCCTCTCTCGGAAAATGCCCAGTGATCGATCTCAATTGCGCCGTTGGTATTGTGTCTTCCAAAGGCAGCAAAGTCAGCCCCGAAAAACTTGACCAGGACCTTTCCGGCCTCCTCCCATATGTCTTGTCCGGATGTCAGGCCTGCCAAATATTGCGCGGCATTTATAAACGCCTTCAACTGCTGTTTATCAGAAAACGGTTTAGTCATGGCCTATAGTATCAGCAGTAGGTTTTAGATAGAGATTTTCAAGGAAAAGCGTTTCGAACTCGGCAACGGCGGACAAATTTACAAAGACTGCGTGACTCCTGACCTCCTGCATCCACTCTTTGGCCTCGGGCGAGAGGAGCAAGTTTTCGCATCCGGAGAGTGCCGTGTTGCCCGAAGTTTCTATAAGAGGCCCGCGGATTGCAGGCAGAAGCCCAATCTCCTGGGCATTGACTATATTGAGATATTGGCCGAAAACTCCGCCAATGCATATTCGCCGCAACTCACGATATCCCATGCCCGCTTTCGTCAGGAGGACCTTAACAGCTGCTCCGATGGCGGCTTTTGCGCGTTGAAAAATATCGATGTCTCTCTTGGTCACGACAATCTCCCGAGCGTCGCGCAGAAGCGGAAACCCGTACTCCGGAACGGACGGTGCGAATTGTCCCTTATTGTTCAATGTCCTGTTTCTGACAAGGCATGCAAGCAGGTCTACCATGCCGGACCCGCACAAACCTTGAGGTCCGGCGTCGGCAACGACGTCGAACGCAAGCTCTCCTGTCGTATCCGAAACATAGACACGGTAAATAGCGCCTGGCTCCGCAGGCATTCCGCAGCTTATGCCGCACCCCTCAAAAGCCGGACCTCCGGCTGCAGATGTCACCCATATCTTGTTCCCGTCCCAAAGGGCCACTTCCGAATTGGTCCCGAAATCGACCAGAAGTGCCCCGCGACCGTTTTCAATCAGGTGAGTTGCTATGACACCGGAGAGAAGGTCGGAACCGACAAAGCCTGCAAGGGGAGCAATGACGTCGATGGCAGCTTCAGGGCTGATCCCCCAGGAGGCGCCCCAGGAGGCCGTTTCCAAAGGGAGGCATTCAATAGATTCACTCCAGTAGCGAGGCTGCAACAAAAGATGATGGTTTTGCCCCGACAGCAGGGCCAGCATTGCGGTGTTTCCCACCAGGACAACATGCTCAATCCTTCTCAAGTCGATTCCCTCCCGCGATCCGATATCGCGCAAGCCCTCACCGATTGCCTGAATAACCTGGCGGCTGAACTTTTCACCCTGTCCGTCTGATTGCGCCGATATCAGGCGAGTAAGGACATCGGAGCCGCAGTCTGCTTGAGGATTAAGGCCGCGGCGCCCTGCCAACCGGCAGCAGGTGTGAATATCCAGCAAAGAAAGCGAAATGTGGGTAGTTCCAATATCCACACAAACGCCGATGGGATGTTCTGTTTCCGTGCGGGGCACACGTGCTGCGATCGGGATGCATGCTTTGCCCCCTCCCTGGTCAAGGCTGCGCCATACCGATTGGGGTGCAGGGCTGAGTATCTCTATCTGCAGATCTCGCTCCGGCTTAACCTGGCAGGCAAGCCGCACCCTTTGAGAAAGCAACCCTGCGCCGAGGTTTCCCAGTTCATTCACGGACGGTTCCCCGGCGTTGCCGCCCGCAACTCTGATGCGGCACATACCGCAGGCTCCTGCGCCGTCACATCCGGAGCGTACCCGAAGGTCGGTTTCATCGAGGATATCACGGACGGAACGGCCGGACAGGAATGTTATGTGTCTATCTTTGTCCGCCTGCTTAACAGTGAGAATAGGCACTAAATCACCACCTGGCGTGTGGAGCGCGGACCATGGCGACCACATTCTCAGATTTGGCTTCCAGCGGGATTTCACATCCGGAAGAGAGGATAAGACCGCGCTGCGAACTGAAAAGTCCCAGCAACCTGGCCGACTCCCCTGCAATGTCGTTTGGTGTCGCTTCAACAAAGGAAAGTGGTTTTATATTTCCGTCGAGACAGGTCCGGGGCAGAATCTGCCGCGCACGGACCGGATCGATGCAGTAATCGAAATTGGCTATGTCCACTCCGGCCTCCGGATAAAAAGGAAAGATTGTTTCAGCCGGACCAGCGATATGAAGCCAGTTGGCAAACGATCCTCCCGACTTTAATGCAGAAAAAAGCCTTTTAGTGCGCGGCAGCACGAACTCCCGGAAAAACTGCGGAGGGATGACCGACGGCGAGGCGGAAGGATCGAATACAAACGGCAGATGCACCCCTGCCTCGATCTGGGCCAGACCGAAAGAAATAGCAATTTCCAAGGCAAAGTCGAGGACCCTGGCAAACAGATCCGGTTCGTCCAGGGCAAGGAAAAGAGTTTTTTCCGGCCCCATCAATTGCATAGCCAGAGTCATCGGTCCCAATACGCAGCCGACAATCAGGACCTCGTCCTGCAGCTCACTGCGTAGAATCTGCGCAGCTTTGAGTACTTCAGGCATGCGCCCGCTCCGCCTGGGGTCCGGCACAGCGAACTTGTCCACCTCCCTGGCATCCGCAATAGCATACTGTTCGACATAGGGGTACATATCGGTGCGGTAGGTCAGGCTTGACCCTGCTGCTTCCGTCTCCACTCCGGCATCCATGAGTGCGAAGACGGCATCGTAGCCATAACGGGACAGGGCCTTCAACTGGCAGCGCGCCAACAGCTCGCCGTCTCTGACATAAGCTCCCAGAGACACATTATTAAGGACAGCCGCATGGCCGAAAACCTGGGCAATCACCGGCACACTGTCAGGATTTCCAAAACTTAACGTGGCCCGTATTCGGTCCAGGCTGTTCATCTTATTTCCTTGTGCGGATGTTCGAGGAAGCGAATGCCGTCAAAGACGGAATCTGCTACATAATCCACATTGAGGACATCCACTGTCGCCTGCTTCAATGCTGCTCCTCCCGCCAGTACCTGCACCTTTGTCAGACCACGCGCCCGCGCCAAAGGAATGACCTGACGCACCATAGGGATGATGCTCGTTATAAGGCCGCTTATGGCAATTATCACTGCCCCTTCCCGAACGGCTGCATCAACCAGTTTCTCCACCGGACAGTCCTTGCCGCAATCAACTACCTTGTATCCCTTGGCACTCATAATAGTCTTGACAATGTTTTTCCCCAGGTCATGAACATCACCTTCAAGGCTTGCAATTACGACAGTTCCTCGCGTGGCTAAAGGGGGTGAATCAGGATAAAGTGTCTTGATAACTCCCATCACCGCCCGCCCGACAAGCATTATTTCAAGCAGGTTGAACTGCTCCAGAGTGCATTTTGTGTCGAGCAGCCCCATAGCTTTCTCAACTCCTTCATTAATGAACACTTCATTACCAATCCCGGCATTTCGCAGGATTGTTACCTCGGCAACAGCGCGCGCCTGATCACCCTCCAGTAATGCTTCAACAAGTTGGTCCAGAGATTGGTTATTCATAGATAAATCTCATTTTTTTATTATAATGGCATTGTTTAAAAGAATTCCAGCATAGTCACAAGGTAGTCGCCGGCCTTTCTTTATTATTCTATTGCCAGCAGTTCGATCTCGAAAATAAGAGTTGAGTCAGGCCCAATCATCGGGCCCGCAGATTTGCCGCCGTAAGCAAGAGAGGAAGGTATGAATACCTCCCACTTCGATCCCACTTTCATCAGTTGCAGCGCCTCGGCCCAGCCGGCTATAACTGCGTTGACCTGAAATACTGCGGGCTCTCCACGTTTATAGGAGCTGTCAAATTCTCTCCCGTCAATAAGGGTCCCCCTGTAATTGACCTTGACCCTGTCAGTTGCTTTCGGAGTTTTCCCTGTGCCTTCCTTCAGCACCTTATATTGAAGACCGTCAGGCAGCGTTATAACACCCTCCTTTTTCTTGTTTTCAGCAAGGAACGCTTCTCCGGCTTTTTTATTCTTCTCGGCTGTCTCCTTCATCCCTTCCGCCTGTTTGGCAGCAATTTTTTTCTGAAACTCTGAGAGGGTCTGATGCATGTCCTGTTCTGTCAGGACCGGCTTAGCTCCGGAAAGGCCGGCTTTAAAGGACCCGATAATAGTATCCGTGTCCACTTCGACAGACTGAGCTTTGAAAAAACCAGCCATGCTGCTGCCCTGTGTATATCCGATGCTGTAACTCAGTTTTTCCTTTTCACTCATCTCCTTTTTTTCCTCCGCAACAGCCAGGCCCGCAAAAAAAACAAGACCCAACACCGCAATGACAAATACTCTCATATATTTTCCTCCTTTAAAATAATTTTGATCCATAAGAACATAATAGCATGACTGCCTCGTGACAGCTACATCCCTGGTCCACCGTCAAAAAAACCTCGTTGTTCCAATGCGGAAGTTCCTGACCGGCAATGTCAAGTCTGTGGAGAGCGCAAATAAGCGGATTAAATCAATCTGGAAAAGTCTGCGATCTGAACGGCAAGCTGCTGTATGGTTTTAAGCAGAGAGAGGCGGTTCTGCTTTATTTCCTCGCTTTTATCCATAATCAGCACCTTATCGAAGAAGCTGTTTATTGGCTCTGTAAGCTCCTGGAGCACTTTGATGGCGTCGTAGTAAAGGTGTTTTTTCACAAGAGAATTCACCTGTGCCGCGCGTGATTCGGTCTCCTGGAAAAGTGATTTCTCCTCCTCCTGAACGAACAGCGCTGTATCGGCAGCGGGGACGTCGCCGCCGGGTGCTATATTGTTGATCCTTTTAAGAGCAAGGAGAAAGGAGTCACACGCGCCTTCGGCCCTGAATTTCATGAGCGAGTCGAGACGTTCTTTCACTGTAAAGAGCGGTTGACCTTTTATAAAATGCAGCACTGAGGACACGGCATCGTAAGGGTATCCGTTGGCCTGGAAGAGGGCCTCAGCTCTCTGTTCAAAGAACTTGATTATGCCATCCGCAACAGGTTCTTTCTTTTTGAGTTTAAACGGTTGCAACGCCTTGTCCACGAGAGACGAAACCTGGAGCATGCACTTGGTATCGAGCAAAATGGCGATTATGCCGAGTGTTTGTCTCCTGAGGGCAAACGGGTCTTCCGATCCGGTAGGGGACAAGCCAAGCATGAAAAAGGATGCAACATTGTCGAGTTTATCAGAAAGACTGAGGATGGAGCCTATAGGTGTTTCCGGAAGGCGGTCTCCGGAATGCGCAGGAAGGTACTGTTCGGCAAGCGCACGTGAAATCTTTTCGTCATGGCCCTCATGAAAGGCGTAGTAGCTGCCCATTATCCCCTGAAGCTCGGGGAATTCCCTCACCACACCGGAAATAAGGTCTGCTTTTGACAGCAGTGCCGCTGTGCCGACATCTTTCTTTTTTTCTTTAAAACAGTGTGCAGCAATATGGTCGGCTATCGAAGCAATACGCATCGTCTTATCGTACAGTGTCCCCAGTTTCTCATGGTATACGACTTTTTTGAGACCTTCAAGGCATAGTTTGAGAGGATGTTTCAAGTCCTCTTCGTAATAAAAACGCGCGTCTTCAAAACGGGCCTTTAGAACGCGTTCAGCGCCTGTCCTGACGTTTTCTGCATTGTTCTGTGTTGTGTTGCTGACGACAATAAAATGATTGACCAGTTTCCCTTCATGGTCCTCAAGGGCAAAATATTTCTGGTGCCCTTTCATGACCGTGGTAAGCAATTCTTTAGGAAGCGCAAGATATGCTTCGGAAAAAGCTCCGAGCACAGGTGTCGGATATTCCACAAGGAAAACAACATGCTGCAAAAGCTCAGCATCGTTTATGAGAACGGCATTGACGGAGGCCGCAAGCTTTTTGGCCCCCTCCGTTATTATCCTGGTCCTCTCTTCGAGATCGAGGATGACGAAATTGTTTCGCAGGAGATTAATATACGTCCTGGTGTCCTTTATCTCGAACGCCGCCGGAGCAAGAAAACGGTGTCCCCGCGTCATGCCTATGCTTTTAATCCCCTCTATTTCAAAAGACACACGCTTGTTGTTAAATAAAGCGAGGATCCAGTGAACAGGACGGGCGAACCTGAAATCTCCATTACCCCACCGCATTGATTTCGGGAAGTGGAGCGACATGATGAGCCTGGGTAATATTTCGGGAAGAAGTGCTTCAGTGGATTTTGATTTTCCTTTGATTGTCGCGACAATGTAGCTGCCTTTACCTTTCTGCTTTCTGGAAATATCTCTCAGCGATACGTTATTGGCCTTTGCAAATGCCTCGGCCGCTCTGGTAGGGTTCCCTTCGCCGTCGAAAGCAACATTTACCGGCGGTCCCCATATCTCTTTTTCCAGAGCATGTTGTACTGTATTAAGCTCGGCAATAAGCGACAGCCTCCTGGGTGTTGCATAAGTCCGGATTGATTTCACTTCTATCGCATGTCCGGAGAAAAGTTTTTCCGCATTTGCCCGAAGCTTCTCAATGGCCTCCGGCAGGAAGCGGGCTGGTATTTCTTCCGTTCCTATTTCAAGGAGAAACTGAGGGTTGGCTTCGACATTGTTTTCCGGGGTATTTGGTGTAGCCATATTCACCTTTCACAAAGAGGAAAACCTTTTTCCTCACGCTGTTTCAGAAATGCTTCGGCACATAGTTTCGCAAGTGCCCTCACCCGCGCTATATAGCCGGTCCGTTCCGTTACGGACAATACTCCCCGTGCATCAAGGAGATTAAACGCATGGGAGCACTTGAGGCAAAATTCATATGACGGCAGCACCAGTCCAAGCTCATTCATTTTTTTTGACTCGCTTTCGTATGCATCGAACTGTTTCACAAGAAAATCGGTATTGGCGAAGTCGAAATTGAATTTTGAGAACTCGATCTCTCCCTGTTTATGAATCTCTCCGTATTTGATTCCTCTACTCCATTCTATCTCAAACAGATTATCGATGCCCTGCAGGTACATTGCGATCCTTTCAAGACCGTAGGTGATTTCGAGAGAAACGGGCTTCACATCAATGCCGCCGACTTGCTGGAAGTAGGTGAACTGGGTGATTTCCATGCCGTCGAGCCATATTTCCCATCCAAGCCCCCATGCCCCGAGAGTAGGAGATTCCCAATCATCTTCGACGAAACGGATATCATGTCTGATAGGATCAATACCGATATGTGCCATGCTTTCAAGGTACATATCCTGGCTTTCCAGAGGAGAGGGCTTAAGTACCACCTGGTACTGGTAATACTGCTGCAGTCTGTTAGGGTTTTCTCCGTAGCGTCCGTCAGTAGGACGCCTGCATGGCTCGACATACGCCGTTTTCCATGGTTCGGGACCCAGCACTCTGAAAAATGTCGCAGGATGAAAAGTGCCTGCCCCTACTTCGGTATCATAAGGCTGAAGAAGAACACAACCCTTCTTAGACCAGAAATCATTCAAAGATGCAATTAAATCCTGAAAATACATTGACCTCTCGCTATCCATTTAAATGTGAATGTACATGTTATAAGAAAGGCAAATCCTTTGTCAAACAAAGATGACCACTACCTGGATCACAGGGCATCCATTCAGTTACGGATGACGGAGATAAGCATACCGCATAGTTTAGAAAAGCAAGAGAAGGGTCGGTATTTTACGATTTATACGGTCCGGGTCGCCCGCTCTCGCAGCCTCGATCGCGGCATTCGAGGCCAGGAGATTTGCCTGATCAGCTAAGAAAAGATATAGGAATATGCAAAAAAAAAAGCAAGCGGATGAGTAAGAAAGGGATACATCACATGTCTGGTTTTCATTGACACTATGTAATAAATGAAATATACTAAACAAGCTGCTCAAATTGAAGACTCCCTGCGGTAAGACCGCAAGGAATCTTAATGTAAGGGATTTCTTTCATTATATTCGTTCGCTAACCTCCGTGCTCGACCACGTGGGGAATACGCTCGGTATCCATTTAATTAATCCCTCAGCGCATAAGAAAGAGGCCCTGAGGTTTTTTTTTGCAATGGAAAAAAAGGAGAGTTACAAGAGATGAGATTTGAAGATTTTGGAATATCAAAAGAAACAATGCGGGCCATATCGGAGATCGGGTTTGAAGAGCCGACACCTATACAGGCTTCTGTCATTCCGCTGATTATGGGTGGGGCGGACATTATCGGGCAGGCGCAGACCGGCACCGGCAAAACTGCCGCATTCGGCATTCCCATAGTGGAAATGTGCAAGAAAAGCGAACATCCATTTGCCATCATACTGGAGCCGACAAGAGAGCTTGCCGTTCAAGTCGCTCAGGAGATCGACCGTGTGGGAAGCCGCAAACGCGTACGGGTGCTGCCGATATACGGTGGTCAGTCCATCGAAAACCAGATAAAGGCATTAAAACACGGCGTCGATGTTATCGTAGGCACGCCGGGTAGGGTCATCGACCATCTGAACAGGAAGACCCTCGCTTTATCGGCAATAAAGATTGTGGTGCTGGACGAGGCTGATGAAATGCTGAATATGGGATTCATTGAGGATATCGAGACAATACTCATGAAAACACCTGAGGCGAGGCAAACCCTGCTCTTCTCCGCGACAATGCCGCAGCCTATTATGGTCATCGCCAGGAAGTACATGAAAGAGCCTGAAAAAATACGCATCAGTCCGAAGGATGTGGTTATCCCTCAGATCAAGCAGGTATTTTATGAGGTGCGTGAAGTAGACAAAATCAATGCGCTTTCCAGACTCCTTGATGTCGAAAACCCGCAGCTGGCGATTGTATTTTGCCACACGAAACGCGAGGTCGATGAAGTTTCCATGAAGCTCGGACAACTCGGCTATAATGCAAGCGCACTGCACGGCGATTTTACCCAGGCGCGCAGAGATGAGGTGATGTATAAGTTCAGAGAAGGCATGCTTGATATACTCGTTGCTACCGACGTGGCGGCAAGGGGTCTGGATATAAAGAATGTTTCCCATGTTGTCAACTTCAGCATTCCGCAGAATCCGGACAGCTACGTTCACCGCATCGGCAGGACGGGCAGGGCCGGTAAGTCCGGGATAGCCATAACGTTTGTTACTCCCAGGGAGTACCGTCATTTGCGCCTTATTGAGCAGACCGCAAAAACAGTCATCGATAAAAAAAGATTGCCGTCTGCGGACGATGTCATCAAAGCAAGGGAGCAGAATATCCTGAAAGACGTTGCCGGGATAATCGAGGCGGGCAACCATACGCGTTATATGCAGACGGTCAAAAGCCTCTCCGAACACCACAGTTTTGCCGATATTGCTGCCGCGGCCTTTTTCGTTGCCTATGGAGAAATTAAAGAACAGGCGCCAGGGGAACAAGCTGAAACTAAAGGTATGGTGCGCCTCTTTATGACTATAGGCAGAAAGGACAAGATCAAGGTCCCCGACATTGTGAAATCAATAGCGTCCGAAGCTAACATCCCCTACAGCAAGATAGGCAACATTGATGTCCTCGAAAAGTTTACGTTTGTGGAAGTGCCGGCCGAACTCGCAGACCGCGTTATACGCTCTGTGGACGATATGATTATGAAAGGGAAAAGGATCAAGATACAGCAGGCAAAGGCAAGACCGGCTTAGGATATAATTATGCAGGTAAAGTGTCCTGTATGCAAGAAAAAAACAACGTGGGAAGAAAACCCGTTTAAGCCATTTTGCTCTGAACGATGCAAACTCATAGACCTCGGCAGGTGGGCCTCGGAGGAATACAAAGTCCCCGATAAGGATGAAGACAATCAAAAAGACGAGAACAACTAGGATAGTGGGTCAGTTTGTTTTTGCGCTGGATCACCTGAGTTATCAGTGTGGGCAGGTAACGTACTGCCCGCCTATCGAGAAATGGCGACAATAGATAATTTTCAATCCATCCCAGTGGCCGGAACCGAAAGATTAATTGATACAGAGCAAAAACAAACTGACCCGCTACCAACTAATGAGGAGGGCATAACGAATGCATAGGATCATCGTTACCGGTGCTACAGGCAGAATGGGGGGCAGAATTATAGCACTTTTAAAGGAATATTCCGATTTGCAGCTTGCAGGCGCCCTGGAAAAAAAAGGGAGCAAAGATATTGGCAGGGATATTGGGTTGCTGCTTGGCGCAGGCGAAACAAAAGTACAGCTCAGCGACGCTCTCGAAAATATAATTGCTGAAGGCGACATTGTTATTGACTTTACTGTTCCTGCTGCAACGATGCAAAATGCGAAGATTGCTGCTGAAAATGGAAAGGCCATGGTTATCGGCACTACCGGATTTTCGAAAGATGAAATTGAAGTTCTACGCGGGTTGTCCGGATCAATCCCTGTGGTACTGGCCCCTAATATGAGTGTTGGAGTAAATCTCCTGTTTAAAGTCCTGAAGGATGTCGCGCGAGTGCTCGGCGACGATTATGATATTGAAATCATTGAGGCTCACCACCGTATGAAAAAAGATGCGCCAAGCGGGACCGCTCTAAAAATGGCCCAGGTAATTGCTGATGCGGTACAGAGAAATCTTGATGAGGTTGGCGTATATGCCAGAAAAGGGATAATCGGAGAACGTACAAAACAGGAAATAGGCATTCAGACAATCAGGGCAGGAGATATTGTGGGCGAGCATACCGTGCTTTTCGGAGGGTTGGGCGAAAGGATAGAGATTACTCACAGGGCATCCAGCAGAGACACTTTTGCAAGAGGGGCCTTAAAAGCAGCCCGATGGGTTGCAGACAGAAGGCCCGGATTCTATGATATGCAGGATGTGCTGGACCTGAAATAAAATACCAAGTACTCGGCATACATCGGTGCCTGAACATCTCCCATATATCAAAATATGAAATCCTAAAAGGATTAAAGGCAAAAAAAGGCTGAAAAGCAGATTGAACTTTTTAACAGGTTCTGCGCAATCAACATTGATGGGGTCACCACAGAATTCGGATTATAAAGCACGTTAAGACAAGCAAAAAATCGTAACAGGCTATCTTTATGCGGTGTACACCCCACTTATCGATAGTTTCAGGTAGGCGCAACTTACTCAACAATTCGCTTGGAAATTAATGTCGTTCGAAAGGCATGCCTACGACATTGCACCAAGCACACAACACTCCTGGCATCTAAGTGCCAGTGTTGGTTTCCAAGAAAATTTGTTAAAAATCGTTTGCGGTGCACATCCGTAACTCGCAATCTCAAAACGACTACGATCTGTCCAATACTTCCCTTATCTTTCTCATCATGGCATCAGGATTAATCGGCTTTGAGATAAAATCAAAACCCTTTTCCAATATCCCCTTTCTCGATATTATTTCATCAGTATATCCGCTCATGAATATTGCCTTTATATCAGGGTTGAGTTTCTTTATTGCTTCGTATGCATCCCTGCCGTTTTTTACAGGCATTATCACATCCAAAAGAACAATGGCTATTGTATCCTTGTTTTCAAGAAACCTCTTCGCAGCTTCCTCCCCGTTTTCAGCCTCGATTACCTTGTAACCGAATTCCCGAAGGTACATGCCGGTTATTTCTCTTACCTGAGGATCATCCTCGGCCAGCAATATCGTCTCACCACCGCCTAAAGGAGCAGGCTGAGCAGCCTCCGGCTCCACTTCCACCGTATTGGTTATCATAGGCAGATATATCCTGAAGGTCGTACCTTTGCCGGGTTCGCTGTATACCTTGATATTGCCGCCATGCTGTTTGACCATGCCATAGACCATAGCCAAACCCAGCCCTGTGCCCTTTCCAACTTCCTTTGTCGTGAAAAATGGCTCGAATATATTTTCCCTTATAGTGTGGTCCATGCCGATACCCGTGTCGGATACCGACAGAACGGCATACATGCCTGTGTTTTCAAAAACATGAGTTTCCGCATAACTGCTTTCAACATTTACCATACCAGTCTGTATGGTCAACTCTCCTCCATCAGGCATCGCGTCACGCGCATTGGCGGCAAGATTCAACAAGATCTGTTCAATCTGTCCCCTGTCTGCCATCACCACAAGCTCTCTGTTGATAAGCATATTTGTCAGCTTTATGTCTTCTCCGATGACCCTCACAAGCATCGTATTAATTTTCCTGACTATGCTATTAAGATCCACCTGTTTCAGTGTTATCGTCTGTTTTCGGCTAAAGGCGAGCAGGCTATGAGTGAGTTCCGCCGCCCGATCTGCACCGGCAAGCATTTCATCTATGAATTTCCTGGTTTTCTCATCATCTTTGATCCTCTTTTGCGCCATTGACCCAAATCCGATGATTGCCATGAGGATATTATTGAAGTCATGGGCTACACCGCCGGCTAGGGTACCTATTGCCTCCATCTTCTGGGACTGGAGGAGCTGTTCTTCCATCTTTTTGCGCTCGGTAATGTCGCGAGCAATGCTGTTTACTCTAAGCACATCACCATTTGCAGCATAGTAGAAATTGGATGTCCAGAGCATATTAGAAACAGTGCCGGTATTTCTGTTTACCTGACGATTTGTAAATGTTGCCTGAGATAACCGTTTGGATGTGGTATCATTAAACCACTTTATTGTTTCTTCTTTATCTTCAGGATGAATAAATTCAAAAGCCAACATGCCGCTCAGTTCTTTAAGTGAGAGTCCAAAGATTTTTTCGGCTACCGGATTCACATAAATAAATTCTCCTTTTTCGTTCACTTTGGTAACTAGATCTCCAGTGCCTTCAACTAATTCCCTATACTTCTCTTCGCTCTCTGTCTGAGCTTTTTCGGCGATCGTTAGCTCATCTATCTTAATGTTTAATGATTTATTTAGTCCTTTAATATCTGCAAGCGCTTTTGTCAAACTCGGTAGGGCAAGTCCTTTAGGTATCATGGGGATAAACATTATTGCGCCTATGATCGAAACAAGAGCGGTAAATGCCTTCACATACCCTTCCTGCCAGTAAGCCGGGTAATATATTATTAAGGCGCTGAAGAAATGTGTCATCCCGCAGGAAAAAATAAATAATGCGAAAATAGCAAAAATATGACCAAACGGTAAATCGCGTCTTTTGAAGAGAAAATACACCATGGCGATAGGGATTGAAAAGTAGGCTAAGCCTATAAGAATGTCCGATATTACATGCAGCCATATCAATCTTGGTTCCCATAGAAGACAACAACCATGTGCCATATAATTACTCATGTTGCTATGATCCATTTCTCCCTCCACCAATTCAACGCTACATCTAAATGCTGTAAATAACTAAAAAAGGCTATCACTTTAAGATTGGCAATACACATAATATCTTCATGTAACTGGGCATTTTGGGCCAAGCGACTAAAAAGGTCGCTCAGTTTCTCATCGGAGCTGAATTCAATAACCGCTTCCATATACTATGTAGCTGCATTTTTCTCCACATTAATTAACTAAGTATTACTACAGATACAAATATGTCTTGGTTGCTGCTTTAATGAGATCTCTCATAGCTTCATTTTCTATGCTGCCGCACCTCTGTCCGAGACGTTCCTTTGAAATAGCTCTTAGTCGTCCACCTCACGATTTGTAAAAAATCATACGTTAAACAACGGTGCGGCGATTAATTATTCGTTATTCGTTTCTCGGTCGCTTTGGGTTTGCTCGTAACTCACTAATTTTATTTAGCTGGTCGTCGAAAGAGAAAAGGCATACTTCATCGCCGGCTGATTTTATACATAAGATACAGTCTACAATATCAATGTTGTTTTCTGAAAAGAGAGTCAGTGCATTAATAAGTTCTTTCCGGTCGTTGTTGGCAATTCCCTTATAGTGCAAAATATCAATCAGGCTCTCTGCTGCCTTGCTCCTGGGCACTTTGTATACCTTCGTGAGAACATAAATGCATTCAGCGATGACGCTTTCAATAATAACAGCCTTGGTATTTCCATTCTTGACATTGTCTAAGAACTCTTTTGCCTTCTTATAGAAAGGCTCGTCATCTTTCATAAGATATCTGATAATGGCATTCGTGTCAGGAAGATTTCTTTCCGGCTTTTTCATGCGCCGCTTCCTCCCATGCTCTTTCTTTCATGTGCTTTATAGATGTACCGGGTTTTACGTTTTTGGCATATTCATGAAGCGAGCCAGCGGCGTCTCTCACAGCTTTCACCATGATCGTGTCATTCACCACATCAAAATAGATAGTGTTGGCCTTTAGTCTTTCACGAATTTCCTTGGGAATGGTGACCTGCCCTTTTTTGGTAATTTTTACGGCACCTGTCGTCATAATAAACCACCATACCTTTCATTAGAGTAGTATATATCGTAATAGTAATGTTTAATTGGATATTTTGTCAATTCTATTTTAGCCTTGAAAAAAATATAAGTAATGCAATTTAGCATGAAATAACCCGCCAGTACTGTCAGAATTGGGTACACTCTAACTTGATGTCAGACGCGCCTCATAATTCCGTCAGAATAGGTTCATTATCTTTATTTCTTGACAAAGCAGTTCCAATATTTTAGCCTCTATCACGAGTCCGATCTTCGCATCGAAGAACACTATACTGATACGGCAGGTTTTACCGATCATGTATTTGCCCTGATGCACCTGCTGGGATTTCGCTTTGCGCCCCGTATCCGAGACCTGGCAGACAAACGATTGTTTGTCCCATCAAGGAAAAAGAAGTATTCGGTAATCGATACGCTGATCGGTGGCACCATTAACAGCAAACGCATCCTAACCCACTGGGATGAGATACTGCGTCTGGCAACGTCGAATTAAGAAGGGAACTGTAACGGCTTCGTTGATCCTTCGAAAACTAGGAAGCTATCCTCGACAGAATGGTTTGGCCTTGTCCCTGCGAGAGGTTGGCAGGATCGAGCGTAGCCTCTTTGCTCTTGATTGGTTCCAAGATGTTGAATTGCGCCGTCGTGTCCATCCTGGCCTGAATAAGGGCGAAGCGAAGAATGCTCTGTCACGAGCTGTCTGTTTTAATCGATTAGGTGAAATACGAGATAGAAGTTTTGAGAACCAGCGATATCGGGCCAGCGGCCTCAACCTTGTCGTAGCAGCCGTGCTTTATAATCCGAATTCTGTGGTGACCCCTTGATGCTTGTACAAGGTAAGGCCGAAGGAACTGCTTGTGAAGTTTCTACTTCCCAATAACTCCTAATTTATTTTTTCGAATAAATCCTTGGTTGCGCCGCAAATCGGGCACACCCAGGTGTCAGGTATCTGTTCGAAAGGAGTTCCGGGGGCGATCCCGGAATCGGGGTCTCCGAATTCAGGTTCATACACATACCCGCATACGCTGCACTTCCACTTTTCCATAAGTCCTCCTTTTGCGTTCACTCAGTATTGTAACAAATTGACCACTCTGCACTCTGTGGTTTCATTTTTTATGTGTCAATTATTTCCATCTTCACTTTTGCGATCCTCTGTGCCACCATCTCAATGATCCTGAAACGTTTATTTTCGAAATCGACCGTGTCGCCGGTTTTAGGTATGCGCTGCAGGCTCATTACGATAAATCCCCCGAGAGTCTCATACTCTGTAGATTCAGGAATAACTAAATTGTAGTCTCCATTAAGGTCACTGACGCTGATCGATGCGTCGATAATCATGGAGCCGTCCTCCAGCAGGATAACCGGACTCTCGGTATCGTATTCGTCCCGGATCTCCCCGACTATTTCTTCCAGAAGGTCTTCCAGAGTCACAAGACCTGAAACGGCGCCATATTCATCTATAACTATTGCCATATGGACCCTTTTCCGCTGCATTTCTCTGAGGAGGATACTTATCTTCATGGTTTCCGGAATAAATATGGGCGGCTTGATTATCCGGTGAATGTTGATGCTGTCTGTCCTCGAAAGCAGATTATAAAAATCTTTGGCATAAAGAATACCGCGTATATCATTAATATCTTTTCCTATAACCGGATATCGTGAAAACTTCTCTTCAAGGATAATTGCCTTTACTTCGTCGACCGTCATTGATATGCCGACGGTAACCATCTGGAGAGCGGGGATCATGACCTCTTTGACCGAGGTGTCGGTGAATTCAAAGACGCTGTGGATAAGTTCTTTCTCCGCTGAGTCGAAAACACCCTGTTCTCCGCCTTCTTCTATAAGCAGTTTTACTTCCTCTTCGGAAACGAATTCCCGCGCTGTAAATGCCTTTGTGTGAAAAGGCCTTAATATAATATTGGTGCTGGCAGTCAGGATAGTGACCAGGACATTTGCGATCTTTGAGAACCTTTCAATCAGCGGCGCGACCCAGAGCGCGATAACTTCTGAATTTGCTAGCGCCAGAGATTTTGGGATAAGTTCACCGAAGATAAGGAAGAAGAATGTTATGACGATAACAACAAACCCTATTGCAATGGCCTCACTTGAAGAGGCAATAAACGGTATCGGGACCTCCTGCAGCAGGGGTTTGAGGACCTTCACCGCCGCAGCGCCGCCGATTGCCGATGCGAGGTCGGCAGTCAAGGTTATGCCTATCTGTATAGTGGCCAAAAAGCGGTCCGGTCTTCCCTTGAGCTTATAGAGGACGGAGGCATTTTTGTTCCCCTCATCGATTAACTGCTTTATCCGCGTTCCTCTGCTGGTTACGACAGCAATTTCAGAAGCTGCAAAGAAACCATTAATAATAATGCAAAGCGCTATAAGGAAGAGTTGTAGCCACATACCGGATAACATTCACCTTTAGGGTGCAACAGGGTTTTTGAAAGAGACGCATAAATACGGCCGGGGCATTGTTTCTCAACTGCACCTACAGAGTAACACAGGGGAAAAATTATATACAGTAAATGATTATGATGCCTGGGCGCCGGGTTCGAATACATGTGCGATAATTATATCATTTTTTCGGCAAAAGCATCAGCCATGCCTGTCCATTATTAAGGAGTCACAGTAAGGATTGTCCGTACAACATCAGGATAATGTGCTATAAGCCTTAGCTCATCATCGGTGAGCGGTTTCTGAGAATGGAGGTTTGCATACTGTGCAAGTTCGAGTATCCTCCTCGCCTCGTTGTCATCATGGAATTCTATGCCGAGCTTCGAGTATACATGCCTGAACCCTTTGATGCCTCCGTACTCACCGGTCGTAATGACTCTTCCCGTCTCGGTGAGCTCGGGGTCCCCTCTTCCCACGTCCTCAGGGTCGAATAATTCATAATTTCTCCTGTCTTTCAGGGCGCCGTCGGCGTGAATGCCCGATTCATGCGCAAAGGTGTTGGCGCCGACACCCGGCTGGCTGATAGGGATAGGGAGATTGAAGGCATAGGACGCATACTTGGCAATCTTCCAGGATTTTTTCAGATCCACACTTTCATCAAGAGGCACTTTGTCTTTCAACCCATGGGAGTACTTTAACGCAAGGACTGTGGATACAAGGTCGCAGTTGCCTGCACGCTCACCGTAGCCGTTTATCGTCGTATTTATGAATGAGTCGACACCGGCATCTATGGCGCCCTGGGCGCCTGCCACCGAGACGGCCTCGGCCATTCCAAGGTCGTTGTGGCAGTGCATCTCGACATGGAATTTTGTCGCAAAAGAAAGCGCTTTTATCCTCTCATAAATAGTAATCGGGTCATCTACACCCAGAGTGTCGCAGTACCTGAACCTGTCTGCCCCCGACTCCTTGCCCATGAGGGCAAATTCAATGAGCCGGTCGAGTCCGGTCCTCGAGGCGTCCTCGGCAGTTACTCCTATGGTTTCAGCGCCGAGTTCCCTGCCAAGCTTAATCGATTCTGAAACCGTTTTTAAAATATTCTCCCATGACTTCTTCCCCCGGAATTTCCCCTGCAGCATGACATCAGAAGTCGACATGGATATGCTCAGATGTTTTATTCCCGGGCAATTCTTAAAAGTGAGTTTTACGTCTTCAGGAATCGCACGGCACCAGCCTTCGAGGTGTAATCTTTTAATCGCTCCCTGACCGGCGAGCGCGAGGTTCGCATTAATATAGTTGATCTCATGTTTGAGAGTTGGAAACCCGACCTCGCTCTGATAAATACCCATTTCATCGAGATAAATATTCAGCATGGTCTTCGACAGCTTCGGCAGCAGGATTCTTGACGTCTGGACGCCGTCCCTGTTAGTAACGTCTATCAGATAAACTTTGCCGCTCATGCGCTCCTTACGGCAGAGAGAGGCTTGCTTAGTACTTCGGCGCGGTTATTTTTTACTGGAAATCTCCCGGGCGATGGCAACTTTGCCGGTCCTTACGAATTCCTTTATCCCCATTGGTTTCACGAGTTCGATAAATGCCTCTATCTTTTTCTCATCACCGGTAATCTCAATGGTATAGGTATTAGGACTCGAATCAACCACTCTGCCCCTGAATATTTCGGCTGTCCTCAGCACTTCAGCCTTGTTCTCCTGCCGGGGGGAGACTTTGATCAGCACCATTTCTCTTTCAACATGGTCCAGTTCAGTGAGGTCCGTGACTTTTATGACATCGATCAGTTTGTTGAGCTGTTTAGATATCTGCTCAATTATCCAATCGTCACCTGTGGTGACAATTGTCATTATCGATACCTGGGGGTCTATGGTCTCCGCCACGGAAAGGCTCTCAATATTATATCCACGTCCGCTGAAGAGTCCCGAAACTCTCGAAAGGACGCCGAATTTATTTTCAACAAGCACTGATATTGTGTGTCTCATTTAATTTTCCCCCTTACTTCACCGCTTTAAGTTTTCGCGGCGTCTTTTTTTCCTGCTCATCAAAGAGCATAGAGTCTATCGGGGCGCCCGCAGGGACCATGGGATATACCTTCTCTTTCCAATCAACAACGAAGTCCATGAACACAGGCTTCTTGACCTTGAAGGCCTCTTTGAGGACCGGTTCGACTTCACTGGGTTTGGAGGCCCTCAGCCCTACTGCTCCATATGCATGAGCCAGCTCGACAAAATCGGGAGTTACGTCAAGATTGGTGTGCGAGTAACGCTCCTGATAGAAGAGTTCCTGCCACTGCCTCACCATTCCAAGGTAGCGGTTTTTCAGGATGGCAACCTTTACAGGAAGTTTATAAATGACCGCAGTAGCCAATTCCTGGATATTCATCTGTATGCTCCCGTCACCGGCAATATCAATAACAAGTTTGTCCGGAAAGGCAAGTTGAGCGCCGATGGCGGCAGGTAAGCCGAAGCCCATGGTGCCGAGTCCGCCCGAGGTCAGCAAGCGCCTGGGTTTGTCGAACTTGTAAAATTGAGCTGCCCACATCTGGTTTTGTCCGACCTCGGTAGTGATGATTGCATCTCCCTTTGTAAGCTCATATATCTTCTCTACGACAAATTGTGGTTTGATGACATCTTTATCGAAGTGATAGGAAAGCGGCCTTTCCTCTTTCCAGACAGCTATCTGCTTCGTCCAGGCTTTTCTGATTTCATCCCAGGGCTCCTTGATATCTTTTTTGAGCACTTTATTCAAAACGGTAAGCACATTTTTGACATCGCCGACAATGGGAATATCGACCCTTACATTTTTTCTGATGGAAGTTGGGTCTATGTCGATGTGTATTATCCTGGCATGTGGGGCAAAGCTGTCGATCTTTCCGGTCACGCGATCATCGAATCTCATGCCTATAGCTATCAAGAGGTCTGATTCCTGGACGCTCTTGTTAGCATAATACGTGCCGTGCATGCCGAGCATGCCCAGAGAAAGCTCATGTGTGCCTGGAAAACCGCCCAGGCCCATGAGAGTCATGGCAACCGGAATACTGGCATATTCTGCAAGCTCCCGCAATTCGTGTGAGGCTTCAGAGAGAACGCACCCGCCGCCTGCTATGATAACCGGCTTTTTTGCCTTGGCTATTTCATGTGCCGCCTTCTCTATCATCCACTTGTTGCCCTCATAAGTCGGGTTATAACTCCTGATGTCTACCTTCTCGGGCCAAATAAATTCTGTTTTAGCAGACGTTACATCCTTGGGGAGGTCCATCAGCACAGGGCCGGGCCGTCCCGTTGATGCTATGTGGAACAACTCTTTTAACTGTGATGCCAGTGTCTTAACATCCTTGGCAAGGACATTGTATTTTGTGCACGGCCTGGTTATCCCGACTATATCCGCCTCCTGAAAGGCATCGTTTCCTATCAAGAGAGTAGGCACCTGACCGGTAAGAACAACAATAGGTATAGAGTCCATGGAAGCGTTTGCAATGCCGGTGACTGTGTTGGTGGCTCCGGGGCCTGAAGTTACCAGCACGACTCCGGGCTTTCCTGTTGCGCGTGCGTATCCGTCAGCAGCATGGACAGCGCCCTGCTCATGCCGTGTCAGTATAAGCTTTAAATCCTTGTCATCATGGAGCAGGTCAAAGATATTGAGGATAACACCGCCCGGGTATCCGAAAATATGTTTGACGCCAAGTTTCTTAAGTGACTCAAGTATTATTTCAGCACCTGTCAATTTCATGGTATTGCTCCTTACGTTTTAGACTGCTTGATGAAGCTGAATTATAAAATAGCATAATTCCCCCAGCTTTTCCATATATTATTATGATCGTGCAAAAAAAACGATCTGTCAAACTATGATGACCTCTTAAAAAAAAATACCCTGTACTGTCTGAATTGCAGGACCTCGCCACACCTGTTGACATAAAGGCTGTTGTCATAAAGGCTTTGACAAAACATACTGTTTGTGATTTAATAGAAAGGCCTTTAATGATAGCCCCGTGAGGCTAAAAGGAGTTGTTTGTGAGCTATACTATAATATATATGGAGGCCTTCTCCTGGATGCAGGGGGAGGCTTTTTTATGTCTGTAATGATGAAAGAACTGGTCAATAAAAAGGATATCGACCGCATACTGTCGAGGATCGCCCATGAAATTATCGAGAAAAATAAAGGGACTGAGGGGCTATGCCTTGTCGGCATCCAGCGCGGAGGGGTGCACCTTGCTGTAAGGCTCGCTTCAAAGATCAGGGACATAGATCATGAGGAGATTGCTGTCGGGTCCCTGGATATCTCTCTTTACAGGGATGACCTGGGCATAAGAAAGCACCACCCGGTTGTAAGAAAGACCAGCATGCCTTGCGATATCAGCGAAAAGAAAATTATTCTGGTTGATGATGTGCTTTATACGGGACGCTCCATCAGGGCAGCGATGGACGCGCTCATGGATTACGGCCGTCCGGCGCAGATCCAGTTTGCTGTGCTTATCGACAGGGGGCACAGGGAACTGCCCATACGTCCGGACTTTGTAGGGAAGAACATTCCCACCTCTCGGTCAGAGAACATAGAGGTGCAGTTGGAAGAGGACGGGATGGAAGACAAAGTTGTCATACAATCATCGGCAGTGGAATCATGACCAAGGACCTTGTCGGAATAAAGGAGATGTCAAAGGAAGACATCGAGCAGGTGCTGCTCACGGCATCGTCATTCAAAGATGTTCTGAAAAGGGACATCAAGAAAGTGCCTGCCCTGCGCGGAAAGACCGTTGTCAATCTTTTTTTCGAACCGTCTACGAGAACTAAAACCTCCTTTGAACTCGCTGAGAAAAGGCTTAGCACCGACGTGCTGAATTTTTCAGTTCCTATGAGCAGCGTGGTCAAAGGCGAGACCCTTTACGATACGGTAAAGACTATAGAGGCATATGGTGTGGATTTCATCGTTATCAGGCATGCTTCAAGCGGTGCGCCGCATTTTATTGCCTGCAATGTGAGCGCATCGGTTATAAATGCGGGAGACGGTATTAATGAACACCCAACCCAGGCGTTGCTCGATGCCTTCAGTATTTTAGAAAAGAGAGGGACGCTTGACGGGCTTAAAATAGCTATTATCGGAGATATATTTCACAGCAGGGTGGCGAAATCGAACATCTACCTTCTTTCAAAATTTAATGCATCCATAAGATTGATAGGTCCTCCGACGCTCATTCCCGATGTGGGGGATTACGGTGTGGAAGTTTTTTTTGATATGGACGAAGGGCTTAAGGATATCGATGTCGTCATGATGCTGAGAATACAGACGGAGCGGCAGGGCAAGGGTTTCTTTCCGTCCACCAGAGAGTATTCCAAATATTGGGGAATGGACATGAAGAGGCTTAATCTGACCGGAAAAGACACGATAGTAATGCATCCGGGACCGATGAACAGAGGCGTAGAGATAGCTTCGGACGTTGCCGACAGCCCACGGTCAGTCGTGCTGGACCAGGTGACAAACGGCATTGCGGTCAGGATGGCGGTGATGTATTTGCTGGCTGAAAATGGAAAAAATTAATAGCACTCTGCTTATAAAAGACGGACATATCATTGACCCCTCACAAGGTATCAATGGTATAGGTGATGTCATTATTAGTGGAGGCACTATAGCCGCAATTAACCTTACGAACGGGAAAAGGGACAGATCCGGTGAAAAGACGGCTTCGGAACTGAAAGGCCTCCCGGACCTGCAGACTATAGATGCAGCCGGACTATATGTGCTGCCCGGCCTTGTGGACATGCATACCCATCTGCGGGAGCCGGGTTATGAGCATAAGGAGACCATAAGTACCGGGACTATGGCGGCTGTCAGGGGCGGCTTTACTTCCGTTTGCTCTATGCCGAATACAAACCCGGTCAATGATAACCCTACAGTCACGGTCTTTATCATTAAAAAGGCAATGAAAGAGGGATTTTGTTCCGTTTATCCCATAGGCGCGATCACGAAAGGACAAAAGGGTGAAGAACTTGCCGAGATGGGCCTTATGTATGATGCAGGTTGCAGGGCATTTTCCGATGACGGCCGGCCGGTCATGAGCAGTATTGTAATGCGAAGGGCACTTGAATACTCCAGGATATTTAATGTGCCGATTATCTCTCACTGTGAGGACCTTACCCTTGCCGACAATGGAGTAATGAACGAGTGTATACTTTCTTCAACCCTCGGACTTAAAGGAGTTCCTTCAGCCGCGGAGGAAGTAATGATTGCCAGAGATATTATCCTTTCCGGATTAACGGGAGGACGGCTGCACATTGCACATGTTTCGACAGAGGGTTCCGTAAGACTTATACGGCAGGCAAAAGAGCGCGGAATACGAGTCACTGCAGAAACGTGCCCCCACTATTTCAGTATCACTGAAGATGCGGTCAAGGGTTATAATACGAATGCAAAGGTAAACCCTCCTTTGCGGTCTGAGAAAGACATTGAAGCAATCAAGGGGGGACTGCGGGACGGGACAATAGATGTGATTGCTACTGATCATGCGCCGCACCATCGTGATGAGAAGCTTCAGGAATTTGACAAGTCACCATCAGGCATTTCCGGCCTTGAAACCGCTCTGGGCCTGGGACTGCGATTGGTCGAAGAAGGCGTTCTGACTCTCGATGCCCTGGCGGAGAAGATGGCGTTTAATCCTGCACGGATTGTAGGTATTGACAAAGGCACTCTGAGGCCGGGTTCGGATGGGGATGTCACAATAATAGACAGCAACAGGGAAACCACTATTGATGCAGATGCTTTTGCATCTATGGGAAAGAACACCCCTTTCGACAAATGGCCTATAAAGGGGACACCCGTAATTACAATAGTTAGAGGGATAGTTTATGCAGCTCCAAAGTAAGGCATTGCTCGTATTGGCAGATGGGACGGTTTTTGAAGGCAAAGGGTTCGGAGCACCAGGCGAGACCATCGGGGAGGTCGTTTTTAATACATCCATGACCGGTTACCAGGAAATACTTACCGACTCGTCATATAAAGGGCAAATCGTTACAATGACTTACAGCCAGATCGGAAATTACGGGGTAAACAAAGAGGATGCAGAATCAGCAGGGGGGCCGAAAGTGGAGGGCTTCATCGTAAGGGAATACCTCGACTTCCCGAGCAACTGGCGCTCCGAACTTTCGCTGGGGCGCTATCTTCAGGACAACAATATCACCTGCATTGAAGGCCTCGATACAAGGGCGCTGACGCGGCATTTGAGAAATCATGGTGCGCAGATGGGCATAATTTCGACTGTCGATACCGATCCGAACAGCCTGCTACGGAAAGTAAAGGCACACCCGGGGATCTCTGCCTTTGATTATGTCTCGGAAGTTACAGTAAAAGTCCCGTATACCTGGACTGAAGGCTGCTGGAAGTGGTGTGCTGTCGAAAAACAATCGACGGCATTAAAAGCGGTGGTTTATGATTTCGGTATTAAATTTAATATATTAAGGCATCTTGCCGAGGCAGGCTTTGAGGTTAGGGTGGTGCCTGCCCGTACACCTGCCGAAGCAGTGCTTGATATGGACCCTGACGGCATTATACTGAGCAACGGCCCGGGAGATCCCGAGACCGTCACATTCGCTATTGAAAATACGCGAAAATTGATTGGGAAAAGGCCGATATTCGGCATCTGCCTGGGCCACCAGATACTCGGCCTGGCGATGGGCGGCAAGACATACAAACTCAAATTCGGCCACCATGGAGGCAACCATCCTGTAAAAGATATTGAGACCGGCAGGGTTGAAATAACATCCCAGAACCACAACTATTGCGTTGATATCCATAGCCTGCGCGGCAAGACAAAACTTACCCACAGGAATCTATACGACGGCACGGAAGAAGGCATGCGTCATGTTGAATTGCCCATTATATCTGTCCAGCACCATCCTGAGGCAGGTCCGGGACCGAATGATTCCGCTCATCTGTTCAAGCGCTTCAGCGAAATGGTAATAGCCGATAGGTAATAACGGTATCAAAATAATGATGAACAGCGTTGCCTACGCATTTGATATAAAAGATAAGGTCCTTGCCTTTAGGACGGCGTCGTTCAGAGCGGAAAAAGGCAGTGTGCTGCACAGCGGTATTTATAACCGTGAGATGGCCTCCACTCTTGCCGCCGGAGCATGCATAATACTGCTTGGATTTTTTTTTGCCTCCGGGCCGCTCCTGTCCACTATTTCTTTTATAGCTGCATTGCTGCTATTTGTGCTGTTTTTTCTTTTTTTTAGGACCTTTGTTTTCCGTGAAACATTTTTGCAGGCCGTAATAGACAAAGAAAATAATGTTGTTTCCATTAGACGCATGGGTTTTTTCCGAATAGAAAAACAGTTATTTAATCTTAGTGAGCTTGAGGGGATCAGGGAGGATTATAAAGAAGTTGCTTTGGAAAATCCCGATGGAATAAAAATGGTCGAGAAGATAGCGCTCCAGCATGGCACAGTTATTCCCGGCTTCGGTGCTGCAGCCGAATTTTACACTGTGGAATTTGAATTCAAAGATGCGGGGAGAGTAATGGTTTTTTCTTCCCGGGACTATTCCGAAGCAGATGATGTAACAAGAGCTTTTAAAAATTTTATAGAGAGGTAATAATGCCCAAGCGAACGGATATCAGGAAGATACTTTTGATCGGTTCAGGTCCTATTGTGATTGGCCAGGCATGTGAGTTCGACTATTCGGGGACGCAGGCATGTAAAGCCCTTCGTGAAGAGGGATATAAGGTGGTACTGGTGAATTCCAACCCGGCAACTATAATGACCGACCCCGAGACAGCTGATGCTATTTATATTGAGCCCCTGTCGGTTGAGTTTATTGAGCTGATCATCAAAAAAGAGAGACCCGATGCGATACTCCCGACCATGGGCGGGCAGACTGCTCTCAACCTGGCAGTGGAACTGTCTGAGTCAGGGGTGCTCGACCGCTACAAGGTGGAGCTGATAGGCGCCAAGCTGCATGCGATCAAGAAAGCTGAAGACAGGGAGTTGTTTAAAAAAGCAATGCGGAACATCGGACTGGAAGTCCCGAAGAGTGCGGCAATAACCACTATCCAGGACGGACTTGATATTATCGAGCATCTTGGTTTTCCGGTCATCCTCAGGCCGGCATTCACGCTAGGGGGTACCGGAGGAGGGATTGCATATAACATTGAAGAATATCGTGAACTCCTTGAGAAGGGGCTGAAGCTCAGCCCGGTCAACCAGGTGCTTGTGGAGGAGTCCGTGATAGGGTGGAAAGAGTATGAGCTTGAAGTGATGCGGGACAAGAAAGACAACGTCGTCATCGTCTGCTCCATCGAAAACTTCGACCCTATGGGTGTTCATACCGGCGACTCGATTACAGTGGCGCCTGCACAGACACTGTCGGATAAGGAATACCAGAGAATGAGAGACGCCGCTATTGCGGTGATCCGGGAAATCGGCGTCGATACAGGCGGATCAAACATTCAGTTTGCGTTGGACCCTCATAACGGGAGGATGGTGCTTGTAGAGATGAACCCGAGGGTATCCAGGAGTTCAGCGCTTGCCAGTAAGGCAACAGGCTTCCCGATTGCAAAAATTGCAGCCAAACTGGCAGTCGGGTACGCCCTTGATGAGATAAAGAATGACATTACACGAGAGACCCCTGCATCCTTTGAACCTGCTATTGATTATGTGGTGACAAAGATTCCGCGATTCACTTTTGAAAAGTTTGCCGATGCTGATACAACACTCACAACTCAAATGAAATCGGTCGGTGAGGTAATGTCTATTGGAAGAACGTTCAAGGAATCTCTGCAGAAAGCACTGAGAAGTCTCGAAATAGATTGCTCAGGTTTTGAGCCGAGGGACAATTCAGTCAAAGAGATAAGAGCAAAACTTAAAACTCCCAATGCCGAGAGGATATGGTATATAGCGCAGGCGCTCAGACAGGGGATTTCCATCGAAGAGGTCTACTCTCTTACCTGGGTGGATCCGTGGTTTTTGAACAATATAATGCAGATTATCGAGATGGAAGGGACGATCGGCTCGGAAGCCCGAAGCCCGGGAAGCCCGGAAGAAAGATGTGCTGTCCTGAGGCAGGCAAAAGAATATGGCTTTTCTGATAAACGCATTGCTGCATTGACCGGTGAAACCGAGAAAAATATCAGGGACTTCAGGAGAAGAAACGGACTAAGGCCGGTCTATAAGCTTGTTGACACCTGTGCAGCAGAGTTTGAGGCCTATACCCCATACCTGTATTCGACTTATGAGAAACCATTTTATACTCTTAATCCTCTCACCCCCCCTAAAGGGGCTCCCCAAAAAGTCACAGACCTTTTGGGTTCCCCGATGGGGGACAAGGTGGGATTTGTCGAATGCGAGGCAAATCCGACAGATAGGAAAAAAGTGATCATTCTGGGTTCGGGGCCGAACAGGATAGGCCAGGGGATAGAGTTTGATTATTGCTGTGTCCATGCGGTATTTGCCCTCAGGGAACTGGGTTATGAGACTATTATGGTCAACTGCAATCCGGAAACAGTCAGTACCGATTACGATACCGCCGACCGTCTCTACTTTGAACCGTTGACTATTGAGGATGTCCTTAATATCATCGAGATCGAGCAGCCGGAGGGCGTTATTGTTCAGTTCGGCGGACAGACACCGCTGAAACTCGCGGTGCCCCTTGAGAATGAGGGAGTAAGGATACTGGGGACGTCTCCTTATTCCATTGACAGGGCCGAAGACAGGAAGAAGTTTAAGGAACTGCTGCATAAACTGGAGCTTAAACAGGCTGAAAGCGATACTGCCATGTCCATTGACGAGGCTATTGCAGTGGCTGCCAAGATAGGATATCCGGTTATGGTGAGACCCTCATACGTTTTGGGCGGCCGCGCAATGGAGATCGTTTATGACGAGGGCTCTATGACTGACTATATGAGAAAGGCTGTTAAGGCATCTCCGGAACACCCTATTCTGATAGACAAATATCTCGAAGATGCCATAGAAGTGGATGTGGATGCTATCGCAGACGGCTTCGACGTCGTAATTGGCGGAGTTATGGAACATATCGAGGAGGCCGGCATTCATTCCGGAGATTCCGCCTGCTCAATTCCCCCTTACTCATTGCCCCCGCTTATTGTCGGGGAGATCAGAAAACAGACAAAAGCACTGGCAAGGGAACTCGACGTAAAGGGGCTGATGAACGTGCAGTTTGCGGTCAAAGATGGTGAAATATTTGTACTGGAAGTTAACCCCCGGGGATCAAGAACAATCCCTTACGTGAGTAAGGCCACCGGAATTCCTCTGGCAAAACTTGCTGCTAAGGTAATGCTCGGCAAAACCCTGAAGGAACTGGGTCTGACGAAAGAAAAAGAATTGACGCATGTTGCGGTAAAAGAGGCGGTCTTCCCTTTTGACCGCTTCCCCGGAGTTGATACCATACTGGGCCCCGAAATGAAATCGACCGGTGAAGTAATGGGCATTGATGAAGATTTCGGTCTGGCCTATGCAAAGGCGCAGGCGGCAAGCTACAACAGGATCCCTACGTCAGGAAGGATTATTATCAGCGTAAAAGATAAAGACAAACCTCATACGGTCGAGATCGCAAGAAAATTGATCGATATGGGGTTCGGGCTTATCGCCACCAGAGGGACCGCCCAGTTCCTCAAACTAAACGGGATAGAGATGGAAGTCATTAATAAAGTGACAGAAGGCCGCCCTCACATAGTGGACCTTATCAAGAACAGAGAGGTAAACTTTATAATAAATACCGTAACCGGAACTCAGGCGCAGAGGGACTCTCTTTCCATAAGAAGGAGCGCCCTGCAATTCAAAGTCCCATACACGACAACGATATCCGGTGCAAGGGCTGTGATCAAAGCGATTGAAATGCTTCAAAAGAAAGAAGTGACCATCAAATCGATTCAGGAATACCATAAAGGCGTGGCTTAGTGCTGAAGCTCATAAATACAATCGGGACCAGATACCGGAAATAGCGGAGGTTCTTTATTTATGTGTGATCGTCACATCCATGAAACCGGCTGCCGCCCGGACGTGAGGACAGTACCGGTAGAAATGGCGGTCGGCATGGCATTGGCCCATGACATAACGGAAATACGCAAAGATGATTTTAAAGGCCCGGCATTCAGGAAAGGTCATATAGTAAGGCCTGAAGACATCAGTCATCTCCGGCGGCTGGGTAAGGACCATCTCTTTGTTTTGAACATGGCTGATGACGAGATGCACGAAGATGATGCTGCATACGCCCTTGCTTACGCGCTCATGGGCGACGGGGTATCGATAAATGATGGCCCGAAAGAAGGAAAAATATCTATTATAGCCGCGAGGGACGGCCTCCTTAAGATCAATAAGACTGTCTTGAGCCGCTTCAACCAGTGTCATGATGTCATGTGTGCAACGCTTCATGATAACACCGTTGTTGCAAAAGGCCGGACCGTTGCAGGGACCAGGACTATCCCGCTGGTGTTGAAGCGTGAGCTGCTGAACGCAGCTGTTGCGGTTGCGAAGCATTCAACACCTGTAATCATTGTAAAAGAGATGAGGCGCCCCAGGGCCGGTGTGGTCATTACCGGCAACGAGGTCTATTATGGAAGAATAAAGGATGATTTCGCACCTGTTATTACAAAAAAGATAGCCTCTCTTAATGGCGAGATAGTCGGGATATGCTATGCACCGGATAACGAACAGTTTATCGCTGAAAGACTTAAGGAATTGCTTCAGGCCGGGGCTGACTTGCTCATAACATCGGGAGGCATGTCAGTTGATCCTGACGATGTAACACGCTTTGCCGTCCTGGATATTGGTGCTGCTGATGTAGCATATGGCGCAGCTGTCTTGCCCGGTTCTATGTTCCAGGTTGCGTATATTTCCGGTCTTGTCCCCGTGCTTGGCATTCCTGCCTGCGCCATGTATTACAATACCACGGTGCTCGATCTCGTCCTCCCGAGAATACTTGCAGGTGAGCGCATCGGCAGGATGGAACTCGCGGAATTCGGTCATGGCGGGCTTTGTCTCAACTGCAAGGAATGCACTTATCCGGTCTGTCCTTTTGGAAAATAAAAAAGATGATGTGTTATAAATTCAGGTAGTTGTCCGGTTTGTTTTTGCTCTGCATTGCTCTGCATCAATTAGTCTTTCAGTTCAATCACCGGCATGTATTAAGAATTATCTGTGGTCGCCATTTCCA
Organism: Nitrospirota bacterium; assembly: GCA_963851345.1. Taxonomy (GTDB): domain Bacteria; phylum Nitrospirota; class Thermodesulfovibrionia; order Thermodesulfovibrionales; family Dissulfurispiraceae; genus JADFXI01. Next base: position 533,597 of record CAWKOO010000002.1, read on the forward strand.
GATATGTGGGCTGGACGTTACCAGCCCGGTACTGCCCAAAGTAGGCGCTTATAAGCGAGAACCCAGGTGATCCAGAGCAAAAACAAACTGACCGATTGCCTAAATTTGACTTGCCGTTTTTTTTCTGATATTCTCATGTGAGCAATGAGAATATGGATAGTCCTTATTATTTTGATTATACCTGTTACACCCGGCTTTGCTTTCGATATAGAAGGATTGCGGCCTCTCCCGCCTTACGGTGTATTTTCCACATTCAGCGCAGAAAGCCTTCAACAAAACACAGTCGGTATAAGTCTTGGTTTCGAAAGATCGGCAGAGCCGAATTTTTATCGCACAACGGTCCAGCTTGCCTATGGAATCCATGACCGGTTTGAAATCGATATGACACTCCCCTACATCGACAATTGGGAAAATCATATTAACGGCTTCGAAGACGCAAACTTCGGGATCAAACACAGGATCCTGGATGAGGGGCTGTATTACCCCGCAATCGCGTATATGCTTACGGTTGCCACGCCCTCCGGGAGCGATGAGTTTTCTACTGAAGGAGAGCATGGGGGGGGATTGTTGTTTACCAAGAAGGTAGGTCCTTTCAAAGGGCATTTAAATATATTGTATGAGAAACCCGGCAACTCTGACCTGCATTACCAATATAATGTGAACCTCGGAAGCGAGCTGGCAATTACGCATGACTCGAAGTTCCTCGCCGAACTGGTAGGAAGAAAAGATTATTTTAAAGCTAAAATTGATCTCCTGGAATGGAGGGTGGGATACAGGATTGCCACTCTTGAGAACCTTTATACAACACTGGGTGCAGGTTTTAACATAGAAAGACGTACCCCCGATTATCGCCTTTTATTTTCAATAAGCATTATTTTGCCGAAAGAGAAGAAAAAACTTCAAAAAATCTACGAATAATAGTAAGGGTCTGCGAATAAACAACCTGCACATTGATTGAACTCACGTCTGAGTGCACAAGTTATTTATTCGCAGACCCTATGTGGTATACTACTTATCATGTTTAATTTGACATTGCCTGAGCTTGTCGTAATTTTTGTAGTAGCACTGATAGTCTTTGGCCCGAATAAGCTTCCTGAAATCGGCAGGGCACTCGGCAAAGGAATAGGTGAGCTTAAAAAGGCGCTTAATGGAGTAAAAGAGCAGGTGGATTCAGAAATCCACAACATAAACCAGCCGCCTTCAGGTGAGGGGCACTCTCGGGGAGTCAATGCCGATCAGACGCTTGAGCATAAATCCACGGAAACAATGGATACTCATGATTCAAATGCCACGGAACAGCGCGATACTTCAACTAAAGATCGCTCCTGATTCATTATAGCCGGGAGACCCTGAATGGCAGACTATACAATGCCCCTTACGGCCCACCTTGGCGAACTCAGGAAACGTATTATCATCTCACTTATTGCCGTGATGGTAACCTTCGTAATTGCCTTTAATTATTCCGAGGAAATCTTCAGGTTTATCATGTTTCCCCTCAAATACAGCCTGGATTTCTCCGTAAAGAAATTATTTTTACACTTTGTACCGCAAGATAAACTTCATAATACAAAACTGGTCTTCCTTGCGCCGGCCGAGGCGTTCTGGATGAACCTGAAAGTCGCTTTTGTAGCGGGGTTTATGGTGGCTTTGCCGGTAATTTTTCACCAGCTTTGGCTATTTATATCTCCCGGACTTCTTCAAAAGGAAAGAAAATATGTCCTCCCTTTTATTTTGTCTGCTACAGCTCTTTTTCTTGCGGGGGCGGCTTTCTGTTTCTTTATAGTATTGCCTTTTGCAATGGGGTTTCTTCTTACGTATAAAGTGGGAGATTTCCTTATGCCCATGCTTTCTGTAGGGCAGTACGTGGACTTCTGCCTTAAGTTCATTCTTGCTTTCGGCGTCATATTCGAACTTCCAATCGCCATTATCTTCCTTACAAAAATGGGCATCGTAACCCCTCAGGGACTTGCGAGAAACAGGAAGTTTGCTGTTTTGTTCGCTTTTATTGCCGGGGCAATCCTGACGCCGACGCCGGATGCCTTTAACCAGACACTCATGGCTGTACCGATAATTTTGCTTTATGAAGTCGGCATCTGGATATCGCCGTTCTTTGTCAAAAAGAACGAGACGGCAGAAACGTAAGAGAACAAGAGGCATGGCTGATCACGGTACAAAGAATCTCAAGGCAATAGCATCGGATATTGCTGAAGGATATGTATCGATAAACCCGCTTTATTTGAAGCCGTTCAGTGAGGTGTCCCTTAAATCGCTCTATGCGATAGTGATGAAAGTACAAGCCGGAATCCGCTCCGAGTCTTTCCCGTATCGCGACATTGACCTCATAAGAAAGCGGAGCCTTAAGCTCCAAAGACTGCATACAGCACTTGTCGTCATAAAAAATACAGCTCGTGAGATGAAATATAAGTGGTGAATCCCCGGGAATCATCTTTCCTTCATTGTTTTTTGCTGTGCCGCCTTTACTTCCTGTATCAGATACTTTGCCGCAATACCGTTAAATGCTCCTGTCACCGTTCCTGCCGCTGCTAAAAAAGGGAGCACCACCAGGACCGCCTCGATTTTCCTGACAAAAAGCACATAGGCTGTAAAGAGCTGCGCTATATTATGAAAAAAGGCGCCGATCAGACTAATTCCTAATGGGCCGAAAAGACCGGGGAAAAGAGTCATCGCGATACACATTGAAAGGGTCCCTGCCAGCCCTCCGCTAAGGCTGAGGAAAAAGGCAGGTCCTAAAAAAGTGCCCAGAAGCAGTGAGCCAAGGACAATCCTGATCATGGTGACCGTCAATGCCGGTTTGATTCCATAAAAAAAGAGTGTGATCACGGTGATTATATTTGAAAGCCCCAGGCGCAGCCAGGGTATCGGTGTAGGAAGGAGTGCCTCAAACCCATGCAGGGCAAGGGCATATGATGCCAGTATGGCGATACGGTACTTATCCGCTGATTGCATCAGGGCCTTTGCTATTGTCGGGGCGTGAAATGGTGACAATAACTTTATTGGGAAGGCATATGAGTGCCCCGCTTTCTATCCAGCCCTGATGGATGCAGACTCTATTGGGGCAAGGAGCTTCCTTTATCCTGACCTTTCCTCCCTTTATTTCAACCGTGGTCATTCCGATCACCCCGTTGAATTCGACTGTTCTGTCCTTGCTGAGCGGAAATGTATATTTTAGCTTGCCGTCGACCTCGATTCTGACCTCAGTCCCTTTCGGCATTGCCTCTCTTACATAAACAAAACTGTAAAAAGAGAGAAAGATACATATTAAGAGCAGGACTTTATCGGCCAGTGTAGTTTTAATACCGTTCATTTTCTGAAATTCATCCTCTGGGCCAAAAACCTTCCGGTATGCGAATTAACATTGCGGGCAACTTCCTCCGGAGTGCCGGTGGCGATGATTCTGCCGCCGTCATTGCCGCCTTCGGGACCGAGGTCGATTACATAGTCAGCCGATTTTACGATATCAATATCGTGCTCAATGATAATGACGCTGTTGCCCATATCAACCAGCCTGTTGATGACATTGAGCAGACGCTGCACATCGACGAAGTGAAGCCCTGTAGTAGGTTCATCAAGAATATACAACGTATTCCCGGTGGCCTTTTTGCCAAGCTCTTTTGAGAGCCTCAGACGCTGGGATTCTCCTCCTGAGAGCGTAGTAGCGGGCTGACCCAGTTTTAAGTATCCCATCCCGATATCTTCAAGGATATCAAGGCGCTGTTTCAATGGAGGGATTGCCGCAAAGAATTCAAGCGCCTCAGAAATCGTCATTTCAAGGATGTCGGCAATATTTTTACCCTTGTAATAAATATCAAGTGTTTCTTTATTATACCGTTTGCCTTTGCATACATCACAGGTTACATAGACATCCGGGAGGAAGTGCATTTCGATTTTTTTGAGGCCGTCGCCCTGGCAGGTTTCACAGCGGCCACCGGCAAGATTAAAACTGAAACGAGAGACCTTGTACCCCCTTACCCTCGAATCCGCAAGCTGCGCAAAAAGGTCCCGAATGAACGTGAATATTCCGGTGTAAGTTGCGGGATTTGACCGTGGGGTCCTTCCCAGCGGCGACTGATCAACACAAATAACTTTATCAATTTTTTTCAGTCCTTCAATACGCCTGTGTTTCCCGGGAATGACCTTGCTGTTATACAAGTGCCTGGCAAGCGACTTGTATAAGACTTCGAATATCAAGGTGCTTTTGCCGGACCCCGACACACCTGTGACACAGACAAAAGAGCTGAGGGGAATGGAAACATCTATACCTTTGAGGTTGAACTCCGATGCCCCCTCAATAATCAGAAAATCTTTCGGTATCCGGCGTTTAGACGGTATCGGAATACAGAGCTTTTTGCTCAAATATTTCCCGGTGATGGACGACTCGTTATTTTGAATTTCTTCAGGAGTGCCGGCTGCAATAATCCAGCCGCCATTCTTGCCTGCACCGGGCCCCATATCGATAATGTAGTCAGCCCATCGGATTGTTTCCTCATCATGCTCCACGATTATGATCGTATTGCCGCTGTCACGTATTGCCGTAAGGTTTTTAAGCAGCTTGCCGCAGTCTTTCGGATGCAGTCCTATGCTTGGTTCGTCGAGCACATACAGAACACCGGTGAAAGATGAGCCCAGTTGTGTCGCAAGCCTTATCCTCTGTGCCTCTCCTCCGGAGAGGGTGAGCGAAGGCCTGTTCAGCGTCAGATAGCCAAGCCCCACTTTATCAAGAAAGGAAAGCCTGTCACTGACCTCTTTCAGCACTCTTTTGGAGATGGTCCTTTCTCTTTCGGAGAGAGTGAGGCTGTCCACATATGTTTTTGCCTCCTCAACCGACATCGCCGAGAATTCGCCGATATTTATATTGCCTATCTTCACAGTAAGCGCTTCTTTTCTGAGCCGCATGCCGGCGCAAGCCTTGCAAGTGGGTAAGTGGATAAGTTCCCTTTCGTTAATATCATCGGGGTACTCCTCGTCAACAATGCCTTCAACCCCCATGCCGTTGCATTTGGGACAGGCGCCATACTTGCTGTTGAACGAAAACAGGCGCGGCTCTATTTCAGGATAGCTGATACCGCAGTTCGGGCATGCAAGGGTTTTGCTGAATGGGATGTCCCTGTTTTCATCAATAAGATTTATTACCACAGTATCGGCATATTTCAGAGAGGTATCAATCGCGTGCTTGATCTGCCGCTCTATGCCGGGCTTTATGATAAAGCGGTCGATGACGATCTCGATAGTGTGCCGCTGCTGCTTTTTTAGTGTAATGTCCTGGGTAAGCTCCACCATCTTTTCGTCTATTCTTGCCCTCACAAAGCCGTCTGTTCTCATCTGCTGGAGTTCCTTTTTATATTCACCCTTCCTGCCCCTTACCAGGGGGGCCAGCACCTGAATTCTTGTGCCCTCCGGAAGAGAACAGACCGGCACAATGATATTGTTGATATCCTGTGTTGCGATAATTGCACCGCACCGGTAACAATAAGGGATCCCGATGCGTGTATATAGTACTCTCATGTAGTCATAGGTTTCGGTGATGGTCCCCACTGTCGACCTGGGGCTTTTGGTTACAGTCTTCTGGTCAATGGCAATGGAAGGCGAGAGTCCGTCAATGTAATCCAGTTCCGGTTTTTGCATCTGTTCAAGGAACTGCCGGGCATAGGCTGAAAGACTCTCAACATAACGCCTTTGTCCTTCGGCATAAATCGTGTCCATAGCGAGCGATGATTTTCCCGAACCGGAAGGTCCTGTAATAACAGTTATTTTGTCCCGTGGAATTGCAACATCGATATTCTTGAGGTTGTGCTCGCGCGCACCCCTTACCACAATGTATTTCCGGAAGCCTTCGTTTTCCATTTAATCTATACTATAACCCCATTCACTTCCCGGTTTCCAGCGATTTTAAAATAGCAACGACTTTCCCTATGGGGACCTTTGTCTCGACTTTTACCGGCGTTTTGTTGTCATCATCTGTCAGCCAGATCAGGATGTCCCCTTTATTCTGGAACAAACCTTCGGATTTAAGGACAGGCTTCACCTTAACAGTATCTAAGATTTTATTTCCAGAGAACTTGAGCTGTTCTTTTCCGATTACGTTGACTTCAGCCTGAAAGAATTTATCACTGTCAAAAATATCAATATAGATGATTTTCCCCACCTCAAAAGGCTGCGTTCTAAGATAATAAAAGCCTGAGATCAAATCCCACAATTCAGCGCTCTGAATAGGATAGTCGTCCTTTGTTCCTTTTCTGTAATTAAAAAAGGTGACCTGCTTTTTATCAGGATCAAAAACGGTTTCCTTGTCACTCCTGTATTTCCCTTCGTGCTGTTTTATCCTGAAATTCACCGGAACTCCATTGATAATCTTGCTTTCGGAGTGATCATCGACCTTGTAAAATGCCGAAATAGCCGGTGTAGAATGCACCTCGCATTTTATTATTACCTTACCTGAACTGCCCGCAGCTTCGAGTTCCGCATTTCCGACATGGATCCCGAACCAATAAAGGCTGTACGAAAGTTTTTCCAGTGTGAATTTTGACAGCGCCGTACTGCCTTCAGGCTTGACAGCCGGGGGTGCTGTCTTAGGCGAGGCAGGTATAGCAGCGGCAGTTTCTGTCGCATCCTGCGACCCTGAAAAACCTGTATCTTTTTGTGTTATTGCGGTGCCCTCCACCGGAGCGGAGTTTTCCAACGCTGCCGGTTCGACAACTTCAGGGCCGGGGTGATCACTTTCCTCAGATCCTTTGCTTTGACTGGTATTTTGTCGCCGGGTCTTGATCTGAGGGGCAATAATCGGTCTTGAAGTATTTTCCGTTATTAGTGTTGCGGTCAGCTGTTTATCAGAAAGATCATGGGCAAAAACAAACATTCCAAGCTTGTATGCTCCAGCAATAAAAATGCAATGCAAGATGATGGATAGGACCAATGCGACGATAAGAGGGGTGAAAACTTTTTTCAATAACGCCACCTGATTATTTTAATCGATTTAAACCGTAAAGTGAAATATTCCTAAAATGCAATTCTGAATAATAATGCTGCGTCGCACTAAATATCCCCCTCATTATTGAGACGACCCATGCATAAGTGGAAATTGATCTTCAGGTGTAACGTAAGGCTTTTTCGTCTTGTGCGCCTGTGTGCAAGATCGACAATCTAAAGCATCTGATCAAACAAAAAAAAGACATCATAGGCCGGCTTTAATAGCTGCACATAACAGGAAGAAGTTTTTACCTATGAGACGGTTAATAATTCAATCAAGAAATATAAAGAAGGGAAAGAGAGGGAAATAAATTTTAAACTATTATTTCCGGTGTTATCATCCACTGCAGCGCCCAAGCCCTATTTTCATCCCGTTTAAGGCAAACTATTCCCCCCATCTGGAAGGCAACAATATTTTTATCAGCATCGCTGCAAAGCAATAAAGATGCAAGTTTGCCGAGCTGAGGCAGGTGACCGACAAGCATAATATTAGCGGTCATCACTTTTAGGCGTTCCACCCATACGGCAGGATCATCATTAGGCTTCAAGCCGCCGGTTTCCGTAAGACCTTCCGCCGGTTTCAAATAGTCGGCAAGCACCTCCGCTGTTTGTTTTGCCCTTAACTTAGGACTATGGAATATTTCATTGATGCCGATGTGCAATCCCGATGCGTAAGAGGCCATCTTTGTAACGTCGGCCAGTCCCTTTTCACAGAGTGGTCTTGCCGGATCTGTTTCTTCGCTTTTTGCTTTAGCATGTTGTACAAGGCAAATAAACATATGCACCTCTCCTGTAATTATAGCATTCCGGCCGCAGTATTCATAGCTGAGAGCACTTCTTTCGATGCCGGTATCGCACAAGGTTTTACCTTATTTCATTTTCACACAAGAAAAGTTTACACTACATATTGGCTTCCCAAGCCTGTAACCAGAAAAGAAGTGGAGGCGTTGCCTGATACCATCTATTAAAGTGTTACAATTCTGTCCTTCGATCAAGAGGAACGTCTCAACATATGTCGGCTTATTGCAAGAGGCGACAAAATTATGAGATACACTTTGGGCAATAAGTCATTTCGCAATATTTTATTTGCTGTAATCGTGCTCCTGGGCGTCGCCTTATCCATCATTGTCTCTGCTTTGAGCTATTACGATGATAAGAAACATATACAGATAGAATTCAATGAAGCAGCTGAAAACCAATATTCCGTATTGAAGAGAGAGCTCGATAGCGATCTATCGGTGCTTGCATCGTTTCAAGCCCTGTATCATTCATCGAAAAAGGACATAGAGAGGTCTGAGTTTAAGAGTTTTACAAGCCATATCCTGAAACAACATTCAAGTATTCAAGCTGTTAATTGGATACCGCGCGTACCGGATTCCCGGCGGGCGTCATATGAACGTGCTGCAAGAAGAGAAGGCTTCCCCGATTTTCAACTCACTGAACATACTGCACAGGAAAAAATGAAGAGGGCGGAGAACCGGAAGGAATATTTCCCCGTCTATTTTGTCGAGCCCGATAAGGGTAACAAGATAGCCCTTGGGTTTGATCTTGCTTCCACTCCCGACCGGCGGGAGACTATGGAAGTCGCCCGAAAGACAGGCAAGATGCGTGCTACTGCAAGAATAACCCTTGTCCAGGAGACCAAGAGTCAATTCGGCTTTATGGTCTTTGCGCCGATCTACAGGAAGTTGGCGTTAATAAATTCCGATCGGGCACGATGGGACAATCTTGAAGGCTTCGCTCTGGGCACATTTAGAATCAGTGACATTGCCGAAGAAGCAATGAATTATTTAAAACCCGAAGGCGTAGATTTTTTTATCTATGATACATCAGCACCTGAGAAAAATCTGTTTCTTTATACACATTCATCTCGCGCTCGTAAAACTCCCTTACTAAACCAAGACCGGCCTGTAACAGGCTTCATAATTTCAAAGGCGCTTGAGGTCGCTGGGCGAAAATGGCTGGTAATCTATTCGGCCACACCGGACTTCATAGCTGCAAGGAGCAATTGGCACCCCCGGGGGTTCCTCCTGATGGGATTAGCTCTTACAGGGCTTGTTGTGGTTTTGCTGCGTATCAGTATCAGTCATGCCGAACATGCTGAAAAGTCGGCAAAAGATTTATCGGATCTCAATAAAAATCTCGCTCAAGAAATTATGGACCGTAAGCAGGCACAGGAGGCGCTTATTGACATCATAGATTTTTTCCCTGATCCCACATTCGTTATCGACAATGACAAGAAGGTCATCATATGGAACGTCGCCATCGAGAAGATGACGAGGGTCCGTAAGGCGGAGATAATCGGGAAGGGCGATTATGCTTACACAGTTCCCTTCTACGGGGAGAAGAGAAAGCAGATGCTTGACTTCCTGGATGGAGATGATACGGATCTTGCAGCCAGGTACAAAGATATCCAGGAAAAAGGGAATGTCCTCTATGCCGAGACGTTCTGCCCCGGCCTGTACGGAGGCAGGGGCGCTTATGTGTGGGCAACGGCGGCGCCACTTTTTAATGAAAAGGGAATCCGGGTAGGCGCCATCGAAACAATCCGGGACATCACAGAGCAAGTGAAGGCTAAGGAGGCGCTTCATAAGGCATACACCGAGGTGGAGATGCGGGTCCAGGAACGCACCATGGAATTATCGTACCTGAATGATCAACTGAAAACAGAAATAGAGATTCGCAAGCGAACGGAAGATGAGTTGCGCATGGCTCACGCACAACTGGAACAGCGCGTTTTTGAAAGGACCTTGGAGCTAAATAGATCCAATGAACAATTACGTAATCTTGCCGCCCATTTACAATCTGTCAGAGAAGAAGAAAGAATGAAAATCGCTCGTGAGATACACGATGAACTTGGCCAGACGCTAAGCGCTCAGAAGATGGAATTAAGCTGGTTTCGCGAGAAATACGGAGACCATAAGCCCATATTAGACAAGGCCGGAGCCATGTTGGAGTCCCTTAATAACACGATCCGGTCTGTCAGGCGTATCTGCTCTGAGTTGAGGCCATCGATATTGGATGATTTTGGCCTTGTTGAGGCAATCAAATGGCAGGCGGATGAATTTCAGAAACGTACAGGGATTGAATGCGCTATTGACTCTGAGCCAGAGGTTATTGAGCTGGACAGAGAGCGGAGTACGGTACTTTTCAGGATTTTCCAGGAAGCTCTGACAAACGTCCTTAAACATGCGAAGGCAACAAAGGTAACATCAAGACTGACAAAAGACAGTAACAACATAACTTTAGAAGTTATAGACAATGGTAAGGGCATAACAGTTGAACAGCTATCCAAGTCTCAATCCTATGGCCTCATGGGGATGCGCGAACGTGTTTATCCTTTGGGAGGGAAGGTGGAGATCCTGGGGGATAAGAGCAGAGGCACTACGGTAAGGGTTAGCATGCCATATATGGGCTAACCACCAAAAAACAAGACAGATGCTCTTTTTGATTTAGTAAGGTCAGGCGCTTTTTTTCTGTTTGGCCGCTTCGCGCGCCTGCGCAAGCGCATCGAACAGGCGGTTGAACTCGGAGGTCAGCTTATGGCGGGGATCAAGATGGATCATCGGCATCGCCTGCTGATGTGATTCCTTGATCTTCACTGAAGCCGACAGGAAAGGCTCGATTACCGGCAGTCCCTCGTCGCGCAGTTCCTGCACCACCTGATGCGGCAGAATGGCGCGCGACTGGAACATGTTGACGATGATTCCTTCCACTTCCAGTGTCTTATTATGGTCGGCGCGGATTTCCGCAACATTGTCCAGAAGCGTGTACAGCGCACGGCGCGCAAACTCGTCGCAGTCGAAGGGAATCAGGCAGGCGTCGGCGGCGATCAGCGCCGAGCGGGTGTAGAAGTGCAAGGCCGGAGGCGTGTCAATCCACATTTCGTCGAAGTCGAGCTTTTCGAGCGCCTCTTTCAGCTTATATATCTTGTAGCGCGATTCGAGCTTGGCTTGCAGCTCTTCCAGCGCAGCATCGGCCGGCAGGACAAACAGGTTCTCGAAGGGCGTTGCGTGGATGAAATCCTCGGTCGCTTTCGGCCGCAGCTTAAAGTTGAGCATTTGGTCGAAGAACTCGGTCACCGTGGGTGAAAGCCCCTTGGCTGCCGCTCCAAGCAGGTAGCCGGTTGAGTTGGCCTGAGGATCGAGATCGACCACCAGCGTGCGAGCCCCGCGTGCGGCGGCAATGGCGGCCAGGTTGCAGGTGATGGTGCTCTTGCCGACACCACCTTTTTGATTGAAAACGACGCGTTTCATGGCGCTTTCACCCTCCTGGATACACGGGAAGTACATGCGATTGTCTCATACGCCGTTTCGTAACTGACGCGGCCGTAAGGGCAGAGCAGGATGGCGCACTTCCTGAAGTACCATATAGCGTTCAACTGATAGGAAATTGCTTTTTGTACATAAAAATAACACAATAAAAGGGAAAATTTCAACACTATGAAAATAATGGTAGTGGGCCAGTTTGTTTTTGCTCTGTATCACTTGAGTTCTCAGTGTGGGCAGGTATCGCCCTGCCCACTGTCGAGAAATGGCGTCAATAGATAATTTTCAATACATGCCAGTGGCCGGAATCGAAAGACTAATTGATACAGAGCAAAAACAAACTGGCCCACTACCAAAATAATGGTATGAAATAATAGTTTACTGGAGCGAAGAGGCCGAGTGTTCGAAACGGTAGAAATGCGATGGAAAAGAGACAAGAGGGGATTGAAGAAACGCCGGCCCTTTTTTCTAATAGAAATGCTATTATGATAATTTGATATGAGGGTCGAATTGAGGAGGATCGGAAAGAATTTGAATATGTTAAAGCGCTTATTCCTTTTACAGGTGATTATTGCTGTGGCGCTGACAACGATTTTCTACCGGGAAGCGTGGGGATCATTCGTGCGCCTGATAATCCTAGACCCTTTGCATTTTCCTGTGGACGAGTTGAGATTTTTGCTTAGAGAGTCTTTACCGTTTTGGCTTATTGGAGCCTCCGTTTATATCTTTGGGACACTCAGCCTGCTTTATTCCAGATGGCGGGCAAAAAGAGAGCCGGTGCTAACGGATGAAGAAATTGAATTGCAAAAAAAGATAGCGGAAATAGCGAAGAAGATGAGGGAAAATGAGCAGGCGGACAAAAAAGATAGTTGATGGTGTTATTACAAAGCCAAGCACAAAGTTTCGGGTAGGAGGAAGGACAGCGCAAAGACTGAGAGGCTTCAGATCAAGCGGTTTAGTAACAGGAGGATAGTATGGGGCCTTTAAAGATCAGGATCAAGTATTTTGGTCCGGATGTGGTGCGCATTCAAAAGATCGAGGTGGGCGACTGGATCGACTTGAGGGCGGTGGAAAGAGTGGTTCTCCAAGGCGGGGGAAGCGGCCGTGTGCCGCTCGGAGTCGCAATGCACTTACCGGCTGGTTATGAGGCCCATTTGGCGCCGAGATCAAGCACATTTGCGAACTGGAAGGTGCTCCAGCCGAACTCTCCAGGTGTCATCGATGAGTCTTACTGCGGCGATGGTGACGAGTGGCAGATGTCGGTATATGCGACGGAAGATACCGTGATAAACAAAGGTGACAAGATCTGCCACTTCCGTATTGTTGAGAAGATGCCGGCGGTCCAGTTTGAAGAGGTTGAATCGCTTGGCAATACGGACCGGGGCGGTTTTGGGAGTACGGGGAAGAGATAATATGAGAATATCAGTTGCCTGGTAGATTTCCCACGTTGAAAGTCACCGGGAGTCAGAGAGGATGAAGAAAAAACTTAAAATACTGGCACGCCTCAACGAGTCCATGCTGTTTGTTAGTATAGTATTTGGCGCCATATATTGGATTGTCGATACACTTCTCTATGTCCTCGCCTCTGGCGGCTCATCTCCTTCTGCCGCGCCGTTGCTCGGCCTAAACATAAAGGAAATAGGCCAACGTCTGATTGTGTTGTGTTTTTTTCTGATTTTCGGTTCTCACGTCCAGTATGCTGCCAGGAAACAACGCGAGCAGGAAGAGGTGCTTCATGCAACCCAAGAGCGCTATCGCACGCTGGTGGAGACCTCCACCGACGCCATCATATCCGTCAACGAAGAGATGCAGGTTGTCCAATGGAACCGGGCAGCTACCGATCTTTTTGGTTTTTCTAAGGAACTGATGGTGGGAAAACCGATCGACGTGCTGATTCCGGAGAAGTTCAAACAAAAACATCAAGAAGGCGTAAGGCGATTTCTGGACACAGGTGAAGCCAGGTTCGTAGGAAAGACGGCAGAATATGAAGGCCTGCGGAAAGATGGAACTACCAGGCCCATTGAGCTGTCCCTCTCCGCGGACAAAAACACCGGTTCATGGATCTTCACCTCCATCATCCGAGAGACAACAGAGCGCAGGCAGGCTTTGGAAGCGCTGCGTGAAAGCGAGGAACGATACCGGAATCTTTTTGAGGATACCAAAGATGCAGTCATGATATGGACAGCGGCGGGCAATATCTTGGGTGTGAACCAGGCGACACTGGAGATATTCGGCTACAACATGGAAGAGATGATCGGTTCAGAAATCTCTGAACTCTATAAAAATTATCAGGATATTGCTGCATTCTACCAGAAATTGAACAGGGAGCTTGCGGTCCGGGGATATGAAGTCCAGTTGCAAAAGAAAAACGGCGTCCCGCTGGATTGCCTTCTCACCGCCACCGTCCGCAAAGGCAAAGACGGCACGATTTTGGGATATCAAGGTATTGTCCGGGATGTCACGGACATTAACCGCAACGAAAATGAATTGAAACGTACACTTGAAACCCTGCGGAAATCCATCGGGGGTATCACTCAGGCCATGTCCACGGTTGTGGAAAGTAGGGACCCCTATACTGCCGGTCATCAAAAACGTGTCGCCGATCTAGCGAAGGCGATAGCGCAGGAAATGGGCCTTTCCCCGGATCAGATTGACGCCGTACGCATGGCCGCTACGCTCCATGACATCGGAAAAATAGCGATACCGGCAGAAATCCTCACAAGTCCCGCTCACTTGTCAGAAAAAGCCTTCGATCTTATCAAGGACCATCCTAAAACAGGCTATGACATTCTGCGAGAAATCGAGTTTCCATGGCCTATCGCAGAGATGATTCTGCAGCATCACGAACATATGGATGGCTCCGGCTACCCCGAAGGTCTTTCCGGCAACGACATCAGGCTGGAAGCACGGATTCTAACCGTTGCCGACGTGGTGGAAGCCATGGCCTCTCACCGGCCCTATCGTCCTGCTATGGGCATTGCCGTGGCGCTGGAGGAAATAGGTAAGCGCAGAGGCACGCATTATGAACCGGCTGCCGTGGATGCCTGCCTGAAGTTATTTCGAGAACAAGATTACAAGATAATCCAACTCTTTCAACCCCACCAGCCGCACCCCTAAAGGGTTAGCGTGTTATTATGCATTGCTCAACGCCGGACTGAATCTAGGCATTTGACAGTCGTATACAACCCTGTTGCGACCCGATCTCTTGGCTGAATAGAGGGCTTTATCGGCGCGCTCAATCACGTCCATCGGGTTGTTATCGAGAGTAGATAAAGTGGCAATGCCGATGCTGATGGATAAACTTATTTCGGCGTTACTATTAAAAAACTTCTGTTCGGCAAGCCCGTGGCGGAGACGGTCAAGAGGCAGGGCAGCCTGGCTGCTGCTCGTATCAGGAAGAAGGACCAGAAACTCTTCTCCGCCATATCTTACAAGGATGTCGCATTCCCGAAGCCCTGATCTCAGGATGGATGCTATGTGGATCAAAGCCTTGTCGCCCACCAGATGGCCATAAGTGTCATTAATGTTTTTGAAGTGGTCGGCATCGACCATGGCGACCGACAGATCTGAGCAATTTCGCCTGGCGCGGGCGAATTCCTCATTTAGACGAACCAGGCCCGCACGCCGGGTATAAACCTTTGTGAGGTCATCATAAAGATAATCATTCTGGAGCGAGTCGTAAGACGTTGTAAGGGAAGATTCGGTTTTACGCACAAAATATCGATTTATAAAGAGTAAATTGGCAATACAGATAATAAATCCTCCTGATGCAGTGATCAGCGCTACTAATGATGTTTCTGCTCCCAGGGCTATAAAAACAACCGGGATGATCAGCGCGAGAAACAGCATGTTCAGGAGTACCATCCGGTTCAGGTATTTAGCAATATCTCTTATTATTGTGTTAAATCCCATATGTGGTCCTTTTTTATTTGATTGTTGCCGCCGCATATTGAACAAGCAAAAAATATACCCAGCACTAAATAATAAGTAACCATAGCCAACACTAGGTGCTTTAATCCAGGACACAGAGAAACTATTTGATTATAAAAACAATAAACTCATTCAGCTATTTGTTCTCTGTGCACTCTTTTATGTATGACAGATTCCTCAATTCCTCATAATGATATTTTTTCCTCCCCATGGTAATTCTTTCCTAGTGAGCAGTTTCTTTTTGCCATTTGAGAGTATTATAATGATTTATTGAAGATATACCCAACGTAAACCATATGCTGCACCCGGGCGGCAACTTAAGATCGGGAGGTGAAAACATATTATGCAAAGTCATGAAGGCTTGCCGCCACTTTCGCCGGATCAGAAATGGATTGTGGAGTCGTCGAAACTGTTCAGTAATGCAATGCTGCTTAAAAATGCCCTTGAGACATTAGATGTTTTTATGAAGAGTCATACGGCTGAGGTCTGTCCTCATTGCTGTAATGTGTGCTGTATTAACAGGCACAGCTATTACGATTATGAGGATTTGATCTATATTCAAGCCCTCGGACTGAACCCGCCGGCCCACAAAGAGAACGTCCGCGATACGGACTGCTGCCAATTTCTTTCAGCTGCCGGCTGTACGATTGAAAGATCCCTGCGTCCTTTCAGATGCAATTGGTATTTCTGCGGCGCGCTCTTGAAAAGTATGCAGGATGGGGCTGCCAAACCGTACAGGCAATTCATAAAAGAATTCCAAGAAGTAATAGAGCTGAAAAAAACAGTGGTGGACACTTTTTTGAGCACTATTGACATAGACCTTTAGAGCGGTCTTATGAACGGCGTTCTAAAAGGTCATACGCTTTAAGCCGTTACAGCTTCTTTCTCAAAGCCATTTGAATAACATCGTATAAAAAAGTCGAGCAATGTCTGCCCACAAAAAAGCCCCCCGAAAGATCGGGGGGCCTGAGGAATCGCATCAAACCGGAGTTTAGAACAATCCACTCACCTTGCCTGTTGCGGTATCGACATCAATCCTTCTGAAGGCGGGATTGGAACTCGTACCGGGCATGAGGCTGATCGTGCCTGCACATGGGCAAAGGAATTTGGCTCCTGAGTATATAAGGATATCTCTTATGGGCAGCGTCCAGCCCTTAGGCACTCCCTTGACAGCCGGGTCGTGGCTTAGGCTCAGGTGGGTCTTGACCATCATTGTAGCAAAGTCGGCGTACTTGGGGTCGTCTTCAAGCATCTTGGCCTTGGCTTCGGCTTCAGGCAGCCAGGAGACGCCGTCGGCCCCGTATACTTCCCTGGCTATCAGTGCCACGCGATCGCGCAGTTTCATCTCCAGAGGGTATAGGTATTTGAAGTCGTTCTTCTCGTTGCAGGCATCGATGACTGCGTCGGCCAGTTCCAGAGCGCCTTCTCCTCCCTTGAGCCAGTGTTGGGACTCAGCGCAGCGGGCCCCGGCAGCTTCTGCTGCCTTCTTGACTGCGGCCACTTCCGCATTCGTATCGGTATAAAAACGGTTGATGCATACCACCGGGTTTATGCCGGACTTGCGGATCACGTTAATCAGGTGGACCATATTGGCGCAGCCCTTTTCGACCAGTGCCACATTCTCCTTGGTGTATTCTTCGGGTATGGCTTTACCGGCAACCACCTTGGGTCCCCCGCCATGCATCTTCAGTGCCCGGACAGTGGTGGTAAGCACGGAAACGTGGGGCTTCAGGCCGCTGACACGGCACTTGACGTTCCAGAATTTTTCAAACCCGATGTCCGCCGCAAAGCCTGACTCCGTCACATGGTAATCGAACAGCTTGAGACCGACACGGTCGGCGATGATGGAGGACTGGCCTACGGCTATATTGGCAAAAGGCCCGGCATGGACGAAGCAGGGTTGGTATTCAGCTGTGCTCATGAGAGTGGGGTTGATTGTGTTGCGCATGAAGGCGGTCATGGCGTTGCCGACTTCCAGATCACCGGTGGTGACGGGGTTGCCGCTTTTGTCGAAAGCGACCGTGATATCGTTAAGGCGTTTTTTCAGGTCCGCAAGATCCCTGGCTATCGACAAAATGGCCATGCACTCCGACCCAACGGCGATCCCGAACTTGGACTGCATCATAAAGCCGTCCGTCCGTCCGCCCATGCCTATAATGATATTGCGCAGGCTCTGGGCACAGAAGTCCATGATCCACCCCATCTCCACGCGTGTAGGGTCAACATCGAGCCGCCTCATTTTCGTGAGCCGCTGAAGCTGTTCGTCGTTATAGTTGCGTTCGTGCTGCATCCGTGAAGTCAGCGCTACCATAGCCAGGTTGTGGGCGTTCATGATGTCGTTGATGTCGCCCGTGAGTCCAAGCGAGAACTCGGTCATAGGAATCAACAGGGAGTTGCCGCCGCCGGCAGCTGTGCCCTTAACGTTCATAGTGGGGCCGCCCGAAGGCTGACGCAGCGCCCCGCCAACGTTCACACCACGCTTGCCCAGGCCTTCCATCAATCCGCAGGATGTTGTGCTTTTGCCTTCTCCCAATGGGGTAGGGGTGATAGCTGTAACCTCGATGTACTTCCCGTCGGACTTCTTCTCGAGACGGTTAATAACCTTGAGAAAATCCACTTTTGAGAGCCTTCCCATGGGCAGCATCTCGTCTTTTTGAAGTCCAAGACGTTCGCGCCACTCATCAGGTGTAGGCATCTTCTTTTCTGCTTCCTCGGATATCTGCCAGTCAGCCAGCTTAGTTGCATCAAACGACATAAAATACCTCCCTTTAAATGAAATATAAAAATATTCTCAATTAAGGCACGTGCATTCCGGTTGCCCGGCATATTAATCAATTACAGTGCTTTTGAGCATCTCCCGCACGCACTTAAGAGATAACCCGACAATTATAACAACAATCTTTATTGTCGTCAATATCAATATTTAAAAAATTAATATTAAAAAAATAATAATTTTCCTTGATACCCAGGTAGTGGGTCAGTTTGTTTTTGCTCTGGATAACCTGAGTTCTCGCTTAGAAGCGCCTACTTTTGGCAGTAGTGGGCCGGTAACGTCCGGCCCACTTATAGAGAAATGGCGATAATAGCTATTTTTCTATACATGCCAGTGGCCGGATTCAAAGATTAATTGATATAGAGCCAGACTTGTCCAAAATAAATTTTAGGGCGGAAGCCCCAAAACAGGTAAAATTATCTTGCGAAAGAAAAACTATCTGTTAAGGAGGCTTCCGATGAATAAGTTTAGCAGTATTTTTGGGCAGATTCTACAGTTATTTTCGAAGAGAGAATTTTACGAAGCGGTGCATGATACTGGATCGGAAAAGGGTGCGAAGGGATTTACGTGCTGGCAGCAGTTTGTTGGTATGCTTTTCTGTCAGTTGGGTCAGGCTCATTCATTAAGAGAGATATGTGGAGGACTGGCCAGCTGCATGGGGAAGCTTCAACATCTCGGTGTGTCCTCGGCTCCGAATCGATCAACACTGTCATATGCAAATGAGCATAGACCTTGGCAGTTGTATGAGCAAATATTTTATCGGTTTTTAGCCAGGTGCCATGTAATGGGGGAAGGCAAGAGGAAATTCAGATTCAGGAATCAACTTTTCAGTCTTGATGCTACAGTGATCCAACTCTGCACAAGTTTGTTCGATTGGGCGAAGTACAAAACGACAAAGGGAGCGGTAAAATTGCATTTACTGTTGGATCATGACGGGTATTTACCGGTATTTGCTCATATTACTGAGGGCAGAGTGCATGAAGTAAATATTGCCCAAACACTTTTCTTTCCAGCTGGCTCCATTGTGGTGATGGATCGTGGGTATACCGATTATGAGCTTTATGGCAGATGGACTAAGGAGGGAGTTTACTTTGTGACACGTCAGAGAGACAATGCATATTTCAAAGCAGTAGAGCAAAGAATGGTGCCCAAGAACAGAAATATTCTCAGGGACGAGCTTATCACTTTTGAGAAGTATTACTCAAGGAAGCTGTGTCCTAATGCACTGCGGCGGATAGAGGTATGGGATGAGGAGAACGATAAGGTAATCGTCCTTTTGACAAATCACTTGGGCTTCGGAGCTACTACTATCGCAGCCATATATAAAGACAGGTGGCAGATTGAAATATTTTTTAAGACGATCAAACAGAATCTCAAAATAAAGACATTTGTGGGAACCACCCCGAATGCATTGATGATACAGATTTGGACAGCATTGATAGCGATATTGGTGCTGAAATATATGAAGTTCAGGTCAACCTTTGGGTGGTCACTGAGCAATATGGTTGCAATGTTGAGATATAATCTGTTTGCGTACAGGGACTTATGGCATTGGATTGATAACCCTTATGCGGCTCCGCCTATGATTGGAGACGCAGAGCAAATTGCATTGAGTTTTTGAAATTGGACAGCATAATGAGCTTGAAAAAAAATGGAAGGGTAACCTGGTCTCGATATGGCGATTTTGTCTGTCTAAAAGACTTATTTTACAGGGATGGTTAAAATGATGTCAGATTATCTTGGACAGCAATGATATAGAGCAAAAACAAACTGACCCACTACCTGGCTTTGTTAATAAGAACAAACTCTATGTTACAATTAGTATTTATGAGAGAGCGGCGGCACTTTTTGGAGTCTGAATGAAAGAAGATATAAGCTGGCTGTGGTGCAAGAGGGCATCTGAACTGATGGATAGAGGGTCCACGGGTAAATCTATAGTTTTCGATCTGACAGCACAAGTTGACAACATGCTGTCGGACGCATTCAGAACGGCATTACAAGATTCCGGTTCCGGCGCTGTACCTAAAGATCTGGCGCTTATCGCGGTTGGCGGTTACGGACGCAGTGAAATGGTGCCGTATTCAGATATTGACATAATGTTGCTGTCCAGGGGAAGGGACAAGAAGACCACTGAATCGGCCCAGGCGGTGCTTTATAAATTGTGGGATATGGGGCTGAACATAAGCCATAGTTTCAGGACCCTCGTTGAATGCCTGCAGGATTCGATCAAAGATCCGAAAACCCGGACCGCAATTATTGATTCGCGATTCCTGATGGGAGACAGGACGGTTTTCGAAGAGTTCAGAAGGGAGATCTATCCTCAAATATTATTTAAAAAGAAGCGGGATTTTGTGGGAGGCATACTAGGCGAAGTCAGCAAACGACACAAGACATTCGAGGATTCAGTTTACCTTCTTGAGCCGAATATTAAAGAGGGCATAGGCGGGCTGCGGGATGTTCACACGCTCACCTGGCTGTCAAAAGTAATTTTAAAAATAGACAATATCTCCGGCCTGGCGCCAATTTTTGCAAAAAACGATTATCTGCATCTTGTGAAAGCCTTCGATTTCTTTTTAAAGGTGCGTTTAAGCCTGCATATTATCTCAAAATGCAGGAACGATGTCCTTTCGTTTGAATTCCAGGATGCGGTTGCACAGCGTATGGGCTTTAAGAACACAAAAAGATTTATTGCTGCAGAAATAATGATGCGGCTTTATTATAAGAAAGCTGAAGCAATCAGCAGCGTATTGAACAGGATTATGAACATTACAGGGCGCAAGTATATACATTTTCCGCTGAACCTGAGCATAAAAAAAATTACTGATGATTTTTACCTTGCAAGAAACGAAATAACCGTCAAAGACAAGGGAATTTTCAAAAACATTGATAAAATTATGGAGGCTTTCAGCATTTATTCGATGTCAGGAAGGAAATTAAGTGATCAGGTGCAGGAAAGCATAAGGGGGAGGGCGCTATTTATAAGCAGGGAAATGCGTCCGTCGAGAAAGTCCGTGGATGCCTTTCTTGAGATATTAAAGGGGAAGAGGGTATATGATACGCTCCGGCGGATGCATGAGATTGGGATACTTGACCGTTTCATCCCCGAGTTCGGAAGGTTGCGGCACCTGGTCATCTATGAGATATATCATCGGTATACTGTCGATGAACATTCACTGATTGCTGTAAAAAACCTTGAGAGTCTGAAAAATACCCGGCAGGCAAGACTGGGCTATCTCGCTGAAATCCTCAAAGAGGCCAGGCAGGATATTTTGTTTTTTTCCATACTCCTGCATGACATAGGAAAAGGCGGCTACGGCAGTAATGGCGGCAGCCATGAAGATTCAGGGTATAAAATGCTGAAAGCCGTCATGGAGCGTTTCGGCATCGAGCATAAGGACAGGAGAAGGATAGAGTTCCTGGTAAGAAATCACATTGTGCTGTCAAAGCTTGCGCTTAACAGAGATAGTGAGGCTGCCGAAACCGTAACACAACTTGCGGAGCTCGTTGAGAATGAAGAAAACCTTGATTCACTTTATCTGGTGACGTATGCGGACATGACTGCTGTGAATCCTTTTTTTTGGACGCAGTGGAAGGCATATCTCTTTCACAATATCTATTTGAGGACAAAAGATCATCTGCATGGAGTAAAAGCAAAGAAATACAGTACGTCAGACAAGAAGCTGCAGGGGTTTATCGAGTCAATGCCTGACAGGTATGTTATTTCTACCACCAGCGAGACAGCCCAGGCAGATTACCTTGTTGCCGCGAGGGCAGCAGAGGAGGTGCTTGCGATAACGGTAAATAAGAGGCCGGACAGCACTGCCGAGATAGTTGTTGCCACGAAAGACAAGCCGGGACTCTTCTCAAAAATTGTCGGTGTGCTGAGTTGCAAGGGCCTTAATATTCTAAGGGCCAGGATTTATACAAGCAATAATGCCCTGGCACTCGATAAGATTTTATTGTCAAACTGGAGTTACATCTGGTGGGAAGGGCTGGAGGAGCAATTAAAAGAGGACCTTTACAATGCTATTGTTCTGGATACCCCGATTTGCCCTGAAAGAGGTTTTTTGAAACCGCCCTTTGCAGGGAAAAGGCTGGAGAACTTTATCGAAATTGATAATGAGACCTCCTCAGGCCATACCCTCCTCGAACTTCTGTTGCCTGACAGGATCGGTCTGTTATTCGATATTTCAGAGCAATTGTTCCGGTACGGAATTGATATAACTTCTGCTGTAATAAACACTGAAGACGGCATTGCCCGGGATGTATTTTATTTGCAATACAATGGGGGTAAACTTACTTATGACCTTGTTTTAAAAATTTTAGGCGCTTTGCATGATTCGAAAATTGCGACAAGGGCAGGTTACGGGTCATAGATAATAGGCTATGGTCAATGGGCTGTGGGAATAGGTGATGGTCAATAGGCTACAGATTACAGACTATGGACAGACCCATGCTTTTACTTTTTACCAATGGCTAATAGCCTATCGCCTATTGCCCGTATTATTCTGATGAAACGAAAACTTATATATATTGCGGCAGCAGTGCTGTTATCCGGCATTTTTTTATATGCCTCAAGGGGGCCTGATATTTCAAATGCCCTAAAGAGGATCATCCTGCCTGAGCTGGAAGATGCGACTGGCAGAAAGTTTATTGCCCAGCAGATATACATAAACCTGATGCCTCTTTTTGTCGAGATCAAAGGACTGAAATCATTTGACGACAATGGTGAAAAGATTCTCGATGTCCAGAGAGTTAAAGGGTATATAGGGCTTTCGGGGCTGATACGGAAAAAACTCATTGTTAAGAGGCTCGTTCTTAAAGGGCCCGAGCTGCGGACAGACAGAAAGCAGCTCGAAGAGATTTCGGCAAATATAAAACAATATCTGGCTAAACCCGCTCATATGCCTATTAAGCTCGAAGTTAAATCGCTCAGCGTGACCGATGCGGCCATCTCTTATCAGGACAGCAATTGCAAGGCGGCTCTGGAAGGTTTTGATGCCGATGTCATTATAAACAAGACTCCTAAATTCATGGTTTCATCCAGGAAAGTGTTCTTCAATATGAAGGGATTACATGAGGCAAAAGGGTCACTGGAAACTATTTTCTTTTTAAGAGATACGCTTGTCGATCTGAAAAAGTTTAAAATCACCTCCTATAAGTCGGATGTCCGGACCTCAGGATCGCTCGATATAAAAAGTCTTATCGGCAGGTTTCAGTCTGAAGCCACGATATATCTTGACACTATTAAGAATATCTTCGGGCTGAAACGTAATGGAGAGGGACAGCTAACGGTAAAGGGGACAATAGGCTTTGACGGCCTGAAGTCAGGGGCCAAGTCCCTTTCTGCCGACGTGAAAATCAAAGGAGATTTGTTTATTGAAACGTTGATGGAACTGCTTAATGTAAAAGATAGAATTGCCGGACATGTTAGTGTTGACGGCTCTTTAAAAGGCCCTCTCAATAAACTATACGGGGAAGGCAAATTGGCGCTTGATAAAGGCGATCTCTTCGGGGTACCGGTTGATAAGCTGGACTGCAAAGTCCTGTATCGTGACGGTGCACTGAAATTCCTTGGCGGCAATGCAAGACTTCTTCAGGGTAAAGCGCTTGTGGAAGCCATGATAAAGCTTCCTGTTGTAAATTATTTTGAAGTTAAAGTCAATGCAGCGGATGTCTCCAGCGAAGGTCTTTTAAAACTTGCAGGATTGCAGCACGTACTGCCCGAAGGGAAAGTGAGCGGAACGCTGACAACGTCTGGCAGCGCCTTTGATCCTGAAGGCCAATTTTCTTACAGAAGCACGGTTACGGGCCGGGACGTGCTCGGCAGAGTGAGGAACGTAAAAAGCGGATACAATATGAAGAACGGCGTGCTTTTTTTTGAACAGATGTTTTTCGATACCGGCAAGTCGAAGCTCTACACTACGGGATCTTTGGACCTGAAAAACAGCACGTTAAATTTTCGGGGTACGGGGGAGACAGGAGATTTAAGAGATTTATCAGCTCCTTATTTTAGCGCGGTTTCAGGACCGGCGCGCTTTTCTCATATCGTTTCAGGAAGTGTTAAGGACCCTCTGATTGATTTGCATTTCGATGCTCACCTTACAACTTTTGCCACTAAAAACCTCTCTGACGTCAAGCTCGTTAACAACAACGACTTTATTTTTGATACCTCGGAGGGCGACATAAATTACAAAAAAAACCGGTTGACCGTCAAATATTTTTCGGCCAAATCTCCCAGGGAAAAAATGAGCGCCTCCGGCACTATACTTTTTCCGCAAGCTGCATCGTTATTCGATTTAAAAAAACCGGATTTCGACCTTTCCCTTTCGCTGCGTAATATCGATATTAAAACAATCGCTGGTATGTTGACCAACAAAGTAACTATGAGCGGTGTTTTGAACACTGATTTCAATCTGTCCGGCGGCCTGAGTGGAATAAAACTCTCCGGAGATATTCATGGTAGCGACGTGACTATATCGGACGAATATGCCGTAAACAGTGCAGACGGACACGTGACCTACGAGGGCGGCGCGGTGCATTTAAAATCGGTCCGTTTGAAAAGGGGATCTTCAGCAGTCGACATTTCAGGGACAGTCGGAGCCCACAATACGTTCTCTGTCGACGCGAGCGGCAAATCAATTAAGGTTTCCGACATTATTCTTCAAAAACATAGAGAGAAGCTCAAGACACGGTATAAAGAGCTTTTCGAAGGCAACTTTTTTGACACGATCTTTATTTCCCACCTGGACATAAGAGGCACAGGGACTTTTGAAAGTCCGATAGTGACGTTGAAAGGCGATATCAATGCCGGACCATACAGAGGACGTCCTGTGGGCAACGGCTATATAGAGGGAAGACTTAATGGGAAGCATGCGACTGTGACAGCCGGCCTTCTTAATAAAAAACTGACCGTTAAAGGAGAAGTGCAACTTACTCAGGCACTGCCATGGAATGCCTCTGCAGACCTTCAATCCGGCCGGTATGATTTTATCGTGGCAAGTTTCATGAAAGATGTTCCCGATGACCTGCTTGTCAACTTGAGGGGTAATATTGTTGCCCGGGGCGATAAGGACCATATAAATGCCATGGCAAACATTAACAATGTCCATGTTTACCTGTACGGGACCGGCTATACCAACAGTTCCGGCTTTGGCCTGAAACTGGAAGACAAGAAGCTCTCAATAGGCCCCCTATCCATGAAAAGTGACACCTCGGAGTTCAGGCTCTCCGGCTCTGTTTCTGTCGGATCGCGCTACGATCTTCTGCTTGAAGGCTCGTCGTCCCTGTCACCCCTTAAGGCGTTGTCGAAAAATATCGATATAATAAACGGCGATGCTTCCTTTGTCTGCTCTATTACCGGGGACTGGAATAATCCGAAAATAAACGGAGACATGGAGGTGTCCGGCGGCATCCTCGGTTTCAAAAATATACGCTACCGCCTCTCCTCGGTTTCAGCTTATCTGTATTTCGACGAGGACCGGATCATACTTGACAGCGCCTCCGGAAAACTTTCGGGCGGTAATGTTACTGCAACTGGTGCAATATATCTTCAAAAATTCAGTATAAACCGGTTTCTCCTCAACACACGTCTCCGGGACGTCACTGCCTCTGTATCAAAAGACTTCTGGACCAATTTCAATGCTGACCTCAACTATGCGGGCACGCTTGCCTCACAGACAATTCTCGGGGATGTTGAGATAAAAAGAGCGAAATATACCAAGAGGGTGGAATGGAAGAGTTGGCTTTTGGGATTCCGGCAGAAAGAGAAACCGAAAGTTGAATCCTCCAGGCTGGACAATACCAATTTAAATGTCCGGGTCTCATGCGCTAACCTTGCGATAGACAATAATGTGGCCAAGACATCGGCGAAAATAGATATTCTTTTAAGAGGGACTGTCGGGCGGCCCGCTGTTCTGGGAACAGTGGAAGCAAAAGAGGGCCTCGTCTATTTTAGAAATAATGAGTTTAAAATATTGCGGGCCGTCGTGGACTTTTCGAATCCTGAACAAATATCACCTTATTTTACAATTGTAGCCGAGACTAAAGTGAGAAACTACAATATAATGCTCACCCTGAACGGATACGTTAATCAGTTTACTCTCTCTCTGTCTTCCGATCCTTTTTTGGCTGAAACGGATATTTTCAGTCTTTTGACTGTCGGGGCAATAGGTAAAAACCTGAAGGGACTTGAAGGCGGCATAGGTGCAGGGGAAGCTACCTCTTTTCTTACGGGAAAAATGCAGGACGTCTTTGAAGAACGCTTAAGGTCAATTACCGGATTAGACCGCCTGTCGATAGAACCTTCAGTATCACAGATGTCCGAGGGCGCGCTGACCACTACGGCAGCGTTGTCGAATACAACGGGAACGGTTTCTCCCAGGGTCACTGTTTCAAAACGTCTGCTTGGAGACAAGCTTTACGTTACCTATAGCGCTGCTGCCGGTTCGGGTGAAGAACAGGTATGGAGGCTGGAATACCTGTTGGGACCGAACGTATCTCTTGTCGGCGACAGAGATGAACTGGGCAGCGTGGGCGGGGACATTAAATTCCGCTTTGGCTTCAAATAATAACACGGGATTTGAATGAAGCAAATTATAAATAATATACTGTTAGTTTTTTTTCTGCTGATCGTAATCCGCCCTACTGTCATATATGCTGCCGATCAGCCTTTGCCTGAGAAGGCAGATCCTGTACGACAGGTCGAAGTAAGTGGCCTGCATTCAATTTCAGAGTCTGAGCTTCTGTACCTTCTTAATATTGCTAAGGGCCGTGTTATGGACAGGTCTGCGCTGAGCGCAGGCGTCAGACGTGCTTTTTTGTTGGGTATTTTTGACGATATTATTATTGAAAGCCTTGATCCGGACAATACTGCAATTGTCGTCAAAGTTAAAGAAAAACCGGTGATCGCTTCGATTACGGTAAAACAAAACGAGCATTTTTCAACCAACTTTATAAAAAAGCAATTGGATTTTATGACTGGAGATCGTTTAAACGATCTTAAAATCAAAGACGGTATAGCGAAACTTAAAGAAGCAATGCAAAGAAGAGGTTTCGTTAATGCCGATGCCGCTTATGCGGTAATACCGGGCAAAAAAAATACGGTGTCAATCGAAATAGTTGTTTACGAAGGGCAGCCCGAAATCGTCAAACAGATCATTATCCCTTCGCATGCTGATATAATCAATGACTATTTAACGCTTTCGGTCAACGGTATTTTCGATCGTGAGGAAATGGGCCGAATCAAAAGTAAAATACTTAATTCTTACAAAAAGCAAAACTTTGTCGGAACATCCCTGTCATATACCTATCGGAGCGGTGTATTGACCATAAATTTTGATCCCGGCAAGAAACTGACTATCACTTTCAGCGGTAATAAAACAATTCGCTCAAGCGACCTTATGAAAGAGGCGACTTTTTTCGAGATCAACGAGATCAGTGATGATCTTATTGAGGAGACCGTAGCAGGTATCCTGTTGCTCTATCACCGGAGTGGTTTTATTTTTGCGCAGGCTGCGCCGGTTATATCGACCACCGGGGACACCATGAAGCTCGACATATTCATATCAGAAGGGGACCGGTATAAGGTGGGAACTATAACCTTTGAGGGGGCTACTGCCATCCCTCAGGATAGGCTGAGGGCCATTCTTGTATCAAAAACAGGTGATTACTACAACACCGAGGACCTGGAATCAGACAAGGACGCTCTCATAGATTTTTATCGTGCCCTCGGCTATTTGTATGTTGAAGTCCAGGACCCTGAAATAGCTGTGCAGGACAAAAACGTTAACCTGAAATATGTCATTAATGAGAAACAACAAGTTAAGATAACGAATATTAAAGTGGCCGGTGCAAAATTTTTTCCTTCTGATGAGATAATAAAAATAATACCGCTCAAGATCGGCAACCCGTACAATGAGGTGGATATCTCCGATGCGCAGCGCAAAATACAGGAGTTTTACAACAATCGGGGCTTCCTTGAGGCAAAGGTCAACATTGACAGGGAAATAGCGGAAACATCTGCGCATATTGTATTTAATGTGAGTGAAGGTGATAGGACTTTTTTCGGCAAGAACATTTTCCTCGGCAATGTAAAGACAAAGCAGGCGGTCATCGAGCGGGAGCTTACCCACAAAATGGATGCTTCCTTCGATAACAGCGAGCTGACCAAAGAGAGACAGCGTCTTTATCGTCTTGGGCTTTTTACCGATGTTCAAGTCGTTCCGTCTGAAAAAAATGACTCCCAAAGAGATATACTCTATAAATTCCGCGAGGCTGATGCAGGGGCCGTGGAATATGGCGTAGGCTATGGCGAGTATGAAAAATACCGGGGGTTCCTCGATATAAGTTACAAGAATTTGTTCGGCATGAACAGGCAGGCATCCTTCAGAACAGAAGTAAGCTCTCTCGAAAAACGATTTATCCTTTCATATTCCGAACCGTACTTTCTCGGCAGGGATTTGACTTTCAAATCATCACTCTTATATGAAGATAAGAGAGAGTTCAACATCGATACCGGGGAGACAAGCTATCGTCTCACAAGGGAGACCGCAAGTGCCGGAGTAGAAAAAAAACTGAGCGATACAATAAAAGGGGCTTTAAGTTACGATTTTTCGGTAGTAGACACAAAAGATGTGCAGCCTGATATAATATTGAGCAGGGAGGACACCGGTACTCTTATTATAAGCGGAGTACGTCCCGGACTGATTTATGATACCAGAGATAATCCTTTCGATCCGGCAAAGGGAATACTTGCCGGAGCATCATTTAAAGCGGCCTCTTCGTTGCTCTTCTCTGAAACCGATTTTTTCAAATTGCAGGGTTATGTCAACAATTATCAGAGATTGAGCAAGAGGATAGTGCTTGCCGTTTCTTTGAGAGCCGGTGTTGCAGAGGGGTTCAAGCATACAAGCGGACTGCCGTTAGTCGAGCGTTTCTTTTTAGGCGGAAGAACAACAGTAAGAGGTTATGACCAGGACACATTGGGACCTAAAGGGTTCGAGGGTACGCCTCTCGGAGGTAATGCCTTCGTTATGGGTAATTTTGAACTCAGGACCGATGTGGGACGGGGATTCGGAGTTGTCACTTTTGTCGATACAGGAAATGTATGGGAAAAAATTCAGGATATAGATGTTGCACAGCTCAAGTTTACAACCGGTCTTGGCCTTAGATACAAGACTCCGGTAGGACCATTGAGCGTTGACTACGGGGTCAAATTGAGCAGAGAGAAGGGAGAAAGCCTTGGAGCAATACATTTTAGCATCGGGCAAGCGTTCTAAAAGCAGTTGCCGGCAACCGGCAACCTGCAGCAGGGTAAAGGCCGCCAAGTTATTACTTTGTTTTTTACTTGCTTCTTGCTGCTTTTTACTTGCTGCTTTCTGTTACGCGGAAATCCTCGAAAGGGTAGTTGCATACGTCAATAACACCGCAATCACACTTTCGGAGTTCCGGAAAAATGCGGAGCGGACAAGAAAGACGCTGGGCAATGTTTCAGATTCAGACATAATGAATTCCATGATCAACAGAATTCTTTTACTTCAGGAAGCAAAAAAGATGCGGCTGGAAGCTCCCGACGACGATAAGCTGGTGCAGGAATACATTGATATTAAGATAAAATCGGCCATCATAATCAGGGAAGAAGACATGGAGCGTTTCTACAATGAAAACAGCAGCAAATTCAAAGGGCAGGACTACCTTGCTGTAAGAGATGAAATTGAAAAGTACCTCTCTGAACTCGAAACCAACAAACAATTGAAAAACCTTATTGAGGAACTGAGGGCGAAGGCCGATATAAAAATACAGTTTAGTGCTTCAGAGTAATAATTACGGCATGTTCATCGCAGTCCGGAAATTTATGGCACTTTAGGCAATCCCCCCATATCTTCTGTGGAAGTTTGGACTTGTCGATTTCTTTGAATCCCATTTTCTTAAAGAATTCGGACCGGTAGGTGAGTGCAAAAACCTTTTTAATCCCGAGTTCTCCCGCTTCCCTGAGACATTTCCTGACAAGTGATTTGCCGATACCGTGCAGCTGGTCTGATTCTATCACAGCAAGGGAGCGTATTTCTGCAAGGTCTTCCCACATAATTCGGAGCGCACATACGCCTTTTATTTCTCCCTTATCGTCATAGACAATGAAATCTCTGACACCCTCATATAATTCGTTAAGCGCACGAGGCAGCATTTCCTCTTTTTTTGCAAAATAGTTTACAAACTCATGGATCTTTTTTACGTCAGCTATGGTGGCCTTTCTTATTCTCAATGATATCGAATCCTTTCGCTATTAATTGTTTGTTAAGTTCCATCGTGTTTTTTCTATTCGTGGGGGTAATATCGTTAAGAGCCCTGACTACTGAATCAAGTGAGAGTATGCCGGTACAGGAAATAAAAGCCCCCATCATCACCATGTTCGCAAGCTTTGTACTGTTCATTGTCGCCGACAACATGCTGGCCGGCACACCCAGTACCTTGATGTCATCCCTGTGATCATTCCTGCTGATAAGCGATGAATCATATAACAGCATTCCGCCGGGACGAAGCTTCCCGGCAAAACGGCTGTAAGACGCATCATTCATAACAACAAGAATATGAGGGTTTCGGATGACTGGAGAGCCGATCATCTCATCAGAGATGATGACCGTACAATTTGCCGTGCCGCCACGCATTTCCGCACCGTACGAAGGCATCCAGGTGACCTCCTTATCTTCAAGCAGTGTGGCATATGCCATAAGCCTGCCAAGAAAAAGAGTTCCCTGTCCGCCTGATCCGGCTATAATGATTGTATGCTCCATAGGCGCTTGTCGCTATGCGCGATGCGTATCTTTGAAAACCCCAAGTTTATAAACATCCATCATGTTGTCCCGTAACCATTCAACCGATTTCTTAGGCGAGAGACCCCAATCAGTAGGGCAGGGAGACAGAATCTCAATCATACTGAACCCCTTTTCTTCCATCTGGTATCTGAAAGATTTCTCTATCATCTTTTTTGTTTTCAAAAGATTTTTTACGGAATCCATAGACGTCCTTGCAATAAAAGAGACCCCATCTATGGTGGCGAGCATCTCTGCGACATGGAGAGGGTAGCCTGTTGTCTTACTATCCCTTCCTTTTGGTGTTGTAGTCGTTTTTTGCTCCAGCAATGTTGTCGGCGCCATCTGCCCGCCGGTCATGCCGTACGTTGCATTGTTGATAAAGATTACGGTTATATTTTCTCCCCTGTTTGCAGCATGAACAATTTCTGCGGTACCGATGGCCGCAAGGTCACCGTCACCCTGATATGAGAAAACAATATTGTCGGGGAGTGTTCTTTTCATGCCGGTGGCTGCGGCCGGCGGTCTGCCGTGTGCAACTTCAATCATATCGAAATCGAAATAATCATAGGCAAACACAGCACATCCAACCGGAGCAATACCTATGACCCTTTCTCTGATGCCCAGTTCCTCGATTACTTCAGCGATCAGCCTGTGTGCAAGGCTATGGCCGCAACCAGGACAATAGCGCAACGGTGTCTTTTTAAGATATGCCGGACGCTTAAAAACCTGCTTCATAATCGGGATTATAACATATTTTCTAAAGACACTCTGTTAATATTAGGTAGTGGGTCAGTTTGTTTTTGCTCTTGATCATCTGGGTAAAAATAAACTGACCCACCACCCAACAGTCATATGGAAGGTAATGGCAGGGGCAGGCTGTTTATCGGAGCGCTGGGACACCATCATTGGGACATGGTCAGTATAGTTTTTCTTTGCGAGCAATTAGTATTTTGTGCCTTCATCCAGATATGAATTGAACACTATCTTGTGTTCTGAATTGAGCATCTGTGGGCTGGACGTTACCAGTCCGTCAACTTCCTTGCCCCATCTAAGAACAGATTCGGATTGAGGCAAAACAGTAGCACTATCCCACGTCCGCTCGACTCAATTGTTGGGCGATGTACTTTTCTCTTTCTTCGCACAGCACTAGTTGTTCAAGCTTTGGCTCAACCCCGTGATTGTGCTCTCGTATATGTGCTGGAAAGTTAAAAACTAAAGCTTCGACAATCGAGCGTCTATTCTCGATTTTTCCTCCGGAATGGTAGAAATGGTCACGTGTGACTACATTGAAGCGATACCAGTGTTTTTCCACCATTTCGTTTTTTCTATAATCATTATGATGCCAGGTTGACAGTATAAATCGAGCTCTTGTGTTAGAAAGAAGCTCGAAAAGACGGGACTCATCATCTTCGGTCCAACCGCTATAATAATCGACATAACGGCCCATATAAGGCGGGTCACAGTAAATGATGTCATTTTCCGTCGCAAGAGGGACTATATTTTCAAAAGGTTCGTTTATAAACAGCCACTCCGGCTGAATAAGGCAGGCTGCATCATGGACCTGATTTACAATTTTCGTAATGTAAGCCTTGCTGAATCGCTCCGGTTTCTGACAAAAAGGAATATTCCATGCTCCTTTTTTATTAAAACGCATCATGCCATTGAAGCCTGCTCTGGAGAGGAAGAGGAAATCGAGGGGATCATGTTCTTGATTGAAACGGTCTTTGACATAAGTAAAATGGTCGTATCCATTGTTGCCTGCTTTGCGGAGTATTTCACCCTCTCTTTGCAGGTACTCGCGAACAATTGATGGCGTGATTTGTTTTTCCTGAACAGCTTGGTAAAATCGAATTATATGCGGGTTTGTATCGCTGAGTATAGTTCTCTTGAAGCCGGAATTAAGCGCTACAACGCCCGTTCCGATGAAGGGTTCGACCCAACGACCGGATACATCCGGCACGAGAGCTTGAATCCAGGGCACTAGTTTGGTTTTAATCCCTTGGCTTTTTATCGGTGGCGTAATAACTCTCATCAGTTTTTCTTTTTTGTGACTACTGGAACGATTAAAGTTTTAACCTTCTGATTTCCTTTGAAATTTATAAAGTCTTCGATACGTTTAATTGCAACAGCCTTACGGCCTTTCTTCATTGTAGTCAGCCCATAGTTCATCCAGTATTCATCAAACCAATCTTCACCAAGTCTTGCAAAAACACCGTTCCCTTTAATAATGTCTTCAATGAATGTTATCGAACCGATGTTTGCTGTGTTGCCGGACCCTTGACGATCACTTGCAAGCTGCCATTTTTCACAAACAAAGAACTGAAAATCCTTAATTACAGAGGTAATCGAACGAAGACTTTCAACTTTTGTTACCTTTCTATGACCAATTTGTTTTGGCGCCGATGCCTCATCATCGAGTTCTTTAACTTTTATGATTTCGGTTTCATCCAGGTCTTTGCCGTCCGCGCGTGAATAAATGATTCCAAGACAGAAATGCCCGGAGTATTCATCATATGGAAACTGTATGTTCTTTGTAGATGTACGATCCTTAAAATAAGCACCATGACTCCCCAGTGTGAAGCCATTTACATGACCGGGAAAATCTGGATCTCGATATGTAGTTTTCAAGTCTACCGCAAACTTGATTCCAGAGTCCTCTTGGCTCACAAAGCTCAAGTCCGGATACCAATTCTGATGCTCTGCAAGGACAATCGAAAAATTGTTTTCTTCCGCAAACTGTAAAATTTTGGGGAATAGGTGAATCTCCAGTATCTTGGACACGATTTTAGTGTCTGAACTGATGGTATAAATATTCTTGTAAATGTCTATAAAACCTTTAACAGTCCATCCTCCATCGCCGGCACTGATATGGTCTGCAAAAGATTTCACAAAGTAGTGCAAAGCAGCAGAAAATGAACGTTTCTTCTCATCACTCACAGATTTATTCAATTTTGCCATGCGTTATATTACCATAGAGGTTAGCTTTTTCGATAATAATCTACCGTTTTTGAGAGGGACACAAAGCCGAGCACTCCTCCGGCAGCTACAAAAAAAGAGAAAACAGAGTATAATGAACCGCTCTCCGGTTTAAAAAAAAAGAGTTTCGGTGCCTTAACTTGCCTGACCTCGCCCTTTTGGCCAATTAAAAGGGTCTCCGCTTCGAGGATTTTAAAGTTCTCTGCGCTCCGGGCAGGCCTTCGTCCCGCGTCTAAAAGCACGGGGTTACGTCCAAGCTTTTATTAATTGCATCACTTGCTAAACCGGGATTTAAGAGTATCCCTTCAAGCAATCCGTAATCACTGACTGTTAAAGCGTCAGTTTTGATTATTTCCATTAAAATCAAGAGAATAATAATACCTGGAATTATTATATCAGCTCTCTCCGGATCAAGGCCCTTCACAATAGCACGTTCACATAAGGGGATAGATGATAAATACTCTAGCAGTGCTTTAAGTATATTATAAGATATAGTGTACAAATGGATTCTGTCACCATCATACGCATCGAGACCCATATCGATTGCAGCTATAGTAGTAGCAGTACCGCCGGTTGAGACAAAGCTATTAATTTCGTGGCCATTAATTGCGGAACTAATCCCTGATATTCGAAATGATTGTGTAACCGATTCAAATACCGCATTTTTTATATTCTCTATTTCTGCTGGAGCAGGTGGATCGCTATAAATAAAGCGCTCATGCAACCGAAGTGCACCGATTTGAAGACTGCTCTTTGCGGCTATTTGGGAGGTGGCGTCGCAGAATATCCATTCAGTGCTTCCTCCACCTATGTCCGTAATGAACGCAGGCATTGAAAGCGCAGAACCACTCCCTATAACACCAAGGACTGTCAATTCGGCTTCTCTATCTCCGCTGATAATATTAATGGAAATGCCTGTCCGGGCCTTAACTGCCTCAATAAATTCCCGGCTGTTGCCTGCATCACGCAAAGCGCTTGTGCCGACTGCTATGGTATTATGTGTATTGTATCTTTCTATTGATGCTTTAAATTGAATGAGTGATCTGATTGACTTTTCAATACTATCTTCATTAAGTATTCTTTTTTTTAGAATGTCCCTGCCAAGGCGTGTCACAGCACGCTCTGCTGAAAGGCGGATTATTTTCCCTCTATCAACACAGCCAATCAATAATCTAAGCGTATTGGCGCCAACGTCTATTGCAGCATTAGGGAAGGGGGGGTTAGGGTCAGAGAATTGACTTATCATGGACGATCTTAAGAATTGTCCCAACAACATCTTCGAGATGAACTTTAAGTATTTCCCTTGTACGCCTTATTTTTATTTCTACCATATTGTCTTTTAATGATTTTTCACCGATAATGACATGAACTGGAATCCCGATAAGATCAGCATCTTTGAATTTTACTCCCGGCCTTTCATCACGGTCGTCGAGCAAAACTTCTAATGCATTGTCTATTAGACTGGCGTATAGTCTCCCAGCGGTCTCGCCCGTTCTGACATCAGTTACATTCAGAGGTATGATCTCAAC
Source organism: Nitrospirota bacterium (assembly GCA_963851345.1). Classification (GTDB taxonomy): domain Bacteria; phylum Nitrospirota; class Thermodesulfovibrionia; order Thermodesulfovibrionales; family Dissulfurispiraceae; genus JADFXI01. The sequence goes on from CAWKOO010000002.1 coordinate 568,869, forward strand.
ATCAAATGGAGCGATACTTTTAGGCCATATTATTCCGTCCTTATCATAATTCTGCTCAATCGAAGCAGCAGCTATCCTGGCAGGGCCTATGCCGTAACTACCCATAATTAGAGGTTTTTCCTGGCCATCACTGTCCAGAAATACGGCATGCAGGGGAGCCGAATACTTAACTCCCAGTTTAAAAATATTTCCGATCTCGATAACTCTCTCCATTCTCAATAGGCCCTGACACTTTGGACAGCCATCACCTTCTTTTGCCAGGTGCAGGTCATGCCATTCGGCAGTAAAATCTCGACTTGAAGTAATCCCTTTAATGTGATAATCGACTTTATTTGCTCCAGCTATATACGTGCCTTCTTTCAGTGACAGATCTGCAAGAATACGTATTTCGTGCGACATCGGGCCGATAAAACCGGTCTCAACACCAAGAATAGAAAGCACCTCATCTTTTGCAGCAGCTTTAAAGTTGCCTATTAACTTTACGAGCTTTTTTTCATGTAACTCCTGATCGCCCCTGATAAGAACGAGGACAGGGCCCTGTGCTGAAATCAGCAGTAAACTTTTTATAAAATAGGCAGGTTCAATCTTAAGGAAAGCAGATACATCTTTTATAGTTCTCTTGGCCGGTGTCTGGACCTCTTCATGCTGCCATCCATAATCCTTTATGGTAGTGGACACTGATTGGGCAACCTCTATATTTGCCATATATTGACATTGATCGCATAAAACAATATCATCCTCTCCTGCCGGGCTTGGTGCCATGAACTCATGGGCTGCAGCACCACCCATCATGCCAGTGTCTGACTCGACCTGATAGAACTTAAGGCCGCAGCGTTTGAATATCTTATGATACGCATCAGCATGAATTTTATAATTTATATCAAGTCCTTCCTCGTCAATATCAAAACTGTAGCTGTCTTTCATAATGAATTCTCTTGTACGCAGGATACCACTTTTGGGCCTTGCCTCATCTCTGAGTTTAGTTTGGATCTGGTACCATATCTGGGGGAGGTCACGATAGGACTTCAGCTCTCTGGAGGCAAGCCAAGTCATAATTTCCTCATGGGTCATACCGAGACACATATCTCGACCCGTCCGGTCCTTCAAACGGAACATTTCATCCTTTATTTCATACCATCGACCGGTTTTCTGCCATATTTCAGCAGGATGTAAAATAGGCATTGATACTTCCTGAGCTCCGATAGCATCCATTTCTTCCTTAAGTATGGCAGTAATCTTTCGCATTACCCTCCATCCAAGGGGGAGATAAATGTACAGTCCTGCAGCAAGCTGCCGCACATATCCGGCGCGGAGCATAAGCTTATGGCTAATTGCCTCAGCCTCAGAAGGAATTTCCCTCATCGTAGGAACAAGCATTTTAGAAAAATTCATAACTATACAATATATCATTCTTTCACATTCAAAAACAACCACAATTCAAACAGTACAGGGTTATTTCTTTCCGAGCGAAAGGCTAATGAACCCACTCCCCGGTCTAAAGACCGGGGTTTCAGGCCTCTGGCATAATCTGACATGCCCTTTGCTATTTTTGTTCCTTTATATATTTAGCCATTATTGCTTCCTCTACTTTAACTACTGTTTCGGCAAAATAGCCGTCTGCCCAGAAGCTGTCTCCCCACAGAAATTCTTCCAACTCTGGGAACTCCGCTCTGATCACCTTGCTGGTTCCGCCTTTTAACCTTTTTACAACATCAGCTACACTTTCTCGTGGCCATATCTGAATCAGAATGTGCACATGATCCTCTTGCACATTCATTTCTGAAAGCAACCATCTATTTACTTTGCACGCCTCGTACAACAATTGTTTAATTCTTGCGGCTATTTTGCCTCGGAGAACCCTTTTCCTGTACTTCGGTATCCATACCAAGTGCAAGCGTATTCGATGTTTTGTATGGGTGCCTGTCCAATATCCGGGCATACCAGATTATGCCAAAAGGCACCTCCGCTCCGCCACAGGGCTCCGCTCCGGGCGGCCATTCACCCCCAGGTTAAAACCTGGGGTTCACTGGCCGTTACATATTGATACAGATCAAAAATAAACTGACCCGCTACCGAATGCCAGGGAAGTAGTTATTTTAACCAAATATGACATGAATATTACATGTTTTTGACGTTTCAATGACATACGGGGAAACTATAATAATGTAGGAATCTATGTAGTTGAATGTACTTGTTTTTCTTACATTTAGCTCATTGCCAACTTTACATAATATATCTTATCAGACATATTCTGTAAACAACGAATGTTGATAAGCTGTTATTAACGATGTTAATAATTATCAGGCAAAAGCGATATTGCAGGGTTCTAACTATAATGTATAAGTTCTAGGCAGATGAAAAAATATTATATGTTAATGGGTTTATAATTATTTACTGGGATTGCGAGTGCTTGATGGTTCTTAAATCCTGTAACCCTTACATTTATCAAGGTTTCTTCTCTAAGATCAAAGCTGCTCCTCATCAAAACCTTGATATAATTGGCACTGGTGCCGACATAACCATCATTGGTCCTATTTTCGATCAGTATTTCAAGTGTCTTATTCAGGTGCTTTATCAGGTAATCACTTCTTTTTGAATCACCAATATTTTTAAGAACGTTAACTCTATGTTTTTTAATAATATCTGGAATCTGGCCGTCAAATGAGGCTGCCCTCGTTCCAGGTCTTGTTGAGTAAGGAAAAACATGAATATATGAAAATGGAGCTGACTCAATAAAACGGCATGTTTTCAGGAAGCTTTCCTCTCCCTCTCCCGGAAAACCTGTAATAACATCCGTGCCGATGCCGATACCAGGGAACATTTCAGTAATAATCTCGAGCCTATTGATAAAAGCGGCTGCAGAATATGTTCTATCCATTTTTTTTAGAATATAATCATCGCCGCTCTGAAGAGGAATATGCAGATGTTTGCATATTCTGCTATCGCTTATTGCAGCGAGCAGATCATCATTTATTTCATTTATTCCAAGTGAACTGAGCCTTATTCTTGTCATCGACGTCTCTTTAAGTATTCCCCTTAAGAGATATGAAAGTGATAGCTTAAATCTTAAATCGAGACCATAGGCTCCGAGGTGTATCCCAGTAAGAACAACCTCTTTATAGCCCGATGCATCATATTCGTTGATTTTCTGTATAATTTCATCGTATGATTCACTTCTAGACTTCCCTCTTGCTATTGGAATAGCGCAATAGCTGCATGAAAAGTTGCATCCATCCTGTACTTTAACGATGGGCCGATGTCTGGGATAACGGTTGTTAGCGCAGACATCGGTTGGATTATAATTGGTTAATTTAGTGATAATAGTTTCTTTTTCACTATTTTTAATGACATCTATTGTAGCTCCTATCCTTTTTATTTCATCTGCATTAAGCTCTGAATAACAGCCTGTAACAATGACTTTAGCATTGTTTCTTAAAGCCCTGTATATCAATTGTCTTGATTGACGGTCGGCTTTGGCTGTAACTGTGCAAGTATTGATGATGCATAAATCCGGAGATTCGGAAATATCAACGATATCATTGCCTGCAAGCTTCAAACTCCCTTCAATAGAGAAACTTTCGGCCTGATTCGTTTTGCAACCCAGGGTTAGGATAGAGATTCTCATGTAATAAATCAACAATATGCAAAGGAAAAAAAGTTGGATAAAAAAGGATTCGAAATCTGTCTTCTGTTGTTCACCCTATTCCCTTTACTTCTTCTTTTATAACACCTTCAAGGCTATGCCTGTTTGCCTTGATGATGCTTACGTTTAGCAGATCGCCAGGTCTAGGTGTCCTATGATTTTCATTATAAGAAACACTTACTATTTTATTTGTTTGCGTCCTCCCTGACAATTTTTCAGGATCTTTTTCATTGGGTGTCTCTAAAAGTATCTCTTGAACACTATTTAAAAGGGTCTTGTTTTTTCTTGCAGAAATATCATTCTGTACTTTAAGTATTTCATTAAGTCTTGATAATTTGATCGAATCTTCAAGCTGTCCCCTCATTGCAGCTGCCGCGGTTCCCACCCTTGCCGAATAATGAAAAGCAAAGATGCCGTCAAACTCAATATCATGCAAAGCCTTAATGGTCAGGCGGTGGTCCTCAAGCGTTTCATCAGGGAATCCAGCGATAATATCTGAAGTTATTGCAATTCCTGGAATTTCCTTACGTAATTTATCAACTTTACGCATATAATCCTTGTACTCATACTTACGGTTCATTAAAGAGAGTATCTTAGTTGATCCGGATTGAAGCGGCAGATGAATATGCTCGCATACTTTCTCACAGTCCCGAATAACAGCAATCAGATCATCTGAAAGGTCCTTTGGATGGGATGTGACAAATCTGACACGCCTGATACCTTCTATTTTATCCACTGCTTTAAGTAATTCCGGAAAACTTATATCACTGGCATATGAATTAACATTTTGTCCTAAAAGTGTTACCTCCACATATCCTTTTTCAGCAAGTCCTTTAATTTCATTGAGTATTGCACCGCCGGGCCTGCTACGCTCCCTGCCCCTGGTATATGGAACTATGCAGTAACTGCAGAAGTTATTGCATCCATACATAATGTTAATCCATGCCCTTACCGCATCCTTTCTTTCAACAGGAAGTTCTGTATCCGCTATAAGGGGATTGTCGTCAATGGCAATTCTATTTATATTTGACTTAAGAATATCTCTGACCATATGGATATTCTGAGGGCCCATGATGTGGTCCACATAGGGCACTCTTTTAAAAATTTTTTTGCCCTCCTGCTGCGCAATGCAGCCAGCCACGGCAATCGTGAGTCCGGGTTTTCTTTTTTTCAGCTCCTTTATCCTCCCCAGTTCACTATAGAACTTTTGTTCAGCTTTTTGGCGTATGCTGCAGGTATTGAAAATAACGAGGTCGGCATCCTGCGGGCTATCTGCTTCAATATACCCCTCCGCCTTCAAAATACCGGACATCTTCTCCGAATCATGAACATTCATCTGGCATCCAAAAGTTTCGATGTAATATTTATTCATATTCAATGAGTTGTATTAGTTGTGATACTAAACACGACTGTTGATTTTTAACACATGACTATTTTACTATATTCTAAGTAAAAAAAAGAATTGTGGGCGTGCTTTAATGGCTCTCAATAATTATCAAACACTGAAATGGTCATTTCAGGAAAAAGAATTTCTGATCGTAACACTAATAGGCGCCCTCCCCTTTTTTCGTAAATCCGAAGGAAGCGAAAGATATCGTGTTTTTAGGAAATCAACGCCTCAGCCGGTTTTTTTTCCTGGAAGACCGCGGGTCTGCAATATCTAGCGCATGTGATCAATATGAAAGCCGAGGTGATAATTGGAAAGTTCCTTATATCACTATCTCCTTTGATGAGCCGGTAATTACTTGCTGCAATGTTTTGCCGAGGGTTTCGATCTTATAGGGTTTTAGAATAACTCCCGAAAATCCATATTTTTGATAATCCGACATAACCGTGTCATTAGAATATCCGCTGGAAACTATAACTTTCGCACGCGGATCTGTTTTAAGGAGTTCACTGACAGCTTCCTTTCCTCCTATGCCGCCTGGAATAGTCAGGTCCATAATGACGGCGTCAAACACCTGTCCGGACTCCGCAGTCTTTTTGTATATTTCTATCGCTTCTGCACCGTTCGCGGCAAACACAACATCATAGCCGAGTTGATTCAGCATGGCGCCTGCAATGCTCCGTATAAACTCCTCGTCGTCCATTACAAGTATTGTACCCTTGCCGGAATGGAACCCGGTTTTTTCAGCCTTTTTGTTCACCAGCTCTTTTTCAGAGGCTGGAATATAATAAGGTAAAGGTTGACCCTGCCCCGACAGTCGATTCAACATCAATATGACCTTCATGGTTCTTGATAATGGAATATGCAACAGCGAGTCCCAAACCGCTACCCTTCTCTTTGGTCGTAAAATAGGGATCAAATATCTTCTGAAGCTGTTCTTTCGGCATCCCTATCCCCTCGTCCTTAACCATTATCTTTACATATCTTCCTTTTTTTAGCTGGAATTCATTTTTATTGTCCAGCAAAGTATTCTCTGCGCTGACACTTATAACCCCTCCTTCCGGCATGGATTGACAGGCATTGATAATAAGATTGTTCACTACCTGGCCAAACTGGGCTTCGTCCGCCTCGACAGGCCAGAGACCCCCTATATGAAAGTCGATTCTAACATTGGTTCCCCGAACAGCCAGAGTAGAGAAATCTTTTATGAGTGGTTCTGGGGAGATTGTGAGCTTTATGGGAGAACCGCCTTTCGAGAATGTGAGCAACTGCCTGGTTAGGGCTGCCGCCTGCATGCAAGCATTCTCAGCTTGTTCCAACCTTTTAAATATCGTATTATCGTTCGACAACGCTGTTTTCGATAACGAAATATTCCCAAGTATGCCGGTTAGAATATTGTTGAAATCATGGGCAATACCACCGGCAAGTATCCCTATCGATTCCATTTTCTGCGACTTGAGTATCTCCGCCTCGAAGCGTTTGTGCTCTGAAATATCGATGAGAACCCCTCTTAAACCTACAGCACTGCCGTCCCGCATAATGGGACTGGCATTTAATATGGCAGGAAATGCAGTCCCGTCCTTTTTCAACGCCGTATACTCACGGTATCCTTTTACGTTTCCGGAGATTATGGCACGCATATTATCCATTGCTCTTGCGTGGTCCTCCTGCGCCAGCATTTGAAATATACCAACGCCTTTTTCGAGTTTCTCCGGCGCAAAGCCAAAAACTTCCGAGGCCGTGCTGTTAAGGTAAGTGAAATTCCCCGCTTCATCGCATTCAAATACGGTCTGAGGCAGGGAATCAGCCAATTCCCTGAATCTCTCTTCACTGCCTCTCAGCTCTGCCTCAGTCTGGCTGCGTTCATGTTCAGCCCTTGTGCGTTCTGAAATTTCTTCTTCAAGCTGCTTATTCTTTTCGAGTATTTCTTTTTTATAAAGATTTGATTCAGTCAGACGGGTCTGAAGGACAAGGGCCTTCACATGTAACCTATAGGTAAAAACAGCCCCTGTAATTATCAAAACAGCCAAAATCCCCATTCCGACCGGAAGTTCACTTGGCCGGAGTCCGCCAAAGAGGTTTTGCTCGGGAACCACATTTAAAAGGAAAAAGGGCGTATCATAAATCCGGCTTTTTATGCCTAACATGCGCAGTTTTTCCCCAGGTCTGTATTCTATCCAGAATTTATGAGGCAAGTCAGTTGTAAAGGCTCCCATTCCCGGCAGCGTTTTATTTTCTCCGGAACCAAAGATTATTTCTTTATCATCTGAGATATAGGATGTACGTCCGGTAGACGATAGTTGAGCTTGAAGGAATTCCGGTGACAGCCATGCCACTATCTGGCCGGAATATTTTCCTTTAAAATAATAAGCCATCGAAACGACTATCTCTTTGCCTCTGTCCTTTATGATTATAGCCGGTTTCCGTTGCGCACGAGACAGGAGTTTCCTGGCATTTACCGGGACCTGCGCTCTGTTGTGGGATGAATCCACATCGGAAAGTACATTCCCATTTTCGTCAAGAAAAATTATTCTGAGATAAATAAATTTGTGATCACTCACGGACCGTTCCAGAAGGGCGCGAAACCGTTCTCTGATCTGCGGAAGGCTCTGCCTCAGACCATAAGCCATGCTCATTCCAAGGGCCTTGTTTTCAAAAAAAACGTCAATGGCCCTTGAATCGGCAATATTTATAACATCTGACTCTCGCTCTTCGAAAAATGCGCCGAGAATAGAAGCCTGCCGTTCATTTTCGAGCTTGAATTGAGCAAGGAATGTCTGCTGCAGGCTTACTTGAGAATCGAAATTTGTTTTGATAAGGAAAAAGACGTAGGATAAAATGAAAAAAGTTATAAGGACAGTCGCAATCGTGAGACTTTTTAGAGTTTTCGGTACTGTATTAGCATCCATAATTGATAATCGTATAAAATCCGGATGCCTAAGAGGCTTTACAACGCCTTTTAAACATCATTAGTCCTTAAAGAAAGAGGGGTAATAATTAGGAGCAAAGGGATAATACTTACTAATGATGCGACGATAGGTCCCATCTTTTTTTATTTTATCAAGGAATTTATTAAAGGATGCCCGAAGTGCCGGCGAATCTTTTCTGAACGCGACTGCCATTTCCTGAATAGTGCTCACCGGACCTATTACCTTGATTTTTCCGGGCCATTTTTGCAGGCCTACGAGGGCATCAGGGACGTCAAGAAGGGTCACTTCTGCCTTTCTGTTAAGAAGAGCCGGCACCATCTCATTTAATGAACCTTCGAAATACCTGAGCTTTGTGTTTGTAGTCTCAAGATTATACAATGAAGGGTCAAGGCAGGTTTTTGCTTTGCAAAGCAGGGCGCGGTTTTTAAGCAGTTTCTTGACTGCCGATATGTCCTTTTGCATATCATTCGAGGGTTTGATCGGCTTAAGGGGTGAATCCGAGCGCGCGATAAGCCAGACCTGGTTTGGGAACGTCGGTTCAGAAAAGTCCACAACTTCCTGCCTCCAGGGTAAAACCGTCATTCCGTTGGCAATGAGATCGCCTTTGACCTGGACTTTTCCCAGGATTTCGACCCCTCCTGCCTTTGGTTCCACCTTGCTGCCGGTAAGATCACCAATGGCACTGTCCCAATCCGTCTTTATATATTGATATTCGACACCAAGATCCTGAGCAAAAAGTTTCACAATCTCGACATCCATACCGTCGCCGCTACCAGTCACAAAATTAGCATAAGGAATCCCGAGATGACGCAGGACCCCGCTTCGTTGTATATCTGCAAGGTCTTGAGCGGACCCGGGTGAGGGTACCAGGGAAATACAAATATAAAAACCAAGCAGAAGGAAAAAACAGCGTGTCAACAATGAGTTTGTGAAACAATTTTTAAACATATTTTATAAGTCTAGACCAAAAAAAATGGTAATGTCAACTTCGGACAACCGGCGGGATGGATCTTGCTCCCTTGTTTATCGCAAAAAAATGCATCAGAAATATTTGTGAATTTTTATAGGAATGCTCAAGGCTTGGAGCCCGGCAGTTCCATTGTACTTACAGGCGGCATCTTTAAGTCTTAAATAACGATGATATTCATACGGCGGGAAAATTAAACCCAACGAGCAGTATCCGGCAAACTGCCAAAGTGATAATATCACTATATTCCAGCGGCTATTTCACCATAAAAATCTCTGTATTGAACAAACATAATCAAACATATTTGTATTTTTTTGCCTAAAAATTGATCAATTCTCACATTGCTGATAGCAAATCTCGTACTATTTGCTAGGTGTATGTTGTCAATTTTTGTTGACATTGTCAATCTGAGTTTACTTGTCAATTTTGATGTGAAAGTATGTTTTTGCCGGAAATTAAAATTCAAACATATTAATCCTTGTCTTGCTAAACAAATGCTTAAGCCATTCTACAGAGTTTTATCATTACAACGTTGGGACAGTAATAGTATTTTTTTGATAAGTTTTGACAATGGCATAACAATTGCTAGCTGTCAATCTTTTTCCCGATAGTGTCAACTCGTTTGACTGTGTCGCCTTGTAAAAAAAAGGATTGAGGCATGTAACTTGCTTTATTTTTTTTAGTTTTCCCCGATAAAGCCAACCCTTTCATGAGAAAGTGACGGAAAGACCGGGATCTTTTTAGAAGACCGTCGGACTGCCGAAGGGAAAAACGTCATAGTTCGGCGTGGGGATGGAGATAATAGACTGGAACTGCGGCTAAGCCGCGGCTGGTGGTTCTTAAAGATTTATGCAATCTATCAATCTAATAGTTGTGTTTTTTGTATATGGGTTGGCTTTCTTTACCCTGGGGACAGTAATACTGATTTATCCCAAGAAGGACAGCCAATTCAGGTTAGCGCAGAATCTCAATATAATAGCATTTTTTGGGATATTCCATGGTCTGAACGAATGGATGGATATGTTTAGGCTTATTCTGCCGGTAGAAACAGCGCCCATGGAAATTGTTCACTTAGTGCTTCTCCCGGCCTCTTTCTCCTTTCTGTTCCTGTTCGGAGTAAAATCCGTAATCGAAGAAAGATGCAAGTACTTAGCACTGAAAACGGCTCCTATAATATTGCTTATCGCATGGGGGACAATTACTGCCTTCAGTAGCCGGAAACTCCTCATGGGTGATATTGTAGCCCGCTATCTCATTGGAGTCCCCGGGATAGTGTTCACATGCTATGCTCTGCTGCTTTATATGCAACAAATAAAGGATCAAAACCAAACAGGAACGGCACGGATGCTTAAAATAACTATAGGCGCTTTCATAGCGTACGGTTTTTTTTCGGGTCTTATTGTACCTGAGGCAGAATTCTTCCCGGCTTCAATTTTCAACTACACCGTTTTCTTTAATGCAACCGGGGTTCCTGTCCAATTGTTCCGTACCCTTTGTGGAATAGTTCTTTGTTATTCCTTCACTCAAATTCTCAAGATCTTTGAGTGGGAGACGTTGACCTCCCTGCGGGAAAACCGTGACAAGCTTGAGGAACGAGTGCGAGAACGCACCATAGCCCTTCAGGAGGTCAATAAACAGCTCTTATGCAGCGTCGATGAGCGCACTCGGGCTGAGGGGGCATTGCGTGATATCACTTCATCTTTGGCTGAGGGCATTTATGTCATGAATCAAGAAGGGAATGTTGTCTTCATGAATCCCGAGGCAGAACATCTTTTAGGGTGGACGATTTTCGAATTGAGTGATAAAAATGTCCATGACACCGTTCATTTCAGAAAAGCAGACGGTTCTCCCCTGCCGTTTGAACAATGCGGGATGCTTAAAGTAATCGAAGACGGCCTCCGCTTTGTCTCGTCGGACGAGGTTTTTGTGCGAAAGGACGGAACGGTTTTCCCGATATCGGTCATCTGCAGTCCTGTGCTTGAGAACGGTCGGGTAGTTGCTTCGGTCACTGCCTTCAGAGACATTACGGAGCAGAAAAAAATGGAGAAGGACAGAGAAAATCTAATTTTTGATCTGGAAATCGCAAATAAAGAATTGGAAAGGGAAATTGCCGAGCGCAGGAACATTGAGGAGTATCTGCGGCAGAGCGAGGAGCGGTTCCGGCTTGCCATGCTGGGCGCAACAGACGGCCTATGGGACCGGAATTTGAAGACTGATGAAATATATTATTCTCCACGATGGAAAACAATGCTGGGCTACACCGATGAGGAGCTGGCAAACCATCTCGATACCTGGAAACGCCTGCTCCACCCCGAAGACAGGGAGCACACCATGGCTCTTGTACGCGACTTCCTTGAGGGACATGCCGACAAATACGAGGCGGAATTCCGCTTGTGTCATAAAGACGGCCATTATATTAATATCCTGTCACGGGGCTCAATTATTCGCGGCGCCAATGGTGAAGCATTGCGTTTTGTCGGCACACACGTTGACATCACCGAACGCAAACAAGCTGAGGAACAGATACGGGCGCTTAACGAGCAACTGAAGCACCAAGTCGCCAAACTGGACGCTGCGAACAAAGAACTTGAAGCTTTCAGCTATTCAGTCTCACACGATCTTCGCGCTCCTCTCCGGCACATATCAGGCTTTATGAAACTGTTACAAAAGAGGATGGGGGACTACCCTGATATCGAAACCCGAGATTATATGTCCGCGATATTTGAGGCCTCAAAAAAGATGGGTATGCTTATCGATGACCTGCTCGCCTTCTCACGCATCGTGCGTGTGGAGATGCGAAAAAACAAAGTAAGCTTTAACACTCTGGTTAGAGCGGCTATCGCCGATATTCAGCAAGAAACGAAAGCCCGGGACATTATATGGGATATTGATGAACTGCCTGACGTATACGGTGACCAATCGCTGCTGAGTCTCGCCCTTGCTAATCTCATTTCTAATGCGGTCAAATACACGGGTACTCGTCCCCGTGCTGAAATTAAGATTGGATACAAAGAGGACAGGGAGGAAATTATATTTTTCGTCAAGGACAACGGCGCAGGATTTGATATGAAATATGTGGACAGACTCTTCGGCGTATTCCAGCGTCTCCATACCGAGAACGAATTTGAAGGCACAGGTATCGGACTTGCAAATGTGCAGCGCATCATTGCCCGCCATGACGGGAGAGTCTGGGCCGAAGGGGCTGTGGGACAAGGCGCCACATTTTACTTTACTCTACCAAAAATAAAGAAGACATAAGCATTGGTTAAAATTGATCTCAAGTGTACGCCCTTCTTAAAACTCAGGTGGCACGTATTATACGACATATGCTACAGAGGTTCCGGCATTTTCCAGATTTTTGATAATCCAAATGCAATTAGCGTGTTGCCTAAATATTTTGTTTTTCAGTATATTAATAGCAGCACTTATCTGCAGCTTCAGTCCTTTCCAAAGAGTCCAGGGACTAGTTGAGGCTCTATTTCAAATCGTAAGGTAACGCAATGGAAAAATTTGAAAACATCATAAGCAAGGCCGTCAAGGAGATCGTTTCCGACATCTATATAACCGGCGGACATCCCGTGGTGTCACGAAGGCGCGGCAATATTGAATTCAACAATAACGTGAAGTTTTCTCACCAGGAGGTGGACGATTTGGTGAAAAAACTTCTCAATTACGGGCAACAAGCCGTCCTTAGTGAAAGGAAGTCTTTTGACATAGCCGTTTCCATCTGTGGCGTACGCCTCAGGATCAACGTATTCACGACGGCCAGGGGGCTGAGCCTTGCGATCCGTATCCTCCCCGGGCAAATCCCGAGCATAGATGAACTTAATCTCCATCCCTCCCTCCACGAAATCGCCAAGCTCAAAAACGGCCTGGTCCTCAGTTGCGGACCCACCGGGGTCGGCAAGACTACAACAATCGCCGCCATTATCAATGAAATCAATAACACCCGTCCGTCTCATATCATAACACTCGAAAACCCCATAGAGTTCAGGTTCCCGACCATCAAAGCCTTTATCCAACAGCGGGAACTGGGGGACCATATGTCATCTTTTTCCCAGGGACTCATCGATGTCCTGCGTGAAAACCCGGATGTCATCGTCGTCGGAGAACTGAGGGAGTCGGATGTGATACAGTTGACCATAAACGCCGCGGAGGCTGGACACCTGGTAATCGCGACACTACATGCTTCAACCCCTGAAGAGGCTATTTACCGTTTGTGCAACTCAGTGCCTATTGAATCCCAGAGTGAAATCCGCAACCAGATAGCCTCGATGTTTCAATGGCTCATTGTTCAACAACTGGCATATATTGAAAGGATCGGTTTCCGTGTCCCGGTATTGACCATAGTCAGGGCCAACTCGTCGATCAGGAATATAATTCGCGAGAACAAACTGCAGCAACTGCAGAATGTGCTTTCTACGGGAAAAAACGAAGGCATGTTCACCTCCGAACGTTACATAAGCGAATACCTGAACAGCCGCGAGAAATTCACTAGCCCCGACATTGTTTTCCGTCCCTCGACTGAGAAAGCAATCGATCCCGTCTACCGATCTCCTGTTACCGACGGCCGGCAAAGAACGCCCCCCCTTACTCAGCGCACGCCGTCGACAGGTGTCGAACCGATAATAATCAGGAACAACAACGGTGACGTGGAGCACGTCCTGAATCTTGACGATCACGGCGAGTCGCTGGATAAAATAATAAGGCAGTTGCATGAGGAGGGAAAGTGACTTTTCGAGCTCCGACGGCGCAAGGTCCCCTTGCAAGCCGCGGGGCATGCGAACAGCCTCGGTTACGAACTCATTTAATTTTTTCTTCTATCAGATGCAGTTGGAAACGTCGGATCAGCTCTCTTTCTAATCCGGTCTTTCAAAGGATCTATCCATCGTTTCTCAGAAGGTCTGTAGAATTCTTTTACCTCACTATGATTAATACAGGCCTGTAATCCGATAGCGTTTACCATATCATACTTTTCATCCTGACGTTTGAATCTGATGGATGCCATAACACGCCTCAAAAAACTTTCCAGAATCCCCATTCCGGGTTATTTGTTTTCAGTTACATTACATCGCCGACCACGATATGGATTGATATCCACCCCCTCCAGTTAGTGGAAATCCAATTATGTTAAGCTGCTGTAGCACCCAGTTCGAAGGACACCCGGGGAACGATGTCCCAAGGCTGAATGCTGCTCCGTTAATAAAATTATAAAGTATTGTACAGGTGTGTCAACTATAAGCAATATCTTTCACTATATCCGGTCGCTAATCTCCGTGCTCGTCCACGCGGGAAATACGTTGAGGCTGTAGGAAAAGTCCCTAAAGGCTTATAATATACCATTCATCTTGTTTGAAGATGGGATCACACCGCTGCGCAGGAGGGAGAGTGGCGAGATATAAAGAGTACGACTATACTCAAGGCAAGTTCATACCGGTGCATTTCGACAAGCAGATTCTTCCGGGCACATTCGAGTATACCCTTCATTACCTGATTGACAACGAAATAGACATGAGCATATTTGATGATAGATACAACAACGACGAAACTGGAGCGCCTGCATACGATCCAGCAATATTATTAAAGATAGTCCTGTATGCATATTCACGAGGTATTACCTCAAGCCGCAAGATAGCGCAATGCTGTGGGGAGAACATAATATTCATGGCACTATCGGCAGACACCCGCCCGCACTTTACGACTATAGCCGACTTTATATCCTCGATGAGCCAGGAGAGTATAGGGTTGTTTCTGGAAGTACTGCTGATCTGTGATGAAATGGGGCTGATAGGCAAAGAGATGTTTGCGGTAGACGGCTGCAAGCTGCCGTCCAATGCGTCTAAAGAGTGGAGCGGAACGAAAGAGGAGCTACAGAAGAAAAAAGCCAAGATGGAAAAGGCCGTCAGACAGATCATAGCCCGGCATAGGCAAATGGATGAGAACGAGGCAAACAAGGAAATAGTTGAGCAGGAACAGGGCTATGTTAAAACTCTAAAAGAGAGGGTCAGGAAGATAAAGGGGTGGATGAAAGACAATGACGACAAGCTTGGCAAAAGCGGCAAGCCTATAAAGAGCAACATAACGGACAATGAGAGCGCCAAGATGAAGACCTCACATGGAGTTATACAGGGGTATGCAGGAGTAGCAGTGGTTGACGGTAAACATCAGGTAGTAGTGCATGCGGAAGCGTTTGGCACTGGACAGGAACACGAATTACTGGAGCCGATGATAGAGGGCACGAGAGAGAACTTTAAGGCAATCGGCAATAAGAACGACGTGTTCAGTGAAGCACGGGTAACAGCGGACAGTGGCTTTCATACAGAAAAGAACATGGAGATGATAATAGAGCAGGGCATTGACGGCTACATAGCGGACACCCAGTTTAGGAAGCGCGATCCCCGGTTTGCAGATGTTGAACGATACAAGGAACAATTCAAGAAAGAGAGGAGCGGATATTGTGGAGTTAAAGGACTGTACAAACCGACAGACTTCATTCTAAGCGAGAACAAGTATTACTGCATATGTCCTGCTGGGAAGCGGCTATCCAGAAGTGGAGAAAATAAGAAAACAGAAAGCAATAGAGCGATAAGATTTCAAGGACGCAAGACCGACTGTAGCATATGTAATCTACGCGCACAGTGTTTAAGATATCCAGACAGGACGGCAGTCCGGAATGTATATTTTTATCAGGGCATCCTGGAAACAGAGGCTGAGACCTTTACCGAAAAGATGAGACGCAAGATAGATTCGATAAAAGGACGACTAATATACAACAAAAGGTTAGGAACAGTTGAGCCTGTATTCGGTAACATCCGCACCACCCTGGGCCTTGACAGATTCACCCTCAGGGGTAAACAGAAAGTAAACATACAATGGGTACTTTACTGCATGGTGCATAATCTACTGAAAGTGCATAGATATGGAGAAGTATTTGCACAGGGCTAAGAAATACTGGAAGTGGCAGCCTGAGTATGGGCAAGGACAAGCCGTAGTCGCAGATGAAACGGCAAACAATCCCCAATAAAACAGGAACAATAAATAAACCGGGAATGATAAGCAAAAAAGTTCAAGACAAAGGAGAGCCTATCAATTCTGGACTTTTTCTACAGGCTCGTTAGTTATCATTCAATATTTCCTTTACGCGCCCTACTTCGCCGCTTTCAAGGCGGACTTTAATGCCGAATGGATGTGCAGGTGACTTCGTTAAAATATCTTTGACAGTTCCCTCTGTCAACTTTCCGGTCCGCTGGTCTTTTTTCAATACTATTGAAACACGTAGTCCTGATCTTATATCGGAACGTCTGGTCCCATCCATAGATTGTTGGCCTCCTATTATCCGTATTTGAAAGCTCTCCGCTTAAACTTTTTCGCCCTTCGGGGGTAAGGGATAGCGATGAGCAATTCGAACGCAAAAAAACTCCCCGACTATTATACACCGTAAGAGTCTGTAACCGGAGGAGCGGACTTCACCGATTCATATGGAGCTAAGTGCTTCTTTTCCGCATTGTACATGTGATGGTGTTATTCCGTTATAATAAACAGATAGCGAGCGTCCGCAATTCAGACAGTACGGGGTAATTTTTCGCTTAGGAGCGCCTACTTTTGGCTTTGCGAGCGAATAGTCCGCTGTGCCGGGCCTGCGGTCTTGCCGCAGGGAGCTTCAACTTTCATGAGCAGGCTGCTTCTTTTTTGAAATGTCGTGTGCTCTTTTATTCGAGGTGAAATTTGGCATTGCTGAGTTTGCGAGAGGTGAGGATAGCGTTCGGCGCCCCTGAACTGCTCGACGGGGTGACCCTGCAGATCGATCGCGGCGAACGTGTCTGCCTGGTCGGTAGAAACGGGGCAGGCAAGTCCACTCTTTTAAAAGTTATAAGCGGTGCGATTTCCCCTGATGCAGGCGAGGTCATACGGCAGCGTGATGCAAGGACCGGCTTTCTGGAGCAGGAAGTCCCACTGGACCTCTCCGGAACTGTCTTCGAGGTCGTCTCAGGCGGGTTCGGCATGTTCGATCCGCTCTCTGAATACCACGCTTTCAGCAATCGCCCGGACCACGGGGATGACGCGGGAAATATCGCGGAGTTGGAGCGGATACATCACGCCATCGAGTCAGCAGGCGGCTGGCAGACGGAGCACAGGGTCGAGAACGTCCTTTCCCGGTTGAAATTGGATCCCGAGGCTTCTTTTGCCGATCTCTCGGGCGGATACAAAAGAAGGGTACTGCTGGCAAGGGCGCTCGTTAGCGAGCCTGACCTGCTGCTGCTCGATGAGCCGACGAACCATCTGGATATCGAATCTATTGAATGGCTTGAGGAATTCCTCCTCAATTTCAGCGGCGCCATACTCTTTATAACCCACGACAGGAGGTTTCTCCAGACCCTTGCGACTCGCATAATCGAACTCGACCGGGGGCGGGTCACCGACTGGCCGGGTGATTACGCAGCCTACCTGTCGCGAAGACAGGCCGAGCTTGATGCCGAGGCTTCGCACAATGCGCTTTTTGATAAGAGGCTTAATAAGGAGGAGGCGTGGATACGACAGGGAATCAAGGCCCGGCGCACTCGCAATGAGGGCCGGGTGAGGGCTTTGAAGGAGTTGAGGAGCGAGCGCCGAGCAAGACGCGAACAGACCGGCAGCGCCGTGATGAGGCTGAACGAGGCAGAAAGGTCGGGCAAGCTGGTTCTTGAGGCAAAGGGTATAGGCCATAGCTACGAGGGTCATCCCCTGGTGCACGATTTCTCCACCACGGTCATGCGCGGGGACAAGATAGGCATTATCGGTCCAAATGGCGCTGGAAAGACCACATTATTAAGTATTCTCCTTGGCATGATGCAGCCTTCGGACGGCTCGGTGCGAATGGGGACTGGTATTGAGGTCGCCTACTTCGACCAGCATCGGGCGCAGCTGGACAATGATAAATCGGTCGTTGAAAACGTGGGTGATGGCTGCGACACTGTAACGGTCCACGGCAGGACAAGGCACATAATCGGCTATCTCGATGATTTCCTCTTTCCTGCGGAGCGGGTCCGCTTGCCCATAAAGGTATTATCGGGCGGCGAGCGAAACCGGGCACTCCTGGCAAAGCTCTTCACGAAACCCTCAAACGTGCTGGTGATGGACGAACCGACCAATGACCTCGATACCGATACACTCGAACTCCTTGAGGAGATGCTGATAGCATACAAAGGCACTGTTTTTCTTGTGAGCCATGACCGTGAGTTCCTGAACAACATCGTGACGAGCACCATAGTATTTGAAGGCGGCGGAAGACTCGCGGAATATGTTGGAGGATACGATGACTGGCTCTGGCAGCGCGGCCCGGCGATACCGAAGACCGGGAAGGCTAAAGAAGAGGCAAAACCTGAAAGACTCCGGTCAAAACAGGTGGCGCGTCCGCGCATCCTGACATTCAGGGAGAAAATAGAGCTCGAAGCTCTGCCCGCGCTGATAGAATCCCTGGAATCGGAGCGCGCCCGGCTCTATGAGGTCCTTGCCGACCCTGACTTCTATCGGCAGGACGGAAGCAGGATACCGGCTGCAAAGGCGACAATCCAGGAACTGGAAAATGAAATCACTAACGGTTATCAAAGATGGGAGCTTTTGGAGTCGCTCCCGAAAGGGGCATAGAGAGAGATGAAAGAGACCCATATTGCGATTATCGCAAATGAACTTGAGATAAAGACCCTGCAGGTCAAGTCCACAGCATCTTTGCTTGAGGAGGGGGCAACGGTGCCCTTCATTTCAAGATACAGAAAGGAAGCCACGGGGAGCCTCGACGAGGTCGCTGTGGCCGCCATCAGGGACAGGCTTGAACAGCTGGACGAGCTGGACAAGAGGCGTGACGCCATTTTGAAGTCGCTGGAAGAACGGGGCCTGCTTTCTGAGGAGTTGAAGGACAAGGTCGAACGGGCTGAGTCCGTCACAATCCTTGAAGATGTATATCTCCCCTTCCGCCCGAAGCGCCGCACAAGAGCAACGATAGCAAAGGAGAAGGGCCTCGAACCCCTTGCTGCAATTATATTTGAACAGGAAGAGCTGGACATAGAAGGCGCGGCGGCCTCGTTTATAGACGCTGAAAAAGGTGTCGCTTCCGTGGAAGAAGCGCTCGCGGGCTCGCGGGACATCATTGCCGAATGGGTGAACGAGGACCAAAGGGCAAGGGAGAAGATGAGGGCGATCTATTGGGCCAAGGGCGTTATACGGTCGAAGATCATCACCGGCAAAGAGGAAGAAGGGATCAAGTACAAGGACTATTACGAATGGGAAGAGCCGGTCTCGAAGGCCCCTGCCCATAGGATCCTGGCGATACGCCGGGGCGAGAGCGAAAAGTTTCTCATCCACCGCGTATTGCCGCCCGAAGACGAGGCGCTCGCCCTGCTGGAGTCTATTTTCGTAAAAGATGGAGGCAAGGCATCGGAGCAGGTGAAAATGGCTGTTCATGACAGTTACAAAAGACTTCTGTGCTTCTCCATGGAGGGTGAGATTCGCCTGGCCGTCAAGAAGCGGGCGGATGAAGAAGCGATAAGGGTATTTGTAGAAAACCTCAGACAACTCCTGCTTGCCCCGCCGCTGGGCAGAAAGAACGTCCTTGCCGTTGATCCCGGTTTCAGGACAGGCTGCAAGGTGGTATGTCTCGACCGGCAGGGAAAACTGCTCCATAACGACACCATCTTTCCCCATTTCGGCGACAAGGGAGCTGCTGAGGCCGCCGGGAAAATCATGGAACTGTGCGGCCGGTTCGGGATAGAGGCGATTGCGATAGGCAACGGGACTGCCGGAAGGGAAACAGAGTCTTTCATCAAGGGCCTGGGTCTTCCCGGGGAGATCAAGGTTGTGGTGGTAAATGAAAGCGGGGCGTCGATTTATTCGGCCTCTGATGCGGCGCGGGAGGAATTTCCGGACCATGACGTGACCGTGCGAGGTTCGGTTTCGATAGGACGCCGGCTGATGGACCCGCTCGCCGAGCTGGTGAAGATAGATGCCAAATCGATCGGAGTAGGCCAATATCAGCACGACGTGGACCAGACCGCATTGAAGAAAAGCCTTGACGATGTCGTAATCAGTTGCGTCAACGGCGTGGGGGTTGAGGTCAACACCGCAAGCAGGCAGCTCCTCACATATGTCTCCGGACTTGGACCGCAGCTTGCAAAGGGGATTGTGGAGTACAGGAACGAACACGGCCCCTTCACGTCCAGGGAGGAACTAAGAAAGGTCCCACGCCTCGGGCCTAAAGCATTTGAGCAGGCAGCGGGATTTCTTCGCATTCAAGACGGGGAAAACCCGCTGGACAGGAGCGCTGTGCACCCGGAAAGCTATCACATAATTTATGCCATGGCGCGGGACATTGGCTGCGCGGCAGACGACCTGATGCGGGACGTGGATCTCAGGAGGAAGATTGATCTTTCGTTCTATGTGACTGATAAAGCAGGAATGCCTACCCTGAACGACATCATGGCCGAACTCGCAAAGCCTGGACGGGACCCGCGACAGCAATTCGAGGCCTTCGAGTTCGCTCCCGGCATAACTAAGATTGAAGATGTCAACCCGGGCATGAAGCTGCCCGGCGTTGTCACCAATATCACGGCATTCGGGGTTTTTGTGGATATCGGCGTTCACCAGGACGGACTCGTCCACATCAGTGAACTTTCCGACAGATTTGTGAGAAACCCTGCCCAAGTGGTCAAGGTCCATCAGAAGGTCTCTGTAAATGTGCTCGCTGTGGACCTCCAGAGGAAGCGGATATCTCTCTCAATGAAGTGCGGACAATCAGACAGAATTTCCACACAAGACGTAAGACATAAAAACAGCGCCTGCGGCGGGAATAAGACGTGACAGGTCTGTAAAAAATCCTGTACGCCCGGAGCATGGAGAGTCATCTTCGAAGTTGACAATAGAGTTGGCGGTGTTAGAATGAAATTAGAAGCGATAGTTCCATTGCGAACACGTGATCGTAACGGCGCCCGGCTATGAGATGATATTGGAGGGGAAAGACGGCTGGAAGGCACTGAAAGCCGGAGAGAGTTTTACAGAACATGAACTTATCAAACAGGGCTGGACCAATATGAAAAAAAAAGCCTCTCCCGTGTCAACCAGCGTTCCCAGCCTTGATCGACTGACACAAGCCTGGCTTGGACACCTTACCCTGGGCATCTCACCGGCATCGCTTATGTCAGCCTATTTCGACTTGCTCGCACACTTGGCTATTTCGCCCGGTAAGCAGGCCCAACTTCTGGAGAAGGCACTGCGTGAGCTTACAGAATTCAATCTCTATGTTACCAGGGCAGCCTTAGACCCCTCAACCAAACCGTATATCGAACCTCCCCCTCAGGACCACCGTTTTCAAAGTCCCGAGTGGCAACGCGGGCCCTTCAATCTCTTTTACCAGTCTTTCCTTTTGATTGAACGGTGGTGGCATGACGCAACCACACGAATTCAGGGTGTTTCCTGCCACCACGAGGGTGTTGCTTCTTTTCTGGCCCGTCAGCTACTCGACACTTTTTCCCCCTCGAATTTTCTTGCGACGAATCCGGAAATTTTGGAGGCGACAATACGCCAGGGAGGGAGCAATCTAATCCGTGGTATGATGAACTTTGTTGAAGACTGGGAAAGAGCAATCTCCGGCAAGAAACCAATCGGCACGGAAGCTTTCAAGGTCGGTGGGAACATAGCAATTACACCGGGTAAAGTGGTTTATCGTAACAGGCTCATAGAACTGGTCCAGTATATACCGACAACAGAGACAGTCTATGCAGAACCCGTCCTTATCATACCGGCCTGGATTATGAAGTACTATATTCTTGACCTCTCCCCTCATAATTCCTTAGTTAAGTATCTTGTAGAAAGAGGACACACCGTGTTTATTATCTCCTGGAAGAATCCCGGCCCTGAATATCGGGACCTCGGCATGGAAGACTATCGCGCCCTCGGCGTGATGGAAGCGCTTAAAACAGCTGCAGCCATAGTGCCCGGGCAGAAGATTCATGCCGTGGGATATTGCCTGGGCGGCACATTGCTCTGTATTGCCGCAGCGGCCATGGCGCGGGAAGGTGATAATCGCTTAAAGAGTATGACGATCTTTGCTGCGGAATCAGACTTCACAGAGGCTGGGGAGCTTATGGTTTTCATTGATGAGAGCCAGGTCAACTATCTTGAGAATCTCATGTGGTATCACGGCTATCTTGATGCTAAACAGATGGCCGGCGCCTTTCAGCTTCTCCACAGCAATGATCTTATCTGGTCACGCCTGGTGCATGACTATCTCGTCGGTGAACGTGGTCCCATGACCGACCTGATGGCATGGAATGCGGATACAACACGAATGCCTTATCGCATGCACTCGGAGTATTTGAGAAAACTCTTCCTCGATAATGATCTTGCTGAAGGCCGTTATGAGGTAGGCGATATGCCGATTGCTCTCAGTGATATCCGTGTTCCCATTTTTGCAGTGGGCACGGAAAAGGACCATGTCGCTCCGTGGCGTTCGGTTTATAAGATCCACCTGCTTGTGGACACTGATGTAACTTTCGTGCTGACGAGCGGCGGTCATAATGCGGGTGTCGTGAGTGAGCCCGGCCACCCGCGACGATCTTATCGGATAGCTACGAAAAGAGAGTCTGAAAAGTACATTGATCCCGAAACCTGGCAAACTGTTATTCCAAAGCATGATGGTTCCTGGTGGCCGGCCTGGCAGGACTGGCTGGCCGAGCATTCGAGCAGCCGCATACCGCCGCCATCCCTGGGAGCCCCCGGGAGAGGCTATCCCCCTCTAGATGATGCGCCAGGCGCCTATGTCTTAGAGGACTAGGAAATGAGGGGCCCGATGAATGCGCAAGTTATTTATTCGCAGACCCTTAATCTTTTGCAAGAAGCGGTTCTGCATGAATGATGACCTGGCCGGCATTTGGGATAGTTTGATATATTACACCCTCGAGCTTGCTCGTTATAGAATGTACATCCTCTAATAAAACCCCGTCATCAAAGGAACAATGCAGGGTTATAAACAATTTATCTTTTTCCGTTTTCCTTATAAGGATATGATGCACTTCATGAATACGGTCAATAGTCCCTGCAGCCCCAACAATGATTTTTCTAAGCGCGGTCTCTTCGTCAGGTGACACGGCCTGGCTTCTTCTTTCCTCTGAACGTAAAGGATCAATATGGACACTGATGTCCAGGTCACCATCGAACTCCCTTCTGATCTCCTGTTCAAGGGTGGAGACAACTTCATGGGCCTCTTTGATGGTAAGATTATGCTCCACCTCGACATCAAAGCTGATATATTTTTTTTCTTCCACAATATTTGAAGAAATATTATGGACATACAGATTATGGTTGGCGCCGATCACATGTATCCTTTCACCTATAGTTTCACAGTCAAGGGCGATGGGTTTTGTATGGATTGTTATATCGGACACAGGAAGTAATTCACGGACCTTTTCCTCGATAGAACTGCAGATTGATTGAACGTTCTCCAGTGATAATGTCCTGCTCACATCAAGCGTCATTTCTACAAATACAAAAGGGCCGGCAGGTTTGACCCTGATTTTTTCTATCTTAATTACACCGTCAACCGCCCTGGTTATAAGGGCGATCTGGTCCGTAAGCCCTGCAGGTGCAGCATCTATCAATACATCCACTGTCTTCTTGCCAAGACCGAACGCTGCATAGGCAATCAACAGTGCGACCGCGATTCCGGCTATGGCATCGGCCCAGATTATACCTGCCGCAACAAAGACAAGACCAACCAGTACCACCGCAGAACTGAGGATATCGGATCTGAAATGAAGGGCATCCGCCTCCAGTGCCTGGCTCCTGGTTTCCGTTGCAACCTTTTTCAGCATCCTCGATCTCGAAAAATCTACAACGATAGCAATAACGAGGACCAGCGCTGAGTACCATGCCACTCTCACTTCTGATGTCCTGGACAGTAACCTATGGACAGCCGCGTAAATAATCCATCCGCTGGTGAGGAACAAGACGCCGGTTTCAATCAAGGCAACGACGCTTTCTACTTTGGTATGTCCATACTGATGTTCCCTGTCAGCAGGCTTGTCACTCACCTTTACAGCAAAGTAGGTCAGTGATACTGCCCCGAAGTCTACGCCTGAGTGCGCTGCTTCCGAGATAATCCCGATGCTGCCGGTGACAATACCTACAACGAGCTTCATGGCAGCCAGCAGGAAGCTGGCGATTACCGAGTTCAGTGCAACGTTTTCTTTCCTATGATTAAAGCCCATAATTTCAATTATCTCATATTTAGGAGAAAATACCCTTGTCAAAAATTGGCCACAGAGGACACATTGTTTTGAGAAATGCAGACTCTAAGTTTCGCTTGACAAAACATGTTTTGTCAAGCGAATATCTAACAACTTTCTGAATACCAAATCCGGAACTCCAGGGTTTTTATTTGAACAGACTGACGGAGGGATTTATTGCCTTGAAGAAATATTCAATACGCATCGGGTTGGGCCTCCTTGTGGTACTGGCTTTTATACTGCATGCCACGCATGTTGTCGATTTCGGATTCCTTGACCGTCTCGATCTGATGAGCTATGATCTTCGTCTTAACCTTACAATGCCGCGTTCTCATGATCCCCGGATAGTTATCGTCGACATAGATGAAAAAAGCCTTGCTCAAGAGGGCCGCTGGCCCTGGAGCCGCGACAAACTGGCATTGCTTCTGGATAATTTATTCCGGCGCCATGCAGCGGTTGTCGGATTTGACGTAGTTTTCGCAGAAAAGGATGAGAGTTCAGGATTAAAAATATTGGAAGGGTTAGGGAAGAAAGAACTCCAAGGCGATGCCGCGTACCAGTCAGCCTTCATGAAGATGCGGGGGCAATTGGATTATGATGGAATTTTTGCACGGGCAATCAAAGACAGGCCCGTAGTGCTGGGTTATTATTTCAGTTACTACAAAGACAAGAAAAAAGAGCGTACCAGCGGGCAATTGCCGGCCCCTGTTTTTCCTGCCGGGACATTCAAAGGGCTCAATATCCCTTTTGTCGAGATGAACGGGTACGGAGCAAATCTGGACGGACTGCAGCAAAATGCGGGCAGCGCAGGATTTTTTAATGATTATCCCGATCTGGACGGTGTCACACGGCGGTCTCCTATGCTTATCGAATATCGCGGGAATTATTATGAGGCCCTGCCCCTTGCCGTAGTGCGTACCCTGTTCGGGTCTCCTCCATTAGCTCCGGGACTTGTACAGGCCGGTAAAGGCGACTCAGCCTATAAAAGGCTTGAATGGCTGCAATTGAGCGACCTCAGGATACCTGTTGACGAGCATGTTGCAGCATTGGTCCCCTATCTCGGAGGCCAGGGAAGCTTTACCTATCTTTCCGCTTCGGACGTTTTGCGTGATAGAGTAAATCCCAACGATCTCGATGGGGCCATAGTTCTGGTCGGGACTACTTCACCAGGTTTAATGGACCAGCGCTCTACGTCCGTTGCTGCCATTTATCCGGGCGTCGAGGTCCACGCAAACATAATCGCCGGAATTCTCGATCAGAGAATCAAAAAGAAACCCGCCTATGCTATGGGAGCGGAGCTTTTGATTCTGTTGTCCGCAGGCTTCCTGCTCTCTTTATTATTGCCTTTCCTCACTCCGCTGAAATCGACTTTGGTCAGCCTCCTGGCGCTGGCGTGCGTAATCGGCGCCAATATGTGGGCATGGAAGAACAACCTGGTGCTGCCGCTTGCATCGTCCGTAATCATGATACCGTTTATCTTTGCACTCAATATGTCTTATGGTTTTTTTATCGAGACAAAAGCAAAGCGCAAGATTACGGGTCTGTTCGGCCAATATGTCCCACGGGAACTTGTTGTTCAAATGAGCAAGCACCCCGAGAAATTCAATATGGAGGGAGAAAGCCGGGAACTGACGGTGCTTTTTTCGGACGTGCGGAATTTTACGTCTATTTCCGAATCTCTCGAGCCAAAGGAACTTTCAAAAATGATGAACGAATACATGTCATCGATGACCTCGATTATTCAGAAACACACGGGCACGATAGATAAATACATAGGGGATGCGATAATGGCGTTCTGGGGAGCGCCTCTCCAGGATGTATCGCATGCCCGCAACGGGATTCTGGCAGGTTTGGAAATGCAGCAGGCTTTAGCTGTGCTGAGGCCGCAATTTATCGAACGGGGCTGGCCCGCGATCCATATAGGCGTAGGACTGAATACAGGCGTCATGAGGGTCGGCAACATGGGTTCGCAGTTTCGCATAGCTTATACCGTCATGGGCGATGCGGTAAACCTGGGAGCGCGCCTCGAAGGAATCACAAAAGAGTACGGCGTAGGAATTATTGTTGGGGAGGGAACCCGCCATGCGGTGAGTGATATTATTTTCCGCGAACTCGACCTGGTGTGCGTGAAAGGAAAAAATCAACCGGTGGCAATATACGAACCGCTCGGGCTGGAGGGACAACTGGACAAATCCTTGCTGGATGAAATATCACTTTTTGAGCAGGCGCTGAAAAATTACCGGGCGATGGAGTGGGACAGTGCTGAACAACTTTTGTCAGGGCTGCAAAGATCGTCTCCGGAGAGTCGTTTGTACAAACTGTATCTTGAACGCATTGCCCATTTCCGCACCAATTCTCCCGACCCGGGCTGGGACGGCGTGTTCCAGTTCAAAACAAAATGACCCACTATCCAACAGCTATAAGGAAGGGACCGGCAGGGGCAGGCTGTTTATCGGAGCGCTGAAACTACTCTCATTGCGAGAGACAATTCGTTATAGTAGCCTTGGCCATAACCATACCTGCGCTGGGGACTCGACGTTACTCGCCCCTGTTGGAGCAGACCCGTGCAGCGCGTCGAAAAACAAGTGCTCCCCTCTCCTGCCTTCCTTCTGACCCACTCCTAAATTGGAATGCGAGGTAAATGGAGATTTTTTGTCTGTAGAGATTTTTTGTCTTGCATTTTGCAAATAGATATGTATAATAACGCCACTGCATTATCATCAGGAGAGTATGGATGACATTCATAAGTCAACTTGTCGCCCGATGCTCTGTGTACAGGGTATTGACCCTGCACTTGGGCAAGGGTCTGGGTTTCACTCCGACGCTGTACACCTTAAAAGCGCAGGGGCCGACGCAGCAAGCAACGGGGAAACACAAGTTTGTTTTATGCTGCTTTTTGGCACTCCTTGGGTTTTTTGCAGTTGAATCGATGATGGGACCCCGCAGCTTCGCTGAAACAGCCGCTGACCGCAAGGCCGGCGGACCCTGTGAGTACAAGACTTACCCCGGAAAGGCAAAGATCACCTCAATCACGGGCAGAAACCACGATGAATATGAAGTAAAATTTGTGTTCACGCCTGATGCCCGGATCGAAGAATCATATTTGAGTACTGAAGGCAAGGAGTTCCTGCTTTTCACAGATAATTCACAATATCCGGACAAGGAGTACCTAAAGAAAAACGGCATAAAAGCCGATAAGATCTTTAGTTGTAATATGAAAGTGATTATTAAAGGGACATGCACGCCGGTGCTCTTTAAATTCCCTGCTATGAAACCTGAATAAAAATGAAGATACATAAAGGGGGAGCACGTATCATGAAGCTGAAAATCTTTATTTTTGCTGTAAGTCTTTTTTTGTTGCCCTTTGCAGTCGGAAAGGCTTGGTCCGATGAGGTATCCGTAGACCGTACTCAATCGCTAATGCATCCGGATGCTGAAACCATGCTGAAGTTGCAGCAAGACTATGAAAACGCACCCAAGGCCACTGCCGACCCGGTAGTTGCGGGCTGGCTTGCGAGTGCATCTACTCAGAATGCCTCAACATCATTGTCCCTGCTGAGCCATGTCCCTTACCTGGGACCCTTGCGAAACCAGGGCGCCTGCGGTAATTGCTGGGTATGGGCCGCGACAGGTCTTACGGAGATCGCTCTTAGTGTCCAAAACGGCGTAAGCAAGCAGCTTTCAACACAATTCCTGGACTCTTGCGACACTATTTACTTCGACGGCGGGCCGTTTTCTTGCGACACCGGCGGGAATTTGAACTATTTTGCAGCTTTTTATTCAGCACTGGCTAAAGCGGTCCCGTGGTCAAACACTAACGCCTCATATGCCGATGGAAATGGGTACACATCCGTATCCTGCAGCAGCTTATCTACTGCGCCAAACTACCCTATCACTTCAATATCGCCGCAGACTATAACTACGACAGGCGTGGGCCAGGCTGCAGCCATTTCAAATATAAAAAACATACTCAACCAGAACAAAGGCGTTGCATTCTCTTTTTGGATGGTCACCTACGCCGACTGGGCTGCATTCTACAGTTTCTGGGACAACTCAGCCGACTCTGTCCTCTGGAACCCCGATGCCTCTTGCGGAGAAACCTATGACGGCGGAGAAGGGGGACACGAAGTCGCTATAGTGGGATATAATGATGACGATCCTAATCCCGCAAACCACTATTGGATTGTGCTCAACAGTTGGGGGACCACGACTGGAAGGCCTACTGGCCTCTTCGAGATGCCGATGCAGATGAATTATGACTGTACAGTGAACTGGCCGGGTTATCCGGACATGCTCGCAAAACAGTTTCAGGCACTGGACATAGGATTCAATATCGGCAGTTTTACAATGAGCGGAACGGTATATTCGGGGACTGAAGCGGCACCGGGGCCTGCACTGGCGGGCGCCACAGTCTCTATTGCCGGGAAGACAGCAACGACGAGCTCAACCGGGACATTCACAATAACGGCATTACCTGCTGGGACACAAACGCTTACGATCTCGAAGACGGGATATACGACATATTCGAACTCATCATACATGGTAAGCGGAAGCCAGAGCGGACTCGGCTTCTATCTGGATCCTGCGTGTTCGATGAGCGGGACAGTTCATTCGGGGAGCGTTACGGGGCCTGCACTGGCGGGCGCCACAGTCTCGATTGCCGGGAAGACAGCAACAACGAGCTCAACCGGGACATTCACCATCACAGCAATACCTGCGGGGACGTACACTCTTACGATTTCCAAGACGGGATATACGACATATACGTACTCATCATACGTTATAAGCGGAAACCAGAGTGCACTTAACTTCGATCTGCCCCTGATCACGTATTCTATGAGCGGGACGGTATATTCGGGTACCGTATCGGCTCCGGGTCCTGCTCTTACGGGCGCTACAGTCTCGATTGCGGGGCAGACGGCAACGACGAGCTCAACCGGGACATTCACCATCGCGGCAATACCCGCGGGCACATACGCGCTTACGGTCTCCAAGGCGGGATATGCGACATATTCTATTTCATCAGATGTGATAAGCGGTAACCAGAGCGGACTTAACTTCTATCTGGACCCTGCGTGTTCGATGAGCGGGACAGTGCATTCGGGGAGCGTTACTGGGCCTGCACTGGCAGGCGCTACAGTCTCGATTGCAGGGAAGACGGCAACGACGAGTTCAACCGGGGCATTCACCATCGCGGCAATACCTGCGGGGACGTATACTCTTACGATATTGAAGGCGGGATATGCGACATATACGAACTCATCATATGTGATAAGCGCTAACCAGAGCGCACTTAACTTCGACCTGACACCGATCACGATGAGCGGGACGCTGTACTCGGGGACCGTATCGGCGCCCGGGTCTGCACTGGCGGGCGCTACAGTCTCGATTGCGGGGCTGACGGCAACGACGAGCTCAACCGGGACATTCACTGTCACGGCAATACCTTTAGGGACGTATACTCTTGCAATCTCCAAGGCGGGATATGTGACATATTCGAATTCATCATACGTGATAAGCGGAAACCAGAGCGGACTTAACTTCTATCTGGACCCTACGTATTCGATGAGCGGGACAGTGCATTCGGGGAGCGTTACAGGGCCTGCACTGGCGGGCGCTACAGTCTCGATTGCGGGGAAGACGGCAACGACGAGTTCAACCGGGACATTCACCATCGCGGCAATACCTGCGGGGACAACCACGCTTACGATCTCGAAGGCGGGATATGCGACATATTCGAATTCATCATATGTGATAAGCGGTAACCAGACCGGACTTAACTTCGATTTGATACCGATCACTATGAGCGGGACGCTATACTCGGGTACCGTATCGGCGCCGGGGCCTGCACTGGCGGGCGCTACAGTCTCGATTGCAGGGCTGACGGCAACGACGAGCTCAACCGGGACATTCACTGTCACGGCAATACCTGTGGGATCACAAACGCTTACGATCTCGAAGACAGGATATAAGGCCTATTCGAATTCACCATACGTGATAAGCGGAAGCCAGAGCGGACTCAGCTTCTATCTGGACCCTACGTATTCGATGGGCGGGACAGTGCATTCGGGGAGCTTTACAGGGCCCGCACTGCCGGGAGCTACAGTCTCAGTAGCGGATGCCTCCGGCAATCATGCGATCGCAACGACGAGCTCAACCGGGGCATTCACCATCACCGCAATACCTGCGGGGACAACCACGCTTACGATCTCGAAGGCGGGATATGCGACATATTCGAATTCATCATATGTGATAAGCGCTAACCAGACCGGACTTAACTTCGATTTGATACCGATCACTATGAGCGGGACGCTATACTCGGGGACCGAATCGGCGCCGGGGCCTGCACTGGCGGGCGCTACAGTCTCGATTGCGGGGCTGACGACAACTACGAGCTCAACCGGGACATTCACCATCACGGCAATACCTTTGGGGACGTATACTCTTACGATCTCAAGGACGGGATATGCGACATATACGAGCTCATCGTATGTGATAAGCGGAAACCAGAGCGGACTTAGCTTCTATCTGGACCCTACGTATTCGATGAGCGGGACAGTGCATTCGGGGAGCGTTACGGGGCCTGCACTGGCGGGCGCTACAGTCTCGATTGCGGGGAAGACGGCAACGACGAGCTCAACCGGGGCATTCACCATCGCGGCAATACCTGCGGGTACACAAACGCTTACGATCTCGAAGGCGGGATATATGACATATACGGACTCATCATATGTGATAAGCGGAAACCAGAGCGCACTTAACTTCGATTTGATACCGATCACGATGAGCGGTACCGTGTATTCCGGGAGCGTTGGGGGGCCTGTACTGTCGGGCGCTACAGTCTCGATTGCGGGGCTGACGACAACGACAAGCTCAACCGGGACATTCACCCTCACGGCAATACCTGTTGGGACACAAACGCTCAAGATCTCGAAGGCTGGATATACGACATATACGAATCCGTCATATGTGGTAAGCGGAAGCGAGAGCGGACTTATCTTCTACCTCATCAACCCGGTTACTGTAATTCCTTTGCCAAACCTGACCCCATACCAGCCATTTGGCTGGTCGGACAAGATTGTGGTGTCGAAGACAACAGGAACGAACACTGACAGCAGCCCTCTGTATACGACCGATACACTCTATGTGGACTGGGCAGTGATTAATAATGGAACTGCCGGGACTTGGAGCACCTTCTATACGGATCTTTATGTCGATGGGGTGCTGCGACAATCGTGGTATACCAATGCGCCACTGAGCCCTAACTGGTATGCATATGTCACCGACTATTCCATAGGGTCGTTGAGTGCCGGAACGCACACGTTCGAAATTGTAGTCGATGCAACAGATGCTATAATTGAAAGCAATAAATCCGATAATGAGTACGCCAAGACTATCACGGTTTACTTGCCGCCAAGCGCGTCGCCGGCAGGAGCGACTGCCGGATCAAGTCCGGTCGTCCCTAAGACCATCATTTCCTTACCAACAACAGGTACAGGCAAAGCGGCCCAGTGAAGAGGGGCCTATAAAGTAAAATTACCGCATAGGGAAGAGGGGCGTACCCCCCTCTTCCCTATGGTCCTGCGCCTTTTGCTCCAACTTGTATAATATAAAATCATAATCCCTTT
The DNA here is from genome assembly GCA_963851345.1 of Nitrospirota bacterium. Classification (GTDB taxonomy): domain Bacteria; phylum Nitrospirota; class Thermodesulfovibrionia; order Thermodesulfovibrionales; family Dissulfurispiraceae; genus JADFXI01. Next base: position 600,675 of record CAWKOO010000002.1, read on the forward strand.
CCCTCCACCCGGCAATTCTTTTGTGTTCATATTTATCGAGTATGTCTTTACAAAATTTCTGCCGTACAGGATCGCTTACATTGCACCAGAAGTTATAGTGGAAGAAAACCCCTCCCTTATACCTGTCAAAATACAAGTTCATTTTTTGGGGGTTATCATACGCTGCTGATGCCTGGGCCGCATTCCTTCCCAGCAGAAGAAACATATTGGGGTTATGCGTCAGGACAAGGGAGTTGTCCGGGAGCATTTCCGCCATCTTCTGCGTATAGTGATGGTCTGCGCGCGCCTGACATGCCTCTTCACCTATTGTCCCGACCTGTGGAACAAAATAAAGGAATGACAAAATTACAGCCGACGCTGCTCCGGCCCTGAAGATAATAATTGCTTTCTTCTGTTCGAAAAACGTCTCAAAGCGATACATCCCCATTCCAGCAAGGAGCGACAGGGGCATGAATGACAAAAGTGAATAGCGCACATCCGCCCCGTATCCATAGCTCCCGGCATAAAAAAACAGATAGATACCCCACAGACATATAAACCAGGCTGCCAGAAAAGTTCTCTCCTTCAGGCAGTCTTTTTTAAGGACCAGTCCGACTGAGGCAAGCAGGGTGAAAAGCAGCGGGAATTTTGCATTGTTGACATAATATAGTGCATTTGTCCTGAGATTGTTTTTTAAATATGAAAGGTCCATTCTGGCGCCTGTGCTCCCCCAGCTGTCTCCCCTTACAGCGTATATGTGCACCATGTGGGCAGCCAGGAGCGCAAATGAAAGGACCCCGAATAGAAAAAGTGATTTCTTAGTTAAAACCTTTTTGTCCTCAAGGGCAATCAGAATAAAAATGAGCGGGCCGGCAAGTATCGACTCCATCCTGAACTGGACCGAAAACGGGAGCAGCACTGCAAGGAGGAAGAGCGACTTCAGGTCTTTTTGTCTTACGAACAGAAGGGCCGAGAATATGGCGAGGCCTATGAAAAGGGATGCGGACAATTCTGCACTGGTTGTGTGGCTCCACCTTAAATTGTCGGGAATAAGGGCAAAGACAAGGGATGAAAACAGGGCCGGGTAAAATTGCCTGAAGAGCAGATAGCCGATCAGGAAAACTATAAAAATAGCAAAGCCAAAAATAAAATTATTGAATACAAAGGCTGCTGTTTCACCTGTACCGAAGATTTTGAAAACAAGGCCGACAAGAAACGGCCAGGCATAGGGCTGTTTGTTAAATTCGGTCTCGGTGCAAAAGTACTGTTTATGGTCGAAGAACCCCTCGTTGCACATGCCGGCTTTGCCCTGGAACGCGATGTTCTGGCCTATGTTCAAATAAATGGTTTCATCATAGAATATCCTGTGGGTGCGCGGCGCCAGGAACATGCTCAAGGCAAATCCCATCAATACAACAAAGAGGATCAGACCGGCATGCTTGGGCTGTATTCCACCGAGGATTTTCTTTATCGCCTTAAAATTCAGTATCAGCCCTGTAACCACCATGAAGAAATTTATTGTCAGGAATACGGGAAGCGCAGAGATGAGCTGTTCCTTCAGGACGTTTTCGGGGTAGCTGTCGCCCCAATAAGCAACGGCCAACAAAACAGCCAGGTATAATGAAAATATCGAAAGCCAGTCTATTATTTCCTTATGTTTCATTTCACTGTTTCTCAACCAGATAATTGCCTATGGCCATATAGCTGCAATTAGTCTTAATAAATGTTTTTACAGCATCTTCAGGCGAACAGACCAGAGGTTCACCGTGGAGATTCAGGCTGGTATTGAGGACAACGCCCATGCCGGTCAGCTTCTTCAGCTCAACCAGTAAGGAAAAATACTTGCCGTCCCGTGCATCTACAACCTGCGGCCTGCATGTGCCGTCTTTGCCTGTAACGCCCTTCATGAGGCCCCGGAATTCGGGCCTTACACGATAAGCCGTTGTCATGAACCTGTCGGGTTTGCCGGTGAAGGACTCAAAGCAGGACCTGGTGTCTTCTTCCAGTATCGAGGGGCAGAAAGGCTGGTACCAGACCCTCATCTTGAGTTCCATGTTCAGCCTGTCTTTTATCAGTTCAGAGCCGGCAGGCGCAAGTATGCTGCGGTGGCCCAATGCCCTTGGCCCGTACTCCATGCGTCCCTGCACCCAGAATACTATTTCCCCTGATGCAATGAGACTAGCCGTAATCCGGGCAATGTTCTCGTGAAGCACAAAAGATAGACCATGTTTTCTTAAAGTTTCCTCCACTGTCCGGTCATCATAATCAGGCCCCCAGAAAATATCGCTGAATTCATACTTTGTCATGCCGCAACAGTCGTAATTTGCGCAGAAGGCGGCGCCCAGCGCGAGCCCCCCGTCACCCATGTGAGGGAACACGAACAGGTTATCTACTTCCCTAAGTTCCCTGATAAGCATGTTTACTTTGACATTCGAAAAAACGCCTCCTGCAACCGCCAGGTCTCTCCGGCCGGTCACTTTCATGACATTGCCGGCCAGTTCGGTTGTCTTGAGTTCAAGCATCCTCTGCGCAAGCCAGGCGAATTGCTCGGACGGATATCTCCATAAGATTTTCTTTAATTCATCGAACATCTTCAATGCATTGTATTTCGCTATTACATCGGTCCCTTCTATCCGGAAAAACTCATTAAGGGGATTTTCCGCATCGCCTATCGGGTAGGAGTATGTCGCAAGTGCCATTACCTTGCCCTCGTCTTCCAGTTCGCGCATATTCATGAGATTTGTCACATGCTCAAAGAAAATCCCGAGAGAGGATTTTCCGGGTATTGCATGTACCCGCTCGATTGTGCCATTGCTGAAAACCGATATTGTACCTGAAAGGCCGTCTCCGATACCGTCAAGAGTGAGGACCGCACATTCGCTGAACCCACTGCAAAACGCAGCCGCGGCCGCGTGGCAATAATGATGGTCGAAAAAGGAAAGACTGAAATCCCGGAAGCCCAGGATCCCAAGTCTTTTCCTGATAACTATTTCGCTCACATACTGTGTAATGCGGGAAGGCCCGATCTCTGTCAGCTTATACTTGGCGGCTTTCTTAATATATGTCGCTGTTCCCGGCGTCTTTTTTCTTCTCCGTATCTGGTAATATTCCTCTTTTAATGCCGGAAAAAGACGGGTCAGGGTTTTGGAAAAATCGAAGGTGGAAACTGCAATGTGCCGTATGTCTCCCGGAGTTGCGCCGATTAAATCGAGACATGCCTTTATTGATCTTTCAGGGAACTCGATTTCGAGCTTGCGTCTCGAAAGCCTTTCCTCGTTCACTGCAGCGAGGACGCGGTTGTCCCTGACTACTGCAGCCCCTGAATCATGCCCATCCCATATGCCGAGAATATACATATCTTAAACACTTTTTTGCGGTAAAGGAGAGTGGACGTGCTGGATTTCGAAAACGTCCAATTCGTCTTTATCGCCCTTGTAAGATTTTTGCCGATAATCTACTTCTATACCTAACAGACAATATGCGGGTGGGAAGTTACCCACCCGCTGCGGATTGGAACACCGTATAGTGTTCAGTGTTTGTCTGGAATAATGCACAAAAGATTAATTGATCGCAAAGAAAAACAACACTTCCCATATCCTCATAATCCCTTTATGAATTTTACAGCCCCCTGGATACTCCTCCACAAGGCCTTCCATCTCATCAGCCTAAGAAGCTTCAGTATCTGCGATGGACGCAGGTAAAAAGTCCTGATAGCCGTTCTTCTGATCTCTTCGACCTCACGCGCCGATATAGTAGGCAGTGTCATCACCGCTTTGTCCTGCCTGAAACATTCGAACCCCGGGGTGTGGACCGGGCCTATATATCCTTTTTCAACAGCCATTCTGAAAAGATCGGAGCCAGGGAAAGGGACCGCGCAGTAGAACTGGGCAAATTCCATGTTGAGACCTGTCACGAGATCAATTGTAGCATATGCGGAACCGACTGTTTCACCCGGCAGGCCGAAAACAACATGCCCTGATACAAGCAGCCCATTTTTTCTGGTCATGTCGACAGCCCTTTTCACCTGCTCTGCGGTAATATCTTTTTTCATATTTTTCAAAATAATATGATCGGCTGATTCTATTCCATAGCTCACCATCCAGCATCCCGCTTCATGCATCAGCCGCAGCATTTCGTCATCGACCGTATCTACCCTGGCGTTACAGACCCAGCTTACTTCAAGTCCGCTCTTTTTTATCTCTCTGCAGAGTTCGATTACAAAGGGGCGGTGTATGGTGAAGGTTTCAGCCCAGAAAAAAAGATTATTCACCTTGAAAGTATCGATATTATATTTTATCTCCGCTATAAGGGATGAAGGACTTCTCAGCCTGGTCTTATTCCCATAATACGTACCGCTTGTACAGAACATACAACTGTACGGGCATCCCCTCAGCGGGGATATAATAAGGAAAGGCTCACCTTTTAAGGGCAGTACATATGATGTGTAATTTATAAGAGACCAATCGGGAAAGGGGAGGCTGTCCAGGTCCCTGACAAATTCCCGTGAAGGGTTCCGGACTATCTCGCCGCTGCTATCCCGGTATGTGAGTCCGCGTATTGTATCAATACGTTCGGGCCCTCCCAGGCATTTTATCCATTCAAGGGCGGTATATTCCGGTTCATTCCTTATTATCGCATCGAGCAAAGGGGAGCTTGCCATGCATTCCGTGTCCAGAACGCTCACGTGAGTACCGAAGACAGCTGTTTTGACAGACGGCAGTACCGATTTGAAAACAGACGCCAGGTGAAGATCGCTCTCTATTGTCGGCGTACCAGTGCTCCATATTATTGCATCCGCCACATATGCCCCGATAATTTTTTCAAGATCTTCTATTTCGGTCCCGTCTGCAGGACAATCCAGTATTTTTACAGTATGTCCGCTGTCTCTCAGCAGGGTACCCATATAGACCAGGGAAAGAGGGGGCCACAGCGTAGTCCATATCCCTTCACCCTGAGTGCATCTGCCTTCCCTTGTATATTTTTCTTTTTTTATATCAGGTGGATTGAGGAGCAATATTTTCATAGCATCTCCAATTCAGACAGTACAGGGTTGTTTTTCTGCAGTCGAGCGCATGGGTTATCGTCAGTGGGCGAGTAACGAGCCTGTAGAAAAAGTCCAGAATTGATAGGCTCTCCTTTGTCTTGAACTTTTTTGCTTATCATTCCCGGTTTATTTATTGTTCCTGTTTTATTGGGGATTGTTTGCCGTTTCATCTGCGACTACGGCTTGTCCTTGCCCATACTCAGGCTGCCACTTCCAGTATTTCTTAGCCCTGTGCAAATACTTCTCCATATCTATGCACTTTCAGTAGATTATGCACCATGCAGTAAAGTACCCATTGTATGTTTACTTTCTGTTTACCCCTGAGGGTGAATCTGTCAAGGCCCAGGGTGGTGCGGATGTTACCGAATACAGGCTCAACTGTTCCTAACCTTTTGTTGTATATTAGTCGTCCTTTTATCGAATCTATCTTGCGTCTCATCTTTTCGGTAAAGGTCTCAGCCTCTGTTTCCAGGATGCCCTGATAAAAATATACATTCCGGACTGCCGTCCTGTCTGGATATCTTAAACACTGTGCGCGTAGATTACATATGCTACAGTCGGTCTTGCGTCCTTGAAATCTTATCGCTCTATTGCTTTCTGTTTTCTTATTTTCTCCACTTCTGGATAGCCGCTTCCCAGCAGGACATATGCAGTAATACTTGTTCTCGCTTAGAATGAAGTCTGTCGGTTTGTACAGTCCTTTAACTCCACAATATCCGCTCCTCTCTTTCTTGAATTGTTCCTTGTATCGTTCAACATCTGCAAACCGGGGATCGCGCTTCCTAAACTGGGTGTCCGCTATGTAGCCGTCAATGCCCTGCTCTATTATCATCTCCATGTTCTTTTCTGTATGAAAGCCACTGTCCGCTGTTACCCGTGCTTCACTGAACACGTCGTTCTTATTGCCGATTGCCTTAAAGTTCTCTCTCGTGCCCTCTATCATCGGCTCCAGTAATTCGTGTTCCTGTCCAGTGCCAAACGCTTCCGCATGCACTACTACCTGATGTTTACCGTCAACCACTGCTACTCCTGCATACCCCTGTATAACTCCATGTGAGGTCTTCATCTTGGCGCTCTCATTGTCCGTTATGTTGCTCTTTATAGGCTTGCCGCTTTTGCCAAGCTTGTCGTCATTGTCTTTCATCCACCCCTTTATCTTCTTGACCCTCTCTTTTAGAGTTTTAACATAGCCCTGTTCCTGCTCAACTATTTCCTTGTTTGCCTCGTTCTCATCCATTTGCCTATGCCGGGCTATGATCTGTCTGACGGCCTTTTCCATCTTGGCTTTTTTCTTCTGTAGCTCCTCTTTCGTTCCGCTCCACTCTTTAGACGCATTGGACGGCAGCTTGCAGCCGTCTACCGCAAACATCTCTTTGCCTATCAGCCCCATTTCATCACAGATCAGCAGTACTTCCAGAAACAACCCTATACTCTCCTGGCTCATCGAGGATATAAAGTCGGCTATAGTCGTAAAGTGCGGGCGGGTGTCTGCCGATAGTGCCATGAATATTATGTTCTCCCCACAGCATTGCGCTATCTTGCGGCTTGAGGTAATACCTCGTGAATATGCATACAGGACTATCTTTAATAATATTGCTGGATCGTATGCAGGCGCTCCAGTTTCGTCGTTGTTGTATCTATCATCAAATATGCTCATGTCTATTTCGTTGTCAATCAGGTAATGAAGGGTATACTCGAATGTGCCCGGAAGAATCTGCTTGTCGAAATGCACCGGTATGAACTTGCCTTGAGTATAGTCGTACTCTTTATATCTCGCCACTCTCCCTCCTGCGCAGCGGTGTGATCCCATCTTCAAACAAGATGAATGGTATATTATAAGCCTTTAGGGACTTTTCCTACAGCCTCAACGCCGAGCCCACATATATAATTGGGAAACGGCTGATGTTCCGTATAGACAGCAGGGCTGGCACAGCGGACTATTCGCTCGCAAAGAAAAATTGCCCTGTACTGTCTGAATTGCAGTCATAGAATATTTTTCAGAAGACAATATCCATATCTCAACCATACCGAACTCAGTTTTATTTTTGAATGTCCGGCAACTCGTTTGTATTCATGGGAAGGGACCTCGGCCAGCCTGAAGCCCTTCCTGACGGTTTTAATAATCATCTCCTGTTCTATTGTAGTTATATCCTCTTCTAAATCCAGCTGCTTAATCACGTCAGTACGTATCGCCCTGAAACCGTTCTGGCTCTCGCTAAGCCTTACGCTGAATCTATAGTTAATACAGGCTGTAATGAAAGCGCTTCCTGCCAGCCTGAAAAACTCATCGAACCCGCCGTGGAGTTCACTTGATCCTCCCATAAGGCGTGATCCGGAAACATGGTCAGCAACACCCCTGATAATAGGGTCAACAAGTTTTGGAATGTCATCCGCGTCATGTGAACCGTCTGCATCAATAAATACGATAATGTCATTTGTGACATGCCGGACAGCTTCACGCATGGCAGCACCCTTCCCTTTGCCGTTGTCCAAAATAACGGTTGCTCCCGCTTTCTCAGCTACAGCTATGGTGTTGTCCGTTGAGTGTCCGTCCATAACTATGATTTGTTGTGAGTATTTTTTGCATTTCTCAATGACATCCTTTATAGCGGCCTCTTCATCCAGGGCGGGTATTACAATGGAAATAGTACGAGGGCTATTCATCTGCAATTCAGACAGTACAGGTTATTCATCTTTTTTTGTAAAAAAAGCGCCCTTAAGTTTCGCAAGATAAAAAAGTAAAATAATGGATAAAATGATTCCGAGCAATATCGCCAGAGGCGCCTTTATTATATGCCATACCCCTCTCTTGATAACCATGATGCTCCCCGAAGTCAAATTCATATAGTGGTAAGCTGCATCCTCATATGTTATCAGAGCAAAAACAGGATAAGTGCTGCCGGAAAGTCCCCCGTTGTTCCTGATATCGAAAATGAGCTTCTTTTCTTCACCGGGGGACAAATCAATTTCCTGTACCTTATCGGAAACAGCAAACTCTTTGGAAGTAACAAGCCGCACCGATACTTTTCTTTGGACCTCATCGACGTTTTTCACGGAAACCTTCATTCTTTCCCTGTCAGACACGTCAAGAACGCCGATGTTCCCGGTTACCCGTGCGTTGGGGGCGTCGCCGTAATCGGCATAGTTTATTGTCATTGCATTGAACGGGTATTGATTGGCATCGGTATAATCAACCGATATGAGCACCGGATACCTGCCGGGTTTTTCAAAAGAAACTTCGTTTGTGAATTCCTCGGTAAAGTGCTCGTTCGGGGCCAAAACTTTCCGGGCCTTTCCATAAATCCTCCTGCCCCCGGCCTCAATGCTTGTCTTCACATTACCCGCAGATTCATCTCCTTTATTCGTCACCCTAACAGATACTTTTAATTTATTCTGAAGAAGCTCCGCGCCGGACCCAATTTCAATGGAAATAAAGGAAGCATGTGCCGCTCCCGGAGCAGCAGCGCCTAAAATGAAAAGCAGGGTTGTAAAGAGAAATAATTTCTGCATAATTGGGCCTCTTGCAAGCACCTCTCCTTATCTGAAATATTAATTTTATGGACCCAACGGCAAGCTATCAAAAAAAACAATTCTAAATCCATTATAATCTTTCTTTATTGTACAATATCTGGTATGATAATTTTGCCTGTTTTTTTAATATTATTTTCTATGCGGTTTTTCTGACAAGGACCATATATGACATTTATAATTCAATTAGTAGTGAGCGGAATTTTTATATTATCTGCTTTGAATTCTTTTGCAGCTGATACAGGCCCCAACCCCAACGAGATACCTCACTTCGATATCAAAGGTTACAAGGTGGAAGGCAATACGCTTCTACCCCCGGATAAAATTGATTCTGTTCTCGCGCCTTTTACTGGAAAGGGAAAGGATTTCGGGACCGTGCAGGAGGCCCTTGAGGCACTCGAAAAAGCTTACCACGATCGTGGCTACACGACGGTGCAGGTGTTGTTGCCGGAACAGGAACTGGAAAATGGTGTTGTGCGGCTTAATGTTGTTGAGGCCCGCCTGGGAAAAGTCAGGATAAAGGGCAACCGTTTTTTTGACGAATTAAACATTCGCCGCAGTCTGCCGGCGCTGCGCGAGGGACAGCCGCCCAATATCGACGATATTTCGAAGAGTCTCAAACTTGCAAATGAAAACCCTGCTAAAAAAGTCAACCTGCAGCTGCAAAGCAGCGACAAAGAAAATGAAGTTGATGCTAATCTCCAGGTAAATGATGAGAAGCCCTGGAAGGCAGGTCTTACCTTTGACAATACTGGAGATGCAAATACCGGACGCTTTCGAATCGGGGCCCTCTTTCAGGACGCCAATATCTTTAACCGGGACCACCTCCTGACACTTCAATATATCACTTCAGCTTCCCAACCCGATCATGTCAGCATCTTTGGTATGGGATACCGTATTCCGTTCTATGTTACGGGTTCATCCATTGACTTTATAGGCGCTTATTCAGACGTGGATTCAGGCACGTTGTCTGTGGCGTCAAATAATCTGCAGGTAAGCGGAAAAGGCACCATTTTAGGTCTGCATTACAATCAGAACCTCAAGAGGATAGGCAGCTATGAACATAAATTAACTTTAGGCCTGGATTACCGCGCTTATATTAATAATGTCACATTCGGCGGTACTCAATTGGGAAATAATGTTACGGTGCACCCTCTCTCGTTGACGTATGGCGGTACCTGGACGTCCGACAGGATCAATGCCGGATTTTATTTGGGCGTCTCGCGTAATCTGCCTGGATTGGGCAGCGGCGATAGAGACACCAATCAATTTTTCGAAAACGTTCGCGCCGGCGCTCCCGTGGGTTATAATATCTTACGCGCCGGAGCTAATTTCTTATACACCTTTGGCGCTGATTGGCAGGCACGGGCAGTAGTCAATGGCCAGTACACTAACAATCCGCTTGTTCCCGGTGAACAGTTCGGGCTTGGGGGAGCGAGCTCTGTACGTGGTTTTGACGAGAGGGTCATCGCTGACGACAAGGGATATTCAGGGAGCGTTGAAATATATACCCCGGACCTGGGGAGGCTGGCCGGAATAAGCACAACCCAGTGTCGGGCACTGGTCTTTTATGACATGGGGCATATTTCCGAGATAAATCCATTGCCGGGAGAGACGGCGAACAGTACAATATCCAGCGTTGGTCCAGGCGTGCGCATAACTGATGGCAAATACTTCTCTCTTTCCACCGATTATGGATTTGTTGTCGAGCCGCTTGACAACATAAAAGGAAGATGGAGCGGTCGATGGCATATGATGTTGAGCTTAATGTATTAAACACATAGGCAGTAGGCTATGGGCGATAGGCAAAAGGCTAGTAGATATAGAACAAAGACTGTGGGTATGTGGAGGTAGTGGCGATGGAAACAAAAAAGTCCGGGAGAAGTTCCGTTCATAACATCTCTTTTTTCATTAAACTTTTCTCTGTCCTCGCCTTGCTCTTTTTGAATGTCAATATAGTATTCGCCCTACCCTCCGGTCAGCAAGTGGTAAACGGCAATGCCACTTTCAACACGCGGGGCAATTCCCTCACCGTCACCAACAGCCCCAATACAATAATCAACTGGCAGAACTTTTCTATTTTGGGCAATGAGGCGGTACTCTTCAGCCAGCAAAGCAGCAACAGTTCTGTATTGAACCGGATAATAGGGCAGAACCCTTCCAGCATTTTAGGCCTGCTGCAGTCCAACGGCAGGGTATTCCTGATCAATCCAAACGGCATATTCTTCGGAAAGGGAGCACAGGTCAATGTAAACGGCCTCATCGCGTCCACGCTGGGCATAAGCAACCAGGATTTTCTTGCCGGCAAATACAATTTTGCCGCAGGGGCAACAGCAGGTCCAATACAGAACCAGGGGGCCATTACGACTCCCGGCGGCGGGGCCGTGTATTTGATATCGCCCAATATAGAGAACAGCGGAATAATAACATCGCCCAATGGTCAAGTGCTCCTTGCTGCGGGCCACAGTGTACAACTTGTTGATTCCTCAAATCCTGACATAGCCGTAGTGGTGAGCGCTGATGCAGACAACGCAGTGAATCTCGGGCAGATAATATCTCAGAGCGGTAAAATCGGCATTTACGGCGGACTGATATCACAAAAAGGGCTAGTCAGTGCCGACAGCGCAACAGTTGGAGAAAACGGCCAGATCATATTCAAGGCGGCCAATGATGTAACGCTTGATGCCGGCAGCATCACCAGCGCAAAAGGCGGAGGCACGATAAAGGTGCTGGGCGGAATGGAAAGCGGAACAGTCACGGTAAACGGCACTCTTGACGCCTCGGCGCCCATCGGCGGGAACGGTGGTTTCATAGAAACATCTGCATCAAAAGTGAGCACCGGAGATGATGCCCATATCACCACAGCCGCTCCCTATGGTAAGACCGGCACATGGCTGATTGATCCTCAGACCTACAACATAGATGAAACCGAAGCGTCAAATATCGGCACTGCCCTGGCCGGGAGCAACGTCACCATAGATACTACAGGGAGCACGGCCAGTTGCACCGGCGTGTCCTGCACTGGCGGCAGCGCGACGGACACTGCAGGCGATATAAACGTCAACTATGAGATCACAAAGTCTGCCGGGACCGGCACGACTCTCTCCCTTTTAGCCTATAACAACATAAACATAACCCAGCCCATAACCTGTACTTCGAGCACACTCAATCTCACCTTGGCTCCCGGCTACAACGGAACAGGCATTGCGACTCTTTCCTCCAGCCAGAATATTAACCTGAACGGCGGCGTACTCGATGCCAGGGAATACTCCGGTGACCTCAGTCTCGGTCCAGGCTCAACGGTGTCGAATGCGACCTTGCTCGCAGGTACGCTTACCATGCCTGTCTCGAGCACGGTGAATTTCAATAATCTGACGCTGGACACAAATTTTACCGTTCCGCATGGTTCAACGCTGAATGTGAACAGTGGCAGCAATCTGACGCTGGGCAGCACCCTGACACTGGGTGATGGCAGCGGCGGCGGCACCCTGAATTTCCCCAACATGCTCGGTAGCCAGTCCCTGCTGGGCACCGGCACTGTAACCTTCGGCAATACCGTAGGCACGAGTTCTATTGTGGACGGTTCCGGCTTTACCACTTTGACCCTTGGCAGCGGACTCTCCATCAATGGCGCCGGCACAGGATCTATTTATGAAGTCTACCCCGGAGGTACTCTTAACAACCAGGCAACGATCACGCCCACCGGCAACCTGACGATAAACGGCTCGCTGGGGTCAGGCTTCAGCACAATCAACAACAGCGGCAGCATCACCGCAGGCACTTCCGGCAAGTCCATCACCATTAGTGCGTTCAACTTGAACAATACCACCGGGAGCATTACTGCTTCAAACGGAGGTACCCTCATACTTAATACGCCCACCTTCGCCAACACCGGGAGCGTGACCGCCTCAAGCGGCGGCATACTGGTATTCGAGGCAGACAGCAGCGAAGGCTGGACCAACAACAGCCCCGGCATTATTCAGGCAGTTAGCGGAGGCATCATCGACCTGTATTCGGGCACTTTCAATCTTCCTTTCTTTGACAGTCTGAATGCCGCTGCCGGCACGCTTACTCTCTCGGGCCCATACAGCACGGCCACCATAGACGGCGGCAGCACGGGGGTCACCATCACGGGCAGCAACGTTGTCCTGTCCCCTCTTTCCACGGTTACTTTCGATAATAACCTAACGCTGGACACAAGTTTTACCGTTCCCAATGGTTCAACGCTCAAGGTGTCCAATGGCAATCTGACGCTGGGCGAGGGCAGCATCCTGACACTGGGCGACCAGAACGGCCCGGGGACCCTCTACTTTATCTCGGGCAGCACCCCGTCCCTGCTCGGCTCCGCCATGGTCACCTTTGGCAATCCCAGCTCTGGGGTCGCGAGCGAGATTTATAGTTCGGGTAGCTTGACCTTGGGCAGCGGGCTCACCATCAGTGGCTCCGGCAATGGGCAGATTTCAAGCGTCGGCGCCCTCACCAACAATGCAACAATCACCGCAGGCAGTTCCGGTAGTACCATAATCATTAATACGCCCACCTTGACCAATGCCGGGAGCATTACGGCTTCAGAGGGCGGCACACTGCAATTCGAAGCAGACAGCAGCGAAGGCTGGAGCAACAGCGGCACTATTCAGGCTTTGAGCGGCGGTACCATCAACCTGTTCTCCGGCACTTTCAACCGTACTTTCTTTGACAGTCTGAACGCCTCAGGCGGCACGCTTTATCTTGCCGGCACTCTGGACAATACCACCGGAAATCCCGGCGCCCTTGCTATAAACGGCAATACCACGGGCACGCTGACGCTGCAAGACGGGGCCACCATAAACGGCGGGACCATTGCCGCCGGGGTCAATGGCGGCAACATTGTTCTGCCATCTAACACCAACGTCAGTTTCAATGACCTGACCCTGAACCGCGACTTCACTATTCCCGGTGGTTCTGAGCTCGATGTGTACAGCGGCAATCTTACGCTGGGCAGCGGCCACACCCTGACACTGGGCGATGGCAGCGGCGGCGGCACCCTGTATTTTTACAATAGCAGCGACCAGTCCCTGCTAAGTTCAGGGACGTCCAGCGTCATCTTCGGCAATGGCAGCGACACGAGCTATATTAATAACTATTATTCTACCAACTTGACCTTGGGCAGCGGACTCACCATCAATGGCTCCGGCACAGGGGGAATTTACAACTTCGGGGGTACCATTACCAACAATGCAACGATCGCACCCACAGGCAACCTGTCGATCTATGCCGGCACTATCCATAACATAGGCCCCGGCAGCATCACCGCAGGCACTTCCGGCATGTCCACCATCATTAGTGCGTCCACCTTTACCAATACCGGGAGCATTACGGCTTCAGGGGGCGGCACACTGCAGTTGATGGCAGACAGCAGCGAAGGCTGGAGCAACAGCGGCACTATTCAGGCATTGAGCGGTGGTACCATCAACCTGAATTCCGGCACCTATACTCTTCCTTTCTTTGACAGTCTGCACGCCGCTGCCGGCACGCTTACTCTCTCGGCCCCGGACAGCATGGCCACCCTGGACATTACCAATCAGACCCTTACGGCGGGCGGTACAGTTGGCACCCTGACGCTGCAAGACGGGGCCACTATAGACGGCGGCCTTCAGGGGGGCGCCATCACGGGCAGCAATATTGTCCTGCCTGTCTCGACCACGGTCAATTTCAATAACCTGACGCTGGACACAAATTTCACCGTTCCCAGTGGTTCTGCGATCAATGTGAACAGCGGCAATCTGACGCTGGGCAATGGCCGTACCCTGACACTGGGCGACCAGAGCGGCCCGGGGTCACTCTACTTTAACTTGGGCAGCCAGTCCCTGCTAAGTTCAGGAACGTCCACGGTCACCTTCGCCCATGCCGGCGGTAGTACGAACATTATTGAGTCCTATTATAATAATGATCCCACTTTCACCCTTGGCAGCGGACTTACAATCAATGGCGCCGGCAAGGGACTTATTTTGGGGAACTACATAGGCGCTGCTGGTATTCTCGACAACCTGGCGACGATCACGCCCACCGGCAACCTGATTATAAGCGGCTTCAGTTCAATCAACAACAGCGGCACCCTTGCCTTTACCGGCAGCATCATTATGGGCACCGGAACCACCAACACCCTCATCAACAACGGGACTATTGCACCTGGTGGAGTAGGGACAGTAGGTGCCCTCTCTATTATCGGCAATTTGACCCAAGGCGACGGCGGCCAGATCAGTCTTGACCTTGGAGGCACCGGCGCTAATCAATACGACAAGCTTGTTGTGAGCGGCTCGGTATCGTTGAACGGGACATTGAACATAGGTTACGCCAACGATTACACTGGAAATACAGGCGATACGTTTGCCAATGAAATAACATCTGCCTCCGAAAGTTTGAGCGGCCTATTCAGCAACGTCAACCCGCCTGTAGGCACCAGCTTAACAATCACATATACAACCACTGCAGTCTCTACAAAGATAGGCGTTACTACAACTGTATCAACTACAACCACGACCTCGACAGTACCCTCGACAACTGTGTCCTCAACTGTATCGACTACAACTACGTCCTCGACAGTACCCTCGACAACTGTGTCCACAACTGTATCGACTACAACTACGTCCTCGACAATACCCTCGACAACTGTGTCCTCAACTATATCAACTACGACCACGTCGCTGCCGACCTCAACTACAACCATAATACCATCGGCCAAATCTGAGGAGGTTGTTGTTACAGTACAGGATACTAACAATACAACGGTGGTCACGCTTGATTCGGCCCTTGCTGCAATATTGCAGCTCACTAATCCGTCGAATACGACAACTTATTTCGGCTCGTCAGAAGGAGGCAGTACCGGTGGTAATACATCGACGGGTAATGCACCCGCCAAAAAGAATTATTGTAATTAGTCTGCTGGCACTGGCCTGCGCCCTCGTTCTTGCTGCCAACTCCTTTGCAGGCGAAAAGGTCGGAACAGTCACTAATTTGAGCGGGCCGCTGTTTGCTAAAAGAGCTGACGGAACGAGCAGGGTGTTATCCAGAAATTCCATAGTTGAAGAAGGAGACACTTTGATCACTGAAAAAGGCACCTATGGCCGGATCAAGTTTACCGACAACAGCGAAATGACATTGCGGCCCAATACGCAGATCAAAATATCCAATTACAAATTTAATGAGGCAAAGCCGCAGGAAGACAGCGCTGTGTACGCTCTGGCAAGAGGCGGACTGCGCGCCGTTACCGGGCTGGTTGGAAAGCGCGGCAATCAGGACAGCTATAAAGTTAATACGCCTGTCGGCACCATCGGTATCAGAGGCACAGACTGGGGGGCCTTATACTGCCAAAACGACTGCGGGAATTATCAAAATAACTCTGGGAAGACCCCGGACAACGGTTTATATCTGGACGTTTCAACCGGCAAAATTGTGGTGACCAATAATCTGGGCTCGCAGGAATTCAACCCCGGTCAGTTTGGTTTTGTATCTTTGGGCAACCCCCCTGTGATTGTGCCCCCATCCTCGGGGGTGCCGATAAGCACGGACAAGGGAACAAATAAACCTCCGGAAGGTGTACTTGGCAACCAGCCTGGACAAAAAAACTTTCAGTGTACAGTGCAATGACCGCAGATTAGGTTATGAGTTATGGGTGACCCATCACCCATAATCTAATTTTATTTCCCCATCTCAAAATTGAAGATAGCCTCACCTCCGTGGCCATCCGAAACCAGCACCGCTATCGGTAAGCCTGCTTTATTATCAGCCGGTACTGTAAAGGTCACCTTGCCTGTGGCAGGGTCAACAGTAGTACCGGGCGGACCTGATTTTAGAGTATATGTTAAGGGGTCTCCATCCGCATCCTTCGCATTCACCTGGAAAGAGAATGTGCTGCCGTTCACTTTGACTAATTCGGTTGCCGGATTAATCACGGGTGGAGAATTGGCTATTATTACTGAGGCAAGCCATGTCTGTTTAGGGCCTTTTCCGCTGTCCACAGTTATGGTCGCCTCGACCTTGTCATCTCTTTTGAACCCGCCGTCTACTACGAGCGAGTTTGATGTTTCTGACAGCTTTTCTTCGTTTTTCTTCCATTCAAAGGCAGCAGGAACCGATGAAAGCATCACCCCTGCATTGGGAATAAGGTTTATTGTGATCGTATCTCCTGCCTTTGGCGCCCTTGGGGTAATCTCAATGCGAGAGATCAGAACAGGATTATTCAAGGCGGGTGTGCCCGGGACTATAATCTTTTCTACTGTTGCGGTTTCGTCCGTTGCAGAGACACCGGATGTTCCTGTTGCCTGTTCTGAGGTATTCGGAAATGTTGCTTGTCCTGGAGGACTGCCTTTGCCCTTGCATCCCGGCACTGCAAGGATTGCCGCTAAAATGCTATAAATAATAATTTGTTTGATCTTCATCGCACTATCTGGTCAGGCGGTAAACAGCTTGTACCTTGCCTATACTAAGGTTTTGGGTATCAAGCATATCTTGTGCCTGGGCTGTTATGGAATAAAAGTAAAACGCTGTCCCACCTCCGCCGCCGGATGAAGGAGGCGGAGGGAAGATCATGGCATTGCCGGAGCCTGGGACCGGCTTTTGGCCCAGGCATGTGACCGTCATATCTATCTGGTACCTGCCGTCGGCAGTTTTTGCCCGCAGTGTTGCTGGAGGAGCCTGTTGCTGACAATAAAATATTGCATTCGCCGCACCTCCATAATTGGCCGGCCACCAACCCATATTATTACTTAGCGTAAAGGTGCCGGCACCGTTGTTGTAATCATTGATAAGCAGTCGCAAGGCCTCTGTAGCCAGCTGTACCCCGCCTGCCGCAGCCTCCTGGGAGGAAGAGAATTTTTTGTTTATGGTCGCTATCTTAAAGCCGCCGCCCGTCAGGTAATATATGCCCCCAATGAGCAGCAGGCTCGCTGCCACGATAATAAGCGTATTTACAAGCGCTACTCCAGATTCCTTAAAGAAACAGTACGTTCTATTGTTCTCCATCTGTATTTCCCCTGTGCAGTAGTTAATGAGACTGTATTAGATGCTGCAGTGTCGCTGAAAAGTATTATATCGGGTTGTGGCTGCGGCCCGGAATACTCGTTCTGGTTGCTGTCCTGCACCACCAGGCCGATCCTTATAAATCTCGGGTTATAATTTCCGTTAGAGTTCAATAAAGGGCATGTGTTGCCTGTCTGCCAGGTAACATTGCCGCTCGTATCTATACATCCGAAAATATAAGAAGCAGCACGCACACAGTCAAGCATCGGTTGATTATTTGCAACGCTTCCTACTGCAACACTGCTTCTCGTCAATTGCTGAGTTCCGGATGCGCAGGTCTTTGTGGTTGTTGCAGAAAGAGCGTACTCGGTTTCGAAACAAGCGCTTGCAGGGGCAGGGATCCAGCAAGCGATATTGCCCGGCCAGGTTGACTGGCACCCATTTAGCGTACCGCCGGCTGCCACCGTTGTAGTGCCCAGACTGCTTTTGTCGGAAGGATTTATTATTGATACCGCATCCCCCGTATTAAAGCCGCTTACGTTACATGCCCCAGTCCCAATAAAACTCCATGAACCTGAAGACGTTTGGGTACCCGTGGTAGTGGTGTGAATAACAAGATTTCCGGCAGCGTAACTAATTTCAGGAGTGCAGCTGCCGCCGGAGCTGTTGGCCGGCACGCCAAAACCCGCGGATTCGATCTCTTTGAAAATAGGCCATACTGTATTGGTAATCTCTGCCTCCACTTTTGCAATCTTCCTGGTAGATGTTGATGTCTTAAGCATGGCTGCATAGAGAGTAAACATAACGCCGAGTATGAGACCGAATAGTGACATAGCTATCAGCAATTCAACAAGGCTTGTGCCTCTCTGGCCTTTCATTGCTCAGCCGTCAACGACTTGTCAAGTGTAATAGAAACGTTTTTGACCTTAAAGGAACCTGACTGGATGCCGCTGTTGACCGCAGTGACAGTTAAAGGAGAAGGCTCGGGCTCTATCCAGTAAACCGTTATGAAAATTTTGACCAAATCCGTAGGCGCCGATGCGCACGGCATATAAGCCGCAGTCCATACCACATAGTAAGTGACCCCATTTGCTGCGCGCCGTATCGGGTTGATTATGATGTTAATTAAACTCACATAAGAGGGACTTGTCGAATTGGGGTGATCTATATTCGCATTTGCCGTTGTTGTCAATGGCACGCTTGTACTGAATGTCCCTTGGTTGTCGTCATAAAGGAACAGGTTAGTTCCGCTCCATGGATTGGTATATGCGGTCAGGCCTGTTGCATCGGATATCAATGGGTTGGATAAAGCCCCTGCATTACACGTCAGTATATCGCCGCTGTTGCTGGCTCCGCTGCTGCTGTCAAGTCCCAAATACTTATCGTTTCCGGTTTTAGGCAACAACAAGACATTGGTCCCGCTGAGCTTCGCAAGCCGGTCGCTTACGTCAACGGCAATATTGTATGCGACATTGCGCTTTGAGAGTCCTGCGCGTTGATTTACAACATTGGCTGTCCACGCTAGAAACCCGGCCACGGCAATAAGCAAAATAGCAGTCGAAATAAGGATTTCTATAAGTGTAAAGCCCCTCTGCAATTCAGACAGTGCGGGGTTGTTTTTCTGCAGTCGAGCGCCTGGGTTATCGGCAGTGGGCGAGTAACGCCGGGCCCACATGTATAACTGGAACACAGACGATGTTCCGTATAGACAGCAGGGCCGGCACAGCGGACTATTCGCTCGCAAAGAAAAATTACCCCGCACTGTCTGAATTGCAGTAAACCCCCTGTTATTTCTCATACGTGACTTTGCCTGCGGTATCAATTGTTATTGATTTGGATAAAGTGCCTTTCGAAACTGTTATATTTGCAGCACCTGTGGGCGAGTTCCAACTGTTGTCATGCGGCATGCCTTTGCGGTCAAACCAGATATAATTGCCGGTGGCTCCGGGAAATGTGAGAGTAGACGTATAGCCTGAATTATAGGTTATTGTCTTCCATATGGTCGTCGGTTCACCAGGATCCACCATAAAGTTCCCGCTCTGACAGTATTCCGCCGGCGGGCCTGCCGGACAACCGTCACCCAGGTCATTTAAAGTTGTTGCACAGTGCTGGGTTGTTGTCACACTGCATGTTCCATCCTGGAGACGGACGAGGGAATACCCGGTAGCGGTTGTATTATTAAACTCTATTCCGTAGGGCACCGAAGTAACCGACCGCGACCTTGCCTCTTCTATATTCTGCAATAACTGGTCACGCATCTGGGATAGCGCGGCGTCAGTTATAAACGAAATAGCGCTCATGCTCGCTATTGTAATAAGTATGCCCGCTATAGCGAGAACAACAAGGAGTTCGATTAAACTAAAACCTCTTATTTTGTCATCCATAATATATATTGATTGCTCATTGAAATACTTGGAGTTATAGAGAGTGAGGCAATGCCTCCCGCTGCCTGGGTAAACACTTTATAGGTATTGCCTGTCTGGACCGGAACAAGGCTCTGTTTGAAGGGCGGAGCGCCGGGAGAAATTTGTACTGCTTTGTTAATAGTAACGTTAGTAGTGGGGCCGCTGGTCCCGGCGACTGACAAAATCGTGGGCTGTATAAATGGGGCCCCGGTATTATATTGAAGTGATATGAGACTGGAAGTTCCACCAGCCTGGCAGACATTGCCGCTCGGAGCAAACTCCGTGGCACTTACAATGCCGCCGAAAACAAGCGGCGAAGCATAAATTTTTGCGCCGGTAATAGTCTGTTTCCACCCTGTATAGCCGTTCAGTGCATTTACAAGGCAGTTGGCCGCTGCCATATCTTTTGCGCCCTCGCAGGCTGTGCCTGAGCCGCTCAATGTCGCGCCTGCAACTGACGTTACCACCAGGGACCCGTCATTGGAGGGACAGCCCGGAGTGGTGGCATTGGGACAGTTGCCAAGGCCGTCGCACGATCCTGAAAGGACAGCTGCGCCGCCTGCACATTGACAGGAGTAGGTTTGTGCCACAGCCCCGCTGAAGGCAGCATTCGTCATGTCTTTAAAACTTGTATAAGTACAGCCTGCACCTCCGCTCTGCCAGCATGTTGTGGACTCTTTAAAACCATACAAAACCTCGTTAGTGACGCTTGTATCACTCGTAGTGACATAAAGACCGGTCCCGAAATAAAGCCATTGGTTCCCGGCAGCGTCTATGGCAAATGCAGGAGCGTCAAAGACAGGGCGGCCTGCGTTGACAACTGATGATATCTGCCACTGTAACGGGCTGGTAAAGTAAGTGTTTCCTGAACCATTCCGTATCCTTAACCTGTAGAGTTTTCCTGCTGATCCACTATAGGTGCCGAAATAGAGTTCATCAGTCTGGTAATCGCCCACCGGATAATCAAGGTCAGCAGACTGGAAATCTCCGACAGCTACATTGGCCGCTGTCGTGGACCCTCCCTCCGAGTCGGTAATGGACAAACCAGCGGCCTGACTCCCGTCCTGGAGATTAAAGACATAAACTTTTGGATTTGCCGGATAAGTGAGGCTGGAGGTGGTGATTGCTGTCGGCCCGCTGCCCATAACAACATACCAGCTGCCGTTAGTAGTCGAGGCCCCCAATCTAACGATACCGGGAGTCCCTTCGGTCAGCGTATGGTCAGGCATCTGCTTCTCCCATAAAAGGTTGGGAGAGAGAGGGTTGGTAATGTCCATAACAAAAATGGAAGAGCTGAAGGTTACGTTGGCAGCTCCTACCGTAATAGGTGTACCCCCGAAACCCATGGACCCGATAAGCAGGCGTCTCCAGGTCGAACCATCAGAGGGCTTCGCAGCTGAGGGACTGGCGCCGCTGCCTATAGAGGCGTCGAGAATCGTCAATGTGGCATCAGCCATCGGGATATGACAGTAATTGTTCTGGCAATACCACCGGAGATAGGGCATAACATTCCATGGGATATAGGCCCATTCCTCATTCCCGAGCGCCGGGCCGGATGGGAGAGTATCCAACTCGGCCGTAGTTTTCGACGTAGTACCGTCGCCTCCCGGCGGGTTTTTGCTGGAAAGAGTCCCTACCCTGAACGCATGCACCATACCGTCATTGGCGCCGACAAATACCATAGTCGGATTGTTCCTGATATTATGGTTAATAAATGCCCCATAAGAGGTGTCACCATATCGCGTATCATATCCGTTGACCTGACTGTTGGGGCTGATTTGCGGTGTTGAAAAAATGATATCGCCCAGTTTCCATGATGTGGTGACATTATTGTCTACAGTATTGTCCGATTGCCTTAATCTGAATAGAGAACCGGAGGGACTGGGCCTGTCATACCCTTCTACGTATTCGATGACCGACTGCGCACAGTTGCTGTCGCATGTGCCGATATCAGTATAAGTCCAGTAACCGCCCAGTGTAGTAAGAGCCGCACCAGTGAAATTGCCCGCCTTGAAATGCATGAATTCGCCGGAATCGACTGTGCCGTTTGTGTTGCTGTCGAACCAGGTCCAGATTGTTCTCGTATCAGGGTCTCTGGTTTTAAGGAGCGCGCCTGCCTCCCAAACCGGCAGCACAGCAGAAAGGTCCTTTGTCGTTGATGTACAGCTATTCAGGCCGGAACTGCCGTTCGTATCGGTATAAATAGTTGCCACAAACTGCTGCGTAGTCGAGTTATAAATAAACGCTGCTATTTTGTCTTTTATGATATCCAGTATCTTCGTAAAGGCTGACTCATTTGTAGCATCGGTGTTTTCCCTGATATTTGAGACAGAATCGGCCCACAATACTCTCAGGTACCCGATCCACGAAAGCCTTACGCTGTTGTCCTGCTGTTCGGGAAAGAAATAAGCCTGCGCTATGATATTCGATTCTCTGGTCTGCGACGGGGGCAGGCTCACAACAGTGGTGCCTGATGAGGCCTTGTTGAGGATGTCGCCGAAGGCGTTCTGGAGTTGCTGCTGCAACTGAAGCGGATTGGAGGCATAATAATATGTATCAGGAACACCGTCTCCGTTAGAATCCCATTTGCTCGTCAGATCAGGGTATGGGGTTGAATCGTTGTTGTTAAACCCTCCGTATTTGGCAGCGTACCAGAAGGGGTCATGCGTAAAGCTCGCCGCCGACCCGGTAACACTAAAAGTCCTTTCAACATATACAACGCCGGGTGTCGAGGACGAACTGCCGTGTGAGCATTCTGTTCCTCCATTACAAGTGGAAGGGCATGCTGTTCCGTTGCAATATGTCGTAAAACTTACTCCGTCCCCTGCTCCCTGGAGTTCTATATATTCCCCCGCACCGGAAACACCGCTGATCAAATACCCCGACCCATCGTTAGCTCCTGCCGCATAAAAACTGCCTTTGGTTTTGATGGTTATAGTATTTGCCCCCGGGTTTGTCTTTACAAACAATCTCCAGCGCACATCAAGGTCATAGTCGTTCCCCTGGCCGGAATCATCCCAGGCAACTTCGTATCCATACTGATAGCCGTTAGTAGTGGTTTCAGTGGTACATTCCGTGTCACCCTGAGGACAACTGACTCCGTTAATCGCTCCGATATTAGGCGTCGCCAATATTTTAAAGTCGACAAACTGCCCTCTGGACCCGGTAAGGCCCGAATAGTTAATAACAGTAAAGCTAGGCTGGAGCTGAACAGTATTAGAACCCACTGCAAAAGTAAGACTCGGGATGTCGGAAGGCGTGACCACTGCAAAGGTATTGACCAGCTCGGTATTGCTGCCATTAGTAATGCCTGTCGTATGCGCCCACCAGGCCAGCCCCGCCATATAGTATGAGCCCTGTTTCGTAGGCTCTTCAGAGCAGAGCCCGCGTGCCTGGCTGAAATCAAAACCACCCGAAGAAGGTTTCGAAGAACACTTGCCGTCATTTGTTGCCCCGAATTGTCCCACAAAAGCACTGGATATCCCTTCAAGAGAATTGATATGGGAATTGGTTATCAAGGTCTGAACATTTAAACCTGTATCGTTTGGGCTTGGCGTAACAGCCCAGTAGGAGCCGGGGAGCTGGTCGGAGTCCCAAGAGGCATAGACATCGCTGAGCATAAGGACAAAAGGCTTGGAACAGGAGGGATAGTTCCCTCCTGCTGAACTGTAAGGATTGACCCACGAGGATGCAACCGGAAGTGTACCTGCGGAACTGGAATAGAGCTCTGCATTAAACACTGACGCTGGGTCAGGAGTTGAAGATTGAAACTGTGATGTGGGCCCGCTTTTCCCCATGAAATACCTGAGCGCTTCATAGTACATCTCGCTCATGGGGTTCCCCCAGTCCCGGCAGTTCCCTTCGGTAAAGGTCGCGCCCAAGCCGCAACCATTTGTGGCCCATGTGTTACCTGAGTAATCATAATCGATCAATTGCAGCATATCAAGGGTTTTAATAATCTTTGAGGAAGTTGTATTGATTGTGCCGTCAGCGGTATTGATCTCATGGGTCATATCGGTAAAATTGCTTCTTAAAACGCCTCCGCTCTGATTTTTGTTATAGCTTCCGGTCATCAGCGCAAAATACATCCGCGGCGCATTGGTTATAGGATTCAGCCCCAAGGTCTGCATGACCCCTGCTGGCTTATACGTTGTGCCGTACTGGAGACAGTTGGACTCCAGACTCACCGTTGGATCACACACTAAGACATTGACATAATAAGAACCACCATATCCCTTGGATGTTTGTGAGGAAGAGGGCAGAGGAGGACCTGCATTTGCCCCGGTGTTGTATTGTTTTGTGCACTGCACGCCGCCATCAAGTGCAGCTGCGTAAGGATAGTATTGCAGCCCCTTGTTGACGCTGCCAGGATTGTCACCGGCATTATAGGGATTATTGGGCGTAGCAGGTCCATTTGAAGCGTTTCCCCAATAAAAGTTCATCTGTGACCAGTTGGACTGAGATCCTGTGTTGCTTGTATTTGTATTGCATATCGTTATAGCGGTTTGGTTTGCTGCGCCACTGCCACTGGTGGTGGCTGGGGTAAGCTGTGCAATGTCAGTGCCGGTGTATACTTTGACCCAGGAGTGCGAGTCCGGGGTAAGTGTTGTCCTGCTTAAAACAGTTGTTCCACTCGTATCGACATCGCGCCTGCCGCCATAAAGCACAGCGCGCAGAATATCTATCCTTGCCATAGTCGCCCAATTAAGAAAGTTGCCGCTCCAGTAACCGGTACAATAATGATTGTTAGTACCCGAAGCCGCTACTTGAGGCTTAAAGCGGTTGTTGCCGGAATCGTAGGAGTAGCATTTGCTTGAGTCGAAATATCCGAAATAGGTGATACTGTCTTTATAAGTGACATCTGGGACCCCGTCTCCGTCAAGGTCTACAACATCATCATACGCCTTAAAAAAAAGCTTATGGTCTTTCGACATCACCAGCATTACCAGCGGCGGCACACTTGTAGTGACAAAAGGCGGCGTGTAACAATACGTACCCATTGATGAACTCGACTGAGAATCAGAAAAGAAACCCAATGACAGCACCGCAATAATAGCCGAGAAAATAAACGACGGAATTTGATATCGTTTTTTCATTACTTCTATTATAAAGCAATTTTAATGCCGATGCCTTGAAAATGTTTTTTTGCAACTAAAATAAAGGGAATCGCGGGTTGGAAAGATGTAAATAAGAAACACATTACACATAACTATGTAACGCATTATATAAAGCAGGCAATAGGCAATGGGCTATGTGCAATGGGAAAAACGTATAACCTATTGCCCATAGCCTATCGCCTATTGCCTGCATTTGATTATATCTTATATTCCTTGATCTTGGTAAGCAATGTTTTATAACTTACTTTAAGTATCTCAGCTGCCCTGCTTTTATTGCCGCCGGTCCGCATAAGAACGGTTTCTATCCTGGATTTTTCAGCGGTTTTAACTGCAAACTGGGCAATTTCGGATAAAGGGGACTCAGTGTCTATCTGTTCTTCTGTCGTACATTGCACAAAATTGAAATGCTCCGGCTGGAGCGCCTGACCGTCGCAGAGGATAACTGCCCGTTCTATAATGTTTTTCAATTCTCTTGTGTTCCCCCTCCATTCATTACCCAGGAGCATCCTTTCTGATTCGGGCGAAAGCTGCGGCGCCTTTTTGTTCATTTCAGATGAAAACAAACCGATAAAATGCCTTGCAAGCGGAATAATATCTTCTCTTCTCTCTCTCAGGGGTGGAATAATTATAGGGAAAACATTCAAACGGTAAAACAGGTCCTCCCTGAAGCGTCCGCCGGAGACTTCTTTCTCAAGGTTCTTATTGCTCGCCGCGATAACACGCAGATCAACATGTACGGTTTTAGTTCCGCCCACGCGCTCAAACTCATTTTCCTGAAGCGCACGCAGCAGTTTTGATTGCATTGAGAGTTCCATATCACCGATCTCATCAAGAAATATCGTGCCCCTGTCCGCAAGCTCAAACCTGCCCAGCTTTATTTCAGAAGCCCCGGTAAAAGCGCCTTTTTCGTGTCCGAATATTTCATTTTCAATCAAATCTTTAGGGATTGCGGCGCAATTAACTGCAATAAAAGAATATTTGGCCCTCGGACTGAGATGATGGATGGCCCTAGCAACGAGTTCTTTTCCAGTTCCGCTTTCACCAAGAACAAGTACTGTAGTCTTGAGCGGCGCCACTTTTTTGGTTTTTTCCATTATAGTAGCCCATTGACGGCTCAACCCTATAATTTCGGGCATTTTAAGAAATTTTGAGAATTCGTGCTTAAGGACAAGATTCTCCTTCTGTAAATTCTGCTCTTCCAGTGCCCGTTGAAGGAGCAATATAAGATGGTCGGGATCAAACGGCTTCGTTATAAAGTCGTAAGCCCCTTTTTTTATTGCTTTGACCGCCACTTCAATACTGCCAAACGCGGTCATAACTATGGCCGGGATGAAAGGAGACCCATCCCTTACTGCCTTCACTATTTCCATACCGTCCCCATCAGGCAGCTTCAGGTCAGTAATCACCGCACTGATCTCCTCACGGGAAAGCGCGTCAAGCCCGTCCTTTACTGTCAGGGCCAAGCGGACAGCATAGCCTTCAGACTCAACCGTTCTGGCGAGCATGTCGGCCATGCTCTGTTTATCTTCCACTATAAGAATAGTTTGCATATCATATACAGGCAATAGGCCATAGCCCTTATTATAATGGCAAAAACAACCGGAACGTGCTGCCCTTCCCTTCTTTACTGTTCACACTCACGCTGCCCCCATGAGCTAATGCAATCTTCTGCACAAGAGCCAACCCGATGCCTGTGCCCCTGCTCTTTGTAGTATAAAATGGCATGAATATCTTATTAAAATCGGTCTTCGGTATGCCTTCCCCGTTATCTTTAATAGCAATAGATACTCCGGGCCCGCCGGACAGGTCGGTCTGTTCTATATCTATTCTTATCTTATCGCCTGCATGAAAGGCGTTCTGAAGAAGATTTTTAAGGGCCTGTCTGAGAAGGGTCTTATCTCCCTTGATTGAAACGGGACCGCAAGGTGAAAATTTGATTTCGGATGCCGTATGCCCCATGCTCTTTACAATATCTGCAATAAAACTTACCAGGTCGATTTCCATCCTGATTATGGGTTCGGATTTTGAAAACTTCAGCAGTTCTTCCATGACCAGGTTCATTTCTTCTATTTCATTCAGAATTGCCTGGACAATTTCCTTTCTGTCGTCTGCATCCTCAAGCCCTTTAAGGAGGAGCTTCGCATACCCTGCAATAACGCCCATGGGATTCCTGAACTCGTGAGCAATGCCTGTTGCCACCTCTCCAAGGGCGGCAAGTCTCTCCTTCATTATGAGCTGTTCTTTAAGGGAGTTTATTTCACCGCCGAGCGCACTAAAAGCACCCATGACCGTCTTCATTTCAATAGGTTCGGCTTCCTCGGTTTTTTTCTTAAAGAGGCGGGGCAAATAGACTGCCAGAAAAAAGAGTACAAGCAAAACAACTGACGCCGCTAATAAAACAATCAGCGTCTCGGGGTAAGCCCTCATTACCTGCCATTCAGAAAGTACGGGGTTGTTTTTCCGCAGTCGAGCGCCTGGGTTTTAGGCAGTCTCATTACCGACCATCGATAAGCAGTATAAGCTTATCTGCCGGCAGCGTTCCTTCGTGCACAGTCCCGTCAGGGAGTATCAGTGTTGGAGTGCCAAAAACGCCGAGGGATTGGGCAAGTCTTATATTGTCGTCAATTTCCTTTGTGCCACAATTGCCCTTACTGATCGGTCTGCCTTCAAAATTGTCCTCCATCATTGTCAATGATTTCTTGCATTCTATAGCATTGGCCTTCCAATATGCATCTTTATGCGCAGGCAGGGGGAACAATTTTATATAAAAAGCAATGTCCTTCCTTTCCTCCACCACCTTTTTCATCTCCTTGTGGAGTCTTGAACAGAACGGGCAATCCGGATCGGTAAAAACAATTACTTTCTTATGAGCGCTGCGGCTGCCTAATACCAGGGCATTGCCGAGAGGAATCCTTGAGACATCCACTTTCCTATTGTTCTGTATTTTATCAATGCTGTCCCGCGTCCTCTTGGATGCGTCATCAAAAGCAACGATAGGTCCGGCTACCATAAATTTCTTTGAAAAATCCGTATAGAACATGCCCTTCCTGCCCTTATCGTCAACGGTGACTTCCCAAAGTCCCTTAACAGGACTCATTTGGATACCGACAATTTTTGCATTAGAGTTCATTTTTTTGAGCATGTCTGTAACATCATCATTGGTTATTGAATGGCATTTTTTGCAATCGCCGTCACATCCGCTGTCACTGAAAGTATGAGCTGGTACTGCATTAAAAAATAAAACCATTGCGGCAAACACTGCGGCAAATCTAATCATCATTTATATACCCTCACAGAGTTAGAATTTTCTCGTGGCAGGAAGAGGTTGAAAAAAGTAGAATGCACGATCACAATCAGCTATTCTAACCAATTATTTGTTTGAATTTCAAGTTATCCTTTGTTATAATGTTCAGCAATGGAGGACTTCCTTAAAAAACCGGTTCTTGAGGCGCTATTGTTTGTTGCCGGAGAACCAGTAACCATCGCCAGTCTTTCAAAGGCAACAGATCTCCCTGAACAGGAAATCAAAAAACTGCTGGATGAATTGGCATCCGACTACAAGTCGAGGAATTCCGGTATCCTTGTTATTAGTATTGCAGAGGGATACCAGATGGTCACAGATCACGATCATGCCCTATGGGTCAAGCGTTTTAAACACATCAGCCAGTCAAATAAACTCTCACAGCCTGCCCTTGAAACACTCGCTATTATTGCATACAAGCAGCCTGTAACAAAACTGGAGGTAGACCAGTTGCGTGGTGTTAATTCCGATGGACCAATCAAGAGCGTGCTGGATAAGCATTTTATTAAAATTGTCGGCAAAAAAGAGACCCCGGGCAGGCCTTTTCTCTATGGTACAACGAAGGAGTTCCTGCAGTATTTTGGCCTCAAAAGTTTAAGCGAATTGCCGCCTGTCAGTGATTTTTTAAAGGAGGATGCGGCGTGAAGCAACTGAAACGTTTATATGCAGTGCTGTCCTTTATCATCGTTCTTTCATTCACCTCAACCTCAGTTGCAAATATATCCTACACGGTCAGGAAGGGCGATACATTACAGAGGATTTCAAAAAAGTACACCGTTAGCGTATCAGAAATAAAAGAATCCAACGGGCTAACGTCCTGCAAATTAAGTATCGGAACAAAGCTGTCCCTTCCTAACTCTGAAGAAAAACACACGAATAAAAAAACTGCTCACAGTGGAAAAAAATATTCATCCAAACATTTTGCCTCTAATAAACCGGCAACTGAAATCAATGAGACAGTTCATATAGTAAAAAAAGGAGACACGCTAATATCGGTTGCAAAGAAATACGGGACCACGGTAAATGAATTAAAAAGCGCCAATAACCTTAAAAAAGACAAATTAAAGGTCGGCCAGCAAATCTCAATCAAAAGCAATACCATCGCGCCGAATACCTATGTTGCCAGAAAAGGAGATACGGTCCGCAAAGTTGCAAAGCGGTTCGGGCTTAGCAGAGATGATTTGAAAGAAATAAATGGGTTGAAAGGAAACGCCCTGAAAGCGGGTCAAAAAATTTATCTTGCAAAAAGAAACTCTGAAATGAAAGAAGACACATCTAAAGCCTACGGCATTTCTGCTGAAAAAGCCACCCCAACCGTTACTTCAGTTCGTCTGGAAGAGGTCAAAGAGCTGTCAACTTCTGAAGATGTTCTTGCTGATCTCAGTATACAAGAACGTCTGATTCTTTTTGCTAAAAAAATGCTCCACATACCTTACCGTTTCGGCGGAAACGGGGCTTTCGGCCTGGATTGCTCTGCGTATGTGCAAAAAGCGTACAGCTTTATCGGACAGAATATTCCGCGCAGCGCCCGTGAACAGTTCAACCTCGGTGAATCTGTCGACAAAGATGACCTAACAACGGGAGATCTCGTCTTTTTCAGAACATATGCATCGTTTCCCTCGCATGTAGGGATATACCTGGGGAATAATCTTTTTATTCATGCATCTTCGCTTTCCAAAAAGATAACTATCGACAGCCTTGAAAGCCCTTACTATTTCAGGCGTTTTATCGGGGCAAAGCGCCTTATCCCGGAGGGCGACGCAGATATAAGTGTCAGCGAGTTACCGATAAAGGCAGACTAACATCCCTCAAAAAGCACCTTCCCCATGTCCCTGGTATCGTAACCGCCGAGGGATTGCACCATGCTCCTGAATTCATTATCCTCCCGTATTACCTGAAGAAGGATATGAATCATTTCAGTCTCCATGAACTCATACGGGATTGCGATGTCGTAACGTTCGTTGGCAACCGGGATAAAATTAAGATCGAGTGCCTTTGCGGATGAGTAAATGGCAAGCCCTGTATCGGCAAGCCCTGTGAGCACAGCCGATGCAACAGCCATATGCGTGTATTCGTCCTTTTCATACCCTTTAATCATAGAGGGGCTGATGCCCTTTTCTTTAAGATATTTATCGAGCAGCAATCTCGTGCCTGAACCAGGCTGCCTGTTTATAAAGAGTACATCATCCCTCAAGAGGTCTTCAAATCCGCTGATATTTTTAGGATTATCTTTTTTTATAAGGAGTCCCTGCTGCCGGTAAACAAGATTCACCAGGACCATTTTCCGACCGGGGAAAAACCGTTTTATGAAGGGCACGTTATATTCTCCGGAATCTTCATCGAGCAGATGTGTTCCGGCACAATGCGCCTCTCCCCTCTTCAGAGCCATCAATCCTCCCATTGATCCCACATGGGCAGAGGACAATGAGTAGGCCGGGTAATTCTTTTTTATACTATTCGCCAATAGATCGAGTGTATTATCATGGCTTCCAATGCAAACAATTGTGTTTTTTATCTCGTCCTTATGCCTCAGCAATTCAACTGTTACTTTATGTCCTGCGCTCAAGCCCTCTGAATCTGCCGGTATTTTAATTATTCCGTCAGCCCTCACCAGTGACATAAGCAATCCCGCTCCCCTGCCAACCGGGGTTGCGATCTGCTTATCACCGACAACTCCCACTTTCACCCTGATAAACTCATCTATGCCGAGTGATGACGCTATTTGCCTTGAAATCACGGCTTGTATCTCGTCACCAGTCTTTGATGTCATAGCTGATAACCTTGCTACGACAGGCCTGACAAAAAGTTGAAAAGTAATATAGGCGGATACCGGATAACCGGGAATGCCGAAAACCGGTTTGTTGTTAATAATGCCGATAATAACAGGCTTACCGGGCTTAATAGCTGCACCGTTGACGAGCACCTCTCCAAGCGATTGTATCGCCTCAAGAGTGTAATCTTCAGAACCTCTTCCGGCGCCGGCATTAATCACAACAATATCAGACAACCGGGATGCATCCAAGAGCGCCTTTCTAATTGCCTCAAGATCATCTTTAACAATAGGGAACCTTATAGTTTCCGCATGGATATCTGCAGCAAGTCCCTGAAACATGGCAGAATTATATTCGATAATTTCAGGAGGAACAGGCGGGTGCTCTTTCACCTTTTCAGGTTCAATGATTTCGGTACCCGTAGGGATAATGGCCACTTTGGGTTTTTTCCTGACCTTTATTTCAAGATTCCCGCTTGCAAGCATTGCTCCCATGTCAATCGGCCTTATTATATGATTTTCAGGAATTATCAACTCGGTAGCTACAATATCTTCACCGATTGTCCGCACATTCTGGTAAGGGGTCACCGGCTGGTAAATCTCGATATTCCCGTCAGCCAGATTCACATCTTCTATCATGATGACCGCATTAAATCCTTCCGGCATCGGATCGCCGGTATCAACAAAGACAGCATCACTCCCCATTTTCAACAAAAGCGGAGCTGTTTCAGCGGCAGTAAACGTATCGGCACACCGGACCGCATACCCGTCCATTGCAGCAGAATGATAAAAAGGAGATGAGTATTTTGCAAATACCGGCTGCGCAGCAACCCTCCCCTGCGAATCAATAACGCGGACAATCTCGGAGGAAAGGGCATTCAATCCAAGCTCGTCAAGACGCCTGAAAAGCAGCTCACGGGCTTTTTCGAGTGATACGCTTTCTAAAAAAACATGTTTCACCATATCGTAACGTGACCTCCCCTCCGATCATCAAAGTGAGTAACAAGCTTTTTACAGTTTTATTATAACACTATACTATCGTCACTATGACGGATGTTAAAATTTGGTAACAAATAAAAATTGGACGCTGCCGAAATCCAGTCCGGCAACTTCCTTGTCCCACCCGGGAACGGGTATGGTCAGGGCTACTGTTATCAATTGTCTCTTGGCAATGAGAGTAATTTCAGCGCTCCTATAAACAGCCTGCCCCTGCCGGTCCTTTCCTTATAGCTGTTGTGATTGTGTTTGACACATTAATATGCTATTTTTTCGGAAGAGATGCCTTTACTGAAATGAATCATAATAAATTTAATAACGCACTGAGATCTTCCGATTCACATACGGTTGAAAACGCACGAGACATCCTGGAAGGCAAACAGGGGAAGAGCCGTCTGGCACGACTGATGCCTTTTCTGGGCCCGGCTTTTATCGCGAGTGTCGCCTATGTCGATCCTGGAAATTTTGCAACCAATATCCAGGGCGGGGCACAATTTGGATATATGCTGCTCTGGGTCATCGTAGCCGGCAATCTCATGGCAATGCTTATCCAGACGCTGTCAGCCAAGCTGGGGATAGCAACAGGCATGAACCTCGCAGAACACTGCAGGACCAATTTCTCAAAGCCTGTGGTAATCGGTATGTGGGTCCTGATGGAAGTGGCGGCTATGGCAACAGACCTGGCAGAGTTTTTGGGAGCAGCTTTGGGATTTAACCTGCTGTTGGGAGTGCCTCTTCTCGCAGGCGCCATTCTCACCGCAATTGCGACGCTCCTCATTCTTGGGCTCGAACGCTATGGCTTCCGGCCGCTGGAAGCCGTTATTTCCTCAATGGTTGGTATAATTGCCCTGTGTTATCTGATCGAGACCATAATTGTCAAACCGGAATGGGGAAAGATCATGTACCACGCCGTTGTTCCCCAATTTTCAGGTCCTGAGAGCGTGCTCCTGGCCTCGGGTATACTAGGGGCCACTGTCATGCCTCACGCCATTTTCTTGCATTCCTCATTGACACAGGGACGCATTGTGGTAAGGGACAAGACCCAATTGCAGGGCCTGTATCATTATGAAATTGCCGATGTGGTTATTGCCATGGGGATTGCAAGCTTTGTGAACGCCGCCATGCTGATAATGGCAGCAGCTACGTTCCATGAAACAGGGTTTTCACACATAGCCTCCATTGAAGAGGCCCATCGGACCCTGGAACCCCTGTTGGGAGAGGCCGCAAAGTCGGTTTTTGCCGTTTCGCTGCTCGTCTCGGGACTGTCATCGTCAACAGTGGGCACCAGCGCAGGACAGGTCATAATGCAGGGATTTATACAGAGGCATATACCGATATGGATACGGCGTATTGCGACCATGGCGCCTGCGCTGGTTGTGATCGGGACAGGTTTAGATCCGACCCGCACGCTCGTAATCAGTCAAGTCGTGCTGAGTTTCGGACTGCCTTTTGCCATTATTCCCCTCGTGATGTTTACGCATCGCAAGGACATCATGGGGGAATTGGTCAATAAACATACAACAACCATTATTACCAGCCTGATTGCAGCTCTCATCATTGCACTGAATATTTACCTTCTTTATGATACGCTATTTGCGAGGTGATCGATGTTCAAAAACATATTAGTCCCATTAGACGGTTCCAGGATGGCAGAGGCGGCGCTGCCGGCAGCAGCATTTCTCGCTGCCAAATTCAATGCCTTAGTTACCCTTGTTCACGTCGTTGAAAGGAACGCTCCCCGTGAAATCCACGGTCAATCCCACCTGATAAACGCTGCCGAAGCTGAGATCTATTTGGGAGAAACCGCCCGAAGGTTTTTTCCAGCTGGGATCCGGGTTGATTTCCATGTTCATACGGCAGAAGTGGACAATGTGGCTGAAAGCATTGTAGAACACTCAGATGAATTGGACCACGACATGATTGTCATGTGCTCCCACGGTCGCGGCAGAGCACTCCACCTGTTCCTTGGCAGCATTGCCCAGAAAGTCATTTCAAAGGGGTCACATCCAGTTCTCGTTACCCGTCCTGACAAAAGCAAAGGCATTTCGGAGTTTTCCTGCAAGTCGCTGCTGTTGCCGCTGGACGGGGACGAGGACCATGCACAGGCTCTACCGGTCTCGAAGGAGTTGGCGCGAGTGTGCGGCGCAATGATACATCTGGCCGTGGCCATTCCAGGTTTCCGGGAGCTTTCAGGTCAAAGTGCAGTGACAAGCCGGTTTCTGCCTGGTACGATATCCAAAATATTGGAAATAGCTGTTGAGAACGCGGATGAGTATCTTCAGGAGCGGTTGAAAGAGCTTCGGACCCAGGGTTTTGAAGCCGGCGCCCATGTGCTGAGAGGCGATCCTGCCACTGTAATATACGATTCAGCCAAACAATTACAGATCGACCTCATTGTCATGGCCACCCATGGTAAATCGGGCATGGAAGCCTTCTGGTCGGGTAGTGTGACCAATAAAGTGTCCAGTATCAGCAGCATACCGATGCTCCTGATTCCGGTAAAGAAAAGTTAGGGCTTATTTGTTGAGTGCTTCTTTGCCGGGGAAGTCGACTATCTTGGACTCATCCTTCTGTACCAGGGAACGTCCTTCAAAGACGCCGCCTTCGGCAACAGACAGCTTTCTTGTAGTGATGTCCCCGGTGAGCTGACCCATATGCTTGATCTCTACAAGCTCCTCGGCCTTCACATTGCCGTCGACTTTGCCGCCGATGATGACCGAGCGGGCCGTTACATCCCCATTAATCGAGCCGCTTTCGCCGAGAATGACCCAGTCAGCAGTGATATTTCCGGAAAAGACGCCGTCAATTCTAAATGTGCCCTGCGTTGTAATATCACCCCTGAATTCCGAATTCGGACCTATCAGGGCTTCGAGTTTATTATTTTTCCTTGTGAACATCTCTTGCCTCCATGATAAATTCGCGGGGGTTTACCGCTTTGCCGTTATGCCGTACCTCGTAATGAACATGGGGCCCGGTAGAATCTCCAGTGGAGCCTGAGTACGAGATGATATCACCTCTGCGGACCTTCTGCCCCACACTCACTTTAACTGAAGTATTATGAGCATAACATGTGGAATAACTGAACCCGTGTTCGATAACTACCAGATTCCCGCTGCCCCTGCTCCAGCCGGCAAAACTGACAATTCCATCGGCAGTTGCCCGCACCGCGGTCTCAGCCGGAACTGATATGTCGAGGCCTGAATGGAATTCCGGGCTGCCGTCCTTCGGATTCTCTCTGGGTCCGAATTCAGATGTGACCCTGCCATCAACAGGCCATCCTCGCGGTGTCGCAACATAAATATCTTTCTGGCCCTTCAAGAAATCTTTTATTGCCCCGACACTCTCAACTGTCTTTCTTATCTGCTCCTGCAATAAGTCCATATCGATTGAACCGGTATCATGAGCGGTCACTTTATTGTCGATATTTTCAAGGATTTTATTTTTGGTCCCGAATGAGAGCAGCCTTTCAAATTCCATCTCGGCTTTCTTCAGAGTAACTATGGTGGACTCCAGTTGAGTAAACTGTGAGGTATAAAAACTCAATTTGTTCTTCATCCGGTAGTATTCGACAGTATTGACTGCCATAGAAATAACGTAGACCGAGCCCACAATCCAGAGGATTACCGAAGAAACAATGCCAACCGACGGCAATTTAAAATTTATGGTGCGATTGCTGTCATGGGGAATGAGCATTATGGTAACAGGGGTGAAAAGCTTTCTTAGAAGTCTTTTTGATTTACGCATACCGTATTTTTTCCGCACCTCCTTTTTCAACAAAACCAATATGATATGCATCAAATCCATACTGTTTTAAATTTGAAACGGACAGGCCAGAAACTTCTTCAGGGACGATTATAACATAACCTATGCCCAAATTAAAGGTTTTTTTCATATCGTCGGCTGGAACATTGCCGAGCGCCTTCATGATGTTAAAAACCGGCGGGACAGGCCATGAGTGCTCCCTTATCACAGCTGTAAGTCCGTCCCTTATAATTCTCGGCACATTGCCGGAAATGCCGCCTCCGGTGATATGCGCCATTCCTCTTATGTCGGCGTGCTCTTTAAGCGCTTTAACAGCGTTGACATATATTTTTGTCGGGGCAAGCAGTATCTCCCCAAGTGAAGCGTTCAGTTCAGGCATGTATTTATCTACTGTAAATTGCGCTGCTTCAAAAAAAATTTTCCTGGCCAGGGAATATCCATTGCTGTGAAGACCGCTCGAAGCTATCCCTATAATGGCATCGCCGGCTTCGATCCTCTCGCCGGTGACAATACCGTTTTTTTCGACCACTCCTACAGCAAAACCTGCGAGATCATATTCCTCGCCCTGGTAAAAGCCAGGCATTTCAGCGGTCTCTCCTCCGATCAGAGCGCACCCCGCCTCGCTGCATCCGTCGGCAATGCCCTTCACCACGTCTTTGGCCTTATCGGCGTCGAGCTTCCCGGTGGCAAAATAATCGAGGAAAAAAAGCGGTTCTGCCCCGAGAGTGAGAATATCATTAACACACATGGCCACAAGGTCGATGCCCACTGTATCATGTTTGTCCACCATGAAGGCTATTTTAAGTTTTGTCCCTACGCCGTCGGTCCCGCTCACCAGCACCGGATCTTTATAACGCAATGTGTCAAGCTTAAACAAGGCCCCGAAGGAACCGATGTCCGTGAGCACTTCAGGCCTGAACGTTTTTTTTACAATAGGAGAAATAAGGCGGACAAAGCGGTCCCCCTCGTCAATATCAACACCTGCTTTCTTATAGGTAATCTCTTCCATAATTCACGGTATGCGCCAAATTGAGTTATTAAGATACCATACCACGGTCATTTAGTCCAAGGGTAAAAACTGAAAAAGGTAAAAACTGGAAAATCCGACTTTGTTTTTTGTTCCAGACCGATGTCTATACAGTCTGACAAAAAAATCAGATGTTGGCTGATAGTATTTATTATGGATGAGTTTAGAGTTTGATATATAACGTGGCAGCCGGAGGGTCTTATCATTACAAAGAAGACGACCGGGCTAAGGAATTATTTGGCGGCCCGGTCTTTTGTATTGGCCTGCTCGTCTTGGAGAGAGAGTCAAATTATCAGCCGGTGCCGACGGCAGCATAAGACCTTCCGGTACGACCACGGTGAATTATGGAGGCAGCCGGACTTACATTATTACACCGTCCCCGGGATACCGCATATCCGGAGTCCTGGTAGACGGAACATCAATAGGGACAGTGAGCAGCTATACCTTCAGCAGTGTGATGGCAAACCATACGATATCGGCCACCTTTGCCAGGTTGTGGTAAAACAAAGTGAGCTATATCGAAGTAAAAACACAGATGTAAGTAAGCGCTGTAACACGAAACATAAAGCTCACCGATTGCATATGTGCCGGCTTCTTCGGATGCCGGCACATATGTTTCGCAGGAATGTCGCTTAACCAAAACTATTAAAAGTGCATTATCGAGTGCTTCCTTTAGTTCTAAACCTAAAGCAACACATTTACAATCAGTGCTCAACAGAACCGGTCCTCAATCGATGACATCACGCTCCTCTATTATTGTCGTTACAACTCTGTTTTTTTTTGTTCCAGACCGATGTCTATGCAGTCTGACAAAAAAATCAGATTTAGTCTGATAGTATTTGTTGCGTAGGAGATTAGACTTCATACAAAAGGGGTAACCTGTTGACCTTTACGAAGGGACCAGAGGTCCCCGGACCCCCTGGATTCTTGGCGAGGCACTTTTCCGACCGTTGCGTTCGGGGTGTTTTTCTATTATTTCAGTCATAACGAATAAAGAAGAGAAAGAGGAAAAAACGGGCGAAAGAAGAGGAGGATGAAAGAATGAACAGACTAGGGATTGTAAGGCAGTGGAAGGTGCGAGGCGATAGTACGTATGGTAAAAATATGAATTATTTATCCAAACGTGTTCTTTTTTTGATTGTGATGTTGCTTATGGTATGCGCGTTGCCTTGCATTCCGAAAGCCGCTTATGCTGACCAACATTACGATTTCACCTATCCTGACAGGACGAGCCTGATTGCTGCGGGATGGGATTTTCTTGCGGTGACACCGTCAGGCGGGGTGCGGAACACTGAGCAGACATCCGGAGCCGTAGTGTCATATGACCAGACGGCACACCCGGGAGTCCTGCGAATCCCGGCCGATGCGGGAGACCTTTGGAATGACACGAACAACTCAAGGAATACCTTATTCAGGGGCCTTCCCTCCGACTGGACCAGCATACGGCTGAAGATCGCCGCATGGGACCCCACGCAGGATTATCAGCAGGCAGGGTTGCTGGCTTATCAGGATGACGACAACTATGTCGAGATAACCCGGTCATTTACTAACGGCAACTGCCTTGAATTTGTGAATGAGGCACTGGGCTCAGGGAGCATTGACACCTTATCAATAGAGTCAACGGCCACAGACCTCTACCTGCGTCTGGACCGTGATCCGTCCACTAATATAATAACGGGCTCATACTCTTTTACCGGCGACTCCTGGATATTGGTCGGGAGCGTAACACAGGCTTTGAATAGTCCGCAGCTTGCCATTTTCGTCGGGGCCTCTCCGGCTGGTTTCCCCAATGCCGATCTCCAATGGGCTGAAGTGGCTTCAGGAACTGCGCCTGCTGGAGCCGCACTCTCGTTATATCCCGGCAATCTGGTTTTCAGTTCGAACGAAGGGACCGTGAATACTTCAGGTCAGACTGTGAATGTGATATATGGTTCACCTTCTACGACCCAATGGACGCAAACCTCCAATGCGCCATGGCTCATTACAAGTCCGGGCAGCGGCTCGACAGCCCAGGGAAGTCCGGGAAGTTTTTCCGTTTCGGTCGACCCCACAGGATTGACGCCTGGAGTCCACACGGGCACGATAACAGTTTCCTCGCCTGATGCAAACAATAGTCCGCAAACAGCGAATGTTGACCTGGTGGTCAAACAGAACCCTGCTGTACAAGTGACAACGTGGAAAGACGGTCATCCTGGAGCTATGAGCGTTTGGGTGGACGACGGCAATTCGTCCTGCCTTACCGAATTGCAAAGCGCAGGGTTTGACGGAACTTACATTGCAAATGCCACATTGCCGGACTTCTATCCCTCCTATTACAATGCCGGCATGGAGCTCGGGAATCATCTGTTTTATCATAATTGCTTTGTAATGGACGAGTACTATATGAGATACACGGAAATCGAACCTAATATCAATGAAATTTGCGCAAATACACCTGAACCTTGTCAGGATGTCATATCGCTCGCGTGGCCCTGCGGCTTTACAACCGTCGAAGAAGAGGCCGTAGCATCTGATTACTACCTGTCGTCGCGAGGATACAACTTCAACCTGTTAGAACAAACAACTCCAACGGACTGGATGAACCTGAAAAATTTCAATTCTCACGAGCATACTCCTCCCCCGCCTGCAGATTTAAAGACTGTTGTAGATATGGCAGTGCAGCAGGGGCTATGGGCAAATCTCGTCTTCCATACCAGTTGCGATGATGATAACGCCATTGCCTATGCTGCAACGCAGGATATATGGGTGGCGCCGGCCGGCGCCGTGGTGAAGTATATATGGCAGCGGAACGCATTCATTTTGCAAAGCTATCAGGCAACCAGTGACGCAACCACCTTTTCATACAGTCGTCTGGGGATCCCACCCTCTCCATTCAGAAGTTTTGAGACGGCTTTCGGGCCCGGAGACCTGATCACTCTTCAAGTCCTGATTAATGGCGTAACGGAGATCTCATCCGTCACACTTGATGGGACCAGCTATCCGTACACAGCAAGTACTAATAACGGAAATACAATTGTACTGATAGACGCCCCAATTGACACGACTACAAGAACTATTATAGTTACTGCGGTATCCAAATTTACAGTCACAGCGTCAGCCGGCACAGGCGGGTCAATAAGTCCAGGCACACGGACGGTAAATTACAATGGGACCACTACATTCACAGTGACCCCGAATACGGGCTATGGCATAGCCTCAGTTACAGGCTGCGGCGGGTCGCTTTCAGGCAGCACTTATACGACCGGCCCTATTACATCTGCTTGCACAGTAACGGCCGGCTTTGGATATGAGGTCACACCGTCAGCGGGTTCAGGCGGGACAATAAGCCCGGCCACACCGCAGATTGTAATCATCAATGGGACCACTTCATTCACCGTGACCCCGAATACCGGCTATCACATCTCCTCGGTAACAGGCTGCGGCGGGTCGCTTTCCGGCAGCACTTATACGACCGGCCCTATTACATCTGCTTGCACAGTAACGGCCGGCTTTGCGATCAACACCTATACGGTCTCAGCGACAGCCGGCACAGGCGGGTCAATAAGTCCTGGCACACGGACAGTAAATTACAATGGGACCACTACATTCACAGTGACCCCGGCTTCGGGCTATGGCATAGCCTCAGTAACAGGCTGCGGCGGGTCGCTTTCCGGCAACACTTATACGACCGGCCCCATTACATCTGCTTGTACAGTAACGGCCGGTTTTGGATATAAGGTCACAACGTTAGCGGGTCCAGGCGGGACAATAAGCCCGGCCACACCGCAGATTGTAATCATCAATGGGACCACTTCATTCACCGTGACCCCGAATACCGGCTATCACATCTTCTCGGTAACAGGCTGCGGCGGGTCGCTTTCAGGCAGCACTTATACGACCGGCCCCATTACATCTAATTGTACAGTAACGGCCACCCTTGCGTTCAACTCCTTTACGGTCTCAACGTCAGCCGGCACAGGCGGGTCAATAAGTCCAGGCACACAGACGGTAAATTACAATGGGACCACTACATTCACAGTGACCCCGAATACGGGCTACAGCATCTCCTCGGTAACAGGCTGCGGCGGGAAGCTTTCCGGCAGCACTTATACGACCGGCCCCATTACATCTGCGTGTACAGTAACGGCCGGCTTTGGATCTAAGGTCACGCCGTCAGCGGGCTCAGGCGGGACAATAAGCCCGGCCACACCGCAGACTGTAAACATCAATGGGACCACTTCATTCACAGTGACCCCGAACGCGGGCTATCACATCTCCTCGGTAACAGGCTGCGGCGGGAAGCTTTCCGGCAGCACTTATACGACCGGCCCCATTACATCTGCTTGCACAGTATCAGCCGCCTTTGCGATCAACACCTTTACGGTCTCAGCGACAGCCGGCACAGGCGGCACAATAAGTCCAGCCACACAGACGGTAAATTACAATGGGACCACTACATTCACAGTGACCCCGGCTGCGGGCTATAGCATCTCCTCGGTAACAGGCTGCGGCGGTAAGCTTTCCGGCAGCACTTATACGACCGGCCCCATTACATCTGCTTGCACAGTAACGGCCGGCTTTGGATATAAGGTCACGCCGTCAGCGGGTGCAGGCGGCACAATAAGCCCAGCCACACCCCAGATGTTAAACCTCAATGGGACCACTTCGTTCACAGTGACCCCGAATGCAGGCTATCACATCTCCTCGGTAACAGGCTGCGGCGGGTCACTTGTCGGCAACACTTATACGACCGGCCCTGTTACATCTGCTTGCACAGTATCAGCCGCCTTTGCGATCAACACCTTTACGGTCTCAGCGACAGCCGGCACAGGCGGGTCAATAAGTCCAGGCACACGGACGGTAAATTACAATGGGACCACTACATTCACAGTGACCCCGGCTGCGGGCTATAGCATCTCCTCGGTAACAGGCTGCGGCGGGTCGCTTGTCGGCAGCACTTATACGACCGGCCCCATTACATCTGCTTGTACAGTAACGGCCGGCTTTGGATATAAGGTCACGCCGTCAGCGGGTGCAGGCGGCACAATAAGCCCAGCCACACCGCAGATGGTAAACCTCAATGGGACCACTTCGTTCACAGTGACCCCGAATGCGGGCTATCACATCTCCTCGGTAACAGGCTGCGGCGGGTCGCTTTCCGGCAGCACTTATACTACCGGCCCCGTTACATCTGCGGGCACAGTATCAGCCGCCTTTGCGATCAACACCTTTACGGTCTCAGCGACAGCCGGCACAGGCGGGTCAATAAGTCCAGGCACACGGACGGTAAATTACAATGGGACCACTACATTCACAGTGACCCCGGCTGCGGGCTACAGCATCTCCTCGGTAACAGGCTGCGGCGGGTCGCTTTCCGGCAGCACTTATACTACCGGCCCCATTACATCTAATTGTACGGTGACGGCCGGCTTTGGATATAAGGTCACACCGTCAGCGGGTGCAGGCGGCACAATAAGCCCGGCCACACCGCAGATGGTAAACCTCAATGGGACCACTTCGTTCACAGTGACCCCGAATGCGGGCTATCACATCTCCTCGGTAACAGGCTGCGGCGGGTCGCTTTCCGGCAGCACTTATACGACCGGCCCCGTTACATCCGCTTGCACAGTAACGGCTGGATTTGCGATCAACACCTATACGGTCTCAACGTCAGCCGGCACAGGTGGGTCAATAAGTCCAGGCACACGGACGGTAAATTACAATGGGACCACTACATTCACAGTGACCCCGGCTGCGGGCTACAGCATCTCATCGGTAACGGGCTGCGGCGGGAAGCTTGTCGGCAGCACTTATACGACCGGCCCCATTACATCTGCTTGCACAGTAACGGCCGGCTTTGCGATCAGCACCAATTTAAAGGTCACTCCATCGGTAGGTCCAGGCGGAGCAATAAGCCCAGGCACACCGCAGATGGTGCCCCCAGGCTCGACCACTACATTCACAGTGACCCCGGCTGCGGGCTATAGCATCTCCTCGGTAACAGGCTGCGGCGGGAAGCTTTCCGGCAGCACTTATACGACCGGCCCCATAACATCTGCTTGCACCGTATCAGCCGCCTTTGCGATCAAAACGTATGAAATCGATGCGATGGTCGGCGCCGGCGGCAGCATACTACCTTCCGGTACGACCATGGTGAATTATGGAGGCAGCCAGACTTACACTATTACTCCGTCCCCGGGATACCGCATATCCGGAGTCCTGGTAGACGGAGCATTTGTAGGGGCGGTGAGCAGCTACACCTTCAGCAGTGTGACGGCAAACCATGCGATATCAGCCACCTTTGGGCGTTAAAGCAAAGTGGGCTCTGTTGAAGTAAAAACACAGCTGTAAGTAAGCGCTGTAATACGAAACATAAAGCTCACCGATTGCATATGTGCCGGCTTCTTCGGATGCCGGCACATATTCTTGTTCAGCGAAGGGACAGACGGACTTTAGTGCATACGCCAATTTTATTTTGCAGAAGATGATTTGTTATACTCTAAGTACGCGTTTGTTTATCGCCGCTCCAGGTCTGACAACATTGAATTCCAAATTAAGGAGGTATGTATATGACTAGAAAAGTCTTGGCAGTGTTTGTGAGTATCATAGTTTCTGTTCTTTTGGTCAAGTCTTCGTTGGCGGCAGGCCCGGGTGCGCTCAAAAACTTTTCGGCTGATCTTGTGACCAATACTTCCAAGGGGACCTTTACATCAAAGATTGTTTCAAAAGATGGGAAGCAGAGAATCGAGCATAGCGCCGGGGGGAGAGAAATGATCAACATCCTCAGACCTGATAAGAAGAGGGTATGGATGCTAATGCCTGACAGAAAGGTATATATGGAGATGCCCCTCGACAGCAGAAAGCAGGATATTTTATCACAGTTGCATGACACCACGATAAAAACGGATAAGGAGTTTTTGGGTAATGAGACCGTTGATAACCATCCCGCCAAAAAATATCATTTGACTATAATCAGGGATGGGAAAAAAGAAGCTTCCGGCTTCCTTTGGGAGGCTTCTGACCTGAATAATTTCCCCGTCAAATATCAGAATGAAGATAAAACAGTCACTATCGTTTGGAAGAATATTAAGTTTGAGGGCGCCACTGATTCACTTTTCGAGATTCCTGCAGGGTACAAGAAAATGGAGATGCCTATGAGAGGCATGAATAATCCTGCAATGCCGGGAAGGTAGGGGCCCGCAAACGCCTCCGGTTTTCAGACTATTTTCATGCTTATATCCACAGCCCTTGCTGAATGCGTCAGGGCCCCGATGGATATGAGATCAACTCCGGTTTCTGCAATTCTTCTGATATTATCTATAGTTATATTGCCTGATGCCTCAAGAAGCGCCCTGCCGTTTGTAATCTTTACAGCCTGTGTCATATCACTTGCGGACATGTTATCGAGCATAACTACATCCGCCCCTGCGTCGAGCGCTTCCCGGAGTTCATCAAAATTTCGGACTTCCACTTCTATCTTCAGCAAATGGTGAGTTTTTTTTGCGAGCATCACCGACTCTTTGACGCCTCCGGCAATCCTGATGTGGTTGTCCTTTATGAGCACTCCGTCATAAAGCCCGTAACGATGATTATCACCGCCGCCGGCGCGAACCCCGTACTTTTCAAAAAAACGCATCCCGGGCACGGTCTTCCGTGTATCGACAATTTTGACCTTAAGGTCTGAGACAAGCTTTTTGTATGCATGGGTCGATGTTGCGATACCGGATACACGCTGAAGTAAGTTAAGCGCCGTCCGCTCGCCTGCGAGCAGTCCCCGCGCATTGCCCGTCACTTCCGCTATTTCCGCGCCCCTTGAGATTTCATCACCCTCATTAAAAAAAGGTTTTATGTCTATGCAGGAATCAACTACGGAAAAAACCTCTTTGACAAAAGGCATTCCGGCGAGGACAAGGTCTTCTTTAGCACGTATGATTGCCCTTGCATCCATGTCTTCTGTAACGATCAGCAACGAGGTTATATCGCCATGGCCGAGATCTTCGAGAAGGGCAAGACGTATTGTTTCCCTCGCTAGAGCGG
Source organism: Nitrospirota bacterium (assembly GCA_963851345.1). GTDB lineage: Bacteria > Nitrospirota > Thermodesulfovibrionia > Thermodesulfovibrionales > Dissulfurispiraceae > JADFXI01. The sequence continues at coordinate 645,617 of CAWKOO010000002.1, forward strand.
GGACCATTCTTTTCAACGCCCTCTGAATAGTGAAAAGAGTCCGAAGATACCGCCCGCCACAGCTCCGATGGCAAGCGCGCTGCGCCAGTCAAGAAGCGTGGTCACAGTACCGTCTACATTTTTGCCGATCATGAGAATCGAGGTGCTGTGATTGGCGTTGACCTGATTGCCGGCCATTATTCCGACAGCGCTCTTATTCGCATTTATTTCTCCGGAAGACATCGCGACCGGAGCAAATGAGAAGTTCAGATTTGTTGTGCCGCCCGCGGCCAATACCCCGATGCTCTGGTTGAGGGTAAGTGTTTCGCCCTTCATGATTACGGACGCCCCCTGGGTAACCTCAACACGCTCGCCGTCTATGCTCAGCGCACCTACCTGCTGCAGCTCGATATTACCGCCGTCTACAGCCCTGACTGTACTTTGCTTAATGGTGATAAATTCGGCCTCAACAAGGTCCAGACTTTTGCCTTCTATATCCATCATCTCTTTTTCCATCGCAGCCCCCTCCCCTTTAAATTAAAAATTAAATCGTTTTCAAAAGATTCAGGTTCTCGTCGAGTTTCGCTCTCCTGGTCAAAAGCTCATCATGTTTCGTCTTATCTTTCTCCAGGACATTCTTCGGGGCGTTATTTAAGAAATCCTCATTCAGCAGCTTTTTATTCAAAAACCTCAACGCCTCGTCGATCTTGGCCATTTCCTTCTGAAGCCTTTTGACCTCGGAACCAACATCGAGCAATCCACTCAGGGGGATATACACCTCCATTCCTTCGTGCACCGCAACTGCAGAACCCTCGACCCGCTGTATGCCCGGCCCCGCGTTGATCTCCCTGCATCTCGTCAATTTTTTTATTGATACAAGATTGTTTTGCATGACCTCTTGGACTTCTCCTGAAAGTGTCTTGATATCCGCCCTGATTTCCACAGAAGGCGCTATGTTCAATTCCCCCCTTACGCTTCGTATTCCCGTTACAGCATTGAGCAAGATCTCCATCTGCCGCTCCGCGTCAGGAAATCTCGGCAGCTCTCCCGGATAGCTCATGAGCATTAATGACGAACCGTCGTCAAATACATTGTGCCATAACTCCTCGGTGACAAAGGGGACAAATGGATGTAACAATTTAAGGCTCTGTTCAAGGACAAAAAACAGGCATGCAACAATCGCAGTCTTCTCCTCGTTGTCCTCCTGATAAAGTGTGGGCTTCGTTATTTCAAGGTACCAGTCGCAGAATTCGTGCCATATAAAATGATAGACACTGCCGGCAGCGTCATTGAACCGGTAATTACCGAGATTTCTGTTGACCTCGCTCACGGTAAATGCCAGCCTGCTGAGTATCCATCTGCTCGCAACGTCCAGGGTTGCACCATAAGCATACGGGTCCTGTCTTTGCCATACCTGTTCGTTTTTGACAATAAATTTAGCGGCATTCCAGAGCTTATTGATAAAATGACGGTAGCCCTCCAGCCGCTCTTCCGAAAATCTTACATCCCTCCCCTGGGCCGCGAAAGCGGCAAGAGAAAATCTGAAGGCGTCGGAGCCGTATTTTCCAGTCATAACCAGCGGATCAACTACATTGCCCTTTGATTTGCTCATTTTCTGCCCTTTGGCATCACGCACAAGGGCATGAATGTAGACATCGATGAACGGCGCCTCACCCATGCATTTCAACCCCATCATGAGCATGCGTGCCACCCAGAAAAAGAGAATATCAAAACCGGTGACAAGCACACTGGTAGGATAAAATGTTTTCAGATCAGCGGTCGCATCAGGCCAACCCAGAGTGGAAAACGGCCACAGCGCCGATGAAAACCAGGTATCGAGAACGTCGGGATCGCGAATAACGTGGTTGCTCCCGCAACGAGGGCATTCCTTTATGTCTTCTCTCAGACAATCGGGAACTACCTCTTTTGATACCCGTATTATTTTAGAGTTCCTGAGAATCTCGTCATGGCTGAAGCCCAGTGCCCTCAGTTCCGAATAGGCGCCTCCGGATACAAATCCCCCCTTACACCCCATTTGGGGAGCCTCTTTAGGGGGGATGGAGGGATTAGGAATCTCCATAGCCCTGAAGAAAATATGCTCGATCAACGTACCCTGTTTGCGCCCATCTTTAGTGCTGCAATCAGGGCAGTACCAGACTGGTATACGGTGGCCCCACCATATCTGCCGCGAAATGCACCAGTCTTTTATGTCCCGCATCCATGCAAAGTAGTTATTGTCCCATGAAGAGGGAATTAGTTTTGTCTCGCCGTCCTCGACAGCTTTCACCGCCCTGGACGCAAGCGATTCTATTTTGACGTACCACTGGATAGTCAGGAGCGGCTCGATGACTGTTTTGCAGCGGTAGCAGTGGCCGACCGCATGCCTGTGCTTTTTTTCTCCTTCAAGCAGTCCCCTCTCTTTCAGGCCGTCGAGCAGTTTCTTTCTGCAGTCGTACCTGTCAAGTCCCCTGCACGCTTCGCCTGCTTCGGTGCTCATATGACCGTCTTCGGTAATAACGCTTATGGAAGGGAGGCCATGGCGTTTTCCCATTGCCTCATCATTAAAGTCGTGAGCGGGCGTTACCTTTACCGCACCGGTCCCGAATGAGGCTTCAACCGACTGATCGGCTATTATGGGGATGGTCCTTCCTGTAAAGGGGAGTTCTACGGCCTTGCCTATCAGCCTCAGGTATCGTTCATCTTCGGGATTCACTGCTACCGCTGTATCGCCGAGCATTGTCTCGGGTCTTGTTGTGGCAACAGTTATATGGCCTTCGGCCCCGGTCAGCGGGTATTTAATGTAATAGAGGGCCCCGTCAATTTCTTCATATTCCACTTCAAGATCAGATAATGCTGTATGGCAGCGCGGGCACCAGTTGATTAAACGGTTGTCACGATATACCAGTCCCTCTTCAAAAAGCCTTACAAACACCTCTCGCACCGCCCTGGACAGGCCCTCATCCAGTGTGAAACGTTCTCTCGACCAATCACACGAAGCGCCCAGCTTTTTGAGCTGGTGAATTATCTTACCTCCGTATTCGGCTTTCCATTGCCATATCCTTTCGATAAAGGCGTCTCTGCCCAGCTCATATCTGTTCAGGCCCTCTTTCGCAAGCTCTCTTTCCACCACATTCTGAGTTGCGATACCTGCGTGGTCAGTGCCCGGGACCCACAGCACATTATATCCGGACATCCTTTTCCACCTGGCAAGTATGTCCTGCAGCGTAGCGTTGAGCGCATGTCCCATGTGAAGAGAGCCGGTAACATTCGGCGGAGGGATAACTATACAGAATGGGGGCTTATCATTATCAGCGCCCGGGTCCGGTTTGAAATATCCGCGGGACTCCCAGAGCGTGTACCATTTGTCCTCAATCTCTTCAGGGTTATAGTTCTGTTTTATCTCAAGCATAGTTACACGTTAATAAATACCATTTGTTGCATAGTCTGATTACAAACCGAAGGCTTCGCAGGGAACTTTCCAAAAACAATTTTTCAGGGCTCTGCAGTAATTTTTTCAATCTCTCTTTTTATAACTGTCTCCGCCACTTCAGGAACGACCCTGTCAATGGCTGCGATAATTTCACCGTGAAGAGATTCCATCATTTCCATTACAAGTTCTCTTGTCACATCCCCGATAATCTTTGGCGCATCCTGAACCAAAGTCGCGGAAACAACCTCTTTGATTGCAGCAGAAAGCGCCGCGATACTGTCACCGCCAATCAAATGCGAGACCCTCTTCTCAACAGACTGACTAACGATCTCGAGAATTTCTTCTTTAGAAGGCAAGGCAAGTGTGTCGACAAGCCCGCTGAAGCCGGACGCCTGAGGTGTCTCCTCTTTTAATGCATCCGCCATCTCCTCTTCAAAAGCTTTACCAGTTGATGAAAAGGCCGCTTTTGCCTCATATTCTTTATCAGCCAGCTCTTCATCTTCGTTTTTTTCCTCGCCGGCAACCACCATCTCCTCTTCCCAATTAGTATCTTCAACAGAAGAAAGTAGTGCCGCTTCCTGAACAGTAACAGCCTCAGGCTCATCGGCACTGGCAAGCCCGGCGCTGATCAGAAGTGATTTGACCTTGCTGATTAATTCCTGGGATTCAAAAGGTTTTATAATGTAATCGTCTGCTCCGACTGATTTCGCAAAATTTTCATCAAAGGGTTCAAAAGCGCCTGCAAGAAGGATAACCGGAACATGAACAGTAGAAGCATTATTCTTGATTTTTTCACAAAGCTGGTAACCGTTCAATATCGGCATTTCAATATCGGCCAGCACTATATTGGGGCCGAATGATTCCATCGCAGAGAGGGCCTGTTCTCCGTCGTTGCAACTCTTTATTTCAAAATGCTCATCAGCAAGTACCAACTCAACGACCTTCTGAATGGTAAGGCTGTCGTCAGCCAAAAGCAGCTTATATGGCATCATTCTCTGTTTCCTCCCGAAGCGTGTCTCCGCCCATGGCAGCCCCACTGTAATGCTCTTGCAGCAACAGTCCACAGATTTTAGAAGTATACACTAATTTTGTCAAGATTTTTTCTTGGTCCTATAGTCCTCTATCGCCTTTCTCAAGGCATCTGCACCGAGATTTGAGCAATGCATCTTTTGCGGCGGCAGTCCTCCCAGTTCCTGGGCAACAGTTTCTTTTGAGATGCTCAGCGCCTCGTCAAGCGTCTTCCCCTTTACCAGTTCCGTAATCATACTGCTGACCGCGATAGCAGAGCCGCACCCGAAGGTCCTGAATTTGGCATCAATAATACGGTCATTTTCGACTTTTATAAAAATCTGCATGGAGTCCCCGCATGTGGGGTTACCCTCCATGCCAACCCCGTCAGCATCGGGAATCTCACCCACGTTCCTCGGATTCATAAAATGGTCCATCACTTTTTGAGAATACATAGCCTAACCTCCTGTGTAACATTTCTCTCCCTCGCTGCCTGCGCCCCATCCTTTTCCGAAAGGAGACATGTCACGTAATTTTTTGACCACCTGAGGAAATTCCTCAAGGAAGTAATTTATGTCCTCCATAGCGTTGTCCATGCCAAGGCTGAATACGATAGACCCCTGTGCAAGTGCTGCTGGGATGCCCAGCGAGAGCAAAACAGGCGAGGACTTCAAAGCCCTGGAAGAGCATGCAGAGCCGCTTGCAGACAATATTCCCTTCACCGACAGCATCAGGAGCATGGCTTCACCCTCAATAAATTCAACAACAAAGCTTGCATGGTGAGGGAGCCTGACTTCGTGATGTCCGGTAAGATAAACGTTCGGAGCCTTCAGCACGCCCCCGATCAATGCATCTCTCAATTGCCTGCAGTGCTCCATCCTGACAGGCATTTCCTGCGCGGCAAGCTCGGCAGCCTTCCCCATTCCCACTATCGCAGGCACATTCTCGGTGCCGGCCCTTCTGCCGCCTTCCTGGATTCCGCCGTAAATCAGCGGCGCAATTCGCAAGCCCTCCCTTACATAAAGCGCGCCGGCGCCTTTAGGACCGTAAAACTGGTGCGCAGCCATGCTGAGAAGATCCACGCCAAGCTCCTTAACGTCAACAGGAATATTCCCGGAGGTTGCAACTCCGTCGGCGTGCGTGACTATCCCCTGCTCCTTTGCGATTTTCGCTATCTCACGAATGGGCTCTATGCTGCCGATCTCACTGCTCGCGTGGGTCACTGAAATTAGTATTGTCTCCTTATTTATCGCTTTTTTTACCGTGTCCGGATCAACAACACCCTTATTATCGACAGGCAGATAGGTGACGACAAAGCCGTTCTTTTCCAGAACACGGGCGGAATTCAGAACAGAATGGTGCTCGACCTTTGAAACGATTACATGTTTGCCCTTGTTTTGCATGGCAAAGGCAATTCCCCTGAGTGCAAAATTGTTGGCTTCCGCGCCGCTTGAGGTAAAAACCACTGCAGGCGGCTTTGCATTGATCAGGTCGGCAACCTGCTGACGCGCCTTTTCTATTGCGTCCCGGGCCATCGTGCCCAGGTCATAGACGCTTAAAGGGTTTCCAAAATTATCTTTGAAATAAGGCATCATTGCATCAAGCACTTCCGGATGTAACGGATTTGTGGCAACATGATCAAAATAACACCTTCTCATATATGTTCTCCTTATCCTCGGTGATAGGCTATATGCAATAGGCGATAGGCTGCAACTTATCTCTTCTTATCCTATTACCCATGCCCTATCGCCGGCTGTTTCTTTATATAAAACCTGTAATAGTCCTCATCCTCGTCCAGTCCGATAAACTCGTTTCCTGTCCGTTCGCACCACTGAGGGATATCCTCGAGCGCGCCATCATAGTCGGTAAGTATTTCAAGCACCTGGCCCTGGTCAAGCCCTTTGATCAGCTCTTCGAGTTTAAGGAGATGCATCGGACACATCATATATACAATATCAGCAGTAATATCTGCCTTGACTCCGTGAACAAATTTCATAAAATACAGGTCCGGAGTATTAGCCTATTACCCATCACCTATTACCTATTACCTGGTTTTTTGTATAAATATCACCTGACATCAGGTTTTTTAATGTGATTGTTTCCAGAAAGGCTTCTATTTGTTCACCAAGAGCTTTCCACAACAGGTGAGTAACACAGTTGTCAACCCTTATGCAGCCTTCCTCCGGATTAAGACACGATGTAATCGCAACAGGTCCTTCAAGCTCGTTCACGATAGATGCAATGCTTATTTTTTCCGGCCCACTGTTTAAAAGATACCCTCCGCCCGGCCCTTTTACGCTCCTGATCAATCCTGCTTTCCTGAGCTTGTTCAATATCTGCTCCAGATAAGGAACCGAGACAGCCTGTTTATCGGATATTTCTTTTATAGTGACCGGCTGCCCAGGGTATCCAAGAGCTATTTCGTACATAGCCCTGACGCCATACTGTCCTTTTGTCGACAATCTCAACATATAATTATGCTATAATGGTCTACTGATTTTGTCAAGTATTCAAATCCCAATTTTTCCATAGCAGCGATATCCGGATCAGTTCTCAGTTGGGGCTCGGCGTTACTGTGATGAATTGTCTCTTGGCAATGAGAGTAGTTTCAGCGCTCAGATAAACAGCCTGCCCCTGCCGGTCCCTTCCTTATGACCGTTGGGGAGTTGCTCAATAAGCAAAGTATGGACCGACGCCAAGGCTGGACTGCAACCCTTCGAACCCTATATAGATATCCCTGCCAAAGTAAAACGGAAGTCCCCAGTCGAACGTGGAGTTATCGCCGCCAAGATCGGAGAACACGTTATTGTTAAAATTTGCGAAGAGACTGTCAGTGTTGCCTATTTGGAATGGGACCTCGTTGGTGGGATGGCCTAACGCCCCCTCAATAGCAGCGGAAAGGTTTTGTATTGACGAAGGGCAGAACCAGCCCGAATTGTATGCACAGCCTGGAAGAAGTTGTGTAGGAGGAAGAAACAGCCCGTTCGAACCGGTATCAATGAAACTGTCCTTATAAGAGATAGTGTTAAAAGTTGTGATAAAATCACCGGATCCGTCGAGTGGATACGTGGTTACCGCAGGAGGAGAGTTGTTGAACAGGGTGCCAATCCCGAGCACAACGATGCCGCTCGCCGAAGGCTCCCCCCCGGATAGAACGCTCGGAAGCTCCACTATCAGACCGTTGTTGTCCGCAGGTAAACTAGCCACAGGGTTAGAGACCTGATTAGCCAGGGAAACAGTAGTCCCAGTGCAGGCAGATCCGGTACATGAGTAGTACAGTCCGTTAGTACCACTGGTTAAGCAAAACGTACCGCAGTCCTGAACAAGAGGGCCAACCCCGAGGATTCCGTTGAATCCGGCGGCCTCCGGACTTTGGTCCGCGCCCGGACATGTTGTAGGATCGCCAAACGTGGAGTCTATCACCTGGATAGGCGCCTGAACAGACGGCTCGTTCCCCAGGATAACGTCTGCCATCTGGACCGGCCCCCAGTCAGACGACCAATCTTGGTATTCCACACATTCCGCAAGCGAGCCGGGGCCTGACGCCACTTGCGCAAGAGAAACGTTTGTCAGGGCCTGTTTAAAAATCCTAAGTCCGTAACTTCCCGTATCCAATAAAATGCTATTGACCGTCTGACAGTTTGAGGTCCCCGGGGTACAAACCGTGACACTGACGCATGGATCGTTTACATAATACCGGCTGAGGGCCGGGTCGCAGAGCGAACCGTTGACAGTGACTTGAAGTACGTTGTTTGCCAAAAAAGCCCTTGCTATAAAAGTAGCCATCTGGTCCCTGGGAACAATCTCATCGGCGGCGTATGCCCCGGTTACTGAGGTGATTCCATTGTCCTTCAAATTCTGGACATATGTGAAGTAAGTATTTGCAGCAGGCACATCAGTGAAGTATGGGGTTGTCGTGTAAGTAAAGTTCTCGGTGCCTTGCCCTGCCTTGACTTGGCGCGCCCTGACAAGAAAAGCGGCCATTTGCCCTCTTGTCACGCCCTCGTTTGGTAGATACATGCCGTTCAGCACCGTAATGTTCAGCTCTTTCAGCTTCTGGATATACGGGAAAAACGCAGCTTCATTTGGATCGGTTGGGAGCACATCGCTGAAATAAGGTGTTGTCGTTGAACAGTCTACCCCTCCCTTGCAGGTGAAGTTCTCGCCATACAATGCCCTTATGATAAAGGCAGCCATCTGGTCCCTGGTAACATCTTCGGAAGGACAGTAGTCGCCGCTCCCGCATCCCACGGTTATTCCTGCACTATAAATGGCTTCAATGTAAGCGTATGCCCAGTAGCCGGCAGGGACATCAGAAAAAGTCACTGCAGAGGTTTGCGCAAATACCGGCGGAACTGCCCATGAGCTTAATACAGACAACAAAAGAAGTATTAAAAGCGCTGCCCGTAAAACAATCCCTCGCTTCCCCTTATTTAATTTCATTAACGCTCACTCCTGAAGGTACCAGGGATGGGACGTATGCCCGGCCCCGCAGGTCCCGCATATGCCCCCATTTCTCTACAATAATCCGGGGTGTCTTTACCTTAAGGCTCCGCCTGCTGCCCTGTTTGCGGGGGACTTTACCCAGGGCTTCCCTGTATTCGCCCTCATAAGAGCCCAGGAGCTGAGATAAATCGGGGTTGACCAGTCCATTCCACGCAATGCCGAATACAACTCCTGCCGGTGAAACGTATTCCCTGACCGTGTTCGCACCCGATGCGACCTCCTGAACAGTGTACCCATTGCGGACTGCCTCAGAACGCTGCACCGCAGATAACATCTGCCTATCCGACTCGATCGAATAGGCTGGTTCGCCAAGCGTGGCCTCGACCCGCTGGGCCGCTCCAAAACAAACCATCGAAATTCCCAACGCGAGGAATAGAGAATATATTCTTATTTTCATAGCTGTTGCTTTATCTTCCAATATTTTACCAGTACCGGACATTATCTTACAAATCCTTGCATTTCTCGCGTCTGCATGTTGTCTATAGAATTTAAGTCGATAAAAACAATCGTAAGGTTACAACACGCAAATTCCTGATGAAGACCGGCTGCTTGCGATCGGTTATTCAGTACGCAAAGTATGGACCGGTGCCCAGGCTGGACGACATCCCATCGAACCCGATATAGATATTGCTGCCAAAGTAAAACGGAAGTCCCCAGTCGAACGTGGGGTTATCTCCGCCAATATCCGGGAACACGCTGTTGATAGAATTCGTGAGAGTGTCAAAGTTGCCTATTTGGAATGAAACCGCGTTGGTGGGAAGGCCTAACGCCCCCTCAATAGTAGCGGAAAGGCTTTGTATTGACGAAGGGCAGAACCAGTCTGGATCGAGGCAGTCTGGAAGAAGACTTGTAGAAGGGAAAAACAGCCCATTCGAACTGGTGTCAATAAAACTGTCGATGTAAGAGATATTGTTAAAAGTTGTGATAAAATCCCCTAATCCGTCTAGTGTATATGTGGTTACCGCAGGAGGAGAGTTGTTGAAAAGGGTACCGATCCCGAGCACAACGATACCGCTCACCGAAGGCTCCCCCCCGGATAGAACGCTCGGAAGCTCCACTATCAGACCGTTGTTGTCAACGGGTAAACTAGCCACCGGGTTCGAGACCTGGTAAGCCAGGGGCACAGTAGTCCCACTGCAGCTCGATCCACTACATAAGTAGTAAAGTCCGTTATCACCAACGGTTAAGCAATACGTCCCGCAGTCCTGAGCAAAAGGTCCGACCCCGAGGATTCCGTTGAATCCCGTGGCAGACGGACTTTGGTCCGCGCCCGGACATGTAGTGGGATCGCCAAACGTGGAGTCTATGACCTGGATAGGCGCCTGAACAGATGGCTCGTTCCCCAGGATAACGTTCGCCATCTGGACCGGCCCCCAGTCTGACGAGCCGTCTGCGTATTCGACGCATTCCGCAAGCGAACCGGAACCGATTGTCTCTTGCGTTAGAGGGACCGTCAGTACCTGTTTGAATAGTCGTAAGCCGTAACTTCCGGTATCCAGTAAAATGCCGTCTATAGTCTGACAGGTTGAGGTCCCGGGGGTGCAGACCGTGACACTGACGCATGCTTCGTTGGGATAATTGTTGCACGCACTGCCGTTCACTGAGATTGGAAGTACATTGTTTGCCAAAAAGGCCCTTGCCAGGAAGACGGCCATCTGGTCCCTGGGAACAATCTCATCGACACCGTATGTCCCTGTCACTGTGGTGACTCCATCATCCCTCAATCTCTGGACGTAATTAAAATAAGTGCTTCCGGCAGGCACGTCACTGAAATACTGCGTCGGTGTGTTGGTAAAAGTTTCGGGGCCTTGCCCTGCCTTTATTTGCCGCGCCCTTACAAGAAAGGCGGCTATTTGCCCTCTCGTCACACCTTCACTTGGTAAATATTCGCCGCTCAATGTCGTAATGTTCAGCTCTTTCAGCTTCTGGATATACGGGAAAAACGCAGCTTCATTTGGATCGGTTGGGAGCACATCGCTGAAATAAGGTGTTGTCGTTGAACAGTCTACCCCTCCCTTGCAGGTGAAGTTCTCGCCATACAATGCCCTTATGATAAAGGCAGCCATCTGGTCCCTGGTAACATCTTCGGAAGGACAGTAGTCGCCGCTCCCGCATCCCACGGTTATTCCTGCACTATAAATGGCTTCAATGTAAGCGTATGCCCAGTAGCCGGCAGGGACATCAGAAAAAGTCACTGCAGAGGTTTGCGCAAATACCGGCGGAACTGCCCAGGAGCTTAATACAGCCAACAAAAGAAGTATTAAAAGCGCTGCCCGTAAAACAATCCCTCGCTTCCCCTTATTTAATTTCATTAACGCTCACTCCTGAAGGTACCAGGGATGGGACGTATGCCCGGCCCCGCAGGTCCCGCATATGCCCCCATTTCTCTACAACAATCCGGGGTGTCTTTACCTTAAGGCTCCGTCTGCTGCCCTGTTTGCGTGGGACTTTACCCAAGGCTTCCCGGTATTCGCCCTCATAAGAGCCCAGGAGCTGCGATAAATCGGGGTTGACCAGTCCATTCCACGCAATGCCGAATACAACTCCTGCCGGTGAAACGTATTCCCTGACCGTGTTCGCACCCGATGCGACCTCCTGAACAGTGTACCCATTGCGGACTGCCTCAGAGCGCTGCACCGCAGATAACATCTGCCTATCCGACTCGATCGAATAGGCTGGCTCGCCAAGCGTGGCCTGGACCCGCTGGGCCGCTCCAAAACAAACCATCGAAATTCCCATGACGAGGAATAGGTAATTCATTCTTATTTTCATAATTCTTTTTAATGATACCACATCAAAGTTATTTGTCAAGCCCCCCTGCAAGTTGTCATTTCATTACTTCTGCGGTCTAAGTTCGTACATTCTTCTTTCTTCCGGGGTCATCCCTATCTCTGACATGTCATCCTGAACTCTTTGATATTTTTTCATTGTTTCGTCTGTACGGCAACGCATCAGCTCATCATGGGTCCTGGCTTCAGATACACAACTCCTGGTACTATTCGCACTGTGCTCAAATAGCTCGATGTCGTTAAGTATTTCTGTCTTGTTTTTCTCAAGAGTCGACTGATCTTGAGGCTCTTCAGCTGATACTGTAGAATGAATAAAGCCGCCGCATAAAAAAACAACAGCCAATAAAAATAAATAATGATATTTGTTAAAACTCATGTCCTGCTCCTCCAGCCTTCCTTAGCGTATTTTAATAGATGTATAGCAGATTAAACCGGAGTTGTCAATGAGACTATTCGCTCGCAAAGCCAAAAGTAGGCGCTCCTAAGCGAAAAATTACCCCGTACTGTCTGAATTGCAGGGGAATTAAAATGCTTCCAGCTGCTGGAGTTTGCTCCTGTTCCGTGATATGCTTAGGTATATTATAGAAAGGAGGTACAACAATATGTTACGCAGGATAATCGAGTGCCTATTAATTATATCAGGGGTCATTTTTATCCAGTCCGCACATGCTGCCGACCCTGCGGGAAATAACAAGGGTTTCGTGAAGCCTTCAAAAGAAGAATTGAAGAAAAAATTGACATCCATCCAGTACACTGTTACGCAAAAAAACGGTACCGAACCGGCGTTCCACAACGAATATTGGAACAACAAAAAAGAGGGCATCTATGTCGACATCGTCTCAGGCGAGCCACTCTTCAGTTCCGTTGACAAGTATGATTCCGGTACCGGATGGCCGAGCTTCACAAAACCCCTGGAACCGGGAAATATTGTTGAAAAAGACGACTGGACTTTCTTTACAAAAAGGAGAGAGGTGCGGAGCTTTTATGCTGACTCGCATCTCGGGCATGTATTTAATGACGGCCCTCCTCCCACCCACAAGCGTTACTGCATGAACTCAGCAGCGCTTCGTTTCATCCCCAAAGAAGACCTTGAAAGGGAAGGATATGGAGAGTACCTGAAACTGTTTAAGAAATAAGAATGTTTGTATTGGAAAGAATGTCCGACCGTTCAGCCATTTTGCTGTTCATAAAGTCGCCTGAAAAGGGGAAAGTGAAATCCCGTCTGGCAAAGGCAATTGGTGAAGATGCGGCACTTGATGTCTATAAATGCCTCGTATTCCACACTTTGGAGAACCTGAAGGCCGGCAACTATATTTTCAGGCTTTGCTTTTATCCTCCCGATTCCGGTGCAATTATCAAAAGCTGGTTGGGGAATACGTATTACTGTGCTCCTCAACACGGGAGAGATCTCGGAGAAAGAATGAAGAATGCTTTTGTTCAGGCCTTTTCAGACAGTGTGGAAAAGGTTTTAGTCATCGGCAGTGACATTCCCGATCTCTCAATTTCATTAATTGATGAAGCCTTTAATGCACTTGATACCTGCGATGCAGTCATCGGCCCTTCTCGTGATGGAGGATATTATTTAATAGGCTTCAGCAGTGCCTCTTTTCTGCCTGATATTTTTCAGGGGATTGAGTGGAGTACTGGTTCCGTGTTTTACCAAACAATGAAAATTTTCGGGAAATCAGGCCACCGTGTTCATGTCCTGACAGAATTAAGGGATGTCGATACCTTTGATGACCTGCTCGCGCTGTTTAAGGTAGTCCTGTAATGCCTGGATATGATTATGACCTTATCGTGATCGGGGGCGGCGCAGGGGGGTTTGTTGCCTCCAAGCTCGCAAACGGTCTGGGTAAAAAAGTGGCAATGATCGAAAAAAATAAGCTGGGCGGTGAATGTACTTTGTCCGGCTGTATTCCAAGCAAGGCATTAATAAAATCAGGCATCATTGCCTGTCAGGCAAGGGCTTTAAAAAAATATGGGCTTTTTACAAATAATGACATCGCCATAAATGCGGATAATGTTATGAGACATGTGCGTTCAGTGATAGAGAAGGAATATGACAGTCATCAGCCCCGGATGTTCAAGCACCTTGGAATTGATGTCCTTTTTGGAAATCCGCATTTTATGAACAATCACACGATAGAACTGGAGGGCAGGAGTCTTTCTGCAAAATCCTTTATTATTTCGACAGGTTCGTCTGCCTTGATACCTCCTATTGAGGGGATAGATACAGTCCCATATTTAACAAACGAAACTTTTTTTGAGATCGAGAACCTTCCCTCATCAATGATAGTCCTTGGCGGAGGTCCGATAGGCATAGAGATAGCTGCAGCCACAAACCGTCTCGGCGTCAAAGTTCATGTCGTAGAAATAAGCGAGTCTATCCTCTGTAGAGAAGACAGGGAACTGGTGAATATATTGTCTGAAAAACTTAGAGAAGAAGGATTGTACCTGCATACTGAAACAAAGGCGCTGAAACTGTCTGAGGAAATGGGCCGGGTGGCTGCAACAGTTGAAAATAAAAACGGGCAAAGAAAGGAGATAAAAGCTGATTCTCTGTTGGTTGCCGTTGGCAGAAAAGCCAATGTCGGGGACCTCAACCTTGAAAATGCAGGAGTGAAATACAACCCGAGCGGCATAATTACGGACAAAAGTCTCCGGACAACTGCGCCCAATATTTACGCTTGCGGAGATGTAGTGGGGCCCTATCAGTTTAGCCATATGGCTGAGTATGGGGCGCGTATCGCTGTGCAAAATGCCTTCCTGCCGATAAAGAAAAAAGTTAATTACCGGGATGTAATCTGGTGCACATTCACAGACCCTGAACTCGCCCATGCAGGGTTAACAGAAGAAGAAGCAAGAAAACTGCCGGGAGGCAATATAAAAGTTTACAAGTATGAATATAAAAATATCGACAGGGGCAAAACCGATATTATTGAAACAGGCATGAGCAAATTCATAGTAGACAGGAAGGGGAAAATTATCGGGGCGCATATTTTGGGAAGCCGCGCCGGAGAAATAATTCACGAAGCCCAACTTGCAAAGTCATTCGGCATACCGTTTTATAAATTAGACTCTATCATACATATTTACCCCTCTTTTTCCGACATCGTTAAACAGCCTGCAAAACTTTCCCATATAGACAGGCTTCAGAATAACCCTGTATTGAAATTTATAAGAAACATCTTGAGAATATAGTAATAGGTCAGCTTGAAAATAAGGAAGGGACCGGCAGGGGCAGGCTGTTTATCGGAGCGATGCACGGGTCTGCTGTAAAGGGGCGAGTAACGAGCCTGTAGAAAAAGTCCAGAATTGATAGGCTCTCCTTTGTCTTGAACTTTTTTGCTTATCATTCCCGGTTTATTTATTGTTCCTGTTTTATTGGGGATTGTTTGCCGTTTCATCTGCGACTACGGCTTGTCCTTGCCCATACTCAGGCTGCCACTTCCAGTATTTCTTAGCCCTGTGCAAATACTTCTCCATATCTATGCACTTTCAGTAGATTATGCACCATGCAGTAAAGTACCCATTGTATGTTTACTTTCTGTTTACCCCTGAGGGTGAATCTGTCAAGGCCCAGGGTGGTGCGGATGTTACCGAATACAGGCTCAACTGTTCCTAACCTTTTGTTGTATATTAGTCGTCCTTTTATCGAATCTATCTTGCGTCTCATCTTTTCGGTAAAGGTCTCAGCCTCTGTTTCCAGGATGCCCTGATAAAAATATACATTCCGGACTGCCGTCCTGTCTGGATATCTTAAACACTGTGCGCGTAGATTACATATGCTACAGTCGGTCTTGCGTCCTTGAAATCTTATCGCTCTATTGCTTTCTGTTTTCTTATTTTCTCCACTTCTGGATAGCCGCTTCCCAGCAGGACATATGCAGTAATACTTGTTCTCGCTTAGAATGAAGTCTGTCGGTTTGTACAGTCCTTTAACTCCACAATATCCGCTCCTCTCTTTCTTGAATTGTTCCTTGTATCGTTCAACATCTGCAAACCGGGGATCGCGCTTCCTAAACTGGGTGTCCGCTATGTAGCCGTCAATGCCCTGCTCTATTATCATCTCCATGTTCTTTTCTGTATGAAAGCCACTGTCCGCTGTTACCCGTGCTTCACTGAACACGTCGTTCTTATTGCCGATTGCCTTAAAGTTCTCTCTCGTGCCCTCTATCATCGGCTCCAGTAATTCGTGTTCCTGTCCAGTGCCAAACGCTTCCGCATGCACTACTACCTGATGTTTACCGTCAACCACTGCTACTCCTGCATACCCCTGTATAACTCCATGTGAGGTCTTCATCTTGGCGCTCTCATTGTCCGTTATGTTGCTCTTTATAGGCTTGCCGCTTTTGCCAAGCTTGTCGTCATTGTCTTTCATCCACCCCTTTATCTTCCTGACCCTCTCTTTTAGAGTTTTAACATAGCCCTGTTCCTGCTCAACTATTTCCTTGTTTGCCTCGTTCTCATCCATTTGCCTATGCCGGGCTATGATCTGTCTGACGGCCTTTTCCATCTTGGCTTTTTTCTTCTGTAGCTCCTCTTTCGTTCCGCTCCACTCTTTAGACGCATTGGACGGCAGCTTGCAGCCGTCTACCGCAAACATCTCTTTGCCTATCAGCCCCATTTCATCACAGATCAGCAGTACTTCCAGAAACAACCCTATACTCTCCTGGCTCATCGAGGATATAAAGTCGGCTATAGTCGTAAAGTGCGGGCGGGTGTCTGCCGATAGTGCCATGAATATTATGTTCTCCCCACAGCATTGCGCTATCTTGCGGCTTGAGGTAATACCTCGTGAATATGCATACAGGACTATCTTTAATAATATTGCTGGATCGTATGCAGGCGCTCCAGTTTCGTCGTTGTTGTATCTATCATCAAATATGCTCATGTCTATTTCGTTGTCAATCAGGTAATGAAGGGTATACTCGAATGTGCCCGGAAGAATCTGCTTGTCGAAATGCACCGGTATGAACTTGCCTTGAGTATAGTCGTACTCTTTATATCTCGCCACTCTCCCTCCTGCGCAGCGGTGTGATCCCATCTTCAAACAAGATGAATGGTATATTATAAGCCTTTAGGGACTTTTCCTACAGCCTCAACGCCGAGCCCAACCCGAGAATGGGTACGGACATGGCTACTACAACGAATTGTCTCAGGCAGTGAGAGTAGTTTCAGCGCTCCGATAAACAGCCTGCCCCTGCCGGTCCGATAATTTGATAATATAAAATAAACAGCAGGAGAAGGGGAGAACTTGGTTTTCGACGCGATGCACGGGTCTGCTGTAAAGGGGGCGAGTAACGCCGAGCCCCAACTGAGAATAGATTCGGGTATCGCTGGTGTGAGAAAATTTGGTTTTGCCGACAGAAGTAGTTTCATCGTGTCGAAAAACAAGTGCTCCACTTCTCCTGTTTTCCTTGTAGAAACAAACTGAGCCACTCCCTGTAATATGAAAGAGAACACAGCCAAAAGCAGGCGCTTCCAAGCGAGCGCACATAGTAACTATAGAATCTCGATTATTATTCCTGTGCTGCATGAGGGACCGATAATCAATCAGGCAATCGGCAACCTTGCTGACCTGCCTTATGACGGAGAGGTGGAAGTCATAGTTGTCGATGGCAGTCCTCACGGAGAAACTTTAAATGCCATTGAGAAAAGTGAAGTACGGAAAATTATCAGCAAAAAAGGACGGGCATATCAGATGAATCAAGGTGCAGCTAATGCCTGCGGAGACATACTCCTTTTTTTGCATGCGGATACAGAACTGCCGGAAAATGCGCTGAATAGAATTTCCTCGGTCATGCGGAAAGGGGACTTCGTGGGCGGGGCCTTTGATTTGGGCATAAAATCCGACAGGCCTATTTTCAGGTTAATCGAAATGGCGGCCTCCCTTCGTTCCCGCTATACAGGGGCCCCTTACGGTGACCAGGCAATATTCTTAAGGAAGGAATATTTTCATTCAGTAGGTGATTTTAAGGAGATACCATTAATGGAAGACGTAGAGCTAATGCGGCGGATAAAAAAAGCCGGGGACAAAATTTATATTATTTCAGAAAAAGTGAAAACATCTCCGCGCAGATGGGAAAAAGAAGGTGTAATTTACTGTACCTTGAGAAACTGGGTATTGATAACACTATATTCCGTGGGCATCCCAGCTGAGAAATTGTTGAAATTCTACAAATAAGGGTGGCCGCATCTGCTGAGGGACATTAGATTTTCAGAGGATCGACTTCCACAACTATTTTTGCACCTTTTATCTTGGCCAGCTCTTTCAGCACAGACCTGGCCGTATCGTGCAGTGCATTTCTGTCCTTTGATTTCAGAAGCAACTGTATGCAGCGGTGATACTTTTTTGAATGATACGGGAGTTCCACAGGACCAAGCACGTCCACAGTGCCCGAGTTTGCGGCGCCTGCGGCCTGTTGGATTTCGGCCAGTATCCGCCCGGGCTCTTTCTGAACATTCTGTAAAGGTACAGTAAAAAGGATGAGCTTAGCATAAGGAGGGTTATTAAAAGCCTTCCTCTGTTCCAGTTCATAACGGTAAAAGCCGTCGAAATCATAGGCTTTGATAAACCTCAATACGTTGTTCCGAGGCATTTTCGTCTGAAGAAAGACAGTGCCGTCCTTCCTTACCATTTGGGCGACTGTAATTATCTCCTGAAACGCCCTTTCATAGAGCCTGAAGTCGGGCTGTAAAAGAAGTGCGTCCGTATTCAGAAAAGCGGCCCCGCCAAACGGCCTTTCCTCTTTAACTCCGGCAACCCAGGCGCCTTCCGCAGAAACGGCAGCGCTTTTTTTGTAAGCCAGACCCTTCGCATAAGAGGTCCCGACCACTAGTGCGGCAAGGTCAGGACTGTCGTCAGTAATGACACGCCCAACAGACCTGCCTTTTTCAACAAGCAGGGCTTCGGCTTTCAGCAGCAGCTCGACCTGCTCTTTGACCCTCTCGGTCCCGGCGCCATAAGCCCCTATCGCAGTTCCTCCGCACTGCTTGCAAGATACGGAACTTTTCTCCACGGACCCGCAATACTGGCATTTCAGAACATCTTCGCCCTTATGAAAAACAAGAGGCACATCACATGTCCCGCACCGCTCGACAAATCCGCATTCCTCGCAACGCAGCAACGAATAGCCTTTCCTGCTTGACAGAAAAAGGAACCGCTCCTTCAGCGAGGCAAGACGTCTGGCTTCCTTAAGGAGCTCGGGGGCCAAAATCATGCGGTCGCCGCCTGTGCCGCGCATGGCGACAATTTTTATTTTAGGGCGTTCTGCATGCCCCTCTTGCGACGGATCTCTGTCGTGTTCAAGCATCACATATTTGCCGACTCTCACATTATGTACAGATTCCACCGACGGACAGATTGAAGAAAGAAGAACGCATGCCTTTTCGTGGAATCCCCTCATGACAGCTATGTCCCTTCCGTTATATCTGAGCCCCTCCTCCGCCTTATAGGAACGGCTGTGCTCGCCCAACACTGCTATAAATGAAACCTTCCTGAGAGGCGCAAGTATGGCGGAACGCGTCCCGACAACTATGTCCGATACACCTGTAATAATTCTTTTGAGTGCGCCTGCCGTCTCTTTTCTGGAAAGTTTACTGTGGAGCACGCAAACCCGCTCACCGAAAAGGTCTTTGAGGGGTGGTACAATGTACTCCAGATGTGCAATTTCCGGCGCAAGTATGACCGCATGGCCCAGAGAGTCCTTCAAATGCGTCAGTGCTGCGATTAATAACGATCTCTCTTCGTCTGAGGACTCAGCGTGGTAAAGAAATGAGCGGTATCCTTGCAGGCTGATATTTGTGCAGATTGCTGATACGGCAGCATTATTTGAAGCCCCGCACGGAATTATAGCAGGGTTCTCCGGCCTGCCTGCCGCCACCTGCTCTTCTGTTCGTTTTGTCACGATGGACGCAATCTCTTCAAAAAAACTGCTTCTGAGAGCTGTACCTACAGGGGTGAGATAGTAGTCTGCCAGCCATTGCAGGAATGCAATGGCCCTCGATGACATAACGCTTTGATAAATTTCCTGGAGCTCCCTGATATTCTTTTTTTATCAGCATGTCGGGCTTTTCGCTGGTGCTCATGACAAGACCGCGGATGTTTCTTCCCATCAACGGGGCCCGGACTATTCTCCCTCTCAGATCAGATGGTCCGCCATCAGGGGCCTTATAAGTAAGAGGAGGTAGTTTCAATGGAAACGCCACGTTTACATACATGCTTTAAAGATATATAATAAATATAGAAGAATACAAGGGAAATGGCTGTTTAGTTGACATTAACGATGTAAAAGAGTAAAATTTTTTTAAGGGTGGATATATAAGAGCCGTGATTTGCAAGGAGAAAAAAAATGTTTGAGAAGTTTACAGAAAGAGGCAGGAAAATCATCATATATGCTAAGGAAGAGGCAGAGAGGCGCAATAACGATTATCTGGGGACCGAACATCTTCTGCTGGCAATATTAAGAGAGGAAGACAGTATTCCCATTACGATCATAAAAAAAATGGGGCTTACTGTAGATGAGATAAAATTCGAAGTTGAAAAAAACCTTCCTATAGGAGGCAGCCTCCTTACGTTCGGTGACATCCCCTTTACTCCGCGTGCAAAAAAGGTACTGGAGCTGGCCATTGAGGAAGCCAGGCTTTTGGGCCACAATTATATCGGCAGCGAGCACCTTCTTCTGGGTATAGTAAGAGAAGACGAAGGCGTCGCCGGAAAGGTCATAAGGAACCTGGGAGCAAACCTTCTTGCTGCCCGTCAGCTTACTATTAACCTTGCTATTAAACCTCAGTTCCAGCAGCCAAACCAGAAAGAGCGTCGGAAAACCAATACTCCCGCCCTGGACGAATTCGGCAGGGACTTGACCTTGCTTGCAATAGAAGGGAAGCTTGATCCTGTTATAGGCCGGGAGGATGAAATAGAGCGCGTACTGCAAATATTGGGCAGGAGGATAAAGAATAATCCTGCCATCATCGGCGAACCGGGCGTCGGCAAGACCGCAATTGTTGAGGGCCTCGCCCAGAAAATAGTCTTAGGCGATGTGCCTGACAGCCTTATAGGCAAGAGAATTATTTCACTGGATCTCGGGGCCCTTATTGCTGGAACAAAATACCGCGGACAGTTTGAAGAAAGGCTCAAGGCCGTTATGCGTGAAATTCTTCAGTCCGAAAATATAATTATCTTTATCGATGAGTTCCACACGCTTATCGGCGCCGGGGCAGCCGAAGGATCGGTCGACGCCTCCAATATGTTGAAACCTGCTCTTTCAAGGGGGGAGTTGCAGTGCATCGGGGCAACCACGCCCGCCGAGTACAGAAAATATATCGAGAAGGACGGGGCGCTGGAACGCAGGTTCCAGTCAATATACATCCAGCCACCTGCCGCCGAGACGACTATCAGATATCCTGAAGGGTTTACGGCCCCGTTATGAAAACCATCATAAAGTTAAGATTACTGATGAATCGGTAGTGGCTGCCGTCAAGTTATCCGACAGGTACATTACCGACAGGTTTCTCCCTGACAAGGCAATTGATGTAATAGATGAAACAGGCTCGAGAATCAAGTTAAAAAGGGCCACCATGCCGCAGGAGCTGAGAGACATGGAGACCGAACTGATCCAGCTTTCCAAGGAGAAGAGCCTCTATGTTCGGCTGCACGACATCGACAAGGCCCAGACCGTCAGGGCAGAGGAAGACAAGCTGAAAAAGACCTACGAGCTTCAATATAAAAAATGGAAGGACTCATTGACCAAAGAGATTCCATCTGTGAGCGAGGAGGACGTCTCTTATACTGTTTCAAAAATGACCGGCATCCCGCTGCACAAGCTTGAGGAAACTGAATCGGAGAAGCTTTTGAAAATGGAAGAAGTTCTTCACCAGCGTATCATAGGACAGGATGAAGGGATAAGGGCTGTTGCCCGGGCTATCCGCAGATCGCGTGCCGGACTGAAGAGTAAAAACAGGCCTATTGGCTCGTTCTTCTTCCTGGGACCCACAGGCGTCGGAAAGACAGAGCTTGCAAAGGCCCTTGCCGAGTTCATGTTCAACGATGAAGCCGCCCTTGTTAAAGTCGATATGTCGGAATATATGGAGCGGTTCAACGTATCGCGCCTGACAGGCTCGCCTCCCGGCTATGTGGGTTATGAGGAGGGGGGACAGCTGACCGAGAAAATCAGGAAGAGGCCCTATTCTGTCATACTTTTCGATGAGATCGAGAAGGCGCATCAGGATGTGTTCAATACGCTGCTGCAGATCCTTGATGAGGGTGTTCTTACGGATAGTTACGGCAGGAAGATCGATTTCAGAAACACTATTATAATTATGACCTCCAACCTCGGAGCACGAATCATCGAAAAGGCAACGCCGCTTGGCTTTCACAACGCGTCTGCCCATAGCGCGTATGATAAGATCAAAGACAATGTATTGTCCGAACTTAAGAAGACCTTTAACCCTGAATTCCTGAACCGTGTCGACGAAACTGTAGTCTTCCATCAACTCGAAAAGGAACACCTGCTGGCTATCATCAATCTGCTGCTTATTGAAACCAATAAGAAGCTGGCCGAACACTCACTGACGGTCGAGGTGTCGCAAGAGGTCAAGGAATGGCTGCTCAACAAATATTATCAGCCTACATATGGGGCCCGGCCCATGCGCAGGGCGATTTACCGTGAAATTGAGGACCCTCTTTCAGAAAGCCTGATCCAGAAAAAGTTCAAGAATATTTCCGTGGTGACAGTTGAATTAGAGGCGGACAAGGTCGTTTTTAAAGAAGCCGAAAACTCGATGCTTGTTTCGGTAAATTGAATTACCTGTGAAGGCTAAAGGTGTCATTCTCGCAGTTGTTTTGGTCCTTGGCATTATCGGGATCACATTAGTTTTAAAAAGCCTGACACATCCCGGCAGAAAAGCTGCGGTCGGCGTTGATGCCCCCTCATTCGAGCTTAAAGATACTGCAGGCAAGCTGTGGAGGCTTTCTGATCTGAGAGGGAAAGTGGTCCTTCTAAATCTTTGGGCCTCCTGGTGTGAAACGTGCAAGGAAGAACTGCCCTCTATTCAGAATCTGATCAACCTCGAAAAAGGCAACAGCAAGCTGATTTTTATCTCTGTGCTTTACAATGACAGCCCGGAAAAAGCGCTTGAGTACCTGAAGGCAAACGGTTTTGCTTTTCCCGTACTCATCGATACCGGGAACGTAGCCGGTATTTACGGCATTACCGGCGTGCCGGAAACCTTTATTATAGATAAAAAGGGTACCCTCAAACAGCGCGTAGTAGGTCCGCTGCAATGGGACTCGCCTGATGTAAGGGCCACACTCACACGCCTGGAAAACGAATAGCCGTAAATGAGGCGACGAGTCCCAACCCCTCCTGAAAGTGCACTTCTCCTTGTCGGAGCGCTTTTTTCAAATGAAGACATTTATCTCAAGGCTCTCCACCGTCTCGAAGATTGTTTCGGCGACATGCTCATGGAAAGCCCTGCCATACAATGGGATTTTTCAGAGCATTATAAAGAGGAGCTGGGGGAGCCAATCTTCCGGAGATTCATTTTTTTCAGGGGACTTATAGAACAGGACCGTCTTGCAGGGGCCAAGCTGAAAGCCTGTGAAATTGAAAATTCATTGTCGGCTAATGGAAAAAGAACGATAAACCTCGACCCCGGTTATCTTACTGTCGCAAAGCTGGTGCTCGCTTCGACTAAGGACTATTCGCACAGGATATATCTTACGGACGGAATCTTTGCCGAGGTAACACTGTCTTACAGCAAAGACAAAGTGCGTTACGTTCCTTTCCCCTACACATACAAAGACTATTGTGATGATCGTTACCTGCGACTTTTCTCGATCGCAAGGGCCCTGCTTCTTTATCTGTCAAGAGGCTGACCGGCAAATAGCGACGCGACATCAAATATAGTTCATGCCCTCGGAAAGAGGACTTGCAATTTGCGCTGTTGCATGAAGATTATTGAAATTGACACAAGACTCGAAATTGTCCTTAAAACACTGCTGTTCCAGCTCCATGATACTGGGAGTATAAGGGAAATCACACGCACTGCAATAACCTACATAAGCCTCTTTTAAAAACGGACAGGCCATCATACACCTCCAAACTGATTTTTATTTTTTAGTGCGCAAGTTCATAAACCTCACCCCGATGAGCTCTTACACCTCTTACTTTTTTGTTTTTTCCTGAATTTTGATAAACAATATCTCTAACCATATTCAGTATTTTTACCTTGTCCTCAGAACTCATACCTGCGATTTCGGAACAGATCCGAAACCCTTCCCCGCTAAAAAAGTCTATGCAGTTTGATCTTTCTTCATCAATCCACAAATCTTCCAGTGACTGTAACAATATTGCTTCTGCAAGTCCTTTAACCTGTGCACCCTGTGCTTTCTTCCTGACACCGGCTTTAATAGTTCTATCAGTTTTGAAATTATTTATCATGGCACTCCTCCTTATTAAATAATTTGAATTCATAACTGATTGAAAGGCACATTATCGGCCTGCCTTCTGTATATCAACTGCTTTAAGTTTAAAACATCAGGACGGCTTAATGGAGTCAGTCCGGGGACGATATTTCTGTAGGGAATAGCCTAAAAACATGTCAGGTTTTGTCTGACACGAATATCGACATTACCAAAAAAAATTTGTATTGCAACCTAAACCGCTATCAGTGTATTTCCCGATATTAAAATTCAGTCATTTTCGCGCTTATCAGGTTGTATGATTCCCTGGCTGAGGGCAGTATGCATGGCCTGTGCCCTGTTTGTGACATTAAGCTTTTTATATGAATGCTTCAGGTGGGCTTTTACAGTCGACTCGGATATGTTTAGTAGTTTCCCGATTTCCTGATTGTTTTTACCCTCTTTGACCCAGCATAGGAT
This sequence comes from Nitrospirota bacterium, assembly GCA_963851345.1. GTDB lineage: Bacteria > Nitrospirota > Thermodesulfovibrionia > Thermodesulfovibrionales > Dissulfurispiraceae > JADFXI01. The sequence continues at coordinate 670,215 of CAWKOO010000002.1, forward strand.
TTCAATCTCACGAGGGGAAAGGACGCCTTTGCAGGAATTGTCTATAGCTTTCTTTACCACTGCCACCAATTCATCATATGGAGCAGTTTTCTGTATGAAATCATGTGCTCCTCCATGAACAGCTCTAACAGCATCCGGGATAGTACCGTAAGCCGTGAGTATTATTATCGGCACAATGCTATTGATAAGCTTTAATGCCTTAATTGCAGCAATACCGTTGATACCGGGCATTTTCATGTCTACAATAGCCAAATCAGGAGGGCACTCCTTAAAAGAGGCTATAGCCTCAAATCCGTTCCTTGCCTCCAGCACCTTAAATCCCTCCAGTTCGAAAACCAACCTCGCCGCCCTTCTGAAATCATCATCGTCGTCAACGATTAGAATGCTGTTCACCATATCTCCTTCCTTTCTATCATGCCTCATTTGCAGTCCTATGTGTTAAAAGGGGCAAATACACTTTAAATGACGCACCCTCCCCTCTGATCGAATCGACATTCATGAAACCATTATGTTCGTTTATTATACCGTATACAATGGCTAGGCCGAGGCCCGTTCCTTTCCCCACCTCCTTTGTTGTAAAAAACGGCTCGAATATCTTTGACTTTATTTCAGCATCAATGCCCTCTCCGGTATCCTTCACCGTTATGCAGGCAAAGCGCCCGCCTGACCGCAGGCCGTAGTTCTCCGCATCTTTCCTGTCGATAGTGACCTCCCCTGTTTGAATAGTAAGGACGCCTCTCTTGCTCATGGAATCCAGTGCATTGTTGACAAGGTTCATCACTACCTGCTCAAGTTGAAGTCTGTCTCCCTTGATCCTAATATCCCCTTCAGACAGCATCTCTCTGTATTCATGCTGCCCTGCAATGAGCGGCTCCACCGTTTGTCTGAGCGATTTCACCACGCTGTTGATATCAAGAGCAGTAAAGTTGTTTCTTTCCGCGTTACTGAAAGCCAGCAGGGATTCCACCAGTTTCTTGGCGCGATCAAGAGAACTCTCGGCATATTTGACGTATTCGGACAGGTTATTGTCTCCGAGCTTCTTTCTCAACACGTACAGATACCCCTTTGCCGCAGCCAGAATGTTATTGAAATCGTGAGCGATACCGCGCGCAAGGGTCCCGACAGCCTCCATTTTTTCCATCTCAGCCATTCTGCACTCGAACGGCCCTGTAATCCTTTTGACCGTAAAATAAATTCCCAGAGCTATCGAAACAATAAATAGGGCCACAATAGCGGTGTTTAACAAAAGCACTTTTTTTAGAGCGGCATTTAATTTTACCTTATCGATAACGATACAGACGTAACCAACAGTCTTCTTAATTTTTTTCGGTTTGTCGGAGTAAAGGGCCACCTCGCTGTTATAGGGGACTTCAATTGTTACAGGCCTGTTGAATTCAATGGCATTCTTCGTCTCGGTCATGGGGGACACCGGCGGAAATTTCACGCTCTTGCCGGCAGCATACTCACGCGTTTTGCTCCATAGGAAAAGGGCTTTGCCTCTGTCATCGAAAATAGCCACCGACACAACGCCTTCATGCACAATAATTCCCTGCACAACTGTCTCAATCATCCCTTTATCTTCCGCAAACACGGCGGTCCTGAGGCTTTCAGAGCATATGGCCGCAAGCGACAGTCCTTCTTTGATCAATGATTCCTTTATCTCATTCTGCTGCGCAAATACTACGATAAATGTGGTAAGAACAGACAAAAGTATCGTAATTAATGTCAGCCATATGAAGAGCCGCACACCGATACCATGACGCGATGAACCGGCACGGCCATCAGCCCTCATTGTAAGACCTCCGCGTTTCTAAAAACTCGATCAGGGATACGTAAGCCGAGTTTTACGGCTATTTTACGGTTAATAACCAGGCGCGCCTTTCTGGCATAATAAACAGGTGTGGGATCTTCATCACCGTTTTTAAGGACAGCTGTTGCCATCTCCCCTGTTTGGTTGCCTATGTCATACGGATTTATCTCAAGGGACAAAAGGGCGCCCATCTCCAGAAACTTGCGGCAGAACGTCATCAGCGGGATTTTGTTTTGATAAGAAAAGGATACCATTGACAGTACAGAATCATCAGCGGCAACAGTGGTATCAGGTATCATCAAAAGAAGGTCTATCTTTCCTGAAAGAGAAGAAAGCGCGGCAGGAACATCTCTGGCCGAAGCTACGTCTCTCAGAATAATTTGGAGACCTTTTTCTTTTCCTGCTTTTAACAGTTCTCGCGAATAAGCGCCGGACAGTGCGGGGTTGATTATGAGCCCTATCCTGCCGGCGTGAGGTAAAATTTCAACAGCAGCCTCGAGATATTTATCGGGGGGGATATCGGTGCTGACCCACCACATGTTGCCCTCTTTGGCCGGATCGTAAGGATAGACAAGCATTGTGAAGAGAGGGAGCGTTTTTAATGCCTTGACCGCTCTGTATGCTTTGGACCCGATGGCGACCACTGCATCAGGGGACTCATCGAGGATATAGCCCACGATATTATTGCCGTTTTTCCTTGAAAGATCGATGACGTTAACAGAGCAGTTGCAGGAGCTTTTAAATCCTTCAAGGGCGGCATTATACAGTTTGATGTTATCGCTTTTTACAACGGTTATATCGTAAGCGCAAACCACCCCTGCCGCAAGAAACTGTAAAATCAGAAATATTGCGCAGCATGAAATAGGAAAGGCACGGCAAAGGATACGCGGCATCTTACCGATGTCTGAACTCAATATCCTGCAATACAAACGCCTCAAGAGAAGCATCATAATAATCCTTGCGGCAGTCTACTCCGGCAATATCCCCCTTCGCAATAAAACGCATATACCTGCAACCGCCGAAGCAAAGCGGAAGATAGCAGCATGTAAGGCACTGCTCATTTTTCCAGATGTCCAGAGAATAAATATCACTGTATTTTTTACAGCCTTCTTTCAACGTTCCTGTCTTAAAATCTTCCTTCCCGATAAAACCCGGACACTTATAGAGGTCGCCGTTATAGTTGACTATATAAAAATTTCCACTCTCTATCACGCATAGGGAAGGCTTGATAAATTGTGTTTTGAAGCCGTGCTTCATGATGGCTTCCCTCAAAAAAACGCCCGCTTCAAGTACCCATTGCTCATTATTGTATGTGCACCACTCCGCACAGTCCTGGAGAGCGAGCGACTTGTTAGCTGCAGTAACAGGGACGAATTTAACAGACCTTATTGCATCAGGAGTAAGCCCTTCGTGAACGAGATAATCGAGCAGTTTGGGGAATTCAGCATAATTGTTGCGGGCGTAATTGCCGCCGACCTGTATGCTGATATCCCGGCATACTTGCCTGAGATTCTCAACAATGATATCAAAAGACCCTTTGCCGGACCGAAAAGGGCGAGAAGCATTATGGGTGCTGCGGGGACCATCGAGGGTCACCTTTGCTCCGATTAGTCCCAATGGTTTCAACTGCTGCACAACCCGGCTGGTCAGCAGCGTGCCGTTTGTTACAAGATTAAAGCTGTAGCGTAATCCCTTATTTGACGCGAGGTCGTTGAGCCTCCCGGATATGCGGACTATAGCATCAACGCTCAACAACGGTTCTCCGCCGTAGAACGTGACCGAGACCTCTTTAGTTTTATCAGTAATGTTTCTCGCGATAAAGTTGACCAAATCATTCTCTGTTTCCTTTGACATAAAATGGGACCCTTTGACAGCGCCTTCGAAACAATAAGGACATGCCAGGTTGCAGGAGAGGTTCAAAGCCACGACAAACGATAGTTTATTGCTCAACTCATTACAACCCTTCATGTAATCTTTCATGTCCGCTGATTCCTGGGCTATGCTGGACACCATGAAGCCAAGCTCCTCCATAGCATTGTGGATATCAGGGCTTACGTCCCCCTGGAGCACATCCTGAAGAACTGAATCCTTGAGCACTATGGTAGCGGCATTCTTTGTAGAATAAAGAATATTACGGTCTTCTTTCAGACGATAAATTTTACAATATTGGGACAGTTCACTCATAAAATTAGAGTGGAGGGGCTGTAAAGCCCCTCCGAAAGACTCTGTTAATCAAGAAATGGCACTATATCTGCTGCACAGCAAAGGTAATCAGCTATCTGCTCTTTCGTATACCCCTCGAATAACACCTCCATGTGATATCCCTCCTGTTATTGAACTGGTCCTTCTAATGAAGGACTTGAGACTAGAACGACATCCTTACTCCTCCCTCCACCCAGCGGTGGGGGTTTTTATAAAAACTAAAAGCATATTGGTCACCATTAAATATATTGTTTAGTGCAAGGAATGTCTCCCAGACAACCGACTTGTTTTTTACTAATACTTTTGATATGTCGGCATCCACGATTAAGGCATTATAATTGCCGCCATGGGCAGCTGTAGCGTTCCACCAGATGTAATGCCCCTTCAGCAACGCTTTCAGGGAATCGGTGTCATCGTATTTCAGTCCAAAATCGTACGTACTCGTTGGCACATTCGGGACGATGGAATTGGTGTTGATATTACGGGATCCGATAAAAGAGGCGCCTGCTGTAAGCGAGATATTATAAATTGGTATTGTGCTGATCTCGGATTCTATGCCTTGCCTCCTGTCCTTGTCCCTGTTGACAATGATAGTTGTGGTAGAAGTAACCGGCTGGAAATCAATGGCATTGCTGACTATGTGGTGGAACAACATCACCTTCAAATTCATAAAAGGGATAACTGTGGTCTCAACCCCACCCTGGTAGGAAGTGACTTCTTCCACCTTGAGATTTGGGTTTGCAATAACAGAACTACCATCGCCATATGTGTAATACAGCGGAGGCACATTAAACCCCCGGGCCGCATCTGCGCGAAGCAGGAACACATCGCTAAGCTTGTAAGTTGCGCCGAATGAGGGGCTTACGAAATCACCGTTGGTGTTGGTGTGGTCATATCGCAGGCCTGGAGTGACAGTGAGACTAGGAACTGCCGTTATAGAATCGTTTATGAACACTGCGGCTTTGTCAAGGCGCTTCTTAAGCCCTGATACATTATTAGACCGAAGTATGCCGGAGTCATAATCACTGCCAAAAACAATATTATGGACATCGGATTTCCAGCCCGCCTTAATGGTACCCCCTATATCCGTATCATTGTAATAGTTTCTCAGGATATCCTGCCCGGATGAAATGAGGGAATAGTCCTCGTGGCGCTGCTGCTGCGAGGCATGCAGTGCAAGGCTGAAATCAATACTGTCAGCCACTTTAGTATTGAATGACAAAGACGAGCGCAGGTAATTGAACGCGTCTCCAATATCCAGTCCGTCTGGTTGGTCCTGCAGGATGCCGCGGCTTCCCTCAGTGTAGCTCAAACTAAGGACCACATCAGAGACGCCTTCATGATAACTTAATTTTGTATAAACATTGTTATCCTCAGTTGCATTATTAGGCCTGAACCCATCGGAGACGAAACGCCCGGCGTAAAAATAATAGCCGAACTGTGACGAGAGCCTGCCATATAATTCGGCCCGCGAATCGTTAGTGGTGCGTTCCCCATACATAAGGTCAAGCTCGCCTTTCGCTTTCTTCGTGGTGTCCGCCGACTTTGTTATGATGTTGATAATTCCACCGAGAGCAGAGCCCCATGCCGATGATGCAGGCCCCTTGATGATCTCGATCCTCTCGATATTTTGGACCGGGATAGCCGCTATGTCAGCCGTGTTATCTGCTAAATTATTGATAATCACGCCGTCTATTGCTACAGTGACATGCCTGGCATCGGAGCCCTGCAATGACACTGATGCAATATTGCCTGGACCACCGGTAGTAAAGACCAGCACACCCGTTATATTGCTTAGAACATCCACGAGGGTATGCGCCCCTGACATTTTGATGTCCCCGGCTGTAACAATAGTCACATTCTCCGCTACCTGTGACAGCGGTTTGGATGATCTGGTCGCGGTTACGACAGACTGGTCATTAAACATGCTGACAAATGCCTTTTCCTGCTCGTCGTCAGTCTGCGCTAATACAGGCATCGGAAACCCGATATGCAGCACTATAACCAAAAAAAGCGAAAGAGTAAAAGGCAGCACACCAAACTCCCTCAAAAGTGACGTTGTAAGCAGAAATATGATACATTTTCCCCACCGTAAAAGTATATGCACTCTTTTCTTAAAGAACTGTTCAGGAAAAACCCTTACTTAACAAGATGGTTCCACCACTTATAACCATATCACTAGTTCTTTTATAACACATCGAATGTCCATTTGGATATTACCCGAAAGTAGTATGTGCGTCTTGTGAGACCTATACTACTTCCGGGACATGCTACTTTCGGGTAATTGTTTTCTATGGAAAAAAAATGCTATAAGGAAGCAAACAGATGAGTATATTAATGAGGGAGAAAATTCTCATAGTTGATGACGACAGCTCGGTAAGGCGTGCCTTTGCAGAGTTTTTGAAAAACGCAGGATTTAGTGTTGCTGAGGCGGCCGGCGGCAAAGAGGCGTTATCGGCCTTTACAAATGATAGCCATCCCGATCTTGTTCTTCTTGATCTTATAATGCCTGAAATGGGGGGCCTTGCTTTCCTTGGTGAGGTGAGAAAAATCGCCCCGGACGTTCCTATCATCTTCATTTCCGGATACGGCGATGTGTCGACAGCGGTTGAGGCCATTAAAATGGGGGCATACGACTACATGGTAAAGCCGCCGGATTTTGACCATCTCCTTCTGATTATCGAAAGGGCACTTGACAAGTCCAGGCTCATGCAAAAGATCAGGGACATTGAGGACAATCAGGATTTGTTCCTTCAAAAATTATTGGGAACATGCAGCGCATTAAAAAACGTTATCGCGGATATAAAAAGAGTGGCATCTTCCGACCTTTCACTGATAATGAACCCACTCCCCGGTCTAAAGACCGGGGTTTCAGGCCTCTGGCATAATCTGACATGCCCTTTGCTATTTTTGTTCCTTTATATATTTAGCCATTATTGCTTCCTCTACTTTACCTACTGTTTCGGCAAAATAGCCGTCTGCCCAGAAGCTGTCTCCCCACAGAAATTCTTCCAACTCTGGGAACTCCGCTCTGATCACCTTGCTGGTTCCGCCTTTTAACCTTTTTACAACATCAGCTACACTTTCTCGTGGCCATATCTGAATCAGAATGTGCACATGATCCTCTTGCACATTCATTTCTGAAAGCAACCATCTATTTACTTTGCACGCCTCGTACAACAATTGTTTAATTCTTGCGGCTATTTTGCCTCGGAGAACCCTTTTCCTGTACTTCGGTATCCATACCAAGTGCAAGCGTATTCGATGTTTTGTATGGGCGCCTGTCCAATATCCGGGCATACCAGATTATGCCAAAAGGCACCTCCGCTCCGCCACAGGGCTCCGCTCCGGGCGGCCATTCACCCCCCAGGTTAAAACCTGGGGTTCACTGGCCGTTACATATTGAGGGAGAAACAGGGACAGGTAAAACTTTCATAGCGAACATCATACACAACCTGAGCAAGAGAGCTAAGGGGCCTTTTGTCACTCTTGATGTTGGATCAATACCGGAGACCCTCATAGAAAGCGAATTGTTCGGATATGAAAAAGGGGCCTTTACGGGTGCGGACAAGAAAAAAACGGGATATTTCGAGATGGCTAAACATGGCACACTTTTTATAGATGAAGTGCAGAACATGCCGCTTAATTTACAGAGCAAACTTCTAAAGGTGGTGGAAGAAAAAAAGTTTTATCCCATCGGCGGCAACAGCACTGTGAATACGGATGTCCGCATTATAGTCGCCACCAACAGCGATATGTCAGGTCAAGTGAAGGAGAAGAAGTTCAGGGCAGACTTATATTATCGGCTCAATGAATTTACCATCCACCTTCCGCCCTTGAGGAAACGAACTGATGGGATAGCGTCACTGGCCGGGACGTTTCTTGCGGAGGCCTCCATGGAACTCGATAAAAGAGTCGCTTATATAAGCGATGATGCACTTGACTTCTTAGTGAAGCAACCATGGCCCGGCAATGTGAGAGAGCTTAAGAATACGATAAGAAGGGCCGTCCTGCTCTGCGATGGTGATACAATCAGCATGGATATTGTTCGTGAAGGTATGGCTAGGGCAGGTAAAGATCCTGTAACGTATAACCACGAAGCACCTATGAGTATGAGTGAAGCCGAGAAACATGCTATCAGGCTTGCCCTTAAGCACACAAACGGTAACAAGACAAGGGCCGCTGAAATATTACAAATTGCTCATACTACCCTACTGAAGAAAATAAAGCTGTACGAATTATAATCAAACCCCTACAGTTTTGCTATAGCAAAACCGTAGGGTTTGCGTTTTATCATATCCCTGTTCAGGCATTATTTCCATTTTTCTCTTTCAATTCAATCGATATCAAATCCGGCATCTATATTGCTTATTCTGACGTGCGGCACTAAACGGAGGACGTAGGCGATGAGACAAAACGGCAATAAAAAATACGAAGAAATTCTGAAGGTGCAAGACGACGCAATGATTAAGAAAGAAAGGCGCAAATATCACATATTGCTTGTTGACGACAACAGCTTCCGCCGGACAGTGATAGCTTTTTTATGTGAAGAAAGAGGGTTTGTCATCAGCCAGGCAAACAGTGGAGAGCAGGCGCTTTCGATGATCGAAGAGGGCAGGTACGAGTATGACCTTGTGATTGTTGATTCGGAGATGCCGGAGATGTCGGGTCTTACCCTGGTGAATGCATTGAAAAAATCTCATCCTGATATTCCTGTTTTTGTTGCAGCGGCTTTTCAGGACAGGTTGCGGTTCATGGAACTGCTCAACGACGACAAAAGCGTCCATAAATTTGTGCGCAAAAGAGATGGTGATTAAATAGTGAAAACGGACTGGAAAGTGTTAAGCAAAGCCTGCATCATATTTTTGTTGGTCATGCCCCCTTCTTTCATAGGCAGCATGCCTTTGAGGGTTGTACTGACAGCCTCAGCTTGCATGATCTCCCTGCTGCTCATTTATTTACCGATGAGAAAGATGGTCCTTTCTTTAAAGGACGATTTTCAAGATAAATATCAAAAGCATGTTTCAGAAACTGATTTGCTGATTGCCTCGATAGCGAAAGTATTAACAGAGAAGGCGAGAATAGTTCCGGTGCTGGCAACCCAGCTCAGGGAGGTAACAGAGGAGACGGAAAGCGCGGCCCTCGACATTGGAGAGCGGTTCATGAACATAGTGGAAAGGGCGAACAATCAATCGGCAAGGGCATCGGAAGCGGTAGGCAGCTTTGCAGGCCATGGCAACGGAAACGGCAGGAGCATTGCACTTATCGAGTTGAGCAAAAGCGCTCTTACAGAAGTAATCGAAAGATTAAAGAAAAGCACAGCGATTGAGCAGCAGACGCTCAAAGATATAGAGATAGTGATTGACGATACGGCGAGCATAAAAAAAGCGGTGGGCGAGATCGAATACATAGCAGACCAGACCAACCTGCTGGCATTGAATGCGGCTATTGAGGCAGCGAGGGCAGGCGTGCACGGCAGGGGCTTTGCCGTAGTCGCCGATGAAGTAAGGAGGCTGTCGGACAGGTCCAATACCGCAGCAGACAATGTCCGGAAACTGATTGGAAAAGTAGAGACCCACATCAAAGAGATATATTCGCGGACCGAAAAGGTCACTTCCGAGAGCGTGGTGAGCACCCGTGAAGCAGAAGCCGTAGTGGATGATACGCTGGAACAACTCGATGCGGTCATGAACGGGGCAAGAAACAGGCTGGATGAGCTTACCAGGGAAACCGGGACCCTCGCCCAGGACATAAGCAGTGTAGTGATATCAATGCAATTCCAGGACATAACGAGGCAGAGGATAGAGCATGTCATAGGACCTCTTTTGGCATTCAAAACAGATTTTGAGGGAATAACGCAAAAGGCAGATCATATCCATGAGGACCTGCTGTCCGGAGACAATGGAGATATAGAGTCGCTTGAAAAGATGTATACAATGGAGTCGGAAAGAAAAGTGATGGAAAAGACATTAACAACGACGGGCAATAGGCTATAGGCAATGGGCAAAGGCGTAAAGATTCATTGCATATAGCTCGTTGCCCATAGCCTGTAACCTGTGTTGAAAGGAGGGATGGGAAATGGCAAAGACAGTATTGGTTGTGGACGATTCAGCATCAATGAGACAGCTAGTGGGCTTTGCGCTGAAGAGCGCCGGGTACGAAGTGGTTGCGGCGGTGCATGGCAAAGATGCCCTTGACAAAGTGAACGGTGCGAAAGTCGAGATGGTGGTGACCGACCTGAACATGCCCGAAATGGACGGCATCGAACTCATCAAACAACTGAGGGCCAGAGCGTCAAGCAAGTTCACGCCCATAGTGATGCTTACCACCGAATCCCAGGAAGCGAAAAAACAGGAAGGGAAGCAGGCGGGAGCGAGCGGCTGGCTTGTGAAGCCCTTTAAACCGGAACAACTGATAGAGACGATCAAACGGTTTATAAAGTGAAAGCTGACGATTAATTACAGGGAGGTAAAAAGAAAAAATGGATGTCAAGATTGAATATTCAGGAGATTTAGGAGTTCTCACTTTAGAAGGTGACTTGACTATAGAGCAGGCAGTTGAGATAAAAAAAGCCCTGATCACTGCTCTGGGCAATACCGACCGTCTTATCATAGATCTCGAAAAGGTCACCAACATTGATCTTACGTGCCTACAGCTTTTATGCTCCGCTCACCGCATGTCTGTCAGACAGAACAAACGGATCATGCTATCTGATAAACGGTCGGAAGCTTTTGGAAGTTCATGTCAGACAGCCGGTTTCCAGCGTCATACCGGGTGCGTACTGGACACTCAGGAAACCTGTTTATGGAAGGGAACCGCCCTGGAACGGCTTGACCTTCAACACTTTTAAGGGACGCCGACAATGTCTATGATAGATACGAATAACGAAACTTACAGGGAAGAGGCCTTAGAGCTTCTCTCCGAACTTGAAACTTCTCTTCTCGAAATGGAGGAAAGACCTGATGATCGGGAACTTATAAGCCGTGTATTCAGGGCGATGCATACCATCAAGGGCTCAGGGGCCATGTTCGGGTTCGACGATATAGTCAGCTTTACGCACGAAGTGGAAACAGTATATGACCTTGTACGGAACGGAAAAGTTCCTGTTACAAAAGAATTGATAGACCTTACCCTTGTGGCCCGCGACCTTATACGTGAAATGCTGGATTCATCTTCTGTTGCAGACCCTGCACTTGAAATAAAAAGGCAGGAGACTATTTCTTTATTAAGGAAGCTTGCCACTGATGTATCCACATCGCCATCCCCGGCCAATAAGCTAACGCCTGAAACTGATGAAAGCTGCAAAACATACCGCATTCGATTCCGGCCACAAAAAGAAATAATGCTGAACGGCATAAACCCGCTTTACCTGATCCGGGACCTGATAGCCCTTGGCCATTGCAAGATAGTGGCCCAGACGTCTGACCTCCCAATGCTTGAAGATATTAACCCTGAGTACTGCTACGTTTACTGGGACATAATCCTGACAACAGACAAAGGGATAAACGCCATTAAAGATATTTTCATCTTCGTTGAGGACAGCGAACTGAAAATAGATGTTATAGATGATCATGACACGCTTGATACTGATGCAGATTACAAGAAGCTGGGCGAGATATTGATAGAACGCGGTGATATAACACCTGAGGACCTTCAATCCGTACTCGAGGAACGGAAGAAACTTGGGGAACTCCTCATAGAAAAAGGGATTGTAGAGCCGGCGCAGATTGAATCAGCCTTAGCCGAACAGCAGCACGTACGAGAAATGCATAAAGAACGCCAAACCGCGGGATCCGTGACAAGTGTGCGTGTCCCTTCCGAAAAGCTTGATAGCCTCGTCAACCTGGTTGGTGAACTCGTTACGCTCCAGTCCCGCCTGAGTCAGATTGCCGCAAGCCTGAATGACCCGTCACTGCTTTTGGTATCAGAAGAAGCTCAGCGGCTGACAGAAAACCTTCGTGACAATACCATGAACATAAGGATGCTGCCGATCGGCGCCACCTTCAGCAAATTCAAGCGGCTTGTCCGGGACCTGTCAACAGAGCTCGGCAAGGAAATAGACCTTATCACCCAGGGGGCCGAGACAGAACTCGACAAAACAGTGATCGAGAAACTCAACGACCCGTTGGTACACCTTATCAGAAACAGCATAGACCACGGCATAGAGTCTCCCGCCAGCAGAAAGGCAGCCGGCAAGCCCGGGAAAGGGACCATCCATCTTTCCGCCGCGCATTCCGGCGCCCATGTCCTCATACAGATACGGGATGACGGTGCTGGATTGGATAAAGACGCGATCAGGGCCAAGGCAGTTGAAAAAGGCCTTATTCCCCCTGACGCCGAACTGACGGAAAAGGAGATATTCTCACTGCTGCTTGCACCCGGCTTTTCAACAGCTAAAGCAGTGACAAACGTCTCGGGCCGCGGAGTAGGGATGGACGTGGTGAAGCGGGCAATCGATGCGCTTCGCGGGACAATCGATATAAGCGGTCAGAAAGGGATGGGCACTATGATAACTCTCAAGCTGCCTTTGACCCTTGCCATAATCGACGGCCTGCTGGTCAGGATTGGAGAGGACCATTTTGTTTTACCGCTTTCTGCTGTAAAAGAATGCGTGGAGTTGACGAAACAGGATGCAGCCGGAGCGCACGGCAGACATATAGCAAACGTTCGCGGCCGGATAATTCCTTACATCAAACTGAGAGAGCGGTTTGCAATGAACGGACCTCTGCCTGATATAGAGCAGATAGTGATTGCTGAAATCGAGGAAGATACCATCGGCTTTGTTGTTGATGCGGTCATCGGGGAACATCAGACAGTGATCAAATCACTGGGCAGGTTTTATAAAAACATTGAAGGCGTATCAGGCGCAACCATATTGGGGGATGGGACAGTGGCACTGATACTGGACGTATCAAGAATTGCGATGACGGCTGAAACAGAAGAAAAAACCTGTTTCAGCAAATAAATAAACCTTAAGCACCAAAAGGAGGAAATCATGAAATGGTTTAACAATTTAAGGGTAGGCACAAAGCTTGTTGCGGCTTTCATAGTCGTATCCGCTTTTGCAGGAATTATCGGCCTTGTCGCAATCAGGAACATGTCATTGATCGACGAGGGTGCCGACAGGATTTACAAAACAGAGCTGATGGGTATCAATTATTTAAAGCAAGCTCACATCGAAGTGAACAAATTGGCTCGCGCCGAGAAGAATCTGATGCTGGCTCCCAGCGAAGCCGAGCGCGCCAAGTATGTGGAAGATATAAGGAAAAGCAAAGAACAGATCGTGGCAAACCTGAATAATGCCAAACCCCTCTTTCACAGCGAAGAGGGCAAGAAAATATTTGCGCGGATTGAGCAGGAGCTTCCGGGATATTTCCAAGTGAAAGACCGGGTTGTCGAGCTTGCGCTGAAAGAAAAAACCGAAACAAAAAGAGAATCGGTAGAGTTGTCCTGGGGGGAAGGAAGGACAAAACAAACCGAACTGGACAACGAACTTGAACAGCTTACAAAAAACAAGGAAGAAAACGCAAAACAGATAAGTGAAGAGAACAGAAATCTGTATGAATCGAGCCGTATGTTAATGCTTGTCCTCATGGTGGTTGCAGTAATCATAGGCGTAATCCTGGGCTTTTTCATATCCCGGAGCATCAGTGTCCCTCTCAAAAAAGGCGTTGAGCTGTCGGAGGCTGTTGCCGACGGTGATTTGACGAAGACCATCGATATTGACAGAAAAGACGAGATCGGTCAGCTTGCAGGGGCTTTGAAGGGCATGATAGAGAAACTCTCCAGTATAGTTCACGAGGTTAAGTCATCTGCCGATAATGTAGCCGCGGGCAGCCAGGAGTTGAGTGCCGCCGCTGAGCAGCTCTCGCAGGGTTCAACAGAACAGGCTTCATCGATCGAAGAGGTCTCTTCGTCAATGGAGCAGATGGTCTCCAATATCAGGCAGAACGCTGACAACGCCCAGCAGACGGACAAGATAGCCGTCAAATCCGCCGGAGATGCCAAAGAAGGCGGGAAATCAGTCACAGACACGGTCAATGCGATGAAACAGATTGCCGATAAGATATCGATCATTGAAGAGATAGCGCGGCAGACAAACCTGCTGGCCCTTAATGCGGCTATCGAGGCTGCAAGGGCCGGGGAGCACGGCAAAGGTTTTGCCGTGGTGGCCTCAGAGGTAAGGAAGCTGGCCGAAAGGAGCCAGACCGCAGCAGCGGAGATAAGCCAGTTGTCATCCAGCAGTGTGCAGATAGCCGAGCAGGCGGGTGAGATGCTCAACAAGCTTGTACCGGACATTCAGAAGACGGCTGAACTGGTGCAGGAGATAAGTGCGGCAAGTAATGAGCAGAACTCGGGAGCGGAGCAGATAAACAAGGCTATACAGCAGCTTGACCAGGTAATACAGCAGAACGCCGGGGCTTCCGAAGAAATGGCCTCCACATCCGAGGAGCTTTCCTCTCAGGCCGAGCAACTGCAGCATGCAATAGCATTCTTCAAAGTGGATGGCAACGGGACTTCAGCAGAAAAGGCCGTGAAGAAGACAGTGAAGGCTGCGGTCAAAACGAATGTTGCACATATAAATCACGGGCCTGCCCTGGCAATGGCAGGCAGGCAGCCTGGCAAAACAAAAGGCATTGCGCTTGACCTGGGCCACGGAAACGGCCATGGAAACGGATCGGACAAGCTCGATGGCGAGTTTGAGAGATTTTAATAGGAGGCGATTATGAGCGTGACGGAAATTGCAATGGCCACACAGTATCTGACATTCAAACTTGATGAAGAGGTATTCGCGCTTGATGTGGCAAAAGTAAGGGAGATACTGGATTTTACAGACATAACAAAGGTGCCGCAGACCCCTGACTTTATGCGCGGAGTAATAAATCTGCGGGGGAGTGTTGTGCCTGTGGTTGATATGAGATTGAAGTTCGGGATGTCAAAGACCGAGAAGACTGTCAATACCTGCATAGTCGTGGTGGAAGTGGCGACCGAAGGGGAAACGACAGTGCTGGGCGCGCTGGCCGATTCGGTCCAGGAGGTGATAGAGCTCGACCCCGGGCAGATAGAGCCGGCCCCCAGGATAGGGACAAAACTGAGGACTGATTTTATCAGGGGCATGGGCAAGCATGACGGGAGATTCATCATGATACTGGATATAGACAAGGTCTTTTCATCAGATGAAATAACATTGGTCCAGGAAGTTGGATGAGTCAGTATACTTGGAACGGTGATGGAAACGAAAGGTGACAACGGCATAAAAGTGACGACTATGAGCGGCAGGGATTTCAGCCGCCTGAGTGAATTCATACATGACTCTTGCGGGATAAAGATAACCCCTGTCAAAAAGGTCATGCTCGAATCCCGCCTGTCAAAGCGGCTGAAGAATCTCTGCATGCACAGTTTCGGGGATTATTGTGAATATCTCTTCAGTCCCCGGGGCATGCAGGATGAACTGGTCCACATGATCGACATGGTCACGACCAACAAGACCGATTTTTTCAGGGAGCCGGCCCATTTCAGTTACCTGGTTGAAAAGGCGGTGCCGGAGCTGATAAATCTGCGTGGGGCTGGAATCTCACGCATGCTCGGCGTCTGGAGCGCCGGCTGTTCTACAGGGGAAGAGCCCTATACCATAGCAATGGTGCTTAACGACCTGAATGATGGCGGATTCAGGTATACGGTACTTGCAACGGACATATCAACAAAGGTGCTGGATATTGCAAAACTCGGCATATACAGCGAAGACAAAGTGGGGCCGGTACCGGACCCTATGAAGGGAAGGTATCTCATGAAAGGTAAAGACTCCCGCCAGGGCATGATACGGATAGCGCCTGAACTAAGGGAGAGGGTCAAATTCCGGAGACTCAATTTCATGGAGGGCGATTTTGGGATGCGCGAACCAATGGACATCATCTTTTGCAGAAACGTTATCATTTACTTCGACAGGGTTACCCAGGAGAAACTGCTGAAAAGGTTCTGCGCCCATCTGGTCCCTGGCGGATATATTTTTATGGGGCACTCCGAGACTCTCCAGGGGATGGACCTGCCGCTTGTTCCGGTTGCCCCTACGGTTTACAGGAAAAACAGATGAAATGGAGGCGACTGTATGACAGCTTTTGTGAGAGTGCTTATAATCGATGATTCCGCTGTCGTGCGTCAGACCATGACGGAGATACTCTCTTCGGACCCTGACATCAAGGTGATCGGCACAGCTGCGGACCCTTTGATAGCGGCGGAAAGACTTAAGGACGAGGTCCCGGACGTTATCACCCTTGATGTCGAAATGCCGCGCATGGACGGTCTTACATTCCTGAAGATGCTCATGGCACAGCATCCGATCCCAGTGGTCATGTGCTCAAGCCTGACGGAATCGGGTTCCGAGACAGCCCTGAAGGCCCTTGAATATGGCGCAGTCGACATAATACAAAAGCCGAGAATGGGAACAAAGGCGTTTCTTGAGGAATCCAAAGTAAACATCTGCGACGCGGTCAAAGCGGCGGCCTCTGCACGTATTGCAAAAAAACAGACTTCTTGCATCCTGGCTGCGCCTAAACTGACCGCTGATGCTGTAATAGGTAAGGCGACCTCAAAGGCGATGATACAAACGACCGATAAGGTCATTGCCGTGGGAGCATCGACGGGCGGGACGGAAGCGCTCCGGGTTTTTCTGGAAGCCATGCCGCACGATGCTCCTGGAATTGTGATTGTGCAGCATATGCCTGAAAAATTCACCGCCGCATTTGCCCAGAGAATTGACGGTCTCTGTCTTATTTCGGTAAAGGAAGCGGAAGATAATGACAGTGTGATAAGGGGGCGGGCATTGATTGCACCGGGCAACCGGCATATGCTTCTAAAAAGGAGCGGTGCACGCTACTATGTGGAGATAAAAGACGGCCCCCTCGTATGCCGTCACCGCCCTTCGGTTGACGTGCTCTTCCGCTCCGCAGCGAGGTATGGCGGGAAAAATGTCCTGGGGGTGATCATGACAGGCATGGGTGATGACGGTGCAAAAGGCATGCTGGAGATGAAAGAGGCAGGCGCATACAACATAGCGCAGGATGAAGAATCCTGCGTAGTATTTGGAATGCCCAAGAAGGCGCTGGAACTCGGAGGTGTTGATAAAGTCATTCCTCTGAACAAAATTCCCGCAACCGTTTTAGAGAAGGCGTGAGGCGCTTCTGAGACGGGAAAGGAAATTTAAAATGGACGATAAGAAAAAAAACATATTGCTTAGCGAAGATGAGGCGTTAGGTCAGCTCGCAGGGGGAATAGCACATGATTTCAAAAATATCCTTACTGTTATCGGGACTTTCAGTTACATTCTGCATAAGAAGACCGAAGACGACAGCCCGCTGAGAGTGTATATTGAGCAGATAGACAAAGCGGTCAAGAAAGGCGCTGATTTGATAAACGGGATGTTTGCATACGGCAGGAGACAGCAGGTAGATGGGAAACTCGTATATCTTAATAAAATTGTGAAGGATGCGAAGAATAGCATAGCAACGGTAATTGGCGAGGAGATAGAGCTGAGGGAAATATCTACCGATCATCCCTTACTGATAAGGGCGGACAGTATGCAAATCCGTCAGGTGCTGCTGGACCTCGCAGCAAATGCGAGGGATGCCATGCCGGAAGGCGGTACCTTGACAATAAGTACGGGTCTTATGGAAACGGACGATGAATTTATCAGGACTCATGGCGATGCCAAGTCCGCCGCATACGCTCTTATTTCAGTGGAGAACACCGGGAAAGGAGTGGATGTGGGGACAAAAAAGAAGATATTTAACCCATTTGTTACAAACATGAAAAAAGGCAATGAGACTGGGCTCACGCTTTCAACTGTATGCGGCATAGTATGGCAACATAACGGGTACATCGACATCTATAGCGAACCCGGAAGTGGCACGACCTTTAGGGTTTATTTCCCAATAATTGATATGCAGACGCTGGAAGAAGTGAGGTGAAAATTTCTCCCGCAGGCATGATCTTTTCTCTCTGTTGTTGCATGATTTCACTTCAGTGTCGTTAATACATACAAGGAAGCCACGCTTGCCTGATTCACCGTCAACCGGAATACTAGAATGCATTTGAGGCATGTGAGAATGCCATCCAAAATATAATTTGACAGAGCAACGAAAAAGTGATAATTAATAATTAACTGCCGCCCCGAACAAAGGCAAAATACGGGCAGCCGTATGGCACAAAACCACCTGTCAGGTAAAAAAACTGAACAAGGGGTTACTGAGGCGGCAGCCCCTTTTCCAGAGACAGGGAAGACATATTTCATAAACAGACTCCATTTATAAGGAGGCAGCAAAAATGAATAAGTTACTTTTTGGGATAATCCTTTTGGCGTTGGCAATTGCCGTGCCTATTCCAACAATTGCAGGGGTAAATATAGGTATTGGAATCTCTCTGCCGCCACCCATCCCATTTGCGGCCCCTCCGGATGTGATAGTGTTGCCTGATACGAACGATGTGTACGTTGTCCCTGATATAGATGCAGACATGTTTTTCTGGAATGGTTGGTGGTGGCGACTATGGGAAGGTCGTTGGTATCGCTCGCATTATTATAACAGGGGTTGGGGTTATTATAACAGGGTCCCAAGTTTTTATTTTGATGTAGACCCGGGTTGGAGAGGATACTACAGAGACCATAATTGGCAAGGACACCGGTGGAACTATGAACGGATTCGTGACCGGCAACTTCAACAGAATTGGAAGAACTGGCATAATAATCGACATTGGGAAAGTCAAGGAACTTGGGGCGTCCAGGGCTATCAATCTCGACCACAACAACAGAGACAAGAACTCAGACATCAAAGGCAAGAACAGTATAGACAGAGGCCTGAGGTTCAGAGACAACAGCAGCAAAGACAACCCCGGGTTCGGCAACCTCAGAGACAGCAGCAACCCCAAGGGCAACATTCTCAGCCTCGGGGGCAGCAACGCCAGAGAGAATCGCAACACCAACAGTCTCAAGGAAAACCTCAACGGGGCGAAGCAGAACGTAGATAGCAGGAGGTGACAACATGACCATCCATATATATCACCTGGAGCCCATAGCGGCTTTAATCGCGGGAATTCTGATTCTAATAATGCCGCGACTATTGAATTATATAGTTGCTATTTATCTAATCGTAATCGGTATTATCGGGCTATCTCGTTAAAATGTATTAAGTCTCGTTCATAAAAACCTGAATAAAGAAGGTGTTTTGCCGGGCTTTTTTTTCTTTATTTTTTGTCATAACTTTCGCTGTTATATTAATCAATGGATTGTGTGGCGGGCCCTCGAATATGAATCTGACCAAAGCTAAATGGTGGATGCATGCCTCTGATCAGGGAAATGCAGGGCTAAGTGTAACCTTGCGGAAATGTATGCCGCTGGAGTATGAGGTCGGATGCATTAATGTGGAAACGGTCCTTTTCCATTCAGATAGTCGCAGAGAAACCTTTTATAAATGGGCAAACGCCCTCGCTCTCATCACCGTTTTTTACAACCTTATCGAAGGTATCGTCTCCGTATTTTTCGGGTGTGAAGACGGCACCATAGCGCTCTTCGGCTTCGGAGCTGACTCCTTTGTGGAAGTTATTTCGGGGATAGGGATTTGGCACATGATACGGCGGATGAAACAGCCCGGCAATCAAAACCATGATGCCTTCGAAAAAACCGCGCTCAAGGTTACCGGAACTGCGTTCTACATACTTATGGCCGGACTAGTCATTACCGCTATCATAAACCTCTATGCCGGGTACAAACCGGAGACTACGCTGTGGGGTATTATTGTCGGGAGTATCTCTATCTTCTCCATGTGGCTGCTCATTCATTACAAGATGAAAATCGGCAGGCAATTCAATTCTAAGGCATTGATTGCTGACGCCAACTGCTCAAAGGCATGCATGTATCTTTCCGTGGTTCTCCTCGTTGCAAGCATTGGCTATGAACTCACCGGGCTAGGAATGCTTGACTCCATCGGAGCAATTGTTATTGCAGCGCTGTCGTTTAAAGAAGGACGAGAGGCCTTTGAAAAGGCAAAGGGCAATTTGACGTGCTCCTGTCTGCGAAGCTGCAAATGATCGCAGAAATTAGAGATGCCCTCGAACATAAGGGAAGGAATAGCCCCTGCCCTTGCGGTTTTCTGTCTTTATCAATAAGAATCCGGGCAATAAAGGATACGGGAGCCTTTTCCCTGTTCCTGTTTGACCGCAGCAATAACTCACGTGCTATAGTATTTTTGTGAAACAAAAACATCGACCCTGTGTCCGCAAGGCCGGCGGGAAAGGGTACAGCCTAATGGGTCGTGTCTGGGTAGAGAGCCATCAAGGGACCTTCCTGGGCTCTGGCAGAGTTGAACTCCTTGAGCGCATCAAACTACACGGCTCAATCAGCAAGGCGGCTAAATCCATGAATATGTCGTACCGGCATGCTTGGGACTTGGTCGACTCCATGAACCGCCAGGCAAAGGCTCCGCTGGTCGAAACAGCTACCGGAGGCACAGGTGGCGGGGGTGCCCGTCTTACAGACACCGGGGAAGAAGCTGTCGAGTTCTTCAGGAATTTTCAGAGACGGTTCAAAGCATTCCTGGAAGCTGAAAGTGGGTGATGAAGCATATGCAATTGTCAAAGCTACAAGTGTGATGTTGGGAGTTGCCTGACAATATATAAGGAGGAAACCTGCTGATGTTTAAAAAAATACTCTTGCTGTTTATTGCCGTGGCAGCCTTTTCGGCGCCATCGCCCACTTTTGCCGAACCCCCGAAGGAGATAACCGTTTCAGCGGCCATAAGCCTGAAAAATGCCTTTGAGGAAATAGGGAGGATTTATGAGATCCAAAAAGCCGGTACAAAAGTAATATTCAATTTCGGCGCGTCTGGATACCTGATGCAACAAATCGAGGGCGGCGCACCTGTCGATGTCTTTGCCTCGGCAGCCCAGAAAGACATGGATGACGCCGAAAAGAAGGGCCTGATTGCGGTCGGATCGAGGGTCAACTTTGCCGCCAACAGTGTTGTGCTTATCGTCCCTCTCAAGTCCGCGACCGCGATAAAGTCCTTTGCCGACCTCAAATCGAAAAGCATAGGGAAAATTGCGGTGGGAAATCCCAGGACTGTGCCTGCCGGAAGATATGCGGAAGAAGTTTTAACATACTATAAGATGCTCGATGCGATAAAAGACAAATTGATCTTTACCGAAAATGTGCGCCAGGTGCTTGATTATGTTTCCAGGGGCGAAGTGGATGCAGGTATCGTGTATTCGACCGATGCAATGATCAGGGCAAAAGAAACAGCCGTTGTGGCAGCGGCTCCCGAAGGTAGCCATAAACCGGTAGTTTATCCCATTGCCGTGGTAAAAACATCCCAAAACAGCGGACTGGCGAAGGCATTCGTCGCCCTGGTGACTTCTCCGGAAGGCAAAGGAATATTGGCGAAATACGGATTTAAAACGGTAGCCAAATAAAAAATGATTAGTTCCGTGCTCTTCTCTATGAGACTCTCATTGCAGGTGGCGACAGCATTTAATGCACAAAACTAAATCCAAATGATGGAGTAAAAATGATAATGGAACCTATTGGTATCATTCATACGCCATACATACCACGGTTCGATCGCATTGAAACGGCTACTGAAGGGTGGACGGCCAACAAACAATGGAGGCCAAAGCCGGAGGGTAGAGAGTAAGGAAGTATAAAAAAATACCTGCCTGTATTTTGCCTGCAATATGAGATTATTTTTTGAGCTATTTTCCGCGATTTTGACTAATTTTTGACTGATTGTGCTATAATATCTCGGTAATTCAAGATTTTAACATATTAGATTTTCTTTTACTTTCAATGCCTTGGAGAGGTGTCCGAGTGGCCGAAGGAGCACGACTGGAAATCGTGTATGGGGTTAAACTCATCGAGGGTTCGACTCCCTCCCTCTCCGTTTGATTAATAAGTTTTTTAAAAGCATCAATCCGAGGCTATCGCCGACACCGTCATAAAACTTTTCTCAAACGGCCTTTTCAGAGTCATTTGTTTTAAAAAAAGATAAAATGATATAATCTATCGTTTCATTGAGTTCAGTGTTTATCAATTCATCGTGTCAAGAGGTGAACGACTATGCAAAGAAAGGCAAAGTCCGAAGCGAAGAACGAACAAGTGCTCGCCCGCAAACTGAAATAAAAATTGGATATAAAGAGGAGATATAAGCATGCCTGAAATGAAATATATTTTGCTTGTCGAAGACGATCCCAACGATGCCGAACTAATCATCACAGGTCTTGTCGGAAACAATTTAGCCAATCGGATCGTGACCGTACGGGATGGTGAGGAAGCGCTGGATTACCTCAAGTACACTGGAAAGTTCGCCGGCAGGACGGACGGGTTGCCCGCCCTGATCCTGCTTGACCTTAAGCTTCCCAAGATAGACGGCCTTGAAGTGCTCCGGCAGGTGAAGACCGACGAAAACCTAAGGTGCTTGCCGATAGTAATCCTTACTTCATCCCACGAAGATCGGGACATAAACGAGGCATACAAACTCGGAGCAAACAGTTATATAGTAAAGCCGATCGATTTCCGGCAGTTTATTGATACGATAAAGCGTATAGTGTCTTATTGGTCTTTCGTTACCAAACCTACACTGTTTGATAGGTGTAAAGCATAGCAGCTTAATACAATGAAGGAACTATTTCGATGAAATCACCGTTGAGAATCCTGCACCTTGAAGATGAACCGCTGGACGCCGAACTCGTCAAATCAGCCCTTGCCGGAGAAAGCATCGCCTGTAATATGCTCAGAGTAGAAACACGCGATGATTTTATCTCGGCTGTCGAGCGTGGCGGATTTGATATAATTTTTGCCGACTATTCCTTGCCCGGCTTTGACGGGCTTTCAGCGCTTGCTGTCGCAAAAGAAAGATGTCCCGGCATACCGTTCATTTTCATCTCGGGTACTATGGGCGAAGAGCTGGCCATCGATACTCTCAAGAGAGGAGCAACGGATTATGTTCTGAAAGACAGGATATCAAGGCTTGCACCTTCAGTGCTAAGGGCTTTCGAAGAGGCAACGGTGAAGTCGGAACGCATGAAGGCGGATAAAGAACTAAAGAAATCCCATGAGCAATTACGAAATCTTGCCGCCCATCTGCAATCCGCCAGGGAAGAAGAAAGGACCTGGATCGCCCGTGAAATACACGATGAACTGGGGCAGACACTGACTGCTTTAAAAATGGACTTGTCGGTGATGGAAAAGAAACTGGCCACGAATCAGGGGATTGAAACACTTGCGGAACTGGTTAAAGCTGATTTGCAGCTTGTTAATGCGACTATAAATACAGTGAAAAGGCTGTGCACGGAGTTGAGACCGGCAGTATTGGACCATCTTGGTCTTGGGGCGGCAATTGAGTGGCAGGCCCAGGAATGCCAGAAAAGAACCGGAATTGAATGCGAGGTCAATCTGGTCCCCGATGACATTGCGGTTGACGGAAAGCACTCTATCGCCCTTTTCAGAATCTTTCAGGAGTCACTAACTAATGTACTTCGGCATGCAAAGGCGACAAAGATCAAAACGACGTTAAGTGACCAAGACGGCAGTGTCATGCTTGAGATCGCCGACAATGGCGTCGGGATTATGGAGGAGCATCTGTCAAAGGCTGATTCATTCGGCCTGCTGGGGATGCGGGAGCGTGTACAGATTTGCAATGGCGAAATGCGGATAGCGGGCAGTCAAAATGGCGGCACCACGATAACGGTCATAATTCCCCAAAATGGCGAGAAACACTCACGGGAGCAACAGGGTTGATTCGGTTTCTGTCACTATTGATCCTGTTTATCTATTCAACTAGTGTAGTGCGGCCAACGTTTCTTTACATAAATGCCAAAGCAATTAAAGCTCCGCAAGGGCATAAGTAACTGTCATTGCGCTCTGTCCGCAATCCTTCTGAAAAATTCCAGCCAAGCTGGAATAACAATCATAAGAAAACAGATTTTGTTGGCCGCAGTACACTAGCTATCCATTTATTCGAAAAAGGCGCAGGGAAAACTGTAATCGAGGCCGTCTCCCTGATACTGCTACCCCAGAATCGCCTTCAAGTCTGCGTCGGGTGTTGTGATGGCCATAAGATTAAAGTTCTTCACCAGGATATCAAGCACATTAGGCGTAAGAAACGCAGGCAGTGACGGCCCGATACGGATGTTCTTGATTCCAAGATATAAAAGGGTGAGAAGTATGGCCACGGCCTTCTGCTCATACCAGGAAAGGACCATGGAGAGAGGCAGCTCATTCACCCCAACGTTAAAGGCCTTGGAAAGCGCCACCGCAATCTGAATGGCGGAATATGCGTCATTACACTGTCCTATATCGAGGAGCCTTGGAATGCCTCCAATATCGCCGAGCTCTTTATCGAAAAAGCGGAACTTGCCGCAGGCAAGAGTTAGTACGACACAATCCTTCGGTACTTTCTCAACAAACTCGGTATAGTAATTCCGCCCCGGCTTTGCGCCATCGCAGCCTGCAACGAGAAAGAAGTGGCGTATCTTCTTGCTTTTGACCGCTTCAATAACTGTCCCGGCAACGCCCATAACGGCTTCTCTTGCGAAACCGGTCATCACTGACTTTCCATCGGCATCTTCCGCAAATCCCGGCAGCGAGAGGGCACGTTCAATCACCGGAGAAAAATTGTTATCAGAGATGTGGCTGACACCGGGCCAGCCCACAAGGCCGGTTGTAAAAATATTGTCCTTATATGAGTCCTGAGGCTCCTGCAGGCAATTGGTGGTCATAAGTATGGCCCCGGGAAACTGCGCAAATTCTTTGTGCTGGTTCTGCCATGCAGTGCCATAATGACCGTAGAAGTGGGGATATTTTTTTAGCCGGGGATAGGCATGAGTGGGAAGCATCTCGCCGTGAGTGTAGACATAAATACCCTTGCCCTCGCTCTGCCTGAGCACCTCTTCCATGTCCCTGAGATCGTGGCCTGAAACCAGTATCGCCTTCCCTTTCTTTGCTCCAAGGGGGACTTTTGTCGGCACAGGAGTGCCGTAATTGCCGGTATTTGCAGCGTCAAGAATTTCCATCGCTTTGAGGTTTATCTCCCCGCACTTGAGAGTGAGACCTACCCAGTCGTTGAGACTAAGGTGTCGGTATGTCATCGCTGCAAGGGCTTCATGGATAAAGGCATACACCGCTTCATCGCTCTTTCCTAATATTTGTGCGTGATCTGCGTATGCAGCTACTCCTTTTATGCCGAACAAAATGGTATGCTGCAGCGACAGGATATCGGGACCAAGAGAAGTATCTGAATTCAGCACATACTTTTCGCCCTGCCGCACCAGACCCTCCATTGTTTTTTCAGGCCGGAAGACTGCAGGCCCCTCAGAAAACACAGTATTCCCTCCGGCAGCCTTCACCTCTTCAGCAAGCCTCTCCCTGAGTTCTACGCTCTTATTTATTAGAGCGACAAAGCTTTCGGCATCGAAATTAACATTGGTAAGGGTTGAAAAAAGGGCTTTGACAGTGAATTCGTTTACCTCTTTGTTACTGACTCCCATTTTCCTTCCCTCTTTTGCGTAAAGACCCATCCCTTGCAATGAATACACCAGCAGGTCCTGAAGAGCTGCTACATCAGGCTGCTTTCCGCAAACGCCTTTTGACGAACAACCTTTCCCTTTTGCCGCCTGTTCACACTGATAACAAAACATAGTTTGGTCCTCCCGTAGTATATTTGGCTGTGGGCCAATATTGAACTTCAACTGTTTCAAGTTTACCGTGCTGATCAGTAAAAGACCTTGACTTGAGTCAAGTTCTAACAGAGATGACAATTTATTTTGTTTGACGGGTTCTTTCGCAGACCCCAAGCCGGCATATCGTAATCCTTACACAAATTTGATCTGCAATTCAGACAGTACGGGGTTGTTTTTCTGCAGGGGGTCCCAAAAAAGTCCTCAGACTTTGTTGGGGACCCCGTCCGCCGAGCCCACATATATAACTGGAACATAGTTGAATAGTCCGCTGTGCCGGCCTCGCTGTCTATGCGGAACAACCGGCAGTTGAACGTAGCCGTACACTGATATATTATTGCCGGCCTGCCCGCCTTAGCGGGTATAACGGCTTTTTGAGAGACCATCAAAAGTTGCGTGTGGCTTTTTTTTATGGTACATCTTTATTAAGAGGGTATTACCCCCTAATAATCCCTAAAAAACAGGAAGGTGGACCATGAAAGAAAGACCTTTAGAGAGTTCAAAAGAGTTTTTGAATCTTATAAAACAGTGGCAAAAGCTTGAGGACAAGACAATTGGCAGCGCCGATGCAATCCTGCACAAGACAAAGAACCCTTTTTTAAGTATGATAATGGAATCGATTAAACACGATTCGGAAAAACACAAGCTCATCCAGCAAATGATTATCGACGGCATTACAAAGGAGGCCATCAGTATCAGTCCGGATGAACTGAATGAAATATCTGATATGCTGAACAAGCATATGGAAGCAGAAGCTGAATCACTCTGTCTTGCCGATACAGCCTTTGCAAAAAGCGAACTGTTTTTCACCCGATTTCTGCTTTCCTATCTTATAGCTGATGAAGCGAAACACCATGGGTTAATCAATCAGCTTAATGATCTCAAGAGAGCAACGATACCTACATCAAGCGGTGCACGTTCTTTCGGATATATTGAACGACCGGCATCCAATATCGAACGCACAACGCTTGCAGGGAAGCATTGACCCTGAAAGGAGTTGACATGGGATGGAATAAAAGCTGAATAGTAAGGCACTTGAAAGAGAGGCAGTTTACCGGGAAAGACTTAAAAAGTCTGCAAAAGACAATCCTGGCAAAGCATGCCTGAAATAAAATAGTTGAAAGAGTTAAGGTTGCTGGTCAAGCAACAAAACATCAAAGGCGGATAGGGCGGCGGACCGATGCTAAACGCACCGGCGCTCCCTGATCTGCCTCATATTATAAAGAGGATTATGGATGGACCAATGAGCGCATAAGAGAACACCTCTGTGTCCTGTGCGGCTGACTTCATCACCCATGACATTAACTGCCGATAAATATGATTTTTTTACTCAATGGCACATTACTGAGCGGTGCAATCTTAGCTGCAGCCACTGTTATCAAAGCGAAAACAAATCGGAAAAAATCCCGTTACCTGATATAAAAAAATTCTGAACGAAATTGCCAATTTGATAACTGATCGGCGGGATACATACACCGTGGGCCTTTCGCCCAGCCTTTCCATTACAGGAGGAGAACCTCTCCTTCGGCGCGATCTCCCCCTGATCATTGATGCGTCAGTGCAGAAAGGGTTTGAAGTCTATATTCTTTCAAACGGCACGCTCATCACCGGAAAGATAGCGAAAACAATTGCGCTGCCGGGTACCAAAGGGGTCCAGGTCAGCATAGAGCGTATGTCCTGGTACTATTGCGTATTGCGCCGGCTCCGAGCCGTTGCGGAGAACGGATATATTGTCTAAGAGGTTCAGAAAAGGGATGTAAGGCCAGGCAGCAAAAAAGCATTATGTGTTAGAATAAATTTTACCATACTGCCACCGAACTAAAAAGGGGCATAAATATTGTTTTTCTGTAGCCGGGGGCTGGCCCTGCGCAGCAGGCAAGTGTGAACTCCGCCAGGTCCGGAAGGAAGCACCGGTAAGCATTCTGTCTGGGTGCCGCAGCAAGCCGGCCCTATGATAGTTCATAGTTCTTAGCTGTTGGCTTCAGAAAAAGCCTTCAAATGCTATGAGCTATAAGCTGCTATGGCCGGTCCCCGGGTATGGAAAAACACCTGATCAACTTTTGTGAGGTTTTATGTCATACCTGGTTTTAGCAAGGAAGTGGAGACCGCAAACTTTCGATGATTTGACCGGCCAGGAACCGGTTGCGCATATTTTAAGAAACGCCCTTGCGCACAATAAAGTAGCGCACGCCTACATCTTTTCAGGACCCAGAGGGGTTGGTAAGACTACAACTGCCCGGATACTGGCAAAGGCGTTGAACTGCCAAAGCGGCCCGACATCAGACCCTTGTGGAAAATGTCCATCATGCCTTGATGTCGCTGACGGCTCTTCAATCGATGTTTCTGAAATCGATGGGGCCTCGAACACCGGCGTAGACAATATAAGAGACCTCAGGGAAAAAGTCCGCTACGCACCGTCGGGGGGCCGGTATAAAGTATATATAATTGATGAGGCACATATGCTTTCCACCTCAGCCTTCAATGCCCTTTTGAAAACACTTGAAGAACCTCCGCCCCATGTTGTCTTTGTGCTTGCCACCACCGAGCCCAAAAAGATTCCTCCAACGGTGCTCTCCCGCTGCCAGCACCTTCCCTTCTCAAGAATGAGCGGTCATAAGATAAAGGAAAGGCTTAAGACAATTGCCGATACGGAAGGGATAAAAATTGCGTCGTCTCCGCTTGAGATGATCGCACGTGCCGCTGACGGAAGCATGAGGGATGCACTGACGCTCCTTGATCAGTTAATTTCATTCTCCGATGATATCTCCGCTTCCGACGTGAAAGATCTCCTTGGCATTACCGATGCGGAAACCCTCGCAGTACTTGCTGCTTCGGTCATCGAAGGTAATAGTAAAGAGATTATTACACTAATCGCGACACTTACGGATACCGGTACGGACCTGAAGCCTTTCACGAGGGACTTCCTGCAATTCATCAGAAATCTTCTGGTATCAAAAATCACCGGGGATACAGCCGGAATTCTTGATCTTGGTGAGGAGGAAGCGAGGGCCATAGCCGGTATCAGGGATACTGTTAGTGAAGAATATCTCGCCTTGATACTTTCAGAACTTATCAAGGCCGAACCAGGCATAAGAAATGCTTTTTATCCGCGTATCGCGCTCGAAATGACACTTATCAGGTTGAGTATGCTCAACCGCTTCAAATCCATAAACGAAGCACTGCAGGCACTGCAGTGCCCGAATTCTCCTGTCCCAAAAAAGGATGTCTCTCCGCAAATAGCCGCTTCGGCCGCGCAGCACCGCGCCGGCTCCGGGGGGCCTCCTGAAAATATCGCGGTACAGGTTATGGAGGGCGTATCCCTCTCCGCTGTATGGGATGCCATGGTCGAGAGAGTGGACGCAGTGAATCACCCGCTTGCCAGCAAGCTTAGAGAGGGTGATATTGCGTTCGGAGCCAATACGGTCAAAATTGTTTTTACCGGCGGATGCTCAGTGCATGCGGAGTCAGTCGGAGAAAACCTGCCGCTTATAAAAAAATTGCTGGATGAACTCTGCGGCATGAACATCGCGGTTTCGATTGAAACCGTCGCGTCATCAACAGTGAGCAAGAAAGATCTCAAAGTAAGAGCGCTGCAGGACCCTATCGTACAGGATGCTCTTGAACTGTTTGAAGGAAGGATTGTAGATGTGTTACCAATAAACAATAAGGGAGGGAATAATGTCTAAAAAAATGCTTGGCGACATAATGCGCGAGGCCCAGAAGTTGCAGGGCGAGATGCAGCGAATGCAGGAGGAGGCAAAAAAACGCACTGTTGAGGCCACCTCGGGCGGCGGGATGATAACCGTAGTGGCAAATGGCGGCGGGGAGCTTGTCTCCATAAAAATAGAAAAAGATGTGGTCAACCCCGACGATGTTGAGATGCTCCAGGACCTGATACTGGCTGCAACAAATGAAGCATTGCGAAGAGCACAGCTTATGGTGAACGAGGACATGTCTAAACTCACTATGGGCCTGCAACTGCCGGGTATGGGCGGGTTGGGCAATCTTTTCGGAAAATAGCTTGACACAGGGGATAATCGAAAATCTTGTCGCACAGCTTACCAAGTTGCCGGGCATTGGAAGGAAGAGCGCCCAGCGCTTGGCATTCTTTATACTCACTATGCCCGCTGCTGAGGCAAAAGGCATTGCCGCTGCGATCACCGACGTTAAGGACAACGCCCGTTTCTGTTCAGTATGTTTCAATATCACCGCACTCGACCCGTGTGAAATATGCAGCGATCCCTCGCGGGACAGGAGCAGAATTTGTGTGGTTGAGGAGCCGAGCAATATACTTGCCATAGAGCGGACGAATAGCTACCATGGCCTCTATCATGTTCTGCTCGGCGCCCTCTCGCCGCTGGACGGAATCACGCCGGACAGGCTGAAGATAGGAGAACTTTCCGCAAGGATACAATCCGGGGGAGTTCATGAAGTAATACTGGCCACGAATCCGAACACAAAAGGCGAAATGACAGCACAATATATTACTGAAATACTCAAACAGTCCGGGGTAAACGTTTCAAGGATTGCCTACGGTCTGCCCATAGGCAGCGACATAGAATTCGCTGACGAAGTAACTCTTGCAAAAGCCCTGGAAGGAAGAAGGACGTTATAGCATACTGCGTAGTGTCTGAATTGCAGCTGCTCTATATGCCCAGTGCCTCTCTGGTAATACGTTCCGCCGCTTCAAAAATCGTCTTCTTGTCTTCTATAGTACGCGCTTCTATGTAAAATCTGACCTTGGGTTCTGTTCCGGACGGCCTTATCATCAGCCATGAGCCGTCATCAAAAACAACCTTCGTACCGTCTACAGTTATCAAGTCCATGA
The DNA here is from genome assembly GCA_963851345.1 of Nitrospirota bacterium. Lineage (GTDB taxonomy): Bacteria > Nitrospirota > Thermodesulfovibrionia > Thermodesulfovibrionales > Dissulfurispiraceae > JADFXI01. The sequence goes on from CAWKOO010000002.1 coordinate 700,772, forward strand.
CAGTCCTGGTTTCTCCGCCTATGCGCGTGACCGTTCCCTTCTTATATCTCTCCTTTATTACCGAGAGCTTACGGGCCAGCGGCTCTCCTACCAGCGAGCGGTCTACAGCAATTCCCGAGCGTTCGGGATAAAAGTGCCCAAACTCGTTCATCAGTTCATTGAGGTATGCACTCAAATTCTTGCCCGTTACCGCCATCATCTCTATGGCGAGGAGCAGTCCGAACAGTGCATCTTTTTCCAGCGTATTGTTGTATCCCGATATACCGTCGGATTCTTCAAAAGCTACTATCGCCCTTTCTTTTGAATTCTGAAGCAAATAGGGCCTGAAGTTTTTAAACCCTACTTTTGTCTCTCTTACCGGAATGCCGCATTTTTCCGCAATGGCATTCACGAAATTGCTCGTGCCCACCGACTTTGCCGCAACACCCCGTATGCCTTTATACACATGCAAAAAGTGCAGGGCCATGGCGCCAAAGTAATTCATAGGTATTTGCATCGATCCGTCACTGTATCTGATACGGTCGCCATCGGGATCCATAATCACACCCAATTTCAAAGCAGTGCCGCATTCCCTTAAGACACGTTCTACTCCTTCCATATTTTTCTCCGAGGGTTCCGGAGCGATACCCCCGAAGAGCACATCATCTGCGGTCCTCAGGTAGACAAGCTTGCTGCTGGGGCCGAGTATCTTTTCCATGCGGCCGCGTGTAGCTCCGTGCACATTGTCAATACAGATGGGACAGTCAACTCTTTTTATAAAATCATGTATCTTGCCAATATCGAGTGTTTTACGTTCGGTGATGAAGGACAGGTATAGGCTTGTGAGGTCCACATTCTCAATATGTCCGGCCTTTATTGCAGGAAGCACCGTTGATTCCTGCATCATTCTGTTGGCAATCTCTTCTATCTTCGAGGTGATCTCGGACCCTGCGGGCCCTCCGTCCGAAGGATTGAATTTGAAGCCTGCGTAATTGGCAGGATTATGAGACGGCGTCAGATTGATCGAGCATGCAGCATGCAGCATTACAACCCCCGCCGAGAATTCAGGCGTCGTAGCCTCCCCTGCATACCATGTCCTGGCCCCTTCCTTCTGAAGGTACCCGAGGACTTCCATGGCGAATTCCTTACCCAGCAGTCTGTTATCGTGCCCTACAATTATTCCCCGTTTCCTCACCTCATCAAAATCCCTGACCCCGAGCGCCTGCATAACAGACTCCTCGCCGTTTTTAAGCATTTCTATAATTGCAGAAGTTACGATGCGTACATTATTGAATGTAAAGTCGCTGCCTATTTCTCCTCGCCATCCCGAAGTGCCGAAAACTATGTGAGCAGGGCGCGTGTTTTCTCTCGCAAACCGTTCAACCTCTGCAAGCAGCTTCCTGTCCGCAGACGGATCCTTCAGCAGTTCCTTCCAACATGCCGCCGCGTCGTTATATAAAAGAGCCATGGGTCCTCCATAGTTTTTTGTTCCAGTTATTTGCAAACTCGCAAAACAGCGGGGAATGTGTTTTTTCGTCATTCCCGTCATAGCGGGTATGACGTCTTTTTACGAACCCGTTACTTATTGTATCACATTGACAGGTGGTAATGAATCTGTAATTCAGACAGTACACAATGGCAGAAATAATCCTCGGGCTCGCCCTTTGGACATGGCGCAATAAGAGAATAAAATTGAATTTCCAGTCATTTTAGTGCTATTATGTAGCGGCATGAGATTTATAGTATATAGTTAGCTAACTTATGACCACGGGACATTTTGTCTTGGTGGTTTTTTTATTTCTTAGCGAAGGAGAACAATAGCATTATGAAGGGAACAGTAAAGTGGTTCAACGATTCAAAGGGCTTTGGATTCATCACAGCAGAAGATGGCAGCGACGTATTCGTCCATCACACCTCCATTCAGTCACAGGGCTTCAAATCACTTGCCGAAGGTGATCAGGTGACTTTCGATGTCGAAAAGGGAGACAAAGGGCCGAAGGCCGTCAACGTCGTAAAGCAATAATAAGCGTATGTGAAGAAACCAGGCGAAATGAAAGTCGTCGACTACAAGAAGGACATGACAAAGGGCTCCAGCTGTCCTGCCGGCGACTTTCAGTGCTCTTATGGCGAAATAGACAAAGAGACAACGAACGCGGGCCGATGAGGCCCGCTATCTTACAACCAGCGGTCTTTAACCTCTCGTTTGCGGAGCTGCACATAACAATCGGAAACAAACGATCTAAGATGGATGAGACCATCGATACCAACGCCGTCGGTAAACGCTATATGAAATCTTTCTATGGGGCCAATCAGGAGCAGCTCAGGTCTTCTATAACTTTCCCTCAAGCAGCTCTGTGATCTCCTTCGTGCAGAAAAAACATTCAACCCGATAGAAATGGGTTCTGTTGCAAAAAATTAATTACAGCTTTTGTTGATATTTTACGACAACTATATTTAACAACTTGTCCGGAACAAAAATTATTTTTTTAATGTCATTTCCGTGGATATACTTGCTGAACTTCACGTCATTGATTACAAGCTCAAACAAATTATCCTGAGACATTCCTTTTTCAACCTCAACAGTGCCCCTCAATTTACCGTTCACCTGGACTGCAATGGTCACAGTCTCCTCGGTTATCAGGTTACTGTCATATTCAGGCCATTCATGGTCCCTTACGCCCGCGTCTTTACTTATAGCTATTTCCCACATTTCAGAGGTCATATGCGGAGCAAAAGGATACAAAAGGACACAGAGAAGTTCAAACATCTTTCCCGGAATTACGGCCATTGCCGAAATTTCATTGGTATAAGACATGAGTTCCGCTACTGCTGTATTGAAACGCATTTTCTCAATTCTTTCCGAAACATTCTTGATTGTTTTATGCATGAGCCTCAGGTTCTTTTCATCAGGTAAAATACCATCGTCAATCTTTTCCATGCTGCTCCAAACACGGTTCAAAAATCGGGAAATGCCGACAAGGCCTTCCGTGTTCCACATCACCGCAAGATCGAAGGCGCCGATAAACATAAGGTATACCCTGAAAACATCAGCACCAAATTCATTAGCGATGTCATCAGGATTTACGACATTGCCGCGCGATTTCGACATCTTTTCGCCATCCGCGCCCAGAATCATGCCGTGCGAGGTCCTTTTTTTGTATGGCTCCTTACAAGGCACAAGACCTTCATCATACAAAAATTTATGCCAGAACCTGGAGTATAACAAGTGCAAAGTTGTGTGCTCCATCCCTCCGTTATACCAGTCGACCGGAAGCCAATAATCAAGCTTTTCCCTGGAGGCAAACTCTCCATTATTATGGGGATCGATATACCGTAGAAAGTACCAGGATGAACCCGCCCACTGAGGCATTGTGTCGGTTTCCCGCTTCGCAGCTCCACTGCACCTGGGGCATTTGGTATTTACCCAATCGGACAGCCCCTCAAGTACGGATTTCCCGTCTTCCCCGGATATAAAGGATTTTACTTCAGGGAGCAGGACGGGCAATTCATGTTCCGGCACCGGGACCCACCCGCATTTTTCACACTGGACCATTGGAATTACTTCACCCCAGTATCTTTGGCGTGAAAAAACCCAATCCCTAAGCTTATAATTTATTTTACTCTCGCCGCATTTATGCCCGGAAAGCCAGTCAACTATTTTCTTTTTCGCTTCCTGCACAGATAAACCATTCAGGAAGTCAGAATTAATTAACTGACCGTCCCCTTCATAGGCCCCGACTGATATATCTCCGCCGGATATGACCTGCTCAACAGGAAGCTGATATTTTTTTGCAAACTCGTAATCCCTCTTATCGTGGGCCGGGACAGCCATAATAGCTCCGGTGCCATAGCCCATAAGCACATAATCAGACACCCAAATCGGAATTTTTTGTTTAGTCGCAGGATTTGCGGCGCTGACCCCCTCCAATTTCACACCGGTCTTTTCTTTTGCAATATCCATCCTTTCGATGTCCGACTTGTGAGAAGCCTGTTCGCGATAATTTTTAACTTCCTCCCCATTGTTTATCAGTCTCATCAGTTCTTCCAGTATAGGATGTTCCGGAGAAAGCACCAAATAAGTTGCTCCGAAAATAGTATCAGGCCTCGTAGTAAATACTCTTACGCGGGCATTTGAGTCCGCAGGAAAATCAATCTCCGCTCCGTAGCTTTTACCAATCCAGTTAATTTGCTGTATTTTAATTTTTTCGAGATAGTCGACATCTTCCAGATCGCTGATCAGCCTGTCGGCATATTTAGTAATTTTCAACATCCACTGATTTTTATTTTTCTTGATGACGGGAGAACCGCATCTTTCACATGTACCATTAATTACTTCCTCATTTGCAAGACCTACCTTGCAGGAGATACACCAATTAATCGGTATATCTGCCTTATAGGCCAAACCTCTATTAAATAAACGCAAGAAAATCCATTGGGTCCATTTATAATAACCGGGGTCCGTTGTGTTAATCTCGCGGTCCCAATCAAAGGAGAATCCCAGCATTTTTAACTGTCTTTTAAAGTTTGCAATATTTCTCCTTGTCGATTCACGCGGATGCACGCCATGTTTAATGGCAAAATTTTCTGCAGGAAGACCAAAGGCGTCCCAGCCGATGGGAAACAGGACATTATGACCCTCCATGCGTCTTTTCCTCGCAATAATATCCATGGCGGTAAAGCTTCTGGGGTGCCCGACATGGAGTCCTTCTGCAGAAGGATATGGAAATTCAATTAACGCATAATATTTAGGCTTGCTGTTTTTATCATAGGCAGTGAACGCCTTATTTTCGAGCCAAATGTTTTGCCATTTATTTTCTATTTCTTTAAAAGGATAAGACATTTAATCCCCCTGCATCATAGCACAAGATTTTCAGAACATTATTAACAGTCGCAAAATAATAACGACATTATCTGTAAAATCCCTCATCGATAGCGTAAGCTAAGTGTCTGCGCTCAGGCTCTAATTAGTCCGGACGAGGCGAAATCCGTCATTGCTGTCACGGTAGTCGGGAATGATTGAGAGGCGCTTCTCTGTACGCGTGTACCCTGCGCCATTGAACCAGGACCCGCCGCGCAAGACGCGGTTCGTTCCGCTGTCCGGCCCTGAAGGATTGTTCTTCGGGCTATTTTTGTAATAGTTTTCGTGATACAAATCCTGACACCACTCCCATACATTGCCGCTCATGTCGTACAATCCTAACCCATTAGGCTTCTTCTTTCCTACAGGATGGGTTTTATCGCCCGAATTGGCATCAAACCACGCATATTCCCCAAGCTCCGATTCACTGTTCGTGCCTGCCCATCTCTCTTTCTTTCCGCCGCTCCTCGCAGCATACTCCCACTCCGCCTCTGTGGGTAAACGGTAATTCTTTCCTATCCTCTGTTTTAACTTCTCTATAAACCCCTGAGTATCATTCCAGCTTATATTTTCAACAGGGCAATTATCGCCGCAAAGATTGAATTCTGAAGGATTATCGCCCATAAGCTCTTTCCACTGCCCCTGTGTGACATCATACTTCCCCATGAAAAAATCATTAACGCAGACTTCGTGAACAGGTCTCTCATCAGCGTAACCATCCCCGAAACTGTCCCCCATCTGGTAACACCCGCCTTTGACCAGGACGAATTCCATATTAACGGCTGATGCTTCTCCACCTGTCTTTGCGGGCATTGAAGACGCAGTTGGCATTGTCTCCGGTTGATCTTCTGCCAACCTTTCACCCATTAACCTTTTTATCACCCTTTTGCTTGACTCTATCAGGTCATCAACTTCGCATTTGCACTTGTCCTCAGAAACCCGTTCTATATTGCCGGTCTTAACATCTATAAGCGACAGCGAAAGATAATATGTCTTGCCGACCACATTGATTGAACCCATGATGATTTTCCCAACGTCTAAAAGCCGGCCAGCCTCAATTATACCTGTACATTGACCGGAAATGCAGCCGGAGATTTGGAACATCTGCTCGCCTAATATCTCGTTCATGTCGCCCCTGTTAATCACCTTATATTTACCTGACCTGACAAGCTCTCGCCGTATGCTTTCTGAAAGGGGACGCAAAATGTTACTATCCACGTTCTGCGTTGCCAAGTCAAAAACCGCGACGTAGTTGTCCCTGAGCTCTATATCTTGCGCCGGCTTCCCGGCTGCAGACAACGCAACGGTGAAAACAAGCATGGACACAAGAAACAAACTAATTGATAAAATTATGGTTTTCATATGTATAAAAATACTATAACCAAATGAGACAAATCAAGGTAATTTATACCTTGGTAGCGGGTCAGTTTGTTTTTGCTCTGTATCCTCAGGGTAAAAACAAACTCACCCATTTACCCAACAGACATATGGAAGGGATCGGCAGGGGCAGGCTGTTTATCGGAGCTATGCACGGGTCTGCTCCAACAGGGGCGAGTTACGCGGAGCCCCAGCCGGGAATGGGTTTGGACAGTGCTACTATAACGAATGGTCTATGGCAATGAGAGTAGTTTCAGCGCTCCGATAAACAGCCTGCCCCTGCCGATCCCTTCCATCAACTATTTTTCCGAATGTCCCCGGATTCCGCCACTCTCCGGCTCCACTCGTAAGCCTTTTGCAGTATTGACTCCTCATCTCCCGTGATCAGCGCCCTGCCCCGGATAACCGGCCTCCCGTCAATCATGACATCTTCTACATCCGAAGCCATTGCCGAATAGACGATAAGTGAATAAAGGTCATAGGCCGGTGTCAGATGGGGGCTTCGCATGTTCAAGGTGATTATGTCAGCGCGCTTTCCGGGTCCGATGCTCCCGAGCTGATCACCAAGACCCAGGACCCCGGCGCCCCATCGTGTCGCCATAAGCAGGGCCGTTTTCGAGTCGACAACAGTAGGATCGTTTGCCGCCGCCTTGTGGACTTTTGCAGCTGTAGCCATTTCACTAAGGATATTCAGGTCATTGTTGCTCGCCGCGCCGTCGGTACCCAGAGCAACCTTCACTCCAGCGGCAAGCATTTTAGTAACAGGAGCAATACCTGCTGCAAGTTTGAGGTTGCTTTCGATGCAGTGAGAAACCCCAACCCCCCTTCGTGCAAGGAGGTCTATTTCCCTGTCATCAAGCCACACGCAATGAGCGGCAAGCAGTCTATCGCTGAGAAGCCCGATGCTTTCCAGGTACTCGACAGGCCTTTTGCCATAGCGCTGCATAATCTGAGAGACCTCCCAAGCCGTTTCAGAAAGATGTATGGTGGTCAGAACTCCCCTCCGGTCTGCCAGTTCTTTCACCCTCTCTAATGTTTGCGTGCCGCAGGTATACGCAGAATGAGGAGCTACGCAGGGAGTAATCAGGGAGTCTCCCTGCCATGAATCGATAAAACGGTCGGCATTGCCGAGATACTCGTCAACAGTATTGGCAGTCATAGTAGGAAAGTCGAGAATACCCACACCCAGAAGCGCACGCATGCCGAGCTGCTTCGATGCCCTGGCAGAACTATCGCCAAAGAAATACATATCATTATAAGTAGTTATTCCCGACTTCAGCATCTCCAGACAGGCTAACAGGACGGCATCATATACGAATTCAGCGCTCAGCAGCCTTTTTTCAGCAGGCCATACGTGTTTTTCCAGCCAGTCCTTCAGCGGAAGATCATCCGCCAATCCTCTAAAATATACCATTGCTGCATGTGTGTGGGTGTTGATAAAACCCGGCAGTACCAGCCTGCCCTGCCCCCCAATACTATTTGCCGATGAGTATTTCTTAAGGATATTCCCTGCAGCGTCAACATCTGCGATCATGCCGCCCTTTACCGCCACAGCTCCGTTATGAACGATGTCCAGACGGTCGTTCATCGTAAGTATATCCTCACCGAAAACAATATAGTCTACTTGTTCCATTTGCCTATCGCCCATTGCCTGTACTTATAGCAATTATCGTAAACAGGAGGACCCCGATGCTTATATAACCATTCATATTGAAAAAAGCCATATCGAGTCTGCTGAGGTCCTCAGTTTTCACCAGTGAATGTTCGTATATAATAAGTCCTGCAATAACCATCATCCCGATCCAGTAGATGATATTCAGCCCAAATATAACCCCGGTTGCGGCCAACAAAAGCCATGTAATGAAATGCAACACCTTTGAAAGAACGAGTGACCCTTTTACGCCGAACCTCTGTGGAATTGAATGAAGCCCGTATCCCCGGTCAAACTCGATGTCCTGCAGAGCATACAGCACATCGAACCCGGCAAGCCAGAAAACAACGGCCAAGCTTAGGGGTAGAATCTCTTTGTCAAGAGTCCCCCTTACAGCAATCCATGCCCCCAGAGGCGCCGCGGCAATTGCGATGCCGAGGACAAAATGCGCCATCCAGGTAAAACGCTTGGTATAGGAGTAAAGAACGAGGACCAGAATTGCCAGAGGAGAGAGCTTAAAGCATAACGGATTAAGTCGGTACGCAGCAAAAATCAGCAGTGATAGAGCAACAGAGGTAAAGATCGCTGCATCGAGCACTCGTATCTTACCCGAAGGAATCTCCCTGCCGGCTGTCCGGGGGTTTGCCGCGTCAATCTTTCTGTCGATAATCCTGTTAAGCCCCATGGCGCCGGAGCGAGCTCCAACCATGGCGATGGTAATCCAGAAAAGCTTTTCAGCCGGGGGGAATCCGGCTATACCCCAAAAAGCCGCAGACTTTTCGGGGCCCCACGCTGATGCCAGCATGGCGCCGGTAAAGGCAAAAGGCAGCGCAAATACCGAATGGGAAAATTTTATCATTCTTAAAAAAAGGACCGCCTTATTTTTCACCATTTCCATAAATTTTATGATAGCATACTTGTCAGGCACGGTGAAAACATATACGTCTTCCCCAAAAAGAGATATATTGGGAGGTCAATTTTTCTTGACAAAGACCAAAAACTATGTTAAGAATTTCTCATTCTGTAAAACAAAAGCGAACGGTAATGGATAATGGACAATTCGTGGTTGATTTTTTTGTCTTTAAACTATAGCCTATAACCTGTATTACGAGGAGGACTGTAATGAATCTGGATGATCTCAAGTATCACAAAGAGCACACGTGGGCGATGGTATCGGGGAAAAAAGCCACTATAGGCATCACCGATTATGCACAGGACGCACTGGGCGATATCGTCTACATTGACCTGCCTGAGGTGGGGGCCTCTGCGGAAGCAGGCACAGAAATCGCAGAAATCGAGTCGACAAAAGCAACGTCATCACTAATCACACCCGTAACCGGAACTGTTATCGAAGTCAACGAAAAACTTGCGGATTCTCCGGAGATCATAAACGAGGACCCTTACGGCAAGGGATGGGTCGCAATTATTGAAATGGATGATGCTTCCGAACTCGATGAACTTATGGATAGCGGAGATTATGACAAGTATATCGAAGAGGAAGCCAAGTGAAATTAACGATCATCGGTGCAGGACCCGGAGGATATGTAGCCGCCCTAAAAGCTGCCAGGCTCGGGGTACGGGTAACCATAATAGAAGACACGGAAGTAGGGGGGACATGCCTCAACCGGGGCTGCATACCTACCAAATCATTAGTTGCCTCTGTCGAGGCGCTTCGGACAGCAAAACGGCTCGATGAATACGGAATAGATATCCAGGGAGAGATACATCCCAACCTGTCCAAAATAATGGAGAGGAAGAATAAGATAGTCGCAACTCAGGTAAGAGGCATCAAATCTCTCTTCAAAAGCTGGGGCATAACACTTTTTGATGGCAGGGGAATGGTTCTTACCCCTTCAAAAGTTGAAGCACGGAAAAAAGACGGCACAACAGAGGTAATTGAGACCGATAAGATAATAATCGCCACCGGCTCGCGCCCCGCAGAATTGCCGGTGTTTCCTCTTGATGGGGAACATTTCCTTTCAAGCGATCACGCTGTATCAATCAGCTCCATACCGAAAAGCCTGATTATTATCGGCGCAGGGATAATCGGCTGTGAATTTGCCTGCATATTCAGGGAACTCGGGACCGAAATAACAATGGTCGAAATGATGCCGGGGGCCCTTTCTTCAGAGGACCACGAAATAGCGGCATTACTTCAAAAAGAATTAATAAAGAAAAAAATCAAGTTGTTCTCCGGCGTCAGGGTAGACAGGGCCGAGCGCAACCATAACGGTATTCATATACACCTCAGCAGCGGTGAGGAACTCATTGCTGAGAAGCTGCTTGTTTCCATAGGAAGAGCGTTCAATGTTGAGGATATCGGGCTGGAGGCACTGGGCATTCTGAAAGGACCCCGCGGAGAAATAGTTGTAAATGAGAGGATGGAGACAAACATAGACGGCATTTACGCAATAGGAGATGTTACCGGAGGACCTCTCCTAGCCCATGTGGCTTCCAGGCAAGGGCTGGTAGCTGCCTGTAATTCCTGCGGCATAGATACCAGGATGGATTATTCCGTGGTGCCTGCAGGGATATTTACTTCTCCGGAGATAGGATCTGTCGGTCTCAGAGAACACCAGGCGGCTGAACAGGGAATAAACGTTAAGGTGGGGCGCTTTCAGTTCAGAATGCTGGGCAAAGCCCATGTCATAGGAGAGATAACCGGTATGGTCAAGATGCTTGCCGACGCCGCTTCAGGCAAAGTTTTAGGCGTGCATATTATCGGCCCCCATGCATCAGAGCTTGTCCATGAAGGAGCTCTTGCAATGCAGGCCGGCTTGACTGCGGAAGGTATCGCCGGTATGATCCATGCCCACCCTACCCTTGCAGAATGCGTAATGGAAGCTGCTGCGGATGTGTATGGTGAGGCCATACATGTAATGAAAACAGGCGATAGGCAATAGGCAATGGGCGATAGGCAAAAAATAAAGGCTAAAGGCAAAAGGCTAAAGGCAAAAGCAAAGGGTCAAAAGTTAAAAGGTATTTTCTTTTCCTATAGCCTATGGCCCATTGCCTATTGCCTGAATTTAACTAAGGAGGATGCTGATGGGTGAGATTCTGGACATACTTGCTTCAGAGGTGATCGATTCAAGGGGCAACCCTACCGTGGCAGTCGATGTGCTGCTTGACAGCGGCGCTACTGGCGGCGCAATTGTCCCTTCAGGCGCATCTACCGGCCAGAGGGAGGCCCTTGAGCTGAGAGATGGCGACAAAAAGCGGTATCACGGTAAAGGGGTCCTCAAGGCGGTAAAGAATATAATGGAAAAGATAGCACCGCAACTTATCGGTCTTGAATCGCTGGACCAGGGCCTTATCGATATGGCCATGATAGAACTCGATGGCACCCCAAATAAGTCGAAACTCGGTGCCAACGCTATCCTGGGGGTATCTATGGCCACATGCCGTGCGTCAGCAAATGAACTGGGACTTCCGCTCTATCAATATATAGGCGGATGCAATGCAAAGGAACTCCCTGTTCCCATGATGAATATAATCAACGGAGGTTCACACGCGGACAACAACCTGGATATTCAGGAGTTTATGATAATGCCCGCTGGTTTTGACACATTTGCTGGAGCGCTAAGGGCGGGAGTTGAGATATTTCATTCCCTAAAGTCCATCCTGAAGAAAAAAGGCCTCAATACCGCGGTCGGTGACGAGGGTGGCTTTGCGCCAAACCTTAATTCAAATGAAGAAGCACTTTCAATAATCATGCAGGCAATAAAAGAGAGCGGATATACTCCAGGCAAAGATGTCTTTCTCGCGGTCGATGTCGCTTCATCGGAATTATTTGATAAGGGCAAATACACTTTTGAAGGAAAAAAAATATCAGCCGATGAACTGACGGCATACTACGAGAAGATTGTAAAAAAATACCCTATCCTTTCTATCGAAGACGGCATGGCTGAGAACGATTGGGAGGGCTGGAAGCTCCATACAAAGAGTCTCGGCGGGAAAATACAGTTGGTCGGCGATGACATTTTTGTCACCAATACGAAAATTTTAAAAGACGGTATCGTAAAAGGGATCGCAAACTCCATACTGATAAAGCTGAACCAGATAGGCACTGTTACCGAAACCCTCGATGCCATCGAAATGGCAAAAAAGGCACGCTACACTGCGGTAATCTCTCACCGTTCAGGAGAGACAGAAGATACTACTATCGCAGATCTTGCCGTGGCCTGCAATACAGGTTTTATCAAAACAGGCTCTTTGTCGAGGACCGAAAGGACTGCAAAATATAACCGGCTGCTCGGGATTGAAGAAGAACTGGGCAAGGCGGCACAATTTAAAGGACTGCTCACTTTTTACAATGTTCCTTCTTTAGGCTGGGCATAGGGCTATGAAGATTGATTTTATGCCATCGGAATGATAACATAACCCTAAATCAATATATAGAGCGGGTTGAGTTATGAGAAGCAGAATACAGCCGAGGAATCTAAGGCAGCAGGTTACCTTTGAGCGGAGGAGAAGAAACATCATATTCTTCACCATCGTTACTCTCGCCTTCATTTACATGGTCATAGCGCTGGTATTAGGCAACATGGGGTTCCTCAAATACACCGCGCTTACAAAAACAAAGAACACGCTGGATACTGAGATAAGTACGCTTGAGAAGGAAAACAAAGCGTTAAAAGCTCACATCAGTGCGCTTAAAGATGATGATTTTTATATAGAAAAATACGCACGCGAGGAATACGGTCTGGCAAAGCCCAACGAATATATCTTCCAGTTCAAAGACGATGGCCGGTAAGCCTCTTTCAGTCGCCTTCCTCTGGCACATGCATCAGCCTTATTACAAAGATCCCTTTACCGGCGTCTACAGGCTGCCATGGGTGCGATTGCATGGCGTCAAGGACTACCTGGACATGGTGACGATCCTTTCCGATTTCCCCAATATCCGTCAAACTTTTAACCTTGTGCCGTCGTTGCTGGAGCAACTTGTTGATTATACCGATAACAATGCGACAGATACCTATCTTCAGTTGTCATTGAAGAGTCCCTCAGAGCTTACCGAAGCAGAGAAGCAGTTTATCATCGAAAATTTTTTCTATGCAAATTGGGACACCATGATAAAACCCCTTCCCCGTTACTATGAGTTGCTCATTAAAAGAGGGGTAAGGTTTACAAAAAGCGATATTGAGCGTGCCTCCCGGTATTATGACGACCGCGACATCAGGGACCTCCAGGTGCTGTTCAACCTTGCATGGATTGACCCCATGTTCAGGAACGAGAGCGACCCGTTTCTGCAGGGGCTGATGAAAAAAGAAAGAGATTTCACCGAAGAAGAAAAAAAGCTTCTTATCGGGAAGCAAATGGAAATTTTAAGGAAAATAATCCCTGAGTATAAAAGAATGAGTGACAGCGGTCAGATCGAACTTTCGGTGACTCCCTTCTATCATCCCATACTTCCCTTGGTGTGGGACACTAACAGTGCCAGGACCGGAATGCCTCAAGTGGACCTTCCCAAGAAACGCTTCTCCCATCCGGAAGATGCGGTCAGGCAGATTGAAATGGCAACCGGATATTTTGAACGGCTTTTCGGGAAAAAGCCTGCCGGCATGTGGCCCTCCGAGGGATCGGTGAGCGAAGATGTTGTGAGGGCAATAAGCGAAGCAGGGATCAAGTGGATCGCAACAGACGAAGAAGTGCTCGCCCGGTCACTGCAGAGACCTTTCAGAAGTCCCGAGGGCTTTCTCATTGATGCAGCCACGCTTTACAGGATGCATCAATTCAGCGGCGTATCCATGCTCTTCAGAGATCATAAACTGTCGGACCTCATAGGCTTTACCTATTCCGGCTGGAAAGCCGAAAAAGCAGTTGCGGACTTTATAGGCAAATTAGCTGAGATTCGCAATACACTCCCCCGCGACAGGGAATACATAGTGCCGGTAATCCTGGATGGGGAAAACGCCTGGGAATATTTTGCAAATGACGGTCATGATTTCCTCGCCGCCCTCTACCGTGCCCTGAGCAGCGATGACCGTTTCAAAGCAGTAACTGTTTCTGATTTTATCAGCGAAAACGGGACCGGCGAGCCGCTCCCGCGCCTGCATGCCGGATCATGGATAAACGCGAACTTCGGTATCTGGATCGGCCATGAGGAGGACAACATGTCATGGGATTATCTCTCGCAGACAAGAGATGATCTTGAAATGTTCGCCCGTGCTAATCCCGGCAAGGACCTCTCCGAAGCCTGGAACTGTATCTACGCTGCCGAAGGCAGTGACTGGAACTGGTGGTATGGAGACGAACACTCCACCGAGACGCAGGAAGACTTTGATGAACTATTCCGAAGCAATTTAATGAAGGTCTATAAAGTCATGGGAAAGGACATCCCGTCTCAGCTGCATGTGCCTATACTCATGGAAGACAGGAGCATTGAGCCGGTCACGCAGGCACGCGGCTTTATACAGCCCAGGATAGATGGGTATGTAACCAGTTACTACGAATGGAACCAGGCCGCTTTCATGGATGTCAAGCGTTCAGGCGGCAGCATGCATAAATCGGACAGCGTTATTTCATCGGTCCATTACGGTTTTAATAAGGACAATTTTTATCTCCGTATCGACCCTAAAATACCGTTTACCGAAATGCCGGAAAAAATCATTATCCGTATAAATATCGTCAAGCCTTTTGTCTTTAAAATTATTTTCGATGCTCGGAAGGACAAGAACAACGCGGCACTATACGAACAGTCACTCGAAGACTGGAAGGAAATAAAAGCACTCCGGGATGTTGCTGCCCAGGACATATTTGAACTGGGGGTTGCGTTCTCAGACCTTAAAGCGGAAGAAAATGACGAAATGGAGTTTTCCGTAGAAATCATGCGTGATGGGGAAGAAGTTGAACGATGTCCATGGCGGGGGCATATAACAGTTACCGTTCCTTCACCCTATTACGAAACGCTTATGTGGTATTAAACAATAACCCATCACCTAATTACTATCACCTATTACCTGTATAATAGTCCATGAACATGCTCCTCGATCTTTTTAAAGAGTTTGCTCTGAAAAAAGGCATTGCCGGCAATACTTATATTGTCGGAGGCGCAGTGCGCGACATGCTCTCGGGCCTTCAGACAAAAGACATCGACCTTGTGGTCTCAGGGGACGCCCTCGAAATCTCCAAAGAGTTCGCACAGGTTTCCGGCGGCTCCTTCGTCCTCCTCGACAGCAAGTTTGCTATCGCGCGGGTGGTGAAAGACTCGGTCTTTCTCGATATATCGGCTATGAAAGGAGACTCGATTACCTCCGATCTCTCCGGCCGTGATATAACCATAAATGCGATGGCCCAGCCCCTGTGTGAATGGCAGTCAACAGTCCATGTAATTGATCCTTTTGGCGGTCATAAGGATCTTCAGTCCAGGGTCATCAGGATGGTTTCTGAGGGAAACCTTATCAGCGATCCACTTCGGATATTGCGAGTCTACCGGTTCTCGGCTGCACTGCATGCCCTCATCGAAATAAACACACGTCGTGCACTCAAAAAGCACAGGGCACTGCTAAATAATATTGCTGTAGAGAGAATAGCCGAGGAATTGCGTTATATGATGGCGCTCGGTGATTCACATGAAAGCATGAAAGAGATGGAAGAAGACAACATTATGCCCGTGCTGTTTCCGGAATTTCCGTACCACCCCGGCAGCAGCATAAAAAAGGGCCTTGCTTGCTACGGACGGTGCGAGGCCCTGCTTCGCGACCCCGCCCATTATTTTCCTCTTCAGGAAAAACGCATCTTTGACTACTTTGAACTTCCCGCAAGGCGGATATGCCTTAAGCTGACCGCCCTTTTTTCTGGAGAGGCATATGCACTGGAAGCCGCATTACGGCTGAAGATGTCAAAAAAAGAAGATGCTCTTATTTCCTCGATCTCATCAGGATGCGAAAACATTCTATCGCTCTGCAGCGTTGCCGCACACAGATCCAAAATGCTCAGATTTTTGAAAAACGCTCAGGACGATGTCTATCCAATGGTAATCCTGGCCGTTGCAGCCGGGAGGGTCCGTCAGGGACCTTCCGGATCTTCTGCTCAGGGGACACTTGAATCGGGAGATGGGGTACTCTCTTTCTGCAACAAGGTCCTTTCGCTATACGTTGATGAGGTCTTGCCGCGGATGGGTCTCCTAAGAATGATTACCGGTGACGACCTTATCAGGGAATTCAACCTGTCCCCTTCCCCTCAGTTCAAACTTATATTGTCCGAGCTGGAAGATGATATATTAGAGGGCAAGGTCAACACAAAGGACGAGGCGCTGAAAACGGTCAGGGGTATCCTTGCAAGAGGAGTATGATGCAGCAACTAACCTGATCTCAAGCGGCTTGCTCCTGAGAGCATTCGGCCCTAATGTTATCCAGCAGGATCAACATCTGCTTTGATACCCCCTCCATTTCTTTGTACAGTTGATCAGCTTTCCTGTCGTCCCCCGTATTGTGGGCAGCAACAGCCTGTTTTGCCAACAGGTGAATCTTTTCGTGCGGTGGTTCCACTGCTCTAAAGCCTTCCTTGCCGCCGCAAATGGCAAGACCCTCTTTGTAGTACCATTTCCCAAACCTGCAGTTATGGTGGTCAGGCAATTTGCCCTGGTCCATGGCAGTCTCACCTCTTAAGCAGGCGGCCACTTTCCCCACAAATCCGCGGTGGTCACTTTTTGCCAACTCCAGCATAACGACTGCGCCGCCCTTTGTCTTAATGCTTGACGTCTGAGTCCGTAATTCATCGGCTACCGAAGTGAGCTTTATTACTTCAGTGGACACGCTGGCTGCCAGGCGCTCAATTTCCTTGGCAATTGCGGAAGTGGATTCAATGTTTTTTGTGACTTCTTCAGTAGTTGCCGACTGCTCCTCCACTGAGGCAGCTATCTTCGTGACTTCGTCCTTCAGGTTTTGCATTTCAGTCAATATCGCATTAAGGGCATCTCCCACATTGCCTATATTTTCAGCCGCTCCAGCAGATTTCCCCGTTGCCTCTTCCATAAAGGACGCTGTCTGCCTGGACTCTGTCTGTACCGCCTCAATCTTGCCGGAGATTTCATCGGTAGCCTTGATCGTCCGCTCAGCGAGTTTTCTTACTTCATCGGCAACAACAGCAAACCCGCGGCCCTGCTCTCCTGCCCTTGCTGCTTCTATAGCCGCATTCAAGGCAAGGAGGTTTGTCTGGTCCGCTATATCTTTTATCACCGTCACGATGTCGCCGATCTCAGCAACCCGGCCATTGAGATGTTCGACCATTTTTGAGAGTTCCGCCGTCGACTTGTATACTTCTTTCACATTCACAACAGCGTTGTCCGCTATCTCTTTGCCTTTTGACGCAATGCCAAGCGCCCCCGTTGAAATATCTGCGGCAAGTGATGCATTCCTTGCAATGTCACCGATAGTCTGACTCATCTCCTCGGCTGCTGTGGCAATCTGCGTTGATTGTTCAGACTGTTTTTTTGCCCCCTGGGCCGTCTGGTCGGCCACGGTATTCAGGATATCTATCATAGGAAGCGTTTTGCTTGTGGTCACCATAATACCGTTGATCATTCCGGTAAAGTACCCGACAAGTCTTGATATGCTGCCTGACACATGTTTGACTTCGTTTCCCGACTTATAAGAAATATCGATATTCTGAGTATTTATGGCCTATCTCATTTAGGTCTGCCAAGAGTTTCATCAGAGGTTTATTTGTATAGCCAACGATTATAAGTATAAGCGCCATAACTGCACAAATGCCGACAACTCCAAGCAGGACATATATATATTGTAATGAGTGTATCCTATTTAAAGAATCGGTTATAGGGACCCTTATGCTTACGGCGCCAAGGACGTCTCCTTCTTTAACCATATGGCAGGAGAGACAGTTCTTGCCCATAAAATTGGTTTTGGCGATGTATGGGTACACACCGCGGATATACGTATCTTCAACTACAACCTGGGAGACGCCTTTTTCAACGGCCTCTTTCTCAAGGGCATCTGAAGGATATTCGTATTTTTTATCGCTGCTGGGAGCATAGTCCTTATCGACATTGCCTGACCGTACCACTTTTACTTCAGCTATTTTTTCCATCTGTTCGAGAAACCGGTCCCGGGACTCATGGTAATTTCCCGCGATCATCATAGTGGTTAGGGCATTCAAAACAGTGTCCCTGTATCCTTCAAGGACAGAATGCTTGATTTCATCAAACACAATGTCCTTTGTTTTATATCCGGTTACCAGAATGGTTACTGCAATACCAATGGCAATGACACTAATAATAGGCAGGGCCGTCTGCCAGCGCAATGGCAAATTTGTGACCTTCATGTTTTCTCACCCCGTGTAATTTTAAAAACTTTGAAGTTTAGAATGTATCACGATAAAAAATCAAGTTGCTATTTAATAAGTGTCTATTTAATAGGAAGATTCCCGTTTTCTACCGATTACCCATAGAGGCTGTTACATGTGTTCTTCTCTTCCGGTTTGCTCCCACCGCATGGCTTTATCATAATTCCTGAAAAGCCGTTCCCGCTCTCTGAAAGCCCGCGTGTGGACAGAGCGCCTGCCGTCCTTCTCCCTGATACCTATAGCTGAATGGAGCATTTCATGGTAAACGACAAATTCAATATAATAGTCAGGCACAGTTTTCTTATCAAGGACCGGATTAATCCGTATGATATTGGTATTATTACAGTAGCTGCCCAATGTCCGTTTCCGCACTGCTTTCCTCGATGTCCCGGTCCCCCAGGTTATGACGGAAGTAAGCCTTGAGTCGAAATATTCCTCGTTAAGCCGTTCAAATATTGCTTGCAGATCATAGCACTTGCCCCGAGTCCTTACGGGAAAATATCTCGGCGGCTTCCGCCGGACCGCACTGCTCATTTTATTAAGGAAAGCCCTGAACCTTGTCGTGCTTCCACTGCCGTGCTTAATAAATAAAGCGATCTCTTTTAGCGTACCTTCGTCTGCGCAGAGAAACATCCGGTGCAGTCTTACACAAGACACAGTCCCTTTTGTTCTAATAGAAAGCATGCTGGTTGAATTATCGGTCAACACGAGCATGACAGACCTCCCTGAGGCCTTTTCAAAGGTACGAACAAGAAAGCCCGGATCATGTTCGAAAGGAAAAGAAAGTTGGGCCTGACCGGCGCTCAATCTGTTGCAGTCCATATTGTTAAATATACCATGAACAGATCATCTTCGGGATATGATAATATTACATTATGATGAAAGCAGCTTTGATACAACTTGACGCTGTATGGGAATCAAAGAGGGCCAACCTTGAACGAGCGGCCTTCTTCACAGGGAAAGCAGCGCGGGAGAAATGTGATGTAGTTGTTTTTCCAGAATTATTCTCCACCGGCTTTTCCATGAACATTCCTGTCATCGCCGAAGATGGGTTCGGGGACACAGCCTCGTATTTATCATCAATTGCGCGGGACAACGCCATCAATCTCATTGCCGGCTTTGCGATGAAAACACCTGGAGACGAGCGCGCCAGAAATATGGCAGTTGTTTACGACAGAAAAGGCCGTCCGGATGCAACTTATACAAAAATGCACTCTTTTCCCCTCTCCCAGGAGGTTGAGCGGTTTATTGAAGGGACAGAGAGTGTCGTGTTTCATATTGATGCGATGCCTTCCAGCGTCTTTATCTGCTATGACTTGAGGTTCCCTGAGCTTTTCAGGGATGTTGCCGGACAAGTCCAGGCGATATTTGTCATTGCCAACTGGCCTTCCGAAAGAAAAGAGCACTGGGAAACGCTGCTTAAAGCGCGGGCGATAGAGAACCAATGTTTTGTGATAGGAGTAAACCGCACAGGTGTTGACGGTAACTGTATCCGGTATCCGGGCGCTTCCGGCATTTTCGGTCCTCTTGGGGATGTCATCTGTTCCGGCGATGATACCGAAGAATTCATAACCGGCGAGTTCGATCCCTGCGAGACAGACCGTGTACGGTCTGCATTCCCTTTCCTTAAAGGGTCGAAATAATCTGTTCACCGGACAATCACAAAAAAGAAATGGCCCGGGTGTGATGAGCAAAAAAAATCTTAATAAGATAGTGCTGGTGGTCGTGCTCATATTACTGATCGCCGCATTTAAGATTTTTGGTCTTGAACAATATCTCAGCCTGTCCTATCTAAAGGCATCTCAGGAAAAGTTCTCGCTTCTGTATGCTGAACATGAGATACCCGCAATCGCCGGTTATATGATAATTTATATTATTGTCACGTCGTTATCATTGCCCGGGGCCGCAGTGCTCACTCTTGTGGGAGGGGCGCTCTTTGGTTTACGGGCGGGGACACTTATTGTTTCTTTCGCCAGTACTATAGGGGCAACTTTTGCATGCCTTGCCTCGCGGTTCGTATTAAGAGATTGGGTGCAGTCCAAATTCGGCGACAAACTTTCGGCTGTTAACAAAGGAATAGAAAGGGACGGCGCATTTTATCTGTTCACGCTCCGATTAATTCCGATCTTTCCTTTCTTTGTGATCAATCTCGTAATGGGTCTGACAAAGTTACCTTTGCTGACATTTTATTGGGTATCGCAATTGGGGATGCTTCCAGGGACTATGGTCTATGTGAATGCGGGGAAAGAGCTTGCAAAGGTCGATTCTCTGTCCGGCATTCTGTCTCCCGGATTGATCTTTTCATTTGTGCTCCTCGGGTTATTCCCGATAACGGTCAAAAAGATACTGGCGCTTTATAAACGGGAGAAAAGGTGAAGATATGGCAAAAACATGGATATATGCTGTGGGTTCGCTCAATAAGATCACCCAACCCCGACCCGAATCTGAGCGCCGGAATGCACAAATTATTTATTCGCAGACCCTTACCCTTTTCAGGTTGCCAGTTTTATTGCGTCTGCAACCCTGGCAACCATTGCCATCTCTCTTACATCGTGGACCCGGACAATATGCGCTCCGTTGACAATAGAGACCGCTACCGCAGCCGCAGTGCCCTCCATCCGCCCGGAAGGAGGCGCGCCGCCAAGCAGTTTCCCGATAAACGCCTTTCGTGATACGCCGATTGCGACGGGCCTGCCGAGCAGCGTGAACTCTTTCAGGTTCTTTATGATCTCCAGGTTATGGTCCACAGTTTTCCCGAACCCTATACCAGGATCTATAATGACCCGGTCTTCGGGAATGCCGGAATCGGCGGCAAGCCTGATGCTGCAACGAAGATAGTCCATAATCTCGGGAATGAGGGCCTCGTAGACCGGGTGGGTCTGCATAACCTTCGGGGTCCCTTTCATATGCATTACGATGACCGGTACGCCATATTCAGCCACGACCTGCGCCATAGCCGGATCGGACCTCAAGCCGCTTATATCGTTCACTATAGATGCACCTTCATCGAGAGCGCGGCGGGCGACTTCAGCTTTGCAGGTGTCAATGGAAACAGGAATACGCACTGACCTTGCAACAGCCTGTATAACGGGAATAGTCCGCTGAAGTTCCTCAGCGAGCGGCAGCGCTGAAGAGCCGGGCCTTGTGGACTCGCCGCCAATATCGAGTATGTCGGCGCCGTTATCAATGAGGTAATGGGCATGCCGGACTGCGCTTTCCTTATCAAAAAAAAAGCCGCCATCGGAAAAAGAATCAGGGGTAACATTAAGCACGCCCATAATATGGGTCTTATTGGTAAAATCCAGGTTGAAACCGTTCCAGGAAAGGATCACGCGTTACCGGCAGCAATCTCCAGTGCAGGACTTACAGCACTCTTCACCTCAGCGCTTCCTGATCTGGCCACTGCGATAATGGCATCGATATCCTGAGCGTCGACCGTTTCACGCTCAAGGAGCGCCTGAGCAAGGGCCTCAACCAGATCAAGATTTTCTTCCAGCATTTTCTTTGCATTCGCATAAGCATTTGTAACAATCCCGCGTATTTCTTCGTCTATATCTTCAGCAGTTTTTTCACTGTAATCCTTATGCCTGGCTATCTCGCGCCCGAGAAATATCTGCTCTTCCTTTTTGCCAAAGGTAAGGGGTCCGAGCTTCTTGCTCATGCCCCACTCGGTGACCATCTTTCTTGACAGTTCGGTAGCACGTTCAATGTCGTTGCCCGCTCCTGTGGTCATATGGTGCAATAAGAGTTCCTCGGCAGCCCTTCCGCCCATCAGCACATTCAGGGCTTTCTCAAGATAATCTTTTGAATAAGTGTAACGGTCATCGATAGGAAGCTGCTGGGTCACTCCAAGCGCTCTTCCCCTCGGGATGATACTCACCTTGTGGATGGGGTCTGTGCCGGGCGTTAATTTAGCTACAAGTGCATGTCCTGCCTCGTGATAGGCCGTATTCTTTTTTTCTTCGTCGCTTATCACCATGCTACGCCTTTCGACACCCATCAATACCTTGTCTTTAGCAAACTCAAAATCAATCATATCGACTTTCTCTTTGATTTTTCGTGCAGCAATAAGCGCTGCCTCGTTCACAAGATTAGCGAGGTCGGCCCCGGAAAAACCGGGCGTTCCCCTGGCTATCTTATCAAGATTGACATCCTCGGCAATAGGGATATTCTTTGTATGGACCCTTAGTATTTCATTCCGTCCCTTCACATCAGGGGTCGGCACCACTATTTGCCGGTCGAACCTCCCGGGCCTCAACAGCGCGGGATCGAGGACATCAGGCCTGTTGGTCGCAGCAATAATGATCACTCCCTCGTTCCCTTCAAAACCGTCCATTTCAACGAGCAGTTGGTTCAGGGTCTGCTCCCGTTCGTCGTGACCGCCGCCGAGACCCGCTCCCCTGTGTCTGCCGACGGCATCGATTTCGTCAATAAATATAATACATGGTGCACTCTTCTTCGCCTGCTCAAAAAGGTCGCGTACGCGAGAGGCGCCTACACCAACAAACATTTCAACAAAATCCGAGCCTGAAATGGAAAAGAAAGGCACTGCCGCCTCACCGGCGATGGCCTTAGCGAGAAGCGTCTTGCCGGTGCCTGGAGAACCAACCAACAGTACGCCTTTGGGGATCTTTCCGCCAAGTTTGGAGAACTTCTGCGGGTCTTTGAGAAACTCGATGATTTCCTCAACCTCGGCTTTGGCTTCTTCCACACCCGCCACATCGGCAAAGGTAATTTTCACCGCCTTGTCGGAAACCAGCTTTGCCTTGGCTTTTCCGAAAGACATGGCCTTATTGCCGCCCATCTGCATCTGCTTCATAAAAACTATCCAGACAAGGACCAGGAATATGATCGGTCCCCATGAGAAGAAGAAGTTGACATACCACGGGCTCTGGTCAGGCGGCTTTGCCGCTATCTTGACATCTTTTTGCCTTAACTCTTTCACCAGATCAGGATACTCCACAGCATACGTTTTGAACTTGCTGCCGTCCTTCAGGCGACCGGTTATATGGCTCTCCTTTATGGTAACTTCATCAACATCCCCGGCCTCAACCTTGCTGATAAAATCAGAAAATATCATTTCCTTTTCCGTTTTGGGCGGCACATTGAATAGGTTGAAAAGGAGAATCATTGCCATCCCAATGAGCAGCCAAACAAATAAACTCTTATACATGTCTTTCCCCTGCATTGTTTATTCTACCATATTTTTCGCTAGTGGGTCAGTTTGTTTTTGCTCCGGACCCCCCGGAGCAAAAACAAGCTGACCCACTACCTGATTTTCCTAAACTGTTTCTTTCTGTACCTTTATCAACTCAGCAATGCCTCCCTCTGCCAGTGAGAGCATAGCATCATGCATTTCCCTGGAAAAAGCTCCTGCTTCAGCAGTACCCTGTATTTCGACTATCTTGCCGCCTCCTGTCATGACAACATTCATATCCACCTCGGCCAAAGCATCCTCCGCATAACAGAGATCAAGACGCGGCTCGTTATCTACGATGCCGACGCTGACCGCTGCGAGATAATCCTTGAGAGGGTTTCTTGATATGATTTTATTTTTCAGTCCATATTCAATCGCATCCTTAAAGGCGACATAGGCGCCGGTAATCGAAGCAGTCCTTGTTCCGCCATCAGCTTGTATGACATCACAGTCAATCCATATAGTCCTCTCGCCGAGAAGTTCCAGGGCGACCACCGCCCTCAACGACCTTCCGATCAGGCGCTGTATTTCATGCGTCCTGCCTCCAACACGTCCGGCAGAAGACTCTCTGGTCATGCGCGAATGTGTGGACCTGGGGAGCATGCCGTATTCGGCAGTGACCCACCCTTTTTTCTGGTCGCGGAGAAAGGCGGGGACCTTCTCTTCAATCGACGCAGTGCAAATAACTTTTGTATTGCCGACTTCTATAAGCACCGACCCCTCGGCAGCGGAAATATAATTCCTCGTGATTTTTACTTTTCTCAGCTCACTTTGTGTCCTTCCGTCAGGCCGCATTACGCCTCCATTGAGCGGTTAGATATCGCTCTGCTAAATTTGTATTTTTTCGATGGCATCAATCTTTGTTTCCAGGAAACGTTCGCCCACCGATATGAATTTCTCAGGGGAATCGGTAACAAAAAATCTCTTCGATGCAGCCTTTTCGTTTTGGGCCGGCATCCCCTGCTTAACCAGCAACTGCTCCACTGCCACAGCCGTTTCGATAGCGGAATCAACCAGGCGGACTGTGCCCATCACCTCTTGAATCACATCTTTCAAAAGCGGGTAATGCGTACATCCGAGCACAAGGGTGTCCGTACCTTTGTCTCTTACGTCAGTCAAATACCGCTCAGCAACCATGCGTGGGATAACGCCATCAGTCCATCCTTCTTCCACCAGCGGCACAAATAGAGGACACGCAAAGCCATAAACTTCGATATCATGTGCCATCGCGTTTATGGCTTTTGAATAGGCGCTGCTTTTAATCGTTGTCTCAGTCCCTATTATACCTATTTTTTTATTTTTTGTAGCACTGACCGCGGCCCTCGCACCAGGATCTATAACCCCTATTACCGGAATAGGGAACCTCTTGCAAATTTCCTGAAGACTTATTGCGGAAACAGTGTTGCAGGCAACGACAAGAAGTTTTATATTCTGTTTAAGCAAGAAACCGGTGCATTCAAAAGAATAGCGTATCACCGTTTCGGGGGACCTGATGCCGTATGGTACACGCGCAGTATCACCAAGATAGATAATATTTTCGCGCGGCAGCCTGATGCTCACCTCTTTAAAAACAGTAAGCCCGCCGATTCCGGAATCGAATATACCTATGGGGCGCTCATTGCTATTCATTAATTATTATTTCAAGACTTATTGCCGGAGAACACAGAGAAATACTCTGAGCACTCCTAAAGACTTTATGGAGCTTTTTATATAAAAGGATCCCTCTGTGCACTCTGTGGTTTCATTTTTATCCCTTTTATTCAGGTAGATTGACGGCGCGTATCCGGAAAGGACGCTCAGCTTGTTTGAGGATCTTTGGCTGCAGGCTGCTGGAGATCTTCTCTCACGGTGTCCCCCAAAGGATATAATGCATTAAAGTGACCTCCTATGCTTTCGACCTCCTTGCCGTCTACCAGCAACCGCACATCCTCCGTACCCGGGATATTCACCATAATGGTTTCATATAGGGACTTCAAAAGTTCAAACTCCTGCTTTATATCGCCTGAAAAGTTTTTCCTGAACTCATCAGAAACATCAATATAAATAATACTCCTCTTGTCCCGGTAAACCCCGATCAGTTTCGTGTCATTTAATCCCTCTTTCAACCCTTTCAGGTACTCCGCTGCCACCGCCTCAGCCATTTTGACCGGGACAGGGTTATTCTGGATTCTCCTCTCCGCAACCGTTATCCCCTCATCAGATGGCAGGAATACTTTTACATTAACGGTGTCATCACTTGTCGCCGACGGCACACCGGTGTTGACAGTCGTTTCGCCTCCCTTTAGTTCAATCAATGGCTGTTTAAACTGCTGGGCCGTTGATTGAAAGTGCTGCGTTACAAACCACCCCGCCACTGCAGCCACGAGGAGGAAAAGCAATGCGATTACAATATATTTTTTATTACCCATAGAGGCGTTGATTTCGATTTCCTATGCCTGTAACCCGCCTGCAGAAGATTTCGCAATGCCCAGTAAAATTAGGTCAATAATGCGTCCCCTGGACTTTACATCATAGCTGAACTTATCAGGACTGGGCAGTTCGATTAACACAGCAGGCACATGTATACAGGATAGCAATAACAGCGGCATTTTTTCAATTTTCACATTTACTTTAAGCGAGTTCCCGGCACTCTGCGCAATTGCCTGAGCAACAGCTTCGCTCCTGTCCCTGCCTGCTGACTTTACAGAATCCATTTCATTACCGCCGGCCGCCTTCACGTAAGGCTTAACGGCAGTGTATACCACGAATTCGTTCTGCGACGAGACATGAATGCTTATCAGCAGTTCAGGTGATTTTTTGTTGACAATTCTGCTCCTGTCCTTGATCGAGACCAACTGGTCCCCCTTGCGCGTAAGGGTAACCTTTTTCCCCTTTCCGGCCAGTGCCCCTCCAAGCTCTTTTGCAATGGAGAGTGCGAGGTCTTTCTCGACGGTCTTTCCAAAGTGGAGGCCGCTCTCGTAACCTCCATGTCCGGCATCGATTACAAAAGATTCAACTTTGATTTCCGAAGCGTCGGGAGCCGGCAGGGCGGCCTCCGGTGCGCTATTTTGGACGCTGCCGGACGGTCCCTGACTTAAATATGCGTCGATTACGAGGCGTGACGGCGAAGACAATTTGGTAACATTTATGTCGTCCAGATTATCAACGGTAATGATACAACTGCTAATGTTGGCCGTAATTTTAAGGCCCTTATCGATCTCGTAAGAGGCGCTCTTTGACACATCAGTTTCTATTTTTACGAATGTCTTCGGAGCATCTCTCCCAGGGACCCTGAAAGATATCGGAGACTGAAAATCGACTTTAATTGCATTAGCTCCGCTCAGACTGACAGACGCTTTTTGCACAAAGCTTTCCGTTGTCTCAAAAACAAGCCTAATGTAGTGTGTGTGCTTGCCTACACGCAGGGTTGCCGTCGACACCTTGACTGCCTGGTTCCCGGAGGCAGCCAGGGCCTTATCAGCTGCATACGCCTGGACAAGCCCGGCAGGCCCGACAAGCCCTGGAAGCAGAAAAAGCTGCAAAGCAAGAGAGATGATTGAAACAGTACTGACAAACCCCTGACCGATCGGTGACATTCTCCTATAAAGAGTTACCATGATATAAAAAGCATACTAAATAAGGGAGGCAATAGGCAATAAATAAATAATAGGCTATAGCCCATTGCCTATTGCCCGTGTTTTAGTTATACTATTCTTTTATGTGGACTGCACTCATTATAACAGTATTTGCCTTTACACTGAACCTTCCTTTCGGCTATATCAGAAAGAGCGCCAAAAAGTATTCACGCAAATGGCTCTTATGCATTCATGCGCCTGTACCCATGATCATTATCGCCAGGATCACAACTCACACCGATTACCGTTTTATACCTATTTTTATTCTCATATCAATTGCAGGACAGGTATGCGGCGGAAAGATAACCATGCACTAAAAAGGGTCTGCGAATATTCGCAGACCCTAAGCAGACGCTATTTGTTGCAGTCTGTGTGACGGGTTGAACTACTTCAAAAATTTTGAAACCTCGTGAAGAAGCATGGTCACATCAAACTTCACCATGTAACCGTCCGCCCCCACCCCCTTGGCCTTTTCCTTGTTCTCTTCGCCGCTAAGGGAAGTATTGATTATAACCGGCAGCATTCCCAATTTCGGGCTGTTCTTTAAGTTCCTGGTGAAAGTAAGGCCGTCCATCTCGGGCATTTCCACATCGGAGATGACCAACTGGACAAAATCGGTAATCGGCTGGTCGCCTATTCTGGACAGAAAGTCGTCCAGTATCTCAAGCGCCTTCTTTCCGTCGACCGCCTCTATGACATGGATACCAACGTTTTCAAGCGTGTCTTTGAGTATTTTCCTGGCAACAGAGGAGTCATCAGCGATGAGCACGGTACCCTTCAGCTTTTTCTTCCCTAATTTCTCAATCTCTCCCAAAGCTACCTCTTGAGTGTGGATAAGCCCTCCCATTTCCGAAATAACGCTCTCGAGATCGAGGATCAGCAGCAGCGAGCCGCCCTCATCATCTATCTTAGTAACGCCGGTAACCCTGCCGCTGTGCTTTGCCTGCAAAAGTGATGGAGGCGGCTTTATCTGGTCCCATTTGATCCGGCGTATACGCTCCACCTCGTGAACAATCATCCCAACGGTGGTACCAAGCATCTCGAGCACAATAACCTTTAGACGTATGTCCATACTTGACGGTGGATTCACTTTCATCCATTTGCCAAGGTCAACAATAGGGATCACTTCACCGCGCACTTGTGCCAGCGCCTCCGCATATGCAGGCATATCCGGGACTTTTGTCAAGGTCGGCATCGGAATTATTTCTCTGACCTTTGCAACATTGACCCCGTAATCAAGAATTTCGGGGGTCCCATCAGGATGTGAACTGAACATTCTGAAGACGACAAGCTCCATCTCATTCGTTCCAACCTTTAAGACCTCCGGTAAAGCACCTGTACTATGAGCCATTGCACCCTCCATTATCCTCACGGCGTCAATATGTTACGACTTGATTATATAATTTCAACATTAGATTTGCAAGGGATTCCTCGTCCGGGTAGTGGGTCAGTTTGTTTTTGCTCTGTATCAATTAACCTTTAGATTCCGACCACTGGCATGTATTGAAAATTATCTATTGTCGCCATTTCTCGATAAGTGGGCAGGGCGTTACCTGCCCACAATGAGAACTCAGGTGATCCAGAGCAAAAACAAACTGACCCACTACCCTCGTATGATGAGCACTCTAAGTGGTGGGAAAAACAGGCGTAAACGGTGATGCCTTATTTGGCTCCGCAACATTTCTTGTATTTCTTGCCGCTCCCGCAAGGGCAGGGATCGTTCCTTCCTATCTTCTTCTCCTTATGCACCGGCTGCCGTGGCTCATCCCCTGCTCCGCGGTTATACACAAGCCGCTGCTGCCGGGGCAGCTCTTTGATCTCTGTTTGTCCCTCATGCTTGACCTGGATCCTGAAGAGCCTCATCAGCACTTCGTTGCTTATACGGCCCGACATATCGGCGAACAACTCAAAGGCCTCTTTCTTATATTCCACAAGCGGGTCTTTTTGCGCATACCCCCGCAGACCGATACCCTCTTTGATGTGGTCGATACCAAGGAGGTGGTCTTTCCACTGGGTGTCGATGACCTGGAGGAGAATCACCTTCTCCATATAGCGAAGGACCTCATCGCCTGTATCCTTTTCCTTCTGATCATACATTTCCTTCACCGCTCCCGAAATCGTATCAAACAGTTCATTTCGGGTTAGTGACGGGTCAGGCTGCATGTTTATGGAAAAGGTCCCGTAGAGCGCATCCTTCAGACCGTTCCTGTCCCATTCCCCGCTGTCGACATTCTCCGGGCAGAATACAGAGAGGAACCCATCCACCTCATCATCAATCATATCCAGGATCCTGTCCTTCAGAGACTCCCGTTGCAATACCTCGAGCCTGAACGAGTAGATTTCCTTCCGCTGCTTGTTCATTACATCGTCATATTCGAGCAGGTGCTTTCTGATATCAAAATTGTGAGCTTCCACTCTTTTCTGCGAATTCTCTATTGCTTTGGATACCATCTTGTTCTCAATGGGAACGTCCTCCTCCATTTTCAGGAGATTCATCAGACCGCTTATCCTGTCGGAGCCGAAAATTCGCATGAGGTCGTCCTCAAGGGACAAGTAAAACCGCGATGATCCCGGGTCTCCCTGTCTTCCCGACCGGCCTCTAAGCTGGTTGTCTATACGCCTTGCCTCGTGGCGTTCAGTTCCGATTATATGGAGCCCGCCTGCGCCGAGGACCTGCTGTTTCTCCTGCTCGCAAATTACTTTTGCCTTTTGCAGGGCGGCGGCAAAATCTTCTTCGCTGTAATCAGCTTTGTCTTTCAGGAGTTCCCTAGCAAGGCCGTCCGGGTTGCCGCCAAGCACAATATCAGTCCCCCTGCCCGCCATGTTCGTCGCAATAGTCACCGCGCCAAGCCGCCCGGCCTGTGCAACAATCTCCGCTTCATTCTCATGGTATTTGGCGTTGAGCACCGAATGCTTAACGCCTTTCTTCTTCAGTAAACTGCTCAGCAGTTCCGATTTCTCTATCGAGGTAGTCCCAACGAGCGCCGGCTGACCTTTCTTATGGCACTCCTCGATCTCCATTATAACGGCGTCGAATTTCGCCCTATGCGTTTTGTAAATCATGTCCGGGAAGTCAGGTCTTATCAAGGGCTGGTTTGTGGGTATTACCACCACTTCGAGATTATATATCTCGGCAAATTCTGCCGCCTCTGTGTCAGCCGTACCGGTCATGCCTGCAAGTTTGTTATACATTCTGAAGAAATTCTGGAAAGTAATAGTAGCAAGTGTCTGGTTTTCGCTGGCTATCTTGACACCCTCTTTTGCCTCAATGGCCTGGTGCAGGCCGTCACTCCACCGCCTGCCCGGCATAATCCTTCCGGTAAACTCGTCAACTATGATCACCTCGCCGTCTTTCACCACATATTCGACGTCTCTCTTGTAAAGGTGGTGCGCCCTAAGGCCCTGAAGTACGTGATGGACAAGTTCGATATTGGACGGATCATAGAGGTTGTTTACACCGAGGAGCCTCTCCACTTTCGAGTTGCCGGCTTCGGTAAGAATGACCGTTTTCAGCTTCTCGTCGATTTTAAAATCATCCTCAGCCTTAAGTCCCGGGACAATGCGGTTTACCTTATAATACTTATCGGTTGACTCCTCAGAGGGTCCCGATATGATAAGCGGCGTCCTCGCCTCATCGATCAGGATGCTGTCCACCTCGTCAACGATTGCGTAGTTCAATTCCCGCTGGCTGTATTCCGTAAAATCGTATTTCATGTTATCTCTGAGATAATCAAAACCGAATTCATTGTTGGTGCCGTATGTGATGTCAGCGAGATAGGCTTCTTTCCGAGAGCAGGGCCTCAGGTTGTTAAAGCGCTTGTCATGAGAGAGGTATGCCGGGTCGAAGAGGAAAGAACTGTCATTCTGAATAACACCCAGGGAAAGGCCGAGGAAATTATAAATATTCCCCATCCACTGGGCATCTCTTTTCGCAAGATAATCGTTAACGGTTATCACATGGACGCCTCTGCCGTCGAGAGCGTTTAAATATACCGGCAACGTGGCTACAAGGGTCTTACCCTCACCCGTCTTCATCTCGGAAATCATGCCCTCGTGCAGCACCATCCCGCCTATAAGCTGGACATCGAAGTGCCTCATTTTCAAAAGGCGGCGGGACACCTCACGAACGGTTGCAAAGGCATCTTTCAGGATATCGTCAAGGGATTGGCCGTTCTCCAGCCGGCGCTTGAATTCGTCTGTTTTTGCAGCCAGTTCACGGTCATTTAATGCGGCTATAGAGGGTTCTAAAGCGTTGATTTCATCTACGACGGCAAAAAACCTTTTGAGCACCCGCTCGTTCTTCGTGCCAAATATCTTTTTCAAAATTCCGACCATGTCTTTTATACTAACAACTAGATCCAAATTCTGCAAGCAACGCGTTATACGGGTGTCTGCGGTTCAGACAGTACAGGGTTGTTTTTCTGCAGAAAAACAACCCTGTACTGTCTGAACCGCAGGGCATGTGTTCTCATGTACTTGATGTATTTCTGAAAACTGATACACTTGTAAAAAAGAATATCAGCGGCCGTTGAGGCCGGCATAATTCAGCGGGAGGTAGATGCATATGGGAAAAGTTTTCAAAATTCTCGGGTTTGCAGGAAGCTTGCGCCAAGATTCTTACAATAAATCTCTTTTGAGGGCTGCATTGGAACTTGTTCCGGAAGGTGTCGAAATTGAGATTTTTGATCTGGAAGGAATTCCGCCATTTAATCAGGATCTAGAAAATCAGCCTGTAGAAAAGGTAAAAGAGTTCAAAACAAAAATCAGGGCAGCCGACGCCTTACTTATTGCGACACCGGAATACAACTATTCGATCCCGGGCGTGTTGAAGAATGCCATCGATTGTGCTTCCCGACCTTATGGAGACAACGCGTTCGCACATAAGCCTGTAGCTATCATGGGCGCTTCCCCCGGCATGATAGGCACCGCAAGGGCACAGTATCATTTACGGCAATGCTTTGTCTTCCTGAGTTGTTTTGCACTGAACCAGCCTGAGGTCATGGTATCCTTTGCCCAGGAAAAGATTGACAAAGACGGCAGGGTGACAGATCAAAAAACGAGGGAACTAATCAGGAAACTGCTGGACAACCTCGTAGACTGGACCGGGAGAATAACGCCTTCGACGTGAAAGAGTAAGGGTACGTTTATATAGAAATCCTCATCGTATTAACCACAGGCTTAAAGAATGGTCATGTTTGCAGCTTTAAGAGAACACAATATACCATTTCTTATAACTTCCTGATTTTAGGCTTTGTCTTGTCGAAGTTGAACTGGAACATGACATATCCGTACTCAATATCTTTAGCACTGCCGGAAGCGTCTCGGAAAAATTGTCCTGTGAAGAAATGGTCATAGGCGAGAATGACCGAGAAATCGGCACTCATCGTGCAGGTAAAGTTATAGTCGGTCTCCAGCCCCAAGTTCCTGCTGAAACTGTCTTCCACTGCCTTGGCAAGAAAATAGTGGCCGGTTGCCGTAAAATTCAATTTTTTGGTGATGTCGATTCCCCACCCCAAAGTGTAAACCTGCAGCCCGCTGGCATCGCGTCCGACAACGTTGACTCCCGAAAGATCACCGATTACATGCATATCTCCCACGAGTGAAGTATCGTTGTCGGGATTGCGGAATTCCTTGCCGAATTTCGTGCCGTTTGCCGCATCTTTACTGCCGGTGCCGAGGGCATAACTTAAAAAGAACCTGTTATGATATCCGCCCAGAGTCGCATCAATAGCCGCATCGACATGCCCTCCGTATGCATTTATATTATCGTTTACGCCGCTAACAGGGGCGAGTATACGCCCTGACTCGTAGACCGGCTCAAATTCCAGTGAAACCGGCTCCAGCTTTGCAGTGCCGCGCAGTCCCCATATATCCAGGTGTTCCCCTATATGATGGTCAGCCGATCCGGTGTCCCTCAACGCATAAGCCTCTGCTGCGTTACCTTCTGAGAAAGCATAGGTCGCATACCCCCCTGAAAGGTTTCCCCTAAGCCCATTAGAGGAGGGAGTAGCGTATCTGCCGCCCAGCAGATCAATAGTCAGAGGCTCAAGGGGCTTAACTCTGAGCCTTCCCGCGTCAAATGATAAGCCACTAAAGAATGAATTTGTCCCCAGGATGAAAGTGCTTCCGTAGAGGAATTCCTGACGGCCTCCCTTCAGTACAAGCCAATCCTTCTCCGGTAGTCTGCCTTCCACAAATCCTTGGTACAGAGAATACTTGCCTGTATGCTCACCCCCGCCGGCAAAGCCGTAACCTTGCCCCTCCAGCCGGATGTTCAGGTAATCGGTAGGATGCCAATAAGCGTAAGGCTTGACACGGTAGAGGAAACGCCCCTCGCTGTGATCAGGTGCATAGTTTATTAAATCCCTTAGCTTAAAGTTGTTCACTCCTTCACCACGGAGAAAACCGTTAACACCGACTTTGTATTCGAATTGAGGGACTTCGGCTTCAGCCAGGACTCTTTCTATAGTCTCTCTTCTGACCACATACCCATCATATTTGACCAATTCCGCTTTTAACGCCTCGTGGAGGGCTGCAATGCGGTCCAAGTCCTCACGGGGAATCGCTTCACCACCCTCTTTCCCATGTTTTTCCAGAATTTTATCCAGTATAGAAAGAAGGCATTGGCACACTTCGCTTATCGGACAGGTCTTCCCTTCAGGGAGCTTCTTTTCCGCTGAGTATTTTTCCCCGAGTTCCTTTACTTCCTTGTAGGCCCAATGCTCGCAAGGCACCTGTTCCGGAATTTGCGCAGTACTGCTATCTTTTGTATCATCTGCGCCGGCAAGTGTCGTATCTGTCGTGATTAATAAAATACAGAGCAACAGAAGTATTTTCTTAAACAATCTCCATCCTGCCTTTACCAAGCCACCCGCATCACTATCGCTCATGCCTCCGTACTATGTTTTCCATACCCCCGGAGGACTTTCTTGTTCCCTCAGCTTTCTCCATTTCCTCTATATCTCTCCGCCACTTGCACCAGCCGGCATGCCCACCAAGGCTTTCTCCTATTTCTTCTTCAGTCTTTTTGCAGTATACACAGACTTGCTTTCCTCCTGCTGTTTCCTTAATGTACGTGGTATACAGTTTATTCTCAGACATGCATATCTCCCTATAATGTTTTTCTAATGGTGATAAATTGAATCACTATATATTGTAGCAAAATTGCACCGTTTCTTGAGATCAAAAAATCGATTCCGTACTATGCATGGGTCTGTTCAATCCCGAATCTCTCAAGTTTTTGATAAAGTTTTTTTATCGATCCCCAGTATCTGGCCGCCTCTTTACCCGAACCAAGCCTTGTCACCCCCCGGCATTCCCTTCCTGTACAATATCTGCTACACTTTTTATAAACATTCATGCATGAAATGCACACTGGAGGTTATGTATGAAAGGGAATGAGAAGATCATCGAGCATCTGAACGCGCGTCTGGCCGAGGAGCTGACTGCTATCAGTCAGTACATGGTCCATGCCGAGATGTGCGACAACTGGAAGTACAAGCGGCTGGACGAGGCGATCCGGAAGCGGGCTATCGATGAGATGAAACACGCCGAGAAGCTCGTCGCCCGTATCCTCTTCCTCGAAGGCCGCCCCATTGTAAGCATCCTGAATAAGATGCATATCGGCGCTGAAGTATCTAAGATGCATCAGAGTGACCACGATGCCGAGGAAGAGGCAATCCGGGGTTACAACCAGAGCATACGGCTTGTGGTCGAGTTGCAGGACAGCGGTACCAGCGAACTCCTCAAAGCTATCCTGAAAGACGAAGAGGACCACATTGACTGGATCGAGGCCCAGATTGACGAAATCAAGCAGTTGGGGGTGCAGAACTACCTGTTGAAACAGATCGACTGAACGGATCCCCCGAAGATCGAGAGGATGTGGTAAACTGTTAGGTAAGCTTGAGGGTACGTTTGAGATGAAGCGCCCTCTCTGCAAAATTTCGAATAAAGGACACCTATGAACAAATACTACATACACCACGTCCCAGGTCGTTTGAGAATCGAGACGCCATTCTTTATTGACGCCTCTGACTATGCCGGCAAAATCGAAGGTGTAAATGCTGTGAAGGTCATAGCTGCCACGAGCGCGGTGATTATTAATTATAATCCGGAGAAAGCGAGCTGGCAGGTAATAATAAAAGAGATCGAGAAAAAAGGATGGTTCAAATTGTCTGAGGCCGTCACGCTTGATGAGTGTCTGAAGTCTGACATTACGAAGATTTTGAACGTAGGGTTAGAAATAGCTGAAGAAGTTTTATAACATAAGAACAATACAAAGCTTGCATAACACCGCCGCCCGCAAGGGTTGAGCGGTTTTTTTACAGAGCAAAGGGGGTACAACACGGCACAGAGTGCAGCTTACGCTGAGCTTAAGAAACATCCGGTGAAATCTGGTATGATTTCTACTGGGATATATGTCGAGGCAAGAGCTATTCGCATTAGCTCCCGGTAAAACCGGCCGATAGAGTTAGACAAGTGTCCCCGGAATTATGACGCACGGGAAGGACAACATGAACGACACACGCAAAAAAGAGCTTATGGCGCTGTCAATCGGACCATCTACCGTAAGCGTTGAGGGAAACTATACGAATCCGAGGACATTCGGTGTTTACCGCATCCCCCGGACAGTGCGAGGCAGCCGTCAATTTCGATTTGGCAACCATCCTATACGGGAATGGGAATTAATCAGAGACGGCAATGTCTCCCTGGAGGCACTCTTTACAGATCGCTCACACGCAGAAGAGCTGGCGACCATACTAAATCTCGAAAACAAAAGACTTGTAACCGATAACTCAGACAACTATGAAAATCTTGAGGCCCCTCCCGTGAGTTCAAGTGTCATGCTGAAAAAAACAGCTATGGATAGAGTTTCGGAAGTTCTGGATATCGTAAGTCGCGCAAGTAAACTGGGGAACTACGACAGCAATGTAATTGGAATGGCCGCTGAAATAATAGCCGAAGATAAATTCAAGATATTGAGGACGGATCGTGGCACGAAGACGATTGATGGCTATTGGTTTTCAGCTCTAACTCGGCGAACGGTTCAGGTCAAAGCGTGGTCTGAAGCCAGGGTAAAGAAATACAGGTCAGGCACGTTTTTTCTTATTAGCGAAGAAGACGCACCTGACGACTTAATTGTCTTGCTCATTTACAGCTCAAAACCGAAATACGAAGTATTATATAACGGCCCGGCACGGGCAATTGGACAATTGGAGCATAGCAAGAAATACGGCAGTCGTCGCAAAGTCAGATTTGACTCCTTGAGGTCAAGTGCGCAGATTGAAAAACTGCTCGATGAAATGGACGCTGCAGGTAACGGTCAGTAGTGTCCGGTGAAGATTAAGTCAGCATGTCCGGCCTGTTAGCGGCGATAACCCTGTTTCTCCCCGCGCATTTTGCTGTATAGAGGGCATCATCCGCGGCGCCTATAATCTTTTCTAAAGTATCTGCGTCTTCCGGATATGATGCAACCCCGATACTCACCGTGATCCTTCCTCCCGGCTGCTGTTCAGCCCTTGGGAAATCCCAGGACTCTACGACCTGCCGGATTCTCTCGGCAATCGCTATTGATTCCTCTTTCTCCGTCTCAGGCAGCAGCATTATGAACTCCTCTCCCCCGTATCTGCCAGGCGTGTCGCTTTCCCTCAGTTGTTTCCTTATTATCGCTGTCATGGCTTTCAACAGGGCATCGCCCTGGGGGTGACCATTAGTATCGTTGTATTTTTTGAAATAGTCGATATCAAGCATCAGGAGCCCGAAACTTTTCCTGTACCGCTGTACCCTCGCTATCTCCATGGTGAGGACCTGTAAAAAGGTCCTCATGTTTCGTATCTCAGTCAGTCCGTCAACTTCGGAAAGTTCAAGTGTCTGCTCATAAAGCCGGGCATTGGATATGGCAAGGCTCGCAGCATCGAGCAGCCTCATGCATGCATCAACATCAACTACCGGGTCGAGGTTCGATACGCGGGTAGTATCAAGAATGAAAACCCCTGCCGGCGCAAACATGTTGCAGTTAACGCACGTGCTCAGCTTCTCGCTCATATTTCCCATCCTCTTGACATGGCACATGGTGCCCGAGATGTGCCAGCACTTCTTGTCAGCGGCGTCATATGCCGGACAGCCTGTGTCCTCGGGACAGTGGAAATATCCTGAGCACGGGACGGTAAAGGATGTCATTACCGGCAGTACTGTAATTTCCCGCGCATTGTTCATCAATTCCCTGAACACCTTGTCCTCATACCCTGAACGTACCATAGAGGAATCAAGCCTGTGGGGCTCCCCTGAGAGAAGGGTGTCGGTGAATATGTTCTCGTCGGAAAGGGGAATGGCCAAGTCGCAGCTCTTTACACCATCATCAGGTTGCCCTGAGGCAGTGGGCTTATGGCTTTCATCAGGGTAAGCAATGGGCGATGAGACGTGTGCCGCCAGTAATGATTTGCTTTTGTCGACAGAAAGATATAGCGGAAGTGATTTCCCCGTCAGCATTGAAAGCTCTTCCCTGATGATAGCGATGACTTCATCCATTATGATGGAGGACCGCAGTTTTTCGGAAAGGGCATATAGCCTCTTAGTCTCTTTCTGTTCAGCGAAGAGCTTGTCTGCCAAATAGGTGACAAAATATGCTGAAAGCAGTATTGTGCTCGCAAAGATACTCCCGTATGCCGCTATTATCAGCGGATTCGAATGTACTGCCGGTTCCTCCATGAAAACAGCAAAGTGGGGAAGGATGCCGAAGTACTTTAGACCCACAACCGCTGCGGGAAGAGAGATTGCCATAGCTGCAAACCTGAAGGTCCAGGCCTTCGGCAGAAGAAGTCCGCTAACAATGATGTGAAATATATAGTAGTAAAGGAAGGGGCTGTCGAAGCCGCCGGAAAAGTAGACTGCCGCCGTAAGCACAACAAAATCAAGGCTGATCTGCCCCACGGCATCTCCTCTGAAATCCCTTTCCATGTCCTTCAGCTTGACCTGATAATAAATATTGTAGAGGGCTGCGAATCCCAGTATCAGATGCACCGGCATAAGGGGGAAGGGCAGATCCAACTTGTACTTCACTATATGAGTGGCTGCAAAAACGCCGATACAGCCGGCCCACCTAAGTTTTACAAGCCACTGAAGCCTTTCCCTTATCTCTTTTTGTTCATACGCCATAGAGGTTGCTTACCTGTACTCCCCTTTAATACCGTCAAGGAGGCTTCCTATCTGGACCGACAAGTTTTCCATTTCACGGAAGATTTGCCCGGCTTTTGTTTTGTCTCCCCCATTATATGCCTTAACAGCATCCTTTGCCATCGCATGTATCTTATCATGCAGAGTCTCAATAGTGTTCCTCGTGCATGACCTCACCAGACAGTCTTTCCATGTCTTTTGATATGCCGGATGTCTTCTGAATGTTATTGGCGACTTCCTCTGATGCAGTCGACTGCTCGTCCACCTCTGCAGCTATCTGTTATCTGGTCTCGCACTTTTTGCACGGAAAGATCCGGACAGACCGCCAGCTTTCCCATAAATTTCTTGATTACCGGCAAAACCTGCTGGGTCCAGGCCACATGATTTTGGATTGCTGTTTTTTCTCCGGCTCTTTTAATATAGCATCAAGGCTTTTTCTATATGTCTCATCGTTGAGATAACTTATTATGAAATTCTCGATGCATTCATCATCACACTGATTATTTTTTTCAGAGCAACAATTTCCTAATGCCCCGCTTAAAAAAGCTACTCTGATATTGACTGGAATGTTTTTAGTTTTCATTCTGCTTCTGGCATTCTCTTTTGTTATTGTTGCCATTTCAACACTCCTTTTTTTTGGTGTCGCTTAACCACAAATTATGGTTTTTTATTATTCGATAAGTGGCACATCCCCCATGCCCAAAAGGTGAGTGTCTTGTCCTCTATCTCAGCCAGCCACCGGGCTTTTTCCTCAGGCTGACCACCGGGACAACATTCCCAAAAAGAACTTTTTTATTTCTGTTATTGATTTAATGACGCAAAGTTTATGCCAAACAAGACAATGTATTATCTTTTTGATTTATTGGGATTTCTGAAGAATGTTATACAGCATGAAATATGGATTAATTACATTGTTTATGGAAAAATTCCATAAGTTTAATCAATGTTGTAAGGAATTCCGGGTGGAAGCAGAGTCTGAACCCGCAGATTTCTATAGCAGGTTATTCTCTTTTCGCAGATTATTGGGGCGAGCGCGTTTCCGGAAGAATTACTCTGTATGAGGATTTAAGCCTCTGGCCGTTGAATTCTGCTTGTACGCAGCACTTTCAATATCGGATGATATGACCCCTCGTTATGTTATAATTTTTTACAAATAATTTTAGGGAGGACATTAATATGGCAAGTTTGGGGCAACTGAAGATGAGGCTTGAACAGAAAAAGGCGAAGATCGCAAAATTAACGGCTCAGCTAAAAGATGAAAGGACGCAGATGACAGAGATCAAGGAGCAGATTAAGACCGCCAAATAGGTCTAAAAACACCGCATCAATGTCGTTTCATGAAACTCTTTGCATTCCCGTGGTTTGCAAAGAGTTTCATGAAAAATCTTCTGGTACCGTCATGTTACACTAAACCGCTGTGACTATTGCGCTCTATGGCCTTGCAGAAATCGTCGCTCATCCGTGGTCTACTTTGCGTCGCACTTTTCGACCGGCGCCGGCTCGCTGACGACCGCCCAATAAGACCCTACAAGTTTTATTACATCAATGAACCGGTGGAAATCAATCGGCTTTACTACATAGGTGTTTGCCCCGAGTTTGTAACCCTCTACTATATCCTGATCATCCTTGGATGAGGTAAGTATTACAACCGGCAGGCACCTCAGCTTTTCGTCGGTCTTTATCTGCCTCAGCACTTCGTGACCGCCTATCTTCGGCATCTTCAAATCAAGCAGGACAACGACGGGATAGCCTTCCGTTCTGCCGGCAAACTTTCCACGGTAGTTAAGGTAGTCCAGCGCTTCTTCGCCATCACGAACAGCGACAACCCGATTGGCGAGATTGTTTTCAGCAAGACCTCTTATGATAAGCTCGGCATCGTATGGATCGTCTTCGACCAGCAAAATATGTTTAAGTTCCGGCATGTTCATACCTCCTTATTCTCAGCTAAATCATATACCCTATACTGAAACCCGTCAATATTGAGCTTTCTGTTGCTTTCGTCGATTGTATTACTGTCTCTTATATATCTTGTGCAGCGCTTCTGGTTCGTCCGAGCGTGGCGATTTACTGACGCGATTAGACGACACAGGTGGAGAACCCTGCTGCGGGGTCTTTTGATCAGCGCTGTTCTACTGATATTGGCAACAGTCCTCGCCCCGCCTTTTGGTCACTTCATACCCCACCGAGGTCCAGGGAATTGGGTCCTTTCCGCATCCAGGCTCTGGCTTTCGGCTTCTTTTTTCGGGGGCCTTGCGGTGCTGTCGGTGGAGGTCGTCGGGTGGCTGTCGAGACTGGCTATGCATGCCATACCGTCTGCTCAGCGGCAGAGTTTTGATCCGGTCCGGAGGACTTTTTTACGCTATGCGGCTTTTATAGCCGGCAGCATCCCATTTATTGCCACGGCATACGGTTTCACTTCAGAACGGCTGCGATACCGCATCGAAAAAGTCGAGGTCCCCATTGCGAATTTGCCAAGGACTCTGGACGGCCTGCGAATTGTCCAGTTGAGTGATATCCATATCGGTGATTTTATGCCGCGAGCGGATGTCCGGCGTGCAGTTGAAATGGCCAACGAATGAACCCACTCCCCGGTCTAAAGACCGGGGTTTCAGGCCTCTGGCATAATCTGACATGCCCTTTGCTATTTTTGTTCCTTTATATATTTAGCCATTATTGCTTCCTCTACTTTAACTACTGTTTCGGCAAAATAGCCGTCTGCCCAGAAGCTGTCTCCCCACAGAAATTCTTCCAACTCTGGGAACTCCGCTCTGATCACCTTGCTGGTTCCGCCTTTTAACCTTTTTACAACATCAGCTACACTTTCTCGTGGCCATATCTGAATCAGAATGTGCACATGATCCTCTTGCACATTCATTTCTGAAAGCAACCATCTATTTACTTTGCACGCCTCGTACAACAATTGTTTAATTCTTGCGGCTATTTTGCCTCGGAGAACCCTTTTCCTGTACTTCGGTATCCATACCAAGTGCAAGCGTATTCGATGTTTTGTATGGGCGCCTGTCCAATATCCGGGCATACCAGATTATGCCAAAAGGCACCTCCGCTCCGCCACAGGGCTCCGCTCCGGGCGGCCATTCACCCCCAGGTTAAAACCTGGGGTTCACTGGCCGTTACATATTGAATGCTGATCTCGCCGTGCTAACGGGCGATTTGATCAGCAGCGATAGTGATCCAATCGAGGACTGCATTTCAGAGCTGAGCAGGTTGCGCGCGCCATTGGGGATCTGGGGTTGCAACGGCAACCATGAAGTATATGCGAAGATGGAAGATCTATCACAGAAACTCTTTCAACGTTATGGGATGCAGTTATTGCGTCAGCAGAGTGCTGAACTGCACTGGCGGGGAAAAAGAATCAATCTGATCGGCGTCGACTACCAAGGAGGGAGAAGGTCCTCCGGCGAACACCCGCAGATGCTTCCCAATATAGAATCTCTTATACGGAAGGACATTCCCAACATCCTGCTTTCACATAACCCGAATACTTTTTATCGGGCAGCTGCGTTAGGAATCGAGTTGAGCCTCGCAGGCCACACTCATGGCGGTCAAGTACGCATCGAAATTGTGGATCGTCAGTGGAGCCCTGCGCGCTTCTTCACGAAGTTTGTAGCGGGAATGTATCACCTGCCGTTTGGCGATGATGCACATTTTGCGGAATATGGAGCCACTGCGCCTGGCCCGAAATCAGCCACCCTGTACGTAAACAGAGGACTGGGCACTTTCATGATGCCGGTACGAATAGGTGTCCCGCCGGAGATCACATTGCTTACTTTACGTGCTGCGGTTTGATGCTTAGATTCTTTTTACCTCAGAGAATTCACACATGAGCATCTGGCTCTCGATCGCATCTGCTCCTATTTATTTGTGCGCAGACCCTGAAGACTGATATACTATCCGTATAATGAATATGGCCCTTACCATAGCTGGGTCCGATCCTTCCGGTGGGGCAGGGATACAGGCTGATCTCAAGGTTTTTCACCGCTTTGCCGTATACGGTCTCTCCGCACTGTCCGCTGTTACCGCTCAAAACACTTTCAGGGTCAGCGCCATTGAAAGGATAGAAGGCCCCTTTTTATACGAACAATTAAACACCCTCCTGAGCGACCTGCGGCCGGATGCCCTGAAAACAGGTATGCTTCTGTCCGCTGAGGCCGTAAGGTCTGTGGCAGGCATAGTGACCTCATATAACCTGCCGAATCTAGTGGTAGATCCTGTTATTTTATCATCGACAGGCAAGAGCCTGCTCGAAAAAAAGGCTGCCGATATAATGAGGGAGGAGCTGTTTCCTCTGGCAAAGGTAATTACACCTAATATAGTGGAAGCTTCAGCGCTCACCGGCATTTCAGTTTCGGACGAGGGGACAATGGAGCAGGCGGCAATTGCATTAAAACGCTTCGGACCTGAATTTGTTATCGTCACGGGCGGGCATCTTGAGGATGAGACGCTTGAAATTATCTATGATGGAAAGACGGTCCACAGGTTAAGGGGCAGGAAAATTGCTGGCGAATTCCACGGGACAGGGTGTGCATTCTCAGCAGCCATTACTGCACTGCTGGCGAAAGGGACTTCGGTAATCGATGCTGCCAGAGAGGCCAAGGCATTCGTTGCCAGCGCAATAGAAAGTTCTCTTGCACTCGGTAAAGGAATGAAGTTGCTAAACTTATAAATTAAGTCAGAACTGGAAAATGAGAAATAAAAAGTAAAAAATGAGTATGGGCAGTGGTGTCTTTCTGGAGCGATCACCTGGGTTCTCGCTTAGAAGCGCCTACTTTTGGCATGAGTGGGGCGGTAACGCCCGGCCCACAAAAGGGAAATTGGAACAGCGGCCAATATTCTGTAAGTGCTATGGAACCGGCACGAAAGACTAATTGATCGATGCAGAAAGACACCACTGCCCATTCGAATAACATTTAAAAAAGTTGACCGTGACTAAAATAAAAACTATTTTTCAGTGTCAGTCCTGCGGGTATGCGAGTCCTAAATGGCTCGGCAAGTGTCCTGATTGCGGAGCATGGAACAGTTTCTCCGAGGAACGGCAGAGCCCCAAAGCATTGAAATCTCCGGGCGCCTTCGGCGGTGTTGCTGAAGCCCAGCCCTTGACCGCAATCACCGGTGGAAGGGAACGGAGAAATTCTGTCGGCATACAGGAGTTTGACCGTGTCCTGGGCGGCGGCCTGGTTGACGGAGCCATTATACTCATAGGCGGCGACCCGGGTATCGGCAAATCCACACTTATCCTGCAGGCCCTGGCAAAAATAGCAAGTCAGCCGGAGCAACCTTCGGCCAAGGGCCGCATCGTGAAGCCGGAACTCAAAACTCAAAACCCGAAATTTAAAACTGTTCTTTATGTGTCGGGTGAAGAGTCTCCCGAACAGATCAAATTGAGAGCTGAACGGCTTTCGATAAATGCCGAAACAATTATCCTGCTTCCCGAGACGCTGGTTGAAAATATTATCATTACTGCCGGTGAACTCAATCCTGCCGTCATGGTGATCGATTCCATACAGACTATTTTTACGGGGGACCTTACTTCGGCGCCAGGCTCTGTGGGCCAAATAAGGGAATCTGCTGCCAAACTGATGCTCTTTGCAAAAAAATCAGGTATACCGGTTTTCCTTATAGGGCATGTGACAAAAGAAGGCGCAATTGCAGGTCCCCGGGTACTCGAACACCTGGTCGATACAGTGCTGTATTTCGAGGGAGACAGGGGACATCCATACAGAATCCTCCGTACAGTAAAAAACAGGTTCGGCTCAACCAATGAAATCGGCGTCTTTGAAATGACCGACAGCGGTCTGTCAGAAATCAATAACCCTTCTGAACTTTTCCTGTCCGAAAGGCCGCTCAATGTTTCAGGTTCTACAGTAATCGCCAGCATGGAAGGTACACGGCCATTGCTCGTTGAAATACAAGCACTGGTAGCGCCTACGACGTTCGGTATGCCGAGGAGGACGAGTATGGGGGTTGATTATAACCGGGTAAATATCCTGGTCGCCGTGCTCGAAAAAAAAGTGGGCATGAATTTGGGCGGAATGGATATATTTATCAATATCGTAGGGGGACTGAAAGTAATCGAGCCTGCCTCCGATCTTGGAATTGTTGCGGCAATTGCATCCTCGTTCAGAGAGATACCGATAGATTCAAAAACCTTCCTTTTCGGAGAGGTAGGGC
Source organism: Nitrospirota bacterium (assembly GCA_963851345.1). GTDB lineage: Bacteria > Nitrospirota > Thermodesulfovibrionia > Thermodesulfovibrionales > Dissulfurispiraceae > JADFXI01. Next base: position 745,111 of record CAWKOO010000002.1, read on the forward strand.
TCTCAGGTGAGGTACGGGCCGTAGCGCAAGGAGAAACGAGGCTCAAAGAGGCATCGAAAATAGGCTTTAAAAAAGCGATCATACCGAAAGGCAATATGGAGCGCCTGAAGACCGATTTGGGGCTTACAATTATAGGGGTGAAGAATGTTGAAGAAGCAATGGAACACATCAAAGCATAGAATACGGAACAGACTCTTCTATTTTACGTGCTCAGTCCTCGCTATCCTGGTACTTGCCTCCTGTGCGCCGAAATACGCTGAAAAACCCTCCCGCGAAGGCACTTCTCTCTCTGACTTACTTGCAAAGATGAACACCGTTCAGTCAATAGAGGCCGTTTTATCCATAGACTATGAAAAAAATGACTCTACAATGAGCGGAGATGCCTTCTTAAATCTTTCCCCTGCTGCAATGGACCTCAGAATTTATTATCTCGGCTTTCTTGCCGGGGAGGTCAAAGAAGATAATGGTGTCATAAAGAGCAAACCTAAACTCGATAAATACAAAAGTATCGTACTTGTGGACGGGCTAAGAAACAGCTTCCTGTGGTGGACAATAAGCGACTACACAATTCAGGAGATAGACGATAGTTACGTGTTAAGGAATTTCAACAGGACGCTGACAATCAGTAAAAAAACACTGCTTCCGCTGGAGCAGACAATCGAACTTGATAACGGGGAAGAAATGACCATATCCTATGATGGGCCGGCCTGTAACAAACCTGAAACTGAAAAAAACGTACTTGACCCGGAAATCGCGTGGTACCAATCCCATCTGTCGATCCGTTATAAAAATCACCTGGTAAAAGTCAGGGTAAAATCATATATAGCAACAATCCAAAAAACCGCACAGCAGCAATAAGCCGTAACCCAAAATTTTACCTGGATGCGAGAGGCACATAGTCCTGTCGAGCTCCCGGTATCGATGAGACATAAGACGGTCGTATCAGTTTTCCCTGTATTATCTCTTCAATTCTGTGTGCCGACCATCCCGCGACTCTTGAAATCGCAAAAATGGGCGTGAATAGTTCTTTAGGTATGCCCATGGACCGGTATACGAATCCCGAATAAAAGTCGACGTTTGCCGACACCAATTTCCCTTTTTTATTTCGGACCAGCTCCGGTGACAGCCTGGCAACTTTCTTGTATAGTTCAAACTCTTTTTTCATGCCATTCTTTACTGCAATCTCTTCCGCCTTACCCTCAAGTATCACCGCCCTCGGGTCCGACAGTGTATATACAGCGTGCCCTATACCATATATTTTCCCGGTTTTGTCGTTCGCCTTCTTGTCAAGTATTTGTTCAAGGTAGCTTGATATGGCTTCGTCATCGTTCCAGTCTTTCACGTGTGACTTTATGTTTTCCATCATCCCTTCAACCGCTTCATTTGCGCCGCCGTGCAGGTGTCCTGAAAGCGACGCGATTCCCGAGCATATAGCCATGTAGCTGTTAGCGCCGGCGGAGGACACGGTCCTCACAGTGAAGGTCGAATTGTTACCACCTCCATGCTCAGCATGGAGTACAAGCATCATATCGAACAAGTTTGCAGTAATTCTGTCCGGCTTTTTGCCACTCAGCATATAAAGAAAATTTTCCGCATGGCTGTAATCTTCTTTCGGCTCTATCAGTTCGGACAACCCATTCCTGTGCCCGTTTGATGCATGGTAGTTGTATGCAACAATTGTCGGAAACTTTGCTATCAAGTCTATGCATTGTCTCGCAAGGTCTATTATGTCCGTAGAGTTTGGGTTGTGATCAAACAGGTGCATAGATGATACGATAGTATGAAGAGATCCCATCTGGTCATCATGAGGCGGTCTGCTGAGGACAATTTTCTTGGCTTCCTCTGGAAGACGCCTTCCTTCAGCGAGCGAACTTGTGAAGATATCGAGATGATTCCGGTTGGGGAGTTCGCCTGTAAGCAGGAGATATGCAGTTTCTTCAAATCCGAATCTTCCCTCTTCCTGCTGGTGCCTGACCAGGTCTTTTACGTTATAGCCGCAGTAATATAATTCACCATCAAGGTCTACTTTCTTCTCAGTCCCGTCACCCTGGAATTCTTTCCTGTAAGCAATTACCTGGCCTTTGCTGGTTATTCCTACAAAAACCCCTGTGCCGTCTTCGTTGCGGAGTCCCAGTTTTATATTTTTTTCCCTGATAAGCTCTGGGGATACCTTATCGTGTTTCAATGCCAATTCTTGGATGATTCTCAGGACGCTCTGCACTTGTTCACCTCAATAATATCTTGTTTAATACTCCGACCAATTAATCGGAGGCACAAAAAATGATTTATATTTTACCATATTTTCTTTATTTTTAGTCACCATACCAATTTTTCGGTAGTGTCTCAGTTTGATTTCTGATCAATCAAATTCACAATATCTTCCATTGACCACAATTTGTCTGTGACACCCGCAGCCATTGCCGGTGTTGAATGCAGTGTTTTATGAATTCTTACGAAATTATAGTACATGAAATAAAGAGCAAGAGCGTGACAATGGTTTTCTACTTTCTTTGAGAAAGCATTGGTCAGCCTGGTAAACCGTCTCATGCTCATACGCATTGTAAGGTTCTGGCGCTCCACATAACTTGTGGATACATGCTTTTCATCAGGGGTGCCTTGTATAGTCTGCTTTATTGTCCCTGTGCATTCCGCAGGACTGTACTTTTTTTTAGCTTCTTTCCCGCTTTCACTGCCATAAAGTTTTATCAGCATGGCATAGTCAACGTCTGAACCGAAAGCACTATCAACAGCATCCACATAAACCTTATGTCCGTCAGTCGTAAGCTGTACTCTATGAAGAAGCCTACTTGAGAGATCGTCAATAAACTCTCTCGCGGTTTCAAGGTCACGACTACCGACTTTCCATGTGGGGATAAGTTTAGAATCTGCACAAATAGCTGTGAACGTCCAAACGTCTCCTAGGCCGGGCATCCCTTTTAAATCTTCTGGTACGTTCTTCTCTTTCATATAACAAAAACTCCAAATCTCGTCACATTGTATCCGTCTGCATAACAGCTCCCTTAAATGCTTGTCCTGGTATTCACTACAGGCCGTTCCTGCATCAACTAAGAGCTTCGTCACGGTATTTATAGACACATCGACGCCTCTTGATATTGAGCGCATAGAGGAACCCTCACAAATCATGTTCAGGATTTGCACTCTCTTTTCTTTTGATAGCTTATTCATGATCTTAGTATAAAATATCCTGAAATAAATGTCAAGCATTATTTTCAGTTTGATATTGGAGAGTGAAAATGTAATAATGACGATAGAAGATGCCCATGCCGGGATTAGAACCCGGAATTTAACGCTTAGCGGGCGTAGGTTATATCCTCCATTCAACTACAGGGGCAAGCATTAATAGGGGTCTTACTCTAATCCAGTAAGGCCCTATTTTTTAGTGGTTTATCCTTCTCCTTCTAATTGTTTTTTAAAGGTAAAAGTAATTATAGCAAAAAAGTTATATAAAATGTCAAGACTGTTACTTGCATTTATAACAATTTTATTATATGATAGAAAAATGCTGGGAAATTAAAGTATTTATATCTGACACAGGAAAAAATGAGATTGATGCTTGGCTAAACGAGATACCTAAAAAAGCAAAGGCAAAGATAAAAAAAATAATGACCTACCTAGAAAGCGAACGAGTATGGAAAGAGCCTTATGCCAAAAAGCTTGAAGGAAGCGATACGATTTGGGAGATTCGAGTTATATTGGACAATATCCAATATCGACCTTTAGGATGCCGTGGCCCCTTAGGAAAAGATTTTACGATACTAATTGGGGCTATAGAAATGAACGGTAGGCTATATCCACCCAATGCTATAAACACTGCCGAAAGCCGGTGTAAATTGATTAACGGAAATCCGAGGTATACTGGTGAATATAATTAATCGCAGAAAAAAGACAATTGAAGAGCTCAGAGATAAAGAGTATCGAGATGCCTTTGCCATTGAGCATATTGATACGGGAATACCATTCCAGATTAGAGCATTGCGGGAACAAGAAGAAAGAGGATGGACACAAGAAGAGCTGGGTAATCGTGCTGGGATGGCACAAGAAAGCATATCAAGAATTGAAGACCCTAATTATGGCAAACTTACATTAAAAACACTTAAGAGACTTGCATCTGCTTTTGATGTTGCGTTAATGGTCAGGTTTGTTCCTTTTAGTGAATTAGTAGAATGGGAATTAAAATTATCTCCTGATTCTTTAAAAGCTTCAAGCTTTGAGGATGATTTTAAAGACGAGCTAGAGGAAGAGAATACGGCTTTGAGAGAAGCAACTAAAGATGCCAGGGAACAGCCTGATGGAAACAACATAACTTACATGAAGAGTTTTATAGAAAAAAGAGAGAGGATAAGAGAAATTATAATACCAAGACAACCGGTAGGAGAACACATACAAAATACACCGTTAAATCTGCATTATAGGGAGAAAGAAAATGCGGTTAATGTCCGTTAGGCTTGCTAGGGCTATTTGGCTCTTCCATTTTCTCGACCTTAATCCAAGAGGTAAAAGCTTATATCCCATGATGGGTTGGTTAATACAAACTTATAAGTTTACAAAATTCCCATCCCCTAAGGACGATTTCGATTTTGTAAGAGGGATAATCTTTGAGAATGGTACATTCGAAACCAAGCAGGGAGATAAAATTAATCTAACCCTCACTGTTTATAATGATGGATTGATTGCCGACACTGCCTCCTCAACTCAAGATTCCGATGCATTCTTAGAAGAGATGCTATACGAAATAGCGAAGATTTTTAACTTGCCATCTATTGGCTCTATTCCAACAAGAATTGCATATCAGAGTCAGCTTTTTGTTAGTACCGACAAATCGTTAGAGATGATAAATCCCAAATTAAAAGGAATCGCCGATTTTTTATCAGCTAATACCGAGGGGTATAAAAAACATTTTTATGAATTCGGCGGCATAACTTTTTGGCCTGATCAAACAAAAATCATTAATCCTCCCGCTTTTGTTTTTGAAAGAGCGGCATTAGCGCCCTTCTCTGAAAATAGATATTATTCTATCGCTGCTCTTTCAACAGATAAGCACTTAGAATTACTCGAAAAAATAGAAGTTATCTTAGGAAGCTGATTTATTCCAGCGTGATTTTGCGGCTTTCTTTGCTATCTCTTTGCGCTTCTTAGGTGAGAGCTTTTCAGCCCTGGCCTTGCCGCCGATTATTCCCGCCTTGCGAGTATACTCTTTTTTTGTGGTATCTTCTTGAACTTCACCCGTAGCGATCCTAGCTACCTTAACAGCGCAGCCGATCACATCAGCTGGTCTCTTCTGTCCTTGAGGTCCTTTAGGCATATTTTATTATGACATATCCGCCGTTCCTTATCTACGGTCTGCAAATTCGAACTGATGCACTACCAATTTTTCTACCTTCCCGCTCCCTTCCATAGCAGAGGGCGTATTGCCGGACAGAAAACACGTGGTGTATAATGCAGGCTTAAGCAATCAATGAAATACGCCGAGCACTTCAGGTCGGTCAAGTGTAATTCCGCATAAATATATTAGGAGGAATATCAGGTAATGAGCGGACTGGATTTGTTAGTAGTTGGTGTGGCGGCCATTGCAGGCGGAGCGGTGAATGCGCTCGCCGGAGGAGGAACGCTCATCACATTTCCCATGCTCACCGCTGTTGGTGTTCCAGTTGTTGCCGCCAATATAACAAATACTGTGGCCCTTTGCCCCGGTTATCTGGGCGCCACCCTGGCACAGATGAAGGACCTGCGCGGCCAGTCGGTCCGTCTATGGCTCCTGCTGCCGGCCGGAGTGCTGGGCGGTATTGCGGGCGGCATTTTATTACTGAATACTAGTGATCAGGTATTTCGAAAACTTGTGCCGTTCCTGATCCTCCTGGCCGTTGTCCTGTTGGCTGCCCAGGACAAATTACGTGTATGGCTCACACGTCGCGTCGGTCATTCCGGAGCAGTCACATTACACGATGCATGGTCGATATTTCCAATCGTTCCCGCTGCTGTTTACGGAGGCTACTTTGGCGCTGGTGTAAGCGTGATCGTTCTTGCCGTTCTTGGACTTGTTCTGGAAGACTCACTTACGCGGCTCAATGCCCTGAAACAGGCTATTTCGTTCGCCATCAACATTGCGGCCGCAATCTTTTTTTTGTTTTCGGGTCAGGTGGTCTGGTCCGCTGCAGTCATTATGGCTGGAGGCGCCCTGGCAGGAGGGGCCTTAGGCGGCCGGCTGGCAGGCAGGATCAGTCCGTTCATGCTGCGTCGGGTCGTTGTAACGGTCGGGTTAATAGTCGCCGTGGTTTATTTGCTCCATTGAAACAATAAATGAAAAAAACGGTTCTTTTCCTGTGCCTTGGAGCAGCTGTCGCATCCTCAAACGGCTGTTTTGTAATTACCGCTCCCTATGACGCCGCCAAAAATGTGGTATGGGTTGTGGAAACAACATGTGAGGTTACCGCAGGCGCCACGAAAATAATCTACAAAATTGGTGAATGCACTTACGAGGTTGTAAAAGCGCCCATTGAATGGACATTGACCCACGAGGAAATTGAGAGCATCGATGGTCTTCCTGTGAAAGAGGCGATTCGGAAGGGCAGGGTAAAAACCGCACCTTACGTGGTCGCAGGCAGGCAGTACGTACCGATGTCACCCGAAAAGGCTGCACATTACAGGGAAGAAGGCATTGCATCATGGTATGGCTATGAGAGCGGCAGGATGACCGCAAACGGCGAAGTCTTCAATCCCAACGGCCTGTCGGCAGCACATAAATATCTGCCCATCCCCATGTTTGTGAAGGTGACAAACCTTGAAAACAGGAAAGCTATAATCGTGAGGGTAAATGACCGCGGACCTTTTCCGGGCGAGCAGAATGCTAAATCAGGAGAAAGGATCATAGACCTCAGCATCGGAGCTGCCAGGAAGCTTGAATTTTACGGCAAGGGCCTCGCCCGCGTGAGGGTCGAGGCGTTACTGGTCAAAGAGAAATAATACAAGAAGGAATTTGGATCAATGTGCAAGTTACTTATTCGCAGACCCTTACATTAGGCCCGCCGCCTTTTACAGTCCTGACTATTAAAAGTCCTGCGATAAAAAAAACGCTAACAGAGAGCACCGCAGGCCGCTGGCTGCCGAATGTTGAAGATATATAGCCGAAAAGAATTGGGCCTGCAATGGCAGAAGTTTTGCCCATCAGGGAGTAAACGCCGAAATACTCGGATTCCTGGCCATCCGGAATGAACCTGGCATAAAAGGCCCTTGTTGCCGCCTGCACAGTGCCGAGCCCTAATCCCGCTGCCGAAGCAATAATAAAAAAAAATGTTTTTGTAGTCACAAAAAAGGCCGCAACCGATACCGTTATCCATAAATATAAAGAGAGTACAACCACTTTCTTTGGTCCCCATACGTCGGTAGGCTTTGCAAACAGAAACGCTCCGGCGAGCGCCGTGAACTGAACTGTAAGGAAAACTAATATCAATTCCCTCGGACCAAAATGAAGCGTTGTTGCAGCAAAAATGCTTGAAAAAACTATGACTGTATTTACGCCATCCGCATAAATTAGATAAGCAATCAGGAGTTTTTTTTGCTCGCTGTTCGCCCATATTTTCTTTAATGCGGAAAGCGAATACCGCAAGCCTTCCCGTGCGGCCCCGGACACCCTGAGCGTGGATATTCCATCAGGAGGAAGGAACACAAAAGCCGGGAGAGAAAAAAGCAGGAAAAAAAGCGCAGACATGGGCCATGAAGCAGTCAGTAACCCCTTGTCTATCAGCACCAGCGCTAACAAAAGCGACGAGATCGACCCTGCATATCCTATTGCATAACCCCACGAGGAAACCCTCCCCTGGTACTCAGGCCTGGCAATTTCCGGAAGAAAGGAATTATAAAAGACGAGTCCCCCCTCCTTGCCGAGATTGGCAAGCACGATGAGCATGAAGCCCTCCACAGCCATTCCCTTTCGTAAAAAATAAAGGGCCGCAACAGGGGCAATACACAAAAAAGTGTACGCAAAGAGCAGCTTTTTCCGTATTTTTGCATAATCAGCGACGCCGCCCAGGAAGGGAGAACTGACTGCAACAAGCGCCATACTTAACGATATAGCCCTGCCCCACCAGATATCACCATGGCCGGATGCATTGCCGACAATAACGTTCGTATAGTAAACAGGAAATATGACTGCGGCAATAATAGCCGAGTAGGCGGAGCCGGCAAAGTCGAACAGGCACCAGGAGAGTATCTTTTTATTCACTGCATTTCAGACAGTACGGGGTTTTTTTTCTGCAGGGGGTCCCCAAAAGTCCGTAGACTTTTGGGGTAGAGGCGAGCGCCTGGGTTATCTGTATCTGAATTGCAGTCTTATTCATGCTCCAGCTTTTTAAGTGCCTCTTTTGCAGCATCCATCTGAGATTCCTTTTTGCTCTTGCCGGTGCCGCTTCCGAACAGCTTTCCGAGTATGTATACCTCAGTCGTGAATATCTTTTTGTGCTCCTCACCCTCCTGCTTAACTATCCGGTACTCGGGGAGTGTCCCTACTGCGCTCTGGACCTTCTCCTGAAGCTCGCTTTTAAAGTCATAGTCCTCTTTTCCAAGAATCGTTTGTGCGATCCTATCATTAAATAGTCTGAGGACCACCTCTCTGGCTGTAACATAATCGCTATCCAGAAATACGGCTCCGACCAGTGCTTCAAATGCGTCGGAAAGAACAGACCTTTTCTGCCTGCCGCCGGTGAATTCCTCTCCTTTACCCAGGCTCAGGTAATTGCCCAGCGACAGCTTGGAGGCCATATCAAACAGCACCAGCTCTTTCACAAGATAAGATTTTGTTTTCGACATCCCGGCTTCTGTAAGATACTCTTTGTTGAGGAACAGGGCCTCTGCTATGATCAGACCGAGCACTGAATCGCCCAGGAATTCGAGCCGTTCGTTGTGGGTCTTTACATCTCCTGCATTTTCATGGTGATATGATTTATGGGTAAGGGCGGTTGCGAGAAGCGACTTGTTGCTAAACGTGTAACCGAGTGAAGCCTCAATTCCCGCGATATTTTCCGAAGATAAGACAGGCATTTGTTCCCCCGAAACCGAAAGAATTTGACAGTGCATACGTTACATCAACCTGCTTTGCGGTTTTGGGGACATAATCAAGATCACACTCCGGGTCGGGGTTGTCCAGGTTAATCGTAGGAGGTACTTTGCCGTGATATATACTGAGGACAGAGAGTATTGCCTCAACCCCGCCGGCAGCTCCCAAAAGATGCCCCACCATCGACTTCGTAGAACTGACGCATAATTTGTAAGCATGCTCCCCAAATACGGTCTTGATAGCTGTAGTTTCGAGTTCATCTCCGTATTTCGTCGATGTACCATGGGCGTTTATGTAATCGATCTTTTCAGGCCCAAGACCGGCATCTTTTAATGCGGCTTTCATGCATCGTGCAGCACCTTCGCCACCGGGAGCAGGTGTTGTAATATGATAGGCGTCACTCGACATGCCGTACCCTCTAACTTCAGCGTAAATTTTCGCCTTCCTCGAAAGGGCGCTATCAAGGGTCTCGAGAAATACAATACCGGAGCCCTCTCCCATAACAAAACCGTCTCTGTCAATATCAAAAGGCCTGCTGGCCCTTTCAGGTTCGTCATTCCGGGTTGAAAGCGCCTTCATTACTGCAAAACCACCGACACCCAGAGCCGTAATGCACGATTCAGTCCCGCCCGCAATCATCGCATCCGCTTCACCACGCTGGATTATTCTGGCGGCATCACCAATGGAATGGCTGCCGGTAGCGCAAGCGGTAACCGGGCATGAACTGGGTCCCTTTGCGCCGAACTTGATCGAAACGTTTCCCGAAGCCATATTGATGATAAGCATCGGGATAAAAAAAGGAGAGATCCGCTTATACCCCTTTTCCAGGAAAGCCTTATGATAATGCTCGATGGCAGGAAGTCCTCCCATCCCGGAGCCGATTACCACTCCCACCCTTTCGGCATTTTCACCGGTAATCCTGAAACCGGAATCATCGATGGCCATTGTAGCAGCAGCAACGGCAAGATGGATGAAGCGGTCCATCTTTTTGATTTCTTTTGCCTCGATGTAGTTTGCCGCATCGAAACCCTTGACTTCCCCGGCAATACGCACCGGAAACGAAGACGCATCAAATTGCGTGATGGGACCTATCCCTGACTTTCCGCTTACTGCTGCACTCCAGGTCTCATCCACGCCGATGCCGATAGGGGTGACCAGGCCCATACCTGTGATGACAACTCTTTTGTTCACGATCATCCTAATTTTTTCTTTATATAGTCGACTGCATCTTTCACTTTTGTTATTTTCTCGGCATCCTCATCAGGTATCTCGATATTGAATGCCTCCTCGAATGCCATCACCAATTCCACGGTGTCAAGCGAATCAGCGCCAAGGTCCTCAACAAAAGACGCATCAGGCGTCACTTCCGACTGATCTACTCCAAGCTGCTTTGATATTATTTCTTTTACTTTTTCGTCTACCATTATCTACCTCCAAAATTTAGATTTCAACTCATGCACCACAGTTCATAGCTCATAGCTCATGGTTCATAGGTGCTCAGTAAAAAAATCCTTATGTTTTGCTATGAGCTAAGAACTATCAGTTATCTACATATACATGCCGCCGTTTACATGGATTACCTGACCGGTTATGTATCCCGATTCAGGCGATGCAAAAAAGACTACCGCATTGGCAACATCCTGGGCAGTGCCAAATCTGCTCATGGGAATGGCCTTCATCATCTCCTGTTTCACATTTTCCGGGAGCGCATCGGTCATAGCCGTCGAAATGAATCCCGGGGCAACTGCATTCACAGTCAGCGCTCTGCCGGCATATTCTTTTGCTATAGTTTTTGTAAGGCCGACGATGCCGGCTTTCGACGCACTGTAATTGGCCTGTCCAGGATTGCCCATAAAGGCAACCACGGATGCGATATTAATGATACGCCCATACCGCTGTTTTGCCATTACCTTTACCGCCTCTTTGGAGCAAAGGAATGTGCCTTTCAGGTTAATATCTATTACAGCATCCCAATCCTCTTCTTTCATGCGCATTAAAAGGCCGTCTCTCGTAATCCCGGCATTATTGATAAGTATCTCTACCTTGCCGAACTCTTTTACAGCGTGTTCAAACAGCCCGCTTACCTCGGATGATCTGGACACGTCCGCCTTTAAACCTACGCTCCGTATCCCGAACTGCTCAAGATCGGCTGCGGCCGCTTTGGCCATATCAAGGTCAACATCAACGACTACGATATTAACTCCATGTCTGGCAAGGGTTTCGCCGATTGCTTTGCCTATACCGCGTCCTGCTCCTGTGATTATTGCTGTATGTCCTTTCATCATTTCTTACCACCTCAACTTAAAGTCGGCTATCATTTTAACAGAGGTCTGTTTTTATTTTCCAGTTCTTTCTGATCCGGATAGTGTGTCAGTTTGTTTTTGCTCTGTATCATTGCTGTCCAAGATAATCTGACATCATTTTAACCATCCCTGTAAAATAAGTCTTTTAGACAGACAAAATCGCCATATCGAGACCAGGTTACCCTTCCATTTTTTTTCAAGCTCATTATGCTGTCCAATTTCAAAAACTCAATGCAATTTGCTCTGCGTCTCCAATCATAGGCGGAGCCGCATAAGGGTTATCAATCCAATGCCATAAGTCCCTGTACGCAAACAGATTATATCTCAACATTGCAACCATATTGCTCAGTGACCACCCAAAGGTTGACCTGAACTTCATATATTTCAGCACCAATATCGCTATCAATGCTGTCCAAATCTGTATCATCAATGCATTCGGGGTGGTTCCCACAAATGTCTTTATTTTGAGATTCTGTTTGATCGTCTTAAAAAATATTTCAATCTGCCACCTGTCTTTATATATGGCTGCGATAGTAGTAGCTCCGAAGCCCAAGTGATTTGTCAAAAGGACGATTACCTTATCGTTCTCCTCATCCCATACCTCTATCCGCCGCAGTGCATTAGGACACAGCTTCCTTGAGTAATACTTCTCAAAAGTGATAAGCTCGTCCCTGAGAATATTTCTGTTCTTGGGCACCATTCTTTGCTCTACTGCTTTGAAATATGCATTGTCTCTCTGACGTGTCACAAAGTAAACTCCCTCCTTAGTCCATCTGCCATAAAGCTCATAATCGGTATACCCACGATCCATCACCACAATGGAGCCAGCTGGAAAGAAAAGTGTTTGGGCAATATTTACTTCATGCACTCTGCCCTCAGTAATATGAGCAAATACCGGTAAATACCCGTCATGATCCAACAGTAAATGCAATTTTACCGCTCCCTTTGTCGTTTTGTACTTCGCCCAATCGAACAAACTTGTGCAGAGTTGGATCACTGTAGCATCAAGACTGAAAAGTTGATTCCTGAATCTGAATTTCCTCTTGCCTTCCCCCATTACATGGCACCTGGCTAAAAACCGATAAAATATTTGCTCATACAACTGCCAAGGTCTATGCTCATTTGCATATGACAGTGTTGATCGATTCGGAGCCGAGGACACACCGAGATGTTGAAGCTTCCCCATGCAGCTGGCCAGTCCTCCACATATCTCTCTTAATGAATGAGCCTGACCCAACTGACAGAAAAGCATACCAACAAACTGCTGCCAGCACGTAAATCCCTTCGCACCCTTTTCCGATCCAGTATCATGCACCGCTTCGTAAAATTCTCTCTTCGAAAATAACTGTAGAATCTGCCCAAAAATACTGCTAAACTTATTCATCGGAAGCCTCCTTAACAGATAGTTTTTCTTTCGCAAGATAATTTTACCTGTTTTGGGGCTTCCGCCCTAAAATTTATTTTGGACAAGTCTGGCTCTGTATCAATTGGTCTTTTGATTCCGATCACCGGCATCTATTGAAAATTGTCTCGGGCTGCCCTCCTGCGGTCCGCAATCAGACTCTCCGATGCACGCCCCCGGTTCACCGGTAGTTCGAAAATTGAATATGAATCTCGAAATCCTTTTCCTTGATATGTGCCATAATGGCCTGCAAGTCATCTATTTTTTTTGCCCTTACCCGCACCTGATCTTTCTGAATTTCCGGGCTTACCTTGAGCTTCATGTCCTTGATGATCTTAACTATTTCCTTGGCTTTCTCCTGCGGGATACCCTGTTGGAGCGTTATCACCTGCCTGACTGTATTTCCGGCCGCCGGTTCCAGTTTGCCGTAATTGAGTGCCTTGAGAGCAATCCCGCGCTTCACCAGCTTCGATTGAAGGATGTCGACAACGCCCTTCATCTTCTGCTCATCGTCCGATAAAAGCGTGATAGTACCCTTACCTTTATCAAATTCCATGGAACTCTTGCTCCCCTTGAAATCAAACCGCTGGCTGATCTCTTTGATTGCCTGAGTGACAGCATTGGTCACTTCCTGCATATCCACTTCGCATACTATATCAAACGAATGTTCATCTGCCATCAGAACCTCCCCATTTGTTAATAATGTCACGCTTTGTTCGCCGGCACTCCTGCCACATATTATACTACCTGCAATTCAGACAGTACAGGGTTGTTTTTCTGCAGGGGGTTCCCAAAAGTCCGTAGACTTTTGGGGTAGAGGCGAGCGCCTGGGTTATTGGCAGTGGGCGAGTAACGAGCCTGTAGAAAAAGTCCAGAATTGATAGGCTCTCCTTTGTCTTGAACTTTTTTGCTTATCATTCCCGGTTTATTTATTGTTCCTGTTTTATTGGGGATTGTTTGCCGTTTCATCTGCGACTACGGCTTGTCCTTGCCCATACTCAGGCTGCCACTTCCAGTATTTCTTAGCCCTGTGCAAATACTTCTCCATATCTATGCACTTTCAGTAGATTATGCACCATGCAGTAAAGTACCCATTGTATGTTTACTTTCTGTTTACCCCTGAGGGTGAATCTGTCAAGGCCCAGGGTGGTGCGGATGTTACCGAATACAGGCTCAACTGTTCCTAACCTTTTGTTGTATATTAGTCGTCCTTTTATCGAATCTATCTTGCGTCTCATCTTTTCGGTAAAGGTCTCAGCCTCTGTTTCCAGGATGCCCTGATAAAAATATACATTCCGGACTGCCGTCCTGTCTGGATATCTTAAACACTGTGCGCGTAGATTACATATGCTACAGTCGGTCTTGCGTCCTTGAAATCTTATCGCTCTATTGCTTTCTGTTTTCTTATTTTCTCCACTTCTGGATAGCCGCTTCCCAGCAGGACATATGCAGTAATACTTGTTCTCGCTTAGAATGAAGTCTGTCGGTTTGTACAGTCCTTTAACTCCACAATATCCGCTCCTCTCTTTCTTGAATTGTTCCTTGTATCGTTCAACATCTGCAAACCGGGGATCGCGCTTCCTAAACTGGGTGTCCGCTATGTAGCCGTCAATGCCCTGCTCTATTATCATCTCCATGTTCTTTTCTGTATGAAAGCCACTGTCCGCTGTTACCCGTGCTTCACTGAACACGTCGTTCTTATTGCCGATTGCCTTAAAGTTCTCTCTCGTGCCCTCTATCATCGGCTCCAGTAATTCGTGTTCCTGTCCAGTGCCAAACGCTTCCGCATGCACTACTACCTGATGTTTACCGTCAACCACTGCTACTCCTGCATACCCCTGTATAACTCCATGTGAGGTCTTCATCTTGGCGCTCTCATTGTCCGTTATGTTGCTCTTTATAGGCTTGCCGCTTTTGCCAAGCTTGTCGTCATTGTCTTTCATCCACCCCTTTATCTTCCTGACCCTCTCTTTTAGAGTTTTAACATAGCCCTGTTCCTGCTCAACTATTTCCTTGTTTGCCTCGTTCTCATCCATTTGCCTATGCCGGGCTATGATCTGTCTGACGGCCTTTTCCATCTTGGCTTTTTTCTTCTGTAGCTCCTCTTTCGTTCCGCTCCACTCTTTAGACGCATTGGACGGCAGCTTGCAGCCGTCTACCGCAAACATCTCTTTGCCTATCAGCCCCATTTCATCACAGATCAGCAGTACTTCCAGAAACAACCCTATACTCTCCTGGCTCATCGAGGATATAAAGTCGGCTATAGTCGTAAAGTGCGGGCGGGTGTCTGCCGATAGTGCCATGAATATTATGTTCTCCCCACAGCATTGCGCTATCTTGCGGCTTGAGGTAATACCTCGTGAATATGCATACAGGACTATCTTTAATAATATTGCTGGATCGTATGCAGGCGCTCCAGTTTCGTCGTTGTTGTATCTATCATCAAATATGCTCATGTCTATTTCGTTGTCAATCAGGTAATGAAGGGTATACTCGAATGTGCCCGGAAGAATCTGCTTGTCGAAATGCACCGGTATGAACTTGCCTTGAGTATAGTCGTACTCTTTATATCTCGCCACTCTCCCTCCTGCGCAGCGGTGTGATCCCATCTTCAAACAAGATGAATGGTATATTATAAGCCTTTAGGGACTTTTCCTACAGCCTCAACGTCCAGCCCACATCTCGAGAAATTTTGGAGGGCTCCAAAGTGCCGGACCAGAAAGAAAGGGCAAGGTCATCCCCGCAAGGCTGAATAACTTTCAGCCTTCAGTGGCATCGATCAGTTCTTTTATGAGCTTCAGCGCCTCGGCTGCAGCATCACTGTCAATCTTCTGGATAGCGAAACCGGCGTGCACCAGCACATAATCGTCCAGCTTCGCATCCTCAGGCAGCAAAAGGAGGCTGACTTCACGGCGCGCACCGTAAACATCGACCGTCGCAGTCATATCACTTATGGTTACGATCCTGGAAGGTATGGCAATGCACATACAGTCTCCTCAAATAACTTATTTACTTTATTCTACATTAAAACAGCTTAATGTTTACAATAGGGACCCAAATATTGACAACACTTAAACACGACGCTTAAACTTAAAGGCTATGGAAAAGGTTTTGAGAGGGCTTTTGGAAAAAGCAGCGTCGTCTGTTTATAATGCTCCATTTGATAATATAGAAATAACACCTTCAAAAGATGAGGGCTTCGGCGACTTGTGCACTCCCCTTGCAATGAGCTTGACGAAGCTTTTGAAAAAGCCGCCCAGACTGATTGCGGAGGAGGTGGTAAACGCAATCGGCAAGAGTGACGTCTTCGAGAGAATAGAGATAGCAGGCCCAGGTTTTATAAATTTCACCTTCACGCGATCGTTCCTCTACAAAGAGCTGCAGGCGCTCATTGCTTCGGGAGAGGCATTCCTTACCGTGAATGTGGGCAGAGGCAGGAAAATTCAAATAGAATTTGTAAGCTCCAATCCTACAGGCCCCATGCATTTGGGCCATGGCAGAGGGGCCGCCCTCGGGGCTGCGTTGTCGAATCTCCTGAGCGAAGCTGGCTACGCGGTAGAAAAAGAATTCTACATCAATGATGCCGGACGCCAGGTAACACTGCTCGGCATGTCCGTGTTTGCAAGATATAAACACCTGTGCGGCCGGCAATACCCCTTTCCCGAAAATGGGTACAAAGGCGACTATGTCGAAGACATAGCAAAAGAGCTGAAAGAAAAATACGGTACTGCATTTGGGGAAAAGGAGTTCATCGATGCTGCCCGCCTGTTCATAGATTTTTCTTATATGAAAATGCTCGGGGCCATCAAAAAAGACCTTGAGGATTTCGGCGTTTTTTTTGATACGTGGCAGAGTGAGCGGGAGCTGTATGAAAAAGGAGAAGTGAAACAGGCGATCGATGACCTCAGAGAACGCGGATACATTTTCGAGGAGGCTGATGCCACATGGTTCAGGTCAACGGCATTCGGTGATGATAAAGACCGGGTCATCATAAAAAAGGACGGGGAATATACTTACTTTGCCCCGGACATCGCCTATCACCGGAAAAAAGTTGCAAGGGGTTTTGATGAGCTGATCGATATATGGGGCGCCGACCACCATGGCTATGTGCCGCGCATGGAGGCTGTTATACAGGCCCTCGGATGCCCAAAAAACAGCTTGCGCGTGCTGCTGGTCCAAATGGTTTCTCTTTTAAGAGGCGGCCAGCCGGTCCAAATGTCCAAACGCTCCGGTGAATTCATTACCCTGCGCGAGGTCATAGATGATATCGGCTCCGATACAACAAAGTTCCTGTTTTTGACGCGTCGTTCCGACAGTCATCTTGAAGTGGACATCGAGGTAGCCAAAGCACAATCCTCGGAGAACCCTGTATATTATGTTCAGTATGCCAATGCCCGTATCAACAGTATTTTTGAAAAGGCTAAACAAGAATCAGAAGCAGGCGGCTTCCCGTCATCAGATATGGAGAAGCACCTGACTGCATTTAACGGCGAATGCTTTAACGATGAAGAAATGCGCATTCTGAAAAAACTGCTCCTCTATCCCATGATGTTCAGGAATGCAGCGCTTGCACACGAGCCGCACCGCATCACGTTCTTTCTTCAGGAGCTTGCAGGGATGTTCCACCCTTATTACCACAAATATAAAGTCGTTACCGGCGATGTTGAACTCACCAGGGCGCGCCTTGCGCTCTGCCGGGCGATACAAATAGTCCTGCGCCACGGATTAAAGATATTAGGCGTCAAAGCGCCCGATCGCATGTAAAGACAAAAGGTAGAGGGTAGTGGGTCAGTTTGTTTTTGCTCTGGATCACCTCCAATATAATTAATAGCAGGAGAAGGTGAGTTAGATTAGGCAAGCTGTTTTCTTAGGGAATCCCGTATTGTTTGCGTTTTCTCCACAGGGTGACTGAAGTAATACCAAGGATTTCGGCAGCCTTTTCCAGGTTCTGTTCAGACTCTAAAACAACAATTATATGATCTCTTTCCATTTCTTCCAGGGTCTTCGGCTTCACACCTTTGGCAGTTTCAGAAACGTTCGGCAAGAGAATTGCCGGAGGGAGAGAGGCTTCTTCAACCTCTTCTGCAGTCGTGAGAATCACTGTCCGTTCCAACGCATTTTTCAGTTCACGAATGTTCCCGGGCCAGTCATAATCGAGGAGCTTCTGCATTACTTTACCGGGAATTACCGGGACGTTTGATTTCCCCTGGCGGGTTGCAGACTCCTTTATGAAGCGCTGGACCAGTACCGGAATGTCTTCTTTCCTGTACCGCAGAGGGACCAAATAGGTTTCCAGAATATTAAGACGGTAATAAAGATCCTCCCGAAATCCCTTACCTGCTACAGCCTCCTGCAAATCATGGTTGGTTGCCGCGATAATACGGGTATTCACCTTGATTTCATCCGTTCCGCCAACCCTCTCGATGATTTTTTCCTGAAGAAACCGTAAAAGCCTTGTCTGCGCCGAAAGTGAAAGGTCACCGATCTCATCCAGGAAAAGAGTGCCGTTATTGGCTAATTCGAGCTTCCCTATCTTTTCACTAATAGCGCCGGTGAAAGCCCCCCTGACATGTCCGAAAAGTTCGGACTCAAGTACCGACTCTGCGAGAGTCGTGCAGGAAACAGTTATAAAGGGGCCGTTTGCTCTGCGTGAGCGCCTGTGAATGAGTTTAGCCAGTTCTGTTTTGCCGGTACCGCTTTCTCCGGTAATAAGGACCGTTTCGTCCGTAGGCGCCACCTGGTTGACAAAAATTTCCAACCGCTGCATTGCCGGAGAAACAAAACCAAGGAAATATTCAGGCCGGCAACGTTCATTTCTTAATGCCTCGTTTTCTCTCTTGAGAGAGATAAATGTCTGGACCTTTTCGAGCAGGTGGGCAAGCTGGGCGTTGGTAAAAGGCTTTGGGAGATAATCAAATGCGCCTTCTTTTGTTACCTGGACAGCATTTTCGATAGAAGAATAAGCAGTCATGACGACTATAATCACTTCGCGCTGAACACGTCTCGCATCCCGTATAAGGTCAATCCCGGTAGGCCCGCCCAATCGAAAATCCGTCAGGACAAGATCGAACGTTTCGGCCCTTAAAGCTTCTGCGGCCTCCTTCAGCGATGCTGCGGCAACAACATGATGCCCCATGTCCGTCAGGGAAACATGAAGTGTCATGCGGATATTATTTTCATCATCAACTAATAGTATGCGAAGCTTTTGGTCCAATGCCGGCATTTTATTTATTTTCCTTCGGAACAGGCAGGAGTATACTGAAACAGGAACCTGTCGGTTCAACAGGTGCGTATTCAACCCTTCCGCCATGGGCCTCGGTGACCTCTTTTACAATGGTCAACCCCAGACCCAGATAGCCCGGAGCGTGCGCAGGAGCACCGGCTTGCTCACCTGTTCCTTTAAAATAGGGGTCAAACATGCGCCTGCGGATTTCTTCGGGTATTGTCGGCCCTTGATTTGTTACCCTGATTTCGATATTTCCCCTGCCGTCGGTAAGGACTACCCTGATAGTCGAGGCCCGCGGAGAAACCCTGATGGAATTGGTAAGCAGATTAGAGATTACCCACGGGAATTTCGTCGGATCTATCTCGGCCCAGATATCTCCCTCACTCTGTTTTTCATATTTTAGAGTGACCCCGCGCTCTGCTGCAAGCAATCCAAACGGTTTGAGCAACTCGGGGAGAAATGCGCTCAGTTTGGTCAATTCCGGCTGTATGAGAATTGAGGTCCCGGGGAGATGGTCGACCTGTATGA
Source organism: Nitrospirota bacterium (assembly GCA_963851345.1). Classification (GTDB taxonomy): domain Bacteria; phylum Nitrospirota; class Thermodesulfovibrionia; order Thermodesulfovibrionales; family Dissulfurispiraceae; genus JADFXI01. Next base: position 764,640 of record CAWKOO010000002.1, read on the forward strand.
ACTGGTTGGCAACAGAACGGATACGGGCCACATCGCTCATAAGTGTCTCAACGAGAAATTGTGTCCGCTCATCAAACAACTCCTTCTTCTGTGCCAGAAGCTCTATGGCTGTGCCCAGGGATTGTAGAGGAGTTTTAAGCTCATGAGAGAGAACGCCGATGAATTCCGCCTTGAGACGCTCTCTCTGCCGGACCTCGGTAACATCGTGAAGAAGAAACATTGTCGAGACAAGCGCTCCCGTTGGAGAATATACCTCCCTGATCCGGGCCTCAAAACTTCTGTTGCCCTCCTTTTCAGTCCTCAGTTCAAAAACCGGGGAACTCTCTTTTCCCCGCTCCCTTAATATTTCACGAAGCTTAAAATAATTGTCCGACATGGAGGGAAGGTCTGCCCACATCATTTCAACGATGCTTTCAGTGCCTAAACCGATGAGTTCTGCCATTCTCTGGTTCACATGAGTGACCCTTCCTTTATTGTCCCATGCAATCACCGCATCCTCAACCGAAGAGAGAAGCGTTTCCAACTGGTTTTTCTGTCTGAGAATCCTTTCGAGATTAAGCTGGTCTGAGCGGCTCACCCTCTCCCACAACGAGGAGAGTTCCTCATTGAGAATGCGAATTTCAAGGCTGGTAGGCTCAGGCAGCTTGAGTCTCTCTCCAGGCTTTACCTTTGACCGCAGGACCTCGGCGATGTCCTTCAGCGGCTTTGCCAGGCGGCTCGACAGCGAATCGACTATTAGAAGGGTAACGACAAAGGTCACGACAAAAAAGAAAGCGACCCCAATAACGACCGCCCGGCGAAGATTTCCCCCTTTGACGACAAGCCGAAACATCCCCTGTTCATTAAGTACAGTCAAATGCTCCAGATGATCGTTCATTTCCCGGGTCAAATCATCTGACCGGACTCCCTGTTTAAATTGGTCCCAGAGCGCCTCTATTTCATGGGCTATTTTGTCTTCACCAGTCTCGGTAATATTTGAAAGCTCAAAACGCAAGGCATTGTTAAACTGGTCTATCCATTTTTTCTCAGGTAAATCCCGGTACGCCCCGGGCAAATGAAGCGCGTTCCATGCCTGCTGCATTTGCCTGGCGGCCTTAATGGAGTCATAATTGGCGTGAATCATTTTGGGGCTGATGCTTGTCGCCATAAAAACAGAGGAGAGGATCAATAAAGTGCACATTACCCCGAACACACCTACGAAGCTCAGATAGCCGTGCAGTATCTTTTTACGCAAGGGTGGAAGCACTATCACTCTTCGTCCTCCCGATACGGGGTAGCTGCCACAATGTGAACATCGATCCCGACTGAATCATTCATAAAATTCATGATAACCGACCCGAATATCCGCTCTTTAATAGGCGGCCTTGCCGTCTTTCCGAAGATTGCATGACGGACCTTATGTGTCTGCGCAAAATTCACCAGGGTTTCAGCAATATCCTCTCCATGGAGTGTCACTATTTCAGCGCCGAGCATCTTCGCAAGTTTTAAATTCGAAAGGAGCTTTCTCTGCAATGAACCGTGAATACGCTCCGGCGATTCCTGTTTTCTCTGGACGTAGACAACATAGCACCGCGCTGAAAGCCGGGAAGCAAGTTTTGCAGCCTTTCTGATCAGGGCCTCTGCATTGGGAGCGCCCGAACTGATCGCAACCATGACCGCCTCATCGGCCTCCTGGGCAGCCTCGTCGGACAAGAGATGTTCATCCTCGATCTTCCTGAGCTGGTCATCGGCAGCTTCCTGGAGCGCCAATTTCCGCAGGAGCGAAAGGTTCTCATGAGTAAAAAAATTCAGGAGCGCCCTTTCCGCCTTTGACAGCTCATATATTTTGCCGGCCCGAAGTCTTTCCCGCAGTTCTTCGATAGTTACGTCAACATTAACAATCTGGTCAGCCCTCTGCAGGATGTAGTCAGGAATCCGCTCCCCAACAGGGACCCTCAGCGCGGTATCAACTTTTTCGGCCATCGTCTCAAAATGTTGTATATTCAAGGTGGTGATGACATTGATCCCGTGTTCAAGAATTTCGAGCACATCCTGGAAGCGTTTTTCATTTTTTACGCCTGCTGCATTTGAGTGGGCCATCTCATCCACCAGCACGATCTGAGGATTGCGCCTGACGATTCCGTCGACATCCATCTCACGCACCGTAATGCCGCCAAGGTTTAACTTAAACGGCTCTACTATCTCAAGGCCTTCCTGCAACTTTATAGTGTCAGGGCGGTTGTGAGGCTCGACATACCCCACAACAACATCGTATCCCTGCTCCCTGAGCCGATGTCCCTCCTGAAGCATTGCGTAGGTCTTACCGACTCCGGCAGCATATCCCAAATAGATTTTCAGGGAGCCTTTTGTTTTTCTCTCTAAGAGTTTTTCAAATCCGTCAGTATCCAAAACAATCTCATTTCTCATGATTATTTGTTTTATTATACCATCCTGTTTTGGTATCTGGGCAGGAATGATTTACTACGCCATATGTCGCAGGCTGAAAATACGACCTAATCAGGAAAAGAATTGACTCTACCCAAATCAAGGTTATACTTTAAGTAAAGCCGGTGTTACATGACATGTCGGTTCAGAACACTTCTACATAATGGGGGAGAAGATGAAAAAAACCGTTTCTATTGCACTTGCGGCTATGGCACTGATCTTGGTGATCTCCCTGCCTGGGTACGCCAATCCCGTCGACCCGGTCGACCCTCCTGTGGGACACGAGGGACACGGCGGACATGACGGACTTGGGGGACATGACGGACATGACGGACATGGCGGACTTGGGGGACATGACGGACATGACGGACATGACGGACATGGTGGACATTTCAGTGGAGGTATCTGGCTTGGCCCGGGGTGGTGGGGTTGGGATCCCTATTCCTACCCGTATTATTATCCTGACTACCCGTATTATTATCCGGACTACTCCTACCCCTATTACCCGTACTATTCGGAACCGCTGCAGCCGTACGAAAACGTCCAGCCGGCCCCTGAGCCAGAGGAGCCTTATTACTGGTATTACTGCCGGAATCCACAGGGTTACTATCCGTACGTGAAAAGGTGTCCGAGCGGCTGGATGAAGGTTGTTCCTTCTCCGCCTCCACCTGACCAGGAGGATTGACTGCATTGTAATACGCATGCGAAGATTCTTGTCATTTCCGGTGTTGCTGGTATTGGGCGGATGTGCGACTCATTGGCCGGATGTAAAACAGGAGATGCAATAACTATGGCAGCTTCGGGAGTATCAGTATCTGCCAGGATTTTTCTGGTTTCAGCGTTCATTGCTGCAGCGACGGCCATTATTTTATCATCCGCTTCGATTTCGCATGCAGGGTCAAACCTCAACCCACCGTTCATTCATCACAATCTCAAAATCACGCTTTACCCTGACAGCCGGCGATTTACTGCCGAAGATACGATAACCCTGCCTGACCAGCCACATAACAGTCCCGACCGAGAAATAAGTTTTGAACTCCATCGGGGCCTTGCCCCTTCAATAAGGACTCCGGATGTGCATATGTCGGAAGAGTCTTCGGAAGTATTTAAATCAGGACTGCTCCCAATCGAATTTTACAGAGTTGCACTTCCAGCCGGGCTCCATACTTTCACTCTCGCTTACGGAGGCCCCCTTGACCGGCCTGACGTTCCTTTAGCCGCAGAACACGCGCAAAAATTCAGCGAAAACTCAGATATGATTGCTGAAAACGGCGTCTATCTATCAGGAGATTCGTACTGGTATCCACGTTTCGATAATGAACTGATAACTTTTACAGTTCGTGTCACATTACCCGGGGGTTGGGATGCTGTAAGCCAGGGGTTGCGGATCTTCCATGACCGTACCAAAAAAGACACAAATGTGCAATGGGAGTCACCGGAACCGCAAGAAGGGATATTCATAGTCGCGGCCCGGTTCAGCGAATATGTACGGCCTGCCGGACATTATACCGCAATGGTTTTTCTCCGGTCACCCGACAGCGGACTGGCAGACAAATACCTGGAAGCCACAGTGCGCTATATAACAATGTATGAAAAACTGATAGGACCATATCCTTACAAAAAGTTCGCCCTTGTGGAAAATTTATGGGAAACAGGATTAGGCATGCCGTCTTTCACGCTGCTGGGACCGAAAATCATCCGTTTCCCTTTCATCATCACTTCCTCCTATCCCCACGAAATACTTCATAATTGGTGGGGCAACAGTGTTTTCCCCGATATGGCTGAAGGCAACTGGTCTGAGGGGCTTACCGCTTACCTTGCCGATTACCTGATAAAAGAGCAGGAGGGCGATGGCGCGGAGTTCCGGCAGGCAACATTGCAAAACTATGCCGATTACGTGGTCGGCAACAGGGACTTTCCCATTTTTGAATTTCGTGCCCGTCACAGCCCTTCTTCAGAAGCGATCGGGTATGGCAAATCGCTCATGTTTTTCCATATGCTCAGACAGGAACTTGGAGACAAAATCTTTGTGGCAGGATTGCAGGAGATATACCGTGCATACAAATTCAGGTTTGCCTCTTTTGACGATCTGAGAAAGACCTTTGAAAAGGTTTCGGGGCTAGCCCTTAAAGGGATGTTCGATGAATGGATACTGCGCACCGGCGCACCGAAATTGAAGCTGCGCAACGTGAACGCCCATCCTGAAAAAAACGGCTACGTGCTCAACGCCCTTATTGAACAGGTGCAGCCGGGGAGAACGTATCACCTGCTCATACCGCTTGCTGTCACTATGGAGGGGAAAGAGCAGGCCTTCCAATCGAGGGTATCAATGGACAAGGGGATACTCGAACTCTCGCTCCACTTGCCTGCCCAACCCTTACGTCTCGATATAGATCCTGAATTTGATATTTTCCGAAGACTCGACCGGGAAGAAATGCCTCCGGCACTTTCAGAGGCGCTGGGAGCGAAAAAAATGCTCATACTTCTTCCTGCTTCTGCAAACAGCACGCTGCTGCAGGCTTACCGGGAATTCGCGGTTTCCCTTGTCAATGCCGGACCCGATACCGTCGGAATAAAGCTCGATACCGAGGTAACAAAACTTCCATCGGACTGCGCTGTCACACTTTTAGGCTTTGAGAACCGCTTCCTCAAAGAAGTAATGGCTTCTCTTTCAGGATATGGAGTTAAACTCAACCGGAAATCGGTACATATCGGAAAGAACGAAATACAAATGGAAAGAAATTCGATCGTGCTCACTTCAAGAAACCCAAAAAATAAGGATGTTGCGCTCGACATGATCGCTACGACTGTCCCGGCAGCACTGCCGGGGCTCAGCAGAAAACTCCCGCATTACCATAAATACAGTTATCTTGGCTTTGAGGGTGATGAACCCTCAAACACCCTGAAAGGCAGATGGCAAGTCCTCGATTCTCCCATGACCGCATTCATACACGGCAGAGATGGTGCTGTCCGGAAAGTGGAGATGGCGCCACTCTCACCGAGGACTTCTCTGGCATTACTTCCTGCCAAAATATCATTAATTAAGGAGGCCACGATGAAATATGCATCTTCCGGTATGATTGTTTTTGCCTTGGTTCTAACACTCTCGGGTCTCGCAGCTGCAAATCCGAAGATCCAGGAGAAGGTCGTAGAGTATAGCGCCCCCGGTATTGTAATGAAGGGGTATCTCGCCTATGATGAAAACATCAAGGGAAAACGTCCGGGTGTAATGGTTGTCCATGAATGGTGGGGGCTTAATGATTACACACGCAAGCGCGCGCGTATGCTGGCTGAACTGGGGTATACAGCGCTTGCAGTGGATATGTATGGTGAAGGCAAAGAGGCCCTGAACCCCGAGGAAGCTACAAAATTATCTTCCGGGGTCATGAAGAACTTCGATGACGCCGTAGCACGGTTCACGGCTGCACTGGACTATTTGAAACAGCAGCCCACGGTTGATCCCTATAATATTGCCGCAATAGGCTATTGTTTCGGTGGGGGTATCGTCCTCAACATGGCACGGCAGGGTATAGACCTTAAGGGAGCAGCCAGTTTCCACGGAAGCCTGACTCCTGTCAAACCCGCCAAACCCGGCACTGTCAAGGCAAAGATACTCATTCTGAATGGCGGGGCCGACAAATTTATTACTCCTGAGCAGATTGAGGCATTCAAACAGGAAATGAAAGCAGCCGATGTCGGTTACCAATTCATTTCCTATCCGGGCGCTTTGCATGCCTTTACCAACCCGGATGCAGACATGTACGCAAAAAAATTCAACCTTCCTATTGGTTACAACGCCGATGCCGACAGAAAGTCCTGGGAAGAACTGAAGCAGTTTCTGCATGACATATTTCAGAAGTAGGAGGATTGTTCAATGAAACATAAACACAAATACGAAACATTGTCCCACCCCGCATTGACCTCTGAAGTCATGGAGCACGGTATCCAGGCAGCCGAAATCAGAAAGTGCGAATCATGTGACAAACAGACAATATTTCTTCTGACCAAAAAAGGTCTGTGGGTGTCCCTTTTTGATGAGACTGAATCAGGAGAAAAGGATATACTGCTTGCCTGAAAAATAAAGGGGACGGATCTTATATGAATAATAAAGAAGACCGTCCCTTTTATTTAAGGACCACAGAGCGGTTATATAGTTCTTTTCAACCTTTCAGCAACGGCAGCGATGAACTCTTCGGTAAGAGCATATTTCGTTACCGGCGGGTCGGCGATCAGCATCAGGTCCTTGGTCATAATACCGCTCTCAACCGTCTCGATAACCGTACGCTCCAGTTTCAGGGCAAAGCCGGACACCTCGGGTGTATGGTCAAGTTCGCCCCGTTTTGCAAGGGCCCCCGTCCATGCAAAAATGGATGCGATTGAATTTGTCGATGTCGGGTTGCCTTTAAGGTGCTCATAATAGTGTCGAACAACAGTACCATGTGCAGCCTCGAACTCGAATTTCCCATCAGGAGATACGAGCACCGATGTCATGAGGCCGAGGCTTCCGAAGCCGGTAGCCACCATATCCGACATTACATCGCCGTCGTAATTCATACATGCCCAGAGCATTCCGCCATCGGACTTTATCACCTGGGCAACGGCATCATCGATAAGAAGATAGCGGTACCGAATGCCGGCCTGGCTGAGTCTGTCACCGGCTTTTTCAACTTCTTCGGCAAAAATGTCCCTGAAAAAACCGTGATACTGTTTTGATATTGTATCTTTTGTCCCGAACCACAAGTCGACTTTTTCGCTGATCGCAAAGTTTATGCATGACTGTGCAAAACTCCTGACCGATGATTCGGTATTGTGCATGCCCATTACAACGCCGCGCCCTTTGAAATCGTGGATTTTAAGCACGGTTTTCTCGCCGCCCCCTGCGGGCGTAAATACGATTTCAGCGGCGCCGGGCTGCTCAACAACGAATTCGGAGTTTTTATAAATGTCCCCATAGGCGTGGCGTCCAATGATGATCGGTTTCTTCCATTTGTGCACGGCAGGCGGAATGTTTTTTATGATAATCGGCTTTCTGAACACTGTTCCGTCAAGTATGGAGCGGATGGTCCCGTTCGGGCTTTTCCACTGCTGCTTAAGGCCGTATTCCTTTACACGGGCCGCATTGGGGGTAATCGTCGCGCACTTGACGCCGATGCCGAACTCCTTTATGGCATTGGCCGCTTCAACAGTGACCCTGTCGTCCGTCTCATCCCTGTGTCTAACGCCGAGGTCAAAATACCTAATGTCGATATCTAAAAAAGGCTTTATCAGTTTCTCCTTTATTAGATGCCACATTATCCTGGTCATCTCATCTCCGTCCATTTCAACAATGGGATTTTTCACTCTGATCTTTTCAGTCACGATTCCTCCAGCTGACTTAAAAATTGGATTATTAATTTAAATTGAAAATAATAATATTGTCAAAGGGCTGATTGATCTCAAAGAAAAACGGCACTGCCCCCGCCTCCACCACTGAGAACTCAAGTGGTCCAACAAAACAAACTGACCCACTACCTATGCTTGAGCAGCCGTTACGCAGGAAACTACTAACTTATCTCCCTCGAAAGACAACCGGTAAGCAATGTGTTCGATGAGTTCAAGAATGCGCCGATACTTGCTTACTTCAGAAACCTGAGTTGTCTTCCTGCCGAAATACTGCCCCGGAGTTACAAAAACGTCTGTCACCTGCTGATCGTCATAAATATTGAAATTGTATGAGATAGGGCCGGTCCAGCTGCTGTCAAGCGTTGGGGGGACTTCATCCTTATAGACGAGGCGTACATCAATGCCGTCCTTTAGTTGAGCTGCAAGGCCCTTTTGAATATCCACCTCCGTAAATTCATCACGATTTGCCATAAAAATACGCATGATCCCTATACCCCGCTCAAGAGCACGGAGATTCGCGTTATATAAATTCATCATTGCCCCCCGGGAATCCCGAATAGCGGCAAGCGGGTCAACCGACCTGATATGTATCTGAGCGTTATCTACGGCCTTGGCAGCCTCAACCCAAAATTCAGTTTCACCTAATGGAATATATCCCTCCTGCAAACTCCCAATCGTCTTTTTTGCACCGTTCAATACCTCTTCCGCTTTTGCGCGGCACTCGGGATCATTAATTCGCGCTAATGCAAAAGTGATTTCATGAGATTGTTTGTACTGTTCTGTCAATCCTTCGTTAACCCTGGCCAACTCCTCACGCAACAAATATGTCATCAAAGACAAAAGCACACCAATACCAAAAATAATAAAGGCTGCTTCCTTAAAATCCAGTACCCAATGGAAAAAAATCCCGAGTCCGCTTCCAACTAGGAATTCTATAAAAACAGCCATGTTCTCAAGTTTGAATTTCCTGTTCATAATTATACCTCCATCAAGTTTGCGCAGTTGCTTATTGCCGCAAAAAATTAATGATTGTCCATCTATTCCGGGTTGATACCAAAATTGAATTTGGGACTAGGACTATGGATTGCAGCAATGATAGGCGCTTTTAATATGTATAGATAAGTTTAACCCGGAGCCTATTTTATGTCAAGTTCAGTCCGGGCCGGTGCCGAGCTGAAATTCACACCTTCCAACCTTCGTTCTTTTCTGCATTACTGCCATGCCGCAATCTTCTTCCGCTTCATTATCACGACAAAAAAGACTATGCCGCTTATGAACCCGCCGAGTGCGAACGTAAGCGGCGTCTTGACACAGTGGGCAACAGACCCCGCAAACATGCTGCCGAAGGGCGTGAGCCCGCCAAAGGTGAAGGGGTACATACTCATCACGCGTCCACGCAGCCGGTCTTCGACCTAAGTTCTGCATCCAAGTGCCGATGAGGGATATGAGCTGGCCGGACCAGAAAAGCCGGAAGTTCCGGTGGCGGAGGGAACGGAACAGCGTTTTTATCACAGATGGATATTGCATAATGCAGTCAGTTGGCCTACAAACAGTATATCACGCAGGAAGGGAAGGGAAAACCGGAGGACTCAATGCAGCACGACTGTGCTTGCTCCTCTATTAAGTCCGAATTTAGTAAATACCGTTATCTTTCCAGTATTTTCTTATCTTATCCTTCAGGGACTTGGAAAGGGGCACATAGGCAAGTTCTTTAACCTTGGGATCCCCGCTTTTAAACGCCCAGTCAAAGAATTTTATCGCCTTAATATTAACATCCTTACGGTCCTTTGCAAGTAGAATAAAGGTTGCTCCCGTAATCGGCCAGGCTTCTTTACCAGGGGTATTATTGAGCCATACATAAAAATCTTTCTTCGCATCAAATTTTCCAGACCTGGCAGCGGCTTCAAAAGTCTGAAAACCCGGCTCGACAAATTTCCCTGCCCTGTTCTTTAAGAGGACATACTTGAGTTTGTTCAGTTTAGCGTAAGCAAATTGTACATATCCAATAGAGTTGATCGACCTGCCAACATAGTTGGTAACTCCTTCGTTGCCCTTGCCACCGATACCAACTGGCCACTTCACTGAAGTTCCTTCTCCCACCCTGGATTTGAAGTCAGCACATTTTCCCGCGAGAAAATTAGTGAAGATTGCAGTAGAGCCTGATGCGTCAGCCCGGTAAACAACGGATATTGCAGCATGCGGCAGCTTGAGGAATGGATTGAGCCCCTTAATCTTTGCATCATCCCAAAACATTATATCGCCAAGGTAAATCTTACAGGCAGCTTCGGAATCCAGCTTCATCTGTCCTTCTTTGACCCCATCGATGTTTACCACGAGAACAACGCCCCCTATCATTGTGGGGAACTGGAGCAGGTTGAGCGTTTTGAGTTGTTCAGGCGTAATGGGATTGTCGGAAGCGCCAAAATCCACTGTCCTCTCAATAATCTGCCTTATACCGCCGCCGGAACCGATTGACTGATAATTAAGCTTTCCCCCGCCCAACTTGTCGTAATCATACGCCCATGCCTGATAGACTGGAGTGGCAAATGACGCTCCAACACCATTTATAACTTCGTCCGCTAATGCCGAGGAGAAGCACAGAAATACTGCAGCCACTACCAAAAGAACAAAGCCCTGCTTCATTTTTCCTCCTTGCTATAGAAGCCTGTCCTTAACTGTCTACTTTTGATTGTTATATCATTGCGTCAACCTTGCCAGTGCCCAATTATTGTAGCACACTCAGTGAATGTGTTATCAAAAGAGGGTCGTATTGTTAAAAGCAGAGGGCTTTTAAAAGAATCGTCCTCGATGTGGTCACAGCGTTTCGCTGTTTAGAGCGGGGACTGAAAGTTCCAGGGAAATTACGCGAGGGAGGGATTACAGCAATCTCATCGCGACTTTACACAGTCCCCATGCAAGAATTCCGCATGAGGGGAGGGTCAGAATCCACGCCATGATGATGTTACCCCCGATTCCCCACCGTACCGCCGAAAGTCTCTTCGATGCGCCCACTCCCATGATCGTAGAGGAAATAACGTGGGTGGTGGAAAGGGGAAGGCCGATGTGCGAGGCTATCTCAATGAGCGTTGCTGCTGAGGCTTCAGCGGCAAAACCGTTGATAGGTCGAAGGTGTACAAGGCGTAAGCCCAGAGTCTTAATAATCCTCCAGCCCCCCAATGCGGTGCCCATAGCCATTGCAACGGCGCAGAGGATGATGACCCAAAAAGGTACATGGAAGTTAGGGAGTTTGTAATAGCTCACCAGCGCCATGGTGATAATGCCCATGGTCTTCTGTGCATCATTGCCGCCGTGGCTGAAGGCCATATACGCGGCGGAGCCAATCTGGAGCCTGCTGAATATGGAGTTGACCATGGCGGGTGAGGTGTGCCCGCAGAGCCGCATAAGCAACAGCATGAAAAGGTATCCGAGCACGATAGCAATGGCCGGAGAAAGGATGAGCCCGAGAAATACCTTGTAGACACCTGTCCTGATGACCACCTCAGTCCCGGAGGTGGCGATGGCCGCGCCCACAATGCTGGAGATAAGGGCGTGACTCGATGAAGTGGGGAGTCCGAAATACCAGGTAATAAGGTCCCATATTATGGCGGACAGGAGGGCCGAAATGATTGTAACCTGATTAATGCTGACAGCTTCCACAATGCCCGCTCCCACGGTATGGGCCACTGCGGTCCCGGATAATGCGCCCGCCATATTGAGGATTGCCGCCATGATTACTGCTGTCCGAGGAGAGAGAACCCTTGTGGATACGGAGGTAGCAATTGCGTTTGCGGTGTCGTGGAAACCATTGATGAAGTCGAAAATAACCGAGAGGACGATTACACTTACCAGCAAAAAATAGGTTTCATGCATTTTTGAGAACGATGGCTTCCAGTATATTGGCTACATCTTCGCAGCGGTCCGAGGCATCCTCGAGGAATTCGTATACCTCTTTCCATTTGATGATGAAGATGGGGTCCGTGACTTCTTCGAAAAGCCTTCCGAGGGCGTCTCTGAAGTCCCGGTCGATCCTGTTTTCGAGTCTGTTTATCTCGATGCAATATTCCTGGACATGGACGTAACTCTTTTCTTTGAGTTTCTGGATAGTTTTGTGGATGACCTCGGTGGTTGTGAGGAGATCCTTCGACATGGAGATCGCTTCTTTTGTGGAGTCCTTTATATTGAATACAGTCATCCTGTCCACTGCAGCCCAGATGAAGTCGATGACATCGTCCAGACTCGAAGCAAGGGCATAGAGGTCTTCGCGGTCGATGGGAGTGATGAAGGTCTTGTTGAGTTTCTTCATAATGTCATGCGTCAGCATGTCCCCTTCCTGCTCGACCTCGTATATCTGCTTTGCCAGATCTTCGGCCTTATCAAAATGCTCCATAAGATCGACGAGCAGGGTAGCGCCCCGGATTATATTCAGTGCAGACCTGTCGAACAATTCAAAGAAATCGACTTTTTTAGGAAAAAGTTTCATTTTTTTACCAGGTTGTTAGCTTATAAAAAACAATGAGGTCCTGTCAATTTATTCGGGCTATTTCAGCAGAATAAATTCAGGCGAGAATTTTCACCGACGCGACTGTCAGCAAGAACATTGTAGTGTTTAGTCCGGAGCAGCTATGTCAGTTTTTTTATTACCGCTTTTAGAATATCAGCCCGTGAAATGATCCCTACGAGCACATTGTTGCCATCCACCACAGGCAATCTTCTAATGCTCTTCGCATCCATGAGGCGCGCAACTTCAGCGATATTGGCTTGGGGTTTTATGGTGTGTGCCGGGGAAGTCATAATATCTCCCACAAAGTCCCCCATCTTACACTCGGGAAGCGGTTCGCCCAATATATGTTTGAGCAGGTCTTTGAAGGTGTTCTCCTTTCTTATCCCCAGTATCGAGAGAATATCGGCCTGAGTTATTATGCCGATAACATGATTCTCCTTATCCACCACCGGAAGTCCGCTTATACTTCTTTCCGATAAAATCTGTGCCACATGCATAATGCTTTCATACTTCTGAATGCAGAGGACATCCTTGGTCATCACATCCTGCACATGCATGTCTAATCCAGTGGTTGATCGTATGGGCGAACAAGTTTTAGTTTTCATTGAATTCTCCATTCACAGTAGTGCCCTCCAAAATTCTTCATATTTTCTTCACATTCACGTTTTTTGAGGCTAAATATAAAGATAATGCCTGTTGCTGCTCTTCATATAACACGCTGATAGATTAGGCTTAATGGTCAGAAGTCAAAAATAACCATTATTTCCCTACATTAAATTTACAAGATTAAATATGATTTTGCAACAATTGATAACAATTGACGGTATGCTTGAATCACGTAATTGAAAGTGTTGTCGGAAATTCTAACCGTGTTTTATTCATTCCGCGCAACCGCCTTGACTCTTGGCCTCCGGAAGCTCGGCAATTCAGTAGTGGGGTGATAACGAGCCTGTAGAAAAAGTCCAGAATTGATAGGCTCTCCTTTGTCTTGAACTTTTTTGCTTATCATTCCCGGTTTATTTATTGTTCCTGTTTTATTGGGGATTGTTTGCCGTTTCATCTGCGACTACGGCTTGTCCTTGCCCATACTCAGGCTGCCACTTCCAGTATTTCTTAGCCCTGTGCAAATACTTCTCCATATCTATGCACTTTCAGTAGATTATGCACCATGCAGTAAAGTACCCATTGTATGTTTACTTTCTGTTTACCCCTGAGGGTGAATCTGTCAAGGCCCAGGGTGGTGCGGATGTTACCGAATACAGGCTCAACTGTTCCTAACCTTTTGTTGTATATTAGTCGTCCTTTTATCGAATCTATCTTGCGTCTCATCTTTTCGGTAAAGGTCTCAGCCTCTGTTTCCAGGATGCCCTGATAAAAATATACATTCCGGACTGCCGTCCTGTCTGGATATCTTAAACACTGTGCGCGTAGATTACATATGCTACAGTCGGTCTTGCGTCCTTGAAATCTTATCGCTCTATTGCTTTCTGTTTTCTTATTTTCTCCACTTCTGGATAGCCGCTTCCCAGCAGGACATATGCAGTAATACTTGTTCTCGCTTAGAATGAAGTCTGTCGGTTTGTACAGTCCTTTAACTCCACAATATCCGCTCCTCTCTTTCTTGAATTGTTCCTTGTATCGTTCAACATCTGCAAACCGGGGATCGCGCTTCCTAAACTGGGTGTCCGCTATGTAGCCGTCAATGCCCTGCTCTATTATCATCTCCATGTTCTTTTCTGTATGAAAGCCACTGTCCGCTGTTACCCGTGCTTCACTGAACACGTCGTTCTTATTGCCGATTGCCTTAAAGTTCTCTCTCGTGCCCTCTATCATCGGCTCCAGTAATTCGTGTTCCTGTCCAGTGCCAAACGCTTCCGCATGCACTACTACCTGATGTTTACCGTCAACCACTGCTACTCCTGCATACCCCTGTATAACTCCATGTGAGGTCTTCATCTTGGCGCTCTCATTGTCCGTTATGTTGCTCTTTATAGGCTTGCCGCTTTTGCCAAGCTTGTCGTCATTGTCTTTCATCCACCCCTTTATCTTCCTGACCCTCTCTTTTAGAGTTTTAACATAGCCCTGTTCCTGCTCAACTATTTCCTTGTTTGCCTCGTTCTCATCCATTTGCCTATGCCGGGCTATGATCTGTCTGACGGCCTTTTCCATCTTGGCTTTTTTCTTCTGTAGCTCCTCTTTCGTTCCGCTCCACTCTTTAGACGCATTGGACGGCAGCTTGCAGCCGTCTACCGCAAACATCTCTTTGCCTATCAGCCCCATTTCATCACAGATCAGCAGTACTTCCAGAAACAACCCTATACTCTCCTGGCTCATCGAGGATATAAAGTCGGCTATAGTCGTAAAGTGCGGGCGGGTGTCTGCCGATAGTGCCATGAATATTATGTTCTCCCCACAGCATTGCGCTATCTTGCGGCTTGAGGTAATACCTCGTGAATATGCATACAGGACTATCTTTAATAATATTGCTGGATCGTATGCAGGCGCTCCAGTTTCGTCGTTGTTGTATCTATCATCAAATATGCTCATGTCTATTTCGTTGTCAATCAGGTAATGAAGGGTATACTCGAATGTGCCCGGAAGAATCTGCTTGTCGAAATGCACCGGTATGAACTTGCCTTGAGTATAGTCGTACTCTTTATATCTCGCCACTCTCCCTCCTGCGCAGCGGTGTGATCCCATCTTCAAACAAGATGAATGGTATATTATAAGCCTTTAGGGACTTTTCCTACAGCCTCAACGTCCAGCCCACACATCGAGAAATGGCGAACACAGATAATTATCAATACATGCCAGTGATTGAATTGAAAGACTAATGAACCCACTCCCCGGTCTAAAGACCGGGGTTTCAGGCCTCTGGCATAATCTGACATGCCCTTTGCTATTTTTGTTCCTTTATATATTTAGCCATTATTGCTTCCTCTACTTTAACTACTGTTTCGGCAAAATAGCCGTCTGCCCAGAAGCTGTCTCCCCACAGAAATTCTTCCAACTCTGGGAACTCCGCTCTGATCACCTTGCTGGTTCCGCCTTTTAACCTTTTTACAACATCAGCTACACTTTCTCGTGGCCATATCTGAATCAGAATGTGCACATGATCCTCTTGCACATTCATTTCTGAAAGCAACCATCTATTTACTTTGCACGCCTCGTACAACAATTGTTTAATTCTTGCGGCTATTTTGCCTCGGAGAACCCTTTTCCTGTACTTCGGTATCCATACCAAGTGCAAGCGTATTCGATGTTTTGTATGGGCGCCTGTCCAATATCCGGGCATACCAGATTATGCCAAAAGGCACCTCCGCTCCGCCACAGGGCTCCGCTCCGGGCGGCCATTCACCCCCAGGTTAAAACCTGGGGTTCACTGGCCGTTACATATTGATACAGAATAAGAATAAACTGACCCACTATCAATATTTCCTCAAATGGGAAAGAGTTTCTTAAAAAAGGAAAGAAGGAGGAAAGAAAGGCCACGGGGGCTAACTTAGAGCAAAAAAGACCGGTAAGTCACCTCTGTAATGCTCCATTTCACTTATGGGTCTGAATAATTCCAGCCCAGCTTGACTCATATCCAACTATGTCTCCACCTTTACAATCATCGAGAAACGAGTAGCTATCAGCCAGCCCTTTTATTATAGAGCGCTTCTCCTCGGGTGAAAACGTTTTGTAAAGAGGGGACTCCCTCAGGATAGAGACGATCGCTTTCAACATATGCCGACTCATATCTGACACCTCCTTGCTTTTTAAATAAGCAATTTAGATGCCAGAATCCTACTTATATCCCTCCCTTACCATATCAAGGTATTGCATAAACTGTTCAGGTTCTATCGAATCAACAAAGCAAAGCTTTTTCCCGCCTGGACCTTTAATAATCTTACCGTTATTGTCAAGAAAGAGCAGGAGACAGTCATTCTTGAAATCATACTGGTTGCCAAGGGCCGTTTCCTCAGCAGAAAGCTTTTTGGTCAGATCAATACGCACAGGGACAAAGTCATCAGATATTTTCTTCGCTATAGCAGGATTATCGTATACCTGTTTCTGCAAAAACTCGCAGCGAGGGCATCCCTTGCCGTAAAAAAAGTCAATAATAACAGGCTTATGCTCACTCGCAGCCATCTTCAGGCCTTCGTCCAACGTATACCAGTGTATTGCAGCAATAGCCGGCATAGCCACAAGAAGCAGACAAATCGAAGCAGCAAACATTACGACTCTTTTATCCATGACAGACCCCCCCTTGGAGACTCCCTGCGGCAAGAGTGCAGGTAATGAATATCTTTCGCTCACTAACCTCCGTACCCGACCACGCTGAGGATACGCCTGATAGCCATTTATCTAACGTTTCTAAGATATTATAACACTTCCAGGTATACCCATTTTCGGAGCATGGGCCATGGGATTGAAGCACTTAGACACTATGGAGTAAATAGATGATAAGAAATACTGCGATGGCAAGGAGAGTGAGTGTGACCATTATATCAAGCAGCAAAGAAGGCTGGTAAGTGTTTAAATCAATCTGCTTTTCCACTTTTCTGTACCTCACAAAGGCAAGCACCCCCATTAATGCCCCGAACCCAACGAGAGTGGCCCCGAATATGGAAGAATATCCCGGTGACGGAGCCATGACTTCCTTTCCGAAAACCAAATAAAACTGCCTTACAAAAAGAGCAAACTTTTCCACAACAAAACCGAACGCCATTATCCCTATACTGGTCCTTATCCAGGCCAGGAAAGTCCGCTCATTGGCCATATGCACGCGGCGATTCAGGACCCTGGATGTATTTTTGTCCTCTTCGTTCATCTGTATGATACCAGCTTCCCGGGGTCAAATAACTTTTCCGATAATACCTTTCCCACAATCACGCCGAAGAGCGCTCCTGCAGCGACATCGGAGGGGAAATGAGAAAGGTCTACTACCCTCATTAGGCTGATTATGGCAGCAATACAATAGCACATGATCCTCGACCTAGGGAATTGCTGCGCCAGAATAAAGGAAAAACAAAAGACAACCGCCGAATGTCCGGACGGGAAGGAATCATATCCTCCCTTAAGTGAGGGGCCTATTATAATGAGGCCTTCCGTAATGCGGGGCCGCGCCCGTCCGACCAGGTGCTTGAGCAGCTGGACAGCAATTCCTGCACTAAAAAAACTCAGCACCAACGCTTTGCCTGTATAGCGCATGCCGGCGCTGAACTTTTTACCTATAACAAAAAGCAGGCATGCGGTAACGAGCAGTGTTGTGCCATGGCCGATAAAATTTATGAAAGGATCAAGCTTCCTGAGCAGCACGTAAAAAGAAGATCGACTCTGATCGAGGTACTTCATCCATACCATGACCGCCTTGTCCTGGAAGGCAATCAACAAAATGACAAGTGGCCCGGCTAACAATAATTCTTTATTTTTTTTCAAAAAGTGCATATCTGGAGTCCATCTCTAAAACATTCAAACCAAGGGGTTCGATTTTCCGTCTGTCCTTTGTCTTCGCAATAACAAGCGCATGATGCCGTGCTGTATCCATAAGCGCTTTCAGCTCGTTTTCACTGCCGGCATGAATAATCTTATGCCCCGAATAAAAAACAATGCTCGGGTTGTTTATGCCGTATGTAATAATGCGCTCATCAGGAGGAAGCTTTTCTTTTGCATATAAACTATAACTGTACAATGTTCCCTGGAGATACTCGCCGGCAGCCGGCAGCCCTTTCACTAGCAGTACTGCTATGAAGATTCCCGTAAGGCAGAACAGGACAGGATACAGTCTTTTATTGCGGATGACCGCGTAAAAATCCGCCAGTATAACAGCAGCCATGACCGCGCCTGCGATAATGATCCCTCCGTCTTCCGGGATTCCGTATTTGATCAGGTATGACCTTGAAAGTACCAGGCCGCAACCCAGCGCTGCTGCCAGGAGCGCCATGAACAAATAGGCAAAACGGTCCCGGTTCTTTTCCCCTTCAGTCATCCCTGAAGCAATCAGTATAACTGCCGCAGGAACAGCGGGCAGAATATAATTCGGCAGCTTCGTTGTGGATAATGAAAAAAAACCGACAATAAATGCCGCCCAGATAAAGGCAAACAGATTGAGTCTGTCTTTCTCTCTGAAAACGGCCCGGATTCCAGCTGGAAGGAACGCCACCCAGGGGAAAAGTCCGATCAGTAAAGCAGGTATGTAATAGTAGATTGGTCCGCTGTGGCCCGATACCACCCCGGCGAATCGTTGGAAGTGGTGTTTTATGAAAAATTGATCGATAAATTCCTGCCCGTTAATGGAGACTTGAGCGGAATACCAGGGGGCCGAGAGAATCAGGAAAATAAAGATACCCTTCAGTGTAATTAGCTTTTTGAAGCCGGCCTTTCCCTCGGTGGCGGAAAGATAAATAAGGGCTATCCCAAAAGGGAAGACAATCCCTATTAACCCCTTGGTAAGAAAGGCTAGCGCTGAGAAAGCATAAAACCCGCAGAGATACCTGGACGCCTTCACAGGAGCAATGCTCCGGTAAACCGTGGACAGGTAGAATGAAAACAGCGAGATACTGATAAACAGAGTCAATGACATATCAGTCACGGCAGCACGCGAATAAATAAGGAAGTAGATCGACAGCACGAATGAGAGGGCCGCATAAAACGCCCTCTTATCCCCATGTGAGCGCCTTACAAATAAAAAAAGCGCCAATGCCAGACATACGGCGGCAAGAGCAGAAGGGAAGCGCGCAGCAAAGTTGTTGATCCCAAAGACCTCGTAAGAAACGGCCATTAGCCAGTAAAAAAGAATCGGCTTATCGTAACGGTTTTCTCCATTGTAGGTCGGAGTTATCAAGTTGCCGCTCTGTACCATTTCTTTGGTAGCGGCTGAGAAGACCGCCTCATCGACGTCAAAGAGTTTAACAAATCCGAGTCTGAAAAAAGACAGGGAAAGCGCTATAATTACCAGTGGCAGGACATATCTAGTCATTAGCTTTAAATATCTCTATGTTTGAAAAATTCCCGGCGGTTTGTGTTTTGCCGGCGATTAATGTTGAAATCCTCTTTGGCTAACCGTCAACATGCCAAGAAAATTTTGCATGCTTCCTTTGCAGCTCCTGGGAATGTGCCTGAATTCGACCCCCAATAAATAATGCCCCTCATTTTTTCTTATACTCCTTACCGTACAGTCTAATTCAAGGCTCTCATCCCATATCATGAATGTCAGGTAAAAATCACTGCCTGGTTCTATTGCAGATAATTCTGCGGATGCGACCTCCACCAAACAACCCGTTTCACTTAAATCAGCAATTCTCGCGTTATCACTTATTAAGTCCCTGGTTCTTGTCATTCCCATTATTTTTGCGGGAATATTTGTTTTTACCCGCGTTGATTTCCGGAATGCCAGACTGTTAATATGTTCCGGATACCGGAAGAAGATAAGGGGTACAGGGGAGTATAGCTTGTTTACCATCTGTGTATGAAAACCATATGCAATACCGTCTTTCAAGAACCTAACGACACAATGGTCCTCTGATGTCAAGTTTACCTCCTTCAAATTAGGTCCCGTTGCAAAGATAACATTTCCTTGTACCCAACCGACTAACGACAATTCGATTCTGTTATAGTTGCTGTTCATCTGGATCGTCAGTCTCAACCCCACATGAAACTTATCCTGCAACATCGCCAGGCCCTCTGTTGTTCATCGCAACAAGTGTTCCTTTGATAGCTTTAAACATCTCTGTTCCAGGGTGCTAGTCGAGGGGGGTGCCATCCCTCAAGTCTTCATAAAGGTGCCTGAGATTGGGCAATTCCTTTGCTGCCATGGCCTTCATCCCGGTTCTCGGATGCTCGTTCAGTATACCGGTAATCATATAGGGAATGTGGTATCCCCATTCAACCTCAGCCTTCAACGGGATGAATAATTCCTGTATAACATCCAGGACAGGTCCGATGTCGAACTTCGGGTTCTTAAGGAAACTGAGCAGCAGTTCGAGGGGGCAGTTCCCGGCGCCCCTTCCCATACCGTAGATCGTAGCATCAATGCGGTTGATTCCGGCAATGATCGCCTCTATGGTATTGGCAAATCCGAGCTGCTGGTTGTTGTGCGTATGAATGCCGAGTTCCTTCCCCGGCATGGCTTCAAAGTATTTCTTGGCGAAAAAATGGATCTGCTCTGAATACATGGCGCCAAAACTGTCAACAAGATAAATAACAGGCACGCTGCTCTTTGAGAGATCGTTGAGGGCCTCATCAAGGTCTCTATCGATCACCTTTGAGACAGCCATAAGGTTAATTGTTACTTCGTAGCCCTTGTCCTGGCAATGATGGGCAAGACTAATCCCCTTGTCTGTCTCGTGGGCATAGCAGGCGACTCTGATCATGTCCAGCACGCTCTCGCTTTTGGGTGGGATGTCGTCGGCATCTATCCTGCCTATGTCAGCCATCGCAGAAAGCTTCATGCTGCCGTTCTTTTCCCCTATCACCCGCTTTATGTCCTCATCGGTGCAGAATTTCCATGCCCCATGTTCGACCCGGCAGAAATATTTCTCAGATGATTTATAACCTATTTCCATATAATCGACGCCGGCCCGGGAAAGGGCCTGATAGACCTTTTTCACAAAGTCATCACCGAACTGCCATTTGTTGATCAATCCGCCGTCGCGGATGGTGCAGTCCAGAACCTTTATCTGTGGACGATACATAATGAAGCCTCCTTAGTATATTTATTTCCCTGCTTCTCCAGCCATTTGTCCCTCCTCAGGACAAACTCCCGGGCAAGCCCGGCTATCGAAGCCCAGTCCTCTGCTGCCACGAGTTCGCGTCGCAATACTGAGGACCCGACAAGAATGCCGGAGGCCCTCGCTTCGAGATACTGCTCGAAATTTTCGAAGTTGACGCCCCCGCAGAGCATATATTTTATAAAGGGCAACGGACCCCTCACAGCTTTAAGGAAATCCAGGCCGCCGATCTCCACAAAGGGGAATAGCTTGATGATATCGCCACCAGCCATATGCG
Source organism: Nitrospirota bacterium (assembly GCA_963851345.1). Taxonomy (GTDB): domain Bacteria; phylum Nitrospirota; class Thermodesulfovibrionia; order Thermodesulfovibrionales; family Dissulfurispiraceae; genus JADFXI01. The sequence goes on from CAWKOO010000002.1 coordinate 785,938, forward strand.
CCCTGTAAATCTCGGAGGGGGTACATGCTCCTGGAATTGAAACAACCCCCTCCTTCTTTGCAAACTTGATAACACGTTCATCTGCATTCGGACTGACAATGTATGCTGCACCCGCCTTCAGCGCGCGTTTCGCCTCGCTGACGCTGAGGACAGTGCCGGCGCCGATCACTGCATTTTTTCTTCGGCTCAGCTCCTCTATTACCCTTTCAGCACCCGGTACAGAAAAGGTGACTTCCACAAATCGGAACCCTCCGTCAATACACGCCTCCGCAGCTCTCAGGGCCTTCTCAGGCGTGTCCGTCCGTACCGCTGACATTAGTTGATGCAGCTCAAGCTCGGCAATAAGGGCATCACTGTTAGTTCCGCGCACCATTATATATTAACATTTTTCACTTGCCGGATTGTGGAAAGACCATAACAATGCGGCCTTGGGAGGGCGACTACTCTCTTAATTGCATTTGAGATCCAGCAACCTGCCGCAGACAAGCAGTGCCATGATAACAAAAAGATAGACATTCAGCTTTCCAAAGAGGAAGCCGCGGGCATTCCCGCTTCTTTCCTCATTTAAAAGCATTACACCGCTGCCGGCAAGCCATAAAGCTGAGACAAGCAGTGCAATACGGATAACAGGCGCAATGACCTCCACATAAAGAGAGAGTATGAGACAGATTACCGCGGTGCAGAGGGTCCAGACAAAAGTAGTCCTTATGATCTGCCGCCTGCTCCATATGCGTGTCAGAGACGGCAAACCGGCTTTTTCATATTCTCCGCCGTATTCAAGATACAACAACCAGGAGTGGGGGACCTGCCAGATAAAAAAACAGAGACAAAGCGCAGCAAGTTCAGGGGAAAAAAACATTCCTCCGCCGCTTATCCATCCTATGGCCGGAGGCGCAGCCCCGGTCAACGCGCCTGGAATTACCGAAAAAACGCTTATTTTTTTGAGGGATACGTAAACTCCGTTATACCAGAGCACCGCAAAAAGCCCTAAGAGCAATGCTTCTATGCCGCTGCATGCAAGGAGTACGGCACTTCCCGTGCACATTAATAAAAAAGAAAAGACTAATGCCTGCCCGGGTTTTATCCTGCCGGAAGGGATAGGCCGGCCCCAGGTCCTAGGCATGAGCCGGTCCGTGTCTCTTTCCTGGTAATGGTTTAACGCACAGGAACCTGAAGCAAGGGAAAAAACACCGCCGGTTACCAGTACACACCGCAGCGTAAAGCCGCCGGATGCGAGCACGAAGCAGGCCGACGCAGACAGCGCAGCAAAAAAAGAAATCCGTATCTTCGAAAGTTCTGCGTAAGAACGTAACATTGCCAAAGGAGCGCTCACTTTAATTCCTTCAGCGCCGCGATAATTGCGTCAAGTTCCTCCAAGGTTACCGGCAGCTTCGGCATTATTTTGGGATACCCTTTCACCAGATCGTCGCCGGGTTGAAGCACAGCCTTTCTAAGAAAGGCCTCGTCAACAATAATTTCATGCTCCTTGCCGTCGGTGATGACTGTTTCCTTCCTTCCGAATATCCCCTTAAATGTCGGGCCTATTTTCTTCGTGCCGTCGGTAGTATGGCAGCCCAAACATCCCTTGTCCTGCAACAACTGCAAGCCCTTGTCCTCTTTCCCGGTGGGCCCGGAGCTCGCATACCATTTATCAAAGGCATCCTGGGCCATTACAACCACCTTTGAAAGCATATGCGAATGACCCGTTCCGCAGTATTCGGTGCAAAAAATATCATATGATCCAAGCTCATTTGCTTTAAACCATAAATGTGTCTTCATGCCAGGCACGGCATCCTCTTTTATCCTGAATGCCGGGATATAAAGACTGTGGATCACATCAGCGGAGGTCAGAATCAGTTCAACCGGTTTACCGACAGGCACATTCAGTACATCAGCCTGTCTTCCGTTCTTATATTCAAAATGCCAGGACCACATCATTCCTCTGACAGTGACAAGCATGGCGTCTTTCGGCGCATTGCGCAAATAGGAAAAATTAGTCCACCCAAGATAAAACATGACGAGCACCAGAATTACCGGGATAATCGTCAGGATGATTTCTGTAGCGACATTCCCTTCTATCTGTTCGGCGCGGGGATTTCTTTTTATATTGTACCTGACGAGAGAATACACCATAAAGGAAGTGATAAGTACAAGAAGGACCACTGACATCCCCGTTATGTAGAGGAAAGCAAGGTCAACTTTTGCGGCTGTATTTGAAATGTCCGATATCATAGTCAACGCCTGACCCCGCTGCAACGCTGAATGTTGAACTCAATAAAGTTATTTTTCATCATCTGTACCAGACATCCATAAACGTAAGTCCTATCATTGCCGTCAAAGTAAAGACCGTGAGTAAAATTGCACCCTTGAGAAAAGCCCCTTCATAACGGACATGCATAAAAACCATGAGGACAAGCAGGGCCTTTATGGACGCGATAGCAAGACAGATCAGAACGCTGAAACGCGTAAAATTCATTCTTCCAACCGCGATGGTAATACCGGTCAGGAACAAAAGGCACACCCATATATATGCATATGTTTTGTAACTCGTTATATGAGTGCGTGCATCTTCCATATTAATAACACAGGCAATGGGCGATAGGTGATAGGCCATAGGCAAAAAATGCTGCAACCCATAACCATGACCCATTACCCATACCATATCTCCTTATTGCCTATTGCCTATCGCCTATCGCCTATTGCCTATTGCCTATTGCCTATTGCCTATCGCCTATCGCCTATCGCCTATTGCCTATTGCCTATTGCCTATTGCCTATTGCCTATTGCCTATTGCCTATCGCCTATCGCCTATCGCCTATTGCCTGCTTCTAAGTAACCAGATAAAAGAGCGGAAACAGGTAAATCCAGACTATGTCTACAAAATGCCAGTACAGCCCCGTATTTTCAAGCTTGACGAATGACCTGCTGTCGATTGCCCCTTTTCGGGTCAAAAAAAGCATCGTACCGATAACAGCGATGCCGACAATGACATGAAATGCATGTATGCCGGTCATCACGTAATAAAGGCTGTAGAACAGTATCTCGCCCTTTTTCTTCTGCATCATCAAAGGCGAATCGGGGTAAATGCCCCGTCCTATCTTGTCGCTCCATTCAAAATATTTGTTGACCAGAAAAATACATCCCATAGTAATGGTGCCTGCCTGGAGCCATGAAGACAGCAAATTGTTCCCCTTTCTGATTGCGCTGATAGAAAGTGCCATCGTAAAGCTGCTGGTAATAAGAATGACCGTGTTCAACGAACCGATTACAATATTTTCATCGAGCGCAGCGATATGAAAGTCTGCAGCATATTTAGAACGGTAAACGGAATACAACAGGAACAGCCCTCCAAAAAATATCAGTTCAGTCATAAGAAAAAACCACATGCCGAACTTTGCCCCAATGTAACCGGTGTGCTTCTCTTCGGCGCTGCTCTCTATCGTTATTTTCTCATTCATAATTATTCAAATGAATACGGTCCCCGCGTTATCACAGGTATCTTCCCGAAGTTCTCGTGGGGAGGAGGAGAAGGCACCTGCCATTCCAGTGTCGAACCTCCCCATGGGTTGTCAGGTGCCTTAGGCCCCTTGTAAAAGGCCATAATAAGGTTTCTGAATATGATTATGAGTCCGGCCGCCAGGACCCATGATCCGATAGTCGACACCAGTTGGCCCGTAAAATACTGAGGTGGATAATCGAAATAGCGGCGAGGCATCCCGTTGTAGCCAAGAATAAACATGCTGAAATAGAGGATATTGAATCCTATGAAGAACACCAGCCAGCCTATCTTTGCAGGACGCTCCCGGTACATCCTGCCGAACATCTTCGGAAACCAGTAATGCAGCGCAGCCAAAAAAGAAAACCCCATGCCTCCGAACATGACATAGTGGAAATGGGCCACAATCCAATAGGTGCTGTGCAGGTCCAGGTTTGTCGCAACCGCGCTCTGTATGAGGCCTGTAAGACCTCCGATGGAAAACAAAAAGATGAAGGACAGTGCATACAGCATGGGGGCATCGAGCCTGATGGATCCCTTATACAGCGTGCCCAGCCAATTAAATACCTTCATGCCGCTCGGCACGGCAACAAGAAATGTGAAGAATGAAAAAATGACCCTCGCTGTATCACTCATGCCGCTCGTAAACATATGATGCCCCCAGACAAGATAACCCACGGCAGCAATCGCAATAGCCGAGTAAGCAACGGCCCTGTAACCGAAAATGACCTTCCGGGCAAATACCGGGACCACCTCTGAAATAATTCCCATGGCCGGCAGCACCATTATATAAACTGCCGGGTGGGAATATATCCAAAACATGTGCTCGAACAGCACCGGGTCCCCTCCCTTGGCAGGATCGAAGAACCCGATTCCAAAGAACCGCTCAAGAATAATAAGAAGGAGAGCAATGGCTATTGTAGGAGTGGCCAATAACTGGACCCAGCCCGTAGCGTAGAGCGTCCACGCGAAGAGGGGCATCCGGTGCCAGGTCATGCCCGGGGCCCTGAGGCGATGGATGGTGGTAATAAAGTTGAGGCCGGTCAAAATAGATGAAAACCCCAGTATAAAGACCCCGAGCACGGCCATCGATACATTTGTTCTGGTTTGGATGCTGTAAGGAGCGTAGAACGTCCACCCTGTATCGAGCGGCCCGCCGCCAAAAAAAAGCGACGCGAGCACAACAACTGCTCCAGTAAGGTAAAGCCACCATGACAAGCGGTTTATCCGCGGGAATGCCACGTCACGGGCGCCGATGAGGAGTGGAAGGAAGAAATTCCCGAACGACGCCGGTATCCCCGGTATGATAAAAAGGAAAATCATTATTATGCCGTGAATGGTAAACAGTCTGGTATAGTTGTGGGCCTGAACAAACGTGCCGGGAGAGATGAGATTAAGCCGCATCAGCACGCCTAACGACACGCCGATGGAAAAAAACACAAGCAGCGCCGTCAGATACATTATACCGAGCCTCTTATGATCGGTGGACAGCAGCCATGCTGCAAGACCGCGCTGAGGCCCAAGGTCAGCATAAAACGTATTCATTATTTGTCCCCCTTCAGCGCCCTCCCGGCGGACACCAGGTAAATAAAGAAAGCCAGGACAAAGAAGACAATGACAGCGCCGGATATTTTCAAGATGTTAAAAAAGGTCTCCTGCCCCTTAGGCATGTGGGGGAAGCAATATGCCAGCGCCCTCTGAACACTGAAGCCGGTCTTCTCTTTTGCCGCATCCGCAATAGCAAGGGTCAGGTCAAAAGGCTGAAACGCAAGCGGGTGAGGCAAAGAGAAGTTGATATCGCTCACAGGATAAACATAGCGGACGATTTTCCCTTTGGGAGATAGCACAACAAGGGCTGCCGGATGTGAAAAACCGTGGATATCTTCCTTTCTTATCGTAAACCCTGCGGCATTCAGGACCCGGTTGATATTGTCACTTGTTCCGGTCAGAAACCTCCACGCGCCTTCGGGGAAGGACGGTCCCAGGAAGTTGATATAATTCCTTTTCGCATCACGGGCGGTTTTTGGCGTATCTTCCGGGTCAAAACTGATCGTGATTAATGAATAGTCTTTGCCCGGAACATATTTCAATGCACCGGTTATAGCTGCTGTCGCTCCAAGCAGCTGCGGGCAGATGCGGTCGCAACTGTAATAGACAAGACTCAGGACAACCGGCCTGTTGACCAGTTCCTTCAGGGTTGTCATGTTGCCCTGTTCATCATAAAAAACTGCATCGAGGGGGATGCTCTGCCCTATCCGCTCATTCACCCCGATATCACCTGAAGAGCCGGAACGTCCGGAAGGCAATTCCTCATGGCCCTGCGCCTCCGGAAGAAGCAACAGCGGGGAAAAAAAACAGACAGCAACAAGTATTAAGAGCAAATGTCGCATGCAGAAATTATTTGAAAGTCTTCAATACGTATTCGGCAATCTTCTTTGCCTCGCCGTCAGGAATAGTTTTCTTGTCAAACTTTGTCATGCCGGGTCCCGGGTTCCGCATTTTACTAATGATGTCGGCAGCGGTCTTTACATTATTTGCCTCACGGTCGCTCTTATGCAGCGTTTTTTTCGGATTAATAACATTGCCGCCATCGGGATGGCACACGGCACAGTGCTCTTTGAACTCAGCCTCAGGGGATTTACCTTTTTGATCTGCTCCCGCAAGATTATTCATGCCATAAAAACATACCATTGATGCGGCCGCAATTAGCGCATATGCATATCTCACTTTACTTACCTCCTTATAATGCTCTTATTTTCCTGTTCCGTACCGGCACTTTATACATCAATATATATCACAAATAAATTAACTGCGCAATACTGGGTAGTGGGTCAGTTTGTTTTTGCTCTGTATCAATCAGTCTTTCAATTCCGTCACTGGTATGTATTAAGAATTATCCGTAGTAGCCATTTCTCGATGTGCAGGCTGGACATTACCAGCCCACTACTGAGAACCCAGGTGATACAGATCAAAAAAAACTGACCCACTACCAGATATCTGATAGCGGACAAGCGGCACTCTATGACGTCCTGACAGATACATAAAATGTCTGTCCCGACCTATTGATTAGAAGGAGCAATGACGTTTCATGCTCAGTCTTGTTCAGAGCGTCATAAAAATCGCGCGCACTATTGACAGGCCGGTGATTCAGCTCTTTAATAATATCACCTGCCTGCAAGCCGGCCTCGTCGGCAGGACTTCCGGAAGCGATATTTGTAACAAGCGCTCCCGTCTTCTCCCTGATTCCCAATTCAGCCCTCCAGCGCGGGGTGATATCATCCACCCTGATGCCAAGACCGCCTTCCCGATCACTCCTGCCCAAAGCCTGTTTCTCTTCATTCATTTCAGTAACGGTAATTTTGACATCTATTGCTTTGCCGCCCCTGAGAATAGTCGCATCAACAGTCCTGCCGACAGGCATATCGGCAACGTCCCTCGAAAGATCGGACATATTTTTTATGCTTTTGGCGTTGAAGGAAGTAATAACATCGCCCCTTTTTATGCCTGCAACGTCAGCAGGTCCTCCAGGCACAACATCACCTACCAGTGCCCCGTCGGTCCCTTTTAAGCCAAGGGGCTGGACCATATCAGAAGTTATGTTTTGAATAGAAACGCCTATCCATCCGCGGACAACCTTTCCTTTGTTTTTCAGTTGAGAAATGATTGTTTTGGCAATACTGCTTGGAATGGCAAAACCTATGCCCTGCCCGGAGGAGACAATAGCCGTATTAATGCCGATAACTTCCCCTCGCAAATTCACCAATGGCCCGCCGCTGTTGCCCGGATTAATCGGCGCATCAGTTTGCAGGAAATTATCGTAAGGGCCGGCGCCGATAACACGCCCCGTAGCACTTATAATGCCCTGAGTGACGGTATGTTCGAGCCCGAAGGGGTTGCCGATGGCAAGCACCCAGTCGCCGACTCTCATAGTGTCGGAATCCCCCAATACGAGCGTAGGCAGATCCTTGAAAAGAGAGGCTATCTTGATAAGCGCAAGATCGGTCTTTTTGTCCCTGCCGATGACTTTGGCCTTAAATTCCCTGCCGTCGGAACATTTTACTTTTATCTCATCGGCCCCTTCAACAACGTGATTGTTTGTTAGAATATACCCTTCCTTGTCAACAATGAAGCCGGAACCGAGACTCTGTTGTTTCATCTCCCTGTCAGGAGTACCGCCATAAAATCTTTTAAAAAAATCACCGAAGGGCCCCTCGTCATCAGGTCCGAAGAAATGCCTGAACGGGTTGCCCGGTATTCTTACTGTTGAAGTAGTGCTGATATTAACCACCGCGGGAGTAACTCTTGCTGCAACATCAGCGAAGGATTGCGGAAACCCTATAACTCCGCCAGGGGCGCTTAGCGGCCCCATGTGTCCCATTCGGGAGCCGACAAACATTCCGATAGCAACCAACAGCATACTCGCAATAATTATTCTGGCCCAGAAATTTCTTCGCATAGTCCTCCCTAATTTATAAAAGCAGTATAAAAAAGCGATGCTTAATGTTTAGATAATAGAAAATTCCTCGAAAGAATGCAACAAAAGGCTGCAATCCAGGCAGTACGGGGTTGTTTTTCTGCAGGGGTCCCGAAAAGTCCAAGTGGTGAGGAGGAGGGCCTTCCGTTTCATATTTGAACAGGCATGAACGCTTCACTAACATAGGTACCTTCAATATCCATCGTTGTACTGCAGTATGAATCCTTAATGTTCAGTAGATATTTACGGATAGAAGGGTTACTTATAATGTGGTAAAGATATGCTAATATTGAGAATGGCAATGGGAACCTTTGGGCGAGTCTGGTTTCTGGATAAATATTTGACCGAGACTCTGCGTGACCAGGAAGAGCAGAGCCGTCTCAACTATATCTACCTGAACGGTTTGGAATCAGTCAAGCCGGAAGCGAAAAGAATAACAAGGTAAGGCGAACACATGCAGGTTAGACGAAGGCTGAAAATAAACGCTATTGTTTCGGCAATAACGGCTTTCATCATTCTCCTCATTCTTTCCCTGGCGCTGTACCGCCTCAATAATGAGAATAATAAAGGGAAAATCGCTGGAGAGATAATAACCGGAGCATTTGAGGTGATTCAGCTCAAAGATGATTATATATGGAATAGAAACGAGAGGGCAAAAGAACAGTGGATTATTAAGCATGAGCAGTTTGGCAGACTTCTGAAGTCGGCATCCGCAAAGTTCCGGAAGCCCGAAGATATTAAGACCTTCACCGGGATGCTGAAGGATTATGAGTCGATCGGGGAAATCTTCTCCGGCATCATGGAAAACCGGGAAAAGGCAGGATTGCACGCATACAGTGCCGACCTCTCCCGCGAGATCGAAAGGAGACTGCTCAGCCAGCTAAAAATGAGGAGTTATGAGTTTGCCATAAATGTGCGACATCTGCTGGAGTCGAACCGGGAATCCCGCGATTCAGCCCTCAGACTGGCGGGCGCTGGTATCGTCTTTATTTTCGTGATCCTGGCGGCTGCAACACTGATCAATTCATGGATGATGGGCCGGACGATCACTGATCGCATGCGACTTCTCCGCGACGGAGCCTTAGTGATCGGAGACGGGAACCTCGATCACAAGATCGATGTCAAGGGCGACGACGAGTTCACTGAACTCGCAGAAGGATTTAATACCATGACCACAAAACTTAAGCAAGCTCAAGATAAGATTACCAGCCTGGCGGCAATTGTAGAGTCTTCTACTGATGCCATTATCAGCGCAACTCTGGAAGGCATTATTGTCAGTTGGAACCCTGGAGCGGAGAAACTATATGGCTATTCCGACAAGGAAGCAATCGGGCGCTCCATAACTTTATTGACACTGCCTGATCATACCGATGACATATCGACAATTCTTGATAAAATCAGGAGCGGAGAAACCATAACTGCCTATGATACATCGCGCATGAGGAAAGACGGCACACTGGTGGATGTCTCTATAACAGTATCCCCTGTCAAAGATTCTACGGGTAAAATTATCGGCGCCTCGGGTATTGCCCGTAACATCACTGATCGGAAGAAACTCGAAGAGAGGTTGAAGCGGTATTCCGGGGAACTGGAACAAAGCAACAGAGAACTGGACAATTTTGCCGCGATTGCCGCACACGATTTAGGCGCTCCGATCCGTGCGGTTTCGGGATTTGCAGGTCTGCTTCAGAGACGTTACAAGGAGAAGCTCGGTGCTGACGCTGATCAGTACATTTTAAATATCGTCGAGGGGACCGGACGCATGCAAAATCTGATCAATGACCTCCTTGGCTATGCACGGGCAGGAACACGCGAAACGCCCCTTGTCCCAGTGGACGTCAACGCCATTATTGAAACGACTTTGGCTAATCTCACCTTTGAGATCACAGAAAGCAGGGCTGTAATTACTGTCGGCCACCTTCCGACGTTATCTGCAGACAGTACGCAGCTCATTCAGCTATTCCAAAATCTTGTTGGGAACGCTATCAAGTATCGTAGCAATACGCCGCGTATTCATATTGATGCAGAGCGAAAGGATGGGGAGTGGCTTTTCCGGGTCAGCGACAACGGTATAGGCATTGATCCACGACAATTTGACAGAATATTTCAAATATTCCAGCGCCTGCATACTATCGATGAATACTCCGGCACGGGCATCGGGCTGGCAACATGCAAAAAGATTGTTGAGAGGCTTGGAGGACATATATGGGTGGAATCAAAGCTTGGTGAGGGATCGACCTTCTTTTTTACACTCCCGGTAACAGAGTCATAGTCACGAATCTCCAGGAGGAAGGACTTTTGAAGGATGGTCTGTCATCCTGATTGGCTCAGGAAGTCGGTACCTGAATATGAAAGCAAAGCTTGAAGATTTTATAAAGAAACTCGATATTACCGAGGAGTTGCTGCATCCTTCGAATAAATTGATCATGGTCATTGGAGGCACTGACACCGGCAAAACCACTCTCGTGGAGTGCATCTGCGATCTTCTCGCAAAGCATACAAATACAGGTATTATTGACCTGGATATCGGGCAATCAATCGTGGGTCCGCCTGCGACTATTGGATGGGCAAAAATAGAAGGGACCCTCATAAACTGGACGGATATCAGGATGGCGGATTTTTATTTCGCAGGTACTATTTCGCCTATGGGCAGCCTACTGCCTATGGTAGTTGGTGCAAAATTAATGTCGGATGGTGCCCTGGCAGCGTGTGATAAAGTGGTTGCTGATACAACCGGCCTTATTGCGGCACCGGCAGGAAGGATATTAAAACTGTCTAAGATAGATATGCTTGTTCCTAATGTAATTCTTGCTCTTGAACATTCATGTGAATTAGGACACATCCTTGATGTTTTCAGACGTTGCATGTCACCAAAGATATACCGGCTTCCCGTGCCCACTAATGTTAAGTCAAAAAACACCATCACGAGAAGCTCCTATCGTTTTGATAAAATGACATCTTATTTCATAAAAGCTAATCTCGTCGAGGTCTCGATGGACTGTGTCGATATACGATATATAAGGGAACCAGTGAGATGCAATATGACGGATTTGAAGAACAGGCTCATATCATTCAGGGACGAGCATAACAAGGATATTGCCTTGGGCATAATAGAGGAAGTAAAAATGCAGGAGAGACAATTTGTAATCCGTGCTTCCATAGACAGTAGCAGTATCGGTAAGCTTTCCGCCCTTGTTATCGGCAGGACGGTAATTGACCAACTCAATAGAACGGTTATTGATATTGACAGGGAATGATAATGCTAAAACACGGGTTTGAATCTCATTGAAACCGCCGATGAAATCAGTCAAATAAAATCCTTCAGAGTTAATGGTTTTTGTAGACTTGCATGCGAACGGCATCGTCTAATATCCTCACACCTACCTGAGACCCCCATCATTTTCCCGGATATGGGGAATCCCGGTATACCTGTCCAAGATATTCAATGCGGATTCGAAAAAGGAGAAAAGAGGAGGTCTCCTCTGTCAGCATTTTCAAAACGTAATTGTTGCCGACATTAAGATGTTTCGCGATTTGATTCGATGAAAGTCTCTCAACCTGTTTGAGATGTCTTATTTGATGGCTTAAGTTTTCCTCAGAAAAAGCTTCCATGCTAAAACTATAGTTTTTTACAGTTCTTTTTTCAAGCGAGACGCAAGGGCACTCGCAGGCCAACGTCGAACGTTTGATAATACATCCAACTGGTTATATAATATCTTGAGATGAATGTTGTTGCCAGATACCGTCAGAACATATCCGGCAAAACCCTTGTTGAAGGATGGTAGAATGAATTATTTGAAAAAGGAGCACTTATGAAAAAGTCACTGGACGAGATCAAACAGATTCTTGGCAAACACCGTGCGACATTACGCGACGAACATAAGATAAAGAATATCGCGGTTTTTGGTTCTTATGTCAGAGGAGAACAGAAAAAAAGAAGTGACTTAGATTTACTGGCCGAGTTTAATGGGCCTATAGGCCTGCTTGACCTTATCGGAGCAGAACAGTATCTCACTAAAATTCTGAAAACCAAGGTTGACCTGATTCCTAAAAATGATGTTCGCCCTGAGCTAAAGGCTAAAATACTGAAGGAAGCAGTCACTGTATGACCCGCAATATTGCACTCTTCATTAAAGATATTATCGAAAATATGGATAATGCGGAGTCGTTCGTGGTCAATCTGACCTATAAGCAGCTTGCGGAGGACAGGAAAACAGCATACGCTGTTGTGAGATGTCTCGAAATCATAGGCGAGGCAACAAAAAATGTCCCTCAGGGAACACGGCTCAAGTATCCCGAAATCCCTTGGAAAAAAATGGCCGGCATGCGGGATAAGATAATACACTTTTATTTTGGAGTCAAATTCAAAACCGTCTGGCACACAGTTAAAAAAGATGTTCCAAAATTGAAGCCATTGCTGCAAAAGGTTCTCGCTGATTTAGAAGCCACTAAGTGAGGGGGATCTCCGAAGACTTTATCATAGATAGCCTACTGTTGAATTATTCAAGGTTCGACCTATCTGCACCAGAACTGCTACTTCCAGACTTTTAGAGGTGTAATAACACTCAGATGTCGAAACACCTTCTGACGTAGTCATACTTACCATCCGCGGCACAGTTTGACTGTTTCTTTCGGTTTGAAACTTGCCATTTTAAGGGAGTGCCCGCAGCGTTGATTATTAGGGGAGATATGACCTTCGGCTCTCATCTTCCGAAAGTGCTGTGTACGAACCGCATTCAACATTCTTACCAAGATGTTTCTCGTGTGTAGTATAAGTAGAAACGCGCAAAGATGTCTGGATGCGGAATTCATATCCTGCATCACTACCAATCAAGTACCGCCCGGCTGTTGATCAAAGTGGTCGCAACGGGGCGAATTGCAGCGTATGTAACAACGTCCCCAAAGTTACAACCAGGAAAAATTCGTGGAGGTACAGACCCGACCGGTACATAAGTTTCGAAATGCCCATAGCACCAAACATTGAGTCCATCGTCTCAATTGAAGATAAAAAACAAAAATGTTATAGTGATTGGCGCGGTTATAACAGAAACTTTGCAGTATATTATGGAAAAGAAAAGCAGAAAAACAGAAAAGTTAAGCAATACAAAAGAACATCCTAATCCCGTACCGTCTTCGTCTCTCAGCTGGCGGTCACTGGCAAATAACACCCTTATGCATATTGCCTGTTTGCTTTTTCTTATCCTCATCATCTATACCAATACTCTTAATGCACCGTTTCAATGGGATGAGGGCATGTTCATTGTTAACAATCCCATCATAAAAGACCTTCATTATTTCGCAAGCCCGTCAGATGCAAAAGGGTTTGAGCTTTACAGCGGACTCATAAACCGCTATATCGGGTATCTCACCTTTGCGCTTAACTATAGGATGCACGGCTTATCGGTGACTGGCTACCATATCGTCAACATTGCCATTCATATTGCAAACTCCATCCTGGTTTATCTGCTTGTTTTATTGACTTTCAACACGCCATTTTTTATAAAAAAAGTAAAAAGTGTTAACCCTTCACGATTAGCTATTCGCGATTCACGCTCTTTAATTGCTTTTTTCTCCGCCGCTCTGTTTGCGGCACACCCTTTGCAAACAGAGGCGGTGACCTATGTGTTCCAGCGCTTTGCCTCTCTCGCCGCATTCTTTTATCTCCTTTCCCTCACAGCTTATATAAAGTCAAGGCTGATGGTAATAGGCGACGGGCTAAACGGGAACGGCAAATATCGGCATCTCTTTTATTACGGGATATCATTCATTTCAGCGGTGCTGGCGATGAAGACGAAAGAGAATGCCTTTACGCTGCCATTGGTGATCACGTTATATGAGTTTTGTTTCTTCAAGGATTCAATGAAAAAGAGGGCATGTTATCTTGCGCCCATACTCCTTACACTCACTATTATACCGCTGACACTTATGAGTCTGACCGGAACTCACCAGCTCGATCCAGGCTCATATGGGGCAAAAGTGTTCCCTCAGAATGAATATCTCTTCACACAGTTCAGGGTTATTGTCACATACCTCCGCCTGCTTTTTTTCCCGGTGAACCAGAATATTTTTTATGACTATCCGGTCTTTAAATCTTTCTTCGTCTTGCCTGTAGTTCTTTCTTTTGTGTTCCTCGCACTGCTCTTAGGTATTGGGGTGTATATGATAAGAGGCGATAGGCAGGGGGCGATAGGCAATGAAGACGATTCACTGTTCACGATTCACGATTCGCAGCCTTTGCGTCTTATGGGGTTTGGAATCTTATGGTTCTTTATCACACTTTCGGTTGAGTCAAGCATCATCCCAATACCGATGATCATCAATGAATACCGTGTATATCTCCCGTCAGTAGGAGTGATTATTTGTGCAGTTACAGTCGTCTTTCTGCTGAAAGAAAAGTTGCGTTCACTTATGGCCGGTAGGATTGTACTGACGATGCTCGTTCTGGCTATAGGAGTTCTGGCAATTACTACATTTCAGCGCAACGAGGTTTGGGGAGACAAGATCAGATTATGGGAGGATACTGTTAAAAAATCTCCTGCTAAGGAAAGTGTACACAACAATCTTGGCAATGACTATAAAGCTCAAAACATGCCTGACAAAGCCATGGAGCAGTTTCTGATTGCCATTAAACTGAACCCTGATTACGTTGAGGCCCATTATAACCTTGGGATTATCTATCAGGCTCGAAACATGCCTGACAAGGCTATGGACGAATTAAAGATTGCCATCAACCTGAACCCTAGTGACGCAAAGGCCCATTATAATCTTGGGGTTTTCTATCAAACTCATAACATGCCTGACAAAGCCATGGAGCAGTTTCTGATTGTTATTAAGCTGAAGCCCGATTACGCGGAGGCCCATAATAATCTTGGTATTTTATATCAGGCTCGCAACATGCCTAACAAAGTCATAGAGCAGTTTCTGATTGCTATTAAGCTGAAGCCCGATTACGCGGAGGCCCATTATAATCTTGGTATTTTATATCAGGCTGGCAACATGCTTGACAAGGCCATGGAGCAGTTTCTGATTGCTGTAAAGCTGAAGCCCGATTACGCGGAGGCCCATTATAATCTTTGCGGTATCTATCAAGCTTTCAACATGCCTGACAAGGCTATGGACGAATTGCAGATTGCTATAAAGCTGAAGCCTGATAACGCGGAAGCCCATTATAATCTTGGTATTTTATATCAGGCTGGCAACATGCTTGACAAGGCCATGGAGCAGTTTCTGATTGCTGTAAAGCTGAAGCCCGATTACGCGGAGGCCCATTATAATCTTTGCGGCATCTATCAAGCTTTCAACATGCCTGACAAGGCTGTGGACGAATTGCAGATTGCTATAAAGTTGAAACCTGATAAC
This sequence comes from Nitrospirota bacterium, assembly GCA_963851345.1. Classification (GTDB taxonomy): domain Bacteria; phylum Nitrospirota; class Thermodesulfovibrionia; order Thermodesulfovibrionales; family Dissulfurispiraceae; genus JADFXI01. The sequence goes on from CAWKOO010000002.1 coordinate 801,267, forward strand.
GAGGAGGCCCATTATAATCTTGGGGTTTTCTATCAGGCTCGCAACATGCCCGACAAGGCTGCCGAGCAGTACCTGACTGCAATCAGGCTGAATGCTGACGATGCTGAAGCCCACCACAATCTCGGCATTATCTATCAGGATCGGAAGATGTACGACAAGGCAATTGAGCAGTATCTGACGGCAATCAGGCTGAAGCCCGACTATGCGGACGCTCATCTCAATCTCGGATCTACCTACTACCGGACGGGGCAGATGGAAAATGCCCGCAGGGAACTGACCGAAGGATTAAGGATAAAGCCGGATGAGCCAAAAGCACGGCAGTTATTGAAAGCTATCACCTCACACTGAAAATGCGGTCATTACAACTTGGAATAAATGAGATAAAGAAGCATATCAAAGGTGCTGACTTACAGAAATACTTCGACGCCGGGCCTTTTCGAACTCTTCCTTCTTCATAGCTTCCTTTGCAGCTTGAAGTTTATCTTCGGCAGTTTTTAATTCGAGCGGTGCGTTGGTTGAAGCGTCCCTATCCATTGCTTCCTTGATAGCCATTTCCGCCTTGGGAATATCTGCAGTAGGAGCTACTTCTTTATGGGCGCACCCGACCACTAAAAACACGCAGCTTACAGTTACAAATGACAATAGTTTTAGGATTTTCATGTTATCACCTCCTCCTCTGCTTTGCAAAATTATGGATATAAACTCTACTCTCCGCCTTCATCCCTGCGGTTCCGTCAAGAAACAGGATGGTCGATCACCGTTCAACTAAACGCATACCGTACTTCTGTATCCTCTCGTTTGGAAAAAGATTCTAATTTCAAGTGTACCATCATAGCGACGAAAGTCAACGGGCGGGCAGAGATCCGCAAGGACGGCAGGGGCGGGCATGAAATAGTCTTGCATTTTTCCCGAGATTTTTGAGGTCATTCAAAATTGTCTTTTTCTATCTTACTGGAAAGTATCAAACGCAGATATGAAGAAGTAAGCCTGGTGAGACTTACGGTGAGAAGAATGTGGCATACCCGAATGCAGACGAATATGATTTTAAAGTTCCTTAACCTTTACCCGATAGTTTATGTTTTTTCGACGCCGATGGAATGTCTTTAGCGTTCAGTTCAGGACCTAGCAATACCGCGATCCATCGTGTGCCTTCACTGCTTTCGCATGCAAACTTAAGGGCCATGGTAAAAGGTACGGAAAGGACCATGCCGATCAGACCGAGCAGACTTCCCCAAAAAATCAACGAAAGAAAAACAACCAACGTGGACAGGCCGAGCCTGCGTCCCATGAACCTCGTTTCAAACAAATTGCCGACTATGAGATCAACAACAAGATATCCGGCAGCTCCGAGCGCGGCAGTACCTGCTCCGAGTTGGATAAGGGTGAGAAGTACCGCTGGAACGGCTGCGATAATGAAGCCTATATTAGGCACATAGTGCAGCAGAAAGGCCAGGAAGCCCCAAAGAATGGGAAAATCTACACCGAGAATGGCCAGCCATCCCCCGATCAGGACTCCTGTGGCCAGACTTATCAGCGTTTTGATGACCATATAACGTTTGATATCATCCACAAACCTCGCAACCTGAGGGAAAACCTTCTTAGGTTCACCGAGGACAGCTCGAAGCTTGACTGGAAAACTCGATGCTTCAAACAATATAAAGGTTACGGCGAGCAGAATCAGGACCATATTGGAAAGCGCCGAGCCCAACTCCTTGAGCATGCCGGCAGTCAGCCTCATCACCTCTTCCGGTTTGACATATCCGAGCAGGACCTTGTCAATGCCTCCGATCCCCTTGCTTGTCAAAAGGACATTGAGTGCAGAGGCCTGCTCCCGCAAGCGCGCCTGGTAGCTTGGCAAGGCAGCGGAAAAGCCATTAATGGACGTGCCTACGACAACCCCGATCATCAGCAGGACCGTGATCATCCCTGCCACCACGATCAGAACCGCGACAAGAGAAGGGACGCGTTTCCGCTCGAGCCAGAGTACCGGCGGCGTCCCGATGACAGATAGGAAAAGAGCGACGAGGAATGAAGCCAGGACCGGCGCTGCCTGATTGATGCCCCCGATAATGATCACGAGCGCTGCCGCAATGACGAGTAAGCGCGTTACGCTGTAAGAATTACTCTTTTCCGTCATGGTAAACATCCTTTAGACAGGTCTTTACTCCGCTGCATATCTCTTATCTGTTCAAATCACCTTGGAGTCTTTGCTGACTTTTCCAATCCTGGCTCTTATCCGCAAGATATTTTTCCTCTTTCATTTCTAAAAGCTGTTCTTTGAAATGGGTCGTCAAATCATACCATTGACTTATTCGTCGCTCGAACCGTTGATCAGGAGGAGACTTAAGTGTATCAAAGTATGCCACAATTGCAAGGTAATCGCATACAACATAACGCTCGACTGAGCCCCTCAGCCCCTCTACATAAACAGGGTTGCCGGCGCTGTCCGTACCGGTTATACTGAAACCGGTCCTGGAGCCGCCGAATATTTTCATAAGGAAATATCCCAAGGCACTGTAACCAAAAGAATAACGCAAATGAATAAACGTTATGTTTTTTCCAAGTGGTATCGCCTCCAGCCTGAACTGGTGGTCCTTTGTATGAGAGGGCCCCTCATGTGCAGTGAGGACAACATCGAAATATACAGGTTGCAGTGCACTTACGCGGTATATGAATTTCATTTGATATGCATCTTCAAGAAGTTCTGAGGAGTTATCAACGTTATAGATGTTGAGCAGCCATGTATCATTCACCTTCTTATAAGTACATGCCCTTACATCAGGATGAGGCAGAAGGATATCACACCAGTTAGTCGGAACGAGAAACTCATTTTGGACTATCTCGAAAGGATATTTGATAGTGCCGTAGATATCTACATGGGCGGCATTTTTATTCTCGGACGATTCTATGTAGAAAGGGACAGGGCCGGAGTTATTCTCCAGTTCTTTTTCAATATCATGGTATTTAACGAGAAGAAATTCAGGTCCTGGACGAGACGAGTCATTACCGTATGATATTGCACTAAATTGGGAAAAGAGCAAAAATGAAATCAGAAAAAAACGCAGAATACGGTTCCCGCTCATATGGCAACTCCCCCGCGTATGCTCATAACCTATTCCTCTCTAAGTGAAAAAACGGCCTTTCACACTGCACATTGAAGAAGAAGGTATGAGGTCGGATGTCATGGTATTCCTCCTTTAGGATTTCCATTTAACTGCCGGTACTTTGGACCGCTGTTAACTCCGCAATTAAAGTGCTGCCGGTGCCGATTTACTAAAATAATACTTTATTTATAGATAATGTAAAGATCGGGACCTTCCTATTCGACTGTTTTTGAGGGACATGAAGTGACGCAAACGACGCACCCATTGAATAATAAGGGGTCATACTTCAAATGTAACCTTCTGATAACTCGACGGAGTCCTTTGCCGGCAGATCCTTAGGTGCCTTTCATTGTTCCGGCACGAAAAATGGGGCGCATGCTTCGGAGACGTTCTGCCTGCATCGAAACCTTACAAGCATGTTATAATTGTGTACAAATGGAAATGAATGCTGCTTTGGTTCTCATAAGCATCCTTGGCTTTACTATCGCATCTTACTTTCTATTCATAAATAAAAAAATCTTTTTATTTATGAGTCTCGGCCTAGTGCTTTCGCTGATCGGCAGTGGCATTTTTGTCTTTCCTTGGAAGTCGTATGCCCGAATTGCAAGAATATTATATCCCATATTTATATTGCTGGCACTTGTTTTTTTTATTATAGCAATTACTAAAATGAGCAAAGAATTGACTCGATAGGGGACGAACAGGATTACCCCAACTGAGCTTCGGTGGGAAAGGTAGGGACATCTATTACATATCCGAAACTCATTTTCATCTTCCATATGAACCGCTTGATTTCATCGACATCAGCCGACTTTCCGAAAGATATCTTGCTGGCGCCCTTTTTGGTCTCAATCATAAAAAAATATCTTACCCTGAATATTCCGGCCAGAATCCAGAACCCTATTCCTGCTGTAAACAAGAGCGCGAGAGGGGTTAGGGGCAGCATAATTACTCCGGGTTCGGATTGAACAAGATAGCCCTGTCCAATAACTTCAAGTAAAGACACTGCCAATCCCAGCAGGCCGATCAAGAACAGGGCGAGGCCAAGGACATATTGGCAGAATGGGTACTTAACATCTGTGCCGCTGCATAGCGTTATCTGGCGGATTTGATCTCTCGGTATAATATTCGAAATCCTGTTACTGCTCCATTCACGGACTCCAGATGCTGACACTTCCACTCTTAAACATCTGATATAATCATTAGTGCTGGCAGCCAAAAGGGCTCTTTCCGATAAATTTTCGTTTAGTGAAAAACCAGAATGCATGCAGCTATCCTTTCCCCCGAAATTCACTTGAAGCGATCCCATTCTTTTTCATGAGATGCTGGAGGTACTGCCGCTCTATGCCTGAGGTTCGTGCTGCCAGGGAGACATTCCCTCCTGTATGCCGCAGCAGGTTCGTTATATACTTTTTATTGAATGTCTCAAGGGTCTTTTTGCGTGCGTCGTTGTAAGCGGAAGTGTGTGGTTCGGGGTGGTTTGCAGCGGACCTTACCGGAGATTCGTTATACCCGAAATCTTCCGCAGAAAGAAAGTCGTTTCTTGAGAAAATCACCGCCCGTTTTATTCGGTTTCGAAGTTCACGGGCGTTGCCTTCCCATTCCCGGGTCATAAGCAACTGTATCGCATCCTCCGTCATTCTTTTCTGATCAAGCCCCATCTCCGTACAGCATGAGGACAGAAAGTGGAAAGCTATAAGGGGAATGTCTTCCCGTATCTCCCTGAGAGGCGGGGTATGGACGGGGACCACGTTGAGGCGGTAATAAAGATCTGACCTGAAAAGCCCTGCGGTGATTCCGCCTTCGAGATCCCTGTTGGTTGCAGCTACTATGCGCACGTCGATGTTATGAGTGGTCGTATCTCCGAGAGGTTTCAGCTCACCTTCCTGCAGCACGCGCAGGAGCTTTGCCTGCAATGAGGAAGATATGTCACCGATCTCGTCCAGGAACAGGGTGCCTCCCTGCGCCGCCTGGAAAAGTCCCTCCCTGTCCGAGTTGGCCCCGGTGAACGCGCCCCTGCGATAACCGAAAAGCTCGCTCTCCAGTGTGTTTTCAGGTATTGCCGGGCAGTTTATCACCACAAAGGGCTTGCCGGTCCTGCTGCTGAGGCTGTGGATCATGTGGGCCGCCAACTCCTTTCCGGTACCTGTCTCGCCGGTAATCAGCACAGGCAAGTTGGTCTTTGCAACACGCCTCAAGGTGGTGGTAAGCTCTCTTATCGCTGGGGTTTCGCCCACAAAAAAAATTTCTTTTTCTTTTTCCAGGATTTTTTCTTCGATATCAGGTTTTATATGCGGATGCTCCTGGCGTGCCAGCGCCCGCCGCACCGTAAGCAGCAGCTGTTCAGCCTCAAAAGGCTTAGTAATAAAGTCATAGGCCCCTTCTTTTATAGACCTAACAGCGGTATCCACGGTGCCATGTCCGGTTAACATTATTACAGGCATGAGACTGTCCTTCTTTTTTATATTTTTTAAAAGTTCCATGCCGTCCATGCCAGGCATTTTCATATCGGCCAGAACACAGTGGACCGTGTTTTTTTCAATAATACTCAAGGCTGATTCCCCTCCGTGGGCGCTGCGGGTCTCGGTATATAGCTCACTTCTTAAGATGCCTTCAAGAAAACGGGTCATATCCTGGTTATCGTCGACAATCAGAACTGTCTGTTTCACGCTGGTAACTCCTTAATTAACGGCTTTCTCTTCACCGGCTAGTTCCTCTATGCAGGAATGCACATGGGAAAGCACCGCTGTCCCGGACATCACAATCAAATAATCCCCGGGATAAATAATTGTGTCCCGGGCTGGGATCAACTCTGTGTCCCCCCGTCTGATACCCACCAAAAGACTGTTCTCCGGCCAATCAATATCACATATTTGTCTGTTACAAACCGGCGCCTCCAGGCTGACCACTTTTTCTAAAATATGCTTTCCCTCATCATGTTCCTGAGGGCTTGGCTTATGGGCCGGTCTTCGTTTAGCCAGCATTCGATTTAACAAAACATCATAAATAGGTTTGCCTTCCAGCAAATCACTGGCTATATAGGCGGACATACAGACAGTAATCAAAGGCAAAAGCTGCTCAAAGCTGCCGGTCATTTCCATGATTAAGATGCTGCCTGTAATGGGCGCCTTGACAATGGCGCTAAAGTGTGCGGCCATGGCCAGGATAATGAAGTTGTTAACATAAACAGGGTCAATATGCAGATATTGGGCAACGACGTTGCCGTATACATTGCCACTTACAGCGCCGATGGCTAAAAGCGGCATAAAAATGCCTCCCGGGACGCCGGTACCATAGCTGAACATGGTAAATATAAACTTACCCGCAAAAATAGCTAACAGTAAATAAAGCGCGTAGTGCGTCTGCGATAGCGAATTAATCAACCCTGCTCCGCCACCCATCACCTGGGGCAGGACAAATCCCAGGAACCCGGCCGCTAACAGAGGAACGGCCGGCTTTAATTTTTGCGGCAACCATGTTAGTTTCTCGTAAAAAATCTGAGATTTAACCAACCCCGCGTTGAACAATACCCCGGAAACTCCGACTAAAAGGCCCAGGATTACAACATACAAGTAATATTGAAAAGGCAGCAGCGGAATATTGTGAAAGCTGAACACTGGACCTTGCCCGCAAACAACTCGGGTGACAAAATCCGCCGTAACCGAGGCGGCCACTGCGGAGGCCAGCACCACAGGTGAAAAGTTTTTATGCAGCTCCTCCAGGGCAAACATCACCCCGGCCAGGGGGGCGTTAAACGCTGCTGACAACCCGGCAGCGGCTCCGCTGGTGAGTAAATACTTTTCCTCCATAGCGGGACGTCCCAAAAGCCTGCTGACCCCCTGGCCGGCAGCTGCTCCCAATTGCACCGAAGGGCCTTCCCTACCTAAGGAAAGACCAGCCCCAATTCCCAGTAGACCGCCGGCAAATTTTGCGCCGATTATTTTAACCCAGCTTCCCGCCTGCAATAAGCCCGCCAGAATGCCCTTAACCTGGGGGATGCCGCTGCCGGTGGACATAGGCACCATCTTGATCAGCCAGGACAATATCAAGGCAATACCTATGAGGCAAACAAACCATAACGCGGTCCAACCAAAGGTGCTTGACACCAGAAAGGCAAACAGTTTGGACCTTTCAGGACCCGCCCAAGCCAGAACAAGTCTAAAACAAACAACGATGGCGCCGGCAACAGCCCCGGTTAATATGCCTTCAAAAAAAAGCTTCAGGCGGAAATCGTGCCAGTGTTCCAGTAAGTTTTTTATATAACTGTTAGGGTTTGTCACATTCCTTCTCTTCGTTAACATTTTTCAAATAGTTCCTGAGGAATTATTAAACAATACTTATGACTTGCTGGACCGCCAGCGCCAGAATCACCATGGCAAAGCTTTTGCGTAAAACGGCTGTGGGCATCCGGTGGCTTGTATAAGTTCCCAGCAAACTGCCCGGCAATATGCCAAGGACTAAAGGTATGCCTAAAGTCCAGGGGACAGCGGAAGCATTAGACAGCCGGCCCATTAAGCCAAATAAGCCCGCCAGCATAACCAGGGCCAGACCGGTAGTGATGGCCGGCCTCGTAGGAATTTTAAGAAAAACTATCATAAAGGGCACAAGTATCGTGCCTCCCCCTATGCCCACTACGCCCGCCAGAAAACCTCCTGTCAAACAACCAATCATGGCTTTAGTTATCGAATATTCAGGGATCTCTTTATGCTCACTCTTTACTGGCCAAAGCATTAAAGTAGCAATAAGGAACAACAGTGCAATGAATGTTATTAAAATCACATTGTGGGGCAGATGGAATTGAACTATTCCTCCTGCCAGAGCCCCGACGGATGCACAAGTGCCGGTCATGACCACCAACCGCTTTTCTATCTTCATGTGTCGGCCATGAGCCCAAAAACCGATGACCCCTGCTACAAAGACGAAAAGGGTGGAAAGAGCAGTTATTTGATGCATACCCAGATTCATATGTACACTCTTTTGAAAAAACAAAATAATGGGAATAATGATTATGGCTCCCCCTATTCCCAAAAGACTGGATGAAAATGAGCCGATTAAGCTGCAACCCAGTAAAAACAACCAACTTTCCATTTCACACCTCTAGTTTAAAATTTCAGGAATCTAAAAGATCCCCATTTCCTTAATTGACATTGACTAAAAGGCCAAAGGCCCAGTCACGCATACCGGTATGGTCCTCAGTGACAGTATTGCCATTAATAGAAAGCTTTTTTACGAGATCGCCATTTTTCCTGATATCGGCCTCCATATAGTCCCCCTGAGGTATTACATCAACATCGACATCGGAATCATTGTATTTTTTCGCATAGTATGCCAGGGCCAGCTTTTGGACCTCTGAATCTCTTTGTCCTTGCCGGTTAGAGCAATGGCCTGAATCCACAGGCAAGCTTTGCACTGCCGTCGGAGCAGGCATGCGCTCACTACTCAACCGGGAAGAGGCGAAAGCACCTGTTACCCCGGTAAATAGAAGGAGCATTATAAATAAAGCAATCCCTTTGCTCTCCTGGCTGAAGCCATGAAAGAACCCTGAAGAAACAACTGCTGTTCTCGTTCCTTCATGATCTGCGATAGCAACTGTTTTGACTTTCCTGACAGATGAAAGGAACGCCGATAAAATAGTAACTGCCATAAGGACCATAATTACCATCATAAACCCATGCATGAAAGCGGCTGCTTTAACCTGCGGTGGAATGGTGGCGTTGCTGAATACGTGCCGGACATTCGGATACCCATTGTCAGACAGGTAGCGGTGCTCCAAACTGGTGAATATTACTCCGGATATGTTCACTCCCAAGATAAGTCCGAGAGACCGCATCATGTTCAGGACACCTCCGGCTACGCCCAGTTTCTCCCTGGGGGCTGAGCCCATGATGGCGCTGTTGTTAGGCGTAGTAAACAGTCCCATTCCGACCCCAAGGAGCATCAACACGGCCACCATCAGGGGCAGATGCACAGAAACTCCCATAAACATGAGGGCGAAACATGTCAGGGCGGAAATAAGCATTCCGGAAGTGGTCATTATCCTCGGGCCGTATTTGTCCGAGATATGGCCTGAAAATGGGGCCACTACCGCCATCGCAAGCAGAATGGGCGTCAACAGGGCGCCGGTAAGCGCAACGCTGTAGCCTAATACATTTTGCAGATAGAAGGGCATCAGGAACATTAGTGCAAAAAGCACATAATAAGACAGCATGCTTGTCACGTTTCCGAGAAGGAAGGTGGCATTCCTGAATAGCCCGAGGTCTATCAAGGGATACTCTACCCTCAGTTCCGTTATGATAAATAGGATAAGAAGCACTATGCCGGACAGGAAATACATCATAATAGTTTGCGAGCCCCAGCCAAGATTAACTCCCTGGTTGAAAGCAAACACTATAAAACCAAGCCCTGAGGCGAAAAATAATGTCCCGAGATAATCAATCTTCTCCTTCTTCTCCACCTTCTGGTTGGGCGGAAGGATGAAAATGGCGGCCAGCGTACCAAGTATCCCAATCGGAATATTCACATAGAAGATGGCCCTCCAGCCTACTGTGGCTATCAGAATGCCTCCGACAAACGGACCTACCGACATCGCTATTGCCTGGACTGCACCCTGAATGCCGATGGCGTTGCCCCTCTCTTTCGCTGGAAAAGCCTGAGTAATAAGCGCAACGGAATTGGCCTGTAAAAGCCCTGCACCTAATGCTTGTATCACGCGCGAAACTATCATAAACGCGGCTGTCGTCGCCATTCCGCATAACAGCGACCCGACGGAGAAAATCACAAAACCGATTTTATAGAGTTTTGGCCTGCCGTATATATCCGCCAGCCTTCCAAACAGCGGAAGGAAAATGGTCAGCGCAAGCATATATGCCATCGCTATCCATTCTATGACCGCCATTGAAACGCCGAACGTGCTTTTGAGTGTGGGCATCGCCACATTGACGATGCTCAAATCCAGCGCCGACATTGTTGCGCCAAGCAGAACCGTGGACAGAATGAACCACTTCAAGCGCGGGTGAGCAGAAATATTCGACCGTAATGTTGCCAGTTTACCGTTCATATTTACTTATATGGCAAATACCATGCCAATCGCATCGGATCTTGTAACTATTTGAAAATGATTATTAATCAGATGGAGAGGCAAACTTTCAAATTAATTTTGAAACAAATTTTTTTTTACAGTGCCATTTTTTTTTTGAAATATGACTTCAGTGATTCATTCGATCAGGAGTTCCCCCAATAAAGGCTTGAACGCGATTAGCCTTTTAAATATAAGAGGAATTAGTTTTTATGAAATGGTCGGGATTTGTTTCGAAAAAAATGGGGAGCTAATCTGTTCGAAACTCACTGGATGTGATGCCATATTTCCTCATGAGGTGCTGTAGGTACTGCCGCTCTATGCCGGAGGTTTGGGCGGCCAGGGAAACATTCCCACCCATATCGCGTAGCAGGTCTGTTATATACTCTTTATTGAATGTCTCAAGGATCTTTTTACGCGCCTTTTTGTAAGCTAGAGTATGTGTTTCGGGGCGGTTTGCAGCGGACGTGACCGGAGGATTGTTATACCCAAAATCTTCCGCCGAAAGAAAGTCGTTTCTTGAGAAAATCACCGCCCGTTTTATCCAGTTACGAAGCTCACGGGCGTTGCCTTCCCATTCCCTGGTCATAAGCAACTGTATCGCATCATCCGTCATTCTTTTCTGATCAAGCCCCATCTCCGTACAGCATGAGGACAGAAAGTGGAAAGCTATAAGGGGAATGTCTTCCCGTATCTCCCTGAGAGGCAGGGTATGGACGGGAACCACGTTGAGGCGGTAATAAAGATCTGATCTGAAAAGCCCTGCGGCGATGCCGCTTTCGAGGTTCCTGTTGGTTGCAGCTACTATGCGCACGTCGATGTTATGAGTGGCCGTATCACCGAGAGGTTTCAGCTCACCTTCCTGCAACACGCGCAGGAGCTTTGCCTGCAATGAGGAGGATATGTCACCGATCTCGTCCAGGAACAGGGTGCCTCCCTGCGCTGCCTGGAAAAGTCCCTCCCTGTCCGAGTTGGCGCCGGTAAACGCGCCTTTGCGATAACCGAAAAGCTCGCTCTCCAGTATGTTTTCAGGTATTGCAGGGCAGTTTACCACCACGAAGGGCTTGCCGATCCTGCTGCTGAGTCTGTGGATCATGCGGGCCGCCAACTCCTTTCCGGTGCCTGTCTCGCCGGTAATAAGCACAGGCGCATTAGTCTTTGCAACCAACCGCAGGGTATCAATAAGTTTTTTCATCAACAGGGATTCCCCCACGAAAAAAGTCTCTCTCTCCTTTTCCAGCAATCTCCTTTCAAGGTCCATGTTCCTCAGGAGAAGACGCCGGTGCTCCAGCGCCCGCCGCACCGTATACAAAAGCAGCTCTTCCTCAAAAGGCTTGGTAATAAAGTCATAGGCCCCTTCTTTCATGGACTTCACAGCGGTATCTATGGTGCCATGACCGGTTATCATTATTACAGGCAGGAGACTGTCCTTCTTTTTTATATTTTTCAAAAGTTCCATTCCGTCCATGCCCGGCATTTTCATATCGGAAACAACACAATCGACCGCGTTTTTCTCGATAATACTCAGCGCTGATTCTCCCCTGTGGGCGCTCCGTGTCTTCATATCCAGCTTACTTTCTATAAGTCCTTCAAGAAAACGTGTCGTATCCTGATCGTCGTCGACAATCAGAACTGTCTGTTTCACGTCTTGTCTCCTTCGAGAGGGAACCAAAGAGTAAATGAAGCGCCCGCGCCTGCGTCGCTTTGCACTGAAATCTCTCCGTCATGCTCTTTTACAATGCCATGGCTCACGGCTAATCCGAGGCCGGAACCCTCTCCAAATGGCTTTGTTGTGAAAAAAGGTTCAAATATCTTATCTCTGATATCTTCGGGGATGCCGCATCCGGTATCCGAAAAAGTGATTCTTATTCCATGGCCTTTTCTGTCAAATTCAGTCCTGACTGTGATGCTGCCGCCTGATTTCATAGCATGAAAGGAGTTCATCAGCAGATTGCTGAAAACCAGTTTTATCTTGGTTTCATCCGCAAATAAATGAGGCAGTGAGGACTGATAGTCTCTGACTATGTTGATCCCGTTCTTCCGGAAGTTTTCCTCGAATAAGGTCACTATTGTGTCGATAACAACATTGACGTCAACAGGTATGTATTTGACCTTTGCCTGTCTGGAAAAACTCAGGAGATCCTCGATGAATTTCTTGCAAAGAAGCGCGTTGTTATAGGCAACGTCCAGATTTTCACGCAGCTGTCCCCCTGCAGGACATTCATTACGCGCCAATTTCGTATACCCGAGGATAAGATTGAGCGGATTGTTAATTTCATGAGCAACACCTGCGGCCATTTGCCCTATGGAAGAAAGTTTATCTGCCCGCAGCACCTGTTCCTCCATTATTCTTCTTTTCTCCTCGGATTCTTTCATATACCCCATCATACTGTTGAATGATTCCGCCAGATCAGCCACCTCTTCATAATCACGACTCTCGAAATGAACGTCAAGGCCCCGATGTCCACTTACTACTTCTTTAAAAAAAGAACTCATTCGTTTGAGTGGAACAACGGCCACTTTGTAATGAAAATAATTGAGTGCGATGAAAAGCCCCGCCATGGCTGCAACCCCAAGCAGGAAAGAGTAAAAGACCACTTGCCGGAGCTGATGGAATGTCTCGGTTACCGGCACCGAGATGGACTCCAGACCCACAACATCTCCAACTTCCCAGTGGCGACCGTGAACTTTCCCGTATTTACTTGTGATAGACAGCGGCGAAGAATCCGGATCACCATGACAAAGCAGGCACGGTCCCTCCATGACAACCGCCTTGAGATTAAGGAAGTAATCCTGACCGTTTCTGGTGACCAGACCCTTCCACTGTTGCTTTGCAGCCGGGGTATTGCGGAATCGTTTTATAAAGGCCTCTTCAAAAATATCCGCCTTGTTGGCCGGGTTCATGGGATCAATGGAGACTCTTCGGTATATGTAGCGCGGAAATTTTTGTTTGAACCTATTCATTATTCCCTTATTTATAAAAGAGTTAGACATGACTTGCTGAATAAAGACGTTCCCAGGAAGAACCTGGAATATCTGGGGCCGAAGCTCATCCCGGGCATAATCCATAGTGGCGTCGATATGCCCAAGCACAATATCTGTTTTTTCGTAGGCTTCCTTGATATATATTTTCTTCAAATAATCATAGGCAACAAAGGAAAGGAGTGTTATAACACACAAGAGAATAGAGCCAAACCCAAATATGAATTTAGCCGTAAGTGTTGAGCTGCCCTGTTTTTTTAAACTGCCCAAATTTATCTGATAAGACAATTTTTTAACATTTCTACTTGCAACATGCAATAGTATAACAAATCCATAGGTGAGCGGTATAGCGGGCGTAACTTGAGGCCAAAAGGGCAACGCGGATTGTGCGGATGGGAAGGCGTATTCAACAAGAATTAAACTGTGCCTCTCGCGAGGACTTGTGTGGCTGAAATAGGTAATTAGTAGGTCACATTGCCAACGAAGAGTTTGCCCCGTACACCGCAAGTCACTTTTGATACTTTTTTTTAGTATTCAACACCTCTGGCGGAATGTCAGCACTGCGCATTATCGAGTAGAAGGGAACGAGATCGTCTCACTTAGAACGATGATAAACACCTTAGACGATAACAATGAAAGGATTAAAAAGATCAGAGAACTGGAGTTTAAACTTCTCAAACTAAACGAGTTGCGGAAAAAGCCTTTCCATTTAGAAGCCTTCCCTGAATACCAAGACAAAATCTATCAAAAATTCCTTCCGTAAAATATCAGAATCGCCCGATTTACGGGGCGAGGCTGCAGACAGTGAAGCACAAGGAAACTTTGGGGACAATACAGGGCCTCTCACTAAACTTTACAATCTGGATAAGGGAGGATGGGCGGCCTACAGGCACGCCGGATAAACATAACGATCAGATGCAAAGTTTGCTTACCGTGAGAAACTCGCCGACCACTAACAAGCCATACTTATGGTACGGATATTGACTGTCGTCTAAAGCAGGGGTAAAAATCAAGCGAATTGATTTATAAGCTCTTTTTATGGCTGACTTTTTTCTCTTGACAATGAACTATAGGATGTCCCCAAAGTTAGATGCATTCGACCTTACCTCAGTTTAGGAAGCCCCCTGGGGATAAGTCCGGTGACAATCCAGACTGCAGCGTAAAGCACTCCCAGAATAACGACATCCGTCGGGCCCACAGGCAAATCCCACTGGTAAGCTATATAGAAGCCCAGGAATGCAACTACGCCACCGGTCAAAGAGGCGAGCACTGTGAACTGGCGCATATTGTGTGCAAGTAAATGCGCTGTCAAAGCTGGGATCAACAGAAATCCGAATGTGATCAAAGGACCCACGCTGAGCACTGCTATCGAAACGGTCAAGCCTATCAGCAAGTAAAGAAGCACGTCCCAGAAAACAACCTTTTTGCGTAGCGTAATTGCCATATCACGATCAAACGAGACGAGCAGTAACTCCTTGTGGAAGAGACCCAACGCACCGAGGACAAACATTAGAGTTGCCGCGGTCAGCACAAGATCGAAATTGGAGATGGTGATTATCTCGCCCTTCAGCATATCGAGCCAGCCGATTTCGCCGTAGGGATTTTTTGACAGCAGCAATATGCTCAAGGCGGCAGACACCACGTATGCAGTACCGAGTCGACCCTCGGGTTGTCCACGCCCCCGTCTTTCCAAGAACGCCAGCACAAGGATCGCCGTAAGAGAAAAAGTCATCGAACCGGCAAATGCAAGTGAGTGAACGCTATGTGAGCCATGTTCGGTTAGTTTGAATCCCAGCCACAAAGGGAGCGAAAGGGCGATAGCCACACCTGTGGAGGAAATCTGGGGCAGTGCCACACCCATAAACACCAGCCGCCGCATCACGAGAAACACACCGACCAGCGGGCAAGAGAGACCGACGAGCACGCTGATATAAATCGAGTTACGCAGGAGAAAATCGGGCGAGAGAATCTGATGAAGCGTTTCCATGTTAGAAGACCCCCGTTTCAAATATTTCAGCCATCCGTTCGGTGCTAAGCAGTTCGCGCGCCGGACCATGTAATACATTGCCTTCGTGAAGCCAGATAACTTGCTCAGCGTATTGACGCACTGCGGCAAAGTCGTGCGTCACGAGCAGGACCGTGATTTTTCTTTCCTTATTTATCTCAGAAATGAACTCCAGCACCCCATGCGTCGTCTCACGGTCTACACCGGCGGTGGGTTCATCAAGCACCAGGACATTGGGGCGCGTGGTCAGGGCCCGGGCGATGAGCACGCGTTGTTTCTGGCCGCCGGAAAGTTCTGCAAACGGCTTGCCGGAAAATTCCTCAGCACCCGTGGCACGCAAGCATTCGCGGGTGAAGGCGCGTTCGTCTTTTGTTACAAAACGACCTGGCCCGATACGCCCGTACACACCCATCAGGGCAACATCGAACCCTGTGAGAAGATACACGGAATCCAGCATAATAGACTGAGGGACATATCCGAACACAAGCGGCGTTCCTGACAATGAGGCATTGATATAACCCGATACTGGCGGAAGCAGCCCAAGTATAGTCCTGAGCAGAGTCGATTTACCCGAACCATTGGCTCCGAGAATAGCGGTGAAACTACCACTCTCAATAGAAATCGAAATGCCGGACAGCACAGGCTGTCCGTTATAGCCTATGCCAAGGTTGTCCAGTGTTATAAGTGATTCATTCATGGTCTGTTGTGTGTGTGTCCGCCCGAGAGAACAGGCGGACACACCCTCCTGTTCTTATTTCCGCGATTGTACGGCTGCGACAATGGTGTGAATGATGTAGTCCATCATTTTAATATATGTCTCTGTATGCGGGACGCCGCCTGGCATGATGGGAAGTGTAATCATCGTTGAGCCAGTCTGATCGGCGATGCGTTTTGGTACTTTTTCAGGGAACTGCGGTTCCCGCACCACAATAGGAACATGCCGGGCCTTCACCGAGGCGATCAATTCCTCGATGTGACGCGCGGTCGGATCGATACCAGGCCTCAATTCGATTGTTCCGAAGTACTCCATTCCGAACCGCTCTGCGAAATATGGCCAGTGCTCATGATAGGATACAAACTTTGTACCCTTGAGAGGTTTGACTTCCTTCTCCCATTCAGCGATCTTGGCGTTGAGTTTTGTGAGATACGCATCGCGGTTATGCGTGAATTGCGCTTTGTCTTGCGGGGCAAAAGCCACCAGCGCATTATAAATGTTTGCTATCGCAACCTTTGCCAATACCGGATCGAGCATATAATGCGGGTTGCCGTAAGGATGAACGTCGCCCGCAGAGTGGTCAGTTGACTTGGGCACATCACGCGGGACGATGCCCTGGGAACAATCCACATAACCGGCCCTGCCGTATTGGATGCGAGGATTCTTACTGGCCTCCAGCAAGGCAGGTAGGAAGGCATGTTCGCAATCCATGCCTACCAGGAACAACAGATCCGCCCGGTTCATTATCGGCACGAAGCTCGGTTTCATCGGCACCCCGTGCGTATCTTCGACTCCAGTTGCCAGGCTTTTAACTTCAACCAGGTCTCCACCCACAGCCTGCGCAAAATCAGCAAGGTCTGTGAGAGTTGTTACAATCCGAATTTTGCCCGCATGAGCGGGTGTAGCGTCCACGCAAAACAGCCCCACGACCAAGATAACAGAGAATAGATTAAACAACTTCATTTTCATATTAGTTTTTCTCCTTTCCATAATTAACGTTGCTGCCAACCATGCGAGTGCGAGCCGATGATCCAGGCCCATTGCAGATAAATGGCATGATCGGGGCGCAGACCGGATGCGACGGCTGTAGCATTCTGGTCAGTATACGTATACTGAAGCCTCAGTTGGTTCCAGTGGCTGAGCGCCCAAGTGATATATGGGGAGTATGCAGTTGTTTGAGCCTTGTTGTTATGGGAGTCCTCGACAAAATCAAACAGGAAACCCGTTGACCACTGCCTATGGAACTTGTAAGTAAGATATGAGTAAAGGCCAAGGGAGCCTATGTTGCGGCTGAACACAGGGTTAACGGAATTATTGACATCATACCGGTTGTCACTGTGGAGCAGTTCGGTTCCCCAGGTAAGGCTCTGAAACTGATTGTTGCGGAGCGGTTTGTAGCTCAAAACAAGGTCTACTCCTGTCAGACGGCGCTCGCGTTCAGTAAGTGTACTGCCGTCTGGCAGGGCAAACGGCCCACCCCGGTCCTGCGTACTGGGGTTCCACATCGCCGAAATTCCCGGTTCGAGCGAGATATCAGGCGTAAGGTCGAAATCCGAGGACAAGCGCCCCCAGAAATTCAATCCCCCTATCCGGCGGAACTCTCCGGGATTGTCAGGATTAGGTGCATCACCGCCGAAGTTGTCACCGACACCCATTGTCAGGCTCACATAGTGCTCGGCAGGCACGAGGTAATTGACCTGCAAGCCATCTGTCCTCGATTCACCGCCGATGTATTGGGCGAGCACTAGAGGACGATTCACGAAGGGTAGTTCATGATCGTGAATGTATGCCAACCGGCCGAACTCGCCGAAGAAGCGGCCCGCTTTTAACTCCAGGTTCCACGGCAGTGAAGTTGTCTGGAGAGCTGCCTCTTCGACACCAAAAGTCGCTTCGCCTGTATGCGCGTCGGCAGAAGCATTGGCTACCACGTAAGCCTTTGCAAACGGATCGACCGAGGCTGCTGCGTTCAGCTCTACCGAACGTTGAAAGACATCAAATCCGCCGGGCCGGCCGCTGCCGGTCTGAGACGATCCCCTGCTGCGATAGGAGAAGACTGTTTCACCCACGAGCCCTATGGACGGGTTGAACTCACTGGGCAGGACTTTCCTCTGAGCTTCAACGACCTGATCCACTTTTTCGTTCAACTCCTGTACCTGCTGCTGAATCTTCCCGGTCTCTGCCGACTGATTGCCAGCGGAACCCTCGGATATAGCAGATGGTTGGGTCTGTTTGACTTCAGCTTTCAATTCTTCGATGAACTTTCGCTGCTCATCAATAGTTTGTTGCTGTTTTACCAGGGCTTCCTCAAGGCTTTTAACCCGATCTTCCAGCGTTTGAGCAAATGCACTCGTTGAAAACAACAACATAAATAACATGACGCTCGCGGTCATGATTTTCATGATTGCACCTCCCTTGAAATAATTAATAATTTGGACCACAGAAGTCATAGGAGAACATGAGTGCACTGGAGAAAATAAATATTATTTAAGAAATTAAATATGATGCGAAATCATTTCTTTTAATAAATTCAGTGTTCTCGCTTAGACGCGTGCCAAAGGCACCTACTTTTGGTACTTTTGGCTGTGGTTAAACATATGTCAGGCAGAAGCTGGAATCAGGCAGGAGGAGCGCGGCTGTCAAGCGCGGATCGGCGTAAAGACGCTACTGATAATTCCTTTTCGGATACGACAGCGCCAAAGAAAATATAAAATACGGAGAAAGGAAAGTAATTGTGAATTACTGAACATATCTGATGCGCGGCCACGCAGATAGGACAATCGTCATGATCACAGTCATCGTCGTGATGATGGAAGGCTATTATAAAAATGCCGGCCATCAGGAAAAACAACGTTAAACATATAAAAATTTTACTGCTTTTCTTGCTCAGCATGAATTATCCTTATTGCAGGCTCCTTTAATGGGCCCATTTCATCATATTATTTAAGATGTTTCAAGATAAGCAAAATAATTATGTCTTAGGTAAATAGAATGACTTCTATTCTAGATTATGCCTCTATATTTGTAAAGACATCGAGCCTCCCGTGCAATAACGTATTTTCAGGGCACTCGCATCTATCTCACATGTATGGCCATTGAAAGGAGCCTCACTGAATGAAGTCCCCTTTGAACAGGACAAAGAATACACATGATGCCGACAATCATCATAAATGACCGCATAAATTATTATAACCGATATAAATAAGACGCCAATGATGATTGTGCGGCATCTCACGCAATGTTTTATTCAGACATTACTTTCTCAGAATGAATAACGCACACCCAGCGATGTGGTTAAACGAGGAGCAAGTTGAACTCCTCTTACATCCTGATAAACAGGCAACTGGACAAAGCCATACACAGAAAAATTATGGCTGGCCGGTACAACGACGCCGGGGCTGACATACAACAACGTTCCTCCCGTACTGAATATATCCGCATTAGCTCCAGTATCGCGCAGAACATGCCGGAAGTTAAACTGAAGCTGTGGTTCAAAAGCTGAAATGCCCGAGTAGCGTACACCAAGATTGAGATTCAGACTCTCACCCGGCATGTACTGATCACTCGCATACAATGCTCTCTGGAAAAGCGCTTGGGCAAAGTAGCTCCAGTTAAAATTTATGCTATCGGTATAATAAGCGCCGAATATTACATCAGTTGTACCTGTGCCAGGCTGCAAGCCTCGGTCGATCGGGACCGGGCCGGGAGCCGTAGGATCAGTTGACACTCCTGTCTCCGTATGGCTGCCGGTCGGCAGCTTGAATCCAAAAAGAAGACCAACGTTACATTGTGGAATAAAGCCCTGGTATCGTCCTATGATTCTTATATCGCCGAGATTAGAGGTGCTCGATTCGTACTGTCCTCCTCCGGGTCCTGCGATGAATCCGTCCGAAGCTGTTCCGAGTGTGCTGTGGCTTCTAAAAATATATGGGACTTGAACATTGACCCCCCAGTCGGGGCTTTTACTGTAGTCGATTCCAAGTGTCAGATAATTATTTCTGGTGTATTTCTCGATTTCCTGTGGACTGCCATTGTTCATTATCTGGCTGGCTGCGGAAGGGGAAATCGTTCCGGTCCCATGGCGCAGCTGATCCTGATTCAGATAGTCCCAGCGTAAATCCATCTTGAGTCCCGGCGAGGAAGAAAACTGAAGGTTTTGCCAGTCAGAGCTCAATGTGCAGCCGCAGCTTGCGCAGGCCACGGCATCTGCAGACGTCATCAGCCCCATTATTACAGCAAAAACAGCAATAAATACGCCATGAAGTATTTGGCGCATAAATTTATTCGGAATTATCATATGAACTAAAAAACTTTTTTTCAGCATGGTTAAATCCCCCTTATTTCGAAATAAAAAGACAACTCCACTTTGGAAAATATTATTGGATAGTTTCCAAAGCGGAGTCGAGCTTAATGGGTAAAGTCATGCAACAAACCTGACAGCACGCATAAACTCGCGCTTCCTGCACAAAAATCTGCGATTTTTGGGGGTACCGTCAGTGGCAAAAATGACTCGCAACTTTGAAACCGCGGGTCAGGCTTTTGGAGGGCGCTCCAATTGAAAGGCCGATAGATACGGATTGAAAACAGAATTTACGACTGAATGCTTAACGCTGATCTCAAAAACGGGCAACGCACATGAACATTGTAATACACATGGGACATCTGCTTGCGCCGAAAGAGCAGTGCCTGCAGCATGACAAACATTGAGTGTCAAAAGGGAAGTGGTTTTGCTGTACAAATCATAATGAATCGTAATTTTTAAAGGTAAGCTCGCAGAGAAAAAAAAGGCAACAAGAACTATGAGGGCTTTAATTTTCATTGCATTTAATTTAGATAAAAAAACGAATAACTGTCAACTTAAATAAGTTTCAGCCTTATCCCGAAGCCAAAGACTTCCTTTCTGCGTTGAAACAAAATGACTACCATATCACCATAGCAAGTCATCGCTCTCCTGAGTATAGGATCCAAACCGAGAAATGGCTAACGCAACATGGGTTAGTTTATGATGCCATCCATCTGTCCTATCATAAGACCACTTTATTTGATGACGGCACTGACGTGGTGGTGGACGATGCACCACAGGTACTGGAAGAAGCTGTAGAAAGCGGAGCTTTTGCCACTGGACTGTTATTCCCGTGGAACCGTGCCTATCGCGACAATGGGTTCAGGTTGTGCAGCGACCTTAATGAGGTATTGGACGGCATCCTGAAACGATACAACCCTCCCCCATAGGATCAACAACTAAGTCCCAACAATAAGCACCGGGCAGGGAGCGCTCTCTATGACCTTCTCGACTATATTGACGCCAAAAAAACGTTTAAGGCCCTTTTTCATCTTCTGCGCTCCCATTATGATGAGATCACAGTGCTCTTCTTCCGCCACTTCAACAATCCTCTTGTGGACATCACCTTCCTCAAGCCTCGTCTTTATCAGCGCGTGTTCGGACTTTGCTGTATTGTTTATTTCTGCAATCGTTTTCGAGGCGCCGTTGTCGAGAACGGCATCTATATTCTTTATACCTGTAAGGTTTAAATCGCCCTCATTAACAGGGATTACCTTTACTACCGTTACCCAGCATTTCTCATCATGGGCAAGTTTCAGTCCTTCTGCAAGGACGTCCTTTGATTTGTTGACCGCTATAAGCACTTTCCTGTAGCCTTTCATATAATCACCTCACCACAAGTATGGGGCAATTGGCATGCATTATGACCCGTTCAGTGGTGCTCCCGATAACTGCTTTGTTTCCACTGCTCCATCCGTAACTCCCCATGACGATCAAATCATTCTTCTCCCTGACAGCAGTTTCAGATATCTTGCTGCTGACATCGCCGTCTTCGATCATTACCTTTACCTTAACGCCCTTTTCCAACGCCAGTTCGCCAGCCCTCGCGGTAATCTTTTGCGCCTCATTCATAAGACTGTCTTTTATGGAACTGCTCCTGAAAAACTCTATCATCTCTTCATAACGGGGCACTACATAGAGCACAGTTACGGCACTGCCGTCCATAACGGATATCCGGCAGGCCTGTTCGACCGCCTTCCTGCTGGGTCCGGACCCGTCAAACGGGAGAAGGATGGAGGAGTACTTCCCTGAACACTCACTGCATGGTTTTTTCACAACCAGCACATCGCATGTGGCATTGGCTATGACGCCTGACGTCACGCTCCCAATGAGAAGCCTTTTTATGCCTTTCCTTCCGCGCGTTCCTATGGCTATTAGGTCCGCTTTCTTTGCATGCGCAACCTCTACAAGGGTACCAGGAGGGTCTCCTTCGCATATGATCGATTCAAGGTTGATGCCGAGAGAGGAAGCGACATCTTCTTTTGCCTGATAGCAAAGCTTTTTGCCAAAATTCATTCGCTTTTCGAGTTGTTCAGGAATATTGCCGAATTCCTCTTCGTCAAAATATACGGCGTGGACAAGCACGGCATTTCCGCCGTGCCGCTTTATCCAGTTCGTGGCCTCCATAAGTGCCGATTTGCTGTACTCCGAGCCATCGAAGGCCACAATTATATTCTCATACATTAGTGGGCGCCTCCACCCTTCCGGAATATCAGACCGACCCCAAAGCCCGCCACAAGTGCGGCAATTACCGAAATGGCGCCGTATAAAGCTGCGCTGTTTTTTGCCATAACGGCAAACGATTTTACCAGGCCGACCTGCTCCACCAGCACTTTTGTTTCCGCAGTTTCAACGACTTTTTTGTCCTTCACAGCATACACTGTAACAATATACTCCCCTGGCGCCGCCTGGTACGGCCATGGACTCAAAACATAATAATGCTGTTCGCCTCCGTTCACACTAAGCGATATATCGCCCTCTGACTCGGCGTAAAGTTTGGAAGCCTCTTTGAACCTGACAAACTCATCAAACCATTTTGCCTTGTCAGCCCCATTTGCAACCGGTTGTATTTCAGTTTGTTTACCCAGCGACCCGTACCCGATCAAGTATTTGTCCCTTTCCTCGTCGCTCAGGATATCACTGATTTTCTTCGAAGAGTGGAGAGAATAAAGCGACGGCACATGGTCGAATTTCAACTCCCCGACGTTCATCCATAACAGCCCTGCCACTTTTCCCTTCTTCCGGAGCGACTGATGGCCGCCTGGAGTGGCTATTTTTATGATCATGTCGGTACCCGGGTCTGATAAGCCCCTGACGCTTACAGTGCTGCCATGATAGAAGAAATCAATCTTTATGTGGTCATGATTTGCAGTTATAGTCAGTGCCGCGGATGCCGTCCCATTCATGAGCAAGAGGAGAGCGGCACATACAGTTATCAAAAAAAACTTCATTTTGGGTTCTGTCATCTTAGTGACCTCCTGACTGCCCTAAGAGCAACGATGGGCTGAGCGTAAGCTCAAAAACAATTTTCACTGTGACCGCCAGAACTATCACTGCCAGAATCACCTTGAGCTGCTCGCCCTTGAGCTTTCTGCCGAAGACAGCCCCTATCTGTGCGCCAACGGTAGAACCAAGCAATAAAAGCACGGCAAGAATAAAGTCAACGGTGTGATTTGTATACGCCTGCAAAAAGGTGACTTCTATGCAATTAAAAAGTATCTGGAAAAGGCTTGTTCCGACAACTACATGCATGGGCATCCTCAGAATGTATACCATAACCGGAACCATGAGGAACCCTCCGCCTACTCCCATAACAGCAGCCAGTATGCCGACAATGCCTCCGAAAATGATCGGTACCAGCGCAGAGTGTGTCACACCTGACTTTTCGAAATGCGTTTGAAGAGGCAGCGACCTGAGAAACCTGCCCGTTGCCGATTCCCGCTTCTCTTTGACCTCCTGCGTCTTGTTTTTTCTCATACTCGATATGCTTTCAAAAAACATATAGGTGCCGACTGTTCCGAGCATAAGCACGTAAGTCATCTTTATGACAAAATCGGCATTGCCCATGGCCTTCAGCACCTTTATTCCCTGAACGCCCAAAAGCCCACCGATAAAGCCTCCGGCCAGGAGGTACAACCCCATTTTAAAATCCACATTGCCGACCCTCCAGTGAGCATAAGTACCCGAGGTCGACGCTGCAACTATCTGATTGGAATCTGTCGCTGCTGCAACGGTTGACGGTATGCCGAACATTATCAGAAGCGGCGTCATGAGAAATCCGCCGCCAACTCCAAAAAGCCCTGACAGCAGTCCCACGGCAAGTCCAAGCCCCACAGGGACAAGGACATTAATACTAGTTAAAGCGACCGGTAAATAAAAATACATAGATACACCCTCCTCTTTTATGTTTTTTATGCTGCGTGATCGTTTTTGGCCATGGTTACAATCGGCCGCGAGGCTGTTTTTACGAGCCCGTTTAAATCCTTTACCGTAATGTGCTTATCTTTTGTAATATTGGGACTCAAAAGTACCATGTCGATGTTATTGTTTTGCCTAAGGAGATTTTTTATCGCGGAAACCGTATCAGTGGCCGCAGTACTGATGTCCACAGGCACTCCTGACTGGCGGCACTTCTCCATAAGCTGATTCAGCCGCTCTTCATAGCTCTCGTTTTTCCTCTCATAATCCTCCTTAATCATCTCTCTTGCCGTCTTAGGCTCATTGGTCTCTGCAAAACTAACTACTGTCATCATGTCACCTAATTTTTCCATCACTTTTCTCTTATAAATCATCAGCAAGGAAAGACCGTCGTTCATCACTTTTGCAAGGTCAATAGCATATGAAAGCCCCTCTTCAAAGTTCTCGTCATGGAATGTAACAAACAAAAGTTGCCTAATCTTCATAGCTTATCTCTCCCCGGTCATCTGCATTTATAAATAGTAATGCATAAGCGATGCCAGAAGATAACATACTGTTTTAATGTAGTTTTTTTAGCAGGCAGCAACATAAACCGTTTCATATTTGAACAAGCATGAACGTTCTCCTATGATACTGTCAATATCAACACAAGAAGGGTGCTTTGCAAAGAAGGAAGATGCGAAGGAGGTCGGATATAACATAACCTTGCAGCAAACTACAGGGAAGCTAATGCAAGGACACGGGGTTAACGCCAGCTATCCATTTAAAAAAGGCAGGTCCCGGTTTGTTTACCGGTAACTCAGGATATTGTTTATTATCTGCGTCTGCGAATCAGCATTTGTCCAGATCATTTGAAGTGAAGCGTCGGGAATGCTCTTCCATGACTGCTGGGTGGGCGCATATACGTGTGACTCGACAGGTATTCTGTACTTGTCAATAATGGGCTCAATATCCTGTCCCACATAAATTAACTCCTTGGGAACAAAACCATAGCGGGTGAATTCGATCTTGTACTTCCATAGGATATGACCGTCCTGATAAATTGAATAAAGGTCCGAATAAGCCTTCATTAACTCTTTTTCCTGATCAGTCAGCGCCCTGATTTTCAGGGCAGTTATTTCAGCAGACAACTTTTGCAGGGCTGTGTCGAATGCCGGATATCCGGCTCCGGAGACGAGGGTCATCCTGACCGCTTGAGCAGCACTTATCACCCCATTGAACCTTCTTTTGTCCAGTTCAGGCTGGGAGGAAGAGCATGCCGCACACATCACGGAAAGAGCAAGCAGAAAACTGCCTATAGCATATCGCTTCATTAGCCGGGCATTGCGGGAATCAATCATGAGCATCAAGTATCTGTTCCTCCTTCAGTATCCGCCACAGGCTTGTCCTTGATATGCCAAGAAGTTCCGCCGCCTTTGATTTGTTGCCTCCGGACATCTCAACAATCTTTTCAGCATATTCCTTGTTAAGTTCATCAATCGTTTTAATCTTACCGGGCTCTATGGTCTCTATTTGAAACATAGTAAGGCTCGGGGGCAGACTTTCGGCAGTGATGACAAAGCTCTTCTCGAGAATAATCGACCGTTCAATGATATTTTCAAGCTCTCTTACATTGCCAGGGAAGCTGTAGTGCATGAGGATTCCTATCGCCTCTTTTGAGAAGCCTTTTATCTTCTTGCCGGACTTGGGCAGGTGCTTCTGAAGAAAATACTCGCACAGAGGGCCTATATCTTCACGGCGTTCTCTCAGTGGAGGTATAAATATCTCCATAATATTAAGGCGGTAATAAAGGTCCTTCCTGAATGTCCCCTCGGCAATGAGCCTGCCGACCTGCCGGTTAGTTGAAGCAACAAACCGCACACTCACCTTGATCGGCCTGATACCGCCCACCCGGTAGAACTCGCCTTCCTCGATCACCTTCAACAGTTTCGCCTGAAGGTTTGTTGCCATCTCAGCGATTTCATCAAGAAAAAGAGTGCCGGTGTCGGCTATCTCCACAAGCCCCTGTTTGGTCCTCACCGCTCCGGTAAAGGCCCCCTTCTCATGACCAAAGAGTTCGCTCGTAAGGAGTTCCTCAGACAATGTTGCACAATTAAGCGAGAGAAATGGCATATTCTGCCGCCTGCTGGTGAAGTGAATGATTTTCGCAAGGAGGCTCTTTCCCACGCCGCTCTCGCCGGTAAGCAGCACATTGCAATCTGAATCTTTAATATGCTCAATAACGTCCAGTATGTGTTGCATGCTCTGGCTCTTCGCAATAATTGAAATGCTCTTGTTCATCCCGAAAAAGGCTTTTAAAGCTACGTTCTCCTTCCTCAGCACTTTCCTTTCGTGAATATTCTTCACTTTAAGCAAAAGTTCATCGAGGTCAAAGGGCTTCGTTATATATTCATACGCCCCTTTTTTCATGGCCTCCACAGCTGAACCAATGCTGCCGAAGCCGGTGATTACAAGCACCTCGATCTCGTAGTTCATTTCCTTTGCCTTTTCCAGCAGTTCGATGCCGCTCATTTCGGGCATTTTAATATCGGTTATAAGGACATCATATCGGCCCAACTCCAGTTCACCCAGTGCCTCACGTCCGTTCTTAGTGCCGACCACGTCATATCCCTCTTTCTTTAGGGCATAAACAAGGTGTTTCAATGTAATCTCTTCATCCTCGGCAATAAGAATTTTAAAATTCATTATCAGTTGCCCCTTTTAGCCGGCAACGTAATAAAAAAGCTTGTTCCCTTACCCTCTTCGCTCTTTACGCTTATTTCGCCATCGTGTCTTTTTATTATATTAAAGACAATGGCAAGTCCTAGACCTGTGCCTTTGTCTTTGGTGCTATAAAACGGCTCAAATATCTTGTCGACGGCATCGGCACGTATTCCCCTGCCGGTATCGGACACTATAATGATCGCTTCTTCGCCCTCTTTAGCTATTTTTGTTTCCAGGATTTGCCGCGGCAAGTCCTTCATGGCATCTACCGCATTGGTGAAAAGATTGATAAAGACGCGTTCCATCTGCTCTGGATCAGCGTGTATGAGCAAACCTTCAGACGTCGAATCAAGTGTAAAATCTATGCCCGCGGTATCAGCAGCCCTGCTCACCATTTTATATGCACCCATTATAATTTCTTTTAAGTCCACATCCCTGAGGCGGAGGTCACTCCCGCGCGCAAACTCCAGCAGGTCACCGACAATGCGCTTCACCCTTATGGTCTGCCCTATAATGTCGTGCAATGTTTCAATTATCATTGGAGAACTGCTGTGCTCAGCCTCTTTTTCCAGGATCTGGGCGGAAATATAAATATTGTTGAGCGGATTGTTCAGTTCATGCGCAACACCTGATGCCAGCGTGCCGATAGCCGCCAGTTTTTTGCTCTGCAGCAGTTCCTCATTCTTTCTCTTGATCTCATCTTCGCGCTGTGCAAGCTGCGCTTCCATGGTGCTGAAGCCCTTTATGAGTATCCCCACTTCATCATTGTCCCACCTGGAGTTCGCCGTCAAAGTTGCAGGTGTAAACTGACCTTTACCGGCTTTTTCCACTCTGCCGGCAAGCAGTTTTAAACGGTTTGCCACATTCCTGCTTATTAAAAAAAGTGTCCCTATCCCGCTGATGAAGAACAGCGGGAAAATTGCCAGAATAGCGGTCTGAGAAATTCTGATGACACGATCCACATTACCCCTGGCGTCCCTGTCCTGTTCGTTGGCATAACCCAGAATATCCTCTCCGTCTTTTCTAAGGTCCTGGATCTCGGCATCCAGTGCCCTTAGGCCCTCCAGCAATCTCCGGTCAGGAGGCCGCGAAAAAATTCCCTCCAGAAATTCCGCCGCCCGCAGCGGTTGCTCACGAAAAGTCAATTGGATAAGCGGATAAAAGCTCTGGAATTGCGCGTACCTGTTCCGGGATTCTCCTAATTGTTCCGACAGTGTTATGATCGACAATTCTATTTTTTTGAACCGCTGCCGGTATTCAGCCAGACGGCGTCTCAGTTGAGGGAGCCCGCCCGCCTTGCCCGCAGCTATACTGTTGCCGATTATGGTATCCATTTCATCAATATACCGGTATACGGCAACTGCTTCCTCGTCCGCCATCGCAGGGTAGAGAAAAAAGTTCTTTTCATGCCTCCTCAGTTGCAGTGATTGACTCCTGATGGTGTCCGCGATTTCGAGATTGTGTATTTCCTTCCTGATATTGATGAAATTGATATATTCAGTCGCCATCAGAAGGGCGATAATAAACGAACTTATAAAAAAACTGAGTGCTATTTTCTTTTTTAAAGACATAGATATAAGTAAACACGTAACGGAAGCAAAAGTAAAGGACGGCACTTAAAATCTGGCTGCCATGACAGGACAAGAAGCATGCCCGGTAGCCCTTGCTGTTACACTGCCGATAAGCTTCCGGGCATCGACTCAAGCCGGCGATGCCCGCTCCAGAACCGTATATGGAAACAAGCAGTTCCCCGTATTTGCCAATTTACGCTTCTATGCTTGTGGTAACCAACGCTTCTTTTGCTTCCAACTGCTGTTCAGCCCTCCGGCCCTGCCACATTGCGCTAAGAACAATAAATGCACCAAGAAGCAGTGCAAATGCCATTATTGCAAAGCTCGTGTTTTTAAGTATCTTTACCGTACCGGCATTCAGCGCGTGGATCAGCCCCAACTGTGACAGGTAAACCGGCACCATAAGGCCGCGGCTGAAAAGGACGATCACCATAATCGATCCCATAACCACCTTGATCATAAAAGGCTTAACGTAGGTAGTTCCAATAGCTCCCAGCTGAATACCGAAAAGAGACCCGGCAAGTATAATCATGGCAAGACGAATATCTACAAGCCCGTGCATGGCATACTTGAAAGAGCCGCCGAGGCCCATGACAAAAGCGATAACCAACTCACTGGCGGAAGCCATTAAACTCGGAGCTCCGAGAACATAAATCATGGAGGGCACGCCGATAAAGCCTCCCACCGCTATTGTAGCTGCAAGCATTCCGGTGGCAAAACCCAAAGGAATAGTAAAGAGCACGGAAACTTTTGCATTGAGGCTTTTAAAATACACCATGGTGCCGGGAATATGGATCGACTGCACCCATTTGGCAAGTTTCGTTACCTTCTCTTCCTCATCATTTCCCTTACCCGACCTGTAAGTGTTCCAGGCATCCCTCAAAACAAAGCCGCCTACAACTGCAAGGATAACAACAAAAGCCACGCTTACATACAGATTGGAACCGGCATCGCCGAATGCCTTCTTAATGTGTTCCTGAATATTCGCGCCGTAAAGAACGCCGGCTTCCGCTGAGATGCCCATAACAATTCCCAGCTTGACATCGACCTGGCCGTATTTAGCGCGTTTCAGTGAACCGATAAGTGCCTTGGGGAACTTATGACACATATTACTTGCCACTGCAACAAGCCCGGGCACACCCAGACTCATCATTGCGGGTGTGAGCACAAAAGCACCGCCGGAACCGATAAACCCGCTTACAAGACCCCCTACAAAACCTACCAGAAACAGGTACATTATATTTGCGCTGTCAAGATTTATAAAATTCGAGGCCTCTCTAACAATATCATGCATGTTATTTTACCCCCTTATGTTTTCTTGCAGCCTCAATACCAAGCACTGTCCAGAAATTGCCCGTAAACGAACCATGAACAATAGAAAAAACAAATGCTGCAATAATAGGGAGAAAAGCATAGAACCCTCCGCGACTGAAGTAGTCATTGATTGTTCCCTGCTCAGTCAGCAACAACACATAAAGCATAATTGAAAAAATACCTGCAATCAGCATATTTAGATAAGGTTTTTTCTTTGTTTTGCCATATCCACTTCCCATAATCAGCCTCCTCATGATTTATCAGCACCTAAAGATGCCTTGTTTTTCACTTACCCAACAGTGTCAGCTACCACAACAAGAGGGCATTTAAGGTTTTGCCATGCCTCCGAAAGCATCCCGGCCTTGCCCTTTCCCTTGCAATCAACATCGAGATTTTCAGATGATTCGGTGACTGCAAAGAGAATCTCTTTTTTCTTATTCGTGTAATCGATTATCTCCTTCTTCAGACAGCCGTTTTTGCGCATCACCCTGTAACTGATGCCCTCAGCCATAACTTCCGAAAGGCATTCCTCAAGCAGCGGGTCACGCGCTTCAGTCGGCGAAATATATAAAATATCGAGATGCGCCCCGATTCTTTTGCATGTATTAACTGCATATCTGAATGTCTTTTTGTCCATCTGCCCTCGTCTGATAGCTAGCAGTACGCCGTGTTCTTCCTTTAAAAGTTCCCGTGCCGTGCCGGCTTCATTCTCTCCGGCAGATGCTGCCATCATGGCCGACTCAAGACTTTTCATGGCTTTTTTCAACTTGCCCATATCGGTATGGCCTCAAATTCTTCAGGTAAGCGTTTCATAGCTGTCATATTGTTTAATGTTTGTCTGTCCTTTTAATGAATATCACTTTCCATGCCAAGATAAAACTAAAACATATCTAATTGTTATTAAAGCTTTATTCATATTGTTCCGGCTGGAACTAAAAATGGGCTCTTGTTGCATTATGCAACCTAATATTATTGGCCAGGGCTTATTAGATTGTTATTATGGAATATCTTTATTGATGCAAATTAAAACACCATAGTTGCATTTAGCAACCATGGTAAGGGGCCTAGTTGAAGACTCTGCAGCAAGACGCAGGGAATCTTAAGGTGCGGTCGCTATCCATTTACCTTTAACTAAACGTTATAGTTATGTATATAATACAAGCTGAAACACTGGCTCAAAGACTTGCCCTGGCCAACTAGATTATTGTAACGCTCTTATAACGAGTACCCCCTCGGGCCGAGAATACCGAAGGAGAGCGGAGCAACACCGGCGCCGGGGATTTGAGCGCTACTGACGAGGAGCAATAACGATGCAGAACAATAGAAAAGTATTAATTGTCGACGATGAAAAAACCTCACTTAAGAACCTCGAACATGTGATGAAAAAAGACGGCTACGAGGTCACCGGAACACGGAGCGGACAAAACGCGCTCAAACTGCTGGATGAACAGCATTTTGATGTGCTCCTAACCGAGTTGAGGATGGAAAAAGTGGGCGGGATGCAACTATTGAAGCGGTGCAGGGAACTCTTTCCTGATACTGAAGTAATCATAATAACAGGCTATGCAACGCTGCAATCTGCTGTCGACACTATGAAGCATGGCGCTTTTTATTATATAGCAAAGCCGTTCAAGCTGGACGAGGTCCGGCAGGTAGTCAGGGAGGCATTTGCAAAAGTCCTTTTAAAGCGGGAGAACATTCAGATCAGGGAGCAGATTGAGACTTATCAGGATAAAGTCAAGATTATTACCCAGGACCCTACCATGCAACAACTCCTTAATACGGCACGCCAGATCGCGCCCACCGATTGCAATGTGCTCATCAGCGGGGAAAGCGGTACGGGCAAGGAGCTTTTTGCGAAATTTATACACTATAACAGCACCCGTTCAGAAGGCCCTTTTTTTGCGTTGAACTGCGGCGCTTTCACAGAGGAACTGCTGTCAAACGAACTGTTCGGCCATGAGAAAGGGGCATTTACCGGGGCTATCACCATGAAAAAAGGGCTGATCGAGATGGCATCGGATGGAACGCTCTTTCTGGATGAAATCACCGAAATGCCCGCTTCGATGCAAGTCAAGCTTTTAAGGGTAATCCAGGAAAAGGAAGTTTTGAGACTTGGCGCTACAGCTCCGGTAAGCGTTAACGTCAGGTTCATCGCTGCTTCAAACCGGGACATCAACGATGCCATTAAAAGCGGCAACTTCAGGCAGGACCTTTATTTCAGGCTCAACGTTGTCTCGCTTTACATTCCGACTCTGTCAGAGAGGAAAGAGGATATCCATATTTTAAGCCATTACTTTCTGGCCAAATACGCAGTACTGATGAAGAAGCCGGTAAACGAAATAGCTCCGGATGTCATCACGCTTCTCATGAACTATGATTTTCCGGGTAATGTCAGGGAGCTCGAAAACATTATCGAGCGCGGCATGGCGCTTTCCAATGGTCCGTCGATAGAGGTCGCACACCTGCCTGAAGACCTGAGGGAACTGAGTATCAGGACGTTCAGAAAAAAGAGGGGCAAAATACCTTCTCTTGAGGATCAGGAAATAAACTATATCCAGTGGGTGCTCGGCGAGACCGGCGGCAATAAGACGCTCGCTGCAAAGATACTCGGTATAGACAGGGTATCGCTCTGGAGAAAGCTGAAAAAATACGGTCTGGAAAAAGAAGAGGAAGAATAACGGGCGCGGCGGATTACCCGGACACAGCTTTTAGTATTCCGTTCAGTATATCTGCCGGTGTCGGCGGGCAGCCGCGTATATATGCATCAACCGGAATTACCTTATCGATGCCTCCGAGAGAAGCATAGCTTTCCCCGAAAATACCGCCGTTGCATCCGCAGTCTCCCACTGCGACCACAAGCTTGGGAGTGGGCGTGGCATTATATGTCCTGCGAAGGGCTATCTCCATGTTCCTCGATACCGGGCCCGTCACCAGGAGCATATCTGCGAACCGGGGGGAAGCGGTAAAGTGAATGCCGAACCGTTCGCAGTTGTAAAAAGAGTTGTTTATGGCATGGATCTCCAGTTCGCAGCCGTTGCACGAGCCTGCATCAACTTGCCGTATGGTAAGACTTCTCCTGAAATGCTTGCCGATTGATTCTTCAAGCTTTGTTCCTGCCTGAATTATTTCCTCTTCAGCAGCCGCTGGAAGTGGTTCTGTGACAATGCCGGTCCGGAAAATCTGATAAAGAATTCGTATCATAGATCATGTCCTGAATATGATTTTATTTGTTTATCTTTTTTTATTTTCGCATATCTCCGAGTTATTTTGCCAGCCTCATCCCAGTAGTGCAGTGGGCCAGTTTGTTTTTGCAAGGAAAACAGGAGAAGTGGAGCACTTGTTTTTCGACGCGCTGAAACTACTTTCGTGGGCAATTCCCAATTTTTCTATAGCTGCGATACCCGACTCCGTTCTCATATGGGGCTCGGCGTTACTCGCCCCCTTTAGAGTAGAGCCGAGCCCAAGCCGGTAATGGGTATTGACATGGCCACTACAACGAATTGTATTCGGCAATGCGAGTAGTTTCAGCGCTCCGATAAACAGCCTGTCCCTGCCGATCCCTTCCATATGAATGTTGGGTAGTGGGCCAGTATGTCTTTACCCATATGATACAGTGCAAAAACAAGCTGACCTACTACCCGTCATTTCAATAGCGACATGAACTCCGTTCCCCCAATATGTTATCCTATCGTTGCCTCTCAACAACAGCCGGGACTGATTTACGCTGCGGACAAACGGTATTTTAAAAGCGTTCAGGATTTTTTGAATAAACAGACGGAGGTGCCCGATGGCAAGGTGTCAGAAAGCGTTTCAGGAATCCCTCATTGACCACCTTACCTTCTCTCTTGCCAAAGATACATACTCTGCTACTCAGAGAGACAAGTTTGAAGCTACAGTGTTGTCCGTAAGGGATTGCATGGTTGAGCAGTGGATCAAAACCCAGCAGCGTTATTACGATGTTGATGCAAAAAGGCTATATTATCTTTCGCTCGAATTTCTGATGGGCAGGCTTTTAGGCAATTATATAAGTAACCTGGGCGTATTCGGGGAATATGAGCAGACATTTAACGCCTTCGGGCTCTCATATGATGACCTTTTAGAGCTTGAATGGGACGCAGGCCTGGGCAACGGCGGTCTTGGCAGGCTTGCCGCGTGTTTTCTTGACTCACTATCCACACTTGAATATCCGGCCTATGGTTATGGCATCAGATATGAGTACGGCATTTTTTTACAAAAGATCAAAGACGGTTATCAGATTGAAATTCCGGACAACTGGCTTAGATACGGGAGCCAGTGGGAATTTCCAAGGCCGGAACTATTGTACCCGGTCCAGTTCTGCGGCAAGGTCAATTCCATCAATTACGGAAGCGGCCGGGTACGCATGGTATGGACCGACACCGAGGAGGTCATGGCAATGGCTTACGACTATCCGGTGCCGGGGTATCGCAACAACACTGTCAATACTCTGCGCCTATGGTCTGCAAAGTCAAGCCGTGAATTTGATCTGGAGTATTTCAACAGCGGTGATTATATCAAGGCTGTGGAGAACAAAAACAACAGCGAAAACATCTCCAAAGTGCTTTACCCCGACGACCAATCGTTTGCAGGAAAGGAACTGCGTCTCAAGCAACAGTATTTCTTTGTAGCGGCAACATTAAGAGATATCATTAGAAGATACAGGAAGTTTCATAAAACCTACAAAGAATTCCCTGATAAGGTTGCCGTTCAGCTCAACGATACACACCCTTCCATAGCTATTGCAGAACTGATGCGGATACTTGTCGATGAGGAAAGCATTGGCTGGGAAGATTCATGGGACATAACAACTAAAACCTTTGCCTATACCAATCATACGGTCTTGCCGGAAGCCCTCGAAGTATGGTCCGAAGGTCTTATGGGACATCTTTTGCCGCGCCACCTCCAGATCATTCAGGAAATTGACAGAAGATTTTTGATACAGGTCAATGCGGAATTCCCCGGCGAACAAGAGCGCAAGATGACAATGGCCCTGATAACCGGGGAGGGTGAGCGATGGGTGCACATGGCCCGTCTGGCAATAGTCGGAAGCCATACTGTCAATGGCGTTTCAGAGCTTCATTCCACTATTTTAAAGGAAAAAGTGTTCCATGATTTTTACCTGATGTCTTCTGAAAAATTCCGGAACGTGACCAACGGCATAACGCCAAGGCGCTGGCTGCTGGAAGTAAACCGCCCGCTTGCCAAATTGATAACCGAAGCCATTGGAGGTTTATGGACAAAAGATCTCAATGAACTGAATAAGCTCGAACCCCTTGCTGATGACAGTGAATTCCGTAAACGTTTCCGTGAGGTCAAGGAACTGAATAAGGTTGCCTTGTCCAACTATCTTGGATTGACCGCTAAATTGTCATTTCATCACCATCATCTCCTGGACTGTCAGGTGAAACGGCTGCATGAATACAAGCGGCAATTGCTGAACGTCTTGCATGCCATAACCCTTTACAACAGGCTCAGGGAAGGAAGAGTGGACGAGACCTTCACTCCGAGAACGGTCCTGTTTGCAGGAAAAGCAGCGCCAGGATACTACCTCTGCAAACTGATTATTAAATTGATACACGCTGTTGGAGATGCCATCGCAGCTAATCCCCTTGCAAGGGATAAATTGCAGGTAATATTTGTCCCCAACTACAACGTTTCTCTGGCCGGGCGCATTATCCCTGCGGCAGATCTGTCCGAACAGATTTCGACTGCCGGACTTGAGGCTTCAGGGACCGGCAATATGAAATTTACACTTAATGGGGCCTTGACCATCGGTACACTTGACGGGGCCAACGTCGAGATAAGGGAACAGGTGGGCGATGAGAACTTCTTCCTCTTCGGGCTCAAAGCCGAAGAAATCATGTCTATAAGTTCCGGATACAATCCCCAGAAATATTATGAGACCGACGGGGAGCTTCGTCAAGCCATCAATCAGATACTCGAAGGCCACTTTTCGCCTGAAAACCCGGGTCTTTTTCATCCTATTGTCAGGACCATTCTGGATGCGGACAGGTTCTATGTCCTGGCCGATTATGCATCATATATCAGTTGTCAGGAAAATGTGGCCAATGTTTATAAGGACAAGGACAGGTGGACAAGAATGGCTGTCCTCAATGTCGCGCGTTCAGGAAAATTTTCTAGCGACAGGTCCATTCGTGAGTATGCTGAAAAGATATGGCATATCTCTCCGGTCAGCGTCGAATAATTAATGTCGGTTGGACATTGCAGAGATCGAGGGCCCTTCACGATAACAGTCTCGCACATTACCGTGTACATGATCTGAAACAGCTAGATTTGACAAGAGATTCGAAGCTCGTATAATTGAATCAGACACCTTTTACTTTTATAAACTTCATCACCTTCAAGGAGGGATAGCAATGAACTTCGGGCTGAAAAAATCGAATGTTATTTTACTGGGTATTACAGTCCTGATCTTAATGGCATCATGTGCCACAACGGGACCGACACCCCAAAAGTCTGATGAGGCACAGGCCCTTGTCGACAGGGCACGGGTCACATTCGGGGAGTTCATGAGGGATGAGCAATACACATGGTTCCACAATCACCTCAGGGAAGCACGCGGTCTCTTGATTTATCCGCAGATAATTAAGGGCGGGTTTTTCATCGGGGGTTCGGGCGGGACCGGTGTCCTGGCAGTAAGGCAACCTGGGACCCCGGACTGGAGCCAGCCGGCATTCTATACCATAGGATCGGCAACTTTTGGTCTTCAGATTGGGGGCGAAGCGGCAGAAGTGATTGTGATGGCAATGAGCCAGAAAGCGGTGGATTCTCTATTATCGTCATCCGTCAACATTGGCGGAGACACTTCAGTGGCGCTTGGCCCGATTGGAATAGGGGCCAAAGGCAATATAACCGCGGATTTTATCTCCTTTGCAAAAAGCAAAGGCCTCTATGCCGGGATTAACCTCGAAGGCTCTGTCGTCGAGGTGAGAGACAGTTTAAATGCCGCTTATTACGGCAGGAGCGTAAGCCCTGTAAATATAATTATAGAAAAGACAGTCAGCAACGAAGGATCGGCTGAACTCAGAGCTGCGTTGAGACAGGCAGTGAAATAGTCCGTGAATGACAATAACAAGCCTGAGGGCCACGTCGGCTATCTCCTCAACAGCTGCCACCTGAGTATATACCATGGACCATCATACGCCATCTAGCCAGGAGCTGCACCACGAGATTTTCGGTTCAATCCTTGACAGGACCGAGATGACACCCTTTCTGTTGCTGCCGGCAACGGATTACTCAACCGCCCTTTCCCAGGCCTCTAAGATGCTGGGCAACCGCGGGTTCGACATACTGGACAACGCTGAGCTCCATGAGAGTGAGAAGGAACGGGCGAACGGGTATATCGAGCGCGTGTACAGGTACTTTTTCGACTGGCTCTTTCCCTTTGTGAGAAAGCAACTGGAAGGACTGGAAACCCTGCAGTCCGCTAACGCCGGCCTGTACCGGCGCTGTCTGCATGCCATTGGGGAGATTGATTCGGTTTTGATGAATCCAGAGTTCCGGCGGATCGTTGGCGAAGACCCCCGGCATCTCTTCCTCCTCGCCTCGTCGAGGAGATATCCCCGCGTTTTCCACGGGTATAAGGGCAGCGACTTGGACGTCCCACCCGCATGGCAGCAGATCGCCTGTTCCATGCTCAAGATGGGACACCTTATCAAGTCGGTCGAAGAGGACAGCCAGGATATCAACGATTATGCCCGGCTGGGCTTTTTTCTGGAGGCTGAGGGGCAGAGCCTTGACGACCTGTACCGGTATGGCTGGGAAAATCCGAAACATATCCCGGACAATGAGCCTGCTCAGAGGGCCTTTGTCAAGGTCTCGACGTTTTTCCACAAGTTGAAGGAGTCGCTGACGTTCGATGAGAGCAAGGGGTGCCTTGTCTTCAACAGCGGAGACGGGGTATCCGTCAATATCGTGGAGGTCAAGGCAAGGCTCAAGAGCCCTGAGAGCATGTTCACCAAGCTCGGTAAAGACCTGGAGGGGGAGGCGTATGACATCCGGGACATCCTGGCAATCACCTTTATCCTGAAGAGCATGGACGACACGTTGAAGCTTTTTCATGCACTACAGAAGAGAGGCGTGATCCTGCAGGAAAACACCTCTTCCCATTCGATCACCCAGACACTCTTCGAGAGTCCCCAAAGCATGCGGGAAGCGGTGAGGCGGCTGATGGTCAGCCTTGCGCAGAGCGGGGGCAGCGACGAAACGCCTCGGGAAGAAGATCTCCTCGCCAATGCCAGGACGTTCTACGAGGCCCTGAATGTAAACGCCGCCAGAAACCTGCATTCTTCACTTGGACATCGGAAGTTCCAGTGCAAGATCGCCTTCTCCCTGCCTATCCACTACACTGCGGATACGAACGAGATCATGGTCCCGGGCACACCGTTATACACAATGCGGGACCGGGTCCGCAAGGAGACCCATCAGCACACGTTGGGTGTGGAACTGCGCATATCCGACGAGCAGAGCTGGCGCGCTTCGGAACAAAAGGGAGACTCCCACCATGATGCTTATAAGTTCCGCCAACTGTTCACGGTGATGAACAGGGTCTTTTCCAACAGGTTCCAGATGTCTAAAAAAAGCCTTGCTCAGTTGAAAATTGACCAGGAAGCCCTCTTCCCTTGAGAGAGCAGAATGTATTCATGACTATCTCCCCCAGCACAGTTAGGCCACCTCACAGATCAATCCGGCCTTTTCCACTTGTAAGAAAATTACGTATGTTAAGGTAAGCTCATTCCTACAATAACTTCAGACATCCTCTGATTTTCAAGGTAACTTTCCCACGTTAGACTAGTTTAGTGCGGCCAACGATTCTTTACATAAATGCCAAAGCAATTAAAGCTCCACGCTAGGGCATAAATGACTGTCATTACGGCTTGTACGCAATCCTTACTGAAAGATTCCAGACAAGCTGGAATGACAATCATAAGTAAAGAGCTTGAGCCGCACTACACTAGAACACTTGTAAGTGA
Source organism: Nitrospirota bacterium (assembly GCA_963851345.1). Classification (GTDB taxonomy): domain Bacteria; phylum Nitrospirota; class Thermodesulfovibrionia; order Thermodesulfovibrionales; family Dissulfurispiraceae; genus JADFXI01. The sequence goes on from CAWKOO010000002.1 coordinate 840,007, forward strand.
AAGGGCGGAGCATTGCCCTCCTTTGTTTGTTAACGTCTCGCTGCTTAATTAGCTTTTATGGACTTTCGAAGCCCATAAATCATCAAAAATCATTGTATTTTGGAGGTAAAAATGGACACGAATATTTGTCTAAGAATTAATACCCCGAAGATCGTTCATGAAACTATTGATGGCGAAACTGTAATACTGAACCTCGATAGCGGTAATTATTATAGTTTAGACGGAATAGGTGCTGACATCTGGGCACTTGTCGAGAATAATGTAGCTATGAATGGTATCATCGAGTGTATCAGAAATGGGTATGATGGAGTTCAGGAAGAAATGGAAGCTGCCATAAATACCTTTATAGCCCATTTAATGCAGGAAGATCTCATTATGCCTGATCACACAAATGGATCCGGCAATCCTGATTGGTCTCGTACGCGACTCAACACAGCACCAGAGGAAAACATCCCCAGGTTTAAAGCGCCGGCTTTGAACAAATACACTGATATGCAAGACCTGCTCTTATTGGACCCTATACATGAAGTCGATGATGCAGGCTGGCCTGAACGAAAGTCCCCGGAAGAAAGGTAAGTCCCCACACCTCAAAACAGAAGTGACGGGAGGCCCAATGAATCTTTGCGAAGAAAGCCTGTTTGCTACAAGAGAACAGGAATTACTGCTGCAGGCGGCACATTTGAAAGGCGCCGACGCGATGACCGCCTGGAGGGAATGGAAACGCATAGTCGATTTCGAAGCCGATCTTGACCTCTCATCATTCAGGCTGCTGCCGCTCCTGTATACGAACTTATTACGGAACAATGTAGATGATCAATATATGAATAGACTCAAGGGAGTCTATCGAATGAGCTGGTACGAGAACCAAAAATTATTTCACCACATAAGCAGAATTGTGCGCTACCTTCAGGACGCTGGAATGCGGATCATATTGCTGAAGGGGGCGGCCCTAACGTTACTTTACTATAAGAACTACGGCGTTCGACCCATGGCAGATATTGACGTGCTCGTTCCCTTTTCCCAAGCCCCGGCAACTATTAATTTGCTCAAGGATGCAGGCTGGCAAACCGTATCAGGGTCAATGGAGGATGCATTGCGATACAGCCATTCAAGGCCTTTTTATGATCACACCGGGATGGTATTAGACCTGCATTGGCATCTCCTCCAGGAAACCTCCTGGGCCGGTCCCGCCACTCATTTTGAGGACAGTGCGGTGCCGGTAAGACTGAATGACGTTGGCACCTATGCTTTGAATCCCACTGATACACTGCTGCATGTTATTGTTCACGGCGTGAGAGGGGAGGATAATATTCGCTGGATCCCTGATGCTTTGTCGATTATACACTCTTCCGGTCAGGGAATCGATTGGCCGAGGATTACTGCCGCGGCAAAAGAGTACCGGGTAGTCCTCAGAGTAAAAAAGGCGTTTAATTATTTGTATGACAAGTTTCAGGCAGGTATTCCGGGACCGGTCATGAAAAGCATTAACCAGCTCCCCGTGTCCCGATTAGAGCATATGGAATACCGTTATATGATGGGCGATGATGAAGATCACACCAGGACGCTCTTAGGCGGTTTCCCTCTCTACCTTTCTGAATACCTCCGGTTGAGCTATAGAAAAGGATGGTTTGCAAAGATTGGCGGTTTGCCGGGATACCTGGGATATCGAATGCACCATAAGAGCTTCCCTCAACTCATCTTTTATCTTATGCAGAGAAGTCTGGGAATAATGAAAAAGAAACTGCTGCCCGGCCCGGGCGCCGCAACCCCGGTTGACTCCTCTAGGCTATGAACAAATCCTACGGGCGTTCACTCCGTGTGCCTTTTTTCGACGTCGCTGCCTGGCGTTATTTTCTCAATTTCTATAAAGGGCGGCATCGGCTCCTCGCAATGACAGCTTTAGTTTCTGCAGCCCAGTCTCTTTTTATTGTTCCGACGCTGCTTCTTGTCCGTTACGCCTTTGACAAGGCAATACCACAGAAAAACATACAGTTTATTGTTCTTATCGGGATCGGTATATTTGTGTTTCGACTTGCAAATTCCGGGATTGCTCTCTGGACGAGCGGCGTGAGCATCAGGGTAATCACAACGGCAATTTCCGATTTACGCGAAGATCTCTTGAAAAGGATGTACCGGTTCTCGAGAAGTGTTCATACGCGGCTTGATCAGAAAACCACACACGCGAGAATAGTGCAGGACACGGAACGGCTCAGTAATTTAAGTAATACACTCGTGTCCCGGTTTTTACCGTCACTTCTGTCGGGGTTAGCACTCTGTATCATACTTTTAGTGCTCAATTGGAAGCTCTTCCTTATCATGATGTCACTCTTTCCTTTCCTTTTCCTTTCAAACCGGTATATGGGCAAGCTCGTCAAGAAGAGGGTTTACGTCTTTCAGCGCGCTTTTGAACGTTTCAGCAAGGGGATAGCATTTGTTCTGCGGTATATGGACCTGACAAAGATTCAGACAGCGCATGCGGAGGAAATTGACCGCCAGGCCAAAATTCTGGAGGAATTGAGAAATGGATGGGGGACCATGGCCTTTATTTACGCTATTCACGGCCAGGCGCAGTCACTGTTGACTGGAATGTCCGGCGTTATCATTTTAATAGTCGGCGGGATATTGGCGGCAAAACAATCGATAACGATCGGGGAGTTCATATCTTTTTATGTGGCAGCCGGATATCTCTACGGCCATGTGAATGCCATAACAGCCTCTGTCACCGACATCATTGCAGGTAATGAATCAATCGTTACACTGCAGCGCCTCGCGATGGCACATGATGTTCAACCGTATCTCGGCAAGAGGCACATACAGTTTGGAGGGTTTCTCTCCTTTGAGTCTGTCGCCTTCCGGTACGATGAACAACCTGTTTTAGAGAACATCACCTTCAGTATAAACCCGGGTTCCAAAGTGGCGATTATCGGAAGCAATGGGGCCGGCAAGAGCACCATAATCCAGCTGATACTGGGTTTTTACCGACCGAAAGAAGGGCGCCTCTATGCCGATACTGTCCCTTATGAAGAACTGGATATCGGCCATTTGCGGCGGTCCATGGGCGTTGTCACTCAAAGTCCCCAACTCTTCTCCGGTACTATACTCGAAAATATCACCTACGGGACCCCTGTCCACGACATAAAGGAAATCATGGTCGCGGCGCAACATGCCTCTGCGGATGAGTTTATTCGGCAATTACCCGATGCATATGAAACGCAAATCGGGGAAGACGGAGTTCTCCTGTCAGGAGGTGAGTGTCAGCGCATCGCTATCGCCCGTGCACTTCTTCGCCGTCCCAAACTGCTTATCCTCGATGAGCCGACAAATCATCTGGATAGGACTGCAGTCGAAAACTTAATGGACCGTCTCGACCAGTTGGACAGTCGACCGGCAATTTTAATAATCAGTCATGATGTAAGCTGTGTTGACCATGCCGGAGAAGTCTACCACCTGGAGAACGGTATGCTCATCCAGCGTGCTCCGGTTTCAATAAGAACATAAGGAGAATACCTATGGAAACAGGACCGACCTCTCCCAATATCCCTCCTTTCCCGGATACCCATGATGAGGCTGATCGCCTGGCCTACTTCCAGATGGTCTATGAGGGTTTTCTAAGGGCCGAAGGGAAAACCGGTTCTTTTCGTCGCTATTTTGACGTGGCTGGACAGACCATATGCCTGCGCTTTGCCGGTCCCGCCCTGATTCCTCAGGTCACACCTGCCATGGACCACATTGCAGCCGCGCCGACTTCAACACCGTCTTTGACTATTTGCCTATGGGACTGCGTTTCAACACGCACAAAAATGCCGCTCCTGGTTTCGAGCTTGATTCAGACCCTTCAACAAGGGTGGTACGATACGCTCAGTCCACGGAGAGAGATTAAGGGTTACCATGGTGATCGTATACGTACAATCTTTCATTACGGGCCGAGTATTCTTACATTGATGGATACCAGGCAGGACCTTGCAATCTATTGGTTGCATGATGCCGAAGCACTGCCCTACTATGAGAAAGGGTATCCATTTACGACCATTCTTAATTGGTGGATGGAAAATCAGGAACTTCAGTGCGTTCATGCTGCAGCAGTGGGTACTGCCGGGGGCGGCGTCTTGTTGCCCGGCAAATCAGGTTCCGGCAAATCGACGACCGCCCTCACCTGCCTTAATTCGGCGTTGTCCTATGTCAGCGACGATACCTGTGTTGTGACCGGTTGTCCCCAACCATATGCCTATAGTCTTTACAACACCGCGAAACTGGTCAGCGAAGAAGATATTGCAAGACTGCCGCATCTGGCCGCCACGGTGATCAATCCCAACCGTATTGATGGAGAGAAGGCAATGATATTGGTCAACAGGCATTACCCGGAAAAGATTGTAAAGGGCTTTCCCATTAAAGCAGTTCTCACGCTTCTGGTTACCGGAAAGCCTGAGACGAAGCTGCGTCCGGCAACGGCGGGAACTGCGCTGAAGGCGCTTGCGCCCAGTACTATTATGCAATTACCCGGAGCCGGACAAAAGGCCTTACGGTTAATATCAATGCTGCTCAGGCAGGTCCCCTGCTATGTCCTCGAACTCGGCACTGATCTGCCGAGGATCCCGGAAGTAATAGCAGATCTGCTCTCCGGGACATGACCGGCTTAAGAGTGACAAATGAAGACCCCGGTCAACCATAATCATCCAGTAGATGTTGCATTCGCGCTGGCGAATGTTTGGCTGAAAAAGGGAAAACCGGGTCGTGCAATCGTTGCCTATAAAGAAATCCTGAACTCCAGGCATGATTTTGTTCCGGCGTATACGCAACTTGGCAATGTACTGCTGCAACAGGGGCGCTTGCCGGAGGCAGTTGATATTTTTTGCCAGGCCCTTGACAGATGTCCGAACGAGGCAGGGCTTCACAAAAGTCTTGTCAATGCCCTGGTCGCAAGGTCAGGGTTAGATGCCGCCTTTGAGTATTACGCACTGGAACGAAGGGATGCGAATACGATTGACATAAAAGCCGCAAATATCCTGTGCTGCGTTGTATTGAGAAACGAGGCCCCCCGGCTTCCCTACTTTCTTTCCTATTACAGACAAAGAGGCATTACCCGGTTTCTCGTTGTTGACAACGACTCGACCGACGAAGGCTTGTCATATTTGCTCGATCAGCCGGATGTATACACCTGGCATTCTGCGCGCTCCTTTAACAGCGCGAATTTTGGCGCCGGCTGGTTTGAGGTGCTCTTGAGAAGATACGGGACAGACCACTGGTGTCTCATCGTTGATGCTGACGAACTTCTCTGCTATCCGGAGTGCGAACGTAAGAGCATCGGCCGGCTGTGTGGAGAACTGGACCGAAAACATAAAAAAGCCTTCAGCGCCGTGCTTCTGGACATGTATTCTGATAGAGCAATCAAAGATACGCACTACATGCCGGGGCAAGACTTCCTGGAGGCATGCCCCTACTTTGACCGGCAGTTCTTCCACACAAAATATGAGAAAGCGGGACCCTACAAGAATCAAACAGGTTATTTTGGAGGTGTACGTCAACGCATATTCGACGAAGACGGAGGATATTATCTCAGCAAAGTGCCCCTGCTCAAATATAATCCGGACTTTATACTTGCCGGAGGCCAGCATTGGACGAACCGGCCGGAAACGGAGATCGCCGCAGAGAGAGGGTGCCTCCTTCATTTCAAATTTTTTTCGAGCTTTTACAACTATGCCCTGCAAGAGGTCAAACGGCAAGAGCATTACGGAAACGCTCTTCAGTATAAAATGTATGCTGAGGGGCTTGCTCAGGATGAAGGACTTTCCCTTTACGACAAGAACTTGTCTGTAAAATTTGAAAATAGTAAACAGTTGGTGAAGCTGGGAATCATGAGCACTGATGAAGTGCGGGAGGACCGTCCGCGTAACATGACCGCCATTGAATTCCCCGCTATTGCTCCGGGTCCTGCCGGCGTACACAGACCCTTGTGGTCTGTTATGATCACGGTTTACAACCGCACGGAATATATAGCCCATGCCCTCAGGAGTGTTCTTGCCCAGGCTCCGGGTCCCGGAGAAATGCAGATTGAGGTCGTGAACGATTCGACTGACAAGCGAGTCCATGATGAAATAGAAGCGATCGTCAGGGCTGTTGGCGGCGACAGGGTCGCCTTCCACCGTCTCCCGAGTCACGCGGGGCATCCCCGTATTTTCAATATCTGCATAGAAAAAGCCCATGGGCGCTGGGTGCACCTGTTACATGACGATGATTGGGTGAAGCCGGGCTTTTATCGTGCCTTGCAGACCGGCTTCGAAACGGAGCCCGGAATCGGCGCTGCCTTCTGCCGGCACCTCTACTTCAATGAAACTGACCGTGACTCAACGGAATCGTGGCTGGAGCGGGAAACGCCGGGCATTATTCATGACTGGCTTGATCGCATAGCCATAATGTGCCGGCTGCAAGCACCCGCCATCGTGGTTGGACGGCATGTATACGATAACTTGGGAGGGTATTGCGTTGAAGCAAAATCCGCCTTTGACTGGGAGATGTGGAAGCGTATCGCAGCGCGCTACCCGGTTTGGTACGAACCAGAGCCATTGGCAGTGTTCCGTGGACACACCACTTCGGAAAGCTCCCATCTGATTCGATCTGGTCAGCAGATTGCCGACACCCTGAAGGCCATCGAAATCTCAGAGCTGTACCTGCCGGAAGACAGGGCCGGTTTATTGACCGCCAGGGCCAGAGAACATTATGCCGGCTATGCCCTTGATCTGGCAAAGGAACAACTGAAAACAGGAGATTATCAGGCGGCACTGGCAAATATTCGACAGGCACTCACGTGCAGTCGGTCCGAGCGCACTAAAGAGGCACTGGTTGCTCTTTTGTTGCAATATGAAAGAGATAATGCGGACAAGCGATCTTGATGATGAAAGAGCTGCCATGCATGGTCAATCCATATTAAAGACAAACCGGGCCAAAGTGCATTGCCGTCTGGGGAATGCCTGGGAACGTAAAAGCAAAATAGAAGCTGCAATTGCGGCTTATCAGAAAGCCTTACATATCGATCCGGACTATGTCCCTGCGTATCTCTATCTGGCGGGTCTGCTGCGGCAACAGAAAAGACTGAGAGAGGCATTTGAGCATTATGAGAAGGCACTGGCGTTAAATCCTCATGATGCCGATGTCAGGTTCCATCGAAACACTCTCAAAGACTTGCTGGAGAAAAAAACCGGAGAGCCCACCACACCGCTGAATCGCGGCAACCTCCCGTTAACAGACAATCCTGAAGGAAAATTGAATCTGCTGAATCAGAGGACATTCAAGTGCCACAGGAGCGGATGGAATTATGTCCTCAATGCCCTGGCTCCACTCCATAACAGCAAAGGGATTCTGTTTGACGGGTTCCTCGAAAATAACTTTGCATGGCGGCACACTCATGAAGGGGTAAGGACCGCATACGAACTGGAGCAGTTGAGACATGAAGGCAGGTTTGAACAATGCGCCACGTCAGAGGAAAAAGGCATAACGCCCTACAAGACACCATGGGCCGGGTTCCTTCACAATCCACAGGGGATGCCCGGTTGGCTTCACTACCAGGAATCGCCGCAAGCCATACTTCAGAAAGATATCTGGAAACGGAGCCTTCCTTTTTGCAAGGGACTTTTCACCTTTTCCGAGTATCACGGACATTGGTTAAGGGAAAGAACAGGTAAACCTGTGTCAACGTTGATTCATCCGACAGAAATTCCTGAATTGCAATTTGATTTCATCAAGTTCAAGGCGAATCCCTTAAAAAAAATTATTCAGATCGGCTGGTGGTTAAGAAAACTGAATGCAATTTATCAGTTGCCGCTGACACGTGACAATCCGCTGCGGTATGAGAAGATCAGATTGGTCCCCGTGTTCTCCGACAATGCCGATCACTATCTGAAGACGTTGATGGACAGGGACAGAGAAATCAACCGCATTTCATTAGATCCCGATTTTTCTCAAAACACCAGGGAAATACTGCATGTATCAGATGACGATTATGATCAACTGCTTTCAGAGAATATAGCGTTTGTCTCCCTTTATGATGCAAACGCCAATAATGCAGTTGTAGAGTGTATAGCCAGGGCAACACCCCTACTGGTAAATCCCCTGCCGGCAGTGCAGGAGTATCTCGGCACAGAGTATCCGATGTACTTCAGCAGTTTGCCGGAAGCGGCGGAGAAGGCCCTCGACACCGGCTTGATTTCAGAGACCCACGAATATCTGAAGAATTGTGAAATCAGAAGCAAACTCGGCGCTGCGTATTTCCTGAAGAGCTTTACGGAGAGCGAAGTGTATCAATCGATATAGAAAAACGGCAGAACAGCCGCGAAAGAATCGAGCGCAATGGATAAACCTTTCATAGACGACATCGAAACAGCCTTCGTTCAGTTTAACCTGGCAAGTCTTTGGCAGTCGAAAGGAAAATTCGAACGCGCCATAGCCGGTTTTCAGGAGGCCTTGCGCCTTCAGCCCGATTATATTCCCGCGTATTTGAACCTAAGCAACCTATTGCTGCGACAGGGAAGGATTGATGAAGCTATAGCGGTCTGCCGGCGGGCCATCGAGCTGACCCCACAGGAAGACTGTCTCAAGAGAAATCTAACGGATCTTCTGGCCCAAAAGAGGGACCGAAACGGGAAAATCGATGAATCCGCAGAATTGTTGCCGGAGACAGGGAAAAAAGCAGGAGTCTCGCTCGGCCACGTTCTGCTTTATACGGATTGTTCAGGGGTCTATGGGGCAGGACAGTGCAGCCACTCACTCATGCTCGAACTTGCAGCCTCCGGGTATGAAGTCACATGTGCACAAGAAAAAGCCTCTCATTATCTCGTTGATCAGAGGATCCAGGCCGGCATCCGGCATGTATGGCTGGAAAAGGATGATGTCTACACTACGGTAGGCACACCCCGTGCCCTCACAGTTTTTTCTGAAGCGCGGACTGTTTACGCCGGCTCCAAACCGGACCTCATCGTTTTCGGCGACGGCTGCCCAGTGTCAAACCTTACAGCAAAACAGGTCGCCGGGCAGCTCGGAATACCGTATATTGTAGTCGTGCACGGTGTCACGGCAGATTGGGAAAAGCAGTTTGCAGCACACTTGCATAAACTCCCGGATGTTTTCAGGAGAGCAGAAGCGGTAATTACCGTTTCTCAGGAGAGCCTGAGATTATTGCGCCGGATATTCGGGCTGCCGGCTAACCAGGGGCAGGTCATTCATAACGGACGGCCTGATAGTTTTTTTGCCGCTTCCGACCCTTCTGTGCGGCAGCGCATCCGCACGTCATTGGGAATACCCCAAAATGCTGTTGTATGCAGTACCGTGGCTAGAATTACCACATCTAAGGGATATCAGTACCTGCTGAAAGCCTTCGAGCACCTCCGGAAGAGCGCCATTTGGGAGCGGCTTTACTTTGTTTGGGTTGGTACGGGTGCAATGGAAACTCAGCTTCGTGCCCTTGTAATTCAGCTGGGTGCGGCAGAGCACGTCAGGTTTGCAGGAGAACGCCGGGACATTCCGGAGTTGCTTGATGCAAGTGACATTTTTATATTGCCTTCAGAGTTTGAAGCAATGCCGCTGTCTCTTATTGAAGCAATGGCTAAGAGGTTGCCGGTAGTCGCCACCGCCGTAGGCGGCATCCCTGAAGAGTTAGGCGAGTCAGGGAGGTTACTTGCCGACCCCCTAGAGTTTCCGGAAGCGACTGTCAGGGATTTGGCGGCAACCGTTGAGGCGTGGGCAGCAGATCCGGAGTTGCGCCGTGCAGCAGGGCAGGCGTGCAGGAAAAGGGCGGAAGAGATGTTTCGGGAAGAAAGAATGCTGGATGAATATATGAAAATCGTTCAACGTGTCCTCTTCTCAAAGAGGGCAGCATCGAAGGCGCCGTCAGAGGTATGAAAGAAACATCTTGAGTATTCAGAAAACATATATTCCGGTCGATCAGCCATGAATCAGGAGGAAGTCTTTGTCAGTGTGATCATCCCTGCGTATAACGGAGAAAACTTCATAGCGGGGGCGATTAAAAATATCCGGGAGCAAAATTACGCCTCCCTGGAAATCATCATCATCGACGACGGCTCGACAGATGGCACCGCAGAGGTGATTGCCGGATTCAAAGATACTGTTCGTTATGTCTATCAACCTAATCGCGGGCCTGCAGCTGCCCGCAACAGAGGCATACTTATGTCGTCGGGAGATGCCATCGCCTTCCTTGATGTTGACGATCTCTGGTCTCCCAATGCGTTACATCGGCATGCAGGTTATCTCGCGGCAAATCCCTCGGTTGACATCGTGCAAGGTCTGATCCAGAAGATGCAGTTCGATAAACCTTCATCCTCTCCTTATAGGTTCATCAACCTGGGCAGTGCACTCTATCGCAAATCAGTCTTTGATACAGTTGGTCTGTTTGACGAGACACTCCGTTACAATGAAGATACCGATTGGTTTTTCAGGGCATGGGAACACAACATTTCCAAGGCAGTACTTGATGAAGTGACGCTTTTTTATAGAATACACAACGGCAACATGACCAATGGGGTAAATCTGCCTCATTCCGGCTTCATTACATTATTCAAAAAACATCTTGACCGTTTTCGTGGAAGAAGCGGCTTCTCAGCCGCGCCACATGGAGGACTGTGCAGTCTCTCTGAATATATCGGCTGGTCCGGACTGCCGAAAAGCGAAGGCTAAGAATACAATGAATCAACTTGAGAGGCCGGCGGCAGCAAGGCGCGAGGATGCTATCAGGAATTTACTCATTAAGCAATATCATGCCCATGGCAGCATCCCCTGGACTGAAGGCTACCTCCTCTACCGTGAACAATTCATCTCCGAAACCTTGCGGAATCCTGACCTGCTTTCCATGTTCCGGCTTTGTCGCCCATTGCCGGCAGGCTATGGGCTTGCTCTTGATGAACGCTGTGTAGAGTACCCCTGGCTTTTCTCCCGACTCGAAGCGAATCCGGCACGCATCCTTGATGCGGGCTCCGCGCTTAATCACAAGTTTTTGCTTGATAATCCGGTCTGGCAGTTTAAAAAAATGCACATCTTGACCCTGGCGCCTGAGACAAGTTGCTTTTGGGACCGCGGCATTTCCTATCTGTTCGAAGATCTTCGTAATATTCCTGTCCGCGACAATTTTTATGACATGGTAATCTGCATATCGACGGTGGAGCATATCGGCTTCGACAACCGGGCATTTACCGGTGACGGAACTATCGGGGAAAACAATCCCGACGGCTTTATTGCAGCCATGCGTGAGATGCGGCGTGTCCTGAAATCCAAGGGGCAGTTGCTTCTTACTGTACCGTTTGGCCGGTATCGCAATATAGGCACGCAGCAAGTATTCAACAAGGATTTGCTGGAGAAGACGATTGCTGCGTTTGGGCCGGGGGAAGTTTCAAAGACCTTCTTCGCCTACTCCGGGGAGGGATGGCAATTTGCCGACGTCCATAAATGCTCGGAATGCGACTATGTCGACTGGATCATGCTTCCCTCAAACCTTCGCCCTCAGGAGTTTCCGGTACAGCCGGATGGGGCGGCAGCAGCGAGGGCGGTGGCGTGCGTCAGACTGGAAAAATAAATGATGTTGATATACATCGATGTTTGTGCATAATCCTCTGGTCAGTGTGATCATCCCGGTTTACAATGGCGAGAGATATGTTGCTCAGGCTCTTGACAGCGTATTCAGGCAGGATTACCGCCCCTTTGAAGTCATCGTCGTTGATGATGGCTCAACCGACAGGACAGCTCAAATCATTTGCGGTTATGACAGCGTTCATTATATCCGACAAATGAACCAGGGGGTCGCTTCAGCGCGTAATACAGGCATTACTGCATCACGTGGTGAAATTATCGCTTTTTTGGACAGTGATGACTTCTGGCCGCCAGGTCGTTTGACAGTAACGGTCGGATATTTTCAGCAGCATCAGGAAGTTGGATATGTTCTGGGCAAAGAGATGATGTTTGTTGAACCCGGGTGCGATGTGCCTGAGTGGGTGAAAGCCGAATGGCTGAAAGAGCCGCAGGACGGAACAAACACGGCAGTTCTGGTTGCCCGGAGATCGACCTATGAACGTGTCGGACTATTCAATAAGGATTACAGAAGCGGCGAGGACACCGAATGGCTTGTCCGGGCGAGCGAAGCCGGCATTCCGATGGCCCGCCAGCAGGAGGTCGTTCTGTGCAAGCGTATCCACAGCCAAAACCTTACAGGTCAGACGTCCGGGACGTGTAAAGTCAATTTGATGAAAATCGCCAGGGAATCAGTTCTCAGGCAGCGGAAAGAAGGTAAAAAGTCCTGAGCGGGCATCAATATAAACAGGGGGGCAAAAATGAAAATACAACATATTCAGGAGCACGCACAAATGGGCAGCCGATGGCTTGTGGAAAATCAGGCTTGGGATGGGAATTGGCTGAGACTGCAAGATCCCAAGGTCGATGCCTTCTACAAGGCATCCTGGGCGTTCAGGGAGACCGGCCAACCGGCGGCAGCCCATCGCTCCCTCAATTATGTTCAGCGGCATTTTTTAACAGAGGAAGGCGATTTCTCACCCCGGGATGATCCCTCACTCAACACCGTCCATTATCTTTACGCAAACTCCTACCTGATCATAGGAAGCGTGTTAACTCATCGTTACGATCTTGCCCTGTCCGCAGTCCGCTTTCTGCTCACTCAACAGGCGGGGGACCACGGCGGGTTCTATTCATATTTGACCGCACCGGGTGAGAAAAGTCTGTCCGACACTATGACTGCCGGCGCAACTGGTACAGCATGCCTTGCTGCCGGTCAGATAGATGCAGCCAGACGTGTTGCTGATTACCTTGCTCATGTCATCGCTATGCAGCCTGCGCCAAAAGATTGCTTTTTCTCAACCGTCAAGGCCGACGGCAGCTTGCACACAGATATAAAAGATGACGAAGCATATTTGCGGATTATCGATGCCGGAAAGCCGGAGCAGTGCTGGTACGCAGTGGGGCTCCCTTTTGTTTTCCTGGTCCAGCTTGCGATTGCCACAAATGAGGCCCGGTATCGTGACCTGGCCCAGTGGTACTTTGATTTTCAAAAGCGCTGTGTTGATCCATGGGATGGATACTCCAGTGGAAAAGCAGGCTGGGGCTGTGCCCTGCTCTATCGTACCACCGGTGAAAAAATCTATAGAGATATTGCCCTTCACATAGCAGAAAACATTGTTTCCTGGCAAAAAGCGGATGGCAGCTGGCGCACCTCTCAAAAGGTAAATGGCGGGGATCCCCCGCTCACAAATGCCGATATGGACCTCGCCGCGGAATTCACCTTGTGGCTCTCTTTGATCTCTGCAAACATTTTAACCATGGATTCTTGTAAAATCCCGGGCCCTCATGTGAGCCACAAGTGGTCCCGGTTATTCCAAAACTGGCGAGGGTAGCGCAAACTTAGTGAGAAAAGTCCGCAGGTTAGGTCGTACAGGCTTTGAGGTCGCTGTCCTTGGCCTGGGTGGACACACATACCCCGTCGGTCACGGGCCACTTTTTTTCATCTCGCCGGAGGAGCGGGCCGGGATTATCAGGTACCTTGTGGATTCAGGAGTAAATTACTTTGACACGACATGGATAGAAGAAGTAAAGATGCTGGCCGATTCATTTAAACGCGCAGACATCAGGGAAGATGCCCTGGTTTCCCTTCAATACGTAGACAGCATCTCCGGTCCCTGCTGGCGCCGGAACCTGCGCCAGGAGATCGAAACCAGGTTGAGCATTCTGAGTTACTCGCATGCCCCTTTGTTCCTTATGGGAATGGGCAATGAAAGTGTATCGTACGCTGAATTGGTCGCCGCTTGTGAAGCGATGACCAAATTTAAGGAAGAGGGACTTATCCGAAATATCGGTATCAGCTGTCATAAGATCGAACTCTTCTCTTTGATCAGCAGGGCCATTCAGGAGACTGACCTCATTGACTATGTCATGATACGGTTCAACTGGAAATATCGACAGGCCAACGAGGAGCTGTTTCCCGTTGCCAAGGCCCACGATGTCGGCATTGTGGCCATGAAAGCTTTTTGTTGGGATTGCAGACCCGGTCATTGGGACAGTAGAATCAGTGTTTTTGAGCCGGGACGCTACAGCAGCATACAAAATAGTTTCGGTTTGACTCCCGCCCAGCGGAATATAGTATGGTGCCTCGACAATGCACCCTGCGCCGTTGTAGTTCCTGCAATGAATACATTGCGCGAGGCCGAAGAGAATATCCGGGCACTTCAATTCATCGGTGCAGGTGTCAGTACGGATGATTTTGTGGACTACAGCAAGAGACTGTCAGATAGGCGGGAACTAACGTGGCTGGCATTCCATGCCGAAAGCAGCACAATCCGAGAGAGGGCCAAGCACCTGCTGAAACTCAATAAGCCTGACCTCTTCAGTTTTTTAAAAATTTGGCATTGAATTCGATCTGGCAGGAGGCGGTAATACGTTAAAACCGGAAAAAATGATCCAGAAGATGCGTCCCTTGGGACCCAAGTGGACACGTATCCCCGTCAGCGAATATGAAAGACAGGCTGCCAAGTACCGGGGGCTTTGTCACATAGAGGGTCTGCATTTCGAAAAAAAGCTTGCGCTTACGTTTGATGATGGGCCCTCCAATCATTCGGAAACCTTGCTGGATATCCTGGGGGGACTTGGAGTAAAGGCGACATTTTTTTGGCTTGGGCGGACCCTGAAAGACTTCAGTGTCCTGGCAAGACGGGTCCTTGCGGAAGGACACACGCTTGGAAATCACTCATATGATCATACCAACTTCACAAAAATCAGCACGGAAGAGGTCCTCCGTGACCAAATAATCAGGACGCAGCAGATCTACCGGGAGACGCTTGGGTTTGAACCGGCCCTGGTACGGCCACCTTACGGGGAGATTACGGATGTACAAATAGAAGCGTTGAACGGCATGGGAATGGACATAGTTTTTTGGTCGGTCTGCTCTAATGACTGGAATTCAGGTAACAACGACGCGGAAAAGATCATTAAGAGAGTTGTGAATAATGTGCATGAAGAGTCAATAGTACTGATGCATGACGACGGACCTAACTGCCGCAATACCGAAAGATCTGTCAGGTCGATCGTGGATATGTGCAGGAACCGGGGCTATGAGTTTGTTACCGTCCATGACCTTATCGGAGCAGAGGAAAGTCTTTAAATAATTGCATTGGAAAGGGGGTAAATGTGGGACCCGACAGATTTTATGTGAGCGTTGTAATACCCGTATACAACGGTAAATGTTTCCTTGCTGAGGCGGTCCAAAGCATTCGGCAACAGAACTATCAGCCTCTCGAAATCATTGTGGTGGATGACGGCTCCACAGACGGCAGTGCAGAGATTGCCGCAGGTCTGGACGTACGCTATTTCTATCAGCCAAATAGCGGATTACCGGCCGCCCGAAACAAAGGATTGCAGATGTCCCGTGGCGATGTAATTACGTATCTGGACGTTGACGATCTCTGGAGCGACAATAAACTGCGCCTTCAGCTTGAGCATCTCAGGCGCGATCCATCTGCGGAGATCGTCCTTGGACACACACAACTGGTGCAGGTGGTAGGATTCGGGGAGGGAAAACACAAAAACAAAGAATGGTCCGCTCCCACACTTGCCATGAGCATGGGCTGCGCCTCTTTCAGGAGATCTGTCTTTGATAAAGTCGGTCTTTTTGATGAAAGGCAGCGTTATTGTGATGACCTGGACTGGTTTATGCGAGCCAGGGAACTGGGAATTTGCATCCTGGTCCATCCGGAAGTGGCCCTCTATTATCGGCGGCACCAGGGCAATATGACGAACCAAATCGAATTGGGCAATTACCATATGTTAAGGATGTTGAAGAAATCTCTGGAACGGAGACGACAAAAGGACCGGACGGCGGCTTCTCTCCAAAAGCTGTCCGAATTTCACTTAGACGGACCGCGGGAGCAGTCATATGAGTGAACAACTGGTGAGCGTGATTATGCCCGTTTATAATGGTGAGCGGTATATGGGTGAAGCGATAGAAAGCGTGCTGGCCCAAACGTATGGCCCTATCGAGCTGATTGTGATCGATGACGGTTCCCTTGATGGCAGCTCACGGATAGCTAAGGGGTTTCCATCCGTTCGATACGCGGTCCAGGCGCATCTCGGTGTCGGCTCCGCCCTTAATTACGGGATTCACCTGGCCCATGGAGATTTCCTGGCGTTCCTGGATGCGGACGACCTGTGGGCAGAGAATAAGACTGCAAGGCAGATGGCCGCTTTTCAGGAAGATCCGGAACTCGACATGGTCTTCGGGCATGTGGAGCAGTTCCTCAGCCCTGAGATCAATGGGCATTATACAATGACCGGGATATACCGTGGATATCTCAAGGGCGCCATGCTCATAAAAATCAACAGCTTCTCCCGTGCGGGGCAATATGAAACAAAACTGGTGATCGGCGATTTCATCGGCTGGTATGCGAGAGCGATTGATAGCGGCCTCAGGAGCCTGATGCTTTCAGATATCGTACTGAAGAGGCGGATACATAAAGACAATATGGGTACGCGTCTGCGAGAGCACCAGGCTGATTATCTGCGGGTACTGAAAGAAACCCTTGATCGCCGGCGTACACTGAAAAAGCCCTGATATGAAAACACCGCCTTGTGAAGATGACGCCGGGCAAACCAATGCATATGGGGAACACCCCGGTACATTCATCGGGAGGAAGCTGTGATACCTGAAGTTGATTATATTATCCCTATTTCAAGTCCCGGCGGTATCGAGTACGAGGAGCGTCTTGAAACGCTCCGGTATGTCATCAACATTTTCCTTGCAAGGCAAACCGGTATTGCGATTAACGTGGTGATTGTCGAGCAGGTTCTCGGTCCCGGCAGCAAGCCGTTTCTCCAGGGCCTCCGGGTCAGCTCATCTTGCCATCCGAAACTCGTGCAGGTACTCTTTCCCGTGTTTAACAAATGCTGGCTTTACAATATTGGTCTCCGCCTCAGCAGAAACCGACACGTATTTCTTGCTGATCTTGATTGCGTTTACCTGGAAGACAAATTGAAACACGCCCTTGAATTTGCGGTCAGTAATAAGCTGAGGTGGTGTATCGCCTGGGATTCGATACACTACACGGGTCCCCGTTGCAAATCGAAGATCCTTGCAAATAATGTGGTCGATTGGTCCGATTGTGAGACAGTCCCGGAGGACAAAATTGAATATGACGGGTACGAAGGCGGCCTCGTCTATTTCGAGCGGCGGTTTTTGGTTGAGGAACTTGGCGGATGCAATGAGTTTTTCAGGGACCTTGGTGAAATGGACAATTCACTGGCCCACAGTGCCCGCGTAACGTCGGGGCAGAACAGAAGATTCAGGAGTGAGCTTTTTCATCTTTTTCACACGGTATCGCCCATGAAGAATTCACCGCTCCGGCCGTTTAACAGACAAATTATGTCGTATGTTCGCAAGAATGTCCCCGTATGCAACCTGATAATGAAAAAAATGTGGACCAATGGGCTCTCAGGCAGACTTGATTCCCCGGCTTGCGACAGGACATCCTTTAACAAAGAAAGGCTTCACTTGTAAAAGGATGTCTTTGTTAATAGCTCGTATCAACAGACAGGGCGAACAGATTAGACCTGCAAGTGATGATCGATAACTGCAAGATTACTATACTCATGCCTTGTCATGACCAGGCGGAAAGATTCCTGTCGGCATCGCTGGATTCTGTAGTGGACCAGGAATCGCATGCCTGGGAACTTCTTGCTATTGTCGATAGTAAGACGCCTTATAACGTCAAAAACTTGCTTACCGCCTATTCAAAAGATCCAAGGGTTCGCATGCTGGTCTGTCCTGAGCGCTCAATTGCGAGCGCAATCAATATGGGTATGTGTCATGCCGGCACTGAATTCGCTTGCCTCCTGCTGAGTGATGATGTTCTGGACAAGAGCGCCGTGAGGGTCTTAAGCGGTTACATCGGCAGACACCGGGAAATAGATTTTTTCCATTCTTCCAGAGCGCATATAGACAGCAATGGAAATATCAGAAGCGGGGTTATGCGCAGTAAGAAAGAATTCTCACTCGACTATTTTAAACAACACGGTTCACCTGTTAAGCATCTGATGTGCTGGCGCCTGCAGAAAGGTCTGGAAATAGGCGGAATGGATGCCGATGTCCAATTTCACGGCTGCGATGATTACGATTTCCCCTGGAGGATGGCGGAAGCGGGCTGCACGTTCAGGGCTGTTGACGAATGCCTTTACTATTACAGGGTGCATCATGAATTTTACCGGCTTACAACAAATGTTCCGCTGCAAACACAAGTAGACTGTTTGCGAACGATGTTCAGAAAGCACGGCGTGCCAATGGATGAATGCGAGCGTTATATAAAGCGCGCGATCCCAGGGTACCTGATGAGAGACAAGACGGCTGATTATAATAAAATGCCCTAGTTGCCGCCCCTGCCCTTGCCTTTCAGAATGCCATAGGCTGAGGTTCCTCCTTCAGCAGCATAACTGAACACGGCATCTTCCGAATAATTTCTTCGTTGCTGCGTCCAAAAAGAAAATGTTCCAGCCGCCATTCTTCATGGGCAAGCATGATCACGAGATCTATTTTATTTTCTTTGATAGCGTCAAAAATCTCTTCTGTAGGATTTCCCTCTTTAATCATTTCTTTTATAGACAGGCCCTTACCCTTCTCAGCAATTATGCAAGCGTCGAGATCCTCTTTCGACTTCTTGATATCTTTTTTGTAATCTTCTTCCAGGGATGGTCTCGGCAGGTTCCATGCCCCAAAGGTCAACGGATCATGAACAACATGAATGACATAAAGTTCAGCCCCGTAGTTCCGGGCCAGAGAAATTCCGTAATGGACTGCTTTTCTGCAGTATTTTGTCATTCTGCTTACAACAAGGATGCGTTTGATATCGTGCATAAATCATCCTCCTTAAAAGTAATTGACCTCTAAACGATTATATCATGCTGAGCATTCCTGTCAATTAAATTAAGAAAACATTAAATCAAGAAAGCGTGATTGCTATACAGCAAATTTCAGATAATGGCGCCGGGGAAACCTCTCCGGCGCCATTTTTTTAAGGATTGCGCACCACGCCGGAACGACTGAAGCTGCGAATGGTGAGGAATCTGTAAATAATATAAAGGCGAAAAGTAACGATATTCTGCTGTTCCTTTTCTTGACAATTCTCTACGAAGAGATATGCTTTTATAATAAGACATAGAGCGAGAAAGCCCTAATAAGATTTAATTTTTAGGGAAGTCTGTAATGACAATAGTTTGTCGATTTTATTTGACCATAAACATAGAGGAGTGAGGCATGAAAATACGTGATATCGGTAATGCGCTGGTAGTCGTTTTTTTTTCGGCATTTTTTTTCGGCGTCATGGCCTTACAGGCCGGGTGCCAAAAAGAGAAAGGCGCCTATACTGTTGTCGGCTTTCCGCAGTCTTTCGCCGACCTTGTGACAAAGGTGAAACCCTCTGTTGTTAATATCAGCACTACTTCGACGGTGAAGATACCGGGCAGCCCTTTTAGACATTTTTTCGCTCCTGATGAGGGGGGGCCCTTCGGAGGTTTCTTCCATAAGTTCTTCGGCGAGATACCTGACCAGGAACTGAGACAGCAAAGCCTTGGATCAGGGTTCATTATTGACAAGGACGGATATATTATCACCAATAATCACGTAGTGGAGGGGGCAGATGAGATAAAGGTCAAACTCTCGGACGGCAGAGAGTATAAGGCAAAGGTCATAGGGAGGGACACTAAAACCGACCTGGCGCTGATCAAGATTTCATCTTTATTTAAAGACCTGCCGGCCCTTACCCTTGGGGATTCTGACAATATGCGGGTGGGCGATTGGGTGCTCGCCATCGGGAACCCATTCGGTCTTGAGGAGACGGTCACACAGGGCATAATCAGTGCAACGGGCCGCGCTATCGGGTCAGGCCCTTATGACAATTTTCTTCAGACGGATGCGCCGATCAATCCCGGCAACAGCGGCGGGCCGCTAATTGATCTCACAGGAGAAGTAATCGGGATAAACTCTGCGATAATTTCTTCAGGACAGGGTATAGGTTTTGCGATTCCAAGCAATATGGCAAAAAAGATCATTCCCCAATTAAAGGAGAAGGGGAAGGTATCCAGGGGATGGATAGGAGTATCCGTGCAGAGCGTAACTCCCGATATTGCCAAAGCTCTTGGACTGAAAGATACGCGAGGTTCCCTCGTCGGAGAGGTGGTGTCCGGCGGACCTGCTGATGCCGCAGGAATAAAGCGTGGAGATGTGATCGTATCCTTTGACGGAGCAGAGATCAAAAAAATTGGGGACCTCCCCCTTCTTGTTGCTGAAACTCCAGCCGGGAAAACAGCAGCGGTGAAGGTCATACGAAACTCCAAGGAACTGACCCTTACTGTAAAGGTGGCTGAGATGCCTACCGGCAAAATCCCTGCTGCAGGGCAGCTTTCTCCTGAAGGCTTCGGACTGACGGTAGAAAGCATAACGCCTCAGGTAATGAGCGAGCTTAAGCTACGGGACAAGAACGGCGTCGCTGTCGTCAATATACAGCCCGGCAGCCCTGCTGATGACGCAGGTATTCAGATCGGCGATGTGATCAAGGAGGTCAATCGGATACCTGTAAAGGACTTCAACGCCTACAATTCTGCTATAAGAAAGTCCGGAAGAAACAAGCCGGTACTTTTCCTGGTAAAGAGGGGTGCACAGACATTCTATGTAACAATGCAAATTTCGTAGCTGAAGGAGGGTAACAATGAAAGATTTTGATTCAAGGAAGAGTGCTTTAAGTGCGCCTATGGTTATTATTTTCTGTTTGCTTGTCTTCACGGCACTTCTCCTTCAGGGAACTGCCAGGGCCAGGGAAGTATCGCCTGAGGCACGAGAGTTCCTCAACAGGATGAGCAATTATTTGTCAGAGGTTGCGGACGTGACAAAACCGTCTGTGGTCAACATTTCCACTACTACCACCGTTACGATGAAGGGGCATCCTAATGGTGATTTTTTTAATGATCCCTTTTTTAAAAAATTCTTTGGCGACAATTTTGACCACCCTGGCATTCCAAAGAAGTTCAAGTCTTCTGCTCTGGGTTCCGGTGTCATAGTTTCAGCAGACGGGTATATCCTTACCAATTACCATGTGATCAAGGACGCGGAGGAGATAAAGGTAATCCTCAATGATAAAAGGGAGTTTAAGGGAAAGGTCATCGGCGATGATCCTCAGACGGATATTGCGGTAATAAAGGTTGAGGCAAAGGATTTGCCTGCCATCAAGATGGGAGATTCCGGCAAGTTGAAAGCAGGCGACGTGGTGCTCGCCATCGGCAACCCATTTGGTCTGAATCAGACGGTGACCATGGGTATAGTGAGCGCGGTGGGAAGGGCTGATATCGGCATCTCGGCCTACGAGGACTACATCCAGACAGATGCTGCTATCAACCCCGGCAACTCCGGAGGGGCGCTTGTTAATGCCAATGGCGAATTGGTAGGCATAAATTCCGCGATATTTTCGACAAGCGGAGGTTACATGGGTGTCGGGTTTGCTATACCCTCCAATATGGCAAACTCCTTAGCACAAAGCATCCTCAAATACGGCAAGGTCATTCGTGGCTGGCTCGGAGTGACAATACAGAACCTGACCCCTGAACTAGCACAATCTTTTGGTGTGAAAGAGGAAAAAGGCGCGCTTGTTACAGACGTGATAAAAGATAGTCCTGCGGGCAAAGCTGGATTGAAGCGGGGAGATCTGATTGTGGAATTTGACGGCAAATCAGTGGAGGATACAACGAGTCTGAGGAATATGGTGGCAAATACGGTTCCTGGGAAAGCGGTGCCGACAAAAGTGATCAGACAGGGCAAAGAAGAGACGCTTACCGTGACTATTGGAGAGTTGCCGACAAAGATGATGGCTAAAAGGGTTGAACTCAACAATGTACTAAACGGCGTGCAGGTCCAGGAACTTACGCCGGAGCTTAGGGCCGGCCTGAACATCCCGGCAGATGTGGAAGGTGTTGTTGTTGCCGGTGTCAGTGAGGACAATCCTGCGTATGGCCTCGTTTCAAAGAATGACGTTATTGAGGAAGTGGACCGCAAACCGGTGAAAGACTTAAAAGATTATGAAGAAATTGTCTCGAAAATCATGCCCTCTGATACTGTTCTCCTATTGCTGTACCGCGAAAGAGGACATATATACGTTACGATAAAACAATCTGAGGTCCACGGGCAGTGAACCCTTTTTCTTTCCGGCCCTTACAGGTATCCGCAATAGGGACAAGGGCCTCTCTTCCGGTACCCGCGAGGGAGGGAGTCCTGGAAGGCAATAACGGCTTATCAACTCCGGGACCGTCAGAGCCCGACGATCCTCGTGCTGATCTCGATCGCCGCCTCGGCCCCCTGGCCGGCGGAGATGATCGCCTGGGAGTGGCCCTGGCGGAGAGCGCCGAGGACGAAGAGACCGGGGATACTCGACTCGCCCGACCCCCTCGTCACGATCTTGAACCCTTCGACGTCGCGCTCCAGGGGGAGGCCCTCGAGGTACTCGTCGTTGAGGGAGATCCCTCCCCACCCCATGATGACCTCGCAGGGGATGACGCGCCCGTCCGCGAGCCGTACCCCTTCGAGGCTCTCCTCGCCGAGAAGCTCCTCCGGCCGACCCTCAACCCGTCCGATCCCCTCCTCATCGAGGAATGCCGCATACTCCGGCGGCAGGGAGAAGCCGTGTGCGAGGAAGGTCACGTCGCCGGTGAACATCTGCTTCATACCGACGCTGAGGCGAACGCCGTTGATGGTGCGGTCTATGACTAACAGCTTCCTGCCGGTAGTGCGGTAGCCGTCGCAGATCATGCAGGTGAAGTAAGAGGCGCCGAAGAAGCGCGGGAGGTTCTTGAAGGGGGCCAGGCTCTCCCTGGCCCCCGAGGCGGCGATGATGAAGCGGGAGCGGTAGGTCTTCCCCGCAGCCTGCACCTCGAAGTGCCCCTTATGGGCCTCGACACACTCCACCTTGGCGCGCTCGACAGCGACGCCGAAGCTCTCCGCCTGGGCGAGGCCTGTTTCCAGGAGGTCCGGTCCCGTGACGGAGCGGTGGCCGAGGTAGTTCTCGATGTGCTTCGCGTGGTGGGTCCGCCCCCCGGGACGGTGGAAGAGCAGGACGCGGAAGTTGCAGCGGCCGAGGTGGATACAGGCCTGCAAGCCCCCCGGGCCAGCCCCGATGACGATGCAGTCGAGGGGCGCCTCGGCGCCCATGTCGCCGTTACAGGTCATGCCCTGAATATGATTGATTAAAGCTCTTGTTGCAAAGCGGGAAATCAGGGACTATATTTCCAGACATCGCCTGTTCAAGCCCCAGCCAGTTGACACTGGACGGGTCCCTGACCATGCATCTGTTGATCTCTGCCCTCGGTCCGGCCTGAATCCAATATATGATCTCGCCGCGCCATCCTTCTACAGCGGCAAAGCCTGATGTGTCCGGATGCGGCAGTCCGATTTCGGTAAATATCGGTCCGGAAGGAAGGGCACTAAGAATAAAGCGGATGATACGGATGGATTCCCTTATTTCCTCAACCCTTACCCACACCCGGGCATGAACGTCTCCTGATATAAGAACCGGCACGTTCACCTCAAACCTATCATATGGAGGGAAAGGGTGCTGCAATCTGCAATCCAGGTTCAGGCCGCTGGCCCGGGCAACAATACCCACAGAGCAGAGTTCCCGGGCCTTTTCCGGAGTGAGGATACCAGTATCCCTTACCCTGTCTTCGAGTGATGAGTTCTCGTCATAGATCACTACAAGCCGTTCGAATTCCCTGGAAATAAGATCCAGTTCAGACAGGATATCTTTTTTCCCCTCATTCGTGAGATCTGCAGTTACTCCGCCGGGGACAACCTTGTCCATCACAAGCCTGTGGCCAAAAAGCTTATGGTTGGTGCGGAGGACCAATTCCCTGAGTAGTGAAAACTGGTAAAGCATAAACGCAAAGGCTGCATCATTGCAGATGGCCCCTATGTCGCCGAGGTGGTTTGCAATGCGCTCCCGTTCAAGAAAAAGTGCCCTGATCCATTGGGCACGCTCAGGTACTGTGCCGATGGTCATCGACTCCGCTGCCATGGAATAAGCAATACTGTGGGCCGCTGTGGTATCACCGGATACCCGGCCGGCCAACTTAACCCCGTCTTTCCATGAAAGGGCTTCGAACTTCTTTTCTATTCCCTTATGCACGTAGCCAAGCCGCTCCTCAAGGTTCAAGACCGTCTCACCTACTGCCTGAAAACGGAAGTGTCCGGGTTCAATAATTCCTGCGTGGACAGGCCCCACCGGTATTTCGTATACCCCTTCTCCTTCGGCTCTCGCCCAGTTATATTCCCCCTTGATCCTCGGCAACCTACGTGACGCATCATAGGATTTTCTGAGTGGAAAGACATTCTGCGGCCAGTCCTCAAACTTTATCCATGGTCGCATGTCCGGATGGCCTGACGGCACTACCCCCATAAGGCTCTGCATCTGCCTCTCAAACCTGTAGGCAGGTACGAACTTTTTCGTAAGACTTGGAAACGAGGGCTCATCTAAAGGCAGTTCCGACCTTACGATCAGGTATTCGTTACCGCATCGGTAACAGGCAAAGACAGCCAGACCTCCTCCGAAAGAAGTCTCGTCAGTGGCCCATTCCGCGGCAAGCAGGGCATACGCCTTTTTCAGTGCTGTGGCGGCACGTCCGAATTTGTCTCGCGGCACGCTGCAGAGAATTACGGAAGGCGGGTACTGTTTTTTGTCGAATTGAACAGCCGTCCCCAGCTTTGCGGTGAGGGCATCGGTAAATATACTCATTTCAGCAGCCCTACTGTAGTGTGGAACCACCTGTTGAGAAAATCAGGCAGATAGAGACCGATTACCAAAACAAGCACCATGTGAAGCACAACAGGGACATGTGCCACTTTCATGGAACGCTGGTTTAGCGGGACTTCCCCGGCAACCATCGGCTGGACCCTCATGAAAAGGGCTGCAAAAGCCACTCCGAGTCCTAAAAGCAGAAAGGGTGTCAGCAAAGGAGCATCTTTTATTGTTGCGGTAAGGATAAGGAACTCACTGGTAAAAATACCAAAGGGAGGCATTCCTGCAATCGCCATGACCCCGAACATCAATCCCCAGCCTACGAGTGGGTTCCCCTTGAAAAGACCTTTTATACTCTCCATCTCCTGCGTCCGGTGCATCTGGGACGCATGACCAACAGTAAAAAATATGGAAGACTTTGCCAGACTGTGGACCAGCATATGCAAGAGTGCTCCGAAGGTGGCTATGGGGCCTCCGAGACCGAAGGCAAATGTCGCGATCCCCATATGCTCAATGGACGAATACGAAAACATTCGTTTGATGTCTTTCTGTCGCAGGAGGGAAAAAGCGGCCACCAGTATAGAAATAAGACCAAAACCCATCATGATGTTGCCGGCATGGTGCGTGTGAGTTGAGCCGTCGACAAGTGATTTGCATCTCACAAGGGCATAAAGCGCTATATTAAGCAGAAGACCCGACAAGACGGCGGAAATCGGTGTTGGGCCTTCACTGTGTGCGTCAGGGAGCCAGCTGTGCAGCGGAACAAGTCCTACCTTGGTCCCGTAACCCACCATAAGGAAGACGAAAGCGAGAGACAGAACGGTTGGTTCGAGCCTGTCACTGACCTGGCTCAGGTTTGTCCACAGGAGGGCCTCACCTCCTTCCCCCAGCACCTTTTCAGCCGCGAAATAGAGAAGGACTGTTCCGAAGAGCGCCTGTGCTATGCCCACTCCACAGAGGATGAAATATTTCCATGCAGCTTCGATTGCCGTAGGAGTCCGGTAAAGCGAAACGAGAAGGACCGTTGACAGGGTAGCCAGTTCCATCGCTATCCACAACACGCCGATATTATTTGTCAGAAGGCAGAGCAGCATGGCGAAAATAAAGAGCTGATACATAGCATGATAAAAGCGCATGCGGATAGACCCTATACGCCCGTGCTCCCTCTCCCTACGCATGTACCTCCTGCTGAAAATAGCAGTGGTCATGGACACGAAAGAGGTCAAGACAGCCAGATAGACATTGAACGCGTCAACAAAAAAGAATTTGCCTCCCGCCATCATCGGACCATGCTGGTAGACCTGAAGAGCGAGGCCAAGGCCTGCCGCAAAGGTCACCGCAGATCCGAGAATATTAATTTCAGGAGCAAGCTTCCTGTCACCGACAAAGGCAAGGACGACTGCCGCAAAGAGAGGGAGCACAAGCAGGACCAGCAGCATCAGTCCCCTTCCTTCAGCCGTGCCATCTGTTCAACATCAAGGCTGTCAAATGTAGTATGGATGTGGAAGAAGAAAATGCCAAAGATAAATGCTGCAATCAGCACGTCGAGGGCCACACCCAGCTCTACTACCAGCGGCATTCCGTAAGTAGCGCTCGTGGCAGCGAAAAAGAGGCCATTTTCCATGGCCAAAAAACCTATAATCTGCGTAACCGCATGTCTCCTCGTAATCATCATAAGCAGCCCGATCATGACGGTTGCAAGCGCCACCGCGAGGGTTGATCGCGTTATCAAGGTGGAATGCTCTGTAATCGGTTCTGTCAGGTAGTACGAAAAGATGACCAGCGCTATCCCTATAAACATGGTCGACGGTATATTCATGACCGTCTCCACTTCTTTACGGATCTTAAGCCGAACGATAAGAATATGAAGGATATAGGGAAGAAGGACCACCTTTAACGATAGGGTCAATATCGACGATATGTACAAGTGATGCCTGTTTGTGATATAGCCGACTATGGCGGTATTGATGGAAAGGAAAAGCCCCTGCCAGGCAAACAGATTGATAAGGCCATACACCCTTCTCTGCACCAGCATACCAAAGGCGGTGAGGAGCACTATAGCTGCGAGAAAACTGCTTATCTGTGACATGGTGTGTAAACTCATTTCACTCCAGTATATAGAAAGAAAGCATTCCCAGGGTCGCCATCAGGAATGCGGCCCCGAGGAATTCAGTCAACCGGAAAAGTCTCATCTTCGAGAGACCGGTCTCTATGAATATAAGGCCGATGCCGATAAAGCCAAGCTTCAGTACCATGAAAATAAAGGCTTTCAGCACTGCAATAAAATCAACAGTCCCTGCAATCCCCCAGGGAGCAAAACAGGCAATACCGAGCATTACGAACAGGAACAGTTTCATCATGGCAGACCATTCAATCAAAGCAAGATGCCTGCCTGAATACTCAAGGACCATGGCTTCGTGTATCATGGTCAGCTCAAGATGGGTGGCAGGGTTGTCAACAGGGATTCTGCCTGTTTCCGTAAGGGTGATGAGAATAAAAGCAAGAAAAGCGAAGGCAAGAGATGGTCTGAGGACCGATTGGCCGCTGTATATGACCTGCACTATGTGAGCGAGAGAGGTCGATTTGTTTGCCAGCGATACGGTAAAGATCGACATAAGCATCGCAGGCTCAGCAAGTGAGGCTATCGTCATTTCCCGGCTTGATCCCATTCCTCCAAAGGCTGTTCCAATGTCCATCCCGGCAAGAGCGGTAAAAAACCGGGCAATCGCAAAAAGTCCTACCAGCACGATGACATCGGCGGTCGGAGCCAGCGGCAAATCAAAAGATAATATAGGGATTATTCCTCCAGCCAGGATGGCTGTGCCGAAAACAAGGTATGGAGTAAAACGGAATATCCATGACGCGTTCTCCGCGAGAATAATATTCTTGGCGAAAAGCTTTGCAAGGTCCCGATACGGCTGCAATATACCTGCGGAAGACCGTCCCTGAGTCCAGCATTTAAGCATTCTTACCCATCCTATAAAGAGCGGAGCAAGTCCAAGGAGCGCAATGACCTGCACTATTTCTATAAAAAATGAGCCGGGGTTCATCTCACAAACACCAGCAGAACAATGATCGTTATGAATGAATATATAAGGTATGTTTGTATGCGACCGCGCTGAAGGTTACCGATCCCGCGCGAAAACCAGTAACTGGACCTGATGACCGGTTTGTATATCCAGCTCCAGAGGCGGTCCCGCACCCGGAGAAAGTAATGAAGTTTCCGGTGAAACGCCGCATGCGCCTGCTGAGGGGCCGGTCCGAAATGTTCTTTTATATTAAAGAGGTAGCCGAATATCCTCCGTATCGGCATGGAAAAAGAGGTGGCGTTATACTGCATCCTTGCATTGATCTTCTCGAATCCGCAGTCCCATATCGGTCCCCTCTGTATCCGGCCCGCTTTTAGATGAAGAATAAAGTAAGCCGCTGCAAAAATTATAATGAAGCCAAAGAGCACGACGAGTCCGGAATAAGAAGCGCGTTCGGGAGCTATAGGAGTCAGCCACATCCAGCCGGCAGCGCCTGCAGACGTGCTTATCTTAGAGCCGAGAAGCTGCTCGGGTATTATATCCATCCACTCGATCACCATAGTGGGTAATATTCCAAGGCCGAGGCAGGTGATTGCCGCCATCAGCATGGCGGCCAGCATGGACCAGTCCGCCTCGTGCACCTGGGGACGATTATGCCCTCTCCAGTGACCTAGAAACGTAACACCGAAGGCCTTGACAAAGCATGCAGCGGCAAGGGCGCCTGTAAGGGCAAGCAGAGCTGCGCCTAAAGGGATCAACAGTCTGATCAGGGGAGAGGGAAGAGAAGGCGACAGGAGGAATGCCTGGAAGATAAGCCATTCAGAGACAAAGCCGTTAAAAGGCGGCAAAGCTGAGATGGATATGCAGCCCACCAGGAATAGCGCCGCAGTCCAGGGCATCAGGTGAATGAGCCCACCCATCTCTTCCATATTTCTTTCCTTTGTTGCATGCAGCACTGCCCCTGCCCCCATAAAAAGCAGACCCTTGAACATTGCATGATTCAAAGTATGGTAAAGCCCCGCAATCAGTGCAAGGGCTGCCAGCACGGGCAGATGGAACGACGTGAATATCATCGATAGGCCTATGCCGATAAGAATAATACCTATGTTCTCAACAGAGTGGTATGCAAGAAGCCTTTTCAGGTCGTGCTGCATCAGTGCATAGAGAACACCCATTACAGCCGAAACCAGACCAAGGACAAGAACAATGGCCCCCCACCACCACGGGAACACCTTGATAAGGTCAAAGGTGACACGGACGATACCGTATATGGCGGTTTTGAGCATCACGCCGCTCATCAGTGCGGAGACATTGGACGGAGCAACAGGATGCGCCTCCGGAAGCCATACGTGGAGAGGGACGACACCGGCCTTTGCAGCAAAACCGAAGAAGGACAGCATAAAGGCTACCGTAGCCCATTCAACCGGAAACTTGGCCTGCCGCATTGCATCAAAAGTATACCCGTTGAAACTCCCGAACCCGGTGGCAATTCCGGCCATGACCCCGAAAGAAAGAAGAATTGAGATAGCCCCCACATGAGCAATCACTATATAGAGTAAAGCGGCTTTTCGATTTTCCCGCTTTTCATCCTCAAACATGACCAGGAAATACGAGGCCGCGGCCATTACTTCCCAGGAAACAAGGAAAAAAAGCGCGTCATCTGCAAGTACCACCATGAACATCCCTGCGATGAAGAGAGCGTAGAACGCAACAAGCCTTGTCACGGGTCTGTGCCCACTGAACCCACGGAGGTAGCCTGCTGAATAAATGGATACAAAGAAAGAGAGCAATCCTATTACGGTAAGAAAGAACCCTGCGAGAGGGTCGAGCCTCAGGTGAAAAGGAAGATCAGGCAAGCCGATCAAAAGAACGATTTTGCCGGTAATGCGGCTTCCGACCGTCCATACTCCAGCTATAACACTCAACAAAGAAGCTGTCCCTGTGAGAAAGGAACAGGCGATGACCAGCAGACGCTGGTTCTTCCTGAGCAGCGCAGCCAGCGCCACCATCAGGAAGAGCAGCAAAATTGACAGAGAGGCAATATCTATAGGCGAAAAGATCAAGACGTCACACTAATAAATTTTCAACTGGTTTATTCCGACTCATGCGGTAAATAGATTTTCCAGAAACCTTGCGCAGCCCTGCAAAGTCCTTTACGCTGAGATCCACAATCATTCTTAATTGTACCGTAAAAATTAAAAACGACTATTATTATTTTTTATTGTCTGCAATTTTGTCAAGGAAATCCCAATATTTGAATTGCAGATTGATCGTGGCGCGCATTATAATCATAGACAAGCGAATTGATCTAAGGAGGCATCCACATGGCGGAAACGGTAATAAAGATCGAGGGCATGAGCTGTGAGCATTGCGTAATGAGAGTAAAAAAGGCGCTGGACAGTATTGCCGGCATTACTGAAGCAAATGTTACGATCGGCAGTGCACGCATCAAGTATGACGAATCAAAAGTCAAGATGGAAGATATCTATTCAGCCATCGAGAAAGCCGGATATAAGGTATCGCTATGACCCACTACCGAACTAAGTTCTGAGTTGTCCTTTGGTTCTTTCAATAACGAATCCGATGATCTGATCATGCAGGGCGTCGACCTCCTCATCTTTCAGTGTCCGGTCTGACGCCCTGTACCGGATTGAAAAGGCTATGCTCTTTTTTCCTTCAGGGATGTTCTTTCCCTGATAGACGTCGAATAGTGTAACGTACTCTATCAGATCAGAATTATAGGACCTGATCAATGCAACAATCTCCGCTGATTCAAGGGACTCATCTACCACAAGCGCAGTGTCCCTTTCACTATAGGGATACCTGGGCAATGGACGATATTTGAGTACCTGCAGGTAATAAGGTCTAATGAGGTCAACATCAAGTTCAGCAAGAATTATTGAAGGACTATGCGCCTTTATGTCAAGACGATCGATAATAACCGGGGATAAGGCCCCAACGTACCCGATCTTCTCACCGCCTATAAATACATCCGCAGATTGCCCCGGGTGCAGGAAGGGTTCAGATGACCTGGCAAAGGAATAACGGCTTATTTTGAGAATTTCAAACAGGGCCTCAATTACGCCCTTGACCACAAAAAAATCGTGGGTATCATCCTTGTAGACCGATCGTATTTTTTCTTTATATAACGCTGCGGCGAAGTGGTTTCTTTCTTCAGGGAGCTCGCACCCCTCCTTACTCAGAAAGACCCGGGAGATTTCATAAAGCCTGAATGATCTATTCTCGTGTGATACGTTATACACGATATTTCTAATCAAGGCAGGAACAAGTGTTGTGCGCATGCAGGCATCTTCAGCGCGCAGAGGGTTCTTTATCCGCACTATTCTCCTGCGTCCGTCGTCCGTATCCAAACCGAGGAAATCGAGGTCATGCTCTCCCATAAAACTGTAATTGATTACTTCGGTATAGCCTGACTTTAAAAAAGATTCTTTAAGCTCTTTCAGAAGGGCCCCTGAAAATAATTTTTGCGTGTTGTCCTGCCCCTCGACGCCGACAGCCGCCGTCGGCAGTACCGCCGGGATTCTCTCATATCCGTATGCCCGTGCGACCTCTTCTATAATATCAAAGCCCCCCTGAACGTCTACACGGTATGCCGGCGGCGTAATATTAAAATATCCGTTTTCCTTCTCCGCAACAAAACCGAGTCCTTCCAGATAGCCGGTTATTTCAGCTTCGGTCAGATCCAGACCAAGCACCCCATTTATCTTTTCACATTTGATACTGATTTCTCCCGGCGAGTATATTCCAGGGTAGATATCTATTTTACCGTAAACTTTGCCGCCTGCAATCTCGTGCATAAGGAAGGCTGCCCTGTCCAGGGCCTTCTTAAGCATCTTTATATCTGTCCCCCGCTCAAACCTGAATGACGACTCGGTCTTCAGGCCGGTGGACCTTGAGGTCCTCCTTACCGATACAGGGTCGAACCAGGCGCTCTCAATAAAAATGTCGACAGTTGAATCGCTGACTTCAGTTTCCAGTCCTCCCATAATCCCGGCAATCGCTATGGGATCGTCGGCGTCCCATATAAGAAGTGCATCCCCGGGCAGTTCCTGCTCGTTCCCGTCAAGGGTGCGGAAACGCAACTTTTCGGTCTTGCCCTTCACATCCCTTGATGTTCCGACCTGTATGCGGCGCCCTTTGATAGTGTCCAGGTCAAAGGCATGGAGGGGATGACCCAGTTCAATGAGGACATAATTGGTCACATCGACAACATTGTTTATTGATCTAAACCCGCATTTTTCGAGCCTGCGCTTCAGCCACTCAGGTGAAGGGCCGATTTTGAGCCCTTTGACGATCCTCCCTGCGTATCGCCGGCAGAGGGCGGAATCGAGGATATCTACATTAAAATCAAGTTCTCCTGTCTCTGCAGTGACCTCATGATAGGGGAAGCTAAGCGCGGGACCGAAGGCGGCTGACAGTTCACGGGCAACCCCGATCATACTCATGCAGTCAGGCCTGTTCGGGGTCACGTTGATCTCAAAAACAGTGTCCTCGTCAACCTGCTCCACTGCTTCGACTTCAAGCCCGAGCATAGTAAGCCGATGTGCAACTTCTGCGGCAGATTCGCTGACCGGAACAAATTCCCTCAGCCACTCCAGAGAGGCCCTCATCTAAAACTCCCGCAGGAATCTGACATCGTTCTCATAAAACAGCCTGATGTCGTCAATCGAATACTTGAGCATTGCTATTCTTTCAATCCCCATTCCGAAGGCAAACCCTGAATAAACTTCCGGATCATATCCGACATATTTAAAAACTGCCGGGTTTACCATCCCGGCGCCCAGGATTTCAAGCCAGCCGGAATTCTTGCAAACCCTGCAGCCGGAACCGCCGCACAGTATACAGCCTATATCTACCTCTGCCGACGGCTCTGTGAAAGGGAAAAAGCTCGGCCTGAACCGCACCGGTGTATCCGGACCGAATATCTCATGAAGAAATGTTTCAAGAATACCCTTCAGATTGCTGAATGTAATATCTTTATCCACCATAAGCCCCTCGACCTGATGGAACATGGGGGTATGAGTGATATCGGCATCGCACCTGTACACCTTTCCGGGGGCAATAAACCGTACAGGGGGCTTTTTCTTTTCCATTCCCCTGACCTGCACCGGAGATGTATGGGTCCTGAGCACAATATCGTCACTCACAAAAAAGGTATCCTGCATATCACGGGCAGGATGCTCCTTGGGGAAATTCAATGCCTCGAAGTTATAATAATCATGTTCCACTTCCGGTCCCTCTTCAACACTGAATCCCATCCTGACAAAAATATCCACTATTTCAAAAAGGACTTTATTAATAGGATGTTCGTTGCCAAAAGCAGTGTATTTGCCGGGAAGCGTTATATCAATGAACCCGGCCGATAACTGTTTTTTCAGAGCTTCGCTTTTCAGGACCGCTTCTTTGGTATCGAATTCGGCCTCGATAAATTGTTTTACATCGTTTATCTTTTTGCCTAGCAGCGGCCGATCTTCAGGCGCTGCTGAAGAAAGCGCTTTCAGCGCCGCGGTGACCTGTCCCTTCTTGCCCAGATAATTGATTCTAAGCTGAAGCAGATCAGCAGGACTGGTAACAGACCTAAGTTCATTCAGAAATTTCTGTTTCAGATCTTCGATCATCATTATTTAACATGGCGAACACAGAAGAAGCCGGCATATAGTCATCGTCCGGCTGCATGCTGCCTGCGGCTATCAGACTGCTTTAAACCGGCTGGTAGTGGACCAGTTTGTTTATACTCTGTATCACCTGGGTTATCAGTTGTGGGCTGGTAACGTCCTGCCCACATATCGAGAAATGGCGACCACAGATAATTCTTAAATATAGGCCAGCAATTGAACTAAAAGACTAATTGATACAGAGTAAAAACAAGCTGGTCCACTACCCACTACCAACCGGTTCTGTTACTTATTTTTTTGCTACTTGCTCGACAAGTTTGCTAAAGGTCTCGAAGTCATTACATGCCAGATCGGCAAGGGCCTTTCTGTTTAAATTGACATTGGCCTTTTTTAATCCGTTCATAAATTGACTGTACGATGTGTTCAGCGACCTGACTGCGGCATTGATCCTCGCTATCCAGAGCGCCCTGAATTCCCGTTTCTTAAGCCTTCTGTCCTTATATGCGGCAATAAGGGCCTTGTCGACAACCTGCGTTGCTATGCGGTAAAGACGACTCCTCGCGCCAAAATGACCCTTTGAACTCTCAAGAACCTTCTTGTGATATTGTTTGGACTTAAAACCACCCTTCGCCCTCGGCATCTTATCCTCCTTCTCTGTCCGAAAAAACTTCTTTCTTCACATTAATAGCTTATTATTCTAATTAATCAGGCGCTAAAGCGTCAAGCAAAAAAACAGGTAATAGTGAGACAGGTAGAGAGTGAGACCCCTTTACCTGTCTTAGAACATATAGGGCAGAAGCTTTTTGACACTGTCATATTGCACCTCAGGAACTAAAGCACTTTTTCTGAGACTCCTGCCCCTTTTGGAAGACTTGCCTGTCAACAGGTGGCTCTTAAATGCTTTGCTTCTTTTTATCTTCCCGGTACCGGTCACTTTAAAACGCTTGGCAGCTCCTCTGTGAGTTTTAAGCTTGGGCATTTCATTTCTCCTTTCATTCTTATTCGCTCGCTATCCATATTATTTGCTGCTGGGGGTGATCACCATGGTGATATGATTACCTTCCAGCCTGGGCTGCTGTTCAATATTAAATTTACCGGTAAGCAGCTCAGTAATTCTATTAAATACTTTCATTCCCATCTCGGGTCTAACGATTTCCCGTCCCCTGAAAAACATGGTAACCTTGGCCTTGTCACCTTC
The DNA here is from genome assembly GCA_963851345.1 of Nitrospirota bacterium. Lineage (GTDB taxonomy): Bacteria > Nitrospirota > Thermodesulfovibrionia > Thermodesulfovibrionales > Dissulfurispiraceae > JADFXI01. The sequence goes on from CAWKOO010000002.1 coordinate 874,682, forward strand.
TTCAAGAAAGCGAATTATATTTTTGACCTTGAGCTGAAGATCGTGGTCGGTTATTTGCGGCCTGATCTTCACTTCTTTAAGGTCAGCAGTCTTTCGCGCGGTGTGCTTTTTGCTCATCTGATACTTGTATTTGCCGAAATCCATCACCCTGCACACAGGGGGGCTTACATTAGGGGCAACCTCAACAAGATCGTAACCGCTTTCCCTTGATATCCTCAGTGCTTCCTGAATCGTCACGACACCCAACTGTTCACCAGACTCACCGATCAGCCGAACTTCTCTTGTCCTGATACCTTCGTTAACTCTAATATCTTTGCTTATGTTCTCACCTCCAAAATATTAATAAGTAATTTCTTCCTCACTTCTTGCTTCTTACTTCCTCTTTTATTATCGCCATAAATTCGTCCATTGTAAATGGCCCTATATTTTCGCCATTCCGTTTTCTCACGGTAACTTTCCGGTCCTCGAGTTCTTTGTCGCCTATTATAATCAAATACGGAACTTTTCTCATCGTGGCTTCACGGATCTTGTACCCTATCTTTTCGTTGTCGGTATTTGTTTCAGACCTTATACCGGCGAGTTTGAGCGCCTCATATACCTGCCGGGCATAGACGTCATGTCTTTCCGCAATCGTCAAAACCGACACCTGTACCGGAGCAAGCCAGAGCGGGAAGATACCTGCATAATGCTCAATAAGAACACCGAAAAAGCGTTCCAGTGACCCCATTAATGCGCGATGGACCATAATAGGCCTGTGTTCTTTACCGTCACTCCCCCTGTATACGGTATCGAACCTCTCGGGGAGATTAAAATCGACCTGTATGGTGCTGCACTGCCATGCCCTGTTCAGAGAGTCCTTTATCTTTATATCTATCTTGGGCCCGTAGAAAACACCTTCCCCGGGGTCTACAACATAAGGCAATCCTTTCTTCTCAAGCGCCTGCTTCAAGGCATTTGTCGCATGCTCCCAGTTCTCAAGTGCCCCCACATATTTCTCAGGTCTGGTAGAAAGATATATATCGTACGAGTCAAATCCGAAGGTCCTGAGAATGAAGAGCGTGAAATCGAGTATACTTACGATTTCCTCTTCGATCTGGTCCTCCCTGCAGAATATATGCGCATCATCCTGGGTAAAGCCCCTCACCCGCATAAGCCCGTGCAGCGTTCCGGATCTTTCGTACCTGTAAACGGTACCGAGTTCTGCATACCGCAGCGGCAGGTGCCGGTAGCTCCTGAGCTGACTTTTATATATGCCGATGTGGAAAGGACAATTCATAGGCTTCAACTCATAGGCGATCTCGTCGATTTCCATGGGGGAGTACATATTTTCCCTGTAAAAGTCCCAGTGCCCGCTCTCCTGCCATAAATGCAGCCTGGCAATGTGCGGAGAAAAAAGGATTTTATAATCAGCCTTGAGATGCTCATCCCGCCAGAAGTCCTCCATTGTCTTTCTGATTATTGCTCCATTCGGGTGCCAGAGAATCAGGCCTGGCCCGATTTCCTCGCTTATGCTGAAAAGATCAAGTTCTTTGCCGAGCTTGCGGTGGTCACGCTTTTTGACTTCTTCAAGATAATCGAGATATGATTTGAGTTCCTCTTTTGTATCAAAAGCTGTTCCGTATATCCTTTGGAGCATTTTGTTCTTTTCGCTGCCGCGCCAGTAGGCCCCGGCAATACTCAAAAGTTTGAATGCCTTCACCCTTCCGGTCCGGGGCAGATGAGGCCCTCTGCACAGGTCAACAAACCCGCCTTCTTCATACAGCGACACTGTAGCATCGGAAATATCCTCAAGCAGTTCAACCTTGTATGGTTCATCCATTTCCCTGAAAAGCGCTATTGCCTCATCTCTCGCAATCTCTTTCCTTACAAAGGGCTTGTTCTGCTTGATAATCTCCTTCATCCTCTTTTCAATTTTTTCAAGGTCCTCGGGGGCAAAGTGTTCAGCCCTGTCAAAGTCATAATAAAAGCCTTCTTCTGTGGCGGGGCCTATGGCAAATTTAACACCGGGAAACAATTCCTTCACGGCGTGGGCCATGATATGAGACGTGCTGTGGCGGTAAATTGCTTTCCCCTCTTTTGATTGTGCGGTAACCAGTTCTATTACGGACTCCGGAGCAAGAGTGTCCAGTGAAGCCATGTCCACGAAATCTCCATTGACACTGATTGCGATAGCGCGAGATGCTTCGATATGTTTCTGCAGTTCGGCCTTATCTATTACTTTTTCCGCACCGTCAGGCAATATAATTTTAATAGCAACTCCTCCAATCAATAACAGGCTGAATATCTTAACCGATTTACAGTCATCTATTCAATATAAATTATGGTATGGGGGGCAGCGATTCAGTAACAAGTGCCGGAAATGAGAAGGGAATAATTTTAATTCCCATGCCTGCGGACCCTAAGCGGAATCAGCAGAGTCATTTTTAAGGCGTATCTCAACTCTTCTATTTTGAGCTCTATGCTCCGGCGAATCATTAGAAACCAGCGGTCTTCTGTCGGCATAGCCTCTGATGTAAAATCTCGACGGATCTATGCCATACGTGTCAATGAAGGATTTCAACACGCTCGTTGCCCGTGCTTCAGACAGCTCCCAGTTTGAAGGATAGCGGGATGTATGTATTGGGATGTTGTCAGTATGGCCGTCAATCTCTACGGTATACGAGAGATTTTTTTGGATACACTCTGCGATTTTCCCCATGATGGGGCCGCTTATGTCCAATATCTCCGACTTTCCCGGCTCGAATGTTATGCCCTCCGTCATGGTAATGACAATATCTTTATTCACCAGAGAAACTTCAACATCCTTTTCGATGCCGAGTTCCTTAATACTGCGGGCAATAGCATCTCTGATCTTGTCTTCGGTATTGCCATGTGAAATAACGTGATTATTCCCGGCAGGCTTAACAGCAGCAGAAGCGACCACCGAAGATTTTCTTCCACTCTCAGCCTGCTTGGCTATAAGAAACATCACGAAAAAAACCATCAGTAACGTCATCACGTCGGCCAAAGTGATAAGCCAATTACTATCACTATCAACAGTGGATCTCGATTGCTCAATAAGCTTTCTGTAGGCAGGATTGTTCATAATTATTCAGCTTTGACCTGCGTCCGACTCTCCTGAACAGGCATCGTTTTAACTTTTGACAACCCGGAGCACCTTAAGACTGCCTGCGACATCAACATCCCTGCTGACATTGCCGTAGCCCAAAAGTTTTTCCTCAATCTTTAAAGGGTACTCTCCGTTGCTGACTTCGATGATGCCCTCTATTACTATTTGCATCTGTTCTTCGCAGATTATAGCGCTCTCTTTCATTTTTGCCGACAGAGGCAATAGAATCAGATTAGATAAAACTACTCCGTAAAACGTTGACATAAGAGCAATGGCCATAACAGGTATAATCATTTCAAAAGATTGAAAGTGCTTGAATATTTTAATTAAACCTATTACCGTACCCGCCAGGCCAAACGACGGCGTCAGCCGCGCCATTGTCGTAAGCACATTCTGGCTCAAGTTAAGGCTTACTATTTTGGCCGCCATCTCGCGTTCCATAGTATTTCTTATCTCTTCATTTTTATAACCATTTAAGATAAGATTGGCCCCGAGCTTGAGAAAGGCATCCCCGGCCTCAGTAACTCTCTCTTCCAGTTTCTTCAAATCAGCCCTTCTATGCATTCTCGCAATCTCAACTATCTCGCTGACTATATCTTTTTTAGTGCTTCCATCCCGGAATGTATCCATGATGTCATTGACTGTCGTGGTTATTCTTTTTACGGGGAATCCGATAAAGAGCGCGGTAATAGTCCCGCCCACGACTATTAGAAACGCATTGAGATTGAAAAGAACATCAATGCCGATATCCCTGAAAACAGATATATACGTGGCAATTAAACATATTGAACCTATACCGCCTAATATAAACCCCATCCTTCTCCTCCTCTCCGGCACATTAACAGACAGTTATACTTTATTAATAGCAATTGACATGCCCGTCAGCGTTTATTTTTTTGGCCAACGTCCATTTGATTTACGCAATTGAAATTACTGGGGAATCAGCATCTTCAGTGACAACGCTGTCATACTTTAAAGATGGAAATAATTTGCCTGCCGGGAAAACTTTTCCCGGTTTTGCATACAGCACCTTTCTGGACAAATATGAAAGATACCTTATAATTTACTTAACAATAATAAAAATATATGCCCGTCATTCCCGCCTCTCTTCATTTCCCCCTTAATAAGGGATGATTAAAGAGGGGCGGATGCAAATGCAGGACAGGTGATTCAAATGGAAGAAGAAATTGTGGTGATCAGTGCTGTAAGGACTGCTATCGGCAAATTTGGGAGATCGCTAAAAGACATTCCTGCTCAGCACCTCGGCGCTATGGTGATAGAGGAATCCGTAAAGAGGGCCGCCATACAAACAAATCAGGTGGATGAAGTGATCATGGGCAATGTTATTTCAGCCGGCCTGGGGCAGAACCCTGCCCGCCAGTCTGCGATCTACGCCGGGCTTCCCTATGAGATTGGGTCGTTTACTGTAAATAAGGTGTGCGGTTCAGGACTTAAGGCGGTGATGCTCGCTGCTCAGGCATTAAAAGCAGGTGATGCCGAAATAATAGTTGCCGGCGGCATGGAGAACATGAGCAGATCTCCATATCTGGTCAGGGATATCAGATGGTCAGTAAAATTCGGGGATATTACGATGGTAGATGCAATGCGTTACGATGGACTATGGGATGTGTATAACAACTTCCACATGGGCGCCACCGGAGAAAGGGTCGCAGAGAAATACGGGATAACCAGGACTGAGGCGGATGAATTCAGCCTGCAAAGCCATCGGAAGGCTTTACAGGCTGCAAAAGAAGGGCTTTTCAGTGATGAAATCCTGCCGGTTCAGATTGAGGGGGGTATTTTTCAAAAAGACGAATGCGTAAGAGAAGATACCACTTTGGAGAAGCTTTCCAGGCTTAAGCCCGTATTTAAAGAAGATGGAATTCTTACAGCCGGAAACAGTTCACAGCTCAGTGACGGTGCGGCTGCGCTGGTCATCACTACGGCACGAAAAGCCCGTTCACTTGGGGTAGAGCCACACGCAAGAATAATAGATTATGCAACAGGAGGGACAAAGCCGGAGGATATCATGGAGGCGCCTATTCCCACAGTCAGGAAGCTCCTGAAAAAGACGGGATTTACGATTGGAGATATGGATCTGGTCGAACATAATGAGGCCTATGCCCCTGCTTCTATTGTAGTGGCGCGGGAGCTTGAGATCAGTCCCGATAAATTCAACATTTATGGCGGGGCCGTTGCCCTTGGTCATCCTATAGGGTGCAGCGGAGCGCGAATTCTTGTAACACTGGTGCATGCCCTGAAGAATAGAGGATTGAAAAGGGGGCTGGCAACACTCTGCCTGGGCGGTGGGAATGCGGTAGCTATGATTATCGAGCGCTGAGAATGGAGATACAAAAGATAGGAATCATCGGTTCAGGCATTATGGGAAGCGGGATAGCTCAGGCAGCGGCCCAGAGCGGGTTAGAAGTGGTCCTCATGGATAAAGAAGAGGAGTATGTACGGCGCGGATTTGAAAAGATAAAAGAGAGTCTCGAAAAGAGAATTGATGAAGGGAAACTGCAAAGCGCAGATGGGAAGAAGACCCTCTCAAACATAAATACCACTACAAGCCTGGAAGATTGCAAAAATGCCGACATGATCATTGAAGCAGCGGTAGAAAACGAGGAGATAAAGAGGCGGATTTTTAGGGAACTGGACATGTTATGCAGGGAAGAAACGGTCTTCACATCCAATACCTCATCCATATCCATAACAAAACTCGCGCAGGCAACTCAAAGGCCCGGCCGGATGGCAGGCATGCATTTCATGAACCCGGCGCATATTATGAAGTTAATAGAGATTGTCAGGGGTCTCCGCACATCAGAAGAAACTATTGGAACGCTAAAGGCCGTTGCAGAAAAAATGGGAAAAGTCCCTGTCGTGGTAAACGACTTCCCGGGCTTTATATCGAGTCGTTTGATGATGGCCTTGATAAATGACGCAATTTACTGCCTGCAAGACGGGATCAGTTCCAGGGAGGACATCGATAGTATTATGAAACTCGGCGCACATCATCCAATGGGACCGCTGGAACTCGCCGATCTTATGGGTCTCGATATTTGCCTGAACATTCTTGAGGTGCTCCATGCAGGATTAGGGGACAAATATAAACCCTCCCCTCTTCTCCGCAACATGGTGGCTGCCGGAAAACTCGGGAAGAAGAACGCCGAAGGATTTCATGAAACTCTTTGCAAGCCACGTGAATGCAAAGAGTCCATGAAACGACATTGATGCCGTGTTTTTAGTCCTATTTGGCGGTCTTAATCTGCTCCTTAATCTCTGTCATCTGCGCTCTTTCGTCTTTTAGCTGCGCCGTTAATTTTGCGATCTTCGCCTTTTTCTGTTCAAGCCTCATCTTCAGTTGCCCCAAACTTGCCATATTAATGTCCTCCATAAAATTAGTTGTTAAAAATTATAACATACCTTGCAGAGTAGGAAATTACACGCATGAATAGCGGCTCCTTGTGCCTGGATGGTGGCATACAGTTAGTGCCCTTCTCTTGTTAGTGCCCTTCTCTTTGACAAGCGCAACAAAGGAGGGTATACTTTTCATCATCAGAGGCATTAGGGAAAAGCAATCGCCCACTATTGTCGCAAAGAGGTTTGCAATGTCAGAAGACGATTTAAAAGATAGTAAGCAATTCTCTATGCCCTGGTATGCCGGAGTGAACATTATGTCGCGTACATATGGCAGCGAGGCGGATAGGCTGTGCAGCAACTACATACAGATGCTCTTCATCGATCCTCAGTCCAGAGCCATTGAGCTGCTATTGGAAACACTGGAGGGTCGACAGGACGCCGGTTTGATTGCTCACTGCCTCTCTGATGCGATGGCATACATTGCGCACACACCCGTCAGCAAGATCAAAGAGCAGTTGGTAAAAGAGCATAAGCATCCGGACTACGCCACAACACATGATTTCGATCATAAACAGGAGGAACTGAGAAAGGCGCTCCGTATGTCCCAAGGAGAGGTTGCATTAGTGGTCGGCATGGTCACAGCTATTTCAGGAGAGCTGTTCATGCAAGGTCTCACAAAAACCTTCGAAGTCAAGATCGACCCTACTCGTGCCGCTCCCATTTTTGAGAAGGTGCTCACAAACGGGGAGTGGACAAATCTTCAGAAAGCTTCCGCACTCTATCTTTTTTTGGCTATGCCTATAAAACAGGAACTTGCCGAGCTTGAGATGTTAAAGCTGACCTTTCCAAACGATAAATCTTTGTCTGGATTGCATATCCAACGCGGATGGGAGGGAGAATTTAACGTCAACCCCGATTTCCCGATTCTGAGGAGTAGGAACGGAAAGAAATAGGTTCAGGAAATGAACCCACTCCCCGGTCTAAAGACCTGGGTTTCAGGCCTCTGGCATAATCTGACATGCCCTTTGCTATTTTTGTTCCTTTATATATTTAGCCATTATTGCTTCCTCTACTTTAACTACTGTTTCGGCAAAATAGCCGTCTGCCCAGAAGCTGTCTCCCCACAGAAATTCTTCCAACTCTGGGAACTCCGCTCTGATCACCTTGCTGGTTCCGCCTTTTAACCTTTTTACAACATCAGCTACACTTTCTCGTGGCCATATCTGAATCAGAATGTGCACATGATCCTCTTGCACATTCATTTCTGAAAGCAACCATCTATTTACTTTGCACGCCTCGTACAACAATTGTTTAATTCTTGCGGCTATTTTGCCTCGGAGAACCCTTTTCCTGTACTTCGGTATCCATACCAAGTGCAAGCGTATTCGATGTTTTGTATGGGCGCCTGTCCAATATCCGGGCATACCAGATTATGCCAAAAGGCACCTCCGCTCCGCCACAGGGCTCCGCTCCGGGCGGCCATTCACCCCCAGGTTAAAACCTGGGGTTCACTGGCCGTTACATATTGAATCGAGTTTCGACTATGTGATACATTGCGGCGTGACATTACATCACAGTACTCCTCGCCGGAGCAACGTCACTCAAGGCTGACGGTTTCAAACAGGAATAGACAATGCGGCGGTCCACTATCTATGTGAATCCGTCACGATTCAAGGGCTGACCCCATTCGATTTTTCCATGTTGAGAAATTCCAGTATGTCCCCTTTCCTGCTTTTTCTTCTCCTCTGTGCTTTAACATTGTCTTGCCCCCCTTAGTTGTATTCTTTGTCCTCTCTTAATTTAAGCATAACTTATCCAGACGGGCGTCACAAGTGGAAGTTGTTCCTATTTGCCCTATGCAAAATATCCTGGGGTAGTGGTGTAATGTTGAGTTTTGTGATAGTAAAACGGCTTGATTATGGCGGGTTTAGGTCTGTTGATGATTTTTTGGGGAGTGGCACGTGTTATTAAGAGAGCAAGAGAAACCGGTTAACAATATTTTTTTCTCATTGGCGAAATTTTCTAATCAGCTCAGAATGACATTCAGCGAATCTCTCAATTCTTCAATTTTATAGGGTTTTGATAGACGAGCCTTAAAACCATATTTTTGATACTCTGATACAACTGCATCGTCAGAGTACCCGCTCGATACAATGGACTTTATATTGTTGTCGATAGCCAGAAGATGTTCAAGCGTCTCCTTACCACCCATCCCGCCGCGAATTGTCAGATCCAAGATAACAACATCGAAGGGACTTCCAGACTCTTTCGCTATACGATACTTTTCGATTGCCTCCTCACCTTGTCTCGCGAGTTCGACTTCATGACCTAAAACCCTTATTAATTCCCACGCAATATCACGGACAATCTGTTCGTCATCCAAGACTAATATCTTTCCTTTTTTTAATGTTTCTGGAACAGTTGGCTGTACGATATCCTGTAAAGTATTTTCTACAGTTGGGATATAGATGGTAAATAATGTGCCTTTTCCTATTTTTGAAGATACTTCAATCAGTCCGCCGTGATTCTTAACTATTGAGTATGAGGTTGCAAGGCCGAGACCACTGCCTTTTTCTTTGGTTGTATAGTAGGGATCAAATATACTCAACAGGTATTCCTCAGGGATTCCAACGCCAGTATCCTTTATTGAAATCAACACATATTTCCCATTTTTGAGCGAAATTGGAACACTATCTCCGGGTGCCACTACGTTCTGTGCTGAAATATCTATTATGCCTCCCAATGGCATAGCTTGATCGGCATTGAGCACTATGTTCTGTATTACCTGACTAAGCTGTCCGTCGTCGGCATTAACAGCCCAAAGCGATTCATCAATATTTATATGGTATCCAACACTAGAGCCGCTCAATGAGAATTTTACTGCATTTTCGATTACTGGCAATAATTTGATAGGTTTCTTGACAGGATTTCCGCCTCTAGAAAAGGTCAACAGTTGAGTGGTAAGGTTTACGGAAAGATGCAATGCCTTTTCAGCCTGTTCCAGCATGGCAAGGGATTTCTCTTTTTGATCATGCACTATTTTGGCCATCGATATGTAACCAAAAACACCTTGCAAAAGGTTGTTAAAGTCATGAGCTATACCTCCGGCGAGAGTGCCAACAGCTTCCAATTTCTGAGACTGACGAAGCTGCTCTTCAAGTTTAACCCTCTGCTCCTCTGCATTCTTCTGTTCAGTAATGTCACGTGATATGGTCAGCAGACGTTCGGGGTTTCCCTGAGCATCCTTGATTGGAGTAATGATAACGTCCCACCACCTGGGAGAGCCGTCCACTGTTGGGCAAAAGCCTTGAAAGCGTCCTATATAGCCCTGTTGAGCTTTGGAGATGGCCTTCTGCGCGGATAGCCGATCTGATAATTTCCAGAATTCATCATATGGAATATTAAGGTAGTTACTCATTTCTTTGATTCCCAGCAAGCGTTGGCCTCCAGGGCTCATATATACTAATCGACCTTCCAGGTCCAATAGTTTAATGCAGTCACTGCTGCTATCAATAATGCTCTGATTGAAAGCATTGCTTTTTCTTAATTCTTCTGTTGACTTCTTACTTTCGGTAATGTCGCGGGTCACACCAAGAAGAGCAACAATTTCATCCTTATCATTTCTAAGGGGGACAGCGCGGGTCTCAAGCCACAAACGCCTGCCTCTTACTCCAATCATCTCGAAAACCAGGGTACCGGATTCACCTTTGAAAACCCGTTTTATGAGATCCATAAATGCATCCCAATGCTCGGTCACGACCATAGGACAAACACATTGACCTTTTACCTGCTCCAAAGTGTCCGCTTCAAGCATATCAAGGCCTGCCCGATTCATCAGGATCAGTTTTGCATCAGCATCGAGCAGTTTTACGCATTCAGGCTCTGCGTCAATAATAGTTTGCAGCATATTTTCGCTGTTCTTCAAAGCAATTTCAGCTTTTCTAATCTCAGTGATATCTTTTATAACGACAACGGAGCCGAGGCATTGTTCCCCGTCACAAAACGGCGCAAAAGATATTCGAGTATTAATGATTTCGCCACTTAATGTCTTTGTTTCAGCCTCCCTGTGAAGAATTGGCTTCCTGTATCTCATAACGTTTTTGAGAGGACACATGCCCTGGCAACGCAATGAAGCCTCGCAAAAGATATTTTCACACCTCTTTCCAATCGCTTCTGCAATGGTGTATCCTGTGAGTGTTTCAGAGGCCGGATTAGCGTAGATAATATTCATGTCAGCGTCGATGACGTAAACTGCTTCACTCATGCAGTTGAGTATTGCCTCATGAGATTGATGAATATTCATACTGCTATGTTAGCACCTTTTTGCTCTGAAAATGAAGCATAAGATGCAGAGGGAATGATAATGGTCGATTGATTTCACTCGGATGCATACTTCGACATGAACATCACAGATTCAATATTGGTACCGGTGCGAGGAGTAGAAGCGGTAATTATTATTGTAACTGAATTTCTACACTGCTGAAAAATTACCCCATACTGTCTGAATTGCAGATCCAAACACATTCTTTCCGTGCTAAGATCTAATTATACTGATACTGATAAAAAGCGCTTCCTTAATGAAAGGAGAATGTGATGAAGGTTATTGAGATCAGGGACATTTTTCGAGAAGAAAATAGGGACAGCGACAATATAAGGAGGTATTATGAACCACGACGTATGGCCAGCCCTTACCTACGGGGCATGGATGCCCACGAAGAAGACGCTCCACCTTTGCGCGCAGATGATCGGCAAAGCTAGGCTGGCGCTCGCGCCGCCCCAGCCCGAGTGGCTTCACACGTGCCTGTATCTCGACGGCCGTGGATTTACCACATCAGCGATGCCACATGGCGCAGACATCGTATCGATGGGCATTGACGTATACGACAGTGCCATCTGGATTCGCGTGAGCGATGGCCGTGCAGCGACAGTGCCGCTCAGCGACGGACGCTGTGTCGCAGACATCTGGTCGGGTTTTCAGTCTGCCCTCGCCGACCTCGCCCTGGACCTCGATATCTGGAACAAGCCCCAAGAGATCGCTGACGTTACACCATTCTCGGAAAACAGACACGACTGCACGATGATCGCCGAGGATGCGCAACGCTTCTGCCGGGTTCTCGCATCAATCAACCCTGTCTTCGAGGAATTCCGCTCGCGGTTCTTCGGCCGCAGCGGCGTGCAGTTCTGGTGGGGTGGCTTCGACTACGCGATACTGCTGTTCACGGGAAAACATGAAGAAGCGCCGGATGATCGCGGCTACATCATGCGTTACGATCTCGACGCCGAGCACATGAATGCCGGCTTCTGGCCCGGCGACGACAAGAACCCATATCCGGGTTTCTATGCCTACCTTGTCCCGCGACCGGACGGGTGCGAGACCGCCTTGATCGGATCCGAGTTCGGGGAGTGGGCCGAGGCAATGGGTGAGTGGTTTATGCCCTACGAGGCTGTTCGCACAAGCGAAGATCCCCGCCAGTCGATACTAGCTTTTCTCAACGGGGTGTACGGCGTCGCGACCACACTCGGCGGGTGGCATGCGGAGGCATTTACTTACAAGAAACCTCTACCCGCGCCGCGTAAGTAATGTTGGATTGCCGGCATGACAGCAGGTAAGTTTTAACAGATGAGAGGAGGAACCAATGTCAATATGTAAACACATGAAGAGCTTACCGGTGCCCGAGCCTAAGGCGCATACCAACGGATGCGAGGAGTGCCTGGAAATCGGTCAGTCGTGGGTACACCTGCGCAAGTGTCTCATATGCGGTCACGTGGGCTGCTGCGACTCATCAGTCGGCAAGCACGCCACCAAGCATTACCGGAAGACAGGCCATGAAGTGGTCAGGTCCGCCGAGCATGGCGAGGACTGGCGCTACTGTTACGTGGACGATACGATGGCCTAAAAGCCCTTGCGCAACAACTTTAAGCTGCGGACAGCGCATATGCCAAACCGCTCTTTTGAATAGATGGTCCTTCGAACGTTAAATGCCAAAATAGACTGTCACCGTCGGCTCTTTCGATCAACACTGGAGCAGAGAAATGGCGAGCTGTCAGGCTTAGATCTTGTGACACGTGTTACGGGACAAAGTCTTTGTTAGTTACAGACTTGTGAAAGTGAAAGCGCTTCCTTAATGAAAGGAGAATGTGATGAAGGTTTTTGAGATCAGGGACATTTTTGGCATAGATAACCTGGTGCTTGCCGAGCGGCCTCAGCCCTCGCCCGGTCATGGACAGATACTTGTGAAGGTCCGCGCAGTATCTCTAAATTACCGCGATCTTCTGGTTGTGAAAGGCCTTTACAATCCGAAGCTCCCTTTACCCCTTATCCCTTTCTCAGACGGAGCAGGGGATGTTGTCGCTGTCGGTGGCGGCGTCTCACGTGTAAAGGTGGACGACCGCGTTGCAGCCATCTTTATGCAAACCTGGCTGGGAGGTGGACCGACCGACTCCAAGGCGAGGTCTGCCTTGGGCGGAGGGATCGACGGTATGCTGGCCGAGTACGTGGTCCTTAACGAAGATGGTGTCGTACACATCCCCGGGCACCTCTCCTATGAAGAGGCTGCCACTCTCCCCTGCGCCGGCGTTACAGCCTGGCACGCTGTCATTGAGAAGGGACTGAAATTAGGAGAAAACGTTCTGGTGCTCGGTACCGGCGGGGTCTCTCTCTTTGCGCTCCAGTTCGCCCGGCTTGCCGGGGCAAATGTGATCATCACGTCCGGCAGTGACGAAAAACTGATGAGGGCGCGGCAACTTGGGGCTGAGGGCTGCATTAACTATAAGAAGGTGACCGAATGGGACCGCCGGGTAAGGGAGCTTACGGGAGGAACGGGCGTGGATCTTGTAGTAGAGGTAGGGGGCCCCGGTACCCTGCCGCAATCACTCAAAGCGGTCCGGGCAGGAGGACGAATCAGCTTGATCGGGGTCTTGACCGGAACAGCCGGAGAGATAAACCTTCTGCCGGTTATCATGAAGAATATCCGGGTTGAGGGGATCTTGGTCGGCTCACGTGAGATGTTCGAGTCGATGAACCGGGCCGTCAGCCTGCACCACCTGCATCCAGTGGTGGACCGTACCTTCTCCTTTGACGAGACTAAGCAGGCGCTCCGGCACATGGAGAGCGGTACACACTTCGGCAAGATCTGTATCAGGATAGCCTGAGCGTGTTTAACTTCCGATTGAGTTATAGATCTTTTGGGATCAAGTAGTAGCAACTGCGCTCAGGGCTCGTGAAAATAACTTGTGCATTCAGGCGCACGGATTTGGGTCAGATTTGGCTGATCTGATTGAGCAAAACCGCAGGCGTAGCTACGTTGAGGATTTTGCGCCTGAGGATCGGGCAAAGATGGCCTAAAGCCGAGATGCATCAATGTGCAAGTTGTTTATTCGCGAGCCCTCAATGACGGATCATTCCGCCGTCAATCATTTCGAGTGTTCTATGGCACTTTCTCGACAAGGACTCATTATGCGTCACAACAATGAAGGTGACACCGCTCTTCGCGTTCACATCCATTAAAATCCTGAAAAGCTCTTCACCTGTAGCGGTGTCAAGGTTGCCGGTAGGCTCATCCGCAAGCACCACCTTGGGCTCCAGCAGGAGCGCCCTTGCAACTGCCACCCGCTGCTGCTCGCCGCCTGACAGTTCACCCGGTTTATGGCCCCGCCGCGGATAAACACCGAGATCATCCAGGAGCCGCTCAGCCCGTTCCCGGACTTGTCCGGTCCCATATGCGGGTTTCCTCCCCTGCTGCATAAGCAAACCCGGCATCATGACATTCTCGAGGGCGCTGAACTCCGGAAGCAAATAGTGGAACTGGAACACAAACCCTATTACGCTATTCCGGAATGAGGCAAGCTGACCATTGCCAAGCGCGAAGGGGTCAAGCACGTCTCCTTTAATATTATAAACAACACTGCCTTCCGTGGGCCGGTCAAGAGTTCCCATGATGTGGAGAAACGTGCTCTTGCCCACTCCGGAAACACCCACAATACTGACGATTTCTCCCTCATCGAAAACCGCGTCTATGCCTCTTAATACCTTTAATTCTCCTGCAGGAGTATAAAACGACTTTTTGAGCCCCGAGACAGTTATCAGTTCATGCATCGTCCTTCTACCCCTTTTTCAGTGCCCTGATCTTTTCCAGGATCCTGTCCCACAGAGTATGCTGAGAATTTCGGGCCGTCTTATTTCCGTCCTCCTCGCCGCTGCTTGTTTCCGGCTCTTTTGTGTCTTCCTTTGAAGTCTCAGGTGAGGCGCCTTTAAGTTTTTTGCCAGGCTGTTTGTCGTGCTCAGAATCTCCTGCCGCCTTATCACCGCCGGTCAATTTTTTTATAGTTTCAGCAGCCTTGTCCTTTTCCTTCTTTATAAAATCGGCCCTTTTACCAAGTTTTTCACCGCTCTCCTTTATCGCGCCCCCGGTCTTTTCGCCAAACCATCTGAATTTCTCACCGCCGCTCCACAGGGCGACCGCAAAAAAAACAATCAGCGCAGTCACAAGAAAACAAACAACTCTTTTAATAAGTTTGCACATCACTCATACCTTAAAGGTTCTGCAGGGTCCAATTTTGCGGCATAGTACGACGGATAAAGCGTGGAAAGGAAACTAATCGTAACGGCTGATGCGGAAACAACCAGAAAATCGACAAGCTTCATCTTTACCGGCAGCTTGCTCAGATAGTACACGTCTGCCGGGAGTTTTATCAGTTCGTAATCGTTAAGCAACCGGCCGAGGATATAACCTCCGGATACGCCCAGCAGGGTGCCGACAAGACCGATAAGCAGCCCCTGGAGCATGAATATCGCCATGATGCCCTGATGAGTAGCTCCCATAGTCTTAAGTATGGCGATCTCCTTCTGCTTTTCCATAACGCTCATCATGAGCGTGCTGACAATATTAAAAGATGCGACCAGCACAATAAGGATCAATATGATAAACATCGCAAACTTCTCGAGATTTAAGGCCGAGAACAGGTTCCGGTTCATCTGCATCCAGTCCCTGACATAGTAAGGGAAACCAAGCATTGCATCTACCGATTTGCGGACTTCCGGGGCCTTGTAAACATCATCCAGATGCAGTTCAATGCCGGAGATGGAATCTCCAAGGCCGAAGAAATTCCGGGCATCCTTCATATCGGTCAGGACAAGGCTAGAATCATACTCAAACATGCCCATCTCAAAAATAGCGGCAACCCTGAACTGCTTTACTTTAGGCAGCATTCCGAGCGGTCCCATCTCACCCTCAGGTGAAACAATGTTGATGCTGTCACCAGCCGTCACCCCAAGCATTGACGATAGTTCGCTGCCGATAATGATCCCCGGGGCACCCTCTTTTCCCATGAGATCTGAGGCACTGCCGGAGACAATATGTTTCAAAATATCTGTTGTACCGTATTCGGAAACAGGATCTATTCCTCTCAAAAAAACTCCGTGGGCCCTCTTGCCGTTCGTTACCATCACCTGCCCGATGACAAAAGGTGCAACTGAGACTACGTGCGGCTCGCGCCTGAGTTTTGCGATCAGCGGGGCATAATTATCTATGGGGCCGCGGTAACTCTCGACTATGGCATGGGCATTGGCGCCCAGAATTTTTCTCTGGAGGTCCTCACGGAAGCCGCTCATGACGGACAATACAACCAGGAGTGCCATAACACCGACGGCAACCCCGCTTATGGATATAATGGTATTAAAAGAAACGCCCCTGTTTTGTCTCTTGGATTTCAGGTACCGTAGGGCGATGAAGAGCGGATAAGGAAGGTTCATTCTGTTCTTACTGTTGCTGTTCCGGTTTCAACTGCGGGAAAAGAATAACATCCCTTATGGACTGGGAACCGGTAAGAAGCATTACAAGCCTGTCTATGCCTATACCCTCGCCGGCAGCCGGAGGCATGCCGTATTCGAGTGCCCGTACAAAGTCCTCGTCCATCCAGTGGGCCTCTTCGTCCCCTTCCCGCTTTGCCTGCACCTGTTTTGAAAACCTCTCTTTCTGGTCAATGGGATCGTTCAACTCTGAGAAGGCGTTGGCAATCTCCCTGGCAGCAATGAAAAGCTCAAACCGTTCCACAAGTTCTGGATTATCAGCCTTCCTCTTGGCCAACGGAGAGAGTTCAACAGGGTAATCGGTGATAAAGGTAGGCTGTATCAATTCAGGTTCTACAAACTCCTTGAAAATCTCGTCGATCACTTTACTGTGAGAGGCGGCGTTCGGAATATCAAGCTTCTTTGATCGCGCCCAATCGACGGCTTTTTGGGGGTCTGTAATTACCTCATCAGGCACTCCCTTTTGTTTCAGCGCCTCGAGCATCGGGATCCTCGGCCAGGGCGGCGTCAAATTGATCAGCACATCTCCGCAAGGGATTTTCAAAGAGCCCACTGCCTTATTTGCCACAAAAGAGAAAAACTCCTCTGTAAAGGACATCAGGTACGTGTAGTCCTTATATGCCATATAGAATTCCAGCATCGTAAATTCAGGGTTATGCCTGGTCGATATGCCTTCATTCCTGAAATTTTTGTTCAACTCAAAAATTTTCTCATATCCGCCCACGAGCAGGCGCTTGAGGTAAAGCTCGGGAGCGATCCTGAGATAGAGGTCCATATCAAGAGCGTTATGGTGCGTGCTGAAAGGCCGTGCAGCTGCGCCGCCGGGTATCTGGTGCATCATAGGCGTTTCAACCTCAATAAAGCCTTTTCCTTCGAGAAAGTCCCTGATTGCCTTTATAATAGCGCTCCTCGCGGCAAAGATCTCCTTTACCTCAGGATTGACGATGAGATCGACGTAGCGTTGACGGTAGCGTATTTCTATGTCCTTCAACCCGTGCCATTTCTCCGGAAGCGGCCTGAGTGACTTGCTCAGCAAAACAATGTTTTTCACCTCAATCGTAAGTTCTTCTGTTTTAGTCCTGAACACCCTGCCCGAAACTCCGACTATATCACCAATATCAAGTTTTTTTACAAGGGCATACTGCTCATTGAGCACATCTTTCTTCAGGTATATCTGGACCTTTCCGGTGGAGTCCTGGATATGTGCGAACGAGGCCTTTCCAAAATCCCGCATTGCCACTAACCTGCCCGCAACAGAGGTGTAGACGGCCTCTGCTTCGAAATGCTCTTTTGTGTCATTACGGTGTGCCGATTTCAAATCTTCTGCATGGGCTTCAGGATCGAATTTACCATCATAGGGGTCGGTGCCGCTCAACCTCAATTCATTGAGCTTTTTAAGGCGCTGTTCTGTCAGATCATTAATTTCTTCCATAAGTTTTTAATTATACTTATCAGAATTAAGACAAGTCAATGAGAGTAGTTTCAGCGCTCTGATAAACAGCCTGCCCCTGCCGGTCCCTTCCTTATGCTTTTTGACGCTTGACGCTCGATACGCTTTTTGTATAAAGTATACAGATGCGTAAGCCATGTATAGCTGCCAACTGGAAGATGAATAAGACCGCCGCGGAAACCCGGGCGTTCCTGAACGAATACATTCCGCTCGTTAAGGATGCAAATAACATCGACATTGTTATCGCACCGCCTTTCACCTCCATTTACGCTGCTGCAGAACTCCTGGCAAACAGTTCCATACACCTTGCCGCACAGAACCTGTTCTTTGAGGAGAAAGGCGCATATACCGGTGAGATCGCTCCATCCATGCTTACTGAAGCCGGGTGCAGCCATGTTATTATCGGCCATTCGGAAAGACGCCAGTATTTCAAAGAAACAGATGAAATTCTTAACCGGAAGACGAAAATTGCGAGAAAGCATGATCTGGAGGTCATCTTTTGTATCGGCGAGTCCCTTGATGAGCGTGAGGCCGGGAAGACATTCGATGTCTTGGACCGGGAGATCTGCGAAGGGCTGAAGGATGTCCCTGCAGCCGGCATTATAGTTGCCTATGAGCCGATTTGGGCGATCGGCACCGGCAAGACCGCTACAACGGAACAGGCACAGGATGCCCATCATTACATACGCGAAAGACTGACCGCCCTATACGGAGCGGCTGGAGGGGAGATCAGAATTCTTTATGGCGGCAGCGTGACAGCGGACAATGTCGACGCCCTCATGAGCTGCGCCGATGTTGATGGCGCCCTTGTCGGCGGCGCGAGCCTGAAGGCCGACAGCTTTTCGAGAATTGTAAAATTCAAGACTAACTTGTAAAAAGTTATAAACACACGGTTTAGTAAAAAGCGCCGCACGCAAGGCGCTCTGCTTACGGACTTTTTACGAAACCGTTAAACGGAGGGTTTTATGACTACATTATTGGTAATCATACACGTTTTTTGCTGCCTTTTTTTGATTTCCATAGTCTTAGTGCAGGGCGGCAAAGGCGCGGAAATGGGCGCTGCATTCGGAGGCTCAAGCCAGACGATTTTTGGCAGCAGGGGGGCATCCACTTTCCTTACCAAACTCACAACAGCTTCTGCGATTGTATTTATGCTGACATCCCTGATTTTGTCAATGGTAGCGAATAAACATTCGTCGGTCATCAAGGAAGGCGCAGCTACCCAACAGAGAAGGGCAGCTCCTCAACAACTACCACAGCAACAACTACCACAGCAGCCAATGCAGCAGCAGTCATTGCCGCAACAGCCGGCTAAGTGAATAGTGAATCGTGAATAGTGAGTCGTGAAAGGATAAAAAAGAAAGCAGCCTTTCGTTATTTTCACGTCTCACGATTCACGTCTCACGTCTCACGTCTCACGATTCACGATTCACGTTTTTTGTCTTTGCTGTTCACGGTCCTCGTTTTACTTTTCACGTTTTTACCCGGTTGTTCCCGTGAACCTGATATCAAGAGCCCTAATACCATTACAATGGGGTTGGGAGCTGACGCCAAACGTCTGCTTCCTTTCCTTGCCTCAGACAGCGCATCAGGAGAAATAAGCAGTCTTATATATCATGGCCTGGTAAAATATGACAAGAATATTCGTCTTACCGGTGATATTGCCAAATCATGGGAAGTAAGCCGTGATGGCCTGCGGATAACCTTTCATCTCCGTAAGGGCGTCATGTGGCAGGATGGCGCGGAACTTACCGCTGATGACGTCATTTTCACATATAGCAAAGTCATCGATCCCAAAGTGCCGACGCCTTACAGCAGCATCTACGGGCCTGTCAGTAGTGTTGAAGCACTCGATAAATATACCGTGCAAGTCACCTACAAGGAACCTTTTGCCCCTGCACTTGAATCATGGGCCATGGGGATAGTGCCGAAACACCTCCTTGAGGGAAAGGACCTTTCATCTACTGAAGTCAACCGTAACCCGGTCGGAAACGGACCTTACAGATTTGCCGAATGGGTGACCGGACAAAAAATCGTTCTCGACGCCTTTGACAACTATTTCGAGGGGAGACCAAATATCGACAAAGTCATATATCGCATAATACCCGATACCGCGACAATGTTCCTGGAGCTGAAGTTCGGCGGCATTGATTTCATGGGATTGACCCCTCCCCAATACAAGCTCCAGGCGAATTCAGATTTCTTCAATAAATATTTCCAAAAATTCAGGTACCCGTCTTTCGGATACACCTATCTGGGATACAATCTTCTTAACCCTCTTTTCAGCGATAAGAGGGTGAGGCAGGCGATAGCGCACGCCATTAACAAAAAAGAGCTTATAGCCGGGGTCCTCTTAGGATACGGCACTCCCTGTACCGGCCCTTTCCCACCTGAATCGTGGGCCTATAATCCGGATGTCAAAGATTATGACTACAGCCCGGAAAAGGCACTTGCACTGCTTGCCGAGGCGGGATGGAAGATGAATTCCTCTGGGCTGATCGAGAAAGACGGCAGAACATTCTCTTTCACTGTTCTCATAAACCAGGGGAGCGATGAGAGGATCAAGGTCGCCCAGATACTGAAAGAACAACTCAAACGGATCGGCATAGAAATGCATATAAAAGTACTTGAGTGGCAGGCGCTGCTGCATGATTTTATTGATAAAAAACGTTTCGAGGCTGTTATCATGGGCTGGGCACTCTCACGCGACCCAGATATTTACGAGATCTGGCATTCATCAAAAACCAAAGAGGGTGAATTCAACTTTATCTCCTACAAAAACGACACGGTTGACCGGCTGCTGGTCGAAGGCAGGCGCACCTTCTCTTTGGAGAAACGGAAAATGATATACCATAGGATCCACGCGATCCTTGCCGAAGAACAGCCTTACGCATTTCTCTATGTTCCCGACGCGCTTCCTGTCCTGCATAAACGCTTTAAAGGAGTGGTTAAGGCACCGATAGGCATCGACTACGATTTTATCCACTGGTATGTGCCCCAAAACCGGGCTGAGTGGTATCAATAGCCGCGATTCTCATTGTAAAACGCCTTGCCTTCACAATATCCAGCGAGTTGTTAACCTTTTATTTAGCTTGGGAGTTTGACCGGAAAAACCGGACGCCCGTGTTAAAAGCAGAAATAGAAATATATCGTTGGATTGGGTATACTTAGTATTTGCGGCTGCTATTAAGGAGTTGGACAAACGGTACTTATGCAAACAGCTATGATCGAAGTCAAAAACCTTACCAAAAAATTCGGCGCCGTAACTGCTGTCGACGGGATTTCTTTTGAGGTGGAAAGAGGTTCTATCTTCGGCTTCCTGGGTCCCAACGGTGCCGGTAAGACCACGACCATAAACATACTATGCACTCTTCTTTCCCCAAGTTCGGGCAGCGCTTTGATCGATGGGCAGGACTGCGTGAAAGACTCCGCAGAAGTAAGAAAAAAGATAGGTATCGTATTCCAGGACAATACTCTGGACAAGGAACTCACTGCCTACGAGAACCTGCTCTTTCACTCTTACCTCTACAGTGTGCCGAAAAGCGGGCGTAAAAAGAGGATTGAAGATGCGCTGCATTTTGTGGGTTTGATCGGGAGGAAGGACGATCCGGTCAAAAAGTTCTCGGGGGGGATGAAGAGGCGGCTGGAAGTTGCCCGGAGCATCGTTCACCAGCCTAAAATCCTGTTCCTCGACGAGCCGACACTCGGCCTGGACCCCCAGAGCAGGACAAATCTGTGGGAATTCATATCAAAGCTGCCGGAGGAGCAGGAAGTCACCATATTCATGACTACCCACTACATGGAAGAGGCTGAAATATGCGACCGGATTGCTATTATCGATAAAGGTAAAATTATCGCCCAGGGCTCGCCCGAGGAGCTTAAAACAATGGTCGGCGGGGACGTCATTTACCTGAAAACACGTGACAATGCACGTGCGCTTCAGGATGTACGAACTCTGCTCCATCTCGATGCCGGAGAAAGGAACGGGGAAGTTTACATTCCTGTTTCGGGCAACGGCGATGCATGCATTCCTAAACTGATCAGCGCACTCAAGGACAGCGTAATTTCTGTGCGTCTCCAGAGGCCCGCGCTGAATGATGTTTTTTTAAAACTCACCGGTAAAGATATCCGGCCTGAAACGGTTTCAGGCAATAATGAAATCAAGGACGCCATACGGACTTACAGGAGAAAGTTTGACAAATGATACAGTCTGACCTCAACGCCATTTATGTCGTTGTGGCAAGGGAACTCATAAAATTTGTCAGGGAGCGAGGCAGGCTCATTTCAACGCTTGTCCGCCCTCTGATATGGCTTTTTCTCGTCGGAGGAGGAATGTCCCGTGTTGTTTCCCCAACTATGGGCATCCCTTATATGCAGTTCATCTTTCCCGGTATTATTGGCATGACCATCCTCTTCAGCTCCATTTTCTCCTCCATATCCATAATTTGGGACAAGGAATTCGGGTTCATGAAAGAGATGCTCGCTGCGCCCGTATCGAGGTCCTCGATAGTGGTGGGAAAGGCGCTCAGCGGCACCGCGGTTTCGACCATCCAGGCACTTCTCATCGTCCTGCTTTTCCCCCTGCTCGGCCTCAAACTCGGCCTCTCACAAATCATACTGGTACTGTGCATTTCAATGCTGCTGGCGTTCTGCCTCTCGTCATTGGGCATTCTCATTGCCAGCTTTTACGAAAGCTTCGAAAGTTTCAGCGTCATAATGAATTTCATTGTCATGCCCATGTTCTTTTTGTCCGGGGCAATGTATCCGGTCAAATTGCTCCCTCATGTGCTCGGCATATTTACGAGAATTAATCCCTTGACATACGGTATCGACGCGCTGAAATACATGATTTTTCCCCGGAGCACACTTATAGCGCACGATTTTCCGCTGGGTCTCGATATTGCGGTTATTGCATCTTCCTCAATCGTTCTCGTTATAATCGCCGGCAACGTCTTCGAGAGGCGAAAATAAGTTTGACGCGTCCGCAGACAAATTCCTTGACTCGAACCGCTTTTATTCCTCCTTGAAGGACTGGTGAAAAATATAGAAATTCTTTTTAGTTCTTGACAAGAAAGTGGATATATGTTATTAATTCAGATGTTAAGATTATGCACCTAATTTTTTGGTGGTTAAGAATTTTGGAAGGAGGTGACAAATTTGAAAAAGGTTTTAGCTTTAATTCTTTCTTTATTGCTTGTTGTAGCATTTACCTTTGCAGTCGGCTGTAAGAAGGCTGAAGAGCCGGCACCGGCTCCAGCACCGGCTCCAGCTCCGGCACCGGCTCCTGAGCAAAAACCGGGTGAAGCACCAGCACCGGCTCCAGCACCGGCTCCAGCTCCAGCACCAGCACCTAATAAGTAGTCTATCTATATCAAAAACACCATGAGGGCCAAATGGCCCTCATGGTGTTGCTTTTTTGATCAAAAAACTGTTATATTTTCTATATATCTGTATGAATTACCTTAAAAGAGTGGGAAGTCCCACTCTTTTGTTTTAGTGGGTTATGGAGACAAATGCGATAAAACATAAGGTGCACCAACTCGCCTGTACTGCAGCTGACGGCGAGGGACTGGAGGTCGTCAGCACCCATATACTGGGCAGCGGCAGGCGGCTTTTGCTGAGAGTGTTCGTAGACAAGACCGGGGGAGTGACTATCGGGGACTGTGAAAGGATGAGCAGGAGCCTTGAAGCTCTTCTTGACGTTGAGGACCCGATAAAAGGACCGTATGTGCTTGAAGTGTCGTCTCCGGGTATTGACAGACCTCTGATAACCCAAAGGGATTTTGAGAATAATATCGGCAGGCTGGCAAGGATCGTTACGACCGAAAAAATGGATGGACAGACTTTCTTCATAGGAAGGATCGTCGATGTCGGGGAAGGCTGGGTAAGGATAAAAACAGAGGTTAAAACCGGAGAAAAGGACATTTTTATTCCATCCGGTAATATCTCAAAGGCGCGGCTGGAAATAGAGATGAAAAAAAGCAATCCAAAGGATTTTTAAATAAATATAATCAGAGGTATAGGCCATGACAAAAGAACTATGTTCTGTAATAGATCAGATCAGCAGGGAGAAAGGTATCTCCCGTGAGGCACTCGTCAAAGTCCTTGAAGCGGCGCTGCTGTCGGCTGCCAGAAAGAAATACGGCGGCAGGACCAATATCAACCTGAGAATAGATACCAAAACGTGCGACATTCAGGTATATGAGACAAAAAAGGTGGCCGAAAACATCACCAATAAGGATGAAGAAATAAGCGGGGAGGAGGCTTCAAAAACATTCCCCGATGTGAAAATCGGAGACGAAATTGAACTGCCTATCCAGCTCCAGGATTTCGGGAGGATAGCGGCACAGACCGCAAAGCAGGTGCTGTTTCAAAGAGTAAGGGAAGCTGAACGGGACATTATTTTTGACGAATTCAAGGACAAGTCCGGTCAAATAATCAGCGGCACTGTATTGAGAAAAGAAAGAAACGTTTACTATATTAGTCTTGGCAAGGCAGAGGCGGTAATGCTGCAGCGCGAGACCCTGCCCAGTGAGACCTTAAAGAGAGGAGACATGATAAAAGCATACCTCTCGGAAGTGCGCCAGACAGCGAAGGGCCCCGCAATTATGCTTTCGAGGACCGATCCCAACTTTATCATAGGCCTTTTTAAAATGGAAGTGCCTGAAATAAACGACGGTGTTGTTATCATAAAGGGCATAGCCAGGGAACCGGGAGATAGGACAAAAATAGCGGTGTTTTCGAAAGACAGTTCGATAGATGCCGTAGGCGCCTGCGTTGGAATGAAAGGGACCAGGGTGCAGTCGATTGTGAGGGAGCTGAGGGGGGAGAGGATTGACATTATCCCATGGAGCGAGGACCCGCGCATATTCATCGCGAGGGCGCTGACTCCGGCAACGGTGGACAGGGTCGGCATCAATGACGATGAGAAAACTGCCATGGTCATAGCTGATGACCATCAACTATCTCTGGCCATAGGAAAACGCGGGCAAAACATAAAGCTTGCAACAAAGCTGACCGGTTGGGAGATAGAAATATTAAGTGAATCAGACTATGCCAAAATAAAAATGGAAGAAACGGACAAATCCCTCGATAAAGCATTGTTAGAGACAAAGCACGCAAAGAGTAATGGGTTGTGATCTTGCCTCTCCGGTCCAATACGTAAAAGGGGTCGGGCCCCAAAGGGCCCGGTTTCTTACGCGCCTCGGAATTAACACCGTCAGAGACGCACTATTTCACCTGCCTTACCGGTACGAGGACAGAAGTTCTTTAATAAAGATCGCCGAACTTGCCCGCCATCAGTTGGATACCGGGTTAAATACCATATCAGGAAAGGTAGTCAGCTCAGAAATCATCACGCCGAACCCAAGAAGGCCGCGACTGCGGTTGTTCGAACTGGTCATTGCCGACAGCAGCGGTGCTTTGAAGGCAAAATGGTTTAACCAGGCATACCTGAAAAAACTTTTCAAGCCTGGCCAGGAAGTAGTTTTGTACGGCATAGTTAAACGGAATTATTGGGGTTCGGGTTTCGAGATGACCAACCCGGAATATGAAATCATCGATGATGGTGATGAGGACCCTGCCCACTCGGCGGCTGACCAAATACATACAGGGCGTATAGTTCCTGTTTACCGCTTAACTGAAGGACTCTCTCAAAAACAGCTGAGAAACATCATGTATGCGATAGTCAACAGCGCTGTCCAGTCCGTACAGGACGACATTCCGCAGGAAATCATCACCCGGCGCCATCTGCCGGGCCTGCGCGAAAGCCTCGCAAATGTTCATTTTCCGGAAGCCACCGTTTCTATTGACATGCTTAACGGCGGAACAAGCCCTTACCATCAGCGTCTTTCCTTTGATGAACTATTTACTTTTCAGGCCGGCCTTGCAATCATAAAAAAGGGCGAACTGCTCGAAAAGGGCATTGCGTTCCTTCCGGACGGAAGACTGGCCGGCTGTCTGCGCGGTGCCCTGCCTTTTACTCTTACCAGTGCACAAGAGCGCGTTTTGGGCGATATACTGAATGATATGAAATCGCACGTCCCAATGAACCGTCTCATTCAGGGTGACGTAGGGTCGGGCAAAACTATCGTAGCACTCCTTGCAATGCTTGCCGCTGTCGAGTCCGGCTACCAGGCAGCACTGATGGCGCCGACCGAAATACTCGCCGAACAACATTACCTGAATATTCATACGCTTGTCGAAAACCTCGGATTGAAAATCCATCTCCTGACTGGAAGCAAAAAGAATAAAAACATTGAAACCATATCATCCGGCGATGCCAATATTGTGATCGGCACACATGCGCTGATACAGGAAGGGGTGTCATTCAAAAATCTGGGGCTTATCGTCATAGATGAACAGCACCGTTTCGGGGTGATGCAACGGGCGACGCTCAAAAAAAAGGGGACAGACCCGGACACTCTGATAATGACTGCAACACCTATCCCCAGGACGCTCGCCCTTACCCTTTACGGAGACCTTGACTACTCGATCATAGATGAACTCCCGCCGAACCGGAGCCCCGTCATTACGCGTCAGCTTACCGAGAAGCAGAAAGAATATATTTATCAGCTCATAGAGGAACAAGTTAAAAAAGGAATGCAGGCTTATATTGTTTATCCCGTTATCGAGGAATCGGATAAAACTAACCTGAAGGCCGCTATAACAGGCATGGAGGCGTTAAGGGTAAAGTTTCCCCAGTTCAAAATCGGACTCCTCCACGGCAGAATGAAGCCTGCGGAGAGAGAGGAAGTGATGCGGGAGTTTAAAAACGGCGCGCTGCAGATACTCGTCTCAACAACAGTTATCGAGGTTGGCGTGGATGTGCCGAATGCAACACTCATGGTCATAATACATGCCGAGCGGTTCGGCCTTGCACAGCTCCATCAGCTTCGCGGGCGCGTGGGAAGGGGTAGCGTGCAGTCGCACTGCATCCTCCTGCACTACGGGGCGGCTGAAGATGCCAGGAGAAGGCTTGCGGTTATGGTAGGGACGAATGATGGGTTTAAAATAGCAGAGGAAGACCTCGCCATCAGGGGGCCGGGGGAGTTTTTCGGGACAAAGCAGTCAGGACTGCCTGATCTGAAAGTTGCAGATATTGTGAGAGATGCGAGACTGCTGGAAGCAGCGCGAAAGGACGCTTTCGGGCTGATTGAGAAAGACCCGGAGCTCCGACAGTATCCACAACTCAGGCGTTCTATCGAGGACTTCTGGGGAAGAAAGCTCGAACTGTTCAAAACCGCCTAATGAAGGGACCGACAGGGGCAGGCTGTTTATCGGAGCGCTGAAACTACTCTCATTGCCGGATACAATTCGTTGTAGTAGCCATGTCCATACCCATTCCTATCTGGGGCTCGGCGTTGAGGCTGTAGGAAAAGTCCCTAAAGGCTTATAATATACCATTCATCTTGTTTGAAGATGGGATCACACCGCTGCGCAGGAGGGAGAGTGGCGAGATATAAAGAGTACGACTATACTCAAGGCAAGTTCATACCGGTGCATTTCGACAAGCAGATTCTTCCGGGCACATTCGAGTATACCCTTCATTACCTGATTGACAACGAAATAGACATGAGCATATTTGATGATAGATACAACAACGACGAAACTGGAGCGCCTGCATACGATCCAGCAATATTATTAAAGATAGTCCTGTATGCATATTCACGAGGTATTACCTCAAGCCGCAAGATAGCGCAATGCTGTGGGGAGAACATAATATTCATGGCACTATCGGCAGACACCCGCCCGCACTTTACGACTATAGCCGACTTTATATCCTCGATGAGCCAGGAGAGTATAGGGTTGTTTCTGGAAGTACTGCTGATCTGTGATGAAATGGGGCTGATAGGCAAAGAGATGTTTGCGGTAGACGGCTGCAAGCTGCCGTCCAATGCGTCTAAAGAGTGGAGCGGAACGAAAGAGGAGCTACAGAAGAAAAAAGCCAAGATGGAAAAGGCCGTCAGACAGATCATAGCCCGGCATAGGCAAATGGATGAGAACGAGGCAAACAAGGAAATAGTTGAGCAGGAACAGGGCTATGTTAAAACTCTAAAAGAGAGGGTCAGGAAGATAAAGGGGTGGATGAAAGACAATGACGACAAGCTTGGCAAAAGCGGCAAGCCTATAAAGAGCAACATAACGGACAATGAGAGCGCCAAGATGAAGACCTCACATGGAGTTATACAGGGGTATGCAGGAGTAGCAGTGGTTGACGGTAAACATCAGGTAGTAGTGCATGCGGAAGCGTTTGGCACTGGACAGGAACACGAATTACTGGAGCCGATGATAGAGGGCACGAGAGAGAACTTTAAGGCAATCGGCAATAAGAACGACGTGTTCAGTGAAGCACGGGTAACAGCGGACAGTGGCTTTCATACAGAAAAGAACATGGAGATGATAATAGAGCAGGGCATTGACGGCTACATAGCGGACACCCAGTTTAGGAAGCGCGATCCCCGGTTTGCAGATGTTGAACGATACAAGGAACAATTCAAGAAAGAGAGGAGCGGATATTGTGGAGTTAAAGGACTGTACAAACCGACAGACTTCATTCTAAGCGAGAACAAGTATTACTGCATATGTCCTGCTGGGAAGCGGCTATCCAGAAGTGGAGAAAATAAGAAAACAGAAAGCAATAGAGCGATAAGATTTCAAGGACGCAAGACCGACTGTAGCATATGTAATCTACGCGCACAGTGTTTAAGATATCCAGACAGGACGGCAGTCCGGAATGTATATTTTTATCAGGGCATCCTGGAAACAGAGGCTGAGACCTTTACCGAAAAGATGAGACGCAAGATAGATTCGATAAAAGGACGACTAATATACAACAAAAGGTTAGGAACAGTTGAGCCTGTATTCGGTAACATCCGCACCACCCTGGGCCTTGACAGATTCACCCTCAGGGGTAAACAGAAAGTAAACATACAATGGGTACTTTACTGCATGGTGCATAATCTACTGAAAGTGCATAGATATGGAGAAGTATTTGCACAGGGCTAAGAAATACTGGAAGTGGCAGCCTGAGTATGGGCAAGGACAAGCCGTAGTCGCAGATGAAACGGCAAACAATCCCCAATAAAACAGGAACAATAAATAAACCGGGAATGATAAGCAAAAAAGTTCAAGACAAAGGAGAGCCTATCAATTCTGGACTTTTTCTACAGGCTCGTTACTCGCCCCTGCTGGAGCAGACCCGTGCATCGCTCCGATAAACAGCCTGCCCCTGCCGATCCAATCTAATTAATAACAGGAGAAGGGGTGCACTTGTTTTTCGACGCGATGCACGGCTCTACTGTAAAGGGGCGAGTAACGCCGAGCCCCGGGCCGGGAACTGCTTCGGATATTGCTGTTATTGAAAAATTGGGATTTGCCGACTCATGTAGTTTCAGCGCGTCGAAAAACAAGTGCACCCCTTCTCCTGTCTTCCCTATTGTGTTGGTATTCCACTATTTGGTTCTCATCTGCTAAACTTGTTAATAACAGATGACCGGGGCTAACACTATTAATAGGAGGCCGCTATAATGGGTAAGTGCGAATGTGGTGCTGAGACAGATTGGCAGGAGATAGGCAGCACATGGATTTGCGTGACATGCCGGGGTGAGGAAATTGAAAAGTCTATGAAGGAGTTAAAAGATGGATTGGAAAAAATGGAACAGGCAGAGCGAAGTATGTATAAGATTAAGGTGGATACACTGTCGATTCCTGACTTGCTTGATAAACTGAAGAAAGAAATAAACAAGATTAAAGCCGAATGATGGGAGAAAAATGGATACGCCGGAGAGCATGACAGATCACAAAGATGACCTTACCGATAAGTTCAGGAAATTCCTGATCAAACTGGACATCGTTTATCACAGCGTGGCGGCCCTGCTGCTCCTGGTGGCGTGCAGCTTCATGCTCTGGTACGCCTTCGCAAATATCTTCAACCCCACACGAGAGTCCATCATTCACCTTGTGAACGATGTACTCCTTTCACTCATCATCCTCGAACTCCTCTGGACTGTCATCCGGTTCCTCAAGAAACAAAAATTCGTTCTTGGTCCCTTCCTGGCCATCGGCATAATTGCGGCTGTGCGAAGGATAATGGTGGTTGAGGCGCAGACGTCCTTCATGGAGCATGCGCCCATGGACAAGCTGTACGAACTGGCGTTGAGCGCGGCAGTGGTCCTTGTGCTGATGATAGCCTATTTCCTTGCCATGAAAGCGGAAAAAGATCAATAAGGGTCTGCGAATAAATAACTTGTGCATTCTGAGATGAATCAAGGTGCAAGTTATTTATTCGCAGACCCTAAAGTATGGTAGAATGACGGCGGAGGCGTTATGCTAAGCAGAGTAAAAAAAGATTTTGAAAGCGGTATAAAAAAGGTTAAATGGTTTGCCACACTGCTATCAGAAAGGGTGCGGATCGAGATCACAATTTTTAAACTTCTCTATAAATCCGAAGAGTTGAAGAAAAAGCGGGACGAGCTGCTGAGGCAGATAGGCGAGGAAGTATACGAAATGAGAGACAGGGGAAAGAACGTTTACAGCAATAAAGAGGTCCTCGCCGCAATCAAATCCCTGGAATCAGTCGAACCCGAAATCCGGGAAACACTCGAAAAAGCTTCTGATTTCAGTAAACTCGACGCATGAGCCATACACAAATCATATTCTTTATCCTCGGTCTCCTCGTGGGCTCATTTCTCAATGTTTGCATTTACCGGATTCCCCGGTCACTCTCGATTGTAAGCCCTCCCTCTGCTTGCCCCGGCTGCAATGCGCCGGTCAGGCCGTGGGACAATATCCCCCTGGTGAGCTATATACTGCTGGGAGGAAAATGCAGAAACTGCAGAGGGCCGATCTCATTCCGTTATCCTCTTGTCGAACTGCTCAACGGCGTGTTGTACTGGTCTGTCGTGACCTCCTTCGGCATAGGCTGGCATGTGCCGCTCATTTGTATGCTCGTATCTGCGCTGGTGGTCATAACGTTTATCGACCTTGATTTTCAAATCATCCCGGATTCCATAACGCTGCCAGGCATAGTCATCGGCCTTCTGTCAGCATCCTTCCTGCTCCCTGACCCTTTCATCGTTCATCGTTCAACCCTTATCCTTCGGCCGGCCATTGTCGGCTTTATGAATGCCCTTGCCGGCCTTCTGCTCGGCGGCGGTCTGTTCTATCTGATTGCCCTCTTAAGCAGGGGGGGTATGGGAGGCGGTGATATCAAGATGATGGCAATGGTAGGTGCGTTCATGGGGTGGAAGGCAATTTTACTTACCACGTTTATCGGCAGCCTTAGCGGCTCTCTGGTGGGTATCTTTCTCATGGTCGCAAAAGGAAAGGGCAGAAAATCCAAGATACCTTTCGGGCCGTTTCTTGCGCTCGGCGCACTGGCGACATTGTTCTTCGGCAATGTCATATTGCAATGGTATTTTCGACATTGAATAGAGTATAATTAAACATTGGTAAGAGGCAATAGGCAACAGGCTATAGTAAATACTTTGCATATTAAACACTAAGAAGCCCGCCGGATGTATCAGTTTTA
The DNA here is from genome assembly GCA_963851345.1 of Nitrospirota bacterium. GTDB lineage: Bacteria > Nitrospirota > Thermodesulfovibrionia > Thermodesulfovibrionales > Dissulfurispiraceae > JADFXI01. Next base: position 905,940 of record CAWKOO010000002.1, read on the forward strand.
GCCTTTAACATCTATTAAAATAGTGCTTGCCATTATGACATCAGACAAATACGAGTTTTTGTGAGGACCAAATGGAATATAATAATCTCAGGAATATTGCGATAATTGCACACGTTGACCATGGCAAGACCACCCTTGTCGACGGCATGCTCAGGCAGGCGGGGATATTCCGCGTGAACGAGAGGGTACAGGAAAGAGTTATGGACAATATAGACCTCGAACGCGAGCGCGGCATTACAATAATGGCAAAAAATACCGCGGTGGCCTATAACGGCACAAAAATAAATATTGTCGATACTCCCGGCCATGCTGATTTCGGAGGTGAAGTAGAAAGGACGCTCAAAATGGTAGACGGTGTGCTGCTGCTTGTCGACGCCTCTGAAGGTCCGCTGCCTCAAACACGCTTTGTCCTTAAGAAGGCCCTCGAACTCAATCTGCCGCCGATACTGGTCATTAACAAGATCGACCGTCCTGACGCCAGGATACAGGGCGTGCTAAACGAGGTGTATGACCTTTTCATAGATCTTGACGCAAGCGAAACACAGCTCGAATTTCCCATAGTCTACACTAACGCAAGAAAAGGTACGGCCCAACTCGATGTGAATGGCGAGGGGGAAAACCTTAAGCCGCTTTTTGATCTGATACTCAGCACAATACCCGCACCCGGGGGCGATCCGCTTGCCGTCTTGCAACTCCTTGTTACGAATATCGACTACAATGATTATGTCGGAAGGCTTGCAATCGGGCGTGTATTTTCAGGCACTGTCAGGGTTGGAGATTATGTCGCGATGGTCAACAGCAGCGAGGCGATAATCAGGACCAAAGTGACCTCACTCTATACGTTCCAGGGCCTTGAACGCGCGGAGGCAAAAGAGGCGGAGGTGGGCGAGATTGTGGCTCTCGCCGGCATCGAAGGAATTAATATCGGAGACACCATCACCAGTATAGAGACTCCGAAGCCGCTGCCGAGGATAACAGTTGACGAGCCTACCATATCCATGGTCTTTTCAGTGAACACCTCTCCATTCGGCGGCAGGGAAGGCAAATACGTCACATCGAGAAATCTCAGGGAGCGCCTTGAAAAAGAATTGCTCTACAATGTGGCGATAAAAGTTGATTTCGATGCAGCCGATTCCTTCAAGGTCATGGGACGCGGTGAATTGCAGCTTGCCATCCTTATTGAAATGATGCGGCGTGAGGGCTATGAACTTTCCGTATCTATGCCCGAGACCATAACAAAAATGATCAATGGCGTCCTGCACGAACCCGTGGAACTGCTGGTTATCGACGTGCCTGAAGAATTTGTCGGCGTCGTGACACAGCAGGTGGGCATGAGAAAAGGAAGGATGCAGAAGATGCAGAATAACGGCCACGGCAGGGTGCGGCTCGAATTCAGGATACCCTCCAGGGGACTCATTGGGTTCCGCTCTCAATTCCTTACCGACACCAAAGGGACGGGACTCCTGAACCATCTCTTCGATGGGTATGAGCCATGGCACGGCCATCTTTCAAAAAGACAAACGGGCGCCCTTGTAGCTGACAGGACAGGCAAATCTACTACCTATGCCCTCTTTCATCTCCAGCCCAGGGGAACGCTCTTTATCACAGAAAACACCTCTGTGTACGAGGGGATGATGATTGGAGAAAATGCCCGGGAAAGCGATCTGGATGTAAATGTCACAAAGGAGAAAAAGCTCACGAACATGCGCGCTTCAAGTGCTGATGATACGATCCAGTTGATCCCCCCCCGTGTGCTGAATCTCGAACAGGCCCTCGAATTTATAAAAGAAGACGAGCTGGTGGAGGTCACTCCTCTGTCCGTAAGGCTCAGGAAAAAAGTCCTGGAGGCCCAAAAAAGGCCCAAGCCCGACCGGGGATAAACGTACTGCGTTCGGCGTACTGCGTACTGCGTTAAAAGATAAAAGACGATGCGGCGCAATAAGAATATCAAAACCTGGCTCGTTAAACTTCTCTTACTTGCTATTACTGTGATGCTCGCGAGTATTGCGTATTATTTCTTCTTCCCCGATGTAACTGCGCTCAGGAAAGGGAATATCAAAAAGACCTCCTTCATGGAGTACCGGGAAAAAGAATGGCAGCAGGAGGGAAAGAAGATAAAAATACGCCGGGTCTGGACACCTCTCTCGCAAATATCTCCTTTCCTGATAAAGGCGGTACTCATTGCCGAAGATGACAAATTCTGGCGGCATGAAGGCTTTGATTTTGATGCAATAGAAAAAGCGGCGGAAAAGGACATCAGGGAGAAAAAATTCAAGTTTGGAGCGAGCACTATAAGCCAGCAGCTCGCAAAAAATCTCTACCTCTCCCCCTCAAAAAATCCACTGAGAAAGGTGAAAGAGGCAATCCTTACATGGAGGATGGAGAAAAAACTCACAAAGCGGCGGATATTGGAACTCTACCTGAATGTTGCGGAGTGGGGAGAGGGGATATTCGGCATCGAAGCTGCTTCAAGGTCATATTACGGCAAGCCGGCATCTGCGCTTGATCCGGAAGAGGCCGCACAGCTTGCCTCCGTGCTGCCAAACCCGATTAAATACAATCCCCGCGGCACTTCACGCTACGTCGCAAACCGGTCGCGGATTATCTACAATATCATGGTGAAAAGGGGCATCGTCATCCCCCAGTATGAGGAAGTCATGACAGCTCCGCCGGAGAAAGAGACTGCTGATGATGAAACACCCGCCGCCCCGGCCCGTTCGGATGAACCACTCTCGCCGTCTGTCAGCCCACAGTAAGCAGCAAACAACAAACTGCTTGACAGAGCTGATCCTCAATAAAAAATAAAAAAAAGCAGGAGTGTAATGCCGGCGCCCAATACAGCCCCGGTTATAACTTCTAAAGAGCTGTGCGCCCTAACAGTCACCCTGCTCTGGGCGATCAGCACTGCCAGTACTCCGGAAAGCAGTGAGGCCGCGAAACTTTCGGTGCTGTATGTGATGGCTATCCAGATGGAAAAAGCTATGGCAGCGTGGCCGCTGGGCATACCTCCGCGAAGCGGATGCCCCTTGCCGAAATATGATTTCAGCACGATCACCGTAATAAGTACCAGAATAGTCGCTATAAGGGAAATTTCTTCCTTTGAATGTTTTGCTATATACATGCCCTTCTGGAATGCCGTGCTGAAATAAGGGAACATTATGATATACCCGATAACGGCTGCACCGAAGGCGGTAATCAGCACTGCGCCGGCGGCAACGTCTTTCGCGGTCCGTGCACTCTCTTTGTGTTCGGGCGACAACAAATCAACTACATACTCAATCGCGGTATTGACCATCTCTGCAAGCAGTACCAGGACCACGGCAATGGCGATGATCAGGAAGTCCGTCCTTGTCACGCCCAGGATATAAATCAAAGTAAGGACAAACGCAGCAGTATAGAGATGATAGCGCAGGTGGCGCTGGGTTTTTGCAGCATAGAGTATCCCCTCGATGGCATGCCCGGCACTCTCGGCCCACTTCCTTAAAGGCATACGACCTCTGCCAGTTCGGCTTCCAGCCGTCTCATTTTTGACGCCCTATAGCTGCTTTTTTCATGGTCATGACCCAGCAGATGAAGAAGACCGTGAATCAGCAAGCGTGCGAGTTCCCGGTCAAAGGTGGTACCATATTCCTCCGCCTGCCGTTTGGCCTGCGGAAGGCTTATGACTATATCTCCAAGCAATAAGTGCCGGGCATGCAGCGGGGGCTTCTCACTTATCAGCGGGAAAGAAAGCACATCAGTCGTCCTGTCAATGCCGCGATAGAGGTGATTGAGCCTCCTCATTCCGGCATCATTAACAAAAAGCACACTTACTTCAAGGCGCTCTAAAATCCGCTCGCCGGAAATGAGAGTATGCCTCCCCTTGTCCGCCAGATGGGTAACGGCCCTATTGAGCACCCTCTCTATTGCCCGATGGTTTGCCTTGATCAGCCTTTGGTTGTTCTTTATTGCTATTTCCATTTCCCTGTGGTGATGCTCCAGCCATGTCCTTATCAACGGCGGTCCGGACCGCTACCGCTTCAGACAGGCCTTTTTGATGTCCGCCTTTCATTGCAATCTCCGGATATACTATTCTCCTGTGGAATATACTGGTAAGAATGTAAGTAAAACGTTTCTTTATTTCGGAGATGTCCTTCAGTGTGAGTTCGCACTCATCGATCTGCCCGTCGAGAAATATATGATTGATTATTTTGTCCACCAGTGCCGCGATCCTTGCCGGAGTCGGCTCGGCAAGTGCGCGTGAGGCCGCCTCAACTGCATCTGCCATCATGACAATAGCGGCCACCCTCGTCTGTGGCTTGGGCCCGGGATAACGGTAATCTTCCTGGAGCGGCAGATCAACTTTTGTCTGCTCAAGGGCTTTTTGATAAAAAAAGGTGATAAGGCTTGTGCCGTGGTGCTGTTGAATAATATCGACAATTTGTTTGGGCATCTTGTATTGCCGAGCCAGTTCCACCCCGTCTTTAACATGCGAAATAAGGATCATACTGCTCATGTGCGGCATAAGTTTTTCATGCTTGTTCGCACTATTGGTCTGGTTCTCGACGAAATATTCGGGCATGCGCATCTTTCCGATATCATGGTAACACGCGGTCACCCGTGACAGCAGCGGATTGGCCCCCACCGCCTCTGCCGCCGCCTCGGCAAGATTTCCCACAATAATACTGTGGTGGTAGGTACCTGGCGCGGCGATCATGAGATTATGCATCAAAGGCTGATCGAGGTCCATCAGTTCAATCAAACTGATATCGGTAGTAACAGAAAATACATATTCGATTACCGGAAGCAGAAGGGAGACTATAGCAGCGACCATTATGCCGGACATTGCGGCAAACATAAAGGCATGGGGCGCCATGGCGGCAAAGAGGTTGCCGTCGAAGAGCAGCAGAACGCCGGTAGTCAAAACATTGACAGCGCTTACATATACTCCTCCCTTTAGAAGCGAAGAGCGTCTCTTGCACCTGATGACGCTGAACGCAGCCGTCAGGCTTCCGACAAACGCATACACTGTATATAGCGGATTGTTGAGCCATATCCCGGTCATGATGCTGATGATAAAGGAGAAAATGATCGCCGTATGAAAGTCAAAGATGAGCGTGACCAGCATCGCCCCCATGGGAACGGGTATGCCGTATAAAAAAGCCCCGCTCCTCGACAGGACAAGTCCCCTATGAAGACCCGAAAGCAAATACTCGGAAATGCGGCCGGACATCAGTGTGCCGGCAACGAGCAGCCCCAGCAGCAGCAGCATTTTGTGGTCATTGAGGTAAACCGGCTTGTAGCGCTTTATGTCCCGATAAAATATAAAAAGGATTATAGCTGTTATGAGGAAGCTCCCTATGAAATGGTCGATGCCTATGCGCTCCTGGATCAGCAGAGCGCACACCATACTCAATCCCAGCATCACATAAATTTTCGAGAGGTCATTCCTGTGCTTCTGCCAGTATTCCCTGAGCAATTCCGCTACAGTCCTGGTCTTTTTAGATGTATTACTTTTCGACGTTCCGTTTTTCATGTTTTTCGTATGCCCTGACAATTTCCTGGACAAGCCGGTGCCGCACAACATCCCGTTCGGAAAAATGAATGATCTTTATGTCCTCAATGTTTTTAAGTATTCTGATGGCCTCTACAAGTCCGGATGTCCTGTCCTGGGGCAGATCAATCTGCGTAATATCTCCGGTAACCACTGTTTTTGATCCGAAGCCGAGTCTCGTCAGATACATCTTCATCTGCTCAGGGGTTGTGTTCTGGGCCTCGTCGAGTATAACAAAAGAGTCGTTCAGCGTCCTCCCCCTCATAAAGGCGAGCGGCGCTATTTCTATAATGCCCCGCTCGATCAGCTTTGAAGCCTTGTCAATTTCCATCATGTCGAACAGTGCATCGTAAAGAGGCCTCAAATAGGGGCTGACCTTTTCTGCTATATCGCCGGGCAGGAATCCCAGCTTTTCCCCCGCCTCTACTGCAGGTCTGACCAGCACGATCCTCGAAACCTGTTTTGTCAGGAACGAGCTGATGGCCATTGCCATTGCGAGATACGTCTTGCCGGTGCCTGCAGGACCTATGCCGAATGTAATATCATACGTGCGTATCGCATTGATATACAGCCGCTGCGTCTCTGTTTTAGGTATGATAAACTTTCTCTTCGATGATACAGGGATATTATTAGAAAAGAGCTCTTTGACGGAAATATCCTCGCCCTCGCATATTGATCTTACCGCATAGCTTATATCTTCAGGTTTAAGGGCATAGCCGTTCCTGTTGACGACCCTGAGTTCATCGATCAACTGTTCCGCCTTCTTTGTTTCTCTTTCCTCACCCCTGATAATCAGTTTGTTTCCTCTTACGCTGATGGCAACTCCCAGGGATTCTTCGATGATTTTAAGAGTTTTATCGATCCCTCCATGCAGGAAAGGATATTCCTCAGCTTCATCAAGTTCAAGCTCTATCGTCTTCGTGACAGTCTCCATTACATAAGCGTTATAGCGTTCAGCGTAGTGCGTTGTGCGTCAAATACAAAAAACAAAACAAAAAAACTGCCTTTTCTTTCTTTTGTTGAACGCTGAACGCTAAACGCTAAACGCGCTTTTTGTGGTGAGATTGCTTCGACATGAAAATTCACATTGCGGCATTGCATATTCATTTTCGACCGGCTATTGCGCCGCCGTTACAAAATTCTGCAATCCCGTTTTTTTAGAAAGTGCCGCTGCACTTTTTTCTGCAGCTTTCTTGTGCTTAAAAGACCCTACCCTGACTTTGAAATAATCGTTGCTGCCGTTTGCGTTAACAATATAAGGATTATAGTTTTTTGCCTTCAGATTCTGATAAAGCTGATCAGCTCCCTCTTTACTGGGAAATGCTCCCACTTGCACAGTGTACAGCTTGCCGGAAGGGACCGCGTTCTTTGCCTTCTTTTTTGCCTTCTCTCCTGTATGCCTGCCGCTTTTAGAAGCAACGCTTTCTGCCCGGGCTGCCTGCTGGGCAGGCTGGGCAGATTTTACAGCAGCATTGTCCTGGACCTGATTTGCAGCAACTGCGGCAGTCCTGACCTCATTCTTTTGTGGTTCAGGCTTTTTGCTTTTTTCTGTTGTATCCTGGCTCTTTGGGATTTCGTCTTTTGCCTGGGCTGCCGGTTGTTCCGAGGGCTTTTGCGCAGAGGCTTCAGCGGCCTGCTCAGGCTGAGCGGCGGCAGGTTTGCCCGCAACATCTTTTACCGGAAGCTCGATGACCCGTTTCTCTTCCGGAGGGAAAACGTCGCTCGTCTTGGCGCTCTCAACAGGTTGCTTGCCTTGTTCGGGTGGACCGCTGCCCCTGAACCCGAAAAAATATCCTATACCGAAGCTGGCAACAGTGATGAGAAGCGCGCCTATAAGCACCGTATTACGGCTCAATAGCAAGATTGATGATCTTTCGGTCGCCCCACCCCTCATAAAATTAGCATAGCATCACCATAGGAGAAAAATCTATAATCCCTTGCAATGGCCTCCTTGTAAGCCTTTGCTATTTTACCTGACTCAGACAGTGCAGATACCAGCATGAACGGCGTTGAGCGGGGCAGGTGAAAATTGGTGACGAGGCAGTCAACCTCCCTGAAACTGTAACCAGGACAAATAAAGATATCGGTGGTCCCTTTTATTACAGACATACGGCTGTCTGTTTCGGGCAGACCGCTCTTAACCAAAGGGTCGTTTAAAGTATTCAACTCATTTAAAATTATACATTTACCGCTTGCAATGCCCTCCAATGTCCTGGTTGTGGTTGTCCCCACCGCAACAACCTTTCTGCCGCTCTTCTTTACCTGCTGCAACTCTTGTATTATGGACCGGTCCATTTCAAAATATTCTGAATCCATATTGTGGTCTTCCAAAGATTCGGCCCTTACCGGCTTAAACGTGCCTGTCCCGACATGGAGTGTCAAAAACCTCACAAATACTCCCTTATTTTGTATTTTCGCTATAAGATCATCTGTAAAATGAAGTCCTGCAGTTGGCGCCGCTATAGAGCCCTGCTTCTCCGCATAGACAGTCTGGTAGCGTTCCTTGTCTGCATCCTCGGGCATACGCTTAATATAGGGTGGCAGCGGCATATAACCATATTTCCAAAGCAGGTCGTTCAGTTTAACAACAGCGTTTTCCGGGATCCTCAGGTATCTCTTTTTCCCGTTTTGGTTACCCGGACAATGCGTTTCGATCTCTGCGTTAATACCGTCAAAAACAGTCACGGGACCATCACAATGTCCCTTACATAATATTTCCCATATTGATTTGTCGGCCGTTTCTCTGACCAATAGAATATCGACTGTCCGCCCCCCCATTTTTTTGCCGATAATGCGCGCGGGAAATACCTTGGTATTGTTCATTAATATCATATCGCCTTCTTCAAGGTAGTCTAAAATATCAAAAAAGCGCTTATGCTCAATAGATCCATCCCTATGGAGTATCAGCAGCTGTGAACAGTCTCTCTTTTCGGAAGGTCGAGACGCAATCAATTCCGGGGGCAGATCAAAATCGAAATCAGCGGTCCTCATAGCGCTCAATAGTAGTGCCTGGGTAAAACGTGGAGAGTATCTCCTTGTAACTTTTCCCCTCTTTCGCCATTTCAAGAGCAGACCACTGGCACATGCCGACGCCGTGGCCATATCCTCTTCCCTCAAAGATATAAGTAGTTCCGTCCCTTGTAATATCTGTAATCAAAGTGCTTGGCAGTTCATCCCAGCCGATATTCTTTCTGAACTCATTGCCGGAGACTTCAACTTCCCCGCTTTCAGTTACAAGTCTGAACACCTTGACCCGGTTAGATACCGTATATGAGTCAATAATAATATCCTTTAGACCGGATACATTCATTGCCCTCTCAATGTCGGCAGCAGGCATCCTCTTCTCCCACATGTAATAAGGAGACAGTTCACAGCTCGTCTCGATAGATTTTAAATAGGGATAACTTTTGCCGAAAACCTCAGCCGGGTCCTCGGTAATCCCACCGCTTGTAGAATGATAGTAAGCAATAATGGGGCTTCCCTCATACATAAGCACCTCTCCCTTTGTATCATCTACCGCTTTTACTATGCTCGCCGGAATGCCGCCATTTCCCTTGTATGCCTGGTGCAGAACTGTAGAAGTAAGATGGTAGCGCATCTTAGACGTTACGTTGTTCAACCGCTGGTACAAGGCATACGTTCGCGCTGCAACTGCCTGGGCCTTTTGTGCCTCTATTTCCCATTTGCTCCCTACTTCTGCGGCCACCACTCCTTTTACGTAATCCTCCAGGGAGATTTCATTAATTATGTAAAGTCCGGTCTCCCCCTTCCAGACCTCGATATTGCCGAAATATTTCATTCCGCTTAAAATGACCTCTCCCCTGGCAGTGCCGATCTTCTCGACCTGCTCATCTTTCTGCGGTATCCTTGCATTTTTACTGTCAACAAGCAATACACGCATAGTCGGCTGCGCAACTGCCGCAGAAGGGTGGGCCGCAATGCATAAAAAAAGGGCGACTATAAAGAGCGTGAGGCATTTAAAGATACCCATTCAGCGCCTACCGAAAAACCAGAGCAGCAGGGTAAATATGATGCTAACGAGAATACTGGTCATGAGCGGGAAATAGAAAGTGAAATTTTTCTTCTGGATAATTATATCACCGGGAAGTCTGCCAAGCCATGGGAGCCTTCCGGAAAAAAGAATCAAACCTCCCACTGCGGCGCAAACAATGCCGATAATTATTAAAAACCTTCCTATCTGATGCAATCCGTCCATAACCATTAGAGACAGGCAATAGGCAATAGGCAATAGGTAAAAGACCTGAGAACCCAAAAACAAAAATCCAGTATTCCATTTTTTACCTATTGCCCATTGCCTATGACCTATTGCCTATTTGTTTTCTGATATCTCTCCATTTCAGAATATATACATCCGCAGTATTGCTGCCGGTAGAGGTCCATTGTTTTGGCCATTTGCCTGCCCTCACGAAAGCCTCGCCTGAAATCCTCGCCATAAAACTCTATAGCATACCGCTTCTGCATCTCACGCCCAATGTCGATAATCAGATCAAATTTCTGATACGGGCTCACCAGGAGGGTGGTTGAAAATGCATCCGCCTTTATCTCCAGGGCCTTGAGGGCAGCCTGTTCCAGTCTGGCGGTATAGCAGTATTCGCATCTGTTGTCCTCATTTCCGACCACATTCCTAAGGTATTCCTTTAAACCGTAATAATCGTTGTACTCAATGTCCAAACCCCATAGTTGCCCGAGCTTTTGAAGTGCCTCAAGCCTGTTCTTATATTCCGTGAATGGGTGGATGTTAGGATTAAACCAGAGGCCTTTTACCGTAATCCCGCGCTCTTTAACCACCGCTACAGGATAGGTGGCGCAGTTTGCGCAACAGATATGCATAAGCAGCTTCATCCAGTTAAAACAGGCCGTCAGGCAGTTTTTTTCCTAAATGCTCGTAGGCCAGCCTCGTAGCCAGCCTTCCTCTAGCTGTCCTTTCAATAAGGCCCTCCTGTAACAAATACGGCTCATACACATCTTCAATCGTTTCCCGGTCCTCCCTCATGGAGGCTGCGATAGCATCAACGCCGGCCGGCCCCCCGCTGAACTTGTCGATAATGGCCCAGAGCAGCTTTCTGTCGATGTCATCAAGGCCAAGGTGGTCGATGTCAAGCGCTGTAAGGGCCTCTCTGGTTATCGCCATATCGATACTTCCATCCCCCTTGACCTGGGCAAAATCCCTGATTCTCTTGAGGAGCCGGTTTGCGATCCTGGGCGTGCCTCGCGATCTCTTTGCAATCTCGATGGCGGCATCCTCTTTTATCCGCATTTCAAGCAGCTGCGCAGACCGTACTACTATTTCCTTCAGCTCATCCGGCGTGTAAAACTCGAGTCTGCATATGACACCGAACCGGTCGCGCAGCGGAGAGGTCAAAAGCCCCGTGCGTGTGGTAGCGCCTATCAGAGTAAAGCGCGGGAGGTTCAATTTTAAAGTCCTGGCGTTGGGACCCTGCCCTATAATAATGTCAAGGTTAAAATCCTCCATGGCGGGATAGAGCAGTTCTTCCACAATCCTGGGCAGCCGGTGAATTTCATCAATGAACAGTATGTCGCGGTCGGAAAGATTGGTCAATATTGCTGCCAGATCACCGGGTCTTTCGAGGACCGGGCCCGATGTGGTTTTTATATTCACCGCCAACTCGTTGGCTATAATGGCGGCAAGCGTTGTTTTGCCGAGACCGGGAGGGCCGAAAAAAAGCGCGTGGTCGAGCGGCTCCTTCCTTAGCGCAGCGGCAGCAATAAAAACCTTCAAATTATCTTTGGTCCGCTGCTGTCCTATAAACTCATTAAGTGAGCGGGGCCGCAGGTTAGTCTCATAAGTCATCTCCTCCTGATCTGCTTCGGGAGATAAAGGCCCTATCTCTTTGTCATCTATTCTCATTTATCCACCGTAAGATATTTTAAAGCCTCCCTAAGCAAACTTTCAATATCGCTCTTGCCTGTACCGTACGCCTTTTCAATGGCATCCAGGGCAATGCTCTTTTTATAACCGAGGTTTATCAGCGCAGAAAGCGTGTCGTCATACACGGTATTCCTTTTCTCTTTTAATGACGGGAGCTTATCTTTCAGTTCAAGGATCAACCGGTGAGCTGTTTTCTTGCCGAGTCCCGGGACCTTGCACAAAACATCAACATCTTCGGCATCGATAGCAGTATAAAACTTTTCCGGGGGGATGGTTGAAAGGAGGTTGAGCGCGGTCCTGGGTCCGATGCCTGAAATCCCGATCAGTGTCGTAAATATCCTTTTTTCATCTTCTGCCTGGAACCCGTAGAGCTGTAATGCATCTTCCCTCACATGCGTATGGATGTAAAGAAAAATATCCGAGTGTTCATCAGGAAGAGATGAGATGAGTGTCAAGGGCACCTGAACGCTGTAACCTACTCCATGCACATCAACTATCAGCCTGTCCGGTCTCTTTGAAATTAGCTTCCCGCGTAATGATGCAATCATAACAGACCAATGAGACGGGCGTTTGCGTATGAGTCACTCTGCTTCATAGTAATTATGTCTATTATAACGCAATCCGGGAATCTAAAATATTTTTAATTTGCCTTGCCGGCTCCACTCCATCCGTGACAGACGTTCCCAAATCTCTTTCACTTGAGACCTCTGTCCCGAATTCTGCTCCCTTGACGGTATTCCTGACGGTCAATTTCCCGTGCTAAGGACTATCGAACTTTCTGGTATGAGCATGACACAGCGCCAATGCCAGCGCATCGGCACTGTCAGGAGACAGGGGATGCCCGATTGTCAGGATTTCTTTGACCATTTTCTGGACCTGATTTTTGTCAGCCTTTCCGTAACCGACCACTGACTTCTTGACTTCAAGGGCTGAATACTCGTAGATATCCAGGCCCGTGAGGGCAGCGGCAATAAGAACAACACCTCTTGTATGCCCAAGGCTAATGGCCGCTTTTATCCCCTTTGCAAAAAACATTTTTTCTATGACTATTTCGTCAGGACTGTATTCAGCTATAACTTCAGTAAGGGTGGTGTAAAGTTCTTTCAGCCGCAAATGGAGCGGCTGGCGAGCGGGGAGAACAATTCTGCCGGAAGACAGATAGAGGGGCTGCCCGTTCTTCCGGCTGCCGGCAATATGTGCGTTTCTGTCAGGGGCCTTTATAAAACCGTAACCGCAATAGATGCTTCCGGGGTCAATACCGAGGATTTTCATTGAAAAAAAACAGTCAATGTGCAATTCGAGATGGGCGATATGGAATAATATAAAGCCGGCTCAAGATAGAAAATAGTCTTTATCATTTTGTCTTCTATAACCTATGACCCATGGCCTATTTTTTCCTCGGGGCTTCAAAAAGTATCTCTTCCACCATCTGGCACATAACATGAGCAAGCGTTATATGCACCTCTTGCACACGTGGTGTATCGTCGGAAGGAACAACAAAGGCGTAATCGTTTTTGGCAGCGAATTTTTCGCCTTTCAAACCCGTAAAGGCAATCGTTTTCAGCCCTTTCTTTTTTGCAGCATCAACAGCCTTAAGAATATTTTTCGAGCTCCCGCTGGTGCTTATGGCGATAGAGATGTCCCCGTCCTCCCCCAATGTCTTGACCTGCCTTGCAAAAATTTCGGAATAATCATAATCATTGGCAATAGACGTCATCACAGCCATATCGGTATTCAAGGCGATAGCAGGCAGTCCGGGGCGGTCTCTTTTAAACCGGTTCACAAATTCAGCAGCAATGTGTGAAGCATCGCAGGCGCTCCCTCCATTGCCGAATATCAACACCTTTTTGCCGTCATTGAAGGTGTCGGCGATAAGCCTCGACACCTCGGCAATTAGCGGCGCGTTCTCCTTAACAAATTTTTCCTTCACCGCAATGCTATCTTCAAATGCCCTCAATATCTTTTTTTCCATCGATTTAGTTTACATAGGTCAAAAGCCCGAGTCAAGCGACAAGAAAGCACTGTGACAAGAAAGCACTGTAGTGGGTCAGTTTGTTTTTGCTCTGTATCAATTAATCTTTCGATTCCGACCACTGGTATGTATTAAAAATTATCTATTGCCGCCATTTATCGATAAGCGGGCAGGGCGTGAAAGTACATCACCTGAATGAGATACTCATCCGCTCTGTCTGTCCTGAAGTATCTGCCGGAGCGATAAAATCCGCATTCGAGCGTTTTAATCAAAATTGATATAGAGGGCTAAGCAGCTTAAAGACCGTAATACGTAATATTTTACGCATCACGCATTACGAATCACGATGTTGCCTGTCAGCGATATCGGTCGCTTCAGGCTGTCCACGACCGGGCAATGAGCTACAACACGCTCGGCAAGGTCACGCACTTTTGCTTCGTCATCATCTGTTTCGATCGTAAAGGTGTATTTCAAATCCTGAAACCCCGGTGTCACGCTCTCATCGACCATGAAGAACCCTCTCAGATCAAGTGTTCCCTCCACGTCCACCGCAAGAGACTGCACTTTAATGCCTTCGTGTTCGGCAAACTCATAAAAGGCGGCCTCGATGCAGGCGGCAACTGCTGACAGAAGCAGCTCGATAGGGTTGGGGGCGAGATTAGTCCCGCCTGCTGCTTCACCGTAGTCTGATTTCACGAGGTGTTCGCGTACTTTGGTTTCAGTATAGAGGCCGCTCAAGTGCCTGGACGTTGCTTTTGGTTTGTAAATGGCCGCTTCCGGTTTTCTTTTGAATAATTCTATCCTGGTCGCTATGATTTCTTTCAGTCCTCTTTCTTTTTTCTGTTCCATAAATGGCTCCTTTCAGAAGGGAAGTAAGCTTTAAGCCCATAATATCATACAATTTTGCAACCTTATCAGACATCTATCGTAGTGCCCATTTGGACCGGCAAAATACATTGTTGTTCTGTCATGCTACACCTCCTTTATCTTTGGGAGTGTAAAGTAAAATGTGGCGCCTTGTCCCGCAGCACCTTCGGCCCAGACTTGCCCCCCATGGCGGGCAATGATGCGCTGCACATTTGCAAGTCCAATACCGGTGCCTTCAAATTCGTTCTGGGTATGGAGACGCTGGAATATGCCGAAGAGCTTATCCACATATTTCATATCAAATCCTACTCCGTTGTCTTTGACAAAACAAGTGAACTTATCTCCCTCATCTTTGCATCCGATTTTGATTTCAGCCTGCGGACGAGTACTTGTGAACTTGACTGCATTGGAGACGAGATTGACCATCACAAGTCTTAGTAAGGACTGGTCACCGAGGACGTCAGGCAGCTCATCGATCTCCCATCTGATCTTCCGTCCTTTCAGCTCTTCCCGAATTTCCCGGACAACTTCTCTTGCAAGGGCATTTAAATTGACCTTTGTCTTCTGCATCTCCGAACGCCCAAGGCGCGAAAAGTTCAGAAGATCATCGATAAGCACACCCATTTTTTCTGAAGCCTCGGATATCGTGTCCATATAATGGAGGGTTTCTGCATCGGGGTAGTCCCTCAGCCTTTGTTGCAACAGTTTCATAAAGCCTGACATGTGCCGCAGCGGAGCGCGAAGATCGTGAGAGACTGAATAGGCAAAGGCGTCCAGTTCGGCGACTTGCTGATTCAATTGCTCAGTGGCCTTCCGAAGTTCCAGTGTCAACTGTGTCTTTTCCTTGTCTATTTTGGACTTGTACACGGCCACTTCTACGGCTATCTGGAGTTCTCTGGGGTTGATAGGCTTCAGCAAATATCCGTAGGGCTCTGTCAGCTTCGCCCTTTCAATTGTGCTTTCCTCAGAGTGTGCCGTCATAAATATTATTGGGATGTCATACCGCTTATTTATGTGATCAGCCGTCTCTATCCCGTCCATCTCTCCCTGAAGCTTTATGTCCATCAGCACCAGGTCAGGTCGTGCTGTTTCTATGCCTTGAAGGGCTTCCTCCCCTGAGGCATATATTCCGGCAACAGTGTGTCCCATGCGCTCAAGGTCGAGTTCCAACTGAACAACAAGCAATCCTTCGTCTTCAACTATCAGTATGTTTTTCTTTTCCATGTCTAATCCCTTTTGGTTTTAAACGTGACGACGGCTTCCACTCCTTTATCAGATTTGATCTGGAGGGTTCCCCTGAGCTGTCTTGTTAAAACATTGACAAGCTGAAGGCCCAGGGTGCCTGTATCTTTATAATCAAAACCTTTCGGCAGGCCGATACCGTTGTCTTTGATTGTCAGTGTGTAGGTGCCGTCAGTCTTTGTAAAATGGACGCTTAATGCGCCGCTTCTATTGTCAGGAAAAGCGTGTTTGAAAACATTTGTGAGGAGTTCGTTTACTATCAGGCCGCACGGTACCGCTGATTCCAGGTCAAGTTCAATGCCCTCAATGTTGATTTCCGTAATGATTGCATCGGTATCTATCCGGTAGAGGCTGATTATCTCTGAAACTATTGACCTGATGTAGTCTTCAAAATCAATGGATGATAAATCCTTTGTCTGATAGAGTTTTTCATGAACAAGGGCCATTGACTTGACCCTCTGCTGACTTTCCTCAAAGAGGGATCTCACTGTGGCATCCTTTATTTTTTCTGCCTGTAAAGAAAGAAGGCTTGACACGACCGCCATGTTGTTCTTTACCCGGTGATGGATTTCCATGAGAAGTGCTTCCTTTTCTCTTAGAGATTGTTTTATCTGTTCTTCGGCCTTCTTGCGTTCGGTGATGTCGGTCGCAATCTCCATGCGCACTATACGTCCATCTATCCAGGTTAACGCCCTGTCGCGTATGTCATACCATCTCCCATTTACAGTGTTCTGAAATTCCCAGTGATATATCCCTTTTGGATTGCCAGCAGCGTCAAGCAGTTTGTCGTTTGTGCAGAAAGCGCACGGGCCTGGCTGCCCGGCCTGCAAGGTCTTCCAGCATGGTTGCCCGACAATATTGCCGAAGAGATCCTTGACATAATTATTTACAAACAGCAGTTCGTAGGTTTTTATGTCTGAAACATATACAACGGCATCCATGCTGTTTAAAACCGTCAGAAGCCTTTCCTGTGATTCTTTCCTCAGAGCCTCCGCCTGCTTGCGCTCGGTGATGTCCCGAATGACACTGAAAAACACCTTCTTCCCGCCGAAATCCATCGTCTTGCTGTTTACCTCGACCGGCATGGCAGAGCCGTCTTTCCTGCGTTGCGCCGATTCGAAGGCATGATGACTGTACTGCAAAAGGTGTTCTATCCGTTCCGGCACCGCACCGGAAAATTCCTCGGTATTCAGTTCGGTGATGGTCATGGAGAGTATCTCTTCTTTCGTGTACCCGAGACTTTCGTATGCCGTCCTGTTGGTGTCTATAATCTTTCCTTGTGCATCGATGATTAAGAGGGCATCGACGGCGGCTTCAAAGAGGGTCCGGAATTTTTCCTCGCTCTCCCGAAGCCCCACCTCGGCCCGATTCCGCTCGGACATAGTACGAATGAGCTCCTTATTGATCTTGGAAATTGACACATACCGCCAAAATGCTATACCACTGATGGCTATAATAAGGAAAACACCGCTTACCGTCAGTACTCTCCTGTTCGTCCAGTAAGGCGTAGGCGTCCCATACCATTTCAGGTAGATTTTCTGATATTCAGGACCGCCCACAAAACCTTTCAGGGTTTCGTTCATCAGCTCAAGAAGTTGAACATTGTCCTTGCGTACTACCAGGCATCTTTGCAGCTCAACGAAAGGCTTCCCGACCTTCGTAATACGGTCTTCCAGGCGGGCTTCCCGCATTTCTTTCAGGACCATGGATTCCTCGCCGGCAATCAGGCTGATCTCACCTGCGAGCAGACCGAACAGGCCTTCCCTATAACCACTGAATATTTGAAGTCTCACTCCTTCCCGGTCCTTCAACTTCTCG
The DNA here is from genome assembly GCA_963851345.1 of Nitrospirota bacterium. Taxonomy (GTDB): domain Bacteria; phylum Nitrospirota; class Thermodesulfovibrionia; order Thermodesulfovibrionales; family Dissulfurispiraceae; genus JADFXI01. The sequence goes on from CAWKOO010000002.1 coordinate 923,283, forward strand.
TAAGACATGCTTCCTTTTACAACGCCCACGATATGATCAGAAGGCACTCGTGCAGGATCCACATCGCTTTCAGCCCGGGCAAAAAAGGAAAGGTATGTTGTGTCGATTGGGGTGCTGAATAACAGTTTGTGCTCGCGCTCCCTGCTCTTGAGCAGAACAGCAATGTCCGCTTCGCCGCTTTCGATAGCAGCAATCATCTCATCCCAACTGTCTCTGCAAATATAACTCACCTTGAGCCCTGCACGGGCTGCAACACTGTCCATGATATCTACAAAGAAACCGGAAGGTTTGCTGGTAGTCTTATTCCAGAAAGAGACCGGACTGTACTCGCAGTGCATAACTGCAACAGTTGATATGGGTCTTTCCCGCTCATTGACGGGTTCTGCCCGTGAGGAGGTGATGCACGAAAGGACCACGATCATTGTGATCAGGAGAAGTCTGAGAGCATCTCTTATATGGCGTTCAGAGAAGATCATTCCGTACACTAAACCAAGTTATTTATTCGCATACCCTAAGGGGAAACATCTGCTTATTTCTTTCCGTTGCCTGCAAAATGCGGGTAAAGTTTATCGTAGGTATCGAGTATATGCTCCGGTATCACCCGTATCTCACCGGTGACTGTCATAAAGTTCAAATCTCCGGCCCAGCGCGGTACAATATGCATATGCAAGTGCTCCTCAATTCCCGCACCGGCAACCCCGCCGATATTAACGCCGACGTTAAACCCTTCAGGATGAAATGCCTTTGTAAGGCAATCAATAGAGAACCGGGCAAGTTTCATAATGTCGAGCAAGTCGGCATCGGGGAGCTTGTCAAAGGAAGAGGAATGAGTATAGGGGACCACCATGAGATGGCCGTTATTGTACGGGTATTTATTCATGATCACGTATGAGTGCCCGCCTCTGTAAAGTATGAGGTTCTCCCTGTCCTTCTGTTCAGCCGGCTTCACGCAAAACAGGCATTCGGGACCTTTAGGCCCGAGGATATACTCCATTCTCCATGGGGCCCAGAGCGCCTTCATAAGCCATTTCCCAATGCTTCAATTTTTTTAAGGACCGCCTGAGCATCCTGCCATGTCAGCCATTTATCACGCGGGTTCCTGAGCAGGTAGGCCGGGTGAAAGGTAGGCATGACAGGGATTCCTTTATACTCGCTGAAATTTCCCCGCATCCTTGTTATGGAAAACTTGGTTATAGGGCCTGATATACCCAAAAGCACATAGGCAGCTATCTTTCCGAGTGCAACAATCACTTGCGGTGCAATAATTTCAATCTGCTTTTCCAGGAAAGGGCAACAGGTTGCAATCTCCTCTTCCTGGGGATCCCGGTTCATCGGCGGCCTGCATTTGACGATATTGGCAATGTATACATCTTCACGTTTAAAACTCATTTTTTCAATAAGCCTCGTGAGCAGTTGACCTGCATCCCCTACAAAGGGCCTGCCCTGTAAATCCTCTTCCTTTCCGGGTCCCTCGCCGATAAACATAATGCGGGCGTTAACATTGCCCTCGCCGAAAACAATGTTTGTTCTGTCCTGCGAGAGTTTGCACCGCCTGCAATCTCCGATCAGCTCACGCAATGATTTAAGGGCGGCTTCCCTTTCAGGTGCAGGGCAATGGGGGGCCGGCGGCGGTCCTTCGGGTACGGCTTCTTCCCGCAGTCCCGTGCAGTAATTCAGCGGCAGCCGCTCAAACCCGAGTTCGCCGTAAAACTCAAGCAGCATTTTTAAACTCTCCTTTACAGTTTCTTTTTGCATGGAGGCGGACCTGTACTTGTTACCTTTCTCCCCATTTCAATTTTGTCCTCAATACATGGAAGTAGTCCCGCTGGCTGGGGATGAGAAGCCTGGTGGTATAAGCAGCCTTCATTACCTCCACAGTGTCATCTTTCTGCAGCGGAAAACCTATCTGGCCGTCCATTGTGAGATAGACATCCTCGCTCGCCGACCTGAGCGTGACCAGAACAGTAACGTTGTCCGGCAGGACAATCGTCCGGTTAGTGAGGGTGTGCGAACATATGGGAGTAAGCACTATGCTGTTAAGGGTGGGGTATAGTATCGGCCCCCCTGCGGCAAGTGAGTAAGCGGTGGACCCTGTGGGTGTGGCGATGATAAGCCCGTCGGCCTTGAACGTGGTCACGTAGTTGCTGCTGATGTATGTTTCGAGTTCTATAATTCTTGCCAGCGCCCCTTTATTGATTACCACATCGTTGAGGACGGTAAAATCCGCTGCCGCCTTACCATTACGGTTGACCCTGGCTGTGAGCATGATCCGCTCCTCGATGGAACAGTTGCCCGACAGCATTTTATCGATGGCATCAAACAGCTCATCCCTGTTCACCTCGGTAATAAAACCGAGCCCTCCCAGGTTGACTCCGAGTATCGGCACCCCTCTATCACCGATAAGCCTGGTGACGCCGAGCATGGTCCCGTCACCCCCGAAGACAATGACCATATCGACGAGCGCTGGGATATGCTCCCTGGAATGTCCCTTAGCCCCGAGGAGCGCCGCCGTTTCCTCATCGATAAACGCTTCATACCCCCTGTTTCTGAGCCACGGGAGAAGCGGCTTCAATATCCCCGCAAGTTCAGTCTGTCCGGTTTTGCATATGATCCCGATCCGCTTCACCTATACTTCACCTCTATCTTCACCATTGATCATCAGCGCCTCACGATCAACTCCATCTATAACGATTTCCCTTTCCTGGTCGGTGAGCTGTGCGATGTGTACTTTAATAGCGTTGTCAGGCACGTTGTCAAGCCTTTCCGCCCATTCTATGACCGCAACTCCACCCGTATCAATATATTCCCATATCCCCGTTGCATCAGCGGCCTCCGGGCTTTCCAGACGATACAGGTCTATATGATAAAAAGGCGGCGACGTTTCATGTTCCGCAACCATTACGAAACTGGCGCTGCCCACATCTCTTTTTGAGATACCGAACGCAGAGGCAATTCCCTTTATCAGCGTTGTCTTGCCCGCCCCGAGATCGCCGTAAAGCATTACCGTCTTTATTCGTGCAGATGACTCCATGAACTTACCCAGCCTGAAGCCTATATGTTCCGTCTCCTCGGGCGATCGGGTAATTATACGCACTGAAAAGCATTCCGTTTCCATTAACAGTGCAGCGCCGTGCTCATATACTGAGCTACCTTGCGATCCCCTTAATAAGATCCATTTTCCCTATTATACCGGTGATTTTCCCTCCGGCTACGACTGGTATGAGATACGCCTTTTTTTCGGACATGGTCGTGGCGATCTCCTCGACAGTAGCCTCTTCGGTAACTGTGACCACATCTTTAACAAATATATCATTAACGGTAACAGCAGCCATTCTTTTGATCTCTTTTTCAATTGTCGCGGGACTTTCGAGCATGATATAGGCATCGAAAAGCCTCATTACCGTGGGGATGTGCAGGCGTTTGTTCTTGCTGATCAGATCATTTTCAGTAACGATACCGATCAAATTGCCCTCGTCGTTCACTACAGGGACGCCGCTGATATTATGCTTTATCAAAATATGGGCCAGATCTTCGATCGTGGTAGCCGGGGTCACTGTTATCACATCTTTCGTCATAATGTCTTTTGCCTTGAGCATACTCTCTCCTTGTAATAAATATTAACTCGCCTTTATTATAACTCAAATCCAAATAGTGAAAAACTGTTATCGCTGGATTTGAGGATAAAATAATCAGACAATTCCGATAACGCCGCACTGGCGTCCTGTAGAACCCTTTGCAAAACGGTATGAGTAGAATTTTTCAGGCCTGCAAAATGTGCATTCATCCGCGAGCCATATTTGTTCAGAGGACACGCCGCAAGAGACTGCCTGCTGCCTGTTGGCGCTCGCCAGATCAATACAGTATTTCCCGCCATTGGTCCGGTAATAATCACCCTCGCCGCTCACCTTCACCACCGACTCTATGACTTCATATCCCACCTCATAACAGCACCCTCGTATGGAAGGGCCTATCGCGACGATGATATCCGGCGGCGAACTAAAAAAACGCTGCGACATCATTTCGATCGTTTTTTTCAGTATCGATGCAGCAGTCCCCCTCCATCCCGCGTGGACCGCTCCTGCCACCTGCTTTTTTTTATCGAACAAAAGAATGGGCACGCAGTCTGCAACCTGCACACCAATGAAAATTCCCCTGTTGCCGGTGATGACGGCATCTGCCACTTTAGGCCCGCGGTCATAATCCAGGACCATGACTTTGTCGGTATGCTTTTGGATAGGCATGTAAATATTCACCGGAGGGACTGCGAGAAACTCTGCCAGCCCATGCACATCACAGTGCAAAGTCTTAGTAGTAAAAAAAGCTTTTGCATGACCGCTATGGAAAACCGGTGGAACAACAACCTTGTTATGCACTTCTGTCACAATCCTTTCTTATGTCCGGTAGCGGGTAAGTTTGTTTTTGCTCTGGACCAAAAACAAACTTACCCGCTACCTTACGTTCGATTACCCTGCAATTCCATAAAGGCAGCGGGCAGCCCATTAATGAGATCAGACGCAATAAGCGAGTATTCTCCGGCCTTTGCCGCAGCTTTGTCCCCGGCCATTCCATGGATAAAGACGCCGAGCGCCGATGCCTCAGCAGGATTCAGTCCCTGACCCAGCAGGGATGCGATAATTCCTGTCAGGACATCGCCTGCTCCTGCCGTAGCCATCCCGGGGTTCCCTGTTGTATTGATAAATATATTCCCTTCCGGCAAAGCGATAATAGTGGGGACTCCCTTCAACACGAGGTAACTGCCTGAATCTACGGCAAAAGAGACGGGAATTCCTATGCGCTCCGTGACTTTCGGCTTATGAATAAGCCGCGCCATTTCACCGGGATGAGGGGTAAGAATAATGGGAGACTTTGCATTCTGTAAAAGGTCCTTCACCTCAGGCGCGTGCTTTCCTGAAGCGCTAAGCGAGTTCAGTCCGTCAGCATCAAGCACAATAGGGACAGCCGACCGAAGAACAAGTTGAGCCATGATTTTTTTCGTGGCCGGCGATACGCCGATGCCAGGGCCTGCAGCAATTACATCGATTTTTTCAGCCGCAAATTCAAGTATGCTGTCTAATGCTTTTAAAGACATCATACCGTTGCCGTCGTCAGGCAGAGGCAGGACCATCTCTTCTGTCACCCTGCACTGGAAGCTTTCTGCCAGCGATTCGGGAACACCGAGGGTCACAAGGCCGGAACCGCTCCTAAGCGCTGCCTTACCGCACATCAGCGCTGCACCCGTCTTGCCCCTTGAACCCGCAATTACCAGCACATGCCCGTAATCTCCTTTAAAAGAGTTCCGGGGCCTTGGAGGAATAAGGGCGGAAGTCGTTTCCCTGTCGAGCAAAGAAGCTTTGATCGAGTCCGATTCGAGCAGACAAGGGGGGAATCCGATGTCCTCTATAAAAAGCTTTCCAGTATACCCGGCGCCAGGATAGAGGTAGTGCCCCCTTTTGGGCAGGCCGAAAGTGACGGTGCAGTCGGCCATGACCGCCTGGCCAAGAATTTCACCAGTATCTGATGATATCCCTGAAGGCATGTCGACAGCAACCACCGGCGCATCGGCACTATTCAAAAAAGAGAACAGTCCGGCAATATCGTCCTTAACAGGACGGGCAAGACCGGTACCGAATATCGCATCTATGACTACCGAACCATGTATATCTTTTCCACTCAATGTGTTACGGAACTCTGCAGGTATTCCCATCTTGTTTACAATCTGATACTGTACGGCACAATCAGAACTTAGCGCCTCTTTCTTCGTCGTCATTATGACCGAAACCTTAAACCCCCGGTTAAAAAGGTCCCGTGCCGCGACCAGTCCATCACCGCCGTTGTTGCCTCCTCCGCAGAGCACCACCACCTTTTTTGAAGGGAAAAGCGCCCTTACCCTTGAGGCTACAGCCAAACCAGCCCTCTCCATCAGCACTAGGCCGTGTATGCCGTAGTCTTCAATAGTAAGCCTGTCGATCTCTCTCATCTCATCAGCCGTCACAATCTTCATGGGGTCATCCTTTCGCTCAAGTGTAAAATAATCAATCGGCTTCCTGCTTCGCCAATGTCCCCGAGAAAATCCTTATACATTCTTTTCTTAAACATAAATCATGTTCTTTTTAATATCTTCAGCAATATGTTTATACCTGGGATTATGGAAGCTTTTTTTGAAATGCTCAATATCCTCAGCATGTGAATTCCTTTTCTTTGTCCCAATTGCGATAAGTCCTCACTATTGAGGATACATAATTTACCTTTATAAATCAATTATAATAACAGTCAGGAGTTCCCACAATTTTCATACCAACCCAGATTATGAACTTTATGGCTCCTCGTAAACCCGTCTCCCAGGCCCTTCTTATGTTCATTGCATTTCCGGGACGATTCCTATCAGACAACCCATAGCGCTATGACTTCCTCCCCTAGGAATCGAGCTATCTTATATGCTATTCCGACCCGCTGACGTATACCGAAGAACCGGCAATTATTGAAAATGGGAAAAGGGAGGCTTTAATTTATGAGGTGGTGTCTTATGGCGTAATTTGTCAATTCAGCATTGTGCTTGAGCTGCATTTTTTTAAGAATCCGGCTCCTGTAAGTGCTTATTGTCTTGACGCTTAGAGAGCGCTGAGCCGCAATTTCGCTTACAGTCTTGCCGGAAGCGATCATGCACAATACCTGATACTCTCTGTCCGAGAGGATTTCATACGGCTCCTTTTTCACATAGGCATCGAGATTGAAGGCAAGTCTTTCTGCAAGGTCAGAACTTATATATTTCCTGCCTGCAGCCACAGTGCGTATGGCCGTCACCAGTTCCTCAGGCGCTCTGTCCTTTGTCATGTACCCTGACGCTCCCGCTCGCAAGGACCGTAGAGCATACTGGTCTTCAGGGTGCATGCTCAGGATCAGGACAGGAAGCTTGGGATATCTATTTCTTATTTCTTTTAGAACGTCAAGACCGCTTTTATCGGGCATGGAGATATCCAGGACTACCATCGAATATCTTTTTTTCCTTATTTTCGCAAGCGCTTCCATACCGCCGGCGGCTTCGTCCGCAACAGTCATGTCAGAGACGCCGGAAATAATTTGTCTCAGCCCGGCACGTACAACTGCATGATCATCTACAATCAATATATTAATCATATATTTTGCTTGGCAGGCTATCAGCCGTTTACTATATTTTACCATTCAGGAAATCTAAATAAATCAGTCTGATACCTATTTTGTTGTAGGAAATTGCCTGAAAATATGCTCCTGTTGGTCTGAACTCCCGTTCGAGGACAAACCAGAAACCCCGGGATGACAATGCTGAGGATCCATTTCTGCACGGCGCCTGTCTTCGTCGTTGTCGATACCCAAACAGACGAGGCTTCGGTCTCTTCCCTTTCCACCACTGGCAACCTTTCGCCGGAACGAGTGGCCGTTTCTTTTAGTGCAAAGGATATTCGCTCGCAACGAAAAATTACCCTGTACTGCCTGAATTGCAGTACCCCCTTAAAGTGGCGATATATATCCGTGCTGTACCTATGGTAAAATTGCGGTGAAGATAACGCGCGGACTGGCGACAACTGAAAAAAACTATCATTGCATACGGAGGGACCACTCATGGTAATCGGCGTGCCAAAGGAAGTTAAAAAAGAGGAATACAGGGTCAGTATTACTCCGCCCGGTGTTCAGGAACTCAAGCGCCGCGGCCATAGCGTATATGTTGAAACAGGTGCGGGGGAAGGCAGCGGATTTCCCGATGCCGAATACCTTGCTGCGGGCGCCCTCATCACAGACAGAGAAACGCTTTTTAATAAGGCGGAACTTATCGTTAAAGTGAAAGAACTCCTCCCCGGCGAATTCGGCCTTGTCCGTGAGAGACAGGCGCTGTTCACATTCCTCCACCTGGCGCCGAATAACGAACTTACCAGGGTGCTGCTCGATAAAAAAGTAACATCCTTTGGCTACGAAACGCTGAGGAAGGGTGATACCCTTCCCCTGCTTACTCCCATGAGCGAAATCGCGGGAAGAATGGCGCCGCTGATGGGTGCTTATTACCTGCAGAAAATCCACGCCGGCAGCGGCATACTCCCTGCCGGAGTACCGGGAGTAAAACCGGCAAAGGCGCTCATTCTGGGCGCGGGGGTTGTAGGGACCAATGCAGCCCGTATTGCTCTGGGTCTATGCATAGATACGGTCGTCATGGACAAGGGTGAAGAGCGGTTGCGGCGCATCGATGAACTGTTCATGGGACACGTTAAAACATTGCTGCTTAAAGATGATTCGATACGGAAGGAAATCAGGGATGCCGACATTATCATCGGAGCTGTCCTGGTCCCCGGCGGCAAAACACCAATGCTCGTTACAAAGGAAATGCTCAAGACCATGAAGAGGGGTTCGGTAATCGTTGACGTATCGGTTGACCAGGGAGGGTGTGTCGAAACTTCCAGGCCTACCACGCACGACAACCCCGTCTACAGCATAGAAGGCGTCATACATTATGCGGTTGCCAATATGCCAGGCGCTTATCCCCGCACGTCGACGCTTGCCCTGACCAATGCGACTCTGCCTTACATAACCACCCTTGCCGATAAGGGCATTGAATCGGCAATCAAAGAGGATATAGAACTTAGAAGTGCATTGAATACCTGCAATGGTGAGATCATGAATGCGGCGCTGAAGGAATCGTTTAAGCGATGACCTGTTACTTGAATCCCGTCTGCATGTACCAGGGGACCTCTTTTTTCTGAAAACCGCACAATTTATGGATATTATCGCTCATTTGCTCAGCGGTAAAAGGCCTCATGAGCACCCCGCTTACAATCTTTGACTGTATAAGCCCGACGATCTCTTCCTTTGACGTGCCTGACGAAACAATAAGAAGAATCTTAACAGCAGGCTTCTCATCCTTAATGTTCTTTGCAAACGGAAGCGTCGATTCGTCTCCAATTGTCGAGTCGAGAATAACCGTGACCCCATCGGTTATATCGGCCAGCGCCATTCCCAGTTGTTTGGTATTATCAAAATATCGCAGGCTTATCCTGCCCTCAAACTCCCTGAGCGCAAAACTGACAGGGTGGGTGAGATCTCTTTTTACACAAACAAAAACCGACTTCTTTGACATCCCACGCCCCCTTTACACACTTTGCACTAATTGTAACAAAACCCTCAGGAAAAAAGCATCACTTGCAAGGAAGGCAGGAGAAGGGGAGCATTTATTTTTAGACGCGCTGAAACTACTTTCGTAGGCAATTCTCAATTTCTTCATAGTTGCAATATCCGAATCTGTCCTCAGCAGGGGCGAGTAACGCCGAGCCCAAGCTGAGAATGTGGACCGGACTTTCAGAACGAATGCTCGCTCCCGGGGAAAGTCCCATTTTCGACTTCTTCCCTATACTTCCTGACGGCAGCTATAGCATCGCACTTAAGATTTGCGTATTTTTTAACGAACTTCGGCACAAAGCGGTCAAACATACCGAGCACATCATGTATAACGAGAACTTGACCATCGCAGTGAGGCCCACCGCCGATACCGATGGTTGGGATGGCAAGTATACCGGTGATCTGCCGAGCAAGCGCTGCAGGTATTGCCTCAAGGATAATCGAGAATGCCCCGGAGCTCTCAAGAAGTTTGGCATCCTCCACCAATCTCTTCGCCGCCTCTTCCGTTCTGCCCTGGACTTTATAGCCGCCCATGCGGAAGATTGCCTGGGGCGTCAGCCCTATATGGGCCATAACAGGGATTTCCGCCCTTGCTAATATCTCAACTGTATGGGCCACCTCGCTGCCGCCCTCAAGCTTTACTGCATGGGCCCCCGCTTCCTTAAGAAATCTTCCCGCATTCCTCACAGCTTCCTCGGTGCTCACCTGGTACGAGAGGTAGGGCATATCGGCGATAACCATCGCTCTGGTTGCGGCCCTTGAGACCATTTTCGTGTGGTATATCATTTCATCCATGCTCACAGGAAGGGTTGTATCATGTCCCTGGACAACAATTGCAAGAGAATCTCCGACGATAATGGCATCAACGCCGGCTTCATCGGCTATTTGAGCAAAAGGATAATCATACGCTGTTATCATCGAGATTTTCTGATGTTCATGTTTCTTTTGGTGCAAGGCTTGGATGTTCACCCGTCCAGCCATATTATTCCTGAGCCGGCCTTATCGCCTTAAGATTTAACTGCAAATATCTTCCTCCATCCCATTCATTGATCGTCGGCACAAATGCTGCGTCTATCATACCGCTCTCTTCAACAGAGCCCAGCATGGAGCCGAAATCAAAACCGATGCTGTCCATTTTCCTTCCATTTTGCCTCAGCTTCATCTTCAGGTGATTATTTCCCACTATCCTGGACTGCAACACTTCAAGGCCCCGGGAGCCGAATACCGGCTCAACATTACTATAGCCAAAAGGCTCCATCCTTGCAAGCTCCTCTACGAGCCCGATGCTCATATCGGATATCCTGACTGCGCCGTCAAGCAGCAGGACCGGCAGAAAATCTTCCTCAGAAAGGCGTTGGCGAACTTTGCTGCAGAACAGGGTACTAAAGTGTTCGATATCTGCGGAAGGCAGACTTAACCCCGCAGCCTGCTTATGTCCGCCAAATCGCGTAAGAACATCCTTGCACTCCGTGAGGCCCTCATAAAGATCAAAAGGGGGAATACTCCGGCCCGATCCTTTTGCAATGCCGCCGTCAATGGAAAGAACAATAGCAGGCCTGTAATACTTCTGGGCAATCTTCGATGCCACAATACCCACAACGCCAATGTGCCATCCCTCAGAGGCAACAACTAAGGCCCCTTTGCCGGCATCCATTGGACCCACCTGTTTCATAGCCTCATTATAAACAGACTCCTCTATCTCCTGACGTCTTGTATTCAGATTGTTCATCCATCCGGCAAGTTGGCGGGCCTCGTCCTCAGACCTGGTTGTAAGGAGTCGCACCACATCCGTCGCATTTGCTATACGGCCTGCGGCATTGATTCTCGGAATGAGCATATAATGTAAAGAAGACGTTTTGAAAGAGTCCAGGCGGATTCCAGCCGTCTGGCAGAGCGCTTTGAGTCCTATACGCTGCCCTGATTGCAGCAGTTTCATACCTTCCCTGATAATAGTCCTGTTGTCATTCTGGACCGGCACTACATCGGCAGCAGTCCCTATTGCTGCAAGATCAAATAACTTGTATATCGCGTCGATGTTATTATCAAACAATCCCTGAATAAACTTTAATGCCACGCCCGCCCCTGAGAGGTGTGCCATTTCAGGTGGACATGCCGAAGCTTTAGGGTTTACCACTGCGAAGGCTTCAGGCAGACAAACAGGCAAAGGTCCAGGTGCAGGTAAAGGATTTGCCTCAGCCTTTGCCCGTACCTGCCTTTCTTTCCGGACCGGCTCGTGATGGTCGGTAATTATGACCTCAATTCCGCGGGAGCGCGCAGCTGCAACTGCTTCAAAGGAAGAGATACCGCAGTCGACTGTGACAATGAGCTTCGTCCCCAGCGCTTCAGCCCTTTCAAGACCTGCAGCGCCGAATCCGTAGCCGTGCTGCATCCTGTCCGGTATAAAGAAATGTACATCGAGCCCGTATTCCCTCAACCCCTCTACCATTATAGCCGTTGCCGTCACGCCGTCGGCATCGTAATCACCATGGACGAGGACCCGCTCCCCATTTTTCTTGGCTATACGTATCCTTTCAGTTGCGGCCTTCAATTGAGGCAATGCAAAGGGGTCGGCAAGTTTGCTGATATCGGGATTCAGAAAGGCATCAAGCTGTGCTGCTGTTTTAAGGCCCCTGTTGACCAGTACCTGTGCAAACATGGGCGATACCGAAGCAATCCTGGCAATATATGCAATATACTCGGGATTCGTCTTGTTTATTATCCATCTGCATGCCACCCCGCCGTCAGCCATACGTTAAAACTTGACCACAGAGAACACAGAGGACCGGAATTGGCGTATGAGTGAATGAGTTGATGAGTAAATGAGTAAAAGGGGTGAAGGTGAACAAGTTGTCACTAATACACTCATCTACCCATCTACTCATTACCCCTATCGCCCGCCTATTGCCGCTTTGCCTGCGCCCTTTTTCCCGAGAAGAATGACCACGGGACTTGCAACGAAGACCGAAGAGTAAGTACCGACAGCAACACCGAGCAGCATGGCCAGCGCAAAGTCATGAATAACTTCCCCGCCGAACAGGAATAAGGCGAGAGAGGAAAGGAAAACCGTTAAAGATGTCACAATAGTCCTGGAAAGCACTTCATTAATGCTCTTGTTGATTACGACATCGACAGGGTCCTTAAGATAACGCTTGATGTTTTCTCTTATCCTGTCGAAAACCACAACTGTATCGGTAAGGGAATAACCGGCAACGGTAAGCAGCGCGCTCAGGAAAATCAAATTCATCTCCTTATTTAATATATAGAAAATACCGAGCACGGCCAGCACATCATGGAATGTGGCAATGGTGGCCCCCACTCCGAACCTTAACTGAAACCTCCACGCTACATACAGCAGGATCCCGCCGGTTGCCATAATCACGGCCCATAGTGCATCCTGTCTCAATTTCGCGCCGACTTTCGGGCCGATTTCAGTGGTTGAGTCGATAACAGGCTTACTTGCGGAAAACTTCTGTGAGAGTATCTGGGTTATGTTCTCGGAAGCTCCGCCCAGCTTCTCTTCCTGTTTTTTCACCCTGATAAGTATTTTGTTCTCGGTCGGGAGGTCCTGGAGATCAAAATCCTTGAGCCCGCCTTGTTCGAGGGCCTGTCTCACCTGATGAAGCGGGACCGATTGCGCAAACTTGACCTGTACAGCGGTCCCGCCGGCAAAGTCGACACCGAGGTTGGCATTGCCGAGAGCGATCTGAATAATGGCAAAGATTCCAAGCAACGCCAGAATACCCGAAAAAGTAAAAGCATACTTCCTTTTGGCCATAAAATCTATATTTGTATTTTTTATAAGCTCTATCATATGCTGAGCCCCTGCGTTTCATTTTTGGAATACATGATGTCAAAGACAGTCTTGGTACCGATGAGTGCCGTAAACAGATTGATCGCAACACCGAGGCTCAGAGTAACGGCAAAACCCTTTATCGGCCCCGTGCCGAACTGGAACAATACGGCAGCGGTTATAAGTGTTGTCACATGCGAGTCGAAAATAGTCCAGAACGCCTTCTTGTATCCGCCATCCACCGCTGCCCTCGGATTTTTTCCGCTTCTCAGTTCCTCCCTGATCCTTTCAAACATGAGAACGTTGGAATCGACGGCCATACCGACGGCGAGTATGATCCCGGCGATACCCGGCATGGTAAGCGTAGAATTGATTGAGGCCATAGCTCCCAGCAGAAGCAATATATTGAGTGCGAGCGCGGAATCCGCTATAACACCCGACACCCTGTAGTAGAAAATCATAAAGACCACAACAAACAGCGTGCCCATTATTCCGGCGAGTTTGCCTGCCTCGATTGAGTCCCTCCCCAGAGATGGGCCGACCGTCACATTTTGCAGGATCTTGACAGGAGCAGGCAGCGCGCCGGCCCTGAGAACAATCGCCAGGTCTCTCGCCTCTTCCATGCCGAAGCTCCCGGTTATCTGGGCATTCCCCCCGCTTATCTTCTCCTGTATGACAGGAGCGGAGTAAACATTGCCGTCAAGAATAATAGCGAGCCGCTTTTTCACATTCTGAGCGGTAATGTCCTCAAAAATCTTTGCGCCGGTGCTGTTAAACGTTATCGAGACATATGGCTCGTTGAACCGCTGGTCGATATTCACCTTTGCCTCGGTCAAAAGGTCGCCTGTAAGCAATGTCTGCTTCTTGAGGATAATAGGCCTCCTGGTAACAATGCCCGTCTCTTTGTTCGTTACCCGCTGATACAGTATTTCATCCCCCTCGGGCAGTTTATCCTTCACCTTCTCCAACAACTGGGCTTCCTCACCCGGCAAGATAGAAGCCGGCAATCCTGCGGCAATCGAGGCTTCATCATCAACGAGCTTGAACTCCAACTGCGCTGTTTTGCCGATAATCTCAACCGCCCTTTTCGGATCTTTTACGCCTGGCAGCTGAACAACAATCTCATTTTCAGCCTGCCGCTGAATAGTAGGTTCCGCAACACCGAACTGGTCTATCCTGTTTCTGATAATTTCGAGTACCTGGTCGGTGGCGGTATCTTTAATATGCTGCTGTTCTTTTTTAGAGAGTGTGTATTTCAGCGCACTTGAGCTTTCAACAAGAGACAGCGCCGGATACGTATCCTCTATTGCCTTTCTTATATCCATGCCGGCAGGCGTCACCGTCACAAACAGCCCGTCATTCTTTGCGCTTGCATTGATCTTCTTTCTTTCAAACACGCCATTCAGTGTTGATGCGATACGCTGGGTAGCTATTTCAACTGCCTTATCACCCTCCACCTCAAAAACAAGATGCAGCCCTCCCTGAAGATCCAGTCCAAGGACTATGCCTTTATTAGGCATATTCTTCTTCCACCAATCCGGCATGCCTTTAAACAGCGGCGTGTTGGGCAAAAAGAAAATGACCGCAATCACGACCATTACGGCAATAATACCAAGCCTCCAAATAATACCTTTCTTCATGAAACGTGTATCCTCCTGTTAATCCTCATCCGATGCCGAACGCACCGTAGCGATATAGCCCTTGCCGATTTTTATCTTGACGTTTTCAGCTACTTTCAGGGAAAGCGTATTAGTGCCCACACTTTCAACCAGACCGTAAATACCACCCGCGGTGATGACTTTATCACCCTTCTTAACACTTTCAAGCATAAGCTGATGATCTTTTGCCTTCTTCTGCTGGGGCCGTATGAGCAGGAAATAAAAAACAACGAAGATAAGTATCAGGGGAAGAAGACTGCCGACCATTCCAGTCATACCGCCTGACGCGCCGCCGGCCTGGGGTGCAGGCCCCATGGCATAAGCATCTGTAACAAAATTAAATAAATGCAGCATGATACACCTCCGTGTTCGATAATAATTTTTAATTCTTTTACAAAAGGAAGCTCAGGAAATTCGACATATATCCTAACATAAAACAGCCTATAAATCGCAAGAAATATGTGAGCTTACTCATCTAAGAAAGCTCTTGCCGATACTGATCAAACAATGCGAGGCCTTTCTTGTGCTCCACTGAAAGCTCGTAATCGAGTTTTTTCCAGTACGCCAGAATCTCTTCCTCCGTCATGAACGACCGTATTGGCGCATATCGCGCAATCTCCGGAAGCTTTTTGAGGGCAGACTCTTTGGCCCTGTCAAGGTCTCCCGTAAATTTATCGATAAGCTCTTTTTTTTCAGGGGTGTCATTCCTGATGATCCAGAGGGCAAAAACAAAGGGCAGACCGGTTTGCCGGTACCATATCTCGCCGAGGTCGTATACAAAAGGGTAATGGTCCATGGACGATGGGCTGTAAGCCGTGGGTGTTTTTCTTTCACCTTTGGCCTCTTGCCTATTGCCTATTGCCTGCTGTCTGTTGCCTATTGCCTGTTGTCTCAATGCATCGTCGCCGATCAAAAGAAAAGCCGCTCCTCCAGCTCCCGATTGTATGGGATTCGGCACCGACTCGACCGTTGCAGATAAGCCGTAAAACCTCCTGAGTACAATCTTAAGCAGGGCAACCGATGTTTCGGACTGTGACGAAGCAAAGACTAAGGCGCCCTCCAGCTCTTCAACAGGCTTAGGTGTAAAAAACAATATGCTCCCCACCGGCCCCCTGGAACTGATGGAATGATTGCTGATTATCCGGTAACGCCCGGGATTCCCAAGATATTCTATGGATGAGGAGGGACTGATATCCACTTCCCCTTCCCTGAGCATCCTGTTCAGGCGTGACGGAACACCCTCAACGAATGTATATTGTGAGCAGTCAACCTCATGATCGAGGACATAAAAAATCGGGAACACATTTGCATAGGGTATCCTGCCTATAATAAGTCTTTCGCTCTTAACTTTGATCACCTCGCAAAAAAGTCATATCCTGCTGCACAACAGACGATTGCGTAAAAAGTACATAGGCAAGGCGCGCAAATACTGAGGAATGAGGCGTACTTCCGGGTACGTCGCAGTGACGAAGGATGCAGCGCAACGCAGCATGTGGACTTTTTACGCAATCGTCATCCTTTAATTACGCCTATCGGTCTCAGACGGGCCACCTTTTTTGAAATACCTGCGTTATGAACAACATTCACTACACTGGATACGTCTTTGTATGCCTCCGGCATCTCTTCTGCAAGTGTATCCCTGCCCGATGACTTCACGATGACCCCCCTATCCGCCAATTCCCTCCAGATGGCACGCCCCTTTGCCTGCCTGATTGCCTGATGCCTGGACATCATTCTCCCTGCGCCATGACAGGTAGAGCCAAAGGTCTCGTGCATTGCCTTTTCCGTTCCGAGAAGGACGAATGATGCACGCCCCATATCTCCGGGGATGAGCACTGGTTGGCCGAGATCGCGGTATACAGCAGGCAGTTCGGGATGCCCAGGAGGAAACGCCCTGGTGCTGCCCTTTCTGTGGACTACCAGGTTCATCTTCCGGCCATTCACCGTATGCTCCTCGACCTTTGCGATGTTATGGGCAACATCATAGACAAGCGACATCCCCAAATCTTGCGGCCCTGCCCGGAGCACTGACATGAACGCCTCCCGCGTCCAGTGCATAAGACATTGCCTGTTGGCCCAGGCATAATTGGCTGCAGCTTTCATTGCAGCCAGATAGTCTTGCGCCTCGGCACTGCCGACAGGTGCGCAGGCAAGCTCCCTGTCCGGCAGTTCAATGCCATATTTCTGAGCAGCCCTAGACATTACTTCAAGAAAGTCAGTGCATACCTGATGGCCAAACCCCCGTGATCCGGTATGGATCATTACCGTTATCTGGTCTCTAAAGAGATTCAGCGCCCTTGCCGCCTCTTCATCGTATATCATATCAACATACTGGATTTCAAGGAAATGGTTTCCCGCTCCCAGCGTACCCTGCTGCGCGGCGCCCCTGTCATAAGCCTTCTTGCTCACCAGAGATGAGTCAGCCCCCTCAAGGAAGCCGCCCGATTCAATCCGTTCAAGATCAGCCATATCGCCAAAGCCTCTTTCAACCGCCCACCGCGCTCCCCTGAGCAGCACTTTCTCCTCTTCAGCAGTTCCCAGCCTGACCTTCCCTTTTGAGCCCACGCCAGCGGGAATTTCCCTGAAAAGAACATCGACCAGTTCTTTTATGCGCGGGAGCAGATGCTCCCTGTCGAGATTGCTTCTCAAGAGCCTTACCCCGCAGTTGATATCGTACCCGACGCCTCCGGGAGAAATAACACCCTTCCGAATGTCAAACGCCGCTACGCCGCCTATGGGGAACCCATAGCCGGTATGCACATCCGGCATCGCCATTGAAGCTCCGACAATCCCCGGCAGCGAAGCAACATTGGCAACCTGCTCTATAGCGCCCTGTTCCAGCGCTTCCTCAAGAACGCTGTCAACATAGATAACGCCGCGGGTCCTCATGCCGGGTTTGTAATCCCGCGGCAGTTCGAGCCTGTTTTCATCTATCCTTTTGAGTTTCTCATGTAACATGCAAAATCCCTCCAGGGTCCGGGAATAAATAACTTGTGCATTCAGACGCTCAGATTTGGGTTATTTATTCATAGCCACTCATATATCAAAAACAACTTCAACCTCCCACACACTGTCCGCCCGTTCAATTTTTATATTATGATACGTGGCAGCCTTGATAAGCAATCGCCGTTCATGCCTGTCCGGATCAAACTCTTCGCCATGCACTATTACACGTATAATGCTGCCGGAAAGGTCCGACACTTCAACCCTTCTGCCGATAAAACCGTAAGTATCAAAACGGAATATAAGCTCATTAAGATAGGCTGCCAGCACACCTTCGGGGGAATCCCTGCTCAATTCAAACTCAACGCTTTCCAGTTCATCCACACCGCTGATATCAGTAATCAGACTATACATTCCGATGCCGGCATTAGCATAAGCCTCTGAGACAGTCTTTCCATATGCTTTAATTCCTATATCCCCTGAAATATCAAGTATCTCGAATTGCATAATAGAATGATAGCACAAGAATTGCCTTCGTACGAGGGGCGACATCTACACAAGTTCTGACTTAAAAAGCAGTTTAAAGCGTGCTGAATAGGAGCTGGCAAACCATCTCGATACCTGGAAACGCCTGCTCCACCCCGAAGACAGGGAGCCCACCATGGCTCTTGTACGCGACTTCCTTGAGGGACATCCAATACGATTCTATGCAGTAAGCATCCGGTAAATTTCTGTTATCCTGTGCGGCAGTTCGCGCACATCATTGATGATAATATATTTTGCTTCCCCATACATGCGGGAAAGATACGAGCTTGCCTGCCTATCAATAGTAATGCAGAATGAATGGATGCCTTGCTCCTTGGCCTCCAAGAGGGCCTTTCTCGTATCCTCTATCCCAAACTCCCCCTTGTATGCATCCCAGTCCTCCGGTTTGCCGTCACTCAGCGTAATAAGCAATTTTGTACGGGCTTCAATTCCATTGAGGATACGGATGGAATGTCTGAGAGGGGGGCCCATTCTGGTGTAATCCCTTGGGCTTATACCGGCAATGCGCTTCTTGATTATATCTGAATAACCGTCGCCAAAACTTTTAATAGTGTAATAATCACACCGCGTCCTTGTCATCCCCGAGAATCCGTATACAGCATAACGGTCTCCGAGCGCTTCCAGGGCTTCACACAAGAGTACCAGCGATTCTTTTTCAGCCTCGCTTACCCATCCCTTTGTTGAGCCGCTCATGTCGAGAAGGAAGAGCACCGCTATATTTCTTTCATATCGATCAAGCCGGGTAAAAAAATTCTCATTAGGGGAAAGTCCTGCCTGAATGTCGGTAAGGGCTTCTACTGCGGCGTCTATATCTATTTCATCTCCTTCCCTCTGTCTTCTGAGTATTTTGGGTTCACGTTTCAAAAGCTCGAATTTTTTGCGCAAAACTGTCACATACCCGCCATAGCGCAGCAACGTGCTCTCTACGAACGGCTCATGCCCGGGATGTATGTCCTTCTCATAGAGACTGCACCAGCGTTTTTTGTACCCTCCCCTGCGATAGTCCCACTCATCATATTTTATCCCTCCATGCTGCTGGAGCAGCGCCCCGCTGTCCTCTTCCAGCAGGGCCTCCTTGAGCGAAATGCAACGCCTCGCGGCCCCGATATCACTGCCCTTTACAAGAATGCCTCCCGGAATTTCGGACATCTCTTCCAGCAGTTCCCTTATTTCATTGTCAAGCTCGATAATCCTTCCCTTGATAATAAGATAATCGCTCTCCGGCTTCGGCAATCTCTCGCGGAAGCGCATTTCTGCTGACGGAGCTCTCGCGGGCCTGACATCATCAGACGCATTTATCAAGCCTGAGATAATGCCTTCGAGCTGCTTCTTTTTTGCGTCTCTTTCCGCTTTCAGGCGGCGTGAGATACTCTCCGGCTTTATAGTGCCGGGAATAAGCGGTGGATTCACGGGCCGATAATCGCCGTTGAACCCGATTGCGACATCATAAAGCTCCATAAGCAGTCTGATACTTTCATCAGAACTGTGCGCCTGTCTAATGCCCTCCATGCCTGCAACAGCCTTTTTCAGTGCTTCGCTCACGACGCCCTTTACCGAACCGCCGAGAAAAAAATGATAGAGTCCTTCGACAAAAGCAGATTTCTCCGGGAGCAGGTCTATGGACGGTCTTTCCCTGAACAGAGCTGAGAGAACGATGTCGGCCCTGTTCATCAAGCCCGGAAGCTCACGGCGCAAGAAGGTATCGAGGCGAAAGGCCTCAATGACATTATATATGGCTATGGCAAGCTCTTTTTCGGGGAAAAGCCTGAAGAGATCGTCAATATCGGGCCTCGCACTCTTCGCCGCTGAAAAGAATTTATTAAGTGTCTGCTCATGAGGAGTCAATGTGCCTTGTGAGATCTGCGCCCATTTGTATGCCGCCATAAGCTTGTAAATCAGAAAATCTTTTTCAGGTTCGCCAAACAGGTTAAGGGCCGGGGGAAGAAATATAATTACAGTATCCGTATACGGTTCCTTATCTTCAGCCACTTTCAGGTCTGTTCCCGAAATGCCCCTGAGGTATGTTTCAAGCGTTATGGACAAATCCTGAAGCCGGAGGCCTTCAGGACTGCGGAATGCACGCAGCGAAGCCTCGTCAGTAGTCCCGATAAATTTTAAAAAAGGGTCTGCGCCCCGGGAATCCAGCAGGTCGAAGGCGCTTGACATCCACCGCTCCATGTCCTGAACGGAGAGAATCAAAGATGCCTTTTCCAACCGCTTAAGGGTGTTGGGAACAAGAGAAGAACTTGCGCCCGAAAGAGTGAAACAAAGGGCCAGTGCTTTCTGTCTGAGTTGGGGACCAAGGAACCCGATGTCCCTGAATACAGCTGCTATTTCATCGTCATCGAAAAAATCGAGGGAGAGGTTCTTTCGGAGTCCCTCTTCGAGGCGCTCTATGTTCTTTTCAGCCCTTGAATGCATTATATTATGGAGCTGATAATTTCAGAAAGAGCGCCCAGCATCTCATGGTCATCGGTAAGCGGTTGGGCTATAGCTGCTTCGCATGCTTCATATATATCGATCCCGGAATTGATGAGCATCCCTGCGTGGACCAGCAGGCGAGTGCTCGCCCCCTCAATGAGTCCCCTGTCTTTAAGGTTCCTGGTTTTTGCGGCTATGCTGACCAATCCTTCCGCAGTTTTCCCGTCAACCCCTGACTCATGCTGTACAATATCCATTTCATTCTCCTTTTTCGGATAAGAAAACGCTATGGCAAGGAATCTCTGACGTGTGCTCTGCTTCAGATCTTTAAGCACGCTCTGGTATCCCGGGTTGTACGATACTGCAAGGAGGAATTCATTCGTCGCATGCACTATTTCACCTCTTTTTTCAATGGGCAGGATTCTTCTGTCATCGGCAAGCGGATGGATGATGACCGTTGTATCTTTTCTTGCCTCAACTATCTCGTCAAGGTAACAGAAAGCGCCGCTCTTGACTGCCAGGGTGAGGGGACCGTCAACCCAGACCGTCTCTCCACCCTTCAAGAGGTATCTGCCTACAAGGTCCGATGCTGTAAGATCATCATGGCAAGAGACCGTAATCAGCGGCCGCTTGAGCTTCCATGACATATATTGCATGAACCGTGTCTTGCCGCATCCTGTCGGTCCTTTAAGCAGCACCGGGATTCTGTCTTTGAACGCTGCTTCAAACAATGCTATTTCATTGCCGAGCGCCAGATAATAAGGCTCTTCCTCAACAAGAAACTCTTTGGTTTTCTCTCCGTCCGCGCTCATAAAATTATTATATCTTTTGTTATCGTCCTCTCATCAGAAGCAATCTCGCCTTCCATGCCCACTTCCTTTCCATTTTGCGCTTGTAGCGGGGCGCATCTTTGAATACAGCGACCGCTTTCTTAAGGTACTCCCTTCCCTCGTCTTCCTTCGCGGTCTTCATCTTGACAAGACCCATCTGATAGAGCCCCTCAGTGCTTGAAATACGTACCTTCAGAAAGTGCTCAAGAAACGGAGCCGCGCTGTCGTATGCCCCTGTATCAATATACACTTCTGCCATTGCCAGATAAGGATCGCCGTATTTGAGCCCGGGAGCGGCAAGAAGGGCATCATCCACAAGCGCCCGCCCCCTGTCAACAGCGCCGCTTCTGGCTAGCGCGATGCCGTAGTAATAATTGAATTCCGGCTCATCGGACATTTTTGCTGAGGCCCTGGTGAAATATTCGAGTGCCCTCCTATAATTTTTCCTTTCGAACATAAAAATACCAAGTTCTTTCATTGACCGGGCATCGTGAGGATTAATTGCAATAATCCTCTGAAGTTCCCTGATTCTGCCGGCAGACCTGAATGCCCGCAGAGGGTCCGGCACAAAGCCGTAATACGTCCTGTCTATCGCCAGGTAAACAACAAGAAGAATAACCACCGCCATGATCGGATTTCCGGTAAGCCATGAGAGAAAAACAAACAGCATGAACTTGCCCACTACTGTTACCTCCAGCCGGACCCCAAAGAGTCACAGACTTTTTCCAGGATCCCCACTTCCAGTTGCAGAATCTGCAATTCAGACAGCACGGGGTAATTTTTCGCTTACGAGCGCCTACTTTTGGCTTTGCGAGCGAATAGTCCGCTGTGCAAGACCTGCTGTCTATACGGAACATCATCTGTGTTCCAGTTATACATGTGGGCTCGGCTTACTTGCCACTGCCGATAACCCAGGCGCCCGACTGCAGAAAAACAACCCCGTACTGTCTGAATTGCAGTTGCAGAATATGCCACGGATATCAGGATATCAGGTATAGGCGGACTTGTCCCCTATATCATAGTGCAGGGGCATAAACACCTTTCTTAAAGTGAAAACAACAAGCATAACTGCTATCAAAATAAGACCATAAGAGGCCCCTTTGGCTGTCAAGCCCCGCGCCGCCAGCACAACAAGGTACAGGGGCATTGTCAGGGCAAGGAGATACCCTTCGATAAGCCTGAAACAGAATGCCTCTTTTGCAGTAATAAACCCAAGGCAGCCTGCCAAAGGAAGAAGCAGAAGCGGCCCGTAGATCTTGCTCATAAGCACTCCCAATACATCTCCCCTGCCGATGACAAACAAAAGGATTAAGGAGATAACAGCAACATAATAAAGCATCTTAAGTGCCAGGTGAAACTTGCCGACATAAAGATGAATAAAAAACACACTCATGCCAACCGCCGCATACAATAGTATAAGGAGCACATTGGTTAAAAATGCAAATGATATATACTCCTGATAACGATAGGCATTTGACGAAAAACAAGCCCCCGCAAGAACAAACAAAGCCGACAGCACAATGCCCGCCCGGTATAATATTACAGAAATTTTGTCCGCCGGCGTCAGTGGCTGAAAATATTCCTCTTCACCCATATTTCTATCATAGCAAATCTGCGTTTTTTTTAATGAAAAATCCATTTAAAAAAATATGGCATGTCCCCCTTTCGGCAAAATTCACGGGTCTGCTGTGAGGTGGACCCCATTGGTTGGACAGTTTGCCGGCTGATTTAAGGTGGAAGCCACCTGTCATCATGCCACCAGTTTTACTGGATAGCCTGCGCGTGGCAGATTCCAGTATGCCTCATGTGGTGTTTTGTCGT
Source organism: Nitrospirota bacterium (assembly GCA_963851345.1). Lineage (GTDB taxonomy): Bacteria > Nitrospirota > Thermodesulfovibrionia > Thermodesulfovibrionales > Dissulfurispiraceae > JADFXI01. Next base: position 946,430 of record CAWKOO010000002.1, read on the forward strand.
CAAGGCTGGAATGAGGCCGCTCCTCATTGTACAGCCTGATCCACTTCTCGATGCCATTCTTTGCTTCGCTGCCAGTTTCAAATGCGTTCAGATAAATGCACTCGTATTTCACTGAGCGCCATAGCCTCTCGATCATTACGTTATCCATCCATCTGCCTTTGCTGTCCATAGATATGTTTACATCTGCATCCTTGAGCACTTGCGTAAACTCAAGGCTCGTAAACTGACTGCCCTGATCAGTATTGAATATTTGCGGCTTGCCGTATTTGGCCAATGACTCTTGCAATGCTGCTATGCAGAACTCAGTATCAAGCGAGTTGCTGAGTCTCCAACTGAGGACTTTCCGACTGTACCAGTCCATTACCGCCACCAGATACAGAAAACCCTTTCTCATCGGTATATAAGTTATATCGGCGCACCAGACCTGGTTAGACGCCTGGATGTCTAATCCTTTGAGCAAATAAGGATAGACCTTATGCTCGGGGTGTGGTTTGCTCGTGTTGGGCTTCTGGTAGAGCGCCGCAAGCCCCATTTTCTGCATCAGCCGATGCGCTCGCTTCCGGTTGACTTTGTACCCCTGCCGGCGCAGGTACCTGGCCATCTGCCGGGCTCCGTAATACGGCGTCTCCAGAAACTGCTCGTCTATCAACCGCATGAGCGTCAAGTTTAATTCGCTCTCCCCGAGTGCTTCGTAATACCATGAGGAACGGCTGATCTCAAGCAAACTGCATTGCCTTGTAATGCTGAGCCCCGGATGCTCCGGTTCAATCATACTTTTCCTCCGTTCGCGGCTCATCGACCGAAGGCTTTCGCCAAAAAATCCTTCTCCACCGTTAATTGCCCAATCTTGGCATGCAGCTCTTTGATCTCCGACTCATGTGCGGCATCATTGCGATCAGCTTTATTCGCAAATACATCCGTAAGCCCCTCGATAGCCTGTTTCTTCCACTCGCTTACCTGATTGGGGTGGATGTTAAACCGTGCAGCGATCTCCGCGATGGTCACCTCTTCTTTGAGTGCTTCACGCGCCACCTTCGCCTTGAACTCTGCTGCATACCGTTTCCTTTTCGTCTTGCTCATCTCTGTGACCCCTCCGTCGTTCATCGTATATTTTACACCTTATACGACTGTCCGAATTCCGGGGGCCACCTCTCTGTAACAGGAGTATTATATATTTACATAAATCTCAGCAAGGGGGCAAGGTGTCTTCGATAGGGTGGAAGCTTTGTTCCAAAACGGGTGGCAGGAATAGTCAGGAAAATGCATCCTCAGGTCTCGGGCTGCGCAATAGCGATACCTTGAGCCCGTAATGCTTCCATTATTTTCGCTGTATTTTCCTCGATGTATGAAAGACTCTGAGAATTTCTATTACATTCTCTTTTACCCTATATGGCTGAGTCGAACTCCGGGCAACCGCACCAGAAGAAATGTGGAGCACTCAGAGACCATTATACGGGGTCTTGGCCTGCCCCATAACAAACAGCGGAGCATGGTTGGAGGTAAAAAAAGGCGGCTCCCGTCTTATGATCGTTGCGATTGCCGGATGCCGTTTAAATGTACCATCCAGGAACTGTTTTACCCGCTTTCTGGTCCATCCCTTCGGATGCCTGTAATCGGTATACAATGACAGGTCTCCTTCATAAAATGTGCTTGTGCCGAATGCCGCAGCATCGGGACTGTTTATCGGCATATTAAACAGAGCGATATTCAGGCAGCCGATGTTCCTGCTGTGCTCAACCGTAAAATCCAATGTCTTTCGCGCCTCATCTTCCGACTCGTACGGGGTGCCGAATAACAGATAGATGTAAGTCGCGATCCCCGCTTCCGCGAGTGTTTTCAGCACGCGGGACACTGTTTCCAAATTAATACCCTTCTGCATGTGGTCGAGCACGCCCTGGTCCCCTGACTCAATCCCAAGCTTGAGCATGACACAGCCGGAGCGCCTCAGAGACTCACAAAAAGAGCGGTCGGCCAATTCCTCTCCAATTCTGGCAAAGCCGTACCACGGCACATCCGGCGGAGCATCAGACAATGATTTCATGAGAGACGGGCTTATAGCATTATCAAGCAAATGGAGGAGTACCGGTCTTGTCTTTCCATACCGGCCGGTCATGTCCGCAATCTCGCTCCGCGCCAGTTCGGCTGGTATAGGCCGGTATGAGTTTCCTTCAGCGCTCTCAGGGCAGAATGAGCATCTGCACCAGTAACAACCTTCCGAAGCGCTGTACGGAAGGACCAAGCCAGGAGCAATATAATCATTACCGCTAACGAAACTGTAGTCGGGCTTATAGTGTCCATGCGGAACATCCACGCCGAACAAAGAAAGCAAAGGCCGCTCGCCGGGTCCGGCAATTATATGATCGACTAATCCTGCAAAGGGATTGCGCCGGTTCCAGCCCGGACTCTTCATCCAGGAGGTCACCAGACCTCCTCCAAGGCAGACGGTCATCCCCGGATATTCCTTTTTCAAAAAACCGATCATTGCAAACGTACACAGGGCCTGGCTCAAAAAGTTGAGTGAAAATCCTACGGTATCATCCCGTGCCGATTCGAGTACTGTTCTAAGTCGGCCCTTAAAATAAGGATAGAAGGGATTTTCTTCAGGACTCTCCGCGGCCCTGATAAGATCGCTGCTGTTTACCGGAGAGAGTCCATGATGCCGGTAATTTGAAAGACTCAGGACTACTTCTTTCTTGTCCCAGGATGATTCCAGAATACGGTTAATATCTGAGACTGCCCTCCGATAGCGTTCGGGATGGCTATAGATGTCCCGCGCCCTGAGGGAAGCAAGATGGTCCGAACGCTTCCTGAAGGCACGGTGCGTCCATGTATCAAACGATGTCTTCGGCTGGTGCAATAGATGGAGGATTCCCTCCAGGTTGGCATCCAGAACGCTGGTTTGTATCCCGTGTGCATTAAGGGCGCCCAAAAGTCTTGCTATGCCTGCAGGCGGCTCACAGGGCTTTGCAACAGGAGGATATATAAGAATCATTTGATGAAAGAACAGCAGTAATCAGTCAGGGACGTTACCTTGAGTTTGAATTTTGCGTTCCGTGCAACTTCAAACGACTCTCCCCCTTTGACCGGCTTCCACGCTTCTTCGCCAGGCAGCAATACCTCAAGCTCACCAGACAATATTTCCATCAGCTCTTTATCGGCAGTTCCGAATTCATATTCACCCGGAAGCATTATACCGAGCGTTTTCTTTGACCCGTCACCAAAAAGCACAGTCCTGCTCGTGACCTTACCGTCAAAATAGACATTCGCCTTTTTTACCACTGTTACGTTTTTGAATTCCGGCATAAGATCTCTCCTTTTCTAATTTTAATTGTCAGCTATCATTATACATCACTTCTGGGAGTCTTTAGTTCCGGTGAGTCGGGCAATAGGCAAGACTTCTTCCTGCATCTCAGTTTAGGATTCGCGCAACTGTATGCGGAGTACTCTCGCTAAATATAGCCCACCTATATGTTAGGTTCTCCTAATTTACTGTTCAGAATGAGGGGCTACTGTGGGCAATAAACTTCCTCCGACTATTTTAAAATCGAGAAGCATAGACTTTGAATAATACTGGCACTACTAACCGTTTCTATGTTTCCTTCATGCACCGTCGATCCAAACAAAATTATCGCCGCAAACGTAGACGTCAAGTGTTAGGGGCTTTTCCGCTTAGAAGGATGGTAACGCGTTGCAATGTACATAGAGAGCATGCCCAGTAGAAAACCACCAAAGACATGGAGAATTGGATGGCCGGCGGTACTGCCATTGAGTAAGTACCCAACAGCGAAGATCACCGCCCACACGATAAGAACGCCGATCACATATGCGGTGAGCGTATTCAAGGATTTCATCTGTCCCTCTCTGGGGAATTAAATCTGAGCTGCCACTCATTCCGATGTAATCCTGCCACCTTAGGCGCGGTAAATCAGACTTTGGCACTCCTGGATGAATCCATGCCGGGCACTTTTCAGCGTGGATGGTGACCCGGCGGACTGGTTTCCTCTTCGACAAACTGGGCAAACCCTTGTTCTTCAAAATGTCTATCAAACGCGAGTACGTCCACAACTCCAAGCGTGCGCATAATTTCAAAGCTGACGCAATCAACCAAACTCAATCCCCGCCTTGATGCAGTGAGGACGGCACTGACACCTGCATTATGGGCGTTCTGATCTACAAATTCTACGCTGAGAACTGGCACCATGGTTTCCTGGAAATCACGAAGTGCTTTGACCCCCAATCTGTTTTGTATCAGAGCAAAGCTTTCTACGAGTACGTAGTTGGTAGTGACAAAAAACACATTATGCGTGATGGCCCTTTCGAAAGCCGCTTTTGCTGCTGCATTATTTATATCTTCCCAGTTCAGGTACGCCAAAAAAAACGACGTATCTATAAAGACCGTCATCGCGCGAAATCCTTGGATAGATAATCGTCATGCCGGACTGAGAGATCCTCCTTGCCTTTATATTTGCCGGCCAGTGCTAAAGCACGTTGACGACGCTCGTCCAGATCAGGCCTATTCTTGCCCTCAAGCATTGCGTCTATAGCCTCTCGAACTACCTCGGCCATAGATTGTCTCCTTCTCGTTGCTATGGCCTTGATCCTTTCTACTTGCTTTGCTGTCAACTGCACCTGAGTTCGAATCATTTACATACCCCCCCCATGATTACACTTATACATATATGATAACACATTGATAGCTGCGGGTGAAATCAGCGTCATCTCGGCATCCCCTTGTCAGGTCAACACGCCATCTAAGCCACGGGCTGTTTCACCTTTGAGGAGCAGTTTATGCGTGTTGCGAACGATGCTGTGCCGGTCGCTTTGGATAGAACTCAAGGCTATGTTTTGCAAAATGTGGGATGTGGTATACAAAGATGCTTTACTGCTCAATAAATATTCAATATTACATAAAGCTTTCGACACTCCTTTCAAGTATCATCCATTCGAGTTCGCCATATCTGTCAACAACTATTTTTATAGCTAAGCTGCGGCGGTTATCATATACTAACAATATAGAATCCGCTATGAAGGAGGTATGGTGATATGAAAACTGTCAAAGATCTCTTAAAAGACCGAGGTCGTAAAATTTGGTCAGTTTCTCCCATGACAACGGCATACGAGGCTCTCGAAGTGATGGCTGAGAAGGATATCGGAGCTTTATTGGTCTTTGAAAATGACCATCTTGTCGGAATTTTTTCGGAACGTGATTATGCAAGAAAAGTGATCCTGAAAGGAAAGGCTTCCAAGGATACACCTGTCAGTGAACTGATGACTCGACAGGTATTCTATGTTGACCCCGAAAATACCCTTAATGAATGTATGGCGTTGATGACAATGAAACATATCCGTCATTTGCCTGTTTTTGACAATAACCGAATTACGGGAATCATAACGATCGGTGACGTGGTTAAGGAAATTGTTTCCGAGCAGGAGATTACAATTAAAGCCCTTGAAGATTTTATGTCCTATGATGGATTTTAGTGAGTACCTGGGAAGAATAGGGGCTTTTCTGCGAGGATTAAGCGTTGCCCGTTTCAGAATTTTGTTATATTCTAAAAGTGGAAGGTAGGTAAAACAAGAAGTTTTGCCGTTTAATAATTAAGATTCAGCTTTGCACCCAGACTGTGAACAAGGTTCCTATCCGTTGTGTAACAGACCTTGAAAAGCCTTGGAGACATCGGAAATCTTTAGACCAAGCATCTCCCCGATGCGGAGTCCACAGCGTGCCTGCAACTCAAGAATCAGCCTGTCTCTCAAACTGGATGAGTTAAAGAATTTTTCACTGCAGATGTGGAGCGGCCTTGAAGGCCTTTTATGTTATAGACCCTTCACATACAAGCGAACGTTTATTGGAAAGCAAGACTTTTGCAAACTCCAGCCTCTTTCACCGGCTAGTTGCACGCAAAGAAAGTTACATAGGTTCCTACGCGGGAGATTCCCGCCTTATTTATGTCAGTGGCAAGCATATTCTTATCATGCTCTCTTGACTTCTGCCAAGCTGCAAACAGTTCCCTTGGTGACCCATAGTTCCAGGCAACATTCTCCACGCAGCTGTTGTACCCCGAATTTTTGAATCTCTCCTCGAAGCGGTCGTGGCTCATCACACCCCTTCGCTGCATGTCGGCACTGTGATTCTGAGCAAGAATGGTCAATTTGCTATCGAAAGAAAGAGGCTTGAGGCGGTTGCTTTCCCGATAATGATTGATGAGGTTGAGGAGTTGTTTTCCATAGTGCGACGTGTCGTCGAGATAGTCATAGGTGTCGACGGCAAACACCGGTTGAATGAACAGAGAAAAGAACACTATGGCAGCAATTATCGTTTTCATGATGTATTATGCCACAGAATGTCCCGTAAGTCGGTGATGATCGTCACAGTGGTAAACTATTTGCGCCCCGCAATCTCCGGGATAGAATTGTCTTGCACACGGTTTTCTCATCGACATCCGAACACCTCCGTTTATCAACAATTAACTCAATACTGAGAAGCCGATAATCAACCCTTGTTTTTTTATTTTATCTCTTAAAGGGCATTTTTCCTATCTCTGGTTTGACGATCCGGTATTGCCATGTTGATACCGTCTGAAAACCAGTCTATCGTAATCCATTTTCACCCCGCCCAACATTCCGAGGTCGAAATCGGTCCGGGTTCCTTCTCTATATTCCAAATCTAAGGTCATTTTCTGTTAATATTCCTCTCTCTTTATCCTATTTCCGCTCTATGCATACTCTGCTTCAGGCTGTTTGGGTTTATTTTCTCTATTATCGTTTTTATCCATCTCTTTATATTCACTGCGGCTGCGGTGAAGTAACACTGCAGTCCCATTTTATTCAGTCCCCTATATCGTGCTCTCCTTAGTCCGTGATATCTCTTGAGCTCTGAAAGTTTCCCTTCTATCGGCGGCCTTAGCTTCATGTCTTCTTTGTATTGCTCTGTGCGGTTGTATATCTCTGCTTCTATAAGTTCAGCATGGACTTTGCTTACTCCTATTGTCCTGCTGCCGTCTGTGTCGTTGGTGCATTCCTGCCTGACTGGGCATTTGCTGCATTGGCTGGTTGAAAATCGAAATATCGTCAGCTCTTTTTTATAGTCACGATGGTTTGCTTCTGTTATTGCTCCCTGCGGACAGGTCATTGTCTGCTTGGTTTCGTTGTATGTGAACATGCTCTTGGGGTAGATTGCTTTTGTTTTGCCGTTTTTCTCTCTGAGCGGCGCTACTACTTCGGTCCCGTTTGCCTTGAGGTCTTTGCGGTAAGCACCATCTCCATATGCGGTGTCTCCTATTACTTTGACCGGCGTCAGTTCGTGGCTTTTCTGCCCTGTTACTGCTTCTACCATTGTCTGTCCGTCAACCCGGTTGCCGGGCATGGCTATTATGTTGGTGATGTATCTGCTTTCTACAGTCTCTGTTACGTTTGCTTTGTAGCCGGTGAATTTCTTTGTGGCTGACTTGGCTCCATATCTGGCATCAGGGTCTATGGGTGATACCAGGATATCTTTGGGTTTCTTCTTGTGCTCTTTTTCCTTAATTTCTTCTTCGCTTTCCTCTATGTTTTCCCTGAGTATCCTCTTGAGCATTTCTGTTTTCTTTCTGATGTCTCTTTCCAGTCCTATGTTTTCCGAATGCTTGAGTACCGCATGGGCGTCGTTTACAACTTCGACAAGTTTCCTCTTTTTCTTGTCCATGTCCATTCTGCCTGGGCCTTCATGGTTGACCTCTTCTTTGCCGTATTCTTCTATTGGTATCTCTTTTGAGATTTTGGCATATGCTTCTTTGTGGCGGCTCTTTAGGGGCTTGAGTATTTCGAAGATGCCTTTCTTTACAAGCTGCACCATTGTAGGGATTGCGATATCAGCTATTATATGGGTTGCGTCTATTCTCTGGATTTCGTTTTTCTCTATGAGCTTTGCTTGTACGAGATGGGAGAGGATGCGGTCGAAGATTGCTTTCTCTTTTCCTTTTTCAAGGAGTCTCTTCCTGAAATCGCCAAGTGATGAATGGTCAAATGGCCGCTCATCGAGTCTTAAGCCGAGGGCGAATTTGATTTGAATGTCATACATGCAGGCCGCTTCCATTTCTCTATCTGAGAGGTTCTTGTGGAACTGTAGGATTGTTGCTATTGCAAGGAGTGACGGCAATATCGGAGGACGGCCATTATCCTTGCAATACATGGATTCAAAGTCTTCATCCTTGATTAATGGCCAAACTATTTCTCTGAACTTTCTGTAAAAGCTGTCTTGCGGAATAAGTTGCTCGCAGATAAAGTCTGCATCATAAAAGCTCCCCTGACTGTCACGGGATTTCAGCATTGTACTAATCTCCTCCTTATAGGTTTATTGCTTTTATGATGTGCAAGCATTGTGCCAATACTTATGCGTCTGCCGACGAGTTGGCAAGCAAAAGCGATATTGTCTCTATTACTCTGATTCATTAAGAGTACCTGTCCCATTTTTTAGTTTCGATTGGCCTCTTTTCACGCGATTTGCTCTTGTCATACGTTTGGCTGCCAGAATAGGGATCGGAGCAAGAATTGTTTCTGCAATTATGTATGGAACAATAAACTTAGGTAACGGAACAACATGGAAGAAAAGAAAAATGAACATTAGTAATAAAACAATCAGGGTGATGCTCACAACATAAAGCATGAAAGCGCTCTTTCGTTTATAACCCTTGCCAACTGCCGTTGCAATATAGACAACAACCACGAAATAGAGGCCACCGCTCAATACAAACATAACCCATTCCTTCGAAAGAGACAAATAATCTTGCAAAAAGAAAATTGTACCCATCAATAGACTACCAGTCGCAATCGCAGTAATTACAAGGAACAGTTTATCTGTCAGCTTACGCTTCATTGTCCGTTCACACATTTAATCTCTTCCGCAAGGCAAAAGCCTTCAGCGATGATTATCGAACCCCAAGTAACGAGGGGGAATGCCTTAGTGCCTACGGCCAGGTAATTACGCACTATTGATGAACGAAGAGGATAAGTAAGACTGTTTGATGCAGCATGCTGCCATGCCAGTGCAGTAGAGACTTCGCCCACTGTTTGCCCCCCGGCCATGGCAAAAGTGCTCCACCCTGGCCCAAGTACTGTTTCACCCAAGCAATTGAAAAAACCATTGAGACAATCTTTCTTATTCTTATTGCATCCACCCTGTGAACCTTCCGATGTCGTAGAGCCACCAGAAGTATTACTCGATTGTAAGCCGAGTGGATCCACAAAGTTGACGGGGTTGTCAGACGCATACATATAAAGATTCGTCTCATTCATGGGTTTTCCGACACTATCATGTTATAAGAGTAGATAAGCATCTCGTTTAACTTTACTATGCCAGAACGGCAAACGGCCGGAACATGGAGACAGTATGGTGCATTTTGCAGACATGACAAATGAGGACAGACTCATAAGGCTTGAAAATAGGGCTACGGAGATCAGAAAAATATTGCTTGGTGCACTTCTATTCGCAAAGGACATATGGAAAGATGGATTAGAACAGAAGCAAGAAGGAATTGAAATTCTCAAGGCTTTAGAAGGGGCGGAAAAGGTTTTCATAAAGACTTCCCTTACAGACAGATTTGAAAGACTTGAAAATATTCTTGATGTCATCCATAAAAGGTCGGAAGCATTATTTGTGTTAATGGAATATTTCACGAAGAATGCGGCGTCCAAAACCTTGTTCTTTTCGAAAAGGAAGAGAAAGAAGTCAAGAGAAGGGTGATATGCGAGGTGCTCTACGTATTTTTAAGAGGAAAGTACGGAGTGAAGAGAGGTGAAAATGGATAACAAAAGGATTCTAAAGGGACTGATCGAGAGGGTGGGAGGAAGGTTTTCGGTCGCCCTGGGAATTGACCTTTCTTCACGGGATCCGGAGGAAATCTTCAAGTGGTTTTTTGCGTCAGTGCTTTTCGGTACAAGGATATCAGAGAGCATTGTAATCAAGACATACAAAGAGTTTGAGAAGAAGGGGATTATTTCACCTAAGGGCATCCTCAATATCGGATGGGACGGTCTTGTAGAGATTCTCGACAGGGGCGGCTATGTGAGATACGACTTTAAGACGGCCACAAAGTTCCTCGATCTGAGCTCAGCGCTCATGGACAGGTATGAAGGGGATCTGAACGTGCTTCATTCGACTGCGTCAGAACCTAGAGACCTTGAAGACAAACTCAAGTCCCTCGCCAAGGGCATCGGAAACGTAACTGTTAACATCTTCCTGAGGGAGATGAGGGGAATATGGGAGAAGGCTGAACCCTTTGCCTCGGAACTCGTGGTCACCGCAGCAAGACATATGGGTATTCTTTCTTTGCATGGTAATGACAGAGGGAGGCTCCTCACGTCTTTAAAGGGAAGATGGACTGATGAAGGAATGAAGATAAAGAATTTTCCGGATTTCGAGGCGGCCCTTGTAAGGCTCGGCAAGGATTACTGCAGAAAAGCTTTATGCGACAGATGTCCAATGAAATGCGAATGCAAAGGCATGAAGGAATGATTGCTTGCACGCGTCTTTATATCTGCTCTAACGGGATATTAGCAGATCTGTGTAATGAAACACTACATTATACTCTTATGGGCATCATTGCGTCATCCTCTCCAGACTTCCGATCGCCCCCCTCTTACGATGTAGGTATCGTTGCCCCCTTGAGATCATTAAGCAGATTGATTAAATCATGGTGTTTAGCTTCATCAGCTATAAGATAAGAAAGAAGAAAGCGGTTGAAAAACAGCTCGCTTTTTGCCAAGGCTGCATGGGCAAGACGAAGGGATTCAGCTTCTGCTTCCATATGATTGTTCAGCATATCAGACATTTCATTGAGCTCATCCGGATTGATACCCTTTGTCTCTTTTGTAATGCTGTCGATAATCATCTGCTGTATGAGTTTGTGTTTTTCCGAATCGTGTTTAATCGATTCCATTATAACCCTAAAAAAAGGATTGGTTGCCTTGCGTATCATTGCATCGGCGCTACCAATTGCCTTGTCCTCAAGCTTTTGCCACTGTTGTATAAGATTCTGAAACTCTTCTGAACTATCTGCAAGTCTTCCTTCCATGATCCACCAACCTGTTTTTTTGGATATTTTTATCGGGTAATACCCCTTCTTATTAAAGTTGTACCATAAAAAAAATCAGTATGCAACTTTTCATGTGTTCAGGAATAATGGATGATGCGGAAAATAGACATGTTTTTGCCCTTATTCATTGGCTAGAGGACCCTCGGGCCGTACGAGGGACTGCCGGCGGTAAGCTTTTTGCGTAAGTAATTTGTGTTAAAATTATACAAGGCATTACCGGCCCGCCAGGATAGCCTGCATTAATTCTTGAAAGGACAAGGCCCGCATGAAACAGATACAATGGAATCTCAGACAACTCTTCGAGGGCGACAATGACCCTGAGCTTGAGAAGGAAAGGCAGCGCACCGGAGAGAAGAGTTACCGTTTTATAAACAAATGGAAAGACCGCACCGATTATCTTGAAGCCCCGGCTGTTCTCAGGGAGGCACTCGATGAATATGAAATGTGGTCAGGAGATTGCGGTACCGATGGAAATGAGGGGTACTATTTCTGGCTAAGGACACAGCAGGACCAGAACGCCCCTGCGCTAAAAGCCAGGTTCAATCAGGTTGAGGACTTCAGCAGGACCATCCAGAACGATATACAATTTTTCCAGCTCCGCATAGCCAAAATCCCTTCCGAACAACAGAAAAAATTTATCGATGACAACCGGCTGAGGGAGTATAAGCACTTTTTTGAGCGCATATTCGCCGAATCAAAGTACCTGCTGAGCGAGCCCGAGGAAAAGATACTGAACATGAAGTCATCGACCTCGTACTCAAACTGGATAAAAATGACCTCAGGTTTCCTTGCAAAAGAGCAAAAGACCGTCCTCCTTGAGGATGGCTCAAAAGGCAGCAAAAACCTTTCAGAACTGTCGAGCCTTCTGGACAGCAAGAACAGAAAAGTAAGGGATTCGGCGGCAAAAGCTCTAAACGGCATTTTTGACAAATATGTCGAGGTAGCAGAGGCGGAACTCAACTCTGTCCTTGCCAACAAAAAAACGGATGATGAACTGCGCGGCATTTTGCGTCCCGATCTCTCGCGGCATATCAGCGACGACATCGGGAGCGAAATTGTAGATGCACTCATCGACACTGTTTCGGGCAGGTTTTCTATAGCGCACCGTTTTTACGAACTCAAGGCAAAGCTGCTGGGGCTGAAGAAACTCAAGTACCACGAGAGAAATATCGAGTACGGGGACATCATAAAAAAGTACCCTTATAAAACGTCACTCGAACTCGTAGACAGGGTTTTTAAGCGTCTTGACCCGGAATTTTGCGAAATCCTGTCCATGTTTATAAAGGACGGCTGTTTCGACGTGTATCCGAGGAAGGGCAAGGGGAGCGGCGCCTTTTGCGCCCACCACCTTATTTCACAGCCAACATATATTCTGCTCAATCACACGGATAAGCTGAATGACGTCCTTACACTGGCCCACGAACTCGGGCATGGAATCAACAACGAGCTGATCAGAAAAAATCAAAATGCCCTGAATTTCGGCACTTCCACTGCAACTGCTGAAGTTGCAAGCACATTCATGGAGGATTTTGTGCTGCAAGAAGTGGTAAAAAAAGCCGACGACGAACTCAAGCTCGCCATCATGGTAAAAAAACTCAACGATGATGTCTCCACAATATTCCGCCAGGTGGCCTGCTATCGTTTTGAGCAGGAACTCCATAGTGATTTCAGGAGGAAAGGCTATCTTTCAAAGGAAGATATAGGGGGTCTTTTCCATAAGCATATGGCTGCCTATATGGGTCCTTTCGTCGAACAGTCCCTGGGATCGGAGAACTGGTGGGTATACTGGAGTCATATCCGGTATTTCTTTTATGTTTACTCCTATGCAAGCGGCCTGCTCATCTCCAAGTCACTGCAGCACTCTGTCAAGGAAAACCCCGCGTTCATCAGCCGGGTGAAGGAGTTCCTTGCAGCCGGCCTCTCTGATTCACCGCGTAATATATTTAAAAGGCTCGGCGTAGATATAACCGACAGCGGCTTCTGGAACAAGGGACTTGTTGAGGTGGAGGGATTGCTGGAAGAAACAACTGCCCTTGCTCTAAGACTGGGTAAAATATAGCTGCTTCGATTGATAAATACGGTTGCATTCGAGCGCCGTATTTATGAAATGAAGCACTTAGGCAAAAGAACATATTGGACAATATTTTAAATAAATTTAAAACAATAAGACTTTGGAATCTGTTATGGATTTCCCTGGCTTTATCGGAAATATTCACGGCAGTGATGAACATGTCCATACAACTGGGCGGTACAATAGAGATCAAATCAGATCATGGCACGGAAACAATGATCGCATTCAAAGAAATAATAGCCGGGGAAAGGAAACAATAATGGAAACTTACCGGATGTTAAAGGACAGATAGAAATATGGCGAGTGTGCTTGTCGTAGACGATGAGGCGATAATCAGAAAAGACTTTTGCAGCTTCCTGAGTGCGAACGGATTTGACACTTATGAGGCGTCGGGCGGCAAATCAGCCATAGAACAGTTCAGCAGGGTGAATCCAATGCTGGTGCTGCTCGATCTCAACATGCCTGATATGGGGGGGATAGACGTCCTGAAGGAGTTGACCAAAAGAGATCCGGACATCCCTGTAATAATAGTGACCGCATACGGCGATATCCCGACAGCGGTCAACGCCATAAAGCAGGGGGCCTATGATTTCCTGCCAAAACCCGTTGACTTCGAAAAGCTTTTGATGATCGTCAGCCGGGCGATTGAGAAATTAATGCTTGAAAAGAGGGTGGACGAACTCAATACCGCTTTGCACTTGTCCCTTGAATCCATTTTCGGCAGAAGCAGGCCCATGAAAGCTATAATAGACAGTTTGTGTCAGATTGCCGCAACAGACTTTTCCGTAGTCATTCTCGGAGAGACCGGCACGGGAAAAACTTTTCTTGCCAATACTATACACAACTTGAGTAAAAGAGCAGAGATGCCCTATGTAAAGGTTTCTATTGGAAGTATCCCGGATACGCTCGTCGAAAGTGAGCTTTTCGGTCATGAAAAGGGGGCCTTTACCGGAGCGGAAAGAACCAAGAACGGCTACTTCGAAGCCGCCCACAAGGGGACCATTTTTATAGATGACATGGATAACATCCCCACTCATGTCCAGGGAAAACTGCTTAGCGCACTCGAAGACAAAAAAATCTTCCGTATAGGCAGCACGGTCCCAATAGACCTCGATTTCAGGATTATATGCGCAACCAATACGGATTTATTGCAGGCTGCAAAAGAGGGAAGCTTCAGACAGGACCTCTACTATCGCCTCAATGAGTTAATGGTACAGATTCCTCCGCTGAGGGAGAGGAAAGATGACATTGTTTTTTTCGCCGAAAAGTTTGTTGGAGATACGTGTCTGGAGTTGAACAGACCTGAATGTAAAATTCTCGAAAGCGCTATGAAAACTTTGCTGGATTATTCCTGGCCGGGCAATTTAAGGCAACTTAAGAACGTTATAAGAAGGTCTGTGCTACTGGCTGCGGACGGGATGATAAAACCCGAAGATGTCAGTTTTTCAATGGAACATGAAAATGAACCTGCAAGGGAATGGGGCGGCATTGACACTAAGGAAGGCCCTGTCCTCAGCATCAAAGAAGCTGAGACAATTGCCATTAAAAGAGCTATTCACCATACAGGAGGGCAGAAGCTGAAAGCTGCTTCCATTCTGAAAATAACCTATAAAACCCTCATAAGAAAAATGCAGGAATACAATATATCATAAGCCTGTCTCAGAGTTTGGGTCCGCACTCAAGGTCCTTAACGCTTAAGAAGAGGTATTAGGTATGCAACTACTGTCACTCGGGAAAAGAGAGCTCATCCATAGGCTGATGGCGATAAAACCATCCCGTCTGCTTTGGTTATCAGTGGTATTCTCCATAATCTCCACTGAGCTTATAGTTGTCCCGATGAGTATATTCTTTAACGGGAAAGTGACTTACGATTTTTTTATTACGGGCGTCGTTTGTGCCTCTTTAGTCTCTATTATCGTTTCTTATCTTCTTATTAATCTGATCAATCACTTGAGGGAAAGCGAAAAAAAAATCCGGACCATTTTTGAATCGGCCACTGACTCCCTGATTATCATCGACATGGAAGGGAACATAATAGACATCAACAGGACCGCCCATGAGCGTCTGGGCTACACCAAAGATGAAATGTTGTCCATGAACATATCTGTGGTGGATACCCCGGAGTTTGCCGCCGCGGTACCCAAACGTATAAATGACCTTAAAAAATATGGTCACAGTGTGTTTGAATCGGAGCATCGGACAAAAGACGGCACAAGTATGCTGATTGAGGTAAATGCCAGGACTTTAGATTTAGGCGGGAAGAGCGTAATTTTCAGTATCGTACACGACATCACAGAACGCAAAAAAGCTGAAAAAGAAAAAGATACATTACTGCAGGAAATCCATCATCGGGTAAAAAACAACATGCAGGTAATTTCGAGCCTCCTGAATCTCCAGGCCCGTAATATTAAGGATGAACGGCTGCTGACCATATTTGAGGACTGCAGAAATCGTATAAAAGCAATGGCCCTTGTCCATGAGGAATTGTATCAGTCAAAAAACCTGTCTGAAATCGATGTAAAGCATTACCTTGCCGCGTTGCTGCACGGGCTGTCGTCTTCTCTCCGCAAAAACGCGGATATCAGGTTAAAAGCAACCGTTGACGACATGTTCTTTAATATTGATACGGCAATCCCCTGCGGCATGATAATCACCGAGCTGGTGACAAATTCGTTCAAGCATGCATTCCGCGAACAAACGGAGGGGGAGATATCAATAGCTCTTCAGGAGGAAAACGGCAACTTCCATCTCACTGTAAAAGACAACGGAGCTGGCCTGCCGAAGGGTTTTGATGCAGCAAAGACCTCATCCTTAGGGCTTCAGCTCGTACATACGCTGACGGGACAACTGGGCGGGACAATAGAGATCAAATCAGATCATGGCACAGAAGCAGTGATCGCATTTAAAGAAGTCAGGAGAGGGGAAAGTAAGCAGGAATGAAGGTTATGAGGATATTGGGTAGTGCTTCATTCTGTCGGATATCCGGTTTCCCGGAACTTTTCTCTCAATGCCTTTTCAACCACTTCGGGCACCAGCCCCGTAACCGATCCGCCTAACGAGGCCGCCTCTTTTACAATCGTCGATGTAAGGTAGGAGAACTCTTGCGAGGGCATCATAAAGACGGTTTCCAGATCGCCTGCGAGCCGCCTGTTCATTAATGCCATCTGTAGTTCATATTCAAAATCCGACACCGCCCTCAAACCCCTGATAATCGCTATGCCCCTTCTTTCTTGAACATAATCGACAAGCAGCCCGCTGAATGCCTCCACTCTCACACCGCGGTACCCCCTGACTGAAGCTTCAATAAGCGAAAGGCGTTCCTCCATGCTGAACAGAGGCTTTTTCTTGGGGCTGTGCGAAACAGCAATAATCAACTCATCGAATATCATCAGCCCGCGTTTAACAAGGTCAAGATGCCCGTTTGTTACGGGATCAAATGTGCCCGGATAAATTGCCAGCTTCACCGCTCTTTTCTCCTTAATAAAAACAGAATTACAGGCAATAGGCTATAGGCTATAGCCTATAGGCGAATAATAAAAAGAACATTTTCCAGTTGCCTATCGCCCATTGCCCATAGCCTCTTGCCGTTCTTTTTTATATAGACTTAATGCTGTATCTCCATATTTATATTTCTTCTTTAATGCCAATTCGCCGGCCTGCTCCCCCAACTCTCTTCTTGAGGAATGTTCGGCAATAATGATTCCATCTTCGTCAGATGTCCCGAGTTCGTCGATCAGTGATATTACCTCCATTGTTTCTCCTGATGCATAAGGGGGATCAAGAAAAATAATATTAAACCGTTCCTCATTTTTCCTCAGAAAATCCTGGACCCGCGCCCTCACGACCAGTGCTTTTTCCCTGAAGCCGAAACGGTCCACAAACTCTTTAATTATATTGACCCTTAGATGATCATCTTCTACAAACACTACCCTCCCGGCCCCCCTGCTCAATGCCTCGATGCCGACAGCACCGGTCCCGGCATAAAGATCGAGGAAGGCAGAGCCTTCTATTCTGCCGCTGAGGATATTAAAGACCGCCGCTCTTACTTTTGCAGGTGTAGGCCGCAGTTCGTCACCATCCTCCCGCCGTAAAAAGGCTTTTTTTATGCCGACCTTTCTGCCTTTTGCCGTACCGCCTGAAATTCTCATATTCCCTGCCTGAGAGGCGGATTCACAATATACCCGTCCTGCATTTCATAACCGGAAATCCTTACCGCCCTGCCCTCAACGCGCAGTCTGCCCTCCGCATACAGCCGCAGGGCCTCGGGATATAACATATGCTCCAGTTTCAGTATCCGTGAGGAAAGCGTGTCCTCGGTGTCGTCGGGAGAGACAGGTAAGGCGGCCTGTATTATGACAGGTCCCGTATCCACTCCCCCGTCAACAAAATGCACTGTGCAGCCGCTTATCCTCACCCCATATTCGGCTGCCTGCTTCTGTCCGTGCAGGCCTGGAAAGGCGGGGAGAAGGGCCGGATGTATATTCATTATCCTGTTCGGAAATGCATCGATCAGGGGTTTTCCGGCAATGCGCATGAACCCGGCAAGCGCCACCAGTTCCACCTCACGCTTTTCAAGTTCACGGGCTATGCCTGAAAAATAATCGACTCTTGAGGGTGAGGCTTTAGGGTCGATATAGAGGTAGTCTATAGAGTGTTTTTTCGCCCTCTCAATGGCGTAGGCCCCGGCATTATCAACAATGAGCAGTTTAATCGCCGCAGGAAGTCTCCCTGCCTCTATCTCATCAATGATGGCCTGAAAGTTTGAGCCCCTGCCGGACGCAAGGATACCAAGATTGAGCATACATGCCTCCCTGCCGACCTGTTAAGCGCTTCAATTCATAAATAAGGCTGCATTCGAAACAGTCAATCTATTTTATTTCTGATTTCAGCGTAGCCCCTGCACTAAATTTGGGGACTTTCCTGGCCGGGATTTTGATGACCTCGCCGCTCCTGGGATTCCTGCCTTTCCTGGCCTTCCTCTTTGAAACGGAAAAAGTGCCGAACCCAACAAGCGTAACCTTCTTTCCCTTCTTTAACGAAGCAGCAACTGAAGACATAAAAGACTTAAGTGCTGTTTCCGCCTGTTTCCTGGAAATGTCTGCATCCTTGGCAATCTTTAAAACAAGTTCAACTTTTGTCATTGTACCCCCCCTGTAAATTTATTAATGAGTTATTTTACTTTAAGTGCCCCGGCTTTACAACAACAAAAAACATGCCTGTCAAGCCAATTTAGAAATGTCCGGTTTTTACCAAAATAGAAATGTCCGGTTTTTACGCTGCTGCCTTCCTCAACTTTTTCCGCAGTTCCTGTCTTTGAAACATAAAATCCCTAGAGCTCTTCTTTTATTTCATCCAGATATTCTGACTCCAGCATACGTGAAATAGTCCCGAATTTCATCCTGGACTCTGCCGATGAAAGATATAGTCTCTCTTTTGCCCTCGTGCATCCGACATAAAAGAGCCTTCGTTCTTCCTCGAGACTTGATAAATTGTCCAGCGATTTTGCCGAAGGGAAAATCCCCTCCTCCAGTGCAGGTATAAAAACTACCGGGAATTCGAGCCCTTTAGCAGCGTGTAGAGTCATAATTTTTACTGATCGATCACTGCCAATCCTGTCCTGCTCCGAACTCAAAAGATTATCTTCCATAAATTCCGAGAAAGTCTTCCCCTCAGTCTCCAGATTTTTAAAAACATTGGCAAGTTCCGATATGTTTTCGATGCGATCATCATGATCATCTTTGTACTCACTTTTCAAGTAATCAAAGTAGCCTATCTCCTTTATAAGTTCCATCAGGACTGTAAATGGAGCGCCTTCGATCATTTCTGAGTATTTTTCTGCAACGTTTATAAAGATGTCGGCATTTAAGCGCTGTCTCGGAGACAGTTTTGCTTCCTTCAGCGCCTGTATCCAATCTGTTTTGTGATGGTCTCTTATCACTGACAACGCCTTGCCGCCTATATATCTGGATGGTATATTAATGATCCTTTCAAATGCGGCTTTATCTTTGTGATTTGCTATAAATCTCAGGTATGAGACCAAATCCCTTATTTCCGCATGCTCATAAAATGCAAGTCCTCTGACTACCTGGTATGGAATGTTATTTTTCATTAAAGCACTTTCAATCCCCCGTGATAAAAAGCTCATTCTTATTAAAATTGCGATATCGGAATAAGAATAACCGTGGATATTCAAAAGTGACCTTATTTTATCCGCTATGTAATTTGTTTCTTCAATGTCATTTTCATTTTCTTTATTTTCAATCTCTCCGTCGAGTTCGTTGTCCGTATGCAGTTTCAGGATTTTATCTCCCCACATATCACCTGCCCCACAAAGTATCTTATTGGCCAGCTTGAGAATTTTTTTTGTAGATCTATAGTTTTTTTCGAGCTTCATTTCAACTGCACCGAAATCCTCTACGAAACGGAGCATATTTGAAGGCTTTGAGCCTCGCCATGAATATATCGATTGAAAAGGATCGCCAACTGCAAAAAGGCTCTTTTTATTTCCGGCGAGGAGTTGAATAATCTGATATTGGACATCATTGGTATCCTGGAACTCATCTATCAAAATGTAATCAAATCTCCCTTGCCATTTTTGTCTTGTGGAAGAATCTTTTAAAAGCACCTCGGTTGTATAAAGCAGAAGATCATCATAATCAAGCGCATTCGATTTCTCCAGGTCTTTCCTGTATTCATCAGCTACAACTGAATATGAGGACGCTGGAAAGGGAAGACTTTTTATATAAGCGACCATATCAGCTCTATGCTCCTGCTTTGCTTTCGATATAATGTCTTTTGCCATACCAGCCTCTTTCGGCTTCATATTCAGCCTTTTCATTATGTCTTTAATTATTTTGAGACTATCATCGGTGTCATAGATAACGAACTTTCTGTCGAAATTCTTATCAAGAACTGCTATATCCTCTCTCAATACCCGGACCCCAAATGCATGAAAGGTACTGATCCAGGGCGGGCTGACAGATAACGCTTTCCGGACTCTCTCCGCCATCTCATTTGCCGCCTTTTTCGTGAACGTGATCGCAAGAATCCTGTTTGCCCTGGTCCCTCTCTCTTTAATAAGGTAAGCAATCTTTGAAGTCAAAACCTTCGTTTTCCCGCTTCCTGCTCCGGCAATTAAGAGCAAAGGCGAGTCAAAATATTTTACTGCTTCCTTTTGCTGAGAGTTGAGGCCATCGAGCAACATCACTCCTCCTTTAAGCATTAATCATTTATTCTACCATTATCGTACAGCAGCGAAGATCAAATTTCATCAAGTTTTAACATAAACTTAATACTGAAGTAATTTTGATGTGTTATTATCAGATGTGCAAGTAAACCATATGCAACCACTCTTGAATATCATTGCCGGCCCCTGCATTTTGTTTTCAAGTACGAAAAAATATTTTTGAAATAATCAATTTCCAAGGAGGATTGTCATGGACATTAAAAAGCAGTCTAAAAAGAAAACAGTCACTGAAACGAAAAATAACGGTGGAAACATTAGTGGAAGGACTCAAGTCAATGAGAAACCTTCAGTGCCGGAGAAACTTTTGACAGGGAAGACCATTACTGAGAGGTCCGGGGGGACAAAGAAGCCTGCTGCCAGGAAACCCAAAGCAACAGCAGACTCCACGACAACAAATTCTCCTGCCTTACAAGAATCGAAAGCAGAACTTTGTGGCATCACGAAAGAGTATACAAAGTCGCGAAATCTTTGCAAGGTCACATTCATATTGCCTGGAGAGGCCGCACTAAAGGCGCAGCAGGTTGCTATAGTTGGAGATTTTAATAACTGGAGCAAGACAAACACTTCCTTAAGTAAAATGGAAAATGGTGATTTTACTGTTACACTTGACCTTGAAACAGGAAAGGAATACCGTTTCCGCTATCTTATCGATAACCATCGGTGGGAAAATGACTGGTGCGCTGATAAGTATCTTGCGGGCCCATACGGTGTTGAGGATTCCGTAGTGTGTGTTTAAAACACTACGCTCTAAAAAGTGCCGGCGCTTTGCTGCATGATAACTGCATTTGTCCATCCCCGCGCCTGCGGGGAACACAATAGTGAACATGAAATCCTTTTGGTAAAAAACGGTTCATCCCCGCACTCGCGGGGAACACTCTTCCTGGAACCGGTTGGTATCTTAAAGAGTTTTCAAAGAGCGAAAAATTACCGGCATTTCCAGCTATCATGTCAACGCTTCCGGGGGAGTGTCAACCCTGCGCTAAAGATAAAAGCCCGCATCCGAAAGCTTTTGCAGGACCGATACCCTGTTGAACAATCTCTTGCAGGGCAGCAGGATTCTGTACAGTCAGTGTCCCTTTATACACAACCGGCTGGATCTTGCCGACAAGATGTTCTTTGTGTTTTCTGAAATACAAGGGGGGCTTCTTATCTACTTCCAGAGATCCCAGATAAGCAGATTGCACAAGCTTTCTGCCGAGCCAGGTGCGCTGCTCCCCATCATCGACCAGTGGGACACGGCATTTCTTTGTTTCTCCCCTGGTATTTTTCCTGTCGTTTTCATCATCAATTGTTTTTATAGGATTAGCGACCAGCAGAAAGTGAAGCGTCTGCCCGGTATGCAAAGATAAACCATATTCACGACAAGCAATTAACCGCACTTCCCGGTGAACTAATACTGGTTCTCGCATAGACTGCATCAGGATTTCGGCCTGCCCGCTATCGGACTTTTCCACACGAAAGAGAAAGTCCCGGGAAGCTTCTGTCTTCTCAGGGCAGAGCTGTTCATCCCCGCACTTATGGGGAACAAAGAGTTTCCAGAGCACCCGGTGTATTTCGTAGGGGTTATGACAAGCCGGGCCGGTTACAAGAACTTTACTCAGGTACATGGTCGCCTCCATAAACGAAGACGTTACGATCGGTGAACTGGCGAGGTTGTCTAACGATAGGGACATCTCTTACGCGTAATCTGCGCGTGTCCTCAGCGCCCTCGTCGCTATAGATTGTGCCGCTGTGAGGTTCTATTTTACGCAACGCATTAATAGGATCATCAGCCGTCAGGCGCTTTTCGAACAAAGGGCGTGTCAATGGGCAACTTCGCCGTCCCAGAAAGGGAGTGAAGAATGGTTTTTTAACCGCTTCTTCAATGGTATCAAGGGAAATAACCGCGCCCTCATGATTCCATATAGCGGCCGTAAACCGGGCGTCTAAAAGGTACTCCCGCCATGTCTGAATCGTTTCGTGACTTTTGAGGCCGGAGTATTCGACACGTGCATCCTTGACCGTGTGATAGTCTGTAATCTTCATTATTCTACGGTCTTTACGCTCATCCCGTCTAACCGCGATACCGACACTGCCGGCAAGCCCCCGGAGCCGGTCCAATTCGGTTCTTCTGATACCAAGGCAAGCGCCGAGAAGTCCCAGAATGCCGCTTCGTGTCGGGAAATTGCCGGACGGTCGAAGCCCTTCAAAGGTATGTTCTCCCCATGCCTGCATGGGGCCTTGCAATTTGAGAATAAGAAAGTCACGCATAATTATTTATCCCTCCCCATTCCTCCGGACCCATGACTTTAAATCTTCGAGACTTGTGACTGATTTCACACCGTTCGGAACCGCAACCGTTCCGAGCACAAATTCGGCGCAGCGTTCGCCATGGGCATAGCCTGAGTGAACTTTTTGCCAGTAATTGTGAAATTCGTTAATGGATGGTTTAAGGTAACCGCCGCATGGGGCCGCCTTTACCGGCTCTTCAAAAGCGTTCGCCAGTGAAACGGGAATATCCGAAAATGAGACCATCGCCAGATCAGCCAGGTTATAAGCGGCGAAGCTATGCTGTTTTGCAGTTGGAACTTCGATAGCAAACATATGGAGAACATGGGCCGCAATCTCCAGGGCCTTCTCGCGCGAAGCATTGCCGAGGTTTTCCTGCAACTGGGTCAGATTGAGGCTTGCATACCTATAAAAAACTCCGCTCGAAAATTCCTGTGTATCTAAATGCCCGGATCCGAGTTCTTGCAGATCATCAACGGCGGCAAACCAGTCTATCTCTGAATCTATGGCGTGGGTGGTAATTACATGAGCAACGGCCAAAGCACCATCAATCTTCCCCAATTCGCTCATAAGACCTGATGTTGCCATGCGTCCCGAAAGGGCTATATCGACACCTGAGGCCAATGCCCGGCGCATTGCCTCGGTTTCTTCTTTGAGTTGTTTCGCAAGCTTCTTTTCATCATTTCCATATTTGTTTATCTGTTCGCAATACCAGGCAACCTCTTCAACAGTCCAAGGCGCAACAGCATCGCCTTCAACTGCAACATCAACTGCCATGTCTTTCCCGGCAATGACCGTCAGGGCTTGCGCGACAAGTGCGGCATCAAAGCGGCCGGCTAGTCGTTCGACCAATAGATTTTTGAGATCACTGAGTTTCTTCGTGCGAATGCTCGCTTCTCCCAGATTATCACGGTAATATTTGCTCTTCCGCATAGCCCGTTTGAGGCTCTGACTCGAAATTCTCACCCGCCTCTTACCGCCGAATATGGCGGATTTCTGCATGTCCATGTCATCGCGATTCAGGCATGATGGGCTGTGCGAGATAAGTACGTGAAAGTTGATAAAATTATTGTCCATTATTTTTTCCTAATGATTTCGCGTTTTTTCGGTGCTTTGATTCAAAAAGAAATCCTCAAGAAAATCGCATTTGCTTCGCTCATTCCAATTCCATAGCTGTTTTGCCGCCATACTCCAGTTGACGACAGGCCCAACCATTTTCAGTATCTGCCTTAATTGGATAATGTCATTAGGAAATTCTGAACGTATTACCTGAAATAGTCTCTTTTCATTCATGTTCCGTCCATAACGGGCAATTGCAGCCCCTAGATTGACATCACTATCAGTGTGTTTAATGCAGGGAAGACAAAAGATCAACCGCTGAAAAGCCTCTTCCCCCCATTCTTCTGAGGCCATCCCAATAAAAAGTCGGTAAAATGCAGGCATCTCCAGCAATTCGTCCGGCCTGCTGACACGCGTTAGCTCGGCCTTCTGCCCCGGTGCTAACTTCATCCAGGCATCATAGAGCGACATAAAATCAGGCAGCAGCTGTTCCATCGTTACCTCCCTTGTCTTGTGGTTCAAGATTTTGCAAATATTTTTGAAGCGTCCTCCCGGCAACAGCCATTGTTTTGATCAGTTCCGGGTTCTGCAGGTACGGGCGGACAGACTCATTGAAAATATCTTGTACTATTTGTCTTAATATCGTTTTCATCCTTGCCAACTCAGGGGCAGGATCGGCAAAATCCATCTGTGCCAGGGTATCTTGAATTGCAGCTTCCGACCTGCGATAGAACTGCATTTCAGCAACCTGATACAGCTTTACACCAGCTCCCTTTATGTCCTTAAATCCTTTTGCAAAAACATACAACGCCTTATACAATGCATCCCCATATCCGACCCCTTGTTGCACTAAATAATGAATAGTGCCGGGGTTGCTGTCCCATCCGTTGTTGAGAGTAAAAACCTCATGACGACGTCCTATGATTGAAGACTGATTGTTTCGATACCCTCCCACCAAAAGGTGTAAGGGATTGGAAAGCTTCCTCGCCTGAAGCACAACAGCGGCTGGTTGCTGTCCTGATGTATTTTCATCGTTCATCTCTCTCTGGACAATAAAGCGACTCAATTGTGTCCAGAATGGGGCTGCAGTAGTGAAGGCGGCAAACTTCTCCTGCATATCTCCTTTTTTATTGCTCATGGTCCGGGGTGAATGGGGATGTGGCCATGTCCCTGTGATGGTGAAATTAAATTTTGCCTTCTTAAAACCATCATAGGCATATTCTGTCGGAAACCCGCAACATACACAGGTTGCGCCGCGTCGAGGAGGCAGAAGTTCCACATGGTCCGGTTGCCAGAAGAGACCGCGCAATAGGCCGATTTGTTGCGCCTGGATGTTGTCTTGCGCCTTTATAGGCTCAATCCATGACGGTTTTTGGTGCCTGGTTTTATGAAACCACGGGAACAGTTGTGGCAGACAATCTTCGGACAAAACATTAAGCCATACTGTCTGACGCAGATGGTATCCCTGAATAAGTGTTGTAATTGGAGCGCTGCCCCGTAAGCTCGCCTTAAATCCTCCACCAAAACTCGGGGTGCACGAGGCTTGATTGAAAAGAGCAATAGCCGCGCAGCCGCCGCATATCTGCTCTCCTTGTCCGGGCTGATTGACAAAACAACTATTCGTCGCGCCTGTTAGACCTGCCAGCAGTTTATCCAGTTGAGTTTGTTCGCTTGCCACAACTCCCTTCACCTGCATAAATGGATATTTAGGGTGGTCAACCCGGAACCAGTCATCGTAGGGCCCAATAGCCGCATTGTACTCTGCTTCGGATAACGGCTCGGTTATGCGCAGTTTTAGTTCAGGCATATTTTTAGGGGTTATAATCGCTTGTGTGATACAGATGAGCAACTGTAAGGCGGCAAGCTCCATGTCGTCTCTCGGAAGGCATATCTCCCACCTATCCTCACCGCAAAGAAGCCTTTCTAACGTAATCTTTTCTGAGCCTCCCGACGGAAGCGGACGTGCCGGTATCCATTGGTCTTTCAACAAGTTCAAATTATTTTTCTCCATTCAAATGTCTTTCTGATAACAGAGAGCCGTGCCTTTTGATGTGGACGTTAAAGAATCCACAACTCTTTGCATTTCGAGCCAATACTTCGATAATATTAGCACTTACCATGCCAAACAAAACTTTATGTTTTTTCAATGAGTTAAGCGAGATTTTTTTTGCAGCTATGCGAAAGCAAGCCAAGCTTTTTTGCAAGAACGCAAAAATTATCGGCATAGATTACCTAAATGGAACACAGCTGACGTTCCGTATATATAGCAGGCCCCGGCGGGAATCCAGTCTGATTTCCGGAAGGCCATCAGATTCTTTCGGGATGCAACGATTCACTTTCGAATAGATTTTTGATGGTGCAATTCCGCCCGTTGCAATCATAAACAGCAATAGTTTATGATATGTCGTCGCTTAGCCTGTTATGTCCATGGGAAGACGAAAACGCGTACTGGAGGATACGGGAGCGGTGGGACCTGTCCGGATATTGATCGTCGATGACATGATGCCCATGAGGGCCTTTATAAAGGCCGGCATTAGGGCGTCCATTTCTAAAGACATCGAGGTCGACGAAGCAAACAGCGGCGAATCGGCGAAGGTGAAGATGGAACAGCATCGCTACGACCTCGTTCTCTGCGACTGGAATATGCCTGGCATCACCGGCACCGAGCTTCTGCACTGGATGCGGGAGCAGGATGCTGTGAAAAACACGCCTGTAATCATGCTGACCGCCAACAATAATAAAGAGACCATCCTGGAGGCGATTGAACTTGGCGTCGCCGGCTACGTTATAAAGCCTGTTACTGCGGATGTACTGGGCAAGAAAGTCAGTGCCGTCTTGAGCGCTTCCCTGGCCGCCGGAAAGAAGAGCGCGGAAGGATAGAAAAAAACATGGACGCCGAGAGAACAAAGAGCGACCGCATCCTCGAACAGTTAAGGAAACGCAGTGTACGCGAAAAGGTAGTGGACGTGGAGGAGGAGAAGGTCAAGCTGGTCATCTTCTCCCTTGCAGATGATTATTACGCCTTCAACGGCAGCGAAGTAAAAGAGATAATCCTCCCTCCCGGCGATATTTCTTATGTTCCAGGCTCCCCTGACTTTGTCCTCGGAGTGATTAACTTAAGGGGAGATATAGAATCAGTGATTGCCATCAATACCTTCCTCGCACTGCCGGAAAGCAAAAAGACCTCACGAAGCAGAATTGCAATCGCTGTCAAGGGCGGTGTCCGGTCCGGCATTATGGTGGATTCCATAGAGGACGTGCTCGATGTGCCGGTGAGCGGCATCAAGCCTCCTCTTTCGACACTCGACGCCTTTAAGAAAGAATGCGTCACTGGTGAGTTGATATTTAAAGGCAAGAACGTCACCATCCTCGACACCGGAAAAATCCTCGGGAAGCTGTCAGTTTGATGGAAGAGGGAGGCGGTTCTGTCTGCACGGATGAGCTTACTCTCCTCGTGTTTACAGTGGGTGGTGTCAGAATGGCAGTTGATACCGCCCAAGTTTATGGTATGGCGCATCCCGAGGATGTTGAAATTCAGGGCAGGGAGACGCTGGGCTTACATCAGATCATTTCCTTTCGTGGTCCGGTAAGCTACAAGGCCCCGTGGGTCCTCCAGCTGAAGGATGAAGCAATGCCCTACGGCATTATGATAGACCAACCGGAGGAGATTGTCCCGGTAAATCTCGATGCCCTTCAGCCTCTCCCCCGCCTTATCCGGGCTGGCGGAGGCTCTGAGGCGATTTGGGGCGCCATGGTCCGGGCAGACGGGACTATTCTTTTGCTGGTTGATCTTTACAAACTGCCGAAGGGTGCGGGTAGAAGCAGCAGCAACCTGACGCATTCAAGGATTACTTAAAAGGGGGACACGTAATGACTGTACCGATAAAGAGGCTTGCCGATGCCCGTATTTCGCTGAAAAGCCAGATACTCTTTTTTTCCATTGTCCCGATGTTCATAGGGATCGTGGTTTTTTCATATTTGACGACTACGACCTTTGTCTCAAAGGGTGAGGCGAGGCTGAAGGAATACAGGGAAGAGCTTATGTCTCGAAAAATGGAAGAACTGAAAAACTACATAGACCTCGCCTTCAACAGCATTGCGGGCCTGAATGCAGAGCAGGCGAAGAAGGTCCTCAGGGGCCTGCGGTACGGGGCCAGCGGGTATTTCTGGATTAATGATATGGGGCAACCCTATCCCCGTATGATCATGCATCCCACCATTCCCTCCCTCGAAGGAAAGGTCCTGAACGATTCTAAATTCAATTGCGCCGAGGGGATCGGACAAAACTTGTTTCAGGCCTTTGTTGAAAAATGCAGTGCCCATGGCGAGGGCTTTGTGCGTTACCTATGGCCCAAACCAACAGAAAAGGGGTTGACGGAAGAGCAGCCGAAGCTTTCCTATGTACGTCTTTACAAGCCCTTCAATTGGACCATCGGGACAGGGTTATACATAGACGATATTGATGCGCTCGTGGCAAAGGAAAGAACGAAGATAAACAGTGAAGCCTCAGCCTTTGTCAGAAAGGCGCTTCTGATTTCCCTGGTTATTGTCATCGCTTTTTATCTGGTGGTCAGTTACTTTACGGAAAAGTACATGATCAAGCCGCTCGCTCTTGTAACCGGCGCTGTGAAGAATTTAGATCACGACCTGACGGTGAGGGTACCCAGGGGAGGCAATGATGAGATTGGAGAACTGGCCGGTTGGTTTAACCAGTATGCCGATAAACTTCAAACTGTCATAGGTAAACTCTCCGAGGCCGCTAAGGGGATCACCTCTTTCGCCACTGAAGTGTCGGTGGCAGCGGAACAGCAGGCCACTGTCGCGTCTGAACAGTCGGCTGCCGTGGCTGAAATCACCTCAACAATGGAAGAACTTTCCGCCTCGTCCAGCCAGATTGCCGAACATTCCAACGCCGTTGTGGAGATCGCGGGGAAGACTTGGGATGACACAAAGAAAGGCGCCAGCGCCGTGGAATCGGTGATAATGAAAATGAATGATATTAACAACGACAACCTAAACAGCATCCGGGAAATAGTTGAACTGGGGCGGAAATCCAAGGAGATATCCAAGGTGATGGAGATCATTAATTCCATCGCCGACCAGACCAAGCTCATCGCGTTCAACGCTGCATTAGAGGCCTCCAGTGCTGGTGAAGCCGGCAAGAGGTTCGGCGTAGTTGCAGTAGAAATCAGGAGACTGGCGGACAGCGTCATGGAATCCACCGGCGAGATCGAGGGCAAGATCAACGAAACCCAGGAGGCGATCAACCGGCTCGTCATTGCTTCCGAGAAGGGGTCTAAGGGCATTCAGGAGGGCATGGAATACTCGAACCAGACATCCGACCTTCTCATCGGGATCGTGGACGCGGCCCAAGCCACCGCAGACGCGGCAAAGCAGATATCCCTCTCTACCCAGCAGCAGAAGACAGCCAGCGGCCAGGTGGTTATGGCCCTGCGCGAGATAGTGGCAGGCTCCAGCCAGACCACTGATTCCATCAGCCAGATCAGCGCCATCACCAGGACGCTTTCAACGCTATCGGACAACCTGCGTGAGCTGGTCGCGAAGTTTAAATTATAGAGGGCAAACGGTTTGCAGGGCAGTATTAGTGAGAGGGAATATAACTCGTATAGAACAATGTGGGGTAATTTTATCAGGAGGTCTGCATAAATATGCGCAAGGTTTTTGATCCCGCCATTTTACTGCTGAACAAACTCACGTATGCATACAAATTTGCCCTTATCGGAGCACTTTTTGTTTTCATGACTGCCGTGCTCATGTATCAGTTCATAGAACATATCAATAATATGCTCATTCCTGCAGCCATATTTCTTCTGATCTGTTATATCTCTATCGCCTGTTACTTTTCGGTCAGGCTTACGGCCGCCCACCTCATGGAGGAGATGCGCTACCTGGAGGAAGGGGACTTGACCCGCGAGATCAATTCCGGCAGCGTCGACGAAATAGGCTCTTTATGCGCACCGCTGAACAAGATGGCACAACACTTCGGCCATGTTATCGGGGAGGTGTCCGAGGCCGCTAAGGGGATCACCTCTTTCGCCACTGAAGTGTCGGTGGCAGCGGAACAGCAGGCCACTGTCGCGTCTGAACAATCGGCTGCCGTGGCTGAAATCACCTCAACAATGGAAGAACTTTCCGCCTCATCCAGCCAGATTGCCGAACATTCCAACGCCGTTGTGGAGATCGCCACGAAGACTTGGGATGACACAAAAAAGGGCGCTAGCGCCGTGGAATCGGTGATAATGAAAATGAATGATATTAACAACGACAACCTAAACAGCATCCGGGAAATAGTTGAACTGGGGCGGAAATCCAAGGAGATATCCAAGGTGATGGAGATCATTAATTCCATCGCCGACCAGACCAAGCTCATAGCGTTCAACGCTGCATTAGAGGCCTCCAGTGCTGGTGAAGCCGGCAAGAGATTCGGCGTAGTTGCAGTAGAAATCAGGAGACTGGCGGACAGCGTCATGGAATCCACCGGCGAGATCGAGGGCAAGATCAACGAAATCCAGGAGGCGATCAACCGGCTCGTCATTGCTTCCGAGAAGGGGTCTAAGGGCATTCAGGAGGGCATGGAATACTCGAACCAGACAGCCGACCTTCTCTTCGGGATCGTGGACGCGGCCCAGACCACCACAGACGCGGCAAAGCAGATATCCCTCTCTACCCAGCAGCAGAAGACAGCCAGCGGCCAGGTGGTTGTGGCCCTGCGAGAGATAGTGGCAGGCTCCAGCCAGACCACTGATTCCATCAGCCAGATCAGCTCCATCACCAGGACGCTTTCAATGCTCTCGGACAACCTGCGTAAGCTGGTCGGAAAGTTCAAGGTGCATGGCAGCTGACTTAAGGAATGGAAAAAGGACAAAAAGTGATGAAAGAGATTCGGACCCTGGTGGTTGACGACAGTCCTTTCGCTCGGGGACTGATCATTGACATACTATCCACCGACAAGCAGATAAAGGTCGTGGGAGAGGCGGCAAACGGCGTGGAGGCGACGCAGAAGGTCAGAGATTTAAAGCCCGACATTGTTACCATCGACATCGAGATGCCTGTGATGAACGGCATTGACGCCATTGAAGAGATCATGGCATCCAACCCGGTCCCCATCCTGGTCGTCACAACCCGCGGAGATGCCAAGACTGCCTATGACGCCATTTCGCGCGGAGCGTTGGACCTTGTGGTAAAGCCCGACGTAAGCATGGAGGGGGCCAGGGAATTTATCGACAAGATTAAGCTCCTTTCCAGGATTAAGGTCATTACCCACATCAGCAGGAGAGCCATAAGGGAAGTAAAGCTCACAGAGAAACTCTCATTTGGGGGCGGAGAAATGGACAGGGTAGTGGCTATAGCTGCTTCCACTGGAGGGCCGGAAGCTCTTTCCATTATCCTCTCTTCCCTGCCTGCAGGGTTCCCTTGTCCGGTAGTTATAGCCCAGCACATCTCTGACGGTTTTGTTGCGGGAATGGCTGAATGGCTCCGGAAGCTGTCGAAGCTCTCTGTCAAGTCCCCTGCAGAAGGGGAACCGTTGCTCCCCGGCACTGTCTATATAGCCCCTTCAGAGAAGCACATGGAAATAACCGGCGCAAAAACCATTGCGTTAGCGGAAAGGCAGGAGAAGGACATCTACCACCCTTCCTGCGACAGATTGCTCTTTTCTGTGGCCCGGGTCTTTGGCTCCAGGAGTATAGGAGTGATTCTCACCGGCATGGGCAGCGACGGCGCGCTGGGCATGGAGAAAATCAAGAAAGCGGGAGGGACTACCATTGCACAGGACGAAAAGACCTCAATTGTCTTTGGGATGCCGAAGATAGCAATCGAAAGCGGCTGCATTGACAAGGTGCTGCCCCTCGAGGAAATAACCGCCGAGATCGTACGAATCATGAGCGGGGCGGCTGCGGAGTTGAACAGGCGATGAATATGAATCTGACCCCGTTCAAGAACCTGATCAGGGAGAAGTGCGGCCTCAGCTTTGAGGACGTGCGGACAGCGTCCCTTTCCGAGGGCATCAGGAACAGGATGGAGCAAAGGGGGATAGGCTCGTACCCGAAGTATTTGGACTGCCTGATGTATGACCAGGACGAGTTCCAGTGCCTGGTGAACCTGCTCACAGTGAACGAGACATATTTTTTCCGGGAACCGGTCCACCTTCAACTTTTAACCAATCGTGTAATCCCGGAGTTGTTGGCCCAAAAAAAAACGGACACGAAGATACGGATCATAAGCGCGGGATGCTCCACAGGGGAAGAACCCTATTCACTGGTCATTGCGGCCATGGAGAAATACGGTGCAGCCGCGAAGACATTCTGTACAGTCATCGGGGCGGACATCGATGGCGATGCCGTGCGCAAGGCTGAAAAGGGGATCTACAACACGCTTTCCTTTCGTGGTCTTAGCGATGACCTCCGGGAGCGCTATTTTGAACCGCTGCCAGGCAACCTGTACCGCATCAAGGATTGCATAAAAGAAGGAGTGGAATTCAGAAATCTTAATCTCCTTAGTGACATCTACCCACCTGAATTCAGTGGAACAGATGTTATTTTCTACCGGAACGTCTCGATCTATTTCGAGCCTGACGCGCAGAAACATATTTTTACAAAACTTGCTGGTCTCCTTAACGATAACGGTTATCTTTTCGTCAGTTCCACCGAGACACTTTCTCATAATATCGGTGTCCTTTCCCTCGTAGAGATCGATGGGGTGTTCCTATATGAAAAACATCTCGAGATATGTATTGATGAAAGGCGAAGGCCGCCGGAGCCAAAAGGGGAGACTAAAGCCGGTTTTTCACGTCAGGGCCGTCCTTTCCCGGTAGTGAGGGAGAGGCCGGAGCGGCAATCGCTCATCCGCGGCGCGGGTGCCACAGAGCGAAAAGAGGCTTTAACCTCTGTGCTAACAAGGGGTAACGAGAGGAGAACGGGCAGTCCTTCGCTCTTTAACGATGCCTTGTCCCTCGCTAAAGACAAAAGGTACGTTGAGGCTTTGGAGAAGACAGAATCCCTCATCGTACAGGACCCGGCCTTTGTAAAGGCGTATTCGCTGAAAGCAGGGATCCTTATCAATATACAGCGGCTGGAAGAGGCAGAGGCTGTCTGCTTAAAAGGTATCGATATGGACCTATGGTACCTGGAAGGATATCTTCTTTTGGGGCTCATCTCCCGGATACGGAACGATGAGGAAGGCGCTCTCAAGAGATTCAAGGAGGCCATTTACATTCAGTCTTCCTGCTGGCTGGCCCATTTTTATCTGGCGGACATCCACGCTTCCCGCGGTGAAGTGGAGAAGGCATGCCGCGAATATGAGATTGTGATAAAGCTGCTGACAAAGGGTGACGTGGCAGAACACAGCCTCACTTTTTTCCCCCTTTCGTTTCCTGCAGAAAACATGGCTCATCTCTGCAGGCATAACCTGGCTGAACTGAGAAGAAGACTGGCATAAAAGGGGAGTTTGCATGGCTTTAGATATGGCTAAATTTCTGGCGCGTTTCGTGGAAGAGGCGCGGGACCACGTGGAGAAGCTCAATGAAGGCCTTGTGCGTCTCGAAAAAGACCCGGAGGACGCTGAGACTACCAACGCCATCTTCCGCTCGGCCCACACCATAAAGGGGTCTGCCCGGATGATGAAGCTTGCCCCCATATCGGAAGTGGCCCACAAGCTGGAAGATTGCCTGGGTGCGGTGCGGGAAAAGAAAATTCGCTACTCGCGGGAACTTGCGGACCTCCTTTTCAAAGGCATCGACGCTATCTCGGAGATGATCGAGAAGACTGCGGCAGGGCAGGAACTTGCTATGGACAATGCGGCCCTCTGCGAGGAATTAATGAGGGCTGCGGAGGGACAGCCGGCGTCCGCGGGCGCTGTCCCTGTGCCGGCGGAAAAAACAGCAGAGCCATTGCCCTTATCAACTCAGCCTGTTCAGACGGCAGCGCCTGCCCCTCCTGTCCCCGGAACTCCTCCTCCGGATGCCTCAGTAACCTCACCTCCTGCCGGCGCTCCGGAGACTCCAGAACGCCGGAAGACGAAGGCGATGACAGGTGAGACCGTCCGAATCAATGCGGAGAAACTGGATGATCTCATCAAGCTCATGGGAGAGATAGTATCCAACCAGAACCGTCTGAAACAGAGGCTGCGGGACGTGAAAGACCTGGAAGCGGTTGCGCAGCGGTATTCGCAATTCCTCACGAGACTCGAAAGTGATGATATTTCCGGTTTCCGGGAGGAGATCGTCTCGACAACCAACTCTCTTTCCGGCAAGATAAAACAACTCGTATTGAATGTAAGGAACGATACTGTTATACAGAAGCTGCTTACGGAGGAACTCCAGGAAAAGGCGCTGATGCTGAGGATGGTCCCCCTTTCCACGGTTTTTGATTCTCTCGGGCGGATGATGAGAGACATAGGCCGGTCACTGGGAAAAGATATTGATTTTCTTGTGGAGGGAGGGGACATCGAACTGGATAAAAAAATGGTGGAGAAGCTGGGTGACCCTCTCGTCCATATGCTCAGGAATTCTGTTGACCATGGTGTAGAGACCAGGGAGGAGAGGGTCAGGGCCGGAAAGTCCGAGAAAGGAATGGTAAGGCTTTCGGCATCCTACGATGCAGGAAGTGTCCTGATTGAATTGACCGATGATGGCCGGGGCGTTCCTCTGGAAAAGATCAGGGAGAAGGCACTCAAGAAAAATATGTTCACCCGGGAGGAGCTGGACGGCATGCCGGAAGCGGGTCTCATCGATCTTATCTTCCATCCGGGGTTCAGCACGAGCCCCATTATCACCGACTTGTCGGGCCGGGGCGTTGGTATGGACGTTGTAAAACGGAACATTGTGGAGGAACTTCGGGGCACAGTGAACGTCGAGACAAGGGAGGGTTATGGCACGGCCTTTTTCATCAGGCTTCCTTTGACTCTCGCAGTGATGCGTATCCTCCTTGTCAATGCTTCGGGTATGCCTTTTGCCCTCACCTCTCACTACGTTTCGGAGATTATTCGGGCCCCAATCGAAGACCTTATTACGGTAGTGGACAAGAAGGCGGTGCGGCACCGGGAGGAGCTCATACCTGTCACAGGCCTCGCAGCGCTCCTGAAACTTCCGTCCAGTGACAAGAAAGCGGACAAGGACAAAGAAGACGCGCTGATCATTATCGTGCGCGTAGGGAACGAGAAAGTCGGGCTCATAGTGGACAATATTGTGGACGAGGAGAACATGGTGATCAAGTCTATGCCTTCCCACATGCGGAACATACCCCTGGTCTCGGGCCTTACCCTTTCAGGGAAGAACGAGATCATCAATGTACTGAATATCCCTGCAGTGATCGATGCGGCCAGGGAAGTGCGCGAGGCGAAGGCTTCCAAAGAGGCTGAGGACAAGGAGAGCATCCATGTCCTTGTAGTGGACGATTCCATCAACACGCGTGAGATCGAGCGGAGTATCCTTGAAGCCTACGGGTACAAAGTCACTTTGGCGGGGGATGGTATGGAGGCATTGGAAAAGACGAAAGAGTCCGCCTACGACCTCATCATCACCGACGTCGAGATGCCCCGTCTCGACGGCTTTTCCCTTACGGAAAGGCTGCGGGCCAGTGAGGAATACAAAGACACGCCCATTATCATCGTCACATCACGGGAGAAGGAAGAGGACAAACGGCGCGGAATAAAGGTAGGCGCCGACGCCTACATTGTAAAAGGCGCTTTCGACCAGTCCAATCTGCTGGAGACGGTACAGAACCTTGTTGGATGAGAACTGATTTATTGATGCAAAACAATAATTTTAGGAGAGAGGCTATGGGACCAGAAAATACAACGATTCTTGTGGTGGATGACGATTCCTTTGTGAGAGAGATGCTATCCATGATTCTAGAGACTGGCGGCTATGCCGTGGCCACGGCTGAAAACGGCTCTGCTGCCTTTCAGCAATGCACCGGAGAGCAGAGGGCCGACCTCATCATCTCTGACATGAACATGCCGGAGATGAACGGTCTTGAGCTTATCCGCAAGCTTCGCGAAAACAACATAGACACGCCGCTCATTATTCTTACCGGCAATAACGAGATATCGGTGGCAGTGGAGGCGTTGAACAGCGGCGCGACAGATTATCTCCTGAAGGACGAGAATATCCAGGACACCGTTACCCTCTCGGTGGAGAAGTCCCTGGAGAAATACCGGCTCAAGAAGCAGAACATCCAGTTGCTGGAAGACCTCGCCGTCAAGAACCGTGAACTTGAGGATTCAAACAAGGAACTCCTTTACCTGAACAACCTGAAAAACAAGTTTTTAGGCATCGCGGCCCACGACCTGCGCAACCCGCTCACCTCTATCAGGGGTCTCAGCGAAATCCTTATCGGGGAAGCCTTCGGTCCGCTGACCGCGGAACAGGAGGAATACCTCACCATCATAAACACCACTTCCGATGAAATGCTTTCGCTGGTGAATGACCTCCTTGACGTGAGCGTTATCGAGAGCGGAAAGCTCGAACTGCGCACAGCTCTCGGCTCTCTGAAAGATACGCTGGAAGAGAGAGTAAAGATGATTAGGGTGATTGCGGACAGAAAAGGCATTTTGATCGAATCAAACCTTGCTCCAGTTCCTAATGTTGTCTTCGACAGCAACCGCATTAGTCAGGTAATCGACAACCTTGTAAGCAATGCAATCAAATTCTCGCCATCAAACTCCACCATCCATATCACCCTGGCAGAGGCAGGAAACGGCGTCAGGGTGAGCGTGAGAGACGAGGGTCCGGGAATTCCTGCTGAAGAGCGGGCAAGGCTTTTCGGAGAGTTTCAGCGTCTGAGCGCTCAGCCCACTGCGGGTGAAAAGAGCACCGGCCTCGGGCTGGCCATTGTCAAGAAAATCATCGATGCTCACCAGGGAGTTCTGGAGGTGGAAAGCGAAGTTGGCAAGGGCTCGATCTTCAGTTTTACCATGCCGCTGGGGCGCAGCGAAGGAGATCTGAGACTGTGAGCGGACCATCCATAAAGGACAAACTGAATCAGCTGCGCGCAGCATATGCGGCGCAGCTTCCTGAAAAAATCAGCCGGATCGAGAAAGACTGGGTTGTTTTGCAAGGGGACCCGGACAATGCTGAGGGGACCAGGGCGCTGTTCCGTGCCGTTCATACGCTCAAAGGATCTTCCGCTTCTTTCGGTTTTAAGGAAGTGAGTATTGCGGTCAGTGAACTGGAATCAGAACTGAAGATCGTAGTGGAGAAGGGCTGCCTCGCCCGGGACCTTCTCGATATTCCGCTGGCAATGCATATAGAGAAAATGCGCTCCGCCTGTTCCGCCACTTCAGGCAAAGGGGGAGAGGATGCTCATGATATGACGGTAGTATACGAGGACACTGAAACGCAGCCGTTTGATGAAAGCGGCCAGAATAACCACGAGCGGAAGATGATATTTATCGTGGAAGATGATCCTGCTGTCCTGGAAAGCCTAAGCCTGCAGATCAGCCATTTCGGCTATGAGGTGAAGAGTTTCGGCGACCTCGCTCCGTTGAGAAAGGAACTGGAACAAACTGAGCCTTCGGCCATAATCATGGATATGGTCTTTCCTGGAGGCGAACTGGCAGGCGCCTCTACGATGAAAGCCATACAGGCAGGCAGAAGAACCAAAATTCCGCTCGTCTTCATTTCGATGCGCAATGATTTCGAGGCGCGACTGCAGGCGGTGCGTGCCGGTGCTGATGCTTATTTCCTCAAGCCGGTGAGCGTCGGGCCCCTCGTCGACAAACTGGACGCAATCACCAGGAAAGAAGTGGTGGAACCCTACCGCATCCTCATCATTGACGATGACGTTGACCTCTCCTCCTTCTATTCTCTGATTCTCCAGAACTCCGGGATGGCGACCTGGGTGGTGAACCATCCGAAGGACGCGATTGACGCCATTATTAAATTCAACCCGGACCTTATTTTGATGGACGTGTATATGCCGGAGTGCAACGGCCAGGAACTGGCAAAGATGATACGGGCCATGGAAACGTATGTGAGCATTCCCATCGTCTTCCTTTCGGCAGAGACTAACCTAAGGAACCAGATGTCTGCCATGAGCATGGGAGGTGACGACTTCCTGACCAAGCCGATCCAGGCCGGGCATCTCATCTCGTCAGTGTCCATGCGGGCCGAACGTATGCGCATCATCCGCTCGTATATGGAAAGGGACAGCCTCACCGGTCTCCTGAACCACACGAAGACCAACGAGCAGTTGGACATCGCCATGGAGAGGGCCCGCAGACAGCATGTGAGCCTTTCCTTTGCCATGATCGACATCGACAATTTCAAGGAAGTGAATGACTCGTATGGACATCCGGCCGGGGACAGGGTCATCATGAGCCTTGCCAGGCTTTTCCAGCAGCGCCTCCGCAAAACAGACGTGGTCGGCCGCTACGGCGGCGAAGAATTCGCGGTGATACTGAGCGATACGAGTGCATCCAACGCAGCCAAAGTTCTGGATGCCATCCGTCTAAGCTTTTCCCGGATCAGGAACCAGGCTGATGGCCGGGAATTCTCTGTCACCTTCAGTTGCGGCATCGCTGCTTTCTCAGGTCATGGTGACGTCGCTCTCTTCATAAGCGCTGCGGACAATGCACTCTATGAGGCCAAACGCGGCGGCAGAAACCGCATTGTACTAAAATAAGAAAAACTCGCTTCGATGTAACGGCATGGGCCCATCATTACAAGCTTTTCAGCTCTGCGTGTTCGGGACAACGGCTTGCACCGGCAGGGTGAAAGAGAACTTGCTGCCCTTTCCTGCCTCGCTTTCTACGTAGATATTCCCCCCGTGATGCTCCACGATTTGCTTGCAGATGGGGAGGCCAAGCCCTGTACCTCTGGGCCGGTCAGTGAGGGTGTTGCCCACCTGCTTGAATTTATCAAAAACCTTTGCCTTGTCTTCTTCCGTAATCCCGATGCCGGAATCGATCACGCTGATCTCAATAAACTCTCCGCGGTCTTGCGCCGCAACCGCATGACTTTTGATCTTTCTTGCCCGTACAGTCACGCCCCCCTTCTCCGTGAATTTTACTGCATTGGACAAGAGGTTGATCATCACCTGCATCAGCCTGTCGGAATCACCCTTAACATGATACAAGTCCCTTTGTATTTCCCTCGTCAGTATGAGTCCCTTGCTCTCAAAGAGAGAAGAAGAAACGGCGATTGAACGCTCCAGCATTGCAAGGATATCAATGGTATCGAATTTCCATTCTGTCTTCCCCGCTTCCATCTTCGCCAGGTCGAGGACATCGTTGATAAGGTCGGTCAGACGCTCTCCCTCGGAAACGATTATCCCTATATTGTCGCTCACCTGCCGCATGGCACGCACTGTTTTGGGGTCGTCCGGTCTTATTTGCGGAAAGACCACCTCTTCAAGTTTTTTCTTTATGACCTTCGTGAAACCGAGAATTGAGGTGAGGGGAGTTCTCAGTTCATGGGAAACTGTGGAAATAAAATCGTTCTTCATCTTCTCGATCTCTTTTTCGGAAGTCACATCCCTGATGATAACCAGCGAGCCGATACATTCGTCCTCTGTTCCGGTTTGATTACGTTTCCGGTTGATGGCGGAGGCGACAGCGCAGCCGGTCCTGCCGCCGGCCAGGGCTATTTCCAAAGCTATGAACGGGGTGTCGTTGCCCCGGCTCCTTTCGAGAAGGTCCAGGATGTTCTCGCCGAATACGTCCCTGCAGTGTCTGTCCATCAGGGAAACATCCCCCAGACCGAACATCGCGCTGAGGGCAGGATTGGCCAGTGTGATCTTTCCCGTAGCATTGGCAGCCAGAAGCCCGTCCGGCATGTTGTTGATAATGGCTGTGAGATAGGAGAGGGCGTCCTCCAGATCGTTGGTCTTGATGGCAAGGTCGGCGATAAGCAGCAAGTTCTGTTTCTTGATCTGGTGTCTTTCCAGTGCCCTCTTCACCGTGATGGTTATGGTCTCCTTGACGCTCTCGTCCTTCAGCACATAATCTATAGCGCCGCTGTTGAGCGCGTCCACCGCCACGGAAATACTGCTCACGCTGGTGACAATTATAATGGGCACATCGAGGTTGTTCTTGCGCAGTTCCTTGATCAGTTGAAGGCCGTCCATCACCGGCATATTCATGTCCGAAACAATCAGGTCGATGGAGGTGTCAGCGATATATTTTTCCAGGGCGGCGGCCCCGTTTTCCGCCGTTATGACTTCGTACCCTTCGGACTGGAGAATCTCGGAGAGCACCTCCAGGATAAAAAGATCATCATCCACTACCAGTATTTTTATCGGACGTTGGCTCATTTGTCTTTTCCTCCTTCCAAGGGCAGTGTGAACGTGAATACACTGCCCTTGCCGTATTCGCTTTCAGCCCATATCCTGCCGCCGTGGCGCTCGACGATCTGCCTGCACAGGGGAAGTCCGAGCCCTATGCCCCTGGGCTTGTCGGTGAGGCCATCCCCGGTCTGTCGGAAAACCTCGAAAATGCTCTCCATGTCCGTTGCCGTGATCCCCTGCCCGGTATCGCTTACACGCACTTCAATAAATGTGCCGCCTGATGCATCGCCGACCGCAGAATCCGGCACGAGCCGTAATGTAACGGTCACTGCGCCTTTATCCGTAAACTTCACGGCATTGGAAAAGAGATTGTCCATGACATGGAGAAGCCGCACCCGGTCGCCCAAAACTTCAGGAAGTCCCTCTTCCGTATCCATTATAAATTTAATGCCCTTCTTCAGGCAGATGTCCGCAACCCGGACCGCAGCCTCTCCTATGATCGAGGCAAGAGAAAATCGTTCCTTTCGCCATTGGGTGCTGCCTGATTCCATCTCCGTTATATCAAGGATGTTGTTGATAAGCCCGGTCAGCCTCTCAGCCTCAGTAATAATGATTCCCGCATTCTTTTTTGCCAGGTCCAGTTCCCTGGCAGACTGTCCGCAGTCCTTGCCGGCGGCAAGGACCTTGCCCAGCTTTTTATCCACAAGCCGCGCATACCCGACAATGGAGGTCAGAGGTGTCTTCAATTCGTGGGAGAAAGAGGAAAGGAAGACCGTCTTCAACCTGTCCATCTCCTTCAGTTTTTCGCAGACAGCGCGAAGGGCCTCGGTCTCCTCTACGCTCTTGCCTAACTTCTTGACCCTTCTTTCGAGGACCGACTTTTCAATGGCCCTCTCAAGGGTGACCATGATTCTGCTGATCTGTGGAGGTTTTTCCACAAAGTCATAGGCCCCCAGTTTGATGGCCTCCACGGCAGTCGAGATATCGCCAAACGCGGTCACCATGATCACCGGAACGTCGGGATCAAGCTCCTTCATCAGCTTCATGGTCTCGATGCCGTCCATTCCCGGCATCTTGAGATCCAGGAGCACGGCGTCGATTCCTCCTGAGGCCAAGCGGGCCAAGGCTTCACCGCCGTCCTGCGCTGCGATGACGGAGAAGCCCTTTTCCACAAGCGTTTCGCTGAAGACGAACCGGACAATCTCCTCGTCATCCACTACCAGCACTGTACACATGTCCCTCACCATTCCCCGGCCCTTCCTATTTGCGCAGGCCGAGCACTTCAACCGCCTTTGAAAGTATCTCGTCGGGGTTGAAAGGTTTCGTCATGTAGATGTCCGCCCCGGACTGAGACCCTTTCTGCCGGTCGAATTCCTGCCCCTTGGCCGTAAGCAGCACGATATAAACATTGTCTTCCATCAGTTCATTCTTCACAGCATTGCACACGTCAAAACCATTCATTTTGGGCATCATTACATCGAGAAAAACGATCTCCGGCTTTTCGGACTTTATCATTTCGAGGGCCGACTCTCCATTATCCGCCACCAGCAGTTCCACCCCCTCGTCCTCCAGTTCCTCCAGTGTCTGCTCCAAAAGAAGCCTTATGTGAGGCTCATCGTCTACAATCAATACCTTGGGCATCTTGTACCTCCCGCAGATAAAATTTATGATAATATTTTCTTTCTGGCGGCAGCGTTGAAAAAAGCTTCCACCACGTCGGCTGCCAGGAAAGCGTTTACCACTTCGGGGTCGAACTGCGTGCCCGAAAAACGCTGCAGTTCCTCGAATGCCTGCTCCAGGCTCAGTCCCTGACGATACGGCCTGTTGGTAGTCATGGCGTCGAAAGAATCGGCAACAGAGATGATGCGGGCCGTGATATCGATCTCATCCCCTTTTAAACCATCGGGATACCCTCTGCCGTCATGCCGCTCGTGGTGGCATTTCACCCCGGGAATAACATTCCTCAACTGGACGATATGGCCCAATATATCTTCCCCGTATCCGGGGTGCTTCTTGATCTCCGCGAATTCTTCATCGTTCAGCTTGCCGGGCTTCAAAAGCACGTTGTCACTCACCCCTATTTTGCCGATGTCATGCAGCACTGAGGCGAGTTCCAGCCGCGTCATGTCCTCCCGGGAAATTCCTAGTGTCCTGCCGATGGCAAGGCTGTACTCCATAACCCTCTTGGTGTGGCCGCCTGTGTAAGGGTCCCTCTTTTCAATGGTCTCCGCCAGGGTGCGTATAGAGGTGATGAAAGTCTCCCGCAGGCTGTCATAGAGACGCGCGTTCTCGATAGCCACCGCTGCCTGTGAAGATAGGGTGGTGAAGAGCTTGAGATCCTCCGCAGTGTAAGTGACGGGCTGCTCCGTGCTCACTCGCATGACGCCGATGACCTTTTCCTTTGTCCTGAGGGGAGAGCACATCAGGGAACCGAGCATTTTCGGGCCGCGCACGTACCGGGGATCGGACTCAACGTCGTTCACGATCTCCGCCTTGCCCGTGGCCATGACACTGCCCGCAATTCCATCGCCGGAGGAGCGTTCCATGAACTCTGAAGTCTCAAACTCTTTTCCGGAAGACAAAATCACTTCCAGTTGTCCGGTTTTCTCCTCAAGAAGCATAAGCGCGATATTGTCCGCCCTGATCACCCTCTTCACCTCATCAATGGCTAAACGCGCTACTTCCCCGGGGTCGAGACACGCCGCTATCTTTTCGGCCATATCGTACAAAAGCGTTATTTCCTTGTACTTGTTAAGTGTCTCCTGCACCAGAGCCCTCTTTTCGAACTCCTTTTCAGCCACATACGAGAGGAGCGACGCAATGGACAGGACCTTTTCACTTCCCTTTACCCATCCGATAGTCTCTCCTTCCGCAGTCACAGGATATCTGATAGCTTTGATCGGCGCCGTCAAAACCGGTCAGCAGGGCCCTTCCGTCGGTATCCTCAATAATGATAGAGCCGGCCACTGAGCGCAGGATTTCGTTCAGCACCGGCGCAAAATCCATCTTGTTGAGCAGTTTCTTAAGAAGAATCTTTCCCATTCGTCGTGTCTCCTTTCATAAAAACAAAATACATGTTTTCAAGGCCCTTTTCGGACCTCAGGGTTTTTATAATATCATACTTGCCGGAGAATACCGCGTAGCCGTATCATCGATCGCTTTGCCTACCATGTCAACAAGGTAGGATTTGTTTTTTCTGGATAAAAGTTTTCTGAGTACGATCGGTTTCATGAAAATGGTCGCACCGTTCAAAAGAAAGAAATAAAACTACCACGCATATGGTATCTTTTCCCCCCTTACAGGTTTCTCACTCTACATAGAAGCAATTAAAGCTTGGTGTTAATTGTTCGTATTCTACCT
This sequence comes from Nitrospirota bacterium, assembly GCA_963851345.1. Lineage (GTDB taxonomy): Bacteria > Nitrospirota > Thermodesulfovibrionia > Thermodesulfovibrionales > Dissulfurispiraceae > JADFXI01. The sequence continues at coordinate 989,750 of CAWKOO010000002.1, forward strand.
GAAAGTAACAAAATATTCTTGATCGCTCACCATTGACAATAAGTGCATGATTGATGATAATACAGCAATATCCTAAAGGAAGTTCCGCTTGCGGAGTTCGGGAACTCGTCCTGTTCCGTCCTTTGAAAAAGCGCGAGGCTTAGGACATCGTCGATTCTTGCACGATCTGACAGGATATTATGGCCCCCGTCCTGACCAGGGACCGTAAATGAGCAACTGGAGGTTGTCATACGGATAAGCCGAAGTTAAGCATGTACTGGGCAGCATCGTGTGGTGGCTGTGAGATTGCCCTTGTAAACATCAACGACAAAATACTGGACGTGGACGCGGCCTTTGATTTCATCTTCTGCCCCTGCCTTATTGATACCAAGAAGAAAGACATTGAGGCAATGCCCGACAAGAGCATCGCCATTACCCTTTTCAACGGCGCTATACGAACAGAAGAAAACCAGGAGATGGCATGCCTCTTGAGGAAGAAATCCCGGTTCCTCATTGCCTTCGGCTCGTGCGCCTATGAAGGGTGCATTCCCGGTTTAGGCAATCTCTCGACAAAAGCCGACGTTATGAAGACTGTTTACCTCGACAACGCCACCATCGATAACCCTTCCGGGATTGTCCCGCAGCCCGTGACAAGGGTCCCCGAAGGCACTCTGCACCTTCCTGTTTTTTTTGACGCGGTGAAGACACTCGCCCAGGTGACAGACGTCGATTATTTCATTCCGGGATGTCCTCCCGAGCCTCACCAGATATGGAACGTGGTGGAGACGTTGGTCTCAGGCAAGCTCCCGCCCAAGGGGAGTGTCATAGGAGCTGGGAAATCGTCGGTCTGCGAGGAATGCGACCGGATAAAAGAGGACAAGAATGTTAGAGCGTTGCGGAGGACTTACGAGTTTATCCCTGACACGAAGCAGTGTCTCCTTGAACAAGGATTGATCTGTATGGGCATCGCCACACGGGACGGATGCGGCGCTCTCTGCCCTAAGGTGAATATGCCTTGCACAGGCTGCTACGGTCCGCCCGAAGGCGTGCCGGACCAGGGAGCCAAGATGGTTGCGGCGCTTGGTTCCATACTTGACATCGGTGACTTAAAAGGCATGCCTGAGGAAGAGATCGATAAAAGGACCGACGCGATCATTGATGCGGTCCCGGATTTTGCCGGGACATTCTACAAATATACTCTGCCCGGCTCGATTCTCAAAGGCAGGATTTCATGAAGAAAATCAGCATAGACCCCATTACAAGACTCGAAGGACATGGGAAGATAGAGATATTCCTGAACGACGAAGGGGATGTGGCCAATACGTACTTTCAGGTTCCTGAACTCAGGGGGTTTGAACAGTTCTCTGTCGGAAGGATGGCAGAGGATATGCCGGTGATCACCAACAGGATATGCGGTGTCTGTCCCGAGGCCCACCACATGGCCTCTGTCAAGGCTTTGGACATGCTCTTCGATGTGGAGCCGCCGCCGGCGGCGAAGAAGATCCGGGAACTCCTGTACATGGCTTTTTATGTCACCGACCACACAACTCATTTCTATGCCCTGGGCGGACCGGACTTCATAGTCGGGCCCGATGCTCCTCCCTCTGAGAGGAATATACTCGGCGTGATAAAAAAAGTCGGTCTCGATGTTGCAAGACAGGTTATCGATTGCAGGGCGAGGAACCATCATGTCATACAGACACTCGGCGGCAGAGGGATCCATCTTGCAGCGGGTCTCCCCGGAGGATGGAGCAAGCCGGTTTCGGAAGATGAACGGAAAGAGATTGCAGAGATCGCGAAAAAGAACATCGACTTCGCCCTCTTCTCTCTTAAAATCTTCGATGATATTGTCCTGAAGAACCCGGCCTATCTGGACCTCGTGACCTCAGACATTTATCTGCATAAAACATATTACATGGGAACGGTCGATGAGAAGAACAGGGTCAATTTTTATGACGGTATGATACGAATTATAGATCCCGAAGGCAATGAACTTGTTAAATATAATCCGAAGGATTATGCAACTCACATTGCGGAACACGTCGAGACCTGGACGTATCTCAAGTACCCTTATATCAAGAAAATCGGCTGGAAGGGTTTTGTTGACGGCATGGACAGCGGCGTGTACGCCGCGAGTCCGCTGTCGAGGCTCAATGTATCGGACAGTATGCCCACTCCAAAGGCCCAGGAGCATTTTGAAAGAATGTACGAGACATTCGGTTCCAGGAAGGTCGACGGCAGATACCAACCCATTCATCATCGTCTGGCAACACATTGGGCGAGGCTGGTAGAGCTTCTTTATGCGTCCGAACACATGCTCGAACTTGCCACCGACCCTGAGATCACCTCCCCCAATGTAAGGACCATCCCTGGAAAGATCAAAGGTAAGGGCATAGGTTCAGTGGAGGCCCCGCGGGGGACCCTGACTCACGATTACGAGTCAGACGAAAGGGGAGTTCTGACAAAAGTCAACATGATCGTCGGTACGACCAATAATTATGCGCCCATGACAATGTCCATCAAGAGGGCTGCGGAAAAGCTTATCACCAAAGGCAAGGTAGTTGAAGAATCCCTGTTGAACAAGATCGAGATGGCCTTCAGGCTCTATGATCCCTGTCTTTCCTGCGCTACCCATTCCATACCTGGAAATATGCCCATGACAGTGAATCTGAGAAAGCCGGACGGCGAAATTATCAGGACGTTCAAGAGAGACGGATAAAGTTGAAAACGATCATCATCGGGCTCGGTAATCCCATCTTATCTGATGATTCGGTGGGGGTCCGGATTGCGCGGGAGCTGAAGGAAAGAATGGACAGCTCGGGACAAAGCGCGGCAGATGTCATAGAAATGTATGCGGGAGGCATCCGTCTCATGGACGTTATGGCGGGATACGATAGGGCCGTGATAGTTGATGCCATGGTAACAGGTCTGGAGAGGCCTGGGACGGTGCGGCGACTTTCGCTTTCTGATCTGGTAACCACGCGGAACACCCTGTCGGTGCACGACATGGACCTTCCTATGGCGCTGGAGATGGGGAGGATGCTGGGTGTGCCCCTCCCCTCTGAGGTTGTCATCTGGGGGATTGAGGCAAAGGACGTGGAAACCTTTGGGGAGGGACTTACAAAAGAGGTTGAGGCTTCGGTGTCCCGTACCGTCGCACTCATCGAAGAGGATTTGAATTGAAACCCACGGTAACAGCATCTAAAGGGGGGGTATGAAGATCGGCATATATTTCTGCAAGTGCGGGACGAATATCGCCGATAGGGTGGACGCTGACAAGGTGAAGGAGAACATCAGCTTCTCTTCGGGGGACATCCATTACAAAACCGTTGATTTCCTCTGTTCAGAAGAGAGCAAGGAATTTCTGGAACAGGACATTCGTGAAAACGGAGTCGAGCGTGTGGTCATCTCCGCCTGCTCTCCCCGGGACCACGAGAGCACTTTTATGCGAGTGCTCTCGAAGGCAGGGATCAATCCGTACCTCATGCAGATGGTAAATGTTCGGGAACAGGTGGCATGGGTAACAACAGACAGCGAAAAGGCAACGGAAAAGACGTCTCGCTGCATCAACGCTGCCATCAAGAGGGTTGTACTTCACGCTGCGCTGGAGAAGAAAGAGATCGATGCAAGTCCCGATGCCCTGATCATTGGCGCCGGTCCCGCCGGACTCAAGACTGCTCTGAGCCTGGCGGAAGCCGGCCGGAAAGTGGTCATTGTGGAGAAGAACCCGGTTATCGGCGGCATGCCGGTGCAGTACGAGGAAATCTTCCCCAACATGGAATGCGGACCCTGCATGCTCGAGCCTATCATGGGTGAAATCCTGCACGGGGAGCATGCAGAGAACATTGAACTGCTCACCATGGCCGAAGTAGAGGATGTGGTGGGTTCCTACGGCAACTTTACAGTGAAGATACGCCAGGCAGCACGCTACTCAGACCCGCATAAATGCATCGGCTGCCACGAATGCATCGGGCCATGTCCGGTCTCTGCTAAGAACAGCTTCAATTGTGACCTGAGCGAGCGGAAGGCAATTTCTTTCCCCTTTGCAGGCGCCCTGCCCCACGCTCCCTACATCGACAATACCCTCTGTCTGCGGATGAAGGGAGAGGATTGCCGGCTCTGCAAGGACGCCTGCCCGGTGGATGACGCCATTGTTTTCGACGAACAGGAGAAAATCATCGAGAGGACGGTAGGTGCTATAGTCATCGCCATCGGCTCCGGCATCTACGACTGCACAAAGATCCCTAACCTGGGCTACGCCGCTATTCCGGATGTCTATACGGGGATTGAGTTCGAGAGAATCATGGCATCCAATGGTCCCACCGACGGTGAAATACGGACATCAAAAGGCGGGGCTCCCCGGTCCTTGGCCATCGTCCACTGCGTGGGAAGTCTCGACAAGGACCACAAGGAGTATTGCTCCGGCATCTGCTGCCAATACGCATTCAAATTCAGCCATATAATCGAAACCAAACTGCCCGGAACGAAGATCTATCATTTTTACAAAGAACTTTCCATTCCTGGCAAGGATGAATACATGCTCTACCATCATGCAAAGAACAATCCCGACGCCGTTTTTATCCGATACTCGGACATCAGGGACCTGACGGTAAAGGTAAAGAACGGGGAGAAGATGATCGAGTTCAGTGACTCCTCCGGGAAGAAGGACTTCGCACCGGCAGACATGGTGGTGCTCTGTCCCGCGGTTGTGCCTTCAAAAGGATCGGATAAGCTGGGCCATCTGCTGGAAGTGTCCCGGGACAAGGCGGGGTTCTTCGAGGAACTGCACGGCAGAATGGATTCGTCCCAGAGCAAGATAAAAGGGATTTATCTTGCAGGTTCCTGCCAGTCGCCCATGGACATCCAGAAGACCATAAACCAGGGCATGGCGGTGGCGGGATACATATTGTCCGGTCTTGTGATGGGAAGGAAGCTTGAGGTCAAACCCATCACCGCCAACATTAATTCCGATACGTGTTCCGGCTGCCGTGTCTGTTTATCGGTATGCCCGTACAAGGCGATTTCCTTCAATCCCGGGAAGAAGGTTTCAGTGATAAACGAAGCCCTTTGTCAGGGCTGTGGCACCTGTGTGGCGGCCTGCCCGTGTGGCGCTGTAAATGGCAACCACTTCACCAATGAGGAGATTATGGCCGAAATAGAAGGGGCATTGGCGTAGTTTGGAAAAAAGAAGCAATAACACAGCTGAAGCTGTGTGACCAAGTTTTTTTAATAGGTGGGCATGCATGGCAACGGATTTTGAGCCGAAAATAGTAGGATTCCTCTGCAACTGGTGCTCCTATGCCGGGGCAGATAAGGCAGGGACAGCGCAAAACCCTTATCCTCCGAACGTCAATGTGGTTAAGGTAATGTGCAGTGGCAGGGTCGATCCGCAGTTTGTAATGAAGGCCTTCGAGAAAGGGGCCGACGGTGTTCTAATACTGGCTTGCCATCCGGGTGACTGCCATTACAAGGAAGGCAATTACCGGGCGGCCCAGCGATACCGCATGCTCATAAGACTTTTGGCCCAGTTCGGTATCGAAGAGGGAAGATGCCGCTTTGATTATGTTTCAGCGGGCGAAGGCGATAAATTCGTTTCGGTTATAACGGACATGGTGAAAACGGTGAAAAAATTGGGGCCCCTCCTCATGGCGCGTGAGGACCGGAGCAGCGTGCAGCAATAAGGGGGGAATTTTTATGGTGAAAATTTCTTGCAAGGCCGGGGAAATATTGAAGGAGGTACGGAATGGCTGTTCAGGTTCTCGACGCGAAAGGTCTTAAATGCCCTCAGCCGACATTGAAGATTACGGCAATGGCGGTAAAGATGAAGCCGGGCGACGTGCTGGAGGCGGTTGCTGACTGTCCTACCTTTGAAAAGGATGTGCGTGACTGGTGTACCCGCTCCAAGAAAATCTTGCTCTGGATGAAGGACGAAACCGGGGGCGGCAAAAGGTGCCGGATCCAGCTTTAACGGTATATCCCAATGACTGGTCCCAAAGATATCGACGGCGCTGAAACAGGGAAAGGCCTTGAATGGCTGGAGGGAGACAGGAAGCTCCTGAAGGGAATACAGGCTCTTTTCGTGAAGAACGTGCCGCATCAAATGGAGAAACTCCATGAGGCCATAGCGGCCAATGACGTCTCCCAGATCGAGTTGCTTTCCCATTCCATAAAGGGTGCGGCATCTATGGTGGGGGAGCTTCAGCTCAGGGATGAAGCCGGCGAGGTTGAACGGGCCGCCATGGGTGGAGACTTGGAGACGGTGCGCGTCCATTTCGAAGGGATGTATCGAGAATTGACGAAGGTGCTCACCTTATTGACAGGCTCCGACGGCGGAGGTCCGGGAGAAATGCGGTAAAAATGCCGAGCAACGGCAGATAAGAGCACACATGATAAACGAATTCGATACCAGAATGATCAGCGAGTTTACCGAGTACTGCGGCCCCGATTCCAGCCATGCCGAAGGCAAGGCCAAAAAAGAGACCGGAGACAGTACCCACCTTACCCGGAATGAGTTCCTGCGCAAACACTAGTATAGCCGAGAAGGCAGAAGCGAGGATGAACCCGATAATAAAAGTGAGGATGCCGGTCCAGGCCAGATTTGCATAGGGCAGAGCCAAAGCGAAAGGTGCAGCGCCCAGGATCAATATCCAGATCACGAGCTTTCTGCCGATGCGGTCGCCTATGGGTCCGCCCAAAAGAGTGCCTGTTGCAACTGCAAACAAGAAAGCGAAAAGGTGCATCTGCGCAGATTTCACAGACAGCTGGAAGTGGTGCATCAGGTAAAAAATATAATAGCTGTTCAGGCTGGCCAGGTAAAAAAACTTAGAGAACATCAGGACCAGCAGAATTATCATGGACAGAAAAACGGTGCGCGCCGGCAAAACCGGGTGCAACCCTTTATTAGCTGCAACTCTGTGTGAAGTCAGCGCCTGACGACGCCTATACCAGCCGGCCACCTGCCAGAGCACTGCTATAGCGAGCAGAGCTGCGACTGAAAACCATGCAACGCTGCCCTGTCCGTGGGGAATAACAATCCACGCGGCCATCAGGGGACCCATTGAGGCGCCCATATTGCCGCCGACCTGGAAGATCGACTGCGCCAGCCCGTGCCGTCCACCTGATGCCATACGGGCAACGCGGGAGGACTCCGGGTGGAAGATCGATGAACCTGTTCCGACGAGTGCGGCGGCAAGGAGAATCGTATTATAGTTCGAGGCGGTTCCCAGGACCAGGAGGCCGACCAGTGTGCAACCCATTCCGAAGACCAATGAGTATGGCTTCGGATGGCGGTCGGTGTAAAGCCCGACCATTGGCTGGAGCAGAGAAGCGGTAAGCTGGTAACTCAGCGTAATCAGGCCGATCTGCGCGAAACTGAGCTGGAACCTGCCCTTGAGCAGCGGATAGATGGCAATGATCAATGACTGGATCGTATCGTTTAGAAAATGTGAAAAGCTGATCGCGCCAAGCACTTTGAAGGCAGTGCGCTGAGCGGTCATGCTTCCTCTGGCTTCCGGGGTCAACATCTACGTATTTTGCAGCATACTCAGTCAATGTTGCAACTGTTTCCGAGTATTTTGCCGGAGCCTTACGCCCTACTTCATATAGACACCCTCCCCCCCTCCGCATGCAACTGCCTTATTACTTTATCCAGCGAATCGCCGTGATCGTCAAGATTCAGGACGTGTTCCAAGCCGCCGCTGTTGTTCTCGTTCCTGATTATTATCGGTTCGACGCTGGTCGACGGCGTGCGCTGCCTCATGGGCGGCGTGCCTTGCCGAATGTTGGTAACAGGAGATCGGAAGACGGAATCACTTGCTTTCTCGGTCGAGGGACGGAAAACAATGCCGGGGCTGGTGAATTTCTCGCGGCTATTCAGGTATTCGCTCATGTAACGTTCGGAGGTGAACATGCCTTCGTTTTTTCCAGTAAAAAGCGCGCTCTGCAGTTGCTGCAGTTTGTTCTGGCGAATTATATTCCTGATCGACGAGTTGGCCCTGACTATGGTCAATACCGGGACACGGAAACCGATCCTTTCAATATATACCAGTTGTTGAATAATGAGCCATTGAAACATCGAGGCTATCTGGTTGCGGATTTCATCCTGGAATTCAACGGGTACGGAATTGCACAACCGGTAAATCGCCTCTTCCGGGGTTGCAGCATGAAGTGTCGCGATTACCAGGTGTCCCGCCTCCGCGGCGTTTATGGTCAACTTTATCACCTCCGACTCCCTCAGTTCCCCGATGACGATGACATCCGGGTTTTCACGGAGGACATCGACGAGCCCCTGCGAAAAAGATGCCATGTGGTCCCCCAGTTCCCGCTGCTGAATAAAGGATTTGATGGTCGGGAACCTGAACTCTATGGGGTTTTCGAGTGTTATGATATGAGACGAGCGGGTGTTGTTGATTTCATTGATAATGGCGGCAATCGTCGTAGACTTGCCGACCCCGCTGGGTCCGCAACTGAGGACCAGGCCGTTTTTGAGGTTGGCGATTTCGTGGAGGGAGGGATGGAGATTAAGTTCATCTATGCTCGGGATGTGCCCGGGGAGGATACGGATCGCAAGGCTCAGTCCCCTGGCCGTAGTGAATACGTTGACCCTGAGGCGCACGCCACAGATGGAAACGGCTATGTCAAAAGACTTTCTTTCGCTAAGGACCGCATGTTGCCCGTAATTGAGAAGTTTTTTCACCAAATCGTCCACCTCTTGGTGAGAAAACTTGACGTTATTATTGAATTCAATATTGCCACATCTCCGTGACACTACAGGATGCCCCCCCGTTATATAGATATCGGAAACGATCTCCTTGACGGACTTGTTTATGATGTTTTCAAATTTTTCCATTACGCCACCTCAACCATATGATTTGGGCTGATTACAGCCTTTAATGTCGTTTATGCTTTTTTTGCACTTGGTTAATAGGCAATAATTGTGTAAGCCCTATGAACATTCTAACGTTTTGGATTAGTTAGGTAATAAGACTAAGGATGATATTTTTGTAGGAAGTCTGCTAAAAACACATCAGTTCTTTTCTGACAACTGAATAAGCCGACGCTGCCAATTTGAAAAATAATTCAGCTGCACCATCTCGCCCAGAAGCCGCTTTCCACTCTGATATTGACTCCGCGGAATAGATGCCGGTGGCCGGAATCGAAAGATTAATTGATACGGAGCCATTGCTGTCCAAGATAATCTGACATCATTTTAACCATCCCTGTAAAATAAGTCTTTTAGACAGACAAAATCGCCATATCGAGACCAGGTTACCCTTCCATTTTTTTTCAAGCTCATTATGCTGTCCAATTTCAAAAACTCAATGCAATTTGCTCTGCGTCTCCAATCATAGGCGGAGCCGCATAAGGGTTATCAATCCAATGCCATAAGTCCCTGTACGCAAACAGATTATATCTCAACATTGCAACCATATTGCTCAGTGACCACCCAAAGGTTGACCTGAACTTCATATATTTCAGCACCAATATCGCTATCAATGCTGTCCAAATCTGTATCATCAATGCATTCGGGGTGGTTCCCACAAATGTCTTTATTTTGAGATTCTGTTTGATCGTCTTAAAAAATATTTCAATCTGCCACCTGTCTTTATATATGGCTGCGATAGTAGTAGCTCCGAAGCCCAAGTGATTTGTCAAAAGGACGATTACCTTATCGTTCTCCTCATCCCATACCTCTATCCGCCGCAGTGCATTAGGACACAGCTTCCTTGAGTAATACTTCTCAAAAGTGATAAGCTCGTCCCTGAGAATATTTCTGTTCTTGGGCACCATTCTTTGCTCTACTGCTTTGAAATATGCATTGTCTCTCTGACGTGTCACAAAGTAAACTCCCTCCTTAGTCCATCTGCCATAAAGCTCATAATCGGTATACCCACGATCCATCACCACAATGGAGCCAGCTGGAAAGAAAAGTGTTTGGGCAATATTTACTTCATGCACTCTGCCCTCAGTAATATGAGCAAATACCGGTAAATACCCGTCATGATCCAACAGTAAATGCAATTTTACCGCTCCCTTTGTCGTTTTGTACTTCGCCCAATCGAACAAACTTGTGCAGAGTTGGATCACTGTAGCATCAAGACTGAAAAGTTGATTCCTGAATCTGAATTTCCTCTTGCCTTCCCCCATTACATGGCACCTGGCTAAAAACCGATAAAATATTTGCTCATACAACTGCCAAGGTCTATGCTCATTTGCATATGACAGTGTTGATCGATTCGGAGCCGAGGACACACCGAGATGTTGAAGCTTCCCCATGCAGCTGGCCAGTCCTCCACATATCTCTCTTAATGAATGAGCCTGACCCAACTGACAGAAAAGCATACCAACAAACTGCTGCCAGCACGTAAATCCCTTCGCACCCTTTTCCGATCCAGTATCATGCACCGCTTCGTAAAATTCTCTCTTCGAAAATAACTGTAGAATCTGCCCAAAAATACTGCTAAACTTATTCATCGGAAGCCTCCTTAACAGATAGTTTTTCTTTCGCAAGATAATTTTACCTGTTTTGGGGCTTCCGCCCTAAAATTTATTTTGGACAAGTCTGATACGGAGCAAAAACAAACTGGACCACTACCTACGGTCCAGCAAGCTATCTTCACAGGAGGCCTCTGAGATGATATACTTTTTATAAGCCTAGCAGGCGGTAATGCGATATGAGCTTTTTTCCCCTGGCCGTGCATGTGAGGATGACGGTCAGGAAACACAGATAAACAAAAAAGGAGGATTGGAAAGATGAAGATGCGTAATGTTCACAGAGTTATGGTATTGGCCTTATGTTTCACTCTTTCGCTCTCTTTGGTCTCCGGCGTGTCATATGCGAAGACAAAGGGAGAAATAAACGCCGGCGTCAGAGCGGCCATGGAGAATTTCAAGAAACGCGTGAAAGGCAGCACCGCATATCTCAAGGGCGCCAAGGGGGTACTCGTCATGCCCGGGATCACCAAAGCCGGGTTCGTGATCGGCGGGAAATACGGCCAGGGCGCGCTTATGGTCGGCGGCAAGCCCGTTGACTACTACAGCCTTGCCGAGGGGTCGGTGGGATGGCAGATCGGCGCCGAGAAGTACGATATGGTCATACTGTTCATGACGGATAAGGTACTGAACAAGTTCCGTAAAAGTGATAACTGGGAGGCCGGCGTGGACGCAGAGATCACGCTCATAGACATGGGCGCGGATGTCTCTGTCGAGACACTGCGGAGCCAGCACCCGATTGCAGGCTTTATTTTCGATCAGAAGGGCCTGATGGGAGGGGTGTCTCTGAAAGGCGCTAAATTTACCAGGATACACCCCGACTGAGATGAGGTCCACGGTGGGGTGACCGTCTGTGCCCCACCGGAAAAAGCCCTTATCCCAACTTCTCCGTTGCCTCTTCCAAAGCCCTGCCCACTGATCTCATCTGAAAAGCTCCTTCATTGCATGCAGCTGCTTTGTTATGCAGAGGCATGCTTATGTCTCCTTTATTTTTGGTAGAGTAAAGTAAAACGTGGCGCCTTGTCCCACAGCACCTTCGGCCCAGACTGTCCCGTCATGGCGGGCAATGATGCGCTGCACAATTGCAAGTCCAATACCGGTGCCTTCAAATTCATTCGCGGTATGGAGGCGCTGGAATACGCCGAAGATTTTATCCACATATTTCATGTCAAATCCTACTCCATTGTCAGTGACGGAGCAAGTGAATTTATCTCCATCATCTATGCATCCGATCTTGATTTCAGCTTGTGGACGAGTACTTGTGAACTTGACTGCATTGGATACTAGATGGACTATCGCAAGTCTTAATAGTGACCGGTCACCGAGGACATCAGGCAGTTCATCGATCTCCCATCTAATCTTCCTTTCCTTAAGCTCTTCCTGAATCTCGCTGATAACTTCGCTTACAAGGGCATTTAAGTTTATTTTCCTCTTCTGCATCTGTGCACGCCCAAGGCGCGAAAAGTTCAGCAGATCATCGATAAGCGTACCCATTTTATTTGAGGCCTCGGATATCGCGTCCATATAATGGCGGGTATTGACATCAGGGGAGTCCCTCAGCCTTTGTTGCAACAGGTTCACAAAGCCTGACATATGACGCAGAGGGGCGCGAAGATCATGCGAGACTGAATAGGCAAAGGAGTCCATTTCTTTGATGGCAGCGTCCAGTTCAGCGACTTGGCGCTTCAATTGCTCGTTAAGTGCCCTTATATCTTCCTCGGCCTTATTGCGCTCGGTCATGTCGCGCTCCGTGGTGGCAATCGCCTCCACCATCTTCCCGGATTCGTCCCGGACTGCTGTTGCGGTCAACCAGATATCTATCATACTGCCGTCCTTCTTTTTGCGCCGGGTCTCGAAAGGAGCAACGATTTCCCCCGCGATCATCCTCAGGATCAGGTCGTCGACTTCGGCGATCTTCTCTGAAGGCGTCATCTCCTGAATGGTCATTCCCAGGGCCTCTGCTTCGCTCCACCCGTACAAATTCTGAGCGCCCCGGTTCCAGGCCATGATCTTTCCAGTCCCGTCAAACAGAATGACTGCATCATTGGAATCTGTCACGACCGTGGCCAGCCTGCGAGTCTGCTTCTCCGCCCGCCTTAGCCGGGTTACGTCGCTGAAGGTGACCACTACGCCGTCAATCCGGTTTTGCTTCGTGTGGTACGGCATGACGCGCACCAGGTAGTATGAGCCGTCTGAATGCTGTACTTCCCGCTCAATAGCAGCCGCTCCCCTGGCGACTGCGAGGGCATCGGAAGTCAGCTTGTAACCGATGAAATTCATCGCCAGGTCGCTGATCTTCCGGCCAATGTCCGAAGGGATCAGCTTCAACAGACGCGTGGTCACCGGAGTGAAAAGCTTGATTCGCAGCTCGCTGTCCAGAAAAAGCGTCAATATCTCCGTGGACTTGAGGAAGTTGTCCATATCGCTATTGGCTTCCGCCAATCGCTCGACCTTGTCATGAAGTTCGCTGTTGACGGTAGTCAACTCCTCATTGACCGACTGCAATTCCTCTTTGGAGGTCTCCAGTTCCTCTACCGTGGACTGGAGTTCCTCATTCGAGGAGACCACTTCCTCGTTAGCTACCCTAAGTTCTTCGTTCGATGCCTGGAGTTCCTCGGTGCTGTAGTGGAGTTCATGCTGCGTGGCCCTCAATTCATCTTCGAGTTGCTTAACGACTGTTTCACTCTCGCTGCCCTGTGACTGTTCAGCCGTAGAGGTCAAGGGGCGGGGGACATCCTCGAAGATTACGGCCAGCAGCAGCGGCGCTTCCCCTCTTTGTGAAGTGGGAGCGATGGTGACGCGGACGAACGGCCCGTCTTCATCCTGTGTGACGGGAACGCTGTCGAGCACGACCGTCTTGCCGTCCTGGGCCGCCTTATGCATCGCCCCCAGCAGTCTTGTGGAAAGCCCTTCCTTGGCAATGTCCCGTATGTTCAAGACGGGCTCGCCGGTCGGCATGTTGAGATACTTGCCGGTCTGACCATGAAACTGTATGATTTGCCCTTTCATGTCGACCAATACGACGCTGGCGGCAAAATGGCTCAATAAAGCCTGCCGGATTACGTCTGAAGAAGCAACTGCAGGTGGTCTTATAACTTGCGGCACGGCAGGCAGAGCCCTCTTCTTTCCCGGCAGAATCGGGGTATCCAGTACAATGGGGCCGGGCGGAATGAGGCGGCGGTAAAGCCTCGCCTTCTTAGAAACAACATCGAACAAGTCGTTTTGGCCGCTGATCCCCTCCGACTTCCCCAGGAACAGATACCCGCCGGGATTGAGCGCGAAGTTAAACAGCGGGATGAGTTTCGCCTGCGTATCGGTATCCAGATAGATCAGGAGATTGCGACAGCTGATGATATCCACCCTGGAAAAGGGAGGGTCCGTAATCAGGTTTTGGACGGCGAAGACCACCAATTTGCGGATTGACTCGCTGACCTGATAGCTTTGGTCCTTCCTGATGAAGAACCGGGCCAGCCGTTCCGGCTCCACATCCTCAATGATGCTCTCCGGATAAATGCCCTGACGAGCGAATTCCAGCGCTTCCTCGTCGGCATCCGTAGCGTATATCTGCACCGGGCAGTTCTTGCCGCTTGCCGCGACTTCCTCTGTCAGCAGCATGGCCAGGGAGTAAGCCTCCTCGCCGGACGAGCAGCCGGTGACCCATACCCGCAACGGCTCGTCGTTCTGTCTTGCTTTAACCAGCGGCGCAATGGCCTTCTGCCGGAGTTCTTCAAACGCCTCCGCGTCCCGGAAGAACGAGGTGACGTTGATTAGCAAATCTTTTAATAACTGGTTAACTTCATCAGCGTCTTGCCGGACCAGGTCGTAATACTGGGCCATGTTCGAGATGTGGTGCAGCCCCATTCGGCGTTCGATCCGTCTTAAGATGGTGCCTTGCTTGTAGGGCAGAAAATCGCGGCCCTTTTTAGCCAGCAAGAGCGCCAGGATCTCATGAAGGCCTCCAGGTTTTCCTTCGGCCTCAAGGACGTCTGCCTGTCCTGAGTCTCTGACATAAGGGTGCCGGAGATAGTTCATTAGGACTTCAGACATGCGGTCAGGAGAAAGGACGAAGTCCACCATTCCCGTGGCGACCGCGCTGCGAGGCATGTCGCTGAATTGGGCCGTCTGCGGGTCCTGCGCAATGGAAAGCCCGCCAGCGCCGCGGACCGCGCGCACCCCAAGGGTCCCGTCCGAGCCGGCGCCGGAGAAGAGGATGCAGATAGCCCGCTCCTGCCGGTCCTCAGCCAGTGAGCGGAAGAAGAAATCGATCGGCATCCGGATGCCTCTCTGCTTGATCGGCGCCACAAGGTACAGAACTCCATCGCGGACTGCCAGGTACTGATTGGGCGGAATGACATAGACGCAGTTAGGTTCAAGAGGGATAGCGTCCCGGGCCTCAACAACCTTCATGCGTGTGTGCTGGGCCAGGATCTCCGGCAGCAGGCTTTCATGAGTTGGGTACAGGTGCTGTATAACGACGAAGGCGGCCCCGCTGTCAGCGTGCATGTCTGTGAAGAAAGTCTTGAAGGGCTCAAAGGAGCCGGCTGACCCGCCGATGCCGACCACAGGGATGCCCGACGAACTGTCGGCAGCTTTATACTCTGTCTTATCAGGCCCGTACGGCGCGCGAGACTCAGCCTCGCCTTTTGGCGCGCCCGGCTGCCTTGGGTTTCCCACTGCCTTCCCCTGCTTACTGTGCTGTTTATTAGTCCTTTTTATCATATCTGTTCACCAGCACAAATAAAGATGTCAATAATAATATACATATTATACTACTACCTATAAAAAAGAACCTTAACCTGCAATTCAGACAGTTCGGGGTTGTTTTTCCGCAGTCGAGCGTCTGGGTTATCGGCAGTGTTTTTACTTAAATGTACTGTGAGTGAATTTTCTTAGCTTGTTGCGGGCAGTTGCAATATCTCTAAGACATCAAAGGAATTGGCACAGTAGCATAAGATTGCAAGTGCTCGCTTAATATGCTATAAAATATTAGGCACAACGCTTGACGAAAGAGTGGAGAATACGCATGAATGCGGCAGAAGGGTGAAGGGTCACCGGAAAGACACCTGTCATCCCAAAAAGTTTCCAACCCTTTGGGGAGCCAGGGCATTGCGAGGCGGGCGATGAGGAAGTTACTTTGGGCGGGCGGAGCCGCAGTAGTGCTCCTGTTGATTGGTTTGCTTGGGTTGACTCTTTTTGTCAAAAGCTATCTGACAAGTGAAAAGCTGAAGGCAATAATTATACCGAAACTGGAAGCGGTCACCGGAAGGTCTGTGTCCATCGGCGATATAGATGTGTCCATTTTCAGGGGAGTTGTAGTTAAAGAAATCAGCATCAGGGAACTGACGGGAAACAATAATTTCATCAGCGTGAAAGAGTTCATTCTGAATTATCGCCTGCTCCCGCTTTTAAGAAGACAGTTGATTATAGATAAGCTGGAACTGGATTCCCCTCATATATGGATAGAGAGAGAAAAAGACAGCACATACAATTTCAGCGATATTACAGCAAAAAAAGCAGAGAGACAACCGAAGGCAAAAGAGCCAATACCATTCGCACTGGTTGCCGACAGTATCCGCATGCACGACACGACGCTTGCTTTTACAGACCGACAGAAAAAATTGCCTGATGTGGCTGCGGATATTCCCGACATAACATTAAAAACAGCTGTGGGAAGGATACCTGGTGAAATAACCCTTACGGGACATATCAGTATCAGGAGTGGGAAAGCTGTTTTGAACGGAATACCTACAGATACATCAGGCAGTGTGGATATAACCGACAGGGACATAGTTATAGCGTTTACGACGATGCTCGGAAACGACAGCGTCAAAACGTCGGGATCAGTAATAAATTATCACAGCGCGCCGGATGCCCGCATCAATATTTATGCAAAACAGCTCGATCTTGATAGACTCATTCCTGCTGCAAACGTAAAACGGGCGGATACTGTGAAAAACTCGATCTCTCCGAATTTTTCTTTCGGCGGATACCAATTCCGTATTTACCGGGTCCGGGATGTTCGAGAACCCGGGATCAATGCTTCAGGTCAGATCAGGATCGATGCAATGCATTACAGCGGTTATGACGTAAAGGATTTTTTCGTGGGTTACCGCTATGAACGCGGAGCAGTGACTTTATCTCCGATGCAAATGGCACTCGCAGGAGGCCGCAAAATAAATGCAACTGGTACTGTTAAAGGCGGCCTTGCATTCAGCTATGGCCTGGAAAGCGAAGGGACTTCCGAAGCAATTAAAAGGACACTCGCCGGCAAGGGTTTCATAGATTTGAAAAATGTGGAGGTAAAAAGCTCAGCAATAATGGAGGCTATCTCACTTTTGACCGGTATTAACGAATTAAGGACCCCAAAGTTCGACACTGCCCGGTTTGCACTTGTGATCAGGAACCAGAAAACCTCGGTTAATGGGTCAATGGACTCGCGCCTCATTGTCCTGAATCCTTCAGGCACTGTTGGTTTCGATAAAAAAATCGATATGACGGCAGACCTGAAGCTCTCTCCAGCGCTCAGTTCCAGGCTCTCCGGTAGCCAGGCAATAGGTTACTTTAAAGATAAAGAGGGATGGACAATTGTCCCCTTAAAAATAACCGGGACTGCCGATAGGCCCTCTGTCGGCATTAATACCTCGGGCCTCGGCAAACGACTGCAAAAAGGCGTTGAGAGAGAAATAAAGAAACGGTTCTTCGAGAACCTGCTGCCTAAATAAAAATAGAGAGGCAATTAGCGTCGCAGCGCTGTCTCCCTTCTTAGTTTTAGACCAGTCTGAGATCAGGGGGAAGTACAAGAAAGGAGTATGAGGTCATGAAAGCTCTTTTGGTCGTTGATGTGCAAAATGATTTTTGTCCTGGCGGGGCACTGCCCGCGCCTGAGGGGGACAAGGTTGTCCCTGTTATTAACAAACTGATGGATAAGTTCTCTTTGATTATTGCTTCAAAGGATTGGCATCCTGAAAATACTATTCATTTTGACAAATGGCCCAGGCACTGTGTCCAGGGTACAAAAGGTGCTGAGCTGCATCCTGATCTAAAGCAGGACAGGATAGACCAAATTCTTCTTAAGGGGGCAATGAATTCGGACGAAGGATATTCCGTGTTTGAGGGCATCAATATTGACCTTGATAAATTTCTAAGGGACAGGGGCGTGGATGCCCTTTATGTGGCCGGTCTTGTTACAGAATACTGCGTCAAGGAATCTGCGATCGATGCACAAAAAAGGGGGTTCAGCTCTTATGTCATAAAAGATGCGGTGGAAGGGGTGAGGCTGAAAGACGGGGATGCCGAGAGAGCGTTTGAGGAGATGGAAAGAGCTGGGGTGAGGGTCGTCTCCTCATCGGAGGTTTGATATGACGATAAACTGCAATTTATTAAGGCTAAGAAGAGGGGGGGTTCGTTGCGTTGACTTGGTTGAATTTTCATGAGATCAACAACAGCTCCGACAGGCCGATGAGATTCATTCAACCTGTGTAATCCTGGCATCGATGTTGTGAGGGTGTAAGCACCGCAGAGTTCGGAATTTTCAAAGCGCGTTAAGCTTTCGCTCTTTTTAAGAAATAGATAATTCAACATCATATACTATACTTTCGTTAAGGCATTGACGAATGAAAGAGGCTGTAGCGATGCTGACTTTCCGATTAGAATGGAAGATGTAATCGTGTAGACTGTCGGTCATGACATCGGGTATGAATGTCCTTGAATTTACATCTCTTGTATGGGTCGGTGCCTTTTTTGCCGGTCTCCTGGGAGCATTGACAGGGCTTGGAGGAGGCGTTGTTATTGTACCCTTGTTGACTCTGGCATTTGGTATCGATATACGTTATGCAATCGGCGCATCACTGGTCTCAGTGATCGCAACTTCTGCGGGAGCTGCCTCCTCCTATGTCAAAGAAGGTTATGCGAACATTCGCATAGGGATGTTTCTTGAGATAGCAACCACCCTGGGAGCCCTGTTAGGAGCTTTCATGGCAACACGTATACACACCTCGTGGCTTGCGGTGATCTTTGGTGTTGTACTTATTCATTCTGCATATCTCTCATCGAGACCGAGACGCGATGGAACCAACATTGATCGGCCTGACATGCTGGCAACCCGGTTAAGACTAGATGGGAGTTTCCCAACTGCTGATGGGCAACAAACTTATCATGTCCACGACGTCCCTAAAGGTTTTGGACTGATGTTTCTGGCGGGCAATCTTTCGGGACTGCTAGGCATCGGTTCAGGTGCGGTCAAGGTTCTTGCCATGGACCATTTCATGCGCATCCCTTTTAAGGTATCTACAACCACGAGCAACTTTATGATCGGAGTAACTGCGGCTTCGAGCGTCGGGATATATCTGAATAAGGGTTATATTGATCCGGGACTTTCCATGCCTGTGATGCTCGGCGTGCTTGTAGGAGCACTGTCTGGGGCGCGAATACTTGTAAAAACAAGGGCCCGACTATTACGGATCATTTTCAGCATAGTCATACTTTTTCTTGCAATCGAGATGATATGCAACGGGTTGACCGGGAGAATCTGAATGGCGATAGAGAATAAAAGCGGGAACGACGAGCGCATTGAATTAATTGTGGGTAATTTTTTGCGGGCCGGGGTTATCATAGCCTCTGTTCTTGTGCTTATCGGAGGTATAGTTTATCTAACTAAATATGGGACAGACTTTCCCGAATACAAAATCTTTTCAGGCGAACCCTCGGATTTGCGCGGTATCCATGGGATAATAAAGGATGCTTTCTCCTTACGGAGCCGTGCTATAATTCAGTTTGGGCTGCTTATCCTGATGTGTACCCCCGGTGCTTGGGTCGCATTCCTCCTATTTGCTTTCGTAAAACAACGGGATCGCACATATGTTATTGTAGCCGCTATTGTTCTTGCAGTGCTTCTGATCAGTCTTATTGGAAACCATCTGCATAGTTGATGTTTTTGAAGGAATTGCAGCGGTGTTTTATATTTCAAATCCTTGATCCTGTGGGACAGGGGTCCCTTTTCCCATTCCTCCAGCGCTTTAAACATGGATGCATAAGTATCATTCCCGTCCTTGAGAAGCGTGACCCTGTTCCTTTTTGTCAGGGCGCCTCCGCCAAGAGAGTCCATTTGACATTCTCAATTTCTCGATTGCCTTGCCCTGTATTTGCCTGATTCGCTCACGTGTCAAATCAAATGTCTTGCCGACCTCTTCAAGGGTTGCGGACGCATCCGCGTCTATCCCGAAACGTTTTTTTATTACAAGCTGTTCTTTGGGCGAGAGTTTGCAAAGTATGTTGTCAACGCACGTTTTCAGGTCTTCCCGGATTAGCAGTTCCAGCGGTGAGAGGTTTGACTTGTCCTCAATAAAATCTTTGAGTATGGTATCGTCCTCATCTCCTATCGGCGTTTCAATGGATATCGGCTCCTTTGATATTTTCATAATGTTTTTCACCTTATTAAGGGGCATCTTTAAACGCTTTGCTATCTCTTCCGGAGTGGGTTCAACGCCCAGTTCCTGGACAAACTCCCTGGTGATTTTATTTATCTTGTTGATATTTTCGATCATATGTACGGGTATCCTGATGACTCTCGATTGGTCTGCTATGGCACGGCTGACCGCCTGCCGTATCCACCAGGTAGCATAGGTGCTGAATTTATATCCTCTCCTGTACTCGAATTTGTCTACTGCCCTCATGAGACCTATGTTGCCCTCCTGGATAAGGTCGCCAAGGCTTAATCCCTTTCCCATGTACCGTCTTGCAATACTGATCACCAGCCTGAGGTTGGATTCGACAAGCTGCCCCTTTGCATGGGTCAGCTCGATTTCCAGCGCTTCCAGTTCTGCGACCGCCCTTTTTATTTGAGGACCGTGCAGTCCAATGCCGGATTCCAGTTTTTTGATCTCACTACTGTATTGCCTGCTGTCGGTGGTCCTGCAACGCTCCCACATTTTTCTTAATTCCTCAGAAAAGGCTTCTACTACACTGTATTTTAAATTGAGCTCCTGAATTTTCTTCATGCTGCCGTGTTTGATGTTCAGCAACAACTTTGGAGCGCCTGCCTTTTTTTGTTTTTCCCTTTTTCTGATGATTGCATGGATAGATTCTGTAATGATCGAAAAGCGTTCTTTTTTAGCCCCAATTTCTTCTTCTGACATATCTTCAATGTCCTGGACAAATTCCGAAAGCTGGGCCTCTCCTTCTTTTACCAGCCGCCCCAACTCTGCCAGCTTGTTAAGGACAAAGGGGATGCTGAAAATTAGGTTGAATATTTTGAGTTTGCATGTTTCGATCTGCCTGGCGACTTCAACTTCTTCTTCTTTGGTCAAAAGGGGAATCAGCTTTATGCTTTTCAAGTATGCTTTTAAGGGATCATACTCCTCTTCGATGGATTCTCTTATTACTCCGGTATCCGTAGGTGCTGAGTTTTCGATCGGCACTATTTCCTCGGTTCCTGTAGCGATATAATCCGCATCATGTTCAACCGATCCCTGTTCATAAAGATCGAAATACTTTTCCAATGTCACTCCTTCTTTACAGTTAATGTTCTTTTTGATGCATTTATAGCGGCAAAAAGGAACATGCCTTGGTGTTTGTTATTGTTGTATCTCGCAAACGACTGTTATTATTGAGGCCTCATGCAATATCCGACGACAGATATTCCCTCTAAAATAAGCGTGTCTGGAATCCTTTTGAAAAGAAGTAAGATTCCCGACATGCCGGAATGACAGGGTAAACGATACCATTGCGCTCCATTAATCAGGTTGCTTATAACGTTACTTCTCAAAGTTACTTTACACTATTGGGCTGTTGCACTTTGCGTTGTTGCATGAAGATTATTAAAATTGACACAAGACTCGAAACTGTCCTTAAAACACTGCTGTTCCAGTTCCATGATACTGGGAATATAAAAAAAATCACATGCGCTGCAATAACCAACATGAGCCACTTTGAAAAATGGACAGGCCATCTTACACCTCCAAACTGTTTATTATTTCATCGCACAAGTTGATAAACCTCATCCAGTTCAGCCCTCATCCCTTGAACTTTCTTGCCCTTTGCTGAATTTTGAGAAATAATATCTCTGACTATATTCAGCATCTTTACCTTGTCGTCAGAACTCATCCCGGCTATTTTGGAACAGATACGAAACCCTTCTCCGCTAAAAAAGTCGATGCAGTTTGATTTTTCTTCATCAACCCACAGATCTTCCAGTTACTGCAACATTATTGCTTCAGCAAGTTCTTTAATCAGTGCACCCGGTGCTTTCTTCTTAACACCGGGGTTAATAGGTCTATCAGCCTCGAAAATACTTATCATTGCATCCCTCCTTTTGAATAATTTAAATACCTATTTGATTGAAACCTTGCGATCTGTATTTGAACTGCCTTTAAGTTTAAAATATCAGCATGGGGTAATGGAGTCAGTCCGAGGCTGATATTTCTGTAGGAAATAGGATAATAAAAAAATCAGTTATTCCCTGACTGTAACGGCACTTAACATATAAAAAAAGCAAAATGAGGAAAACGCAACACATAAATTGTCAGGATATTAGTTCCTTTAAATTTTTTACCAGTTCGCTTACTACCGTCTGAGCGTTACCGAAGAGCATGCGCGTATTTTCGGCATAGAAAAGCGTGTTCTCGGTACCGGAATAGCCGGTCCCCTTGCCGCGTTTGATCACTATTACATTTCGCGCATGGTCGGCGTTCAGGACCGGCATGCCGTAAATCGGGCTTTTATTGTCCGTACGCGCCGCGGGATTCACGACGTCATTGGCCCCGATTACGACTGCCACATCTGCTTGTGAAAACTCCTCATTGATCTCCTCCAGGTCAAAGATCTTTTCATATGGTACGTTTGCTTCCGCCAGAAGCACATTCATGTGTCCGGGCATACGTCCCGCGACCGGATGTATAGCGAATTTTACGTCGCACCCCGTCTCTTCCAGCAGATCGGTCATTTCCCTGATCTTGTGCTGAGCCTGTCCCACAGCCATACCGTAACCTGGGACGATTATCACCTTCCGTGCATAGCGCAGCATTGCAGCCGCATCTAATGCGGAGATCTCCTTCATTGTTCCGGTTATTTCAGTGCCCCCGGGACGAACCTCACCTGTAATCGGGTTAAAGAGCACATTGAAGATCGGACGGTTCATCGCCTTGGCCATAAGGTGTGTAAGGAGCGAGCCTGCGGCGCCGACCACAATGCCGGCAATCATCATTGCCGGGTTGTTCAGCACACGACCTTCAAAGCCTACGGCGAGACCTGTCAAGGCGTTTAAAAGAGAAATCACAACAGGCATGTCAGCCCCCCCAATGGGAATAGTGATTATCACACCGAGCAATATCGCGAGACTGAAGAAAACTATTAGGCCTGTTGCAGTAACAGAAGCGATTACATGGACAGCAGAAATAATCGTAAGAATTGCCAGAATGACATTTACTGCATTTTGTCCGGGCAGGCGCACAGTTTTCCTTAATATGCCTTGTAGCTTGGCGAAGGCGATGCAACTGCCGGAAAAGGCCACCGAGCCGATCAGGGCGCCTATAGTAGCCAGAACAGTCACTTCTATGCCGTGCGTTTGGCTGCGGTATAGTTCTATGGCCGCAATCGCCGCTGCCGAGCCTCCACCCATGCCGTTAAAGAGCGCAACCATCTGAGGCATATCTGTCAATCTGACCACCCTGCCGGCCCACCATGAAATGCCGCCGCCAAGGACCAGAGCAATTATCATCAGGGCATAATTTTCCATGCCGGGCCATGCAAAGGTAACCAAGGGTGCGAGCACCATACCGGCTCCGGCCCAAGCAATTCCCCGCCGGGCGGTCACTGGAGACGACATGCCCTTGAGGCCCAGTATAAACAAGACTGCTACTACAAAGTAGCTCGAATTGATAACGACTTCCATGGTCATAACGTAACTTTCACGGTGTGTTTTCCATTCCTCTGTTTGAATTGGAACTTGCAACATGCTTATCAAGATGCAAACTAATCATTTTCACTTTATTGCAGAAGTCTTATTCTTTTCACTTTTAAACATGGCGAGCATACGTTCCGTAACCACGTAACCACCGACCGCATTCGCTGCCCCGAGCAGAACCGCCAAAAATCCTATTGCCTGCTCAAAGGGAGTACGTGCCTGCCCCAGAGCGACCATTGCACCCACCAGCACTACTCCGTGCACGAAATTCGAGCCGGACATAAGTGGCGTGTGCAGGATTACGGGTACCCGCGAGACCACTTCGTAGCCGGTAAAGGCGGCCAGCATAATTATATAGAGTGCGAAAAAGCCTTCCATAAACGCCTCCCTGTAATTAGAAAATATAAAAAGAAAATGCCGATTCTTATAATCCCAATGCTCTTCTAATGCTTTCATTGCGGATCTCCCCATCATGTGTGAAGACGCTTCCGGCGATGATCTCATCGCTCCAGTCGAGACTTAGAGCGCCGTCTTTAATATGAGGGGACAAAAAATTAAACAGGTTCCTGGAATACATTTCCGAAGCGTGGACCGGCATAAGTGATGGCAAGTTAACAGGACCGAAGAGGGTGACTCCACCGATGCTCACAGTCTCGCCCGCCCGGGTACCGGCAACATTGCCGCCCCCTTCCGCAGCCATATCAACAACAATAGCTCCCCATTTCATCCCTGCCACCATCTCGCTGGTTACAATTAAGGGACTTTTTTTGCCGGGCAAAGCCGCTGTGGCGATCAGTACGTCCACCTGGGAAATAGCCTTGCCGAGCTTTTCGTTCTGAAGCTTTATTTCTTCTGCTGTCAGCTCCCTCGCATACCCCCCGACGCCGATTGCGGATACGCCGGTATCTATAAATCTCGCACCGACTGATTCGGCCTGTTCCCTTGTTTCAGGGCGCACATCATAGGCTTCAACAATTGCACCAAGGCGATGTGCAGTCGCTATTGCCTGCAGTCCAGCAACCCCCACACCGATTACCAGGACCCGGGCCGGCCGCAGGGTCCCAGCGGCGGATGTTATCATGGGAAAAAATTTCGGGCATTTCCCGGCAGCTATGATTGCGCAGAGATAACCGGCTACCGTGGCCTGTGAACTGAGAGCGTCCATGCTCTGGGCGCGGGAAATACGTGGAATCATTTCTACTGCAAAGCTGGTGATTTTCCTCTCACATAATAGTTTTGCACGTTCCGGGTCATCAAAGGGATGCAAGAAAGCGATCAGTGTACTGCCCTGGCGCATCGCACGAATCTCGTCATAGGCAGGCGGCTGCACCTTTAATATGACCTGGGATTTGGCATATACCTCATAAGCATCCGCCGCAATATTCGCTTCTCCGAATTCCTCATCGCGGAAGAGGCTCCCGGCGCCGGCACCGTGTTCTACACGGAAATCCGCCCCCAACGCCTTGAACTTCTTAGACACTTCAGGCACAACGGAAACGCGATTCTCACCCTTAGCCGTCTCTTTTGGAACACCTATTACGAAGGTCATGAAAACCTCATTCTCGTGAAGTGAATAGTCTATCCGGATAATACAGACGATATTAAATTATATCATCTTGCCGGGCAAACCGAAATGTGTGCATGTCACACTCCAGATGCTTACTCCTTCCAGCAAGTTGCAGGTCCTTTAGGTTGATGGTATCCTTTTTGTAGAGGTCATTTAAGCGTCCTGGCATTTTCAACCGCAAGACGAGGCGGTCTCTACATGATCTTGTAGCTGGAACTTACGTTATAAAAAGCGATTCTTTTTCCCTTGTCGATTGCTTTGTACAATAGAACCAAACCTGCCGTACCTCCACCGATTATCACATAATCATATTCCCTCATAGCAACCTCCGGTGAGCATCAGTAATCCTAATTTATATGGTAGAAGTCATCCTCATGACTGTCAAGATCGGATATCGATATTATACAGCGCCATGAAGACCTGTCCATGGATACTATAAAGGACACTGGCTTTTGCTGCTGTTCCATTTTACCTCCTCAGCATCTGGGAGAACAAATAGTAAGCACCACATAGCTGAGCCGAGTAATTCACGCCACTTGAAAGATTGTGATAAGATTATTATATAACCTTTGAGCAACCTGATTGTGCGGTGGCAAGATGGAATGGAATGAAAGCTTGTCTGTAGGTTTTAAGAAGATCGACGATGATCATAAAGAGCTTTTTAGAATGATCAGGGAACTTGTCGAGGCCATAAATCAGCATACGTGCAAGTACAAAATAAACGATGTGATCAAATTCCTCGAAGACTACGTGAACAATCATTTTGCAATGGAAGAAGGTTATATGAAAGAATTAAGGTATCCGGAGTATCTTAAACACAGGGCGGAACACGAGAAGTTTCAAACAACTTTCTCCGGGCTGAAAAGAGAACTTGAACAGATAAAGGCTTCCGGCTCATATGCCGGCTCGTATGACCTCTCCGTAGCTACCGACCAGATACTTGTAGACTGGCTGTTGGATCACATAGCCAAAGTAGACATGAAGCTTGCAGATTTCCTTAAGAAGGCTGAATCTCAATTATCTGCGTAAATGCTTTTGGGGATATATTAACAACCTTTTTCAGAAATCTCCTGCCATGCATAGGAAGGGCATAGTCCCCATAGCGCGTTATCTCAAGAAATCTACTCCATGTGCCAGCCGTGACTTACCAGGATCGACTGGCCGGTCAGCGCGTTTGAGGGAAACGATGCCAGAAACAGTGCCACATGGGCTACATCTTCCGTAGTTGTGAATTCGCCGTCTATAGTCTCCTTCAGCATGATCTTCTTGATGACATCCTCCTCGCTGATGCCCAGCTCTGCGGCCTGTTCGGGTATCTGTTTTTCAACGAGAGGCGTGCGGACAAAGCCTGGGCAGATAATGTTGGACCGAACTCCGTATTTTGCCCCTTCTATCGCGACCACCTTGCAGAGGCCGAGCAGCCCGTGTTTGGCGGTCACATAGGGAGCCTTCAGTGGGGATGCCTCTTTTGAGTGAACGGATCCCATGTAGATAACGGCTCCGCCGCGGCCTGATTTGTACATGGAGCGTAGGCATGCCCGCGTGGTGAGGAAACCGCCATCCACGTGGATCGCGAGGAGCTTGCGCCAGTTGGCGAAGGACAATTCGACGATCGGATCGATATGCTGAATGCCGGCATTGCTGACCAGAACGTCGACTCCTCCGTAGGAATCGATCAATGCCTGAACGCCTGTGTCAACAGCTTTTTCATCAGTGACATCCATGGCTACCGCCATCGCCACTCCCCCTTCTTTTGTGATTTCCGCAACGACGGTCTTAGCAGCTGACAGGTTTAAGTCGGCAATGCAAACCTTTGCCCCTGCTCTGCAAAACGTGTTAGCGATCTCCTTTCCGATGCCGCTGGCGGCACCGGTTACAATGGCAACTTTACCTTTCATGTCCATGATTTGCTCCTTTCCTTTATCATATTAAACAAGATAGTCGTGCACAACTTTGCCTAGCGGCAGGGTGATGTCGGTCAGTATGTGCACGGCGGATACGACCTCATGCACGGGCAAATCGGCAACAGGGGCCAGAGCATGATGAAAAAGTTGCAGGGCGCCCGGGCCGGTCCACGCTCCTTTGTACACAATGTCTGCGAGCGTGTAGCGCACAAGTTCACAGATACGGGGGGTCCCGTCCACATGAGGTATGATTTTCAGTAGAAAAGAGGGTGAACTCAGCGAAGCGAGCACATCCTCTCGCACCAAGGGCTTGTGTTTGTAACCCATGGTGCCCGTTGCGATGCGGATACCTCCATAGTCCAGCGTCCCAATCAAGGTGTCCATATGAACACTCAGGTCCGGCTGAGCTAATTTTTTGGGAAAGCCCCAGAGTTCGCGGCCCCCGACGATGGGCGCGTCATCGTTCAGATACATGGCATGCACATAAGTTCCCTTCTCGCCCTTGAACGAGACAGGTATCACTTGGCCTGATTCACTGTAGCTCCCAAACCCCGTGGAGTCGGGCATGTTGATGAATTCAAACTTGACCAGGGGCTCTGCCAACTCAAGGGGAGCCGGGACAATGCGTGCAAGCATGTCAGGATCGCTGCGGTAGGTGATAATAAAGAACTCACGGTTGATGAAACGGTATGGCCCGGGCGGGTAGCTCGGGTTGCTAAGCGGCATGGCGAAAGCTCTTTGGCGCACTTCGTCTTCGGTCATTTTTTTCCCCTCCTTAATCAATCGGACTCCGACGGCAGATGATGCACTACCAGACCCGTATGGGGAGGGACCGGTTCCTCCCAGGGGCACCACTCCAGCATGCGGGCGGCGTCCTGATAGCCGCGCTCCCAGCGTTCTTTAATAGCTTCCCACGAGAAATCTATATCCTTGAAGGCGAATTCCCAATTCCTTGCCGGGTAGATGAGTTCGACGATGTGCATGGTCGTGTGGCATCCCTGTTCTAATAAGGAGCAGAGTTCCGGATCGTTGCGCAGGTCTTCCGGCATCCGCTCGTGGAGCGCACGGACTGCGCGCCGCAGGTTGTGCGTTTTGCGGTACGCCTCGATGTGCTCTTTCGCGCGCGTCCCGTAAAGAATGTCCTTGTGCCGGGTCTCCACTTCGGGGATGGATCTGGGTTCTGGTCCAGCAGGATTAAAAAGCGCCACCATGAAACACAAATTGTCGACGCGAGGCATATCGTCGAGCAAGACATCCAAAGGAGTGTTTGAATAAATTCCGCCGTCCCAATAAAGTTCCCCTTCTACCCGAACAGCCGGAAAACCTGGGGGAAGAGCACCGCTGGCCATTATGTGCTCAGGGCAGATCCGCTCTTTCTTGCTGTCGAAATAGCGCAGTGTACCGGTCTTGACGTTAACGGCGCCAAGGCTGATCCTAATCGTCTGGTCGTTGATTCGATCAAAATCTATCAAGTGTTCGAGTATTTTGCGAAGCGGGGCAGTGTCGTAATAACTGGATGTATCGGCTGATCCCACCGGAAATGAAGCGAGGGGATTAAATGGCCGCGGCAAGAAGAAATTAGGCCGCCCTACAAGCATCGTCGTAACAGCGCTCCAAAAGCTATGAACGCTGCGGGTGGCGTCTGAAATCAGGGCGGCATCCCAAAAGTCCTTCTCGCAAACAGTTCTCCAGAACTCCTCAATCCGGGCAAGGCGGTTCTGCGCAGTGTTGCCCGCAATGATCCCCCCGTTGATCGCACCTATGGATGTACCGGCTATCCAGCCAGGGGCGTAACCATACTCCGATAGCGCCTGATAAACGCCAACCTGATAGGAGCCCAGCGAGCCCCCACCCTGAAGTGCGAGACTTATGCGCTTTTCCGTCGGCTTTTTAGGGGACTTCTTCCTATGCATCTTGCGCCCTTGTTCTCCGTAAAAAGCTTATTAACTCGCCTGCGTTGCCTACATACAACCTCCAGGCAAACCGAGGTCCGGCAGTTTTATTTTATTTGGGCCGTAAATCATTCTGTCAGTGCACGCCAAGTCTTAAAATAAGCTTATCACAGCACATCCCATTGTCAACGTCAGTACATAAATGGAATTGCATAATAACCATATCTTTGACAGCAGCATCACCGTATCCTCGATGTTCAGAACTCATACTATGTCATTTCACACGCTCTGCAAATTTGAACGGTGTGAGCGAATATCCAGAATAATTCCCTTGCTGCTGATTCTGGATACCTTGTGGATCCGTATGGGCATCCCTCTTTGTATAAGTCTCATGCCCTCTTGAAAAGAATTTTGAAAACTCCGCGTAACAACCCGAAGAAAGTTACGACCCAGACCGTAAGTGCTATGTAAAAGAAGATTATGGAGAGGCCAGTGAAAGCCATCAGTCCCGTTGCTTGTCCAAGCTGCAATGTGCAACAGGCGTACATGCCAAGCGGAAACACCATGCACCAGTATTGGACATCATAGGCGACTGGAAAACGCATGCGGGCATAACGCCATACATAAAGGGCGGTCAATAGGGGCGGCCCGTGTTCTAAATCAATAATGTCGCGTATGAAAAAGGTAAAAAACCGGAAGAGGCGAACAATACAGAGGACGATCAGAATTGCACAAGAAAGTTTGTTGAGCTGAAATAGAGCCCACGATATTCCCTTCATATTCAAAAAAAAGGCCGCAACGGAGACAATGCCCGTAGCCATCACTAGGGCGAAATACCCTGCATTAAATCGTTCCGCCCCATGCAGAACTATTTTCTTCAAGTTTCTCTTTCCCTGCCCGAAGGTTTACGTTAGTTGTTCCCGTCGGTGAAAGGTTCGGGAAGGTCAGTCGCCGAAATCTCCCCCGAGTCCACCAATTTATGAATGCTCTATTATTTCCCTTAATGCCACCGCGTTGTTGTGCTCGCTGTCCTTTGCCGAATACAGCAGAGTCACATCTTCTCTTTCAGATTCCTTCCTGAGCCGCTGTATGAGAATGGACTTTTCCTCGATCTCATGTGCGTATTTCCTCTTAAACACCTGCCACTTGGCCGGATCATGGGCGAACCACTTTCTCAACTCATCGCTCGGTGCAATTTCTTTAAGCCATTCATCAACTTCCGCTTCCACCTTCTTGATACCTCTCGGCCAAAGCCGGTCAACAAGAATGCGCTTTCCGTCATCTGATGATGCCGTTTCGTAAATTCTCTTGACCTTAAGAATGGTGATGCCTCCTTTGATTACGTGTCTGTTTTACATGCGTCAACCCGACTCGAAATACTCCAGTTGGTCGGTCGCCTCCTCTTCAATCAACTCAATTGATCAATTACTCCATACAGAATAGGACGGACAGCATCTTATTTTTCTTCCTTCAATATTTTCTTAAGAAGTTTAAGAGCATTTCTCTTTGCCTCTTCCGGCTTCTCACCAGCAGACTTCGCTGCCTCCTCAAATGTTTTATTAGTGATGTTTCTAGGATCGCCCATGCTTGCGTCCGGATCACCACATCCGCAGGTGTAGCACATATATCCTCCTTTCGTTTGACTGAAGTTGTTTGTACTGACTCCTCCCTCCTTGCGCCCTCAAAGATTTAATAGCCCATGAATCTATCGGTGCGTATGTTTTTATCGTTGACGCCCATCAGTTCGAGTAGCTCCCTGCATGCGCTCACCATGCCCGGGGGGCCGCTCACCCAGAAACACAATCCATCGGGATCAGGAACCCACTTGCGCAGGACCGCTTCACCTAATTTCTCCTGCTCGCCTTTCCAACCTTCTTCAGGCTCTGTGAGCACGTTAACCAGTGAGAACGTCGGCATCTGCCGCGCTATGCTTTCAAGTTCTCGCCGAAAGATTATATCCGCTGAGGAGCGATTGAAGTACAACATGAGTACGTTTAAAGGCTCATTCATATCAGCTGAACAACGCAAGATCGAACGATAAGGTGTTATGCCTATTCCTCCTGCGATAAAAACATGGCGCAGTCGATTTTCTCCATGCCGCAGAATAAATTCCCCCTCTGGAGTTTCACAGGTGAGTTCGTATCCTATCGGCGCGTTACGCAGTGTTTCCTTGAACCCGCTGCCTCGAATTCTCGTTGTGAACATAACAATACCCTCTTCAGTGGGAGAACTTGAAATAGTGAAATGTCTGCGATTGCCGCGTTCATCGGTAAATGCAAGGGCATCCAGCTCATAATGTATGATTTGTCCCGGCCTGTAGTCGAGCTGTTGGCCGCCTAGGTCGAAAATGAACGACATTACACCGGCTGTCTCGGGGCGGCGTTCCTTCAAATGAATGCGCATAGGGATCCTTTCGTGGCAATCAATGATAAACATCTAAAAAAACGTAACACGGATGTAGTCTCCGCCCGAAGTTGTCATCGTTGTTACACTCTTATTTGAATGTCTTCAGTTCATACTCCGCTATCTCTTTGGCGTCCGTGTCCGGGATGGTCTTTACATCGAATTTTGTCATACCTGGCCCCGGATTCCTCATGATGTGGACTATATCAGATGCCGTCTTCACCCCATTTGCTTCGCGGTCCTTCGCATGAAGGGTCTTTTTCGGATTAACGATATTGCCGCCATCGGGATGACAAACGGCACAATGCTGCTGAAATAGCGCCTGACCTTTTTTCCCCTGACCGTTTGATATGCCGGCTGCCCCAAAAATGAAAGCCGCAACAAAAAGTACTGCTAAAACAAATTCCCGCTTCATACTATCACCTCCATTCATTTTGAAAACCGGTTCTTTAAAATATCCTTGCCTGAGGATTTAGATGTGATATCAATTAAATAACATATATCATCAAATTGCAGCCTTGTCAAATTCATCAATAAATTCAGCAATATCGTCGGGAGACCTTAAAACTGTGCGAATGGCGAAAACCAACTCCTCGTAAGCGCAATGACCTCGGTTTTTTTTGATGATTTACAGAATAATCATTACTGATATAAAAAATATAGTTGAGGATATGATACGGCTATGACCTAAAACCTTTTGCAATGTTCAGCTTAAACAATTTACCTCCTCTTTTTCAGAATGCCATAGGATGGGGCTCCTCCTTCACCAGCAGGACTGAACACGGCATCTTCCGAATAATTTCTTCGGTGCTCCGTCCAAAAAGAAAATGTTCCAGCCGCCATTCTTCATGGGCAAGCATGATCACAAGATCTATTTTATTGTCCTTGATTGCGGCAAAAATCTCTTCTGTAGGATTTCCCTCTTTAATTATTTCTTTTATAGGCAGGCCCTTGCCCTTCTCAGCAATTATGCAAGCGTCGAGATCCTCTTTCGACTTCTTGATTTCCTTTTTGTAATCTTCTTCCAAAGAGGGTCAGGACTTGAACTGTCGGTCAATGTCGGAAAAGGTCTGGCGGTTTAAAGCTTCTTTCAGCAATCCGGCCGTTCAGTGCAAGGCTTATCCCCAGGTCCCGGTAATTTCGCCTTCCTTCCACCAGCAGCCTCTCCTTCAATAAGAGATTCAATATCAGGATAAGGATATATGGTAATCGCTCCATTTTCAGGCAAACATCCTGAGTCAATCGACGGTCCATACACACTGTAGACTTTTCTTCCCAACATCCTAAGCAAAACCCCCTGCTCTCCACGGTGATGAGCAGTATGTGCTATTCTTCTCAGCATAATCCAAGCCCGTGTTCTTGGAACGTTAAAAAAGGACACCCCAACTTCCCACCAAGCTTTATCCTTTTTTTTAAGAGCGGATAGCCGTTTTCCACTATCTTCAGCATACCGCTTTATAAATTCGATGCGTGTTTCCGGTTCTGGCAAGGGCGGAACTCCGACATCTATACCGAACATATTGCAAAACCATTTGTTTTCACTCAAACACTGATGCACCATGTGTTCGAGGGCATTCCTGTCTCTCTTGTCCAGCGGATGAGGGCGAACTGGAAGATCATTATCCGTGAATGTGCTCCAAACACTGAGGGTCTTCAGTCGTTCTGACTCGTAAGTGTCTACAAGAAAATCATATTCCATTTTTTCTCCTTCTCCTGACTTGTTAGCTTGTTCACAAAAGATAATGCTTTACTGTACTTTTATGCTTCCATGCCAACGCATGGCCTCAAGTTCTCTCCGTGCAGAACGTGCAAAAATTATAGGACTTTAAGGGTGCAAAAGCCGCAAAAATTCAGAATTTCCCTTTCGCTGTCTGTCAGGTCAGTCGTATCAACTACATATTATCTTTAATTTTGAACGCCATAATTACTTCTTGATCAGCCTAAATATATTCCGCTCAGTTTCTTGATCAAGCTATGAAATTCTTCGTGCTTGCCGACGCCAATGCGTTCTTTTTCTATCTTCTCAAACCCTTCCAATAATTCATCCTGGTTTTTTTCTGACAAGCGATTGTCTGCCATCACAAATAAGACGTTATTCTCCTTTTCAATATGATCTCTCAGCAATGAAATATAACCGTGTCCGTTTTTCACGATGTCTTTCGATAAAGATCTGTCTCCCGCCATATATCCGGCAAAGGCTGCGTTCATAGCCTTAATATTGTTTCTGCCCATATCATGTTCATACAGCATGACAGCTATAGGACCATCTTTGGGAACTCCTGCGGCTGCCAATGCAGGAAACAACAGCTCCTCCTCTTTTGCATGATGGCATTTGTCCACAAAAACTTTCAAAAACTCAAGGATACTATCAAAGTGTTCATTGTTCAGATTCCCGGTTGTCTCCAGTTGCTGGAACACCTGTCCTAAAATACTGAGCATGATCTTAATTCCCTCATGCTCGTCTTTTAACTGTTGGGTCGCTTTCATATCTGTTACCTCCTCTCTGATTCTATGTTGCCATGCAGTGGCTTACAAGTCAACACGGCTCTCGTGCAGCTTTGCAGCATAGTAAAAAGGAAGCAAGGGATATGTTCAGTCTGCCTCTTTCTTGATGGCAAATGCCCGGAGATGGGGCGGTACATAATCATGGCATTACAGAACGCCGTATTCTGTGAAAACTCCAGCAAACACTGCGAGCAGGCTAAGGACTAACACCACCCAGTGAAATATGGTCAGTTTGAAGAATATCTTCGCAGTATCATGTTGAGCTTCTCCTTTGAATATTATTTTGAAGAGCCAGCCTTCGAATAAAAGCACAAGCACGTAGAATGTCCATACGAGAACCATGATCGTAATGCCTATTCCATTACGCCTAAAAAGCACGCCCCACCTGTCAGTTAAAGACAGGAGGCAGGCACCGGTAAAGCCCACTATGGCGACGCACAGCTTTGCGATCCATGCAAAGCGGTGTTCCACACCCTGAAAGAAGAGGACCTTTTCAAGCGAACCCTCCATTCTTACAATCATGGGAAAGATAATAATAGTTACGAAGGCGACTCCGCCGATCCATAGAACTACGCCGAGGACATGAATTGCCGCTAACAAAGGTATAAACATACTTCCTCCCTGAGCAGATAATGTTCTTGGGCATTCTGGTTTTGCTTATATGATATATATCATTGTACAAAAAACAGGGATTTATTAATATAAGATAAAAAGCATGTAGGGAGGATTTGTATGATAGACAGGACAAAGGTTGAAGAAGCTATAAACAGGATCAGGCCTTCCCTTCAGCGGGACGGTGGAGACGTAGAGGTTGTTGAGGTCACTGACGAAAATGTGGTAAAGGTGAGGCTCAAGGGCGCTTGCGGGTCATGTCCTATGTCCATAATGACTCTGAAAGGCGGCATCGAAGTGGAACTCAAAAAGGCTATTCCTGAAATCCGGGCGGTAGAGGCTGTTTAAAACAGTTTAAGCCACGCTCAGCCAAGCCCGCTGGCCACTATGTTTGCACGACTCGTACATATATTGACATCGCGTTTAATTACTGATAGGCTGTTGCTAAATAATATAGGGGTTCAATAATGACAAAAAAGTAAATATTTGATACAAAAATTGATAGTCAGTTCTCGCTTTAGATGAAATGGTGCTGTTGCCCGACGGATTCAAACTCGCCTAACATGAAGGGAGGAACTATGACACTGTCGCAAGGAAAGGCAATTTTCATTTGGGGCACGGCGATTTCCGCTGTGATTTTTCTTGTTCTCACCTACGACTCCCTGTTGCAGATGCCAAAAAGAACGCAAGAAGCGAAACTGGATGCCCACGTTGCCGCAGGCAAGTGGACATGGCAGAAGCATAATTGCAACGACTGCCATACGATTCTGGGGATCGGGGGATACTATGCGCCGGATGTAACAAAGGTCATGAGTTATCGGGACAATGAATGGGTCACAAGGTTTCTGAAAGACCCTGAAAAAGTATGGCCTAATGCGCGTAAAATGCCGAATCTCCGTCTTCAGGACCAAGAAGTGGCCGACCTGGTAGCGTTTCTCACTTGGGTGAACGGCATCGATACGAACAACTGGCCTCCCAAGCCCATGGTGGCATCCGCAGTAACCTCCATAAGCCCGGGCGAAGCGGTCTACAAGGCACAGGGGTGTTCCGCCTGCCACACGATCGCCGGAGTGGGCGGAAAGGTTGGGCCTGATCTCTCAAAGGTCGGCGGCAAGAGGGACAAAGCCTGGATCGAGGCTCAGGTCAGAAATCCTAAGTCGCACAATCCACGGTCCATCATGCCGGATTTTTCCAGGCTTCCTTCACAAGACATTGCCGACCTTGCGAACTATCTCGCCGGGCTGCGATGAGGAGGGACAGATGAAATACGAATCACAGAAAATAGCTGTAAACTACTTTATTATCGCAGCACTACTCTTCGGGCTCCAGATCGTCTTCGGCCTGATCCTGGGCGCCAAGTATGTGTGGGACTTTGACCCACTTCTGAATATCCTGCCGTTCAACACCGCTCGGGCTATCCACATAAACCTTCTCGTTGTCTGGCTCCTGTTCGGCTTCATGGGTGGGACGTATTACATCGTCCCGGAAGAGGCGCAAACCGAGATCTACAGCAAAAAACTTGCGAATTTCCAGCTCATTCTGTTCACACTTATAGGCGTTACAGCTATCGTGGGCTATATCCTGGGCTGGTCCTGGGGTATGCCATTTCTTGAACAGCCCACGGTCCTGAAATTCGGCATCGTAATTGTTGCCCTGATCTTCCTCTGCAATATTTTTATGACCATGATGAAGACCAGAAAATGGACTGTTATCCAGGGAGTTCTCCTGGGCGGGCTGGTGATGCTTGCCGGCATGTTTCTCTTCGGAGTCTTCTTCATGAAGAACTTGGCAACCCAGTACTTCTGGTGGTGGTGGGTAATTCACCTCTGGGTGGAAGGCGCCTGGGAGCTTATCACTGGCGCAATCATGGCGTTCATGCTCATGAAGCTTACGGGTGTGGATCGGGAAGTGGTTGAGAAGTGGCTGTACGTCGAGATCGGGCTCGTGCTATTTACCGGAATCGTGGGCACCGGTCATCACTACTACTGGATCGGCACGCCGAATTACTGGCTCTGGTGGGGAGGGATCTTCAGCGCCTTTGAACCACTACCTATTCTCTTTATGGTGATCGACACTCTTCGCTCGGTACGGGAACGGAAAGTGGAGATTACGAACAGAGTTGCTCTGAATTGGGCTGTTGGGTGTGCGGTCATGCACTTCTTTGGGGCAGGTGTCTGGGGCTTTGCCCATACCCTCCCTCAGATCAACCAGTGGACCCACGGCACGCAGATCACTGCTTCTCACGGGCACTTTGCATTCTTCGGTGCCTACGCCATGCTCAACCTGACATTAATATATTTCGTCATGCCGCAGATAAAAGGGCTTACAAACTTCAAACAGTCTGTTGGAACCAAGGCATTCTGGTTCATGTGTTCATTTATGGCGCTTATGGCGCTCTCCCTTGCAATAGCCGGGATAGTGCAGGTATATTTCCAAAGGATACTGGGTATGGATTACCTGACGACGCAGGGATACATGAAGCTTTGGTATGCAGTGTTCTGGGTATCGGCTTGGGGATTCGCCGCCGGGGTGGCGATGTTCCTCATCGATTTCTTCAGGCTTGCAAAAGCCAAAGCATAGAAGCCATGATCGTTTTGACAGGATTGGATAGTCTTGATGAATAATAATTTATAGGTTCTTGCTGCTATGTGTCGCTGATTGCGGGGAATATAAACGGTTGGTACATTCCCCGCGTAAAGTTTTTAGGTATTTGTTCGTCAGGTTTTGTGGACGTCCCTATCCCAGGATAGGTAAGAGAAAATACAAGCAACTGAGGGAGAGCAAAAGTGTAAGCCTTAAGGGTCAGGTCTACAGGGGCTGTTGCCCAAATACCTTTGCATTTTCCCATCTCCAACTTTTATGGTCTAAGGGAGAAGCCCTGTTCATCACATGACCGAGAGCCGGATTAACGCATTCGCTGACATAAGCAGAGAAGATATAACAACATTGGGGGGTCAGCCCTTGACTCTTGACAAGATATCTTCCGCCTCTTTCTCCCACTGTCTCAACGCCTCTCTATCCTGTTCCATTTTCCTCACTGTCCTTGAATATCGGTGAGCTACTGCAGAAAATGTAATCCCGCCAGCCTTTTGTCCTATCTCACTGTTAAGTGCCGCCGTCTGTCTCTTGGCAAGATACACAAACATATCCCGGCTGCGTCCTCCCTCAGATCCTTTTGCTATCTCACTTACCTGATAATGTCGGCATACTGCCCGGTAAAGATCATCAAGGTTAACTGCTTTACTGAAAAAGCGTTTTGATGTAACCTCTTTCAGCTCTTTTCCGGTTCTTATCCCTTTCACTACTTCCCGGATAAATTCTTTTCTCCCAAGTACCGCCTGCCCCACAACACGGTCAACTGGAAATGAAACCGATGATTTAATGCCACCTTCAATAAACGCCCGGTATTCTCTTTGTGCAATCCTTAAGGTCTTCCCATATTCCTGAAGAAGCCATTCCATTTTTAGCCATTCAGGCCTTTTCTCTTTTCCTGCATAGAAGCGATAGCTGCTCCAGGAATATTCTTGAGGCTTTTTTACAATTCCTGCCCTGACGGGGTTCAAATGTATGTATCTGCTCAGTTCAAGCAGAATATCCTTGTTTTTCAACGCAAAGTGATTTATATCTGCCTGCAAAGACATGTCCTATCCATTTCTGTTCTCTTCTCAGATAGCTACCAAATGACGACTGAATCATGTGCAGTACTCGACTTAACTTTCCCAGCGGTACGCCTATAAGCAGGTGATAATGATTGCCCATTATGCAATAGCAATATACCTCTATGCCAAACCTTTGTGCGGCCTTCTCAAGTACCTGAAGAAAATACTCCTTGCCCGCGTCATCTTGAAAGATGAACTCCGCCTTGTTGCCACGCGATAAGATATGATAGATGGCTCCTTCGTGCTCTACTCTCAGTGGTCGCGCCATGCAAAGAGTTTATAGCTTGCCCGATCCTTTGTCAAGAGTCAAGGGCTGACCCCTACTGTTACACTTGCGTCGCATGGATAGTAAGAACCTTAACTCCGCCGTCTTTGATGTATGCCGCGACCTCAGACAACCGGTGACGCCCCTGCAAATAGTCTTCGAGCTTATAAGGTAGCGCAAGCTCAATTGGGGTTTCACCTATCCCGCTGAGATGGAAATCAGGTGAAACAAAATTTATTGGATGTCGAATACAGAATCTCATATCAGGCACTATGACGATTACTCACGTCGCGCTGACTTCGACCTTTTAAGGCACTCCCTTCATCAGTTGTGCTTCGCCGCAGCCCCGCGCTCTTTCTTCTGGAGCTTCACAACCAAACGCATATCAAGGGCATCGGCAATCTTTCTCAAAGTTTCAACAGTGGCTTTTGAGAACCCTCCCCTCTCAAGCCTCGATAGTGCCGGTTGCTTTGTCCCTATCTTCCGCGCAAGTTCCCCCTGAGATATTCCGGCTTTTTCTCTGGCCTTAATCATGCTCTCCAAAAGCTCAAACTCAGCGTCAAGGTCATGCCAAGCCTTCCTGAATTCAGGGTTTTTCATCTGCTCAGCTATATCCTCATCAATCGTCATACCTCTTACATATTTTTTACTGGCCCTAGTTTCCATCGTTATGCCTCCCTCTCAATAAAATCGTTCATCCTCTTTTCCGCTGTTTCTATGTGCTGCTCCGGCGTCTTCTCGGTAGCTTTGATAAACCCATGAAGCAGGACAAACCTCTTGCCTGTCACAGTAAAATAAAGCACTCTTACAAGTCCCCTCTTATCCCTAATCCTGAGCTCCCGTATCTTGCCGCGTATGTGCCTTGTGTAAGGTTCCTTGAGCAATACACCATATTGTCCGAGCAACTTTATAGTACGATAAACTTTCGTCCGTGCCTCAACTGGAAGCGAATGGATGAACTCTCTCGCGGGCTGTTTCCCTTGACCATCACTGTAGTACTCGACCGTCCATACCATAGGAAATTATAACATATATGTTATGATTGCAAATAGGTAGAGCATAGGTAACATTATTGATGCTATAGGCTTATCCCTTGATAGAAAAAAAGAAAATATTCATGTCCCATTTAATTGTATATTGATCTATGATAATTTAACTTTCACGGACACCCGTTATGTGAAGTAGATTTAGCGAGAATCATTGCGAATCGTATGCTTGCAACGCTTACTTCACATAACGGGGAACTCCACATAACGAAAGAAACCTTGTGCGATTGTGGCCTCTACCGTCGGACGTTAGCACGAGAGGTGTTTGATGTGCGCCAACTCCAGAAACATGTCACAATCCAGGCGGTTCATCACCCTCAAAGTGCGGATCATATTCACTGAACAGCATACATTCCAGCCTATCCGCATCGGCAATGGCCCAGCCCGGTACCCTCGAAAAATGTAAACTAAGAATCTCAGTAAGGCCGCTGACTATACTGGCAACGTTCCTATGAATCATCTTAGCGTCTTTAGTAGCCTCGATATAACGAACACCAGCATCGAAAAACACTCTGAAATGACTACCTGGAAATCGGCCTTTGCCATGACTGTGACATTGGAACATACCGTAGGCATTCATAACGTCCTCTGCAAGTCTGTCGATTTTTGTAGTTGCCATTTATACTTTCCGCCTTTCCTCTGGCAGCCGCCTACTATATCCGTTACAGGAATCCCAATTTCGGTAATTGTACCATAAAATAAGGGTATGCAGACCCCGGCGCGCCAACCCAAATGGAGGTGTCAAAATGATTATTAAAGAAGCCATTGAGCTCTTTGAGCAGCATCAAAAGAACACGCTCAGAAAAAGCACCCTGAAGAGCTACAAAAAATTTGTGGCACATTTTCGAGTGAGGTTTGCCGACTATGAGATTACAGCCATCACAGCTGAGGACATAGGCAAATTTCTCGAAGAATCCACTGAAGGTTTGAGCAGGTCTACACGCCATCTGCGCTATGCTCAGATGAAGGCGTTTTTCAATTATGTCATTGAGGCGTCTGACCTGAACATCAAGAATCCCTGCAATGCTGGAGTACTGTTCAAGACCTTCAAAAACGTCCATCACAGCCCAAGGAAAATACTGGACAAAGAGGACCGTGGACGAGATTATCTTCAATTCGCACAGCGTCAGGGATCGTCTGATTCTGGAGCTTCAAGCCAGATGCGGTCTCAGAATCGGGGAGGTTCTAAAACTCCAGGCAGCTGATGTCTCCGGCAGAAAACTTATCATACAGGAACCGAAGTCCGGCAAAGACGCCGAGGTTGCCTTTATGCCGGAACATATAGCCGCACGGCTGGCCGAGTATATCCAGACCAAACAGCTGTCTTCATGCGACAGGGTGTTTCCTCTCTGTTATACAGCTGTCAGGAACGTCGTCACTGATCTGGGGAATAAACTTAATGTTAAGATATCACCCCACGATCTGCGCAGACACTCAGCCACGTACGCCAGCAGAAACGGGGTACCGCTTGAGATCATCTCCAAGGTCATTTTAAGGCATCAAGACCTAAAGACAACTCAAGTCTATCTTGGCAAGATCAGCGATACTGAAGCTATCAGATGGATGGATATTCTGCACGGGAAATAAGAATGCCCTGTAATTGAGGCGTAGGATTTTGCCGGGGTATGCAGTATTGTGAAAGTCCACTAATAGTGGGGACTTCACCGACACCCATTAGTTGTAAGATGGAACGACTGCGGAGTTCGGGGGAAATATGTCAAAATAGCTTTGTTAATAACATATAGAAACACTCGGCTTGCAGAATCATTGAAAAGTATCCGTTATGTCCCATACTACGAAGTGTCTAGTCATTCTCAACTGGCGCCTACCAAACAGTTCCCAATGCGCACAACTGTATTCAGGTCACAGCTGGCATTTGTTACTGTTTATTGGGAAGTAATTATCACAGGAAATAAGCTAACCAATGTTTTTGATCAATTAGGATGTAATAAGAAAAAGGCATACTACACGCTATGGAAATGCAAACTTGCGGTCATCTCTCAGCTCACACTCCTCGTCATGCAACTTTAAACTGTGCAACAAGATTCTGAAGATTCGTAGCAAGTTGTGCCAATCCATGGGCAGCCTGTGACATCTGATGGGACCCCGCAGAGGTCTCTTTTCCTAAATTTGCGACGTGTTCAATATCGCTATTTATCGTTTCTGAAACTGCAGACATTTCCTCTGTTGCTGTTGCTATTTGTAATACCATTGCATTAAGATTTTCAACACTGCTTACAATCTTTTGCAAAGCATTGCCGGCAACGGTAACATCTCTGACTCCGTCATCGACTTTGCTTGTCGCAGTACTCATTGAACTGACAGCTTTGCCTACTTCATCTTGAATGGCACCTATCATTCCGCCTATCTCTGATGTCGCTTTCGCTGTCCTCTCGGCAAGTTTCCTAACCTCGTCCGCTACAACCGCAAATCCCCTCCCCTGCTCCCCCGCGCGCGCCGCTTCTATAGCAGCGTTCAATGCAAGCAGGTTTGTCTGATCTGCTATATCCTCAATAACGTTGATTATCTCTCCAATTTGTTTTGAACGTTCGCCAAGAGACGCTATAAGCCGCGATGATGCTTCAACAGTTTCCGCAATCTCTTTTACTTCCTTCACTGATTTTGCTACGATCGTTTGACCATCCCTGGCTATCGCTGCTGTCTCATTCGCCGAGGCTGCGATATTTGAAGAGTTCTTTGCGATGTCGATGACTGTTTGAGACATCTCTGCCGAAGAGGTCGCTATCTGAGAAGCACTGTTTGACTGTTCTGAGACCCTTTTAGACATTTGTTCAGAGGTTGTGCTGAGTTCTTCACTCGAAGATGCTACTATTCCTGCTGATGTCTTGACTTCGGATATGACCTTTTGAAGCTTACCAGCCATGACAGCCATTGAATTAAGCAGGTGTCCTGCTTCGTCTTTGCTGTCAGAGGATATCGTAACTGTCAATACCCCCTGTTCCAGGAAATCAGAAACGTCAACAGCTTTTCTGATAGGCGTGACTATGCTCCGTGTAAGATATAATGCAATTAATATTGATATCGTTATTGCAGCAACCCCCAGTACAACCATAAAGGTCAGGGCTTTTTTATAGCTTGCTACAGACTCTTCATACTGGGTGTGATTTCTCTTCACTTGATAATCTATTAGGTCCGCGATGGCTACTGCCCATTTCCTTACCTCGGGACTCATTTGATTCATGACATCGAGCGTATCCTGTTTTTTGTTTTCCATGGCCAGCTTAATAGCGGTATTCCTAAGAGGCTTTGCAGTCTTCTGGATCTCCTCTACCGTCTTAATTAACTCCAAGGCTGCGGTGTCGCTCGCTGGCGTCAATTCTTTAATTTTGTCAAACTCCTTATCATATGTTGTTTCCAGATCCTTTATTCTCTTTTCCATTTTCTGGTTTAGTTCAGGGTCATTGTATATCAAGATGTTACGGAGGGCAACAGCTGCTTCGCTAATCGTGCTTGCCAGGACATTAGCCGAAATTAGTCTTTCGTTATTGATTTTTACTATGTGCTCAATGTTTTTATTTATCTGTATCATGTTAAATGCCCCAATCATTGTTGTCACAACCATTAGAAGCAGAATTATTGCGAACCCAGTACTTAATCTCGTCCCTATTTTGATATCTTTTATTCTCATCAAATTTCTCTCCTGGTTGTAGGGTGATGCAAATTCTATAGTACTTTAAACATCACTGTCAATGCCGTCAGAAAGGCTTGTCAAGGCAATAAGTGGAATCTTTTACGTTTGCCAATCGTGATTCTACCAATTTACATTCTTCACAAATGATAAAAGGGAACCATCACATTTGCATGATCTGACTCAGATTAAGCTTCGGGACAGAATTTGCTATTGAGTTGACCTATCTACGGTGAGCATTTTTAGAAGTACATGACAGGTAGCCGAAGAAGCAACTATCTGAAGAGTACGACCAGAATAAAATGCCATCGAAAAACACTGCTGACGAGAAGTACAGCCACCTACTGTTGCTGTTGTTTTTTTGTCATAGGCCCGCGGCTAGCGAGCCGCTTAAAGATTCCTTTTTATAAATAACGGTATTTTGTTAATATCATCTAAGGTGAACGCTCCGGCCTGCCTAAAATGATTAGACAGGACATATCTGGCACGATTAATCCAGTTATTCTGATAATCCCTGAACTTTTCCGAATACGTGAGATATTTTCTATGACCACTGATTAAAATCCCAGAATTGCAGTTAGTTTAGACTTCCATGCCTGTGCCTTATACCCGGGGGTATGTGAACTGGCAGGACAACTTCAACTAGGTCGGGTTCAATATGGCCCCATCCACTCCCGTAGATTCGAACCTCTGGCCCCAGGTTTAGGAAGCCGCGAGCCAGGCCAGGGCCCCCAGGCCCGCGGCGCGGCCGCTCGCGAAACAGGCGGTCAGCAGATAGCCCCCTGTCGGCGCCTCCCAGTCCAGCATCTCACCGGCGCAGAAAACACCCGGCATGGAGCGGATCATCAATCTCTCGTCGAGCGCCTCGAAGGCGACGCCGCCCGCGCTGCTGATAGCTTCATCGAGAGGGCGCGGCGCGATTAGCGTGACAGGCAGCGCCTTAATGGCC
The DNA here is from genome assembly GCA_963851345.1 of Nitrospirota bacterium. Taxonomy (GTDB): domain Bacteria; phylum Nitrospirota; class Thermodesulfovibrionia; order Thermodesulfovibrionales; family Dissulfurispiraceae; genus JADFXI01. The sequence goes on from CAWKOO010000002.1 coordinate 1,033,569, forward strand.
GCCGCAAGCCGAACGGGGTCGGCGAAGTCTTCCTCGGTCGCCAATTCGCGGAGCAGGACCGCCTTTACACCTTTAATGCCGGCCCTTCGCAGGTGGTTGGACATCGACATGGGCCCCCTCGGCCTCGACAGTTCTTCCACGAGACGCCGCAGTTCCCTGCCGGGCGCCAGATCGAGATAAATGACCGCGCCGCCCGTCGCTTCGATCTCGTCTCTCAGGCGAGCGGACAACGCGTAGATCAAACTGCCCTCAACACCGGCAGCCGTAACAATGAATTCGCCCTGCCTGCGAAACTCGACACCCTCCCGGTCCCTGAAAACTATGACCACCGGCTTCAGGGGGTGTCCGGCAAAACGCGTGCGAAAGTGCTCGCTCCAGTGGACGTCGAAGCCGCAGTTTGAAGGCCGCAACGCAGCTACGGGAACACCACGCCGTTCGAGCAGAGGCACCCACGCCCCGTCAGAGCCGAGCCGGGACCAACTGCCGCCGCCCAGGGCAAGCACAATGGCGTCGGAGCGCACCGACAGTGTCCCCTGCGGAGCTTCAAAGCGGAGACCGCCGTCCTCATCCCAGCCGCGCCACCTGTGCCGGGTGTGGAAGTTCACGCCGGCTCCGCGCAAGCGTCGCAGCCATGCCCGCAGCAGGGGCGTCGCCTTCATCCCCGAGGGAAAGATGCGTCCCGAAGTGCCCACAAAGGTGTCTATGCCGAGTCCGGCGGCCCACTCACACAGGGCTTCAGGCCCGAAGGCGTCAAGCAGCGGTTCGATCCGGGCCCGGCGCGGGCCGTACCGCGAAAGGAACAGCTCGTACGGCTCGGAATGAGTCAGGTTCAAGCCGCCCTTGCCGGCCCTCAAAAACTTGCGCCCCACCGAAGGCATCGAGTCGTAAAGATCGACCCTCGCGCCGCCCAGGATCAGGATCTCCGCAGCCATGAGTCCGGCCGGGCCGCCGCCTACGACCGCGACCGATCTGGCGTCAACGCCATCCGGCTCTGGGAAAAAAAGGGCAGGTCTTGGGATATCAGTCTTCATATTCCGCATCTTTTACCGCCGTGCTGACATTAGTATAGTGGATTCCCGGAAAGTCGGCAATCTCTTGGACGCGGCACGATACAAAGCCGCCTTCATACTATATCCTCGCCGCCGTCAGGAACTTGCCAAAGGCACTCTGAGAGCCGTAGATTATAAATAACCGGGTGATTCGATCGTACAATTTCAGATGCTGGACATGCCGGCAATGCAAAGCATTTTCCCTTTAAGAAATTCGGCAAGACGAAAATCGGCAGTCCGAGAGAGTTTACAGGGATTGTTGTTAAGACGGTTGCGTTCAAGTAAATTATGCTTGCGCTTTCCGCCCGCTCGGCTAACTTTCAGCAATTCTGCTACAGTCGCAACAGGAGCTAATTGCACAGGATTATCTTAAGAGAATCGGGTCTCGCAGAATAAGTAAAGGCCTCAACCGCATCCCGTAAATGGAACCTTTTGCTGATCATCTTCCCGATCCCGGGCTTGTACTCTTCGATAAACTTCATCGCCTCCTCAAACCTTCCGCATCGCGAGCCGACGAGGGTAATCTCATTTACCACAATAGGGGCCGGATTAAATGTCAGGCCTCCTGCATAAGTGCTCTTCAGCACAAGAGTCCCTCTCGGCTTCACGCAAGAGAGCCCCAGGTCAAAGGCTGAAGGGTTGCCCGATGCCTATGACAATATCAAAAAGAGACTTCCTGAACGAACCCAAAACAGTTGTCTTAATTCCTGCTTCGTCCAAAAGAGAAAGTTTCTCCGGGCATTTCCCCAAAACCATCAGGTACAGCCGGTTGTATGAACGGCCCGTGCAATAAGCAGAGCCAGCTTTCCGTCCCCGATCAGCAAGACATTATTCTCAGGGCCAATGCGTACCTGTTCAAGGATTTCAAGGGCGGCGGCCAGGGGCTCTATAAATATCGCATCCGTATCGGATATTGAAGGAGGGATTTCGACCGGGTTGTTGACAGGCACTGTAACATACTCCGCCATGGCCCCGTTCTTCTTAATTATGCCAAGGGGTTGCGTAGGGGGGGAGAAATGAACGTCAGCTCTCATCTTCCGAAAGTGGTGAGTACTTTCTGCATTCAATATTTTTAGCAAGTTCTTTTTGGTGCGATGTATAAGTAGCATATCTCGTCAAATTCAACTTCCTGATGGTCTCAATTAGTCGGTGCACTTGAGATCGCAGCACTGCTGGAAAGTGGAAATGACACGGCGCGTGGTTCGGGACAAAACCTCTCTTCTGTAATTTTGGGCTCGCCGAATGTCCATTTCCGAAAGAAACTGAGACCGCCGGCTGTTTCAATCAACGCCGAGGCCGACACATAGCTGAATCTCAGGCTTCGATCTCGAGGCGCATGCTACGGGACGAAGTCTTCGTCAGTCGCATCCGCGCGAAAACGAGGAGTATCAGGTGACACAAACAAATTCAGACGACACGATGTGATCTCCGTTATGGTACGAACTTCACGTCAGCTCCGATTTCTTTCCGTTCATGATTAAACCCCGCCGACTGTCTCAAAAATCCTCTCAAAAAAATCACCTCCCGAAGCCTTATTTTTAGCCGTTTCTGCTGAGCTTTTTTTGTGTTGGGTCTCTTCAGCCAACACAATATCAGGCTTTCCTGGCAGACCATCTCCGCCGTTCTTAATGAGATTCACCCCCCTGTCCGCGAGTGCATTGCGAAGGGCGACTTCAGGCGACGTGTCAGTGGAGCTGACTTTCCGCATGATAGAGGAGATATCCCGTTTGCCGTTCTTTGGAGATGTTTTTGACATGGCCCGATGTAATAGATTTTACAGGATGGGGAGCTGTTAAGGAAAGAGTTATCTCTGTGAGAAACACTTTCAGAAATACATCTTTCCTCTTTGAGCAAAAGACCGCCTGTAACACTGAGGAACATAAACTCAAAAGAACCGGAAAGGGCAACATTTAACGGTTTTACAGGCGAGTTACAGGCGGATTTTGAACATGCCCCGCAAATCCAATTAGTACGTAGTCATGTCATTGATTTAAAATAAAAAAGCCGGAGTGATTTTCCGGCCTCTTCAAAAACTGTTCTCATTAATTTTAAAGGGAAAAAAGAGTAGGCACGAGGGGTTTCGAACCCCTGACCCCTACCGTGTCAAGGTAGTGCTCTCCCACTGAGCTACGCGCCTTATCTTACTACAAAATCAATGAGTTACCAATGCTGTCTTTTCGGTGTTTTTGCTTACTGTCCTAGAAACGTGATAGTTTACCATTTTTTCGCCGACTTGAACAAGGTTTTTCGAGTCAAATAAGTTCCCTATTTTTTTGACCGCCTCAACCTGGTGTGCAGGCTCCAGGTGGGCACTGTTAATGTGTCCCCTTCAACGGAGACGCCCGATGATGTTTTTTAAATGTCTCATAGTTATGCTCAAGCCCCCCTGGGAGCCTTTGCTTTTACCTTCTCATTGAATTTCGACGCTATGATTATGAACCTTTCGTGGGTGCCTTCGGATATTTTATCGACGCCGTCGTCGGCGATGATTGAGAAAGTGAGTTTCCGTCCTTCTACACTCTCCAATTTCACTCTGACAGTTACAGTCAGCCCGGGCGGTGTTGCTGCCTCATGAGTCAAATTGATTGCCGTACCCACGGTTTGTTCATCAGGCCAGTCTATATGAGGGTTGATTGCCTGAATACAGGCCCATTCGAACAGGCCTACCATAAATCCCGTAGCCAGTACCTTTGGCATAATGCTGAACTCTGGCGATTCCGGATAAAGATACGGCACGGTCTTGTTCTCCTGTACCTTAAAACTGAATTCATACGACAACCCTGGTTTTAATGAAGTGTTCGTCATGACGTCTCCTTGCTTGTTTTATATTTATAATTATGACGAGCAGTGGCTTATCAGTCAAATTAATTATTTCTCTCTCATTAATTATTTCTCTCTATAACACTCGCATAAAAATCATGCTACAATGAAATTAGAAATAACTCTTCTGCTTCAAGCCGGGACTCAAGGAAGGCGGTATCTATTGCGTGGTTGAAAAAAAGGAAACGCGGAAGCGGGTTGCCGGACCCCTTTGATAAGGATGATAACCAGTGAGTACAAACGGCAGTAGCGGTGGAAAAAATAATTCCTCAGTTGCGCGAAAACATGCAAGGAAACCGGATACCCGGCGCGAACAGCACGGTTCTATCTGTACCAATAAGGATTGCAAGCTGAGGAAAGTGGGCTGTAAAGGATTCGAGGCTTGCCCCGGTTACAAAGGCAGATAGTGCAGGCGATTCTTACTGCATGTGAGATTTTGGGCAAGGTCACGGGCAAAATCCGCGAGGGTCTCGTCCCTTGCGCCGAGGACCGCGTAGCTGTCCCATTCGCAGGACCGGCTTAATACAATTACCCTGCTCTCCACCGCCTCGACGGATTTCCCACGTTCGCGTATGCCCACCGCAAGGTCACTGCTCGATATGTCTCTGCTCGCAGTCCCGCCGGCATAGTATATCGGCAGCAGTATAAGATGATCACTGGAGCGGAGGTTTTCAGCAAATGCCCCGATATACTCTGCCTTCATAAGCCTTGTCGGCGCAAACCCGTGGGGCTGGAAAATATAACAGACACGCTCGCTCACATTCTGCATAGTCCTCATAAAAGATGCTATCTTATGCGGGTTATGAGCGTAATCGTCGATAACAAAATGCTTTCCGTCATTAAGATGTATGTCAAACCGCCTCTCTATTCCGCTGAACTCAGTAAGGACACCTGCAATATTTCTAAGTGCGATACCCATTTCCCCGAGCAGAGCTATGCAGGAAAGCGCATTGTAAAGATTATATTTACCTGGAATGGACAGCCTGAACCGTGTTCCGTTCACGGAAAAGTCGGTGCTGAAAGGCTGCAAATCCACGGCTTCTGCACGATATCCGGAAGCGGCATCGATGGAGAAACGCACCGTATTCGGTAAGGGAATTTTCCCAAGATTAGCATCATCAGAGTTTAAAATGATCATCCCCGAGGTATTGCCGCCAAGAATTTGGAACATTGCAGCAGTCTTTTCTACAGAGTGGTGGTCCAGCTCGAGATTCAAAATGATGGAATGCTCCGGTTTATAGTGGATTATAGTGCCGTCAGATTCGCAGGCTTCCATTACAAGCCATTCCGAGTCCCCTGTAATAGCATTGCCGGCATTATGCTCTGTTTTGAACTGTTTGACCCTGCCGCCGCCTATGAAATTCGGCCTCATACCGAGCCGCTCCATAAGAAATGCGAGCATTCCCGCCGCAGTCGATTTGCCGCTTGTCCCTGCAACTGCTATGGTCTTGAATTCGGTCACTATTTTTGCAAGGTATTCAGGCCTCGTTTGTATCGGGATTCCAATACGTCTTGCTTTAATCACCTCAGGCTGGTCCGCTTCCACCGCGGTGCTGAAAACTGCAAAATCAAAAGAGCTGTCAAGGCCGCTGCCATCCTGGGGAACAATAGAGATATTTTTTGATTTCAGGATTTGATATACAGGATGTGCCGGATTGCCGTCAAAAGACCTGTCGGAGCCGACTACTATGTGACCTTTGTCTGCCATGAAACTCGCGATCGCTGAAACTCCGCTGCCGCCGATGCCGGAAAAAAATATTTTTATGGGGTGGTCATGTAAGAATTGCATCGGGAACGATTACCACCTTCAGGGATTCCTCTGCTTCCGATACCAATTTAAAACCTTTCCCGATATTGGAAAGAGGCAGCACATGGGTGATCATCTTGCTTACATTCACCCTGCCGTTACTAATTAAGTCCAGAGCTTCCCGAAGGTCTCCGGGTGCTGCGCCGTAAGAAAAAGCAACAGCTATCTCGTCTCTCCAGAACCTCATTGATGGAATGCTTATATCTCCCTCCGGGACCGCAAAAAAGAGAATCCTCCCCTTCCTGTCAACAGATGACACTGCGGCGTCAACCGCTTGTTTAGCACCGGCGCATACAATAATACGGTCCGCAAGTCTTCCTCCGTTTACTTTTTTAAGTTCATCCTCAGAATACTTTTCTGCGCGAAATACATGGTCGGCCCCGAATTCGAGGGCCTTGTTCAACCTGTATTCATTAATATCGGTTGCAACTACGGTTGCCCCGCTAAGCTTTGCCAACTGTATATGCAGAAGTCCGGAAATGCCGGAACCTATTATCAAAACAGTATGCGTTCTCTCAAGCTTGAGCTGCTTCTGTCCGAGCACCACGCATGCAAGGGGCTCAATCATCGCAGCATCCTCATACTTCAGCTCATCGGGCAGCAGGAATGTTCCATATTTCACATTCGCCCCAGGCACACGTATATATTCCGAAAATCCGCCCGGCTCGTAATTTCCAGTATGCAGTGCCTCACATGCCGTAAAGTTGCCTTCCTTGCAGTAACGGCAGCTGTAGCACGGTACATGATGAGATACAAAGACCCTCTCACCTGTCTTTAATTTATCTACGCCCTTGCCTGCTTCAACGATCTCTCCGGCCATCTCATGGCCCAGGACACGAGGGGGCTTTTTTTGCCTGTACCACTGCATTACATCAGTGCCGCATATGCCGGACGCCATCATCCTGACCAGTATCTCGCCGTCGGCGATACGCGGCACAGGGCGTTCCTCTATCCTCACATCACTGTTGCTGTAGTACACCGCCACTTTCATAAATTAAAATAGGCTATAGGCAATGGGCAACAGATAAAGCTGCAAAAAAAAGCCGCTTTCTATTTCTTTGACCTATAGCCCATAACCTATTACCCATAGCCCGCCTTTTTATACCTTTTCCATCTCAGTATTTATGTTTTCAGCTATCGCCGATTTCTTACTCCCCTGATAGATATCGAATGCCTCCCGTGACGTGATCCCTTTATGCACAATGGCCCTTACCGCTTTTATCATTCCGGCCGGGCTGTCGCTCTGGAATATGTTTCTTCCCATATCAACACCCTTCGCCCCTGCCTTTATAGCATTTTCAGTCATCTGCAGTGCATCCATCTCGGGAAGCTTTTTCCCCCCTGCGATCACGATAGGTACCGGACAGCCTGCAACAACTTCCTCAAAACCCTCGCAATAATAGGTCTTCACAATATGTGCACCGATTTCTGCCGCCATCCTGCATGCAAGCCCTATATACCTGGCATCCTTGCCCATATCTTTGCCAACCGCTGTTATTGCCAGAACAGGCATCCCATACCTTTCAGCCTCGCTAACAAGTCTGCCCAGATTTGAGATGGTCCTGTCTTCATTTTTTGCACCCACAAATATTGACATCCCTATGCCAGAAGCATTAAGCCTTAGGGCCTCCTCCATTGAGGTCGTGATGTCCTCATTCGACAGCTCGCCCAGAATACTCGGACCTCCGGAGACCCTGAGACAAATCGAAGTATCGATTTTGGGATCAATGCAATTCCTCAATATACCCCTTGTGACAAATAGACAATCCGCATGAGGAACAAGAGGGACAATATTTCTCATATCCCTTAACCCCGTTGTCGGACCCTGAAAATAGCCGTGGTCCACGGCAAGCATAACGGTTTTGCCGGTTTTCGGATTGAAAATCCTTGAAAGCCTGTTCTTAATTCCAAAATCCATATATATGCCCTCCTTGCACAAATCTACCCCACAGTATATGAAATGACGTAATTATCTGTCAATTTGGTAGTGGGCCTTTACCTTTTCACAAAAGTATCTCGCATTGTCTTCGAGGTCATAAGACCGCGAATACAGGGAGCCGCCTATAAGCAGGATAATATCATTGCCGTAAAATTTTATAATTTCCGGGATGTTCTCGAGGTCCATACCTCCCGCAGGCACAGGGAAGGACGCTTTTATATGATCGAGGCTGCCGGTCAGCGAGCCGGCTATTGAAAAACAGTTTTCTTTGGTAAAAGAAAATCTGCCTCCGTAATTGGGGTAGACTGAACCGTCGATCCCTATAAGCCTGAATATCTTCCCGAGAACGATCTCAGGCGCAATGCCGCTGCCCGCGGCAGTATAAAAGATGCCTGTTAAGGAAGGATGAGACATGATAGGTTTGTCAATCCCTTCACTCTCAGCCAGGTATCTCACACAGTCGAGACCGGTGAGAAAAGGGGAGATCAGCAGCCCCCCGGCATTCGCCTTTATCGCAAACTCTACGTTTTTTATAATTCTGTCGAAGCGGTCCGTTACATTCGGGAAATAGATGGTACTTTTCCCTGTTTTTTGCTGCGCCTCTTCGACAGCCTGCATACACTTCGTCACCCTTTCTTCAAATCTGCAGAAAGGGAAGTCGACTAAGCCATGGTCATCTTTGATAATATCGATCCCTCCGAGGGCGAACTTGTAACACATCTCGGCCAAGCCTTCCGCCGATGTGCCCATCGGTTTCAATGCCGTCGACACGAGCGGCCTGTCGAAAACGCCGAGAAGTCTTCTGATGCCCTCAATCCCAAACTTAGGGCCCTTGAAAGAAACAAGAAATCCCCCGGTAAAATCTACATCGATGACCTTGATGCCAGGCGTGAAAGAGATATTCCCGTACAAGAGGTTGAGCAACTGCGGAATCTCATAGTTCGATACGAACTCCGGATAGGCGATCTTAACGATAAAGCGCTCTCCGGCCTTGCCATCAGTTTCATGGATCGAGATCACCTTGCCGACGATCTCCTTAAGTATCCGGCCGTCCCTTATTGCCGTTCCAGGCATCTCGACGGTCTGCTCAAGAGCGATCTTTTCGGATACATCCTCAATATCTCCGGGCGGAGAAGTAACTGAATAGGTAATTGTTATAGCTTTCTCATCGCGTCCGCGTTCATCCATACCTTTCAGTATAATATTCCCGGCAAGGCTATGACAAGAAACAGGTTTGAACATAAAAGAGGCCGGTGACTTCCACCGGCCTCTCTTATGTGTGAAGCACTAAGACTATTCCGGACTCATCCCAAGCCGCTCGTCCATGCTATCAAATAATTTTGACTTCTGAGCTGAAACTTTTGGGTCAGCCTTCATAGGATGGCAGACCGCACAGAAACTATCCATTTTTGAGCCGTTCGCCGTATCGACTCTCAAATACCTGTAATTAATATTTGAGGGATGCGGGTCATGGCATCCCACGCACTCAAATCTTCCATTCCTGAGCAACTCTGCCGGTACACGGGCAACTTTAGCATTAACACCATTGAGACCGTAAGGATGGCTCATATGTGCCTCAATGGGTTTTATGCCCATACCACCCTTTTCAGGGGTCTCATGACACCCCAGACATAGCGAGGTAACATCGGCAAAGGGCTGCTTTGTTCTTGGGTTTATATCACTCTTGTTTGCCGGCACCGCAAAGATCAGCTCGTCTTTCGCGGTATGAATGCTATGGCAGCCCGTGCACTCCAGCCCGTCATGCCCTCCGGCAGCAAAAGCACTGAGAGGCATCAACAGGAAAACAGCGGCAATCATTGTTTTGAAATACACCATATACCACCCCCTCTAAGAACCTGTTAAAGTTTTATAACTACCCAAAATCCCTATAGTTGGATTCATCGCTTGCCGTCCTTAAATTTACTGATCCCCTCTTTATACTGCTCAATTGCCTTTTTATATTCATTGCTCCGCTCATAGCTAAGCCCCAATGCATAATGCGTCATGGAAGGATAAGGGTTCAACTCAAGTGCCTGATTAAGTACCTTCTCCGCTTCAAATACATCCCCCTTGCCGAGCAGTGCGAGTCCCTTGCCCGTCTTCGATGTTCGCAGACCGGGATTGATTTTCAAGGCCTCATCAAAAGCACTGAGGGCCTCTTCAGGCAGCCGTTTGCTCAAAAGCATATAGCCGAGCTGATCATAGCACTCGCAAAATGTCGCGTCAGCCTTGAGCGCCTCCCTGGCTGTCTCTATCGCCTTATCAGTATTGCCTTCGTGAAAAAGGGCTGCCGCCTCATTGTAAAGCGCTACAGCCCTCTCCTTATTATCATTATCCTGTGCCCTCGCAGGGGTGACAGCTCCGGTTATAAACAGAGCAAAAAGCAGGCAAGCCGTTATGTTTGCCCTTTTATACTTTGGACACCGGACCTTATAGTTATTTCTCTCACTCATAAGCGCTTACCGGTTCTTCACTGCCGAATTCCTGTTATATGTAAATTTCTGGTGGCACCCCGGCAAGCAGCTGCCGCCATTCGCGTTTTTCTGAAATCCGACAGGCAGACCCCAAGCCCCGAATGGGACGTTATCACGAATGTGTTTCGGGTTGTTGGTTGCATGTGCATCATGGCAAGCCCGGCAGGTGCGGCCTTTCACCTGCTTATTTACATGCAGGTAATGGAGATTCTGGTCGCCGTTTCTGAACCCGGTCAATGTTGTTGTTTTGGGTTCCAGCACCAGCGTTTTTTCATGGCAGCCAAAGCAGAGATCGTAGTTTTGCAAATCGAAGCCTGCATAAAACACAGGAGGGAAATATCTCCTGAGAATCCTGAAGTTATTGGACCCATGAGTATTATGGCACCCAGAGCAGTCTTTCTGCTCAATCGGTCCGTGATGATCTTTGTTCTCGGCAAGGTATGTTTTCATATCCATAATCTTGCCGTTAGGTGTATCAAGCTGCTTGTCATGGCACATAAAACATGTATCCATCGGCTCACGCACCAGTTGCTTGGGATAATCAGAAACATGAGGGTCATGGCAGGCAAGACATTTTTTGTCCGTTTCCAATCCGCCATGCTTTACCCGTGCCTTTTCAATCCAGTCTTTCTTGTCCTTATGGCAGGTAAAACATAGATCCCGTGAGCCGTCAACTTTGAAATTATATTTATAGTCTCCGGAGTGAGGGCTGTGACAGTTTGTGCATTTGTCAGCAACAGGCTTATGGACAAACTTCTTTCCTTTGAAAGCTTCCGCCTTATCAGTGTGGCACGCGAAACAAACTTCATTACCGGTGGCGCTGAGCATTCTTGGGAAATCGGACTGATGCGGATTATGGCACATAGTGCAGCCCCCAACCGCAACAGGACCGTGGACAAATTTTCCTGAAGCTATCTTTTTATCATGACACATAAAACAGAGTTTTGTTCCATTCTCGCGAAGCTGGAATTTAAAAGGAGATTGATGCGCATCATGGCATAGTGTGCATTTGCCGGCTTTAACAGGACTGTGCACTGCTTTTTGCGTGTCCACTCTGTCATGGCATTTGTAACAGAGTGATGCCACATCCTTAATCGGCAGGAATTTGTGGTTGCCCTCCTGAACATGACACGACACGCACTGGCCTACAGCGGCGGGACCATGCACAAATTTCTCCTTGCCCATATTACTATGGCACTTGTCGGTTACACAGGATTCAGCATTGACCGCATAAACAGTGCCGCCACCCATGAATGCAAGTAAAGAAATCAAACAAATTCCTGCTGAAAAAATATAAATTAAGGCAGTGCTCTTAAAAGTTTTCCCTGCTACCATAATGCGTCCCCCCCTGTATTTATATGTATATTACTTTTATGCAGAGATTCTAAAGAGTTGCAAGTTTCTTTGTCAAGAGTATTATGTCGAGGCAGGCAATAGGCTCCCATAGGGTTGACAAAACAGCCCGTTAAAATTAGAATATTAGTTCAACACTTTCAGGCTTGTGAGAGTATTCTATGAAAATTGTCATTTCGGAAATCCCTGAAGAGGGAATAGATGTAGAATTCAACGAAAATATTACGTTGGAGTCTGTAAAAACAGCTTCACCGCTGCACGCTGTTCTGAATATACGCACAATAGGTTCCGAAGTGCTGGTGAATGGCATGCTGGAGGGCGAAGTCGAGCTGGTGTGCAGCAGGTGTCTCAATGCATATACAATGAAAGTGCGTCCGCAAATCAATGTTGTGTATGAATCTTCGGAGGTGATTAATAAAGAAGAGCGCCATAAATTGAAGAGCGATGAGCTTGACACGGGCTTCTACAAAAATGATACGCTTGATACGGATGAAGTCCTGGTGGAACAGTTGCTTCTTAATTTACCCATGAAGCCGCTCTGTTCCCCGGAGTGTAAAGGCATATGCCCTAGATGTGGGGCCGATTTGAATGTGTCGAGCTGCAACTGTGATGTTTCGGAAGTAGATACGCGGTTGAAAATATTGGAACAATTATTGAAAAAAAAGGAGTGACCTATGGCAAATCCAACGCATCGTCATACACGTACAAGAAGGGACAAAAGAAGGGCAAACTGGAAGGGCCAGTCTCCCGCCCTTGTTGCTTGCCCTGATTGCAAGGAAATGAAACAGCCCCACCGAGTATGTGCCCACTGCGGAACTTACAACGGCAAGAAGATACTTGAGGTAGTCTCTAAAGAATCATGAAGGTCGCCCTCGATGCTATGGGGGGGGATTTTGCTCCTGAGATGACCATAGCGGGAGCAGTTGAGGCGGTCAACGAGTATGACATAGAGGTCATCCTTGTGGGTGACCGTCAGCAGTTGACTGATTCCCTAAGCGGGAAACGCCATCCCTCTCATAAGATATCCATCGTACATACCTCTGAAGTTGTTGCGATGAATGAATCACCTGCTGTAGCGCTCAGGAAAAAAAAGAATTCCTCGATCCGGGTGGCAATTGAGCTTGTCAAAAGCAATCTCGCCGATGCTGCGGTCAGTGCGGGCAATTCCGGTGTTGCAATGGCGACCTCACTTTTCATTTTGGGAAAGCTTCCCAATGTAGACAGGCCTGCAATCGCCACGATAATGCCTTCGCTCACCGGTTTTTTTGTCCTTATCGATGCTGGAGCCAACGTCGACTGCAAACCAGAGAATCTTATGCAGTTCGCGCTAATGGGGAATGCTTACTACAAGGCCCTTTTCGAGGTGCCTGATCCCCAGGTCGCTCTCCTGAGCATAGGTGAGGAAGATACAAAGGGGAATGAACTCACGAAAGAGGCTTTCAAACTGCTCAAGAATTCAGGCATTAATTTTACAGGCAACATGGAGGGAAAAGATATTTTTTCGGGAAATGCAGATGTAATTGTGTGCGATGGTTTCATCGGCAATATTGTATTGAAAGTAAGTGAAGGGCTTGCCGAGGCCATCATAAAGATGCTCAAAAGGGAGATCATCACTGCCACTACCGGAAAGCTGGGGTACCTGTTGATTAAACCCGCCATCCGGAACTTCAGAAAAAGGACCGATTATTCGGAGTATGGCGGCGCTCCGCTCCTCGGAATAAACGGTACCTGCATCATAAGCCACGGACGTTCCTCTTCAAAAGCCATAAAAAATGCCATCCGGGTATCTGCCGAGATGGCAAAGAAAAAAGTTCACGAAAATATTACGCATACGCTTGGCGAATATGCGCAGAGAAAGATGTAAAATACCCTGACGTTCCACAGTTTTGTGTGGAGCTGATCAGAGAACCGGGTCATTAAGGATTTTAGAGCATGCTTAGAGCGCGCATAATAGCAACAGGATCATATGCACCTGAAAAGGTGCTGACAAATTTTGATTTGGAAAAAATTGTCCCCACTACGGACGAATGGATTGTCGGGCGCACCGGAATAAAAGAGCGGCGAATAGCGGGGGAAGACCAGGCCACCTCAGACCTGGCCATCGAGGCCTCGAAAAATGCCCTGAAATACGCGGGCCTCAAGGCAAGAGAACTGGACCTGATCATAGTCGCAACCATGACAGCCGATGCGCTTCTCCCTTCGGCTGCCTGCATGCTTCAACACCGCCTTGATGCAAAGAAAGCCGCTGCTTTTGATATTAATGCTGCGTGTTCCGGCTTTATCTACGGCCTTTCCGTTGCAAACAGCTTCATACAGTCAGGACAATACAAAAAAATACTCCTTGTGGGAGCCGAAACTCTTTCCCGTTTCGTCGATTGGGAGGACAGGAACACTTGCGTCCTTTTCGGCGACGGGGCTGGCGCAGCGATACTGGAGGCCACTAAGGGAGAAAACGGTATTCTTTCCTCGCACCTCCATGCCGACGGCAGTATGGGTGATTTATTAAGCCTTCCCGGAGGTGGATCAAGATATCCCGCGTCACAAGAAACAGTCGGCAAAAAAATGCACTATATAAAAATGAAAGGCAATGAGACGTTCAAAGTTGCGGTAAAGATACTCGAAAATCTTGTCACCGAGACGTTGAAGGAAAATAATCTGAAACCATCCCAGCTCTCATCCATGATCCCCCATCAGGCAAACCTGCGAATCATTCAGGCCACGGCAAAGCGGCTGGGCCTCTCAATGGACAAGGTCATCATCAATATCGACCGTTACGGTAATACATCCGCAGCTTCAATACCCATAGCGCTCGATGAGGCAGTGAGGAGCGGAAGGATCAGAAAAGACGATTATCTGCTCCTGGAAGCCTTCGGCGGCGGGCTGACATGGGCATCGGCCCTAATCAGGTGGTAGCTGGGATACCTGGGACTTTTCAAAAAAAGGTCTCAGCATATCTAGGGGCAGCGGAAAGATTATCGTCGAATTTTTCTCAGTAGCTATTTCCGTGAGCGTCTGCAGGTATCTGAGCTGCAGCGTGGCCGGCTCGGATGAAATTATTTTAGCGGCATCAGCAAGCTTCTGCGATGCCTGATATTCTCCTTCAGCATGTATAATCTTTGCCCTCCGCTCCCTTTCAGCTTCTGCCTGCCGAGCGATGGCCCGCAACATCTCCTGGGGCAGATCGACATTCTTAACTTCGACAGCGCTGACTTTAACACCCCATGGTTCCGTTTGCTGATCAATTACGCGCTGCAGTTCCACATTCAGCTCATCACGTTTTGCGAGCAGATCATCGAGCTGGCTCTGGCCGAGAATACTTCTCAGGGTTGTCTGTGATATTTGGGAGGTGGCATAATAAAAATCCTCAACTTCGGTAATTGCCCGTATAGGGTCAATCGGCCTGAAATATATTACCGCATTGACTTTAACCGTGATGTTGTCTTTCGTAATAATATCCTGCGGCGGAACGTCCATTGTGACTGTCCGGAGGCTCACTCTTACAAGCTTATCGATGACAGGAAATATCAGAACGAGGCCGGGACCCTTGATAGGTATTATCCTCCCTAGCCTGAATACTACACCTCGCTCATATTCTTTAAGTATCCTTACCGCACTCCCCAGTATATAGAGCGCAATTACCACAGCGAAAACCAGGCTCAGCGATATTCTCATTGAAGGGTGTTCCCATAAAACCTCCTTTAACAAATCCCGTCCTCATCCACTAAAGCAACGGTGGGCTTGGGGGATTATTGTCATTGTTATTTATTCGCAGCCCCTTAGAGCTGCGGCATCCAAACCCGGATGCCCCCATTACAAAAGATCACGGTAAATAGTATACACTAACTACATTATTTGAGAAACGCAGTATACCTTCTCGCAAGTTTCTCTGTCTTGCCGTGACCAGCAGGAGAAGAAAGCATTACACTTTTCGCTATCATCGGGAAAGCTCTTCATGACCTCCTCAAATCACTGTTTCGGTATGTACCTATATTCGGCCTTCAGTTCCGCCATGATTGCCTCGGAAAGTATCTTTGCGGGGCGTCCCGTCTTTTTAGAAAGCGCTTTCAGGTCGGAGAATTCAGGAGAAATATTGATAATAGCACCTTCCATCCGGGCTATTTTTATCCTTACTTCTCCGAATCCGGTCTTGATTTTCCTGATCTCCCTGCTGAGCACCCGGCGCCCTGCCCTGTAGAATCTAAGGCCAATAGTAGTCGTTTCATTAAAAATCAGAGCGGTTAGATCCTCACGCTTATATTCATCGGTGAGAACGGTCAGCTTTATGGCCGGCCTCCCCTTTTTCATTATGATATTCTCCAAAAACACATCCAGAGCGCCGGCTTCAAAGAGCTTATCTATAACATCTTCGTAAAGCTGCGGGTTCATGTCATCTATATTGGTCTCGATAACCATTACCTCTGTATCTGACGGTCTCGGACAGGCAGGCGAATCTGCACCGGCTGTATCACCGACAAATATCCTGAGCAAATTGGGCACCCCCCCGAAATCCTTATTGCCGGCCCCATAGCCTATATGCCCGGTACGCATGGATGGAACAGGAAGCGCTTCGGCTTCCAGCCCTTTTAAGATAGCTGCTCCGGTAGGAGTCGTCAGCTCAAAAGAAATGCCGGATGCATATACCGGGTACCCCTTCAAAAGTTCTGCGGTTGCGGGGGCCGGCACAGGCAATGTCCCATGGCAGCATTTCACCGTACCACTCCCCACATTAACGGCAGATGTATATACTTTCTCTACTCCAAGGAGATCAAACCCAATCAGCGTTCCGAAGATGTCAACAATGCAATCTATTCCACCAAGCTCGTGCAGATGCACTTCTTCAAAGCCTTTACCGTGCACTTTTGCCTCTGCCTCAAAAAGTCCTTTGAAAACCTGAAGTCCCTGGCGCCGAAGTGTCTCCTTGAGTTTTGATTTATTAATAATGGCCCTTATGTCCTTCCACTGCAGCGGCGAGACCTTATACCCTTTATCAAGCACGACATCAACCTTCGTGGCTGCAACGCCTGAACGTGAAACCCGCGTTGCCTTGATATGATACTGCCTCACAGGGAGCTTCTTAAGCAATAAACCGAGTTCTTCAATACTGACACCGGCATCCACAAGGGCGCCGAGGCACATGTCCCCGCTTATTCCGGAAAAACAGTCTAAATATGCTATCTTCATTAGAGTATTGTACAATAAATACTAGGTAATGGGTCATAGGCCGGAGTAAAAAATTCTTTGACCCGTAATCTTAATTATCCATAACCCATTGCCCATGACCCATTACCTATTTTTTAGGAGGTTTATATGAAAATGATCGCTGAGCACACTTTTGCCGACAAGACTCTAAAACTTGTAATGGGAGATATCACTGAACGTGATGTTGATGCCATTGTCAATGCCGCTAATTCGCACCTCCAGCACGGAGGCGGCGTTGCGGGAGCAATAGTAAGAAAAGGCGGCCTCGTCATTCAGGAACAGAGCAATGAGATCGGCTTTGTCCCAGTAGGGAACGCAGCTGTTACCACAGCAGGCAAGTTGCCGTCAAAATTCGTTATTCACGCAGTAGGCCCCAGGATGGGGGAAGGCGACGAGGACAATAAGTTAAAAAAGGCTGTGAAAAGCAGTCTCGAACTGGCATCGGGCAAGGGACTCGCAAGCATTTCGATGCCTGCCATCAGCTCCGGCATATTCGGGTTTCCCAAAGACCGTTGCGCAAAGATTCTGGTCAGTACGGCAAAAGGTTTTCTGATGAAAAACAGCAATTCATCCGTTCAAGTTGTGGAGTTTTGCATCCATGATGAACTTACCCTTGGTTTTTTTAAGCAGGAATTTGATAAACTATAGCACCTTTCTTCACATTCTTATGATGCCGGGATAGCACAGTTGGTAGTGCAGCTGATTCGTAATCAGCAGGTCGACGGTTCGAGTCCGTTTCCCGGCTTTCTTTTTTCCTTCTGAAACCATAGAGTTACCGCCCTGCCCTGAAGCACCAAATTCGGGTTCAACTATATTTCAACTATTTTTTAACTTCAATTGCCTTTTTGCGACTGTTTTGAAGTCATATAGCTCTCTTGATAAGGGGGCGGCATGCCGTTAAGGTATCACAAATTCATTAATAAGGAAACAGGAAAGGTTTGCTATACACCGGCTGGCCGTTATGGCAACTTTTTGAATTCAATCAAGAAGCTGGTAAATTTTGTACGTTACAATTACCGGAAATATTATTTAGCACATTTGACATTGACTATAGCTGAAAATGTCTCTGAAATCGATTATAAGCACCTTCATAGAGTCCTTCAGTTCATTGATAAACGATTGGAGAGAGCAGGAAGTGATTTTAAATATGTCGCTGTGAAGGAACAGCAAGGTCGTGGGGCGCTTCATTATCACATACTCTGCGTGTATAACAAACCTTATGTGTTCCCCTCATCCGAGGACATACAGGCATCATGGAGATTGGGTTTCATCAAACTAACCACTCCTAAGTTCAAGGTAAAAATAAAAATGCAGGCTATTGCGAAATATATCGGAAAATATATCGGTAAAGGCTATGAGTATGAAGCCCTGGACTATAAAAAGTCTTTTTCTGCGAGCCAAATAAAGCAGATATACAAGCTTTCGTATGACAGATTAGCAGCAGTTATGAAACAGTTTGGGAAACAGCGGGCCGAAGAACTTAAATGCACTTATCGAAAGGTCTTTGAGTGGCTTACTATGCCGCCATTCAGACCCGTAAAGGAAGTGTTACTGGAGTTTCCAAGCGAGTGGGCCTATTATGGCAGACAGGACGAACCATTTTAGCTTTGCTCGTTTCGGAGCATTTTTAAAATATGCTTTGCAATATTTTCATTTATTTCATTGTGCCTCGGAACAGGTTGAGCGACCTTTGTTCCCGGATTTTGATACCAATCGTGCCTTCCACCGTGCCTGATCAAAATACAACCCATTTCTTCTAATTTTCCGATCAGGATTTTTCTTTTCATACCAATTCAAGTTCACTAACTTTACGAACACAGGGGATAGCGCCACTGGTTAAGTCTTTGTGTAAATCTCTCAAATTTTCCTTCAGTTCTTCAAATGATTCCCCCTGGGTCATATAATCAGGATATTCTTCCAGATAGCCAAGCCACATATCTCCGTCCAGCCAGTGTATAAATTTTGTCGTTTCCATTAGTTGTCCTCCTTTTTCCTATTTTGTCATTTTTATCAGATTTTTGCTTGCTCTCCATATTATGCCATAACAAAAGGTCAGAGTCAGTGAGGGACAGCCGCGTCCCTCACTGACTCTGACCATGATAACTTGAAAATATATGGTCATAACTGCAACACTCGTGTAACTATATCATATATGTTAATCTGTCACACTTGATATATTATATCAACTGTGATATTTTTAAGTTGTAATTGTTTCTGTAAGGGAGGGGCATGCAATGAAAAAAAGGATAGCTTTATCTGTCGATGAGGAGATTTTTAATCAATTGAAATTTATTCCTCGCGGATTCTCTGTATCTGATTTTGTAAATCTCATGCTGAAGGGTATGGTACATGAGCTTAAGGGAGGCATGTTTGAATCTCAGGAAGAGTTCAACAAGTGGGTAAATGCCGATCCCGAATTAAAGAGGGTCCGTGAGGCAATAAGAGATGCGTGGGGGCCTGCTTTACATCCAGTTATGGAAAAATTGGGATTAATGGAAAACAAGAAGGGCAAAGCGAAAAGCAAAAAGAGAAATGCCTGAAGCCATTTTGGACGATATTTTAACTCCTGTAGAAGCTGCTCAATTCCTTAAAATAGATTTGAAGAAGATTCTTAAGCTTGCAAAGCGCGGAGAGATTCCGGCAAAAAAAGTTGGCAGGGGAGATTATAGATTTAAAGCGAGTGTGCTTAAAGAATGGTTCGAGAACTGGCATCAGAATTTATATGATCCCAATAAACGAGCTGGGGAAATCTTAAAAAAACTACAGATGCAGGAGAAGTAAAAGGAGAGGGGGCACAATATAGTGCCATTATTGGAGGAAATATGAAATTTGAATTGAAAGATATGTACAACTACCTGATATCTCATACTTTTCCTGGTGCCATATTGGGAGTGGAAATATTATTGGCACTCCAATGGTTTTTTAATTTTGATGTATTAAGTTTAACTAAGAAGATTTTCTCTTATAGTGCAGGAGGTATTCTTTTTTTTATAATCGGAACATATGCTGTTTCAACATTACTAGGTCTTATCATTGATGCAATTCATCACTTCTGCTATGAAGATTTCCCCATTCCACAAAAGTTAAACAAACTGATGCATATAAACAAACCTGAAGCACCTAAATATAATCGATTCGATGGGATTGTCGATGATATGAGCATGGAAGCATATAAACATTTTATCTCTGAAGAATATTACTATCCTTATGAAGCTTTTGCAAATATAAGTGTTGTAATGTTTTTCGGTATATATTTATTGGAATTCTGGTTATTGTGTATATTGAATTACAAGTGGAAGTCATGCAATTTCCTTCTGCCTTTGATATTGTATCTCGCTATTGTTGTGATTATGATTTGTGAAGCTCGTGTGACATGGGATCAGATGACGCATAAAGAAGAGCCAGATTTTGTGAAAGCGTTTTCAAATAGAAAACCTCAAAATTCTGAGGGTAAATTAAATCACAATTTATCTCAAGAATAGAGGGAATGTGTTCACAACGGATATAATAACTGAGGTTGATGAAACCCTGCTAACAGATATACTGCTTATTAATAGTAGGTCTTTCCCATCAGAGTGGGAATACAAAGACTCCCGCAACTACTATGAAAGAAAGTTGATGGATAAGAAAAATATTAATATTATCTTGAAAGACAATGAAGCGAGAATAGGCTATCTTCTGGCAATTCCTCATAATGATGCCGTTATGGAACTTAAGAAAGACGATCCTGAAATGAAAGTAGAAAAAGACATATATTACATTGAGACCGTGGGGATTCTTCCCAAGTTTAGAGGACGTGGCGGAGCTTCTAAAATTTTTGATACGTTGGTTGAAGAATGCACCAGACGTGGGGTCTTTAAAATTTCTATGCATGCGCGGGTGATAAATGGCTTCAGCAGTATTATTCAACGTAAATTTAAAGCTTCTAATATAAGAAGAATAGAAAAATGGAAATATTATAACTTTGAAGAGCCGGCGGACTATGTTGAAGTGTCGTTCGGTTCCGGGAAATGCTGAGAAATGGGACGAAGAAAAAGAGGATATAAGGCTCCTGAGGGGCTTATAAGAATTCCTAAATCGTCTAATTGGTACATCAAGAGAACTGTGAATGGCAAAGATATTTTCAGGTCGACGGGCACATCCGATCTTATACAGGCAGAAGAGATCTACCACATGGTTATGTCAGAGATTTTAAAAGACTTGAAGGAGAATGCTTGTAATAGAATTTTAGGGAAATCGGTGCCCTTCTCTTCTGTCGTAGACAGATATTTGAGCGAAATTTCACCATCCAAAAGCAAGGACGGCAGAAACGACATTAACAGCAGCAAGCCCTTATTGAAATTCTTCGGGGATTCTAAAATCGATGGGATCACAAAGCAGGATATTTACAAATATCTGGACTGGCGTAAGAACTCTGTGAGCGAAAGAACAGGGAAGCCACTGTCAGGATCATCAATAAACCGTGAGAAATCTTTTCTGTGTGAAATTTTTAAGAAAGGTATTAGATGGGGATATATCAACGAAAATCTTATCATCGGCATTGAGGGATTTTCTGAAAATAAAAGAGAGCGGTATCTTACCCATGAAGAATTCGACAGTATTCTTCAAAATATGAAGGAAGATCAACGTGATATATTTCTTACGATGTATCATACTGCACAAAGGACAGGGAGAATATATCAGCTTGAATGGTCACAAATAGACCTTGAAAAGAGAATCATAAGATTTCAGAATACGAGTGAAAATAAAAGAGTTCCTAATGAGCTATGGATAAATGATACCATGCAAGAGATTTTTACGAAGCGTAGAAGAAACAGGCGTACTCTCAGCCCCTATGTGTTTTATAATAACAACTTAAAGCCATATAATGATTCTAACGTCAGAAAGATATGGCAAAGTGCGTGTAGAAAAGCTAATATCGAGAAATCAATCCCATACGACATCAGGCATAAAGCTATAACAGATATGAAAAAGGCGGGCTTTAATGATGCATTTGTGGGTAATGTAGTTGCTCATAGTGACCCGAGAACAACAAAAAGATATACTCATTTCTCTGTAGAAGAAACAAGGAACCCTTTAGAAGCGTTAGCTGAAAAAAAGACCAGGAGGTGCTAAATATGGGTCAGATGAATATTACAACCCTGCATGGTACAGCAGTGTCTGTGAACTATGAAGGTGTGCCAGATGTTTGCCCTATCTGTCATGTTAGCGTTGTACCCAGACTCTTAATTGGAGCAATGGCTGGGACGCATCCGCACGGCAAATTTCAAATAGCCTATCAGTGTACAAAAAATGGTTGTCAACGTTTGTTTGTGTCCTTGTATGAACAAAAGCCGGGGGCAAATGTTGTTAACCCGTATTATTTGAAGATGGTCGCGCCTATGGAGCCAAAACGTCATGAGTTTAGCCAGGTTGTTGCTGAAGTCTCTCCAATGTTTGTAGACATATTTAATCAGGCTATATCTGCGGAATCCTACAATCTCTCTCAGCTAACAGGTATAGGCTTACGCAAGGCGTTGGAATATCTTGTCAAAGATTATGCCATCAGCCAAAATACTGAAAAAGAAGCAGAAATTAAGGCGGCGTTCCTTGGTGTCTGCATTAATAATTATGTAAGTGATACTAATGTTAAAGAGTGTTCAAAGCGCGCCGCATGGCTCGGTAATGACGAAACCCATTATGTAAGAAAATGGGAAGATAAGGACATAAAAGATTTGAAGTTACTGATAAAGCTTACCGTGAACTGGATTGAAAATGCTTTGCTGACGAAAAAATATATAGAGGAAATGACCTGAAACTACGTAATGAAAATTCGTGATATTATAAAGGTAATAGAGGCAGACGGATGGTTTATTGTCACTACCAAAGGCAGTCACAGGCAATATAAGCATCCTGTAAAATTGGGGAGAGTAACCATTGCCGGTCATCCTAATGACGACTTGGCTCCTGGAACTCTTAACAGCATCTACAAACAGGCAAAAATAAAGGAGGGAAAGTAATATGCATCGGTTCCTTATCGTAATTGAAAAGGCTGAAAATAACTATTCGGCATATTCACCGGACTTGCCTGGTTGCATTGCGACTGGGGCTACTCGTGAGGATGCAGAAAAGAATATGTATGAAGCTATTAAAATGCATGTGGAAGGCATGATTGAAGATAACTTGCCAATTCCGGAATCTGAATCTTTTGCGGAATATGTAGCACTTTAAAAGTAAATCTTCATAGAGGTGAAAGCGAATTGGCGCGTATAGCCATTAGTCATAAGGGGATATCAGGAAAATAATTTAGGAAAGGAGTTTGATAGCACTATGATATGGAGATATTTTGGGTTCAATAAAGATCTTTTTTTTATAACGCCCTTAAGACCGATCAAGGAAGATATTGAGCTATTTGTTGGCAGAAAAGATGAAATTAAGAAGTTTCTCATTGACACTCTTAATGGTGATAGAGCACTAAAAGTAACATCGGGGAAAATCGGCGTTGGTAAAACGACTTTCGTTAATGCATGTCAATATTACTCATATGTTGATCAAGCTCCTGAAGGGATAGATTTCTCATTATTAAAAGTTTTGCCATGTTTTGAAAAAATTCAGCTGCTAGAATCCGATGATTTACATAGTTTTATAAACAAAGCTCTTATTTCATTAACATGGTCAATAAAAGCAGTGGCAAGAGAAGATGAATTAACAGGGGAGATAAAAGAAATTGTAGATTTTTTTCAGAGTGTAAAAGTATCAGTCGGAACAGAATCAAGTTCCGCGGGATTACAATTCGCTGGCTTTGGTTTAAATTTAGGTAGTGCTGGGTCGTCACAAACTTATACGGATTTACATAATGCACGAAACATAATAGGAAGACTCATTGATTTTTGCAAGACCAAATTAAATGTTGAAGGAGTATTTGTCTTAGTAAATAATCTCGACATTCTTTCAAAGAGAAAAATTATTAGCCTATTTAATGAGGCACGTGATATTTTATTCGATATACAAGGAATTTATTGGATTCTTATAGGAAGAGAAGGATTAGGCAGTGTTATTGAAACAGAGGTTGATAGAGTAGCGGACTATCTCTCGGGCACAGAATCAAAGATTAGTCCGTTGGGGGAAGATACATTAGTCGAAATAGTTAGAGTACGCACAGAACACTTAAAATTTAACAAAGGTGCCGTATGCCCGCTTTCTGAAGTTTCAATGAAATCATTTCATCACATGTCGTTGAGTGAACTTCGGAGTACATTTAGAATTTGTAGTGAAGTTACAAGGCGGGTAATATCTGAGAAAAGCAGTCTTAAGATTATACCCAACGATGATGCTTTTTCTGCTTTTATGCAATATGGGCTTGAGCGCGCAAAAGCGTTAGAATTAACAGAAAACAATGTTAGAATCTTATCTGCTGTGCTTAAAAAGACCGACTGCAGACCTAAGGATTTTAAGAATTTCGGATATGAAAGTTCTGCTGGATTTATTTCAGCACTCCAATCATTAGTGAAAAAACAACTTCTATCTGCCGAGGAAATAGGTAAAGCACGAATATACTCTCCTACAGGAATGACGTTTATAGCTGGGATGACCGGAGCGTTAGGAACAGAAATTCAAAAGGTGGCAAGAGAAATGCTTGAAGACTCTATAGCCGAGAAAAAGGTGACTACACAAAAAGGCAAAGAACAAGGACAATATCAATTGCAACTAAATTTATCTGATGATGAAAGCAATTCCATATAATTCATGGTTCAACTATGCAAAGTGAAGGGTTTGGATGATAAGTAATAATCATGCGAAAAAAAGAAGACAAAATGAGAAGGAAATATAACAACTAATCTTGCTAACTCAATCACTTATGAAATCAAAATATAGTGAATTCGTAATCAGCAGGTCGACGGTTCGAGTCCGTTTCCCGGCTTTCTTTTTTTCCTCAAATACAGTCGGTATTTTTTAACAATAAAAACCTGAATCCTTATAATGACAATAGCTCAAAAAAGGTTAATGGTTGAAAAATGAAGCTACGTGATATTATTACGCTATATAGAGTAGAGGCGGACGGATGGAGTTTTGGTAGTTAGAGGTGGCCCCCGGAATTCGGACAGTCGTATAAGGTGTAAAATATACGATGAACGACGGAGGGGTCACAGAGATGAGCAAGACGAAAAGGAAACGGTATGCAGCAGAGTTCAAGGCGAAGGTGGCGCGTGAAGCACTCAAAGAAGAGGTGACCATCGCGGAGATCGCTGCACGGTTTAACATCCACCCCAATCAGGTAAGCGAGTGGAAGAAACAGGCTATCGAGGGGCTTACGGATGTATTTGCGAATAAAGCTGATCGCAATGATGCCGCACATGAGTCGGAGATCAAAGAGCTGCATGCCAAGATTGGGCAATTAACGGTGGAGAAGGATTTTTTGGCGAAAGCCTTCGGTCGATGAGCCGCGAACGGAGGAAAAGTATGATTGAACCGGAGCATCCGGGGCTCAGCATTACAAGGCAATGCAGTTTGCTTGAGATCAGCCGTTCCTCATGGTATTACGAAGCACTCGGGGAGAGCGAATTAAACTTGACGCTCATGCGGTTGATAGACGAGCAGTTTCTGGAGACGCCGTATTACGGAGCCCGGCAGATGGCCAGGTACCTGCGCCGGCAGGGGTACAAAGTCAACCGGAAGCGAGCGCATCGGCTGATGCAGAAAATGGGGCTTGCGGCGCTCTACCAGAAGCCCAACACGAGCAAACCACACCCCGAGCATAAGGTCTATCCTTATTTGCTCAAAGGATTAGACATCCAGGCGTCTAACCAGGTCTGGTGCGCCGATATAACTTATATACCGATGAGAAAGGGTTTTCTGTATCTGGTGGCGGTAATGGACTGGTACAGTCGGAAAGTCCTCAGTTGGAGACTCAGCAACTCGCTTGATACTGAGTTCTGCATAGCAGCATTGCAAGAGTCATTGGCCAAATACGGCAAGCCGCAAATATTCAATACTGATCAGGGCAGTCAGTTTACGAGCCTTGAGTTTACGCAAGTGCTCAAGGATGCAGATGTAAACATATCTATGGACAGCAAAGGCAGATGGATGGATAACGTAATGATCGAGAGGCTATGGCGCTCAGTGAAATACGAGTGCATTTATCTGAACGCATTTGAAACTGGCAGCGAAGCAAAGAATGGCATCGAGAAGTGGATCAGGCTGTACAATGAGGAGCGGCCTCATTCCAGCCTTGACGACAAAACACCACATGAGGCATACTGGAATCTGCCACGCGCAGGCTATCCAGTAAAACTGGTGGCATGATGACAGGTGGCTTCCACCTTAAATCAGCCGGCAAACTGTCCAACCAATGGGGTCCACCTCAGTTACGTATCTAATTTTTGCAGCGCAATGGGAAGCTTCAAATCGCTCTCAACAAAAAATAGAGGAGAAACTGCAGAAGCAAATTGATTTGTTAAAATTAATAAACGATAAACAGAAGTGACCAGCGGCATAAAAAATATGACAAACCGGAGGCTAAAATGAACGCAACTGAAAAAACAGCGCTCGATAAATTCAAATCGTTGCTCATGATGCGCGTTGGTTTATATAAACTGATTTTATTCGGCTCAAGAGCCAGGGGTGATGCCGGCCCTCACTCTGACATGGATGTATTAGTCATCCTGGATGACGCTTCCGGTGAGCGGGACTTTAATTATGTGAGCGATTGCGCATGGGAGGCCGGTTTTGAATATGGTATTGTCATCGTGCCGGTCATCTACACGAGGAATGAATGGGAAAACAGCCCCGAACAGTATTCTCTGCTTGCCAAGGCTATCGAAACAGAAGGAGTGCTCCTGTGAAGAATGAAGACGTAGCCACCCTTATCAAATACCGTCTGGACCAGGCGCAGGCAGCGCTTGATGACGCGAAATTTCTTCTCGACGGAAAGAGGAGCCCTCAGAGCATAGTGAACAGGGCCTATTACGCCATGTTCTATGCCGCCCTTGCCCTCTTGCAGAAAATCGACAAAGTGCCGTCAAAACATACGGGAGTTATCAGTCTCTTCGATACCGAGTTTGCGCTCAAAGGAATTTTTCCGAAAGAGCTGTCGAAGGATTTTCATAAGGCATTTGAGTTGCGTCAGGTATCGGATTATCAAACCTTCAGACCCATTTCGACTGAGAAGGTAGAAGAAGTATTAAAAAATGCCGTCCGCTTTGTTGAGGCTGTAAAATCTCATCTGTCGGTGTAATGAAGGGGTAAACCGTTCAACTTTAAAATGATTACGTTTTGAAAATAAAAGGATTTATGCCTGTGAAAATGAATACATATAGAGGCCCGCTAAATTATAAATACCTTATCAAACAGGACGTTTTAATGGATTCAATCAGTGAATTCGTAATCAGCAGGTCGACGGTTCGAGTCCGTTTCCCGGCTTTTATATCAAAGGGTTATGGAGTAATTTCCATAACCCTTTTTCTTTTCGTGACGACATTGTGGCTACATATCCACAGTGCGTACCGGCATGCTGTCTGACCCTGCTGTCAGGTATCAGGGCGTAAGGGTGCGTATTTTACGTTCCTTGCGCTTTCTATTTCGAGTCTATTATTTATTGTTTATGCCGGCCAATTTGCGGATGATGATTATGGTGGCATGGGTCATGTAACCCTTATCATGAAACCTTTAAGGATAATATTGTTAAAATACTTGATAAGATAGGTAAGCATGGAGAGGCCGAGCGTTATTGTCCTGTATCCGGGGGGTATCGATGAGGAAAGCGCCATATGTACGCGATACAGTCCAGGCCCACTCCAATTTGCCAATATCTTCCGGAGCAAACCAGCCACCTTGGCAAGGGAAGTGTCCTCTTCACCCCGAATTATGCAGGCTGAGGTCCTTCCTGCTATACGCAGTTTCTTGCAGTCGCAACAGTAGACTGAGTACGATTGGAATTTCTCGCCTAGATTCAGCCCAGCGCCGCCCGTATCCCCGCTGCACGGCTTTCAACCGTGGGCAAAGGACTTAGCAAGAAGGAGTTCTGGTTCTCCAGCTCTACCATCCCCGCGCGGTCCGGCAGTTGGTGCGCTGGCCACAAGCTGCCTTGCTTGTATTTCAGATAGTCGTGAGGTGGCCGGGGTTGACAAAGGAATTTTCGGGTGATAGCCTTTAAACTAGGAACGGTTCCTGATAAGCCAAGAGGAAAAGCAGCATGACTGCCGGGGAAATCAAAAGGACATTGATAGAGTCCCTCAAAAAAAACAATCTCAAGGTCACCCGGCAGAGGCTTGGAATTATTGAAGTCCTCTCAAGGAACCGAAGCCATCCGAGTGCCCGCAAGATCCTGAAGATGGTGCGACGGAAGGTCCCTTCTGTAAGCCTGTCCACGGTCTACTACACGCTTGATCTCTTCAAAAAATACGGCTCAATAAAAGAACTGGCATTTTACGATATGGAGAACCGCTATGAAAGCAACGTACGTCATCATCTGGATCTGGTTTGTCTGGGATGTGGGAAGATCATGGATTATGTCGAGCAAATTCCTATCCCCGTAGAAAGGGTTGAAAAGAAGACTGGTTTCGCAGTGAACCGAATACGCTATGAGTATTATGGCTACTGTAAGAACTGTAGGAGAAGTAAGGTTAAGAAATTTAAATAGGACTATTCTTATCAAAGAAGGAAAGAGGGATGGCCTTTTTCAAGGGATATGGACACGCGCGGACACAAGATAACTGTTCGTGCCATTATGAACAACTTAAGCCACGATGAAAGGAGAAGAATCCATGAGAGGGAGGGACTACCATGAAGAACGACAACTGCAAACCCACAACCACCGATGCCGGTCTCCCCGCATCCAGCGACGAGTACTCACTGACCGTGGGACCAGATAGACCCATACTGCTACAGGACTACTATCTTATTGGGCAACGAAACACTGTTATTCATAGTAGCGCTGTTTAACGATTCACACAACGAAAGGAGTAAATATCATGAATGAAGATAGCAAGAACCCGTTAACGGGCGGGACTCACAAACACATGGCCGGCAGAGGCACGTCGAACCGGGACTGGTGGCCGAACCAGTTGAAGCTCAATATCCTGCACCAGCAGTCCTCCAAGTCCAATCCGATGGGCGAGGGTTTCAACTACGCTGACGAGTTCAAGAGCCTTGATCTGGAGGCGGTGAAGAAAGACCTTCGCGCCCTGATGACCGACTCGCAGGACTGGTGGCCGGCGGACTTCGGGCACTACGGGCCTTTGTTCATCCGCATGGCATGGCACAGCGCCGGCACGTATCGCACCGGTGACGGTCGCGGCGGCGCCGGAGCCGGCCAGCAGCGCTTCGCGCCTATCAACAGTTGGCCCGACAACGCCAGCCTCGACAAGGCGCGTCGGCTGATTTGGCCGATCAAGCAGAAGTACGGTCGGAAGATCTCATGGGCCGACCTCATGATCCTTGCTGGCAACGTCGCCCTGGAATCGATGGGATTCAAGACGTTCGGCTTTGGCGGTGGGCGCGAGGACGTCTGGGAGCCGCAGGAGGACGTCTACTGGGGCTCCGAGAACAAGTGGCTGGACGACAAGCGCTACTCTGGAGACAGGGATCTCGAGAATCCGCTCGCTGCGGTCCAGATGGGCCTGATCTATGTTAACCCGGAAGGCCCGAACGGCAACCCGGATCCTATCGCGGCGGCCAAGGATATCCGTGAGACTTTTGCCCGCATGGCCATGAACGACGAAGAGACGGTTGCGCTCATTGCTGGTGGTCACACCTTCGGCAAGACCCACGGCGCCGGCCCTGCGTCCCATGTGGGTCCTGAGCCGGAAGCGGCCCCCATCGAGGAGCAGGGCCTCGGCTGGAAGAGCAGCTTTGGCAAGGGCAAGGGCGCTGATGCGATCACCAGCGGTCTGGAAGTCACCTGGAGCACGACGCCGACGAAGTGGAGCAACAACTTCTTCCAGAACCTGTTCGGCTACGAATGGGAGCTGACGAAGAGCCCGGCAGGTGCTCATCAGTGGACGCCGAAGGGTGGCGCGGGCGCCAAAACGGTGCCGCATGCCCACGACTCGTCAAAGCGTATCGCGCCTTCCATGCTGACCACAGACCTCTCGCTACGCTTCGACCCGGCCTACGAAAAGATCTCGAGGCGCTTCTACGAGAATCCGGATCAGTTAGCGGACGCCTTCGCCCGTGCGTGGTTCAAGCTGACGCACCGCGACATGGGTCCTCGCGTGCGCTATCTCGGTCCGGAGGTTCCTGCCGAAGAGCTCATCTGGCAAGACCCCATCCCTGCAGTCAATCACAAGTTGATTGATGAAAAGGACATTGCCTCCCTCAAAGACAAGATCATGGCTTCAGGGCTTTCGGTCTCGCAACTGGTTTCGACCGCCTGGGCATCGGCGTCCACCTTCCGTGGTTCCGACAAGCGCGGCGGCGCAAACGGCGCGCGCATTCGCCTCGCGCCCCAGAAGGATTGGCCAGTCAACCAGCCGGCCGAACTGGCGAAAGTGCTCAAGACTCTGGAGGGTATTCAGAGTGAGTTCAACAGCGCGGCCTCTGGCGGCAAGAAGATCTCGCTCGCCGACCTGATCGTTCTGGCCGGTTGCGCTGGCGTCGAGCAAGCCGCTAAGAAGGCCGGTCACGACGTGAAGGTTCCCTTCACGCCGGGACGCATGGACGCCTTGCAGGAGCAAACCGATGCGGGATCGTTCGCCGTGCTCGAACCGATCGCGGATGGCTTCCGCAACTACCTCAAGGGCAAGTACACCTTTCCGGCTGAGGCTTTGCTGGTCGACAAGTCGCAATTGCTGACGCTGACGGCGCCGGAGATGACGGTTCTCGTTGGCGGGATGCGCGTTCTGAATACCAACTTCGGGAAGTCCCAACACGGCGTCTTCACCAAGCGGCCAGAGACGCTCACCAATGACTTCTTCGTGAATCTGCTCGACATGGGCACGGAGTGGAAGGCGGTGTCGAAAGACGCCGACGTGTTTGAAGGCCGAGATCGCACAACAGGCACACTCAAGTGGACCGGTACCCGTGTCGACCTGATCTTCGGTTCGAACTCCCAACTCCGGGCCCTGGCGGAGGTCTACGGAAGCTCGGACGCGCAGGCGAAGTTTGTCCAAGACTTTGTGGCTGTGTGGAACAAAGTCATGAACCTTGACCGTTTCGACATCGCTTGATCGTAGCATCAAGGTCTTCGAGGGCTTCTTACAAGGCGGCGAAAGAAAGGTCAGCTAACGTTCCGGTTCCGGCGCGGCGTGTCGCCGCTGCTGAACCGGAACGTTGCACTATAGTACGCTCGAAAATCTTCACTGTTGCAGATGATCGAACTACGTTTGGTTGTCGGTGTACTGGTTGCTCAGGGTGCATATTCCGACTGATTCCTGCCAGGCATTCCGATAGAAACCTGCTGCCTGTTGTAAGGAATAGAATCTTTTGATAAAGCACAGAGAAAATTATTTTTGAAGGTATTGACAATAACAATATCTTTTGAGGAAAATAGGATATGGAAATTATCGACTTTGAGTGGGACGATGACAATATTGGGCACATGGCAAAGCATGGCGTATCTCCAGACGAAGTCGAGGGTGTCGCTTTTGATGATGAACCATGGGTGAAAAAAGGGCGCGAGGGAACCAGGTACCTGCTGGGATATACCGTTGCCGGAAGATATTTTTTTGTTGTTTATGTCTTGAAGGGTAAAGGTAGTGCAAGGGTAATAACGGCAATGGATATGGATGATAAAACACGAAAACTTTACAAGAGAAGAGGTAAGTGATGAAGAAAATGCCAACTTTTAGGACACACGAAGAAGAGATAAGTTTTTGGAAGAAGCATTCGATATCGGAATACTGGGAAGAGCTTGAGGAAAGTACTGATACGTTCAAACGACCCAAGCTTACACCCGTGACATTGAAATTCGACCCGCTTGTTTTGAAAAAACTGAAGATGCTATCACGAAAAAGAGGGATATCATATAACGCATACATACGCCTTTTGCTTGCTAAGGGTGTCGAAAAAGAAATACTGCAGTCGGGAAAGTAAATGATAAATAAGACTGCCCTTTCTTCCCCAGCCACTCTGTTATAAACCCTGGGCGCTTTAGTTTTGAAGCATGACGGCGTCTTAGATGCAACTTTATACCATTCAGTTTTTTTGTCTTCCTCTGTTATTTCCCTGCCGCCTTTGCTCTTTATGAAAGCAATGATCTCTTTCACGGTTACTTCTTTCTTAGCCATGTTATAAACCTCTCCCTATAAAATTCATAATTATCTTCTATGTCGTCAATCGCCTTTTTAACCGCCTGTTTATTATTAATATAATCATACCGCACTTTTCGCACGACATGCCCGGTCAAATCCAGTATGTCCTTATGTGGACTGCCATGCGCGCCGTCATAGCGGATCAGATCACTTCATAGCTGTGACCGTAAATGTCACATATGAGCTTTACGGTAAAGGATTCCACCTTCCCCCCTGTCGGTTTTGAATTCAATAAAAATCCTATCGTCATTTGTGAGTGGAATAGTAAATTTTGTTTCCATAGTCGTGCAGTATTATAGCATGTGGGCTTCTCAGGTATTCCCGTGAGAGTCAGATAACAATTTAAGAAGGAGAAGGCTATAAATGCGTTGCAGGCGTGACCACGTGGACACTTTCAATGGCTGTGAAATGGCTATTATTAGGGCGTCGCAATACGTTCTGATAATTCGTAATCAGCAGGTCGACGGTTCGAGTCCGTTTCCCGGCTTTCTTTTTTCCTTAGCGGAAACCATCACTGAGCGTTAGTTATATCACATGCAATATAACTTATTCTCAGCTATTTCCCTTGTGTGAATTTTTCAAATTGATGGTCCTGTCCGAAAAATAAACGTTCTTGTAATATGATGCAGTCTCCGAGATTCAGGACCCAAAAATAATCCGGTTTTAATTCCCTGGATTTAACAAAGAAACCGACATCCTCACCGCTTTGGCAGGCAACAAAAGAATAATCTTCACTATGGTCAATAACAAGAAAACGTTCTGTTTTATCTTTGAATGATCCCATAAAACCTCCTTTTTGAAAGGAATTTTAAAGATATTCATTTTCAGCTTAAAACAGATGTCTGATTTAATTATATCATACTTATGACGAGCACTTTACGTCTGCTTAAAAATGTTTTGTCCACATCAGTTTTTAACGTTCAATCCATCCAGGTAAGCACTTGCCTGCCCGTGAACTGCAGGACATTCTGTCTTAGAAATGCTTCGGACAATACGCTCTAACGCATCGCGCACGCTTTCCTGAAGCTGCGGCTTCAAAGACTTTATATGCTGAAAGGTATTAAGCAGACGGCCTGTCGTTGTCGCATTGATTGGAGCAAGTCCTATAACTGTGTCAGCGACCCATCTGATTCCCTGCCCGGTCCAAACCATTTTGTTATTGACAGCCATAGACATAAAAAGCGCCCTGCTCCATGTAGGTTGCCTAATATCAAAGCTTGGACGGTTTTTTTCAGCCTCTATCATTTCGAAGACATCCTCCCTTGTTCCGCCCGCCACAACTCGAAGGTAATTGGCATACCCGCTCAGATGCGCATGCCACTTTGAATATACCTCTTCAAGAAGTGTCCGTCTTTGGGGCGCAGAACTGCGGTTAAGGGCAAGCAATGCCGCTACCCTGTCCGTAGCCGTAGTGGCAGCCTTAAAGTGATCAAGTATAAGTGTATGGCTTTCGGCGGAATCGTCAATAGCGATAAGATCGAGCAGGATATTCTTCAGCATACGGTCCTCTATCCCGTCCTTTGGGGATTGCCGCTTCGAGATCGTGTAGGTGTCCAGACCAACAAACAATTCCAGCAGCGCGTCTCTGTAGCGGCGGTTCACTGCAAGCATCATTTTTTCGCGTGCTGCAACCAATTCCTGATACCACGCAGCATACGCACGGTCTAACGGCTGCTCGTCTATTCGCAAAAAATACGGCTTCAGCGCGGAAGGCATGCTCCGGTCTGAAAGGATTTCTCCATATAGCGACAGCCAGTGGGGACTAATCGTATCGTCCGGATTCAGCAGAAGCTTGGTCCTTTCATGATCAGTCAGTTGCCTCATGGCATCCACACGGTTATAGGGGTTAGGATCAAGACGCGCCTGCAAAGATATTGATTCGGATGTTGCATTGCGGTGCTGGAAAGTTCCGTAAAATGAATAATCCCGGTTCATGGAGGCAAAGGCCGGTGCTTCCGTGATGTTCTCAAAAACCAGCTCTGCCACGAGTTCTCTGAGTTGAAACACCCTCTCTGTTCCCCCGATGTCCCGCCCGCTGTTGTCCACAAGCGTCAGCACTATCGGCAGATGAAAAGGTGATTGCCCCTGTTTCACTTCCTGATGGAAGGTTATCCTGTAAATCCCTGACAAAGCCTGATATTGTGTTGATGCGGTTACCTTAGGGTAGCCGGCAGTGTATAGCCACTCCCTTTTGAATTGTTCAAGCGAGAGGCCGGAAGCCTCTTCAAAACACTCGAAAAACTGGTCGGTTGTCGCGTTGCCATTATGATAGCGCGAGAAATACAGCATTTTCCCCCTGCGGAAGCTGTCGCCGCCGATAATCAGTCTGAGCATCCTGATCACTTCCGCAGCCTTGACATATGTAACGCCGTCAATAAGTTCGTCAGGGTCATTAAATCCTTCACGGACTATGCGGCCGGCATGTCCGGCATCCTCAATGGCAAGCGGCCCGAGAAGGGGATTGCGAATGCTGTCCACCTGAAAAAGACGAATAAAAGATGGATCAAAGACATCCGCCATAAACTGACGCTCTACATCAACTGTATATGCTTCATTAAGCCACACATCGAAAGGAGTATCCATTGTCGTCTCGCTGCCGCACTGGTTGTGCTCAAACTCATGGACAATGACCGCATGGGCGTATAGAAGTCCGGTATCCAGCGTATGCTCATTGATAAGCGCCGCATCTGTGACTATAGTGGTATTGCCGACATTTTCCATTCCGCCGAAATTGGATTTGTTCATACATATCGTCCGGTAGGTCTCTCCTGTATATTCATAATCCTGTGTCTTCCGGATCCAGAGGACCGATGCTTTAAGTATTTCCATGGGAATGCGCACATCGTTAACGGCCCCCGGAGGGACAAGATACTCCAACCGGACCGTTCGGCCCGATGGATAAGTCACAGTATCTGCAAGTGTGTCCCAAGTCCCTGCGCATACCAAAAACAAATAAGGCGCCATGGGAATAGCGTTTTCAAAGGTGATAACCTGCCTCCCTGGGCTGCCCTTCTTCGGCACAGGCCGCCCCTCAGGGTTCAGAAGGCTGCTGACATTACCATTACTGATGAGATGGGTATACGCGCTGTCTGCTTCTATGGTTGTAGTCATTGTGCATTTCGCACGGCAATCATCGATGATGGGCATAATCCTTTGAAATCCCCATTGCTGGCATTGAGACATATACTGCTGCGGCGCGCCCGGAGGTGTAGCGTCCTTGTAAATTCCTTCTAAAACGTGGTCTGAAGGGAAGCAGCGGGTAAACGTCCTGACAAAGAACCTTTCTCCCGCGTTTACCTTGTGCGGCAGTTTTACTATGAGCCTGTTCTTTTCATGGATATATTCATAGACGAGAGAAATTCCGTGCTCGTCTTCAGGGCCGGTACAAAATTCGACGGTTATAATTTCCAGGCTGTTCGCATCAAGAGCGATTTCATCAATATCCTGCTCTGCCGTCATTTCAAGACAATTGCGCGCTTCTACACTGTCGGCGGCAAAATTGATGTACATGGTCAAGTGATGCAGGGTAACCGCAAGCCGGCCGAAATCATCACGTCTGTATTTATACTGCCGGCTCTTTTCTATTTCTGGCATAGCTCTTTCTCCTTTTGTTTTTTCCTGACTCTGATATTATATAGAAAACCGGTTAATAATATGTTCAGGAGGTATCAGAATGAACAGGAAAAAGGCCACCTTCGCCCCTTATCTCATGCTCCTGTTTGCGCTCATCGGAATAGCCGACGCGTTTTATGACTCTTATGCGATCTATAATAGCAACATGTTGTGGTGTCCCCAGACCATTGACGGATGCAATACCGTCGCCAACAGTCCGTATGCGCGCATCTTCGACGTGCCGCTGGGGTATTTCGGCCTCATCTTTTATTTATACATGTTTGCATTGGCCGCACTGCTCGCATTTGACCCGTTCTCGCGCGGTTTGCGGTTGGGCGCGCTTCTCTATACAGCGATAGGAGCGTCTTCCTCAATATACTTCATATACATTGAGTTCGCCTTAATCCACGCTTTCTGCATTTACTGTCTTATATCCGCCGCCGTGACGTTTCTTCTCCTCATCGCCGCACTCGCGCACTTCAGAGCGACGCGCCGGCCGTGATAATACCTCTTATTCAGCAGAAGTTTTCGGTTATGCAGATTTTACCGCCATCGGAGAACGCACCCCCGATTACCTGTCGTTTGAAATAAGGGGTCAGGATATCATTCCGCGCAGCTATAGCGTCAGGTATTGGGCAGTTTGTTTTTTGCCGTAATGTAAACCGCAGCGAGCGAATATAATGAAAGATATTCCTTACATTACATTAAGGCTCCCTGCGGCAAGACCGCAGGGAGCCTTAATGTAAGCCCTCATACCATGGCCGGTTCCTGCAGAGACTTATCTGCCAGGCGCTCGATTTCCTTCAGGTCCAAATTTAATCCTTCAGCCACTCGACGGCCATAATCCGGATCAGCTTTGTAGAAGAGGACAGCCTGACGCAACTGGATGCGCTTTTGGGCCCCTCCCAGATGCTCCACAATGTTACCTATCAAGTGGTCCCGGTCGTTATCGGTCATGACTTTGCGGTATAATTCTCCAGCCTGCACAAAATCATCATTAGGATGAGTGTACTTTTGGCGTGCTGCTATACCGGAAACCGTAACATCCGGTTCAGCGACTTCGGCTTTGGGTTCAGGGCCGCCAAAGCTGTTGGGGTAATAATTAGGGCTGCCGCCGCCGTTGTTGTCAAAACGCATGAAGCCGTCACGCTGGTAATTGGTCATATGGGAGGACTTGGACGCGTTTACCGGGAGCAGATGGTAGTTTGGTCCGAGGCGGTGGCGGTGAGTGTCATGGTAGCTGAAGAGGCGTCCCTGGAGCATCTTGTCCGGAGAAGCGGCAATCCCCGGCACGAAATTGGCTGGAGAGAAAGCAGATTGTTCTACTTCAGCAAAATAGTTTTCCGGATTACGGTTGAGGACCATACGGCCAATTGTGATTGGCGGGAAATCCGAGTGGGGCCAAACCTTGGTGATATCGAATGGGTCAAAGCGGTAGTTTGACGCCTGTTCAGGTGTCATGAGCTGCACTTCTACTCTCCACGCAGGATACTCGCCCCGCTCGATTGCCTTATGCAAGTCGCGGGTGGCGTGATCAGGGTCTTTTCCTTTCATGAGTTCAGCTTCTTGTCGGGTCAAGTTCTGGATGCCCTGCTCGGTCTTAAAGTGATACTGCACCCAAAAAAACTCACCCTTTGCATTGTACCATTTGAATGTATGGCTGCTGTAACCGTTCATATTGCGGTAGGTCCTTGGCGTACCGCGGTCGGAGAAGAGGATGGTGACCTGGTGGATGGATTCAGGGGTAAGCGAAAGGAAGTCCCAGAACATATCCGGATTCTTTAGGTTCGTTGCCGGGTTGCGTTTCTGGGTGTGAATGAAATCAGGGAACTTAAGCGGATCACGGATAAAAAAGACAGGGGTATTGTTCCCTACCATGTCATAGTTGCCCTCCTCGGTGTAGAACTTCACAGCAAAGCCCCTTGGATCACGTTCGGCATCTGCAGACCCTTTCTCTCCTCCAACAGTTGAGAAGCGCACAAAAACCTCGGTACGTTTGCCGACTGGAGAGAGAAATTTGGCCCTGGTGTATTTACTCATGTCCTCGGTGACCTCGTAATATCCATAAGCGCCTGCGCCTTTTGCGTGCACGACGCGCTCGGGGATGCGTTCGCGGTCAAAATGTGCCAACTTCTCAAGCAGATGTACGTCCTGCATCAACACAGGACCAGGATTACCTGCGGTTATTGAGTTCTGGTCATCATCAACCGGTGTGCCAAAGTTAGTAGTAAGAACATTATCTTTTCCCATAAGTCCTCCTCTTGCTGCATAAATTCAAGGTTAAAAGAAACAACTTGAATAGATCTGCTAAAAGGTGCATCTCTCTGACTAAAGCATATCAAATTCAAGACTATTGTCAATGCAGCAGCAGATGCGTGTCACAGATGCGCAGAACATGTTTTTGGATTATAATTAATTATCTTGAATACAGGAGGTATGCTATGGAAAAAAAGGTTGTGTATTTCGAAAAAGCAGGCAGTGAAAACACGGCTGGATGTCTTCGGATCGTAAAAGATGCGATAAGGGACTTCGGGCATAAGCACCTTGTGGTTGCATCGACATCGGGAGACTGCGGGATTTTGTTTTCAGAAGCATTAAAAGAGAGCCGCATCAATCTCATCGTGGTCACCCATTGCGCAGGGTTTAAGGAACCCAATAGCGATGAAATATCCGCAGAGGCAAGACAAAGGATAGCGCATGCCGGCGCAAAAGTACATACCGGCACTATGATTACCCATAGCCTTGAAACCGCCTTCGCCTCGAAATTCAGCGGACTTTATCCGACACTTATCGTAGCCCAGGCACTTAGGAGGTTCGGAGAAGGGGCAAAGGTCTGCTGCGAGATGGTTATGATGTCGGCTGATGCAGGGCTTGTCCCGGAAGGTGAGGAAATCCTTGCCGTGGCAGGCACAGGGAGAGGGGCCGATACGGTGCTGGTTATAAAATCAGCAGTGTCAAAACGTTTTTTTGAGCTGAAGGTGCTGGAAGTGCTGGCAAAACCGAGGGCATAACGATGCCATAATTCTGCGGCTTTTCAGAAAGTATTTAGCGCACGCCTTGTCTTAACTCCATCCTAAGGAAATAGCTTAGTACCGTCCGCACGCCCACAATGCATACAAGTATGCCCACTTTTTCCCAACTCGGACTAATAGCGGAACTAATAATATCCGCAGCAATGAAAATTTCAAGTCCGAGAAGAAGATGTGCACCCAGTCGCTGGCGAATAGATTCACTCCTGGAAACCGCATCTTCCTTAGCAGAGGAGAACTTTAAGCCGATAAATGCAATTATCGCCTCAAAAACGCCCCAGACGACAACTGCAGCCCCCAATGCACTGATAGTCAGAATAACTGCCTGAAGAATATTTTGAATGATCACCAAAATATATACCTCAACTAAAACATACTAACTATTATGTTTCCAGTCAAGATTGATTCTAAAAATTAAAGATACCCCTCTATCAGTATATCTTCACCGATTTTTCTTGTCTGCACATCCCGGAGCATGTAAGCGTCTGGAAGTTGTCTGAAGACACCGCCGCCTATCGCCGGGATCGAATTCCTGCCGCCGATTATCTTTGGAGCGATAAAGAAGGCCACCTTATCGACAATGCCATCCTGCAGGGCATAGCCGCCAAGAGAAGAACCGCCCTCTATCATGACTGATGTTATGCCGCGATTGCCGAGCTCGCTCATCAGCCATGCAAGGTGCACTCTCTCTCCTTCATATTCGATTATTTCCACGCCCTTATCAAGAAGCAACTGCTTTTTACTCCCCGGTGCTATTCTCTTTGCAATAAGTATGGTTTCGGGTGGAGGGGTAACGATATGGTAGTCCAAAGGAGTTTCAAGTCCGGGATCTATGACTATTCTTTTAGGCTGACGCATTTTTTCTGATAGCCTGGCAGTAAGGCGGGGGTTATCGGCCTTAACAGTACCGATAGCGGTAAGAACAGCGTCCACGCTGCTCCGCATCTTGTGGACAAGACGCCTGGATTGCTCGCCCGTTATCCACTTAGACTGGCCTTCGGGGGTTGCAATCTTACCGTCAAGGGTCATGGCAACTTTTAAAATGACAAAGGGTTTACTTGTGGTGATATATTTTATGTAAGTCTCATTGAGCCTTTGCGCTTCACTCTTAAAAAGCCCCTCAACAACCTCTATGCCGTGCCGCTTTAATTCACGCATCCCTTTGCCGGACACTTTCGGGTTGGGATCTTCCATACCTACAATGACCCTCCTTATGTTCGCTTTTATTATTGCTTTTGTGCAGGGAGGTGTTCTCTTGTCGAGATGGCAGCAGGGTTCCAGCGTCACATAAAGAGTAGACCCTTCAGCCTTATAGCCGGCCTTCAGAATCGCGAGTGCTTCGGCATGGAGTTCTCCTGCCCTCTTATGGTAGTCTTCGGCAACAATAACACCGTTATTTACAATTACCGCCCCCACCATCGGGTTAGGGCTTGTCATGCCTCTGGCTCGCGCAGCGAGCCGTAAGGCCCGCCGCATGAAGATCTTGTCTTTATCTAAAATCCGTACTCCTTCCACCGGCGATCAACGAGCCGCCTTATTTCGTCTGACATAAACAGCTCCTGGGGCCATTCCCTCATCATGCCTTCTTCCTTTGTTTTTCTTGTTGCATCAATGCCCATTTTGGATCCGTACCTCGGCCAATTGGCGGCATGGTCGAGGTCGTCCAGAGGGCCATCCGCAATGACCACGTCCCGCTTCCAGTCAACGTTGTTAAGGACACGCCAGGCAGTATAGGAAATATTCTGCACATCTACATCCTCATCCACAATAACGAGCAGCTTTGCGAACATCATCTGTCCCTTGCCCCAGAGGCCGTGTATTATTTTCTTAGCATGTCCGGGATAGTTTTTCCTGATCGAAATCAATGCAGCGTTATGGAAAACTCCCTCCATGGGAAGATTAATATCTCTTATTTCCGGAAAATCGAGCTTCATAAGAGGCAGAAAGATGCGTTCCGTTGCCTTGCCCATATAACAGTCTTCCATCGGGGGCTTCCCCACTATCGTCGCAGGGTACACCAAATCCTTTCTGTGAGTAATACAGGTCACATGGAATACCGGATAGTAGTCAGCCGACGAGTAGAAACCGGTATGGTCCCCGAATGGTCCTTCGATGCGCATTTCTCCGGGCTGAAGATGTCCCTCTATCACCAGTTCACTATTGGCCGGCACCTCGATATCGGAAGTAATGCATTTGACCATCTCTACAGGCTCCCTGCGCAGAAAGCCGGCAAAAAGCATCTCATCAACAGATTCGGGGAGCGGTGCGCTCGATGCATAGATAACTGCCGGGTCGCTGCCGACTGCAATAGCGGCGGGCATCTTCTGCTGCGCCTCCTTATATCGGTCATAGTGGCGCGCCCCGTCCTTGTGAATATGCCAATGCATGCCGGTGGTCGTTTTATCGTATATGTGTATACGGTACATACCGCAATTCCTGCGGCCTGTCACAGGGTCTCTGGTGAATACCATGGGAAGCGTAATGAATCGCCCCTCGTCGGTGGGCTGTCCGTCACCCGGCCAGCACTTGATTATGGGGAATATGCTCAAATCGGGA
Source organism: Nitrospirota bacterium (assembly GCA_963851345.1). Lineage (GTDB taxonomy): Bacteria > Nitrospirota > Thermodesulfovibrionia > Thermodesulfovibrionales > Dissulfurispiraceae > JADFXI01. The sequence continues at coordinate 1,074,634 of CAWKOO010000002.1, forward strand.
TTGTCCTTTTCAACGACCTCCTGGCATGGTGCGGTTCTAACGGTCTTAGGAAGATATTTCGAAAATTCCAGGAGTTTCGGCAGCATTGCCAACTTTTCAAACAGCGTCTTCGGAGGGGCCTGGTTAAGTATATCTTCTATACGCGCAGCCACATCATCGAGTTTATTTATTTCAAGTGCGATACACATCCGCTCAAAGGAACCGAAAAGGTTCGTAACAACAGGATACAGAGAGCCTTTTACTTTTTCGAAATAAAGCGCCTTGCCCCCATTCGGGCTCTTGCACATTCTGTCCGTAATCCCGGCAATTTCAAGAATTGGATCGACCTCGACCTTTATTCTATGGAGAAGTCCTTTTGTTTCCAAAACCCTTATAAAGTCTCTTAAGTCTCTATATGCCATAATTCACCTGCGCCATCGACTCTTTTAGAATAACACTTGCCACTCACTCCTCACTTCTATTAATGAGGTACTTGGCAGCCACTGCTTCAAGAGTGCCGGGGGAAGGCAGCCCCTGATATAATAATTGCAGTGCTTCCAAATCAGACTTCCACACAACATCTCCGGGAGCAACCAAAGAAATACTCCCCTGCTCATAGCTCGTAAAAAGCTTATTATCCTTGAAATAATAATGCCCCTTGCTTATCCCGGTAGTATAAATTCGCATTAACGGCGGAATATCATCGGGTTTAAACCAAATCTTTATTTCTCTCTCGGCTTCACTTAATGTTGCCGACGCATGTATGAGATTATCCATCCGTTCGCCGATGACATTCCCCGAATCATCTTTTACCGGTACAATTGCCCCCAGAGCACGAATGCAGCCGGGTCTTTGATCTCTGGCAACGTTAGGATTGGTCGGCCCTGAGATATTCCGAATTTTTTGTACTGCATCCTCACCCTGATAGACAAGAGCTATTATCCTGCGCTTCCATGGTTCATCAGGATAATGGCTATATCCCATGATGAACTCGATAAGCGCGGGGAAAAAAACCTTTCCCCTATGTTCGGCATAGTGTTCTTCGGCAAGCATTTTACTGACATTAACTATCTTTGCTCCGGCAAAACGCAAACCGGTATGGAATTCCGACAGTTGGGATATCACATATCCTGTCAGCGAATTTTTCAGTGCATCCGGTTTAATCAACACGAGCGTCTGTTCAGAAACTTCTTTATTCATAATAAAATCTCCTTTCTTTATATATCGTTTCGGGTGAATGCCTATTTTTATAACTTCAACTGTTCAACAAGCTCTTTTACCGCACTAACCGACTTCGCAAGATCAGCCTTTTCCTGCCCGTTCAGTTGCAGTTCGATGATTTTTTCAACACCGTCGCGTCCAAGTATGACAGGCACGCCTGTATAGACCCCCTGTGCACCGTACTCACCGTTGAGGAAGGCAGAACACGGCATCATTCTTTTTTTATCGAATATGATGGAATCTACCATCTGGCAGGCCGCTGCTGCAGGGGCATAATAGGCGCTGCCGGTTTTCAGTAAAGATACGATCTCCGCACCACCCTGCCGTGTCCTTTCAACCAAAGCATCTATCCTGTCGCGGCTTATCAGTTCTGTAATCGGGACCCCACGGACTGTTGTAAAACGGGGCATGGGGACCATCAGGTCTCCGTGGCCGCCGCATACGAGCGCCTCTACATCCTGGGGTGAAACACCCAGTTCCATGGCTGTAAAGGCCCTTAACCTTGCAGAATCAAGCACGCCGCCCATGCCGACGACCCGTGACGGCTCAAAACCCGAAACCTTTAAGCATATTTGTGCCATCACATCCATAGGATTTGTGACGGCGATAATTATGGCCCGGGGAGACAGCTTTGCCGCATTAGAGATGACACCCGACACGATTTTGGCATTAGCGCTGAGCAGATCGTCGCGGCTCATCCCCGGCTTGCGGGCAAGCCCCGCCGTTATCACTATGACATCAGAATCAAGAGTGCTGGAAAAGTCGTTTGTCCCGACAATTGATGAGGAAGAGCCCCACAACGGGCATGCCTCGGCAAGATCCAGCGCCTTGCCTTTGGTAATTTCTTTATCGATATCTATAAGCACCACATCAGCAATACCGCCCTGCACAATCATCATTGCAAGCGATGCGCCGACATAACCGGCCCCTATGACCGAAACCTTCTTGTTCATTGCACTCCCCCTCCTTTAATTATCAAAATATATTGTGTTAGAACCCACAAATATTGAACGGACCTTTTATTTTTATCCGCGCCTGCTCACCTGACCGCTCTATGGTATATGTGCAGTTAAAAGCGCGGACATAGAGTTCGAACATTTTTAATTCCCTGTCACGGTTGTCGATCAGCACCTCGACATCTTCGTTCACCAGGCAAAGCCCGGCAAGATGCCTCTTGAATTCTCTCAGGTGTTCCGGGTGCTCCCTGCCAGTTGCATCTATAAACATAAATACAAAACTATTTAACCACAGAGAAGGCAGAGGTCTTTTGAAAGAAAGAGTTCACGGAGCATTTTATTGTGTTAATAATTCTTACTTCTCACAGTGTTCTCATTCTCTCCTCTGTTAACTCGCTTAGAAGCGCCTACTTTTGGCTGTGGTCAAGCCTCCTGTAACTGCGATATTGTTTTGTTCAGCGTTTCCGTGTCCCCGGCATTAAAAAGCCGGGCAGAGGTCTCAATTCTCTTGATCAGTCCTGTGAGGACCTTGCCCGGCCCAACCTCGATAAAGCTTCCTATACCAGCCAGAACAATATTTTTAATGCAATCTTCCCACAATACAGCATGGCTCAGTTGCCTGACAAGAGATTGCTTTATTAAGGCGGAACCAGAAATACACTGCGCGTCGGAATTATTGAAAAAAGGGATTCCAGCATCTTTTACATCTACCACTTTAAGTGCCTCTTCCAGTTGCCTGCCTGCATTATCCATCAGCTTGCAATGTGACGGAATGCTGACAGCCAGGGGCAGTACCCGTTTTGCACCGGCAGTTTTTGCCCGCTCCATGGCGTCCTCAACCGCAGGGCGTTCGCCGGAGATGACGATCTGGCCGGGGCAATTATAGTTAGCTACTGCGACATAACCTGAAGCAACCGACCCGCAGATATCGTCAAGAACCTTTCTGTCCAGCCCGAGGATAGCTGCCATGAGACCCTTTCCTGCCGGGACCGCCTCCTGCATTATTTTCCCCCTGGTCCCGGTCAGCTTTACAGCATCCCTGAACGAAATGCTCCCGGCTGCCACAAGTGCCGAATATTCTCCAAGACTGTGCCCGGCCACGGCAGAAGGATGAATATTTCCGGATTTTAAAACAGTATACGAAGCAATACTTGCCACAAGCAGGCAGGGCTGAGTCTTATATGTTTTATTCAACTCTTCTGCGGGCCCGTTGAAGCTAAGGCCGGCCACGTCATAACCGAGAATACCGGATGCGGTCTCATACAGCTCTTTTACTGTGTCAAAAGTGTCGTAAAGGTCCTTTCCCATACCGACCTGCTGAGAGCCTTGACCGGGAAATACAAAAGCTATTTTCATTTATTGTCTTTCTTCTTTAAGTTTCTTGATCAAAAGCGGAATGACTTCATTCACATCGCCTACAATTCCATAAGTGGCGGCATTAAATATGGGGGCCTCCGGATTTTTATTGATGGCTATAATTATATCAGATGACTGCATCCCTACAAGGTGCTGGACCGCACCCGATATTCCGCAGGCTATATATACTTTCGGACAGACCGTTTTTCCAGTCTGCCCTACCTGGTGTATGTATGGTATCCATCCCTCATCTACTGCACCCCTTGAAGCCGCAACAGCACCGCCCAGCAGCACCGCCAGTTCTTCAAGCATGCCAAATCCTTTGGCATTACTCATACCCCTTCCACCCGCAACGATGATCTCTGCTTCCTGCAGATTGACCATGCATTCCGATGTCTCTTTAAGTGTTTCAACCACTTTTGTTCTGCAGGTGAGATTCCCCGCATCTACATGGACAACTTCACCCTTTCTGCCGTGATCGGCTTCGATTCTCTTCATCACCCTGGGCCTGACAGTAGCAATCTGCGGGCGGTTGTCAGGACAAAGAATAGTTGCCATAATATTGCCTCCGAACGCAGGCCTTATCTGAAGCAGATTGCCTGTTTCTTTATCAATTTCGAGCGCAGTGCAGTCTGCCGTTAGTCCGGTTTTAAGTCGCGCCGCCACCCTCGGGATAAACGACCGGCCCAGAGGTGTAGCGCCGGCAAGGACAATCCCGGGTTTATAGTCCTTTATGAGTGCCGTAAGCCTTTGAGCGTAAGGCTCGTCATTAAACTTCTCGAATATCGGGTCGCCGCAATGGTACACCTTGTCCGCTCCCCATGAGATCAGCTCTCTGGCAGCGTCTTCTTCAGCGCCGAACAGTACTGCAGACAATTCAGTCTTCAGTTCATCGGCAAGTCTTCTGCCGGCTCCCAGGAGTTCGTAAGCCACAGAAGCGATTCTTCTGTCCCGCTGTTCCGCAAAAACCCATACGCCCCGGTAGGCTGACAAGTCGGCTTTTTGCTTGTCTCCCTCCTCTTCAATTTCAATAATTGCTCCTTCGGGACAAACACTCAGGCAGGTCCTGCAGAACTGGCAATACTCATTGATATATGCCTTTCCGCCTTTTATTTCTATCGAGGTATAAGGGCACGATGCTATACACTCCCGGCAGCCGGTGCATTTCTCCGCATTTATTGTAATAAGCATTTGAGCCCCCTCAGTTCCTTAATGAGTGCCGCCACCTGTTCCTCAACACTGCCCTGAAGCATCTGCCTGTCGGACTTTACTTGCGGGGCAAATATATTCCTGACCTGTGTCGGAGATCCCTTTAACCCGACATTTTCCTCTTCCGCGCCTATTGCGCTCATATCCATTTTCGTAATAACCGCCTTTTTCGCTGCCATTTTGCCTTTAAGCGAGGGTAAGCGAGGCGTGTTTATCTCCTTAACAACTGTCAGCAGCACTGGAAGGGATGCTTCCACGACATCATAGCCGTCATCCATTAAACGCTGCACCCGTATCATGCCGGTTGCCAGTTCATCAATCTTTCTCACATACGCTATATGGGGAATATTCAGGAATTCGGCCACTTCGGGACCGACCTGCGCAGTATCACCATCGATTGCCTGTTTGCCGCAAAAGATGATGTCATAGTCCATCTTTTCTATGGTCTTGTAAAGCGTATATGATGTTGCCCACGTATCGGCGCCTGCAAAAGCCCTGTCCGAAATGAGCCGCACTTCATCAGCGCCCATCGAGACAGCCTCCCTCAACGCGCTCTCTGCCTGAGGAGGGCCCATAGTAATGACCGTTACTTTCCCGCCTGTTTGCTCCCTGATCTGGAGTGCAGCTTCGAGCGCGTGCAGGTCATAGGGATTGATAATACTGGGAACTCCCTCGCGCACAAGCGTATTGGTCTCAGGATTTATCCTTACCTCGGCAGTATCGGGGACCTGTTTTATGCAAACAATTATATTCATCATAACCTCCTGAAAACAGTAGACAATAAACTACTATTTTTTGATATTTAGCCCGTCATTATAACCTTTATTTCTTTGCGCTTTCAAGTATGACCATTGCCACGGCATAATGCCGTTCGTGGGAAAGGGTAAGACTAATATCGTATTGCTCCGGTAACTCGCCAGGAACAGTAATATAGGGTTTTCCTGACGGATGGTTCAGGATTACGATATCCTTCAGGTTAGGCGCCCTACCCCAGGCCTCAGAGTCTGACAACGCCTTTATAAATGCCTCTTTTGCAGCAAAACGGCCGGCCAGACACTGAAACACATTTTTCCTTTTATAACAATAAGAAATTTCACTATTATTAAATACTTTCTCCAGGAACTTGTGTCTCCATCTTTGCACAGCTTCCTTTATTCTATCTATTTCAACGATGTCTATGCCAATGCCTTTGATCATAGTAAACCCAGGCAATAGCCTATCGCCTATTCCTATTGCCTGTTGTTATCAACTCCCTCATCTCCCTTACCGCCCTCTCGATTCCCACAAGTACAGCCCTGGAAATTATGCTGTGTCCGATATAAAGCCCCCGGGTCCCTTCGATGGCGGCAATGTCGTGAACATTAAAGTAGTTCAAACCATGTCCTGCATTAACGGCAAGGCCGACCTTGTTTGCAATTTTTACGGCTTCAATGACGCGATGCAGTTCGGCCTCCTGTTTCTTTCCCTCAGCGTTGGCATATAGTCCAGTATGAATCTCTACCATGTCGGCGCCGACCTCTTTGGATATGTCCACATCCATGATATTAGGATTGATGAAAAGACTTACAGGCATACCTGCGCCATGAATTTTCCCAATGGCATTTTTAAGGCGTTCTTTCTGTCCGGTCATATCCAACCCGCCCTCAGTCGTAAGTTCCTGCCGTTTCTCAGGCACAATTGTAACCATGTCGGGTTTGACCTCAAGGGCTATATGTATCATTTCTTCGGTTGCCGCCATCTCAAGGTTCAGTTCGCACCGCACCGTTTCCCTCAAAAGCCTCAAGTCCCGGTCATGCATATGACGCCGGTCCTCCCTCAAGTGAACAGTTATTCCGTCAGCGCCTCCCAATATGGCTAAAGTTGCCGCCATGACAGGATCGGGTTCAAAAGTTTTTCTGGCCTCTCTTATTGTAGCCACATGGTCAACATTAACTCCTAGCAGCATTTGTACACCCCCCTTTTTTCTAAATCAGTCGGCATCGGCAATCTTAACCAGAGTACCTTTTTTAGCAGCATAACGGAAGACGGTGATGCCCTTTGCCCCCTTTTCATATGCGAGGAGATAGGCCCGCGCAACATCCTCTTTCTTCGCCTTGTGTGAGAGGTTAATAGTTTTTGAAACGGCATTATCGGTGTATTCTTGAAAAGCAACCTGCATTTCAATATGGTCTTCATATGATATGTCCAGGGCTGTTTTAAAAAGCTTCTTCACTTTAGACGGTATTTCCTTTATTCCCCGGAGATCCCCGCTCCTGAGAACTCTGCTCATTACCGCGTCAGAATAAAAGCCCTGACGCTTTGCCAGTTCAACAAAATATTTATTGACCTCGTACAGTTCGGTATCAAGCACAAGCCTCTTGTATGCAACAGCAAAAAGAGGCTCTATGCCGCTCGAACAGTCGGCAATGGTCGATATAGTACCGGTAGGCGCAACAGTTGTTGTCGTGGCGTTCCTGACCTTCGGCATACCGGGTGCATCGTAAATTGATCCTCGGAAATTAGGGAATACGCCCCGCTTCCCGGCGATTTCTACCGACGCCTCACGCGCCTTGTCCTGTATAAATCTCATCACCCCGCGGGCCTGCTCAAAGGCCTTCCTGTGGTTATACGGTATACCCAGGAGTATAAGCATATCGGCCCACCCCATAACGCCGAGTCCTATCTTTCTGTTTCCCTTATGCATTCTTTCGATTTCCGGCAAAGGATACCGGTTTGCATCGATGGAATCATCGAGAAATCTCACCGCCGTCTTGACTGTGCCGCCAAGAGATTCAAAATCTATTTTCCCTCGTGCAACATAAAGTGACAGATTTATAGAACCGAGGACGCAGGCCTCAAAGGGAAGCAGCGGCTGCTCTCCGCAAGGATTAGTGCTTTCGAAAGGTCCGATATGCGGCGTCGGGTTTGTCCGGTTGATCCTGTCTATGAAAATGAGGCCCGGGTCTCCTGTTTCCCATGCGCTTTCAACAATCTCGTTAAAAACATCCTTTGCTCTAAGGCGGCCAGCTGTTTCACCTGAACGCGGATTGATCAGGTCATATTCGGCATCGCTTTTCAGCGCCCCGATGAAGGCGTCGGTTATCGAAACAGATATATTAAAGTTGGTCAACTCCCTGCTGTCCCGCTTAATCTTTATGAATTCAAGTATGTCGGGATGGTCCACACGCAGCATACCCATATTTGCGCCGCGCCTCGCTCCTCCCTGCTTTATCACCTCTGTAGCGGTATTGTATATCTTGATAAAAGAAACCGGACCGCTTGCAACCCCCCCTGCAGACCCGACGATGTCCTTTCTAGGTCTTAACCTGGAAAAGGAGAAGCCGGTGCCGCCGCCGCTTTGAAGTATCAATGCAGCGTTTTTAAGCGTATCGAAGATGCTCTTCATTGAGTCTTCCACCGGCAGGACGAAACATGCTGCGAGCTGTCCCATAGGCTTTCCAGCGTTCATAAGCGTGGGAGAGTTAGGAAGAAACTTGAGCGAAGTCATCAGCTCATAAAATTTATCCTCCCAGTACACGGCATCTTCGTTATAAAGCCTCTCTGCATCAGCGACGGCACCGGCGACGCGACTGAACATTTCTTCAGGGGTTTCGATGATGCGCGCCTTTTCGTCCTTGAGCAGATACCGCGCCTGCAGTACCTTTAAGGCATTTTCTGATAATTGCATAGACGAATTATAATATAATATATAGTGGATGTCATTAGTTTAATTAAAAAATATTACCCTTGCAGCTCAAGGGCGTATTCAATTTTAGTTCACCATTGCAGGCTTGTCGCAGATAAGGCGCTTAAGGTTGCCGGCAGAATAGGCACACAAGGCCCGGACCTCTGTTTCATTGAGGAGGCCGCCATGCTCCATGACATCGGGATATTCCTGACAAACGCTCCTCACATAGGATGCTATGGCGACAAACCTTATATCTGTCATGGTTATCTCGGAAGGGAACTATTGGAAAAGGAGGGACTTCCTAGACACGCAATTGTATGCGAACGCCATGTTGGTACCGGACTGACTGTAAACGATATTGAAGCCGGCAAGCTTCCCCTCCCCCGCAGAGCTATGGCGCCGGTGACATTAGAAGAAAAAATAATCTGCTTTGCCGACAAATTCTACTCAAAATTGGAAGACAACCGTACGGATGAAAAGAGCATATCACAGATCAGAAGTGAACTGGCCCGCCACGGCGAAAGCAGGCTGAGACAGTTTGATGAATGGCTCGTTTTTTTTAAGGAGCCGTTATGAATATACCGACAGCTCAAGGTCAGCGATGCAGCGCCCGCTCAACTGTCTTGATCGCGCAAAACTCCCCGCACATGCTGCAGACTTCTTTCTCTGCAGGCGGCGCCTGGCTTCTCCAAGTCCTGACCTTTTCCGGGTTTAAACTTAACAATATCTGCCCTTCCCAGTCGAGGTTCTTTCTGAATCGGGCCATTTTCTTATCTTTTTCAATAGCTCCCGGCACACCTTTGGCAATATCCGCTGCGTGTGCGGCTATCTTTGACGCAATAACCCCTTCCCGCACATCTTCGATGTCAGGCAGCCTTATATGCTCCGCAGGAGTTACGTAGCACAGGAAATCAGCACCTGCAGCACCGGCGATAGCGCCTCCTATTGCCGCAGCGATGTGATCATAGCCCATTGCAATATCGGTAACCAAAGGCCCCAGCACATAAAATGGCGCACCTTTGCATATCTCCTTCTGCAACTTGACATTGAGTTCCACCTGGTTCAGCGGCACATGCCCCGGTCCTTCTATAATGGTTTGCACCCCAGCCTCAAGCGCCCTGTCCCTCAATTCTCCAAGCGTTACCAGTTCCTCGAGCTGGCTCCGGTCCGTTGCATCGGCAAGACAGCCCGGCCTGAACCCGTCTCCAAGGCTCAGGGTCAAGTCATATTTTTTCGCCATCTCCAGCAGACGGTCATACTGCTCGAAAAGCGGGTTCTCCTTATCATTGTAAATCATCCACTCAAGCAGAAATGCGCCTCCCCTGCTCACAACATCAAGTATACGCTTGTCCTCTCTCAACCGTTGTATCGCTTTCTGCGTAATACCGCAGTGGACAGTGATAAAATCAACACCATCCTTTGCGTGGTCCTCAATCACCTCGAAAAGGTCTTCAGGGTCCATTTTGGCAATGTGGCCGCGCCTTTCAGCGGTCTTTACAATAGCCTCGTATATCGGGACCGTGCCGACCGATACAGAAGAGCGTTTGATAAGCATGTTCCTTAAATCCCTGATGGCGCCACCGGTTGAAAGGTCCATTACCGCATCTGCCCCGTGGCTTATCAGCACCTCCAGCTTTTGCAGCTCATCATCATAAGAGACCCTGTCCTTTGATGTTCCGATGTTTGCGTTGACTTTCGTAAACATCCCCCTGCCGATACCCAGAGGAGCAATTTCATGAAACACATTCCGGGTAATTACAGAAAACCCTTCCGCAATATCCCCGGCGAGTTTTTCCGGAGATAACGATTCTGCCGCAGCTACTGTTTTTATTTCATCAGTGAGTATGCCTTTCTTTGCATGTTCTATACGTGTCATGTTTTTCTCCTTATTCAGGCTATTTTCTTCCTTCCTATTGCCGCGTTTATCTTTTTCAGATAGTGTTGAGCTGCTCTATGCGTATCATCCTCGCCCAATATGCCGCTTATCACTGCTATGCCGTGAGTACCTGACTTCATCACTGCATTTATTGTGTCGGGCCTGATTCCCCCGATACCAAAAACAGGTATACCAATTTCTCCGGTAACTTTATTCAGCGCCTCCAGTCCGACCGGCTCTCCATATTTCAATTTAGAAGGGGTTTGATAAAGCGGACCGAAAGTTATAAAATCAGCACCCTCCTTTTGAGCAAGGCACGCCTCTTTTAAACTATGGGTAGAAACGCCGATGCTAAAGCCGTCACCGGCTATCTTTCTGACTGCGTAGACAGGTATGCTTTCTTGTCCGAGCTGTACACCGTCTGCTCCGACGCAAAGGACTATATCAGTCCGGTCATTTATAAAAAGCTTCGCGGAGTACTCAGAGGTCAGTTCTCTCATCCCGTATGCCATAGCAAGTAATTCTCTTGTCGGCAAATCCTTCTCCCTTAACTGTACCGCCTTGACGCCGGCCTTCAGTGCAGCTTCAACGGCAGCAAAAAATGCATGTTTATCAGAAAACAATTTCCTGTCAGTAATCAAATAAAGTTTAAAATCTATGGCCCTTTCAGTCATTATCCATTGCCTATTGCCGGCCTTTAGATCATCCCCTCCAGCGGGCTGCTCGCGGTTGCGTAAAGCTTTCTTCCCATTCTCCCCGCTTTATAAGCCAGCCGTCCGGCAACAACCGCATGCTTCATCGCCGCTGCCATTGCTATAGGGTCTTTGGCTGCTGCAATGGCAGTATTAATGAGCACCGCATCACAACCAAGTTCCATTGCAATCGTTGCATCGGAGGCGGTGCCGACTCCTGCATCGACCAGAACGGGGACCTTAGATGCTTCGAGGATTATTTTTATGTTGTAGGGATTTCTAATGCCCAGCCCCGAGCCTATCGGCGCACCGAGCGGCATTACCGCCGCTGCACCGGCATCCTCAAGCCGTCTGGCCATTATCGGGTCATCGTTAGTGTAGGGGAAAACGATGAAACCCTCTTTTGCGAGTATTTCCGTTGCTTGTAAGAGCCCTATAGTATCGGGGAAGAGCGTCCGCTCATCACCTATAACTTCGAGTTTGATCATGTCCGAAACGCCTGCTTCCCGAGCAAGCCGTGAATACCTCAAGGCATCATCGACGGTGTAGCATCCGGCAGTATTCGGCAGTATCTTGTATTTCTTAGGATCAATATAATCGAGAAGGTTCTCTGATTTCCTGTCAGTGATATTCACCCTCCTCACTGAAACAGTCACCACATCCGCGCCTGAAGCTTCCACTGCTTTCACGGTTTCGGCAAAGTCTTTATATTTACCCGTGCCGATCCAGAGCCTGGATTTGAACTCGATTCCCTTTATCCTCAATGTGTCATCCATGCCTGCCACCTCCAACAAAATATACTATTTCCACAATATCTCCTTCGTGGAGTTGATACCGCCCAAAGTCCGCCCTCTTGAGCACTTTAAGGTTTACTTCAACAGCAACCCTTTCGGGTTTGATTTCCTTCTCCTGCAAAAGTTGCAGCATTGTTGCCGCCGCGGTATCAATTTCTTCTCCATTGACTTTAAGTCTCACAAAAAAAATCCTTCAAACTAAAAATCCCCTATCCCAGATTAAGGAATAGAGGACCCGGTAGCTGCCTGCCATGTTCCCAATTTCCTCCGCCAGAATTATCTGGATCAGGTTCAAGGGGTCTTTTCCTGCAAACGGAAAACTCTCAGGCCTAAAGCCTCCCCCATGGTCTATTTAAACTATAATATCAAAAAGCTATGTTTGTCAATGAACAGTAAACACATAAGTACTAAAAGCCTTTTTTGCTTAAATCACCGATAGTCAATAGAAATTCATCACTTTGGGAAAAAAAGCTATGTTACGATTTAAGGACTTCTTCTATGGGAATTAACAGTTAAAATAAAATCCATGTGGTCATCTTGATGGTCTATCTCTGCATTATAAAAGGGAATCGGTGATTATGTTATACTAAATGGTCAATCAATTAAATGGCAAAAAAGAAATCTAAAAAAACGGAAATGCCGGAGAAGCCTGGCAAGGGAACCAAGACCAGCGCCGCTCCTGCTGAGATTGCATCTTCTGAACGATTGTCACTGGCCAATAACTCTCTCATTCACATCGCCGGGGTGGGACCGAAAAATATAATTGCGTTCATATGTTTTTTCATGTCCGGGTTTGCAGGACTCATTTACGAGATATGCTGGATTCGCAAAGCGTCACTTATATTCGGATCCACAACCTATGCGGTAAGTGCAATTTTGGCAGTTTTTTTCCTGGGACTTGCTGTAGGGAGTTACGTACTGGGAAGCATTGCACAGCGAACCAAACATCCATTGCGGCTTTTTGCCCTGCTGGAACTATCAGTCGGCATACTGGCGCTTGCCAGCCCCTTTGCATTCGATATCACCGATACTATCTATGGGATGGCTTATCGTGCCGCCAATGATCAGTTTGCCCTGCTTATGCTGGTTCGGATAGGCCTCGTCTCTCTTATACTTCTGCCGCCCACGATCTTAATGGGCGGAACACTTCCACTTTTTTGCCGACAATATGTGAATAGTGAGTCCGGCATAGCAAGATCGGTCGGCTTCCTTTACGGGCTCAATACTGTTGGGGCAGCAGTCGGATGTGCTGTAACCGGATTGTGGTTACTTCCCAACATCGGCATGTTCGGTGCAATCTGCATTGGCGCCTTGCTCAATTTTACAGTTGCCTTGACTATAGGCTTTTTCGGGCTTCATAAGAGCCTCTCTGCCAGAGCTTCGGAGCCGGAAAGCCACACTGCCGAAACGGGAAACTACCCGGCAGTTTTCACTCTTGTTTTCCTGATTGGGTTCGTGGCGCTGGGGAATGAGGTCTTGTGGGCACGACACCTTGCTTTGCTTATCCACAACACGGTCTATACCTATACCCTCACACTAACTGCGGTCCTAATCGGCATAGTCCTGGGCAGTATCGCTACCGCCGCTTGGTTCGACCATTCCAAATCCCAGCCCTTCTGGTTTGGGATGCTGCAGGTTGCGATAGGGCTTGCGACGTTAGGGTTGATGCTCATCCCAGCCTATTTATGGGCACGTTTCGACCCGCTCCCCCTCTCAACCTATTTTATCTTGCTTTTGCCGACAGCAGTGCTCTCAGGGGCTGCGTTTCCACTTTGCGTTAGAATGTTGGTTACAAACCCCGCGCTTGCCGGTATTGGTGTGGGGCGACTATACGCAGTAAACACGCTTGGTGGGATTGCAGGATCGATTGTTGTCGGCTTCTTCTCACTACCTGCATTGGGGCAACAATCAACTCTGCTCTTTACAACAGGACTGAGCCTGACGTGCGGATTCATTGCTTGGTTTGTATTAGATCGGAGTTCATCATCGAGAATACGCTGGATTGCTGTTGTCGCTTCCCTTGTTATTTGGGTCGCGTTGCCGAAGGTGACTGGTACCAGGCTGCCTGCCGATTTTCTCTGCACAGCAAAAAAGGGGCAGCTAATAGCCTATCGTGAAGGACTCTCCGCAAATCTCGGCATAATTCAAAGATACCCCGGGGATAGGATGCTGGAGATCAACCGTTTGTGGCAGGGAACGAACGGTAAGACTGGACAAATCTTGACTGCCCATGTCCCCATGCTGCTTCACCCTAACCCACGCTCTGTGTTGATGGTGGGGGCGGGCACAGGACAGACAGCGAGCCGTTTTCTCATGTATAACATAGATCGCCTTGACTGCGTAGATATTGAGCCGGCCGTTTTCGATGTAATAAGGGACTATTTTGACTCACGGTGGATGAACGACAAGCGAGTGCGACTTATGCGGGAAGATGGTCGCAATTATGTGGCGCATACAGGGGGGCGCTATGATGTGATTTCCATAGAGGTGGGGCAAATCGAACGCCCGGGTGTCCCTTCTTTTTATACATCCGAGTTTTATGAGCTTGCTAAAAAGAGGCTAGAGCCTGGAGGCTTTATAACACAGTTAGTGTCACTCCCTTTTTACACAGTTGAACAATTCCGTTCAGTAGTGGCTACCTTCTTGAAGACATTCCCTCAGAGCTTTCTCTGGTATGACAGAGATGACATGCTCCTGATCGGAGTTAACTCCCCCCAAATCCAATTAAGCGGATACCGATTGGGAGTGCTGCAAAACTATAATGCGGTCTCATATGATTTACACATGAGTCTCATACCGAATCGACCACAGTACGGCATGTATCAACGTTTCGTTTTTTTGGGGAGTTTCGTTGCAGGACCTAATGGGCTATCCCATCTCAGTGCCGGCGCTCCTATCTATCACGACGATAAACCGGTGCTTGACTATGCCGTAGCTAAATGGAATGAAAAACAAATGAACGAGTTCCCTATAGTCGCACTCCTGCATGAGAATCTGGATTCTGTTACACAGATTCTCAACCTTCCACTCGACAGAGATGAGATGGCTCAGATAGAACAGGTCCGCGAAGCGAACCTCTTTGATCTCGATGTTGCTGCGTGGGCCGACAGCCACAGTTATAAAGAAATATCACGCTAAGTTACGGGGCGTTCTTCTGCAACGATAGTATCAGTAAAAGTGGGAACTGATTGACTGCACGCAGTATAAATGCCGCAAGACATGTCCGCATTTCGATTATATACATAGTTTTTGGAGGTATCCCTGCTGTTACAGTATCCGTCCATGTACATACAGATAAGTTGGCATCTGTCCGGACAGCATTTATTTTCGTCCGATTTTCGTTATTATAAACAGCGTTTGCTGCCATTCCCTTGTCAGCACGGGGCTGTCCAGGTGTTGTTTTTCGGATTAATCCGGCCTAACTTTTCTGATTATTCTAACCATTTCGTTTTAGCCTGACCCATTTATTAAGGGGGCATTTCAGCCCCCCGATACAGATCAGATGATTTCTGTTGAGGCGATGCGAACGTGGTCGGCGGACACGACCGTACATTTTTCTGCGGCTGCTGCAACCAGTGATCCCCGGGCAAGATTGTTGGCTCTCCTGAGCAATCCGCCTGACCCCTGATGGATTGCCGTGACAGCCTGTTCCGAGAAGAGATTCTTTTTGCAGCCGGCGATGTGCTGATGGTGCTGCAGATAAGTAGTCATGTCTTCGCCGTTAAGGGATTCCATATGCCCCCTTGCCACTACTCTTGATGCCAGCGGCCTTGACTGACGAAACATTAGACTATCCAGAAGATTGTTCTGCCCGGCAAGAACTATCGGCAGTACGGCTTTGGAGTCTCCTTCAAACTGTACCAGCGTATGCAATTCTGAGAAGACATCAAGGCGTATCAGAGAGGCCTCGTCTATGATAAGAACCGGTCTTTCTTTTTTATTTACAAGTTCCATTATACAGCTCTTAATAATCCTGCTGAGAGCGGCCCTTGAACTGCCCCGTATTTCTATGTTCAGTGCATGACATATTTGTTTATACAGTTCTATGATCGTTCCGGAAGTTGCTGTTATATACAGCACGCGATATTCCGAAGGATGCAGCGTTGATGAGGCAAACCGTAATGCTGAGGACTTCCCGCTTCCCACGTCGCCGGTGATGACTGCTATAGCTCCAAGGTTAATGGCATACAGAAAGCGTTCCTTTACGCCCATGAGACCGGCATGCTTCATCATGTCTTCTACTCTTATATCCTGAGAAAACGGCTCTTTCTTGAATCCGTAAAATACCCTGTAGTGCTCTCTCATAATGCTTCCTCCTGACGCCTATTGCTGTTGCCAAACAACTTGCCGCCGTCGTATCGGCCCGTAGTGTTGTCGTCAATCTCAAAGGTATCTCTGCCCCTGGTGTCTTTACCTCTTTTGATACGGTAGTTAACGTTGACATCCAGCATGACGGCAAATCCGTATGTCTTGCCATCATACTTAACCTCCACCCTGGCAGGATCATATGTATGATATAAGAGAGTTACACGCCTGCCGATGAGATCGACCGGCACTTCATACAAATGACCGTCAAGAGCAACGGTTCTGTCTTTCGCGACCGTTCGTTTTGCTGGTTTCCTGAAGTGATCCTCAAGGTCTTTTGGCGCCGGACGTACACATTCAATATTTCGAGTAAACCTTCTCAGCGGTCCCTCTTTCGTAATGTTATGGTCTCTGTCATTGTAGGATTCAATCCACTGCCCAAGTGATTCATTGAGCGCTGAGAGCGTTGTTATTTTCTGTACACTCAAAAACTGCTCACGTGCTCCTCTAAACCACCGCTCCACTTTGCCGCGGCCTTCGGGCTGATACGGTTTACTGTGTATAAGCACGATGCCCAATGAGGCGCAGGTATACTCCAGATGATGGCTTCTGAATGCAGAGCCGTTATCTACGTACAGCTTCCGTGGGATCCCTCTTTTCAGCAACGCTTGTCTGAAGCTGTCCAGAAAACATTCCAGTCTTTCATGCAAGTAGAACTCCGCGTGACAGACCAGTCTGCTCATGTCATCCAGAAAACACATCAAGTAAGTCTTCCTCTGTTTATCTTCCACTGTCACATATGGGCCATGCATGATGTCTGACTGCCACATGTCATTGGGATTTTCGGCCTCGAATCTCCGGCGGTCCTGTGGATCTCCGGGAATCTTTTGCAAAAGCCCTTCGGCTAATAACAGCCTATATAGCGCCGAATACGTCACTTTCATCCCCGGCAGGATTATTTTCCGCTCATGCGCTTCATGCAGGAGCGTCGGCAGTAAGACCGCAGGCATCTCTTTCCGTAACGCAATAAGGCCCTGCGCCGTCTCCGGATCAATCGCACGTGTTTTACCGCGATCACAACGCTCTTGAGGATACAATGCTTCAAGCTTGTTGCCTGCAAGTTTGTACCGGGCTATCCATTCCTTGATCGTTGATTCTCCGATTCGTGTCCGCATACTGCCCGGTATTACCCACCGCCGGGCGCACTTCTCCCGAATCAGGCGCTCCGTCTCTCCCCGTTCCAACTGTCTGCCCCCTACAAAATCCGCAATGACCCCAAATCTGAACACTGCCACCCGCTGCTTCATCTCTTCCGTCATCAAAAAACCTCCTCGTTATTGATGATGAAGTTTTATCACAACGGATTTACCTATATCGCCGCAACTATTGGGTGGAGTCGTAATACCCTGAAATCTTTTCCGTTTTATCCTGTCCGCATTACCGGCATCCTGCCTCGATGCATCAATTCATAAAATCCATCCAGATAGTCACCCGCAAAATCCATCCCAAGGTGAGCTTTAATGTTCCTGGTCAGGGCACGGAACCAATGTTGCCGGCGTTGACGGCTCAACTGAGCATTCATCCGCCATACGCCATCGCGTATCCGCTGGCACACACTGTTTAAGATCACAGCGGCAGAAGCTTGGTAACGTGGCCAGTATCCAAAAGGTCGCAATGTATAGACGCAGCCACAGTCTGCACAGATATATCGTTTCTGTGGCAATGCCGTGGAGTAGCCGTCATAATATGCATCTTTGAAGCCGTGACCCCATATTTTTGTGCTTCTACATCGTAAACAAGTGGGTGGCCGGGGAAAGGGATACTTCTTGCCAAGCTCAAATAATGTCTTGATACAAACCTTCAAAAAAAGCGACAATAAATCTCCTTCGGCCCGGGGCTGTGGAGACTTCTCTTCCGTCAAGATGTGAACCTCCCTGCCTCGGGTGCTTTCCTAAATTGTTAATCCGGTTATTTTAATACGATTAGATAAAAAGATGGGTCGCTTGATTGCGATTAAAACGCGGCTAATTGGACTGGCTTAATTCGGAAAACAACACCAGGTGACACCGGTGTTAGGAACCGATGGTGAAGGTGATTTTTACTTGACCCGATGCGCCTACACCATTGGGGTCACCGTCAGTTGCGTCACCGCCGCCCCCGCCGCCGCCTGGAATGGTACCATTACCCCCAGCCCCTTGGAAGTAGTCGTCACCACCTATTCCGCCTGCGCCGCCATTAGGAGTACCCCCAACGCCGCTAGTGCCGGTACCTCCGACCTCGCAGTCATCAGTTCCATTTCCACCATTGCCGCCATTACCCCCTGAACCTGCGCCGCCACCACCTCCTCCTCCTGCACAAGACGCCGCACCCCCACCACTTCCACCCGCGTATTTTACATCTCCGAAACCGTTGGCCACTTGGGAAGACGGCAAAGTACTGCCACCTTTGGCAAGAGGTCCTTGGGCTAAACTTGTTGGGGCTGAATTAACACCTGTAAGGTTAAACCATCCATCAGCGCCGCTTGCAGAACCATAGGAGTAGTAATAAGCACCAGATGAGATAGATGTTGAGTTCTTTTTACTGTAAGCCCCGCCAGTGCCACCATCGTAACTACCTGTATTTAAGCCAGCTGTTCCTGCTCCCCAGACCTCAAGGACTATGGTTCCGTAAGATGTAAAAATGACACAGTTGCCAGAGGTAAAGGTATACGTCCCCGTTGTAGATATTGTTGTGCATGCTCCCGCCGCAAACGTGGCCGATATCGTATGGTTTCCCGTCACATTGCTGAAGGTATAAGTAGTTACCGCACCTACTGATGATCCGTCCACCAGGACATTAGCAACATAATAACCGGTATTCGAAGTAATCGTGTATGTCTGGCTGCCTCCAATGCTCACCGTTGTCGTACCAGCGGGACTGATACTGCCATTTGCACCTGCTGAAGCAGTTACCGTATTGTTTGCTGCAAATGAGGCACTTATTGTATGATTCGTCGTAACATTGCTGAAGGCATAACTGCTAACTGCTCCCACGGATACCCCATCTACCTGTACATCGGAGATGTGATAACCGGTATTCGGAGTAATCGTGTATGTCTGGCTGCCTCCAATGCTTACCGCTGTCGTACCAGCGGGACTGATGCTGCCATTTGCACCTGCTGAAGCAGTAACAGGATAAGTGTTTATTGCAAAGGTGATTTTTACTTGACCCGATGCGCCTACACCATTGGGGTCACCGTCAGTTGCGTCACCGCCGCCCCCGCCGCCGCCTGGAATGGTACCATTACCCCCAGCCCCTTGGAAGTAGTCGTCACCACCTATTCCGCCTGCGCCGCCATTAGGAGTACCCCCAACGCCGCTAGTGCCGGTACCTCCGACCTCGCAGTCATCAGTTCCATTTCCACCATTGCCGCCATTACCCCCTGAACCTGCGCCGCCACCACCTCCTCCTCCTGCACAAGACGCCGCACCCCCACCACTTCCACCCGCGTATTTTACATCTCCGAACCCGTTGGCCACTTGGGAAGACGGCAAAGTACTACCACCTTTGGCAAGAGGTCCTTGGGCTAAACTTGTTGGGGCTGAATTAACACCTGTAAGGTTAAACCATCCATCAGCGCCGCTTGCAGAACCATAGGAGTAGTAATAAGCACCAGATGAGATAGATGTTGAGTTCTTTTTACTGTAAGCCCCGCCAGTGCCACCATCGTAACTACCTGTATTTAAGCCAGCTGTTCCTGCTCCCCAGACCTCAAGGACTATGGTTCCGTAAGATGTAAAAATGACACAGTTGCCAGAGGTAAAGGTATACGTCCCCGTTGTAGATATTATTGTGCATGCTCCCGCCGCAAACGTGGCCGATATCGTATGGTTTCCCGTCACATTGCTGAAGGTATATGTTGTGACAGTTCCTACTGATGATCCGTCCACCAGGACGCTGGATACGGAATATCCTGTTGTTGGGGTAATCGTATACACCTGGCTGCCTCCACTGTTTACCGATGTCACTCCGGCAGGTGTTACGCTTCCGTTCGCACTGGCGGAGGCTGTTATGGTGTAGGTAGTCAGGGTGGTAAAAGTGGCCGATACTGAACAACTTGACGTAATTACCCCCGTCGTATATGTATTGCCTAATAGCGTCCCTCCGCAGCCGGTTACCGATGAAATACTATACCCGGTGTTAGGTGTCACTGTGAACGATGTTGTCGCATTATAGTTTACGGTCTGAGGTGTCGATAGGCTTATGCTTCCACCTGTTCCCGCCGAAGGAGTTACCGTGTAGGTGTTTATTGCAAAAGTCGCAGATATCGTGTGATTTGCTGTAACATTGCTAAATGTATACGCGCTGATCGCACCTTGCGAAACTCCGTCTACCAAAACGCCGGATATTTGATATCCTGTATTAGGAGTGACCGTGATGGTATGATTGCTGCCCTTTGATACTGTAATAGCACCTGAAGGACTAATGCTGCCATTAGTGCCTGCACTGGCACTTATAGAATAACTTCTTGTCGGTCCGCCTATAAATGCCCCAAATGCAACTGGATTTGCTCCCACTGGGATTGTCGCCACTACACTGTTGCTGCCCGTGTCTATTACGGATACATCAGCGCTGCCCTCATTTGTAACATAAGCATACGTCCCCGCTGGATTCACCGTCACTCCGTAAGGCGCGCTGCCCACTGGTATTGTCGCTATTACACTGTTGCTGACCGTGTCTATTACGGATACATCAGCGCTGCCCTCATTTGTAACATAAGCATACGTCCCCGCTGGATTCACCGTCACTCCGTAAGGCGCGCTGCCCACTGGGATTGTCGCTATTACACTGTTGCTGACCGTGTCTATTACGGATACATCAGCGCTGCCCTCATTTGTAACATAAGCATACGTCCCCGCTGGATTCACTGTCACTCCGTAAGGCGCGCTGCCCACTGGGATTGTCGCCACTACACTGTTGCTGCTCGTATCTATTACGGATACATCAGCGCTGCCCTCATTTGTAACATACGCGTATGTCCCCGCAGGATTCACTGTCACTCCGTAAGGAGCGCTGCCCACCGGGATTGTCGCCACTACTCTGTTGCTGCTTGTGTCTATCACAGATACATCAGCGCTGCCCTCATTTGTAACATAAGCGTATGTCCCCGCAGGATTCACTGCCACTCCGTAAGGAGCGCTGCCCACTGGGATTGTCGCCACTACACTGTTGCTGCTCGTGTCTATTATGGATACGTTACCGCTTCCCTGATTTGCAACATACACGTATGTCCCTGCTGGATTCACTGCCACTCCGTAAGGAGCGCTGCCCACCGGGATTGTCGCCACTACACTGTTGCTGCTCGTGTCTATTACGGATACGGTGTTATCATTATAATTCGTGATATATGCAAAAGGTCCCATGGAAGAAGATGTATCCGCTGCAACTGATACGCTGATTGTATGGTTGCCGGTAACATTGCTAAAAGGATAAACGGTGACAGCTCCTACTGATATTCCATCTACCTGTACGTCTGACACGATATACCCGGTAATAGGAGCTATAGCATAGGTCAGACTGCCTCCACTGTTAACCGTAGTTACACCAGGAGGGGATATACTTTCGTCGATTCCTGAAGATGCTGTAATAGTGTATGTGTTTATTGCAAAGGTGGCCGATATCGTATGATTAGCCGCAACATTGCTGAAGGTGTATGAGGATACCGCTCCAACCGATACTCCATCCACCTGCACATCAGTGATTTTGTAGTCAGCGCTCCCGGCAATACTGAAGGTCTGTGTGTCTCCGTAATTCACCGTCACAGCCCCAGCAGGAGTAATACTGCCATTTGTGCCAGATGTTGCGGTTATGGTGTATGTATTCAGGGTAAAGGTCACTGCTACTGTGCAACTTGACGTAATTGCGCCCGTCGTATATGTATTACCTGATAACGCTCCTCCACAGCCCGTTACCGATGAAATACTGTACCCGGTATCTGGAGTTATGGTAAACGTGGTTGTGGAGCCGCTGCTCACTGTCTGGGCTGTGTTGGGGCTTATGCTTCCGCCTGTCCCCGCCGATGGAGTGACCGTGTAGGTGATCGCAGCAAAAGTGGCAGATATCGTATGATTTGCTGTCACATTGCTGAAGGGGTAGCTGCTCACTGCGCCCACTGACACGCCGTCCACCTGGACATCCACTATAAAATATCCCGAGGAAGGGGTAACCGTGTATGTTTGGCTGCCTCCCTTTGTTATCATAGTAGTACCCGAAGGAGTGATGCTTCCATTGCCTCCAGTAGAGGCTGTTAAGGAATAGTTGCCAGAAGAAGTTTGCCCCATGAATAACGCAAATGCTGTCGGAGATGACCCTACAGGAATAGTGGTAACGACACTGTTGGTACTCGTATCTATTACCGAGACATTATTGCTATTAAAATTCGAAACATATATATAAGTGCCTGTGGCATTTACCGCTATGCCATCGGGACCATTCCCCACAGTAATGGTGCTAACAACGCTATTGCTGCTTGTGTCTATTACCGATACCGTATTATCTCCGGCATTCGCAACATACACATAAGTGCCTGCAGCATTTACCGCCACTCCATCGGGACCATTCCCCACAGTAATGGTACTAACAACGCTATTGCTGCTTATGTCTATTACCGAGATAGTCCCAATACCGAAAAGTGTACCCCAAAAAGGATTTTCATTTGCAACATAAACATAATTGCCTGCTGCATTTACCGCCACGCCATCGGGATAATTTCCCACAGGAACAGTGGCAACAACGCTATTACTCCTTGCGTCTATTACCGAGAGGGTATTGTCTACAACATTCACAACATACACATAGTTGCCTGCAGCATTTACCGCTACTCTATCAGGACCATTCCCCACGGTAATCGTACTAACAACGCTGTTGCTGCTTGTGTCTATTACCGAGACCGTATTATCTCCAGCGTTTACAACATACACATAAGTGCCTGCAGGATTTACCGCCACTCCCTGGGGATAACTTCCCACAGGAACAGTGGCTACAACGCTGTTGCTGCTCGTGTCTATTACTGAGACCGTATTATCTCCAGCGTTTACAACATACACATAAGTGCCTGCAGGATTTACAGCTATCCCCTGGGGATAACTTCCCACCGGAACAGTGGCTACAACGCTGTTGCTGCTTGTGTCTATTACTGAAACGTTATTGTCACCGCTATTAGAGACATACGCGAATACGCCTCCGCCTGACATATTGTCAGAGTTTATTGCAAAGGTGGCCGATATCGTGTGATTCGCTGTCACGGTATTAAAGGTGTAACTACCCCCTGCTCCCACTGACGTGCCATCAACCAAAACATTGCTTATAAAATATCCCTCTGCAGGGGTAATAGCGTATGTATGAGTGTCCCCGCCATTTACCGTAGTCGTACCCGCAGGCGTTATGCTTCCGTTTGCCCCGCTTTCAGCAGTAAGCGTATATGTATATGTATTTATTACAAAAATAGCCGATATAGTATGACTTGCCGTTACATTGCTGAAGGTGTAGCTGCTCACTGCTCCCACGGATGCCCCATCCACCAACACATCGACTACGGAGTATCCCGCTGAGGGAGTAATGGTATAGGCTTGGCTGCCTCCTCTATTTACAATAGTGCCACCAGAGGGAGATATGCTTCCGTTGTCTCCTGCTGAGGCTGCTATGGAAAAGCTGCTACGCTGTCCCGACGACGGTATAACGCCTAGGAATAACCCAAATCCTGTTGGCCCTGACCCCACGGTAATGGTGGAAACAACGCTGTTGCTGCTGCTGTTTATTACTGATACTGTATTATCCAATAAATTTGTAACATACACATAAGTGCCTGCAGCATTTATCGCTACTCCCTGGGGATAATTTCCCACACGTACATTGGAAACAACGCTGTTGCTGCTAGTGCCTATTACTGATACGGCGTTGTCTCCATTATTTGCAACATAGACATAAGTCCCGGCTGGATTCACCGCCACTCCACTGGGATAACTACCTACAGAAACAGTGGAAACAACCTTATTGGTACTCGTGTCTATTATAGATACAGTACGACCCCACAAATTTGTAACATACACATAAGTTCCGGCAGGATTTAATGCCACTCTATCGGGGCCATTCCCCACAGGAACAGTGGCAACAACGCTTTTGCTGCTAGTGTCTATTACTGATACGGTGTTGTCTCCATTATTTGTAACATATACATAAGTCCCGGCTGGATTCACTGATACTCCGTAGGGATATTTCCCAACCGTAATGGTGGAAACAACACTGTTGTTGCTAGTGTCTATTACTGATACGGTGTTGTCTCCAATATTTGCAACATACACATAAGTCCCGGCTGGATTCACCGCCACTCCACTGGGATAACTACCTACAAAAACAGTGGAAACTACGCTGTTGTTGCCAGTGTCTATTACTGAGACTGTATTATCGAATAAATTTGTAACATACACATAAGTGCCTGTAGGATTTACCGCTACTCCCTGGGGATAATTTCCCACAGGCACAGTGGCAGCAACGCTGTTGCTGCTAGTGTCTATTACTGAGACGTTATTGTCACCACTATTAGGGACATACGCGAATACGCCTCCGCCTGACATATTGTAAGAGTCCGGTGCAAAGGTGGCAGAGATCGTGTGATTTGCTGTTATATCGCTGAAGGTATAGCTGCTTACCGCTCCGAAAGAGGCGCCGTCTACCTGAACGTCAGCTATGGAATATCCTGTGTTAGGGGTAATCGTGTATGTTTGGCTGCTTGCTCTATTTGTGACTATGGTCTTACCCGAAGGCGTTATACTTCCGTTGGCCCCTGCAGAAGCGGTAACAGTGCCTAGTGCTGAGGCAAAGGTGGCCGATATCGTGTGCTTTGCAGTCACATTATCAAAAATATAGCTGCTTACCGCCCCCACCGACACCCCGTCTACCCGAACGTCAGCTATGCCGTATCCAGCAGCAGCAATAATGGTGTATGGCATGA
This sequence comes from Nitrospirota bacterium, assembly GCA_963851345.1. Taxonomy (GTDB): domain Bacteria; phylum Nitrospirota; class Thermodesulfovibrionia; order Thermodesulfovibrionales; family Dissulfurispiraceae; genus JADFXI01. The sequence goes on from CAWKOO010000002.1 coordinate 1,099,678, forward strand.
AACCGCCCACTGTTATCTTGGTTATCCCAGCAGGCGTTATGCTTCCATGCGTCCCGCTTTCAGCAATAAGTGTATATGTATTTATTACAAAAGTGGCCGAAATCGTATGACTTGCAGTTACATTGCTGAAGGTGTAGCTGCTCACTGCACCCACTGATCTGCCATCAACCTGGACATCAGCTATAGAGTATCCAGCCCAAGGGGTAATCGCGTACGTTTCGCTGCCTCCATGATTTACAATGGAGCAACCAAGGGGAGATATGCTTCCAGTGTATCCCGCTGAGGCTGTTATGGAATAGCTACTACGCTGTCCTGAGGGCGGGATAACGCCTATGAATGACCCAAATGCTATCGGCGCTGTCCCCACATTATCGGTGGAAACAACGCTGTTACTGCTTGTGTCTATTACTGATACGGTGTTGTCTCCATTATTTGCAACATACACATAAGTACCAGCTGGATTTACTGATACTCCATTGGGATTATTACCCACGGAAACAGTGGAAACAACGCTGTTACTGCTTGTGTCTATTACTGATACGGTGTTGTCTCCATTATTTGCAACATACACATAAGTACCAGCTGGATTTACTGATACTCCATTGGGATTATTACCCACGGAAACAGTGGAAACAACGCTGTTGCTGCTTGTGTCTATCACTGACACGGTGTTGTCTCCATTATTTGCAACATACACATAAGTCCCGGCTGGATTTACTGATACTCCGTAGGGATTATTGCCCACCGAAACAGTAGAAACAACGCTGTTGCCGCTTGTGTCTATCACTGATACTGTGTTGTCTCCATTATTTGCAACATACACATAAGTCCCGGCTGGATTTACTGATACTCCGTAGGGATTATTGCCCACCGAAACAGTAGAAACAACGCTGTTGCCGCTTGTGTCTATCACTGATACTGTGTTGTCTCCATTATTTGCAACATACACATAAGTCCCGGCTGGATTTACTGATACTCCGTAGGGATTATTGCCCACCGAAACAGTAGAAACAACACTGTTACTGCTTGTGTCTATTACTGAAACTGAGTTGTACCATAAATTTGTGACATAGACATAAGTCCCAGCTGGATTCACCGCCACTCCACTGAGATAGCCCTCCACACCAATAGTAGCAAATGCTATGTTAGTGCTCGTGTCTATCACCGACACGGTCGAGTCATTAACATTCGGAATATAAGCAAATACACCTCCATTTGACGCGACGGAGGCACTCGATGCGAAGGTAGCTGATATCGTATGATTTGCCATCAGACTCTTAAAAGTGTAACTGCTTACCGCTCCCACTGATGCTCCATCAACCAGCACATCGACTATGAAATATCCCGCTGAAGGAGTAATGGTGTATGTTTGGCTGCCCCCGCTATTTCCCGCCGTTACACCTGAAGGAGTTATGCTGCCGTTGGCTCCTGTAGTCGCTGTGATGGTATAGGTAGTATTTATCCAAAATGATGCAGTAATTGTATGATTAGCCGTCACAGTGTTGAAATAGTAAAACGATACCGCCCCAACTGATACGCCATCTACCTGAACATCAGCTATGATGTATCCCGGAGGAGGAACAATACTGTACCCCTGGCTGTCTCCAGCATTGACCGAGGTCACACCAAGTGGAGATATGCCGTACATACCAGAAGAATTTAATGGGGCTGTTATAGAATAAATAATCGTTGTCCCAGCAAAGTTCTGGCCTGATAAATTCGCACCATTTACTACAACCAATGTGGTTGATGGATTGAACGTATAATATACAGTCGGGCTCGCAGTGACTGTATAAGCGCCGTCAGGCAAACCCGCAAAGCTGTAGTTACCATTACTATCGGTGATTGCCGTCCAGGTCTGATTATTAGCTCCACTTAAAGTCATGTGCACCCCTGATATACCAAAATATTGCGACGCTGTCACCGTTCCCGAAATGGAATGAGTGAGCCTGAAATCGGCTGAAATTGTGTGATTCGCCGTCACATTGCTGAAGGTGTAACTGCTCACAGCCCCTACTGAAGTGCCATCTACCTGAACATCGGCTATATAGCATCCAATCGAAGGAGTAATCGCGTAAGTCCGGCTGTCTCCGCTGTTTATGAGCATCGCTTCTGAAGGAGATATTGAACCATTGCTCCCTGCAATTGCACTGATAGTAAACCCGTGATCTGTGACCAACTGAATCCTATTCCCTACCTCGTCATAGGTATATTCAACAGCGCTTCCATTGTCATAATCGACACGTATTAAACGATTGAGAGAATCGTACGTATAGTTTGTAGCTCCACTAAAGGAGGGACAACACATAATAGATACCAATGCGAGAATAACGAATACCAATAATCGCCTATCTCTTAACATTTCGTTCTGTCCTCTCCTTGTTTTATTACCGCCACTGTCGTTTTCTTTGCCTTGGAGACAAGATTGCCGCTAACGTCAGAGGAATAAAGTTTCAGTCTATTTGCCGTGTTGCAAATGCAGTTATACATTAAATGTACCCGTCCCATTTGTTCATGCAGGCTCGTTCCATTTCTCTGTCTGAGAGGTTCTTATGGAACTGCAGGATTGTTGCTATTGCGAGAAGTGACGGCAATATTGGAGGACGGCCATTGTCTTTGCAATACATGGATTCAAAGTCCTCGTCCTTGATTAAAAGCCAGACTATTTCTCTGAATTTTCTGTAGAAGCTGTCTTGCGGAATGAGTTGCTCGCAGATATAGTCTGTATCATAAAAGCTCCCCTGCTGGTCACGAGATTTCAGCATTGTCTATCGCTCCTTTCTAAGAGTTTATTGCTTTTATGATTTGCAATCGTTGTGCCAGTAATTAAACACATCATGATATTTGATCATCCATTTCCTATCTTTGCATATTAGAGACAGGCTGCTCCCTTTTCTTAGTTCATAGTTTGTTAAGCTCATAAGAATCTATTTGTACAAATAAAAACAAAAATAATGATATAAAATGGAAGAGTCGCGGAAAGATACCACACCATCAGTCGAGACTGATATATTGCTAGCAATTTAACGTCTTCCTTGTCAACATGTTGTTTCCATTTTTTCCAGAATGGTAAATGTAACAGAAAAAGAATTCTTTTTGGATATTTATCCAAAATTGTCTTATTGGGTCTGGCTTTCAATAACGATCTGCTCGTCATCAGAACACCAATTATCCAAATCGGAACAAAAAAAGAAAAAATTATCTGGTAAGTGCCTAATGTCATAAATCTTTGGTCCAATCCTCTTTTCAGAATAGACTATTAATAAAGGTTGTGTATTTATCTTGCTAATGTTATTCCATAATCAAAACATAGTTGCTCTCTAAACTAACGAATCTTAAAATTATCATTCCTTCTTCATGCGGAGTTGCGATGATCCACATCAATTCAAAAACCAGGCGTTAAAGCCAAGCCGCACAAAAATACTAGTGCGCCAGCTTTGGCAGTACCCCAAAAAGCTGATTTGTTTACTTGGCTACTTAATTTAGTTATTTCTTTATTTATTTCATCAAGTCGAATTTCATTCCGCTGCCGTTGATCTGATGGCAAAGTCTCATCGCTACATCTGTTTTCTCGTTTCACCTTTTCCTTTTTGAGTTCCTGTACTCTATCGAGTACTTTAGATAAGTCATAGCCTGTATCAATTGCATCAGCTAAGGTCAAAGCGACGCATGCACCAAACGTGACTGGTCCCATTCCAGAAGGATCAACCCAATTTAGGGGATTGTTTTTCGCATATAGATAGGGATTAGTCTCATTGAGGGGTTTTCCGACAGTATCCACATGATACCGTCTGAAAACCAGTCTATCGTAATCCATTTTCACCCCGCCCAACATTCCGAGGTCGAAATCGGTCCGGGTTCCTTCTCTATATTCCAAATCTAAGGTCATTTTCTGTTAATATTCCTCTCTCTTTATCCTATTTCCGCTCTATGCATACTCTGCTTCAGGCTGTTTGGGTTTATTTTCTCTATTATCGTTTTTATCCATCTCTTTATATTCACTGCGGCTGCGGTGAAGTAACACTGCAGTCCCATTTTATTCAGTCCCCTATATCGTGCTCTCCTTAGTCCGTGATATCTCTTGAGCTCTGAAAGTTTCCCTTCTATCGGCGGCCTTAGCTTCATGTCTTCTTTGTATTGCTCTGTGCGGTTGTATATCTCTGCTTCTATAAGTTCAGCATGGACTTTGCTTACTCCTATTGTCCTGCTGCCGTCTGTGTCGTTGGTGCATTCCTGCCTGACTGGGCATTTGCTGCATTGGCTGGTTGAAAATCGAAATATCGTCAGCTCTTTTTTATAGTCACGATGGTTTGCTTCTGTTATTGCTCCCTGCGGACAGGTCATTGTCTGCTTGGTTTCGTTGTATGTGAACATGCTCTTGGGGTAGATTGCTTTTGTTTTGCCGTTTTTCTCTCTGAGCGGCGCTACTACTTCGGTCCCGTTTGCCTTGAGGTCTTTGCGGTAAGCACCATCTCCATATGCGGTGTCTCCTATTACTTTGACCGGCGTCAGTTCGTGGCTTTTCTGCCCTGTTACTGCTTCTACCATTGTCTGTCCGTCAACCCGGTTGCCGGGCATGGCTATTATGTTGGTGATGTATCTGCTTTCTACAGTCTCTGTTACGTTTGCTTTGTAGCCGGTGAATTTCTTTGTGGCTGACTTGGCTCCATATCTGGCATCAGGGTCTATGGGTGATACCAGGATATCTTTGGGTTTCTTCTTGTGCTCTTTTTCCTTAATTTCTTCTTCGCTTTCCTCTATGTTTTCCCTGAGTATCCTCTTGAGCATTTCTGTTTTCTTTCTGATGTCTCTTTCCAGTCCTATGTTTTCCGAATGCTTGAGTACCGCATGGGCGTCGTTTACAACTTCGACAAGTTTCCTCTTTTTCTTGTCCATGTCCATTCTGCCTGGGCCTTCATGGTTGACCTCTTCTTTGCCGTATTCTTCTATTGGTATCTCTTTTGAGATTTTGGCATATGCTTCTTTGTGGCGGCTCTTTAGGGGCTTGAGTATTTCGAAGATGCCTTTCTTTACAAGCTGCACCATTGTAGGGATTGCGATATCAGCTATTATATGGGTTGCGTCTATTCTCTGGATTTCGTTTTTCTCTATGAGCTTTGCTTGTACGAGATGGGAGAGGATGCGGTCGAAGATTGCTTTCTCTTTTCCTTTTTCAAGGAGTCTCTTCCTGAAATCGCCAAGTGATGAATGGTCAAATGGCCGCTCATCGAGTCTTAAGCCGAGGGCGAATTTGATTTGAATGTCATACATGCATGCCGCTTCCATTTCTCTATCTGAGAGGTTCTTGTGGAACTGTAGGATTGTTGCTATTGCAAGGAGTGACGGCAATATCGGAGGACGGCCATTATCCTTGCAATACATGGATTCAAAGTCTTCATCCTTGATTAATGGCCAAACTATTTCTCTGAACTTTCTGTAAAAGCTGTCTTGCGGAATAAGTTGCTCGCAGATAAAGTCTGCATCATAAAAGCTCCCCTGACTGTCACGGGATTTCAGCATTGTACTAATCTCCTCCTTATAGGTTTATTGCTTTTATGATGTGCAAGCATTGTGCCAATACTTATGCGTCTGCCGACGAGTTGGCAAGCAAAAGCGATATTGTCTCTATTACTCTGATTCATTAAGAGTACCTGTCCCATTTTTTAGTTTCGATTGGCCTCTTTTCACGCGATTTGCTCTTGTCATACGTTTGGCTGCCAGAATAGGGATCGGAGCAAGAATTGTTTCTGCAATTATGTATGGAACAATAAACTTAGGTAACGGAACAACATGGAAGAAAAGAAAAATGAACATTAGTAATAAAACAATCAGGGTGATGCTCACAACATAAAGCATGAAAGCGCTCTTTCGTTTATAACCCTTGCCAACTGCCGTTGCAATATAGACAACAACCACGAAATAGAGGCCACCGCTCAATACAAACATAACCCATTCCTTCGAAAGAGACAAATAATCTTGCAAAAAGAAAATTGTACCCATCAATAGACTACCAGTCGCAATCGCAGTAATTACAAGGAACAGTTTATCTGTCAGCTTACGCTTCATTGTCCGTTCACACATTTAATCTCTTCCGCAAGGCAAAAGCCTTCAGCGATGATTATCGAACCCCAAGTAACGAGGGGGAATGCCTTAGTGCCTACGGCCAGGTAATTACGCACTATTGATGAACGAAGAGGATAAGTAAGACTGTTTGATGCAGCATGCTGCCATGCCAGTGCAGTAGAGACTTCGCCCACTGTTTGCCCCCCGGCCATGGCAAAAGTGCTCCACCCTGGCCCAAGTACTGTTTCACCCAAGCAATTGAAAAAACCATTGAGACAATCTTTCTTATTCTTATTGCATCCACCCTGTGAACCTTCCGATGTCGTAGAGCCACCAGAAGTATTACTCGATTGTAAGCCGAGTGGATCCACAAAGTTGACGGGGTTGTCAGACGCATACATATAAAGATTCGTCTCATTCATGGGTTTTCCGACACTATCCACATGATACCGTCTGAAAACCAGTCTATCGTAATCCATTTTCACCCCGCCCAACATTCCGAGGTCGAAATCGGTCCGGGTTCCTTCTCTATATTCCAAATCTAAGGTCATTTTCTGTTAATATTCCTCTCTCTTTATCCTATTTCCGCTCTATGCATACTCTGCTTCAGGCTGTTTGGGTTTATTTTCTCTATTATCGTTTTTATCCATCTCTTTATATTCACTGCGGCTGCGGTGAAGTAACACTGCAGTCCCATTTTATTCAGTCCCCTATATCGTGCTCTCCTTAGTCCGTGATATCTCTTGAGCTCTGAAAGTTTCCCTTCTATCGGCGGCCTTAGCTTCATGTCTTCTTTGTATTGCTCTGTGCGGTTGTATATCTCTGCTTCTATAAGTTCAGCATGGACTTTGCTTACTCCTATTGTCCTGCTGCCGTCTGTGTCGTTGGTGCATTCCTGCCTGACTGGGCATTTGCTGCATTGGCTGGTTGAAAATCGAAATATCGTCAGCTCTTTTTTATAGTCACGATGGTTTGCTTCTGTTATTGCTCCCTGCGGACAGGTCATTGTCTGCTTGGTTTCGTTGTATGTGAACATGCTCTTGGGGTAGATTGCTTTTGTTTTGCCGTTTTTCTCTCTGAGCGGCGCTACTACTTCGGTCCCGTTTGCCTTGAGGTCTTTGCGGTAAGCACCATCTCCATATGCGGTGTCTCCTATTACTTTGACCGGCGTCAGTTCGTGGCTTTTCTGCCCTGTTACTGCTTCTACCATTGTCTGTCCGTCAACCCGGTTGCCGGGCATGGCTATTATGTTGGTGATGTATCTGCTTTCTACAGTCTCTGTTACGTTTGCTTTGTAGCCGGTGAATTTCTTTGTGGCTGACTTGGCTCCATATCTGGCATCAGGGTCTATGGGTGATACCAGGATATCTTTGGGTTTCTTCTTGTGCTCTTTTTCCTTAATTTCTTCTTCGCTTTCCTCTATGTTTTCCCTGAGTATCCTCTTGAGCATTTCTGTTTTCTTTCTGATGTCTCTTTCCAGTCCTATGTTTTCCGAATGCTTGAGTACCGCATGGGCGTCGTTTACAACTTCGACAAGTTTCCTCTTTTTCTTGTCCATGTCCATTCTGCCTGGGCCTTCATGGTTGACCTCTTCTTTGCCGTATTCTTCTATTGGTATCTCTTTTGAGATTTTGGCATATGCTTCTTTGTGGCGGCTCTTTAGGGGCTTGAGTATTTCGAAGATGCCTTTCTTTACAAGCTGCACCATTGTAGGGATTGCGATATCAGCTATTATATGGGTTGCGTCTATTCTCTGGATTTCGTTTTTCTCTATGAGCTTTGCTTGTACGAGATGGGAGAGGATGCGGTCGAAGATTGCTTTCTCTTTTCCTTTTTCAAGGAGTCTCTTCCTGAAATCGCCAAGTGATGAATGGTCAAATGGCCGCTCATCGAGTCTTAAGCCGAGGGCGAATTTGATTTGAATGTCATACATGCAGGCCGCTTCCATTTCTCTATCTGAGAGGTTCTTGTGGAACTGTAGGATTGTTGCTATTGCAAGGAGTGACGGCGATATCGGAGGACGGCCATTATCCTTGCAATACATGGATTCAAAGTCTTCATCCTTGATTAATGGCCAAACTATTTCTCTGAACTTTCTGTAAAAGCTGTCTTGCGGAATAAGTTGCTCGCAGATAAAGTCTGCATCATAAAAGCTCCCCTGACTGTCACGGGATTTCAGCATTGTACTAATCTCCTCCTTATAGGTTTATTGCTTTTATGATGTGCAAGCATTGTGCCAATACTTATGCGTCTGCCGACGAGTTGGCAAGCAAAAGCGATATTGTCTCTATTACTCTGATTCATTAAGAGTACCTGTCCCATTTTTTAGTTTCGATTGGCCTCTTTTCACGCGATTTGCTCTTGTCATACGTTTGGCTGCCAGAATAGGGATCGGAGCAAGAATTGTTTCTGCAATTATGTATGGAACAATAAACTTAGGTAACGGAACAACATGGAAGAAAAGAAAAATGAACATTAGTAATAAAACAATCAGGGTGATGCTCACAACATAAAGCATGAAAGCGCTCTTTCGTTTATAACCCTTGCCAACTGCCGTTGCAATATAGACAACAACCACGAAATAGAGGCCACCGCTCAATACAAACATAACCCATTCCTTCGAAAGAGACAAATAATCTTGCAAAAAGAAAATTGTACCCATCAATAGACTACCAGTCGCAATCGCAGTAATTACAAGGAACAGTTTATCTGTCAGCTTACGCTTCATTGTCCGTTCACACATTTAATCTCTTCCGCAAGGCAAAAGCCTTCAGCGATGATTATCGAACCCCAAGTAACGAGGGGGAATGCCTTAGTGCCTACGGCCAGGTAATTACGCACTATTGATGAACGAAGAGGATAAGTAAGACTGTTTGATGCAGCATGCTGCCATGCCAGTGCAGTAGAGACTTCGCCCACTGTTTGCCCCCCGGCCATGGCAAAAGTGCTCCACCCTGGCCCAAGTACTGTTTCACCCAAGCAATTGAAAAAACCATTGAGACAATCTTTCTTATTCTTATTGCATCCACCCTGTGAACCTTCCGATGTCGTAGAGCCACCAGAAGTATTACTCGATTGTAAGCCGAGTGGATCCACAAAGTTGACGGGGTTGTCAGACGCATACATATAAAGATTCGTCTCATTCATGGGTTTTCCGACACTATCCACATATCCATACAGATTAACATTGCCACCATTTAACCCAATCGGGTCTTCGCTTATAAACCTTCCTGTAAGCGGATCATAGTACCGTGCCCTGTAGTAGTACAGCCCTGTTTCTGAGTCATACTCTCTGCCGGTGAATGAGTAAGGCTGTGAAAGTGTATTGCCGGATTGTATGCTGCCGAAACTGTCGTACACATTCGTCTGTATCACAGAGCCTGACGCGCTGGAAATCATGCTGATTGAACCAAGGGCGTCTGCATGATAATAGTACGTAGTTCCACCACTGGTCCACATCAATGGCTCATCAAGTCTACTGCCATGTGTGTATGTATGTAGCACATTACCGCTCTGATCATACTCAAAGAGGATTTCCTGGTTGTCATAAAGATATGTTGTTGCCACCCCGTTAACGTTCTTCGCTACCCTTCTGTCGAATGGGTCATAGGTGTACTGTGCGATTGTTCCGTTTGGCATTTGCACCTGTATGAGTCTGTTTTCGTAATCCCAGGTGTAGTTGGTTACAGCCCCTGTGGTTTTGTTTGTCTTGGCGAGGAGATTGCCGTTATTGTCATATGAGTATGTATTTATGCCGTCATCAGAAAGCGCGTTGCCTGCATCATACGCATATTGCAGCAGTGGCGGATTGCCCGCATTGTCAGTGCTGGGTGAAGTGATTACAGATATGCGATTACCCACATTATCGTAGATGTAATTGGTCGAGGCGATAGTCAAGGAGGCATTCTGGAGTGCAAGACTCCCGAGATTGCCGGCAGCGTCATAAGAAAATGTGTTCTGAAGTCCGTTTGGATAGTTCAGCCCCGTTCTCCTTCCCAGACTGTCATAGTTAAACGTAAACTGCACCTGGGAGTTCCCTAAAGTATTGAGCATGTTAAGCGGGTTATAGCCGTATTGCGTTAACCCTCCCAGCGGATCCGTCAAAGTCAGCCTGTTTGAGTTAACATCATACGCATACTGAATAGTCCTGGCGTTGCTGTCTGTAACTGATGTCAGTCTGTTTAATGAATCATAAGTGAAATTATATGCGATATACCCATTCCCCGCATAGGTGATGTTACCTCTTGCATCATATTGGAAAGCTACGCGGCTGCCATCCGGATATGTCTTCAGGGTAAGCCTGTTAAGTGCGTCATAACTATAAGTAATACTGTTGCCATTGGCATCTGTTTTTGTTGTGAGATTACCCCTTGAATCATAAGCATATGAGGTTACATATCCCAGAGGGTCCGTCGCCTTGATCAGGTGTCCTACCGTGTCGTACTGATATGCTGTTGTGTGAGATTTGGCATCGGTCAGTGCAGTAAGTTGGTCAACTCCTCCTCCGCATGAGGGGCATCCCGTGCTTCCGTAACTGAACGTGGTGTTCTTACCCAGGGCATCAGTGATTGTCGTAACCTGCCCTCTGTAGTTGTTAGCATACTGAGTGGTGTTGCCGTTTGCGTCGGTGACAGATGCCCTATTACCATCTGGATCATACGTGTAGGTCGTTACGTTCCCCAGTGGGTCAGTGACCTGGATGACTTTATTGAGGCCGTTGTACTGATAAGTCGTCAATCCACCCTGTGGGTCTGTCTTGCTTGTCATGTTTCCCATAGCATCATAAGTATATGTGGTGACAGCTCCCAGAGGATCAGTCATGGAGGTGAGGTTTCTGTACTGATCATATATAAAGGTCGTCACCTGATTTTTGGCATCGGTGGCTGAGATTATATCTCCTTTCGTATCGTACCCGTAAGATATTTTCGCTCCAGATGGGTCAGTCATCGACAAGAGATTGCCTTTAGCATCATATATATAAGCAGTTACATTCCCGGAAGGATCGGTCTTGCTCGTGACCTGCCCAAAGCTGTTGTAAGTATACGTGGTCGTGTTGTTCAATGTGTCTTTTAGGGATGTCACGTTGCTATATGAGTCATAAGTATACGTAGTGGTGTTTCCGGCGGGATCGGTTTCTGAAAGAAGATTGCGGTTTGAATCGTATATGTATTTGGTAGTGTTGCCAAGTGGATCAGTCTTCAATGTTTTGACACTGAGTGTTGGATCGTATTGGAAGGTCCAGACACCGCCGTCTTTCTCCGTGAAGATGGAGATGTATGTTGGATTGGCGTACCCACCATCCAACATGTGTTGATTCCCTGCATGGAGGGCGTTTGTTGAAGCGTCATAGCTTAATGTCCTGGTCTTTCCGTCAGGGTCGGTGGACGACAGGTACCTACCGTTTGAGTCGTAAGTGTAGGTCACTTGATAGCCTGCGGGATCAGTCTTGGTAAGCATGTTTCCATAGGTATCATATGAGTACTGCCATGAATGCCCGGTTGGATCGGTTATTGATGTAAGGAAATCACCGGAATAAGACAAAGTGTATTGATTTCCATTGGCGTCGGTGATTGCTGTGATCAAACTACCACTTGTTATAGTTGTCTCCCTCCCATTGAAATCGGTGATACGCTCATTGTTCTCGATGTCATATGACAGAGTGGTTGTGTTGTTGTTCCTGTCTGATATGGATACAAGTTGGCCGGATGGAAGACCGGTATTTGCGGACCGAAAAGAATAGATGGTTCCGTCTTTGGTGGTCTGGGTATATGTGCCATCAGCGTTTTTGACTATATGTGATGTGTCTCCACTGCTTGGGTCGGGATAGTAGACACCATTTGAGAGGGTGAAATTTAGGTTACTGCCATCGCCTTGTTGAAGGAGGAGTGTTCCGTCATCCTGTGCCTTAATAACCAGATTAAAATTATGTCTCCAGCCACAACCCACGACACCACATGAGCTGGCGAGCAAGTTATTATAAGACAATCTTAATGGACCCACATCCACTGACTGATAGAGATTGCCACTTTTGAGGTTGGCTGATGATCCAGTACAAACAGTTATTTGGGGTGAATCGCCGGTTTCATTGGATAAAGGGCTTGGAGGACACTCTAACCATGCGCTGAACCAAAATGATGGGGCCAATATCAATCCAGCCCAAAACATTGTCACATCAGTTAGATGATAATATTGTTGTGGATTCGCTTGTATCTGCTGCTCAAAATATTGGGTACTTTGATCAACATATGGTTGTAAAGATGACGATACGTTACACTCGCTGCAAAGTGAGCCATAGCCGGCAAGCTCGTTCCATCCTGCCGGTGGAAAGCCGTTAACTATAGTAAAGCCATCGGAGGCAATAACATCATTATATGAAATAAGGCAAATTACAGCAGGGGCAAGAAGGACAAGAACTGCATACATTAATTTGCTTTTCATATTATCTCCCTTTGTTGGCGTTGCTCTTCACTCACTGTATGGACCGTATCTTTCGCTAATCCATGAGACCTGGATTTATAACATATTCTTTATTTTGAAAACAATTACCCGAAAGTAGTAGTCCCCGGCAATTCCCCAACAGCACATTATTTGACAACAAGAAAAATACCCGTTTTTAGTTATATAAAATATGCTTAAAAAACACTGTGAAATGACGACTAACTGTGAAGCGGCAAAAAAAGCCATTCGCAACTAAAGTTGACAAGCATTATCAGTCCGATAATAAATATGAGGATAATCAATAAGTTGCGATGTGTCTGTAAGGTGTCGCATTTGTTAACAGCCGCAACATAAGTTGACACGTTGAACAAATGCACCTTCCTATCAAACCCCTCACATTAAAAAGCCACTGGTCTATCAGACGCTTGCTACTTTGTTCCCCTAATACCGCTTTCAAGTGCGCAATATGCTTATTTCCGTCACCCGTTAACTGCCCTCAACTATACGTCGCGGACTATAACTTCATCGCCTTTTTTGATACCGTATTTCTCCGCCGCATTCCCTTTATCCACAAACAGCTCAAGATACCCTGAACTGTTCACAAGGCAACAAAGTCTTTCCTCTCCGGCCTGAGCATAATACTTTACCGGCTGAATAATTGTATTATTGACCTCTACAACATAATGACCCGCAAGCGATGTCAGGTCAGCACCCCTTATGTTGGTTATCGCGTTGCCGAAGCGGTCGATGTAAATGACTTCTCCGGAAACACGGCCGTGCGTAACTTCGGAACGCGGAACAGGGAAAGTAACGAAATCTTTGGCAGGCGGCCCGAATGCATCCGGCGTCAGCCCTTTTGACAGCCATGCAGCCACGGGTGCGAACAAATCCCTTCCCTGAAATGTAGGGCTATCCTTTGAGAGCATATATTTTTCTTCGGTAATATGTATGCCTTTCACCGGAGATGAAAAATGCAGTATATGGGAAAACACTCCGTTATCAGGACCCACAAAATAGAAGCCCCCTGCCCCGAGGACAAGGGCTTTCCTCCCGGAACCGACACCGGGATCGACAACCACTATGTGGATAGTTCCATATGGGAAATAGCTGAAGCTGGAGCCGATGACGTATGCAGTCTCCTCAATGTCCTGCGGCTGCATCGAATGGGTTATGTCAACAATTATAGCGTGCGGGTTGATCGATAAAATAACGCCCTTCATTTCGGCCGCAAACGGGTCTTTATAGCCGAAATCAGTTGTCAGCGTTATGACTCGATTATCGCTCATTTAATAGGAAGGCAGAGGCGGCATTGTTTTTCTTTGCGATCAATTAGCCCCTTGTGCCTTCATCCTGATATGTACAGAATATTGTCCCGTGTTCCAGTTCAGCGTATGCGGGCTGGACGTTGAGGCTGTAGGAAAAGTCCCTAAAGGCTTATAATATACCATTCATCTTGTTTGAAGATGGGATCACACCGCTGCGCAGGAGGGAGAGTGGCGAGATATAAAGAGTACGACTATACTCAAGGCAAGTTCATACCGGTGCATTTCGACAAGCAGATTCTTCCGGGCACATTCGAGTATACCCTTCATTACCTGATTGACAACGAAATAGACATGAGCATATTTGATGATAGATACAACAACGACGAAACTGGAGCGCCTGCATACGATCCAGCAATATTATTAAAGATAGTCCTGTATGCATATTCACGAGGTATTACCTCAAGCCGCAAGATAGCGCAATGCTGTGGGGAGAACATAATATTCATGGCACTATCGGCAGACACCCGCCCGCACTTTACGACTATAGCCGACTTTATATCCTCGATGAGCCAGGAGAGTATAGGGTTGTTTCTGGAAGTACTGCTGATCTGTGATGAAATGGGGCTGATAGGCAAAGAGATGTTTGCGGTAGACGGCTGCAAGCTGCCGTCCAATGCGTCTAAAGAGTGGAGCGGAACGAAAGAGGAGCTACAGAAGAAAAAAGCCAAGATGGAAAAGGCCGTCAGACAGATCATAGCCCGGCATAGGCAAATGGATGAGAACGAGGCAAACAAGGAAATAGTTGAGCAGGAACAGGGCTATGTTAAAACTCTAAAAGAGAGGGTCAGGAAGATAAAGGGGTGGATGAAAGACAATGACGACAAGCTTGGCAAAAGCGGCAAGCCTATAAAGAGCAACATAACGGACAATGAGAGCGCCAAGATGAAGACCTCACATGGAGTTATACAGGGGTATGCAGGAGTAGCAGTGGTTGACGGTAAACATCAGGTAGTAGTGCATGCGGAAGCGTTTGGCACTGGACAGGAACACGAATTACTGGAGCCGATGATAGAGGGCACGAGAGAGAACTTTAAGGCAATCGGCAATAAGAACGACGTGTTCAGTGAAGCACGGGTAACAGCGGACAGTGGCTTTCATACAGAAAAGAACATGGAGATGATAATAGAGCAGGGCATTGACGGCTACATAGCGGACACCCAGTTTAGGAAGCGCGATCCCCGGTTTGCAGATGTTGAACGATACAAGGAACAATTCAAGAAAGAGAGGAGCGGATATTGTGGAGTTAAAGGACTGTACAAACCGACAGACTTCATTCTAAGCGAGAACAAGTATTACTGCATATGTCCTGCTGGGAAGCGGCTATCCAGAAGTGGAGAAAATAAGAAAACAGAAAGCAATAGAGCGATAAGATTTCAAGGACGCAAGACCGACTGTAGCATATGTAATCTACGCGCACAGTGTTTAAGATATCCAGACAGGACGGCAGTCCGGAATGTATATTTTTATCAGGGCATCCTGGAAACAGAGGCTGAGACCTTTACCGAAAAGATGAGACGCAAGATAGATTCGATAAAAGGACGACTAATATACAACAAAAGGTTAGGAACAGTTGAGCCTGTATTCGGTAACATCCGCACCACCCTGGGCCTTGACAGATTCACCCTCAGGGGTAAACAGAAAGTAAACATACAATGGGTACTTTACTGCATGGTGCATAATCTACTGAAAGTGCATAGATATGGAGAAGTATTTGCACAGGGCTAAGAAATACTGGAAGTGGCAGCCTGAGTATGGGCAAGGACAAGCCGTAGTCGCAGATGAAACGGCAAACAATCCCCAATAAAACAGGAACAATAAATAAACCGGGAATGATAAGCAAAAAAGTTCAAGACAAAGGAGAGCCTATCAATTCTGGACTTTTTCTACAGGCTCGTTACCATCCCGCTGCGAAGGACCCAGGTAATCGCTGCGGAAAAACAATACCGCCTCTGCCATTAATTTATAACGGGTAGTGGGTCAGTTTATTTTCAGGCTTCCGATTATGCTATTAATATCTGAAACATTTTCTTCAATAAGAAATTTTTCTGTCCCTTCGATTATTTCAACCGCAGCAGCAGGGTTGACAAAGTTTGCGGTCCCCACTGCAACCGCCCTTGCACCGGCAATCAAAAACTCCAGCGCGTCCCGTGCCGTCATGATGCCTCCCATTCCAATGACCGGGATACTGACCGCATTGCAGGTCTCCCAAACCATTCTAACAGCGATAGGTCTTATGGCCGGTCCGGAAAGCCCTCCCGTATTATTTGCAAGCACAGGTTTTCGCTGCCTGATATCCACAACCATGCCTGTAATCGTATTCATGACCGATAAAGCATCCGCTCCGGCCTCTTCCGCTGCTTTTGCCATGCAGCCAATATCTGTAACATTAGGGGAGAGCTTGACTACCAGTGGCAGATTGGTGGCTTTCCTTACTTCGGTGACAACGTGGTCCATTCTTTTCGGGTCAGTACCGAACACGATCCAGCCTTCCTGTTTGTTTGGGCAGGATATGTTCATCTCAAGGGCGTGAACTCCTTCGGCTGCGCTCAGTTCGCCGGCAGCCCTTACATACTCTTCGACAGTATCTCCGAAAAAGTTGGCTATCACCGGTGTATCGAATTGCCGCAGGAAAGGGAGTTTGTCTTTAATAAACGCCCCGACGCCTATATTCTGAAGACCTATGGCGTTGAGCATGCCTGCCGGCGTCTCGACAATCCGGGGGGTCGGATTTCCATCACGCGGTGTAATGGAGAGTCCTTTGACCACGATTGCCCCAAGCCTGTTCAAATCAATGTATTCGGCATACTCCTCCCCATAACCGAATGTCCCGGAGGCGGTCATCACGGGGTTTTTCATCTTCAGAGAGGCAACAGTTACCGACAGGTTCACCATATTATGTCCTGGACGTTGAAGACAGGACCCTCTTTGCACACCCGTTTTTGCCCGGCAACGGTCTTCACCACGCACCCGAGGCATGCTCCGATGCCGCATGCCATATGCTCTTCCAGCGATGTGTAGCAGGAGAGCCTATTGGAGCATGCGAGCTCTGAGACCGCTCTTAGCATAGGGGCGGGGCCGCATGCATAAACCTGCGACGGGCGCTGGGCGGGCAGTGAATGGTCGAGATAATCTCTCAATGCATCGGTAATCAACCCTTTGCGTCCCTCAGAACCGTCATCGGTCGTTATAAAGATCTCTTTTGATAATTCCCTGGCCTCTTCAAGCATGACCAGTTCATCCCTATTCATTGCACCGTAAAATAAATAGGCCTGCCGCCTGTATTTACTCATAAGAGCAAACAATGAGGCAAGGCCGATCCCTCCGGCAACAGCGATAAAGTCGCCATCAGGATCGGGGTAGCTGTTTCCCAGAGGCCCGATAACCTGGAGCATATCACCTTCTCTGAGCTGAGAAAGCGACAAGGTCCCTTTTCCCCGGATGCGGTAAAGAAAGCTCAAACGGTCCTGCTGCATACTGTAAATACTAAAAGGCCTTTTTAAAAGTGGATCGCAGGCAGTGCCGGCCTGTATCATATAGAACTGGCCGGGCTCGGGGACAATGATCTCTGATAAAGGCCGCAATGTCAGAAGCTTGAAATGGGTGTTCTGCGAGGTGTTGCCGACGATTTCAGCAGTGAAAAATTTATACAAAATTGATCTCTACGATCTCATATTCAATACTCCGCGCAGGCGCCTTGACCACAGCGGTATCGCCTACCTCTTTGCCGATTAACGCCCTTCCGACGGGCGAACTTATAGATATCTTGCCGCTCTTGACATCCGCCTCGTCAGGACCTACGAGTATAAACTCATACTCTTCCTCAGCCCCTGTATCAAACACTTTGACCTTTGCTCCAAAGGCCACCCTTGATTGGCTTATCTTTGAGGTATCGATGACATCGGCCATAGCCAGCTTGCCCTGGAGTTCCTGTATACGCCCTTCAATGAACGATTGCCGTTCCTTGGCGGCATGGTACTCGGCGTTCTCCGATAAGTCACCGTGGGCCCGGGCTTCCGCTATGTCCCTTATGTTTCTCGGCCTGTCTTCTTTTAACAGTTTGCCGAGCTCTCCCTTCATTTTCTCATATCCATCAGGTGTCATCGGCACGCGGCTCATGTATTTTAATTTCCTCCTTAATTGAATAATGCCTTCATATCGATGGTCTCGTAAAAAGTCGTCATATATCTGAATAAACTGGTTCCCTTTTTCACGGGAATGACGTAAAAACCGATTCACCGACTTTTTACGAGCTCATCAGTATTGCTAATTAAAATAACACTTTTATACAGTTTTTTTCAAAAAAGAACAATAACCGGGCAGCACTACCAGTGCCCGCATATAGAAGCAGTGCCTGGTAAAACTGAATGCAGGAGCGATGCACGGGTCTACTCTAACAGGGACAGCGTAACGGGCCCCAACGCCGGCATTCCTGAAATTATGTCTACTTATCCATATTCCATAATAGCAACAAGAGTAGTTTCAGCGCTCCTGAATTCGGTTTTACCGGGCACTGCTTCAAAATTCAGGACTTTAAAGGCAGAGCCGGCATGGGGGTACGGAAATCATACCTTTCGTCATCGATGAGAATTTGTGCTGCGTGGTAATTAGCACTATTTAGAACAAGCGGGCCCCTAAGGTTGGCTGTAATGCAGTTGTTCGCAACACTAAGAATGGTGAGCACCACTACATCCGCAGGTTCCTTAATCCCCAGGAACAACTCTTCCTCATCCCTTATATCCACGGAATAAGAAGGGAAAATAATAAATGGATTGATAACAATAAAAGCCACATCGGGGTCATCCACCGCATGCAGCCATTTTATCGGGTCCTTGTAGTCGATCAGTACATACCGTTTTAACTCCGCAAACCCCGGGATCCCCATAGGGAAGGTAATAATTTTTTTCTCGTCAATCTCAATTTCACCGAATCTTCTTGTAGCAATTTTCACCTTTACCTCGCAATAAATTTGTTCAACGCTCATTGTTCGCCCAGAAAATGTTTCAGCCTGTCCATATCCATTTTCGCCGACTCCTTGTTCAATTGTTTGAGCTTCTCGTAGAGTTCCTCCCGGAATATCGGCATGTCCCTGGGGGCCTCGATACCAAGCTTGACAACACCGTTTCCTGCGTCGACGATCTTGATCCGTATGTCGTCACCTATGGTAATTATCTGTCCCGTCTTGCGAGTGAGAACAAGCATTCTTACCTCATTTCAGAAAATCAAGAAGGTTTGATAAAATCAAATAGACTTTGACTGAAAACATCCGTCGTAACAGTCCGCAACGCCTGCAGCGCGGTTTGCCGCAGCGTCAGATCGCTGCCGACAGAGGCCACGTCCGTATTCTGGGCATTGGACAAAAAGACCTGCATATCAGACTGACTGCTCGTCTGGTAAGAGCTTTGAGTGTTGACTTTGTCCTCCTCGGAGCCGACTTGCGCCTGGACCTGGGAAACGGCAGCCGACAAATCGGTCGTGTACTTAATGGCCTGCTGGACACGCCCGGAGTCATTATTTTGAAGTGATTGCTGCTCAAAGTTCAGGGCCCGCAGGATATACTTATCATTGAGATAATTGTTATTGAAACTATAGTAATTAGCCACTACAGAATTATTGCCGACATCAGAGGACCCTGCTGCGACAGTATCGTCAACGGCATTATACCCCAGCAGTGACCCTGCCGTGCTCGAAGAGCTTGACCATAACAAATCCAGGGGATCAGGATTGCCTGCTGCATTCGTAATAGTGAATTTATTAGTGTTGGGATTATACGAAGCGGTATATGTGTTTCCCACGCCGGATGCCTTAGTTAATGCACTGCCTATAGCTGTTGCCAACTGGTCAGGAGTGTATGTTCCACGAGCAATTCTGGCTGTTATCTTCGCACCCCCATTTTCCTGAAAAACAATTTGATTGTTTGCAACACCGCCATTAGTGCCGTCATCAATGACTATGCTATTGTTGCCGGATGCCTGGGTAGTAATATAATTATAGTTCGTGATATTGGTGGCCAGAGTCATATTGTCCCCTGTAGTCTTGTCGCGCGAGAGCATGTTAATACCTGTGCCTGAAGGATCTGTCGTTGATGAAACGCTGATATCGATATTGGCCGAACCTCCGGCAGGGACAGAAGCGATAACGAGCCTGAAATCAGGGGCTGCATTTGTCCCTATATTCACCACCTGCGCCTTTACCCCTGCGTTTGCGCTGTTTATGTCGTCACGAACATCCTGAAGAGTTGCACCAGCTGCAATAGTCACAGAGACACCGGTTGACTGCCCGCTGCCGGAGGTAATATTAATAGTACCGCCATTTGCAGTAAAAGGCGTAACATTGCTGTCAGGCAGCCCTGAGGTTGTCTCCAGCGCAGATACGGGGTCCGCATCAGGAATAGTGGCCCCGTTCTTTGGCGAGTTATAAGTCGGTAAAATGGCACTTGCGGAATCCGCATTACCATTGACACGCTGAAAGCTGAACAGACTGCCGGCTGAAACGTTGGTAGTAACATTAACACCTGCACCAATATTAAGATTGACCGGGTTATTGTCCGAAATAAGCTCGCCGGTGTTTGGGTCTATGGGGTTGACATTAGATTTGTCCCCTGCAAATATGTACTGACCGCTTACACTTGTATTGGCAATGCTGACTGCTGAGGTATACAGTTGCTGTACTTCAGCTGCGATATCTTGCAAATCGCCGGCGTTCATCGTGGCGTTCACTCCGCTGATCGCGAGTTCGTTCGCCCTTGTAAGCGCATTATTCAGGTTTGAGAGGGAGCTGTCAAGGGACTGGAGCGGAACTTTTGCAGCAGTCATAGACTTTTGATATTCTGTAATATCAGACAATTGGGTCTGGTAGCCGACAATCTGAACGAGAGCGGCAGGACCGTCGGAGGGTTGGTTAATTTTGTAACCGCTTGAAATTTCTTGTGTATCAGTGAGTTCAGCCTGAAGATTTTGCTGTAACCCTGTCAGAAACTGGTTCTCAAACATTTGATTAGTAACTATTATCATTGTCCCCCCCTTTGTCCTATTCTATCTGCAAAAAATTAACCACGTCTTTTTTGCCGCTTTTTTAATCTTCTACAGAGAGGCATTCTCTGCGCACTAGCTTAGAAGCGCCTACTTTTGGCTGTGGTTTCATTTTTCCACCTCATTTCACCATCTGTAACAGCGTCGCAAGCATCTGGTTAGCAACGGTTATCAACTGTGCCGCAGCCTCATATGATTTCTGATATATCACCAGATTGCTGGCCTCTTCATCCATGCTTACACCAGAGACTTGTTGCTGCTGCTGGTTAAGCTCACTCAAAAGGCTGGAGTGATATTGCTGGTTTGTGTTTGCGGACGATGCATCAACACCGATGTTTGAGACCAGGCTCATATAGAAGTCGGTCGGTGTTGTGCCTGCAAACTTATTTCCGTTAGCCAGGTTGGCAATAGTATTAGCATTCGTATTGTCTCCGGGTAGACCATTTGTAGCGTTCGCCTCGACAGATGCAGGGTTATCGCTCGCCGCTGAATCTCCAGGGTTGGTAATGGTCGGAGAACTGGCGCTGCTGAAACCAAATATGGCCCTTGATGTCGAACCACCCCACTGGAATTGAATAGGGTTGTTGCCGCTTGTCTTTATGATATTAAACTGTTTTGTATTCGGGTTAAAAGTAACGTTAAGCGTATCCGATACTCCGCTGGCGCTCTGAATCGCCGTTGTCAATGCAGCGGCCAGAGTATCCGGTGTATAAGAACCCTGTGGGATGGTCGTCGTTATGTTTGTCGGGGCGCCGTTTACGTTAAATACAACACTGTTATTTGTGCTATCGACTGTAAAATTATCTGTGGATGCCGCCACCTGATTAGGGTCGGTAATGGTTGTAGCCATATCAAGGGCCGCATTGGGGTCAAGCCGTACGTTAAACGTCCCGCCGCTGGGATTCGTTGTGCTGATCCCGCTGCCGTCTATCTGGATCTTAACACCTTGGAACTCAAGTGTTCTGGTCAAACCGGAAGGGTCAGCGCTCAGATTGACCTCCCCCGGGTCAATCGCTGTCCACTTGCTCCCATCCGTCGATTCCATAACGCGCCAGTATGTGGGGGTACCGCCCGCGTTTTCCTCTTGATAAGCGGCCTGGTCAGCAGCGGAAAGAAGGCCGTAGGATGCAGCGCTTATATAATCAATATTATATTGTGCATTGGCGACCGTCTGAGTTGAATCAGCAACGTTAACCGATGATATCACAGCGCCGGGCGCTCCTGGAGTGTTGTTGGAAAGTATGGGACTGGTCGCAAGCAAATTGAGCCCGCTGCCTGCGACGTCTGCAGTCGCAACCACCCCTATCCTCACATTTCCCAGGTTCCCGGCCGGGTTTGATTGAATGCTTATACGGTAATCATCAGGAACAGTCCCCGTTATGCCTGGCCCGATAGCGGGAGAACCGCTAAAATTAAATCCGGTTAAATCTCCAATAGTAGTTGCAGCATCAACGTTAGATGCTCCGCCCGGCCCCCCCGTAGAATTAATAGTAAAGTCATTGGCAGCAGTGTTGAACGTGACGTTTACTCCCAAGCCAAGTGCATTAATTGCACTCGCAAGGTTCGCCCCTGTATAAGTGCCTGCCAAGATATTGCCGCTCCCTAAATTTGTTTTAAAAGTATTATTTGCGGCGTTTACAGTAAATTGAGTAACAGGTCCCGTATTCACTACTGAGGCGGTCACTTTGGAGCCTGCCTGAGCATTAATGTCCACAACGGTTTGCTGAAGTGTTGATCCTGCGGCAACGAGGACTGTTGCGGGTGACGTATCGTTGTCCCCGAGTTTTATCGACAAGGTACCACCAGTCGAAAATGTATCACCCGCCGAAGTGAACACACCGTTAACACTGTCAACAGAAGTATATTTGGAAAGCTGGGAAAGCGGCTGAAAGAAATTAGTTCCCGTAGAGCCGTCAAGTCCGTATCCCTGCGTTTGATTGTAATTGGTGGTATCGGCCAAATCCACTGCAAAGGCATTCAACTGCTTCATATAGCCTGGGATCTTGGTATTTCTCAAATCAATATTGGACGCCAGCTCACCGCCTGTGATCAAAGATGTAACGTCAGGATCACCTGCACTGCCCTGTGGATTAAGCTTAGTGCCTGCATTGGGCGCAATGCCGACATAAAAATGCATAATATTGGAAGAATCAGTGGCAACGCTCATCTTGTATGCTGCACCATCCTCAACAAGTGGGGTGCCTCCGACCATCACCGAGTACATTCCCGAGCCGGGATCCTGATAGCTTGAGACCTTTATGAGCCCATTCAGCTGGTTCACAAGGGAATCCCGCTGGTCCTGAAGGGCTAGTGAGCCTGAGTTCCCTGCAAGCTCTCCGTTTAAAGTCGCGATCTGGGCGGTAATAGTATTCACCTGAGCTGTAAGCGTCTGACTGTTTGTTAACAATTGGTCGCTCACGCTATTAAGAGAAGTTGCGGCAGTGTTCAGGCTGGTACTCAGATTATTAGCATCAGAAATAAGAGTTGTCCGTTGCGCATCGTTTTGCGGACTTTGCGCAACATTCTGCCAATCGTTAAAAAAAGTTGTTATAGCAGGGCTGATGCCGGCACTAGAAGCCTCATTAAAAATATCCTGGACCTGCGTGATTGCTGTATTATAATTGTTCCAGTAGGAAACATTTGAATTTTCAGTGTTGACCTGGGCATTGACAAATGAATTAAAAGCCCTCGTTACCTGAGTGACCTGCACTCCATCGCCGGCAGAACCGGTAGTGCTTATTGATCCGCTGGGCACGGTAGCCAAATTTGCCGTCTCCCGGGTATAATCAGGGGTCTGAGCATTGGCAACATTATTTCCCGTGACCTGCAGCAGCTCGTTCGAAGTTTCAAGCCCGGATAGTCCGACATTAAACAAACCTAAAACAGACACTTATGCCTCCACAGATATTTTTTGACGTGCAGTTACGCCAAAGCTGTTCAGAAATTTATATGACGCTTTCACATAGTAGAGCGATTTTTCAATTAATTTTCCATTAAACTTATTTAGTTCTGTGATGCTGTGTATGACCGAAGTAAACTTTGATGCTATAGCCGTAAGCGTATCTCTGTAATCATCAGCCGCAGCTGCCGCAACCTGGGATATTGTCTGACTCTTGAAACCAAGCCGGTCAAGTATTCTTTCACGCGCTTCATCACACATTCTGATATTAGTTGAGATGACTTCCTTTTCAGCAAGCAACTGCTCCAATGCGTTAGGGTTAAGACTGACGATAACATCTTTCTCCTTCTGCAAAAGGTCTACAAGCTGGGTGCAAAACGAAAACTCTTTTTCCAGGACCTCAATAAGTTCCTCATATAATTGAATCAATGACCGCCTCCTTTAGCACCTTGCCGGCGACCGCTTCACCGTTTACGTTATAGGTGCCGTTATTAATAGCATTTTTTACATCTCCAACGCGGTCCGGCCTTACATCAGGGAGTTTACTTACTTCCGCCTGGAGCCGCCCTATTTCCTTTGCCTGATCAGAAACCAAAACCTTATCCTGGGGAATAACCCCGCCAATCTGCTCGCCTTTGCTCCGTCCCTTTGTCCTATCAGCCGGTTGAATACCTGAACCGCCAATGTCAACTTTGTCCGTGATAATCATTTTCTCTTTACCCCCATCTTTTTGGTATGTATACCTATGTATACATATACTATATCGGGGAATTGTCTAAAATATTAAGCCGCCGTGCCTGGTCGCAATATCACCTTGTTTTTATGAGCTGAATCTTCCTGTTCACTGTTAATTGTTTTAAAACTGCTTTCATTTTTAAGGAAAAAATCTGCTAACCCGATCCCTCTTACAGCCAACGACTTTGAGATTTCCGAAGTTATGACAGGTAAGAAAGTGGAAACTGTTCTGTCTTGTCCGAAAGACGTGTGTTCCATCATTACTCGTAACAATTCATTCAGGAATTCTGTTTCAACCTGTTTTGCCGCAGTCTTTGCATCACCCTTCCCGGCGCCCTGTGCTTTCTGTGCCCTGGTCTTCCCGAATGCCATTTGCGGCGTGTGGATGTTGTTTTCTATACCGTTCACATTATCACCAGTTCCGCATTGAGACTCCCTGCAGCCTTGATCGCCTGCAGTATTGCCACAAGATCTCTTGGAGTAGCCCCGAGGGCATTCAAGGCCTTTACAAGTTCTCCTATAGAAGATCCTTTTACCGGCGCTAAAGCTACCTTTTTTTCCTCAGCTGTTACCTGTGGTTGAGGCGTAACAACGGTCCTGGCCCCTCCCGGCGCAAGGGGAGGGGGCTGCGAAGTCTGATATTCTGTTTTAATCACTATGGTCAGCGCGCCCTGCGCAAGCGCAACAGGACTGATAGTAACGTTTTCGCCGATGACGACAGTGCCGGTCCGTTCATTGATGACCACGCGGGCAGGCGTATCGACAGAGATGTCTATCCTCTCAACGGTCGCGATCAGGTCAACTACTTTATCAGCAAAGCTATCGGGCACAATTAGCGACACATCCGACGGTCCATCAGCTTTTGCAAAAAGGCCGCCGAGCCGCTCATTAATTTTATTAGCGACTCTTGTAGACGTTGTGAAATCAGACTCGTTAAGCAAAATATCAAGTTTGTTCTTATGGTTTAACTGCACAGGGACTTCTCTTTCAACTATGGCTCCGCTCGGCACTGTTCCTGTGTTAGGGTGGTTCTTGATTATTTGTGCGCCGCCGCCGCCCGCGAGAAAACCCCCGATCGATACGGGCCCTTGCGCTACTGCATAAACATTATTGTCAAGTCCTTTAAGCGGTGTCGAAAAAAGAGTACCACCCTGCAAACTCTTGCAGTCGCCAATGGAAGATACCTCTACATCAATTTTGGAGCCAGGTTTAAGCATAGTGGGAAGTTTAGCCGTAACAATAACCGCCGCGATATTTTTAGTTTTACCTTTTACATCAGCAGGATTTATATTAATGCCCATACGGTTAAGCATATTGGCAACGGGCTGGAAATAATATGTTCCGTCCGAATCTCCTGTTCCTTTAAGGCCCGCTACAAGCCCGTACCCGATAAGTTGATTTTCCCTGGCCCCTGAAAATGTGGCTATATCCTTTATCCTCTCGGCATGAACAACAGCGGGCAGCAGGCAGCAAGCAGTAAACATTAAACAATAAGAAAAGAGTACTTGTCTTTTTAAAATAGTATTAAGACCATAACTCATTGTTTATCCTCCTTACTGCTTCGTCCCCTCTGGTTGCTGTGATCAGAACGGCCAAACTATGTCCAACGCTTTCACCAACCAGCCCTGCGATTGCTTATCAGCAAGGACACCATCGCCAACAAGATATATCCTGGCATCGGCTACCTGCGCAGAAGTGATGGTATTTGTCGGAGATATATCATTCGGCCTGATGATACCCCTTATCACAATAATCTCTTTATCGTTATTTATTATTCTCTCCTTGCGAGACTCAATCACCAGGTTCCCATTGGGAAGCACCTCAATCACCTTCGCCGAAATTGTATCAGTAAAAGTTGTTGCACTTGCAGTATCTCCCTCACCTGCAAAAGCAGAAGCTCCACTCGCGTTAATGCCCGCCTGCAAGTTCTTGGTAAGCATCTGATTGGCGGGTATCCCCATCAAGCTGGTGATACTATCATTCACTGTCGAAGTCCTGCTGTTGTCCGTAGTTGCCTTTTTGGATGCATTTGTTGTTTCAGAAATAAGAATGGTCACAATATCATTGAGCCTTCTTGCGCGCAGGTCCTCATAGAGCGTCGCCCTGTCGACCCACAGGGAACCTTCGCCTGTGTATGATTCCTTTTCTTTTGCCTCCACATATTTGGGAGGCATCGGCGCATTCTTAATGTCACGAGATTCCTTTAATCCTGAACAGGCCGGTAAAACAACAGAAAGCAGTAAGAAGTAAACAGTAAGCCGCAACCCTTTCATATCTTCACCTTCACTGTATCCGCAGAAACAAGGATCCCGCTAATCTCCTTCTTTTGAGCAGTACATGCGACCCGCGCAACTCCGCCTATTACGGCATCATTACGGAGCACTCCTTTTGTCGAGATCAGCACATTTTCTCCTTCGACAAGGACGGTAACCTCCCTGCCTTTTTTAATACCGGATGAGTTCCTGAAATAATCAGACCTCAGTATCACTCCCTGGGCAACATTTGACTTGAGTATCCTGCCTTCTATACCGGTCATATCTGTTACAGCCTCCAGCGGCAGGCGTGAATTCTTCTGCTTCACAGCATAGACATCATGTCGGGTAATTATAGAGCCGCTTGCGAGAGGTTTTGCCGTAACAAAAACATCGGTAAGGACATCATATGCCGCCTCCACAACCACCGTATGGACTATTTTTTTGTCGTCACAAAGGGCCGCGCGATAGACGATTTTATTGCGGCCGCTATATCCATCCGCTTCTATACTGCCAACGGTATAGGTTGCATTATCATCCAAAGTGTCAAGACCCTTTACAATTCTTATTCCACCGAGTTCAACGTCTTGAGAGACCGACCGGACAAGTTCGGAGATGACAGCTTTCTTTATTGTGTCCATAAGGTGCTCCCTGTCAGCTTGAACAACAGCAGGCAGCAGGCAGAAAGCAGTAAGCACCAGGCAAAAAACAGCAGTCAGTAAGCATGAAGCACTGCGGACAAAAGAAAAATGTTTTTTCCTTTTCATAATATAATTAATACTGTCGGCCATTACCTTTTCTCCATAGTCCTGACTGTTTTGTGTCCGAATTACGCTTTCATCGCTGCTGTAGTCTGCAGCATCTGATCGGACGCCTGAACTGCTTTTGAATTCATGTCAAAGGCCCTTTGTGCCGTGATAAGATTTGCAAGCTCTTCAACAATATTGACATTAGAGTTTTCGAGAAATCCCTGGCTGATGTCGCCAAACCCCAGAGCATCAGGGGCGCCGGTAATCGGTTCGCCCGAAGCATCGGTGGCAAGAAATAAGTTTTTGCCTATAGACTGCAGCCCTGAGGGGTTGATAAAGCGCGCCAGGGTTATAGAACCTACCAGAGATGGTGCTGTTTGTCCTGCTACCAGTATGTTGATGTCGCCATTAAAAGCCACGGTTATTGTAGTGGCGTCTGTAGGAATAGTAATTGGGGGTTCGAGAGGGTACCCATCAGGGTTCACGATATTGCCGTTTTTGTCGAGGCTGAATGTCCCGGCCTTCGTATATGCAGTAGTACCGTCAGGCCGTGAAAGCTGGAAAAATCCGTCCCCCTCTATCACAAGATCAAGCGGATTCCCTGTATTAATGAAATCTCCCTGATTAAAAAGTTTTTGCACTGCCACTGGTTTTACGCCGAGTCCAACCTGAATTCCGGAGGGTACCTGCATTCCCGTTTCCGAAGGTGCGCCGGGGGCCCGCAACTGTTGATAGAGCAGATCCTGGAACTCTGCCCTGCCCGCCTTATAACCTACTGTGTTGACATTCGCAATATTGTTAGATATGGTATCAACCATCAACTGCTGGGCTTGCATCCCCGATGCCGCAGTAAAAAGCGATCTGATCATAATATCCCCCTTCTGTAGAGTTCAGCGCTCAGCGTTTAAACTTTTGCAATTTCGGTGACCGTCTTCTCCGCAAGGGTATCAAAGTTCGTAATAACTTTCTGTGCCACTTCAAATTCCCTTAGCGCACTTATTATGCCAACCATTTCCTTAATAGGATTTACATTGGACATCTCGATAGCCCCTTCCAGTATCTCGCCGCCTGACACACCAGCCTCAGTCCCAGAGAACAGGGAATTGCCCAGGTGCTGCACTGTCGATGGATCGAGCTTTACCAGTTTAATCTTGCCGCTGTTGTTCCCATCGGCATAAACGGTGCCATCAGCTGCCACCTGTATTGTGCTGCCATCGATACGTATCGGCTTGTTTGCCGTATTAAGAACCTGCTGTCCGGTACCGTCTACCAATAAACCATCTTTGCTACGGCTGAAACTGCCGTTTCTTGTGTAATATATCTTATTTCCAACGCCCTGCACAGCAAAAAAACCGTCTCCCTTACAGGCAAGATCAAGTGGGTTTCCTGTCAGCTTCACAATGCCGTCAGTTGTGTCTATTGAAGATTGCCCGTAGTACGCCATGGCCTTTGCGTCGGGATATGCGGTATTCTGTTTATCCGTTACTCCTTCAAGGAGAGGATACAGGCGGGAGGAGAACGATGTCCGTTTATAGCCTGCAGTGTTGGCATTCGCCATGTTTTGGGCCACATTATCCAATTCCTGGCTTCTCAGCATAGCTCCGGTCATTGCAACATAAATACCTTTATACATTATCAGGCTCCTCAATCATCATTACTAATAAATTAAAGCAATATCGGTGCCAGTAATAAGCAATCAGAGTAAAGAAATTATGATTTTACCCGATAACTAAATCAAGATGGCGGATGATGAAGGCATAATAGACGTCTACAGGATTCGGGAAGCGGCAGGTATCGGGATGCCCCGTGTCTTTCCCCTGAGTCGTGTTGGGAAGAAGAAAAGGAGACCCGCTCAGGAGGAAGGGGAATCCCCGGAGAAAACAAAAGAGAAAGGGTCTCCTAAGTCAGGCGAAGGTGTCGATATAGAGGTATAATTTTCCTATCGCAGGTAAAATTTTCCTGCTGTTATTCTAACAAATGATCTTTTTGGTCGTCGAAATCTTGCTTTAGTTTTTTCTGTAATGCATTAAACCGTGCCGTTGTCAACCCTAATTGTTCAAAGCCGATTTTGGAAAAGTCTACCGCACCCTGCATCCCTATCCCCATATTCAGACACATTGCATCAGCTGCCTGGACTATCTGGCACATCGTCCCGAAGCCGCTGTCTTCAAAGGGCGGGTACTGTTCAGCATGATGATATTCGATGATCGTCTCAAGGTTCCTCGGGAGTTTCCACTTCCTGGCGATAAGACCCCCGACATTGCAGTGATTGAATCCCAGTATCGCATCCTCGGCAACAATGGAAGGGACCTTTTCCGCATTGACCTTGTCGATGACCAGGCTGTATTGATCAGGCACACTATTGTTTATGACAACCTTTCCCACATCATGTATTAAACCACCGATAAGCACCTCCTCCGGCATCAGCATTTTAGTTTCTGACGCCAGAAGCGATGCTGCTATCGATACACCCAGGCTATGCTCCCAATGCTGCTGCTCGAAGAGTCCGGATTTCCTGTGAAGATCTTTTAGGGAAGCAGACATTACGAGGGACTTCACCGAATTAAACCCGATAATAATTATAGCTGTAGAAATTGTATCAACACACTTGCCTCTGCCGTAATATGGCGAATTGGCTATTTTCAAGATACGGGTCGAAAATGACTGGTCCTGGGCAATAATGCTTTCAAGCTCATTGATGGATGCATAATCACTACTGACCAACCGCAATACTTTTGATGCCACGGGAGGAATGCTCGGGACGTCAACCGTCTGCATAATAATTTTTTCCAGCGTATCTTCTTTCATTGCTGTTCAAACTCCTTTACTATACAGAGTTAATTATTTCTCCAGCCATCTCTTCCAGTGAAAGCACTTTATCTGCAATTCCGGCATCGACTACAGCCTTCGGCATGCCATATACAACACAGCTTTCCTCATCCTGTGCAAATATCCTCCCCCCCGTTTTTTTCAGACTGATCATCCCCTTTAGGCCATCATTACCCATGCCGGTCAGTATTACTCCCAGCGCCCTGCCCGGGAAACATTCCGCAACAGAACCCATCAGTGCATCTACCGAGGGTCTGTATATAAAATCCTCTTTATTTTCGGAAATGCTGACAATCGTTTCTATCCCCCTCACCCTCTTTACACGCATATGGCCCCTGCCCGGTGCTATCAGAGCAACTCCCGGCTTCAAAGGCTCTCCCTCCTTTGCCTCCCTGACCTCTATCTGGCTCAACTGATTAAGCCTTTCGGCAAAAGGACCGGTAAAGTTCGGCGGCATATGCTGGGCGATAACAATAGGGGCGGGAAATTCCTTCGGAAGCCTCGGTATGATCTCCTGTAACGCCTTGGGACCGCCGGTTGAGGTGCCTATAGCGAGAATTCCGATCCTGCGTTCGCCGGTCGTCCTGAGCGGCATATGGGTTGGGACTTCAACTAGTCTCGGTGCTGCCGCCCTGCCGGGTGGCCTGACCCGTTTTTTGACAAGACCTTTACTTGCGATATGCTTTATTTTATCGATCAATATCTCCTTGATCTTCACAATATTGATCGAAAGTTCGGACAGGTTTTTAGGGATGAAATCAACAGCGCCCAGATCAAGGGCATCCAGCGTGACCTTTGCACCTTCTGTTGCAATGGAACTCACCATAATTACCGGCAAAGGGTTTGTCTCCATGATGTGCCTTAACGCGGCAATCCCGTCCATTCTCGGCATTTCAACATCCATGGTGACAATATCAGGCTTAAGACTCTCGATTTTTTCTATCGCCTCAAGTCCGTCCCTGGCCGTGCCGACAATTTTGATCTCGGGATCAGAGGAAAGCATACTGGACAATGCGTTCCTCATGAATGCAGAATCATCAACAATAAGCAGTTTTACCATAACAACTCAGAATCCAAAATCCTTAAGCAGTTCGTTGACATCCTCCTGTGAAACCTTCTCCGGAACCGCAACCTTTTCTGCTGCGCTAAGCTCAGGCTTGACACCGAACGTCGTTATAAGTTTTACCAGCTCTTCTTCGATATCTCCGACAAGTTTTATAACTTTCTTGATGGTCTGCCCGGTAAGATCCTGGAACGACTGGGTCGTCAGAATTTCTGTCAGATCATCCTCTAACCCTGCCTTGAATGTCTTAAGATACTTTACCGATTCTTCCGGCTCCTTCAGATTTCGTATATGTGAAGCAAGTTCGTCCATAATTAATATATATTTCTCGACTATTCCCATCGTCTTGTTCGCGGCAGCTTCAGTCCTCTCAATAACGACCTTCAACTGGTCAACGGCATTAGGCATCTCGGTGACTGCCATGTCCTTGAGTTTCGGATCAAGTGCTTCCTTAAAGCTTCGTATCGAATCATGGAGTTTTCGCGTCACCTTTCCTACCTCCTGGAAGAGGTCATTCTGCCCTTTCTTCAAAATGCCCTGAATTGCGCTGTCGGCTTTCTCATAGTCCTGGACCGAAATTGCATTCATAAAGCTGACCATTTCATCAAAGAGAGCATAACGAGGGTCCGTAGTGTCCATTCCCTGCCGCGTAAGGAAATTAATTGCGTTGTGCACGTCATTGACAAGTGTTTCTTGTCCTGCCAGTCCTGCCACATCAACCTTCTTGACCACCTGAAGCTGATCGTCTTCATTTTTCACTTCAAAAATCTCATCTTCAAACATGCTCATGTCTTCGAGAGGTATCAGTTTCTTTGTATCCAGCAGGACGATTAATTTTTCGCCGACCTTTGCAACGCCGGACACAATATCGGAAGTGTTAAAGTCCGCAGGGGGATCTATCTCTGAATCCTCTATCGTAATAACGCCCGTTATGGCATCAATAAGCACACCGAAGATAATACGGCCGCTCGTCACAACAATGACCTTCTCTCCTAAAGAATCCCCTCCGAGGCCGACCAGTTTTTTCAGGTTGACGATTGGAATGATCCTTCCCCTGAGGTTGGTGATGCCCTCAATATAACCAGGGACTTGCGGCAGCCTTGTCAGGTGCGGAAGATTTACAATCTCCTGAACCTTGAGAATTGGGATAGTGTATTCATTATCGTTCATGGTAAAACCTATATATTGCATATCTCATCCTCCGCGCAATAAAAAATCATGATTAATTAATTCAACATTTTATTTATTGCTTATTGCAAAAATGTTGCGTGAAAACACTGCGAGATCAAGAATAAGCACAACCCTGCCGTCACCGGTGATTGTGGCGCCCAATATGCCGCATTCTTCCGATTCTATTCCGTTGATGGTCTTAATCACAATCTCCTCCTGTCCGATTAATTCATCAACCGCGATGCAAAACCGCCTGTCTCCAACGAGCACAACAAGCACATAGGTATGGTCCTTGGGCTCATTGTTTCTATTCTGCACCGAGAGGACCTGCGACATGTCGAATATCGGGACGACCCTGCCCCTTATAGTCAGGACCTTCTGCCCGGTTATGTCCTTTATATTATTTTTTTTGATCCTGAGTGTTTCTTCTATCATGGATTGAGGGACCGCGTAAAACTCGCCGCCCACCCTGACCATCATGGCCTGTAATATCGCAAGTGTGAGAGGCAGGCTTATTTTGAAGGTGGTCCCGATATCTTTTTTTGAAATAACCTCAACATACCCGTTCAGTTTCCCAACGTTAGTTTTAACAACATCCATTCCAACCCCCCGGCCGCTCAATTCGGTTGAAACGTCCTTTGTTGAAAATCCGGGAAGGAAGATCAGGTTTATTGCTGCATCGTCGGACATCTTCTGCGACTCTTCTTCCGATATAAGCCCTTTTGCCAGCGCTTTTCTCTTCACCGTATCAATATCAATACCCTTGCCGTCGTCAGATACTTCAATAACAATCTGAGTCCCTTTTGAGTAAGCGCTGAGAATTATTCTCCCTTTTTTCGGCTTGCCTTTCAGCTCTCTTTCAACGGCAAACTCGATCGCATGGTCTATGGAATTCCTGATGATATGTACAAGCGGATCACCGATATTCTCGATAACAGTTTTATCGACCTCCGTATCCTCCCCAAACATCTCCAGATCTATGTCCTTGCCAAGCGTTCTGGACATATCCCTTACCATTCTGGGGAACTTGCCAAAAACCTTCTGAATGGGCTGCATCCTCATCTTCATCACAGCAAGCTGGAGATCAGAAGTGACTCTATCCAGAAAACCGGTTGTTTCAAGAAGGCTTTCAACATAAGGATCATCGGAATAATTTACATCGAGCTTGGCTGCAAGGTTAAGGAGCCTGTTCCTGGCGAGTACTATCTCTCCGGCAAAGTCCATCACTTTATCAATTCTCGACACATCAACTCTCAGCTGAGAAACAACTTCTCTGTCTTTCGCCATCTGCTGTGCCTGCTCAACTGCGGGCGAAGGTGAAGGTAAAGGTTCAGCCTTTGCCTCTGTCTTTGCTTCAACCTCTATCTCTACCTCTTCTTTTCTCTCTTCAATGGTCGCTGCCTCTTCCTCTCTCTTTGCCTCTACCTCTACCTTTACCTTTTCTTCTCCTGCCCCGGTTGCCGGCTTTGCAGATTCAGAAGCCCTGTCTAATTCGGTAAGAAGATTTGAAATATCTTCCTCGATGCCGTCTTTCATTTTTATATGGAAAATAAAAAGCCGTAATGCGTCGACACTCTTTAGTATGACATCCATCAACTCCCTCGAAAGGACAATTTCAGCGTCGCGAAGCCGTTTCATGATGCTTTCAGCCCTGTGGGCAACATCGACTATGGGCTGAAAGCCGAGAAACCCGGCAGCTCCCTTGAGCGTATGCATGCCGCGAAATATTTCATTGAGAATATCTTTATCATAGCCCTTCACTTCCAGTTCGACAAACATTGGATCGATTCTTTCAAGCGTTTCCGCAGCTTCGATAACGAATTCGCTTATTATTTCATCCATTTCGTCAGCCATTGCTGTCCTCCGTTTTGTCAAAGCCAGCCACAGAGAACACTGAGAAAAGATTCATAGTATAAAAAGGATTTTTCTTCGAGAACAGAGAGGTATCTCTGTTCACTCTGCAGTTATGCTTTTCTCCGCAGTCTCTGTGGTTAGTTTTGGACATTACTATCCCCCTGCTTTCAAAGATTTCTTCTTTTCAGCAATTTTTTCGAGTTTCTCTTTAAGTATGTCTGCTGTAAATGGCTTGACGACATAGTTGTCGACTCCTGCCTTAATGGCCTCTATCACTTTCTCCTTTTCCGCCTCTGCCGTGACCATGAGAAAAGGAATGTTCTTCAACGGTTCAGGCTCCTTCCGGACATTCCTGAGAAGTTCGATACCCTCCATATTCGGCATATTCCAGTCGGAAATTACCAGCCCGAAATTGCCGCCTCTTAGCCGAATCAGTGCCTGCGCCCCATCTTCAGCCTCATCTATATGTTCAAAGCCGAGTTGTTTCAGGAGATTTCTCACTATTCTTCTCATCGTAGGGAAGTCGTCGACAACGAGCACTTTGAGACCCAGATTAAACATTACCATCACCTCCGCTGAATATCTTTTTGACAATGCGCTTTATACTGTCACTAATCGCATCGGCATTAGTAGGTTTTACCAAATAGTCATCAACACCGGCATCAAAGGCTTTTTCCTTTTCGTCGTCATCAGCCTCTGTCGTGACCATAATTATCGGGATATTCTTAAAGACGCTGTCTGCCCGTAATGTTTTTGTGAGTTCAATACCGTCCATATAGGGCATATTCATATCGGTAACAACAAGGTTTATACTTTCGGTGCCGAGTTTTTCAATTGCATCCAGTCCGTTTTCTGCCGGCACAACCTCGTATCCCTTTCCTTTAAGAAATAGACTGAGCAGTTTCCTCGTTGTTTTGTCATCATCAACAATCAATAGCTTCATAATAAGCTCCTCTTGTTTTCCAATGTTTAAACCTTCTGATATATAATTACCTTATTGATAACCACCGGTCTGAAGGCCCTGGTCAGATTATGAAGGCTTTCAGATGTGCCGATAAAGAGATATCCGCCCGGCCTGAGAGCATCATACAAATGCGATACCACCTTCTGCTTGGCCTTATCGTCAAAATAAATAAGGACATTCCTGCAGAAAATTACATCGACCCCGCGCATCATCCTGACAGCTTTTTCTTCCACCAGATTTAACCTGGAGAATTTTACCATCGATTTGACAGCACTTGATAAACTGTATTGCTGGTCGGTGTTTTTAAAGTATTTATTCAGATAAGCGTTAGGGACATTCCGTATGGCATATGAACCGTATACTCCTGCACGCGCAGACGCCAGTACTGATTCGCTGATATCAGAAGCAAGGATATCTTTTTTGAATCCGCCGAGTTCAATTTTCTCGAGAAGGACTATGGATACAGTATACGCTTCCTCCCCGGTAGAAGATGCGGCAGACCATATTTTAATGTCCCTGCGGCCTGTTTTTGCATTTTCAGCACTAATCTGGTTTAATAATTCGCCCCTGAACACCTCGAATTGCTGCGGCTCCCGGAAGAAAAAGGTCTCATTGGTAGTTATTAAATCAAAAAGGCGCTGAAGTTCACGGCTGTCGGAATTATACCTGAGATTATACAGGTAATCCTCGTAACCCTTAAGATTCAATTCCTGTATTCTTCTTCCAAGTCTGTTCTCAAGAAAATACTTTTTATTGTCAGGTATAAAAATACCGCTTTTCTCGTAAATAAAGTCCCTGAATTGTTTAAATACTTCATCGCCTATTGAGATAATCATAAAGAGTTGAGCGCCTCCCGGATTTTGTCCCGGACATCTTTATTCTGATGCTCCTCATGCGCAGAAAGCGCCTCATACGCTTCCCGTCCGCCGAGTTCAACAATGGCATCTATGGCAGACATCACAACAGGAATAAACTCATCAAGAAGCAATGGCGTTATCTTGCTGATTGCTGTTTCTCTCTCGCAGGAGAAAGCAACGGTCTTGATCGTATAAAAACGGACCCAGGAGTCGTCGTCCCGCAGGGCATCCAAAAGTTCCGGAGAGCAGCAACGCGCCTCTCCAAGGCCGACAACTGCGGCCTTCCGTATATCTGCATCACTGTCTCCCAAAAATTGAATCAGCCGTGAGTTGGCCCGATCAGTCCCCTTCCGGCCCAGGCTGTATATGGCGGCAATTTTTACTTTCTTATCGGGTTCCCCGGTCAGCCTCAGGAGAATATCTTCATCATGTGCAGTCTTTGCAATAATCTCGCGGACAAGGGTACTGTAACGGGTAATGCCGGAAAGGAACCTGCCTGCATCTATTTTAAGCAGCGCTTCAACAATTTTCTCAAGTACATCATAATACTTTTCCACATCCAATAGTTCCACGAGCGGGCCATATGCTTCTTTTGCCTGTATAGTGCCGAGCGCCTCAATTGCAAGGCGTCTCACGTGAGCATCGACATCGCGCTGCGATGTCTCAAGGAGAGGGTTTATGGACTCAGAACCGCCTATGGTGCCAAGCGCAAGGGTCGAAGCCCTCCTCAAATCCCTTCTTGTGTCATCCAAATATTTGATAAGTACAGGGATAGCCCTGCTGCTTTTCATTTCACCCAGAATCTCTATCGCAAACGACTTCCCCCGGTACTTCATATCTTGAAGCTCAAGCAGCCGCAAGAGTTCCTTTTCGGAATCTATCGACTTAATGGTAGATTTCAACATTGAAATTTTCTCTTCATTATCAGGCAATGAGGGGTCAAGAGATCCTGTAACATCAACCATTAGACTAACAGCTTCCCTGCAATTAAGCGCTGCTATCCCCTTCAGCGCCACCTCCTTGTCTTCCCATTCACCCTCTTTGAGCATGGTGATCAGGTATCCTGCAATATCGGACATATCCGGGTTAATGCCTACTTTGATCAGGCTTTTTATTACCGCGTTTCTTTCATCTTGAGGCGCGTGCTGCAGATAGGCGACGAGCTTGTCTGCAGCCTTATCTGAGCCTAGTTTGCCAAGAGTGTCAATAGCCTCAAGCCGGACAACCTGGGAAGGGAGCGCCAGCAGCCCCGCTATCTGATCCACTGAACTGTCATCGTTGAGTTCGCCAAGCGCTTCCAATACGGAAAAACAGACCCATTCCTCATCATTCAAGGCCTTAACCAGTTCAGGGATAGCCTGACGATATCCAAGCAGGCCGAGTGCCTTTGCCGCAGCAGCCCGTACATTGCTGTTGCTGTCCTTGAGCAGCGGGACGATAAAAGCCGGGTCAACGCCATGACCTATATCGGCCAAAAGATCAATGGCGAATTTTCTCACATCATCGTCTTTATCCTTAAGCAGCGGATAAAGAAGCGGTACCGATACGCCCCCCAGTTGCGTGAGGATAATAATAGCAGTGTTGCGCAGATATGTATTGGCCCTTAAGAGCGGCAGCACCATGTAAGCGGCCACCTCTCCTCCGATAGCTATCAGGGACCTCATTGCAGCATCCTGCACACCGGCACTTTCATCGCTCAGCGCTCTTATCAGTGGAAATAATGCCCTTTCATCGCCTTCCGCTAACTCCTCTATAGTCCGTTTTCTCACAGAAGGGTCTTTATCTGATAATTTCTTAATCAACTTATTGATATTCTTTGCCACGCAATCAGCCTCCGGATGACCCTCCCCCAATCAAGGAGAGGTGAGGTAATCCTGCAGCTTGCCACAGGGTTTGCTTGTTTATAATCGTTATAGAATAATATACAAACTATATAAAAGTATTCAAGGACTATAATTATACCTAAAAAGAGAGATAGAAAAAAAGCAAAGGGCATAGGGGGCGGGAAATGGCGGCCAGAGATAATTCTTAATACATGCCGGTGATTGAATTGAAAGCCTGATTGATACAGAGTAAAAACAAGCTGATCCGCTACCCCTTATGCCCTTTGCCTCATTTACAGTCCTCCATAACAGACCTCAGCTTCAAAAGGGCCTTACCGTGGAGTTGGCAAACTCTCGATTCGCTTATATCCAGGACTTTCCCTACTTCCTTCATGGTGAGTTCTTCATAGTAATAAAGGGTCAGAACAAGCCTCTCTTTTTCCGGCAAACCATCAATGGCGCTGCCAAGAGCTGCCCTCAATTCTTTAAGATTGAGTTCATTAAGAATGTCCTTGCCCTCTTTGTCAGAAATGCATTCCAGAATGTCCAGGGTCTCACCTTCGCTATTAGTAATCCCAAGGTCCTCAAGATTGATCATACGCAAGGTATTGGCAGTGGATAAAGTCTTGTACAGCTCGTCAAGAGATATATTTAATTTTTCGGCAACTTCCTCGTCACCGGCACTGCGATTAAGCTCCTTTTCCAATGCCGAATATGCATGCCTCGCATCATCAAGCTTTTTTCTGGCGTCTTTAGATACCCACTGCATGGAACGTACTTCATCAATAATAGCGCCCCGTATCCTGAAATCGGCAAAGGTGCTCAAGCTGGCATTAAAAGAGGGGTCATACCGTTCTATTGCCTCCAAAAGTCCTATTATGCCCGCTGACACCAGGTCTTCAATACTTAATTCGGGCGGAAGATAAAAAGCATACCTGGACGCATAATATTTTACTCTCGGCAGGAATTGCTCGATTATTTGCTCCTTTTCTTTTTCCGATATTGTCATCCTACCCTAAGTGCCTTCTTTAAAAAAAACTGTATATTGCCTTTGACATCGGTAAGCGGATTTTCGAACAGCCTTTTCCCTATGACGGCGAGCTTCTTTGAAAAAACACTGTTCGGGTACATGGCAATATAGCCTTTCTGGGCAATAATGGCATCCTTGACATGCTGCTCATAAGGCAGAAAGCCTATGTATTCGACGGAGAGGCTCAGGAATTTGTCCGCTACTATTGCCAGCTTTCTGAATGTGTCGAATGCCTCTTTTTCGGACCTGGCCGTGTTGACAAGTATCCTGAAATTCCTTTCTCCAAAATCCCTGGATAACACCTTTATCAAGGCATAAGCATCTGCCAGTGACGTAGGCTCCGGGGTGACAATAACAATAGTCTCCTGCGCTGCGCTGCAGAAAAACAGCACATTGTCCGATATGCCGGCGCCGGTGTCGATCAGGAAGATATCAAATGGCAAATCGAAACTGTCCAGTTCTGAGACAAGTTTCATACGGTTTTTATCGGAGAGTTCCGTCAACGCCCTGACACCTGAGCTTGCGGGCATAATCATTATGCCTAACGGACCGTTAACAACAATATCTTTTATAGTCTTCTCCCCAAGCAGGACATGCTTAAGATTGAATTTTGGAGCAATGCCGAACAGCACATCGATATTGCTTAATCCAAGGTCGGCATCAAGAATAAGCACTTTTTTGTTCAAACTCGCATAAAACAGTGCTAGGTTAGCAACAAAGTTGGTCTTGCCCACCCCGCCCTTTCCACTGGAAACCGCTACTATACGTGGTCCTGCGTTATTCATTATATTCCTCCAATAATCAGGCCGGCAAGGAACTCAGGGGTGGGGACCCTGATGTCGTCCGGCACACTTGGCCCGGTAGTGATAAATGAAAGCGGCCGGCTTGTAAGCATGGAAATGTTGTAGAGGCCCCCGTAATGAGTCGCCATATCAAGCTTTGTAAATCCGATTGAGTCGATCATCTCGACCTTGCAGTTCTGCCATGCCTTGAGTGCCGAAGATACGTTCATCGATGAATCCATAAGAAAGCATTTTTTGACAGGGAACCCTGAAGGGAAGATATCTTTAATGTCCTCCAAAATATTGTTGAATTCAGTCCCGGGTGTGTCGATAAGCATTGGCCCCCTCCCCATTTCCTTGTATATTATTTTCGGCAGATCACTTACCCTCTTCACCACTCTTAAAGAACATCGCAGTTGCTTGGAGAGTTCTTTCATGTTAGCAATAGAACCTATCCTTTCGGAATCGAGAGAGATGAGGTTAACAGGCCTTCTTTTTGATGCAAAGAGATGGGCAATTTTAGAAACAGTCGTGGTTTTGCCCACGCCGGGAGGTCCGAGAAATATAAGCCCGCTATCTTCGGCAGGAAGAAGACCTTGTATTTTAAGGTCATCCTTTATACTGTTTTTCAAGCTGTCGAGCGTTTCCTGAGATCTCTCCAGCAAAAGCATGGCAAACTGGGTATCAACTCCCTGCCTTACGAGCAGATTAAAAAGCCCCTTCTTGTCCTTTCCTATTCTGAGCGAGGGTACAATCGGACGCAGCGTCTCTTTGAGATAACAGACCTCCTCTCTGAGCCCTTTTATCTCTTTCAGCAGATCCCCCATTTCAGAAGTAAGCGCCTTTTCAGGAGGCTTAGACGATGAGTCATCGTTTTCGTCAAGGGCCACGGTCACTTCGACCGCCTCTTTGTTAAGCATTCCGAACGGGCCCGTCTTCATTGATTTGCTCGACAATATTATTGCATCCGAACCAAGCTCTCTCTTCACTGTCTCTAATGCTTCCTTAAAGCTCCCGCCGACAAATTTCTTGATCCTCATCGCATCCCCACCTCCCTTTTAGCTCATAGCTCTTAGCTGATGGCCCATAGATTATGTAAAGACTTTAAAGACTATGAGCTATGTGTTCATTCTATTTTAAGCGTACCAATCGAAAATACCCGCGTATTAGGCGCAACCTCGCCATGAGATATGATCATAATACTGCCCGAAATCCTCTCAGCCAGCTTCTTCAGAAACCTCCTTATCGACGGTGAACAAAGCACGACCGGCTGATAGCCCTTGCGGACACCGTCCTCAAAATTTCGTTTCAAGTTATCGGTGATCTTTTCAGATGTTACAGGATCAAGGGCAAGATACGAGCCCTGCGGGGTGGTTTGGACGGCCTCTATTATCTGCCGCTCTACCTTCGGGTCCACTACTATGACCGATAACGAGCCGTCGGTCCCCTGCAATTGTTTTGTAATGCTCCTGGCGAGCCCTTGCCTGACATACTCGGTAAGCACATCGGTATCCTTAGTGACCGCTGCATAATCCGATAGCGTTTCGAGTATTGTTTGAAGATTTCTGATCGAAATTCTTTCCCTCAACAGATTTTGCAGCACTTTCTGGACAGCGCTTAAGCTCAGCATGGCAGGGATAAGATCCTCCACCACTTTAGGTTGGGTTTTGACGAGATTGTCAAGCAGTTTCTGTACGTCCTGTTTGCCTAATAATTCACTCGAAAAATTCTTTATTATTTCGGTCAGGTGTGTCGTGATGACTGAGGGGACATCAACAACCGTATATCCGGCAAGATGTGCTTCTTCCTTACTCTTTTCATCGATCCAAACCGCATGCAAGCCAAAAGCCGGGTCTTTTGCCGGAATGCCTGCGAGCGCCGGAGCTTCGGGACCAGGTGAAATAGCAAGGTATTTATTTAGGATTACCTCTGAGGTAGCAACCTCGCCTCCCTTTACAAGAATCGAATAACTATGCGGCTTCAACGACAAATTGTCCTTTATATGTACCGGCGGAACAATAAAGCCCATGTCCGTAACCATCTGCCTTCTGATCGCCTTTATCCTGTTCAAAAGAGGACCACCTTCCTCCACAATCGGTATCAGCCCGTAGCCGATTTCCAGAGAGAGAGGATCTATGGGGAGCAATGATTCCAGGGTCTCCGGCTGTTTTAGTTCCCCTGCGGCAGGGCCACCCGCTGCCGCCGCTGCCGCCTTTTCAGGGAGCTTTTGCCTCATAAAGTATGCCCCTGCCCCGGTTATGGTTGCGATCATTAAGAAAGGTATATGAGGCAGACCCGGAACAATGCCGAAAAATCCCAGTATCCCGGCAGCTGTACCCAGCACCTTAGGGTTAGAAAAAAGCTGTTGGACCACATCGCCGCCGAGGTTGGCTTCCGATGCGGCCCTTGTGACAATAATACCGGCGGCAGTTGAGGTGACCAGTGCCGGAATCTGGGCAACCAGCCCTTCACCTATGGTGAGTATGGTGTAGGTCTGTGCGGCCTCTCCCATTGGCATGCCCTTCTGGAGGACCCCGATGAGAAAGCCGCCGATAATGTTGATTATCATGATAATTATGGCAGCAATGGCATCTCCCCTGACAAATTTGCTCGCACCGTCCATAGATCCGTAGAAATCAGCCTCCCTGCTTATGTCCTGCCTTCTCTTTCTCGCCTGTTTATCATCTATAAGTCCGGCGTTCAGGTCTGCATCGATACTCATTTGTTTGCCGGGCATTGCATCGAGGGTAAACCTGGCTGAAACCTCGGCAATTCTGCCCGCACCCTTTGTAATAACAACGAAATTTATGATTACTAAGATGAAAAAGATGACGAAACCTACGACAAAGTTACCGCCGACTACAAATTCTCCGAAAGCTTTAATGACTCGTCCGGCAGCCTCGGTGCCGCTATCGCCCCTCATGAGAATAAGCCGGGTGGAGGCAATATTCAAAGAGAGTCTAAATAGTGTCGATATCAGCAGAAGAGAAGGGAATACGGAAAAATCAAGGGGCCGTTCAGTATACGCCGAAACAAGCAGCACAACTATGGACAGTGTAATGCTGAACGATAAGAAAAGATCGAGCAGTATCGGAGGCATGGGAATGATCATCAATCCGAGGATCAGCACAATGCCCATTGCCAATATGATGTCGCTCTGTTTTAACAGTTTTTCCAGCATAATATTCAGGCGATAGGCAATTGCCTATCGCCTGATCCTTCCTTTTAATTTATAAACATTTGCAAGTATTGCAGCAAATGCCTTGTAAAAGACCTCAGGGATTTCCTGATCAAGCTCAAGTTTATATAAAGACCTGGCGAGCGGTTTATCTTCAAAGACCGGCACCCCATGTGCTTTTGCTATCTCTTTTATCTTCTCGGCAAGGAGATTGGCCCCTTTTGCCACTACAGCAGGTGCACCCATTGTGGTTGAATCGTACTTAAGCGCAACAGCAAAATGTGTAGGGTTGGTAATTACCACATCTGCCTTCGGTACTTCCTGCATCATTCTTTTGCGGGCCATCTCTCTCTGGAGGCTCCTTATCCTGGCCTTGATCCTCGGGTCGCCCTCCAGTTCCTTATGTTCTTCCTTCACTTCCTGTTTCGTCATTCTCAGGTCTCGTGAATACTGCCACCGCTGGTATGCAAAATCAGCAATGGCGAAAATAGAGAGGACCACGGCAGCAGTCAGCATAAGCTTTTTTACCTGCACAAAAGAAAACTGCGCAATACCCGAAACATCCATGTCGGGAAGAAGTGGAAGATTCATGATCTGCTTTTTTATAAGCAGATAAAGAATGACGCCGAGGACGATCATCTTTAATATGCCCTTTGCCCCCTCGAAAATAATCCTAAGGGTGAAAAACCTTTTTATCCCCTCCAGCGGGTTGATTTTCGAGAAGCCCTTGCTCAGCGGCTCGGTCGATATTAAAAACCCGCTTTGCAGGAAATGTACAGCCATAACACCAACGATTAATGACACAAACAGGGGGGCCATCATCATAAGCGTTTTAATGGAGTCAGCCCTGAATATTTCTATGAACGAGGTCTGCGTCAGCGAAACCTCAAACCCTCTTTTCAGCGCTGACCTTAAATAGGTAACCAGCGTCGTAAACATGAAACCGCCAAAAGAAAAGTACAGGAATACCACCCAGAGCGGCATGATCCCGGTGAGGTCCTTGCTTTGGGGGACATGACCCTGCTCACGTTCTTTTTGACGTCTTCGCCCCGTCGCCTCTTCAGTTTTCTCTTGAAACTCATCTGCCATCTCTTACCTCGTGATCACC
The DNA here is from genome assembly GCA_963851345.1 of Nitrospirota bacterium. Classification (GTDB taxonomy): domain Bacteria; phylum Nitrospirota; class Thermodesulfovibrionia; order Thermodesulfovibrionales; family Dissulfurispiraceae; genus JADFXI01. Next base: position 1,143,825 of record CAWKOO010000002.1, read on the forward strand.
ATAATGGTGTCTTTCATGCTTATGAATGCTTTTTCAATAACCGCTATGCTTACCGGCATTGACAGAATTATAAATACAAGGCCCAAAACTATGAGCAACGGCATGCTTATGAAAAAAATGTTCGCCTGCGGAATTGCCTTTGAAAGAAATCCCATTGCCAGGTTTGTAAGTACCTGTACAACCAGCACAGGGGCCGCTATCTTAAATGCAAGCGGGAAAAAGAATGCATTCAGTTTTATGACGGAACTGAACACGCCATTATAGTTAATACCGGTAATATCAAAGCTGCGCACTATACCCTCGATGAAATAATAATGCACGTCGAATATAAAAAATAACGTCATGGACAACATCGTATAGAAGAGACTCACCGGGCCCAGTGTCTCTTGAAATAGAGGATTGAAAACCGCTGCCACCGTTAAACCCATCGAAACGCTCATCCATTGCGCAGCCATATCAATAGCTCCCAGGATTATTCGTGCAGTTAATCCCATGGCCACACCCACAAAAAAAGCCTCGAAAATTGCCCTTGCCGGATTAGACATATCAACCTTCACTAGCGGAAGGAGCATCAGCGTTAGAGCAAGGGCAAGGCCCGCCCTTACCATCACCGGGGTTTGCTGTGCGCCGATAAAAGGGATAAAGGCCAGAATAACCGCCACCCTGATGAATATGGGAATGAATTTGTCGGCATAGACGTTTATTAAGTTATATAATTCCATATAATTCAGGCCATAGGCCATAGGCAGCAGGCTATAGGGGTTAGCTTTGGAAGATATTCGTTCCCAAGCCCATAGCCCATGGCCCATCGCCTCTTGCCCATAATATTTTTACCTCACATAAAGCGGTATATTATTAAACATACTCACTGTAAACCCGATCATAACCTTTACCATCCATGGAAGCGCAACAAGCAGGGTGATAAAGACCGCGATAATCTTGGGAACGAAGGTCATGGTAATCTCCTGCAGTGACGTAATCGCCTGAAAAAGGCTTATAATCAATCCGATGACAAGGCTCACCAATAATACGGGCCCGCCTACCATCAGAATAGTTAAAAATGTCTGCCTTGAAATCTGGTTTAACAGTTCAATGGTCATCTGAATCCTCCGATAAGAGAGCCTATCAGCAGTTCCCATCCATCGACCATAACAAAAAGCAGCAATTTGAAGGGCAGTGAAATCATGACAGGAGGGAGCATCATCATACCCATGGAGAGCAGTACGCTCGCAACAACCATATCAATAACCAGAAATGGAAGAAAAATAAGGAACCCTATTTCAAATGCCTTCTTAAGCTCACCGATAGCAAAGGCAGGGATGACCACACGCATAGGCAAATCCATCGGTTTTGCGGGGTTCTCCGATTTGGACATCCTGAGGAAAAAAGCGAGCTCCTTCTCTTTTGTCTGTTTAAGCATAAACTCCTTCAGAGGAACAGCCGCCTTGTTAAGAGCATCTTCGGCCCCGATCTCCTTCCTGGAATAAGGTTGATACGCATCCGCATAAATCCTGTCCAGGACCGGTGACATGATAAAAAATGTGATAAAAAGAGCCAGCCCTATGAGCACTTGTGTCGGCGGCACTGAAGGAGTGCCGAGCGCCTGCCGGAGAAAAGAAAGCACTACAATAATCCGCGTAAATGAGGTGACCATCACAAGAATTGCAGGCAATATGGACAACAGTGTCATAAACAGGAGCAATTCAAACGGCGTCGACATGCCAAAAAAACCGCCTCCGGCAGCAGGAGGCGCAGGGGCGGCAAAAACCTCGGAAGGCAAAAGAAGGCAATAGGCTATAGGCAATAGGCCATAGGCAAAAACAAAAATACCTTTGGTCCTCTGCCATTGTGTGTTGTATTTTGTCGTTAGTCTATTGCCCATCGCCTATAGCCCATTGCCTTATTCTTTCGCCCTTAGCCATTTGTGTTTCGTCTTCTGCACAATGTCTTCCGTTCTCTGTGATTTCAGCGCTTCTTCCACTCCCTCACGATTCAGGTTGCTCAGAAGAGAAATGCTTTGATCGGTAATCCCGACCGCCATGTAGTCATTAAGTACCTTAATAACAGCTATGCCTCTTTTGGGTCCGAAGGATTGATACTGAAGCATCTCTATCATCCCCCTATGCGGCAGCATCTTTTGCTTTAGAAACCTGAGCAGCAGATAGACCGCAGCAAGGGTGATCAATAAGGCTGCAAAAACCTTGACCAGCTCTAGTCCCACCTGCAGCCCCGTTCTGTCTGAATTGCAGTCATCTTAATTGTCTCACCCGCTCAGTAGGGCTCACGATGTCCGTTAATCTGATGCCGAATTTTTCATTGACCACAACCACCTCGCCCCGGCCAATGAGCTTTTGATTCACGTAAACCTCCATAGGCTCGCCGGCCAGCTTATCAAGAGCAATGACAGAGCCCTGGCCAAGCTGCAATAACTCCTGAATAAGGATTTTTGTGCTCCCGATAACTACCATCAGCTCAAGCGGGACATCAAGGAGAAAATTGATATCACGCTGAACACTCTGTGCTGGTTGGACATCCCCTTTAAACTCTGGTACTTCCGGATTCTTAAGCTCGTCCGCCATTATATTATCTCCCTTCAGACTCTGCCGATGTCCTGGATTGCCTTAGTTATTTTTACAGCCCTGTATCCCTTGAGCAGGCCAAATTTGGCTTTAAACTTCACAAATCCCTCAACCGTCACTCCAAGGTCATCATCTACATTAGTATCAAGGACAAGCACATCATCCTCTTTCAGCGAGAGTACCTCACTTACAGGCAGTATAGTACTCCCGAGAACGCCGGTCATCGTGACAGATGTCTCTTTCAGCCGCTCCTTTAATCGCTCAAGCCATTTAATATCCAGTTCATCCCTGTCGGCGGAAAATGCGCTGTACAATTTCTCTTTTATGGGCTCTACCGCCCCGTAAGGGATACATAGAAAAGCCTTGCACAGCCTGCCTTCGATCTCAAGGACAAACTCTACTTTAATTACAACATCAACCGGGGTAACGATAGTAACAAACTGGGGGTTCATTTCCGAACGTACGTAAACAGGTCTTATGGGATGCACCGGCTTCCATGCATCCTCCATGTCCTCAAAAAACATTATGACCACTTTATGGATGATTTTCTGTTCAATGGGAGTGAACTCCCTTCCCTCGGGTTTATAATAACCTTTTCCCGTACCGCCAAAAAAATACTCGATAAGGCTGAAAATCATTGAGGCATCAAACACCAGAAGCCCGAAGCCTCTGAGCGGCTCCATTTTGAAAACATTTATGCTCGAAGGAAATGGAACGCCTCTCATAAAATCATAAAATTTGGTAATGGTGACATTGACATTAGTGACATCCACCATATGCCTGATCGCAGCAGACAGAGAAAGACGGAAGTTGCGGGCCAGCCGCTCGTTGGCAATATCAAGAGAAGGCATCCTCCCCCTGACGATCTTCTCCTGGCCGGTAAAATCATATGCCTTTACGCCGGAAGTGTCTTCCAGCTTCTCTGTTTCTACCTCTCCTTCAGAGATTCCCTTTAGTAGGGCATCAACTTCATCCTGGGAAAGAATATCTTCCATCTATAACCTCCAAAGGTACGGGCAAAGGTATAGGTTGAGGTAAAGAAAAAAATATAGTTTATTAAATGCGCTTGTCATTGTTCTTTATCCTTGCCTCTATCTGTTTTCTATCATTGCATGACAAATTCAGTAAGATAAACATTTTTTACCGTGTTGTTCCCCAGGATCTGGTTTGTCATCAAATTGATTTCATCTTTGAGCTGCAGTTTTCCTTCAGGAGACATGAGCGAATCAGAAGTCTTGCTCGTCAGAAGATTGATAATTGCGTCCCTGACCTGCGGTGTTTTTCCCTTGGCGCTTTCCAGGGTAAGGGGACTGGATAGCTCTAATTGTATCGATACCTTGAGGAACTTAGTGGCGCCCTGGTCGCTCAGATTAACGACAAAAGGGTCAAGGGCAAACATAACACTCTCATCCTTCTTCATATCTTCCTTTTCCTTCTTTTGTGCTTTGTCGCCGCCTGATTTTGAAAGAAAGAAAAATGCACCGCCCCCACCGACCAGAACTGCAACGACAACTATGATAATGACAATTAGCCCTTTACCCCTTTTCTTTTTCGGTTTTTTAGTTTCTTCATCTAATTTTTCATCCCTTTCCTCATCCATAAATAAACCCCCTTAAATTAGCTTACGCACTCTATAAACTGAGCCATGGGAAACATATTTAGCTGTGAATTGCGAATTGATATAAAGCACAGAGCATGCCAATATGTAACCTATTGATTTTCTGGATATATATTAACGAGTGGAGTCAACAAAATGACGGATGAAGGGCTTTTTAAGCCTTCCAACCGTCAAAATATATGGCAGGGAACAACTAAAAATTGGGTATAGGCAATAGGTTAACGAAATTAGCCTATTGCCTATAGCCCATTGCCTATCGCCATCCTTTATTACTGTTTTGCATTCTGCAAGGCCGTAAACAGTTCTTGAGCAGTTGAGATGACTTTTGCATTGGCCTGGTATGCGCTCTGAACAGTAATCATATTGACAAATTCGGATGATAAGTCGACATTACTTTCCTCAAGGGAATCGGAGAATATGTTTCCAAATCCGGCGTTCCCTGCAAGCCCGGGAATCGGTTGCCCTGAAGAAGCGGATTGGGTATACAGGTTGTTTCCCACATTTGTGAGCTGAGTGTCTGCATTAAACCGTGCTAATTGAATTTGAGCAATATTCTTAGTCTGTCCATTAGTAAATGTGCCTGTTATGATGCCGGTCTCGGAAACACTGAAGCTCTGGAGACTGCCCGATGAGTATCCGTCCTGGTACTGGTTCGTGACCGAACTCGGTGAACCATATTGTGTCGTGCCTGTAGTGCCGCTGCCACCCTGTGAAGTCGTCTCATTCTCGACCTGGCCGAAATCAAAGGTAATCGGCTGATTCTGAGTTACGCCGCCGGAGAAATTGAAGCTGTTATAATTGTCCGGTTGAACGCTGACAAGCGCACCGTCGGTATTGAAATTGAGAATCCCTCCGGTCGCTATCTGTGGTATATCAGGTTGGGAGCCGCCGCTTGAGCTGTCGCTTGAAGGGACCACGGCCCAGTACATCCAACTGTTTCCTCCTGCCGGCGAGGCTATCTTCTCGAAATAGACATTAGTCAGATGGCTGTTGCCGTCCGAGTCGTATACGGTCATCGCTGTTGAAAAAGCGCCTCCAGGGTTGCTCGGGTCAAACCCGGCAACCTCGAAATCACTTGTCGCTGTACCGGCTGCCGCAATGGTCGTAACACCGCTGGCAGGGCTCTGAGCACCAGTGTTAATATTGGAAAAGCCCAACATATTCGATGCCGTCGTGGCTGAATTGTTCCAGTCAAAGGACACCGCAGCTGCAGTAGTATTCGTGATCGTAAACGTGTACTGGGCGGGGACGACGGCGGGGGCAACTGGGGGGTTATCATTATATTTTACAGTTATTGCCCCTGCGGCCAAACCAAGCTGCGTATTGAGCTGAGTCTCTACCTGGGCGGCAAGCGTATCTCCGGAATATGGACCCGCCTGAAGAGTTACTTTGGTGGATACTCCTCCGATGGTTACCTCGATTTGATTATTTGTAGCGCCGATAGTAAAGGGTGTGCCGCCTACCGGATCGCTCAGAGGTGACGATTGCATCAGATTCGCAAAGATTGTCGCGTTTTGCGTCGGCGTTGGATTACCGACGCCGATCTGCGAGATGTTTATGTCGCCGCTGGCGCCGAACGTGCCGGGCGTTACGCCTGTTTTTGTAGTAACCGGCTGTGTCAGCGCTGCGTTACCCTGCAGAAAATCACCATTTGGGTTCACGATGTTACCGTTTTTGTCCACACTGAACTGGCCGGCCCTGGTGTAATATTGAGCACCGGTGGCATCCTTGACAATAAAAAATCCAGCCCCTTGAATAGCCAGGTCCAGGGGATTCGAAGTCGTTTGCAGCGTACCCTGTGAAAAATCTGTTCCTACAGTCTCAAGTTGAACGCCATTTCCAGTCTGGGTCGAAGATGTGGCCCCTAATGATGTACTCAGGAGATTGGCAAAGGTTACAGAGCCGCCTTTGAAGCCTATCGTATTGCTGTTGGATATATTGTTACCGATAACAGACAACTCCTGAGACATTGCATCCAGACCGCTGACCCCGGTATAGAGTGCAGATTCAATTCCCATAATAAACCCCCTTTTGTTTACAACTAAGTTTTTTAGCGTTTATACTTTCTCCCAATTCAGGGAAATCTAATCTTAAAAAAGCGTCCACTATGACCCTTACCCGCCTGTACCGAGCAGAGTGAACATATCCGTGAACATTTCGTTTGTTGCGGACAAAGCCGTAGCATTCGATTGATACGCATTCTGAATCGAAATCAAATTTACGAATTCATTTGACTCATTTACGTTGCTTACCTCAAGAGTATTACCGATAACAGGGCCGGCGCCACCCGAGGACGGCGTCAACAGTTTCGGCGCTCCCGACCCGTCAGTCTGAGCATACAAATTATTGCCTGCGTTAGCAAGCTGGGTAGGCGCATTGAAAACAGCCAGTTCAAGTTGTGCAACAGGCTTCACCTGTCCACTCGGATAAGTCGCGTTGAGCTGACCGCCGGGTGTCAGCTGGAGCGAAGTCGGCATATTCCCGTTCGCATCGGCAGGTATAGTTATATTCCCGGAAGATCCTTGAACAATCTGGCCGTTGGGGTTCACAAGGTTTCCGCTCTTGTCGAGTGAGAATTCCCCGTCTCTTGTATAAAAGAGGGCGCCTTTTTTGTTTTCGTCTTTCACTATGAAAAAACCCTTGCCGTTAATGGCAAAATCGAGGGGGTTGTTGGTATTTTCGAGCGTGCCTTGCGTGAACTGCGGCTGGACAGCCTGGACAGTTACTCCGCTTGGATTCTGTTGCAGTGAAGGTACGCCCATGGCCGAACTTAACACATTCCCGAACAGTGTCCGGCTGCTCTTAAACCCGGTAGTATTGCTATTGGCCAGATTGTTGCTGATGACGTCAATGGCTGACCCGTACGTATTAAGACCGCTCGCACTTATAACAGTGTCCGATAATCCGCTCATCCCAAATCCTCCTTGCCCATTGTTTATTAGCTGCTTGTCCCCTTGCCGCCGGTTGATTGCTGCTGGCTGGTGGGATAGGAGACTTGAGTAATATTCGAGTAATTAATGGTCGATGTTGTACCGCTGGAATTAATAATATTAAGTTGGAGCCCGTTAGTACTATTGGCGGAAGCGGGACTCACAGCTGTCACCATGCCCGTATTGCCGGTGTTGTCCGTTACGACTAACCCGATCATACCGTCCGCAGCGGACTGTTGTAAATTCTGGTTTACCTGGGTTTCCTGCTGAAGACTGCTGAATTGGGCGAGTTCTGCAACAAAAGCACTGCTGTCCTGGGGATTAAGCGGGTCCTGGTTCTTTAACTGTGCGATCAACAGTGTCATAAAATCGTTTTCGCCCAATGCCGCCGTCGACGAAGTCGACGTAGCCGACGAATTGCCGGTGGTGTTAGTTGTGGCTGCCGGATTGCTGTTATAAGGTGATATAGGCGTCGTTGACATTATAATGACCTCCTTGGCTAAAAAGCCCCTACTGTTGGTTATGCAAAGAAATCAAAGAAACTTGGTTTTTGTTCCTTTTGCTGTCTTTGTTGTTGCTGGTTTGTATCCTGTTGTCTCCCGCCGTCGGTAGATCTGTCATCATTCAAATCTGCAAAAAAATTCCCCGTCTTTATGCCGGCGCTTTCTATTGAATTTTTTATCTGGGGCATTGCAACAGAGAAAAGGTCCCTTACCGCAGTGGAGTCAACCTTGAAGTCGGCAGTTAAAACGCCGTTTTCCATCTTAAGCCTTATCTCGATTGTGCCCATATCAGGGGGAGAAAGCTTTATAACCAGATTTTTCTCTCCCGATCCAAGCGTTGTCATGATAGGACCGCTCAACTCATTTAATTTGTTGACCGGCATGGTCTCCTGAGCCGGTTGGGAGGCACTGGCAAAGGGGGTCTGCTGCAAAATAACAGGAGAAAAAGCAGTATTTTTGTCGGCAGCTCCGGACATAGACTTGTTTTCGTTTTTCAAGGTTAGACTAACTTCCTTGATTCCCAAATCTCCGGTCGGACCCGCAATAAGAGAGTTGAGAGTACCGCGTTCAGAGTTGAGCACTGAAGAGTTCGCAGTGTTCTGATCTGTATTGCTTGCAGTGTTCTGCGTCGCAGCGTTTGCAGCACTTTGCACTGAAGCGTTTGCAGTATTCGGCATTGAAGAGTTTTCAGTGTTCGGCATTGAAGAGTTTGCAGTATTCAGCACTGAAGAGTTTGCAGCACTTTGCACTGAAGCTTTTGCAGTGTTCAGCATTGAAGGGTTTGCAGTGTTCTGCGCCATACCGTTTGCAAGGTTCAGCGTCGCAGCGTTTGGAGCACTTTGCACTGAAGAGTCTGCAGTGTTCAGCGTTGAGGTGTCTGCTGCGTTCTGAGCTGGACGGTCAGTGTTATTTGTTAAGTTTTTCTGTGTCGCCGCGCTAAACGCTGCAAGTTCAAGGTTGGCGCCGCTCGTTTGGGCATTGTCTTGAGCTGCAACAAGCGCGTTTTGATCTATAACAACTGTATTTTGTGTTAACGGCACAGAATCCATGTTCAACTGTTTACCCGCTGTCTGCCCGGCAGCCGGCAATTCAGGCGTGTCAATAACACTCTGTTTTGTTCCATCACCCTTTTGAATTGCACTCTCCAAAGCAGCGATGAGGGCACTTGCGCCATTGCCGCTATCCATACCGGTTGCAGCAATAGAGGAAGTATCAGAGGGAGAAATATTATTAGACTGATAAGGAGCAATAAAAGTGACCGGCTGCGCAAATGATGCCTGCAGTTGTGTCATCATCTGCTGAAGCACGTCGGTCATGCTGTTTCCGGAAGCTGCTTTTTTGTCAGACCCAATCCCTTTACCGTTAGAAAGTTTTTGCATTAGCTCCATCAAGTTATCGGAGGAAACTGTTTTGCCGTCGGCGCCTATAATCGGTCCGTCCTGAAGATTTCCAAGACCTTTGTCAAGGCCTGAAACTATTGCTTGCAAAAGATCGGTAAAACTTGCTGCCGGTGAGGCATTCTGGCCAACCCCTTCCGGCACACTGGAAGACGTTATGCCCAAAGAGGGCGTATTAGCACTGAGTTGGACCATTAAGTTGTTGAACATCCCGACCTCCTGAGGACTTGTATGAGAACAAAATAAGCAATATGCATGCCAAGGGGAAAATAGTGTTATGAAATAAAAGCACAGCCCAAAGTACCAGAAGTAGGCGCCTATAGGCAGGCGCTTCTAAGCGAATTCGCAGAGGGCGGTATTGGTTCATAATAAGAATATGGAAGGGACCGGCAGGGGCAGGCTGTTTCTCGGAGCGCTGAAACTACTTTCAAAGCAAGAGACAGTTCGTTATAGCAGCCCTGTCCATACCCATTCCCGGCTGGGGCTCGGCGTTACTCGCCCCTGTTGGAGCAGACCCGTGCATCGCTCCGATAAACAGCCTGCCCCTGCCGGTCCAATATAATTAATAGCAGGAGAAGGGGAGCACTTGTTTTTCGACGCGATGCACGGCTCTATTGTATCTCCCCTTCTCCTGCCTTCCTTGTGGGTAATCGCATTATTTGGGTTACAGGAAAAAACTTCCAGGTAGGAAAAAAAAGCCTGGCAATCTTCGTTGTTGATGCTAGTTTTTCACGTAGACGCTATTTCTTGCCTTTGGTGATAATTTTTTTGGAAATGGCTGCTGCCTTATCGCTGTCCATCTGGGCAAGAATTCCGCCCGCAGCCCTCGGCTTCAGCATACTGATTATATCTACGGCAGTGTTCTCGTCAAGTTTTTCGAGCCTTCTTGCAGCTTCTTCAGGAGGCATTGCCTCGTAAATCTTACTAACTTTCAGCAGGCGCTCTTTAGTGTTCTCGTCTATATTCTTTTGTGCCTCTTCAATCTCTTTTTTCAGTTTTTCGTTGCGTTCAACTTCTTTCTGAATATCCGATTTAATTATTGAAAGCCGCTCCTCTTCGATGGATTCCTGTTGCTGAGGCTGCTGCTGTTTTTGCTCCTGCGCAAAAGACAGGTTATAGGACGGGCGATAGGCAATAGGCAATAGGCTGCAGGTCAAAGAAAGCAAAATTATAAAAAATATTCTTCTATAGACTATGGCCCATTGCCTATTGCCTGTCTTAACGCGACCTGTCTTTTCATTTTTTCCCATATCTCCTCGCCTATGCCTGTTATTAGCTATGACTTGTCCTGTTGCCTTTATTTTTCCTATTGCCCATCGCCTGTCTTATTCCGTCTTTCTGGCATGCCGTATTCCGGCATGCTCGTCAGTCCCTATCTGTTCTTTCCTTTTAAATTCCTTGAGGAGTGCACTTTTTTGCTTCTCGTCAAGTTTTTCAAATGTCTTTTTCTCTTTCGAGGCCTCATGAAGCGCTTTACGGGCCGTTTCTACTTGTATTTCCTTTAACTCGATCACTTTCTTCTGACGCCGTATCCCGGCCAGTACATGTTCAAGATAATAATTCAATCTCCTGATTTCAGCAATATCGATTAATTCGCTCGATGCAGATTCAAATTTCCTGCCCGCGCTCCTGTATTGCTCCTCCAGGCCAAGAAGGCGTTTCTCTTCCACATCAAGCTCTTTAAGGACAAGTGCGAACTTTTGTTTTGCCTCATCCTCGCTCCATCGCTTAAGATTCAAAAGACTTTCGATAGCGCCCATAATACCTCGTCAGAAGTTATTCCATTAATTGATAGAGTTCTTGAAGGCCCTGCTCAAACGTGACCTTCTCGTCTATTTTTTGCCTCAGGAAAAGCCTGATTTTTTCCATCATGCGTATTGCATAATCCAACTTTGGATTTGTCCCTTCCTTATAAGCTCCAATAGTAATAACATCTTCGTACCTCTTATATAACGCCATTATTTCGAGCACTTTCGCCACATTATTTTTATGCTTCTCATCAGAGATATCTTTCATAAGCCTGCTTATGCTCTGAAGTATATCGATGGCCGGATAATGATTATGGTTGGCAAGCTCCCTGGATAGGACTATATGTCCATCAAGTATTGACCGGGCGGCATCCGCAATGGGTTCATTCATGTCATCGCCTTCAACAAGGACTGTATAAAGGCCGGTTATGGTCCCATCCTGCTCCCATGTGCCGGCCCGTTCGAGTAGCTTCGGCAACAGGTTGAAAACCGACGGGGTATACCCTTTAGTCGTGGGCGGTTCACCAGCCGCCAACCCTATCTCCCTCTGTGCCATTGCAAATCGTGTCAGTGAGTCCATCATCAAAAGAACGTTTTTGCCCATGGACCTGAAGTATTCGGCAATAGCCGTGGCGACAAAAGCACCGCGTATTCTTATAAGCGGGGAGGTGTCCGAAGTGGCGACCACAAGGACAGACCGTTGTAGTCCCTCCTCTCCAAGGTCCTTCTCAATAAACTCCCTTACCTCTCTGCCGCGCTCCCCGATGAGGGCAATGACATTGACATCGGCTGCCGTATGCCGTGCCATCATGCCGAGGAGCACACTCTTGCCTACACCGCTGCCAGCCATTATCCCGATCCGCTGTCCTTTTCCGCAGGTAAGAATAGTGTTTAAAGAACGTATCCCAAAATCAAGAGGTGTGGTGATACGCTGGCGGTATAACGGATTTATCGGTTCATTATAGACAGGGAACAGCTCACCGGTAAGGGGTTCTTTTGCATCTATCGGGTTGCCGATGCCGTCAAGTATTCTGCCCAAAAGGCCGCTGCCCACCCTTATGTAGCGCTGCCTGCCCTTGGCCATTATCCTGGAGCCCGGACCGATGCCCCTCAATTCGCCAAGAGGCATTAGAAGAATTTTATCTTCCTTAAAGCCGACAACTTCGGCCTCTATAACCTGTCCCGCTCCATCGACGTTTGATTCTATCTGGCAGATATCGCCGATATTGGCCTGAGGACCAAGACCCTCAATCAGGATTCCAATCCCTCTGCTTACCTTCCCGTATACCTTGACAAGATCGGTTTCCCTGACAATAGATTTACACCTTTCTAATAGTTGCAGTGCTGATGACATCCTCGGCTTCCTTCATCTGCTCTTCGAGCCTGGCATCGACCTCTCCGGTCGGAGTTTCAATGTAGCAGCCTCCCGGTGATATTGCGGCTGAGGGCTCAACAGATATGTTTTTCAGTCCCGATTGTTCTTTGAGCAGGTCAATATACGATATCATTACTTCATAATCAAGCTGATTCACCTTTATAATAACGTTCTCTTCTTTTTCTCCGACTTTCTGTATGGCGTCCCGGGCAACGGAGACTATAAGGTTTCTATCGAGATCGATTTCCTTATGAACTATCTTCTTTGCGATTTCGAGCGAAAGCTCAATGATATCGGGAAACAGCTCAGTGAGCTTATTCTCCCTGAACTGATCAAGCGATACTATAATTTCCCCGAGTCTTTTGAGAGAGGCGCTTACTTCATCCTTTCCTTCGGCCAAACCTTTAGTAAGGCCTTGAGTATGACCCTCCGCATAACCTCTCTTACGGGCATTGTCCTCAAGGGTTTTTATGCGCTCCTGCAACGCCTCTTCACTCAGCGGCTCTTCCAAAGGGGCGGACTCCTCAGTTTCCGGTATACGTTTTTCAGCATCAAACTTTTGAAACGTATAAATTTGCACAGGCTTTTCCTGTGCTTTAAACAATAATTTCTTCTCCACCTTTGCCTCCAACTACGATCTTGCCCTCTTCTTCTAGCCTGCGGGCAACCCTTACGACATTCATCTGGGCCTTTTCAACATCCGAAACCCTTACAGCGCCTTTAGATTCCATCTCTTCCTTCAGTATCTGAACAGCTCTCTGCGACATATTCTTGAATATTTTTAACTTCAGTTCATCAGATGCCATTTTCAAAGCCAGCGCAAGGTCATCAGTGGTTATTTCTTTCAGGATCATCTGTATGCCCCTGTCATCAATAACAACAAGATCATCAAACGTGAACATCAGTTTTCTTATTTCATCAGCGAGTATCTGGTCCTTCTCTTCGATATTTTTAAGAATCAGGTCCTCGGACGCCCTGTCGAGCTGGTTCAGTATCTCGGCCACGGTTTTAATACCGCCGATCTTCCTCCCTCTGGTGTAACTCTGCAACTGGGACTGCAGCACGTCCTCCAGTTCTCCCAGGATGGAAGGGGATATCTGATCAAGGCTTGCAATTCTCAAAGCGACATCTATTTTTATATGCTCCGGAAGCTTGCCCAACACTTCAGCAGCCTGGCTGGGTTCAAGATAAGCGACAATTATTGCGATCGTCTGGGGATGCTCCCTCGACAGCAGGTTAGCTATAGCACCCGAATCAAGCCACCTCAGGATATCGAAAGCGCTTGCACCGCTCTCGATCTTGTCCATCAATTTTTTTGCATGCTCTTCGCCGAAGGCCTTTACCAATATTTTCTTAATATAATCCTCATCGACGACAAACATGGAGGAACCTAATCTATCGGCAAAGTCCTCCAAAAGATCTTCAGCCAATTCAGGGGACAGCTTTACGCGCGCCATCATGGGAATGACCCTTGCCAGCTCGATAGGATCGAGATGCTTAAAAACTACCGTTGCCGCATCCTCGCCGATTATTGACAGAAATGCGGCAACCTTTTCAACGCCGGATAATTTTTTCATTCACTTATTCCGAAAGCCATTCCTTCAGAATAGAAGCAGCCCTCCGGGGGTCTTTTTTCACCACATCCGTCACTTTTGCCTTCATCCCTTCCCTTGTAGTAATGCCCGGCTCTTCCTCCTCAGCGCCTCCAAGCCCCCCGACACCCCCGGCTCCGCCAACACCTGCAACTCCCGCTGCCGGCGGAAACTCTCCGGGCAGGCGGCGGGCCTCCGGCATGGCCTTAAGCGTCTCTATGACAGGTTTAATAACAAAGAGAATGATCAGCACAATTAAGACAAGAGGTACTATATATTTTAAAACAGAGAGAGAGACTCTCAGGTAATCCGTTTTTTCGACTTCTTCAGGTACTGTTTCAAAAGGCACATTCTCGACAATCACCTGGTCTCCCCGCTCCTTATTGAATCCTATAGCGGCCTTTATTATTTCTTCGTATTTCTTTAAATCAGCTTCACTTCTCGCCTGATAGACCTGTTTATCTTTTTCTTTTTTATAGGTGCCGTCAACAAGCACGGCAATGGAAATGCTTTTAACTTCACCCCGAGGCTGGATTATCTTGCTGACGCTCCTGCTTACCTCGTAGTTTATATTTTCTGACTGCTTCTGTGAGGAATTAGGTGATGAAGAAGCAGCTGCGGCCTGCTGGCCCGGCTGGTTTGAGAGCGCACCCGGGATACCGCCACTAGCGGCGCCGCTGGTATTTTCCTTGTTGCGTTGAACGCTCCTAATGGCGATAGTATCCGGATCGTAACTCTCTTCCGTCTTCTCGACCTGAGCATAATCTATCTTTGTCGCCGCCCTGACAATGGCCTTTCCCTTCCCGACGATACCCTCAAGCATGCTTGCCAGCTTGGTTTCGTAATCCTTGTCCACTGATTTCTGGTAATCACGTTGTTTCGCATCTGCTACAACATCACCATCGGACGGTTTTGACAGCATATTCCCCATATTGTCTATTACAGTAACATGCTCAGGCGTCAGTCCCTCAACACTGCTCGAAACCAGATGTACAATGCCGCCGATCTGTCCCTGGTTCAGCACTCTTCCTGGTTTAAGCTTCAAAACAATGGAGGCAGTCGGCTTTTCCTGATTTTCGGTAAAGATCGTCCGTTCAGGTATTGCGATATGCACCCTCGCCTGATCTACCTCGGCAAGCTGCCGGATTGTCCTTGCAAGCTCGCCCTGAAGCGCCCTGATATAATTCAACCGCTGGACAAATTCGGTGACCCCCAATTGGTTCTTGTCAAAGATCTCAAAACCGACACCTCCCCCTTGTGGGACACCCTGAGCAGCCAATTCAAGCCTGAGTTCATAGACTTGACTACTCGGAACATAAATGGCATTTCCATCAACTTTGTACAGGACCTTCATCTCTTTTAATTTATTGATGACCTGCCCGGCATCCTCCTGGGTAAGATTGCTGTAAAGTACCTGGTAGTCAACTCGCTCACTCCAGACCATTATCCCGGCCATAAGTGCTATGGTAATCGCGACAACAGCTATAAGTGATACCTTCTTTTTAAGCGGCCATGCTTTTATCTGATTTAGAATATCATTCCATGCCATTGCTACTCCTCAACGCTTATACCTGCATACTCATAATTGTATTATATGCATTCAGGAGCTTGGTTCTTACCTGCAGCAGCGTCTGCATAGACATATCGGCCTTCTCCATGGCAAGCACAACAGTGTGAATATCCTGGACATCACCTTTTGAAAAATCCTCAATGGCCTTGTCAGCATTATTTTGGACTTCGGATACCTCCTTTAATGCATCCTTGATGGCGGTGTCGAACGATATGCTTCCTTTTTGAGCTGTTTTTGCAGATCCGGAAATGACCGGCTGAATGTCTGCCGTGATATTGGTAATATCACTCATATGCACCTCCCATGAAAAAAGCAGGTTACGGGTAATAGGTCATGGCTTATAGAATAAACTTTTATAATTTTCCTCATTATCCTACCCATAACCTATTACCTCTCTTTTCATTACCTATTTTATACTTGCGTGAGAGCAAGTGTCTTCGAATACATGTCTTTATATGCCGCAATAAGTGTCAGGTTTGCCTCATAGGCATGGGTAGCGTCTATGAGATTGACCATCTCTTCTATAGTATTGATGTTGGGGTAACTGACATAGCCATCTTTATCAGCATCGGGGTGACCCGGGTCATAGACCTTTCTGGGGGGCCTCTCGTCCTCAACAATTTTTGAGATATTGACACCTACGGAACTCTCGTCATAGAGATATGACTCGAACAGCACATCTTTCCTTTTGTATGGACCACCCTCAGGAGACGATGTGGAGTTTACATTAGCAATATTTGAGGCAATAGTATTCATTCTTATTTTCTGCGCCTCAAGGGCTGTTGCACTTACGGTCAAAGGCAAAAACATATCTTTCATCAGAGGCCTCCCTTTATTGTGCTGTCAAGATATTCTTTTTCATCCGCGCTTTCATAGCCATCAGTTGGACCGCCGTGTCGTATATTAATGTATTTTCAGCAACCTTTGCCATCTCGATATCAACATTTACGGTGTTGCCGTCCCTGTTGGGCATCGTTGTTGCCGACTCATATGTATCAAAACTTGTATTTCCCTCTGAGGCGGCAGCCTTTTCCATCTCTTTTTGGAACGATATATCTTTTGCCTTATACCCCGGGGTATCCGCGTTAGCGATATTTGATGTCAACACCCTGTTCCTGAAAGCGGCAACATCAAGCATATGTTCAAGTATCCTGCCTGTCTTGTCCGGCATAACGTCCTCCTTAATAACAGATTAATAATTGTAAAAATATATGCAATTATTGTTCCATAAATGCAATAATTATTCATTCCCCCCTATATTCCTCATCGCGAATAGTATACTCCTTTATCTTATTTCTTACGGTCCTCACTGTCTTCCCCAATAATTCAGCTGCCTTTGTCCTGTTCCCACCGGTTTTCCTGAGCGTTTCAATTATCAGTTCCCGTTCCATGTCCTTAATGGTGCCTGTTTTGGCCGCGCCACCAGTCGCAGTATTTTTTGACGGCCAATCTGCCGGCGGCCTCAATACCTCAGCCGGCGATACAACAGCAGTCCTGTAAATAAAATTCTCAAGCTCCCGTGCATTGCCCTCCCAGGCAAGATCGCCAAGATATGATTTAAGCTCATCGGACAGTGAGAAGTGTTTGCCCATCTTGGCAGCCAATTTCTTAAGAAAGAACTCTGCCATAGGTATAATATCATCCCGACGCTCCCTGAGAGGCGGCAGCTTCAAAGGAAAAACATTTAACCGGTAGTAAAGGTCCTCTCTGAAATGCCCGTTCTTTACTTTGGCAAGAAGGTCACAATTAGTTGTAGCAATGACCCGCGCGTCAACCGGTATCGGCAAGCGGCCGCCTATACGGTCTATCTCCCTTTCCTGGATAGCTCTTAACAGCTTCGCCTGCAGCGAATAATCCATTTCACTGATCTCGTCCAGCAGCAGCGTTCCGTGGTTGGCAAGCTCAAACTTGCCCATGCGCCGGTCTGTCGCGCCGGTAAAAGCGCCTTTTTCGTGGCCAAACAATTCTGATTCCAGGAGGTTTTCGGAAATGGCGGCACAATTTATGGCAATGAAAGGATTATCAGCCCTCAGGCTGTTCTTATGAATAAAACGGGCCATGACCTCTTTGCCGGTCCCGCTTTCGCCGGACAGCAGTACAGTAATGTCGCTTTTCGCTACTTCCTTTGCTATGGAGAGCATATTTTTCATCTCAGATGATACAGCGACTATGTCGGTGTAATCGGACGGAAGGATCCTGTCAATCACTTGTCTGAGCGATTCAAAAGAAAACGGTTTCATTATGTAATCGGTCGCGCCGAGTTTCATCGCGTCAACGGCATTCTCAACCGTACCAAATCCTGTAATTACAATGACAGGCACAAAAATATTCCGTTTCCGTATTTCCTGAAGAAACTCGATTCCGTTCATCCTGGGCATCTTCATGTCCGTGATAATAAGTGAGAAATCCTTGATGTTGCATGATGCAAGGACTTCCTCCGGGTTGTGATATACCACAGGATCAAAATCGCACCGTTTCAACGATTCACTGAGCGCAAGCGCCATATCAACTTCATCATCAATTATCAAAACCGGTTTCATATTATTCCGCTCATGTCTTTATTAACTCCGGCAGGGAAACCTTAAACTCTGTCCCGGCGCCCGGCCTGCTCATAACGTCTATGCTTCCATCATGGGCCGTTATTATTCCCGACGTTATCGATAAGCCGAGACCGGTGCCCCTGTCTTTTGTCGAAAAAAATGGTTCAAATATCTTTGACTTTGTCTCGTTGTCCATGCCGGGACCGTTGTCACGGATCAAGATTTCGATTGCTGAAGGCGCCACCTCTGAATATCTTATTTCCACTGTAATGTTTCCTCCGTCCGGCATTGCCTGGACCGAATTCAATAGAATGTTGATCAACGCCTGCCTTAATAATCCTTTGTCTGCATAGACAGAATAATGGCCATGCTCTATAAATTCAAGCCGCACACTGCTTCCTGAAAACAATTCTCTGAATTCCCTGCAAATTTCATCAACAACATCGTTTAACAAGCATTCTTCACGGCGCAGTTTTATCTCTTTTGAAAATCTGAGCATGTTATCGAGAGTATTCACAAGCGTCTTTACTGAATTGGAGATCCTGTTTGCATAATCCCCCTGTGTCGTCCCTTTCAGGTCACCGGAGATCAAGTTTGCAAATAGCTCGATGCTGCCGAGCGGGTTCCTGATCTCGTGGGCAATCTTCAACACAAGCTCCCCCATCGCACTTAACAGTGCGTTTCTTTCGTTTTCAGATTCAAGCTGTTTAAGCCTTGTAATATCTTTAAATATCAGCACATGCCCGATGTTGTTCTCTTCGGAATCATTAACAGCAGAAGAGGACGCGAGGGCATAAAAAGGTTTGCCGTTTTCAGGCAGTATCATCTCATCGTTAATCTCTGCGTGAAGCGAGTCTCCTCCTATAATATCGTCAGCCTTGACCGAAAGCAGGCGTTCAACAGCACTATTTACAAGACGTATAGTCCCCTGCTTATCAAAGAACACAACACCCACATCAATGCTGTCCAGAATACTGTTGAGCAGCCTTTTTTTGTGCTCCACCTCTTCAGTCAGCAATTTGACCTTGTCCTCAAGCGTTTTGTAATAGTGTGTCAGCGTAGCGGAGGCAGAATTAAAGCTTTCGATCGCTTTGTTAAGCAGTTCTATATCAGCCATACCCTCTATCCCCCGCCTGCCAGCAGTCCGGCAGCTTCTCCTACTATGCCGCCGCTCTGTGCAGCTTTTTTCAGATACTTTTTATTGCCTGTCATTTTGCCGTACTGATAGTAGGCCCACTGCAGATTCTTTTGATCGGAAAGGCCCAGGCCCAACGCCCGCTTATAATACATACGGGATTGGGAAACATTTCCGGAAAGGTAAAGCAGGTCACCGGCCTTAAGCGCAGCAATTGCAACTCCCCTGTCAGAGGCGGCCTTATAATATTTTAATGCCATGGCCCTGTCTCCGGTCTCTATATATAAATCGGCAATCTTGCTATCGATCCTGCTGTCTTTTGAATATTTGGCCGCCTTTCCCAGATAGGTGATAGCGCCTGCCGGATCACCCTCCCTGTTCAATATCTCAGACATAAGAAAGGTTGCCTCGATGAAATATCTGTTTTCAAGCAAAAGAGGCTCTGCGAATTTTTTTGCCTCGCTGTATTTCCCATCATTGAAAAGCACTTCAGCCATTGACAGCGCAGCATCTCCGCTTTCAAGACCTTTCAGTGCCCTTCTAAGCATCAAGGTACCCTCCAATTTCTTCCCGTTTTCGATCAGGTATCGTGCAGCCTTGACAATAAAAGGGCTATCCGCGCTGATCGCGGCTGAAAATTTGCTCAGGTACTCCACAGCTTCGGGATTCTTGGCAGCCATAAGCCTCTTGAAACGCCTTTCCATTTCTGCCGACCTAATTCCCCTGTCCCTAAGCAGACTCACATATTTGAGGGCATTTCCGGTATCTCCCTTTATATCATAAAGCTTCGCTATGGACATTTTAATGTTGTCATCCGCCTCGTAACGGACAATTTCGAGATACAATTCCAGGGCCTCATCCCCCCTTCCCTTCCCCTCATACAATTTGGCAAGGATTTTCTGGGCCTTCTGCTGTTCAAGCCTCGATACAGGATCTGCGATTATAGACTTACACAGTTTCTCCGCCTCGTTGAACCGGGACGCATTAAAATAAATTAATGCCTTGTCCGCCCTCAAGTCTTCTTCTTTTAACGTAACATCAAAAACTCTGCTTATTATATTTACCGCCTCTTTGTGCATGCCTTTTTTGCTGAAGATGGCGGCCCTCACATAGAGCGCCCGTGGATTACGTTCCAGGTCTTTCTTGTCCACAGCACCAATAATAGAGTCTGCAGCCGAGACGTTGTCACTCCTTAGAGCAACTTCTGCCCTTCCTATATCGGCCAACTGTCTTAAAGGACCGCCTACCATCTCAAAATAACGCTGCGCCTGGTCCATTTTGTGATCATACATAAAAATATAGCCGAGTAGAAAAAAAGCATTGTTCACATAAACCGACTGAGGGTAAGCCAACAAGAAGCGTTCCAGATTCAGGCGTGCTATATTATAGCGTTTTAGTTTGTAATCACTTTTTGCCGCGCCGAATAATGCACGTTCCGAAAGCGGACCCTTCTTGTTGTTTATAAAGAAATCGCGATAAATCTCTTCCGCTGCGCCGTAATTTCCTGCCCTATATAAATTGTCCGCTGATTTCAGGTGTTCTTCGTCAGCACAAACCTGACGCGTGCATGTGGCAATCAGCATGATGATGAGAAACAAGTTGTATACCGCCTTCTTATCCATCAGACCCTTATTAAGCTCCTAAAATGCATAATAACCCAACCTATTAATGAAAAATTTATGCCAACCGCCATAAGTTCTTATGCACCTCATCGTTCATAGTGTAGTTATGCATAAATTCTAAGTAGTTGTCATTGCGAGGGACGTAGTCCCGAAGCAATCTCACACCGAGATTCTTAGCTCCGCTCTGAATGACAGACTTATTACAGTTTTCTCTGAAACACTACAATAGCTCTTAGATCGAGAAGGTAAAACCATGAAGCCATGAACTAATATAAGTCAATTATCTGACATATATTTTTTCTTTCATTTTTAAAAGTGTTATTTTTATGACATCTCGCTAACAAGCGTCGCGCGTTCAGCGTACTGTGTTTCCACATTAAAAGCCTTAAAACAGCCTTTAGCAAGCGTACGCCATGATGACGTTAGTTACAAATCCAGCCGCTTCATTTTCTCGATTAATGTAGTGCGATTGATATTAAGATATTTTGCAGCCTGACTCTTAACACCGTTATGAAGCTCCAGAGCATGAAGAATAAGTCTTTTTTCGTAGCCCTCCAGTGCGGCATTAAGGTCCAGACCGCTGACAAAGGGGTTGTTATCGTCATCCTCGATATGAGGCAGTTCCGGTATCCGCTTTCCGGTAATTCTTTCAGGCAAATCGGACGGCGTCACTATATCATTGTCTTTCAGCACAAGAAGCCGCTCTATAGCATTTTCAAGCTCTCTGACATTGCCGGGCCATGAGTAGCCGGCCAAAACCTTGGTAGCCTCGCCCGTAACAGTTATCGGGTTTCTTCCAAATTTTTTGGAGTATTTTTCTATAAAGAAACCGCAAAGGAGAGGTATATCTTCCACCCGCTCCCGCAGAGGGGGAATTTCAATTGGAATAACATTAAGCCGGTAAAACAGGTCTTCTCTGAAACGCCCTTGTTTAACAGCAGCCTCGATGTTTTGATTGGTTGCGGCGATGACCCTCACGTCAACACTTATGGTTCTGGCGCCGCCTACCCGCTCAAAAGAACGTTCCTGCAGCACCCTTAGAAGTTTCACTTGCAGCAGTTGCGGCAGTTCCCCGATTTCGTCGAGGAGTATAGTCCCACCGTCGGCAAGCTCGAATCTTCCAATCCTCGTCGCAATTGCCCCGGTAAAAGCGCCCTTCTCATGGCCGAACAATTCAGACTCAAGCAGATCGGTAGGAATGGCCCCGCAATTTACAGGGACAAACGGCCTTTCAGCCCTGTCGCTGTAAAGGTGAATTGATTTGGCAACAAGTTCCTTGCCGGTACCGCTCTCTCCTGACATAAGGATCGTACTTTGACAGCAGGCCACTTTGGCCATCAATTCATAAATGCGCTTAATAGCCGGAGAATTGCCTATAATCTGAATAGTATT
This sequence comes from Nitrospirota bacterium, assembly GCA_963851345.1. Classification (GTDB taxonomy): domain Bacteria; phylum Nitrospirota; class Thermodesulfovibrionia; order Thermodesulfovibrionales; family Dissulfurispiraceae; genus JADFXI01. Next base: position 1,165,826 of record CAWKOO010000002.1, read on the forward strand.
AATGATTTCCGAGGAGTCGCCATGTCCCATGTCATAAATATGACATAAGAAATAGTAAAAGGTCAATAAAATTGAATAATACTAACTGGATGAATATTTCAACACATGCAGCTATCCATTTATCATATCTTTAGCAGCCTGCTTATCTTCCCCAGGAATGTCGTATGAATTTTGACCTTGAGATAGAGGTCTCCGGGTTCTCCCCCGTACGTCCCATCCTTGCCGAGGCCCTTAAGTTTAATTTTCTGGTCATTTCTTATTCCCGGAGGGATCTTGATCAGTAGTTCCCTGGTTTTGCCCTGCTTATAGTGAGAATACCGGACCTTATCGCCTGCTGAAGCTTCCTCTGCAGTAATCTTGATTACGTCATACAGGTTGCTTCCCCGTTCAGGCAAATTGAGACCTAACCTCTTTGCCGCTATTTTTTGAAATAGGGCTAAGCCTTTTACTACTACTTTTGAAAACAAAGAATGCCTGTCTGCAGCCTCCTGCTGCATCTGATGGTGAGATGCCTTGAGCCCTTCCTGGAAGGCCTTGCTCATGGGACCGTAAAAGAAGAATCCGTGACCGGACAAGCCTGACCTTTTGAATTGAAATGTCTGATAGTTAGAACCGTAATAATTATTTTGGCTGAAGATATTTTCCGGTCTGCTGAAGCCGAATATCCTGCTGAACTCTTCAAATATTTGACCGATGTCGGATTCACGAAATATATCCTGCTCGGAATGGGTCTGTCTGAACTGGTCTCTGGCAAAGGATCCGTATCTTTGCCTCAGCGCATCGTACTCCCTTCTCTTTGCGGTATCTGAAAGAACTGCATAGGCCTCATTTATTTCCTTCATCATCTCCTCGTTGCCGGGATTTTTGTCAGGGTGAAAACGGAAGGCAAGGTTTCGATAAGCTTTTTTTATCTCCTCAGCGCTGCTGTTTTCAAGTACTCCCAAGTCTTTGTAATAATCTTTTGGATTCATTGTATCTTTAGTATACTACCATAGCGGACCGGAGTCAGATGCCAAGCCTGCCGCCTCTCGGGACGATTGTTATTCCGGAAGCCTGATCTATATGACAGCGGAAGCGGTCCTTGTCAGGATCGAATCCGATTTGCTCACGGTCTTTGATTACATTTAATTTGTCCACTATCACCCTGCGGAGCCGGCACCCTTTGTTGATGGTTACCTGGTCCATAATGATGCACTCCTCTATGGATGCGTCATCCTCTATAGTCACACCGCAGTGGATGATGGAATTTTGTATTTTCGCTTTTTTGATAACAGATCCTTCGGCGATGAGGCTGTTCCTTATTCGAGCGTCAAATATCTTGGTAGGAGGGCCTTCATACGCGGAAGGATGGATGGGCCATCGAGTGTTATGAGTATCAAAAGACGGCGTATCGCTAATCAAATCCATGTGGGCGTCGAAATAAGAGGCTATAGACCCCACATCCCGCCAGTAGCCCTTTTCCTCGTATGGTTTCGTGCCGGGAATTACATTGGTTGCGAAGTCATAAGCAAAAACTTTTCCAGTGCCGATCAGATTGGGTATGATATGGGCGCCGAAATCATGTTCTTTTTTTTGCTCAGCTTTCATAAGGACATCGCCGAGAACATCGGTCCTGAATATGTAATTGCCCATGGATACGAAGGCCCGCAAAGGATCGCCGGGCATGGGCGCCGGATTTTTGGGCTTCTCCTGGAATCCGGTAATGTGTTGTTCGCTGTCAGTCATGATGACTCCGAAGGCCGACGCCTGTTCGAGCGGCGCCGGACGGGCGGCGACCGTAACATAGGCATCGTTCTTCAGGTGGAAGTCGAGCATCTGCCTTATATCCATCCTGTAAACGTGATCAGCGCCGAAAATAATCACATGATCTGGATTGTGGTCCTTTATAAGGTTAATGTTTTGAAAAACCGCGTCGGAGGTACCCTGGAACCACTCGGGTCCCTTACTCATCTGGGCTGGAACGACTGCTATAAAATGGTCATTTACAACAGAGGAGAAATTCCAGTTCTTTCTGACATGCTCGATGAGGGACTGGGATTTGTATTGGACAAGGAGATAGATTGAATAGATGTGAGAGTTAATAAAATTGCTGAGCACGAAGTCGACAATACGGTATCTGCCTCCGAACGGGACCGCCGGCTTCGAGCGAAAGACGGTCAGCGGGAAAAGCCGCTCGCCTTTCCCGCCGGCGAGAATTAAAGCAAGTACCTTTGGATGCGCCATTCAAGCTTCCCCTTTCCCATGCTCTGTTTCCGAAGCACCTTTTCTTATATATACGTTCCGGACGGGTGATGTGATCTCGATTCCTTCCGCTTCATAACGCCGGTGAAGGCGTTTTATGAATTCGTGGATGATCAAATACTGATCAGCATACTCTTTGGCGCGAAGGTTGACCGTAAAGTGGATGCCCGAGTCACCGAAGCTGCTGTAACTTATTGAGGGTTCAAACTCCTTGACTCCTCCGTCCGTATCATTAAGGACTTCTCGTGCAACACCGACTGTCACGTTCTCCACCTTTTCAAGGTCACTCTCATATGTGACTCCCAAATTGACCGAAACGGGTATCTCCTGCCCTGGGAGATAGAAATTAGTGATGCGGCTGCCGGCAAGTTTGGCATTCGATACTATGACCGTATTATTCGAAAGAGTCTGAATTCTCGTGCTGTGCCAACCCACCTGGGTCACGTAGCCTTCCTCTCCCCACTCGAGCCGGATGTAATCCCCTATCCTGATAGGCTTGTCAAAAGAGAGGTAGATTCCGGAAAAGAAATTCGAAAGGGTGTCCTGGAGTGCAAGCGCCACGACCAATCCCCCGATCCCCAGTGAAGCCAGAAACGGGGTAATCGTGATTTTGAGGTGGTCGAGAATGATGAATGCCGTAAATGCAAGAAGGATGATTCTGTAGAGAGTTTTCGTCACGCCCGCAGCCGATGCAATGACATCAACGGTTTTGCTGTATCGCCTGATTACTCTCATCATCAACCTGTCCATAAAGAGATAACCGGCCAGGACAAAGAGCATAAAGAGCGAGGTATTAAGGTACTTCTCCCATTTTTCAGGAACGGAGGGGATCATATCGATGAACAAGTTCAGTCCTATCCCAAGAAGGATCAAGACCAGAGGCGTTCCTAAAACAGAGAGGAGTACCGAGTTAAAAGCGTGCTGTCGCTGCTCTGCCCTTTTCCTCAAATGGTTCACGAAAGAGGGTATGGCGGTAAGGATGAATGCAATCCAGACCGACAGGAAAATCAGCGGAATTCCCCAGTCGTCAAAAAAGTTCATACCGTATTTTACCTCCTTCCTGCTAAATTGTAACTCAAACTAAGGGAAACCAACATGCCGGGGGTCGTCTTTTTACTTCTTCATCGGCTCCAATGTCTTGCCGCTGCTAACCGGCTTCGTTTTCCGCGATTCACAACTTAGAATTGCCAGGGAACGCGCCTCCAGCGTAAATGCCTTCCCCCCCTCTTTCTGAACAACCTGTTTCCCCGGCGTTGCTTCCCGGGAATCCAAAACAACCGTCCACTGCCCGCCCTGATGCTGTGAAGGCAAAACAAACTGGGCTGCTTTATCGTAAGCGTTCACAAGCGCCAGCAGCGTGTCGTCAGTGATCGCATTGCCCTGTTCATCTGTCTCGTCGATTGCGTCGCCTGCCATTCGCAAGCCTATACATCGGGTTGCCGGATTGTCCCAGTCTTCTTCGGTCATTTCTTTTCCATCAGGACGGAACCATGTCAGGTCCTTTACTTCAGAACCACGGATCTTCCTGCCCTGGAAAAAATGCCTCCGCCGCAATACCGGGTGTCGTTTGAAGAGACTTATTACTAACTTTGTGAATTCAAGAAGGTCTTTTCGCCTTTGGTCAAGGCCCCAGTCTACCCATGAAATTTCGTTGTCCTGGCAGTAAGCGTTGTTGTTCCCATGCTGGGTCCGTCCCGCCTCATCTCCGGCAAGAAGCATCGGCACCCCCTGAGAAACAAAGAGAGTTGCAAGAAAATTCCGTTCCTGGCGTTCGCGCAGTTTGACGACTTCAGGGTCGTCGGTCGGCCCCTCAACCCCGCAATTCCAGCTCAGGTCGTCGTAAGTCCCGTCGCGGTTTTCTTCTCCGTTTGCCTCATTATGCCGGGAGTTGTAGCTTACAAGGTCGTTCAGCGTAAATCCGTCATGCGCTGTTACAAAGTTGATACTCGCATATGGCCTGCGTCCTTCATGCGCATACAGGTCACTGCTGCCTGTCAGACGATAGGCAAGGTCTCCTGCCTGCCCCTCGTCGCCCCGCCAAAAGCGTCTTACGGTATCCCGGTATTTGCCGTTCCATTCCGCCCATTGCACCGGAAAGTTCCCAACCTGATACCCTCCTTCTCCAAGGTCCCAGGGTTCGGCAATGAGTTTAACCTGAGATATCACCGGATCTTGATGAATTACGTCAAAGAAAGAGCCCAGCCTGTCTACTTCATGGAGCTCGCGCGCCAGGGACGAAGCCAGATCAAATCTGAAACCATCGACATGCATTTCCAGGACCCAGTATCTGAGGGAGTCCATGATAAGCTGGAGCACGCGGGGATGGATCATGTTAAGCGTATTTCCTGTCCCTGTATAATCCACGTAGTAGCGGCACTTTTCCGGCTCGAGCCGGTAATAACTCGCATTGTCGATTCCCTTGAAAGAAAGGGTGGGTCCCAGATGATTGCCCTCGGCTGTATGGTTATAAACGACATCGAGTATCACCTCTATCCCTTCCTTGTGAAATTTCTTGACCATTGTCTTAAATTCCGCTGTCTGCTGCCCGAATGCGCCGGAACTGCTGTAGCGGACCTCGGGTGCGAAAAAACCGATCGAATTATAACCCCAGTAATTGGTGAGCCCCCTTTCCACCAGGGGGCGTTCTGAAACGAGATGATGGACCGGCATAAGTTCGACCGCTGTCATACCGAGAGAGCGGATGTAATTGATCACTTCGTTGCATACCAGTCCGGAGTAACTGCCCCGGATTTCAGGGGGCACATTCGGATGACGGGCAGTAAAGCCCTTCACATGCAATTCATAAATGAGGGTTTTATGCCATGGGATCGCCGGGTGACGGTCGTCTTCCCAGTCAAAGGCAGGATCTATTACGACACATTTGGGGATATATGGTGCGCTGTCCCTTTCGTCTCTGCTGATGTCTTCATCAGTGTGACCGACTGCATATCCATAAAGGGAATCGTCCCATTGAACATCCCCTGCAATAGCCTTGGCATATGGATCAATCAGTAGTTTAGAGGGGTTGAACCTGTGGCCTTTATCGGGTTCATAGGGTCCATGAACTCTGTAACCATAAAGCTGTCCCGGCCGCGCTTCAGGAAGATACACGTGCCATACCTGGTCCGTGTGATCGAGCATCTTGATACGCGCTGTTTCCGATCCACCGCCGGCAGCATCAAAGAGGCATAACTCCACCTGATCGGCATTTTCTGTAAAGAGCGCAAAATTGACCCCCCTGCCATCCCATGTAGCACCCAGTGGGTAGGGCTTCCCAAGCCATATTTTCATGCCCCCTCCTTTTTAAGGGCCTGCGAACAATAACTTACACATTGAGGCACTTTATTGCGATTTAAACTTGTCGAGAAGTTTATTGTACTTCTCCTCAAGCTCACTTATTGCAGAGTCCACTTTTTGCTTCGCAGCCTCCCATTTTTCCTTGCTTATAGCGCCGAGTTTCTTCATCTTTTTCTTTAACTCCAAGCGTTTCTCCTTCAACTCCTTCATATCTTTTTTAACATTGACCTTTATCTTTGAGCCAGACTCCTTTATCTTTACTTCGAGTTCTTTGATATTTTTGTCCAGCGCATCGAGTTTCTCTTTCGCCTTATGTTTATATTCTGCTTTCTCCTCTGCGAACGTTTCTTTTGTTGTGGATTTCCCCTCCATTGAAGTTTTTCCTTCGTTTCCCTGTGCCCGGGCTTTTTTCAAAATTCCGGGCAGAAACAAGACCGCTATAAAAAAATGCAGACCACAACAGACAGATATTTGTTCCTTTTCATCTTTTCCTCCTTTTCTATCAGTTTTAAATGACTCTAACCCAATTATTGCAGACATCAGGGTTTATGCAAGAGCGTCAATAACACAGCGTCAAGATAAGTTAACTTTGTCAAGATTTTTTCTTCAATCGGAAGACGGTTTCAAAGGAATTTAACAGGTCGAGATATTGTTCCATGTATCGAGTGAGTAAAAAATGTTTGGCGACCGTTTCCTTTGCTTTCTGTCCCAACCGGAGCCGGAGTTTCTTGTCCTTCATCAACTGGACGATCCTCTCCGCCGCTTCCCCGACCGACGCAACCAAAAAACCGTTCACCCCGTTTTGGATCTGGTGACGAATTCCTCCGACATTTCCCCCAACCACCGAGGCGCCTTTCCACATGGCCTCGGTGCCCGTCAGCCCGAATCCTTCTCGAAGAGACTTCTGAAGGACGACAGCTGCAGTACGCTGAAGGGCATTGACCAGCGCTGTATCCTGGTGGCTGAGAATAATGATACGCTCCTCACGATTATCGAGAAGGGACTCGTATACTTTTGCGCCTTCGGGGTCATCGCTGGCGAAGTTGCCGAGCAGGACGAGGGTGCAATCGATTTTCTTTCTTGCCAGCTTGAAGGCTTCGATGACTCCTTCAGGATCTTTCCACCGGTCAAAACGGGAGCTCTGCACCACCAAAGGAAGATCGGTCGGTATTTTATGATGATGCAGGCGCTCCCTGATCTCACTTTCGCTCATTTCCCGGTTCAGGGTAGAAAAAGGGTCAATCGCGGGCATGAAGAATACCTGGGGCGTTTTCAGTTTTTGTTTGTAGTCCTCGACGCTGAAGATGGCTGCATCATATTTCTCGATGAAGGGGGCCATGTACCGCCAAAGTTCCCTGTTAGGATTCGAGAGATCAACATGGCAGCACCAGACCCATGGACCTTTCTTCTTGTAATGATCGATCATGGGAAGAGGCTGGGGATCGTGAATGATCACCATATTGTGATGGTCTAGGTGGTTTCGGACAGCATTTTCATGGATGACTGACTCGTAGATACCCATCTTGCGGTCACTCAGGTTGATCTTCCCGCCCTGGAGAGCATTGTGCATCTTTTTGGTGATGCTGAAAAAATCGGGCCGGCCATGGATTATTCTCCAACCTGTCTTGATGCCGGAGTTGTTCATCAAAAGCGTCAAGGAGTTCAGCAACTCTGCTACGCCGCCGCCGGAATAGGTCGAGTTTATGTGGGCCACATGGAGATGCCGGAGCGCTTCGGCTTTCTTTTTGATCCGCTCGATCGTCCTCGGTCCTACGAACTGTTCATAATCTTCCAGTTGCACAAGTCCTTGAAGGCTCACAAGTCGTCACCCCCCCCATTCAATTATACGGGCTTCTCATTTCATGTCAATCTTTGTCATTCTTCTTTGTCATTCTTTTTTTGTCATTCCTCTCATTTTGGCCCGTTTCCATCACGGCGCGGTTAGATTATAATTATTAAACATGAAACCGATCTCGAAAAGTCGCATCCGACCCCCCAGATTGCAGTGATAGTGCCAACGCTTGTGCAAGCCCACTGGTATGAGCATTTTCTGCATAACCAGCGCGGCAAACTCTTGTCGGCTCTTCTGTTACTGAAAGGGAATCAACAGATCGTAATCATCAATGTCCCCTGGTATTTCAATGCATGAAAGTCCTAAGTGCGGCCAGGATTTTATGACCAGGTTAAATCCGGTCAAGCGCGTCATTTTGAGACTCAAATTATATTGCTTTCAGTAAGCTGGTATGTGAGATTTCCTTCAAGCTGCAGGAGCGTTCAGTAATTGATGGAGGGAAAGGTAATTGCACCTGATGTCACACAATAGGGAGGAGAATTGTCAGTGCCTGGTCCTGAAAGGACAGGGCGAAATGATGACTCTCTTATTTTTGTTTGTATTAGTTCTTTCGATAGCTGCTGGCTGTGCCCGCAAAAAAAAGAAATCCCTCTGCCCGAAGGGGGAGAAGGGGGGCGAGGTCTTTATTAGCCATCTTCGTGAGCCATGGGCGGGAGACCTCAATGAGATCATCAGGCAGGGGCGTGCGGTCCGTGTGCTTGTATCTTACAGCAAGACGAATTTCGCCATTGTGGAGGGGCGTCCCCAGGGACTGGAGTATGATCTCTTGCATAACTACGAAACTTTCCTGGACGGGAACAACAACCGAAGAAAGGTAAAGCCCATGCTTGTTTTCATACCAGTGCCCAGCGAGCAGATGATCCCCTTGCTCCTTAAGGGAAGAGGCGATATCGCCTCAGGCCTGACCATTACTCCTGAGGGAGAAAAACTAGTAGCCTTTACCACGCCATATATCTCTGATGTTACGGAAGTCATTGTGACGGAAAAGGGAATGAGAAACCTATGTAGTCTTCATGACCTGGCGGGAAGGACGGTGCATGTTGTTGCCGGAAGCAGCTATGCTGAGCACCTCAGGGAGCTGAACAGGCGATTCCGGACGGAGCGGCGCAGGGCCATCAGTATTGCCGAGGCAGACAAGGTACTCGAGGCAGAGGACATCATCGAGATGGTGAACTCCCGTATCTTCCCGATAACAGTAGTCGATCAGCATATAGCCGACCTATGGGCTGGTATCCTGCCAGATATCGTTGTGCGGAAGGACATTGTCCTGGCCGGCGGGTCGAATATAGCATGGGCGGTGAGGAAGGAAAACCCTCAACTTCTGGCCAGCCTGGACGCCTTTATTAAGGCAAAGGCTGGGCAGGGAAGCATGCTCAACAATCTGCTCTTCTCCCAATACTACCTCAACACGAAATGGATCCTAAACCCCATCGCACAGTCCGAGAGGCCTAAGCTCGTCAGGTATCAGTCTTTAATCAAGAAATATGCTAAGATGTATGGTTTTGACTGGCTCAAGATCGCCGCTATGGCCTATCAGGAGTCCCGGATGGACCAGAATATCAGGAGCCGAACAGGCGCCGTAGGAATCATGCAGGTACTTCCCCATACTGCGGCTGTGATGGAAATACGGAATGTCGGCAGTGCCGAAAACAACATCCACGCCGGCGTAAAATATCTCAATTACCTCAGGGAAAACTACTTTAATGGTCCGGACATAACTCCGGACGACAAAGTCGATTTTGCTCTGGCCGCCTATAATGCCGGGCCGGACAGGATAGAATCATTACGCCGAAAAGCGGCTAATATGGGACTCGACCCAAACAAGTGGTTTTTCAACGTCGAAAGAGCGGCCCTCCAGGTGTCCGGCAGCGAGACCGTTCAGTATGTGGCAAACATCTATAAGTATTTCATCGCTTACAAGTCGGAGGAGAGAATAATTCAGGAGAAACGCAGCAAACTGCTAAAGGCTAAAAAAGACGCATGAGCAAATTACCTTCATTGTTTCATGGTTGGGGCTTTTTTAACCTTCGAAAGGAAGACAATTTTTTTGGGAGACCAGGCAGCAGCAAACCATGGCAAAACGAAAAGTGCCGGGAGCGGCGACAGGAGTGTGCCAAGGACGACTGATAACCCGAATCTTTGGGTCGGAGGAAATCCGGATAAAATGAATATCCCAAAACCCGCACAGACAACACTCATTGAATACAGAATTGGTTTCCATACCCTCGACCTGACGTCGGCCCATGCCTCCCAGACGCTCATACTCCCCGCTGGATGCCTCCGCACCCATACGAGCATGTGAATCATGGCGTCCACGCCGATACCGATTGCAACATTGGCGCCTGGCGCCGAGATGATGTCCCTGGGGACACGGAGATGGCCGAGGATGCCGAGCATAAGGAGAGGGATTACGGCCAAACTGATGAGCATATGAGCATATATTGACAAATTCAGATATTCAGGTACTATCGTTAGTAGTGAGACGGGGGATGCATATGCACGCCCTGACAAAAAGGAGGTAATGTTATGCGGTCACGTCGTATCGTATTTGTTTTGTTATTACTGTTCGCCGTTTCCAGCTCCGGTTGCGCTGCATTAGTGGTAGGTGCAGCCGCAGGGGGCGGCACTGCGGTCTACATTAAGGGGCAAGTGGAACAGACATTCAGCCATTCGGTACCGAGGGTACACGAAGCTACCCTGGCAGCCCTCAAAGAGCTCAATATGCCGGTCATCGAAGATAATCACGACGACACCAGCGCAAAAATGAAATCAGTAGTCGCAAGCGGCGAGGATGTCTGGATTAACATAAGCGCTCTCTCCAACACCGCTTCCAAAGTGACTGTACGGGTGGGGACTATGGGCGATGAGGGAAAATCAACAGCAATAATCAATAAAATCGAAAAGAACCTTTAATTGCAGTTGACAAAAAACTCATCAATGTTTTCTTTATTATAGACTTAATGCTGGTGCTATTAATGGATGCCAAGCAGGAATGACCAGGGTACCCGAAAAGGGGCATAGATGGCCGTCATTGCGGCTTGTCCGCAATCTTTCTGAAAGATTCCGGACAAGCTGGAATGACACTTGTTAAGGAAAGAGATTTAAGAAACACTACACCAGCTTATTGCAAATGTTCACTTGTAACGGGCCATAAAAATTATCAATAAAAATAAGATTAGAGCTAATATAATTATTACGGCCGTCCAATTGATCCCCTGAGGCCTTTTACAGTTTGGGCAGAACTTGAGATCTTTGTCCATCAGAGACGCACAATACAAACATTTTTTTTGGTCCATCATTGTCTGCTCCAGAATACGCCAGCCTTGTTAGTACCCTACTAATGCCGGTCTTCCTCCAGCATCGCGAAAGGGAAGTGCTTTAATACTTCCCTTATGTATAACACGCGTTCTCCGTTTTGTCGGGAGGCGGCAACCTTTTCACCGGTAAAGACATCACGGAAACTGTCAGCTGAAATTTCATGTGGAATAATGATACATGTTTCCCCCCATATTTTTTCACCGAGAGGTGCTTCGTTTATACTTTGTATAAGACCCGAAACAAACCTCGGAACTATAACCAAAACAGCCTTATTCCCTTTGCTTCGGGCAAAAGAACAGACATTGTCTTTTCGGGGTCCCCCGCCTTCCACAGGAATGTATGCTCCCTGCATGAATAAAAGATGATTATTATACCTGTATCTAAGTGCCTTGTACGTGAGGAAGAGTTTTATCTGTCCGCACATGTTTTTTGAGATTAATTCACCTGCAAGCTCAAGCGGCCCTATTTCCGATTCTCTTTTTTTTAATTGACCGAGCATCTCTATTCTTTCCGGATAATTCACAGGCCTTCGATTATCAGGATCAACAAGACTGAATTCCATTATCTCGGTCCCCTGATAAAAATCCGGGATGCCGGGAGATGCAATCTTGAGGAGGGCCTGAGAGAGGGAGTTGAACATACCGAAGTGAGAAACAATCTGCTGAAAGACACTAAATTCCTGTAAAAATCTGTTCTTTTTTTTGTCAGAGAGAATGGCGTCAAGAAAGGCCATCACCGCTTCTTCATAGGTATTGTCAGGGCTTATCCAACTGGTATTTATTTTGGCCTCCCTTATCGCCTTCAAAATATAGGTTTTTAGCCGGTCCTTGAATATTTCATAATCAGCCCCTGTCATGGGATTGAGGGGCCAGGCTCCAATGATATTTTGATACATAAGGTACTCTTCATTCCGGTCGGGGACCGCCTGACCTTCGATAATCGTTTTTTTATTCTTGTTTAACCCGCTCCATCGTATCAGGCATTTTTTCCATTCCTGAGGCATTTCCGAGAGCACATTTATCCGCGCTCTGACATCTTCATCGTGTTTGGTATCATGAGTGGACGTGGCGATAAGGGTATGAGGCCAGCTTTTTATTCTTTCAAGGTTCTGCCCATGAAATGCCTCAAGGGCCGCACCGAATCTGTCAGGGCTTCCCCCGACTTCATTTAGCGATACGAGGCGGTTGTAAACGAAAAAAGCGGTGTCTTCAAGCCCCTTTGCCATAACAGGGGCTGTCAGCTGCTGGAACCTCATGGTAAAGTCAAGCCAGTCCTTTTTGACAGCTTCGCTAAAATCATCCGGAAATTTCAGCAAGAGGACTGACTTGAGGAAATCATAAATAGATGCGCTGACAGCCGGATTTTTTTTTCTGGCTTTTGATGCTGCCTGCTCGATGTATTGGCGGTCTCTGTCCGTTGGGGTCAGGGTATTTATATATGTCCTGTAGACCGGGAAAAAAGCCGCGATTTCCGTGAGGGCCTTTGTGAGACTGACCGCGGTATAATCTCTTGAATGCCTGTCTTTTTCCGTTGTTCTGCTAATATAATTACCGAGGGTGTGTATTTCGCCGGACATTGCCACCTGCATGACCAGTTTCTTTTTTTCATATGCGGCCTGGGGAAAATTTATTTTGTCCCTGATAAATTGAGAATATATGTGGTCAAATAAAACAGCATTTTTTGTCGCTACAAAAATGCTGTTAAGCGAATTCAAAAAACCATATCCTGTTGTGCCGAATACGGGCCACTCCCGGGGCATTTTTTCATTTCTGGTAAGGACCTTCTCCACAACTATATAAAAAGGCTTGAATTGGGGTGTCTCTTCATCATGTTCGGCTGGATGCGACTCCGGGACAGACGGACCAGGGCCGGCCAGAGCAATGTCTTGTGATTTCGGGGAGGGCGGCAGCAAATGTGTAAAACATGCCTGCTGAAGTATTCTTAGGTATGCTGGCGGGTTGTATAATCCATCGGGATGATCAACTCTTAATCCTGTGACCTTCTCTTCGGAAACAAGTTTTAAAATTAATTTATGCGTTTCGGCAAAAACTTCATAGTTCTCCATTTTTAGTCCTGCCATGTCGTTTATATCGAAAAATCTGCGATAATTAATCTCTTCCATTGCCACGCGCCAGTATGACAGCCGCCAGATCTGTTCACTCAAGAGCCCGTCAAGAAGGTCAAAGCTCTTAGGGTCTCCTCTGGAACCGTTGAATATTTTCACGTTTGCGTCGATGTGGCCCTTAATACCTGAACTGTCGCCGTACAATTTGAAAAGACGTTTTTTTATGATTTCTTTTTCCCGGTGTCTTTCAGCAATGCGTTCCTGGTCTGTCTCAGTGTGCGGCGGCAGATGTTTTATTGCAGTAATAATGCTCAGCAGTTCTGTCAAATAAGGGGCCTCGTCGGGAGGAGTTTTTTCAATGTTCTCTATCCTATGCTGCAGTATAAGCACATAGGAATTGGGCTGTATCGGCAGCTTATGACTGTTGTAGTAAATGAAGAATGCCCCCTCTTCAAAACTCAATCTCAGTTCCTGGTTCTCGAGCACGGTGCCGTATTGATCGCCCAAAACAGGCATGAGGAGTTTGTTCCTGAACCTTTCTTCTTCCGGTGCCCAATCAATATCGAAATATTTTGCCCTGGGCGAGGAAAGCCCGTTTTCGAGAACATCCATCCACCAGGGGTTCTCGCTGCCGATGCTCATATGGTTTGGGACAATATCCAGGACCTGTCCCATATCATATTTTTTAAGCTCCCCGATCAATATATTATAATCGTCTTCAGTTCCCACCTCTGGATTCAGCATTGTAGGGTCAACTATATCATACCCGTGCAAACTTCCCTTCTGCGCCTTAAAGTAGGGAGAGGCATAAATATCTGATATGCCGAGTTCATGGAGATAGCCGATTATCTTCGCAGCATCGGAGAACGTGAATTGATAATTAAACTGCAGCCTGTATGTTGAAACAGGTATTCTCGGCATGGGCACTGTCGATTCCCGCATCCGCGTTTCCATATCACTCTTCCTCTAAAATTGTGGACATAGCAATTCAGACAGTACGGGGTAATTTTTCTTTGCGAGCGAATAGTCCGCTGTGCCGGCCCTGCTGCCTATACGGAACATCAACCGTGTTCCATTTATATATGCGGGCTCGGCGTTACTCGCCCACTGCGGATAACCCAGGCGCCCGACTGCAGAAAAACAACCCCGTACTGTCCGAATTGCAGTGTACATAGATCAACCTTTGCGTTTGCGGTAGAGAACAAAACTGAAAGGAGCAATAGACAGAAGGTTCCCGGGCCCTTCATATTCCGGCTCCGTCGCCGGTTCTCCGTTTCCGCCCTGCCGGTTTGACGATGATTCCACCATCTTGTCCCACACACCCTGAAACCGCTGTGGGACAAATACCCTTTTTTCATTAAAACTGGAAATACTTACAACCTCATCATCACTGTCCCATCTTTTCACCATTAATACTTTTTCAGCTTCAAGAGTGGTCACTTCCATGCTCTTCTTATCAGGCCTGTTGAGAAGCGGTATCTTTTTCCTGAGCCGCAGCAGTTTCCTGTAAAATTCAAAAAGGATTTTATGATTTCCATGTTCACGCAGTTCAATATGGAGCTTTGAGTTTAAGAAGGTGCTCTCCGCTTGAGGGTCGGGCAACCCTTCCTGCCATTCAAAGCCGGCAAATTCTTCTCTTCTGCCCTCTCGAACATTTTGTATTAGTCTGCTGTCAGTGTGACTGATAAAATACTGGAAGGCGGCGGTTTCTCCATACTCTTCACCCATAAACAATAAGGGAATATACGGAGACAGGATGACCATGGCTGCACAGAGCTTGATCTTCTCAAGGGACAGGGTCTGACTCAACCTGTCACCCCTCATTCTGTTGCCCACTTGATCGTGATTTTGAGAATAAACCATGAACTTATATGGAGGTACGGATTTTGAAATGCTGCCATGATGCCTCTTTCTAAATTTTGAATACTGGCCTGAATAAACAAAACCATCCCTGAAAGCCTTTCCCATATGCCCTATTTCCCCAAAATCTTCGTAGTATCCTTTATCTTCGCCTGTAATCAATGCGTGAAGGGCATGATGAAAGTCATCATTCCACAAGGCGTCAATGCCATACCCTCCGGCTTTACGAGGTTTGATAATGCGGACATCGTTGAGATCGCTCTCCGCTATAATATAGACGTTCCTGCCGGACATTTTTTTCGAATGACGTACGGCATCCGCCAGTTCACGCAAAAAATGTCTGGCGCTGAAATCAAAGATCCCGTGCACAGCGTCCAATCTCAAAGCATCTATATGATATTCTGTCAACCAATATAGGGCATTATCAATGAAAAATCTCCTTACTTCATCGCTGTAGGGACCGTCGAAATTCACAGCCTTCCCCCAGGGGGTTTGATATTTGTCAGTGAAGTAGTAACCATAATTGTCGAGATAATTGCCTTCCGGTCCCAGATGATTGTAAACAACATCGAGGATGACCGATAAGCCGCGGCCATGGCAGGAATCGATTAATGTTTTTAATTCTCCGGGACCGCCATAAGAATTTTGCGGCGCAAAAGGATATGCCCCGTCATATCCCCAGTTTCTCGATCCCGGGAATTGCGCAACAGGCATTATTTCTATAGCGGTAATCCCAAGCTCAACCAAATAATCGAGTCTCGTCACGAGAGCTTGAAATGTCCCTTCCCCGGTGAAAGTACCGATGTGAAGTTCATAGATAATGAAATCCTCTTCTGCTGTGCCTTTCCAGTCATTATCATGCCATTCGAACGCCGAGGGGTCAACGACCTCAGATGGGCCATGTACGCCTTCGGGTTGGAAACGGGACGCAGGATCAGGGTACTGACGAATTCCGTCAAGGAGATAGAAGTACCGGTCGCCTGGGGACAAACCATCTGCCGAGGCAGTAAAGTATCCATTTGGACCCCCTGAAAGAGGGAACGCCTGCTCTTTTCCGCTTGTCACAATCTTGACGGAGACTTCTCTTGTCTTTGGGGCCCATACCCTGAAATGGAGCTTCCCGTTCCTGAAAGAAGCGCCCAGCTCAAGATGCCAGTCCGCTTTAGTAAGAGTTTGATCGTCCATTATGGAAGAATGTCATGTCCGGGTCATAGTTCGTGAAAATCTATGCCGGGATTTTCTATCGAGTACCAGAGCGAAAGATAGTCACGCGTTTGCCGTGTAATGAGAAAGTTGGCCCTCACATACTCTTTACCATGCTCTCCCATACTCCTGGCCATTTCAGGATTGTTCAGCAGTTGCCGCGCCCGAAAAGCCGCGCCCTCTTCGGAATGAACGAGAAATCCTGAAACACCATGCGTTATCTGTAATGGAATACCTCCTGCAGCACCCCCGATAACGGGTTTCCCCTTCCAGAGCGATTCGGAAACAGTAAGGCCGAATCCCTCTTTCAGGGACTTTTGAAAAATTATCGTGGCTGCACGCTGCAGGGCATTGATCTCCAAATCGCTGAAAGGGGGGAGCAGCAAAATATGGATATCAGGGTCATCTGATGCAAACGATGTTACCTCGGCCAGGACTGTTGCTCCTTCAGGATCATCGAGCGCAGGGCTTCCCGCAAGAACAAGGATACAATCATTATACTTTTTCACTAAGCGGTAGGCTTTTACAACGCCGGTGGGATCTTTGAACCTGTCAAACCTCGAGACCTGCAGAAGGATGGGCCTGTCAACCGGAATTCTCAGCTTTTCCATTAGCTGATGAATCTCCTCTGTTGAAAGGTCCCTGTTCTTGTCGCTAAGCGGGTCTATTGACGGCGTAATGATGAACTGGCTGATCGGTATCGCCCTTGCGAACCGCGCTACCGAAAAAATAGCGGCATCATATTTTTCGCAATACTTCCTAAGTGATTCAAATACCCCCCTGGCCGGGTTCGACAGATCGATATGACAGCGCCAGAACCATTTGCCGTCTTTCTTGAAATCAATTAACGGCGCGGGTTGAGGATCGTGAATAAGCACTGCATCTGCGGAGAGATCCAATTTTTCGGCATTGTCCCTGTTGACCTCATAATGGTGCTGCCACATTTCATCGGTTATCACCTCCGCCTGACCCTGCAAGGCATTGTGCATTTTTTTTGTAGTATCAAAGAATTTTTCATCCCCTTCGATAACTTCCCACCTGGCTTCAATCCCGATCCCTTGCAGTATGGGGATCATTCTCTGCAGTATTTCGGCAACACCGCCGCCGGAGCGTGTCGAATTGATATGGAGAAATTTTTTTTGTGCCAATTTTTCGCCGAGTTTTTTCAGGAGCAGCAGGTCACCTTTGGGAGCAATACCATAATATTGTTCGAGCATATTACAAACCCTCCATGTTGCTTCTGACAGTCTGCTCCACTGCGGTAACTATGTAACCCCTGATTCGGTCCAGCGAGTTCATAAAGGGGTCGATCGCCCTGACCTTTTCAGCAAGTGCTTTCTCCTGAAGAGAATCCTCCATCCACCGGGAAAAGTCATCGATGCCATGCCGCACCCGTGCTTCATAAAAATGATAATAGATAGAAGAGATGTCCACATATTTAATTCCGAAAAGGAATTCCGCGAGGTTGCGCACCTTGACGCCGAGTAGGAATGTAAAAGTTACCGTTTCTTCAAAATAAAACTCATGCCCGGGTACGACCTCGCGGGGCTCGGGGAATTGTTCCTGATAATGGTCAACCACCGCAAGCAGTTCATTTCTCAGGCTTGAGCTGTCCTTGAAGGCATACGGGTCCACGTTTGAAAGCTGTTCGGCAAGGGCCCGCTCCTCAAGGAATTCTCCAGCCCACCGGGCAAATTCATTCGTGTATTCGCTTAATTCCTGCTTCAGAAAATATTGATAGATGTGGTAGTAAAGGGACTTCTCGCTGATGTCTACCAGCAGACTGCGGAACTCTCTGAGTGTTGCCGCTTTTTTTCCGGTTGATTTGCGGATGATTGCAGATTCTTTGAATGCAAAGCCCTCCTTTCTTCTTTCCACGTGCTGTTCCATAAATGTCCTCCAGGGTCTACGTAAAAAAAAGTTTATTCAAAAAAAAAGTATAGATAAACAATCGCATGAAATGAATCCATTGTCAATATCATATAATCCTTGATTGCAATTCAGACAGTACAGGGTAATTTTCTTTGCGAACGAATACCCCGTTGTGCCGGGCCATATTGCTTGACAATGCCCGTCTTCGTGATATGGTTTAAATAGATGACAGGAGGGCGATCATGGAAAAAAAGAAAGCGCTGAGAATTTGCATTGCAATTGTCTTTGTGCTCGGGTGTATGAGCTGGCCTTTTGGCCTGCCGGCTGAAGAGAATGCCCAGGGACCCAAGAGCGACCGAAAAGCCGTTGAAAAAGAGTTGGAAGGCACCCTGGGGATGCCTATTCTGAAAGGTGACATTTGGCAAAAAATGACGCCTGATTCAAAGGTGGCATTTATTTGGGGCGTTGGACATGTAGTGGCAATAGAACAACACCTGATGGAAAAATACCCGGTGCTTAAAACGGAAAATTTTTGTTCGAAGGCTGCTGAAGGCATGGCTAATATCCCCATGAATGAGGTTGTTGACCGGATAGACAAATTCTATAATACGAATCCGGATGAGCTTGAAAAGCCTGTGTTAAGTGTGCTGTGGGCAACATCGATCAAGCCGAATATAAAAATCGGCATCGCCGGCCGTCCGCTGAAGAATCCCTGATAATATCCTGACGGGAAAGGAGAGTCGAAATGAAACAAATCGCCATTATTTTTATCATTCTTATCGTTCTTTTTACAGCAGGGTGTTATGGGATGTCCAGAACACAACAAACCACTCTTAGCGGTGCGGGCATTGGAGCTGTGGGGGGGGCCGTAGTCGGCGCTTTTGCCGGAGGAAGCCCAGCCGTAGGAGCAGCTGTCGGTGCAGGCATAGGCGGGATTACAGGATATTTCGTCGGCGAGCAGGGAGAGCACGAGTACAGAAGGAGGTAGGATATAAATTCTTCGGCGCTTGCCTGATCGATGAAAGAGGAGCGGACTGTGGTGAAAAAAACGATCATCACGTTATTGATAATCATAGCAATAGGCGGTGGGGCCTGGTTTTATTTCAGCCGGACCCGTCCTACAGGGATTGAAAAGCTTCTGAACAATCCGACGGCTTATACAGGGAACGTCGTTGCTATAGAAGGCGAAGTGACAGACCGGTCAGCGTTTTTTAATACTATTAAATTTTATAAGGTCAAGGATAAATCAGGGGAAATCATTGTAAGCACAAAAAGCAGAAATTTGCCCAGGATAAAATCATCGGCAATAGTCAAAGGCAGGATAGATGATGCATTTCCACTTGGCGACCAGAAGCTTACAGTTTTAGTGGAGGAATCCGTCGAGGAAAAACCATAAATTGTCCTCATATGCGCCGGATGAGCCAGAGCAGCACAATCGCTCCTACTGTGGCCGATACCAGAGAACCGATCACTCCAAAGAACATAACACCAAGGACCCGGAAGATAAAACCTCCGACGAGAGCTCCCAGGATTCCGACTACAAGGTCACCTACCAGACCGAAATCGCGGCCCCGCATCAGCTTTCCCGAAAGCCAGCCTGCCGCTGCTCCGATAATCAGAAACAATAACCAGTGCATAACATCCCCCGATATTTTATTTCATGTACTGTTTAAAGTTTATCAATGTCTGTGGAGATGTCAAGCAAAGAAGTAAAACTGCGATTTGCATTACCCTTTTTCTATGCGATAATTAAAACAGGCCAATTCTATAAAACTCAGTGAAAGGAGAACTATATGAAGAACAAAGGTTTCTCTATTTTGATGAGCATATGTTTTCTTGCTATATTATTTTTGCCGGGACTGGTGAAGGCGGCCCGGGCAGAGGATGATACATCAGCAGCTTCTAAGGATGAGCAACTGCCCCTGCTGCACCCGGACAGTCCTGATTATCGGACTCCCCGTGAGGGTGAGGGGTTCCGTGCCGAGGTGTTCGGCAGGGAAATTACGGTGACCCCAAGAGATGGGCGCTCTGTTTCCTCTATTGACATTGGGCTGGCGCTTTATAAGCCATTACCGGAAGACAGGCAGGTTGTTCCTTTTGGCGCTCTTTATCTTTGGCGGCATCCTAATGACGAGGACCTGTTTAGAGCTGCAATAGCCGGCGTATACAATGATATTTTTTGGGCCCACGCCTCCAGGAATATGGACCCGTTTGAATTGGTGGCTACATTTAACAATTACACCCTCCCCTTCTCGCAGTATGAACTTGTAGACGGAAGGGCAAATAAAAGTGAGGAGTTGCTATGGGGGTATGTTCGCCCCGGATTCGGCCTTGGATATCGCAGAACTGTTTCTCCCGGTCACCAGGACAATATGATGGCTATTGACGCGACTGTCGAACCAGGCTACCTTTTTTTCAGCAAGGGATCCAAAACAGCCGGCAACTTCGCTGTCCCCGAAGATACCTTCGAACTCCGTGAGCATTTGCAGTTGCGCTGGGATGCGTTGGAGCGCAACATTCTCTCCTTGCCGCATGAGGGGTTCGCTTTCGGCGGTGACCTAGTCCATGGTAATCGTTCGGATTGGAGGAACTGGGGAATAAACGGCTCTCAACCTTCGGATAGAGGCAGGGATTATCTTTCATTCACCGGATATATTATGAAGGCAGGCGGGGTCCCGGGTTTGGACAGTGACCGTCACCGGCTTCTCGGTGCGGTGTATGGAGGGGTCGGCAGCAATCTCGACCGCTTTTCAGCGCCTCGCATAGGCGGAGGTGATATGCCGCTGGGAGAAGAATACGGGTCCACGTCAGATGCGGTGATTCCTGGTGCGGTTATTCAAGAGTATTTTCCCAAACACTACCTGCTGGCGATAGGCGAGTACAGATGGGAAGCTCTCTTTTTCACATATCTGAGTGTGGATGCATCGGCCGGCTGGGTCGACCGTTTGCGACAGACAGGACCGGATATCACGGACACTACCTGGAAGAACGACTTCTTCTCATCGTTGGGTGCCCGGCTGACTACAGGCTTTTTTCTGGATAGCCGCATGCAGCTCGCCTACAACTATAATTTTTCCGAAATCCGCAAGGACGGCCACGGCGGGCATGAAATAGTCCTGCATTTTTCCCGAGATTTTTGAGGACATTCAAAATTGTCTTTTTCTATCTCACTGGACAGCATCAAACGCAGAATGGTTCCCCTGGATTATGAAAACCTGCTTTCTGCCACCCTCCGCAGGACAGGATTTAAGTACTCCGGTGATCAGTCGTACGAAGAAGCCTTGAGGGTCCTTATTGCTTCATGCTATGCCGAGGCCCGTCTCAGCCTGGTCGGGCAGATAGCCGCCCGCCAGAATCTGCTTGAACTCCTCGAAACCCGTTTCAGACTCATCGATTACTGGCAGCGGACACCTGAAATCCAGGAGCAGGCGGTCAGCCCGCAGATTTTCATAACCGGCACGCCGAAGAGCGGCTCCACTTTCCTTCATCGCCTGTTAGGCCATGATTTGAACAATCGTGTACCGCAGATGTGGGAAGTGATGTTTCCGCTGCCTGCGCCGATGTGTGTGACGTTCGATTCTGATCCTCGCATCAGGAAAACGGACAAACGCCTGCGGTGGCTGCAATGGACCCATCCGGCTATCTCTCAAGCCCATCCCCTCGGAGCCCATATTCCTCAGGAATGCGGCGCCATTTTAGGCTATTCCTTCGAGTCGTATGTCTTTCTCGATATGTTCTCAATCCCCTCTTACGAGGCATGGCTGAGAAGCCGGGACATGGGCCGGGCGTATGAATTTCACCTGAGCTTTCTGAAACATTTGCAGTGGCAATGCCCGCCGAAACGGTGGGTGCTGAAGTCATCCGATCATGTCCACGCTCTGGCAATGCTTATTAAAACATATCCGGAGGCCCAAATAGTTTTTCTTCACCGCGATCCGATAAAAGTGCTGCAAGCCGCCTCCAGCCAGATGACACTTGTGAAGAGTGTATTTAGCCACAGTTTAAATCCTCGACTATTGGGCGACTACGAAGCCCGCACTTTGTATAACAAGGCGCATAAAATTATGGAATTCCGCGAGAACCATGCTTACTTGGAGGACCGTTTCATGGACGTACGCTACCTTGACCTGGCACGCGATCCTGTCGGGACCGTGAAGGCCGTCTATGACCGCTTCGGTCTCGCTCTTTTAGCGGAAGATGAGGCGCGCATGGAAGCCTTCGCGACTGCTGAACGAAACAAGAAGAGGTCTGACAGATACTCTCTCGCCGATTTCAGCCTCGATCCTGAGCAGGAAGACCCACGGTTTGATCTCTATTGCGAGCGCTTCCGCGTCGGGCGCGAGGCCTTGTGAAGTGTCCACAACCGGCGGCCTTCGAAACCTTGCCAGAGGAGCAGCCCGGGGATACCGACGATGAGTTCTTTCAACCGCTGAACGAGAGAGACCGCAAGCCCGACCGGAGGAGGAACGCCGAAAAGTCCTGCTATCGACATATAAGCGGCCTCCTGGGCCCCCAGGGATGCAGGCATAATAAAAGCGGCAGCAATTATCACCTGGCATAGGCTCTCAATCATGAAGGCCCTCTTGAATCCAATGTTATACCCCATGAAATGCAGGGATGTCCAGATCTGAAGAGATCCAAGCATCCAAACAGCGGTATGGGAAAGAACTGCGAATATCAGTCTGCGAGTATCCGCATACATCTGCCACACTAAATCGTGGATACTCATATTTTCTCCGCCGTAACTCCCTGCGCAGTTCCCTGCCAGCTTTAATATAGCTTTATCTGCAAGTTTAAGCAGGCCCCATCGTTGTGATAAAAGAAATGCGGCAAGAACAGCCGAGATCAAAACCAGGCCGCTGACAACCCAGTATGTGATGGAAGGATTTCTTTCATGTTCCCAAAAAATAATTATACCGGTCAGGGCAAAAAAGAACAGTCCCATTACTTCAACTGTTTTGTCTGCTACTACGCTGGCCCCCGCGGTGTTGATATCGCAGCCGCGCGCAACAAGCAGCCGGACCCCGACAATCTCCCCTCCGAG
Source organism: Nitrospirota bacterium (assembly GCA_963851345.1). Lineage (GTDB taxonomy): Bacteria > Nitrospirota > Thermodesulfovibrionia > Thermodesulfovibrionales > Dissulfurispiraceae > JADFXI01. Next base: position 1,188,578 of record CAWKOO010000002.1, read on the forward strand.
AATGGCAGAAGGCAGCAGATAGTTAAGCGCATCGCGTATCCAACGAGCAGGAATAAGTATTTTTTTGCAAGCGGGCTGAGCCAAAGGAAATAAAATCCTCCATGCAAAACCGTTAAGCACAATGCATAGAATCTGGATTGCAACGACAAACCCCAACCCCCAGCCGACCCTCCATACTGCCCCGGCTACTGCAGAGAAGTTGTTATAAGCTATAAGGGCAATACTGGCTGCGATCCCAACCAGCAAGGCGAAAGTACCCCACAAGTGAAACTTCTTTCCCTCACGAGGGGTACCACATGTGATTTCATCCCCCTCTTTCAGCTTTTCATTATCCATGGCATTAATATTAGCCCGTTTTCTCTTGCATGACAAGCTTAGAGCTCCAAACATCTGAAAAATGTCATTCTCAAGCCCGACCCGGTAATCCAGAACGTCTTGAAAACAGAGCGGAAAGACATCAATAATGCCAAAAAAGGAACCCGCAAGTCTGACGCAGTCTCTACCAAAAAATCGCTTAATTAATGACCTAAAAAAGTGTTATAGTAAAGCATGAGAAGAACTAAATTGAAATATAAATTTTTAATTGCAATAGTTGCAATTTTTTTCAGCGTTGCTTCTGCTATTGTTTTTTATGCTGCGGAGCAAGGAAATTTTCATGCCATAACTGTGGGTGAAGCCTATCGGTCTGCCCAGCTTGACAATGATGAATTGGCCTACTATGTTAAAAAGTATAACATCAAAAGCATACTTAATTTGCGAGGGAAAAACCCTGCCAGGACCTGGTATAAGGATGAAGTAAATTTCAGCTTAAAAAACAATGTTGCGCATTATGATATTGGTCTGTCCGCTTACCTTTCGCCGAAAGCGGCTGATGTCAGTAACTTAATGGATATCTTCAAACGCGCTCCTCGTCCTTTGTTGATGCATTGCCAGGCTGGGGCTGACAGGTCCGGACTCGTAGCTGCAATGTGGAAAGTCGTGGTTGATAAAACATCAAAAACAGAAGCTGAAAAACAGTTATCTATCCTGTATGGGCACCTTTCTATAGGCAGCGCATCGGCTATGGACAACTTTTTCCAAGGATGGAATCCGGATTTGGCATTAAATAAGCAGCTTTAGATTTTTAAGGACACTATTCAGTTCCGGCTATCGCGCGCGCGTCCAAACCGTTGTCCCGCCTAAGAGCGGTATGCCGATGAAGCCCCTCACATTTAATTGATCAGGTGAAATAAGTGTCATTTTGCCTCTGTATCTCTTGCCGTTGTCCGGGTTGTATATTTTCCCGTTCTTCCATAAATTATCTCCGGCGAACACAAAGTCAATAAGGATCGGCAGCCCTATAAGAGACTTTTTCCTCAGTTCCGGGTCCGGGTTGTTATGATCAAGTATCGGCGTGCCCGGCGCCCCTTCTTTTGAACCGGCAGGATAAGTCGGTTCCTTCAACCAGGCGATTTTGCCGCAGTATTTTGTGCCGCATTTATAGATTTCTATCTTTGCGTCTCTTTTCTCGGTATTCCACAACCCTAGAATATCGTCCGGACCCGCTGCAAGGACAAATGCTGCGGTCAGCAGTACGCTCACGAAAACTATAAACATACACTGCCTCATATGGTCTCAGTTCACAGGGTGTCTGATGTCCATCCCGCGTTACAGGATGCGTTATGTGAAATTATAGCAGAGTCTGACTACTTTGAAAACATTACGAATTGCAGGCCTTACAAATGAGATTCCAAAGAACCGGGCACTTCTTAATGATGGATATACAGGAGGCCTGCATGGTACCAGGTTTCTATTTTTTTCACCCATCTCACCAGCGCTACCTGTGTCGCATGATAATCTCTGTTAAATTCCAGCAGGTTTTTTTCTTCCAGAGGGATGGATGTTTTTATTCGCATCCCGTCCATACTCATCTCCAGCAAGTCGGCAGGCACGTACGTGTTCTCATGAAACTCGCGGCCGTTATAAGCAGCTCCCCGGCAGGTCTTGAATATTAGTTTTCCGGCCGCACGTACTCTTGGACTCATCCTTTTTTCACTCCAGCTGGGTCCTTTCTCTTCCAAGTTACTCCCCTTGTTTTCAAGTTATCTTATAACAACTATATTCCAGCTAAAAAAAATTGGTATCAGGTTTAATCTGAAACTATTGTAGGACTATACAGCATTGCGGACTTCTCAGCGCGAATGATATAATCCATTTGGACGGAGAGGCCGCATTAAACGCATCAACCTGCTGCCTCTACCAATAATCCATAGGGGTGTGGCAGTGGGACAGAATGAAAACTCAAGGGAATGGTATGCCCTCCGTGTACGGTCCAGGCATGAATTTGTAACATATAATGAGCTGTGCAGGAAAGGAATAGAGGCATACCTGCCGACCGTAAAAAAGTGGTCACAGTGGAAGGACAGAAAAAAACTTGTTGAGTTCCCGCTTTTTTCAGGATATCTGTTCGCCAATATCAACATCAACTCTCAGGAATATTTCATTACACTGAAAACAAAGGGCGCTGTCAATATCCTTTCTCTGGAAGGCGGACACCCCGCGCCAGTGTCTCCGGATGAGATACATTCACTCAGGATTCTTGTAGAGAGCGGCGAAGAACTTGATATTTACCCCCATATCAAAGAGGGAACGAAAGTCATGGTGACAAAGGGACTTCTTAAAGGGGCCAGGGGCATTTTGACAAGGAAAGAGGCCAACTACGTTTTCTCCGTCGATGTTGTCCTTCTGGGAAAAAGCGTCGGCGTAAAAGTCTTTGCCGATGACGTGGAAAGCATTTGAAATAATATCTGAATTATTGCCATCCGCAGACTCCGGGCGCCAAATCAACTCATGGCTCAAGTTTGTTCCGATTCCCTTGTAGGCGAATTGTCTGCAAGGGAATCGGAACGTTCCTACAATAATTTCAGTAATCCACCTATATCCTAATGGATCCGGCTGCGATATAGTTAAAAGTACTTTACAAAAAAGGGGTGCTCTAATGCGACTGTCATCAGGGACTTCAAAAATTCAAGGTCTTTTTCCCTTAGTTGCGGTATTTAAGTTTTCTTTATTATTGACCCTAATTCTTATGTCGCTGTCGCTGATGGCGGGAGGGGCATATGCGGCAACTTATTATATTGCTGCAAGTGGCGGAAACGACAGCAATAATGGAACTTCCACTTCTACCCCCTGGGCAACGTTCGCGTATGCCATAGGCCAGCTCTCTGCTGGTGACACGCTAACCCTGATGGACGGGACATACAGCACTATTTATGGTTCTTTGGGCAGTGTTATTGATCTTGAAACAAATGGAACCAATGGCAGTCCAATTACTATCCAGGCATTGAATAAGGGACAAGCTATTCTAAATTGTAATAACTCATCTAATTATTATGGAGTATTTAGCACTGGTGATTACAACATTATCAAAAACCTTGTGATACAGAATTGTGGAGCAGGGATATATCTTGACAATGGTAGCAACTCTATCGCTTTGGGAAATACCATACATGATTCAGAGACTGGAATAATTTTCAACAGCAGTACAAATTATGCAACTATAGACAGCAATATTATTTACAATTTTGGTTGTTCAGCTCCAGATTGTTTAAACCAAAACCACGGTATTTATGGTCGTGGCGAATCTACAATAATCCAGAACAATTTGGTTTACGGAAATTCGGGAAGTGGCTGGAGTATTCAGATTGGAGTTGATGGTACTCCAGTGCCTTCTGGTAATTGGCAAGTTGTTAATAATACACTGGTAGGGACTGCCAACTCAAACAATAATTGTATTTTTGTTTATGGATCCCAGCCTACTTTTAATATCTATTTCTTTAATAATATTTGTTCGGGTGCAACATCAGGACTTGTGGGTACTAGTGACACATGGGGTACTGGCTGGTATGCCGAGTACAATTTGATGGACAGTACCTCTGCGGCTTGTTTCTCTGATGGCGGGTCATGCACGAATGCGATTTCCTCAAATGTGAATTACAATCTTTATAATACGTCAGCTGGATTTATCAACACCTCTGGAGATGATTATAACTTAGCGTATGGTTCAGCGGCCATCGGAGCCGGAACGAGCATATACGCGCCTCCTTACGATATCATCGGCACAACTCGTCCTCAAGGTAGTGGCTATGATATAGGGGCTTATCAGTATGTAAACACTTTTGCAACTATTGCGGGCGGGGGCAGTTATACGAGCCAGTCAGGTGTTGTTTATCAGCCAGATACGTATTATTCGGGAGGAACAGCAGCTTCAACCACAGCGGCAATAAGCGGAACGTGGGACCCCACATTGTATCAGAGCGAACGGTACGGCAATTTCTCCTATAATATCCCGCTTGCTAATGGGAACTATACAGTAACACTCAAGTTAGCTGAGATCTACTGGAATGCAGCCGGACAGCGTATCTTCAATGTCAGTATGCAGGGCACGCAGGTCATAAGCAACCTTGATATCTATGCCCAGGTCGGTAATAATGCAGCCTATGATCTCTCTTTTCCTGTCAGTGTCACCAATGGGCTGCTGAATATTAACTTTACGTCAGTTGTCGATTATGCAAAAGTGAGCGCTATCGATGTAACGCCAAATTAGGGGACAACGTTTATTGAACTCACCCTCCCTTGAGAGGTGCGGTGGTGGCTGCAATTTCAAATTTGACAGCCGCTATTTTTTTCCTCTTGTAGGCAAATTGTCTGCAAGGGAATCGGAACGTTCCTACAATAATTTCAGTAATCCACCTATATCCTAATGGATCCGGCTGCGATATAGTTAAAAGTACTTTACAAAAAAGGGGTGCTCTAATGCGACTGTCATCAGGGACTTCAAAAATTCAAGGTCTTCTTTCCTTAGTTGCAGGATTTAAGTTTTCTTTATTATTGACCCTAATGCTTCTGTCGCTGTCGCTGATGGCGGGAGGGGCATATGCGGCAAACTATTATATAGCCCCTACCGGAAGCGGAAGAGACACCAATAATGGAGCGTCTTCATCAAGCCCGTGGGCGACATTTGCTCATGCCGCTAGTGTTCTCCAGCCGGGGGATACGCTGTATTTGTTAGATGGATTATATAATGCCAACCAAAACCAAGGCGACTATTATACTATTATAAATCTGCCATACGTAAGCGGAACCAGCGGCAATCCGATCACAATAACGGCTTTGAACAAAGGCAACGCTCAACTGACCTGTGGGGTACGTGACGGACGTCATTGGGCAATATTAACTCTCGGCAGTTACATTACGATTAAAAATCTTAAGATATATGATTGTGATATTGGGATCTATTATGATACTTCGTCAACCTCAACAAATGTAACTATGTATGGAAATATTATACATGATGTTACGTCTCCCATTACAACTAATGATAATTGCAACTACCTTACGGTTGACTCGAATATCGTTTACAATTTTGGGATATCCGGCAACGATCAGTCCCACGGAATTTATGGTCGCGGTATCAGCGGTACGATCATCAATAACCTGGTATACGGAAATATGGGGCGGGGCTGGAGCATTCACGTGGGGAGCTACGGAGTGTCGCCTTCGGGGCTTTGGAAAATTATTAACAACACTCTTGTGGGCAGCAATAATAGGGTCCATAACGAGTGCATCGCGCTTTATGCTAACGACTTCTCGGCCCTTTATATGTTCAACAACATCTGCACAGGCGCAACCACAGCTATGGTGCTGGATACCGGCAGCTGGACTTCCGGAATGTATGCTGAGTACAATTTAATGGATAGCGCTTCAACTGTTTGCAGTTCTGATAGTGGGTCGTGTTCAGCGGCAACCGGTACTAATGTAAATCATAATTTATCTAAGACATCAGCCGGGTTTGCCAATACGTCGGCGGGTAACTATAGCCTGGCTGCCGGTTCAGCTGCCATCAATGCCGGAACAAGCTTATACGCTCCCGCTTATGACATCATAGGCACAACTCGTCCTCAGGGTGGCAGCTATGACATAGGAGCTTACGAGTATGCGTCACCGGTAAAATTGAATCACTTGCATAAGTGATCTTCAGTGGGCAGGCGCAAGGTGCTTTCTCCGGAGATCAAGACCCCCGATGTTTTGGGTCTGCGGGCCGTGCATGAAGACACCGAGATATTCAATGATTAAGTTGGAGGTTCCCATGCCGTATGTATGCCCAAACTTGAGATCCCTTTTTTCCAGGACAGGTTTGAAGTTTTCTTCATTATTGGCCCTGATACTGCTGACTCTATTACTCATGATTAGCGGAGAGGCGTATGCAGCGACCTATTATATAGCACCTGATGGGGACAACACCGGTCCGGGAACAAGTTCGGCGCCATGGGCCACATTCGCATACGCTATGCTCGTCCTCCAGCCAGGAGATACCTTGTATCTCGAAGACGGCACATATTCCGAGCAATTGAATATCACTGCTTCAGGTACCAGCAATGCATATGTGACAATACGGGCGCGGAATGAGGGAAGTGCGATTGTCAGCACGACTTATCCGGAAAGCCCGCTCACCGTGAATAATGAGTCTTATATCGAGGTGGACGGCATAAACTTCAGGAATAGCGGAGTATATGATAAAAGCGTAAATTGTGCTACAGATGGGCTCGGCTATACCGATATAAACGGGGTGGATATCAAATATTCTGACCACATAATACTCAGAAGGGTTACTTCGAATGGTTGTTCCGGCTGCAACTCGGCAGTGATCAGCCTTTGGTATGTAACAAATAGTTTATTGGAGGATTGTGCAGGGTCGGGACAGGGTAGAGTTGTGCTTAATATGCTTGATTGCAGCAACCTTACTATAAGACGCTGCTGGTTGGATTGGACCGGCCCCAGTACAGGGGGTGGGGATACACCTAATGTTACCCAGGTTTATGATTCTTCCAATGTGCTCATGGAGAATAATATTGGAGTCCATACTGCATCTAACAATGTTGCGTTCTTTAATACCTGGGGGCATTATAGCTCAATAAGCGGAAACAAGTTTTATGGCAATATCGGGTACAACTCTAATGGCCTGGCAGCAGGCGGAATGTTTCAGGACTCTGCTGATTGTGGTTACGTAGTGAGTGGAACTGTTTTTTTAAACAATGTTGCAATACTTAATGGCGGAGGCGGACAGGCAGCAATGGAAATTAATGCAGACCCAAACAACGGCACTGTCTTTGCTAATAATACTTTTGCCTCGCCAAATAGTAGTGGAGGAGGGTTACTCTTAAAGTATAGCCAATCAGCCTGCTCCGGACAATCTGCTGCAGTAGCTAATGTATCAAGCAACTCTTTTCTGAATACTTCATCGGGGTTAGAAGGTAATAGCAGCACTCCTTCTAATTACATAGATGCCCACGATTATAACAACTTCTACAATATGTATGACGGGGATGGGCCTTTGTATGAGACTGCATTTATCATCCCTGGATACCTGAATACTAACGAGTCCCAAATAAATCCTGGCTACCCTGCATCAACCTATGGGTATGGAGCGTATCTTATGGCCCCGGAAGCATTGAAAGGGCGAGGTGCGAACGGGAGCAATATCGGGGCTAATGTTATATACGAATACGTAGACGGAACTTTAACTGATGCGCCGCTTTGGCCATGGCCCATGGAAAACAGAATAGTGGCTGAATTCGGCATAAGCCCTACTTATGCAGATGACGGCAACGGTCATACCGGAGGGTTTTGGAATACGTTGACCGGCGTATATGGAAGTTCCACCGATGCTACTCCGCCTCGGAGACATATCCCCCGGATCATTAAATAATTTTCTTATAAGCTTTATTTAGATCCCGCCACTGGATTCCCGTCCTTTTTTGCTCTTATTAATAACAGCTTAGGCAGTAATAACACACATAATTTCACAAAATTGTGATTCAGATCACAACTTTACCAGGGATTGCATGATAGTGTGATTCCGGTCACATCCTGCCCAAAGATTATCTGATAAAGTAAATGCGTGAAACCGAGATCTCATGTGTTATTCAGGGATACGGGATTAGCAAATTTAACGATTCAGTTGGAGGTTACCATGCGGTACGTATGCTCAAAATTGAGAGGCTCCTTTTTTTCCAGGACGGGATTGAAGTTTTCTTTATTAACCCTAATAGTTCTGGCGCTGTCGCTCATCGCGGGAGCGGCATATGCGGCAAACTATTATATAGCCCCTACCGGAAGCGGAAGTGACAGCAACAACGGCACATCTACTTCGACCCCCTGGGCAACGTTCGCCCATGCTATTGGAGCACTCAACCCGGGCGACACGCTAAACTTAATGAACGGAACCTACAAGACTATGGTGTCTCATAGCGGGATCGGGGCATCCAGCATCATGGATATTGGTAATAGCGGAAGCAGCGGGAACCCGATAACGATACAAGCCCTGAACAAAGGACAGGCGGTATTGAATTGTGGTTCGACAGCCAGTGGTAATGATGGGATATATAATTACGGGAATTACATAACTATCAAAAATCTGGTAATTACGAATTGTGGTCTGGGAGTTTTTAATGCCAATACTACAAATGAAATCCTTTTTGGGAATACGATACATGACATCGTAGAGGGAGTGTTTATTAATGATGGCAGCGTCGATTCTATAGAAGACTCAAACATCATTTACAACTTTGGAGAAAATGACAACCAGGCTCATGGATTATACGGACGTGGTAATGGTGGGACGATGCAAAACAATCTTATCTACGGCAATAATGGGCAAGGCTACAGTATTCAGATAGGAAGCGGTTCCGGCACGGTCACGGGAGTCTGGAAAATTATAAATAACACTCTTGTTGGGACCGGGAACTCAAGCAATGCTTGCAGTACAATATATGGTGGTATTGCTTTTACCAATCTCTTTATGTATAACAACATTTGTACGGGTGCTACCAAAGGTCTTGTTTCTAATTTGGATAATTGGGGAACCAGCTGGTATGCCGAGTATAATCTGATAGATAGCGCCTCAGTAGCCTGCTATGCTGACGGAGGGTCATGCAGTAATGCCACTTCCGCAAATGTGAAAAACAATCTCTATAAAACGTCTGCCGGGTTTATCAACGCCTCGGGAGGTAATTATAGCTTAGCGTCCGGCTCAGCGGCCATCAATGCCGGAACGAGCACATACGCTCCTGCTTATGATGTCATAGGCGCAGCTCGTCCTCAGGACGGCGGCTATTCCATAGGGGCTTATGAGTATAGCGGGTCATCGACACAATATACCATAACCGCTTCTGCCGGTTCAGGAGGCGGCATTTCTCCCTCGGGTTCGGTGCAGGTCAGTAAGGGAGGCAACCAGTCATTCACGATCACTCCGACTGCAGGTTATCAGATAGCAAGCGTAACAGTTGACGGCGCATCTGTCGGGGCCGTGGCCGCCTACACCTTCAGCAGCGTATCCGCCAGCCATACAATAGCCGCAACCTTCACGGCCGGCGCCACCTATACAATCACAGCGACCGCCGGTACCGGCGGCAGCATAAGTCCTTCCGGTGCGACTACAGTAACCAGCGGAGGCACAAAGACTTACACTATTACTCCTTCATCAGGCTACTCCATATCCAGTGTCCTGGTTGACGGCGCATCTGTAGGGGCGGTGAGCAGCTATTCCTTCGGCGGTGTGACGGCAAACCATACAATATCTGCCACCTTTGCAGCAGCCACCACATATACAATCACAGCGACGGCCGGGGCCAATGGCAGCATCTCTCCATCAGGTTCCGTAACTGTGAATAAGAGTGCCGGTCAGTCATTCACAATTACTCCGAAAACCGGTTATCTGATAGCGAGTGTGACCGTGGACGGAGCATCTGTCGGCGCTGTTTCAGCATATTCCTTTAGCAACGTAACCGCCAATCATACGATAGCGGCAACCTTCGCAGTAGACCCCTTTACCATCACCGCCTCAGCCGGCGCCGGCGGCAGCATTTCCCCGTCCGGATCCGTGATCGTCAACTATGGGGCCAGTCAGTCATTCACGATCACTCCGGCTGCGAATTATCAGATATCAAACGTAACAGTGGACGGCGCATCGGTCGGGGCGGTGAGCAGCTATACCTTAAACAGTGTAACGGCAAACCATACAATATCCGCCACCTTTGCAGCAGGTACGACCCCGCCACAGACTTTTTCAACGAATGCCGGCGGGGGACAGTATACGAGCCAGTCAGGAGTTGTTTATAAAGCGGATACGTATTATACGGGAGGAACAGCGGCCTCAACCACAGCAGCGATAACCGGAACGTCGGACCCCACATTGTATCAGAGCGAACGGTACGGCAATTTCTCATACAATATACCGCTTGCCAATGGAAACTATACTGTAACACTCAAGTTCGCTGAAATCTACTGGACTGCAGCCGGCAAGCGTGTTTTCAACGTGAGCATGCAGGGCACGCAGGTCATAAGCAACCTGGATATCTATTCCAAGGCGGGCAAGAACGCGGCCTATGATGTCACTATTCCTGTCAGTGTCACCAATGGCACTCTGAATATTGCCTTCACTTCAGTGGTAGATTACGCCAAAGTAAGCGCTATCGTTGTGACGCCTCCATCCACAAGTACCGGTTTTGCAGACAATGCCGGCGGGGGGCAGTATACAAGTCAGTCAGGTGTTGTATATAAGGCTGATACAGATTATACGGGAGGAACAGCAGCTTCAACCACAGCGGCGATAACCGGGTCATCTGACCCCGCATTGTATCAGACCGAGCGGTACGGCAATTTCTCATACAATATGCCGCTTGCCAATGGAAACTATACTGTGACACTCAAGTTCGCTGAAATCTACTGGACTGCAGCCGGCAAGCGTGTTTTCAATGTCAGCATGCAGGGCACGCAGGTCATAACCAACCTGGATATCTATTCCAAGGTGGGCAAGAACGCGGCCTATGATGTCACTATTCCGGTCAGTGTCACCAATGGCATGCTGAATATTAACTTCACTACCGTTGTCGATAATGCTAAAGTGAGCGCTATCGCTGTAACACCACAATAGTATCGTTCTGTAAAGATTAACACAGAGATCACCTAAAGCAATGTGCCGGCTTCCTTCCGAAGCCGGCACATTGCTTTTCAGCACTACGTGAAATGTACTTTGGTCATCCTGGCAGGACCGGTTTTATCGGCTCTTCATCCGATAGAGATCGACTGCAGATTTTCCATACTTTGCCAATAATTGAAAGAGACGAAGAACATAATAAAAAATGAGCCTTACAGAAAAAGCAGGAATTAAATATCTTTCCGACATGGCCTCGCGTGAAGGAAAGATTTTAGGCAATAGCATATTCACTTTTTTCAAGAGCGTATCAGCAGCCAGAGAGCGGACAAGGTCCCCGGGCACACCCGCTGAATGCGGGTCCCCGGCAAAGAATGCGTTTCCCATCGCTTTCAATAATTTTTGGTCGACCTTATCGGGTGTAATCCACCCCAGTGAGCTCTCTCTCTCACGAAAAAAAGTTTTTGTCAGATATAAAAAAGCATAGACAGGTCTTTCGATCTTATAAGCATGCACTGTATCAACAAGAAGATCCCGGCTTAATTGCAGTTCATAGTGCCGCAGAGTTTCCGAGAGATCGCAAAGCCCTTTGAGAAGCATACCGCCACGGTATCCGTGATTGCACGAGTGAAGGCAGAGGTGGACAATCATGTCCTCAGGAGAAGGAACGAGGGCACTGTGCCCGTCAATCTCCATGGACCCGGCCCTGTCCCACCACTTGTCTATATTCACACCCCAGCTCTTGTCGGTGATGTGCCAATGAATCTCTACAGGGACAGCTTTATTGTTACGGTGTCGGTAAATGGGGACATGATAATGCTTATTCTTCATGCGCCCTTCAGTTGATAAAATATCAGCCCCGCCAAAATAGCCCAGCTCGTACATAGTCTCATTTGAGCCTCGCAGGTCTTGCCTCCTTACGAGAAGATCTATGTCCTGCATCGGACGCAGCCCGATGTCCCCGTAGACAGTTTTGGCAAGCGCTGCGCCCTTCAAAACGATGACCTGTATCCCTCTGTATTCAAAACTTTCCAAAATTCTCTGCAGTTCCGAATAGAGACACATATTTCTCGCTATATTCCAATGGTAATTTGCTTTCAGTTTATCCAAAACCGGCTGGGGGATGAGCTGCCGTTGAGGCATCTGTTTCAGGGCATGGTATACCAGCGGAGCAATATCGCAGGAAAGGGCGGAGTCGACTATTTCTTTCCAGTTTAAAGGAAAAGAAATAAGATCGTTATTCCGGTACAGACTATCCTCCGGGATTTGGGTCCTGGCACAGGATAGAAGCAGCTCCTTCTCATGTGAGAGATTCACTTTAAACATGGCGGCAGATGGGAAAGGAATAGGTAACTGCAAAGGCTTTTGTATCTTCAGGATTCCTTTCGAGGAAACAGTCCCCGTTTAAGGAGAGCCACGCATGCCCCAGCAATTTTTTTCCTGCCTCTCTCCCGTTAATATCCTTTTTATGTTTGACTCCGAAGCATATCTGAACATCCAGCCCAATTTTACGCAGGAAATAATAGAGGACCAGTGAACGCTTCAAACAGAATATCCCTGTATATCCAGAAATCCAAACTCAGTACATAGTCCGTATATTTTATTATTATTTCACTCAATTCCCGAAGATTACGGTCCCCTTTTAATTTTGTGCGCCCGGGGGTGAGGATTTTCAGTAATTGTGGAATGGTCAGCAGTTTTATCAGGAGGGGCAGGATAGTCACCAGGAAAAAAAGATGCATGAACATCAGGATTTCATCAAGTGAATGGAAGTTGGCGCGGATTTTTTTTATCGTGTCCACGTTAAAGACTCACTGTCTCAAGAAGACTGACAAAGCTCTTTGGGTTCTCATAGAGGTCCCTGCCGCTTAAAAGCTCAAATCCGGTTGCTTGTTCAACCAGGCGCTGCATAACGTTTAGCTGAGCGCGCAATATAGCTTTATCGACGGCCAATATTGTCTGTTTTAACAGCCGTCTAAATACCTCGACACGGGGAAGCAGAGACAGCACGCTTTTAGGCTGTGCTGTTATTTTTGGGAAAATGATAACATGAGGCCGTATAACAGGTATGAACAATTCCGGGCAAAGTTTTGAGATGTTGACAGGCATCTTTGCTCCATCCTGAATTTTTGGACCATTCCCTTCAGCCAGGTCGGGAAAGCGGTTGAGCAGGTCCTGGTCCAGGTGAAAATTTCTGTTCCCGAAAAACGGAAGGATTAGTATCTCTCCTTCGTGCTCCTTTAAAAAAAGAGAATCGTCAGAGGCATAATTGAAACCTTCACCGACCATGCTCAATGCTGCAGTAGTCTTCCCCGAACCACCGTCCCCTGATACAAGATACCCCATTTCATGACCATAGAGTCCGGCTGCGTGCAAGTAATGAAATCCATGGTATCCAAGGGCCTCGGCGATCAGGGCCGACATAAGGGGATAAAGTTTAAAAGCGTCCTGAAGGATGTCTTCTTTCAGAAAGCCGGTCGCCTTTTTCTTTGCCGGATCAAAATAAATAATAGAGCTGTCCTCTGAAACGAAGTGTATCTCCTTGCCATTCGTATAAGAGGTGACAGTGGGGCCCTTTATGGCCCTCACCGTGTCATCAGGAAAAGGAGGCTGTTTAATCACCTGCAGTTCGAACCGAAGAGGTCCTGTATCAAGGGGCGTCTCTCCCTGATAAAGAGAACGGAAGTAATTTGAAAGAAAAGGCACTGCGAAATGATGAGCGCTGACATCTATTTCCAATCCCTGAACAACAAAGCTGTTTTGTGCATACGAAGTTATATCCACCATGGTCCTTCCGTAATATGAATTGTAGTCGCTGCAGCCGGCGATCTCAGCGTAAAGCTTACCCTGTACCGGATGTATTGTGCAGGGCTTCTGTTGCTAATTGAACGGAACAAATTCATTCCCTTGCGGGACCCCGCTGCTACATTATCCATGCGGCCTTATCTGATGCCATCCCTCGCGATCGTAAGCGTTATATTGCAGCGTAACTTCATCCAACGACTCTTCATATTTGACCAGTTCAGGCTCCATAAATTTCTTGCGTTCAGTCATTTAGTTTCACCTCCTCCCGTTTGATCAGATTGTTTGCATTGACTTCAGCCCCGCAATACAAGATGTAATTTTTATCCGTCAATTGACCAAGCGTTATAAATTTTATCACTGCTGCGGGGATTGACAAGAGGCATTGTCTGAAAGTTCTGTACTATTATCGCCTACATGACAATCAACCCATTTTTCTCAAGCTCTCCCAACAGCCGCTGAACACTTGCCATGGCATCCACCGGGGCAACATCGTATTCATTTGACAGCTTCTCGGCTATGTCGACTGCTCCTCTTACGCCGTCTATCAACTGCCAGATTAGCACACCGGTTTCGTTGAGATTGTAATAATACTTGGTATCAAGGTCCAAAAGAATGGCGCTGCCCTCCAATTCAGTACATGTTACAGAATGATTTTTGTGATAATTGGCTGACTTTTCCATGTGTCCCTCCCCTGTTTGTTATGGCTCAACTCCTCTCATGATTAAGTTATTTTCAAAAAAATTCCGTTTAAGAGCGATTAACTTGTCCTTAAGAATCGTAATCTCCCCGTCCTTTTGCATTTTATCAAGGACTCTCGTAACGGTCTCACGGGTCATGCCGGCCATCTCTGCCATGTCCTGATGCGTCAGTTTTATATCTAATACTTTTGACCCTTTTTCTTCTTTTCCGTATTTTTCGGCCAACATGATGAACAATATCTTGATCCTCTGCAAGGCATTGTTGAAATTCAGCATCTGTATCGTTCCGAGCGATTCACGGAATCTTGAACAGAGAATGAGGAGGAGTTTTTTGAGTACATTCGGTTGATTGTATATCAGAGCGAAAAAAGCATTTTTTGAAATAATGGCCATGACTGAATGTCTTGTTGCAACAACTGAAGCCGGCGAGGTTTTGCCGTCGATCAACGAGAGTTCACCAAAAAAATCACCTGTCCTGTGAATAGCCACAATGATTTCTTTTCCCTCTTCTGTAGACTGGATTACTTTTACTTCCCCATCCAGAATTATGTACATGAACTCATTTGCATCCTCTTCATAGAAAATGACCTCGTTCCGCTTGAAACTCTTTACAACCATTTTTTGAGTCACCTGCTGTAATTCGTCACGGCTCAGGGAAGTAAAAAGGTCTATTTTTAATAAAGCTTCAATCCTGCTTTCGGCTAATCTCATAATAATCCCCCAAATCTGCTTACGACGATTCCATATTTTGACAATGTCCTATACGTGTCCCGGGCATACCGGAAAAGCGACGGCGTCAACAACTCGGAGTATAAATGTTTTGGCGCAGCGACAATTTCCATTCCCGGGTCTTTTCCATTACATATTCCTGCTGGTCCTTCGACAACCCGGGAAACATGGGCAAAGACAGGATCCCTTTTGCAGCTTTCTCCGAGACAGGAAAGTCACCCTGCATATATCCGAGCCCCTTGTATGCCTTCTGCAGATGCAGCGGCAACGGGTAGTGCAGGCCGGTGTCAATGCCTTTATCCGACAGATATTCCTGCAAAGCATGCCTGCCCTCCACCCATACGACATAAAGATGGTACACTGACTTTGCCCAGGAAGGTTCATGAGGCGTAACAACTCCGTCAATGTCTCTCAGCAGTATGTCATAGTATGAAGCCGCCATGCGCCTCTTCTCGTTCCAGTAAGGGAGATACGCGAGCTTCACCCTGAGAATGCCTGCCTGCAGAGCATCGAGCCTGCCGTTGTAACCTTCGATATCATGAAAGTATTTTTGAGACTGGCCGTGGTCACGGAGCATTCGAATGTTCCCGGCAACCTCCTCGTCATCAGTCGTTACCGCACCGCCTTCTCCGCACGCGCCAAGATTTTTTCCAGGATAAAAGCTGAAAGCAGACGCCTTTCCAATAGAACCGGCCCTTCTCCAGCGCTTTTCACTTCCTGAGAAATATTCTGCGCCATGTGCCTGACAGGCATCCTCTATAACGGTCAGGTTGTGCTTCGCCGCAAGTCCGCATATTCTGTCCATGTCTGCCATTTGACCGTACAAGTGTACGGGGATGATCGCCTTGACCGGTCTTCCTGTCCTTCTACTGATCACTTCCCCTGTTTTCTCGTCGAAAAAACACTTTTCTTCAAGATATTCTTCAAGCTTCTCAGGGTCCAAAGTGTAGGTTTGAGCATCAATATCAACAAACTCAATGAAGGCCCCCGCCTGGGAGATTGCTTCAGTCGTGGCAATAAAAGTATTAGGCACTGTTATCACCGTATCGCCCGGCTTTATGCGACAAGCCAGGAGGGCAAACCTCAGGGCGTCAGTGCCGCTGTTTACGCCTATACAGTATTCCGTATCGCAAAAGCGGGCAAAATTCTTTTCGAATCCTTCTACCGTGGGGCCGCCAATAAACCTGTTCGTCTTCAGCGTTTCCTTAAAGACGTCCATGAGTTCGTCCTCGATGTCGCTGTGGATAGCAGCCAGATCAAGGAAAGGAACTGCCATATTGTCACTCATTGTTTATCCTCCTTATGAGCTTGGCAGGGTTCCCGGCCACGATCGAATTGGCCGGAACATCTTTGACAACTACGCTGCCCGCTCCTATAATCGCATTTTCTCCTATTGTCAAATTACAGAGAATAGTGGCTCCCGATCCGACAGAGGCGCCCTTTTTCACAATGGTCGGGATAACTTTCCAATCTTTTTCCGTTTGCATTTGCCCTTCAGAATTCGTGGCCCGGGGATATTTATCATTGATAAAGGTAACACCATGGCCTATGAAAACATCGTCTTCTATAACAACGCCTTCGCATATGAACGTATGACTTTGAATTTTGCAATTCTTGCCGATTATCGCATTTTTTTGCACCTCAACAAAGGTCCCGATCTTTGTGCCGTCTCCAATCCTGCACCCGTAAAGGTTGATATAGTTTGCCAGCTTTACATTGCTTCCCAATTGCACATCATCCGTAATGGCAGAATATTTCACAGATATGACCTCCCCGCTGTATTTTTACTAATTTGATGTTACTCCGATAGCGCTTACTTTTGCATAATCTGTGACTGAGGTAAAGCTAATATTCAGCATGCCATTGGTGACACTGACAGGAATAGTGACATCATAGGCCGCGTTCTTGCCCGCCTTGGAATAGATATCCAGGTTGCTTATGACCTTCGTGCCCTGCATGCTGACATTGAAAACACGCTTGCCGGCTGCAGTCCAGTAGATTTCAGCGAACTTGAGTGTCACATTATAGTTTCCATTGGCAAGCGGGATATTGTATGAGAAATTGCCGTACCGCTCGCTCTGGTACAATGTGGGGTCAGGTGTTCCGGTTATCGCCGCCGTGGTTGAGGCTGCCGTTCCTCCCGAATAGTCCGTATCTGCCTGGTACACAATTCCTGATGATGGGCTCGTATACTGCCCACCGCCGGCATTGTCTGCAAAGCTGGTACTTGTGGCTGGAGGCGTCACGACGATAGCGCTCACTTTTGCATTATCGACAACGGTAGTGAAGGCAATATTCAAAATGCCATTGGTGACACTGACAGGAATAGTGACGTCATAGGCCGCGTTCTTGCCCGCCTTGGAATAGATATCCAGGTTGCTTATGACCTGCGTGCCCTGCATGCTCACATTGAAAACACGCTTGCCGGCTGCAGTCCAGTAGATTTCAGCGAACTTGAGTGTTACAGTATAGTTTCCATTGGCAAGCGGTATATTGTAGGAAAAATTGCCGTACCGTTCGCTCTGATACAATGCAGGGTCCGACGTTCCGGTTATTGCTGCTGTGGTTGAAGCTGCTGTTCCTCCCGAATAGTCGGTATCTGCCTGGTACACAATCCCTGATGATTGGCTCGTATACTGCCCTCCGCCGCTGTTGGTCGCAAAAGAAGATGTCTGCGTTCCTGTCGCAAAAGTCGCCGCTATAGTATGGTTTGCGGTCACATTGCTGAAGGTATAGCTGCTCACCGCCCCTACTGGTGTGCCGTCTACCTGAACACCGGATATGGAGTATCCCGATGACGGTGTAATTGTATAAGTCTGGCTGCCTCCGCTATTTACCTTGGTCGTACCGGAAGGACTGATGCTGCCGCCTGACCCGGCTGTTGCTGTGATTGTATATGTGGTTGTCGCGAAGGTCGCCGATATAGTATGGGTTGCGGTCACATTGCTGAAGGTATAGCTGCTCACCGCCCCTACTGGTGTGCCGTCTACCTGAACACCGGATATGGAGTATCCCGATGACGGTGTAATTGTATAAGTCTGGCTGCCTCCGCTATTTACCTTGGTCGTACCGGAAGGACTGATGCTGCCGCCTGACCCGGCTGTTGCTGTGATTGTATATGTGGTTGTCGCGAAGGTCGCCGATATAGTATGGGTTGCGGTCACATTGCTGAAGGTATAGCTGCTCACCGCCCCTACTGGTGTGCCGTCTACCTGAACACCGGATATGGAGTATCCCGATGACGGTGTAATTGTATAAGTCTGGCTGCCCCCGCTATTTACCTTGGTCGTACCGGAAGGACTGATGCTGCCGCCTGACCCGGCTGTCGCTGTGATTGTATATGTGGTCACCGCAAAAGTCGCCGATATAGTATGGGTTGCGGTCACATTGCTGAAGGTATAGCTGCTCACCGCCCCTACTGGTGTGCCGTCTACCTGAACACCGGATATGGAGTATCCCGATGACGGTGTAATGGTGTAAGTCTGGCTGCCCCCGCTATTTACCTTAGTCGTACCGGAAGGACTGATGCTGCCGCCTTGCCCGGCTGTTGCTGTGATTGTATATGTGGTTGTAGAGTCCGAAGATGTTATAAGTATAGCGCTCACTTTTGCATAATCGATCACTGAGGTAAAGTTAATATTCAGCGTGCCGTTGGTAACACTGACAGGAAAAGACACATCATAGGCTGCATTCTTGCCGGCCTGAACATAAATGTCCAGATTACTTATGACCTGAGTGCCCTGCATGGATACATTGAAGATACGCTCCCCGGCTGCATTCCAGTAGATTTCAGCAAACTTGAATGTCACGGTATAGTTTCCATTGGCAAGCGGGATATTGTAGGAGAAATTGCCGTACCGTTCGCTCTTATACAATGTGGGGTCGGACGTTCCGGTTATTGCCGCTGTGGTTGAAGCTGCTGTTCCTCCCGAATAGTCAGTATCGGCCTGGTACACAATTCCTGAGGATGGGCTCGTATACTGCCCTCCGCCGCTGTTGGTTGCAAAAACAGGCGTCTGGGTCGTACCTGTTGCAAAAGTCGCCGATATAGTATGGGTTGCCGTCACATTGCTGAAGGTATAGCTGCTCACCGCCCCTACTGATGTGCCGTCTACCTGAACACCGGATATGGAGTATCCCGATGTCGGTGTAATTGTATAAGTCTGGCTGCCGCCGCTATTTACCTTAGTCGCACCGTAAGGACTTATGCTGCCGCCTGACCCGGCTGTCGCTGTGATTGTATATTTGGTTGTCGCGAAGGTCGCCGATATAGTATGGGTTGCGGTCACATTGCTGAAGGTATAGCTGCTCACCGGCCCTACCGATGAGCCGTCTACCTGGACATTCGATATGGAGTATCCCGATGACGGTGTAATGGTGTAAGTCTGGCTGCCGCCGCTATTTACAGTAGTCGCACCGGAAGGACTGATGCTGCCGCCTGACCCGGCTGTCGCTGTGATTGTATATTTGGTTGCCCCAACTGTAAGGGTCACATTGACCGTCTGAGGCGTGTTTGTCGATCCGGGAGCGGTTATCGTTATGGCTTTGGTGTATGTACCCGCTGTCAAACCTGCGACATTCACTGAGGCAGTTAGTGTCGCATTGCCCGTTCCGCTTCCGGGACCCACCGACAGCCACTGCGGTGATGTGGTATCTGCTGTTGCTGTCCAGTTCAGCGTTCCCCCTCCGCTGTTGGACAGGGCTATCGGCTGGTTCGCAGGGTTTGTCCCAACAGGGGTACTGAAAGTCAGGCTCGTGGGTGAAAACGCTATGGTCGGCGGAGCAGGGTCTGCAGTAACTATAATAGTTCTTGTAGTCGTGTCAATTGGGGCGTCTATCAGTACAATTGTATTTCCGTTACTAGTACTTGCTGTGTACGGATAGCTGGTCCCATCAAGTGTGACGGATGAGACCTGCGTTACGCCATTAATCAGGACTTGAAGAGTGATCAGGTCTCCGGGCCCGAAAGCCGTCTCAAAACTTCTGAATGGAGAGGGTGGGATCCCCAGACGACTGTATGAAAAGGTGGTTGTGTCACTGGTTGCCTGATAGCTTTGCAAAATGAATGCGTTGCGCTGCCATATATACTTCACCACGGAGCCGGCCGGAGCCACCCATATATCCTGCGTTGCAGCATAGGCAATGGCGTTATCATCATCGCAACTGGTATGGAAGACGAGATTTGCCCATAGCCCCTGCTGCACTGCCATATCTACAACAGTCTTTAAATCTGCAGGCGGGTAAGGAGTATGTTCGTGAGAATTGAAACTTTTCAGGTTCATCCAGTCCGTTGGAGTTGTTCCTTCTAACAGGTTGAAATTGTATCCTCGCGACGACAGGTAGTAATCAGATGCTACGGCCTCTTCTTCGACGGTTGTAAAGCCGCAGGGCCACGCGAGCGATATGACATCCTGACAAGGTTCAGGTGTATTTGCGCAAATTTCATTGATATTAGGTTCGATTTCCGTGAATCTCAAATAGTACTCGTCCATTGCAAAGCAATTATGATAAAACAGATGACTCCCGAGCTCCATGCCGGCATTGTAATAGGAGGGATAGAAGTCCGGCAATGTGCCATTTGCAACGTAAGTCCCGTCAAACCCTGCGCTTTGCAATTCGGTAAGGCAGGACGAATCGCCGTCGTCCACCCAAACGCTCATAGCTCCGGGATGAGCGTCTTTCCACGTTGTCACTTGTACAGCAGGGTTCTGTTTGACCACCAGGTCAACATTCACTGTTTGCGGACTATTGTTTGCATCAGGCGAGGAAACTGTTATCGTGCCCGTGTGGACTCCAGGCGCCAATCCTGTGGGGTCGACCGAAACGGAAAAACTTCCCGGACTTCCCTGGGCTGTCGAGCCGCTGCCCGGACTTGTAATGAGCCATGGAGCATTGGAGGTTTGCGTCCATTGGGTCGTAGAAGGTGAACCATATATCACATTCACAGTCTGACCTGAAGTATTCACGGTCCCTTCGTTCGAACTGAAAACCAGATTGCCGGGATATAACGAGAGTGCGGCTCCAGCAGGCGCAGTTCCTGAAGCCACTTCAGCCCATTGGAGATCGGCATTGGGGAAACCACCCGGAGAGGCCCCGATGAAAATGCCAAGCTGCGGACTATTCAAAGCCTGTGTTACGCTCCCGACCAATATCCAGGAGTCGCCGGTAAAAGAGTATGAGCCCGTTATTATATTAGTGGACGGATCACGGTCCAGACGCAGGTAGAGGTCTGTGGCCGTTGACTCTATTGATAAGGTGTCAATGCCCCCTGAGCCCTGTGTCTCATTCACAAATTCAAGGCAGTTGCCGTTAGCAAATATCCTGCTTATCCCGACATAGTTGTCGTCATCCTGATAAGCCAGCAACTCTGCCTGCTGATAATTCTGCGTGGGGCCCCATGCGGCGATCTTCAGCCGTATGCTGGTCCAGTCGGAGGGAAGGCCCCTGAATAAGGTATTCCTTGAGTTGTTCGTGCTGTCCCAAAGGTCTCCCACATCAGCGGGGATTCGCAGGACCCCCGGGTGTGCGGTCTGGTCATATGACACTACGGCTCCGGATGTCTGCTCAGTGTTCCGCACCCCGCCTGACGGCGTCACAGCAAGAAAATCCCATCCCGCAGCAATCAGGCTCGTCCTGTCAGGATAGGTGAAATCGTAATGTTGGTCGGCATAAACGGCTATCGGCATGCAAGACAACGTCATAAGCAACATCACAATAGAAATAACACTCTTGGACAAATAATTCATATTGCGACCATCCTCCCGTTACTTTTTAGCGATTCGTTGCAGGCATCAAGCAATTTCACCACTTTCAAGCCTGCGTGACCATCGTTCATAGGGGTTTTGTTGTTGACAATACAATCGACAAAATATTCTGTTTCTGACTTAAGGGCCTCTATTTGCTCTATCCTTGGGGCCCACATATCGCCTGAGCGGTAATTGACGAGCAGATCATATACCCCTTCTTTGTTACTTACCTCGACCCCTTTATCGTATACCTTTATCTTTTCATCCGCATCCACATCATTCCAGATAAGCATTTTCTTTTCACCGCCTATGAGGGTTGATCTGACCTTGACGGGTGATAGCCAGTTGACATTAAAATGAGCAATTATATTTTTTTCAAAATAGACTGTAATATAGGCTATGTTTTCCAACCCGTTGAAGTGGGCCTTTCCGCATGCCACAACAGCTGAAGGTTTCTCGGAGATAAGGTAATCCATTATAGCGAAGTCATGGGGCGCAAGGTCCCATATGACATTCACGTCATGCTGGAAAAGCCCGAGATTGACCCTGGTTGAATCATAATAATATAAACCGCCCAGTATATTATCATCGATGATCTGTTTGATTTTTTTTACGGCCCCTGTGAAGAGAAAGGTATGGTCGACCATGATCTTCAAGCCTTTCTGCTCTGCCAGATTTATGAGTTCCTCTGCCTGGGGTACGGTATAAGTAAAGGGCTTTTCAACAAAGATATGTTTTCCGTTCTGAAGCGCCTTCCTGGACAATTCGTAATGCGTCGAAACCGGCGTGATTACTGCAATGATATCAACATCAGGCGCAGTAACAATTTCGTCGCAGTCGGCGGTAAGCCTGATAGTTGAGGAGATTTTGGCCACCCGCTTCAGGGATTTTGCATCCTTATCACATACCGCGACAACCCGGGAGCCATTTAACCCGTTAAAGTTTCTTACTATATTAGGCCCCCAATAACCGTATCCTATGACACCGATATTAAGCATTCTTCCCTCCCTGTAAAGTGCTGTGTATTGTCCCGGCTGCCGACTGCCCGTTATGCAGGGCGCCTGTCAGTTTTTCCTTTTGTTTTATCATCTCTTCAAATCTCTCTGTTCCCTTCGGACCCATTATCCGTTTCGAATGCCTCCAGGTAACGTTTTGCGAGGACCCTGTAATCATGCCGGGCCAGAACATATTCTTTTCCTCTTGATCCCATATCTTTTCTTTCAGCGGCAGTCATATTTACTAATTCGATTACCGCGTCCTTTATGGCCCTGGGGTCCTCGGGTGCGACGGAAATGCCGCAATCGGCTTCGGCAACCAGATCATTTCCAGCATTGATGGCATGAATTATCGGCTTGCCGGCCATCATATAATCCATAAGCTTATTCGGACTGATACCGAAGCGGAAGAGCGGTTCATTCTTCAGTCCGATATAGAGAATGTCCATCGAAGCCAATAGTTCGGGGATCGCGGATCGCGGGACCGAATCCAGGAACAAGACGTTTTGAAGTCCGTTCTGCAGAGCAGCCCGCTCCAATGCTTCTTTTTCCGGCCCGTGTCCGACCAGCACAAAGGAGACCGGGTGTGCCCGCAACAACGCAGCGGCCTCGATAAGAGCACCTAGCCCGTTGGCAAGTCCGTGTGCTCCGGCATACCCGACAATTAATTTTCCCTCTTGTTTAATTTGAGATACCGCCCGGATGTGGCCCGAGCCGCCTTCTGCCTCGGCCCCGTCGCGCCATTCATTCCATTCATCGACACTTATTCCGTTAGGTATATAGGTAAATTTGCCGTCCCTTAGCCCATGCTCTTTCATGTAGCCGGCCGCTTTCGGCAGCAAGGATATAACATGATCTGAAGCGCGATATGCAATATTTTCTATTTTCTGCATCATAATGATAAAAGGATGACGGGGGGATATTCCTCCCAACTCTATCAGGGTCAAGGGCCAAAGATCTCTTACTTCAAACACGAGCCTGGCGCTGAATGCGCGGGCGATCCTTCCCGCCCCAAAAAAGATGAAGGGATGCGGGGAAGATGCGATCACCAGATCAGGCTTGCGGAAACCGAAAATCCTGGGTCCCGACAGTGCAAGCGACAGGCCAAAGACCAGCATGTTCAGCACGCGACCGATGCCGTTGCCCTCATATTTGGGAGTTCTGAACCAGACATATTGGATGTCGTCGATTTCTTCCATTGTTACATTGCCATTTATATTAGGATTGCGGCTTCTCACATGAGAAAACGATGCCGCTGCGATGCTTACCTTATGCCCAAGTCTTTGCCACTCTCTGGCCAAATAAAACTGGCGGTATTGCATTCCGTGTCTGAGTGAGCCGGCGTAATGGTTAATTATCAGGATGTTCATGACGTTTAAAAATAATTTACTAATGTCTTAATTATTCCGGCTCCGGCGTTGCCATGTCCGTATAGATGTACCTGATCGCCCGGCGCCTTCCCGGACATGGCCCTTTCCGCCTCAATAATGGCGGACTTATCTGCACCGACTATGATATTGAATCCATGTTGCACCAGTTCTATCCATTCGGTTTCATTCCGTAACGTTATGCAAGGCTTGCGGAAGAAATACGCCTCTTTCTGTACTCCTCCACTATCCGTAAACACTGCCTTGCAGGAGTTCAAAAGTAAAAGCATGTCAAAATAACCGACTGGATCAATAAGCGTGACTTTGGAAAATTGCAGCCCATGCTCTGAAAGCGCTTTTCTCGTCCTGGGATGTAATGGCAGGATTATCGGGGTCGTTTCAGCTATGGACTCCAACGCTTCAACGATATTGCTCAAACGTTCATAATTATCAGTATTGTCTTCTCTGTGTAACGTTGCAACATAGTAGTTTCCATTCATGCCGTCAGCTATCGTTCGTATGTATTCGCTTGGTCTTGCAATTTGGCGGTAAAATATCGCCGCATCATACATCACATCGCCGACGTTCAAAACAACCGGCGCCTTTGGAAACACTTTCGAATTACCGCCTATTCCTTCATTAAGCAAATTCCTTACAGCTGTTTCAGTCGGACAAAACAGAAGGTTTGATATATGGTCTGTCAGGATTCGATTAATCTCTTCCGGCATATTCAAATTAAAAGAACGCAGACCTGCCTCAACGTGTGCCACAGGGACATGTAATTTAGCAGCAGCAAGCGCTCCGGAAAGTGTTGAATTTGTATCGCCGTAAACAAGCACTGCCTGCGGCTTTTCTTTTACTATGACCTTTTCTATCTTTTCCAGCATGCGACCGGTCATTTCGCCGTGAGGACCGTTATGTATTCCGAGATTATATTCAGGTTCAGGTATATGCATTTCCTTAAAAAAAATATCCGACATGTTTGCGTCGTAGTGCTGGCCTGTATGAACAATCACCTCGGAAATCTTTCTGCTGTCTGTGCTGCTGTTATATGAAGCAATTGCGCGGGATACGACAGCCGCTTTTACAAATTGCGGTCGTGCCCCGACTATTGTCAGGATTTTCATTATCAGATAGCCTCAGACAGCTCTTATAATCCGCTCATCAATCAGATCTAAGATTCTGGTGTCAGCGGTGATATCAAATTTTCTCGCAAAAAGCTTGTCCGTCTTCAGCAGCTTGTCGAAATCGCCTGCCGTTAAGATTGACGGGTGAGGAGGCGGGCTGTCCCAGTCCACATACGTAAAATGCTCGTCCACTATATTTGACAACACCCTTTCGTCATCAGAATTCATCAGAAGTGTTTGAAAGAACATTTCGTCCGGGCAATAAGCATATTTGTAAAAATCCATGAAATCAGGATGGTCCTCAATGAAGCTCATTATGTATTGGGCAGCGTACCTGTTAAAGCCAAATATAAATTCTCCCCCGTAATATGCTTTTATATAAGCGGGAAACGTCTTGGAGGGCAGGGCAAAATTAACGTATTTAAGGCACCGGTTCACTATTTTGTTCAACGTGCGGTTATTGAAGTTCATATAATGATAACGGTAGAGTCTTTCCATTCCGCCTTCTTCGCCCCAGCACCCCATAGGGAGCTTTATGTACTGAATATGACTCTTGTCGTTGTTTTTATAAAAATAATCTTCAATGAATTGAATACTTTTGACGGGATAATGCTGACCGCCCATGACAGAGATATAATCAAAGTGGACACTCGAACAAAGCACCTGCCTGATGCCGTTCAGTACGGCCTTCACAAGCCCTATGCTCCCCCATCTGGAATTTTCTCTTTTCACGAAGGTTATATCACCCGTCCCGCTGGCCAATGCATTATTAAAGGCTGCCATATCTGCCTTAGCATCAATATGGACAAAAAAGGCAGACTGCCCGGACTGCAACGTGTGTATCAGCCTCGATAATTGTTCGGGATATTTATAAGCCAGAATTATATATGCAATTTTCATCAGAGATTACCTCCTTGATACCCGTAAAGCACTCGTCATATTGTCTTGATATACGGTAATCATGTTCCTGCCTCCCGTCTTGCCTTTGTACATCGCCTGATCCGCTTTTTTCAGAAGCTCATTTATATCAGAGCCGTCTTCCGGAAAGGATGCTATGCCTGCGCTGAATGTCACCCGTTCTCGGGTCCCGGCCGATCCGAGGAACTTATGTGTATTTACGGCTTCTTTAAATTTATGACCGAGCGCATGGGCTTCCGCTTTCTGGGTTTGAGGCGCTATTATCAAAAACTCCTCCCCGCCAAACCTGCCAAGCATGTCGGATTTCCTGCAGCATTTTTTCATGACATTAGCAAAATCACTCAAAAGCTTGTCTCCAAGAAGATGCCCATGAGTATCGTTAAAGGCCTTGAAATGATCGATATCAAGGAAAATGATGCTTGTTGATTGCTTGTGCCTGAGCGAAAGATCAAGTTGCGCTTCGAGATGTCTGAGTATGGTATTTTTATTATAGATTCCCGTTAACTGGTCAAAGCAGGCCTGTTTTTGCAGCTCGATTATGAGTTGTGATTTTTCAATAGCGGCGGCTGCCTGCCCGGCAATTGTGTTCAACGATAGCAGATCGTTTCCGGTAAAGGCGCTTGCTTTCCGTTTATATACGGTCAGGCAGCCTATGTTGCTCTCTTTTACCTTCAGCGGAACGCATATAATTGCCCTGATGTTTTCGAGGCCGGCAAGTTCTCTTTTTGCACACTGAGGTTCTTGCCTCACATCAGCAATCGAAAAAAGCTTTCCATCAAGCACTACTCTGCCTGCAATGCCGTCGCCTATTCGAACAGGAAGCTGTTTGAAAAAGCCGTCTGACAGTCCGTATCCCTTGACCATGTCGAGGGTCCCCTTTTCCATATTAAAAATTCTAATTGTGGCCGCTTCAGCGCTGGTAAGGATTATGGTAGTTTTTGTTATGTGTTCAAAAACTTCGTCAATCCCGTCAAGTACGATCAGTTTTTCTGAAACCAGGAAAACCCGATCGAGCACCTTTTTATAACCATCCTTAAGCATCATTTCCTCCTGCTCTTTATTGTCCGTCATGCCCGCAAGTCGTAAGCCGGCATCCGGTGGTCTTCCGGATGCCCGGTGAGAGTGCGTGGGATGGAAAGAGCTTTTTTTGGGAAAATTTATCATTCAACAGTTACGCTCTTGGCAAGATTCCTGGGCTGGTCCACATCGCATCCTCTCAATACCGCAACATGATATGCAAGGAGCTGGAGCGGGAGCGTTAATAAAATTGTATTCAAATAAGGGTTGTTTTCTTCTACGGGTATTGAATATTTTGCGAGCCTGTTTGCAGTTGCGCTATCAGCGGAGGTCAAGGCGATGATCGTGCCCCCCCTGCTTCTGACTTCTTCCATGTTGGAGGCGACCTTTTCGTAAAGTTTCCCGGAGGGTGCAAGCACAACAACCGGAAGGTCTTCATCAATCAGGGCTATGGGGCCGTGCTTCATCTCTCCGGCGGCATACCCTTCCGCATGGATATATGATATCTCTTTCAGCTTCAACGCGCCTTCCAGTGCAATCGGATAATTTATTCCCCTGCCGAGGTAAAGAAAGCCCTTTGCCCTGAAAAGCTCTTTTGCTATAGCGCTTATGGAGGCATCCAGCTCCAGCGTATGCTCAACCTGCACAGGCAGGTGGACCAGGTCTCCCAGGAGTTTTGAGGCAGCGCTTTCGTCAAGTGCGCCTCTTACCCTGCCCAGGCCGATTGCCAGCAGATAGAGCCCGACTATCTGTGTGGTGAACGCCTTGGTAGAAGCCACGCCGATCTCCGGCCCTGAATGCGTATAGAACACAAAATCCGATTCGCGGGAGGCCGTGCTGCCGATCACATTGCAAATGCTCAACACTTTCGCCCCAAGCCGCTTTGCCTCCCTTGAGGCTGCAAGGGTGTCTGCAGTCTCGCCGGACTGCGTGATCGCTATAAATAATGTCTTTTCATTGATAATGGGATTCCTGTACCGGAATTCCGAGGCGATGTCGACCTCCACCGGAATCCTGGACAATTCTTCTATCATATACTTGCCCACCAGCCCGGAATGGTACGATGTCCCGCATGCGACGATAAATATCCTGTCGATCCCCTTGATGTCTTCGGGGGTGAGGTTGAATGCCTTGAGAGCCACCTCCCCTTTATCGGGGAATATTCTTCCGCGAAAGGTGTCCGTTATCGCCCTTGGCTGCTCGTAAATTTCTTTGAGCATGAAGTGGCGGTATCCACCCTTCTCCGCCATTGACGGACTCCACGATATCCTGGAAATATTCTTGTGCAGGGGCATTCCATCGAAATCTGTTACTATTAGCCCGTCTTTGTGGAATACGGCTATTTCATTATTATCGAGGAATATCACCTCATTGGAATGGGTTAGAAAGGCAGGGACATCAGAGGCGAGAAAGTATTCTCCGTCACCCAGTCCGATCACGAGAGGACTTTCTTTCCTGACCGCAATGATTTTATCAGGTTCCCTTTCATTGATGACCGCAAACGCAAAGGAGCCCCTTACCTCCCTGATAGCTTTCCGGACTGCCACCTCAAAAGGGGCCTGGGCCGCATGCTTCTTAATCAGATGGCATAGCACCTCGGTGTCGGTTTCAGACGAAAACACAAAGCCTTCGGCCTGCAGCGCACGTTTGAGTTCAGCGTAGTTTTCGATGATGCCGTTATGAACGACAACGATGCCGTCAGACCGGTGGGGGTGTGCATTTTTTTCTGAAGGTTTGCCGTGCGTGGCCCATCTCGTGTGGCCTATGGCAAGATTGCTCGGTTTCGTTAACATGGCGGTAATTGCCTCAAGAGCGCTAATCTTGCCTTTGCACCGCTTTACGCTTATTTTATCATCCTCGAGAAAGGCGATTCCGGCGGAATCGTATCCCCTGTATTCAAGACGCTTCAGACCGTCAATAACGATGGGAATTGCATTCCCGCTGCCGATATATCCGATTATTCCACACATACAATACCCCCCATTTCATTAGAATTAGTAATAATAAAGCCGCGTCTGCCATTGACCACGGTCCGGTCGTGTAACTGCTATTTACTGATCAGGTCCGGGAGAGGACGGGACATGGTGCTGAAGCCTCCGCAATTCATCGACGGAATGCGCGTCGTACCCATTAATGATCTTGTCAGATGATATCCGCTCTAATAGCCCTGCCGGGGGCAAGTTCTCTTTTAGATTCCTTTCAATAAGGACATTTTGTTCCGCGGCCAGATCGATTAGGCCTTTTAGTGTACTAATGTTTTTTTCTAAAAGCCCCCTGCGTTTCAGGAACCTGCCGGGGTGGACCCAGACACGGACATGGTCCTCCCATCTCCGGTCCTTAAAAACTCGCCTGAAAGTATCTTCATAGAGTGCGACATTTTCCGGGAAAGAGTGGCAGGCGAAACATATAACGTCGATTCGGGACATTACATCATCAGAGATATTCAGTCCGCCGCCGGGCAGGATATTGGCCTCTGCTCCGGCGATAATTGTCAGTCCGGGGACCCGCTGCCTGGCACAATCGATATCGGACAGGAAGTCAGTGAAGCTATATGAAAGTTCTTTCCTGACATGCTCGGTGAAGATGAGTGTCCTGCAATTATGCTCTGATGCATACTCCACATAATCTGCGACGGTGCTGGAACCGTCGGTATAGTCCGTATGCACATGGAATATCTGTCCATGATTGATCGAAGTAAGTTTAAATACTTCCGATGCAATGCCCATTGTCTATCGCCATCCCTCCCCAATACCGTTTGAACTGTATTTTGTCCTTCAGTTTGATGCTGTCGAGGGAAACGGGACAGCCCAGGGCCTCCTGCACGGAATGGTGTACCATGTTAAAACCGGCGAAGGAACTGAAGGCCATGGTCCCCTGGACCCTTGGGTTGCATTCCAATATCTTGGGGACCCCTTCTTTTGATAACTTGAACTGGAACCCGAAGCAATAAAACAGACCACAGGCAACGGAAAGTCTTTTGGAATATTCTATGATATCTTCCCTGTAATCGACGCTTGCGTTAAAGGTTATTCCGCTTCTTATGGTTTCCCGCAGTCTTGGAATGACAACGACACCGGCGCCGTTTCTGAAAACATCAACTGTGTATTCTGCACCGCTGAGGTATTCGGTGACCAGAAGCGCGGGCCATTTTCCGTTTCTTAGCATTCTAAGAACGTTTTCCAGATCAACTTCCATCCCGTCAGGTTTTTCATCCAGGAATTTCCGTACGCTCCACGCATCCGGAGAAAGTATTCTCACGCCGCGCGAGCCGTTTGATACCGGGGGTTTTATGACGACCCGCTCATCAGGATATCCCAGGTCGCCGACCGCCTGAATAAAGTCCTTTTCCGATCCGGTCAGGACAAACTTTGGATACGGTACGCCGATCTCCTTCGACAGTGATATCAGGGTAATTTTATTATTGGCCTCTGCGACACATTTATGATCTGAAGCGATAATTTTTGTGCCCAGGTCCTGAAAAAATTCGGCGTAGCCGGAAATAACCTCGACTTCTCTTGTTGTCTGGGGGATGATTACCTTTATTCGTTCCCTTTGGATAATATCTTTCAGTTTTGGGATGTAATCCGGATGACCGGGGTCAGGAACCGGATAAAAGGCATCAGCAATATATTTACCGATGCAGTCATCCTTCATATCGATCGCGGTGATCCTGTAGTTTATTTTGCCGGGATTGTTTCTCAGGGCAGACACGGTCCCCGCTGTCCCCGGGGCGCCTGCGCCGGTTACCATAACCGAGACTATATTACCCATCTGATCACCTCAAAGGTTTCGGCGTAGGTTGTTTCTATCTGCACTCCTCTTGTCTTTGCAAGGCTCCATATAAAATCGGCCGAAGCATAAAACCTGTGGCTTTGCGACTGATAGGCTTCCAGAGCTTCAATTTTTCTTCTGACATGTTCTTCTTTCAGCTTTATGAAAGACTGCGTGTGGAACGTTATATTGTTCCATGGGATTTCATAGCCCATAATACTCACCTTCTTAAAGGCCCTGAGGCCTTCCATCGCAACTGTGTAATGGTCCTGATGCAAATCGTTCGGCGACGGCATCAGCACCAGGTCAGGCTCGAGGTCTCTTCTCATCCTGACCATATCCTCCAGAATTTCCTGCCGCCGATAGTTTAACTTCCGGACCTGATAATCATAAACCAGCAGGTTTTCCGGGGCGATCCCGAGTATCTTTGTTGCTTCCCGCACTTCGCATTTAAGAATATTTTTAGGCAGATGGTCCGGGACTGATTCTTCGGCAGTCGAAAAGGCAGCATAGTAAACAGTTTTTCCCTGATCGAGGAAATTTGCTATACTGCCGCCGCAGCCGAATTCTCCGTCATCCACATGAGGCGCCAAAACCAAAATCCTGTTAAACATTACTCCCTCCCTGAACGGCGCGCCTGTATATATCTATTAACGTCCACTTCTCTTTTTCCCAGTCGTATTCAGACTCTATAAGCCTCTTCCCATTAGCAACCAGGCTCGACCTCAATGCTCCATCTGAAAGGATTGTCATAATTTTACCGGCTATGTCTTCGGGTGAATAGGTGTCCGCAAATAGCGCGCAATCCCGGAACAGTTCTTCCCAAAGAGCTGAAGAACTCAGGACCACCGGAATTTCACAAGCCAGGTATTCGAAATACTTCACCGGAAGACCATTGACATACCTGGGTAACGGATGCATGCAGTGCAGTCCTATATCAGCTGCTTTCATATATGCATAAACTTCTTTGAGCCCTCTGCAACCGAGGTAGCTGACGTATTGCCACCCCGCGGACTTTTCACATTCTTCTCTAAAGTCCTGTGTC
The DNA here is from genome assembly GCA_963851345.1 of Nitrospirota bacterium. GTDB lineage: Bacteria > Nitrospirota > Thermodesulfovibrionia > Thermodesulfovibrionales > Dissulfurispiraceae > JADFXI01. The sequence continues at coordinate 1,220,768 of CAWKOO010000002.1, forward strand.
TCCCACGTCCCGAGAAGCCACATTTCCACCGCGCCGTCCAGGTGTCCAACGGCCTGAACAAGTTCTTTAATGCCCCGGACCCTCGCCAGGCCGCCGGCATAGATGACCACCGGCCTGTCTTTTTTCACGCGCAGCGGCTCGACCTGACGGATCATGTTGTAAAGCGGCAAATTCCGTATGACAGAGACCCTGGCAGCCGGGAAATTGAGTGCTATATCAGTTGTGGCCGTAATTATTCTGTCAAATGCCCTCGCCGATAATTTTTCCAAAGCGGCAACCAAGAGTGAGATGGAATTCCGCGAGAATTCCGGCAGCCAGCTTTTGTCGAGCATTGTAAGGGCATAATCTTCATGGACGTCATAGTAGACTTTCTTGCCGGTAAACAATTTCAGCAACAATCCTATGGGAATAAGTTCAGGGTCATGGAGATGATAAAAATCAGCTTTTGTCTTCACCGCCGACACGAAGGCCCTGTATGCAAGCCAAGTCATACGGTGTATGCGTGTTTTGGCCTTCGGCAGCCCTATTATACCAACGCTGTCTACAACTTCGTCCCTGTCGTGCTGGGCGATGAGGACGACATCGAACCCTTCATCAGCCAATGTCATACACTCTTTATGAAAGATACGGTCGTCGAAAGGCTTATGCACTGTTGTGAGATGGCAAACCTTAATGTTCTTCATTTTCCATTTCCTTTACGGCGTCGGCATAGCTGACAAAGGATGACCCGTTTTCACGCAATAATTCTATCAACCAGATATACCACTCCTTCCATGTCTTAAAACTGTCGTTGAAGTATCGGTCATGCAGCAGGATAGTAAAATATTTTATATTGCGATCTACGGCCTCTTCCAATATGGCCTTTGTCGCATCCCTGGCCTGACTCAACGTCTGGTCCTGCCACCGTGCATTTTTGCACAGAATATTTCCATCCATAATATGCAGAGGGAATTCCCATAAACCTCCGACCTTATATGGGGACGACATTTCCGGAAATGAACTGTCGAACCCGTATCCTGCCCTCTCAAGATGATGCAGTGTTTCGGAGTTTCTCCTTAAATAATGCATTCTGATTCCAAAGTCAACCATCTTTGTCGTCCTGGCAAAAGTATCAAATTCTTCTCTGATGTCCTCAAGGCGCTCAAATGCAATTCCGTGAACACCTACGGCAAACCCCTCCTCCATTGCCTTATTAATCCAGAACCCGGCGTCTTTCTGCGCATACGACAGCCCCAGGCCGTTTTTTACGCCGAAAAAAAACGTAGAGGGGACACCGTGTTCTTTATCGAACTTCATCATGGCCTCAAGGTTGTTCCACTTGTTCCTTAGGATGTCGCTGAATCTCTTGAGCATCTCCTCGCATGAAATATATCGAAACCCGCATTCGATGCAGTTCCTTATTATGTGCTTGGGAACTATCAAATCACCCTTATGTTCCCACGCCGTAAGGTGATCGACATCATGTGAAACTATTACGTTCACTAAAACAACCTCCGCTTGAAAAACTTCAGCGCTATCTCCAGCGGCAATATTGCCTTGTTGGCCCGGTAATATGGTCTCAACTCGCCCCCGAACCCCCTCAAGTATAGTTCGATATCAGGGACCATCGATCCCGAAAAATCAAAATGTGTGAGGCCCAGTTGCTTTGAATATTTTATTGCCTCCCATATACAGAGAGCGCCGGCGCCACGGTGCTTGTTTTCAGAATCATATCCTGCTAAAAGGCCATAGGCCGTTTTATTGTCACGTACGCAGAATTCGCATGCAATGGGGTCTCCGTCGCTCGATGCTACAAACGCTAAACTGTTGCTGTCGTTTGCAAAGTCGAAAAGGACCTTATTTATAAAAGTATCATCGATGGCCATTTTTTGCCTTGAAAATGTTTTAAGAACTAATGACCTGATAATTGCATGATCACTTGTTTTTTCCACAACCAGGCCATCCTTCGTTCCTTTTGTAATGTTGTTTCTCCGATCAGTGGACATTCGCTTCCAGATGTCTTCAACAGATTTGACAAGTCCCACTACATAGGTATAATGAGGAATTACCTTAAAATCCCTCCAGATGAAAGGCTGCATATCAATTATGGATTTATCAAACGAAATTGAAATAACCGGACAATTCATTTTATCCATAAATTCCGAGATCAGGGAGATGACTTGCTTGTACTTGTCCAATACTTTCACGGGATTTGTACTTTCGATTTTCAAAAAAGGGCCTACCGAAGGCGTAAGCGGAGGGTTGCAATATATAGGGACCCCGTATTTCTTTCCGGTATAAATAAAAAACCCGCCGATCAGCTCGTCCCCTTTATCATAAATCCCATAATTCCTTATGTCTTTACCGAACAGTTTAATCCACTGTAAAGTGTTAAATACTGAACCATATAACCCAACTAACTCGTTATATTTTTGATGATCGGCTGGAGCAAGTTCTCTGATATCCATTTGAAGTTATTCTCCTCTCGTTCGTATTAAAGGACCGTACAGTAGTAATCATGCGAATCCTGTTACCTTGCATTCGTTGCCTCTTTGTATATGCCGATCATCTTTTCTGCATTGCGCTGCCAGGTAAACTTCGATTCTACAATTCTTCTGCCGTAAGATCCCATTTGTCCGGCAAGATCATTGTTCATAATCAGATAGTTGATAGCATCAGCCAACGAATCAACATCTTTTACGTCGATAAGAATCCCGCTTTTTCCATCTTCCACTGCTTCAGGAATTCCTCCAACCCGGGTAGCTATTACCGGCAGACTGCAGGCCATTGCTTCCAATACTGCATTTGGCAGTCCTTCCGAGTGAGACGGCAGAATAAGGATATCTGAAGCGCTCAGATAATTTGCTATATCGTCATGAGGAAGTTGACCGATAAAATGTATATTGTCCCGCAATTTGCATGAAGCGACGATGTTACTTAGAGTTAAAGTTTCTGGGCCGTTCCCAATTATGAACAGGTGAAGGCCGGGGTTATCTATATGAACCCGGATAAAGGCATCAGTCAATTCAAGAATTCCCTTGTCCTTTGACAGCTTTCCGACAAATATGAGCGCCTTGTCTGATTCCGATATTCCGAATTTATGCCTTATTATTGAACGAGGTCCCTTTCTGTGGGCAAAAATAGTATGATCGCATCCGTTATAAACGACTTTGATTACATTCTTTGTCTTTGCTATAGCATTTGCCGCGTGTTTAAGAGCACCGCTGACACTGACCAGAAGGTCGGCTTCGGTAAGAACTTTTTTTGTCATATGCATGGACAGAGATGAATAATGAGGGTATGTATTTATGTCGCTGCCTCTGATATGGCATATAAGAGGGAGTCCGTATTTTTTCTTCAAAAGCAACCCGATGTAACCGGCCGGCGTGGCTGCGTGGGCATGAATGATATCGGGTTTAAATTCTTTGATCATTTCCTGAGCTATATTACTCAGGCCGAGGTACTCAGTATAACTGGACATGGAATGAAACCATTTCCCCGGCAGGCGAAAATACCGGGGATAATATACCGGAATCATATCAATAGTGTCGTGGTCAGGGATATGCGCGTACATCTTCCACCTGTTTATGTTCATCATGATTTTCGGGCAATATGCCGTCGGCACGATTACCCTGAGGTTGCAGCCGTTGTCCAGGAGGCGCCTTGCCGCATCATGGACAAATGTACCCCCCATGAGTTTAGGATAACTGCTCGATAACATTAATACTTTCATCGGCTATAAGATGAGACCGGAATTTGATGAGATAAAAAAGCTGCTGCGTCTATAATATTTTGTCGGATTTTGATATTACCTTATCAATGAACATCAGATGCCATAATTCCAGGCACAATAAGGACCACAAACGGTAAGCATGATCTGTTTTGCCGGCCACGTGGTCGGTCACAAGCTTTCGCACATAAGGCATATTGAAATATCCTCTGCCGGCGGCCCTCTTACTCAGGAGTATCTCATTAAGCAGGTGCTTTATATCGTCCCTGAACCAGAAACCGATCGGTATTCCGAAACCCCATTTTTTCCTGTAAATTGCCTTATGTGGGACAAAACGAGCGGCCATTTTTTTCAGGAGATATTTCTGCATGCCATGCTTCACTTTTACGCTTGAGGGTATCTTTGCTGCAAATTCCATCAGTTCATAATCCAGATAAGGCGATCGGGCTTCAAGGGAATTCATCATTGTCGCTACATCGACTTTTGTAAGATAGTCGTTAGGAAGCGCAGTTTTGATTCCGAGGTACAATGACCTGTCCACTTCATCTATTCCGTCAGCGCTGGAGAGGCAGGCTTCTAAAATATCAATGGGATTGTGGCCCGATATTTTTTGCCTGAAATCGTCTGAGTATACTGCATCTCTATGATCAGGTCCGAAAATGCCGCCCATTCCCAGACTGTCTTTGAAGCTGCCTCTTCCATATTCCGTCAAGGTTTTGATTTTGCTCATTATCCCGCGCCTGCCGACCATGGATACAAGAGCACCGGCAACCGAAGGCATAACTTGATTACGTATAAAAGCCGGCACATACTTTCTGTACTTGCCTGCATAATAATATGCCGGGGAATTGCCATATCCGCAAAAGGACTCGTCTCCGCCATCACCCGTCAAAGCAACTGTTACATACTCTCTTGTCATTTTCGATACGTAATAGGTCGGGATCTGGGAAGCGTCAGCGAAGGGTTCGCCATAAGCCCAGATTATCTCCGGCAAAATGTTCAGGGCATCCGGTTCAACTATGAATTCATGATGGTCAGTCGAGTATCTTTCAGCCACCATTCGAGCATATTTCAATTCGTTATATGATTCCTCCCTCACCCCCATTGAGAAAGTTTTTACGCGGGAGCCGCCCGCCTTTGCCATAAGGGCCACGATGAGGCTTGAGTCGACTCCTCCACTCAAAAAAGCGCCCAGGGGGACGTCGCTGATCAGCCTTTTTCGTACTGCAAGCAAAAGCTTATCTGTGAGCTGCTCCATACATTCATCTTCGCTCATTATCAGTTTCGAAGAAAAGCTCAGATGCCAATATTCGCGCGCGACAGCCCCGGTTTTATTGAAGCTTATATATTGAGCAGGTAAAACTTTTCTTACATCCTCATAGATGGAATACTCCTGAGGAATACAGTACGAATAGAGAAAATGGTCCATTGCCTGAAAGTCAATGGCCAGGTCTTTTTCATATGCCAGGCAGATAGATTTAATATCCGAAGAAAAATATACCTTCCCGTCTTTTTCCATATAAAATAGCGGCTTCACACCCAGCCTGTCACGCGCCAGAATTAATTCCTGCTCTTCGGAATTCCAGAGAGCAAACGCAAACATTCCGTTGAGTTTCCGTAAGAGTTCATCTATTCCCCATTCTTCATAGCCGTGAAGCAATACTTCGGTGTCTGTATGTGAATTAAAGATATGGCCTTTCTCAGCCAATGCCGTCCGCAGTTCGTGGAAATTATAGATCTCGCCGTTGAATACGACCCATAATGTATTATCTTCATTTGACATGGGTTGATGCCCGGAAGAGGAAATATCTATTATACTGAGGCGGCGATGACCCAACCCTATGTGTGGAGCAGTATACAATCCGGCGTCATCAGGACCGCGACTTATCATCACATCACGCATTTTGACAATAGTTTCCACGTCTATGTCGTGGCTATTCTTTTCATATATGCCGCATATGCCGCACATATTATTGGCCTGCCTTAATCATTCTTACACCCCGCGTTCCATGATATTCCGGGCTTTGTGCAAAAAGGGGCACGTTTTTCTTTTCAACTTCTGAGATATATTTTTGCATGGTCATCATCATCAACAGCAGCCAAAATGTCTTGTTCCAGATCATGTCTAACGACATGCCGGATACCATAATCCCCCAAAAAGCGGCTTTCAGAACAATTCTGTCCATATTGCAAGTTCGGCTTTCCCGGCCGAGTGCTGAATAATGTTTTGCCAGTCCGATAACCATAACAGCCAGACCAACAATCCCGAGTTCGACCGACATTCCGATAATTACATTGTGGGGCGCCCTGTCAAGTCCCAGAAATCTCGGCGTATATTTAACAAATTCCGTATATGCCTTGGGGAAACCGTCAAGTCCTGCGCCGAACAGCCAGTATTTTTTAATAGCTTGCAATCCCACCTGCCATATATCACCCCGTCCTGAAGCATTAGATTCCACAGAGTCGCTTATACGGTCAATATAATATTGAGGTATGAAAGAGAAAACCGTAATTGCGGTAACGGCGGCAAAAATTCCAAACTTCATTTTCTTTTTTGTAAAAAGACAGTAATACAGGACAACAGTTAAGCCCGCAGCCAGGCCCCCACGGGAACCAGTGAGAATAATACCGCAGAACATCGTCATGAGAGCCAAAAAAAGAAGGAGCCTTGCGGACAATTTCCGTTCTTTCAGCATCATTCCCAAGCATATTGAAACAGCAATCAACATATCAAAGGCCTGCTTGTTTGCGCCGTGAATGCCCTTATCACCTTCCGACCCTTCAAATAAATCCCTGTTTGCGCCGTTAACGCCCTTATCATTTAACGACATTACCGATACCCTGGTTGCATCCCCGAATTCGTTCATTCCTTTCTGATAACAGTAGAGCATTATCAGCGCGCTTAAAATCCCGCTTAACAGGACAAACCACTTTAAAATATCGTATTCCTTCTTTTGAATCTTGTATGAAGACACAACCATATAGAGCGCCAGCAGTCCGATAATCGTTTGTGCCCTTACTATCGGGGAATCGGGAGAAATTGACCATGTAATAGATAAAAGACAATATAAAGCAAACAGGAGCCACCATAGGGCCGTTTTATCAGGTGCTCTCAACTTTTTTTCAAAGCAGCTCTTCAGCAGCAGAGAAAGGATAGTCATTATGCCTATCACTCTCATCAATGTTGCGCCCTGCTCAGCTCCGGACCATGTCTGCAAACCCTCGAAAGGAATTGAAAAAACATACAGTCCGAACGGGAATATGAAAGTCTTTTTCAGGGAGATATAAATGATAAAAGGAGCGATCAGAAGTGCCATATATACCCATTTGACCTCTGTAATGGCTATCGCCATAAATAAAGCTATAGGCAATGCCAAACCGGCCAAAAGGACCTTCTGATTAATGCGCGACTGCGCTTCCTGTATTATGCTCATGGTCTTAAGGATATGCTCTCAATTATGATACGGCTAATTTATTTAACAGCTTTGAATATTTCACGGCCATCGAGTTATATGTATAATTTTCAATATCCCCATTGGCGCCGTACTTCACTTCGCCGGAGGTGATAAATTCCTGATAGTGCTGCATCAGGATGGCTTCCGCCTGTTCCTTATTTTCAGCGAACTTGCCGGCGTTCGTATTGGCCAGAAGATCTTTTACAATGCTGTTAGCCCCTCCGATCGCCAGAATGGGCCTTTTTGCGCCAAGATATTCAAATAGTTTGCCTGTATAGTAGCCTTGATCTCTCGCATCATTCACTAATAACAACAGTAAAATTTGCGATTCTTTCTGCAGCTTAAGGGCCTCTTCTCTCGGCACAGTACCGTAAAGCCTGACGATATGTTCCAGCCCGAATTTCTTTATATCATCGATAAGCCAGCCCTGAATGTCGCCGTAAAAACGTATTTCCATGTGAGTCCTGTCTATTTTATTTTGATTCATCAATTTAGCAGTTGCTTCAAATAACGTCGAGGGGTCCCTGGCCCCGTTGTACAGTGTGCCGGTATAGGTTATGGTAAACTTTTTTGAAAGATTTAACGGCTTCGTATTAAAAGCATCGGGATCGTAGCCGTTAGTGATGCATTGCACTTCTTTGTTTAAGTGAAGACTCTTAAGCATGTCCGCGAGCGGCTCCGAAACAGTCACCAATGCATCGGCATGTGATAACGTCTTCAGCTCCAGGCGTCTCTCCATAAGACTTATTATTTTAAACTTTCCGGAGTAGCTGTTCTGTGTCCAGAGGTCACGCAAATCAGCCACCCATGGAATTCCATATTTCTGTTTGATTTTTTTTGCTATCAGATGGGACGTGGCAGGAAAAGAGGTGCTGATAACGGCGTTTATCCTCTCTCTTTCCATTAATTCAGATGCTGCTTTGACAGCATGCTTGTACCATCCCCGCTCACTATCAGGATAGGCGACGGCCTCCCTTGCAAATTTAAGCAGTTTGCCCTTCCATGTCGGATGATTGTAGTTCTTTGTTATCTCTATCCCCAACTGTTGATGGATCCCTGTATAGGGATCAACCCCTATCATTTTTTTCAGCACAGCAATTATGTCCGTGTAATCCGTAGCAATTACTTTAATTCCAGGCGGAAAATTTCCGGGATGTTTAACAGTCAATACTATGGGTTCCCAGTCGAAACGCTGCAGGTACTTGGCCAACCCATATGGCCGCTGAGAACCTATGACAGGCATCGGCGGAAAACAGTAAGCTATAATTAAAACCTTTTTTCCCATCGTTTCTTAAAAGAGTAAACCCCTTTCAAAGTTTTCCAATCGGCAGGTCCGCGGCATGTGCATTGCAACCCGCATTAACAATAGCAAAGCTCGCAATTAACGCTGACGGGACACTCATTTTAACAAGTTAATATCTTCAAATTGTTGAGAAGCCTGACCGGCACCCAGCTCCCAACCCACATTTTCCACCATCTTTTTGTCTTTTCATAAGGATATTCCGTAATAAGAAATTTTCGGGCCAGAGCATTCTCGCCGTTGAGAATTCGATTTGCTGCATACGAAATCATCAAGTCATCGCTTCTTTGCTTTAAATACCTCGAATACTTCGGATAGCCTTGTGATAATTTATAAAGACTTTCACCCATTTGTCTCAGATGTTCAATTTGAGGAGACCACACCTTTGTAGCATTTCCAGGTACGTCCATGACGATGTATAGAGAAAGGTGACCTATTATTATTTTGGACTGCGCAACAGCACAACGAACCATGAATTCTGTGACTTCATTATACCGCATGCTTTCGTCGAATCCGCCCACTCTCTCAAACAGGGTCCTCTTCATAAATAAACCGTCAACATGCCATCCGGCAACTGCAAGTTCATCTATCGCGTTATCAAAGACCACTGTTTCCTCTTTTACCTCGGAATTATTAATGTCCTTTATGTAACGCCGTGTAATAGTATTACGAACCTTAAAATCAAAGGGGGACATCATCCACTCGCCTTGTCCATTCCTTAAAACTTCGATCTCGCGTTCCAATTTAAATCGATAATAGCAGTCATCAGCATCGATAAATGCAAGATAATCCCCTGAAGCCATTTCTGCTGCTTTATTTCTTGCAGCACCCGGTCCTCTGTTTGGCTGCCGGAACAGCCTGATTCGAGGATCATCATGAGGAACAATATCCGCCGATCCGTCAGTGGAACCATCATCGACAATTATTAACTCCCAATTAGGATAAGTCTGATTTATTACGCTCTTTATTGAGCGTTCTACATAAGGTTTTTTGTTATAAAGCGGCATAAGGACACTGATTAGCGGATAGCTTAGCATGTTTCTTCTCTCCTCTAAATAACCAGGATTCGTTGTGTTAGGAGGTCAATCCCTTCCTGGCCGGAACAAGGATGTTTAGAAGCCTGACCGGCAGCCAACTCCCAACCCACATTTTCCACCATCTTCTGGTCTTTTCATAAGGATACTCCTCGATAAGAAATTTTCGGGCCAGAGCATCCTCGCCGTTGAGAATTCGATTTGCTGCATACGAAATCATCAAGTTATCGCTTCTCTGCTTTAAATACCTCGAATACTTCGGATGGGCTTGTGATAATTTGTAAAGACTTTCGCCCATTTGCTTCAGATGTTCAATTTGAGAAGACGACACATGCGAAAGACTTCCAGGTACGTCTACGATGAGGCAAAGAGGAATGTTGCCTATTATTATTTTGGGCTGCACAACAGCACAACGAATCATGAATTCTGTAATTTCATTATATCGCATGCTTTCGTTGAATCCGCACAGTCTCTCAAACAGGGTCTTTTTTATAAAAATACCGTCGCTGGGCCATCCGGCAACCGAGAGTTGATTTATTGCATCATCAAAAACCTTTGTTCCATCTTTGATCTCTGCATTGTTGATATCCTTAATGTAACGCCGCGTTATAATGCCATCCAGTTGAAAATCATAAGCCGACATCATCCACTCAGCTTGCCCATTCCCTAAAACTTCAACCTCTCGTTCCAATTTAAATGGATAATAGTGGTCATCAGCATCGATAAATGCAAGATAGTCCCCTGAAGCCATTTCTGCTGCTTTATTTCTTGCAGCTCCCGGTCCTCTGGTCGACTGCCTGAACAGCTTGATCCGAGGATCATCCTGAGGAACAATATACGCCGATCCGTCAGTGGAACCATCATCGACAATTATTAACTCCCAATTAGGATAAGTCTGATTTATTACGCTCTTTATTGAGCGTTCTACATAAGGCTTTTTGTTATAGAGCGGCATTATAACGCTGACCAATAGATAATCTGTCATGACCTTTTTCTCATCGACCTCTATTTTCTCAGGCCTCTAACATCTGGCGGTAAAGCCGGCGCTCCTGTTGATCTATAAACCTGGTATTGTGCCAGAGGATTGTAAAATCGCCATTAAACTTCCGGCAGGTATCTTTAATTGACTTGATAAGTGAAATGGCCCTCTCACCGGTCCCCAGATCCATATACCGCTCATCTATTACCGAGCATTCCATGACAAGCAACGGCCTTTCCCGTAAGTTCAGACGGTGTCGCGTCAACACATTGAAAACAGGATACTCATAACAAACCCCGCAGCGGAATCCGGCTGCATCGGCATATGACAGCGTAGAATCACAGTCAAGATGGGCCGCTTCAAGATTGGCGAAGGTCGTTGGAGTTTCCCATCTTAAAAAGTGTTGACGGTTCATCCAGCATTCCTGCTCTATGCCCTCCTCATTGCAAACTGCCTTCAATATATTGAATTCCTTTTCCGTCTGGGCAGGATTATTAAAAGATCCATAACTGGTATGAAGTCCGATATTGTGTCCCCTGCTGTGCATATTTACAAGAAGCCTGCGAAGGAATTTATGCCCGAGGCTGTAATCACCATCATATTGAGGCTGCCTGCAGTCTGCTATAAAGAGGAAGCTGCTCTTCAGGCCGAACTGTTCACTAATATCCATAATATAGTCAAACGTATTATAGGGGTCCTGTTTTGCCCGGCTGTTTACTGCCTTTGACCAGGAATTAAAATTACTAAATGCCAACCCGGGATTTTTTCTCTTGACCAGATCGCCGCCCACATGTTTTAAAGCCGCAAGAAGGTCCATTGTCGCATAAAGGAAAGGCGCATCCACGTCATGCGTCACAAAAGTCCTGAACGTCCTTTTTTTTCTCTCCCCTGAATATTTAAGGTGGCTGAGCATATTCCACAGCATTTCCACATACTCATTGACAACTGCCCGATGGAGGAAGCCTTTCTTATGTGAGAGCGATTCCGGGGCTGGAAAACGATTATGAGAATCCCTGTTTTTGTTTACATATTCCTCCCATCGGGTGAGCATAAAAAAAGACGAGGCAAAAATATCGATGCCGCAGACTATCCTGTTCTGTTCAACGACAAGTTCATCACTGCCAAATATGACCGGAATATCTGGTTCGGGAGAAAATTGATTTCCGGCAAAAATTATTTCCTCAGGCATCGCTTTCACGTACAGATAGCCGGGGCCTTCTTTAAACTTAAGGAAAAAATGATCTTTAACAAGAAGCTTTTTAGAGTTTTCGAGGATTATTTCATAATGCCGGACAGAATTATCGATCACTATTTTATAGTCAATTCCCAAAAACTCAAAAAAGAGCATATCGAGACTATATGTTCTTTCCGGCACAAAATTATCGGGTATGCGTATTGTAATCATCTTATCAAAAGGGACAGGTGTCAGAAGCAGGCCGGGCGTTCAATTTCACTTATGCAAAAGTGTTTTTAATAGCTCCCGGGTATGCAGGCGGAGCTTCATACGACGGCTGCTTATTTTTGAAATCTCGAAATATGGTTTTTGCACTCCTCCGAAACCATGGACGAACCGCTCAATTGGCTCAACCATTGACCCATTAAAATCATATGCCTCGCTGACCCTTGATGCATCTTTTATCGCTTCCCAAAGCGTAAGTGCATTTGCGCCACTGTCTCTTAACTGAGGGTCCGAACCCTGCAGCAAACCGCTGGTAGTTCGTCCGTCACAAACAGTAACCAGGCCTGATTGAGGACGACCATCCGGCCCATAGGCAACATACAGCTTACCGGCATTTTTCTTTACGCAGGCCGCATTCAGACGCCGGACAAAATCCCTTGAATAAGGTAACGGCAGTCCCTGACGCTCATAAGTAAGCTCGTTTAAATCAAGAACTGTTTCGATATCATCTGTTTGAACAACTTTTATGCCGGATTTTTCCGCCTTCCGTATTCTGTTGCGAATCATGTCCTTCATGCCTTCCCAAATCCTGTCGAGGCTTGTGAGGTCCTCAATAATATACGTATAGCGTGTCACCTGAGTGAACCCGTTCCAGTAAAAAGGCAGCCAGTTAGTTATTGAATGATGGAACCTCTGATAAAAACTGTCGTGGGGAGGCAGCTGTTGAATCATTCCGGTCATCAATTCCTTTTGGAGCGACAATTGATTGCAATATTTTCCCTGCAACGGTTTTAGCCACGGCCCTAAGGTCTGCGTCAGGCCCGGCATAGTCAAGGAGGTCAAACCGTTTCTCTTTTCTATTAGATAAGGGAATCTAAGGGCAATATCTTCCCCTTTTTTTATCACAATTTCCTGCCACTGCCCCGGCGCAACAGCCTCGAGCCACCAGGGCTGCTGGTAGATTGAATTGGCATAAGGAACGCTGTCTGGTAAATGATTAATATTCATTAGGTTTGTCCTTTTTTATTCATAAGGCCATGATGTCCTTACAAATCTTTGGTCCTGTAAAATTTAGCTCCGATTTCCGATGCATATTTTAAAATAGCTTCCATTTTTTCCGGTGTAAAACTATAATCTTCGCCCCGGGTTGCAGGCTTATGAGCGTACAAGATCAATGTTTCTTTCTTTTTCATGGCCCTTCTCAGCCCCTCCTGTATCTCTTCAATACTGTTTTGATAAACCTTATCAATGCCGGCCCCATATATTACGCTATCATTATATTTGCAATAAATATTACTCAACTCCGGCATTCTTCTTGTGCTATTCGTAAAGCTGGTCCCCCTGACGTGCTTGAACAGTTTAAGGAGCGCTGCATCAATATGGGAAGTGTGTGCCCCATAAGGATAAGAAAAATTCAATGGGAAAAATCCGTGGCCGGACATTACGTCAATACCCGGCAGAATCTCTGATGACAGATAGTCATCTATCGAGTGGTTCTCTACAAACTTGACAGCGTTAAGGTGCCTCAGACCATGAAAACCGATCTCATGCCCGTCATCCCTTAAAATTTTCAGTTTATCAATTGCAGCTGCAGTTAAAAGATCGACGTGGCTGACAAAAAAAGTGACTTTTGCTCCATATGAAGCCATGAGTTCCCTTAGGGAATACCATTCGTCGATATATGCATCATCAAATGTAATAGCTACCCCGCCATCTTTGCTTTCTGACGGCATGCCGCCATAAAAACGTTGCAACGTGCGTTGCCAGTTAAGTAGTCCGGTAGTGAAAGAGAGCCGGTAAAGATGAGAAATTTTTTCCATCACCCTTTTATCAGCACCCTGAGCGGAAGTCTGACGTAGGCATAAAAACTGTATAAGAAGCGTTCCTTTGGGCCCAGTAATGACAGCCCCCTCTTTATATACTCTCCGTCAGTCATCTCCGGAACTTTATCACCATGACGTGCAAGAAATGCGATATGCTTCAACGTGTACAACATTCTATATTGCAATATCTTTTTCATTTCCTTATAGGCACTGTTAAGGTATTTCAAATGTTTTTCAAACAGGAGAAACCTGCAGTATTCCCAGGCGAGACTATCATTAACACATTCACTGGTTAATTGATCATGTCCTATACGGTAGTAAGACACCACCTTCGGGACATAAACGATCGGGCCCAACTGTCCCAACCTGGCGAAAAAGTCAAAATCTTCAATCATTCGAAACTGTTCATCCACCCAGCCTATGCGCTCGCCATCGGTTTTCCGGAAAAGAGTTGTGTGAGGCACCGGTATTATTAAAGGCCATAATACCGTCTTATATGCATCCTCTATCAGCAACGGTTTGTTGTCTTTGGCCGCAATCTTAAATGTGCTTTTTTCGCCTGTTAATTTGCCTTCGCCATCAATATTAGCCCAATCGCCCACCGCAAATACTGCGCGAGGATGCTGCTGAAGGGCTTCATAAAGGCATGGGATACGGTCCGGCGGCATCAGGTCATCGTCATCCTGAAACGCGATGTACTCACCCTGTGCCAGTTTGCACGCGGCAGTCCGCGCAGCTCCTATACCTTTGTTTTCCTGCCGGTAATAACGGACCCTCTCTCCGTAACCTGCTGCCACCTCCGGTGTATTATCAGTTGAGCCGTCATCGAAGAGCAGGATCTCCACCGGCCGGTACTCTTGCGCAAAGATGCTTCGCATGGTCTCCTTAAGCATATCGGCACGATTGTACGTACAAACAATTATGGAAATAAGCGGGTCACTAGCAGATACCTTCATCAGATTAGAAGGTTTTTCAGTCACCCTTTTATCAGCACCCTGAGCGGAAGTCTAAAATAGGCGTAAAAACTGTATAAGAAGCGTTCCCTTAAGCCCAGTAACGACAGCCCCCTCTTTATATGATCTCCGTCAGTCATCTCCGGAACTTTATCACCATGACGTGTAAGAAATGCGATATGCTTCAACGTGTACAGCATTCTATCCTGCAATCTCTTTTTCATTTCCCTATGAGCATTGTCAAGGGATTTCAAATGTTTTTCCAACAGCAGAAACCAACTGTATGCCCAGTCGAGACTACCGCCTTTTTTAATATAATCAGTGGTTAACTGAGCATGTCCAATACGGTGGTAAGACACCACCTTCGGGACATAAACGACCGGGCCCAATTGTCCCAACCTGGCGAAAAAGTCAATATCTTCAAGCTTTCGAAACTGTTCATCCACCCAGCCTATGCGCTCACCATCGGTTTTCCGGAAAAGAGTTGTATGAGGCACCGGTGTTATTAAAGGCCATAATACTGCCTTGTATCCATCCTCTATCAGCAACGGCTTGTTGTCTTTGGCCGCAATCTTAAATGTGCTTTTTTTGCCTGTTAATTTGCCTTCGCCATCAATATAAGCCAAGTCACCCGCTGCAAATACTGCGCGAGGATGCTGCTGAAGGGCTTCATAAAGGCATGATATACGGTCCGGCGGCATCAGGTCATCGTCATCCTGAAACGAGATGTACTCACCCTGTGCCAGTTGACATGCGGCAGTCCGCGCAGCTCCTATACCTTTGTTTTCCTGCCGGTAATAACGGACCCTCTCTCCGTAACCTGCTGCCACCTCCGGTGTATTATCAGTTGAGCCGTCATCGAAGAGCAGAATCTCCACAGGCCGGTACTCTTGCGCAAAGATGCTTCGCATGGCCTCCTTAAGCATATCGGCACGATTGTACGTACAAACAATTATGGAAATAAGCGGGTCACTAGCAGATACCTTCATCAGATTAGAAGGTTTTTCAGTCACCCTTTTATCAGCACCCTGAGCGGAAGTCTAAAATAGGCGTAAAAACTGTATAAGAAGCGTTCCCTTAAGCCCAGTAACGACAGCCCCCTCTTTATATGATCTCCGTCAGTCATCTCCGGAACTTTATCACCATGACGTGTAAGAAATGCGATATGCTTCAACGTGTACAGCATTCTAACTTGTAATCTCTTTTTCATTTCCTTATGAGCGCTGTTAAGGTATTTCAAATGTTTTTCAAACAGCAGAAACCTGTAGTATTGCCAGACGAGACTATCATTAACACTTTCACTGGTTAACTGATCATGTCCAATACGGCGGTAAGACACCACCTTCGGGACATAAACGACCGGGCCCAACTGTCCCAGCCTGGCGAAAAAATCAATATCTTCAATCCTTCTAAACTGTTCATCCAGCCAGCCTATGCGCTCACCATCGGTTTTCCGGAAAAGAGTCGCATGAGGCATTGGTAGTATTAAAGGCCATAATACTGCCTTGTATCCATCCTCTATCAGCAACGGCTTGTTGTCTTTGGCCGCAATCTTTAATCCGCTTTTTTCGCCTGTTAATTTGCCTTCGCCATCAATATGGGCCCACTCACCCGCTGCAAATACTGCGCGAGGATGCTGCTGAAGGGCTTCATAAAGGCATGGGATACGGTCCGGCGGCATCAGGTCATCGTCATCCTGAAACGCGATGTACTCACCCTGTGCCAGTTTGCACGCGGCAGTCCGCGCAGCTCCTATACCTTTGTTTTCCTGCCGGTAATAACGGACCCTCTCTCCGTAACCTGCTGCCACCTCCGGTGTATTATCAGTTGAGCCGTCATCGAAGAGCAGAATCTCCACCGGCCGGTACTCTTGCGCAAAGATGCTTCGCATGGTCTCCTTAAGCATATCGGCACGATTGTACGTACAAACAATTATGGAAATAAGCGGGTCACTAGCAGATACCTTCATCAGATTAGAAGGTTTTTCAGTCACCCTTTTATCAGCACCCTGAGCGGAAGTCTAAAATAGGCGTAAAAACTGTATAAGAAGCGTTCCCTTAAGCCCAGTAACGACAGCCCCCTCTTTATATGATCTCCGTCAGTCATCTCCGGAACTTTATCACCATGACGTGTAAGAAATGCGATATGCTTCAACGTGTACAGCATTCTATCCTGCAATCTCTTTTTCATTTCCCTATGAGCATTGTCAAGGGATTTCAAATGTTTTTCAAACAGCAGAAACCTGTAGTATTGCCAGACGAGACTATCATTAACACTTTCACTGGTTAACTGATCATGTCCAATACGGCGGTAAGACACCACCTTCGGGACATAAACGACCGGGCCCAATTGTCCCAACCTGGCGAAAAAGTCATTATCTTCAATCCTTCGGAACTGTTCATCCAGCCAGCCTATGCGCTCACCATCGGTTTTCCGGAAAAGAGTTGTATGAGGCATTGCTATTAATAAAGGCCATAATACTGCCTTGTATCCATCCTCTATCAGCAACGGCTTGTTGTCTTTGGCCGCAATCTTAAAGGTGCTTTTTTCGCCTGTTAATTTGCCTTCGCCATCAATATGGGCCCACTCACCCACTGCAAATACTGCACGAGGATGCTGCTGAAGGGCTTCATAAAGGCATGGGATACGGTCCGGCGGCATCAGGTCATCGTCATCCTGAAACGCGATGTACTCACCCTGCGCCAGTTGACACGCGGCAGTCCGCGCAGCTCCTATCCCTTTGTTTTCCTGCCGGTAATAACGTATTCTCTCTCCGTAACCTGCTGCCACCTCCGGTGTATTATCAGTTGAGCCGTCATCGAAGAGCAGAATCTCCACCGGCCGGTACTCTTGTGCAAAGATGCTTCGCATGGTCTCCTTAAGCATATCGGCACGATTGTACGTACAAACAATTATGGAAATAAGCGGGTCACTAGCAGATAGCTTCATCAGATTCATCCTAAGAGGAACGAAAATGCGTGCTCCAGTCAAAAAACGGTCTTACAACCCCCCTCATGTCTCCGGACCAGTCACCACGGGCGGACGACTTATTTTCGAGTTCAAGGTTTTCAACGACCTGAATGGTAACAACATCTTTTTCATAAAACTGTCCTATTGCAAGGTCCGTTCGCGTTATCCCTGACGATACATATAGCATCCCTTCCGATAAAAGATTGCCATAAATCCAGACAATACTTTTGTATCTTCCTGCCGGCCGTGGCTTTCCCCGCCATTCCGGGTCGGTATCATGTGCCTGGATTATCTCGATGTTCGCCTCGTTGAAAAAGTGATGATAAGGCATAAGGAAATGTCCTGATTTAAATACCTCGTACTCCATTTCGATCCCAAAGGCCTGGCTTATATCCACCGAATCGGCAATTTTACCGTCCTCTGTTATCACCCTTATGCCCCTAAGCCGCACGATGTCATTTCCCGGCGCTCTCAAGGGGTCGGTCCACTCCCGTACTGCTGATGTGCCGGCTCCGTTTCCGTTGGTCATATAGCAATTGACCACTTGATGCGACGGCCCGTCTGCCTTTACAGTGCCCTCTTGCAGTAAAACTGCCCTCTTGCACAGGCGCGTAATAGCAGGCATGCTATGCGATACGAAAAGCACCGTCCGCCCCTTCTGGCCTATATCCTCCATCTTGTTCAGGCATTTCTTCTGAAAACGGGTGTCGCCCACTGCCAATACTTCATCAACAATAAGAATTTCCGGCTCTAATGAGGCGGCAACTGCAAAGGCAAGCCGCAAGTACATGCCGCTTGAATAATGTTTCACCGGCGTGTCGACAAACTTTTCCACTTCAGCAAACGAGACCATCTCATCAAACTTGTGTTTAATTTCAGTCCGGCTCATTCCCAGAATGGCGCCATTAAGGTAAATGTTCTCCCGGCCGGTCAGCTCCCCATGAAATCCGGTGCCGACTTCCAAAAGTGATCCAACCCTTCCATGAATTTCAGCTATCCCTTTCGTCGGTTCTGTAATGCGCGACAGTATTTTAAGCAAAGTGCTCTTTCCGGCGCCATTACGTCCTATAATTCCTACCACTTCTCCTGACTTGACCTCAAAACATACATTATTCAGCGCCCATATTGCATCGTTACTGTCAACTGCCTTTGCAGTTCGACCTTTTAACAGGTTCGCTGCCTTGCGAAAAGGCTCGCAAATGGCGTTGGTTATCGTGTTGCGCATGGTTTTGTAACCTGTATCCGCATGTCCTATGCGATACTGTTTACTGATATTTTCCACTCTTATTGCGATATCGCTCATGATCACCTTCTTATAAATATTTATTTGTTGTCACCGGGAAACGTTTAGACCACATCGGCAAAGGTTTTCTCCATTCTGCGGAAATAAAGAGCGCCGCTGATCAGCACTAAAAAAGCTACCGCCGAGGAAACAATGACAATTGGTCCGGGGGCCGTTTTCGCTCCTAATAAAGCCCACCGAAAGCCTTCCACTACGCCGACCATGGGATTAATGCCATACAGCGTTCTCCATGGTTCTGACAACAGGCTGCTCGGATAAGCAATAGGGGTTGCAAAGAGCCAAAACTGGGTCAAAAAAGGAATAACGTATTTGACATCGCGATATTGTACGTTAAAAGCCGAAAGCCAGAGTGAGACCCCAAGAGATATAACGATGACAAGCACCAGTAAAAGAGGCAGCCAGCATATATTAATCGTCGGCACAATGCCGAAATATAGCATCATACCTATCAATATTATAAAGGCGAAAACAAAATCGACCGCACCAACCAGCACGGCTGCAATTGGTATCGCCAGACGAGGAAAGTATACCTTTTTGATAAGCTCGGCGCTTCCCACAAGACTGTTTGATGCCTGGCTTAATCCATTGGCAAAAAAGGTCCATGGGACAAGCGCGGCAAACGCAAAAATCGGATATGGAACTCCGTCGGATGGCATTTTGGCCAATTTACCAAAAAACAGACTAAAAACCACCATCGTGAAAAACGGTTGAATAACAGCCCACCCCACGCCTAATATTGTTTGTTTATATCGCACCTTCACATCTCGCCAGATAAGGAAATAAAGGAGTTCTTTATACTCCCACAATTCGTTGAGCTTCAGGGCGACCCAACCCTTGGAGGGTTGAATGCGAAAGACCGGGGTCTTATTCGATGCGGTCAATAACTCCGTACTTTGGTCCACGCCAACTTTCATTAAAGATAACATTCCGCCTCCTATAGTCCTTAAATGGACTAGATGCTGACTTTAAAAAACACTAAAATAAAATTCCATATTCAGCTGGTTGCGCATTTTTCAAATCCAAAGCAATTATTGCCGGCTTATGGTCACTGTCACAAATGGACATAGGCGGCTCACAATATTTCCCGCTGAAACTCGGAACTATTTTCTGAATTTCTGAAATAATATTTTCCATTGCATACATATTAACGCATCGTTCAAATTCGGCAAGATGCCCGTTCAGGACTTCCAGGGAAGGCACTTCAGGCAAAGCCATGTTTAATTTTTCATGGAAAGTGGGCGCTATCTTTTCAGACTTGTCAAAAAGCTCTTCATATAATTTCTCACCGGGTCTCAGACCAATGAACTTGATCTTGATCTCCTTATGGGGAATAAACCCCGAAAGCCTGATATAGTTCTCCGCAAGGTCAAGGATCTTTATCTGTTCCCCCATATCCAGGACGAAGATCTCACCGCCTTTTCCTGCGGCTGAGGCAATCAGGACAAGCTGGACAGCTTCTGGGATCAACATGAAAAATCGCTTGATATCAGGATGAGTGACTTTCAGCGGTCCCCCCTTCTTAAGCTGTTCCTTGAAAACGGGAACAACACTGCCGTTTGTCCCAAGAACATTACCGAACCTGACAACTGTGAATCTCGTTCGGCAATTGCAATTCATGCCTATGGTAAGGAACTCGGCTATTCGTTTGGTGGCCCCCATGACGCTTGAGGGATTCACGGCCTTGTCAGTCGATATCATTACAAATCTCTCCACCTCGTACTTTGCCACTGCATCAAGCAGGTTCTTTGTGCCCAGAACATTATTCTTTACCGCGACTATCGGGTTATGCTCCATCATCGGCACATGCTTATACGCAGCGGCATGGAACACAATCCTCGGTCTATATCTGGAAAAGACATGGTCCATATCTCCGGGGTCCTGTATGTCCGCTATAATGGTCGCTATATTTGATGCGCCATTCTCCTCGTCCCTTAACTCCAGGTCCGTCTCGTAAAGACTATTCTCATATCTGTCCAGAAGAATAAGATGAGACGGCCTGTATTTATTTATCTGCCTGCTGAGCTCTGATCCGATCGATCCGCCGGCGCCTGTTATCATTACAGGTTTGTCCCTGACGAGGTTTCTTACTAATTCAATGTCCGTTCGCACAGGTTCCCTTTGTAACAGGTCTTCGAGAGAAATCGGCTTCATACAGGAAGCCCCGCAGTATTTGTTCAGGTATGACACTAATTGGGTTTCGGTGATATAACCGCACTTGACAAGTTTGGACCCGAGCCTGCCCCCTTCTTTTTTTTGCAAATCCAGCGCTTCCTCAATCTGGTCATCAGTCACTACGCCGGATTCGACCAGGTGCTGTCCGAGTTTCGAGGCCACGGATACGTTGCCGTCGAGCAAATCATTGATCCCCGGAAGTTTTTTTATGGGCACGTGAAATTCCTTGCTTAACTCATACACCTTGCGTATGGTTTTATGTGTATCAGTGGTTACAGTTATAAATATCTCATCCGGCTTGTGCGTTGCGATCACATCCGCCAGCGTATCAACAGGACCCAGGATAGGGATCCCATGTATCGTGCGGTCTTTTTTGGCAGCATTGTCATCAAGGAACCCTATCGGCTCATTCTCACGTCCGATACTATCTCTCATTGTCCTCAGGATCATTTCACCTTCATCACCTGCGCCTATAAGAAGAATTCTTTTCTTGCTCGGCGGAAAATACAAATATTCCCGGAAGATCCTGAGGGAAAGCCTTGTGCCGCCTGAAATAATGATAAAAAGCAGCCAGTCAAGTATATATACGGATATAGGATAGGACATTTTTAGTAATATGAATCTGACTGAAACTAAAAAAATACAGCTCCCTATCGTCGCAGTTTTGATTATCTTAAGCATGTCGTCAATGCTGGCATAACGAAACAGGCCTTTATCCAGGCCATTTTTAAAATACAGAAGAAAACGAACAGCTAAAAGGACCGGCAGGCATAAAAGGAATTCCCTGAGATAAACTCTAGAGAGCACAAAGTCAAATCTTATGAGAAATGCCATATAATTCGATAAGGCTGCCTGCATCAGCAAAACGAGGGCCAGAACGCTGCGCCGTCTTCCTATCACTATTTTTTGCACTCTTTGATAAATTCTATTGGCAATTTTGCGGATCATATGCTTTTCCTGATATGCAGCACTTTTAAGATTGTATCGAGTATGACGCCGGCATCGACCCATAAATTATGTTTGCCTGCATACTGGAGTGAAAGGCGGATCTTCTCAGGAAGAATTTTTTTTACATATTCATCTTCCCAGTTCTCCCGTGCCTGA
Organism: Nitrospirota bacterium; assembly: GCA_963851345.1. Lineage (GTDB taxonomy): Bacteria > Nitrospirota > Thermodesulfovibrionia > Thermodesulfovibrionales > Dissulfurispiraceae > JADFXI01. Next base: position 1,242,969 of record CAWKOO010000002.1, read on the forward strand.
GAAAGCAGGCCTTCCTCCGCTGAGTAGTTTATGGATGCCGGGTCTGTTATGCCGGGAGGCACTACAAGGAGTTTTCCATAGTCGGACCTGAACATTTCAACATACTTTTTTACTTCCGGTCTGGGTCCGACGAGGCTCATTTCACCCTTCAACACATTGATTAATTGAGGCAGTTCATCTATCTTGTACTTCCTCAGGATTTTCCCAATCCAGGTAATGCGGGTGTCACCGCTGACTGTTATCAATGGCCCTCTTTCCTGTGCTGCGGCTATCATGGTCCTGAACTTGTAAATCAAAAAAGGCCTGAAATTTTTTCCGATCCTTTCCTGCCTGAAAAAGACCGGGCCGGGGTTGTCAAGTTTTATGAGTAACGATACGACTAAAAACAGCGGAGATAAAACTATCAGCCCTGTTAAAGAAAAAAATATGTCGAAGGGGCGTTTCATTCAGGCCCTGAACTTTCTTATGACGTCTTCAACTGATTCTATTACGGCATTGACGTCGTCGTGGGTCATCGCCGGATATATAGGCAGCGACAATATCCTTTCATAAGCATGTTCTGATTTCGGGAAATCCTTCGGCTCGTATCCAAAAGTTTTGCTGTAAAAAGGGTGCCTGTATAACGGGATAAAATGAACCGACGTACCAACGCCCCGGTCCTTCAGTTCTTCAATAAACCTGTTCCTCTTGATAGTCAGCATCTCAAGGTTCAGCTTTAAAACGTACAGATGCCATGCGCTGTCCCTGTCCGCCCTAACAAGTGGTGTTACCAACTCTTCACACGCTTTGAACGCTGCGTCATATTCCAGAGCGATTTCTTCTCTTCTTTTCCACATCCAGTCGCTCTTTTTGAGTTGGGCAAGACCAAGAGAAGCCTGAATGTCCGTCATATTGTATTTATACCCTGCCTCAGTAACTTCGTAATACCAGGAGCCTTCGGCAGAATATCTTTTCCAGGCGTCTTTGGATATCCCGTGCAATCTCAATATCCTCATCTTGTCGGCGAATTCGTCATTATCTGTTGTCGCCATTCCGCCCTCACCGGTAGATAACGTCTTTGTGGCATAAAAGCTGAAACAGGTTATATCGCCGTAGCTTCCTATTGTTTTGTACTTATACAGGGCCGGGAAGGCATGCGCCGCATCTTCGATCACATATGAATTATGGAAAAGGGCGATATCACTAATCTCATCCATATCACAGGGCTGGCCTGCAAAGTGCACCGGGATAACGGCCTTCGTCTTCGGGGTCATTTTCTTTTCAATCTCAGCGGGGTCAATGTTGAAAGTCTCTTCATCAATATCTGCGAGAACCGGTCGTGCATTAAAATAGGTCACCACTTCTCCTGTGGCCGTAAAGGTCATTGCAGGAACAATTACATCGTCCCCTCCTTTCAAACCCACTGCTTTGAGGGCGAGGTGGAGGCATGCCGTACATGAATTCATGGAGACGGCGTTACCGGAACCGACGTAATCCCTGAACTGTTCCTCGAATTTAATTGTCTTGGGACCCATAGTAAGCCAACCCGATTTGATCGAATCGACCACTCCGTCTATTTCCTCATCGGTTATGTAAGGTTTGTGAAATGGCACTTTCTTATCGCGGTTTTTGGTCGGGGTTATGGCTCTCTCATATCCGATTTTCCGTCTTTCGGAGCCCTTATAACTGCCTCCATATCCCCGTATGGGGTCAATTCCGACAGTGGCCCATCCATCCGAGCGCAAAAATTTCCTGATTTTGTTTGAAGCTATAAGTTCGTCGAGAAGAGACGGCTCTATCTCATTTTCATAAATTGCTTTTACAGGCATCTCCCGCCCCCCCCGTCGAAAAACCTTTTGATTGTCTCAACAACATCCCTCATACTTTCCAAGGTCATAAGGGGTTCGATAGGCAGACTTAAAACTTCCTTCGCGGCTTTCTCGGATTCCGGCAAAGATCCGGATACTATACTTCTTCCCCCGAAGACCTTCATCTGATGCAGCGGCATAGGATAATAGACCATGGTACTAATGTTATTATCGTTCAGGAACTTCTGGAGATCGTCTCTCCTACCATCTGCTATACGTATTGTATATTGGTGATAAACATGGTCCACGTCGGCCGCCGGCATGGGCAGAGGCAAAGACAGTCCATCTAAACCGTTTAAGGCTTTGCTATAGAAGTCCGCAATCGACCTTCTTCGTCCATTGAATTCGTCTATGTACTTAAACTTTGCAAGGACTATAGCTGCCTGAAGAGTGTCGAGCCTGGCGTTATAGCCGATGTGGTCCACATTGTACTTGTCCTTGCCGCCATGCTTAAGCAGCATTCTCACGATTCCGGCAATCTCATCGTCGTTTGTTGACACCATTCCGCCGTCACCGAAACCGCCCAGGTTCTTGGAAGGGAAGAAACTGAATCCACCGGCGGTCCCTATAGTGCCGAGTTTCCTGCCTTTCCACGCCCCTCCGAAGGCCTGCGCAACATCCTCAAGGACGAACAAGTCATGTCCATTCGCCATACTCATTACATTCCCCATATCACAAGCCTGTCCATAGAGATGAACGGGAATTATGCCGACAACCTTTGCTGAATTTGGAACCAGATAGCTTCTTAATTTGTTTGCGTCTATGTTATAGGTAGAGGGGTCGATGTCCACAAATACAGGGGTTGCCCCGGCCCTCAAAATAGCGTCCCCTGTTGCGGTAAAGGTGAAAGGTGAAGTTATAATTTCGTCATCTCTGCTAAAAAATTCTTTCCCCGTCGTCTTGAGTGCCTGTGCCCTTAGAGATAATAATAATGCTTCAGTGCCTGAGGACACACCTATACATTGCGCCGCGCCCAGGTAGTCGGCGGCGCTTTCCTCAAGCTCTTTTACTTCCGGGCCGAATATCCATTTCTGATGTGCGAGGCATTTGCCAAGGGCGGCATCAATATCCTTTTTCATGTATTCATATTCGAGTCTAAGGTCCAGCATCGGTATTGTTTTCATCATTGGTTTCATCGTTGTTTCCATATGATCAGTTCTCCTCCTTATATATAGCGGCCAAATGTCCTTCTTCCAGACCGTATTCGTTGCTGCAGTAATCGCAGCGGGCCTTGTTACTATTGAATTTTAATGGTGTCCCGCATTTGCACGCCCAGCCAATCTGCCGTGCCGGAACACCTGCAACTATGGCGTGGTCAATAACATCGGCCTTCACAACGGAGCCTGCGCCTATGAATCCGTATTGCCCGACGGTGACCCCGCAGACAATAGTGGCATTTGCGCCGATTGAAGCGCCTTTCCTTACTATAGTAGGCCTGAATTCCGACTTTCTCTCGATAAAAGCTCTGGGTGAGTATACATTTGTGAACACACAAGAGGGACCGCAGAACACCTCATCTTCAAGCGTTACTCCTTTATATATGGAAACGTTGTTCTGTATTTTGCACCCGCTTCCAACCGTTGCATCAGGACCGATAACAACATTCTGCCCAATGATACAGTTTTCCCCTATTTTTGACCCCTTCATGATATGTGAAAAATGCCAGACCTTTGAACCTTTTCCGATCTCAACGTTCTCGTCGATGCAGGAACTCTCGTGGGCGAAATAGCCGTTTCCAGTTTGCCCGATTTTCACGGGCATCGTGCTGTTTTCAAGAGAACTTTGCGGCGCATTTGCGAAATACCCGTTTCCAGCCTTCCTGATTCTCACAGGCATAGTGCTGTTTTCAAGAGAACTTTGCAACGCATTCAGTACTTTCAGCACCCTCAAACCCTCTTCTCCATCAGTCCTGGGGGTGGCCCCTTTTTCGACACATTCGATGAAATGCCTGCATTCCTCGTTGAGGGGCTCTTTATCCTCAATTTGAACAGCCACTGCATTTTCCTTGACCGGGACCGGTATATTCCCATTTTTCCAGTTGATTGTATGGTGAAAAACCAGGAGCTTGTCTTCGCGCCTCGCCATATCGTCAAACACAGCCATACCCTTGTCGCCGACCACGATCAGTTTTTGCTCCTTATACGGATGAAGCCATGACACAAAAACGTGAGCATTTATACCGTTTGCAAAGGTGAGACTGCTCAGGGTAACATCAGCTATTCTTGCATGGAGATAATTACCGCCGTTTGTGCTGACTGACTCAGGCATGTCTCCGGCCAGGGCGAGGATCATAGATATATCATGAGGGGCAAAGCTCCAGAGGATATTCTCTTCGCGCCTTATCTTGCCGAGGTTGAGTCTGTTTGAGTAAATATACTGGATCTTGCCCAGTTCTCCCCGGTCCACCAGGTCCTTAAGCTTCAGAAAGGCCGGATGGTACTGAAGGAGATGCCCCACCATGAGGACCAGCCCATTCTTTTTTGACAGACTATTAAGCTCCATTCCTTCCTTTTCCGAAAGGCAAAGAGGTTTTTCCACATAAACATGCTTGCCGCCCATAAGCGCTTCCCTGACAATCTCATAGTGACTTTCTGCCGGAGTGGACACGGCAACAGCATCAATATTTTCATCTCCGAGGAGATCCGCATAGCTGGTGAAGTGCTTTTGGTCCCTGTAAGCTGCAAGGTTGGGATTTGCACAATCCTGATCACAGATTGCATATAAAGCCCCAAGCTGCTCAAAATTTCTTAGGAGATTTTTCCCCCAGTAACCAGCTCCTATAACACCTATTTTTGACATCATCCCTCCATAATTCTGCTGTTGTTCAGTATTACCGGCACAGCAAGATTTTTATTAAGAGTGGAATTCAGCTCCGCCGCTCTGCCGGAACCGGTGAGGACAACACCGTAAGCTAAAACGCTTATCGAACTGTACTTACAACCCTGGAAATACAGAATGACAGCATGAAAAGCGCAATCAGAACTGCCAGGCCAAGGATGAAGACAGGTATATACCGGGCATGCCGAAAAGGCGGATTATTCATTTTTGCCCTGCTGTCAGTTTTTTCCCTTTCCTTCGCGAAGCCGGTATATATGTTCTTTCCCCCGGTCGAAATGACTTCTCTCCCTTTTTTATTGATCTCCGCGAAAGCCTCATTGATCCGCTTGGCCTTGTCATCATGCATCCCCGCTCCGTTCTGTCTGTCGGGATGATAGAGCATCATAAGGCGTTGCCACCGGCGGCGGGCCTCTGAAATGGATACGTCATGCCTTAAGCCGAGGGATATGAACGCGTCATTGCTTTTGTTAAAAAGCAAACGGACTATTATTGATTCCACTATGCCTCTTACTTTGTCCGCAGGTAATCCCATCAAACCGGAGACATCTGCCGCCACTCCCGGATTTTCAAGTATAGTGAGAAGTCTCTCATAATGAGACAGGATCATCTCGTAAATCTCCCTCAGCCGGCATCCTTCGTAAAAACGTGCGATGAGTCCCGCGGTGGACAACATCTTCAGCCTGCTTGTCTCAGCATCCATGTTCACTGTCCTTTGAAATAAGAAGAATAGTATGAATAAGGACCATATTTCAGGTCCCTGCCATTGGTCCCGTTCAGCACAACGCCCAGGATTTTGGCATCAACATTATTAAATATTCTTGTGGCCTCTGTAAGCGCATCCTTTGATGTGCCTCCGCCCCTGACCACCAGTATAGTTCCATCAACAATCTTGCTTAAATAAACACTCTCCGGCATCCCCATCAGTGGAACCGAATCAATAATGACGAAATTGAACTTGGCGCCCAGGGCCTCGATTAAATCCTTTATCCTGGCAGACAGCAAAAGCTCCGAAGGATTCGGGGGGATGGGGCCTGAGGTCATGATGCTGAGGCCTTTTATGGAAGTCGGCCTTATTATACTGTCATCCATTCCGTCAAAGCCGATTTTGCCGGAAAGGACTGTGGAAAGCCCTGCCGAATTATCCAGATCAAAAACGTCGTGGAGTCTCGGCTTCCTCAAATCTGCGTCGATTATTATTCCATTCCCGACGGATTCCGACAAGGCCACAGCAGTACTGGCGCAAACAGTGGTTTTGCCTTCTTTTTCTGAGGCGCTCGTGACGAGGATTGCCCTGGGCAGCTTTGCAGAAGCTGACAATAAATGAACGCCTATCGAGCGGAATGCCTCTGTAAAAGCATTAATGTCTTTGGAATGCGCAATCATCAGCCCGCGTGAACTATCGGTCTGTTCCTGTAATGGAATCATTCCCAAAGTAGGAATGTGCACCTTTTTATCTATATCATGAACGTCCCTTATTGTATTGTCGAAATACTCTAACGAGAACGCCAGTCCGATGCCGCCGACAAGCCCGAAAACAATTGCAAGCAGTATATTTTTAGGTTTGTTCGGTTTGCATGGTGATGTCGGATACCTGGCCTTGTCCACCACCTGAATACTTGTTGATTTGCTCATGGCTGCTACGCTGACCTCATTGAGTTTCTGCAGCAGGCCGTTATGCAATTCCTTATTAACATCGGCCTCTCTCTTCAGGGTCGAGTATTGGGCTGCCCTATCCTGAAAGTCCAGGACGTTATTTTGTTGTTGCTGGAATGCCGCCTTGAAAGTCCCCTCTTTTTTCAAGGATGCCTTGTAATCCGATTCCAGCGACTTCAGGACACTGGATTTCTCACGCTCGATTTTCCTGGCAATCGATTTAATCTGTTTTTCAAGGTTCTGCATTTTTGGATAGTCGGACGTGAATGTTTTCGACAGGTTTGAATATTCCGATTCCAGCGTGGCCTGTTGTCTCATCAGGTCCTGTATAAGGGGGGTGTTCACAATGACCGGATTTTCGGAGCCTGATTCGTGCAATTCCCTCAGCAACGCCTCTTTTTGCATGCGTTCGGTTGTCGCAGCGCTTAATGCAGACGTAATATCAGAAAACTTTTTCAGGTTCACGCCCTGTTTTTCATTGTCAAAAAATATGATTTTGTTCTTTGAGGCGTAGTCATTGAGTTTTTTTTCTGAGTCTTCCAGTTTGTTCCTGGCTATTTCAATTTGTTTTGTCAGGAACTCCTTTGCCTGCTCGGTCGCCGCGATCCTGCTGTCCAGATCATACTCTATGTATGCTTCCGCTACAGCATTGGCAACCATCGTGGAAATCTCCGGGTTTTGCGATATAAAACTCACTTCAACCAACTCTGAATTTTTGACGGGGAGTACTTCCAGTCCGCCAATAAGATACTTTATTACATAAACCGGGATTTCTTTTTCGGTATCTGTGTCCTTGACGTAGCTCGTTGCCTTCGCAGGGTTTGCAGGCGCCAATATTGCCGATAAATAACTTAGAGCGCCATTCACGGGGGACTCAACCGCCGTAAGCATTTTGGACAGTCCGCTTTCAGCAGGGATAAAGTCCCTGTTTTTATCGAGATTAAGTTTTTTAATAACTTTTTCCGAAAGGACTTCGCTTTTCAGTATCTCATACTGGGTGGCATAATAGCCTGCATCTCTTTCGCCTCTTGATCCCGCTGCCGACAAAGGATCAGGGCTGTCCTTGTCAATTCTTATTACGACCCTGGATTTGTAGAGAGGCGTCATCATGAGTGTCAGAACAGAAACAGTAATAACGACAGAAATAAAAAAGATCAAGACGATCCGCTTCCTTTTCATGATTATTCTAAAATAGTCCCGCATATGCACTTCTTCTTCCGCTTCCTGATCAGAATGTCTTATATAAGTCGAAGGAAGTTCCTTTCGGGCCTCATACTTCTGGACATAATATTGGTTCCTCATCTCAGTGCCGTTATCTTTATCTTCAATCATATATTGGCTCTCCTTAGTATCCCTTGCCCACGCTGAACGCTCCGAAATTCATAGCGCCTGCAAACCCTTTTATAAAGCTCTTAATACCGTTCTGCCCGATTATTATAATGTCCTTGTCTTCAAGGACTATGTCCCGGTTTTTCCCGGCCAATATCGAGTCATAGTCCGCTGTAATAACTTCTCTATCAGGCTTTCCGGTGTCCCTGTAAATTTTTATGTTGGAGCGGGATGCCTCAAAGTTAAATCCTTTTGCAATGCTTAATGCCTGCACGAGCGTTACTTGGCCCTTTAATGGGAACAAACCTGGGTTCGCGACAGGGCCATCGATAAAATAGACGCCGGCTTTTGGCACATGTATAATATCTCCGGAGATTAGAGGGACATTTAACTCAGCCCGTCCATTTGTTAAAAGCTGATCAAGGTCCACAACAATATTTTCGATCTGTCGCTTCCCGTCCTGATCGGAGCCGGATGTTCTTTGAATGACACATGTATCTGCTCCTTCCGGGACCAACCCCCCTGCCATTGAGAGCAAATCAAGCAGGGACTTCTGCCCTGTGACGTAATAGATTCCCGGAGTTTTCACGTAACCCAGGACCGAGATCTGCTGGCTCTTATATTCCTTGACGAAAACGCTGACCATCGGTGCAACGATAAATTTCTTTAAACTTTCAGATATATTAGACTCCAACTCGGCAACTGTACACCCGCTCGCCTTTATCTTGTCACCAATGGGAAGCTTTATAAAGCCCTGTGAGCTGATACGTGCGGTCGTTTTTAACTCCGGGACCTGGAAAACATCAATATCGAGCACGTCATCAGGCCCGACTTTGTAATCAGCAGCAGAAACGTTCTTTGCCAGATCTGCTTTTTTTTGCAAAAGTTCATTATTCAGCTTCTCGTTTTTTGCCAAAACAGGCTGTTGCAAAAGGGCCTTTTCCGGACGCGCGTCATTGCTTGCACATGAGGTTAAAATCATGGAGACACAGACTAATGCTATAAATATGACTATCATAATAAAGCCTTCGATCAAGTCGTTTCTGAGCACTTTTCTTATTTTGTTAAATTTTTTTTTCATCGGCAAATCCCTCATTCACAGAAAGTTGAAAGGTTAGAATACACTTCGAATTCTGATTCGCCTCCAAGGCCGGAAACACAGGGTCAAAGCCTCCAATAGCGATGGTCCGTCGACTTCACTCCATTGTTTCCTACAAGCCCTTTTATATCAATAAAAACAGGACACCCGTCAGACAGAGATTTCAGATAATCATGAGAAATGTTTTTAAATGCATCATGCCTCACTGCGCCTATAAATCCCGCATATGGTGCGAACTGCTCCGGGCTGCTGATAAGATCAACCCCGTACTCGTGCATTGCGGAATCCCTGTCCGAAACCGGATCATAAACATATGGGCTTACGCCATATTCCATCAGCTCGTTATAAATATCTATCACTCTCGTATTCCTTGTATCTTTTACATTCTCTTTAAAGCTGAACCCCATAATCAGAATCCTGCTTCCTTTAACAGTACATCCCGCCTGGATCATTTCCTTTATAGTCTGTTCAGCAATATACTTTCCCATATAATCATTGATCCTTCTGCCTGCAAGAATGACCTCAGGATTGTATCCGACCTCCTGCGCCTTGTAGGTAAGGTAATAAGGGTCTACTCCGATGCAGTGGCCGCCTACAAGACCGGGATCAAAGGGCATGAAATTCCATTTCGTCTTTGCCGCATCCAGCACATCGTTTGTATCGATACCGAGCAAATGGAAGATTATGGACAGTTCATTCACAAGCGCAATGTTCAGGTCTCTCTGGATATTCTCGATGACCTTGGCGGCCTCAGCCGTCTTTATGTTCGGGGCCCTGTGAATACCGGCCTTTGTAACTTTTCCATAGAGCCCGGACAGCAAAAGCGCTGTTTCATCATCCTGTCCTGACACTACTTTAACAATATTTTCGATAGAGTGGGCCTTGTCGCCGGGATTTATCCTTTCAGGAGAATAACCGAGCTTAAACCCGATACCGGACTTCATTCCTGAAATATCTTCCAGTATAGGGCCGCAAAACTCTTCCGTCACTCCGGGATATACAGTCGATTCATACACAACCGTCGTTCCCGGAGACATATGTGCCGCTATCGTCTCTGAGGCCGCCTTGAGACAGCCCAGATCGGGGACCTTATGAGAATTCACCGGGGTGGGTACAGCCACGATTATTACATACGCCTCTTTCAGCCTTGCCGGGTCCGCAGTAAATTCAGCGAACGTGTTTTGCAGTTCCTCGGGGGAAACTTCAAGCGTTCTGTCATACCCCGATCTTAACTCGTCAATCCTGGCGGCATCCCTGTCAAAGCCGATTACCTGTTTAAACACTTTCCCGAAGCTTACGCAAAGAGGGAGTCCCACATATCCGAGACCCACAACTGCTATTTTCCTTTCGACCGAAGCAAATTCATCTATCATTCGAAACCTCCATGGTTACAAAATCTGCATTGACGAGTGAAAAGCCATCCTCTCCGGCAAACTTTAGACACTGCTCCGCCCTTTCACTTACAAGTGTCTTTTTCTTGACTCATCAGATCGCACAATTGAGTGAATCCTGCAAATTCCGGTGCAAAAAAACATCCGCTGAAAATATTTTTCCAAAACATTTTGCCCTAATTGCTTATGTTCAACTATACCGCGGGAAAGTTACTTTGAAAATCGGAGGATGTCTGAAGTTGCTGTAGGAACGTGCTGATTTCCGTGTAGATGCTTTTCCGATAAGTGGAAACCTGCATGATTACCTCTCCCGCCAACTTGAGACACTGCTCCGCCCTTTCACTTACAAGTGATTTTCCCTTAACTGATTGGCCGGTGAAATTTGGTGAATCCTTGCAAATTCCGGTGCAAAAAAGCATCCGCTGAAATAATTTTCCAAAAACATTTTTTGCCCTAATTGCTTATGTTCAACTATACCGCGGGAAAGTTACTTTGAAAATCGGAGGATGTCTGAAGTTGCTGTAGGAGCATGCTGATTTCCGTGTAGATGCTTTTCCTATAAGTGGAAAAGGCAGGCTTAAGGGTCTGCGAATAAATAACTTGTGCGTTCAGACGCTCAGATTTGGGTCAGCTTTGGCTGATCTGATTGAGCAAACCCGCAGGTGCAGGCATAACTACATTGAGGATTTTGCGACTGAGGACCGGTCAAAGATGACGGGGTCCCCAAAAAGACATAGACTTTTTTGGGTACCGATGAAGCTGAGATTAATCAATGTGCAAGTTATTTATTCGCAGACCCTTAATCTACGAGGTGGTTTCTTATGGCGTAATTTGTCAATTCAGCATTGTTCTTGAGCTGCATTTTTTCAAGAATGCGACTCCTGTATGTGCTGATTGTCTTGACACTTAGAGAAAGCTGGTCCGCAATTTCGCTTATAGTCTTGCCGGAAGCGATAGTGCACAATACCTGATACTCTCTGTCCGAGAGGATTTCATGCGGCTCCTTTTTCATGTCGGAATCGAGATTGAAGGCGAATCTTTCCGCAAGATCAGAGCTTATATATTTCCTGCCTGCAGCCACAGTGCGTATGGCTGTCACCAGTTCTTCAGGCGCGCTGTCCTTTGTCATGTACCCTGATGCTCCAGATCGCAGAGCCCGCACAGCATACTGGTCTTCAGGGTACATGCTCAGCATCAGAACAGGAAGTTTGGTATGTTCATTCCTTATTTCCTTTAAAACATCGAGACCGCTTTTACCGGGCATGGAGATATCCAGGATTACCATTGAATATCCTTTTTTCCTTATTTTGGCTAGCGCTTCGATAGCACTATCGGCTTCGTCAGCAACAGTCATGTCAGAGACGCCGGAAATAATTTGTCTCAGCCCGGCACGTACAACTGCATGATCATCGACAATCAAGATATTAATCATATAGTCCATTATAGCTTAACAGGCTATCATCAATCTACAATAGGAAAAATACTGAATTCATCGTCAGAATTATCCCTACAGCAAACACGTCTCCGAAAATCACACTGAACAAAAGCGGCTTTTTGAACGATGCTTTTGGCGACAGGGGTGTGGCCATTCTGAAATTCATTATAAATCATACAGGCATGAAAGTCTTTAAAACAGAGCTGTTCCATTTCACTTATGCCTGGAACGTGTAAAAAAGCTGTTGCACTGCAAAAACCCAAATAATCCTCGTTGAAATATTGGCAATATCTCATCTTGCACCTCCGTTAAACTGCGAATTACAAATCATTTGTATCAACATTATAGTATTCAGGACATCTAAATAAATCAGTCTGAAACTTATTTTTTTGTAGGAAATTGCCTGAAAACATGCCGGTGGCCGGAATCGAAAGATTAATTGATACAGAGCAAAAACAAACTGCCCCGCCACCGTAATTTCATGTCAATTTGTTGGCGCCCCGCTCATGGGATTCCCGCACAGGTTAAGATCAATCCCTGAGGTTGTAGCTGATACTAAATGCCTTTTTCTTATTTTCTTTCTTTTCATGTTTATTTTCCCTGACCGGTTTGCTATTTTCGGGACCACTATTGCCCGTTACGTTTTCGGAGAAAAACTTGATGCCATTCATATAAAAAAATGGTTGTCCGTCTTTGACCGACTCTTTTATGGCCGATTTAATATCAAAAAAAGCCATTTTATACCCTGTTTCAAAAACACCGCTGAAATTTACCGCCACCACCCAGCCCGCTATGAATGCAGGCAGTCCTATAGCCAAAAAAAGGAATATTACCGCTCTATATAATCTGACCTGGACCGTTTTCATTGATGTCCTCCTTTTTGTTATCAACAAAAAAATAGATATTTTAGTGGAGTTCGCCGGAGCCTGACAGTTTAGAGTAGTAAGAGCACGGGGAATACGCTCGCTGTCCATTTATCTGAAACAGAAGGCAGGACAAAAAGTCCTGCCTTCTGCATATGGAGTTCTGGTAGTTTAAAACATCGGGACGGCCCATGTAATCAGTCCTGGGCCGATATTTCTGTAGGACATAGGCTAAAAAGAGATCAGTTTTCCTCTGACATGGACCTTCCTATTTTACATCTGCAAATTCAGAGATGTTTTTAATTTTTTTATCGCCTTGACCTGTATTTGCCTGATACGCTCACGTGTCACGTCAAATGTCTCGCCGACCTCTTCAAGGGTTGCGGGGGCCCCCTCGCCTATCCCGAAACGTTTTTTTATTACAAGCTGTTCTTTGGGCGAGAGTTTGCAAAGTATGTTGTCAACACACGTTTTCAGGTCTTCCCGGATAACAAGTTCCAAGGGGGAGAGATTTGACTTGTCCTCAATAAAGTCTTTGAGCATGGTATCGTCCTCATCTCCTATCGGCGTTTCAATGGATATCGGCTCCTTTGATATTTTCATAATGTTCTTCACCTTATCAAGGGGCATCTTTAAACGCTTTGCTATCTCTTCAGGAGTGGGTTCGACACCCAGTTCCTGGACAAACTCCCTGGTGATTTTATTTATCTTGTTGATATTTTCGATCATATGTACGGGTATCCTGATGACTCTCGATTGGTCTGCTATGGCACGACTGATCGCCTGCCGTATCCACCAGGTAGCATAGGTGCTGAATTTATATCCTCTCCTGTACTCGAATTTGTCTACTGCCCTCATGAGACCGATGTTGCCCTCCTGGATAAGGTCGCCAAGGCTTAATCCCTTTCCCATGTACCGTCTTGCAATACTGATCACCAGCCTGAGGTTGGATTCGACAAGCTGCCCCTTTGCATGGGTCAGCTCGATTTCCAGCGCTTCCAGTTCTGCGACCGCCCTTTTTATTTCAGGGCTGCGCAGTCCAAGGCTGGATTCCAGTTTTTTAATCTCACTCCTGTATAGCCGGCTGCCGGAGGTCCTGCAGTGCTCATATTGCTCCCACATCTTCCTGAATTCCTCAGAAAAATTTCTTACGGCGCTGTCTTTTAAATTAAGCTCCTGAATTCTATCGATGCCGCGGATTTTGTTGTACCGCAACAACTTCGCGGCGCATGCATTTTTTTGTTTTTCCCTTTTTCTGAGGATGCCATAGATCGATTCTGTAATCCTCACAAACCGTTCTTTTTTTGCCTCAATTTCTTTTTCCGACATATCTTCAATGTCCTGGACAAATTCTGAAAGCTGGGCCTCTCCTTTTTTGACAAGCCGGCCCAACTCTGCCAGCTTGTTAAGGACAAAAGGTATGGTGAAAATTACGCTGAATATTTTCAATTTGCATGTTTCGATATGCTTGGCGATTGCAACTTCTTCTTCTTTGGTCAAAAGGGAGATCAGCCTTATGCTCTTCAGGTATGCCTTTAAGGGATCATACTCGTGTTCGACGGCTTCTTTTATTATTTCGGTATCCTCCAGCGCCGCGCTTTCGGTCGCTGCTATTTCCCCGATTCCGGGAACGTCATAGTCATCATCAAGGTCAGCTAAGCCTTCTTCAATTAAACTGCGATGTTTTCCCAAGGTTACCTTCCTTAATCACAGAAATAGGCCACGTTAATTATGACTCGACGTCTTATACTCTTCCCTTCTGCGCAGACCGGGATTCTGTATCAGGCAGGCCGGACTGCCATCTTTATCTAACTCAAAGCTGCTTCCTGAACAATTTCTCCCGCAATTGGACCGCAAGTATCCTGCAATTTATTGAAAATAGGACAGACACTGAAATCCTTAAAGCAGAACTGTTCCATTTCACTTATTCCCGGAACATGTGCAAATACCTTTGCACTGCAAAAAATCGCGTAATCTTCTTTAAAATAGTGACAGGTCATTTCACACCTCCTCGTAACAGAAACTTACGCTTTATTTACCTCAACTTTAAACCATTCATAAGTGATTAAAAAATCGGTCTAAAGATGATCTTGCTGTAGGAAATAGTCTGAAAACATGCCGCCGTTTGTCTGATATTCAGGCAGACTCCGTCCTCTGCGGAGCTCACATCCCGAACCTAAGGGTCTGCATTGTCAGACTTTGCAGTTCAGACAGTACAACAGACAGAAGGATCGGCACAACGGGCTATTCGCCCGCAAAGAAAAATTACCCTGTACTGTCTGAATTGCAATGTCAGACTAACTCCTATAAAAAAAACAGTATCACGGAGTCTTGTGAAAGAGTGCATAAGCACTATTGACTCGCACTCATCAGTTCTTCAAAATTCTCAGCAGGCAGCGGCCTGCTGAAGAGAAATCCCTGCACCTCATCACAACCGGCAAAGCGGAGGAATGAGAACTGCTCCTGCGTCTCCACACCCTCAGCGATGACCCTCAACCTCATCTTGTGCGCCATTGCCGTTACCGCACTGATAATAGTCCTGTCATCAGAATCGCCCGCAATATCCCGGATAAAGGATTTATCTATCTTAAGGCATTCTATAGGCAGCCGCTTCAGATAATTCAGGGATGAATACCCGGTGCCGAAATCATCTATGTATATCTGTACCCCCATTTCCGATAATTCCTTCAGCCGCTCAGCCGTGCGCTCGATGTTGTGCATCGCAACGCTCTCGGTGATCTCAAGATGCAGGCATTCCGGGGGCACGCCGGTTTCATCGAAAATCTGCGATACCTTAGCGACCAGATGGGGGCTCTGCAGCTGCCTTGCAGACAGGTTTACAGTAACACTCGCTGACAAACCCGCATCCTGCCACAATTTAACTTGTTCGCAGACATTCCTGAGCACCCATTCATCAATAGAAGCAACAAATCCTGTTTCTTCAGCCAGGGGAATGAATTGAGCTGCATCAAGCAGTCCCATCACCGGGTGGTTCCAACGCACCAGGGCCTCGGCGCCTACAATATCTTTTGTTTTAATATCAACCCGGGGCTGATAGTGCACGGTCAGTTCACCGCGCTTAACTGAGTGGAGCAGCAAGTTATTCATCTGCATGCGCTCAATGGTCCGGACATTAATCTCCGGGTCATAGAACTGATAGGTATTCCTTGCCACTTTTTTTGCATGGTACATTGCTATATCCGCATATCTCAGCAGTGCACTGATTTCTTCGCTGTCATCGGGATAGATGCTGATGCCTATGCTGGTCGACATGTGGAATTCGTGTCCGTCAATCGTAAAGGTCTTCCGGAAGCATTCCACAATCTTTTGAGCAATATCCGCAATAACTTCCACGTGGTCAATATCGGCAAGTATAATATTGAACTCATCGCCGCCGATACGCGCTATTGTATCGCATGCCCTGACAGTCGCCTTGAGACGTTCGGCGACCTCTTTGAGAAGCTCATCGCCGGCATCGTGACCCAGAGTATCATTGATATCCTTGAACCTGTCGAGATCCAGAAAAAAAATGGCCATCTTCTTATCGTGCCGGCGTGATTGCGCCACTTCGTGAGTGAGGAGGCTGTTGAAGAGGCGTCTGTTCGGAAGGCCGGTGAGTGCATCGTGGTACGCCATATGCCTTATTTCCTCGTCCATCTTCCTGACACTATCATAGAGACGGGCGTTCTCGAGAGCTGCCGAGACCGCTGTCGAGAGCTTTTGGGCGAAATCCACGTACATTTCGGTAAAACCACCACGTTGGGAGAGAGAGTAAAAGCATATTGCACCGATGACCTTGTCCCTGATGATCAGAGGAGCGGCCAGTACAGAAAAAATACCGAAGCGGCTGAAAAAATGGGCATCTATACGATCGTCAGTCTGAGTGTCATTGAAAGCTACGGATTCCCTCCTTGACGCAACATAATGAATATGTTTTGCCTCACCGGGCGTTAAGCGCAGGCCGATAAACTCGCCGGGCATATTGTACACATATTTCATAAAAACATGGTCACCCTGAAACAACCCTATTGAAGAACCGTCAGCTCCTGTTAAGCGGGCCGCCTTGGCAACGACCCTCTGCATTATTTCATCCGCATCAAGAGTCGAATTTATGAAATAGTTTATGCCATTAAGAGCTTCGCTCAATTCCTTGGCTTTTCTGATGGTTTCTTCCGCCTGCTTTCGATTAATCGAATACGTGATTGAGCGATAAAGCATATCGCTGTCAATTCTTCCTTTTAACAGGTAATCCTGCGCTCCCAGTGATATCGCTCTTGCCGCCAATTCATCATCCTCCCTCCCGGTGAAAACAATGACAGGCAGTTCCTGCCTTTTCTTGTTGATCTCGACCAAAGCATAGACCCCAATGCTGTCGGGCAATCCGAGGTCCAATAGAAGCACATCGAATGTCTCTTCCTCCAACAGCTTTAATCCCTCCGAGAGCCGTTCGGCTCTCCTGAGGCTGCATTTACGGCCAGGACTGCCCAGCATTTCCCGGATTAATTCAGCATCTCCATTATTGTCCTCAATTAGCAGGACATTAAGGCCAAACTTTTCCATCAAGAACTCCTCGTCGTTTCCGGGACAGGCACGGCAATTTGACTGCAGTGCTCCGGGAATCTTCTATATTGTTGCACCTTGTTCCAAGCACAGGTGGGATTCCGTCCCCCCTTCAAGAAGGGTCTGGGCTTGTAAACAAAATTGCTCTACTACAACTATGCACGAAGGCCTGAAGGAAGAAAAGAAGCATTAATCTGATTTTACAGTAGGCGCCTGTCTTACAATCAACTATGAAACGCCTTTGATGCAGCAAGGCCATTTTCATGATATAATATTGAATATTATGAATAAAAAATTGTTTCCGAAAACCGGAGGCAGGTAAAAAAGCTCAATGCTCATCGAAGACCATTGGCATAATAGTTTTGATGTAATTACCGAGTTGGTTTCGTTGCACGATACTAACTATAAGATCCTGAAAGTGAATAAGGCTTTTGCTGATGCTTTTCATTTAACGCGCGACCAGGTCATTGGAAAACAGTGCTACGAAATTATTCATGAGACAAAAGAGCCTTTGTATAATTGTCCCTGCAGTCACGCCCTGGAATTGAAAAAACCTGTGATATTGGAGAGTTATAAGCCTCTTCTGGATTCACATCTGGAAATCACCGCATATCCGCTGTTTGACGATAAAAATAATTTTAAAGGGATGCTCCATTTTATGAAAAACATCACAGGGCGCAGGATGCCTGAGGAACCCGTGAGTCACAGTGAAAAAAGGCATCAAGTACTCTTTGACCATTTTATGAAAAACATCAAAGAGCGCAGGCTGGCTGAGGAAGCCCTGAGTCACAGCGAAAAAAGGTATCAAGTCCTCTTTGACCAGTCGCCTGACGGCATCCTGCTCATCGATGGCGAGGGAAAGATTGTAGCGTTCAATGAAATGGCGCACCGGCAACTAGGGTATTCACGCGAGGAATTTGCAAAACTCAGACTGTCTGACATCGATCCTGTTGAGAGTCCCGATGAAACTCAGGCCCGGATAAAGCAAGTATTAATGGCTGGAAAGGCCAGGTTCGAAGTCATACAGAGGACCAAACAGGGAGAGCTAAGAAATGTTTACGTCATTGCACAGATTTTCCCCTCACCCGGGCGTAATGTTTTCCATGCCATCTGGCGCGATATCACCGAGCGCAAGAAGATTGAAGAGGAGTTGCGCATGGCTCACGAAAAGCTGGAACTGCGCGTACTTGAAAGGACATTGGAGCTAAATAGGTCCAATGAACAATTACGCAATCTCGCTGCTCATTTGCAATCTGTCAGGGAAGAAGAAAGAGCGAAAATTGCCCGTGAGATACACGACGAACTTGGCCAGGCACTGACCGCTCAGAAGATGGAATTAAGCTGGTTTCGCGACAGATACGGAGACCACAAGCCCATATTCGACAAGTCCGGGGCCATGTTGGATGCCCTTAATGCCACGATGCGGTCTGTCAGGCGCATCTGCACTGCGTTGAGACCTTCGATATTGGATGATTTTGGCCTTGTTGACGCAATGCAATGGCAGGCGAATGAATTTCAGACAAGGACCCGGATTGAATGCGCCGTTGACTCTGTGCCGGAGCATATTGAGCTTGACAAAGATCAAAGCACGGCGCTTTTCAGAATTTTCCAGGAAACACTGACAAACGTCCTTAAACATGCAAGGGCGACAAAGGTGACAGCGAGACTGACAAAAGACAATCACAATATAACTTTAGAAGTTATCGATAACGGCAAAGGCATAACAGACGAACAATTTTCGAAGCCTCAATCCTTTGGCCTTATAGGTATGCGTGAACGCGTTTATCCCTGGGGAGGGAAGGTGGAGATCACCGGTCATAAAAACAGAGGCACTAGAGTAAAGGTCTGTATGCCGCATTTGACCTTGTAGCTAAGACAACCAAAGGACAGGACTGATCAGACGCTGTCCGTCAATTTATTCCAACCCCATCTTAACTATTTTGCATTAAGTTGCTATAATGTGAAGATGTAGGGTCCTTTTTCCGGTTTGAGATGTTAGAGCTGACTGGTAATATACGCGGCAACGCGGTGATATAATTCAGAGCCCGTGCCGCGACATCAGCGCAAGAAGTTGGAGGTGTTTAGCAATTGATTTCACCACTTAGAATCCTGCTCCTGGAAGATGATCCCCTGGATGCCAAATTAATTAAAGCGACCCTTGAGGAAGCCGGCATTGCCTTCGATATTCTCAGGGTGCAAACGCGCGATGATTTTATAGCGACGATCGATCGGTGTGAATTTGATATAGTCTTCGCCGACTATCAGCTGCCCGGTTTCGACGGCCTTTCCGCACTTGCCCTCGCAAAGGTAAAATGCCCGGGTGTCCCGTTTATTTTCGTCTCAGGAAAAATCGGGGAGGAACTCGCCATTGGTACTCTCACAAGCGGCGCTACCGATTATGTCATGAAAAACGGTCTCTCAAGGCTTGTACCATCAGTTCAGCGTGCCCTGCGGGAAGCAACGGAGCGTTCTGAGCGCGCGAAGGCGGTTAGAGAATTAGAGAAATCTCATAACCAATTGCGCAATCTTGCAGTTCATCTGCAATGTGTCAGGGAAGAAGAAAGGGCGAACATAGCCCGAGAGATGCACGATGAACTCGGACAGACGCTGACGGCCCTGAAAATGGATATATCATGGCTGCAGCAAAAGTATGGCTATCATCCGGATATCCTGGCAAGAAGCGACTCAATGCTGACTATCGTAAACGAGACGCTCCGGTCCGTGAAGAGAATATACACCGAACTGAGGCCGTCGCTGCTGGACCATCTCGGCCTTGGGGCGGCAATGGAGTGGCAGGCTGAGGAATTCCAGAGGAGGAGCAAAATTGAATGTTCGGTCACACTGGAACCTGACAACATTACTGTTGATATAGATCTGGCTATTGTTTTCTTCAGAATATTTCAGGAGGCCCTTACCAATGTGATCAAACATGCCAACGCGACTAAGGTCGAGGCCAACCTGATACGGGGGGATGACCGGATTGTTCTTGAGATCCAGGACAATGGTGTCGGGATCTCAGGGGAGGACATTTTAAAACTGAATTCCTTCGGCTTTTTGGGGATGCGCGAGCGTCTTTACCCTCTTGGTGGTACGATCTCGTTCCATGGGAAAAAAAACATGGGCACTACATTGACCGTGACTATTCCGGTAAAACGCGAAACGTCCGAGAAATAATCCAAAGGCTTGGCAGTAATCACGGCCTGCTTTCCAGCACTCTTCTAACCGTCCTTAAGAGATCGCTGGGCAAGATCGGCTTCATGACGATTTCCACACCGTCTGCAATTACCCCTGTCCCGGGTAGTGTGTCCGCGGTATAACCGCTTAGAAACAACGCCTTTACTTCGGGTCTCATATGCCTGATCGCCTCGTATGCCTCCATACCGGTCATTTTAGGCATCATCATGTCGAGTATAACAAGTCCGATCTCCTCATTATGGACGGTGAATTCCCCGACAGCATCCTGTCCGTCCTGTGCCAGAATGACCTTGTAGCCGAACGACTCCAGCACTACCTGTAACAATTTCCTCAGCGAAGGATCGTCCTCTGCCACAAGGACCGTTTCGGCCCCCTTGTCCAGGGACTGTGCAGGCGCCGGTTCGGGCTTCTCTTCTGCAACAGTCGGGATGGCCGGCAGATAGATCCGAAATGTAGTGCCCCTTTCATGTTCACTGTCAACATCAATAAACCCATTGTGTTGCCTGACAATGCCGAACACCATCGATAGTCCAAGACCTGTCCCCTTTCCGATATCCTTTGTCGTGAAGAACGGATCGAACATCCTCTTCCGGGTTTCTTCGCTCATCCCCATCCCTGTGTCTGAAACGGTAATGATCACGTACTTCCCCTGGAGCTCACAACCATGGGCCGCGCAAACGGTCTCGTCAATCTCTGCGAGCTCGGCAACGATTGTTAGGGTACCCCCTTTCGGCATGGCATCTCTGGCATTTGTCGCGAGATTCATTATGACCTGTTCTATCTGGCCGCTGTCCGCCATGATCGACAGAGATTTCTGTCGAAACTCTGTCCTGAACACAATGTCCTCCCCGATAATCCGGACAAGCATTTTCCCGAGCCTGGAGATCAGATCAACGAGGTCAACCGCCTTGACTGTCATCAACTGGTTCCTGCTGAAGGCCAGAAGGCTATGGGTCAGCTGGGCAGCTCTCTCGACGGATTCCAGTATCTCCTCGACATTAGTCCTGAGGGGGTCCTCGACAGGCATCTTCATGTGTATCAAATCAGCGTAGCCCAGGATCGCCGACAGGATGTTATTGAAATCGTGAGCTATACCGCCTGCCAGTGTTCCTACAGCCTCCATCTTCTGGGACTGGAGGAGCTGATTTTCAAGGGCCACGCGTTGCGTAATGTCTATGAAGGTTACGACTGTGCCCCTTAATTCATCACCTTTGAATATCGGATGTGCCCAATATTCCGCAGGAAAGCTCGTTCCGTCGGAGCGCCATAGAATTTCTCTGTCTCTGTGAATATACTCGTCTTTGGTGATTGCCCTGCTGGCAGCACATTCATTTTGGGGATATGAAGTTCCGTCGCCCTTTGTATGGTGAATAAGCTCATGCATGTTTTTTCCGATTAGATCACTTTCATCATGATAACCGAGGATCCTGATGCTGGACGGATTACAAAATGTACATTTCCCAATCAGGTCAATACCATAGATGCCTTCTGCAGTAGAATTCAGGATCTGACCGATTTTCTCTTTGCTTTCCTGCAGCATATTGTCAAACAGGGCGCGATATAATTCTTCGCTGCTTCGAAGCAACTCCTCTGCCTGGAATTTCGTCAGGGCCACGGACAGATAGCCCGCCAGCCTCTCC
Organism: Nitrospirota bacterium; assembly: GCA_963851345.1. Taxonomy (GTDB): domain Bacteria; phylum Nitrospirota; class Thermodesulfovibrionia; order Thermodesulfovibrionales; family Dissulfurispiraceae; genus JADFXI01. The sequence goes on from CAWKOO010000002.1 coordinate 1,264,819, forward strand.
CATAAAGCAATGTCCTCATGAGAGAAACGGTCTTTTTGCCGGTCGTTCAACTGGAGCAGTCCCAGCCGGTCCTCGCCGACACGCAGGGCGATCAGGGCCACCGATTCGTATCCTTCTCCGTGACACCTGTTGCGCGTTCGGGCCTGTCGATCTGATTCAGTGGTGCTTGCAAGAAGTTCGGTTGTACTGTTCGTCCAGAAGCTTCCGCCTTCAGTGAAAAAAGGCTTTGAAGGATCGAAACGCCCGCAGATGACGTTTCCGCACATGCAATCCAAAACAGGATTGCCGGTGCTATCGCGGATGACCTCTCCGGTATCGGAGCGGGAGCATAACGAGTTTTCCGCAAGGACAAACTCGGTCGGGAATCCGTGGACCTCATAATAAGGGTAGTCTTCTTCTTCGCGCAACCGGACCCCTACAGCCTCGCAGCCCGAGTGCTGCCGGAAGAAGGTAACCGCCGCCTGGACCATATCCGACCTGTTCCTGCTCTCACTCACAAGACGGAGGAAGTCGACCGCTAACTCACTCTCCTTCTTGCTCACCTCTGCGCTCCGTCGGGAACGGTGCAGCGCCTCGCTTAGCACGCTGACAAATATGCCTGATATCATCAGGGTTAGCCACTGCACGAAGTCGATACTCCTGACAATGGCTAAATTGAACTTTGGCGGTAGAAAAAAGTATCCGGTGCCGACTGCAGCTACTGCAGTAGAAACCAGTCCTGGACCCAGTCCGCCCAAATAGGCACTAAGGATGATCGGAACCAGAAACAGGATCAACGCCAATCTGTCGCCTGTCCCGGTCTTCATGATCAGGCGCCCCCAAAGTGCCGCAAGGGTAACAACTGTAGCAAACGCATAAGTCATCCATGTCGGCCACAGGCCCGGTCGCTTTGCAGCAGCCTTTTGACGGGGAGGTCTCGCAGGTGTGCCTCGGTTAACGAACTCGTCTTCCATACTAACTGTTGTATCACATCGAATGTCTATTTGGATATTACCCGAAAGTAGTATGTGCGGCGAACTGTAAAACCTATGCTGCTTTCGGGATATTCTACTTTTGTAGTGGTACAGTTTGTTTTTGCTCCGGAATAAGGCATTTGAATTACAGCCATAGAAATAGATTTTTATGGGGCAAATTGTTATGTTGAGATTTCACAGGAGTGCCGCTGTCAGCGGCATCCTCTGAAATCTCAACAGGGAACCCTCTCTTGTCGTCAAGTGCATTTAATAGTTTAACGGAACTGACTTTGCCAAGAAGATGTTTCTTCACCAACAGTGCGGTTGCCATTTTGAAACGGGTCTCGGAGTTTATGCTGTCGTCCTTGTGCAGTTCTATATATACTTTCCCTTCCCTTACCCCTATCTTTACCGGCTGGCGGACAATCGTGACCGGAGTATCCTTGGGCACCACCCTGAAAAGTTTAGGTATGTCTTCAGGATAGAGCCTTATGCAACCGTGACTTGCCTTCCTTCCGACACCCCAGGGCTTGTTAGTACCATGAATGAGAATGCTTGGAATGGAAAGACGCAAAGCATGGGAGCCAAGGGGGTTATTGGGACCAGGGGGAACAACAGGAGGCAATTGCGGGTTTTCCTTTTTAATTGAGGCAGGCACATGCCACGCCGGATTAGATATTTTCTCTATGATCCTGAATGAGCCCAGGGGCGTGTCGCTGCCTTCATCGCCGATGCCGATCGGGAAGGTCATAACTTGAGTTCTACCCCCCTGACTAAGGAAGTAGTACAGCCTTAATTCCGAAATATTGATAACAATGCCGTCATGGCCTCGAACATCGGGCATTATCCATGATAAGGGCATAATGACGGCCTTTCCTGCTCCGGGGACAAAGGGATCAAGGCCGGGATTCGCATCTGCTATTTCATTGTAGCCAAGGTCGAATTTCCGGGCCAGCTCTATAAGCGACTCATTCTCGTTCTCAATTGTATAGGTCATTATAGTGCCGACAACTGTAGTATCTTGACCAAAGACATATTCTTTAGTGTCTGCTGCAGCTGAAAGTGATACCATAATCAAGACGATGGCCAAACAAAATGCCCCGGTTCGCATAGCAACATTAATAATAAATGACCGCGGGTCATGAATGCAACTGCAATTCAGACAGTACGGGGTTGTTTTTCTGCAGTCGAGCGCCAGGGTTATCGGCAGTGGGCGAGCAACGAGCCTGTAGAAAAAGTCCAGAATTGATAGGCTCTCCTTTGTCTTGAACTTTTTTGCTTATCATTCCCGGTTTATTTATTGTTCCTGTTTTATTGGGGATTGTTTGCCGTTTCATCTGCGACTACGGCTTGTCCTTGCCCATACTCAGGCTGCCACTTCCAGTATTTCTTAGCCCTGTGCAAATACTTCTCCATATCTATGCACTTTCAGTAGATTATGCACCATGCAGTAAAGTACCCATTGTATGTTTACTTTCTGTTTACCCCTGAGGGTGAATCTGTCAAGGCCCAGGGTGGTGCGGATGTTACCGAATACAGGCTCAACTGTTCCTAACCTTTTGTTGTATATTAGTCGTCCTTTTATCGAATCTATCTTGCGTCTCATCTTTTCGGTAAAGGTCTCAGCCTCTGTTTCCAGGATGCCCTGATAAAAATATACATTCCGGACTGCCGTCCTGTCTGGATATCTTAAACACTGTGCGCGTAGATTACATATGCTACAGTCGGTCTTGCGTCCTTGAAATCTTATCGCTCTATTGCTTTCTGTTTTCTTATTTTCTCCACTTCTGGATAGCCGCTTCCCAGCAGGACATATGCAGTAATACTTGTTCTCGCTTAGAATGAAGTCTGTCGGTTTGTACAGTCCTTTAACTCCACAATATCCGCTCCTCTCTTTCTTGAATTGTTCCTTGTATCGTTCAACATCTGCAAACCGGGGATCGCGCTTCCTAAACTGGGTGTCCGCTATGTAGCCGTCAATGCCCTGCTCTATTATCATCTCCATGTTCTTTTCTGTATGAAAGCCACTGTCCGCTGTTACCCGTGCTTCACTGAACACGTCGTTCTTATTGCCGATTGCCTTAAAGTTCTCTCTCGTGCCCTCTATCATCGGCTCCAGTAATTCGTGTTCCTGTCCAGTGCCAAACGCTTCCGCATGCACTACTACCTGATGTTTACCGTCAACCACTGCTACTCCTGCATACCCCTGTATAACTCCATGTGAGGTCTTCATCTTGGCGCTCTCATTGTCCGTTATGTTGCTCTTTATAGGCTTGCCGCTTTTGCCAAGCTTGTCGTCATTGTCTTTCATCCACCCCTTTATCTTCCTGACCCTCTCTTTTAGAGTTTTAACATAGCCCTGTTCCTGCTCAACTATTTCCTTGTTTGCCTCGTTCTCATCCATTTGCCTATGCCGGGCTATGATCTGTCTGACGGCCTTTTCCATCTTGGCTTTTTTCTTCTGTAGCTCCTCTTTCGTTCCGCTCCACTCTTTAGACGCATTGGACGGCAGCTTGCAGCCGTCTACCGCAAACATCTCTTTGCCTATCAGCCCCATTTCATCACAGATCAGCAGTACTTCCAGAAACAACCCTATACTCTCCTGGCTCATCGAGGATATAAAGTCGGCTATAGTCGTAAAGTGCGGGCGGGTGTCTGCCGATAGTGCCATGAATATTATGTTCTCCCCACAGCATTGCGCTATCTTGCGGCTTGAGGTAATACCTCGTGAATATGCATACAGGACTATCTTTAATAATATTGCTGGATCGTATGCAGGCGCTCCAGTTTCGTCGTTGTTGTATCTATCATCAAATATGCTCATGTCTATTTCGTTGTCAATCAGGTAATGAAGGGTATACTCGAATGTGCCCGGAAGAATCTGCTTGTCGAAATGCACCGGTATGAACTTGCCTTGAGTATAGTCGTACTCTTTATATCTCGCCACTCTCCCTCCTGCGCAGCGGTGTGATCCCATCTTCAAACAAGATGAATGGTATATTATAAGCCTTTAGGGACTTTTCCTACAGCCTCAACGCCGAGCCCACATATATAACAGGAACACAGTTGATGTTCCGGATAGACAGCAGGGCCTGCACGGCGGACTATTCGCTCGCAAAGAAAAATTACCCCGTACTGTCTGAATTGCAGATGAATGGAATTCTAAAAGTGCCCAAAACTGATAATTATTCTATAATAAGGGCGTTGAGCGACAGCGTTCAGCGTACTGCGTTAAAGAATTATCGTACTGAAGTTTCTTGCGTTTAACGCCGAACGCTTTACGCTATAACGCTTTATTGAATGAGCGAGGAAAATATGGGAATATTTTCAGTCAACGAAAAAAAAGAAAAGGCCCTCAGGGCCAAAATGGAGGCTTTGAATATACGGGAAGAGGACATCCATGAATCTTTTGTTCGTTCGGGCGGCAAGGGCGGCCAGCATGTGAACAAGACCTCGACGTGCGTTTACCTCAAACACCTTCCTACCGGCATTGAGGTCAAGTACCAGAGGGAAAGGTCACAGGCCCTGAACAGGTATCTCGCGCGTGCGCTTCTTGTCAGCAAGATCGAGCAGATGGTAAAGGGGGCGGAAAGCGAAGAGATAATGAGGATAGAAAAAATACGCCGCCAGAAAAGAAAACGCTCCAGGAGGGCAAAAGAAAAAATGCTCGCCGATAAGTCAAAGGTGTCTGAAAAGAAAAAATTACGCTCCAGCCGGTTTAATGAATCCGGGGAGTAAGAATATGGCATGTTCTTAATTATTGATATGAAGACTGCAGATTGCAACTGTCTGCTTTCAGATAGCTGTCAGGGCAATCCTGGGAACCCCGTGCACGATCATCACTCTAACCACAAGTGCCTTGAAGCCGAGCTTATAAGACGCCGGCAGGGGCACCGCCCTCCAATTCAAGGTCGCCAGCAGGGACATGAGATCAGGGTCTTCGGAGAAGATATCAATATCCGTTATGGCTCCGGTCTGCCCGTAGTGAAGATTTACCTGGGCCGTCAGAGCGTTGATGCCTTTCGTCATGCTTTTTTGCACTGCACCATTGATAAAAGAATCGATGACAAACCCTGCATCCTGCACGAAAGCATTGGTATGCATGATGACAAACCGCTCGTGGGCTTTAGAGGCCAAATCATGCTCCGAATAAGCATATGACAGCACTTCAGATTTTTCGGGGACTGGCTGCAAAAGCTTACTGTCGGAAGGGACTTCCTTGTTTCCGTTGGTAACTTCCACGGATGGGGGGGCCTCCTTCACAGTTTCCTCGGTCCCTGGCCCGGGGGCAGGCATGTTTTCCCCGCGGCTGGAGCGCAAGTCGTCCCGTAAAATGACCTCTTCCCCCTTGACCTGGCCCTGTTCGGTGATCAAACTGACAGCGGTGTAAAATTTCTGCGTCATGGCGTGGCGCGTCGAAACGCTTATCAGAAAGACAATGCCGAAGAAGTGGACCAGTAATGCATAAGTCAATGACTCGCGGATTTGCATGTTCGTAATAAGCTCGACCCCTATATTCAGCTTAGACTTCTCTGTCCAAAATTTCTCTTACTTTGGCAAGAAGGTCGCGCGGCGGAACAGGTTTTGAAAGGAAATCCGTTTTTTCTTCTAAAATACCCTTTTTATGGATTATGTCTGCTGTATACCCGCTGATAAAAAGAATCCTGGTATCAGGTTTTATCTTTTTTATCTCATCACCGGCTTCTTTGCCGCTTTTCTTAGGCATTATGACGTCAAGTATAGCAAGCTGAATACTGTCCTTGTGCCCATCAAACTTATTAATGGCATCCTCTCCGTCTACTGCCTCTATCACCCTGTATCCAAATTCCTCAAGCACTTTCTTTGTAATCAATCTCACATCTTCATTGTCTTCTGAAACAAGTATTGTTTCTGTTCCGCCTTTTGGAATAATTACTTCTGAGATCGTTTCTTGAGAAACCGGCAATGTAACAAGAGGCAGATATATTTTAAATGTGGTGCCTTTCCCGGGCTCACTGTAAACAATGACATTGCCGTTGTGCTGCTTGACTATTCCGTATACAAGTGAAAGTCCAAGACCCGTGCCCTTCCCCAACTCCTTGGTTGTAAAAAAAGGTTCGAATATCCTCAGCCTGGTCTTTTCATCCATGCCGCCGCCTGTATCAGTTATAGATACAACCGCATACTTGCCCATCTTCACAATATCATGCGTTTTGCCATATTCATCATCGAGTCGCACCTTTTCAGTGCTTATGGACAGTAGTCCTCCATTCGGCATGGAATCGCGCGCATTTGTGATTAGATTCATTAAGACCTGTTCTACCTGTCCCGGGTCTACCATTACGAACAAATCTTTATCTGAAAGTGTTAATTGCAACTCAATATCCTCACCGATCACTCTCTGCAAAAGCTTGTCCATTCCCCTGATAAGCCCGTTCAAATCAACCTGCCTTGGACTGATTACCTGTTTTCTGCTGAATGCAAGCAGCTGTCCTGTAAGATCTGCCGACTTCTCTGCCGAGCTGAGCATACGGTCCACGAGCGGCTTTAACGGGCTATCTTTCTCCAGGTTATTGTTTAAAATACTTCCATAGCCTATTATTGCGGTAAGCATATTATTGAAGTCATGGGCAATGCCTCCGGCAAGCTGCCCTATTGCCTCTAACTTCTGGGACTGTCTAAGCTGTTCTTCGAGCTTCCTCTTTTCAGTAATATCGATAATGATCTCTATTGCAGAGAAGGTGTTGCCTAAAATGTCTTTCAACGGATATGACTTTGTCTCAACGTAAACATTATTCTCTTCCTTGTCCAGGTGGGTGTGAATGGCTGTATGAGGCTGACCCGTCATAAAGGTATGCCTTACCGAACAATCCTCTCCCATCTCATAACATGGGCTGGATAAATGATGCGAAGTTGTATGGCACTTCGCCCCTATTATACTCTCCAAGGGCATGCCGACCTGATTAAGATAAGCCTGATTTGCAGATAAGATCGTGTATTCACGGTCTATGACGACAAATGCCTCGTCAATGGTATGGAGGATACTCTTTGTAAAATCATGCGCCCGCTTAAGATCGGCTTCGCTTTCCCGCAACGCCTCTTCGGACCTCGTAATTGAGAGGAAAACAGGTTTAATAGAAATAACGCCTGCAAGCATGACTGCCGAACCCGCAAGCCCGGCAATTTCATAACCCAGTTCCGGGATATGCCGCATACTACCTGTAACCAAATATATGAATGACAGTGACCGCCGTATGCCCATGATTGCAATCCCAATTGATAAAAATACCCAGGCTTTCTTCCGGCCGGTGATAGAGACCATTTTTAATGCGTAAAAAATAGTAATGAGCTGCAAGAGAAATGACATACCAACAACGGTAACTAACATAAGCACTATATTCTGCGGCTGCTCAGTTCATGCACTGCGTCCACCATTGCAACAGCGTTGTCCACCGGCGTCTCGGGAAGTATGCCGTGGCCGAGATTAAAGATATGGCCCTTTGCTCCACGCGCACCGCTCAGTATCCGCGCGACCCTGTCCTTTATCAGTTCTTTAGTCCCAAAAAGGATGCAGGGATCGAGGTTGCCCTGGACTGCCACATCATCGCCCAGTGTGCCGACCGCGTCTCTAATATCGATCCGCCAGTCGAGTCCAAGCACGTCAGCTCCTGAATTCTCAACGCTCTTGAGCATGGCGCTCCCGTTAAAGGCAAAGTAAATAACCGGGACTTTCCCCTTGAATGTCGAGATAATCTGCTGAACATACGGTAATGCAAAGCGCTCAAAATCAAAGGGGGAGAGGATACCCGCCCAAGAATCGAAGACCTGGACCGCATGGACCCCGGCATCTATCTGTGCCTGAAGGTAATTGATCACAGTGGCCGTAATTTTCTTCATCAGGGACGCATACAGTTCCGGAGCCCTGTACATCATTTTCTTCGTATTAATAAAATTCTTCGAACTGCCGCCTTCTATCATGTAGGTGGCAAGTGTGAATGGTGCGCCGGAAAATCCGATCAGGGGAACTTCCAGTGCACCTGTAAGCATCTTTATGGCATCAGCAACAAAGGGCACGTCCTCCCGGGCCTCAATATTCCTTAGCCGGGAGACAGCCTTTTCGTCCCGCACAGGGTCATGCAATACAGGGCCCTTTGATTCCGAAAATTCGAGCTTCATGCCCATGGGCTCAATCGGAATAAGAATATCCGAAAAAAGTATGGCAACATCGACCTTTAGGACATCCACAGGCTGGATAGTCACTTCAGCAGCGAGTTCGGGTGTCTTGCAGAGAGTGAGGAAATCAACCTTTGACCGCACTTTTTGATATTCAGGGAGGTACCTCCCTGCCTGTCTCATGAGCCACACAGGGGTATAGTCCGTTTCTTCACCCCTGCAGGCCTTTAGAAATGTTTCGTTCATGTACCCGCCTTTTTCCTTAGTTTTAGTGGGATGTAACTGCAAAACGGCTCTTCAGCAAGGTAGTCGCCGTATACAGAATAAGCCCGCGCCCTGCACCCGCCGCATACGTTGATGTACTCGCATGAACCGCAGCTTCCCTTGTATTTCTTGAAATCCCTCATATCCCTGAACAGTTCGGAATTCTCCCATATGTCCTTGAAAGACTGCTCTCTAATGTTCCCTGCCGGTTTCGGGAAATAGCTGCAAGGCAAAACATTTCCATCTACGTCAATGAGGCATATAAGCTGTCCTGCCAGGCATCCTTTGGCGCCGCCCGTAGAAAACTTGAGCGTGCGCCGTTCAAGACCGGAGCCGCCCTCTTCCTTTGATTTCTGAAGGACAACCCTGTAGTAGTGCGGCGCGCATGTAGGACGTACCAGCAGATCATGCTCATCCTTTTCCATATGGAAATGCCAGTCGAGTATTTTTTCGTAATCCTCTTTTGATATAAGCTCGGCCATGATATCCTCACCCCGCCCGGTAGGCACAATCATAAACATGTACCATGCAGTGGCGCCAAGCTCCTTTGCGAGCCTGTAGATTTTGGGGATCTCTTCCTGATTGCGTTTGGTGAAAGACGAATTAATGATGAATTCAATACCGTTTTTCTTAAAGAGCTTTGCGGCATTTACTGTTCCGTCAAAAGCGCCCTTCTCATTCCTGAAGTCGTCATGCACAGCGGCAGTCGAACCGTCCAGGCTCATGGATACGATCCTGATACCCGAGGCTTTTATTTTTTCGCATATTTCGTCGGAAACAAGGGTGCCGTTGGTTGCAAGACACATCCTGAGTCCTTTGTCGCTTCCATAGCGGGCTATATCAAATACATCTTTTCTGAGAAGGGGCTCTCCTCCGGACAGCACCACCACAGGCTTTGCATACCCTGCGATGTCATCCAGTACGCGGTATGCCTCTCCGGTCGGGAAGTCCTGGTGTCCCTTGACCTCCATTTCCGATGACGAACGGCAGTGAACACATTTAAGATTGCAGCGCCTGGTGATTTCCCAGGCTATCCATTTAGGCGTGAATTCCATAGTCGTTATTATACATTAAAAGGCCGTCGCGCGTCGCTTCATGCCGGATAAGGCATGGGTAGTGGGTCAGTTGATAAATTAGGACTCATGATTTCGTCCAGCCTTCTATATCGGCAGCCAGCGATGCAGAATAGACTCTAAATCTTTGCTGAATTGGTCCAAAGCGAAAGGCTTCTGAAGATAACCGCTGGCGCCGGCAGCGATTGCCTCTGTCCTGTCCGATTCGAGTGATGAAGACGTTACCACCACGACGGGGATATGTCTAAGGCGATCATTGGCACGTATTTCACGGAGCACTTCACTGCCGTCCATGCACGGCATCTTCATATCAAGCAATATTATGGCGGGCAACTCATGTCCATTCCTGAGCAATGCAAGCGCAGACTGACCGTCCGGGGCGGAGCAGACACTTATTCCCCGCCCTGTCGTTTCTATCGCGATTGTCGTAAGCTCTACATCGGTCGGACAGTCATCAACAATAAGAATCATTCTCTTTCTCCCCCTCTGCTATATAACTTTACGGATTCAGGTCAAACTAAAATAGATCGTGGCCCCTTTCCCCTCTACACCCTCTGCCCAGACTTTTCCCCCATGACGGCTGATGATACGGTCGACTATGGCAAGGCCTATCCCCGTGCCCTCAAACGCTGACTCAGAATGAAGTCTGTGGAAGGGCCAAAACATCTTTCCGGCATATTTCTGGTCAAACCCGGCGCCGTTGTCCCCGACATAATAAATGATCTTACCATCCCGCTCGAAGGCCCCTAATTCTATGCGGGCGTGTTCCGTTTTCGAGGTGAACTTCCAGGCATTCCCGAGCAGGTTCGAAAGTACGACCTCGATCAGCCCAGGGTCCGCAAAGGCTGTAAGCCCTCCCTTGATGTCTGCCTCTACGCTCCTGCTTTGATGGACTTCGCGCAGCTCAGCAACGATTGATGCCGCTATTGTGCTCAAATTGATCTCTCTCCTTCGGATCTCCTGCCTTGAGATCCTGGAAAGGTTTAGAAGGTCGTCGATAAGACGACTCATCTTTTCTGTGCCGGTATGGATGCGGGAAAGATACCGCTTCCCCTTCTCGTCCAGTTTGTCGGCAATGTCCTTCATAATGATTTCGGAGAACCCGGAGATGGCCCGAAGCGGCCCGCGCAGGTCATGGGAAACAGAATAGATGAAAGATTCGAGTTCTTTATTGGCGAACTCTAACTCCTCGTTCCTTTTAAGCAGGTCATCGTTCAGTCTTTTGATTTCTTCCTCGGCCTGCTTGCGTTCGGTGATGTCGTGTGCGATCTTGGATGCTCCGATAATCACGCCGCTTGCGTCCTTGACAGCTGAAAATGTCAGGAACACGGGAATAATGGTTCCGTCTTTCCGCATGTGCACGGTTTCGAATTTCTCAATATGTTCTCCCTTTTTGATACGTGCGAGAATTTCGGGGACCTCGTCGGTATGCCCCGGCGGTACCAGGAGAGAAACAGGCTTGCCGATTACTTCTGCCGCCTTGTATCCGAACATATTCTCCGCGCCCACATTCCATGTCTGAATGACACCGTTCAGGTCCTTACCGATGATCGCATCTTCCGCGCTCTCAACAATGGCAGCCAGGCGGCCCTGTACCTCTTCGGCCTGCTTCAGTGCCGAGATGTCGGTATTGGTGCCGAACCACCGGAGGACCAGGCCCGCCGAATCCTTCAACGGCATCACACGCGTCAGGAAGGGGCGGAATACCCCGTCGGCTCCGCGCAGCGGGAATTCCATGTCAACGGGCTCACCGCTGGCAAGCGAAGCCTTCCACCGCTCCAGGACCTTCGGCAGCACCTTCGGGTCATGTACGCTCTGCCAGCCCCAGCCTTCCATCTGCTCCGGCGTAGTGCCGGTGTACTCATACCAGCGCCGGTTGTACCATGTGATGTAGCCATCGCCGTTTGCCCACCAAGCAAGGTTGGGGATGGAATCAGCCAGAGTGCGGAACTGCTCCTCGCTCTTTTGCAGTTCTTCGTCAGTGCGGAACTTCGCTAAAGCAACGGCCAGGTAGTCCGCCAGCCGCTCCCACAAAGCAATAGATTGAGCTGTGAATCGGCCCTTTTGCCGATCGTTCAGCTGCAGGAGGCCCAATCGCTCATCCCCGAGGCTCAGACCGATGAGGGCCACAGATTCATACCCCTCGCCGTGGCACCGGTTGCGCGTCCTGGCTTGCCTGTCCTTTTCGGTGGTGCTCGCCAGCAGCTCAGTAGTGCTGTTTGTCCAGAAATTCCCCCGCTTCGTAAAGAATGTCTTTGAGGGATCAAAGCGCCCGCAGATCACGTTGCCGCACATGCAATCCAGGACCGGATTTCCGGCGCTGTCAAGAATGGGCCGTCCGTCCTTGTCGCAGGTGCAAAGCCTGCTTTCGGCCCGCACAAACTCAGCCGGGAACCCCCGCGTTTCATAATAGGGATAGTCATGTTCCTCCCGCAGCCGGATGCCCACGGCCTCGCACCCTGCCTGTTCGTAGAAGAATGCCGTCGCCGCCCGGACCAGTTCAAGGGTATTGCGGCTCTCGTTCACTAAACGCAGGAATTCTACGGTTGTCTCCCGCTCCCACTGGTCCTTTTTGCGGTCGGTGATGTCATGCCCATAAATGCGTGCGACATCAAACTGAGGGATAAGGTGAATGGTCTCGCCGAGAACCCGGTCCTTAATAATTATCTCGCGATGAAGAGTCGTTTCGCTTATCTTGTCCCAGTCACCTAATGTCGCGTCCAGGTCCGGCGGCAGTAAGGCAGCGACATCCCCCTTGTCCATCCCCAGGCTTTCCAGCGTTTTGAGGGCAGCCGGATTGCAGAAGGTGACTTTGCCCGAGGAATCAACTTCAATGACTGGATCCGAATTCAGCTGAGGGAAAGATGCGAGATGAGAGGAGCGCTCTTCGGCCCGCTTCAGCTCAGTAACGTCGTTGTAGGTGACGACCACGCCCTCGATGCGGTTGTCGTGCGTTCTGTAGGGCAGCGCGGTGCGAACATACCATTCGCTGTTTATCCTGATCTCTTTCTTCACCGGGACCAGATTCTCCAGCACGGATTGAGCGTCAACTATGAGATCGGGACCGAGAAACTCCTGGGACATATCGATGATCTGGCGTCCCACATCGGACGGTATAAGCTTGATGAGCTTAGTGATTGCGGGTGTGTATCGTTTCACCCTGAAACAATGGTCAAGGAAGATGGTGGGTATGTTCGTGCTTGAGAGGAAGTTGTTCAGGTCGTTGTTCGTTCCTTCCTGTTCCTCGACCTTTGACTGGAGCTGTGTGTTGACAGTAACCAGCTCTTCGTTCAGCGACTGGAGCTCTTCCCGTGAAGTTTCGAGTTCCTCGTTCGCGGCCTGCATTTCCTCGTTTGAAGATTGCAACTCTTCATTCAGGCTTTTGAGCTGTTCGATATTGGTTTGCAGTTCCTGCCGGGTCGCGGACAGCTCGATTTCGAGCTGCCGGACCGCCGGCTCTTCTCCGCATACAGTTTCAGAGGCTTCGGACAAAGTCTCAGATGGCGGGCCTTCCCTTTCCCTGAAGACTATCAGGAAAAGGTTGTCCTTCATCTTCGAAACACGGATAGACACCTGCCGTTTTTGTCCTTCGTCGCGGGCGATACCGGCACGTATGGAAACAGGTCTCGCTTCCCGTGTGACCTTGTAAATAGCGCCCCTGATCCTGTTTCGCAGGTTTTCCGGCATGAGTTCGAGCAGGTTCTGGGTGGGGGCGCCGCGGGGCTGGTCCAGATATCTTTTCGTGGGACCGCTATGGTAAAGGATCTCGTAATTATGATTGATCGTCACGGCAGCAGGCGCATACTCTTCAAGCAAGGTGTCCTGGCTCAACTGGATGACCGAATGGCGCTGGCCTGAGGCAGACTGCTGCCTCAGGGGGGTCGCCGACCATTCGGCGGCGAAGGGGACGGTAAGCGGCAGCCTTGAAGGCGGCTCGATCTCGATCTTCTCATAGACCCGGCACTTCTTGTGGGCCAGGGATTTAAAAAGTGCGCTCTTTCTGCCGGGAGACTCGGCGTTCCCGAGGAAAAGATACCCCCCCGGCCGGAGGGCGTAGTGAAAGAGTGTGATGCATTTCTCCTGCGCATCCGGTTCGAGGTAAATCAGCAGGTTCCGGCATATGACCAGATCAAGACGCGAAAAGGGCGGATCGGTGAGAATATCCTGCTTGGCAAAGGTAACATGCTGCCGCAGCTCTTTGCTGACTGATACCGAAAGGCCGTCATCCGCATATGTGAAAAACTTTCTCAGGTAATCGGCCGGCACGTCCTCCGCAATGGATGCAGGATAGTTACCCTCCCTTGCCTTGTCAAGCGAACTGTCATTGACGTCGGTGGCAAAGACCTGCAGCTCTCTCTTGCTGCCGGCAAGGTCCAGTTCGTGGCGCAGCATCATGGCTATGGAATAGGACTCCTCTCCGGTTGCGCAGGCAGGGGTCCAGACGCGTATGGCCGCATCTCCATCCTTGACGACCAGCTTCCTTATCACTCCAATGCTCAGTGCCTTCCATGCGAGGCGGTCCCTGAAAAAGGAGGTGACCCCGATCATCAGGTCGGAAGCAAGCAATGCCGCTTCGCCCGGCTTGTCGGCAACCACATTCAGGTACTCGGCAATGGAAGAAACCCCCTGCAGGTACATCCTCCTTCTGATCCTTCGGGACATGACGCTCTTCTTGTAATGATTGAAACTGCGTCCGGTCTTTTCACGGACCAGCAGGTAAAAGGGCTCAAGTTCCGCTGGATTTATAAACTTGTCCGGCACCTCAGTTACGGCCCCCGAGCCGAGGAGCTTAACTATCTCCCTGGCAATATCAGGCGGAGAAAGCACGCTGTCCGCCTTCCCTGTCTCGATTGCCGCAAACGGCAACTCGGGGAATTGGGCGGTGGCAGGGTCCTGGACAAAGACGGTGCCTCCCGCGGTCCTGACTGCCCTTATGCCGCGGATACCGTCAGTACCGGCGCCGGAGAAGATAACGGCAATAGCAAGTTCGGCTGCGTACTCGGCAACCGATACCAGAAACTCATCGATAGGGAAATGGATATGCTCATCCGGCCTTTCGACTACGCGAAATGCCCCGTCATGAATAGTGACCTCAATTGCCGGCGGGCATAGATAAAGCCTTCCGGGAAGCAGGTGAAGCCCGTCCTCAATCTCTATGAACTCATGGTCACGCCACTTCGAGCGGAGGACTTCCGGCATCAGACTCTTGTGCGCAGGCGACAGGTGTTGTATGAAGACGGCGGCGAAATCGAAATCCTTCGGCAATGCCTCAAGAAAACACTCAAGGGAGTGAAGGCCGCCTGCCGAAGCGCCTATGGCGACAATAGGGAAACGGGTATCAGACTTATTGTCTACCATGGCGTGGACGGGTCAGGTTTAAACGTAGTGAATGGAAGGAACCCCATATATCTCTTATCCATCTTTTTTGGATATGTCTCCGCCTATTTTTTGCACCTATCGATTATATACGAATTCCATAAGCTGTTGCTGCATATTATGCAATAGGTTTAAAGTAATCTTATTATCCTATAAAAGCTCATGATCATTTGTCTGTCGGGATTTGTCTGACACTGCAATACGGAAGGTCAGCCGTGTTCCAATTATATATGCGGACTAGGCGTTGGAATACTAAGCCAGGGTACGAGTATTCGATTCCCAGATGCTCTGCTCAACCGCCTTTAGTAATGGGGCCAGCGTTTCAGGCTGCTTTGCAGACACGGCAACCGTATTATACCGCGCCTCTATGTATACCGCTTCATCCTTAGCCACCTGATCGAGCTTGTTGAAAACTAGCAGCCTGGGCTTGCCGTCCAGCTTGAGGTCCTTCAGAATGTTTTCGACTGACGCGATCTGCTGCTCATGGCGGGGACTGGCCATATCGACGAGATGAATAAGCAGGTCCGCATCTTCAAGCTCTTCGAGAGTTGCCTTAAAAGCGGCGAGCAGGTCCCTGGGGAGGTCCCTGATGAACCCGACCGTGTCCGTTATAATGATCTCCCTCTCGCGGGGGAACCTCAGCCTCCTGCTTGCCGTATCAAGAGTGGCGAACATCTTGTCCTCAACAATAGTCGAACTCCGGGTCAGCGTATTCAACAGCGTCGACTTGCCGGCGTTGGTGTATCCTATTATCGAAACAATGGGTACCCTGTTTCCAACCCTTCTCTGCTTACGCTGCCTCCGTGCCTCGCTAAGCACCTTCAGTTCCTTTTCAAGTCTTGCTATCCTGTCACGTATGCGACGCCTGTCGATTTCGAGCTTCATTTCTCCCGGTCCCCTGCCGCCTATGCCTCCCATCAGCCTGGACATGGCTGTCCCCTTGCCTGTAAGCCGCGGCAGCATGTATTTGAGCTGAGCAAGCTCAACCTGAGCTTTACCGTCACGGCTGTGCGCCCTTCTCGCAAATATGTCAAGAATAAGCTGAGACCTGTCTATGACTTTAAGCTCCGTCGTATCGGCTATCGCACGTATCTGTGAAGGGGCAAGGTCCTGATCGAAGACAAGCAATGTTGCCCCTTTGTCCATGGCATTAATGACAACTTCCCTGAGTTTTCCCTCGCCGAGCAGGTATTTAGGGTTGACCACTTTCAGCCGCTGTATTACTGTATCCAGTACGGCCAACTCACTGGATTGGGCCAGCTCTTTTAATTCCTCCATGGAATCTTCCATCCCGTAACGCGGTCCCGTCGATGCGCTTACCAGAATTGCCCTCTCCCGCTGATCGTTTTGGTCGACTACCCGGGACCTGTCCATTTCATCTTCAAGGGAACGGACGAACCTATTGAAATCGAGGTCAAAACGATAAAAGTCCGCTGTTATTGTTTCGTATTTTTTTGGGGAACTATAGGGCATGAGATAGGCCGCATAGATTGTATGCGGGAGGCCGTCCTTAATGCTTATTGCTGCTATCATGTCGAATCTGAGAAGGGCAAGGTCTGACAGATCCTCATTGTTCAACGGTTCATCCCTGAGGTGTGTATGGATATATCGAAGGCCTCTCAGCGCCTTCCTCCCAAGCGGATAAGCGTCGAGTTCAGGGATAAAGACACCGTTCGCGTCGCCGACAATTACATGTGTTATGGAACCGTTCCTCGCAGAAATTATGCCTATTTGTCTGCCCAATTCATGAGAAAGCCCTCCAAGGTATCGGGCCAGTTCAGGTGTAATTAAAGTGCCTGCGGGGATTTTCCTGCGATAAATCCTTTCAAGAGAAGAGAGGAAATGTTTCTTTAAACCTGTTATGTTGCCATGAATAGCTGCGATTGTGTCCTCCCTTTTAATTCTACCAGAGAAAAACTATCTTGACAACACAAAGCAAAGTTAGGTTATAGGTTATAGGTCATGGGCAATAGGTCATGAATTACAGAATTTTTTACCTATAACCTGCACATCAGTAGTGGGCTGGTAACGAGCCTGTAGAAAAAGTCCAGAATTGATAGGCTCTCCTTTGTCTTGAACTTTTTTGCTTATCATTCCCGGTTTATTTATTGTTCCTGTTTTATTGGGGATTGTTTGCCGTTTCATCTGCGACTACGGCTTGTCCTTGCCCATACTCAGGCTGCCACTTCCAGTATTTCTTAGCCCTGTGCAAATACTTCTCCATATCTATGCACTTTCAGTAGATTATGCACCATGCAGTAAAGTACCCATTGTATGTTTACTTTCTGTTTACCCCTGAGGGTGAATCTGTCAAGGCCCAGGGTGGTGCGGATGTTACCGAATACAGGCTCAACTGTTCCTAACCTTTTGTTGTATATTAGTCGTCCTTTTATCGAATCTATCTTGCGTCTCATCTTTTCGGTAAAGGTCTCAGCCTCTGTTTCCAGGATGCCCTGATAAAAATATACATTCCGGACTGCCGTCCTGTCTGGATATCTTAAACACTGTGCGCGTAGATTACATATGCTACAGTCGGTCTTGCGTCCTTGAAATCTTATCGCTCTATTGCTTTCTGTTTTCTTATTTTCTCCACTTCTGGATAGCCGCTTCCCAGCAGGACATATGCAGTAATACTTGTTCTCGCTTAGAATGAAGTCTGTCGGTTTGTACAGTCCTTTAACTCCACAATATCCGCTCCTCTCTTTCTTGAATTGTTCCTTGTATCGTTCAACATCTGCAAACCGGGGATCGCGCTTCCTAAACTGGGTGTCCGCTATGTAGCCGTCAATGCCCTGCTCTATTATCATCTCCATGTTCTTTTCTGTATGAAAGCCACTGTCCGCTGTTACCCGTGCTTCACTGAACACGTCGTTCTTATTGCCGATTGCCTTAAAGTTCTCTCTCGTGCCCTCTATCATCGGCTCCAGTAATTCGTGTTCCTGTCCAGTGCCAAACGCTTCCGCATGCACTACTACCTGATGTTTACCGTCAACCACTGCTACTCCTGCATACCCCTGTATAACTCCATGTGAGGTCTTCATCTTGGCGCTCTCATTGTCCGTTATGTTGCTCTTTATAGGCTTGCCGCTTTTGCCAAGCTTGTCGTCATTGTCTTTCATCCACCCCTTTATCTTCCTGACCCTCTCTTTTAGAGTTTTAACATAGCCCTGTTCCTGCTCAACTATTTCCTTGTTTGCCTCGTTCTCATCCATTTGCCTATGCCGGGCTATGATCTGTCTGACGGCCTTTTCCATCTTGGCTTTTTTCTTCTGTAGCTCCTCTTTCGTTCCGCTCCACTCTTTAGACGCATTGGACGGCAGCTTGCAGCCGTTTACCGCAAACATCTCTTTGCCTATCAGCCCCATTTCATCACAGATCAGCAGTACTTCCAGAAACAACCCTATACTCTCCTGGCTCATCGAGGATATAAAGTCGGCTATAGTCGTAAAGTGCGGGCGGGTGTCTGCCGATAGTGCCATGAATA
Source organism: Nitrospirota bacterium (assembly GCA_963851345.1). Taxonomy (GTDB): domain Bacteria; phylum Nitrospirota; class Thermodesulfovibrionia; order Thermodesulfovibrionales; family Dissulfurispiraceae; genus JADFXI01. Next base: position 1,283,121 of record CAWKOO010000002.1, read on the forward strand.
TTATGTTCTCCCCACAGCATTGCGCTATCTTGCGGCTTGAGGTAATACCTCGTGAATATGCATACAGGACTATCTTTAATAATATTGCTGGATCGTATGCAGGCGCTCCAGTTTCGTCGTTGTTGTATCTATCATCAAATATGCTCATGTCTATTTCGTTGTCAATCAGGTAATGAAGGGTATACTCGAATGTGCCCGGAAGAATCTGCTTGTCGAAATGCACCGGTATGAACTTGCCTTGAGTATAGTCGTACTCTTTATATCTCGCCACTCTCCCTCCTGCGCAGCGGTGTGATCCCATCTTCAAACAAGATGAATGGTATATTATAAGCCTTTAGGGACTTTTCCTACAGCCTCAACGTCGAGCCCTCATATCGAGAAATGGCGATAACAGATAATTTTCAATACAGAGCAAATACAAACTGACCCGCTGCCAATGGCCCTCTCATTTACGCAGGTCCCTGAAATACCGGTAAAGCAGGTAGACTGCCAGCGCAATAGTCAACAGCACGACGGCGGCATGCCCTATCTGTGTTATGTCCTTTTTGATAATTTCGAGGCTGTTTCCCCCAACGTAGCCTGCCCCGATCATAAGTGTCATGGTGAAAACAGCTGAAACAGCATCGGCGGCAAAAAACTTCAACGGCGACATTTTCATTACGCCTGCAGCAAGGAATATCTGGGCCCTCAGTATTGCCAGATGCCTCCCGGCAATGATCAGCCAAATACCTTTTTTAGCAAATTGGTCCTCGATAAACTTAAGTCTTTGCGAAGATATGAATTTATGAAATACCGGATGGTTGATGACCGCGCTGCCGTATTTATTCCCGACAAGAAAAATAAAGAAGTCGGATATAAGCAAACCTGCATATACAACCAGCAGGACAGGGACGGGCTTGACAACCTCTGTTGAGATAAGAAAACCGCAGAGGATAAGCGAGGCGTCTTCAGGAAACGGCAGGCCCATGCCGCCCAGGATAAGAAGCGCGAACAAGCCCAGATATGGGAATTGCCCTATGATTCCCGTGACCCATTGCCCATTGCCCATTGCCTAGCGCCTGGTCCCTTGTTTACAGAGCAATGGTAAAGTCTTTCTCAGTATCACCCAGCAGAAAGCGCTTCCTGCGTATCTTCACCTTCAGCAGGTCGCCCTTCTTTTTATAGAGAAGTTCTATCCTTATATCGTCAATAGTCTTAACCGGAACATTGTCCATTGAGAGAATGACATCACCCTCTTTCAGCCCGGCCTTCTCCGAAATGCTTCCTTCGGGAAAATCCTTAATGGTAAGCTTCCCCTGGCTGTCATCCAGCACGGCCATAATTTTAGGAGTGGTTACGCCCTCCATCGATTCGGGGTAGATCAGGTAATCCGCGATGTCCTTTTCGATATCAATGTCATTAAGAATAATGGCATAGTCCAGGCCGTTTCTTCTAAACGTCCTCTTAGGAATCCCTGAGCCGAAGGAAAGATGTCCGCTGCCGGCAATAACAACCACCTGGCCGTCTTTTTGAAAATCCGGTCTGCTCTTCAGGAAGTCATCAATCGATTGAGACATGGACTCATCCCAGAGCAGTTGCGCCTGATAAAAAAAGTCAAAGTTCTTCTCCTTTAAGCCATTGTGTTTTTGGAAAATCTCACGCAGGCTTATTTTGTAGTCCTCATCAGAGAAGTCCATCTGCGGGGGTATTTCTTTTTTTTCCTCTTCAGAAAGTGAATCGATACCTCCTTTTGAGACCTTATCAGGGATTTCATTCCGTATGTTAAGCGCGATTACCGGGATTTTTTCCTCTCTCGCAAAAGTCAGGACCGGCCGGTAGAGATTATAATCGAAACCCCACCGCTTAAAATATTCCGTACCTTTGAGCATGGTCCTCTCGTCAATTGCTCCGTCTATGTATTCATCAAGCACTTTCTGGAAAGGCCTCTGAAACATCTCCATACCTATAGCTATTTTTTTATTTTTCCGGTGCAGTGCCCTTATGACCTCCAGTTGCACAGCATGATTTGAAAAACGGTCATGGTATTCTCCCACATACACTATCCTCTTGCCTGAAACACTCGCGAGCACTTCGGGCGGCGAAGTAACTGCTGAAACTAAGATGGCGACGGTATGGTCCTTATGTCCCACATTTATACCCCTGTCGGTTTCTGCAGTTTTTTTCATATAATTTTTCCCCTTGTCAAAAAAAAGCTCGCTGTACTTGCCGTAATGAAATATTTTTCCGAAAGCTTCCTCCACTTCTTCTCCGGATTTTCCGTTTATAATGCCGGCCACTTTACCGGGGGCCCAGGGATTATTCTTTACCGTAACACTAAAACCTGCATCAGTTCTTATGCCTCCAAAAAGTCTTTCAGCTACAGGATTATCGTTACCCAGAACGACAAGGGTGGAGGATTTCATCTCAGCCTCCCTGATCTCAGACGGTGACTTATCGACCGCTCCCCTTTTTCTGAACGCCTCAATGACACTGCCGTATATTTCCGTATCCTTGACCGGCATGACAATCACCGGTTTTTCGGCCCCGATCACTCCTGCAACAACAGGAGGAAGTTCTTTGCCGGCCAGCCGCCGCGCAATATCATACCCGCCGTCAATAACAATTTTCCCAGGCATTCCGTTCAGGGAGAGAGTGACCAGCGTACTGTCTTTGTCGGCAGGTACGGTGAAACTCTCCTCGGAACCATCCATATAAGAAACGGACAAAGGCAATTCGAGCTTATACACTTTCGATTTCTGACCTACGGTAAACGTTGCTTCGTATTTGGGACCTTTTTGTTTCAGATCAAAATCCCCCACATTCAGTTCGGGAATGCCGGGATCATCAAGCCACTGCTTGAAAAACCATCCCCAATCTTTTCCGGAATTTTTTTCAACAATGTTTTTTATATCGTCCCATGAGGCCCTCTGAAAGCGCTTTTCCCGCACAAGGTCCCTGAGCGAGCGGTCAAATACAGCATCCCCAATCCCGCGCCGGAGCATATGGAAGACCATTGCAGCCTTGCCATACCCGATTGCCTTTGATGAGAAATCAGTCCTTCCGGTAAAGTCTTTGATAGGGAACTCGTTATTTTCGTGCACATAACTCTCATAATCAATCAGTATATGCTTTCTGTATTCCCATCCCCGCCCCTTTTGCTCCTCATAAAGGTGGTCTGCAAGATACGTGGTAAGTCCCTCAGCCCAGTTGCCTTTATCATAGTCTACATAAACGAGATTGCCGAACCATTGGTGAAGGATCTCATGGCCGAGTGAGGTCTCCACAATAAACGGCAGCCTGACTATGTCGCGCCCCAGTAACGTAAAGGAAGGCATGGAATAGCCGGAAGGCAGAAAATTTTCAACAATCGAAAACCGCTTGTAGGGATATTTACCTAGCATGCCCTCATAAAGGCTGATGTATTTTTTTGCATAGTCAATATATGTGCCTGCAAGCTGCCTGTCCTCCCGAAAGAAATATGCATAGATGTCGGTGCCGTTTGCCGTACTCTTGATTTCCCCGTATCCCCTTGCAGCAATAAAGTTTATCCCGGCGGCAGGGTGAGGAAAGTCAAAAATGAAGTTAACCTGTCCGTTGTCAACCGATTTCGTGATTTCATCTGCCTCGGACACAGCCGTGAAGCCTTCAGGCAAGGTCGCACTGAGATGGTAAAGGCTGAGATCGTCAATGCATGGATACCACAGGCCGGTGAGCGATATGCCCCGCTCATCAATAACGCTCGGGACCACCCCATAGTTAGTACCTGTCAAGTCCTTGCCGCCCTTAAAAACCCCCTCGTAGACAATTATAATAGTGCCCTCGCCGGGCGGCCCGAGTTTAAGGACCCCGTTATGGATGTCCGCTTCAATTTTATGCCCGCCGCTCCGCACTTCAATGATTTTTAGAGTGCCTGTGCGCAGTATAAGCTCTTTACCGGCATGGGCATTAATACGGGCAGTGCCCATGATCTTCGAATTCGGGACATCAAAAGCCACATCGAGTTGGTATTCAGTCGGCGCCTGCGAGGGGCTGTCGGCGGCCCGGGCCATAACAGGAGCAAAAAAAAGAATAAGGAAGATAAAAAAGCCGCATCTGATCATTTTTCAATTATACACTAAAGCTCATTGCTGACCAAAGTAATCCAGGAATCCATGCTCCGGTGGGCCTCAGTAAAACCTCTCCCCAGTTATGCCTTTATCTCCCTTCCCTCTCATTTACTTAAAGAACTAAGACAAAATTGCTGCCGAAATAGGAAGTTTTACCAATTGTGCCCCTACTGTTGGCTTGCTATTGTTAAATCAGGAGGACATTTGAAAGGAGAGGAGGTGAAAGGGAGTTGAGCACATTGCTTCTCTAACCTTCATTGCAGGATAGAGGTGCTCTAAAGATTTATGCAATCTATCAATCTAATAGTTGTGTTTTTTGTATATGGGTTGGCTTTCTTTACCCTGGGGACAGTAATACTGATTTATCCCAAGAAGGACAGCCAATTCAGGTTAGCGCAGAATCTCAATATAATAGCATTTTTTGGGATATTCCATGGTCTGAACGAATGGATGGATATGTTTAGGCTTATTCTGCCGGTAGAAACAGCGCCCATGGAAATTGTTCACTTAGTGCTTCTCCCGGCCTCTTTCTCCTTTCTGTTCCTGTTCGGAGTAAAATCCGTAATCGAAGAAAGATGCAAGTATTTAGCACTGAAAACGGCTCCTATAATATTGCTTATCGCATGGGGGGCAATTACTGCCTTCAGTAGCCGGAAACTCCTCATGGGTGATATTGTAGCCCGCTATCTCATTGGAGTCCCCGGGATAGTGTTCACATGCTATGCTCTGCTGCTTTATATGCAACAAATAAAGGATCAAAACCAAACAGGAACGGCACGGATGCTTAAAATAACTATAGGCGCTTTCATAGCGTACGGTTTTTTTTCGGGTCTTATTGTACCTGAGGCAGAATTCTTCCCGGCTTCAATTTTCAACTACACAGTTTTCTTTAATGCAACCGGGGTTCCTGTCCAATTGTTCCGCACCCTTTGTGGAATAGTTCTTTGTTATTCCTTCACTCAAATTCTCAAGATCTTTGAGTGGGAGACGTTGACCTCCCTGCGGGAAAACCGTGACAAGCTTGAGGAACGAGTGCGAGAACGCACCATAGCCCTTCAGGAGGTCAATAAACAGCTCTTATGCAGCGTCGATGAGCGCACTCGGGCTGAGGGGGCATTGCGTGATATCACTTCATCTTTGGCTGAGGGCATTTATGTCATGAATCAAGAAGGGAATGTTGTCTTCATGAATCCCGAGGCAGAACATCTTTTAGGGTGGACGATTTTCGAATTGAGTGATAAAAATGTCCATGACACCGTTCATTTCAGAAAAGCAGACGGTTCTCCCCTGCCGTTTGAACAATGCGGGATGCTTAAAGTAATCGAAGACGGCCTCCGCTTTGTCTCGTCGGACGAGGTTTTTGTGCGAAAGGACGGAACGGTTTTCCCGATATCGGTCATCTGCAGTCCTGTGCTTGAGAACGGTCGGGTAGTTGCTTCGGTCACTGCCTTCAGAGACATTACGGAACAGAAAAAAATGGAGAAGGACAGAGAAAATCTAATTTTTGATCTGGAAATCGCAAATAAAGAATTGGAAAGGGAAATTGCCGAGCGCAGGAACATTGAGGAGTATCTGCGGCAGAGCGAGGAGCGGTTCCGGCTTGCCATGCTGGGCGCAACAGACGGCCTATGGGACCGGAATTTGAAGACTGATGAAATATATTATTCTCCACGATGGAAAACAATGCTGGGCTACACCGATGAGGAGCTGGCAAACCATCTCGATACCTGGAAACGCCTGCTCCACCCCGAAGACAGGGAGCACACCATGGCTCTTGTACGCGACTTCCTTGAGGGACATGCCGACAAATACGAGGCGGAATTCCGCTTGTGTCATAAAGACGGCCATTATATTAATATCCTGTCACGGGGCTCAATTATTCGCGGCGCCAATGGTGAAGCATTGCGTTTTGTCGGCACACACGTTGACATCACCGAACGCAAACAAGCTGAGGAACAGATACAGGCGCTTAACGAGCAACTGAAGCACCAAGTCGCCAAACTGGACGCTGCGAACAAAGAACTTGAAGCTTTCAGCTATTCAGTCTCACACGATCTTCGCGCTCCTCTCCGGCACATATCAGGCTTTATGAAACTGTTACAAAAGAGGATGGGGGACTACCCTGATATCGAAACCCGAGATTATATGTCCGCGATATTTGAGGCCTCAAAAAAGATGGGTATGCTTATCGATGACCTGCTCGCCTTCTCACGCATCGTGCGTGTGGAGATGCGAAAAAACAAAGTAAGCTTTAACACTCTGGTTAGAGCGGCTATCGCCGATATTCAGCAAGAAACGAAAGCCCGGGACATTATATGGGATATCGATGAACTGCCTGACGTATACGGTGACCAATCGCTGCTGAGTCTCGCCCTTGCTAATCTCATTTCTAATGCGGTCAAATACACGGGTACTCGTCCCCGTGCTGAAATTAAGATTGGATACAAAGAGGACAGGGAGGAAATTATATTTTTCATCAAAGACAACGGCGCAGGATTTGATATGAAATATGTGGACAGACTCTTCGGCGTATTCCAGCGTCTCCATACCGAGAACGAATTTGAAGGCACAGGTATCGGACTTGCAAATGTGCAGCGCATCATTGCCCGCCATGACGGGAGAGTCTGGGCCGAAGGGGCTGTGGGACAAGGCGCCACATTTTACTTTACTCTACCAAAAATAAAGGAGACATGAGCATTGGTTAACTGAAGCATATTTTGCCGGTCAAAGACGATCTGCACGCCCTCGGCTCATGCCTCCCCGATTTTATCCTGAATGCTGATAATGACTCCATCCACAAAAAAATCATCATGGATCACTCTGATCATGATAAAATACCAACGGGACAAACACAGAATGGATGAGAAGACAAAAAAACCTGCCCAATCGCCAAAAATTCCTTCTCCTGAATTAGCTAAGTCGGACACCCCGGGTGAGACTTCGGTGGACGCGCCGCAGCCTGCAAGTGAATTAACATATCGAACCATATTTGATAACGCAGGTGATGCCATTATTATTCACGATTTGAACGGTAAAATACTTGACGTGAACCAGATTGCCTGCGACAGGTTGGGCTTTACCCGTGAAGAACTGTTGCGGATGACTCCAATGGACTTCGACCGTCCCGAGTATGCCAAATTGGTGTCTGAGCGGATTCATCAAATAATAACCAATAAGCATATTATTTTCGAGACCTGTCATGTAAGTAAGTATGGAACCCAGATACCCACTGAGATCAGCGGTCGCTTTATCGAGTATGCTGGAAAGCAGGCGGTATTGAGCATTTGTCGTGATATCACCGAGCGCAAGCGGATGGATGAGGCGCTGCGCGACAGCGAAAAGCGTTATCACACCCTTTTCGAACAGTCGCCCGACGGTATAGTGCTCTTTGACACTGCGGGTAAGATCATTGAATTCAACGATACGGCCCACCGCCAGCTCGGGTATTCGCGCGAGGAATTTGAGAAGCTTAGCCTGCCGGATATTGATGCTGTTTGGAGTCTGGAAGAAATACAGGCCAAGATGGGGAAAGCTCTGGAGGTGGGGCAGGCCGAATTCGTTGTCAAGCAAAGGACCAAACAGGGAGAAGTCAGGGAAGTCTATACTTTTACGAAAGTTATAGTTTTATCAGGCAGGCAGGTTTTTCATTCGATATGGCGCGATATTACCGAGCTCAAGCTGGCTGAACTCGAATTGTTGCAGGAAATGTCCGAGCGCAAACAAACCGAGGAGGCGCTGCTGATAACTGAAGAGCGTCTGAGTCTTGCATTAAAGGCATCGGGGCAAGGCATTTATGACTTGGATTTAAGGACAGGCGAAGCTATAGTAACCCCCGAGTACGCCCTTATGCTTGGATATGACCCTGCTGAATTTAACGAGACCAATGCAAAATGGATTGAGAGACTGCACCCTGACGACAAGGAACCCGTGGCTGCTGTTTACAGGGCCTATGTTAAGGGTGAAATACCGGAATACAAGGTCGAGTTCAGACAGCAGACTAAGGACGGAAACTGGAAATGGATACTGTCTCTCGGCAAAATTATGGAGTTCGATGCAGACGGTAATCCGGTACGCATGATCGGAACACATACAGACATCACCGAGCGAAAGCGGATAGAAAAGGCTCTGGAGAGGGACAAATACCTGCTTAATGCAACAGGACGAATGGCAAAAGTCGGGGGGTGGGAATATGACATTCCTTCCAATACCTTGACATGGACGGATGAAGTCTACCATATTCATGAGGTGACTGCCGATTTTCAGCCTTCCGTAAGTACCGCGATCGACTTTTATGACTTTGAGTCGAGACCTGTCATTACAAAGGCCATGGAGCGGGCAATTGAGTTTGGTGAACCATTTGATTTAGAGCTTGGGATTAAGACGGCCCTTGGCAATGATGTAAGTGTTCGTGCACTGGGTAAGGTGCGGAAAGAGGATGGAACGCCTATTAAAGTGTTTGGAACTTTTCAGGATATCTCTGAGCGCAAAAAGCTCGAAGAGCAGCTACGCCAATCACAGAAAATGGAAGCCATAGGAACGCTTGCAGGCGGTGTAGCCCACGACTTCAACAACATACTCACGGCAATCATCGGTTTTGGGACAATGGCGCAAAATAGGATCAAAGATGATGACAAAACAATGAAATTTATAAAGGAAATACTTGTTAGTGCAGAGCGGGCGGCGGAACTCACTCATAGCCTGCTCGCCTTTAGCCGAAAGCAGACCATAACCCTGAAACGGGTAGACCTCAATGACATAGTCAGGAAAGTTAACAAGATGTTTGTGAGGGTCATCGGAGAAGACATAAAGCTGACAATTATGCTTATCAACAGAGAGCTTGCAGTGATGGCAGACAGGGGACAGATTGAACAGGTCTTGATGAATCTTGTAACCAATGCGCGTGATGCGATGCCTGATGGAGGAGAGTTGACCATACAGACTGGCATGGTCAATGTTGACAGCAGTTATGCTGAAGAGCATCTCTTTGAGAACACAGGTATGTATGCCGTGTTGACGGTATCCGACACGGGTATGGGCATGGACCAGAAGACCAGGGAGAATATATTTGAGCCATTTTTCACGACAAAGGAAGTGGGCAAGGGAACGGGACTGGGGTTGGCGATGGTCTATGGTATGGTCAAACAGCATGGCGGTGATATCAATGTATACAGCGAACTCTGCAAAGGGACGACTTTCAGGGTATATCTGCCTATGATAAACAATACGGCGGAAGAAGAGCCGGAGTCTGCTCAGCCTGCTCCTTTGGGAAGAGGTGAGACCATATTGCTGGCAGAGGATGATCCTCAGGTAAGAAAGGTAACCAGGATGTACCTTCAGGAGTTCGGTTACAAGGTAATTGAGGCGGAAAACGGAGAGGAAGCTGCAAAGAGGTTTGTTGAAAACAAGGATACAATAGCCATTGTTCTTCTGGATGTGATAATGCCGGTAAAGAACGGTAGGGATGCATACGAAGAAATAAAGAAACTCGGCCCTGATGTAAAGGCGATATTCATGAGCGGCTACACTGATGATGTAATATCGAGAAAGGGGATATTGGAAGAGGGCTTTGATTTTGTCTCAAAGCCGATTAATCCCGCCACTTTGATGCGAAAGATAAGGGAGGCACTGGACAAGTAACACACCGCCGGATATCATTCCCAACAAGACTGGCAGTTAATTTTAGAAAAACTTACCAGTTTCATTATGACTGTCGGGTAATTGGTCAGTTTGTTTTTACCCGGGCGATCCAGAGCAAAAACAAACTGACCAATTACCCACATGTGCCATTTTGATTGCGCTGACATATAAGCTGATATATAATATTTTCATCAAGAAGTTAGGGGTGATACGATGTCAAAAGTTTTTTTTGCATCCGCGCGGGTCGAAAAATGGCGCTACGAGGACAGTATGCCTGGAAAGCTGCAACGGCTGCTCGGGGAGGCGCCGCTTTCAGCATTCGCCGGTACCGATGAATGGGTTGCGGTCAAGACACATTTCGGTTCCCCGGGCGCTCACCGGATTGTCAGGCCGGTGTTTCTCAGAAAGGTAGTGGACTCGCTCAAATCAGCCGGGGCCAAACCTTTCGTTACCGATACTGTCAGGATAAAAGGTCTGGATTACCTTGAGGTAGCTAACATCAACGGCATCAATCACCTCTCGGTCGGCGCTCCTGTTGTCATAGCCGACGGACTTTACGGAAACGATAACATTATGGTCAAGGCAGGAGAGATACTGGGGGAGATTGCAGTTGCTTCCCTTATTCACGATGTCCCCGCTATGGTAGTGTGCACCCACGTTAAGGGGCATATAATGGCTGGATATGCAGGGGCCATCAAGAATATCGCCATGGGCGGCGTGAGCAGCAGCCATCGTCACTGCGGCTGGAAATGCGGACGGGGTGCAATGCACACCATTGGAGAAGGAAAGCTTGTATGGGACAGGGATAAGTGTATCCTCTGCTTCCAGTGCGAGGATGTCTGCCCGCTGGACTGCATCGTTTTTAAGGATAATACATTCAGTTACGATGACGAGCGGTGCTGGCGATGCGGCAGATGCACGCGGGTCTGCCCCGAGGGCGGATTGACCCTGCCCGGAGATGATCAACTTTTCATGAAATCTCTCGCAGAGGCATCAAAGGCAGTGCTTAGCACGTTTCAGCCGAAAAAAGTCATGTATATAAATTTCCTCACCGAGATCCAGCCGGAATGCGATTGCATGCCGGCGGCAGAGGTGCCCGTGATACAAGATCTCGGCATTCTATTGTCCGACGATATTGTGGCAATTGAGCAGGCTTCCATTGATATGCTCCTTAAAGCAAAACCGCTGCCCTCATCAATTGCGGAAAATACTCAGATAAAAGACGGTGAGGATGTATTTTTAAAGCTCCACGGGAAGCCCTATGCCGTACAGGTTGAAGAAGCTGAACGTCTCGGCCTTGGCAGCAGGGAGTATGAGTTAATCGAAATGAAATAAAAATTAAAAATATGCCATGTTTTTAAAAACCTATATAACCAGAAAAGCGCATTTGAGATATTCCGTCTCAGGCATTGATAGCAAAACCGGATGGTCCCGCCCCTGAGAGCGCAATTCCAGGACCCTGACATGCCTGCCGGCATCCTTTGCCGCATACTGAAGCATATCGAGAAAGGCCGTTTTATCTACGTGGTGGGAGCATGACGATGTGGCAAGGAGGCCTTTCTGGCTGATAATGCTCATGGCCATGGCATTTATCTCCCGGTAGCCCCGCAGTCCTTCTCTAAGCTTTCCCTTGCTTTTGACAAAAGCCGGGGGATCGAGCACAATAAAATCATACATATTGCCGGAAACAACCTCTCTCCTCAGAAAATTAAATACATCCTCCTTTATAAATGCGCATTTGCCGGCAAGCGCATTCATTTCGGCATTACTCTTTGTCTGGGTTACAGCCGCTTCAGAGCTGTCCACAAAAGTAACGTGCGCCCCGTTCTTAGCAAGTTGCAAACCCCAGGCCCCGGAGTAACAGAAAAGATCCAACCCCCTGCCGCCGCTGACAAGCCGGCTGAAGGCAATCCTGTTCTCTCTTTGGTCAAGAAAGAAACCTGTCTTTTGCCCTGACATCGGATCCACTTCACTACGAATGGCTCCCTCTGTAATCGACACAGTAGCGCCGGCGGCGCCTTTTACCATAGTTTTTTCGAGGGCGAGCCCTTCCAGTGTCCTGTTTTGATTGTCATTCTTCAGAACAATCATTTCCGGTGACAGCATTTCATCGAGCAACCCCAGCAGAATGTCCCTCTGACGTTCCATGCCGGCAGTCAAAAGCTGCACAACGAGACAGCCGGCATACCTGTCAACAATCAGGCCGGGCAGAAAGTCGCCCTCACTATAAACAAGTCTGCCGGAAACGCCCTCAGGCAAAAAACGCTTCCTGTAGCTCAGGGCGTCAGCAATCCTCTTCCTGAAGAAATCAGCGTTGATTTCCTCCCTTTGCCTTGTAAGCAGCCTGACCGCGATCAGGGAATTGGGGTTAATATATCCTGTCCCCATAAATGCCTCTTTACTGTCGTAGACTTCTACGATGCTCCCCGGCGCATGCAGGCGGGGACTCGAGGCCAACTCATTTGAAAAAATCCAGAGATGCCCGGCCAGGACCCTGCTGGTCCGCTTTAAGAAAACCTTCTCCACCGTGATGCTATAACCTCCCTTCCTGCTTTAGTTTAGCTATGATTTCCCTTATCCTGGGCAGAGATTCCAGTGCGGCCTTCTCTCCTTCAAGAATCGCCTCATGGCGCTTGTCAAAGTCGCTTGGACCGATGAGGCCCACTTTCGGTCTTATAACAACATCAGCCTTCGAAAGCTGTGCATATGAAATCTTTGCGTACATGATATTGATAGACTGAAGGATAGTGTCCATGGTACCATCCGGCAAACTATTGCCGATGTCGGATGATATATCCACGGCAATAACCACATCAGCGCCCATCTTTCTGGCAGCATCCACGGCAACGGGGCTTACAACACCGCCGTCAACATACATATGGGTCCCTATCCTTACCGGCCTGAATACGCCGGGTATCGTGCAGCTGGCCCTCACGGCAGTGCCGGTATTTCCACTTCCGAATATAATCTCCTGCCCGTTCTGAATATTCGTGGCAACAGCATAAAAAGGTGTCCTTAGTTTCTCGATAGGAGTGTTTTTTATCATCTTATTGATATATTCCTCAAGCAGTTCTCCCTTAATAAATCCGTTGTCCGGAATGCAGAGGTCGACGATGTCGCTCTTCTGCATGGATATCGCCATCTGCTGAAGCTGGAAGGCATTGAAGCCGTAGGCGTAGAGGCTTCCGACAAAACTTCCCGCGCTTGTACCGACTACCAAATTAATCGGTATATTGTTCTCCTCAAGCACCTTGAGCACACCTATATGGGCAAACCCCCTTGACGCTCCTGCCCCCAACACAACAGCCACCTTTACCGGTTTCTGCTGTACCGGCTGTACCACCGCCTCTTTAGTAGGAGCACATGACGCCACGTTAAGCATTAAAACAAAAAGCGCAATAACCACAACCTTGAATTGCATACAGCCCCCTCAACCGCCTGTAATAATAAAATATACTTTATGGGTTTTTTGATAGTTTATATTAGTTCCCCTAAAAGCATCCACTTCATGTTAAAAGAGGACTGCAATTCAGACAGTACAGGTTGTTTTTCTACAGTCGAGCGCCTGGGTTATCTGCAGTGGGCGAGTAACGAGCCTGTAGAAAAAGTCCAGAATTGATAGGCTCTCCTTTGTCTTGAACTTTTTTGCTTATCATTCCCGGTTTATTTATTGTTCCTGTTTTATTGGGGATTGTTTGCCGTTTCATCTGCGACTACGGCTTGTCCTTGCCCATACTCAGGCTGCCACTTCCAGTATTTCTTAGCCCTGTGCAAATACTTCTCCATATCTATGCACTTTCAGTAGATTATGCACCATGCAGTAAAGTACCCATTGTATGTTTACTTTCTGTTTACCCCTGAGGGTGAATCTGTCAAGGCCCAGGGTGGTGCGGATGTTACCGAATACAGGCTCAACTGTTCCTAACCTTTTGTTGTATATTAGTCGTCCTTTTATCGAATCTATCTTGCGTCTCATCTTTTCGGTAAAGGTCTCAGCCTCTGTTTCCAGGATGCCCTGATAAAAATATACATTCCGGACTGCCGTCCTGTCTGGATATCTTAAACACTGTGCGCGTAGATTACATATGCTACAGTCGGTCTTGCGTCCTTGAAATCTTATCGCTCTATTGCTTTCTGTTTTCTTATTTTCTCCACTTCTGGATAGCCGCTTCCCAGCAGGACATATGCAGTAATACTTGTTCTCGCTTAGAATGAAGTCTGTCGGTTTGTACAGTCCTTTAACTCCACAATATCCGCTCCTCTCTTTCTTGAATTGTTCCTTGTATCGTTCAACATCTGCAAACCGGGGATCGCGCTTCCTAAACTGGGTGTCCGCTATGTAGCCGTCAATGCCCTGCTCTATTATCATCTCCATGTTCTTTTCTGTATGAAAGCCACTGTCCGCTGTTACCCGTGCTTCACTGAACACGTCGTTCTTATTGCCGATTGCCTTAAAGTTCTCTCTCGTGCCCTCTATCATCGGCTCCAGTAATTCGTGTTCCTGTCCAGTGCCAAACGCTTCCGCATGCACTACTACCTGATGTTTACCGTCAACCACTGCTACTCCTGCATACCCCTGTATAACTCCATGTGAGGTCTTCATCTTGGCGCTCTCATTGTCCGTTATGTTGCTCTTTATAGGCTTGCCGCTTTTGCCAAGCTTGTCGTCATTGTCTTTCATCCACCCCTTTATCTTCCTGACCCTCTCTTTTAGAGTTTTAACATAGCCCTGTTCCTGCTCAACTATTTCCTTGTTTGCCTCGTTCTCATCCATTTGCCTATGCCGGGCTATGATCTGTCTGACGGCCTTTTCCATCTTGGCTTTTTTCTTCTGTAGCTCCTCTTTCGTTCCGCTCCACTCTTTAGACGCATTGGACGGCAGCTTGCAGCCGTCTACCGCAAACATCTCTTTGCCTATCAGCCCCATTTCATCACAGATCAGCAGTACTTCCAGAAACAACCCTATACTCTCCTGGCTCATCGAGGATATAAAGTCGGCTATAGTCGTAAAGTGCGGGCGGGTGTCTGCCGATAGTGCCATGAATATTATGTTCTCCCCACAGCATTGCGCTATCTTGCGGCTTGAGGTAATACCTCGTGAATATGCATACAGGACTATCTTTAATAATATTGCTGGATCGTATGCAGGCGCTCCAGTTTCGTCGTTGTTGTATCTATCATCAAATATGCTCATGTCTATTTCGTTGTCAATCAGGTAATGAAGGGTATACTCGAATGTGCCCGGAAGAATCTGCTTGTCGAAATGCACCGGTATGAACTTGCCTTGAGTATAGTCGTACTCTTTATATCTCGCCACTCTCCCTCCTGCGCAGCGGTGTGATCCCATCTTCAAACAAGATGAATGGTATATTATAAGCCTTTAGGGACTTTTCCTACAGCCTCAACGCCGAGCCCACCCAAGGGCTTGATATAAGGCGCCACGAGGTTTATTATTGCCTTACAGGAGGATGGGTATCCATGAACGCAACTCTTTTTGACATAAAAAAAGGGGTCTTTCAGGTCTCGGCCGACGAGCTGTCGCAGCGCCTTCCGGCAGGAGGCTTCTTCTGGCTCGACATCGACGGCGCATCAATGGAGGAACTCGAACTGGCAGCAGCCGCTCTTCACCTTTCCGAGCCGCTAAGTTCGTGGCTGCCGCGCTTCGGACAACGGGCCAGGCTCGAAGCGGGCAGGCAGCAAATCCGGATCTCCACATGGGGAGTCGGAGCTTCAGGACTGCCAATAGAGGTACACGTCCTTTTTACACAATCGTGGCTTCTCACGGTACACGCCGGCTGCGGCATTTCAATGGACCGTGCGCGCCTCATATACCGGAATGTCGTCGATATGGTTGAGGCACGATACTTGGGCCTTCACATAATACTTACCGAACTGATGGCCGGCTTTGACCCTTTGATCGAGCACCTGGATGAACTGCTTTATGCTTTGGAGGAACAAATCATCCAGGCGCCAACGGAACCGCAGATAGAGCAACTCGTGAGACTGCGTAAACAGTTGTGGACACTGCACAGGATTTGGGAGCCACAGGAATGGGCGGCAAAGCAGCTCTCGTTCTCTACCAAGAAACTGCCGGGAATGAGTGAGCGGGCAGATCTGGTCCGTGACTACGCAGAGCGCATCTCGGACCTCATGGATAGGATCAATGACCTGCGCCAGAGGGCCACTGAAGCGATGGAGAGCTACGGGACGAGTGTTTCCAACAGACAGTCACAAGTCATCAACCGCTTGACGATCATCTCTGCTGTTTTTCTCCCGCTGACTTTTCTGACCGGCTTCTTCGGAATGAATTTTGAGTGGATGATCGCCCGCCTGGATTCGCTGGCGACCTTTCTTTTTCTTGGAGTAGGCTCGTTCATTGCGGTCTTGGCCGCCACGTTGTTACTCTTTAGGAGCAGGGGATGGCTGGGGGAAAAGCAGGCAAGTAAACATGGAGCATCGGCCACTGCTCCAACGGTATCCGGGTCCCAGGCAACTGATGCAAAAAACAGCGGATCAAGCGGCTCTTCACCTGCTCATCCGGGATGATCAGAGAATGACAAAAGGCAAGACTGAGGCACAAGAGATGAGGGCGCCTTTTTTTCAGGGGATCCTCCCCATCAAAGGGTCCCGGGCGCCGACAGATATCATAGCCGGCCTCACGCTGGCTGCCCTTGCCATTCCTGAGGTGATGGGCTACACGAAGATCGCAGGCACCCCGGTGATCACCGGTCTTTACACCATCCTCATTCCGATGACTCTTTTCGCGTTCTTCGGGTCATCCCGTCACCTGGTGGTAGGCGCCGACTCTGCCACGGCAGCCATTCTCGCGGGTACACTTGCCGGGATGGCTGCGTCCGGGTCGGCTGAGTGGCTCGCACTTGCAGAAGTCCTCGCGTTACTATCAGGGGTTTTCCTGATCATCGCCCGTATCATTCGCCTGGGGTTTCTCGCGGATTTCCTGTCGCGCACCGTGCTCGTCGGCTTCCTCACCGGCGTCGGCCTTCAGGTCGCCGTCGGTGAGATCTCAGGGATGTTCGGTCTTCCGGGGGGCGGACAGGGTCCGGTCCAGAAGATCATAAACGATCTGCAGCAGATCGGGCAGACGAATTTTTACGCCTTGGCTATCTCCATCACCGTACTCGTGCTCATTGTCGGGTCAAAGAAGATCTCCGAAAAAATCCCGGGCGCCCTGATGGCTGTGATTGGCGCCATAGTCGCGAGCTCTGTGTTCAATCTCGAAGCTCACGGCGTGCATCTGCTTGGCAAGATTCCGAGCGGCCTGCCAAAGATCGGCCTGCCCGACGTCCACTGGGAGAAGGACCTCGTCTTGAAGCTGCTTCCCTCCGCCTTTTCGATGTTTGTGGTCATTCTGGCCCAGAGCGCAGCAACCTCACGGGCTTACGCTATCCGCTACAACGAGCGCTTTAGCGAAGACGTAGATCTGATAGGCCTGAGCCTGGCCAACGTCGGAGCTGCCTTATCCGGGACCTTTGTCGTGAACGGAAGCCCCACCAAGACACAGATGGTGGTCAGCGCCGGAGGACTCAGCCAGGTGGCGCAGATCACCACGAGCCTCATTGTCCTCCTCGTGCTGTTGTTCCTTACTGGCCCGCTGGCTAACATGCCAAACGCGGTCCTCTCAGCAGTGGTCTTCCTGATTGGCGTGGAATTGATCGACGTCAAAGGGATGCGCAAGATCTGGATCCAGCGCCCGTCTGAATTCTGGGTGGCGCTGATTACTGCCCTTGTGGTGATCCTGGTCGGCGTCGAGCAGGGCATTGTTCTGGCTATGGTGCTGTCACTTATAGAGCACGTGCGGCGGAGCTACCGCTCGAAGAACGACATAATCGTACCTGACAAAACTGGAGGCTGGCGGCTGCTGCCTGTAACCGCTCCGGAGCAAATGCGGCCCGGGCTTCTGGTATATCGTTTTGCCCATACAATGTACTACGCCAATGCGCAACAACTCTCCGAGCAGGTTGTCGGTCTCTCGTCCGGGGCACAGCCCCCCCTGGTCTGGTTCTGCATCGAGGCGTCAGCGGTAGCTGATGTGGACTTCACTGCCGCATCAACCCTTCGCGATATCCACGGCATTTTGAAGAGGCAGGGGGTCCGGCTTATCTTTTGCCAGGTGATCGACCTCGTCAAGGCCGAGTTGGACAGGTATGAGCTTACCGGTCTGCTTGGGGAAGATGCCTTCTATGGGACCATCAATGCAGTAGTAAGCGCATATGACAGGGCTCGCGAATAAATAGCTTGTGCAAGTTATTTATTCGCGAGCCCTTGGTAATTCCAATATAAAACAGCCGAATTAAATAAAGAGCGGCATGCAGCCGATAATATTAGCAGGGAACATGGAGGTGACCTATGGGCAAAATAATTCCATTACGGGACCGGAACAAGATAAAAGCGGCATTCGAAAGCGATTTCACCAGTATGCTTAAAAATGTGGCTGAAATCAAGACAGATGCACTGGGAGCAGAAGATAACAGCATTTTCCATCTGAATGTTAGTTTCGAGGACCTTTTCAGGGCAAAAATAGGCTCATTTATCATAGACCACAGGCTGCTGAATGCGGACCTGTTCCGCTGCAGCCTCTATGTAGCAAATGTCCTCGGAGAAACGCTTTCAAAAAAGTTCACGAGCTTTTACATAACCGATTATTTAATCCGGGGAATCGAAGAGGAAGCCCCGGATATCCTGAAAGAAGGCGCTGACCTCTGCTGCATCATCTGCATATTTTTTGAAGAGAGGCGAAACTGGAGAATGACCCAGGCGGGGGATTATGTCAAAATGGGCATTCAACTATATTCAATATATTATTCCCTGACGCAGAAATTAATAGCCGGGTGTATGAGCAGGAATTTTCAAGACATCATTGCTATAACGAGAAGATGCGTAGAGGATATGGAACGGAATGGATAATAAGTGCTATTATAAAACTGCAAATCAGACAGTACGGGGTTGTTTTTCTGCAGTCGAGCGCCTGGGTTATCGCTTAGTAGTGTCTGCATTGCAGATTATAAAGCAACTCTAAATAACCGTTAATTGTCTTTTAAGGAAATAATAAAGTTGTTGTCACATTATCTCGACCGCCTTACCGAATCCCTTTTTGTGAAGCTGGTCGTAATTTTCGGCCTTATCATTATATCGGGAAGCAGCATCCTGTGGTACATATCCAGCCAATCTGATAAAAAGGACCTGATGGACAACTCAGTTGCCTTCATCTCATCCTTTTCCGAGATGATCCATCGAAGCATCAGGCATGACATGCTCCTCAATAATAGGACGGATATTCAGAGGGCACTTGAATCCATCGGCGACACAAAGTCGATTACCCGCATAAGCCTGTTTGACAGAAATGGGATAATTCACTATTCGTCAGACAGAAGGACAATTGGAAGTCGTGCAGACAAGGCCTTTCCTGCCTGTATCGGCTGCCACACTGACCCATCACGGCCACGGGAGACGCTCATAAAAGGAAAACAGTGGACAATTTTCAACCAGACTGCGGGGCACAGAGTCTTAAGTTTCATAGAACCGATCTATAACGAGCCCGGCTGTTACACAGCCCGGTGCCATGTCCACAGTAAAGACTATCGAGTTCTCGGAATCCTGATAACGGATTTCTCACTATATTCAATTGACCGGCAGATAAATGCAAAAATGACGAGCACCGCGGTGTTCACTATGGTGTCACTGACTGCCGGCGCTGCAATGCTGTATCTCATATTCTGGAGATTTGTTATTAGTCCTATTAAAGTCCTTTCAAAAGCCATGGAAAAGGTAACCTCAGGAGACCTTTCACAAATGGTGCCTCATCCGTCGAAGGACGAAATAGGTGATCTTGCCGGGACGTTCAATATTATGATAGGCGAGTTAAAAACCTCGAGACAGAAAGTGGAAAGCTGGACCCAAACCCTTGAACAGGAAGTGGAGAAACAAACAGCCGAGATAAGGCGGACCCAAAGCAAGCTAATAGAGGCTGAAAAGCTTGCCGCACTCGGAAGGCTTACCGCAGATATTGCCCACGAAATAAGGAACCCCATTTCGGCTTTGGGAGGATTCGGACGCAGGCTTCAAAAGATCACTGTCGGTGAAAAACAAAAGCAGTATTCGGAGATTATCGTTTCAGAGGTAGACAGACTTGAGCATATACTCATAGATATCCTGTCGTTTTCGAGGGAGGTAAAATTAAATTTTGAGCCGGCGCCTGTTACAGATGTAGTCAGGGATTCTATCGCTGCTGTTGTCGGACTGTGTGCTGAACACTCCGTGAAGCTCGTAACTCATTTTAACCTGGACTTACCCGTCATCTTAGACAGAACACAAGCTGTGCAGGCTATAGGCAACCTTTTATCTAACGCTCTGGACGCCATGCCGGATGGTGGGACCCTTACTATCAGCACCACGGCAGAGACTGTAAATAATGCAAATTACATAGCTGTCCATGTCTCGGACACCGGCGCCGGCATACCTGATGACAAGCTTCGTCTTATCTTTGAACCTTTTCATACAACAAAAATAACCGGATACGGCACCGGGCTCGGTCTTTCCATAACCAAGAAGATCGTTGAGGAGCATGGGGGCTTCATACAGGCGGAAAACAATAAGGGACAGGGGATCACCTTCAGCCTTTATTTTCCATGCCAGACTAATGAAGACCTCCACAGAACGCCATGCTGGGAGTTCATGAAGTGCGGAAGAAACGTTAACTGCGAGGTGATATGCCCTGCCTATCCCAATTTCGGCAGGATTTGCTGGGTAGTGGCAGGAACGTTCTGTGAAGGAAAGGCACAAGGGACATTTGCTCGGAAATATGAGGATTGCAAAAAATGCGAGTTTTACAAAAAAGCGATAAATAAAGAGATATAAAAGGCTTCTGCAATTCAGACAGTACGGGGTTGTTTTTCTGCAGTCGAGCGCCTGGGTTATCTGCAGCGGGCGAGTAACGCCGGGCCCCGGAGTTCTGATTCCTGCTAATAGGGTGTGAGGAATACATGGGAGAACCGGTTTTAATAAAAGATACGGATTTGAAGTTCCCCCACTTCACGGTCCTTAAGGCGTCGGCCGGTTCCGGGAAAACTCGTACCCTCACAGAAAGGTTTGTCCAATTTCTTCTTTCCGGTAAAGTCCCGAGGAACAGTCTGAGGAACATGCTTGCCATAACCTTTTCGAACAATGCCGCAAAAGAAATGAAGGAGAGAACACTCTCGCGGCTGAAGGAGGTCTACTTCGGGGACGAGACAAAGGTAAGGGAACTATCAAAAATAACCTCTCTTGATATTGAAACCATGAGAGAGAAGGCCGGCCTCCTGATCGGAGAGATACTCGACAGTTACTCGGATTTCCAGGTGAAGACGATCGACAGTTTCATGACGACCGTTTTTAAGGCCTCGGCTATAGATTTTGGGTATAACCCGGACTTCGATATCTCTGATGAGCAACGATTTGCTGATGGGCTACTCCTTCAATCTTTTTATGCGGAATGTGAAACACGGGACCACGGAGGCAGCCTGCATCGAAGAGATCGTGGACCTTCTGCTGGAGCAGAAGAAGGTTACTGAAGCCTATTTATGGGATCCGTCAACGGCACTTCTTGATGAAATAAAGAAGATATACAGGAAGCTTTCATCCAGAGGGAAATCGGCTTTGCTCGAGGATTTCGGTGAAGACCTTAAAAAAGTAAAACACAAAATAGGTGCGCTTATCAACGACATTGAAAAAGAGATCGGGGCCTCAGGCCTGAAGATACGCGGCAATTCATCTTACAAGACCATCTTGCCTCTGGTAAGGGAGAAAAGATTCCCTGACCTTATCGGGAAGGGATTTGCCAACCCTCCGGTGATCAAGCCGAAAAAAAGTATAGGCAGCGACCAGGATGCATTTGACAGGATATTAAGTTTGTGGTCTGATGTCGGGGAAATGACCCGCCTCTACACCATTTATTTCGTTCGCACCCGATGTATGCCATACGTGAAGGCTTCTCAGGCCTTCAGCGAGACTGTGGATATGGTGAAGAGGCAGCAGGGCAAGGTCTTCATCGAAGAGATCAACATGCAGCTTGCTGAGTACCTCAGCAGTTCCATAGTCCCTGATGTCTACTTCCGGCTAGGCGAGACCATCTTCCATTTCCTCATCGATGAGTTTCAAGACACCTCGCCCATACAGTGGCAGAATCTCTTGCCCCTGATCGAGAACTCGCTTTCCCAGGGAGGAAGCCTCTTTGCGGTTGGGGACACAAAACAGGCTATATACGGCTTCCGGAACGCGGACTACACCATCATGAAAGGGCTCGAAAAAACAAATCCATTTCCTTCAGCCGAGCATGCCGTCAGGGAGCTTGACACTAACTACAGGAGCAGAAAGAGGATACTTGAGTTCAACGAGAGAGTTTTCAAAGAGAAACTTGCGGGGAACGATGAATACAGGGAGGCTGGTGACAGAAGCGGTCTTACCGAATACATCCAAAAGCCGAAAGAAGATAAGGACGGAGATGGGTACGTAGAGGTCTCCCTCCATGAACGAAACAACGAAGAACCTGTTGGACGGGAAAAGATCCAGGACCTCATAGAAGAGTTGGGCACACGCGGGTACCGGTACGGTGATATCGCCGTGCTTACACAGACTAACGAAGATGCAGTCAGTGCCACGACATGGCTGAACGAAAGGGAAATACCATTTATCTCGTACAGCAGCCTCGATGTGAGGAGGCGCAAGATAACCGGAGAGATTATTGCACTCATGAACTTCCTTGATTCACCTACTGACGACTTTTCATTCGGCTCCTTCATCCTGGGAGATGTTTTCACAAATGCGATTGCTAAGGACCATCCCGGCGACGGTATCGGGAGGCTGAGGGAATTCTGCTTCACCCATAGAAAGGACCCTCCCCTGTACAAGGCATTTCAGGAGAAGTTCAGCGGTCTTTGGGAACGGTATTTCGACGGTCTTTTCAAGGCAGCGGGGTTCCTGCCCCTTTACGACCTGGTCACAGAGGTTTTTGCCGTCTTCAGCGTTTTTGAGAACATGCCGGAAGAAGAGGCGGCACTCATCAAGATACTTGAAGTGGTCAAAGACCTGGAAGGAGGAGGGTTCAACAGCCTCAAGGATTTTCTCCAGGCCGCATTAGATGATGGAAAGGGCGAGTCTGAATGGGACATGGCCGTCCCCAAGAACATTGACGCTGTGCAAGTGATGACTATACACAAGGCGAAAGGGCTGGGGTTCCCGGTCGTGATTGTCCTCCTCTATGAAGTAAGGAACAGGGGCTTTGAATACATCGTCGAGGAGAAGGGTCAGACTGTCTGCCTCCTTAAGATCAACAAGACCACAGCTGCCTGTGACGAGACCCTCCAGAGTCTCTATGATAAAGAGAGGATGAGTGAGATGGTGAACAGGCTTAACAGCCTCTATGTAGGGTTCACCCGCCCCGAGAGAGAGCTGTACGTGATCGGGGTCAAAAGCAATGACAAGGGTTACCCGTTCGTCCTCCTTCCGGCCGATGAATTCCTTCCTTCGGCCAAACCTGAAGCCGTTCCTGACATCCCGCTATCAGAGTCGCCGGGCACTCCTGCTCCCTGCCGGCTCCTGCACCGCCACGGGCAGCTTAAATTCCAGGCCGGTCCCGAAAAATTCCTGACAATAGAGGAAAAAAGGAGGGGTGAGTTCATCCACAGAGTATTGTTCTTCGTCGACTACGTGAAGGATGGCTTTGAAACTGAACTGCAAGAGATCATACGTCGTGTCAGGGATGAGACCGGATCGGATTATTCGGACAAAGAGATGAAAGCTCTCGTTATTGGGGTAGTAAGCAACAAGGAGATAGAAAGGTATTTTGCCGCTGCGCCGGGGCGGCTGATCAGGAAAGAACAGGAGTATTCTGACAGTATGGGCAGGCTTTTCAGGATGGACCGGGTGGTAATAGACAATGAAGGCGTCACTGTGATCGACTATAAGACAGGAAAGGACAAGGAAGCGCTGGACAAATACAGGGCCCAATTGAAGAACTACATGGGCATACTCAGTGATGTATATACCGGAAAAACCGTCAAAGGTGTTATTGCTTTCGTCGACCTCGCCGAAGTGCAGAGGGTGGGATGAACACACTTGTCGTTCCACCCGGCAAAAGCCTGATAGAAGAAGTCCTGGCTCATTTGACAGGGAATGAAAGGGATTACTCTTCATCCCTGGTGGTCTTCCCCGGCAAAAGGCCATCCCACTTTCTGAGAAAGCAGCTGGCCGCGAAGGTCGGATCAAGCTTTATCCCGCCTATGGTTTTTTCGATGGATGAGTTCATCGCTTCGCTATTGGATGAGTTAAGTCCCGGAAAGAAGATTGAGACCATAGATGCCGTTGCACTACTCTACAATATCCACAGGAGGGCCTCGTCGCCGCTTGGCGGAAATGGGTTCATGACTCCTGACAGTTTTTTCCCTCTCGGGCTCAAAATATATCGCGACATCGAGGAGTTGACCATTGAAGGCATCAATCCCCAGATGGTCAAGGGAATCGAATACTTCATCGCGGAGGGCATGCCTGAGCAGACGATAGAAAGATTACAGTCCCTGTCTTATTTCTATGAGCAGTTCTATAGAGAAATCAATGCATTGGGCTTTTCGACCAGGTCGGGGAGATATCGGATTGCTGCTGAGAAGATAGACAAAGCCGGACTCAGCAAATTCGAGCGTATAATCTTCGCCGGCTTCTTTGCTCTCACCAATGCAGAGAAAGCCCTGTTTCAAAAGCTGCTCACTTACAACAATACACTCTTTGCCTTCCAGGACGGGACAGGACTAAATGAAAAACTTAAGGAGCTTGGCATCACCTGCAAGATAAAGGAAAGTGCAGACACCGAACCGGAGGTGCACTTTTACAGCAGTCCCGACACTCACGGCCAGGTCCTGGCGCTGGGGGAAATACTTGGAACAAACCTGGCGGCGGGTAATAACCTTGACGAGAACACAGTTATTGTCCTGCCTTCGTCAGAGACCCTTTTCCCTCTCTTGCGTCAAGGGCTTGCGGCCATCCCCGAGGATGACTACAATGTATCATTAGGGTATCCCTTACACCGCACACCGGTCTTCGGTTTTCTCAATAACCTGATGGAACTGGTCAATTCAATGGACGGGGACAGGATATATATACCCGATTACCTGAAATTCGTTCTGCATCCCTACACAAAGAACATTTATTACAGGGGAAAGTCCGAGACGACACGGGTGATGTTCCATACTATTGAGGAAAAGCTTATCAAGCACAAGGCCAGGACCTTCACCACTATCGAAGAGATCGAAAGAAGCGAAACCCTTTTCAGGGACGTTCTGAGAAAGCTCCCGAATGAGGAGACGGGGACCAGGGAAGAACACCTCGAGGCGCATCTGCGAGCCATTCACAAAAATACAATAGAAAGATTCCTTTCCTTCAAAAACATCAGAGACTTTGCCGGTAAGTGCATCCAGGTACTCCTCTTTATCTTCAATAACAGCACGGCAAGGCTTCATCCGCTTTTTTATCCATTCTCAGAGTCCTTCATAACATCTCTTGACGTCCTTCTGCGATCTATGATGAAGGACATCGCTTTTTCGGAAAGGTCCAGTTATTTCATATTCTTCAAAAAATATATAATGACAGGCCATACCCCTTTTTCAGGCACGCCTCTCAAAGGGCTGCAGGTCCTGGGGTCCCTCGAGACGAGGAACCTGAAGTTCGACACAGTCTTCGTCCTCGACGCTAACGAGGATATCCTGCCCGATACGAGGAAAGAAGAGACGCTCCTTCCCTTCAAGGCCAGGGAGATACTGGGACTTCCTACCTACTTGGATAGAGACAAGCTCTCCGCATATTATTTCGATGCACTCCTCAAGGGGGCAAAGAAGGTACATCTTTTCTTCATTGAAAACGACAAAACAGAGCGGTCGAGGTTTGTTGAGAAGCTTCTCTGGGAGAGGCAGAAAAGGGACAAGACAACCGATGTCAGATCCTACGTCAGGCCGGTCCAATATCAGGTGAAACTGACAAACAGCGCTCCCGGCCCGATTGCAAAAACCGATGGGATAGCAGCCTTCCTTAAAGACTTCAACTACAATGCGACCGCGCTGGACCGCTATCTGAAGTGCCCGCTTCAGTTCTACTACGCCTCTGTACTCGGGCTCAGCCGGAAAGAAGAGATGACAGGTGACATCGAGCGCGATGACCTGGGGAATTTTGTCCACGCCGTCCTGATGCGCTATTTTTTCGACAAGAAAGGCAGGCCTTTAAAGGAAAAAGACATAACCGTCAGGCAAATGGACTCTATTGTGGAAGAGCTCTTTGAGAAAAAATATGGTAAAGATCCCTCTGGAGCTCTCTATGTTCTAAATAGGCAGGTCAAGAGACACTTGGCTGACGTTCTTAAATATTACTATCTTCCTCTTATTAAGGAAAAAACAGTGACCATTTTGGAAAGCGAGGAGCCTATACGGGTAAAGGCAGACTCCTTTAATTTGAGCGGAAGGCTGGATAGCGTTGAACAAAGAGATGATAAGACTGTTATTGTTGATTACAAGACAGGCTCCAGCCCGAATTATCTGAAGATAGACCTGGAAAAACTTGACATTGACAAGAGAGAGACCTGGGACAAGGCTATAGGAAGCCTTCAGCTTCCATTCTACCTCCTGCTTTATACTGAAAAAAAACCCAGGCCGATAGACGGGCTCGAGGCGATTTTCTTATTTTTGGGCCGTTCAAAGATAAGCAGAGATGTTGAACTCCCCCTCTTTGACGGTCCATCTCCGGCAGAAATGTTCGCACCGATGAAGCTGGTGATCTTCAAGCTGCTTAGAGAAATAATAGACCCTCTGGTCCCCTTCGTCCAAGCGACCGACAGGAAGAAGGTGTGCCCGTCATGCGATTTCCAGTACATCTGCGGCACCCAGTGGGTTGTAAAATAAAGAAGCAATAAAACGTTATTCTCGACGTAAGGTGCGAATTACACCTACCGCTTTCCTGAAATTTGCCTGAGCTCTTCCAGCCCTTTTTTTGCAGTGACGTTGCCGGGATCAATTTTCAGTGCTTCAGAAAATGACTCTTCTGCCTTTGAAAAATTGCCTGTTAACCCGTAACTGTCACCCTCCAATAAATAATAGGAGGGCTTTCCGGGACTTAACAGTATTGCTTTCTTTATATAATACAAAGCATCATCGAACTTTTTTTCAGCAAAGTATAATCTCGCTATCGACTCATATACCGTGGGGTTATTCTTATCAAGGTCCAAAACATCACCCATGGCCTTTTCACCAAATCCGGACGGGATTTTTATAAAACCTTTTTTCAGCGCTATTTCATCATTATCAATGCGGTGCAGTAACACGTATGGATCAAAGGGATTATGAACATGCGCCTTTTCCAGTATATCACCACCTTTTTCATAGGCATCCCGATCATTTGCACTATCCAACCTCCTCATATAAAAAAGCGCAGCCTGATCTTCGTAATATGCATCACCAGGGAGAAGCTCCATTCCCCTCGCAAGATTTGCTTCTATTTCTCTCCAATCCTGCCCCACATCCAGGTTATTCGAGTTCCAAAGCAGCCTGTCCGCCTCTATTCTCCTGAATGCGTCTACTGACAAAAATAAAAGCAATACAATACTTATCAGCGCCACGACAAATACGGCGCTCTTTCCCTTTTCAGACATAGCAAGCTGCTTTTTGCCGCAGCAACAAAAAGAGACTGCCAGACCCAGCAGTATCCAGAAAAAAGGAGTCAGGGCTATTTCGAGCCATCCCGACAAATCCTGAATCAAATAGCCGGTGATGGAGGCGGTGAAGGCAGTAGCAAGTGATTTGGACTTCCAGTCCGTCAACTCTTTATATCTCTTGAACAGCAGCCGGAGAACAAACGCAATGAGAACGACGTAACAAAGAAGAGCTGGAATGCCGTTTGTCAGCGCTGTCTGCAAATATCCGTCGTGCACCATGGTAGGAATTACGTCGAGAAAATATTTATTGTCCTCCATGGGCCTGTACCGGGGATAAAGGACCCTGAAATTCTCAAACCCTATTCCAACAAAAGGATGCTCTTGAAGCATCTGAAAGGCAGCCCTGTAATAGACAATCCTGCTAAGGATGGATCTGTCAATTTTTGCCTGTGTGAAAAATTGCAGCCTTTCCCTTATATTAACGGGCGATTGCTGATGATCCAAAAAGGCCGGACGCAATAAAATGGCAGCCGCTAAGGCGAGACAAACAATTCCGACTGTAATGACGGCGATGCCGGCTTTAAACTCAATACCCTTTCTTTTTATATGCAGGAATAGCACCATGATTAATGACACGGCAATAGCAATCCACGGTCCCCTGCTGAAAGTGGTGCCGCACGCGATAATAAAGATAACCATTACCGCGCCCCACCACAACCTTTCGGCAAATCCGGCAGCGCGCAACTGGAATGTCAGGATGAAAGGCATTGCAAGCCCCAGAAGAACGGCGAGAATGACCGGCTGCCCTATAGTAGAAACTGTTCTGTCCGACGGCAACTGCAGAGGGTCTAATCGGCAGTATTGGAAAACCGCATAGAGCGCCACGGGAATCAAAGCAGCGATAAATATCCTGAGCACTCTTTCGCTTCGTTCGACGCTGAAGGAACTCGAAGCTGCGCTCAGGAAAAGGAGAAGGTATATCAAATGACTCCACAAACCGTTATACCTGCCGTAAACTCCGTTGAGTGCAGTGGGCTTGTGAACGGCGAAAAAGGTGCTGCCTATCCACCATACGCCAAGGGCCATGGCAGGAAAGAGGATAGTTTTGGGTATTGCGATTACTTCATTCCTTTTTAACCGGTAAAGCCATACGAGGACAACGAGAAGAGCTCCTATCCTTAGGGCCGCCAATTTCGGAAGGGTAAAGTTGACCTGAAGATTTGTGCTGAAGAGGAGGGCAAGAGAAAAAAAGAGGAGACCGCAGGTAAACTCCTCCCACCGGACGGGTTTATTCGTACCTGCTGAGAGCGGGGCGCCTCTTCCTTTCAACACACTATCTGCTATAACTTTTTTCCTGCCCATTCGTCCTCTCTCTACCCGAGAATCCTACGACCCGCATAAAAATAATTATTGTGCTGCACAGCACCATGTATACATATCAGCGCCTGAGGTTTATCTCTTTCCGCGCATAATTGCATGAATGAGCTCGTCCAGCCGCTGCATAAAGCGGGACCGGTCCCTCGGCTCAAAAGGCGGCGGGCCACCGGTCATGGTGCCCATGTCGCGCAGAAATGCCATAAACTCCCGGTTTGCCAACGCCTCGCCGATAGAATCTTCGCTGTACACCCGCCCCTTGGGATCAAGCACCCTGGCGCCCTTTTTCAGGCAGCGCGCTGCCAGCGGAATATCCGCCGTAACCGCGATATCGGTTTCAGTTATGTGTGCTGCAATCCAATCATCAGCAGCATCGGACCCTTCATGCACGATAATCAGTTCAATGAATTCATCCGGAGGTATCCGTATCGATGAGTTGGACACAAGATATACCTTAAGTCCATGCCTCCGGGCAACGCGGAGCACCTCGTTCTTCACCGGACAGGCGTCTGCGTCTATGTATAACTTGATCACAGCGATTCCTTTCATTGCGGCTCCGCTATAAACATGATACGATAAGCGGCCCAGGAATAATACCGGAAATTTCTTTCTTAAGTGAAGCCCGAGCTGTCAAATAAGACAACTTGACAGCTGAAGTGTTTTTGTTAAAAGGCGCGGGAGCAGGCCGGAAAGGCTGCTCCCGCAAAGAAGCTGCACTTTGAAGGCGGGATCTATACCCCGGACAACTTACTGCAACTGTATCTCCCTGATGGCATTGTTGCCATTATCCGTCACATAGAGGGTTGTTCCAGCAGTGGATATAGTAATGCCAACGGGAGAATTGAAAGACGCCGCAGTGCCGCTACCGTTGGTAAAACCTGCTGTTCCTGTTCCTGCCAGCGTCGCTACTTGTCCTGTGGTTATCACGATCTCACGAATGACATTGTTACCATTATCCGCCACATAGAGGTTTGTTCCATCCGTGGCAATGCCGTTGGGGGAATTGAAAGACGCTGAAGTGCCTGCGCCATTGGTAAAACCTGCTGTTCCTGTTCCTGCCGGCGTCGTTACTTGTCCTGTGGCTATCACGATCTCACGAATGGCATTGTTACCGGTATCAGCCACATAGAGTTTTGTTCCATCCGTGGTAATGCCGCTCGGTGAATTGAAAGACGCTGCATTGCCGGCCCCGTTGGTAAAACCTGCGGTTCCTGTTCCTGCCAGCGTCGTTACTTGTCCTGTGGCTATCACGATTTTACGAATGGCATTGTTACTGGTATCCGCCACATAGAGGTTTGTTCCATCCGTGGTAATGCCGTTCGGGGAATTGAAAAACGCTGCATTGCCGGCCCCGTTGGTAAAACCTGCGGTTCCTGATCCTGCCAGCGTCGTTACTTGTCCTGTGGCTATCACGATCTCACGAATGGCAAAGTTACGAGTATCCGCCACATAGAGGTTTGTTCCATCCGTGGTAATGCCGCTCGGGGAATTGAAAAACGCTGCATTGCCGGCCCCGTTGGCAAAACCTGCGGTTCCTGATCCTGCCAGCGTCGTTACTTCTCCTGTGGCTATCACGATCTCACGAATGGCAAGGTTACGAGTATCCGCCACATAGAGGTTTGTTCCATCCGTGGTAATGCCGCCGGGCAAATTGAAAGACGCTGCATTGCCGGCCCCGTTGGCAAAACCTGCTGTTCCTGATCCTGCCAGAGTTGTAACGACAATAGTCGATCCGGATTCTGCAAAGTTGACTCCGCTGATATTTGTATTGTTCACTGTTTGAGAGCTGCTGGAAGGACTGAAGGTGAAACCTGTAAGCGAGGGCGTGATTGTATAGCTCCCATTTGCAACGTCTCCAAAACTGTAATTTCCGTTTGCATCGGTAGTGGTTGACGCTGTTGAAGCGCCGCTTAGAGATACAGTCACGCCCGGGATACCCGATCCGTTAAGCGTGACCGCGCCCGAGATGCTAAAGGTTTTGATGATTGAGAAGCCGCAAGCGGCAATAATCGACAAAAGCAACACACTCAATAGAACAAATAAACTTTTTTTTGATCTCATATGAACCTCCTCGTATACTCATGACCCATAGAGTGGATAAAGACTTTCGGAATTTTTAGTAATTTTTCACTATTCACTTTTCACGCTGAAGGAGTTTTGTGTGTTTGTAGAAAAACGGTCTCAAAACCTTCAACCCAACAACAGAAGCTACAGGTTTGACCAGCCACGATGCCCAGTTAGTGCTGCCAAGGCACCTTCGGCAATAAGGGTGCTCAACACTATAGTGCTTGAACCCTTTCATGATTTCCCCCAGCCTGTCAGATGAAAGTATCTCTTCCAGAGATGAGTCACAAAGGTTTCCCACTTTAGTATTGCCGTCAAAATCCATGCAGCAGAGTACTACATCGCCGTTATATAGAATGCCAAAGTGGTCGCGCATCCCGAAACAGTAACCGCCCCAGGCCTCGCGTATTTTTTCATCATTGAATGCATGCCCCCAATCATCCAGCACATAGGTTTCGAAAAAAACATTCGGGTACACTTCAACCACATTCCATTTATACGCCACAAGGCTTTCGATAGTTCTCATCGCCTCACGACGCCTATCAGGAGAAACCCCCAACAGATCATAAATACGCCCGGCCCAAAAAACAAAGGTCTTTCTCAACTCTTCTGTGGACGAAATGACATCAACGCGCCCGACCCTGTTCTCCATTGTTTTTTTCCTGAAACGGGTATTAAGAAACCGGAATTTAAATACGGTATCCCTGTGTTTCACATTATATGCACGGAAGAATTCGAGTATCCCCTCAAGGTACGATTCAAAGGTCCTGGCTCCGGCCTTCCTGTAAGCGAAAGACCGCTCATCGGGGGTCTGGAGCGAAATATCAAGCTGGTGGAGGTCGTAGTCAAGGAGCCGCCTGCCTGTCTCACCACCGAGACCTCCCCCGTTGGTAGTAAGACCTGCTTTCATCCGTTCAGCTTCCGCGTGGTCAAGAATAGCGAAAAAGTCCTTGTGAAGAGTCGGCTCGCCCATGACATGAAAAGTAATCTTTTCGCATATGCCGCGGGCCTTGAGTTCGGTTATGATACGCCGGGCAAGTCCTGTATCCATGTAGCCGTAAGGCCGTTTCATTTCGGACTTGGGGCAAAATATGCAATTGAAGTCGCAAACATTGGTCAACTCAATGTGCACACGCTTGAGAGGTATTTCTATATGGCCGAATTTTTTCATTTCATATGTATTATACCCTATGGCAGACTTTTCCAGACAGGATTGATATTCCCTGAGGCAAGACCGCAGGGAAGCCGGTTAACGCATAAAATGAAGCTATTCGAGCAATTAATAAAATTATTTTAAGTATAAAGTGAAATTGATCCTAAGGGCGAGCTCCTCACAGTAATGCTCACCAACCTCATTTTTTCATGGCCGAAGGTTTTGTCCCGTAACTTTACGAATCAGCTATAAACTGAAATGAGCTCTTGCATTGAACGGGTACCGGGATCAGATTTCCCGGCGTGTGATATGCCGGGAGAAACCTTTATCGATACCAGCCTCAAGAGAAGTTATCCGATATTTTCAGCGATGGATACTGATAACACCGACGAACACTCAGCAGCGTCTTCTTTTGAAAACTCTCGAATTCCGGAAATAACTATCAGAATCGGCTTCTCAATTTTTCTGACAAATCCTCATTCCATGGAACAGCGGTTTTTTTTCACAGTTTCGACCAAGAATCAGTAAACACCATACAGAAGATCATCAAGACTTTGGAGCAAATCCCGGGATTATTGGTCCTTGCCTACTCAGGAACACCCAACTTGATCACCATTACTCTTTCTTCTCAGTCCAGTCAATATTAAGCTTCATTGCCGACTCGAGCATTTTTCTTCGAGCGATTACTTGGTTATCATTTGAATCCTTTGACCAAAACAAAACGCGCACAAGATACGTTAAACCACCCGGAGAGGATACTGCAAGGTCTACCATTTTCTCGAATATATTGTCATCATGTGTGATCTGAAGGAAACCTTTTGGTGAAAGACCTGCGTCTACGGAGAACTTAACAACGCCAAGGCGAAGCCTATATGCCTTATCCCAATCCAACCACCATGACACCTCCGGAAGCTCTTGCTTCAGCACCCGCCATGTGGCACTACCCATCCTAGAATAGACCAAGGCATTGTGTACCATATCGAATGAGAACCGGATTAATTTTTCTGGCTCGGATGACGTACCGCTCAAAGCACGTGCCAAGAGAAAGGTATGAAAATGGAGTGTTCCAGTATTTCCTCCGTCTTGAAGTGCATCAAGAGCGTATGCCCACTCATCTCTATTACGCGCACCTGACGCTGCACGATAGCCGACAAGAGAGGCAATGTATTCGAGGGTTTCTATACGGCGAACTACACCTTTCCCAATAGCCGCTAGCAGTAACTCTGGGCGTTTCTTCGCCGACAAAATCCACCGAGGCGCGTTTATCTGTGTTTCCCCGCTACCGTCATAGCATTCTACTGCAGCAGTCACCGCCGCTGGCCCGAAAACATCGATACCGATTTCAGGGATGTCCGAATTATCAGACTCTATCATAGCGTACAATATCTCCTTGCTTGGCTCTCCTTTATCTGCGATAATGCTGGCGGCGCACCGCGGAATCGGGGCAGGGGCCTCCCAAATGAGACGGGAAGTAGCGATACTCAGATTAGCTTTCAATATGGAGCAGAACAAATCAGCATCTCCATCTGCTCCACTGAGAGCATCCTCCGGCTTCATAAGTTTAGCGGCAGAATACGCAATAGTGCGACCGGCCACAGATTCACTTCGAAAAAGCGGCCATATATGTTCTGGGAAACTTTGCCAAACAGATGCTGCAATTACGTCACTGTGACTTTCTATAGTTTCTTCATCGATTAGCGCTATATTCCGCACTATGAACTCAATTACAGCTTGTGAGATTGATCCCACCTCATTACAGAACTGAGTGACCGCTTGTGCCACGAATTGAGTTAAGCTCTCAATAGGAGGAGTAAAGTTGTTCATGACTGCCACTGCTGTATCCACATCGACTTTCGACTGGTCATGAAAAGCTTGCCATATAAGAGCGAGAGGCTTAAAAGCAGCTCGACCACTTTCAACTTCGGCACCGTATCGCCAAAGAAACTTCTGAAAAGCACTTTCACGATTCTCGGAAATAGCGTCTAGCGCGCACGATCGAGCCCATGGTTCAAATACGCTCGCTAATTCGTTTGATGTCAGAATCTTTATATCTACCCAGTGATCTTTGTTTTCCCTTCGCCTATTATCTCGAAAAGATTTGTTTTGCGGAACAACTTGCAGATCAAATCGCTCTCCGGGACGCGAACGATCTGATGAAGCCCATGTACAAAACCGGAAATTTCTCATCAGCCTGGGCCATTGCTGGAGCCAAAGTGCTAAGACGACTTCCTCAAGATTAAAATTACTTTGCGTTGGAACAAATATACTGTCCGATGGCGAGCCATATAACGCTTCGATGACCGCGATCATAAATCCTAAATGCGAAAATGGGACAGGTACAGGGGCTGCCATCATCCCTGTATCTGCAGTTAAAGCTTTATTGTAAGCAAGCACATCCTCGTCAATAGATGGGCGGCGAAACAGCTCTGAGATCATGTATCTGTTAATAACGGCTAAATCAGAGAAATCTATCAAGAGGGTGTGGGTCCACACACAGCCTGGCCGTGGCATTTCAGTAGCTAACCATGTTTTCGAAAGAGCATATTTGTTCATTTCAGACAAGGGGTAGCCGGTTATGTAGCCGTCACTACTTGAATCTAAGCCCTGCCCCGATAGGTCGCTCAATGCAAGAAGGGTTTTAGCAGAGTAACCCTCGGGTTTTACGGAGCCAGCGAGTAGTCGATGACCTTCGTCGTATCCATGTAGCAGTTGATTTATGCGGATTGATTGTCGATCAGTGGTTTTCATTCTTCCATCAGCCACCGTATTGGAACAGTAAGGTCATGACAATTCTCCTGGCCTTCTTCTACCACTTTGATTCGCTTGGATGGTACATCTTCAGCTAAACTGCGAGCTTTCTCTAAATCGCAGCCCAGAGCACTGACTCCATAATACTTGAGTTTTGAAAACAGGCCGCTACAACGCAAAAACTGATGAAGAAGGGGTGTGTATACACGAAGATATTCTTCCGGAGTATGACCAGTATCCTCGGCCTTGTCCCATGCCGAAACTATAACCGCCAAGCGACGGCCCTTAGCCCCCAGCGGCGGCATAGTTAACTTCTGAATAACATCAACGAGGATGACTTGTGTCGGCGTCTTTTCCGGATCCCAGGGGATTATCACCTTTGTTCTATTAGTCTCTTCTACTGTACTGGCTGCTGATTGCTCGCATTGTGCGGCCATCGCGTTAACGGTAGCTATGGTAATTGGCTGTCGAATCTTGTCGGCATGAAGAAAGAGCAGAATGCCCGAGGCATTTTTTATCCAATCAACCATATGCGGATCGCAAGAGTGGCTGGACCACATTCTTTTCCATGTTTCCCCGTCCATGTCCGGCACGCAGAGATCCACGGCCGTATTATTGAATATAAGTGGAATGGTAATCTCTTTTATTGTTTCGGTTCTCCCTATCTCGATATATGTGGCCCATTTTTGGGAGATGCCATTCAGATATTCACGCTTTTCCGGCAACAAGCGCTTGGTTAAAACTGTAGTAATTTCTTCATGGAAGATTAAGTACCACAGTGCAGCCAAAAAAGTTGATTTCCCCGAATAAGGCAGCCCGCATAAAAGTATTTTTTTCTCACTCACTTGTCGGCACCTCCATAGTCAAGACGATGGAAGGCCCGTTCAAGCCCCGGGATAGATGGAGGAATAAAACGGCTTGCGGGAGTGGGCATCAACCATTCCTCCAAGAGGTCCATCACACCAAACATCGTTTGTACCGTTTCATTTTCAGGACGTGCTGCAATGATAAAGGGCTTAATTTGTGCCAGCCCCGGACCATACCTGGCTTGGAGGGTTTGAACAAGATTATTAAAATCCTTTTCTACTTTATCAGGGTTCTCACTTGCCTTAACAAAATCGTATTTAGACAAAACAACTCCCACTCTATGCGTTTTACGCAGCATCTTTGCTTCCACCAATGCCTGAAACATCATAAGAATTTCGCTTTTTATACCATGACGCGCATCGCTTGCAAGCACCTCTCCGTCGACGACGAATAATACGTAATCCGCCCGGGGGATTTCGTGCAGGCTTTGGCAATCCTCCTTGCCGTTGGCTACATCAGTATAGAACTCGCCGGAACGTTCAGAAAGCAGCAAGTCAACGCGGCCGCGGTCATCATCACTTACAGCAAGTCGACAAGATTTGTCTCGTGATTGCTCTTCTCAGGTCTCGGTTTGGTTTAAATCTTGTGAGGGTGCCCTGGGCTTTTCTGAGGTTTGTCGCCGAGACTCAGTTCTCTCACGGTGCGCGTAGCATAAGCAACCTCGTTGATTTGATTCCGCTTGCTACCGAACAGGCAGTGTCGCTTGATTTTACGAACCTGGGGCTTCCTCTCAATTCCGAGAAGGATTTGAAGTCAAGCAACCTCCGCTATCACATCAAAGAAAAGCCTGCTGTAACGATTAAGCGGTGGCAGGACCTTTCGAATACGACTTCACTGGTTATATGTGCTTACTCTGACAACTTTTGGCATCGAGGGTTCGACTGGCTTAAGAATGAGTTACGCAAGTCCAGTATATAAAAGCATGCAGCCGAGCGTCACCGCTGATTTTTCTAGAAAATCCTCATAGTTTCACTTTCTTGAAAAATCAAGAGTCGTAGGGTGTAAAAGGCAAAGGAGTGGTGTATGCGTCTTGTTAACCGCTTCGGTGTCTTCCCTCGCCCCCCCTGACAACCTCCCGCCGGAATGAGTGGCAGGAATAAATCGGAATAGGCGGCAGATTGACCGGAACGCATTCCAGCGGAAACAAACGGATGATGAATGAAGTCGCGCTGTGGCTTTCGTGTGGTAATTAATTAACTACGAATTAAGCTGGCTCGGCTGTTGGCGCTCCGCTTGAATGATTGGTTAGACCCCATGGTACGTTTTTAGCCAATGGTCAATGTCCGATGACAGCTCGTCAAACGATACGCATTCAATAGTATTGGTATCAATTCTTGTCTGTGTTGTTCTCCATTCAAGTTGATCTAGTTCCTGAGGCGACAGGTGCATACCTTTACCAATGACAATCAGTGCCCTGCATATTTCGGGACAAAATTGATGTTCTTCAGGTGCTGATTCTTTTTTATCAATTTTAATGAGTAGAACTAAACCGCTAGCGCGGTAGCCCTCCGGCTGCCGTATTTTATTTGCTCAAGATCAAATTAATTTCCAGATCAAAATACCCTCTTTAAGCGTGTTGCTATATCTCGTTACAATCTCCTTTGTCGTACCGTTGGCATTAGCCGACGGACATCAGTAGCAAGGGAGATTTTGTTATGACAAAGCTCAGGGATCAAATGATTCAAGACCTTCAGTTGAAAGGTGCCACACCGCAAACTCAGAATATATATCTGAGAGAGGTAGGGAATTTTGCAAAGTACTTCAGCAAGTCGCCTGATGAAATCACTGAGGAAGAGATCAAAGAATATCTGCTTCACCTCAAGAAAGACAGGAATTTAGCGGATGGGACATTCCGGTTCTATGTGGCCGGCATTAAGTTTTTATACAGGACTACACTGAAACGGGAATGGTTAGTGGATAAGAACAAGTTCGGCAAACGTGCAGGGTTAAAGGGGACGGTTCTCTTTAATTGACAGGCGAGGCAAAGAGACTGGAAAGAGAACTAAAGAGAACCGTCCCGAATGGCGCTAGTTTAAGCGGTCGCAGCATGATATTTGTTCCGGTGCAGAATCTCTCTCATTTCATGCCTTGGCAAGGTCATCAGCTGATAATTTTTGGGACGTCGCTTAAGGCATCTGGGTTCGCTTCGCCCAGGGCGTTGGTTAATCGGTGTGTTGGTCATTGCGCCATACAAATCGCTGATCAGTCTGCACCGCTCTGCCCTGCTGATCTTCGCCTGATTTAAATGTGGCTCCCAGTTACGAAGGGCCTGCACGCTGCCCTTGAAGCTCACAACTCGCACCTTAATATCCACCTCTCCCGCCGCCTCACACATCAGCCGCCGGATACAGTTGTAGGCGATGAAGTGCATCAAGATTTCTTTGCGAATCATCTCCGGCGTTCGGCAGCGCAGTATATCCATCCCCATGGTCCTCTTGATGTCGCGGAAAAACAGCTCGACATCCCATCGCTTAAAGTAAAGTTCGGCAAGCTCCTCCGCAGGATATTGCACGGCATCAACCAAGGTGGTGACGAGGTGAAACGTCTGAGTTCTAAAACCAGGATATTTCACCGTGACTTTGATCTGTCGCAGGATCAGTTCTTCCGGGAGCTTCGCCCACGCGTCTATCGAATATGACAGCTTGGGATAATAAACCGGGCGTTTCCACATTATCAGCAGGTCATCAGGTCCAAGCTTTTTGAGACTGCCTACGGCACTGACTGGCGCCCTTCGCGCCAGAGTGACGACGCTATCAACGCCCTGTTCTTGCAGGTTTGCCATGTCGAAATAACTGCAGAACCCTTTGTCTCCGAGAATTATGTCTCCTCGTTTAAACGTATTCCACTGTTGGCGGAACAGCGGAAGTTCGTGATTCTTCTTATTCCCGAGGGCGTAACTAAGCAATGCCCCGCTTTTCAGCGAAAAACAGGCGCAGATACGTGCTGTCGGAAAGCCGCATCCCAACTTTTGGGAGGACGACTGCGGCCAAACATCCTGGTTCGTCAACGTATCCGGCATGCTGACTCCCGTCCCGTCCACAACAATCACCCGCCGGTTGTTCATTAATCCAGTATCACGTATCTCCTCAAGCTGCTCAGCCGTATGCTCAAGAATATCAGAGAGCATCTGCTCATCGAGCTTCTTGCGGGCTACGCAATACGAAGAGGTCGAGGACGAAGGAACTCTGACTCCCTTGATAGACGCATAAGATTGAAGCTTGCGAATCACTTCTTTGCAGCCTCCATCGGCATCCACCACCTGACTGAAGAAAGCCCAGAAGGTGTTTTCCTTGGAAAAAAGCCTCCGACGACTCATGGCCCCGTCCCGCTCCGGACTAAGAAGAGAGTGCGGGATAAACTTCTCAAAAATCTCTCCAATCTGCCTGAAAGACTTTTGCTTCAGTATAGCCATTTTTTCTGCAAGTTTCTGCTGCTCAGATCGGGGCTTTCTACGAAGGGTCTGCATATGAAATCCTGGTAATATTGGCGTTGTATTTATCATGGTGAATTATGACAGTTTTGGCCAATGTTTTCATCTGATTTCTTATGTAAAGAATCCTTAAACTAGCGCCATTCAGAACCGTCCCCTTTATTCTGAAAAGTCGAAAAGTCCATTATGGCGATTGTAAAAAAAAATCACAGGCAATTTTCGAAAGTATCTCCATTACCGTGGTTGCTTGACGATGTGAGGATATCAAGAATTAAATTGTTTGATCTAGTTCAAACCTGAAACTGAACCGAAATCTGCTCATCTGCAGTCAACACAACCGAGAAGTGCTTTTCTTCATTTCCTTGATTCACCTCTAACTGAGCAAGGGTGTTATGTTTCTTGTCTGCGGAAAGTAGTGGAATTGTCAGCAACCTTCTCACTTGATGAGGTATACCCGTAGTGGCAGTGAGACTGAAAATATACACAGCCATAATACTTCTGGGGTCAGACTTGAAAACGGGAATATAGAAGAAAGGTGTGAACTGGGCCGCAGTTGTATATCCGCTTTCTAAAGACGGCTGCTGACACTAAAGAGATCACGGTTATGATCGGAAACCAGCAGTCTCGCTGAACTCTCGCGGGTATCGATTAGCAGGGTGGAGTTGACTCACTGCTTATCGGCGTATCACTATGGAGGAGATTTTTTCTTAGCGATTCAGACTGCATCCCTTAACAGTATTCGTACAGCGACCCTTCTCAATCTGCAAAATGTCCTGTCTCCCATTTTCAAAAGTATTCGTTGTCTAATCCGCCGTCTCCTGATGCATTTGTTGGCCTTTGCTTCGTATTATTTAGATTTTAATTTATGTTTTAAAGGTCGTGGCGCTGGAATACCATAAAGCATACCTTCAGCGCTGATATCTTCATCAATGTCCGGCCAATGCACGCCGTCCCCTATGATTGTGTAATTTGCGCGCTGTTTAGGTGTAGCCTCAGACAACCGCCATGACCATGCAAGCGGCACGCTGATAATGCGTCCGTCAACCAGATAAGCGGTAATTGTATCCGCTGTGATGCTTATGTTCTTAATTCTTACTTCTCTTAGTTTCACCGCAGTGCTCATCCCAGGCCTCCTTTATTATTTCTATGTTGTTTCTAATTATTCCCCCTATGATATTGAGCTCTTTCGGTGCAAAGCCTTGATTCCTCGACAATACAACGGGTTCCAGCCAATATTTGCAAATCATCTTCTCTCTTGGAACATGCACATGCATTTGCTCATTACAGTCAAAACTGTAAAAGAAAAACCAATATCGTCCCCGGAAATTTTTAATCGCCGGCATTTCAAATTATATACGGATTATCGAAACGTTGTCTATTTTACTAAAGCACAGAAACAAAAAAACTCGACGAAGAACAATAACGCGTGAAGAACTCCTCATCAGCAATACCATTGAACAGTATGCGCCCATAAATTTACTGGTGAAAAAGAGGACAAAAAAATTACGGGAAGCGGTAAATCCGGCTCGCGGCGTGATAGCCGGTGTGAGCGGGAATATATTTAATTTAATATTTAATGGCAAAAATGATAAGATATAGGATAATTTGAGTAGTAGCACAGTCACTAATAAAGTTGGGACAACCATGTACGATAAAACACCTCCTGTAACGACAGCCACGCAAATCCTGCGCGCGGCGGGAATTCAATATTCGGACCACCTTTATTCTTATGAAGAAGGCGGCGGCACAGCGGTATGTGCGAGAGAACTTAATATCGATGAACACTCCATAGTAAAAGCAATAGTCCTGGAAGCCGATGCAAAACCTCTTATCGTTCTCATGCATGGCGATATGAGGGCATCGATAAAAGAACTTGCAGGAATATTAGGGGCAAAGAGTATTACGCCTTGTCTCTCCGAAAATGCGGAACTGCATACGGGATATCAGTTTGGAGGCATCTCTCCCTTTGGCACTCGCTCTGACATGCCTATTTATATGGAAGAGACTATACTCAACCTTCGCAAGGTCTATGTAAGCGGCGGCAAGCGGGGCTATCTCGTAGGCATAGATCCTTATGATATGGTTAAGGTCCTTCGCCCTGTTCTTGTAAAAATCGGCTCCGCCCGCGGGACCTGAGTAGTCCAAATTCCTGGGAGTTCCCAGGACCAGAAACAATGAGGAAAATAAATAATTTTAATAATTCTATAGTTAAGTAGATATCATCAGTTGAGTATGGTACATTTTTATCGTCCCCCCAATAATTAAGCAGGGAGAGCGCGGATGACTTTAAAGGAATTATTGAAGGCGAAACCTTCAAAGATGGTTACGTGCAGGATAACCTGCCTGGTTGCTGATGCAATTACAGTTATGGACGGACATAATGTCGGCTCCATACTGATCCTCGATGATAACGGGAAGCTGGTCGGCATCTTTACCGAAAGAGACATCATGCACTGCTTTGCAAAGAATATATCTCTCAGGGAAGAAAAAATCGTGAATATCATGACTCCGGACCCGATAACTCTTGAATCATCGGAAAATATCACCGTCGCGATCGCGATCATGTCGGAAAAGAAAATCCGACACCTTCCGGTTATGGAAAATGGAAAACTCATAGGTGTAGTCTCTTACCGGTACGTGGTTTCATACCTGCTGCCCGATGTCATCTTCATGGCAGACGATATCTGTTAGATTTTTCATGGGGCTAACCCCAAAGTTCGGGAGTGGTACAGGTTGCTTTTGCTTTGTATCATCCGGGCAAAGACAAACTCCATCACTACCCAAAAAGCGGTTTATTGCCCTTAACAAGTTCTCTGTGGTAAATTAAATGAAATGCCTTTTTAAAAACATAGTCCGTGAGGCAGTAGTGAGAGCTCCACATCGAAGTTTTCCGTGTTCTCCGGATTTAAAAAAAATTGATATAATCTGAAAATTGATCTATAATGATTGGCAATCTACCTATAAGGGAAATTTATGAAAAATACGCTTGACCAGATCATCACAAAGTATAGAGAGGACGCAGGCAATGTTATTTTTCTCCTTCAGGAAACCCAGGACGCGCTGGGGTATATTCCTGAAGAGGCAGTTAATTACTTTTCGGAAAAACTGGACATCCCTCCGAGCCGTTTCTACGGAGTCGTTACCTTTTACTCGCAATTCCATCTGAAACCGAGGGGAAAGAACATTGTTTCGGTCTGCTGCGGTACTGCCTGTCACGTCAAAGGCGGAACTAAGATAGCAGACCGGGTAAAGAGAGACCTTGGTATTTCCGCTGATGGAGAGACTACCGCAGACAGACAATTCACCTTCGAGATAGTTCGGTGTGTGGGGGCCTGCAGTATCGCCCCTGTTGTTTTGGTAAATAACAGGGCCTATGCCGAAATGAATGCCGAGGGTACGTCGAAGCTCATCAAGAAACTGCAAAAAGAGGGTCCAGATGGAGCAAACTGAAGATAACAAGAAAAAGATAGTCGTAAGAGTCTGCATAGGCACGGGCGGCCTTGCAGCAGGCGGCAAGGAGGTCATCGGGGCCTTCAAAAAAGCGATCACTGATTTCTGCGTAGATATCGATATCGATTTCTCCTGTCATTATCAGAAGGTTGGATGCCGTGGTTTCTGCGCCAGAGATGTCCTGGTAGATGTAGTTGATGGTGACAAGAGCATGACTTATCAGGGAATCAAGCCCGACATTGCCAAGAGGATAGTCAAAGAACATCTTATAGAAGGAAAGCCTGTCACTGAATGGCTCATAGATGATTCATATTATGCATTCCATTCCAAACAGCACAAAATACTTCTCAAAGACTGCGGCACTATAGATCCGGAAGATATTCAGGCATATATCAATGTCGGAGGATATGGCGGAATAAAAAAGGCCATTTCTGAAATGACCCCTGACAGTTTGATTGCCGAGATAAAGGCTTCAGGCATCCGGGGCAGAGGGGGCGCCGGTTTTCCGACAGGAGTAAAATGGGAGGCCTGCCGCAAAGCTTCAGGGGCCAAAAAGTATATCGTTTGCAATGCCGATGAGGGCGATCCAGGCGCGTTCATGGACCGGTCAGTCATAGAGGGCAACCCGCATTCGGTAATCGAAGGGATGATGATAGCCGCTTATGCCGTTGGGGCTGACCTGGGATACGTCTATATCAGGGCTGAGTATCCCGCTGCAGTAGACCGGCTTAAGCTCGCGATAGCCCAGGCCCACGAACTCGGCTATCTCGGAAATAACCTGTTGGGCTCGGATTTCAGTTTCGATTTGAAGATAAAACTCGGCGCAGGCGCTTTTGTCTGCGGTGAAGAGACCGCGCTCATAGCATCTATCGAAGGGGAAAGAGGGATGCCGCGGGCAAAGCCCCCGTTCCCTGTTCACAAAGGCCTATGGGGCATGCCGACTGTCATTAACAATGTCGAGACCCTCTCAAATATTCCTTATATCGTACGGAACGGCGCACCCTGGTTCGCATCTATAGGCACCGAGAAGAGTAAAGGCACCAAGGTTTTTGCCCTCACAGGTAAGGTCAAGAATACCGGATTGATAGAGGTCCCGATGGGTATACGGCTCGGGGAGATAATTTATGATATTGGCGGCGGCATTATCGGTGACAAGCAGTTCAAAGCTGTCCAGCTTGGCGGGCCGTCAGGAGGCTGCATTCCCCATCACTTGCTCGATACACCGGTAACATATGAGGACATTGTTCAGACCGGGGCTATTGTAGGCTCGGGCGGTATGGTCGTTCTCGACGAGAACGACTGCATGGTAAATATAGCAAGGTTCTTCCTCGAATTCACCCAGGCCGAATCCTGCGGGAAATGCGTGCCTTGCAGGATAGGGACAAAAAGACTCCTGGAAATACTTGACAGGATCACGAAAGGCCTCGGCAAAGAGGGTGATCTTGAGCTCCTCGAAAAACTCTGTAATGATATCAAAGTGACATCCCTGTGCGGTCTCGGGCAGACTGCTCCAAACCCGATCTTGAGCACTATTAGATATTTCAGGGATGAATACGAAGCACATATAAGAGACAAAAAATGCCCTGCAAAGGCTTGCAAGGACCTTCTCACTTATCACATTCTTGAAGAATTCTGCAAAGGATGCGGCGCCTGCATCAGGGCCTGTCCTGCAGGGGCCATAACAGGAGAGAAGAAGAAGCCCCATGTCATCAATGCAGAGGCCTGTATAAAGTGTGGGAGCTGCTTTGACGTATGCAAATTCGAATCAGTAGCGAGGGACTGATAATGATAAAGGTAACAATAGACGGCAAAACAATCGAAGTTCCTGAAGGCACCACTGTTTTGGAAGCGGCGAAGTCACTCAATGTTTTCATCCCAACGCTTTGCCACCATCCCAAGCTTACCCCATTCGGCGGCTGCAGGCTCTGTATAGTCGAGATAAAGGGGATTCCACGCCCGGTCACCTCTTGCACGACACCCGTCAGCGAAGCCATGGAAGTAACGACCTCATCACCTCAATTGGAAGATTTACGCAGGACGGTGCTGGAACTCATCCTTTCGGACCACCCCAATGATTGCATGGTATGCGAACGCGCCGGCGACTGCACGCTTCAGGAAATGGCATATTCTTACGGCATCAGGGGAAACAGGTTGGCAGGGGAAAGAAGGGTATACGAAAAAAAGGACGCCAACCCGTTCCTTGAAAGGGACATGGAGAAGTGCATCATGTGCGGCAGATGTGTAAAGGTCTGTGATGAGGTGCAGGGTGTGGGCGCC
Source organism: Nitrospirota bacterium (assembly GCA_963851345.1). Lineage (GTDB taxonomy): Bacteria > Nitrospirota > Thermodesulfovibrionia > Thermodesulfovibrionales > Dissulfurispiraceae > JADFXI01. The sequence goes on from CAWKOO010000002.1 coordinate 1,327,886, forward strand.
ATTGACTTTGCATACAGAGGGTTTAAATCAAAGATTTGCCCGCCGTATGAGAGGCCCCTTGATTGCGAATTCTGCGGTCAGTGCGTGGCCGTGTGTCCCACCGGAGCCCTTGCCGGAAAGATGTGGTCCCAGAAGGGCAGGCAAAAAGAAGTAAAAGAAATCGATACCGTCTGTGCATATTGCGGCACAGGCTGTAATATTACCCTTCATGTAAAAAACAACGAAGTCCTACGCGTAACTTCAAAAGAAGACACCTGGAACGAGGGCTGGCTCTGTGTAAAAGGCAGGTTCGGCTACAAATTCATCAATAGCCCCGACCGGCTGACAAAACCTCTCATCAGGAAAAACGATCAGTTCGAAGAGGTATCGTGGGACGAGGCCTATGACTGCATTGCAAGAAAGCTGACCGAAATAAAAACGGCCTTTGGCGCCGATGCCATCGGAGGATTGTCCTCGGCAAGGTGCACCAATGAGGAAAACTACGCCTTTCAAAAAATGATAAGGGCCGGGGTGGGAACGAATAATGTCGACCACTGCGCCCGTCTCTGACACGCGCCTACCGTGGCCAGTTTGGCCGCGATATTCGGTTCAGGCGCAATGACCAACTCCATTAAAGAAATAGAGAATATGGAGGTCATTTTCATTATCGGCTCCAACACAAAGGAGACGCATCCGGTTATCGCAAACAGGATGATCAAGGCATACCGAAAAGGGGCCAGGATCATAGTGGCCGATCCTCGCAGAGTGCCGATGACCCGTTTTGCCGATACTGTGCTGAACCTGAAACCGGGCACGGATATCGCCCTGATTAGCTCAATTGCCCATGTCATCATCAAAGAAGGTCTTCATGACAAAGCCTTTATCGAAGGGAAAACCGAGGGCTTTGAAGAAATGAAGAAATCGGTGGAAAAATATACCCCCGAATATGCTGAAAAAATAACCGGCGTAAGCAAAGATGCCATCATAAGGGCAGCCCGTCTTTATGGCGGCTCACGGAAGGCCGCCATTTTCTACACAATGGGGATAACACAGCATACCTGCGGCACTGAGAATGTCAACGCGGCTGCAAATCTGGCGATCCTCACAGGCAATATTGGGAGGGAATCTACCGGAGTTAACCCCCTGAGAGGACAAAATAATGTCCAGGGTGCGTCAGATGCGGGCTGCCTGTCAAATGTTTACCCCGGATACCAAAAAGTGGACGCTCCTGATACAAGGGCAAAATTTGAGAAGGCATGGGGAGTGCAGCTCTCGCCGAAGCCGGGATTCACGGCAACAGAAATGATACCCGCAGCACTGGAGGGAAAATTAAAGGCCATGTATATAATGGGAGAAAACCCGGTCATTACTGACCCCAATACCCATCATACAGTCGATGCCCTCAATAAACTCGATTTCCTGGTTGTTCAGGACATCTTTTTGACCGAGACCGCTGCCCTCGCTGATGTCGTATTGCCGTCGACCTGTTTTGCCGAAAAAGACGGCACGTTCAGCAACACCGAAAGAAAGGTCCAGAGAGTGCGTAAGGCGGTTGAGCCGCCAGGTGACGCCCGGGCTGACCTCTCCATAATAATGGAAGTGTCAAAAAGGCTCGGGTATACAATGGACTATAAATCCCCGGAAGATGTTCTGGTCGAGTTCGGCCAGGTATGGCCGAACCTTGCAGGGATAACGTACCAGCGTATTGATAAGGAAGGCATTCAGTGGCCATGCCCTGACCGTAATCACCCCGGGACACCTTATTTATACAAGGCGGGGTTCCCTAAAGGGAAAGTGCGTTTCTCTCTTGTCCCGTACTCAAACCCTGACGAGGCAATTGATAGTGAGTATCCGTTTATACTGACCACCGGGAGGAACCTGTACCAGTATCACTCCGGCTCCATGACCAGGCGAGTGCCTCAGATCGAGGCCCACGCCGGCGAACCCTATATGGAGATCAACCCCAAAGACAGCGACGATCTCCACATCAAACACGGGGGCATTTTGGTCGTTACGTCACGCCGCGGCAGCATCAGAATAAAAGCGCGGGTCACGTCGATAGTTCAGGAAGGCACTGTATTCATTCCAATGCACTACCACGAGGCAGCGGCAAATGTTATAACAAATGACGCCCTCGATGCCACCTGCAAGATACCTGAATTTAAGGTGTGTGCTGTAAAAATAGAGTCGCTTAACGCAGGCTATAGGCAATAGTACCGGGGAACAGGAAGAGGTCCTGTCTTTTACCTCCAGCCTGTTACCTAATTTTTGGGGAGCATAATGATTACTGGAAGACCTTTATTTACTACTGAGCAGATTCATGAGAAGGTAGTTGAATTGGCCGAGGCAATATACCGCGACTATAAGGGGAAGGAAGTCCTCGCGGTTGGGATACTGAAAGGCTCTTTTATTTTTTTTGCAGATATCATCAGGGCCTTGAAACTTCCTGTCACCATAGATTTCTTTGTAGCTTCGAGCTATTTTAAAACTGTATCCAAAGGTGAAACCACCGTATATTATGAGCCCAGGGAGCCTGTCGAGGGAAGGCACGTCCTGCTGATAGATGATATAATTGATACCGGGATCTCAATGAACCACATTCGGGAGAAAATCTTGGCCCAGAGGCCTGCCAGTCTCAAGATTTGCGTACTGCTCGATAAAAAAGAAAGGCGTATCACTAACGTGCCGGTAGATTATGTGGGCTTTAATATTGCCAACCAGTTCGTTGTGGGGTACGGCCTCGACTATGAAAACAAATACAGAAACCTGCCTTATATAGCCGCATTCAAAAAAGAAACGTAAAACACGGGAATAGGCGATAGGCAATGGGCCAACAAACACTAAGAAAAGACTTTTCTTTTTCCTATAGTCTCTTGCCCATAGCCTATACCCTATCGCCTATTGCCTGACTTTGGGAGGTTTTTATGTATGAATTGATGATAGAAACGGGTTTTGCTTCAGCGCATCAGCTCAGGGGATATAAAGGCAAATGCGAAAACCTCCATGGTCACAACTGGAAAGTCCATGTATATGTGACAACTGACCGCCTTAACGAAATAGACCTCGCTATCGATTTTCACGACCTGAAGCGGATCACCAACGAGGTGATTGGTCAACTCGATCATACATGTCTGAATAATATATTTCCCTTCACTGAAAGAAATCCATCTTCGGAAAATATCGCGAGGTGGGTATTCGAGTCGTTACGGAAGAGGCTGGCTGAATACAAGGTAAATATGTCTGCAGTGACCGTGTGGGAATCAGAAACCGCGTCAGCAACATATTACGAGGAATAAAAAATAGGCTATGGGCAATAGGCTATGGGCAATAGATCATGAAACAAAAAGATTTTTTCCTTTTCCCATAGCCTATCGCCTATCGCCTATCGCCTATTGCCTGGGTTAAATAGATATGGACAGGGCTTTTGCCGCAAAACTACTGGCTCTATCTCTTGATCAAGGCGCTGATGAAGCCGAAGTGTATATAAAAGCGTCAAAAAACCTCGGGATCGAGGTCAAAGGCCAGGAGATAGATACGCTCGAATCCTCCATGACTGCCGGCTACGGTGTCAGGGTGATAAAAAACAAACAGTTGGGGTTCTCTTATTCTACAGACCCCGCCGAAATGTCCCGTGTAGTGGATGGGGCACTCTCCGTTGCGCGCTATGCAGAGCCGGATGAAAATCTTGGATTCCCTTTGCCGTTACAGGCCGGGGAAGTTGATATCTTCGACAGACGCATAGCCTCAATCACCGGGGATGAAGCTATAGAACACGTCATGCGCATCGAGAAAGCGGCCCTCGATGCTGATGGCCGGATTAAGAAGATCAGAAAGGCTGCAGGCAGCTTCGGCACGAGTGATACGTGTATTGTCAACTCAAGAGGAATTGATGCCTGTTACAGTGCTACCGGCTGCTCGGCACATATTACTGTGGTAGCCGAAGATGGCGCCGAAAGCCAGATGGGCTACGACTACGAGGGCAGCAGATTTCTGGACGAGGCAGCGTTTGGCCGTGTTGGGAACAATGCGGCAAAAAATGCCCTTCAGCTTCTCGGTGCAAAAAAAATTGCTCCCATAAAGGGATTCATCCTTCTCGACAGTTCGGTTGCCGTGGAATTCCTTGGCATATTAGCTTTTGCGTTGTCGTCGGAATCTGTTCAAAAGGGCAAATCCATGCTTGCTGGAAAAAAAGGAGAGCAAGTGATGAGTCCGCTGCTCAATATAGTTGATAATGGTCTGCTTGCCGGTAAGCTCGGCAGTAAGCCTTTCGATGGCGAAGGTGTGCCGACGACCCACAAAGCCCTGATTGAAAAGGGCGTGCTGACGGGCTTACTATATAATAGTTATACGGCCCGCAAAGAGGGTGTCCAATCTACCGGAAACGCCGCAAGAGGCGGAGCTTTCGGGCTCCCCGGTGTCGGACCGACTAACCTTTATATAGAGCCGTCATTACCTGAGCACGCGCAGGGATTTGGAAAGCTTTTGAAGTCCATTGATAAAGGCCTGTATGTAATAGAGACCATGGGCATGCATACGGCAAATTCTGTGTCGGGAGAATTCTCCGTCGGCATATCAGGATTATGGATTGAAAACGGAGTGGCGCGCTACCCTGTGAAAGAGGCGGTGATATCAGGGACTGTGCTGGAATTGTTCAGGCAAGCCGTCATGATTGGCGATGACTTAAGATTTTATGGTAACATAGGGGCCTCAAGTATTCTGATTGAGGCAATAGATATAAGCGGCTAATCAGCTCACAGCTCATAGACGCCAATTCAAAAATACTTGGAGACCTTGGCGTATAGACACTTAACTTTAATACCATGAGCTAAGAGCTATTATCTGGAGGATATTAATGGATTATTTCTTAACGGAAGAACAACAGATGGTCCGTGATCTTGCACGACAGATCGCTGTAGAAAAAGTCGTGCCGGTCAGAGCTGAACTTGATGAAAAGGGCGAGTATCCCTGGGAAATTATTAAAGTCCTTGCCCAGTCGGATATGATCGGACTTTTTATCCCCGAAGAATTCGGCGGCCTTGGCAAGGGATGTTTAGAACTTTGCCTGGTTGTTGAGGAACTGTCGTGCGCTTGCGTCGGTGTTTCGACAACCTATGCCGCAAATGCCCTCGGGACATTTCCGCTCCTTCTTTTCGGGTCCGATGAGCAAAAGAAACAATACCTGCCCGATATTGCAGCCGGCAAAAGACTGGTGGCCTTCGGCCTTACCGAGGCCAATGCAGGCAGCGATGCCGGCGGAATCCAGACTACCGCAAGGCTTGACGGCAATGAATACGTTTTGAACGGCACCAAGCAGTGGATTACGAACGGAGGCGAGGCAGAGATTTACACCATTATCGCCATTACCGATAAATCAAAGGGGCCGAGAGGGGCCTCTGCCTTTGTAGTGGAGAAAGGGACTCCCGGCTTCACCTTCGGGAAGAAGGAGAACAAGCTGGGGATCAGGGCGTCTTCAACGAGAGAGCTGATTTTCGACAACTGCAGGATTCCGAAAAAAAACATTATAGCAAAAGAGGGGATGGGATTTATTGTTGCAATGAAAACACTCGACCAATCAAGGACCGGCGTCGGCGCCCAGGGGCTTGGCGTGGCACAGGGTGCCTTTGAAGAGGCGGTAAAGTTCGCCCGCCAGCGGCACCAGTTCGGACACCCCATAATAAGCTTCCAGGCAATCCAGCACATGCTGGCCGATATGGCGATTGAGATTGAAGCGGCGCGCTCGCTTGTGTATTCTGTTGCCAGATATGTCGATAGCGGCGCAAAAGATATATCAAAGGAATCTGCAATTGCGAAGACCTATGCGACTGATGTGGGGATGAAAGTTACCATTGATGCTATGCAGGTCATGGGCGGGGCAGGGTACATGAAGGAATATCCTGTTGAGAAGATGATGCGTGATGCAAAGATACTCCAAATATACGAGGGCACTAACCAGATACAGAGGAACGTTATCGGTCAGGCTTTGATAAAAGAGGCTGCAAAGAAATATTAATAACGCACTTTCAACTCATCCGCTCCTTTTATTGGCAGTGTCCCTTAAAGAAGTGGTATTATCAATAGGATGAGACTCATTACCTGCTTTTCAGACGTGTAAAATTATATTTTTTCAGAATTTTCCTGAAGTCCTTTCTGATCTCAACCCATGCAGGATGAGCAGGACAAGTTTTGCTGCGGCCGCAAAGCGTATCGTCAAGGGCGCAGACGTTAATTGAAACTTCACCTTCTATTGCCTCGATAACATCAAGCAGACTTATCTCCTCCGGAGGCCTGGCAACCTGAAAGCCGCCTTTAACACCGCGAAATGACTTAACGAGCGATGCACGGGCAAGCTTCTGAAGAATTTTAGCCAGAAAGCTCTTCGGTATCTGCATTTCCCTTGCTATCACATCTATCATGTTTATCTCTCCGGGTTTCCCCGAGAGGTACATGATACACCTTATAGCATAATCTGTTTCACGTGTAATTTCCATAAATCAGTCCACAGAGAGATTCCTGCGGTATGGTAAACTCCCGCAAGAGTCCGGGCCTTTAAGACACGAGTCCCCGCCCAAGAACTTAGGGCATAACAGATAAAGTTTTACGTGTCTTTACATATAATCCGCTTAGTCTGTCGAGTTTCATACTGTTTTGTCAATACGCTTCCTTATCACTCATAATCTCGTCGGCGGCAACGGGATGCCTGAAAATCCAGTATATCCAAACCTGATATGCGATGACCACAGGGACGAATATCAATGCCACAACCGTCATTATCTTCAGGGTGTATATGCTCGAAGACGAGTTGAAGATGGTCAAGCTGTAATTCGGGTCCATACTGGAAGGAATAAGATTGGGGTAAAGCCCTATCACACCGGTAAATGTCACCATAACAATAGTGACGCATGAGGCAAAAAATGCCGCCAAATACTGCCCTTTGGCGCCAAAAACCTTTATCCCCAGGAGGGCTAGCACAGCGAGGACCGGGACCGCGAGCCAGATGACATTGCCAAGAAAGTTTGCGTAAAGGTTGGTTGCAAAATAGGTAAAAATCAGAAATGACACAGCCACAACAAGCAGCGGGAACCACATCCAGTTTGCAAGCTTCCCAGCCCTTTCACTGATATTGTCCTTTGTCTTGACAGCGAGCCAGAGTGCGCCATGTTCAATAAAGAGCAGTACAAAAAACACCCCTGTAAGCAGTCCGTAAGGGTTCAGCAGGGTAAAGAGTGACCCATGGTATCCGTTCCCGTCCATGGGCAGGCCCTGAAAGATATTGCCGAAGGCAACTCCGAACAGGAGGGCAGGCACAAAGCTTCCGAGGAATATCGCCGCATCCCATGAGTTTTCCCATGCCGGGCTGCCGCCCTTTCCCCTGAATTCAAAAGCCACGCCCCTGAATATCAGGGCGAAAAGTATTATCAGCAGTGCCGAATAGAGATAACTGAACATGAGCGCATAGGTAGTCGGGAAGGCTGCAAACGTTGCTCCCCCTGCAGTAATAAGCCATACCTCGTTGCCGTCCCATACAGGTCCTATGCTGTTTATGATTACCCGCTTCTCAGCATTGTCCCTTCCAAGAAAGCGCTGCAACATTCCCGCTCCGAAATCAAACCCGTCAAGCATAAAATAAACCGCCCAGAGCACTCCCCATAGAATGAACCACACTATCCGGAATTCCATCTTACACCCCCTGCGTTCGTGAAGACGCTATGAGTACCGACAAGTCATCGTCAGGACCTTTTTTTGCAAATTTGGTCAGCAAATAGATGTCGACAAATGCCAGAAGGCCGTATAACAGCGTAAATCCTATGAGTGAACCCATTACCTGAACAGGAGAAACAGCCTTTGAAACCGCGTCCGATGTTTTCATCACCCCATAAACAATCCAGGGCTGCCTGCCGACCTCCGCAACAATCCACCCAAATTGGGCCGCAATGTATGGCAGGGGCAGCGCGAAGAGCATAAGCTTGAGGAAGGAATGACTATGTTCCAGTTTGTCTCCTCTTCCAACGATCACCGCAATAAGACAAAGCAGTATGAAGAACATGCCGAGGGCGGTCATTGCCCTGAAGCTCAGGAAAGTAGGAAGCACAGGAGGCCGGTCCTCTTTTTTAAATTCTTTGAGTCCCTTTATCTCTGACCCGCTGTCATGGAAAGCAAGAAGGCTGAGCAGACCCGGAATACCCGCGACTTCTATACTGTTCTTTTCATCAGCGACGTCAGGCACCACAAGAAGATTGAGTGGAGCGGCTTTTTGAGTGTTCCAGACCGATTCCATGGCGGCAAATTTGGCCGGCTGCGCTCCGGCAACTTGCGCCGCGTGAAAATCGCCGGCGATCAAAACCAGCAGGGAGCTTGCCAGGCCGAAGGCGGCAGCCATTCTGAAGGAGGCTTTGAAAAACGGCAAGTGGCCCTTTCTGAGAATATGATACGCCGATACACCCATGACAAAAAATGCAGCAACAACATAGCCGGAAAATAATGTATGAAAAAACTTGGTCAGGCCGTAGCTGTTAGTAAGCAGCGCCATAAAATCGACCATTTCAGCCCTGCCGTTTCTCAAAACATACCCCACCGGGTGCTGCATCCAGCCGTTGGCAAGGAGTATCCAGAGCGCGGACATGTTCGTGGCAATCGCCACCAGCCATATTGAAAGAGCGTGGACTTTCTTCGAGACCCTGTTCCAGCCGAAAATCCATAACCCTATAAAAGAGGATTCCAGAAAGAATGCGACAGTCGCCTCTATGGCCAGAGGCGCGCCGAAAATATCGCCAACATATTTTGAGTACTCTGCCCAGTTCATGCCGAACTGGAACTCCATCGTAATGCCGGTCACTACTCCGAGAGCGAAATTAATAAGAAAAAGTTTCCCCCAGAATTTAGTCATCTTCAGATACATTGCATCGTTTGTACTGACATACCGGCTTTCCATATAAGCCACCAAAATTGAAAGTCCAAGGGTGAGCGGCACAAAGATAAAATGAAACATTGCCGTCACCGCAAACTGCAGCCTGCTTAACGCAAGGGCATCCATAACTTCCCTCCTCTTTTCCAGGCATCCTGTTATTTTTGTGGGCTTATTCCGCTGTCACCAGTTCAATTATCCCACCTGAAACAAATTTGTCAAGCTTGCGAATTGCGCCACGTTAAATCTAAATGAAACCGAATCGTTGCCTCAAGATGAAAATCTAAACGAAAAAATTACAATGTCTCCTGGCGCTATATGGCATAAAGGGGGCGGAAATGGGGCTAACGATGAAGGTAAGAAAGTCAGTAACAGGAGAACTTGCCAAAAGGTACCAGAGGGCACGCAAGAAAGACAAAAAGGGTATGCTTGATGAGTTTGTTCAGTTAACCGGTTACAATCGCTGCTATGCCTCCTCTGTGCTGAAGAACTACGGCAGGAAGATACGTATTTCTTCACGAGTAGTTCTTGTGGGCGATCCCAGGCTCAAAACAAAACGGAAATACACGAAGACTTATGGCGACAAAGTGAAGATGACACTCATAACAATTTGGTTCATACTTGATCGTATCTGTGGCAAGAGAATGAAGCCGGTGCTCGGGGAGATTATCGATCGTCTGCAGCGGCACCATGAACTTGAGCTTGACGAGGACACACACCAGAAACTTTTGCGTATAAGCGCCTCTACGATAGATCGTCTGCTTAAAGAAGAGCGCAAGAAACTTACGCTGAAAGGCAGGTCTCTGACGAAGCCTGGGACATTACTAAAGAGCCAGATCCCGATACGAACATTTTCAGAATGGGATGAAGGCCAGCCTGGTTTTGTGGAAGTTGATCTGGTGGGCCATGACGGAGGCAACAGCAAGGGGGATTTCGCCCAGACTCTTGATGTAACTGACGTTTGCACAGGATGGACCGAGACACAAGCTGTGCGGAACAAAGCACAGAAATGGGTGTTTGAAGCGCTTACTGATATACGGCAGAGACTGCCTTTTCCATTGTTGGGAATAGACTCAGACAACGGGGGTGAATTCATAAATCATCATCTGGTCAACTACTGCAAAGAAGAGCGGCTAACCTTTACGAGATCGAGGAGTTATCGTAAGAATGACGGCTGCTATGTAGAGCAGAAAAACTACTCCGTAGTGAGGCGAGCTGTAGGGTATCTCCGCTACGATACAGAGCAGGAATTGAAAACTCTTAATGAGCTATATTGCTCTCTGAGATTGCATGCTAACTTCTTTTTGCCATCAATGAAGCTCCTGGAAAAAACGAGGATCGGCAGCAAAGTCTTTAAGAAGTATGACAAGCCTAAAACGCCATATCAGAGAGTCCTTGATTCTCCACAAGTGTCGAAAGAAGATAAAGAAAAACTGAAGAAAATATATTCGTCGCTTAACCCTGCAGCGCTAAAAAGAAAAATCATCAGATTGCAGCAAAAGCTTTTTCAGATAGCCAAAAGGAAACATGCAAAACAACAAAACGCGGCATAAATGATACAATTATTTCATATAGATTTTTGACATGACGCAACGAATACATTTCATTTAGATTTTTACGTGAGGCAACGGGGCTTGGCACTTACGAAGATCACAATTGTGAGCTCATCAAATATTGAGGCGCAGGAATTATCGTTGCGGACGGAGCGAAGAAGTTTTGTTTTTATGCTCAGGGTAAATACGGCTTAATTAAACGGTCTCTCAAAACCTTCCGGAGCGGATGATGGAGATAATAAGCCAGACTCCCATGAAAAATGCAAAAACAAACGCGGAAATGGCGAGCACGGAAAAACCGAAAATAGTTGGACCAACACCGGCTGCATGAAGTATAGCAGAACTCAAAATCATGGCGCTCACGATCATAGCAAACGCAATGCGGTTGCTTGAGCGGTCCATATCTTTTATGAATTCAGGCAGGTTGACGTGATGCAGTTTTACCTGCAGGTCGTCCTTCAGTATTTTCTTAATTATTTGCTTCATTTGCCGAGGAAACAAAGATACAAAATCACTCAATTCCCATATATTATCTTTGGCCGTTTTGAAGAGTCGCGATTGTGTTATCCTTTTCTGGATAAGTTTGGAGGCATAAGGCTCTGCAGCGGCGATAAAATTGAACGTGGGATCAAGCTGCCAGCCTATGCTTTCGAGTACGAGCATGGCCTTATTGATAAGGAGCAGCTCCGAAGGCACTCTTAAGTTGTGTTTGATTGCCAGATGGGTGAGCGTGTCAAGATAGAGGGCAAAGTCCAGTTCCTGCAAGGTGCTGTCGTAAATAGGCTCCAGAAAATCGATGAGATCAGACTTGAATTCTCTCCTGAAGATTTCAATATCGGTGTCCTCGGGAACTATGCCGAGGGCAATATACTGATCGATGATGCCGTCGAAATCCTTTCTTATGAGGGCCAGGAAAGTATTAGCCATCGTCTCCTTCATTTCATCGGAGACCCTGCCTACGATGCCGAAATCGAGAAAGGCTATGGCGCCGGACGGCATTACAAGAATGTTGCCGGGATGGGGATCAGCATGGAAAAATCCGTCTTCGAGTATCTGTTTGAAAAAGGCATCGACCCCTATTTCGGCCAGATGCGCCCTGTCAAAACCCATCCTTTCGATTTCGGCTATATTGTCAATCCGTATGCCGTCTATCCATTCCATTACAAAGGCTTTTTCTGTCACATATTCGGTATAAATTTTCGGTATATGTATATTGGGGTCCTGTTCAAAATTTCTTTTGAACCTGGAACAGTTCCTCGACTCCTCAACAAAGTTCATCTCTTTTCTGATAGTCCGGGAAAATTCGTCCACAATACCGAGAGGATTAAAAAACCTGCTTTCAGCGACATACCTGTCAAGCAGCCTGGCAATCGTAAAAAGAATGTTGATATCCGATTCGATGTGCTCCCTGATTTCAGGACGCTGCACTTTCACAATGACATCGGAACCGTCGATCAGCGTGGCCCTGTGCACCTGGGCAATGGATGCGGCAGCAATAGGTTTTTCGTGAAAAGTGCTGAAAACATTATCGAGCGGACGCCTGAACTCCATCTCGACGATCTGTTTAGCCTCGTGTCCGGGAAAGGGGGGCACATCATCCTGCAATTTCTTCAGCTCATCGGCAAACTGTACCGTGATCAAATCAGGCCTGGAAGAAAGGAGTTGTGCAAGCTTTATAAAGGTTGGGCCCAGCTCGGCAAAGGCCATCCTTAACCGCCCGGGAACAGTCGGGCTCTGCAAGGCAGGCCAGGCTCCGAAAGACCTCAGCCGTTTTTTGAAAGGGATGTACCTGCCGAGGTGAATCTGTTCGATTATCTGACCGAAACCGTATTTAAGAAATACGTTTATTATCTGCTGCAGCCTTCTTGCAGACTTATATGTACGTGAAAACCTTGAGATATCCACCCAAATAGCTGCTACTCTTCCTGCCCTTCTTCGGTAACGCCTTCCAGCTTTCTGACCCGGGCAGAGAGAGTCTGTACTTTTTTATTAAGCCGGTCAAATTCTTCTTTGGTCGGTATATTCATTTTTTCGAGGGTCTTCGACATAAGTTCTGCAAGATTCTTATTCAGGCCAATGGTGCTTTTGTCAGCCTTGTCACTCCATTCTTTCACTAATTTTGCGCCCTGCGATTCACTGAGCTCGCCTTTCTTGACCAGTTCATCAATAAATTCCTTTACCTTTTCCTGTACCCCGAATCCTGCAAGAATAGCATTGCGCACAGCATCGAAAATAGTCATATTAAACCTCCTAATAAAATACTGGCTATAGGCAATGGGCTATGGGCTATGGGGACAGACCAAAGACAAATAAACAAAAAGTTTGTTTCTTTTCCTATTGCCCATAGCCTATTATCTATTACCTATTGCCTTGTTGTTTAACTATATCATAAACCGACTCAAGTGCTTTGTCCAGAACCTCCATGCTCTCAAGGTTCGAAACTCCGCCCTGTGCCATTTCCGCCTTGCCTCCGCCCTTTCCACCTACCTGTGCTGCGACATTTTTCAGCAGGTCGCCGGCGCTAAATTGACCTGCCAGGTCCCTCGTCACTGCCGCCAACATTGCTGCCTGGCCTTCCTTGCCGGAGGCGAGCACAATGATACCGGAACCAAGCCGGTCCCGCACATTATCGGCAAATACCCTTAGGTCTTTCTGTTCCAGTCCGTCCACCCGGCATGAAAGGACTTTCACCCCATTAATAATCTGCACCTTATCCATCACCGTCGATGAGTTCTGTGAAGCGGCTTTTGCTTTCAACGTGTCGATCTCCCTCTCCCGGTCCTTCATGTCGGAAAGTAATTTTTCTACCCTGTCGAGGGGTTTGTCGGTTTTGAGCAGTTCGGCTATGTCCCTTAGATCCTTACTCCTCTGTCTCAAGTAATCGAAAGCAGCCTTGCCGGTTAACGCCTCGATCCTCCTGATGCCTGAAGCCACACTGCCTTCAGAAATAATAATAAAGCTGCCGATATCTCCGGTTGTCCTGCAATGGGTTCCGCCGCAAAGTTCGGCGCTGAAGCCCGGGACTTTGACCACCCTGACTTTCTCCCCGTACTTCTCACCGAAAAGGGCCGTAACGCCTGATTTCAGCGCATCATGGATATCGGCAATCTCAGTCTCCACTCTTATATTTTCGAGTATCTTCCCGTTCACGATGGATTCTATGGACTCAATCTCTTTATTTTCAAGTGAATAGAAATGAGTAAAATCAAAACGCATCCTGTCGGGAGCAACATATGAGCCCGCCTGTTTAACATGCTCTCCCAGAACAGTTCTTAATGCTGTGTGGAGGAGGTGGGTTGAGGTATGATTACGTGCTGTGGCCATTCGCATTTTCCCGTCAACTGAACCATGTACCCTGTCCCATACCTTAAGCGCTCCGCTGATGATCCTGACTACATGGGCATGCAGGCCGACCTCTTTTTTAGTAGTTATAACCTCTGCCTCAAATCCTCCCGGTGAGCTGATCAACCCCACGTCACCGGCCTGGCCTCCGGATTCACCATAAAAAGGGGTCTTATCCAGAAATACCTCAACCTCGTCACCAGCCGATGCAATGTTGATCACTTTTCCCTCTTTCAGTATTGCCTTAACGACCGATTCCGACTCCATTGAATCATACCCGATAAACTCCGTCTCGCCGATTTCCGACACAAGCTCCCTGTATATCGATGCAATGGCTTCATCCTCGCCAACCCAGGAGGCCCGCGCACGCTCCCGCTGCACTTCCATTTCCTTTTGGAAGCCTTCCTCGTCAACGGACAGGTGGTTATCCATGGCAATATCTCTAGCAAGGTCCAGAGGAAAACCAAAGGTATCATACAATTTGAAGAGTTCGTCACCCGGAATTAATTTAACGGACGCCTTCTTTAACTTCACTATTATCTCGTCAAGAATTCTCATACCCTGTTCGAGTGTCCGGGTAAAGCGCTCCTCTTCAAACAGCAATACCTTTGATGCGCGAGCCTGCTCGCGTGCCAGGTCGGGATAGACGTCTCCCATGGCCTCGACAACGGAATCCATTAACCGGTACAGAAGCGGGTCCCCGAGGCCAAGCAATTTTGCATGCCTTGAAGCCCTCCTGATAATGCGCCTTAGAACATATCCGCGGCCTTCATTGGAAGGCATAAGCCCATCGGAAAGCAAAAAAACCGCTGCCCTGAGGTGATCGGCAATGACCCTTATCGATACATCATCATCCGTAGTGCGTCCATAGGGTTTTCCCGATGCCGCTGCAATTGATGCGATTATGGGAGCGAAAAGGTCGGTGTCGAAATTATTGTGTTTCCCCTGAAGGACCGCACTAATCCTCTCCAGTCCCATACCAGTATCGATGCTCGGCTTGGGAAGAGGGGAAAGCACACCGGCCAAATCACGGTTGAACTGCATGAAAACAAGGTTCCAGAGTTCCAGATACCGGTCGCAGTCGCACCCGATAGCGCAATCAGGCCTTCCGCACCCTACTCCCTCTCCCTGATCGATAATGATCTCCGAGCAGGGGCCGCACGGCCCGGTATCTCCCATTTGCCAGAAGTTGTCTTTGGCGCCGAGCCTTATGATCCTTTCAGGGGCGATGTCAGTAAGACCTTTCCATAATGTTTCAGCCTCATCATCTTCCTGGTAGACCGAGACCCAGAGCTTGTCCTTGGGCAGAGCATACCATCCGGTAAGCAGTTCCCAGGCAAAAAGAATCGCATCTTTTTTAAAATAATCGCCGAAGGAGAAGTTCCCGAGCATCTCAAAAAAAGTATGGTGCCGGGCCGTGTGTCCCACGTTCTCCAGGTCGCTATGCTTGCCGCCGGCCCGCATGCACTTCTGGCATGATACCGCCCTCGAATAAGGCCTTTTTTCTTCTCCGAGGAACACGGACTTAAACTGCACCATGCCGGCATTGGTAAACAGCAGCGTAGGATCATTCCGGGGGACAAGCGACGAACTGCCGACCTTTTCATGTCCTTTTGAGATAAAAAACTCCAGAAATGTTTTTCGTACCTCTATGCTCTTCATTACCCTTATTTCACCCTTCCAGGCTCTGAGCTGACAATGTAGATAAGTTTCCCGTCAATGAAGGTAAGCCTGGTCTTGAATACTCCCAAGCCGGAAGAGTATACCCACTCCTCTCTTTGCTTCCCGTTATCCGGCTCAAGGGTCTTCACCTGGCTTGGAGAGCCCCAGGAATACCGCACCTGCTGGGGCGTCATGCCGGGCATGATCTCTGCCTTTGCAATCTTTTCCTGTACCTCGATTGGATAATCTTTAATCTCCTCATTAGAATACCTTGCGTACGACGCGCAACCGCCAAAAAAAACAGCGAGAACAAATAGAAAGAAACACACAGTCCTGATGCTGCCGCCTCTCATAACGCATCCTCCTATTGACCAAAAAATATTAAATTTTAAATGTTGAACATCTTACAAAAGTCCAGGCCTGTCATTCCCGGGTAGTATTCGGGAATCCAGTGTTCTTTAAAAACAACGTCTTCTGGATTCACGCCTTCGCGGGAATGACGGTTAATCAGCACTTTTACAATAGGCTCAACATTTAAAATTTTATAATTCAACATTCAACCTTTGCAGTGCCTGTCGCATCTCATCATAAGTGAACCCGTGCCGGGCAAGCAGCCCACACAGGCGCCTCTTTATTGTCACGCTGTCCAGATGCCCCATGGAGCGCATTTTCTTTTCCGCAAGCTGCGTCGCAGCGCCAAGATAGTCGTTGTCCGCTTCCGCCATTGCAGCTGCAATGTCCTTTGCGATACCCCGTCTTATGAGGTAGCTCCTGACACCCTGGGCCCCGAAATGCCTCCGCTCGACAGCATCCCTTTTAAGCAGTTCGGCAAGCCTCCGGTCATCTATAAACGCCTTTTCCTCAAGATAAGAGAGGGTCCCATCAACAACATCCTTTGAGAAGCCTTTACCAGTGAGCTTTTGGCGCAGCTCACTCATGCTTCTGTCACGGTAGCCGAGAATCTTGAGCGCATATTTCAGTGCATCGCCAAAACTATCGTCCACTTCCCGCCTGCTTATTTGCCGTTTTTCCCGGCCTCAGCCTTCTCTTCCTGCTTCAGCCCGTAGGCTTCGATTATTTTCTGCTCTAACTCAGCGGCCACAGAAGGATTATTCTTCAAATATTCCCGCACATTGTCCCTGCCCTGTCCTATCCTGTTGCCGCTGTAACTGTACCATGCGCCGGCCTTTTCGATAATGCCCTTTTCCGCTCCGAGATCGATGATCTCTCCTGCCTTTGATATGCCCTCATTAAAATATATGTCAAACTCTGCCTGCCTGAACGGAGGTGCAACCTTGTTTTTTACAATCTTGACACGGACCCGTCCGCCAATTACCTCCTGGCCGTCCTTGAGGTTGTCGATCTTTCTGATATCAAGCCTCATTGACGAGTAAAACTTCAAGGCATTTCCGCCTGTCGTGGTTTCAGGATTTCCGAACATGACCCCTATTTTCATCCGTATCTGGTTGATGAAGATTATTGTGGTCAGAGATTTTGAAATTGCTGCCGTCAGCTTTCTCATGGCCTGGCTCATGAGCCTGGCCTGAAGGCCGGGAAGAGAATCACCCATATCCCCTTCGATTTCCGCTTTCGGCACCAGCGCGGCAACAGAGTCCACCACCACTATATCTACAGCTCCGCTCCTGACGAGAGTTTCAGCGACTTCGAGCGCCTGTTCTCCCGTGTCGGGCTGCGATACCAGAAGGTCTTCAATATTAACACCGAGCCTTGATGCGTAATTGATGTCAAGCGCATGCTCTGCATCAATAAATGCGGCAACTCCTCCTGTTTTTTGCGCCTCAGCTATCGCCTTCAGCGCGAGAGTTGTCTTTCCCGAAGACTCGGGCCCGTATATCTCAACAACCCTTCCCCTCGGAAAGCCGCCTATGCCGGTGGCAATATCCAGAGAGATCGAACCCGTAGGTATAACCTGTATCCCTTCCGCCACGCCCCCTGAACCGAGACGCATTATGGCCCCTTTCCCGAAGTTTTTTTCGATCTGGGAAATTGCCGCTTCCAGGGCCTTTACTTTATCCTTGTTCATCATTTTACGCCTCCGTTTTACGTTGTCCTAATTTAAAACCGGCCAGTTTTGAATACTCTGCCCCGCCCGGTTTCAATGTGCTCTTCATGAGCAGTGTTTCCCCAACTGTTATAGTACCAAAAACCGCGTCCTTAAATGTAATCCATTCCCTGACCACAGCCTCAAGACCGTCCATGCCCTTTACCCTCCCGACGGTAAGATGAGGAGAAAAACGTTTATCTTCCCTTTCAAACCCGAGTTCAGCCATCGACTGTTCCATGTCCCGTTTAAGGAGACCGAGAGGTCCTGATTCATCTATGCCCACCCATAAGACATTTGGCCTGCGCAGATTCGGAAATCCTCCAGTGCCGCTCACTGTAAGCTCAAACGGGGCGTGTCTGCTGCAAAGCAGCGAAAGCCTTTCCTGTATTCGAAGCACCATAGCATCGTCTGCCTCACCGAGGAACTTCAGTGTCAAATGGGCATGGTCAGGAGGGACCCATCGCACGCCTTTTGACAGCCCCTTCACCTTTTCTATTGCTCCGCCGATGGAATGCCGCACTTCTTCGGAGACATCAATGGCAACAAAGCATCTCACGCAACGGTCCTCCATAGCTGCAGAAGGAGATTTGTCATCAATCCGGCTGCCGTATCATCGAGCATAACACCCAAGCCGCCACTCACAGCCCGCTCAATATTTCTGATGGGAGAAGGCTTTAGTATATCGAAAAACCTGAACAAAAAAAAGGCCGCGGCCAAATATCCCGCTGTCAGAGGGAGCGAAAAAACAGAGATCACAAATCCGGTAAATTCATCGATAACAATGCGCCCGCTATCCTCGC
Organism: Nitrospirota bacterium; assembly: GCA_963851345.1. GTDB lineage: Bacteria > Nitrospirota > Thermodesulfovibrionia > Thermodesulfovibrionales > Dissulfurispiraceae > JADFXI01. The sequence continues at coordinate 1,346,189 of CAWKOO010000002.1, forward strand.
CGAAAATACCTTCGGCAACATGAGCGGTTACCGTACCCAGCCCAAAAAGAACAGCTGCAAGAACGCCGTGCAGCAGTCTGTCCGGTTTCAAAAGCCAAATACATATTAAGGCAGCCAGGCTGCCGAATGTGCCCGAGGCAAAAGGAATATACCCGATGAAGAAGACCGTTGCGATAATTTTTGACACTGATCTGAGGGAACCGTCCATTGCCCGCTATTTTATCATAAAACAGCGGATAGAAAATACAAGGAAGGGACCGGCAGGGGCAGGCCGTTTATCGGAGCGCTGAAACTACTTTCATAGCCAGAGACAATTAGTTATAGTGGCCGTGTTCATACCAATTCCAGACCGGGGCCTAAAGTTTCAGCGTGTCGAAAAACAAGTGCTCCCCGCCTCCTGCCTTCCTTATATTTTTCAAGTTATTTACTCGTCAACCCTTTTTCTGGTATTGTTATAAATGCAGGAAGAATTACTGGAAATAGTTGATAAACAAGGCAAATCCCTGGGAGTTGCCCCACGCTCCTCCATACACGGCAACCCTTCCCTGCTCCACAAAGTTGTTCACGTTCTTGTATTTAACAGCACTGGAGAGCTTCTGCTGCAAAAGCGCTCGATGAGCAAGGACGTTGCGCCAGGTAAATGGGACACCTCTGTCGGGGGGCATGTATCGGCTGCAGAAGCCATCTCTTTAGCCGTTTATAGAGAAATGAAGGAGGAGCTTGGTATCGATACCGTAGAACCCGGTTTTTTATACTCTTATATCCATTCTAACACCTATGAAAGTGAGCTTGTTTTTACGCACTCCTGCATACACGACGGCCCATTTTCTTTCAATGCCGGGGAAATAGACGCAGTGAAATTCTGGAGGATTGAAGAAATAAAAAAAGCATTAGGAACAGATGTTCTTAGCGACCACTTTGAAGCAGAGTTTGAAAAATATTTAGCTTACACCTCACGCTCTTCAGGGCCATAAATATATTTGTGCAGCTGAAGGTTAAGCCTGGCCCTAAGCCGGTCATCCAGCATCCATCGGGAGAGGTCCCTTGGAGAAAAGACCCCGAAAACCGGCGACAACAGGATTGTGTACTTGCCCGACAGCCCATGTTTTCTTATAAAATCCCTCGTCCATTCATAGTCCCCTCTATCGGCAATAACAAATTTGAGTTCATCCTGCGATTTTAAAAGCCTTAGATTATCAAAGTCCATCACCTCGCACATCCCGCTCCCCGGAGTTTTAATGTCCATAATTATTATTGCCCTGGGGTCCACCCCGCTAACGCTTAAACTTCCGTTTGTTTCAACCAACACGGTAAGACCGCTGTCAAGCAGCCTCTTTATCAGCGGCAACACATCCTTCTGCACCAAAGGCTCGCCTCCTGTGATCTCAACAAGGCTTATCCCATACGATACCGCCTGCTTAAACACGTCATCTTCGGTCAGCTCCACGCCTTCTTCATACGCATAAGCAGTGTCACAGTAAACACACCTCAAATTACAGCCGCTCAGCCTGATAAAAACACATGGCAGCCCTGCATAGGTTGATTCACCCTGTATGCTCAAAAAAATTTCACAAACCTTCACAATGAGACTTTATCATGTTCTTTTGAAAATGGTCAAAATATATGGAAAGGACCGGCAGGGGCAGTGCACTGGTAACAAAGAAAAATTGGCCGCTGCCGAAATCCAGTCCGTCAACTTCCTTGCCCCAACTGAGAACGGACTCAAATATCTCTGCAAGTTTCAGTGCGTCGCAAAACAAGTGCTCCCCTGCACCTGCCGTCCTTCCAGACCATTTGTCATATGCCCGCAAAGCCTGATAGAATATTTTAAAATAGTTTCTTTTGCTTTTGACGCACGACGCTGAACGCTGTAACGCTTTTTTAAAGGAGATGCGATATGGGAGAGTATTACAAAAGCGGTGACCTTGAGAGGTTCGCCGAAATAGGCAAGCATAATCCTGAACTCTTCAGTAAATTTATGGATTGGTATTCTTCATCACTCAAACCGGGGTTGCTCTCAAAGAGAGAGAAAGTCCTTATCGGGCTTGCCGTGGCCCATGCGATACAATGCCCTTACTGCATTGATGCCTATACGCAGGAGTGCCTCGGAGAAGGCATGGACCTGGGCCACATTACCGAGGCGGTGCATGTGGCTTCGGCAATAAGGGGCGGGGCCTCTCTCATCCATGGTATCCAGGCACATAATGCGGCTGAAAGGATATTGTTGTAAAAGAGGTTGCCGTGACAGAAATCGAAGAAAAGTTACTCGCTGTCCATCCAGGTCCGCTTAGGGCCGTCAGCATTGAGACATTGCAGCTCAATCTGGGTTATAAATGTAACATGACCTGCAAACACTGCCATTTAGAGGCAGGCCCTTCAAGGACCGAGCGTATGGGCAGGACCACCATCGACGACGCACTCATGGTCCTCCGTCAATACACTATCGACACTCTTGATCTGACCGGCGGAGCACCTGAACTCAACCCGCATTTAAGATACATTATCGCTGAGGCCCGCGGAATGGGCCGCCGCATTATTGTGAGGAGCAACCTTACCATATTTTACGAGCGGGGAATGGAAGATCTCCCTGACTTCTATAGCGAAAACAAGGTGGAGATTATAGCATCACTTCCGCACTATGCGGAAGCGGGCGCCGACAGGGTCCGTGGAAAGGGGACCTTCTCCAAAAGTATCGCAGTACTGAAAAGACTTAACAGTCTCGGCTATGGCACAGTGCCGGAGAAAAAACTCCACCTCGTCTATAATCCTATGGGCGCGTTTCTCCCTCCGTCCCAGATCGAACTGGAGACACACTACAAAAAAGAACTCCAAGCATCGTTCGGCATTGTCTTTAACTGCCTATATGCGTTTGCAAATATGCCCCTTGGGCGTTTCAGGGAATTCCTCCTAAGATCAAATAATATAAAACCCTATATGGAAAAGGTAAAAAGCGCCTTTAATCCTGACACCCTTGGCAATCTTATGTGCAGTCGCCTGCTTAACGTCGGGTGGGACGGCGCCCTCTATGATTGCGATTTTAACCAGGCACTCGGGCTCGCCGTTGATGAAAATTGCCCGCGCCACCTCAGGGATTATGATCATGCAGCATTGTCCGGAAGAAAGATAGTTATGGGCAATCACTGCTTTGTATGCAGCGCCGGCCAAGGCTCGACCTGAACAGGCGCGATCACGTAGCAGGCAGTTCGCCTGTAAGGAAGGAAAGTGCAGGGCAAGCAGACCCTGGCATCGTGCCTGTAAACAGCCTTCATCTTCATCTTTAACCTATAACTTGGTAGCCCTTAAATTTGACTTATTCACCATAAGCAGGTAAATTTAAACAAAGAGGCTATTGGAATATTACCTATATTATATAATTCTTGTTCTCTAAGGAGGAAGCAATGAGCTTTTGGTCAAAAGTAAAAAGAGATCTGCAGAAGGGGGTCGATGAGGGGTTGGCCTTTGTGAAAGAGGGTGCAGCGGTTGTTATAAGAAAGGCCGAAGAGCTCACAGACGAAGGAAAGAAACGTTACATACTTTATGAGATGAAAGCTAAAGTGCAAAAGGAAATAGCTGAGCTGGGCGGGCAGGTATACGACCTGAGCGCTAAAATGAAAAATCCCATGCTCGACACTAAAATAAAAGAGATAACAGCCCGCATCAAGCGGCTTGAGGCCGAGATACTGAAGCTCGAAGGGAAGCAGGCGCCGGCGGCAAAAAAAGCTGTTGTAAAAAAACCCGCTGCAAAAAAAACAGTTGCAAGAAAGACGCCGGCAAAGAAAGCAGCAACATCAAAAGTGCCGGTGAGACCGGCAACAACATAGGACTAATAGTTAAATGGAAGCTTTGCTTGTAGATGCGAGAGGTCTGGGTTGTCCCAAACCGTTGCTGCTGGCCGAGGATGCCCTGTCCGGACTCGATGAGGGCATCATTGATGTATTAGTCGATAACGAGGAATCACTAAAAAACCTCACCCGTTTTGCATCGAAAAACGGGTTTTATTCTGAAGGGTCCAAAGAGAAGGGCTACTGGAAGGTCAGAATCGTTAAAGGACACACTTGCGAAGCCCCTGGGGAACAGTCCGGACCCTCCCCCAGTCCTGCCTATGAGGAAACTGAAAAGGATGTGCTGCTTATTGTCGGGTCAGATACAATGGGCAAAGACGAGACGCTGGGGAAAATCCTGATGAAGGGCTTTTTTGAGACAATGAAAGCAACAAAGGAGATTCCCCATACCGTTTTTTTCCTCAATACCGCCGTTAAACTTACCACGACCGATGAAGAGATGATCATTATTCTGAAGGACCTTGAAAAGATGGGAGTAGAAATCTTTTCATGCGGCACGTGCCTCACACACTACGGTCTCGAAAAGGCTTTAAAGGTCGGCTACCTCGGCACAACAAATCATATCGTGGAAGGCATCAAAGATTTCAACAAAACCGTCTGGATCGGATAAAACAATAAAGAATAAGCAGAATACCAATTCCCCGTAGCTCTTGCCAGAGGGGAAAGGCGCGTTTCAGTTCCCCTGGTATGTTTGCCTCTCATGTACGGTACTTCGCCCGGTAGTGCTACAGTTTATTTTTGCTCCTGATCAATTACCTATTTCGCCCCGGCCTTGCGCTGCCGGCACATAAACAGGTTATAATATATCAATTAAGGCTTTAATACATATTGAGCTTCATTCAAAAGAGGCTGCTTTGATTACTGGCTCAAATGATTCGATCAGATGCTCGAAAGTTGAAATTTCGGGGACCAATATCAGTGAACTCCACTGCGACAGGATTTTTGTTACTGTTCCGCGAGAGCAAATCCGGCAGATCCAACTCTCTTACGACACAAGCGCCAAAAACCCGTTCTGTCAATTCTTCCTCGGTTTTACCCTGTTTTCGATGGGGCTGATCGGATTAATCGTTGTCTTCTATGCAAGCCTGGGCGGAGGACCCCTTATCCAGGCCAAATCAGGGGAATTTGTACTTCCCCTGATCCCTGCTGCCCTCTGGCTCATGGTCGGAATCGGTTTATGGCTTTTGAGCGGTATTTTCCGTGCAAGCTATCTTTTTTTGATTGATACTGAAAATGGCATACAGAAGGTTTTTTTTGAAAAATCGGCAGATGTTAATGAAATTCAGCAGTTCGTAAGGAGGGCGCATCTGAATTTCGGATACGCAATAGACGTTTCTATCCTGCAAAAAAATCACGTTTCTTCGTGATCCACTAATGCTGTTTTTTTTCTGCGTCTTTCCTGAACTCTTCGGAAGCGATGCCGTACTTTCTCATTATATGCTGGAGGGATTGCCGCTCCAGGCCGGCAGTCTGGGCAGCCAGTGAAACATTCCCTTCGGTATGACGGAGCAGGCGCGTTATATACTCCTTATTGAATGCCGACAGGATATTCTTTCGGGCTTCCCTGTAATCGACACCGTATATTTCAGGGTTGTCTTCGGGACCCGGCATTACCGGCAAACTCTTTCCGAAATCCTCCGGCGCAAGAAAATCATTCTTCGAAAAGATCACCGCCCGCTTTATCTCATTCTGGAGTTCGCGGGCATTGCCTTTCCACTGTCTGGAAACAAGGAGATGTATCGCCTCTTCCGTAAGCTTTTTCCGGCCTAAGCCCAGCTCCGCGCAAAATAAGGAAAGAAAGTGAAAGGCTATAAGGGGGATATCCTCGGGGATTTCCCTTAGCGGGGGGGTATGAACAGAGACAACATTCAGCCGGTAATAAAGGTCTGATCTGAAAAGCCCTGCAGCAACGTTGCCTTCCAGGTCCCGGTTCGTGGCCGCAATTACACGCACATCAACTCTGCGGGTGGTGGTATCTCCCAGGGGCTTGAGTTCCCTTTCCTGCAGCACCCTCAGCAGCTTTGCCTGCAGTGAGGTAGATATGTCCCCGATCTCGTCCAGGAACAATGTCCCTTCCTGTGCTGCCTGGAAAAGCCCTTCCCTGTCAGAGGTAGCGCCTGTAAAGGCGCCCTTGCGATAGCCGAAAAGCTCACTCTCCAATATGTTTTCAGGAATGGCGGGACAGTTTACAGCCACAAAGGGTTTGCCGATCCGGTTGCTGAGGTTGTGAATCATGTGGGCCGCCAGCTCTTTCCCGGTGCCGGTCTCGCCTGTAATGAGCACTGTCACGTCCGTCCTTGCCACTAACCTCAGGGTGTCGATAAGCTCTTTCATCCGGGGGGATTCTCCAACAAAAAAAGTCTCTTTCTCTTTTTCCCGGATCATCCTTTCGAGATCCTGGTTTTTCCGGAGAAGGCGTTGATGTTCCAGTGCCCGACGCACAGTATGCAGCAGCCGCTCCTCCTCGAAAGGCTTTGTAATAAAATCATAGGCCCCTTCTTTCATCGACTTCACGGCGGACTCGATGGCGCCATATGCGGTCATTATTATCACCGGCAGGAAAGTGTCCTTTTTCCTGATGTGCTGCAAAAGCTCAATACCGTCCATACCCGGCATCTTCATATCGGCAAGGACACAGTGTATGTTGTCTTTCTCAATAATGCGCAGGGCCGCTTCCGCACTGTCAGCGCCGCAGGTCTTCAGATGCAGTTCACTTCCGATGAGCCTTTCAAGAAAATGTACCATATCAGGGTTGTCGTCAACGATGAGAATGGTTTGTTTCATGTCTTGTCCCTTTCAATGGGGAACCAGAGAGTGAAAGAAGTGCCGGAGTCTTCCACACTTTCTACCGAAATCTCCCCTTTGTGTTCCTTCACAATGCCATAGCTCACCGCAAGCCCGAGGCCTGTGCCCTGCCCGGGCGGCTTTGTTGTGAAAAATGGTTCAAATATCTTGTCCCTGATTTTTTCAGGGATGCCGCTACCTGTATCCGAAAAAATGATCCGTATACCGTTGCCCTCTCTGTCGTACTCGGTCTTGACAGTAATGCGGCCCCCTGCCTTCAGCGCCTGAAAGGAGTTCATCAGGAGATTGTTAAAAACCCGTTTCATCTTGTCCTCGTCCGCCGACAGAGGAGGCAGAGAAGGGTCATAGTCACGGATTATTTCGACCCCGCCTTTCCGGAACGTTTCCTCCAGTGAGGCCGCCGCCAGCTCCACAGATATATTCATATCAGTAGGTATCTGGTTTGCCTTTGTCTGGCGGGAGAAGTTCAGGAGGTCTTCAACGATCTTCTTACAGAGCAGGGCATTGTTATAGACAATATCAAGATCTGCCTTCGACTGCTCATTATCAGTGCATTCTTTGCGCAGCAGCTTTGTGTATCCCAGTATCAGGCTAAGGGGATTGTTGATCTCATGCGCTACTCCTGCGGCCAGTTGCCCGATAGAGGCGAGTTTGTCGGCCTGCCGCATCCTCTCCTCCATCTCCTTCTTTTCCTCTTCGGATATTTTCAGGTAGCCCATCATACGGTTAAAGGATTCAGCAAGGTCTGAAACTTCACCATAGTCCGGTGCGTCTAAATGGATGTCGAGACCCCGGTGTCTGTTCACCACATCCTTGAAAAAGGAACTCACTCTTCTCAGGGGCATCACCGCTATCCGGTAATGGAAATAATTAAGAACGGCAAAAAGAGCTGCCATACCTCCTACCCCAAAGAGGAAAAGGTAAAGGGCTACATGCCTCAACTGCCGGAAAGTGGCGCTGACCGGGGCCGCGATCGACTCAAGGCCGACTACCTCACCCACTTTCCAGTGACGTCCGCGCACTCTTCCGTAGTGGCTGGTAATGGACTCTGGTGAAGAAGCAGGATCTCCGTGGCAGAGCAGGCACTGGTCCTCCATGACAATCGCCTTTAAATGAAGAAAGTAATCTTCTCCGTTCCTGGTGATCAGACCCCTCCATTGTCTCTTGGAAGCCGGTTCATTACGGAACTGCATGATAAAGCCCTCTTCAAAAACATCAGCCTTGTCGGCGGGATTCATTGGATGAAGGGCGACCCTTTTGTAAATGTAGCGGGGAAACCTCTGTTTGAACCTCTTCATGATTCCCATGTTCATAAAGGTACTGGACATGACCTGCTGGATGAAGATGTTCCCGGGCAGAACATGGAATATCTGGGGTCGAAGTTCATCGCGGGCATACTCCATAGTGGCATCAATATGCCCCAGCACAATATCTGTCTTCTCATAGGCTTCCTGGATGTACATTTTTTTCAGATAAGAATAGGTCAGGAAGGAAAGAACAGCGATAGCAGACAACAGGATGATGCCTAATCCAACCATAAACTTTGCTGTAAGCGATGATCCGCCCTGCTTTATTATACTAACCAAAAGTTGTCCCCGGTGTCTGCTGAATGCCGCGAAAAGTGTTCTATATGGAACTCCTCTTAATACAACGAATTATACTTTTATTATAATCTAAAACAAAGAGGGCTGTCACAGCAGCCCTCTTCATGATAGCGGGTAAGTTTGTTTTAACGGGGCCTATGCAGCGTCCACAAATTCCCTCGCTGCTTCAGCCGCCTCAGCATCGATGTCAGCCTTATTCGTGGCTGAAAAGAAGGCGCAGATGAGGTTTAAGAGAAGAAGAACGCCTATCACGACAAAGAAACCATGCATAAAAGCATCGTCCTTGACCGGCATGGGAATGCTGGTGTTGCTGAATACATGCTGAACATTTGGATACCCATTGTTGGACAGGTACCGGTGCTCCAGGGTAGTGAATATAACTCCGGATATATCGACTCCGAAGATCAGCCCGAGGGACCGCATCATATTCAGGACGCCTCCGGCCACCCCAAGTTTCTCCTTAGGGGCTGATCCCATGATGGCGCTGTTGTTAGGCGGAGTAAACAAGCCCATGCCTACGCCAAGCAGGATCAACACGGCTACCAGCACTGGCAGCTGCGCGGACACCCCCATAAACATGAGGGCGAAACATGACAGGGCAGAAATAAGCATCCCGGAGGTTGTCATTATCCTCGGACCGTATTTATCCGAGATGTGGCCTGAGAAGGGGGCCACTACTGCCATCGCAAGCGGAATGGGTGTCAGCAAGGCTCCTGTAAGCGCAACGCTGTAGCCCAACACATTTTCCAGATAAAAGGGCATCAGGAAGAGTACTGCAAACAGCACATAATAAGACAGCATGCCTGTAAGGTTCCCAAGAAGGAAGGTGGCATTCCTGAAGAGCTTGAGGTCTATCAGAGGGTACTCTACCCTCAGTTCTGTGATGATAAAAAGGGTCAGAAGCACTATCCCGGACAGAAAATACATCATAATTGCATGCGAGCCCCAGCCGAGCTTCACTCCCTCGTTGAAGGCCAGCACGATAAAACCGAGGCCGGATGCGAAAAATACGGTCCCCAGATAATCAACCTTCTCCTTCTTCTCCATCTTCTGGTTGGGTGGAAGGATAAATAGGGCGGCCAGCGTGCCCAGTATCCCGATCGGGATATTCACGTAAAAGATGGCCCTCCAGCCTACCGTGGCTATCAGGATACCCCCGACAAACGGACCTATTGACATCAATATCGCCTGGACTGCACCCTGAATGCCGATAGCCTTGCCCCTCTCCTTCGCTGGAAAAGCATGGGTGATAAGAGCGACTGAGTTTGCCTGTAAAAGCCCGGCGCCTACAGCCTGAATTACGCGGGATATTATCATGAAAATAGCTGTCCCGGACATCCCGCAAAACAGGGAACCCACTGAGAAAACCACAAAACCGATATTATAAAGCTTCGACCTGCCAAACATATCCGCCAACCTTCCGAACAGAGGAAGAAAAATGGTCAGCGTAAGCATATACGCCATTGCTATCCATTCGATGACTGCCATTGAAACTCCGAAGGTACTTTTAAGAGTCGGCATGGCCACGTTGACAATACTTACGTCCAGCGCTGACATTGTGGCCCCAAGCAGAACAGTGGAAAGAATGAACCACTTCCAGCCAGGATGCGAGGAAAAACGAGGATGAGGAAATTGTAATCCGCTCATTTCTAAATAACTCCCTGTTATAAATTTAACTTTAGGAATCTAAAAGATCCTATTTCTTTAATTAACATTGGTCAGTAGGTTAAAGGTCCAGTCACGAAAACCGGTCCTGTGCTCGGTGACATTACCGTCTTTAATAGAGAGTTTTGTTACGAGTTCACCATTTTTTCTGACATCAGCCTCCATATGGTCCCCACGAGGCATTACATTAATATCGACGTCAGAATCATTGTATTTTTTCGTATAGTACGCCATGGCAAGTTTTTTGGCCTCTGAAGCGCTTTGTCCTTGCCCGGTCAAGCAATGGCCTGAATCCACAGGCAAGCTTTGAACTGTCTTCGGAGCAGGAAAGCTTGCACTGCTCAATCGGGAAGAGGCGAAAGTACCTATGACCCCTGCAAATAGAAGGAGCATTATAAATAAGGCCATCCCCCTGCTCTCCTGGCTGAAGCCATTAAAGAACCCTGAAGAAACAACTGCTGTTCCCGCTGCTTCATGATCTATAATGGCAACTGTTTTGACCTTCCTGACTGATGAAAGGAATGCCGACAAAATAGTAACTGCCATAAGGATCATAATTACCATCATAAACCCCTGCATGAAGGCGCCTGCTTTCACCGGCATCGGAATGCTGGTGTTGGTGAATACATGCTGAACATTTTGATACCCATTGGCAGTCAGGTACCGGTGCTCAAGCGTGGTGAATATGACCCCTGATATGTTCACTCCGAAGATAAGCCCGAGGGACCGCATCATATTCAGGACGCCTCCGGCCACCCCAAGTTTATCTTTAGGAGCTGATCCCATGATGGCGCTGTTGTTAGGCGTTGTAAACAAGCCCATGCCTAACCCAAGGAGGATCAACACCCCTACCAGCATGGGGAGCCGGACAGACACCCCCATAAACATGAGGGCGAAACATGACAGGGCAGAAATAAGCATCCCGGAGGTTGTCATTATCCTCGGACCGTATTTATCCGAGATGTGGCCTGATAATGGGGCCACTACCGCCAACGCAAGAAGGAGAGGCGTCAGCAGGGAGCCGGTAAGCACAACGCTGCAGCCCAACACCTTTTCCAGATAAAAGGGCATCATGAACATCACTGCAAACAGCACATAATAAGACAGCATGCCTGTAAGGTTCCCAAGAAGGAAGGTGGCATTTCTGAAGAGCTTGAGGTCTATCAGCGGGTACTCTACCCTCAGTTCTGTAATTATGAAAAGGGTCAGAAGCACTACGCCGGACAGAAAATACATCATAATTGTGTGCGAGCCCCAGCCGAGCTTCACTCCCTCGTTGAAGGCCAGTACGATAAAAGAGAGACCGGATGCGAAAAATACGGTCCCCAGATAATCAACCTTCTCCTTCTTCTCCACCTTCTGGTTGGGAGGAAGTATGAATAGGGCGGCCAGCGTGCCCAGTATCCCGATCGGGATATTCACGTAAAAGATGGCCCTCCAGCCTACCGTGGCTATCAGGATACCCCCGACAAACGGACCTATTGACATCAATATCGCCTGGACTGCACCCTGAATGCCGATAGCCTTGCCCCTCTCCTTCGCTGGAAAAGCATCAGTGATAAGTGCGACTGAGTTTGCCTGCAAAAGCCCGGCGCCTATACCCTGGATTACGCGGGATATTATCATGAATGCAGCTGTGGCCGACATCCCGCAAAGCAGGGAACCCACGGAGAAAACCACAAAACCGATATTATAAAGCTTCGACCTGCCATATATGTCTGCCAACCTTCCGAACAATGGAAGAAAAATGGTCAGCGTAAGCATATACGCCATTGCTATCCATTCGATGACCGCCATTGAAACTCCGAATGTACTTTTGAGAGTCGGCATGGCTACGTTGACAATGCTTACGTCAAGCGCCGACATTGTGGCCCCAAGCAGAACAGTGGAAAGAATGAACCACTTCCAGCCAGGATGCGAGGAAGCTTTTGTTCGTAAAGTTTGTATGTTGCCGTTCATTTTTGATTCACCTCATGTAAAGAAAAAAGGGGTCCAACTGTTTATTGCCCTCTATTTAGAATTGTGCATATATCGTGCCATCATATTAGCTTTAATAAGAGCTTGATAAATAGCATTAAACAGACCGGCAAATAATATCTTCATTGGTTTGCAAGCATAAAAAATATTGCAGTGCAATATTTTTTTAACTTGGACGCCTATAGATTTTCAGCAGAAAACTTATGATGGAGAGTTCTGTAATATTGCTTCTGTGCTAATCTTTAATCTCTTGTGAGGGCCTTCCGGGCTGTCGCCTTCTACACTGTCGACAACGTAATTGCTTCCGTGCCTGGACTTGGCGCATTCTTTTAATTCCGCCGACATTTCACCAATCTGAAGGGGGTCTATGAACTGGCGATAGCGGTTGGTGACAACCCCAATCGAAATGGTCATAAGCGGAAAGGCCGCTTCCCCGCCCTGGCGGGTCTTTCCCATGATGAAACCCTGGCCAAGATCTTCGGGACTGTAGAAATCCGGGACAGTTCTGTCAAAGGTCTCTATTACGGCACAGCATATCTTCTCATAGCAGTCCGGCGTCGTTACCACAACGAAGTCGTCACCTCCTATATGCCCCACGAAATCATCCTGCGCGCCGTATGAGGCAACACTTGACTCGATAATCCGTGCAGTAGCCTTGATGACCTCACTCCCCATCGCATACCCGTATTTGTCGCCAAAGGCCTTGAAATTGTCGAGGTCGAAATGGCAGAAAGCGAACAGCGAGCCGTCCTCAAGTCTTTTCTTGAGGGTATTTTCTATAACAATGTTACCGGGCAACCTTGTGAGAGGGCTCATATCGATGAGTATCTGTTCAAGCTGTTTGAGCCTCCCGGCCATTTTGGAAAAGGAGATCGAAAGCTCTTCAAGTTCGTCATTGCTTTTCACCATCGGAAGGTTTTCGAATTCGCCTTTAGCTATCAGCTTTGTGGCCTTTTTCAACTTTTTTATCGACACAACGATATTACCGGTTATCAGAATAGTGATGAGTAGCGCGAGCACAATAAGCGCAATGCTATAGCTTATTATCTCCCATCGGGCCCTCGTACCGATTTCGGCTGAAACTTGCCTCTTCCTGTTCTGTCTCCATATTGCATGCCCGGACATCTTCTTGATATAGCGGGTCAGCTCTGTCCTCCTTGCCCGTATTGACATGTCGAATTCCCTGGAGAGCAAGGGGCTGATACTACCTTTATATTCAAGCATCTTCTGAAAAGCACTATCGTATTCCTCATGAAGCCGCTCAAGCCTGTCTATTGAAAAAAACTTCCTGTCCGGCACAGACCTGAGTTGACGGATACACTCGCCGAATGCCGCCACTTCTCTATGATAGCGGTCTAACAGTGCAGGGCTTCTCTGCTGAATAAGATAGCTCCGGCCATAGAATTCTTCGGCAAAAATAACATCATCCATTTTAGAGGCTATCTCGACGATCGGAGCATCGACAGTAATTACATTGTTATTGATATCAATGAGCTGTTTAATGCTTGAACTGGCCAGGTTGGCGATTATGATAATAATCACCGAGAGCCCGAGATAGCCTATGAGCATCTTTGCTGCGATCGTGAAGCGGAAGAAAGGGCGCGCATAGTTCATAACAGAATCTTACCTCCAATGACAATGCAAACCGGTTATTCATCCATATCGAGTAAAAGGGCAGGTCATAATGACCTGCCCCTTTACTGAAATGCAGTTATTCGCTCGCCAACCTCCGCGCTCTACCACGCGGGATACGCTCGTTATCCATTTACTGCGCTGATAGCGTAAGATAAAGAACCGAGCCTCCACGGTATATCAGGAGAAGGATGTTCTGATCGGGTTTGATATGCTCAGCCATTTTCTCGTAATCTTGTACAGTGTTGATTTTGTTCTTATCGATCTCGATGATTACATCGTTTCGCATAAGGACACTTTCCGCAGGAGTCCCATCTTCCACATCAGTAACTATGACACCTGTGACACGCGCCGGGATTGCCAGGCCCTTCCTGATTTCAGGGGTCATGTCCTGAACATGAATTCCCTTCAGAAGATTGTTGAATGAGCCCTGTACTGTTTGTCCCGTCGAGGGAAGTTCGGCAATCCCGACTTTTACCTGTTGAGTCTCACCGTCGCGGACAATATAGAGCAGGACCTCTTTCCCTACAGGAGTGCTTGCAGTCATATTCTTTAACTGCGCCGGATCATTCACCGGGTTACCGTTATATTTAATAATCACATCGCCCCGCTTCAGCCCTGCTTTTCCTGCCGGGCTGCCTTCCACAACATCTCCGACCAGTGCGCCGCCTTGTTCCTTTAACCCGAACTGTTTTGCCATTTCAGGCGTTAGCGACTGTACTGAAACCCCCAACCATCCTCTCACCACTTTGCCGTTTTTTATAAGGGACTCCATAACGATTTTCACCATATTGCTCGGTATGGCAAAACCGATCCCCTGATAGCCGCCCGATGTACTGAATATGGCGGTATTGATGCCTATGAGCTCACCCTGAATGTTGACCAGCGCCCCTCCGGAGTTCCCGGGATTGATCGGTGCATCGGTCTGTATAAAATTCTCGTAATCCGCAATGCCCATGTTGTCCCTGCCGGTGGCGCTTACAATTCCTGAGGTCACTGTTTGGTTAAGGCCAAAAGGGTTTCCTATGGCTAACACCCGTTCTCCCACCTTAAGCCTGTCAGAGTCCCCTATCTTTAGCGCCGGCAGATGATCCGAATTGATCTTGACCACCGCAATATCAGACTTCTGGTCCGTACCGATCACTTTCCCTTTGAACTCCCTGCCGTCAGACAGCTTGATCTTGATCTCATCAGCGTCTTTCACCACATGGTTGTTAGTGAGAATGTAGCCTGCTTTATCAATAATTACTCCCGAGCCGAGGCTGGCCTGCTTGTGCTCCCTGGGACTGTCTCCATTTCCGAAGGAGTTGCCAAAAAATTGCCTGAAGAAAGGATCGTTGAATAAAGGATTTGTTATCCCGGGTGTCTTTATTGTTCTGGTGGTCGATACGTTTACGACCGCAGGCTTGACAGCAGCTGCGACCTCTGCAATAGCCTCGTCAGTCTTAGAGAGGACAGCGATCGCCTCTTTGGATATCTTAGGCTCTTCCGAAGATGCTTTTGTATCAATTCCCAGACTCGACGAAATGATGAGTCCCACCAGCAGCCCTACGGTTGTGAACAACCCGGCAATAGCATATGTTTTATTGTTGATTAAACTACTCATTTGTTGACCTCCTATATTAATTTGCGGCACTGAATTTTAGATCCATATGTCCCCTCTATACACGTAAAAGATTCATTGAGCGGTTGTGTTCATTTCTCCAGTTTTCCAACCATGACCTTACATCAGCTAATGAGGCAAGGCGTTTTTCATTAGAGATGTCCTTCATCAACTTTTCCTTGAACAATATGCCGTACCCATGCTCCTCGTACCTTTTCAACTCCACAAAAGGACCGTTGACCTCGAGCTTCTCGATCCATTCGCAAATGGCTTTCGGTATTGCGCCGTTGTCATTGAACGCAAAAAGATACCTTGGGATGCCTCTCTGCAGAAAAAGACTGAATAACTCATCTATTACATTTTGAGCGTTTATATGGCGGGCAGCCAGGCAGCGCAAACATTCCTGTGTATGTTCGTCAATAATACTAAATATCCAGATGAGCTGCCCATGATTTGCCAGCATCGTTACAAAATGGTAACTCCATACACAGTTTCTTAACTGTGGATAGCATTGTGCATGTAATCTCTTATGGTCAGAAACATTGCTGCCAGGTAGTATTTTGTGTTTGCTGCAACTGCCCGGCTTTTTTTGTGATTTCAGGTTCAATACCTTTTCAGTTTCCATATATTCACTGGTCGCTCCATTTTTTCTCATAATATCTCCTCCGTCTAAAACATATTTATATTTTCAAAAGCAGCGGCTTAAGCCAGGAGTAAGATACTCCGCCGTCATGGAATATGCCTGTATACAATGTGACTGTTTCCGGACAGAATTGCTATACAGAAGGAGGGGAACGCCTTGAAAAAGCCAGAAGGAAGTCTTGCGGGCAAGCCGATACCGGAAGGACTACCCATGACCGGCGGCTGTATAAATTGAAGCCGTACTCTGCAAACGTTGCAGCATTGTTCAGGAGTATTATTCTTGTGATCCAGTCTTCTTCAGGGATCATACGCCGCACACGAAGAACTTTTACAAAATGAGGATGAGCGGCCTGATCGCTTTTTTTCAGGAATGCAGAATCAAGGTCCCTGTCAATTAAACCGAAGCTCTCTTCCGATGACAGCCGAGCTACCCTGTTCAGCGGAAGCTTTTCATTCCGGCCGTCATTACAGTAGGCAACTGAAACGGGCAACAGCAGACTAACAGCGAAACAGATGGAAAACAGCACGCCGATGTTATATTTCCCGCGTAATCTCATATACACTAAACCTTACAGTTGTATTTGAACAAATAGTCGAAGGGTTCTTATCTCTTCAAATATATCTTTTTCTTTCACTTTAGAGCGCCACGCTTCTTGATCTCAGCCTGCGATCATTATATAAAATCAAAGATTACAATAAGATGAATGCAGGTCCGACTTTTTCCTTACCGTGTCTGCCTTTTATTGCATGACAAAGTCAGTAAAGTAAATATTTTTCACCGTATTGTCCCCCAGAATCTGGTTTGTCATCAAATTTATGTCGTCTTTGAGCTGCAGCTTTCCTTCAGGCAGCATCAAATCATCAGAAGTCTTGCCCGTAAGGACATTGATAATCGCATCCCTGATTTGCGGTATCTTTGCCTTTGCCATTTCCGATGCAGCCTTGTTAGAAAGCTCTAATTGCACCGAGACCTTGAGGAACTTAGTGGAGCCCTGGTCGCCCAGATTAACTACAAATGGGTCAAGTGGGAACATTATACTTTCTTCCTTTGAGGTCACCTCTCCCTTCTTCAGCGCTTTAGCACCGCCTGTTTTTGTAAAAAATAAAAATGCACCGCCTCCGCCGAGCAGAACAGCAACCGCAATGACGATAATAAGAATGAGCCCCTTAGCTTTCTTCTTTTTTGGTTTTGCAATATCTTTCTCTAATTCATCATCCTTTTCTTCATCCATAAATAAACTCCCTAAGATTCACCGCGGTCTTGCCTCGGGGAATCTTCAATGTACGTGGCATCTCCGCCTTCTTTTAGATATACGGACACAGTGCTTCCCTCATCCACCTTGCTTTTTATCTCTATCCTGCCGTTATGCAACTTCACTATTTCATTGCAGATGCTTAGCCCTAAGCCGGAGCCTCCACTCTCTCGTGAACGGGATTTGTCAACACGATAAAAACGGTCAAATACTTTAGCCAGGTCATCCTCGGGGATGCCGATTCCCGTATCTCTTATTTCGGTCACGACCAACTCCGGTCCTTTTATAATATTAATATATATTTTTCCATGAGGCACATTATATTTTATGGCATTGCCTATAAGGTTATTAAACAGCTCGGACAATAATGAGCGGTCCCCAAGGACTGCAAGCGGTTGGGCTGGTGATATGTCTATGCTGACTCCTCTATGTTCCGCGAGCGGATTTAACAGCTTTACCGACTCGCTTATAATTTCGCTCAGATTGACCCTTTCAAACCTAACGCCGACATTATCTGCGCTCAATTTGGCTATGGCAAGCAGTTTCCGGACTATTTCCGACATCATTATGGCCGCCTCCTTGATAGTGGCGAGGCTATTCCGGTATTCACCAGCGGTCCTGTCCTTCCTGAGTATTATCTCGCTCTGGCTCAAGATTACCGACAGCGGCGTCCTGAGTTCATGAGAGGCGTCCGCCGCAAATTGCTTCTGACGGATGAAGGCCATTTCCAGCCTGTCAAAAGTGCGGTTAAAAGAAGACGCGAGGATTTTTAATTCCTGCGGAATGTCCTCTACGGACATTCTTTCCGAGAGGTTTGATTCTGAAATCTTATCTATTGTCTCAGAAATGTTTTTTATGGGGGTAAGTGCCCTGTGTGCGATTAAAAGCCCCCCCGATGCTGAAACTATGACGATCAAAAGGATGGAGAGAAAAAGGGCTATCCTGTAACGTTTTATGAGATTCACCTGAAATCTTATATCCTCGGCGCACTGGATAACCAGGCTGTCTTTTTTACTGTTTGACATATTCAGGTCGCTGTTTTGAATGGGAACATGAAAATTTATAAGCCTTGCAGGACGTCTCCCCAAAGTGACAAATCCAAAACTTGTCTGCCGGTCAAGTGTGGAAAAAGGGAGGTCCCTGTTCCCCAGGGATGCCGACTTCTTTATAGTTGTTCCATCAAGTCGGCGTATTTGGAAAAAGCTTCTGGCATTCGGCGAATTGTATTCCCACGTTATATCGTCTGAAAACTTGAATTGAGTTTTGTCCCCGACATCCATGCTGACCAGAGTGGCCAGCGCCGTTGCCTTGGACAAAAGGTTCGAATCAATTGAATCATAGACAATTTTGCTGAGGCTGAAATACAGTAATGCCCCCAGCACGGACAAGGTCAGGAGCAGGACAGCCATATAGAATATGATAATCTTTGCCTTGATGGAAGAAAACATCTTATTCCTTTAGCATATACCCGGCTCCCCGCACAGTATGGATGAGACCTTTGTGGGACCCTCTATCTATTTTCGTCCTTATGCGGTTGATGAATACATCAATGACATTGCTGTCGAGGTTGAAGTCCTGGTCATAAAGATGCTCTGTCAGGGATGTCCTGTTCAGCACCTTATTTTTATTAAGTGCCATGTATTCAAGCAGAGCATATTCTTTAGCGGTAAGTGAGATATCCTTTCCACTTCTCTTCACCTCATGAGTGGCCATGTTAATGACGAGGTCTCCGATCTCCATAATGGATGTCTTGACCTCGGAACTTCTTCTTAACAATGCCCGTATACGTGCGAGAAGCTCTTCAAACAGGAAGGGTTTTGTCAGGTAGTCATCCGCGCCGCTGTCCAGCCCCGAGACCTTATCGAATAATGCATCCTTGGCTGTCAACATAAGAACAGGAGACTTAATACCTTTCTTGCGGACTTTTTTGAGAATCGTCATTCCGTCAACGATCGGCAGCATTATATCCAGGATGATAAGGTCGGACGGTTCATTTTCTGCCATGAAAAGGCCGTCTTCGCCGTTGTATGCAACGTCTACTGCATATCCCTCTTCATAGAGTCCCTGCTTGATAACGTCGGCAAGCGGCTTTTCATCTTCAACAATCAGTATGCGCATAGAATATTATCTGCTTTTATCATGTTTGTTTACAAGAAGGGTTGTCCTGACGATTATATGAAATCATTGATTACAGGAAGATGAATGCAGATCGATCGGTTTGAATAGCACTATTACTGCACTACGAATACTGTATGCCGGAGGCTGAACAAACCGCGCTGGACATCAATCAAACTTCTGCAATAACTTTTTTAATGACTTCTCCCAGGTTTTTAATCCTGCAAGGTTTTGCCACAACCCCTGCAAAACCATATTGTAAGTGGTTTGCCATAACCGGGTCACTTGAATAGCCACTTGAGACAATAGCCCTGGCACACGGGTCTATCTTGAGAAGCTCTCTGATACCCTCTTTGCCGCCCATCCCACCAGGTATTGTAAGATCCATAATTACAGCATCAAAGCGACAACCGGCCTCCATGGCTTTTTTATATATCTGTATAGCACCATCTCCCTCTGATGCAAAAGCCACTTCATACCCCAGATGTTTCAACATGTCTCCCAGGGTTTGCCGGACCATAGGATCGTCATCCATTACCAGTATCTTTCCTTTGCCGGTTTCAAGGAGATCAGTAGTATGAAGTTCTTTTTTTGACTCGACCTTTCCCTCAAGTGCGGGCAGATATAAATAAAATGCCGTTCCGGAGCCGACACGGGATTCAACCTCTATAAGTCCATTATGGTTACTGATTATTGAATATGCCGTAGCAAGACCAAGACCGGTGCCCGTCTGCTTCGTTGTAAAATAGGGCTCGAATATCTTGCCTATATTCTCCCTGGAAATGCCGACACCGTCATCTTTTATAGTAATTTTTGCATATCCCCCTGGCTTGAGTCCCTGCGTCTTCGTGTGCGCGACGATAACGTTCTCGGCCCTTACGCGGACAAGTCCTCCTTCGGGCATAGCCTGAACAGCATTAATCACAAGATTATTTATAACCTGACTTATCTGCCCTTCATCAACCTCAACCTGCCACAAATCAGGCGAAAAAAAGGACTCACATCTTACACTGGTCCCCCGGAGGACAAAGTCTATTGAACACTTTATAAGCTCACTTATCGAAGTCGTCTTTTTTATCGGTGCGCCGCCTTTTGAAAAAGTAAGCAATTGACTAGTCAGATCGATTGCCATGAGCGCGGCTTTTTCCGCCCTGGACAGCATTATGTTGACCTCGTCCTGCAGACCAGGGACTGTAAGTGCAAGATCGATATTCCCCAGTATGCCATTGAGAAGATTGTTGAAATCATGAGCGATGCCACCTGCAAGCACTCCGAGAGATTCTATCTTCTCAGCTTTTAACAGCCTGAATTCCATGTCTTTCTTTTCCGTTATATCCCTAAATACAAGGACAGCGCCTATAATCTCACTTCGCGTGTCCATTATAGGGGCCACACTATCTGCAATAACTCTCTCAGTGCCGTCCCTGGCAACAAGTATGGCATGATTTTCGAGTTCTACAGTCTCCCCGCTTCTCATCGCCCGGTAAACAGGATTTTCAGCTTGAAGACGCGTATTCTCGTTAATGATATTGAAGACCTCCGTTATCGGCCTGCCCGCAGCCTCCTGCTGGCTCCAACCAGTCAGTTTTTCCGCCACCTTGTTGATCAGCACAATAGTTCCCGGGATATCGGTCGTAATCACTCCGTCGCCTATGCTGCGCAGGGTCACCAGGAGTCTCTCCTTTTCGGACGCAAGGGCCTCTTCAGCTCTCTTCCGCTCAGTGATGTCACGGAATATGCCCCTTGTACCGACAAACCCATGTTTTCCAAGAATATTATTGATGTTGCCTTCAACAATTATTTCCCTGCGGTCATGCGTAATAAACTTTGTCTCTACGCGACCGGGCTTTTCGCCAAAAACAACCGATTTGAACTCCGAGCCGCAATCATTGCACTCAGGGTGTATAATATCGAAGATAGTAAGACCAGGTACTTTCTCACTGCTATACCCGAGCGTTTCACGCCATGCACGATTAACATAAAGGAAAGAACCATCAGGCTTTATGCATTGTATAATGTCATTGGCGTTCTCGAACAGGTCCCTGTATTTCTCCTCACTTTGCCTCAGTTCCTCGTGCTCCCGAATACGCTCGGTAATATCCATATACACAACTACTGCCATAGTTATTTCGCTGCCATCATGGATGACCGGGGTCCCTACTACATTGTAGTATCGGTCACGGAGACGCCACTTTTCCTGGTGAACACTCTCCCCGCTTTTAAATATATTCATGAACGGACAGTCAATAGGGTCCTCACGCCGACATATAAGCTTGTAACATGGCTGCCCGATCATACCGGATGTGCCGTTGTCTTTAAAAAAATATTCCCTGAGCATCGAGTTATATTCAAGCACCCGCGAATCTCTGTCGATAACGAGTATCCCCAGGCCGCTGGATTCAAAAATGGCCTTTATCTCATCATTGGCAATCTTCATCTTCTCATTTGTCCTTTTGAGATGCCTAAGTATCCGGACAAAGGAATTGCTGATAATACCAATAGGATCCACTGCTATGAGCGTTTCGTCATCAAGTTCTTCCGGCTTAAGGGGAGATGTCCCCATCACGGTCAGGAGTTGGTCCACCTTGTCACGTATATAGCGTACAGATGCCTGGTACTTCCTCCGGAGTTCTTCATTCTGAGAAGTTAAACGGTTGATCTCATCTTCGGAAATCATTCTTCACCGCCGCCGCAGACCTCTATCGAATAGCAGGTTTCATTCTTGGTGACATTGACCGAATACCCCATATTGGCTACTGATTCAGGAATTGTGGATAGTGCGTCCCGATTATCGGTCAAAAAAATCAACTTTACTGTTCCATCGTCAAGCTGCAGGCTGTGACGATTAATCTCCTTCAGCGCAATCAGCAGGGTAGCGGGGCATATCTGACTGCGAATGTCAAATTTAACTACGTTCAACGTATTTCTTCTCCATTCTTCATTACCAGACCCGCGAATATCCGGCTTCCAAACCATGCCCCCGGGAACAGCCCCAAAAGGAAAAGAACGCTCGATACGGCAAGTATCGGCAGCCCGCCGAAAAGATGCCAAACATTGCATGTCGGAGCCATACGGGACGCAAGTCCCATTATCACGCCGCCTGAGATGGCCGATACATATTGTCTCAGCGGCGCCCCGAAATAGATCCTGAACTCTTTTAACCACGCTGCAGATGCCGCGCTGCCAAGCACAATACCTGCGACAAGAGGAAACTGTATGGCCGAAATAGCATCAAACCCGGGACCAGGGCCTCCCTCCAGCAGAATACCCGACAGGGGCTGTACGTATTTAAGCGGCACACCATGGAAGTAGGACAATCCATCTATGTGCTCCTTAAAAAAGATACTGCCGAAATATCCTGACAACTTTGCATAGGATGATGTGACCCCAAGCGGCATCCCGATAAGAGCATAAGACGACAGCCCTGCTAAAGTGATGAGCAATGCAGCTTGCCAGGGTTGAAGATATCCTTTCGCATATGAGAGACGCACCAATTTTCTTTCCTTGTACCACAAACGAATAAAATATAAACCGAAGACAGACGCCAATGAGATGGGGATTAATGGGTCAACTCCGAGTACCTGAGGTATTGTTATCTTCCCCTGAAAAAATGTGGTGCTCTTGACAAAGGATGCCCAAAATGGATGTATTTCCGCATATAAGCCGCTGCCTGCAACAAGTCCGATAAATGCCGTTGCACTTAAAACACTTCCTGAGCCCATTTTGTAAAGGGTCCCGACTACGCAGCCCCCCGCAAGCACCATGCCCGTGCCGAAAAGAAAACCGCCGATCAGGTTGGCCGGGGTAGGCGAATAAAGAAGAGGGAACGGGTACAGGGGAAGGAATCCCATCTGGCGTGCAAGTTCAAAGACTATCATGCTCGAAACAACAAGCAGTGCAAGGTATCTCAGCATGACAGAGCGCCTTAGAAGAAAAAGATCGCGGAACATGCCCGCTATACAGAAATCGGAGAGGTACATGACGACCCCGGTGATCAGCCCCAATACAAGGCATATTCCCATAATGAGGGCATAGTGATTATCCATAAAGCAGTCCCCTCCGTTAACACATTCGGTTGCAAATAATCACGTAAAAACAATTTGTTAACGCCTAGCCAAGATTAACACGTTAAAATGGAAATTTGCAAGGTTCCGGAGCCGCAATAGGATACTGTTTACTGCCTACTTCTTATTTTCTGCTTCGTCATCCCTGTCAACAGCAAGACCAATGGCCCTCACCACCTTGCCATTTGCGTCACACACGGGGCAGACCCAGGATTCGTACATTCTGCAGGAAGACTTGGAAGACTTAATCCATGTCTTAAACGATTCTCCGGCAAGCGCCATTTTGCAATTTTGCAGAATCTGCGGCTCATCTTTATAAACATCAAACACAGATTTCCCCATAACCTCCCCAGGCTTGAGATCTAAACCTGCAAGCCCCTTCCCCTCGGACAGTATAAATACTCCATCGCCGTCAATCGCCCATAGCACAATGGGTGCAACGGAAATAGCGGACCTAAGCAGTTCGCCCTGTTGGAGAAGCCGTTTCTCGGACTTCATCCTTTCTGCTATTTCATATTGAAGGTCCTCGTTCACTTTCCGAATTGCCGAGGTCCGGTCCAGCACCTGAGCGTCCCATTCCTTTCTGGATTTTTCTATTTCAGCGTATGCTTTGTTCAGCTCGTAGTGAAGATGATTGTGTATGCGGGAAAGTCTGACCAGATTCGCAATAAGAGCAATAATCAGAACTGCGATGAGAAATCCCGGAATAATCGTCATGACGCCAACCTCCCATGAGGCGAGTCAATAAAAAAACGTTCTGAATCTGCAATTCCGACAGTATAGGGTTGTTTTTCTGCAGTCGAACGCCTGGGTTATCAGCAGTGGGCGAGTAACGCCGAGCCCACATATATAATTGGAACACGGCTGGTGTTCCGTATAGACAGCAGGGGTTGGCACGGCGGACTATTCGCTCGCAAAGAAAAATTACCCTGTACTGTCTGAATAACTGGAAATTTACTGTATACTGGACTAAGCTCTTCATCGTTGTCAAGTTAAGAAATGGTTACGACCAGTCTGAAAAAAAATTGGGCCGTGGATATAGGCCACAGCCCGCTTTTTGTGTCGGAACTATTTGGGATAATGCTATTTTCCCAATGCCGCCTGTGCAACTCTGCCCCCAAAAGTCTCACGACTTTTGGGGGACCCAATCTACTTTTTCAGCGCGGCCTGTGCGGCTGCGAATCTGGCGATCGGCACTCTGTAAGGAGAGCAGCTGACATAATCAAGACCGATTTCATGACAGAAGGCAACAGACTTCGGTTCCCCGCCGTGCTCGCCGCATATTCCTATTTTAAGATCTTTCCTTACCTTCCTTCCTTTTTCCACAGCCATGCGCATAAAAGAGCCGACGCCTTCCTGGTCAATCGTAATGAAAGGATCTTCTTTCAATATGCCGTGCTCAATATAAAACGGCAGGAACCCTCCTGCATCGTCTCTGGACAATCCATAAACTGTTTGGGTAAGATCGTTCGTTCCAAAAGAATAGAAATCGGCGTGTGCCGCAATCTCGTCGGATGTGACGCAGGCACGCGGCAATTCTATCATTGTCCCCACTGTATACTGGATTTTCACTTTATATTCTT
The DNA here is from genome assembly GCA_963851345.1 of Nitrospirota bacterium. Classification (GTDB taxonomy): domain Bacteria; phylum Nitrospirota; class Thermodesulfovibrionia; order Thermodesulfovibrionales; family Dissulfurispiraceae; genus JADFXI01. The sequence goes on from CAWKOO010000002.1 coordinate 1,370,974, forward strand.
TCTGCACGCGGCCTGCAGTAGAAATAGTCAACCCCCTGAGCCGCTCAAGTTCATTGACATGGCCCACGAGCGGGATCATGATCTCGGTTATCACCTTTACCTTCTCCCTGGCAAGCTCGCATGCGGCTTCCATAATGGCCTGCACCTGCATCTCGTATATTTCAGGATAAGTGACGCCGAGACGGCAGCCACGGTGCCCAAGCATCGGATTAAACTCATGCAAAAACTTGTTCTTTACATTCAGCCGGTCAAAAGAAACCCCCATTTCCGCTGAAAGTTCCTGGAGTTCTGCGTCGCTATGGGGAAGGAACTCGTGAAGCGGCGGATCAAGAAGTCTGATCGTGACCGGCAGGCCTGCCATAGCCTTGAATATGCCTATAAAATCAACCTTCTGGAATGGAAGAAGTTTCGCCAATGCTTTTTTTCTCCCTTCGACAGTATCCGAAAGAATCATCTCCCTGACTGCTTTTATGCGGTCCGGGCCAAAGAACATGTGCTCTGTTCTGCACAAGCCTATTCCCTGAGCACCGAAACTCCTCGCAACAGCGGCATCGTTAGGCGTGTCAGCATTAGTCCGCACCTTTAAAGTTCTGAACTGGTCTGCCCACTTCATCAATTCCTTGTACCAGAAGTTGCTTTCGGGTTCAGCAGGCAGCAACGGGAGTTTCCCTTCGTAGACACGGCCTTTGGTCCCGTCAAGCGTTATCCACTCCCCTTCCCTGTAGATTTTACCGTTTACACGGATCTCTTTTTTATGTGCATCAATATCAAGCGCTGATGCTCCGACAATACAGCACTTGCCCCATCCCCTCGCAACAAGTGCCGCGTGGCTGGTCATTCCGCCCCTTGCCGTCAGAATCGCCTGCGCTGCATGCATGCCGTGGACATCCTCAGGCGATGTTTCGTTTCTCGCCAATATGACCTGCTCTCCCCTCTTGGCCCATGCTTCTGCATCATCGGCGGTGAAAACTATTTTCCCCTCGGCGCCGCCCGGACCTGCAGGAAGGCCCTTTGCTATTTGCACGGCCCTTTTCTCTGCAGCAGGATCAACGCTCGGGTGCAAAAGTTCATCAAGCTGGTCGGGTTTCACACGCAACAGAGCGGTCTCCCTTGTAATCAGCTTTTGCTTTCCCATTTCAACAGCCATGCGTATAGCAGCCTGCCCATTGCGCTTGCCGACCCTTGTCTGAAGCATCCAGAGCCTTCCGTCCTCAATTGTAAATTCAATGTCCTGCATGTCCCTGTAATGTTTTTCCAGCTTCTTCTGAATAACAAATAATTCCTTGTAGAGTTTCGGCATCCTCTCCTCAAGAGAAGGAAGGTGCCTGGTATCCTCAGTTTTCCCTGCCTTGTTCACAGGGTTGGGGGTCCTGATGCCCGCAACAACATCTTCACCCTGCGCATTGGGCAGCCATTCTCCGAAAAACATGTCCTCTCCAGTTGCCGGATTTCTTGTGAAAGCAACACCTGTAGCCGAATTATCTCCGGTATTTCCGAAAACCATTGACTGGACATTGACTGCGGTCCCCCAATCTTCCGGTATTTTCTCAATCCTCCTGTAAGCAATGGCCCGCTTACCCATCCATGATTGGAAAACAGCGCCGATACCGCCCCAGAGCTGCTCCCGGGGGTCATCAGGGAAATCTTTCTTAAGCGTGTCCCTGACAATAACCTTGAACGTACCACAAAGCTTTTTCAGGTCATCAACTGTAAGATCGGTATCGCTCTTGTATCCCTTCTCTTTTTTCACCGCTTCCAGTGCACGCTCCAGTTTATGGCGAACTGCCTGCCCCTCGGCAGGCTCTATCCCGGCTGCCTTCTCCATGACCACATCGGAATACATCATAATCAGGCGGCGGTATGCATCAAAGACAAAGCGTTCGTTACCGGTCTTTTTTATCAGCCCCGGAATTGTTTTTGATGTCAAGCCTACATTCAGCACCGTTTCCATCATGCCGGGCATCGAACTGCGGGCCCCGGAACGGACAGATACGAGGAGAGGGTCTTCCACATTTCCGAATTTTTTCCCCATGATCTTTTCTACCTTTGCCAGCGCAGCATCTGCCTGAGGTACTAACTCGGAAGGATATTTTTTGTTGTTTTTGTAATAAAGCGTACATACTTCCGTGGTAATTGTGAAACCGGGCGGAACAGGAATGCCCAGGTTGACCATCTCTGCGAGGTTGGCGCCCTTGCCGCCCAGCAGGTTTTTCATCTCAGCCTTGCCGTCAGCCTTACCGGCCCCGAAAAAATAAACATACTTGTTGCCCTTTACATTTTTTGCAGTCTTCACAGCCCGCACACTCTTTTTTGACTTCTTACCGACTGTTGCCATCAAACCCCTCCCTCTAGAAAAATGTTGCTTATTATTTAAAAATAAATATAGATTGGATTTTCACGTGTATAGTTATACTACATTTGTAAAAAAAAAATTTCAACAAAACAATGAAGACATGGGCAGTGACGTTTTTCGGCAGATATTGTCCGGACAGTCGTGGACAGGCTGGAATTCGGCAGCGTCCAATTTTTCTTTGCTGCCAGTGCACTGTTCTTACCGATAACACGTTACGGGCCGGCTATCTTCAGCCCGCTCCGCCTGATCAGCTCCAGGTCATCCCCAAAAGTCCTGCCTGTCGTGGTAAGATAATTTCCCGTAAGGACAGCATCGGCTCCTGCCATAAATACCATACAGTTGAACTCATCGAGTGCCTGCACCCTGCCGCCGCATACACGTATCTGTTTGTCAGGCAGAATGAAACGGTAAAGACCGATAATTTTAAGTGCCTCGAACGGAGGGAGTACCGTACGCTCACCCAGCGGAGTGCCTTTGACCGGTATAAGAAAATTGATAGGCACAGAGTCGACATCAAGCGCTCTTAGCGCGAATGCCATGTCCACTCTGTCCTGCCATGTCTCTCCAATGCCGAAAATGCCTCCCGAACAGACGGAAAGCCCTGCGGACCGCGCCGCCTCAATGGTTTTCAGCTTGTCACGGTATGTATGGGTGCCGCAAATTTCCGGGAAAAAACTTTCGGATGTTTCAAGATTATGATGATACCGCACAAGGCCGCATTCCCTGAGACAGGATAGTTCCTCTTTATTAAGAAGCCCCAGAGTTGCACAGGGCAAAAGGCCGGTGCGCCTTACTTCCCGGACCATACCGCCAATTTCGCTTAGTTCGTTATTACCGGCCTTCCTGCCGCTCGTGACAATGCAGAACCTCCTTACCCCGGCGTTCTTTGCCTCCAGTGCCTTTTCAATAATTTTGCTTTCCTCAAGGAGCGGATAAACCGCGACACCTGTGCTGACCTTCGATGACTGGGCGCAATACGAGCAGTCTTCGGAACACGCGCCTGACTTTGCATTGACGATAGCGCACAAATCGATGATGTCGCCTCTGAAGCGCTGCCGTATACTGCTTGCAGCAGCAAAAAGACCGATAATATCAGCATCCTTAAGCCCGCTGATCCAGATTGCCTCTGAAGGAGTAATGGTACCCCCGTCGATCACCTTATCCCTCAGGGCTTCGAGCATAAAACTATTGTCAGTGCCTGATCTCGAAATCAGCGATATCCTCAATTCCATTTTCCCACGTCACGTCTATATCGGCAACCCTTGATGCAGGAGGCCCCTGCCCGCATTTCAGTATGGCCTTTTCAATTACTTCACGGTTTCCCTCAAAAACAGCCTCAACCCTGGTGTCGGGGAGATTCCTTACCCATCCGGCCAGATTCAATGTGTGCGCGACATCAAAGACAAACCACCGGTAGCTAACACCCTGCACTCTTCCCGAGACAAAAAGATGCGCCCGTGCCTTCATCCGATATTCACCGCCGTTGATTATTTGCTAAAAGATCATAAAATAGAATTGTAGCAAAAAAAGCCGAAAAATAGACATAGTTGGAGAAGGGCATGAGCAGTGGCGTTTTTTCAGCAGATATCGTCCTTGCAGTCGTGGACGGACTGAATTTCGGCAGCGTCCAATTTTTCTTTGTTACCAGTGCGGAACCTTGGTAATATTCTGTATGTATCAGGATGAAGGCGCAGAAGGCTAATTGCTATCAAAGAAAAACGCCGCTGCCCATGTCTTTGATGATGCGCAGAAAAACGGTTAGTCTGTCATTTCCAGCCCCCCGGTTGACAACAGCACCAAATTGATGTACATAGAATTTAGGCTGAGTGCCATGACTAAATCGGTGTCTCGCTCCGGCCCGGCACAATTTAATCTGATTCTACCAAAGGAGGGGCTATGAAGATCGATAGGAGGGATTTTTTAAAACTTATGGGTTTGGGCGGGGTTGTATTTGTTTCCGGTCTGGGCACTTTAGGCAATACGGCTCATGCAGCATCCGGGGAGGAAGATTTCTTCTTTGTCCAGTTATCCGATTCGCACTGGGGGTTCACCGACCCGAAAGTGAACCCGGATGCTACGGGAACACTCAAAAAAGCTGTTGCAGCAGTTAACAGTTTGGAACTTCAACCGGATTTCATAATGTTCACCGGCGATTTGACCCACACCACCGACGATGACAAAGAACGCAGAAAACGTCTGACCGGGTTCCGTGACATTATCAGCGGCCTGAAGGTAAAAAGCGTGAGGTTTATGCCCGGAGAACACGATGCCGGACTGGATGAGGGGACGGCCTTCAAAGAGTTCTTCGGAGAAACCCATTATACCTTTGACCATAAAGGGGTCCACTTCATAGTCCTGGATAACGTTTCCGATCCCGGCTCCAAAATAGGAGATGCGCAATTACAGTGGCTGAGCAATGATCTGAAGAAGCTCGATAGAGACTCGCGCATCGTGGTATTAACGCACCGTCCTCTCTTTGATTTGTATCCGGATTGGGACTGGCACACACGAGACGGAGCTAAGGCAATTGAGATGCTTATGCCATATTCCAGCGTCACGGTCTTTTATGGGCACATCCATCAGGAACATCATCACACGACCGGACACATCGACCATCATGCCGCAATGGGGCTCATGTACCCCCTGCCTGCCCCGGGATCGCTTCCAAAGAAGATACAGATTCCCTGGGATGCTGCCAACCCATATAAAGGATTGGGGTTCCGGGCTGTCGAAACAAAGGGCAAACAGTCTAAATACTCTCTTACCGAATATGGCGTAAAAGGAGAAAAACTATGAGATCGCGAAAGGCCGGATTATTCGCTGCCGGTATTATGGCTGGTGTCTGCATTATGCTCATCGCCGGCGCCTTCGCAGACCCGGCTGAAACAGAACAAGTGGTCCAGGTAACGGCAAAGATGTTTGAATACTCACCCAAAGATATCACGGTGAAGATGGGAGTACCGGTAGTGCTGGAATTCACCTCTTTGGACAGATTACATGGCTTCAGTTGCCCTGGTCTCGGCATCCGCTCCGATATTCCACCCCAGAAAGTGACCAGGCTGCGGTTCGTGCCTCAAATCACGGGTACGTTCCCTTTTCACTGCGATAACTTTTGTGGAAGCGGCCATGAAGGAATGACGGGAACAATTATAGTCAAAGAATAGACCTTTGGCGAACATCGCGGACCATGCAAAATCTCAGCTGGGGAAAAACAGATTCCATGACAAGTCAGTTTGATTGTTGCTATCATTATATGACTATAGAGGGAAGAGGATATTTATCATCGGAGGACATAGAGGAATCCTTTGAACAATGAACTTATTATCTGCCTTATGTAAGAGGTCATTTGTCTCTTTCATCCTGCTTGTAGCCATTCTGTCTGGCTTTCCCGGAGCTTATGCCTTCCCCGAGGCAAATCTCCACATTAAAATCCTTGCCGTTAACGACTTCCATGGCCGGCTGCCTGCAGGACGCATGGTCGGCAACCGCCCCCTGGGCGGGGCTGCGGTACTGGCATCATATCTTAAAGCTGCTGAACGGGGCATAGAGCGCAATACCCTCATCGTACATGCCGGTGATCAAGTGGGGGCATCGTCTCCCGTTTCAGCGCTGCTGAAAGATGAGCCTTCAATCATGTTTATGAATACGCTTGCAAATAAGTATTGCCGATATAAGGACGGCTTGACCCCCATATCTGCATCAAGGGGTCCGGGCCTTTCAGGAGACCCCAGGTGCAACATGGCAGCCACCATCGGCAACCACGAATTTGATAAAGGTGTGGACGAAATGATGCGCCTCATATTCGGCGGTAATCATCCCGAGGGTCCCTTTCTCGAAAATCCCTGGCGCGGCGCTTTATTTCCCTATGTAGTATCAAATGTTGTCTATACAAAAACAGGAAGGCATATCCTCCCTCCGTATGTGATCAAAAAGGTTAACGGCGTGCAAATTGGTTTTATAGGCGCCGTGCTCAAAGGCACGCCCGGCATTGTCACCCCATCTGCCGTAGAAGGCCTTACCTTTCTGGATGAAGCAGAATCTATCAACAAGTGTATCCCCGAACTCAGGGCCAAACACGTGAGTGCTGTCATTGTGCTCATACATCAGGGAGGCTACCAGACAGCCTATCGGGGCGCAACCCTTCCAGGAGAAAATGTCGATGGCCCCATTACTGACATCGTTTCACGCCTGGATGATGAAGTCGACGTTGTCATATCAGGTCATACCCACACATTCATCAACGCCCTTTTGAAAAATAAGCACGGCAAGGATATCCTCGTTACCCAGGCTTTTTCTTACGGTACCGCATATGCCGATATCGATCTGGAAATAGACCGCGCCACCAAAAATATTGTCAGGAAATCGGCATCGATTGTCACCACCTATGCAGATGCCGGCCCCGGACTGACCCCGGATCCGGTGGTTTCAAAACTGGTGGCAGCGGCTGAAGCAAAAGTCGGACCGCTGGTCCACCAGGTAATCGGCCAGGCCGCATCAGACATCACGGGTGAGCAAAACAGTTCAGGGGAATCCGCTCTCGGCAATCTGATTGCCGATGCCCAGAGGTCGGCCTTTGCCGCCGACTTTGCCTTTACAAACCCCGGCGGGATACGTAACGACATCCACGCCGGAGCTGTCACATGGGGTGCGCTCTATGATGTGCAACCCTTCAATAATTATCTCGTAAAAATGAATCTGACCGGCGGGCAAATATATGATCTGCTTAATCAGCAGTGGCAGCAGGGGACTGATGAGTCGCACCCGCGCATGCTCCAGATTTCCGGCCTTGCTTATACCTGGGACAGCACCCGCCCGGCCGGCAGCCGCATAGTCAAGATATTCCGGAACGGCTTACCGATTGATCCTGCTGCCGTGTATACGGTCGTGGTAAACAGTTTCCTTGCAGGCGGCGGCGACGGTTTCAAGGTACTCACCCACGGGGCCGGCCGGGCAGCAGGTACTGTTGATCTGAATGCTCTGATAGTTTATATTCGGAAATTGCAGCAACCTTTTTCAGCACAGATAAACGGCAGGATCACAAGGGTTAAATAACCTAAGGCTTTGGAATTAGGGGTTAGCGTGGGTTGGCGGCCGGGTGGACGACGACCTGTCACCGATAAGATCATCAACAATCTCATGGGCCGGACAAGTAGCGAGTCTGGAAGATTGACAGTTACAACCGATTATTCTTATTTCCCATGCTCTCAAGAAAATGCGTAGTTATCGGTGGAGATAAGAGGCAAGTCTCCTTCCTCCTACCATCACACCAATTGTGATTTCCCGAACATGCCTCTTCCTTCCCGAAATTGTAACTACTCGCAAAAATACAACCGAACTATTAAGCTGCTATTTGTTTTCTTTCCCCCATATTTGTTCGAAGTTGTATATGTGGCTAAGATTCCTAGTGTTGTGTAATATATTGTTATCCGGATGCAAGGGAGGCGTCAGACTTGTTCAATATCATAGCAATTTTAATCACCCTTTCGGCAGTTTTCGGCTATATAAATCACCGTTCAATCAAACTGCCTACAACAATCGGGCTAATGCTTATATCCATACTCATGTCAATAGGGATGGTCGCCATAGGGCATCTTGGAGAAGTGGGTTTAGGAATCGAAAAACAATGGATAGATATTGTGCGTACTATCGATTTTAACAAGACACTCATGGTCGGAATGCTCAGTTTTCTCCTCTTTGCCGGTGCTCTTCATGTTGACCTCAATGAACTGACGAAACAAAAGTGGGATGTACTTGCGTTTGCAACGGTGGGGGTCATTCTTTCAACAGTCCTCGTTGGTACAATGACTTATATTCTTTCCGGATATTTGGGTCTTGGCCTAAAATTCGTTTACTGCCTTCTTTTCGGCGCGCTTATTTCTCCAACCGATCCCATTTCGGTGCTTCAGATGCTCAAGAAGGCCGGGGCACCGAAAAGCATGGAGACTATAATCGCAGCTGAGTCCCTTTTCAATGACGGCATAGGAGTAGTGGTATTTATCACCATATGGGAAGCAGCTTTTGGAATGCCTGATATTTCCTTTGGCGGCATCTTTTTGATCTTTGCTCAAGAGGTGATAGGCGGGATTCTCATAGGACTGGCAACAGGGTGGGTAGCGTACAAACTCCTCAAGAGCATAGACAACTACCAGGTTGAGATTCTGATCACTCTTTCGTTGGTAATGGGGGGATATGCACTTGCCTCTGAAGTGAGGTCTTCAGGGCCTATTGCCATTGTTGTTGCCGGGCTCTTAATTGGAAATCACGGCCGGCAATTTGCCATGTCCGCGAAGACCCGGCAAAACCTCGATATGTTTTGGGAACTGACGGATGAGATCCTCAACTCTCTTTTGTTTGTATTGATCGGCATAGAACTTCTGATCATCCGGCTTTCGACAAAGCATATTTTTGCCGGTATGCTTGCAATTTTAATAGTACTACTCTCAAGGGCCGTCTCCATCGGATTACCAAAGCTGGTGTTGTCGATCGGGAAAAAATTCGACTTCACATCTCTTAAGATAATGACCTGGGGCGGGTTGCGCGGCGGCATAGCCGTTGCCCTCGCCCTTTCACTCCCCGCAGTGGCGGAGAAGGATATCATCATTACGATGACTTATATTGTAGTGGTCTTTTCCATACTAGTTCAGGGCTTGACTGTAAAGTATCTGGTCAGAAGGCTGTGAGACAGATACTACGTTCTTTTTTTTCTGATCTTTTCTATCCCTTTTATTATACCCCCGGTAATGCTTTTTGCTCTCAGTGCCACGTTGACGCCTCCCAAGTCAGACATGACCCGTCCTTTTTCTACCTCAATAGAAGATGATTTTGACATCCATAGTACCTGGCTAGGGTATACACTCCTGTGTCCGGTCATCAAGAAGCTGATGACGCATGCGACAGCAGCATATGGACCGACTGCCGGCCCAAAGATTTCTACCGCCATAATGCTCGCAGAGATTGGGGTATTGGCAGCGCCAGCCAAAAGACTGACCATGCCGATGGCTGCAAAAACCGCAGGGTCTAGTCCTAACGCCCATCCAAATATATTGCCTGCCGTAGCACCAATAAAAAATATAGGGGTCACGATGCCACCACTGCCGCCGAAATTCAAAGTTATGGCGGTAAAAAGCATCTTCATAGCGGTGGCTGACCAGGGGATCTGTCCGCCTTCAAGAGCGGTCTCTATGGTGTCCAACCCGAGCCCCAAATATCGGGCAGAAACCAGAAAGGCCAACCCCATGAGGACAATACCGCCGAGTATACCTTTATAAGACATAGGGAGCTTAACTTTATTGTTAATTTTTTTAAGGCAATCCAGTAATTCGATAAACACAAAAGAGCAGAGGCCGAAGAACAGCCCTGCGAAACAGACTTTAATGAAAAAAAAGCTGCTGAAAACAGGCACAAAATTAAGCGAGTGATGAAAATAGGTAATACCCAAAGAAGATGAAACCTGGTAGCCGACTATTCCGGCAACAAATGAGGGAAGAAGCACATCATAAAGAAGGCCTCCGACAAATAGAACCTCCACTCCGAAGATGGCGCCTGCTATGGGGGTGCCGAAAACAGTGGCAAACCCGGCGCTGATTCCGCATATGACCAGCCTTCTGCGATCTATGTCATCAAATCTGAGCAAATCCGACATAAGAGATGAAAGCCCGGCCCCTATCTGAGCACAGGGGCCCTCTTTCCCTGCAGACCCTCCAGCGGCAATCGTTATGATTGTAGCAAGCAGTTTCACAGGAACCACGAGAGGGTTTATCTTTCCCGAACGTTTGTGTACGGCTTCTATCACTTTCTCTGTTCCATGCCCTTCGGCTTCGGGCGCAAGATATTTCACAATAATGACGCTTAAGAACATTGCAGCAGGAAGCAAGATAAAATAATATTTGTATCCCGTCGCAAAGTCCATACTAAGGCCGAGCAATTTAAGAAATAGCGTTGTTGAAAAACCGACTATAATACCCACGACAGAAGCAAGAAAAATCCATTTACTGATACTGATAAACAAAACCGAACTTTCAAGAACCTTTTTCCTCATTTATTAAATCTCCCTTCACTCCCTAAACGAAAGATATTTTCTGTTATAATAAGCTTTATGCCGTCAAAAACAAAATACCATGGGAAATTAACCCCGATTTGGAGAGCGGCGGTTGAAATGGGGGCTATAATCTTTCTCTTTTATGCCAATCTTTTGATGAGAGAATTTACTCATGCCAACGGATAGGGAAAGAGCTTGTTTTTTTCCGTTAAAGACATTTTTACGGCCACTAACTTTGTAATGATCAATAGGGACAGCGACCATTTTGGTGACACCAAAATGGTCGCTGTCCCTATTTTCTTCTCGTGTATATTCCCCCAGGGGAAGAGTTGATGGTAGAGAGGACACTATGAAAAAACGGAAGAAAAAAAACGGCGCGCTTTTAACACCAAGCGAGATTATTTTGGAAAGCATATCCGATGGAGTTTTTACCGTGGATCTCGATTGGTGCATCACATCGTTCAACCGGGCTGCCGAGGATATCACGGGTGTATCACGTCAGGAGGCTATTGGCAGAAAATGCTCGGATGTATTCCGTTCCAGCATGTGCGGAGAGACTTGCGCACTTCAGCAGACTATTAAGACAGGCAAACCGGTCATAGGCAAATCCGGATACATCATAGATTCGGACGGCAACCGAGTTCCAATCAGCATCTCTACCGCTGAGTTACGGGACGCGGATGGCCGTGTGATTGGCGCCGCGGAGACCTTCAGGGATCTCTCCGAAGTTGAGGCTTTGCGTAACGAACTGAAAGGGAAATATCAGGTCTGCGATCTTGTCAGCCGAAGTCCTTTAATGCTGCGGATATTTGAGGTCCTGCCGGCCATCGCATCCAGTCCCAGTACGGCTCTAATTCTTGGAGAAACGGGAACAGGCAAGGAAATGATGGCACGGACGATCCATTCCCTTAGTCCCCGCAACCAGGGCCCTTTTATTGCGGTCAACTGCGGGGCTTTGCCCGATACGCTTCTGGAATCCGAGTTGTTCGGCTACAAGGCCGGGGCTTTCACCGGAGCGAACAAGTACAAGCCTGGCCGTTTCGCGTTGGCCAGAAGCGGCACACTGTTTCTCGATGAAATAGGCGAGGTGAGCCCTGCGCTGCAGGTAAGACTTCTCCGTGTTCTCCAGGAGCGAACCTATGAACCACTGGGGGCGACCCACTCCGAAACCGCTGATGTCCGGGTAATCGTCGCAACAAGCAAGGATCTGGTAGAGCAAATGCGCAAAGGCGTGTTCCGGGAGGACCTTTACTACCGGGTGAACGTCATACGCATGGAGTTGCCGCCGCTTCGAAGGCGCAAAGAAGACATTCCCCTTCTGGTAGAACAGTTCATCCAGAGATTCAACCGCCTGCAACAAAGAAGCTTGCAGGGGATCACATCAGAAGCTTTATCGCTACTCATGGCCTATGATTGGCCTGGGAATATCCGGGAACTTGAAAACGCAATCGAGCGCTCCTTCATTCTCTGTAATACAGGGCTTATCGGCCTTGGCCATTTGCCCGAAGATTTGACAGCCCACGGCCTGATCGCGTGCACTGATTCAGATGCACGGTCTGCCCACAATACTCTTGATGTCCAGGCTATCCTTGCAGCACTTAAGCGCAATGCTTTCAACCGCCTGGCGGCAGCGAGAGACTTGGGTATCCACAAGACCACGCTTTTTCGCAGGATGAAGAAACTGGGCATCTCCCTTCCCGAACAGGATGGCCGTTCCGATAAAAAGCACTAACAGTAGCTTACGTGCAACTGTAATAACTATTTGCAGTTGCATAGGCGCTCCTCTACAGATTGCCGGACTGGCCGCTAAAACAACTTCACATCATTGATTTTCAGGGAGATAGACATATTCTGCTTCAATAGGAAACGGTTGGAACAGAGTTTGCTTTATCTGTAGTAAGAGAATCGGAAGGAGCCTTAAATCATGAAAACGGCATTTGCATACTGGGACAAACGGATCGCTCCTGTATTCGATACGGCACGGCAGATTCACGTTGTTGAGGCCGAGTCAGGCCGGATTGTCCGCGAAGCGCTTGAAACGCTTGAAAGCGACGTGCTGGTTCAAAAGGCGCTTCGGTTATCGGAACTGGGCATAAGCACGTTGGTTTGTGGTGCAATCTCGAGATATTCTGAATGAGATTATTGCCGCTTACGGCATCCGAGTCTTTCCCTTCGTGGCCGGTGATCTGCGAGAGGTGATCCAGGCATGGCTCAAGGGTACCTTAAAAAGTGACTCCTTTTCAATGCCGGGGTGCAGAGGGAGCCGTAATTTCAACGGAACTGGACAGTGTGGCGGACCGGGGCATAGGCGAGGCAGACAGTGCCGAGGTCACATTGGCGGCGCATTATGAAAGCGGCGAGCCTTATAGAAAAAGGATTATCAGGAGGTGGTAGCTATGGATGTTGAAAAGATGTTCTACGAAGGGGTATCAAGAAGGGGGTTTCTTACGGGAGTAGGATTTTTTGCCGGGATCGCAACTGCGACGGCAGGGGGGCTGGGTCTGCTGACAAGAGCTGAAGCATCAGGCGGTCCAACCGAGAAATGGCCATGGCCGTATATAAAACTCGATCCTGAAAAGACAGCGGAGCTTGCCTATAACGAATGGTACCGGGTGTTTTGCGGGGCGGCTGTTATCAGCAGCTTGTTTAGTCAGCTCAGGGAAAAAGTGGGTGAACCCTATACAGCATTTCCTGTTGATGCTTATGTTTTTCTTGAGGGGGGAATGGTTGGATGGGGAACCATATGCGGCTCCAATGCCGGAGCCAACATTGTTAGTAATATGATTATCGGCCCCAGAATAGCAGGCCCTGAGTGTGAAGACGGCGCAGCAATCGGAGCTGACGCATTGCAGTGGTATTCCGAAACAGCCCTTCCTACATACTCACCCAAAGAACCGAGGGTGAAAGCACCGATTATCCAGACTACAAGCGGCTCGCCGCTTTGTCATGTATCGGTAGGCAAGTGGATGAAGGCGTCCGGTTATGCTTTCGGCAGTCCTGAAAGAAGAGACAGGTGTGCCCGTGTATCGGCAAGTGTTGCATATCACCTTGTCCAGGACCTCAATGCATGGAAGGACGGTACGTACAAGCCAAAAGCCACATGGAAAGCGGTATCAAACGTGGGGATTACGGCGCAGCAGAATTGCACTGAATGCCATGGCCCGAACGTGCCGTCAGCTCCTTCTGCAAAGAAATTATAATGAGTCTTCTGCGATGGGCGGGAGGTATTCCGCCCACCTAAATCTTTAATGCCGGATATCCAATAGCAAGAATCTCGGACTCGAGATAGACAAAAAATGAGGAGGTAGAGTGATGAAAGTATGTTTTCCCGTAGAAAAGAATGAGGGAGTAGAGAGCATGGTGTTTAACCATTTCGGCACGGCGCCAATCTTCGTAGTTGTGGATACCCGGACAGACGAGGTTTCGATAATAACCAACAGGGACCAACACCATGCTCACGGGCAGTGTAATCCCGTCAGGGCGCTGGGTGATGAGCATGTTGATGCGGTAGTGGTCGGCGGTATCGGCAGTGGCGCTCTCAGTGGGCTAAATCTATCAGGGATAAGAGTTTATCAGACACGGTCGCAGAACGTTAAGGAAAATGTCGTAATGTTCAGAAATGGGTCCCTTCCGGAGTTTACTCCCTTGCAATGCTGTGGCGGACATACAGAAGGAGAAGGCTGCGCTCATTAATGTAGAGTCGTGGGTCAAAAACGCGGACCAGGAAAGGATCATCAATCAGCGGCTGTTTTAAAGGAGGCATTAAACCGGTGAGGGATACAAGGAAATTCGATCCTAAAAAACTTGCCAAACTAAATGACCCGGGGAGACTGCAATATCTTAATCCTGAAATTATTTGGGAAAACGCGGATATTGAAAAACCTGCAGTCTTGATTGATATCGGAGCCGGCACAGGCTTTTTTGCCGTCCTTTTCAGCAGGAAAATGATAAACGGGAAGGTATATGCCTGTGATATTTCCGAAGAGATGATCGGCTGGATGAATGATAATTTCCCGGCAGAGATGAAAAGCATCGTGATCCCAGTAAAAATGGAAGAGAACTCCGTTCCTCTTGCCGATGGCATCGCAGATTTGGTCTACATGATAAACCTCCATCACGAACTTGAGCAGCCTTTAAAACTTTTGAAGGAGGCACGCAGACTTTTAAAAAAAGACGGCAAGCTGATGATTATCGATTGGAAGAAAGAAGAAACCCCCGAGGGCCCTCCCCTTGAGATTCGGATCACCGCAGAGACAATCCAGTCCCAGATGTCCGAGAGCGGTTTCTCAGATACCGAAAAATATTCTGTGCTGCCTTACCATAATTTCTTCATCGGAGAAAAGAGAACTGAAGACCAAATTAGAGTGTTATTTTAGCCAACGTTGCCGATATGACTCCTCCCTGCGGAGTCCCGGACCCTGTCGGATAAAGGATTCGTTTGTGAATATAACCCGCCTTTAACCATTTACAGAGAATCTTCTTAGAGGGATGTAAGTTCTTCGCTTGTTATGCGACTATTGTATTCACACTGGAGGGTTAGCGTGAATACTCTTTATGTTTGATATTGATGTTAGGTCTGATATACTATGAGAAACTGAGGCGTGTGATATGAATCCTGACGATCCATATGATCTGAAGCGGTTTCTGAGCGCTCAGCAAGGTATATATGAAAGAGCGCTCGCAGAGCTTACGCGTGGTCAAAAGCGGACTCACTGGATGTGGTATATATTTCCGCAGTTCGATGGATTAGGGTACAGTCCAACGGCGAAGCGATACTCCATCAAGAGCATAGAAGAGGCTCGGCAGTACCTCAACCATCCTGTTCTCGGAAAAAGGCTGTTGGAATGCACGGAAGCGGTGATTGCTCTCAAGGGCGGATCGCTTTCAGAAATCTTTGGTTATCCTGATGATCTGAAGTTTAAGTCATCGATGACTCTGTTTGAAAAGATAGCAGGCTCTGGCTCTGTGTTTTCGTCCGCCCTTGATATGTACTGCCATGGAGAGCGAGATGCTACGACGCTCAAACTATTAGAGAACCCCAATTTTTTAGAATGAGAAAAGTATACCACCTAAAACACGCACTCAGATGTCCTTCCTCCTCCTCACCACCTTCCAGACACGTGCAGGAAGTGTCACTTTCGAGTGGAATTTGTTGGACCGCGACCTCTTTGACCGTGGCTGCTTCTTCAGTGCGATGATCTTGCCCATGGTAAGATAGGTTATGCGCAATCTTAATGCTCAGGCATGGCTCAGCCTCGTCGTCCTCACAGTCGCAATGGGGCTTCTGCTATTCATTCCAGCTGGGACCATCCAATACTGGCAGGCATGGGTGTACCTATTGATCTTTATGGGGTCATCCCTCCTCACGACGCTCTATCTCATGAAAAAGGACCCGGCGCTTCTCAATCGTCGCATGCGGGGTGGGCCAACTGCTGAAAAGCGAAGAACACAGAAGCTCATTATGCTCTGTACGTCGATCTGCTTCATTGCTCTTCTTGTCGTCCCTGCGCTCGACCACCGCTTCCAATGGTCTGCAATGCCGCTCTCCTGCGTTATAGTCGGGGACGTTCTCATTGCGATAGGGTTCTATTTCATTTTCCTCGTCTACAAAGAAAACACGTTCACTTCAGCGACCATCGAAGTCGCGGAGGATCAGAAGGTTATTTCTACTGGGCCATATGCCATTGTGCGCCATCCGATGTACGCCAGCGCGTTATTGTACTTGGTCGGCACGCCTCTTGCCCTAGGTTCGTTTTGGGGCCTCCTCGCGCTCTCGGCCATGATGCCATTCCTGATATGGCGGCTCTATGACGAGGAGAGCTTTCTCGCTGGGAATCTGCCCGGATATACGGAATACCAGAAGAAGGTCCGGCATCGCCTTATACCCTTCATTTGGTAGAAGGGGCGTTCGCCCCGCGGTGTTCACCCTAACTATGCAGTTGCCGACGCACAGGACGCTCGGTCTCACGGAGTTGCGCGTAGGGTAGTTGGCGGACTGCTGAAAAATAGCTATGCGGAGTATGGGCAAAGTCTCGATCAGAGAAAATGGGTCTTCTGAGCAACACTCCTTCCTCCTAGCCCGCAGTTTAATATTGCCGCAACTGTATGCGGAGTACGATAGTAAATATAGTGCCCCTGGATGTTAAATACGGTAAAGCGTCAATGAAATGCAGACCCAGCGCCTATGCAGCACCAACAATTATTACAAAAAGTAAATTTGTCTATGGTAATATCATTAAATGAAGATTCTGGAGGAAGGCGTGGATTTAATTTTAAAGCCTGTCGGCTCCCAATGAAAATTTGGTGGCGAGAAAAGGCGAAATATTTTCTTGCTACCCAAATCCCTCTTACCTGTTTGACAGCTGTAGTTCTATTTGCGATTTATAATTTCGAATCGCATAAAAAAGAGTCAATTCTCAAAGCAAGCGAATGGCACAAACTGGATCACCAGCAGGAAGTGGTCACATCGGTCTTTAAAACGGTAGTTTCCGATCTGATGTTTTTATCCGACCAACGTGCCCTGCAGTTATATTTTGAATCCGGTAATCCCCTGTATAAGAAATATATCGAACAGGATTGGCTGTCTTTCAGCAAGCAAAAGGGTATTTATGACCAGATGCGCTATATTGACGCTTCAGGCATGGAGGTACTACGGATTAATTATAACAATGGGAATCCATCACCGGTGGACGAGAAGCTGCTCCAAAATAAAGCCAAGAGATACTATTTTATAGATTCCGTCAAGCTTGACAAAGGGGATGTTTATATCT
This sequence comes from Nitrospirota bacterium, assembly GCA_963851345.1. Taxonomy (GTDB): domain Bacteria; phylum Nitrospirota; class Thermodesulfovibrionia; order Thermodesulfovibrionales; family Dissulfurispiraceae; genus JADFXI01. Next base: position 1,388,135 of record CAWKOO010000002.1, read on the forward strand.
CACCGTTTGACCTCAATATTGAACAGAACATCATTGAAACTCCGATAAAGCCAATGATTCGCTTTGGCACCCCTGTTTTTGACCTCAAAGGGATAAAGCGTGGGATAGTAATAATTAACTACATAGGAGAGCATTTGCTCAATATGCTAAGAAAGAAAATTATAGAGTCCGAAGGACTGCCGATGCTTTTAAATTCAGATGGATATTGGCTGCTCGGACCTGAACATGAGAAAGAATGGGGTTTCATGTACGACAAAGATATTGTCTTTGGAAAAGATTTTCCCGATGCCTGGAAAACAATATCAACGCAAGAGTCAGGACAATTTGAAACTGCCTATGGACTTTTCACATTTGCTACCATATACCCGTTGGCGGAAGGATGGAAATCCAGCACCGGCTCCCCTCACGCCTTTGAACAGAGCAAAAGACAATTCGAGGCAAAGTCATATTACTGGAAATGTCTGTCATTTGTTCCTAAAAAAACTTCAGCCGGGGGCATTAACTCTCTATGCAAAGAGTTTGTCATTTTTTTTGCCGTGCTGTTTTTTGCGACATCTATCCTGTCTTTATCCCGTGCTACTGTCATCATAAGACGCAGGCAAGCCGAAGAAACTATTTCTAAACTGGCAGCCATCGTCGAATCATCCGATGACGCTATTATAGGAAAAACTCTGGACGGCATCATTACAAGCTGGAACTCCGGAGCAGAAAGGCTCTATGGTTATACAAAAGAGGAGGCTGTTGGACGTTTTATATCATTCCTGATCCCGCCCGGTCGTCTTGATGAATCTCCAATGCTTCTTGAAAAAATAGTCAATGGAGAACATATTACTCATTATGAAACTGTTCGCATGAAAAAAGACGGTAGTCTGATAGATGTATCTTTGACATTGTCGCCGGTTAAGGAATCTGCCGGGCTAATTACAGGGGCCTCAGCAATTGCCAGGAATATCACCGAGCGCAAACAGATGGAAGCCGAACGGGGGCAGCTCATTACCGATCTTCAGGTGGCTCTTGCCAGTGTTAAACAATTAAGCGGATTATTGCCGATATGCGCATCATGCAAAAAGATCCGCGATGACAAGGGATACTGGAACCAGATAGAGTCATATATCAGTGAACATTCCGAAGTGTTGTTCACTCATGCCATTTGTCCTGAATGCGGCAAGAAACTCTATCCTGAACATTACGACAACGTTTGGGGAAGAGAAGACGAATAGACCTAGCGCTAAAAATAGCATACTGTGTTCACCCCGAGCATGACCCTCAAAAGTATATGCTCGCAATCTTCCATGGGCAATAAAATATTGTGGAAACCTTAACTTCCTGAGATGCTGCTGTATGTGGTGTTGCAGGTGGAGTCGGGACAAAACCTGCCTCAAATGCTATTTCATTTTTTCGGGGTCTTGCAGATAAAGCTTTCTACCCGTATTGCGCATAGGGGAAAACCTGGGCTCAGGCATCCCGGCAAGACGAGGGTACCCTCCTGACGTGATCAGACTACTCACAATTCGGGACGTACTACTTAGTATGAAAAATTGAAACTCGCGTTTAGGTGTGAGTACTCTGCCCTTTGGCAAGGTACCTCTTGGGATTTACCGTAACACACTTCATGACGGCATTTTTCTCAAATCCCATTTCAACGAGACGCCGGGTGGACTCCATTATAGTCATGCTCCCACCCGCGAGTCTGCCGCTGCCGTCGGTGACCCCCTGGCCACTCCCGGGCATCTTTGACTCCAGCACCGAATCGGAGACTATTATTATTCTTGCAGGGTTCTTCACTTTAAATATCAAATCAATCGTTGCCCGATGGAGATGGAAGGGATCTGCAATGACTTCAATATAAACCTCTTGGTTAAGAAGCCCGAATCCCGCTATCCCCGGCTCCCGGTGGTGGAAACCACGCATTGCATTAAAAATATGGGTAATGCCCGGTGCACCTGCATTAAAGCCGTTCTCGGCTTCACTATATGTTGCTGCTGAATGTCCCATGCTGGGAATAATTCCCTTATCAGCTATTTTTCTTATTGTCCCAGCTGCGCCCTTCAGTTCAGGAGCAATGGTGATGATTTTTATTATATCCTCAAATCCCTCGATCAGCTTTTGCAAATGGTAATCGGTCGGCTCAAGGAAAGCAGTTGCATCCAGCGCACCGCATTGTAAAGGATTCAGAAATGGCCCTTCAAGGTGCACTCCGATAATCCTCGATTGCGTATCTGCCATGGACTTCTGCCGCTCCATGGCCTGTCTGATTACATCCATATGTTTTCTCATGACCTTTATCGCTGCAGGGTAGATTGCAAGTACGATTTCGGCAACACCGAGGGAGCCATGTGCCGCTGCGATTGCAAGGATATCTTTATCGTCGGGTGTCCTTGTGTCGTACCCGCCGATACCGTGTGTATGAACATCGATAATTTTCATAAGAATATCTTAGCATATGGGGAGTGGTGTCCGAGAGCTGAAATAAGGCAGCTTTTTATGGATTTTGAAATAGCTCCAATGTTTTGCTATAGTTAATTTTACAAAAAGATACTCTGATGCACATGGAGGAAGCAGTGCTCCTTTTAGGGAAATGGACGCGTGACTCGTTGGAGGAAGTGCTGCGGAAATCATCTTCATACAGCACACCCGGAGAACGCATACATTACCTTTCCTCCCTTTTTCTGGGCACTGCTTATAAAGAAGCGACACTGATTGGAGACGTCGCTGCGCCGGAGGCCTTTGTAATAGATCTTCAGGAAGTCGACTGCTTTACCTTCATTGAGTATATCGAAGCCATGCGGCTGTCAGCCTCGTTTCATGAGTTTGAAAAGAATCTGGAGAAAATAAGATACCGGTCCGGAAAAGTCGCCTTTACCGCAAGAAAGCACTTTTTTACCGACTGGAGTGAATTTAATAAAGATTTTGTTGACGATGTCACCAAACATATTGGAGTGCTGGAAACAATTCTGGTCACCAAACAATTGAATATCAAGGAGGATGGAACATCCTTTCTCTGCGGCATTCATCCGTTCAGTCGTGACATTGAATTTATTCCTTCCAGTTCCCTGGCTGATAAGCTTGTTGACAATCTGAAAACCGGAGACTATATCGGTATTTACTCTGCAACTCCGGGTCTTGATGTTTCACATGTCGGTATTTTTATCAGGACCGGAGGCGAAGCGCACCTGCGACATGCCTCATCCGCAAAAGAGCACCGGAAAGTGGTCGAGCAGGATTTTAAAAGTTACGTCACCACCAAACCCGGTATCGTTGTGCTGAGACCCAAAATAGTGAACAGGTGAACGAGTAACAGCTCCGATTACCTTTTGTAAGCAAAGGCATAGGCATGTAATGATTTTTCAGATTGCACATACAGGATTAATTTGGTATTGTTTATTTAGAACATCAGAGCGAGATAAGCACAGGCAAAGCAGGAAAGCCTGAAACAAAGCCTGATGTAAGGAGGTGTGCTATGACAAAGATCCTAAATATAGCTATGACGGTATTTTTAATACTGTCGATCAGCAGTGTCGCAATTGCTGCTGAAACAATGGGCGACTTTCAGGGAAAGGTAATAGCTGTGAATAACTATGCAAAGACACTGACCGTGAACACGATTCAACCAAGCATATCGCCGTCTGAGAGCGGCTTCACCTTCAGAACTGATGAAGCAACAAATGTGGTGATGTGCAACAGGCAGAAGGATTTTAGCGACGTTAAAGTCGGTGCTGAGGTAGACCTGAAGTATCACGAAAAAGATGGCAAATATGTTGCTGAAGCCATCAATATCAGGACACCGCTGATAGCCTGTATGCTTGAATGAAAAGGAAGAGAGAGTTGATGTGAATGTTTTGAGTTGAAAGGAGGGCGTGAATTCAGGTCGCCCTCCTTTTAAAATTGATCGAACTCCGGCGAAGCAGGGCCTTGCGTCTCAGACATGCGGGTTACGTTTACGCTTCATGTTTTAATTCCATTATGTCCCCCCGCACCCACCACAAGAGCAGCAGTCCCGGAAGCGCCGATATCGTGGCAAGAAGAAAAAACTGAGGCCAGCCCACCAGTTCAACAACATATCCCGACGAGGGCGCTATAAATATCCGCCCCAATGCTGCGAGCGATGATAGCAAGGCATATTGGGTTGCACTATAGCTCCGGCTGCACAATGCCATAAGAAGAGAGACAAACGCCGCCGTTCCCATGCCGCCGCACATGTTCTCAAAGGCAACGGCGATAATCATCATGAGATAGCTTTTGCCTGCTAGGGCAAGTACCATAAACAACAGGATAGACGCCGCCTGCAGAATGCCGAACAGCATCAGTGCTTTGTAGAGTCCGAGCCGCACCATGAGCGTCCCGCCCAACAATGCGCCGATAATCAATGAGACGAGACCCAAGCCTTTATTAATCGTACCCACATCGGTCGGCGTAAATCCCAATCCCCTTATCAGAAACGCTGTCGTCAGGGTCCCGGCATATGCATCACCGAGTTTATACAGCACAATTACCAGCACGAGCGTAAAAGCCGATCTGCGGGAGAAGAAATCTTTAAGCGGTCCCCATGCCGCCTCGCGAATGCTCTTCGGGGGAGCTATTGTCCCGTCAGGCTCCGGACCCGTTACGGTCGCAGCCATGCCTGCAAACATTATAACTGACATAAGAAGATATGTATGGCGCCATCCTATTCTGTCGGAAAGGATCAGCGCTGCTGCGCCCGAAACAATCATTGCCAGGCGGTAGCCCATGACAAAAACCGCAGCGCCTGCGCCGCGCTCCTTCTCATGCAGGACATCGGTCCGATAGGCGTCAACAACTATGTCCTGTGATGCCGACGCAAAAGCTACGAGCAGGGCAAGTGCCCCCATGACAAGAGGGTACTGCCGTGGAGAACCAAATGCCATCGCAGCGATGCCTGCAACAAGACATATCTGTGCGATAAGTATCCACCCTCTTCTTCTGCCAAGCCATGGCGGGATGAAACGGTCCATAATGGGCGACCAGATGAACTTCAACGTGTAAGGAAGACCGGCAAGTGCGAACACACCAATAGTGCGCAGGTCGACTCCCGCGACCGCCATCCACGCCTGTAATGTTCCGCCGGTCAGGGCGAGCGGCAGGCCCGAAGAAAATCCGAGCAACATGACCGTTGCAATGCGGTGGCTGTGAAATACTTGAAGATAGGTCCGGATGTTAAAGCGCATTACCGCCTTATGGCTGGTTAATCTCCCTGAAAAGCTCCTGTAAAACTGCCTCTATTTCCTGATAGGTCATCCATCCCCTATCAAAAAATATGCTCCCTATTACTCTGTGAGGATATCTGAGCTGGTCGTCATCGACCTGTTCAGCTAAGGCCAATTTAAGCTGTTCAGGAGTGATAAAGCCCATATCAAGCGCTATCTTGCCGAACCGGGGAGAATATTTTTTGGTGATTCCCTTGTCAAAACGCTCCGTCACAGCCGTCCCCCCATCCGGAACACAGATCATAGGTTACAGATCAATTGCACATACCCATCATTCATTATCGATCACCTTTCCATAGCAAGTCTGACCGGGAGCCGCCCCATAAAATCCATTTCCCCTTTAAGACACTTTGTCACAGCCTCTTGCGCCCGGTCTGTAGGCTCGAACGCCGCGATTAGTATATCAGCTTTCCCAAAATAGCGCAAAACGTATGGGCTGCCGAAAGAGATTACGATAGCTTTTCTTGCCTGCTTTATCAGTCCGGCTATTTTCTCTTTGTCCTTTCCGGCAATGCCGGAACTTCCCTTCCAGGCAGCCACACTTGCAAATAATGCGAAGATGACTGTCTCGTCTGCTGCAGCAGCTGTATCGTCGAGAGCGGAAGACAGCGGCAGATAGCGCTTAAGCGGTGATGCTGACGTGAGCTCAAAATCTCCCGCACTAATAAGACGGACACCTTTTGTTTCAGTTAACGGCAGCAGCCCGGGCGCATGTTTCACAAGCGTAATCGACTTTTCAGTAATGCGTGACGACCACCCACGGCTTGCACCGTAGTCGGCTTCTCCCGGCACTATACGCACCAGGCGCTCCTTTGCCGTCACAATTCGGCCCGTTGCCTTGTTTACCGTACTCTCATCAATTTCTCCGGATGCAACCGCCGACAGCAGCCCGGCGACCGCGGCATCGGCATCGGCCGGGTGCAGCAGTATATCAGCTCCTGCGTTAATGCATTTAACCGGCACATCATGGGTGCTGCTCAAGGCATGCATATCAAGCGCATCAGTCAGAATAAGACCATTAAACCCGAGTTCCTCCCGCAGCAGGCCGGACATAATCTTTCTTGAAAGACTCGCAGGCACATCATCGAGGGAAGGAACTGCCAGATGCCCGACCATTATACTGCTCACACCGGTTTTTATAGCTTTGATAAAAGGAACGAGGTCGATTACATTCAAGTCCTCTCTTGACTTTTTAATGACAGGCAGCGCGATATGTGAGTCAACAGCCGTGTCCCCATGTCCGGGGAAATGCTTCGCACAACTTATAAGCCCCGCATGTTCGAGTGTCCTGATATATTCAGAGCCGAACCACGATACTGTTTCAGGGTCATCAGAAAAAGCCCTTGTACAGATAATGGGATTATCAGGCTCCTGATTAACATCCATGACCGGAATGAGAGGCAGATTGATCCCATTATCAATCGCCTCATCAGTGACACCTTTAAGGGTGTCCTCAAGCAGCAGCACATCTTCGGGACTGCCGCGGTCCAGCGCTGCGGCAATTGCCATGGGGCAAGGAAGCGCGTTTGCCCCTTTTATCTGCTGTCCGACACCCCTTTCAATATCCGACGCAATGAACAAAGGGATATCAGCGAGAGACTGGAGCTCCAGTATAAAATCCTTTATCTCACCCTTTGAGCCTCCGAAGATAATAAACCCGCCGATGCCCTTTTTTACCAGGTCAAAAAGTCCCTGCCTGTAAGAGGCGGAATGAATCCCGTCTCCATTAAGTCTGTTGATAACAAGCTGGTAAAGGCGCTTTTCGAGTTCTTCCGGGATATTGATGGGTACATTACACAACATAATGGAGTTTAACAGATTCTGCCCGTTGTACGCTCAGGAGGTCCGATTATCCTTTCCACGCCCTGCTGCTCCCCCAAGGCTCCTGTCATAAAGTTCATTTTTGCTGAGGCAGTACTCCTCTGAAACAATCCTGACCGCCTCTTTTCGGCCCCTGCCATTTTTCATCAGGGCTTTGATTTCGCTCAATGCCTCTTCCATTCGCTCCCCAAAAAGTCTTTGACTTTCCGGGGTCCCGGTCTTTGTCGCGACCTCTCTCCGGGCCCCATCCAAAAGCACAACATATTCACCAGCTATTGTCAGGTGCTCAAGTGCTTCACGTACGGCAGGAAGAGTACCCCTCACTATCCCCTCATGCAGTTTTGTAATTTCCTTTATGACTGCTGCCTCACGAGGCCCGAAAATCGCTTCCATGTCCAGAAGAGCGGCACGCAGCCGGTGAGGGGCCTCATAAAAAATCAGTGTCCGTGGTTCGTACCTGAGTTCGACCAGTTTTTTTTGACGCTGGACCTCCTTCGATGGGAGGAACCCTATAAAAGTAAATTCTTCGTGAGGGAGGCTGCATATGGAGAGAGCGGCAACGAGCGCAGACGGCCCTGGAATGGGAACTACAGCAAGCCCTTCCTCAATGGCCCGCTTTATAACAACAGCTCCGGGGTCTGAAATGCCGGGAGTCCCTGCATCTGAAATAACCGCAACCGAAAGCCCTTCGCGCAGCTTTGCGACGATTTCTTCAGCCTTGACCTTTTCCCGCTCGGACCAGTAGCTGATCAGCGGTTTCACTATACCGTAATAATTGAGGAGTTTCAGTGAATGCCTGGTGTCTTCAGCCGCTATATAATCAACCTCTTTAAGTATCCTCAAGGCCCGGAGCGTTATATCCTCAAGGTTGCCTATAGGCGTTGCAACAATATATAGCGTTCCATCCGCCAATGGTTACTGTTTCACTAGAACATTTTTAAAGGCATTGAGCCACATGATATGGCTCTTTTCTTCGTTGATAATCTCATCCACGAGCTCTTTTTCACGCACCGCGTCCCTTACACCGTAAAAGTACAGGAGCGTCTCTTTCTCAAATTCAAAGGCATAATTAACTGCATCGCTTACGGTCTTTATCCCGTCCATCGAGGGGAGTGATTTATTCTTACCCATGAAGAATTCTGATTCCACGATCGCCCTCAGATACTGCGACATTTCCTCCCAACCGTCAGGCTCCTCATCGCCAACCATGTCCCTCATCTCGGTATATGTCTTTTCATGTCTCAATTCCTTTTCGGCAAGCGTGCCAAAAAGCTTTACCAATTTCTCATCATCCTTAAAACGTGCGGCCATAGCGGTATAGAACTGATAGCCTAATTTTTCGGTTTGGACAGCCTGCTCAAGCACCTCGCGAATACTAAATTTCTCCATTATTCCACCTCCGTTTGTTCACTAATATCCCTGACCCGCTGCATTCGACAATTAAAATCTTACTCTACCTCCAGCAGTTTTCTCAACCGCCTGTCTGCCCTGACTATTTCATCCGCGTTGTCCCCTGTGATGTCCCACTGGTATTCTCCTTTGGCGCCGCGGTGCAGTTTTATTCTTACCGGCTTCCGGGGCTTTATCTGCGAGATATCCTGGTTCCTGCTGAATTGCAGCGCAGGTTTCTTTTCATTTCCCGCAGCAAATACATCAGGAGACAGGAGACAGAAAACAACGAACACAACAAATAGCAAAAAATAAATCCTGAACGTCTGCCTTCTGCCTTCTGACTTATGTTGTCTGCCTTTCATCACCAGTTCCTGTACCTGTTCGTTATGGGAAATCTCCTGTCCCTGCCGAAGGCCCTGGGGGTAATTTTTATCCCTGGAGGAGACTGCCTCCTTTTATATTCGCTGAAATCAACCATGCGTATGATCCTTTTTGTGTTCTCCACCCCGCAATCCGGGTTGAGAGCTGCAATTTCGTCAAAGCTTTTGTCTTCCTCGATGTACAGTTTCAAGATAGGATCCAGCACTTCATAAGGGGGCAGTGTATCGGTGTCTTTCTGGTCAGGCCTCAGTTCCGCGGTAGGGGGCTTGGCAAGGACACCTCCGGGAATGACCATTCTGCCTTCTTTCAGATTTTTCCATTTGCACAGGCGGTAGACCAGCGTTTTAGACACATCCTTTATTACTGCAAACCCTCCCGCCATGTCCCCGTAGAGTGTGGCATATCCCACGCTCATTTCAGACTTGTTCCCGGTGGTCAGCACAAGCCACCCGAACTTATTTGACAAGGCCATGAGCAGGTTCCCCCTGATTCTCGCCTGGAGGTTCTCTTCAGTAATGTCGGCGGGCATTTTGTCAAAAGACTGCGCAAGGGTCTCCCTGTATGCCTCAAATATTGAGGTTATCGGGATTTCAATCAACTTTATGCCGAGATTCCGGACCAACTCCTGAGTATCATCCCTGCTTGCCTGAGAGGTGTAAGGTGACGGCATGAATACGCCGGTTACATTGTGCGCGCCGACAGCATCGACTGCAATAGCGGCTACAATAGCGGAATCGATCCCGCCGCTCAGACCGATGCAAACATTCACAAATCCATTTTTATGAACGTAATCCCTTGTCCCCAGGACAAGCGCCCCAAACACCTCCTCTTCCTCTACAGTTGGGACACTGGGATAAGGAGAAACGGACACGCGGGGGAAAAGATATGGCATGTCTTTGTCTCGTCCCTTCGCCGCGTGCCCGTGGCTCCGTGTCTCCGTGTCTTGATCTTTTAGTTCCTCTCTTGATGTCTTCCGCGTTACAGATATCTTTTCGATAGTCTGTCTTTTCATTGCAGATACCTGCTGTCTTCTTCTCGGGTCATGAAGGCGCTTAATGAAAACCGCATCCAGATCCAGGTCCGCAATTATGACGTCCTCTTCAAACTGTTTGCCTTCGGCAATTATTTCGCCGTTCTGGTCCACTATGAAGCTCCGCCCGTCGAACACCAGTTCATCCTGGCCTCCGACGGTATTGAGATAGGCAATAATAACACTGTTGTCGTATGCCCTGGTAGCCAGCATTTTCTTTCTGAATCCTCCCTTGCCGATATTATAAGGGGAGGCATTGATATTGATAATAAATTCGGCGCCCGCCAGGGCCTGGACCGTGCTTGGTCCAGCCTCATACCAGATGTCCTCGCAGATCGTAACACCGAACAAGAAATCTTCCATTTCATATACCGTATATCTGCTGCCTGCCTGAAAATATCTGAACTCGTCAAAAACGCTGTAATTCGGCAGATGCATCTTTTGATAGACATCGATAAGCTGTCCGTTATACAGGACCGCAGCGGCGTTGTATATGTCATCCCTCCTGTCGACAAATCCGGTTATCACTACAACATCACCGGTGATTGCTTGAATTTCCTTAAGAGCTGCCTGCGTATCCTTAATAAACTGGGGCTTTAAGAGAAGGTCTTCAGGCGGATAGCCTGTAACCGCGAGTTCAGGAAAGGCAATGATATCAGGGTAATATTCCGCGGCCTTTTCAATAAAGCCGGCAATTTTCTTTACATTGCCGTCCAGATCACCCACTGAGGGGTTGATCTGGCATAAGGCAATACGGACCGTTTTCATAGAAAACCCTTACTCCTTCGCAATAAAAAACATTTGCAATTTTTTTATTTTAACGATATAAGACACCAGCCAACTGCCTCAACATTTCAATAGTACTGTTTTTTAACATTTATATAAAGCAAAACACAACTGCCGCTCCTCTCCTCAGTTCTTCTAATCGTGTCATATTATTGAAAGCTGCCTCTTTATGATACAATTCGTGAATGTGGAATGTACGGGTAAGGGCTTCCAGAAAAACCGGCAAAGGGAATCTCCATATTTCAGGGGCTGAAGGACTTTACAACAGCACGGAACTGGCCGGAACAGTGACCGCCTTCATCAAAAGGGTGCTTCAGCATCCAAGGGGAGCGCCCGACACAATTGTCCTTACAATCGAAGCGTTAACGCAGAAACCTGCGGACGTTCCCTTGCTGCGCGTAAAAACACTTCGGTGCGCCTCACCTGACAGGGCACATAATATTATTTCAGAAATTCTGGAAAGTTCGGGGATTTCGCGGCGGGCTGCCACTGCTGCCCTAAAAGTTTTGACATCGCTGCGGGTGATGCGGGGTGCGTCCCTGATAACAGCTAAGACAGGCCGTCGTATCGAGCCTGACAAAGAACGTGGCATAAGGGTATCAAGATTGGGAATGGAGAAGGCGGAGAGAGAAAAGCTGGAGCGCAGGCTTTCGGGAATGCGGATCAATACGGAAACGGTAAGAGAAGCTCTTATTCTGGCATCAAAGACAGCCTCATGCCAGGACATCCTTGCGGAGGTTTGCATTTCTGATGACCCAGATTATACAACAGGATACGTATCAGGAAGAGACATAGGATATGTTCGAATACCTAATATGAAAAACCGGGGCGACATGCATGGAGGAAGGGTGTTCTTTATCAGAGAAAATGCAGAGAGGGACACGGTAATAAATTACCTGGAAAAAGAGCCCGTATTGCTCTTTAACGCTAAAGAGCTCAATGGCTGAGAAAATCATTCTTATCGGAAACCCCATCGCTGGAGGCGGTGCAGCGTTCAAAATTAAAAAGGCCTCAGACTTCCTGATAAACAAGGGCTATGACGTCAAGCTGATGTTCACCGGCAGAAAAGGTGACGCCGAAGCGTTTGCCGGAGAAGCTGTAAGCCAGCCCGTGCGTCTGGTCATAGCAGCAGGCGGAGATGGTACATATAACGAAGTGGCCAATGGCCTTGTCCGCTCAGGCATCCCCATGGCGATACTCCCCCTCGGCACCACCTCTGTACTCGCAAGGGAGCTTCATATTCCTCTCGCACTAAAAAAAGCCCTGGCTATTGCCCTGAACGGTACTATTCAGACAGTGCATCTCGGCAAGATCACTTTTACCAGGGATGATTCATTGTCTCATCAAGCATCATGCCTGACACGTTATTTCCTCCTGATGGCAGGTATCGGGTTCGACGCGGAAGCGACACTGGGCGTTAATGAACGGATAAAAAAATTCACCGGTAAGGGGGCCTACTTCCTGAGCGGCATTAAAACACTCTTGCATTACAGCCCGGGACCCATTACCCTTTCCATCAGGGAGGGACCTACGGACTCAGCTCCTGCCACTAATGTAACGGGATACAGCGCTATTATTGGGAAGGCATCATGCTACGGCGGAGCGTTCAAGGCAACGCCCGATGCCAGGCTGACCGAGCCTTATTTTTATGTTTTTGTAACGCATAAAAAAAACAGAAGGTCCCTTTTTCGTTACATCGTTGGAGTCATAACCGGAAAGCATATCACTTTCAGAGATATCAGCTATTTCAAAGCCGGCGAAATCGTCGTTGACGGGGAGTCACCTGTGCAGCTTGACGGCGATTATGCAGGGGCCATCCCGGCAAAGTTAGAAATTGAAAGAGATGCTCTCAGGCTGGTGGTCCCGGCTCCAGAGACGCGGCAAACGTCTTTCCTTGCAGTGAATTGTAATGGTCTGTTTGCTCCTCGATAGGCATCGGGCTATACTATAGGGAAAACAGCGTTGCATCGGGTAATAATAATGGGAAAGGGCTGTCTACTCACATTTCTGTTAGTTGCTCTTGTTTTCCCGGGTGCTTTGGCCCAGGAGTATCGAGAAATTTCTCCCGGTGATACACCCGGGCTGCCGGGGGCCTTCTACTGCAATAAAGAATACAAAATTCAATGGTGGTACTTTACCGGCCATCTTTTTGATCACAGCGGAAGAGAGTTTGGGTATGAGCTTACCTTTTTCGTCTTTGGAATCCAGAAAAGACATTACAGGTCACAATTCGGGGTGAACAATATATATGTCTCTCATTTCGCCGTCTCAGACCTTGAAGAGAAAAAATTCTATTTCACCGACACCGCTGATGCCGGTGCATTCGGTCTCGCTGGCGCAAGCGGCAATCTCCTTAATATCTGGGTTGACAATGACTCGCTTCAGGGGTCTCCGCGGCAAATGCATATCAGGGCGTCCGGCAACGCAGGGTCCCCGGAAAGTCGAATGACTTTTCGGGGTGCGAACAATACAGCACTCAATCTCGTACTTTCGCCTGAGAAACCACTCGTACTGAACGGAGAGCATGGCTACTCCAGGAAATCTGCACTGTCGCCTTATCAGGCATCCTTTTATTTCTCATATACGCGCCTTAAAACAGAGGGGACTTTAACACTAAACGGTACCGCCTTCCCGGTGAAAGGGCAAAGCTGGTTTGACAGGGAAATTTCATCACCGCCGCAGGAAGAAAAACAACATGGGGCCCCGAAAAGCCGGCAGACCTTTTGGGGTGAGACTCGTGGCTGGGACTGGTTCGCCATACAGCTCACGGACCGGCGGGAAATTATGCTGTATCTTTTAAGAAACATCGACGGTTCTATCGATCCCTTTTCATCCGGCACATTTGTCTATAATGACGGCCGGTACAGACACCTTCAAAAGGATGATTTCAGCGTCACTGTCTTAAGCTATTACCATTCAAAAAAAACAGGGGCACGCTACCCCGCGAAGTGGGAAATAAGGATACCTTCTGAGGAAGCGGCCCTGAAGATAACCCCGCTTATGGAGGACCAGGAATGTATTGCCACAGCCACGACAGGCAACCGATACTGGGAAGGGAGCTGCCGTGTTCATGGGACTGCCGAAGGCAGGGCCTATGTCGAGCTGACGGGATACTAAAGACAGACTTTTAGGACAGCCCTTAAGGTGGGGAAGCCTCAGACATCTCATTGCAAATATAAGTTTTTGCAACTATAATTATACATTATCTGCTGATTTTATCATAGACCACAACCGGTAAATTATTTATAAAAGACGATGAGCGAACTCCGAGACATCACCGAACTCAAAAAAGCACAAGAGGCTTTGCGGCAATTTGCAGATATTTTCCGATTTGCAAGGATAGGGATAGCTGTGGGGGATGCAAAGAACATGCTATTTGAGACAGTGAATCCTGCTTATGCAGAAATGCACGGGCATACTGTGGAAGAACTGATCGGGAGACCTATTGCCGAGGTATATGCTCCTCAAACCAGGGCTGCGCTTTCTCAAATTGCACAGGAGGTAAATGAAAAGGGCCACCTGACCTATAAGACAATGCACATGCGTAAAGATGGCAATCTGTTCCCAGTCGAGGTAGACGCATTCGGAGTAAGAGACGAAAAAGGAAATTTACTATATCAGATTGCTACTGTTCAGGACATCACCGAGCGCAAGAAGGCAGAAGACACTCTTCGTGAAAGCGAATCCAGATTCAGGGCTGCTATTGAAAACCTGCCTTTTGATTTCTGGATGATGGGTAAAGACGGCCGCTATATAATGCAAAACCCGGCATCCATAAAGAATTGGGGGGATGTTGTCGGGAAAGCGCCTGAAGAAGTAAATATGAATGCTGAGGCCCTTTCAGTATGGCAAGACAATAACAAAAGAGCTTTCGCAGGCGAGATATTACGTGGAGAAGTTAAGTTTTTTGTGGGGGGTGAGGAAAGATTTTTTTATAACATAATTTCACCCGTTACTGATGGAGAAACAATTAAGAGTATTTTAGGAATTAATATCGATATCACCGAGCGCAAGCGGAGCGAGGAAGTTATAAGAGAGCGGGAAGAAAAATTCCGCAACCTTTTTGAATATGCCACTGACGCTGTATATATTTTAAGCCTGGGAGGGAACGTTATAGACATTAATAGTACCGCATGCGAACGTCTCGGATATACTAAAGAAGAAATGCTTGATACGCACATCTCCCGATTCGTTCCTCCCAAGTTTGCCGGCGCGGTTTCCGAGAGGATGGCGCAGCTTGAGCAATACGGGCAGACAGTTTTTGAATCAGCGCACCTGAAGAAAGATGGCACAATCATGCCTGTTGAAGTAAATGCCAAGATTATAAATTACGAAAACAGGAAGGTCGTTTTGAGCATGGTCCGCGACATTACGGAGCGGAAGAAGGCTGAAGAGGCATTGCGTGAAGTTAACGATAAGCTCAATGCTATATTGCAAGCTTCTCCGGCGGCAATTTATTTGATGGACGACCATGGGATTATTACTATGTGGAACAAGGCAGCGGAACGAATGTTCGGCTGGAGCGAAGAAGAGGCTGTCGGCAGGCCGCTTCCAATAGTTCCCGGTCACAAGCACGAAGAATTCATTGCCTTGTTCAAACGGCTATTTAATGGCGAATCTCTCATGGCTGTGGAACTCAGGCGGCAAAAAAAAGACAGCTCGCCGATAGACATCAGCTTATTTGCGGCTCCAGTATATGACTCCTCAGGAGGAGTGCATGAAATAATGTCGGTAGTTACCGATATCACTCTTCGCAAAAAAATGGAAGAAGACCTTATCCAAAAAGAGAAACTTGAATCCATCGGCATCCTTGCGGGCGGCATCGCACATGATTTCAACAACCTTCTCACGGCAATTGTGGGTAATATCAGCATGGCTAAAATGTTATCAACTCCGGACAGTAAAATACACCAAAGGCTTGTGGAAGCTGAAAAAGCATCTTTCAGGGCCAAAGATTTAACTCAGCAGTTGCTCACGTTCTCCAAAGGGGGAGAACCTATTAAGAAGGCAACTTCTATTCACGCCTTACTCAAAGACTCGGTAGGTTTTGTGCTTAGAGGAACAAAATCGAAGGCGGACATATCGGCGCCTGATGATCTTTGGCCTGTCGAAGCGGATGAGGGCCAGATAAGTCAGGTTATCCATAACATAATTCTTAATGCCGATCAGTCAATGTCACAGGGCGGCATTATTAATGTACGCTGCGAGAATGTGGTTATAGAGAATGAAAAGCCGAATGTTTTAAAGAATGGAAGATATGTGAAGATAGCCATTCAAGATCACGGCCTAGGGATACCCAAAGGAGATGTTGAAAAGATCTTCGACCCCTATTTCACTACCAAACAGAGGGGAAGCGGCCTCGGACTTGCCACATCATATTCCATTATAAAGAAACATGACGGTCATATTAGAGTGGAGTCGGAATTAGGCGTCGGGACCACCTTCCATGTTTACCTCCCTGCTTCAGGCAAACAGATCACTACTGAGGACATGACAGAGGAGAAAGCACTAAGAGGCAAGGGCAAGATACTGATAATGGATGACGAAGAACTGGTAAGTGCAGTCGCAGGAGAAATGCTGAGGAATCTCGGCTATCAGGTGGAGCTTTCATCAGACGGCGATGAAACCATAGAGCGATATAAGAAGGCGAAAGAGGACAATGTACCGTTTGATATTGTTATTATGGACTTGACGATACAGGGCGGCATGGGAGGTGCGGATGCCATCAAGAAACTTCGAGAAATGGACCCCAATGTGAAAGCTATTGTATCAAGTGGTTATTCAAACGACCCTATTATGTCCAATTTCACTGAATTCGGGTTCAAAGGGGTCATAACCAAGCCTTATCGGCTATCAGATCTCAGCGATGTTGTGAACAGCGTAATGACCCGATCTTAATTTCAGCCCGGCCTTTTCTTTATCTTCATCATTTCACGGTCGAAACGGATTGGCGTAACGGGATAATCTTTCCCGGCATAGGGAAGAGGTGATGGCGTGATAAAACTCGAAAATGTCCAAAAAAGCTATGCTGGTACGCGCGTCTTAAAAGGGATCAATCTCGAAATAGAAACCGGCGATTTTGTCTCAATAATGGGGAGTTCCGGCTCCGGCAAATCTACGCTGCTGAACCTTATCGGGGCCATGGATTTGCCCGAAGTCGGGAGCATCACCGTTGACGGGGAAAATATAGTTTCCTATACCGATGAGCAGCTTACGCTGTACCGGAGAAAAAAAATAGGTTTCATATTCCAGTTTTTCAATCTGTTTCCGAATATCACGGTCTTTGAAAATATACAGGTCCCTCTGCTCTTAAACGGCATAGGGGATGACCGCAGTGTAACTGAATACATGAGGCTTGTCGGCCTTGAAGGAAAAAAAAACGATTATCCCTACCAGCTCTCGGGCGGACAGCAGCAGCGGGTCGCCATTGCAAGGGCGCTGATACACAATCCCGACATTATTCTTGCCGATGAACCGACGGGAAGTCTGGACAGCATTAACAGTCAGTCAATAATGGAACTCATCACCCGGCTTACCGGGGAAATGAAGAAAACAGTCATTCTGGTTACCCATGAAAACACCATTGCACAGTATGCACGGCGCCACGTAAGTCTCCGTGACGGGGTCCTGTCCAAATGAATTTCTTTAAACTGGCCCGCCTTTTCGTATCAAGAAGCATCAGGGAGGAAAAGTTTCTCACGCTTCTCTCGGTTATCGGCGTCGCCCTCGGCATAGGGCTTTTTATCGGAGTGAAAGTCGCGTCGGACCGGGCAATATCTTCTTTTGAATCGGATATAAAAGGACTGAATAGCGGCGCCAACTACGAGATATCCGATACCTCGGGCATAGATTTCAGTGACCGTATATACCCGGTGGTAGCTGCTGCTGAAATAAACAGTTTCCCTGTCTTAAAGGCAGCGGCGTATCTGCCCGGCCTTAAGGATACAATCGATATTAACGGTATTTATGCGGTAAAGAGTATACGGCGCTTGCGTGGAGCAAACGCCGGCCCGCATGACATGGAAAGCTTTTACAAAACGCTTAACGGCATCCTTGTAACAAATGATTTCGCTGTCCGGCATGCAATAAAAAAAGACGCTACGCTCAGGGCCTATGTATACGACCGGGAATTCCAGCTGAAGATTGCCGGTATAATTGACGGCAGCTTCCTGCCGTCAAATGCTGCGCTTATGGACCTTGGAAACTTTCAGGAATATTTCGGCAGGGTCGGTTTCCTGTCGAGGATCGACCTCTCTACTGATGACAAGACTGCCGCCGGCATACAAGAAAAACTCCCCTTATCTCTTTCAATAGAAAAAAAGAAACTGCTGCTCGAAAACCAAAAGTCCATGCTCGCTTCTTTCAGATACAACCTCCAGTTCGTCAGCCTCATTGCCATCCTGGTGGGGGTCTTTCTCCTGTACAATACTATTTTCATCTCGGTCATAAAAAGGAGGACCGAGATAGGCATCCTGCGTGCATTGGGGGCCGATAAAAAAACCGTTGTCATGCTCTTTGTCTTGCATGGCACTCTGCTTGGAGTTGTCGGCTCTCTGTTCGGTCTGCTTTTGGGGCAATGTGCCGCCTATTTTTCCGTAATTGCTGTTACAAAGACCATATCATCCATGTACAGCGCGATTTCAATAACAGATTATTTTATCGGGAAAGACGATGTCGTCAGCGCCCTTGTCCTCGGCTTCTGCATCTCGCTGGCGGCGTCATTGGTCCCTTCATTCGAGGCCTCGAGAATAAGGCCGAACGAGAGCGCAAAGGCAGGGACATTCGAAGCCGGATATAAAAGACGCAGGAAGCTTTTTCCTCTCGCCGGCGTAATCCTTATCATTATGGGACTTGCCGGGGCCTGCATCGATTATCGTGCAATGCCCTTTTCCTTTCCCTTTCTTGCCTATCTGGGAATATTGCTCATTCTGCTGGGCTTTACGCTCTGCGCACCCCTGTATTTTTCGACCATATTGAACATGTTTAAAAAGCCTGCTGCTATATTTGGCGCAACAGCCGCGCTTGCATGGGGAGACATGAGAGGAAGTACATACCGTTTTTCCGTTGCCCTGATGAGCGTTGCCATAAGCACGTCTCTGATCATCGCCTTGTTCATTCTTATCTTCTCTTTCAGAAATTCCCTGAAATTGTGGATTTCACAAAATATCGCCGCCGACATCTATATAAAACCCATTTCCTGCGCCTCCAACTTCTGTTTTTTCCCCTTATCGGATGACATAAGCAGTATTGTTAAAAGCTTCCCGGAAGTGAAAGGTATAGACCGTTTCAGAACACTGCATCTGGATTTTCACGGCAGGCAAATTGTCGCGGGCTTCGGGGACCTTGCGGCCCAGATGCTATATGCTCCACGCTATAAAGACAGGGACACCGAAAAACGTGATGAGGAGCTGCTGCATGGCAGGCAAGTTTCCATCTCCAATTATTTAAGCATCAGGTATAGGCTGAAACCGGGGGACAGTATTGAATTGCGCACCCCGTACGGCATACGGAGCTTTAAAATATACTCTACGTTCAGCAGTTATTCGACGACATCGGGTTTTATTTATTTGGACAGAAAGTGGTTGAAAAAATACTGGGGTCTCGATGACGCAACACAAATAGCTGTGTATCTTAACAGCGGAGCGGATATAGACAACTTTGCAGCAAAACTCAGGGACGCGCTGTCCCGTCGCTATTCGGTGGAAGTGATGAACAACCGCGAACTCAGGGAAAAGGTGCTTGCCATCTTTAATAAAAGCTTTGCCATAACGTATGCAATAGAGCTGATATCCATAATAGTTTCGCTCATAGGGGTGGTAAATACCCTGCTCGCTCTCGTCCTCGAAAGGAAAAGGGAACTCAGCATTATCAGATACCTGGGCGGCACCTGGAAGCAGATTGAGAGCATGCTGGTCCTTTCGGCAGGAGTAGTAGGCATTTCCGGCATAGCTATGGGAGCGCTAATTGGCCCGATAATGAGCAGTATTTTCATTCGCGTAATCAATAAAATTTCTTTTGGCTGGGAGATACACTTCAGCATTCCCGCCCTTTATCTGACCGCAGTTATTCTGATGCTTTTCCTTAGCACGCTCGCAGCCGGACTTATACCGGCAAGAGTTGCCCGCAGGACCGATCCCAAAAGGTTCATAAGTTTCGAGTAGCGCTGCTACCCTTCCGCCACAGCCTCCACGGTATCCTTATTCACCACTTCGAGAGAATATTGGCCCCCGGAAAGCTTTGGGTCGGCAAACACGCTTATTGTTATATGAAACGACTTCTCAAGATCGAAAATACTCTTGCGTTTCGTATTCATAAGGTAATTCAAACTCTCAACAGGAAGGCGGCAGCTTATGCTTTTTACACCGCCGGATGACGCCCTGGTATGCATCTCTCTGAGGGCGGCAATAGCGACAGCCATGTCCGACCTTACCATGCCGGCGCCACAGCACAGCGCGCAGGCTGTATGCATAGTGTCGAGGTATGCAGAACGAAGCCGTTCCCTTGTCATTTCCACAATGCCGAAGCGTGATATTCCGGTTATATCAAAATGCGCCTTGTCGGAATTTAGGGCGTCTTGTAAACTCTGCTCCACTTCCCGCCTGTTTTTCGCTGATGCCATATCAATAAAATCTATAACCACCAGACCCCCTATATCACGCAGGCGAAGCTGCCGCGCAATTTCCTGGGCCGCTTCAAGGTTCGTCTTCAATGCCGTTGCTTCTATATTGTCCTCTTTCCTGCTTCTGCCGGAATTGACGTCGATCGCTGTAAGCGCCTCCGTTTTATCAAATACGATGTATCCATGCGAGGGGAGTTTTACATACCGGTCATTGATTTTTGCAATCTGCTCCTCGATCATATGATTGGCAAAAATAGGCCGCTTTTCCTTATAGAATTTAATATTGATTTTACGCCACGGCACTGTCCTTCTCAAAAACTCTTTCGTCTTCCGGTGTGCCTCTGCATCATCGATAAGCACTTCGGCAACATCGGAAGTCAAATAGTCCCTGACCGTCCGTACTGCGATGTCCTGCTCTTTATATATAAGCGCAGGCGCAGAAGCCTGTTCTGATTCGGTCTTAATCCCGTTCCACAGCCTGGTAAGGTATTTCAGATCATTGGAAAGCTCGTCGCTCGATATGTCACTGCAGGCGGTCCTTAGTATAAAACCCATGTCCGCCGGAAGCTTAAGCGAACTGAACATTTCCTTAAGCCGGTCCCTGTCCTCCCTGTCTTCTATCTTTCTCGAGATGCCGACCCTTTTCTGCCCGGGCATCATCACAATATACCTGCCGGGAATTGATATATATGTAGTCAAACTCGCGCCTTTGGTGTCCCGTTCGTCTTTCTCCACCTGTACCACAACTTCCTGCCCCTTTGATAAAACGTCCTGCACCCTCACCCGCTTCCCTTCTTTTTTGTTCTGGAAGTATTGAGACTGTATCTCCCGCAGTTGAAGGAAGCCCTGTTTTTTGGACCCAAAGTCCACAAAAGCCGCTTGAAGGCCGGGTTCTATGCGGGCGATGACTCCCTTATATATATTGCCCTTAAGATGCTCTTTGGAAGAAAATTCAACATAAAAATCTACAAGGGTATCGCCCTCGACAATTGCGACTCTTTTCTCTTCAGGATGCAGTGCGTTTATCAATATTTTCTTTTTCATCATTGTTCGGAGAACTCCTTTCTTTCATTATCTGCCGGTTCATGTTCATGAACGCCGCGTTCGTTATATACCAGTCGCAGCGCATCGCTCAAGAGTATCTCAGGGAATCTTACAGTCGCCTCTATGACATCCCCAAGCGGGTAATCAACATAATGCCTGTCAGTATACACAATCCTGATAAACGGCCTTTTCAGAATGTGGCAGCGTTTAACACGGCCGCTCTGATCAGAAAAAGGAATAATTATGTTTTCGGCATCCTCCTCGAGGCCATAGCGGGCAACGAGCTCTTTGATCGCTTCCATCCACTCGGGATTAATAGACGTTGATAGCATCGATAAACTTTCTAAGCCTGCCAAAATCTTTCCGGTTAAAATCAACAACAAGCCTGGGCAGCTCGGCAAGCTGCTCCTCGTCAGCCTCCTCAGGGAGAGAGCATGAGACGCATATATCGCCCCCACCTGTCAATATATCGGAGAAACGCTCCTTCAGTTCTTCAACTGCCTGAGGACTGAGTTCCGAGGTCAGCCTGATTACCAATTTTTTGTCCACATATCTCTGGCTATGATAACGGCGGTAAAACCTGTTTATGCATTCAACCGCATCATCGACGGAATTTACCCGTTCAAAAAGATCAAAATCAGACGGGCTCAGATATCCTTGCGCCAGCAATTCATCTTCAAAAAATTTCTGCCACAGCGACCAATACGTACCGTTAGGCTCATCAATGAGAACAAGCGGCATGGGATTACGCTTTCCAGTCTGAATAAGCGTAAGCGTTTCCATTGCCTCATCGAGCGTACCAAACCCGCCCGGAAAGAGTGCAACTGCGTTGGATTCCTTCAGGAATGCCACCTTCCGGTTAAAAAAATACTTATACGTAATAAGCCGCGGGTTGCCATTGAATGTTGGGTTGGCTTTTTGTTCAAAAGGAAGGCGTATGTTTACGCCGAACGAATTTTCAGGACCGGCCCCCTCGTTCACTGCCTGCATTATGCCGCCACCCCCGCCGGTGATTACCATATATCCGCTTTCGGCGAGCTTTTTTCCGAAAAGCTGCGCCAGGCGGTATACCGCCTCGACCGGCCTGGTCCGCGCCGACCCAAATACCGTCACCTTTCTCACATTGCGGTAAGGGCCGAATACCTTTGAGGTAAAACGCATCTCTTTGAGCGTGGTATTCATAAGTTTCAGGTCTGCCCTTATATCTTCTTCCTGTCCCGCTTTAAGCGCAGCGATGATCATCTCCCGCACCAGTTCCGGATGGTTCACAGGTACCAGTTCCAGCAGTTGGCCGATGGCTGTATCTACAGGACCGTTGCTCATAGAAAAATGAAGACCCACTCCCTTTATTAAAGCCTCCGTCAAAAAATATATCTTCCCTGCGTCAAGACCACGGGGAATACGCTCGCTATCCGTTTAAGCCGCGCCTTTATACTAACAAAACGGGGCCGCGGCTATCTACACCTTAAAATCCCTCCTGACCTATCAAGCGGCGCCCCAAAAAAGCTTCGACTTTCCGGGGACCCCTTTAGGACCGCCCCTCTTTGGTCCGCTTCCAAGACCATTTCCCGTCAAACAGTTAATATACCCGTTGCCCTGTGGCGGCCGGCAATATGAAGCATTAGACCGTTATTCAAAATATCGCGGTGCGTCTGCAAGGCCAGTTGAGGGTTATTGTTATGCTCCGAAAGATGGGCAAGGCATGCCCACTTCAGCCGCCCGCCTGATTCGAGCAGATGAGCGGCATCATGGTTTGAAAGGTGCCCTCCAGGACCCAGTATACGGCGCTTCAAAAATTCAGGATACGGACCGCGGGCAAGCATACGGGGGTCATAATTACTTTCGATAAACACAGCATCAAGAGATGGAATAACAGCAGAAAGTTCTTCAAAGGCATGCCCGAGATCAGTCAGTATACCCAGGCGTGTTTGGCCGCAGTCGACCACAAAGGCAGAACCGTCCACGCCGTCATGGGGGGTGGAGATCGTCTGGATAGATACTCCGCCGAATTTGAGGGTACCACCTGAAAGAAAGAGGTGTACATTGTCAAGACGTCCGAGCCTGTGTCTCTCCTCCGACACGTGGAGCGTTCGCGGGGTCATATAAACAGGCAGCTTGTATTTTCTCTGATAGACGCCGGCGAAACGGACATGGTCGGCGTGGTCGTGTGATATGATTACCGCATCGATTCCCCTGATGTCGCGGCCATACAGCGCGAGTCTGCGATCTGCATCAGCGCCGCATATCCCGGCGTCAAACAAAAGCCTCACGCCGCCGGCCTCCACATAAATGCAATTGCCGTTGCTTCCGGATTGTAGCGAAATTGCAATCATACCTGCCTCATGCTAAGGATAAGTGCATGGATCTCTTGTGCACATGTGGGTAGCGGGTCAGTTTGTTTTTGCTCTGTATCAATTAGTCCCTCATTTCAATCACTGACATGTATTGAGAATGGATCTTTGGTCGCCATTTCTCGATATGCGGGCTGGACGTTACCAGCCCACTACTGATAACCCAGATAATACAGAGCAAAAACAAACTGACCCACTACCCACATATCCTAAAACTTGAAAAGGTGCATTGTCTTGGCCTTGTCCACCCTTTTCAACTTGATCCCGTCCTCTTTGATCTCTATAAGCTCCTTCTTGTAAAGGCCGCCGACGGCTTTTTTAAATGTTTTTTTGCTCATATGCACGATTTCACGTATATGTTCCGGCGCAGAATGGTCTCCCAGCGGAAGGAAGCCCTTGTGTTCCTTCAGTGTCTTTATAATTACAGCTTTGGCCTCCTCAATGTCTGCCGGTCCGGCTTTGCCGAGCATGACATCTATTTTGCCGTCCTGACGTATTCTCTTTACATATCCTTCAGCTTTATCGCCGATATGCAGCTTTTCAAATACCTCGTTTTTATAAAGCATGCCGAAGTATCTGTTGTTGACAATTACCTTTATTCCCAAGTCGGTGGTCCTGTAAACAAGAAGAGCAACGTTTTCACCTTCGTGAAGGTCAACATTTTCCTTTTCTATAAATCTGCTGATTTTTGTCGTTGCTGTTATTCTCTGGGTCCGCTCATCGAGGAATATCCTGACAATATATTTTCCCCCGACTTCCATCTTTCCGGATTGCTCACTGTACGGCACGAGCAGATCTTTTTGGACCCCCCAATCCAGAAACGCTCCGGCCCTGCTAATTGCGACTACCTTCAGACAGGCGAATTCACCCACAACGGCGGCCGGCGCCAGTGTTGTTGCAATCAGCCTCTCTTCGGAATCCCTGTAAACGAATACCCGTATGCTGTCGCCTGGACGTACTTCCTGAGGAACATACTTGCGGGGCATCAGAATCTCGCCTGCATCGGAATCGAGATAGACCCCGATAGTTGTCTCTTTTTTTATTTTCAACTCATTGAATCTGCCTATTTCCAGATTAGTCTGCATATCATCTATACTCACATACCCCAAAAGATATTACAAGTCCTATAATTTCAGCATGGTCCAGGCGAATGTCATACAGGAAATCAGGGAATTCCCTGACAAAACCCCAATGTGTTTTTTGCAGACCTGTTCGGCCCGGCTGCTGCCGGCTATCATATAGCCGGTCTTTCGCTGATTAAGGCCTGACATAAGGGAGGATAGACAGATAAGAAGAGCGGTGGCATTGGGTCTTGGCTCCAGCAAAAAAGGCAGTTCCGGAATCGATTGCCGTACTGTACCGGAAGGGTCCCTAATTTAATGAGTCTTTGTACCCGACGATGATTTCGTAGTCAATACTCGCGTGATTCTTGTCAAAGGACACGTTTTTCCCTTCACATGCAAGATTCCCTTTTAAGGTCTTCTTGTGCCCTTTTACCACGGTGGCAATAATTTTCGTAAGATCAAACCCTCCACCTTCACAGCCCGGAATCGCGCAATTCATCTTGAAGTTCGCGGCAGAGTGAGGGAGGAAATTGATGGTGCGGACCATTAGAACAGGTATTGCTCCAACATGGTAATAGGTTAAAACAAGGGTGATTTTCGAAACGTTAGGGAACTTCTCTGAAACCAGCCCCGCCTCGATGTCCATCTGGGCCCTTTGCTCCCTCTTCTGCAACTGAGCACTTCTGCTGAATGACATGGCCAACTCCTTTATATGTTTGTAGAATTTTGCATGAGGAATACGAGACAACAAACGAGCGGTTAAAGACCACTGGTTTTAAGATAGCGGGCCTCATCGGCCCGCGTCCGTTGTCTCTTTACTCTGTTTCGCTATGAGCGCACCGGAGGTCGCCGGCAGGACAGTAGTTGACGACTTTCATTTCTCCGGTCTTCTTCATATACGGTTATTATTCCTTTACGACGTTGACGGCTTTGAGCCCTTTGTCTCCCTTTTCGACATCGAAAGACACCCTATCACCCTCGGCAAGTGACTTAAAGCCTTGTGCCTGAATGGAGGAGTGATGGACGAATACGTCGCTGCCATCTTCTGCTGTGATGAATCCAAAGCCCTTTGAATCGTTGAACCACTTTACTGTTCCCTTCATAATACTGTTGTTCTCCTTCGCTGCGAAATAAAAAAACCACCAAGACAAAATGTCCCGTGGTCATAAGTTAGCTAACTATGCATTATACATCTCATATCCCTTATTCAACTATTCTATGATAGCACTAAAATCACTGATAATTCAACTATAGTGCATAACAGACCTGCTATTCAGACAGTACGGGGTTGTTTTTATGCAGTCGGGCGTCCGGGTCATCGGCAGTGGGCGAGTAACCCGCACCCCATAACATCCATGCTGCTGTATCCCGCTGTATTATGCAGGCGATGCAAGGAGAATGAATAGTGTATACTTTACATTATAGGTTCACAGCCGGGCGAGAACTTAGTGAGGAGAAGTATGAGTCGCAGCATTAAGATCGGCATCAGTTCATGTCTACTCGGCGAAAAGGTGCGTTATGACGGAGGTCACAAACTGGACAGCTTCCTGACCGATACCTTCGGACAATTCGTCGAATGGGTACCAGTGTGTCCTGAGGTAGAATGCGGCCTGCCTGTACCCAGGGAGGCCATGCGCCTCGTGGGTATACCAGATGCGCCGCGCCTTGTTACAAACCTTACAGGGACAGATCACACGGAACGCATGGTCAAATGGGCGCAGGAAAAAATCGAATGCCTGAAGAGTGCGGGGCTTTGCGGGTTCATTTTCAAGAGCAAATCCCCGAGTTCCGGCATGCAGGGCGTCGAAGTTTACACACCTTCCGGAGCGGTGGTCGGCAGCGGCGTCGGTATATTCGCACGAATCTTCATCAACTCCTTTCCCCTTTTGCCCGCAGAGGATGACCTCCGGCTCCGCGATCCCGTTCTCAGGGAGAGTTTTATCGAAAGAGTATTTGCTGTCGGCGCCGGTTAACGGGTCAGTTTGTTTTTGATCTGTATAATCTGGGTAAAAACAAACTGACCCATTACCCAACAGAGTCATATGGAAGGGATCGGCAGGGGCAGGCTGTTTATCTCATATCAGTTTCAGCGCGTCGAAAAAAAAGTGCTCCACTCCTCTTGTCTACCTTGCAAAAACAAACTGACCCACTACCCGGTGCCCTGATATATCCAAAAACACAAGCTGGATAAGGTATTATAGAAGATAGCTCGTGGATCCCTGGAAGTCCTGACTTTTGGGGAGGGCATCTTTGTTGCGGGAGGTGTACTATATGAGAGCAACCATTTGTATCCTGGCAGCGATTTTCTTTATAGCCTCTGGCGCGGAGGCCTTCGGGGACACTGGTTCTAAACAAGACTGCATTCAAAACTCCGATTATCTTGCAGATGGGCTTAAATACCGCGGGGAAGGAAATTGCGGCGAGTCGGTAAAAAGCTATCAAACGGCCAGGAAGCTCAAGCAGTTTAAAGAGGACTGGATCTATAATCTCGCTGTCGCCGATTGTTTCGTTGCACTGAAGCGGCTTGATGATGCGATAGATTCATACACAAGAGTAATTGAGGCAACCGACAACCGGACCTTGCAGGCAGCGATGTACAGGGGAAGAGCAAGGGCCTATTACATAAAGTCGGTTAAGCCTGACGGCATAGACCTGACAATGGTCGACCTTGCAAAAAAGGACCTTGAAAATGCTGCAGATCTCGGCGCCGATGTTTCGGACCTAAAGAACAATATAAGAGACGATATGGAAATGAAGACTGCCAGGACGGTCAAAGAGGGAAAAGAGGAAGGTGTCATAACTGCTAAACCGGTCACTGTCATTGAAAGTCCTGGCAAAATAATTATCGGCAACGGCGAATATGTACTCTACCCTTCCGGGGACACAATAATAAAAGATCAACAGGGAATGCCCATTTCAGTCTCTGATATCAAACCAGGCGACATCATTGACTTTTCATACACAACGTCTTACCTCAACAAGGCTGATGGGATGCGTCACCTTTCAGCCAAAACAATCACCCTGCACCGTGACGTAGCTTACGTAGCACCCAAACCGGCGGTCGTCCAGGAAAAAGGCCCGGATACCGTCGAGATGCTTATCTTCTCTAAATTGAACATGCTGGCCGGCGAAATAAAGGACATGAACGAGAAACTGCAGTCAGCCGCAAAAGAACCCCAGAAACCAAAGGCGAAAAAGAAGGCACGCAAAAAGAGCATTGCAAAAGAAAAAAAACCACCGAAGAAAACCCAAATACAAGGAGAAATTAAATAATTATGTCCGCGCAGAAAATGGAATTTAAAACAGAAGTCAAACAGCTCCTCGACTTGATGATTCATTCTTTATACTCCCACAAGGAAATATTCCTGAGAGAGCTTATTTCCAATGCGTCCGATGCCATAGATAAGGCGCGGTATGAGTCCCTCACCAACAGCGCTGTCCTTGAGGGCTCCGGGGATTGGAAAATCAAGATCACCGCCGACAAAAATGCCGGCACTTTAACGGTAAGTGATAATGGCATCGGAATGACAAAGGAGGAGGCGGTCAAGGCCCTGGGGACCATTGCCCATTCAGGGACAAAAGAATTTCTCAATATCCTGCAACAAAAAGAGATTAAGGACAATCCCGAACTCATCGGCCAATTCGGGGTCGGCTTTTATTCCTCCTTCATGGTTGCTGATAAAGTGGTCCTTATCACGCGAAAGGCCGGGGAAAACATCGGCCGGGGGGTAAGGTGGGAATCAACGGCTGACGGCTCTTTTACCGTCGAAGATATTGAAAAAGAGCAAAAGGGCACCGATGTTATTCTGCACCTGAAGGAGGAGGAGAAAAAATACCTTGATCCGTGGGAGGTCAGGAATATTGTTAGAAAGTATTCCGACTACATCGAGCATGCTGTCGTTATGGATGTCGAACGCGAAGCGGACTCCACCATTGAAAAAGGTAAAAAGGTAAAAATAACCGAAGAAGAAACTCTGAATTCCAGAAAGGCCATCTGGCTGAAAAACAAGCCTGAAATATCACAGGACGAGTACAACGAGTTTTACAGGCACATTTCTCACGACCTTGCCGACCCGTTGAAAACAATCCACTACAGGGCCGAAGGGACCTCTGAATTTACTGCCCTGCTGTATGTCCCTTCAAAAGCCCCCTTTAACATTTTTTACAAGGATTTCAAGATAGGCCCTACCCTCTATGTAAAAAGGGTCCAAATAATGGACCATTGCGAAGACCTTATCCCTGTCTATTTGAGGTTCGTGAAGGGAGTGGTAGATTCATCAGACCTCCCGCTGAATATTTCGAGAGAGATCCTGCAGTCGAACAGGCAGGTGGAAATAATAAGAAAAAGCATCACCAGGCAGGTACTCGACACAATAAGTGATCTGAAAGAGCACGAATACGATGTCTACCTCAATTTTTATCGTGAGTTTGGAAAGGTCCTGAAAGAAGGAGTGCATTTCGATTTCTCCAGAAAGGAACAGATCGCCGACCTGCTCCTTTTCCCGTCAACCAAGACAGTGAGAGACACATTCACGACGTTTCAGAAATATGTGGACGCTATGAAGGAAGGGCAGGAAGATATCTACTACATTATAGGCAGTTCCCTTGAGGAGACACTTTCTTCACCCTATCTGGAAGCCTTCAGGGAAAAGGGTTACGAGGTGCTCATCATGCTTGATGAGGTAGATGATTTCATCATGGGAGGCCTTGAGTACAAAGGGAAACACCTGAAGTCTGTTACCAGGGGCGACATAAAGCTGGACAAAACAGATGAATCAGACAGGAAAAAGGCAGCAGAAAAGTACGAAAAAATCCTGGCGTTCATAAAAGACAGCTTGAAAGAAGACATAAAGGATGTGCGCATGTCCTCCAGGCTGAAAGATTCAGCGTGCTGTCTTGTCGGCGACGAAGGAGATATAGACCCTCAGATGGAAAAGATATTTAAGGCCATGGGACAGGAGGTCCCCGTGCATAAGCGGATTTTGGAGATCAATCCGTTACATCCTGTAATTGAAGCCATGCAATCCATCCCTGAGAAGGACAGCGGAAATCCAGTCCTCAGCGAGTATGCACGGCTGCTGTATGATCAGGCAGTATTGCTCGAAGGCTCGAAGCCAAAGGACCCATCTGCATTCGCCAAGTCTATTGCAAAATTAATGGCCGATAATGCAAGGCAGTATTAAGCGTCTTCGCAAACTGCAAGGAAAATGGAAGGGATCGGCAGGGGCAGGCTGTTTATCGGAGCGATGCACGGCTCTGCTCTAACAGGGGCGAGTGACGCCGAGCCCCAGCCGGGCATGGGTATGGACATGGCTGCTACGACGAATTGTATCCGCCTATGAAAGTAGTTTCAGCGCTCCGATAAACAGCCTGCCCCTGCCGATCCAATATAATTAATAGCAGGAGAAGTGGAGCACTTGTTTTTCGACGCGATGCACGGGTCTACTGAAACGGGGGCGAGTAACGCCGAGCCCCAACTGAGAACGGTTTCGGGGATCCCTTCAATGGGAAATTGGGATTTGCCGACGAAATCAGTTTCAGCGCGTCGAAAAATAAGTGCTCCGCTTCTCCTGTCTTCCGTGCAAAAACAAACTGACCCACCACCACTATTACGCACAGAGAAATTATTTGGTAAAATGTGTAATATAATAAGACTGACTTCTTAAAAAGATACGCCGGAGGAGAACGCAATGATACATATTTATTATGACAAAGATGCCAGGCCTGAGATACTGAAAGGGAAAAAGAGCGTAATCATGGGCTACGGCAGCCAGGGACATGCCCATGCAAACAACTTGAGAGACAGCGGCATGGACGTGACCATAGGGATCAGAAAAGGCAGCAGCTGGGACAAGGCCGCTGCAGCCGGATTTACGGTCATGACACCGCCGGACGCTGCCAAAATAGCCGATGTTATAATGATCCTGCTGCCTGACGAATTTCAGGCGGATGTTTACAATGACGAGATTGCGCCAAACATGAAAAAGGGAGTCTATCTTGCCTTTGCCCACGGCTTCAATATCCACTTCGGACAGATAGTCCCCCCCGCTGACGCCAACGTGTTTATGGCAGCGCCAAAGGGACCGGGGCACCTGGTCAGGTCTGAATATACAAAAGGCAGCGGCGTACCATGTCTTATTGCCGTGCATCAGGACCCATCCGGCAATACAAAAGATGTTGCGCTGGCCTATGCATCAGGAGTGGGGGGCGGAAGGGCAGGGGTCATCGAGACCTCATTCAGGGAAGAGACCGAGACTGACCTCTTCGGTGAACAGGTCGTCCTCTGCGGCGGCATCACTGCTCTGATCCAGGCCGGGTTTGAGACCCTTGTTGAAGCCGGATATGCCCCGGAAATGGCTTATTTCGAATGCCTGCATGAGGTAAAACTCATTGTTGATCTTATCTATGAAGGCGGGATTACAAATATGCGCTATTCAATAAGCAATACCGCCCAATACGGTGACCTTACGAGGGGACCCCGTGTTGTCACCGACGAGACAAAAAAAGAGATGAAAAATATTCTTGGCGAGATACAGGACGGTAAATTTGCACGCGAGTGGCTGCTGGAATGCAGGGTAAATAAACCCGTATTCAATGCATTGACGCGCAGGGGCGAGGAACATCAGGTTGAGCAAGTGGGAGCAAAACTGAGGTCGATGATGCCATGGCTTAAAAAGGGCAAATTAGTGGACAGATCAAAGGCATAAAAAACAGTTAGAGGTAGAGATGAAACAGATAAAGATAAAAAAGCGGCGCCTTAAATATTTACCTTCACCTCTACCTGCCTTTATCTGTCTTTGTGGGGAATAATGCTCAAATTTGCGCCGGAAGGTTATCCGTTTATTTCTCTTGCCGCCGCTTTAACAATTGGCGCTTTTATTTTTGGAGGGGTATGGGCTGCTGCCCTTCCCCTGGTGCTTACCCTTTTCGTAGTCTACTTCTTCAGGGATCCTGAACGGCTGGCGCCTGAGGGCGACAATATCTTCGTGTCGCCTGCGGACGGGCGGATTTTACAGATACAGACGGTCACCGAAGAGAAATTTCTGAAAAGCACGGCGATAGAGATAAGTATCTTCATGTCGCCTCTCAATGTGCATGTCAACAGAGCGCCCTGCGCCGGCGTGGTGGAATCCGCTGTCTACACTCCCGGCGCGTTTATATCCGCATTCAAACCGGAGGCATCCATCCGCAACGAAAACATTGCAATGCTTCTCAAGGGAAGCAGCGGCAGCATACTTGTCCGCCAGGTTGCGGGTGCTGTTGCAAGGCGTGTAGTCTGCCGGGTCCGGCAGGGAGATACCCTGAAAAAAGGCGAGCGTTATGGAATTATAAAATTCAGTTCCCGGCTCGATGTCTATCTTCCCGAAAACACGGAAATCAAAGTAAAGACCGGGGATTCCGTTAAAGCAGGCGAAACTATTATAGGACAGCTGAACATATGATTGTTGCGTATCCTGACATACATGACAAAAAACCCAAGAAAGGTGTTTATCTGCTGCCCAACACGCTGACACTTTGCGGCATGTTCAGCGGTTTTTTTGCCATCATGTCTGCAATAAACGGCAATTATCTTTACGCAGCCTGGGCCATAGTGATCGCTAATATATTTGACGGCCTTGACGGCTGGATCGCCCGGCTTACCAATACCTCGACACGCTTCGGTATAGAGCTTGATTCGCTTTCCGATCTTGTGGCGTTCGGCGTAGCCCCTTCCATAATGATGTATAAGTGGGCACTCGGGCCTTTTGGCAGGTTCGGATGGGCCGCGGCCTTTTTATTTGTCGCATGCGGGGCATTGAGGTTGGCCCGCTTTAATGTGCAAACAGGGGGCCCGGGCTCAAAGGCTTTCAAAGGGATGCCGATACCCGGCGCGGCCACTATCTTGTCATCAATTATAATAGTCTACTATGAATTCTGGGAGGGTCCGCCTCCAAAGAATGTCTTTTTCCCGGTGATAACGATTATCCTCTCTTTGCTGATGGTAAGTACTATTAAGTATCACGGACTTAAGGAAATAGACTTCAGGGAAAGAAAGCCTTTCAGGTTCCTGGTAATTTTTGTTTTGATACTTTTCGTCCTGCTTATTCATCCGCCGACAGCGATATTTATTTTTGCCATGTCATACCTTGTTTGGGGTATAATTGAGAATGTCTACCTTCTGATCAAGCGCAGAAAAATGGGGCTTGCGGCACGGCTGCATGAAAATTCTTCCGAAGAACAGGACAATACACATGAGAACCATTAAGATATTTGATACGACATTAAGAGATGGCGAACAGTCGCCCGGCGCTTCAATGAACGTTGAAGAGAAGCTGCAGGTTGCGCGGCAGCTGGTAAAACTCGGAGTGGACACGATCGAAGCCGGCTTTCCCATAGCATCGCCCGGTGATTTTGAGGCAGTGCAGAGGATTGCGGCAGAAGTGCAGGGTGCAACCATTGCCGGGCTCGCAAGGGCCAAAGAACAGGATATAAAAAGTGCGTGGGAGGCCTTAAAAGACGCTCCCCAGCGGCGCATTCACACATTCCATTCCACTTCCGACATACATTTGAAATACCAGTTCAGGGTAAGCCGCGAAGAAGCGCTAAAAAGGTCTGTCGAGATGGTTAAGCTTGCAAAAAGCCTTGTTGATGATGTGGAATTCTCTCCAATGGATGCAACGAGGACAGATCGCTCCTACCTGCTGGAAGTAATAGAGGCGGTTGTCGGGGCAGGGGCATCCACGGTCAATATACCGGACACAGTGGGATACACCACGCCTGACGAATTCGGAGCCCTGATTAAATCGATTAAGGAAAGAATAGGCGCTAAGGCGGTGATATTGGTCCACTGTCATAACGATCTGGGGCTGGCTGTCGCAAACTCGCTGGCCGCAATTATAAACGGGGCTGGACAGGTTGAGTGCACGATAAACGGCATAGGGGAGCGCGCAGGCAATTGCTCCATGGAAGAGGTCGTTATGAACCTTGCAACCCGTAGAGACTTCTATCAGGCTGCTACCGTCATAAATACAAAGGAGATCATACGCACCAGCAGGCTTGTTACAAGGATCACCGGGATACCGGTGCAGCCAAACAAGGCAATTGTGGGCGCCAATGCATTTGCCCATGAGTCGGGCATTCATCAGGACGGACTTCTTAAAGAAAAAATGACCTATGAAATTATACGGCCCGAAGACATAGGTCTTGTCAGCACTGAACTTGTCCTCGGGAAACACTCGGGAAGGCATGCGTTTAAAACAAGACTGGGCGAACTCGGATACTCACTCACCGACGAAGAGGCGGAAACCGCCTTCGGGAAATTCAAGCATCTGGCTGACCAGAAGAAAAATATTTTTGATGAGGACATAGAAGCGCTTATTTCAGAAGAGGTTTCCAAAATTCCTGAAATCTACAGTCTGGTGGACCTCTCAATATCGAGCGGAACGAATGTCAGTCCGACAGCATCGCTGAAAATGAAAATCAGCGGCGCAGTTGTCGAGACGGTGGAACACGGCGACGGTCCCGTGGATGCCGCCTATAAGGCGATTGCCGCTCTGACACAGACAAAGAGCAATTTGTTGAAATTCGAGGTCAAAGGCATCAAAGGCGGGACTGATGCACTTGGTGAAGTCACCGTATCGCTGGAAGAGGACGGCAGGACAGTCCGGGGAAACGGCGCCGACACCGATATTATCATTGCTGCTGCCAAGGCTTACATAACCGCGTTGAACAAGCTTGCTGCAGGAAAAAAACGGACCTGAGAAATTATCCCGGCTGCGTTGACTTTTTTCAGGTTGTTGCAGTATTTTTAGTGCATGAGGGCAAAAGCCCTCAGTTGCGGAACTTGACCATGGGGCCTGAGATTCATTAGAATTTCAGGCCCGCTTATTTTTCAGGTTGCCTTGCCCGGCTCTTATCGTTAAATGGAGGGAAAGATGGCACACCAGCTCAGCGTAAAAATATATTATGAAGATACCGATGCAGCAGGGATAGTATACTACGGCAATTTTCTTCGCTACCTCGAAAGGGCACGGACCGAATTTCTCCTGGAGCACGGGATCAGTGTTGCGGAGTTGCACTATCAAGGGCTTTTTTTCCCTGTCATCCATGCAGCTGTCTCTTACAAAAGACCTGCGAGATTGGGCGAGACTATCAATATTACTACCGAGATCGCTGAGATGAAAAATGCTTCTGCTGTTCTAAAAAGCCTTATTTTCAGAAACGACACCCTTTTAGTCGAGGCGTATGTGACCTTTGTCTGTATTGATAAAGAGGGAAAACCGAGAAGACTGCCAGGGGAGTTGAGGAGACTTAGAGGCTGATAGTAACGCTGATATTCTACAAAATAGACCAAATGTTGTATAGTATTGCAAGCCATGAAGGTTTTAATTGCAGACACATCTGCTGAGACCAAAAACGTTCTGGGGCAGATACTTCAGAATCAGGGATACGAGTGCTGCTTCATAGAAAGCAACGGCGACATCCTCGATAGGGTCTACCACGAATTTCCTGATGTTGTTTTTCTCAACGTGCATCTTAATACCCGCCTCAGCCTTAGGATATTGGAGAAGCTGAAGTGGGCTCCGTCGACTCGGGAGATGCCGGTAATGCTTATCGGCACAAACAGGATGCGGAAAACACTTACAAGATGCTACCAGCTTGGCGCATATGATTATATAACACTGCCGTATTTCAAAGAGGAAGTGCTGGCACGGCTCCGGAATCTCATATATATAAGGAACAAGACAAAAGAACTCGAGTACATGATGGACCGGGATTACCTGACAGGGCTTTATAACCGCAACTTCTTCACGGCCAGGCTGATTGAGGACCTGTCATGGTCGATGAGCTATAATGAGCCCCTCTCGCTTATGATGCTTGACATAGACTTTTTCAAGAGTGTCAATGACACCTACGGCCACCGCTGCGGAGATGAAGTTTTGAAAAATTTAGGCCGGCTAATGTTGTCAACCATGCGGAGAGAGGATGTTGTCGGCAGGTTCGGTGGTGAAGAATTCATTATACTGATGTCAAACACCTCCATCGACGCCGCTGCAGAGTTTGCAGAGACGTTGCGGAAGGCAGTGCAGGATAAGCCGTTTGATTGTGCTGAAACAGATAGGATTCAGATAACGATAAGCGCAGGGATATCGACGTTCACCGGTATGAACCAGCCGTCTCCCGATGTGCTTATCAGTCATGCAGACTGCGCCCTCTATACGGCGAAAAAAACCGGCAGAAACAAAGTCTGCGTCTACGCCGCGTAGCGTAACTGAACTCAGCCTCAATCCTCATTTCCTTCTCACCTGCCTCCCGCACTACCCGCTCTTGTCAACGTTCCTGAAGTAAATATATAATAGATGTTTAACGTCCATGATATCGGAGGGCACATGACCATTACAGAGAAGATCCTTGCGGCTCATGCCGGAAAAAAGGCTGTTTCGGCCGGGGAGTTGATAAATGCGAAGGTTGACCTTATCCTTGCCAATGACATTACTGCTCCTATTGCCATACAGGAATTCAAAAAAACAGGCGCGAAGCATGTCTTTAACAAAGAGCGAATAGCATTGATACCTGACCACTTCACCCCTCAGAAGGACATCAAGGCAGCGGAACAGTGCAAGCTGCTGAAGCAATTTTCAAAAGAGCAGGACATCAGTCTCTATTTTGAGGTTGGGAGAATGGGTATTGAGCATGCGTTCCTCCCTGAGCAGGGATTTGTCGGGCCAGGTGATTTGGTAATCGGTGCCGACAGCCACACCTGCACATACGGAGCTCTCGGCGCTTTCGCCACCGGCGTCGGCTCTACAGATGCCGCTGCTGCAATGGCAACGGGAGAATGCTGGTTCAAGGTCCCGGAATCCATGAAATTCATCTACTTCGGGAAACTCAATAAGTGGGTGAGTGGAAAAGACCTGATACTGCACACAATAGGAGATATAGGTGTAGATGGCGCCTTATACAAGTCCATGGAGTTTGAAGGAGAAGCAATCAGGACACTTTCAATGTCCGGGAGGCTTACTATGTGCAATATGGCAATAGAGGCGGGCGGGAAAAACGGCATCATTGTCCCCGATGCGATAACAGAGGAGTACGTGAAAGAAAGGGCAAAACGGCCTTATACACTTTATGCTTCCGACAGCGATGCTCATTATATAGAGCTAAGGGACTATGACTGTTCGAGCATCCCGTTGACTGTAGCATGTCCTCACCTGCCCTCAAATACAAAACCTGCAACGGAACTCTCTCACATTACCATTGATCAGGTAGTGGTCGGCTCATGTACCAATGGAAGGATTGAGGACCTTCGCGTGGCTGCACAGATACTGACGGGCAGAAAGGTGAATCCGAATGTCAGGATGATCATATTTCCCGCAACTCAGCAGATTTATAAGCAGGCGCTGAGAGAGGGTCTTCTGGAAATTTTTATTGATGCTGAAGCAGTTGTTTCAACGCCGACCTGCGGGCCGTGCCTCGGCGGGCATATGGGCATCCTTGCCAAAGGCGAAAGGGCGCTGGCAACTACCAATAGAAATTTTGTAGGCAGGATGGGCCACCCGGAGAGCGAAGTATATCTTTCGAACCCCGCAGTTGCGGCTGCGACAGCAGTACTCGGGAAAATCGGCACGCCGGAGGAACTGGGATTATAGTTTAGAATTAGAAAGGGCTGACTGCTTTTCAACTGCTACCGGTTGGTCCTTTAATTCAAATTCTCGGCACGTATGGAAAATTGCCTATCGTTCAAATCCTTGGTCTGTGGGGAGGACGTTGAGGCTGTAGGAAAAGTCCCTAAAGGCTTATAATATACCATTCATCTTGTTTGAAGATGGGATCACACCGCTGCGCAGGAGGGAGAGTGGCGAGATATAAAGAGTACGACTATACTCAAGGCAAGTTCATACCGGTGCATTTCGACAAGCAGATTCTTCCGGGCACATTCGAGTATACCCTTCATTACCTGATTGACAACGAAATAGACATGAGCATATTTGATGATAGATACAACAACGACGAAACTGGAGCGCCTGCATACGATCCAGCAATATTATTAAAGATAGTCCTGTATGCATATTCACGAGGTATTACCTCAAGCCGCAAGATAGCGCAATGCTGTGGGGAGAACATAATATTCATGGCACTATCGGCAGACACCCGCCCGCACTTTACGACTATAGCCGACTTTATATCCTCGATGAGCCAGGAGAGTATAGGGTTGTTTCTGGAAGTACTGCTGATCTGTGATGAAATGGGGCTGATAGGCAAAGAGATGTTTGCGGTAGACGGCTGCAAGCTGCCGTCCAATGCGTCTAAAGAGTGGAGCGGAACGAAAGAGGAGCTACAGAAGAAAAAAGCCAAGATGGAAAAGGCCGTCAGACAGATCATAGCCCGGCATAGGCAAATGGATGAGAACGAGGCAAACAAGGAAATAGTTGAGCAGGAACAGGGCTATGTTAAAACTCTAAAAGAGAGGGTCAGGAAGATAAAGGGGTGGATGAAAGACAATGACGACAAGCTTGGCAAAAGCGGCAAGCCTATAAAGAGCAACATAACGGACAATGAGAGCGCCAAGATGAAGACCTCACATGGAGTTATACAGGGGTATGCAGGAGTAGCAGTGGTTGACGGTAAACATCAGGTAGTAGTGCATGCGGAAGCGTTTGGCACTGGACAGGAACACGAATTACTGGAGCCGATGATAGAGGGCACGAGAGAGAACTTTAAGGCAATCGGCAATAAGAACGACGTGTTCAGTGAAGCACGGGTAACAGCGGACAGTGGCTTTCATACAGAAAAGAACATGGAGATGATAATAGAGCAGGGCATTGACGGCTACATAGCGGACACCCAGTTTAGGAAGCGCGATCCCCGGTTTGCAGATGTTGAACGATACAAGGAACAATTCAAGAAAGAGAGGAGCGGATATTGTGGAGTTAAAGGACTGTACAAACCGACAGACTTCATTCTAAGCGAGAACAAGTATTACTGCATATGTCCTGCTGGGAAGCGGCTATCCAGAAGTGGAGAAAATAAGAAAACAGAAAGCAATAGAGCGATAAGATTTCAAGGACGCAAGACCGACTGTAGCATATGTAATCTACGCGCACAGTGTTTAAGATATCCAGACAGGACGGCAGTCCGGAATGTATATTTTTATCAGGGCATCCTGGAAACAGAGGCTGAGACCTTTACCGAAAAGATGAGACGCAAGATAGATTCGATAAAAGGACGACTAATATACAACAAAAGGTTAGGAACAGTTGAGCCTGTATTCGGTAACATCCGCACCACCCTGGGCCTTGACAGATTCACCCTCAGGGGTAAACAGAAAGTAAACATACAATGGGTACTTTACTGCATGGTGCATAATCTACTGAAAGTGCATAGATATGGAGAAGTATTTGCACAGGGCTAAGAAATACTGGAAGTGGCAGCCTGAGTATGGGCAAGGACAAGCCGTAGTCGCAGATGAAACGGCAAACAATCCCCAATAAAACAGGAACAATAAATAAACCGGGAATGATAAGCAAAAAAGTTCAAGACAAAGGAGAGCCTATCAATTCTGGACTTTTTCTACAGGCTCGTTGCCTCCCCACTACTAAGAACCCTGACGATAGCCAAATATGCGAATGACTAACCTGTGGATACCGCTGGCCCTGGGTTCCGCCTTTTTGCTTGCGACCAGCGACGCACTGACAAAGAGGGCCCTCTCTGTTCATGATGTTTATCTCATCGCCTGGCTCAGGCTCCTGTTCTCACTGCCGCTCCTTGCGGCTTGCCTCTTCTTTATCCCTGTTCCGCAGCTCGATAACACTTTTTATATAACTGTCCTGATGGCGCTGCCTCTGGAAATCTGCGCGTTCATACTCTACACAAAGGCATTGAAGGTCTCTCCCCTGAGCCTTTCCCTGCCGTTTCTCTCGTTGACTCCTGTATTTCTGATCATTGTCCCTTACCTTGTCCTCGGCGAGAGCATATCCCTTCCCGGCGCCGCCGGAGTTTTGTGCATCGCTGCCGGAGGCTATACTCTCAATATCAAAAAATTCAGCGAAGGCATTCTGGAGCCGTTTGCAGCAATAAGAAAAGAGAAAGGGTCGCTCATGATGATTGCAGTGGCCTTCCTTTACAGCTTTACTTCCGTGCTGGGCAAAAAAGCCATACAGCACTCATCCCCAGTTTTTTTCGGCATTATTTATTACATTATTATGTTCGTACTGTTTACGCCGATAGCGCTGTTCAAATCACGCAGCCATTTTAAAAAAGGTGCAATAAGGGCGACAATACTGCCGGGAATGCTCGATTCGATAATGAACGTGACCCATATGACAGCAATGAGTCTTACCAAGGTCGCCTATATGATTTCGGTGAAGAGGCTGAGCCTTTTGATAGGGGTTTTTTACGGCTATCTTTTTTTTAAAGAATCCGGCATAAAAGAGCGTCTGCTGGGAACACTGTTAATGTTGGCAGGTTTTGTCATAATCGTGCTGTATCATTAAATTGTCAGCCGCCTGAGCGTTTCGGCCTAAAGCCCATCTTTGTCAATGCTGTTATAAGCGCGTCACGATGATCGCCCTGAATTTTAAGAGACATGTCCTTGACTGTGCCGCCAGCGCCCAGCCCCGCCTTCAATTCCTTAAGCAGTGCCCCCCTATCTTT
Organism: Nitrospirota bacterium; assembly: GCA_963851345.1. Lineage (GTDB taxonomy): Bacteria > Nitrospirota > Thermodesulfovibrionia > Thermodesulfovibrionales > Dissulfurispiraceae > JADFXI01. The sequence goes on from CAWKOO010000002.1 coordinate 1,428,481, forward strand.
TTTTGAAATCTGCAGACCCTCGACTATCGTGACGGACTTCCCTCCCCTCCCCTTCCGGTCCAGCCGCACAACAATCTTCTGCTGAGCAGGGTCCGGCACAGGATTGACACTATTTCCTATAGGTCCTTCCTTTCGGGAAGTAAGCTTGTCGGTGGAGTAGACCAATTTCGATTTTTCTTCCGGCATAGTCGGTAGCGGGTCAGTTTGTTTTTACTCTGTGTCAATCAGTCTTTTCACCGGCATGTATCAAGAATTATCTGTGGCCGCTATTTCATCGCTTTAAGCCGGATCATTCCTTCAGCATTTCTTCGATAGTAATGCACACGGAATGCCCGAGTGCGTCAAGGTCATAGCCGCCTTCAAGTGCAAAAACAACAGGGATATGCTCCGGACCAGGCGGGGATGAAAGAATGGAGGAAACGATGGTGCGGACCCCTTCGTCGCTTACCCTCAAACCTGCAAGCGGGTCATTTGCATGTATATCGTAGCCGGCTGAGACCAGGATGATGTCGGGTGCAAAGCCTCTCACCAATCCCGGAAGAACTTCGCAGTAAGCAGAGAAAAACTCCTTATAACCGGAACCGGCCCGCATAGGGATATTATATGTATATCCCTCACCCTTGCCTTTCCCATGCTCGGTGCTGCTGCCGGTGCCGGGATAATGAGGGTACTGATGAGTGCTGAAATAAAAAACAGTATCATCGGCGTAAAACATATGCTGCGTTCCATTGCCGTGGTGGACATCGAAATCGACAATAAACACCTTTCCATACCCTGCTTTTTGTGCATACCGCGCGCCTATTGCAATATTGTTAAAAATACAAAACCCCATTGCACGGTCTGCCTCCGCATGATGGCCGGGAGGCCTAACAGCGCAGAACGCACGGTGAATCTCTCCGGATTTGCATTGCTCGACAGCCTTGATGACCGCGCCCGCGGCATAAAGCGCTGCTTCAAGGCTATCCTTTGATAAATACGTATCGGGGTCGAGGTGGCCTGTTCCAAAATTCTTTACTTCTTCGATGTAGCCATTCGTATGGACAAGCGCAATGTCCCGATATTCAGCCTTTGATGGCTCTATCCGGATAATATCCTTCCAACAGGGAGCGCTCTCAAGTCTTTCAGTTATGGCCATCAACCGCTCTTTCGACTCGGGATGACCCAAAGGCGTTGCATGCTTCAAAAAGACGGGACTATATACGAAGCCGACTTTTCGCATGGATAATTATAACAAAATAGAGGTCATCGGTGATAGGTCGCAGCAAATTTTTTTTAACCTTGACCCGTTACCCATTTGACCATTACCTATTGCCTTTATTTTTAGGTATAATTAAAAGGTATGGAAGATCAATCCCCTGATATTCTGCCCGATGAAACCAAAAAAGTACTGAGCGATACATTCAAACAACTGAAGAATGTTGTCGAGATTGAGGTCTACCTGGACAAAGAGTCCAACCAGTTCAACGAGGCTACTTCCGTGCTTCTAACAGGAATAGCCGAACTTACAGATAAGATAAAAGTGCGTTTTTTTACGCTGGACAGTGATGAGGCAAAAAATAAAGGTATTACCCGGTCACCAACTATTCTTTTAAGCCCTGACAGGTTCAGAATCAGTTATGTCGGCGCTCCTGTGGGAGAAGAAGGGCGCACCCTGATAATGGCCATTATTCTTGCATCGAACAACGGGACCCTTCTTTCAGAACAGTCATTGAAGAGGCTTTTTGACCTGAAGGAGCCGAGGCATATCCAGATATTTGTCTCCCCTACCTGCCCCTACTGTCCTCAACATGCCCTTGTTGCCATATCAGCCGCTATTGCGTTGCCTGAACTCATTACAGTGGAAGTAATCGAGATGTACGAGAACAGGGACTATATGGACAAATACCATATAATCACTGTTCCGTTTACTGTCATAAATGAAGTAATGATCGGTTCCGGCGTCCGTCCCCCGGAATTGTTTGTAGAGGAAATCCTCAGCCTCAAATCGGCTGAAATTATGTCCGCTTCTTTTTCAGGGGATATTGTGGATCTGGATATCGCAATTATCGGCGGGGGCCCGGCAGGGCTTGCCGCCGGCATTTATTCAGGGCGCAGCGGCTTGAAAACCGCGGTTATCGAAAAGGCTAATGTAGGGGGGCAGGTGCTCATAACACCGATCGTAGAAAATTATCCCGGTTACAGCCAGATAGCCGGGAAGAACCTTATAGATATAATGTACCAGCAGGCACTGCAGTATACGTATATTTTTGAAAGCGAAGACGTTACGGATGTCAAAAAGACAGCTTCTGCATTCGAGTTGAAAACAACCAGAAGGTTGTTCAGGGCAAAGGGCATTATAATTGTTACCGGCGCCGAACACAAGAAGCTTGATGCTCCCGGAGAAAAGGCACTGTACGGCAGGGGTGTGAGTTATTGCGCAACCTGTGACGGCTATTTTTTCAAGGACGGCGGGAAGGTGATTATTGTGGGAGGAGGGAACTCTGCAGCAACGGATGCCCTATACCTGAACAGCCTCGGCGCTAAAGTATCGCTGGTTCACCGGGGACCCGCCTTAAGAGCCGAGGCCTTTCTGCAAAAAAGCCTTGCTCAGAAAGATATACCTATTTTCCTGGACATGGTGGTTGACAGAATTTATGGAAAAGACCGCGTAGATGCGGTAAAGCTTAAAAACCTCAAGGATGGGTCATTCAAAGAAATGATTGTTGAAGGTGTATTTGTTTCAATCGGGTACACCCCCAACAATAAGATAGCAAAGATGCTCAACCTTGACATGGACTCGGAAGGTTATATCAAGGCCGACAGCACACAAAGGACCCATATGCATATGGTCTATGCAGCCGGCGATGTGACCGGGGGGATAAAGCAGATAGCGACTGCTGTAGGACAAGGTTCTGTTGCCGCCATCTCGGCATTTGAAGATTTCGCCAGTCCCTATTGGAAGAAGAAGTAAACCCTCAAAGGCTTATCCTGACCGATGCTTGTCAAGGCAGCCATGATCTGAATTTGAACCAGGGGTCAGCCTCGCTTCTGGAAAGCAACCGTTTTTTACATAAAAAACCACTTGCAGTCGAAACCAATGTTTTCACTTGCAAATCAAACATATGGTTGATTTATTCCAGCCAATCCGCTATCATTACTAAGGCTGTCAAAGATTTCTGATGAATGGGTGCTTCCCAAAAAGTCTGAGACTTTTTGGGATCCTTATGGAGGCGCGATGATCACAAAAGAAAGGGTCGAGGAAGTTTTGGGTAAAATCAGGACCGGGCTAAAATCAGAGGGCGGAGATATTGAATTAATTGAGGTAAAAGACGATATAGTATATGTGAAACTGACGGGAGCATGCGGCACATGTCCCATGTCCTCCCTCACCTTGAAGAACTGGGTTGAATCGACAATGAGGAATGAGATACCGGAGGTTAAAGCTGTTCAGGCGATATGATTGGTCCTGCCCATAAAAGACATGGACGCGCATACCTGGACTCAGGAGTAAAACTCTGCATCCATGTCGGGATTTACGTTCTTTTTATCTTTTTGTCCACTTTTTACCGGCCCTTGTCCTGTGCTGCCGGGAACCCGGTCGAGGTCAAAGGCCTTAGATATCATATAACATCAGAATACTTACGGGTGGTCATTGACCTTTCCGGTCCCGCGGAATTCTCAAATGCTAAGCTCTCCAACCCCGAACGTCTGTTCCTCGATATCAAAAATGCAAAACTCGGGAAAGAGTTACAAAAAAATTATACGATAAATGATACTTTGGTCAAGGGCATCAGACTTGGCCAATTTAATGCCGATACAGCAAGGATTGTTTTTGATCTCGTGTCGGCAGATTATGACTTCAAGATATTCAGCCTTGAGGACCCATCCCGTCTTATCATCGATATTTTCTCTAAAGCATCCGAAGAAAAGAAACATATTCCGGGGAATATCGAAAAGACTGTGGTGCCGCCTAAGCCGGACCCCGAGAGGGAGGCAAGCGTTATGCGGAGGAAAATTGTGATCGATCCCGGCCACGGCGGCCATGACTCCGGCGCAGTCGGGCCGACAGGACTGTTTGAAAAGGACGTGGTCCTGGATATCGCCCTCAGAATCAGGGGCATCATAAAGAAAGAATACCCCGCATATGAAGTAATACTTACCCGCGACAGCGATGTGTTCATACCGCTTCCCCAGCGGGCAAAGATTGCAAACAAAAGCGAGGCGGACTTCTTCCTGTCCATTCACGCCAATGCAAGTCCGAACAGAAAGGCAAGGGGCATTGAGACCTATCTGCTTAACTGGACAAATGACGAGGAAGCTTTGAAGGTTGCCGCGCGGGAAAACGCCATATCACTGCAAAAAATGAAACAGGTGCAAAGTGAACTGGGAGTTATACTCGCTTCTTTGGACAGGGACAGAAAGCGGGACGGATCGCTCAATCTTGCAGGGAATATCCAGCGTTCTCTCGTATCGTCAATAAAGTCCAGGTACCCTAAAGTTGCCGATCTTGGCGTGAAGCAGGCTTTATTTTACGTTCTCGTTGACGCCCAGATGCCCTCCGCTCTTGCCGAGGTATCTTTTATAAGCAACCCGGAGGAGGAAAAGCTGCTGTCTGATGGAGCATACAAGCAGAAGATCGCCGAATCTCTTGTCGATGGGATTAATGCTTATTTTGCTTCAGAACGGAGACAGCAGCAGGCGGCATCGGGCGGTACAGAACAAAAAACAGACTTTAGTCCGGACAATACTGATGCCAAAGCATATAAAGCCACTAAAATAAAATATACCAGTACATTCAGGTAAGGCCTTGTCTTCAGGTATTCTTCTCTTGCTATACTCCTGCTTCGCCGTTATCGTATTTCTTGCCGGAAGCATTCAGTTGCATGCCATAATAGCAGCATGTGTCATTTTAGCTCTTTTTTTCATGCCGTTTAAAAAAATTAAGAGCGGCGCCGTCCCCATATTTTTTTTTCTTAGTTTTACTTTTATCAGTAATCTGTTTTATCAATCAGGCATGGTTATCGCTGTTGTGGGGCCTGTCACTATCACTCAAGATGGTCTCAGAATTGCCTCTTTGCGCACGCTCAGGGTTTTTGATATGGTGTACGCAGCGAAAATACTGATGATCATTACACCCCTTGAGGCAATGATCGGCTCCCTGAAGAGAGTATTACGCCCTCTCGAACGGGTCGGGCTTCCTGTGCATGAGTTCTTCTCCATCATGGCACTCACCCTTCAATGCTTTCCTGTTCTCAAGCAAAAGCTTTATGAGAGATACAGTGAGAACGCGAAACAGCGGTCGGGAACATCAACAGGCGGCGCCGGAACAAAAAGTTTCATATCCAATTTCAGGATAGCTGTCACCCTCCTTGCCTCTTTTATGATCCCGCTTTTTGTTGAAAGCATGGCTGAACCTGAAAAGTTCTTTATGACCGCAAATTTAAACACAGAGGACACAGAGGAAAAGAGAAATGGAGGATAAATGATCCGGTATTTGATTGAAAACGGTACAGTGATCGATGGAAGCGGTGCAGGGCCGTGCGAAATGAATGTCGGGATTCACGACGACAGGATTGTCTATGTCGGCGGAGAAAGAATTGATGCTGAGAGGACCATTAATGCACGGGGATTAATCGTCGCTCCCGGTTTTATCGATACCCATGCCCATTCGGAGTTCACTTTACTTGCTGACGGAAGAGCTGAAGGAAAACTTTCTCAAGGCGTTACAACAGAGATAAACGGCAATTGCGGCCTCTCCGCAGCCCCCCTGTATGGTGAGGCGCTTGTACGCAGAGAAGCTGACATGGACGAGTTGGGGATAACAGCACGGTGGTCGACATTCGGGGAATATTTCGCTCTTTTAAGAAAAAAGGGTGTAGCAATCAATTTTGCTACGCTATGCGGGCACGGCAATCTCAGGGCATCGGTGATCGGCTATAAGGATTCGGCGGCTGACGGCGGTGACATGGCTGAAATGAAAAGGCTTTTGTCTGATGCTGTTCGAACAGGGGCCAAAGGCCTTTCGACAGGGCTTATTTATCCTCCCGGTATTTATTCCGCCACCTCCGAACTAACGTCGCTTGCAGGGGTTTTGCCGTTACCTGGTGTTTACGCCTCGCACATGAGGAGCGAGGGGGATGCTCTTATCGAGTCCATTATGGAAATGCTTGAAATAGGCAGGGGAGCGAGGGCGCCTGTCCATATATCGCATCTGAAAACCGCAGGTGAACACAACTGGGGGAAGATAGATGATGCCCTCCGGCTGATTGAGACAGCGAGGATAGCCGGCATGAACATAACATGCGACCGATACCCTTATATAGCCGCCTCCACAGATCTCGACACCATACTGCCTTCGTGGGTGTACGAAGGAGGCATTGAAGGTGAACTGGGACGGCTCAAAGACCCTGAAACAACTGCACGCATCAAGGCTGACCTCAGCCGGAAAGACGATAATTACTGGAAAGGTGTTTATATCTCCTGCGCAGTAAACCCCGAAAACAGGTGGATGGAAGGAGAAAATATCTTTGACGTTGCGTCAAAAACAGGCAAAAATATCGTTGATGCGCTTCTGGATCTGCTCCTTCGTGAGCGGGCAAGGACAGGGGCGATCTTTTTTTCAATGAGCGAAGATAACCTCAGCCGCTTTCTGTCTCTTCCATACCTCATGATTGGCTCTGACAGTTCCGTCCGGTCTTTTTCAGGCCCGACATGTTACGGCAAGCCTCACCCAAGGGGGTTCGGCAGTTTCCCGAGATTTATCGGCAGATATGTCCGGGACAAAGGTCTCGTAAAACTGGAGGACGCAATAAGGAGGACAGCCGCCCTGCCCGCGGCAACATTCGGTCTTACGGACAGAGGTATCATCAGTGAAGGGGCGTATGCAGATATTGTGATATTCGATTATGAGCGGATTATCGATACGGCAACATTCAGGGAGCCTTTCAGCAGGCCCGAAGGCATTAACTATGTCTTTGTAAACGGCAGTATGGCTGTCGATGGAGGAGAGTTTACAGGAACGCTTTCAGGCAGGGTCCTTTCATGAGACCTTTGATAGGCATAACGGCTGACATGGGCCCCTCGAAAAATCGTAAGGTCGGGGGAGGTGGGAGTGATGACCTCCTTTTCAGGTTGAAACGGGATTATGTTTCTGCAGTGGCCCGTGCAGGGGGGTCGCCGTTAGTCCTTGTACCTGTTTTCGATGACATACCCCGTATTGCCGGACTTGTGGACGGCCTACTGGTCCCGGGTGGAGGCGACATCCCCCCTGAGTATTATAATGAGACGGCAGTGGTCCCCGCTGCTTGTTTGGAGCTTGCAGAAAGGGACAGAACGGATTTCGAGCTTGCCCTGCTGGGCGAAGTGAATAAAAAACAGAAACCTGTTCTTGGAATATGTTATGGAATGCAGCTCATCAATGTCATGTTCGGAGGAAGCCTCTATCAGGATATAGGGCGTCAGACAGGATGCGGTCAAGGTCATAAGGATGGACAGCACGGCATAAGGATTACCGGGCACTTCCCCGCCGGTTTGGAGCCGCTGTACCTGACAATCAACTCCAGTCATCACCAGGCGGTCAAAACATTGGGCAGCGGACTGGAGGTATTTGCGGAAGCAGAGGACGGCATCATTGAAGGTATTTACTACCCGCGCCATCCCTTCCTGGCCGGTGTCCAATGGCATCCTGAGCAAGGGTGCGATGCGCTTTCATTAAAGATCCTCGCATTATTTATAGAAAGGGCAAAAGAGAACAGAGTGCCTCTTTTTCTGTAACTTTATAAGGTATGAGAGCAAACAGGTTTTACTTCATTGTCATGCTCGCCATCACAGCAGGTCTGGGATACCTGACTTTCCAGATACTGCGCCCGTTTATTGCGTCGATAATGTGGGGCATTGTCCTGTCTATAGTGTTCTATCCTGTATATAGCTACCTGGGAAGATACCTGAAATGGAAATCATTGACTTCCTTTATCGTCCTTGTCATTATCATTGTAATTATTATCGGTCCTTTTTCGTATTTTTCGTACCTCTTGATAAATGAATTGCAGGATATTTCACGCCATATGGACACCGGGAAAATGGAAGTGCTGCATGATGTGATAAATTATCCCCCGGTGCATTATTTACTGGACTGGATAAGCACTATCTTCCATCTTTCATTTAGCGAAGCAGATATAGAAAAGACCCTTACTGATAATGCCTTACTGATGGGTAAGGAGTTGATCGGCAGGATCCCCGGGGGCCTGGGCAGCGTCGTCACTGTCTTTATCAACTTTATCTTTATGGCATTGGCCGTATTTTTCATGCTCAAGGATGGCGCTGCCTTTCTCCTGAAGAGCCGCGATTATATGCCATTCTCAGAGCAGCAGAAAGATAGGCTCGCCTCACAGATCAGGGACATTGTCATCTCTACCATTTACGGCGGCGTGCTCGTTGCGGTCCTGGAGGGAATAACCGGAGGCATCGCCTACTCCGCACTTGGACTAAGGTCGCCGGTCTTATGGGGGGCTGCTACTGCTATTTCATCGTTCATTCCGATGGTGGGCTCGTTTGCTGTATGGGGGGTCATAGCGCTATATTTATTTGTCCGGGTGTCCGTCATGAAGGGAGTCATCCTTGTGCTGATCGGCATATTCGGCATCGGCCCTATTGACTATGCCCTCCGGCCGGTACTGATCGGCAGCAGGACAAGAATGCCTGTTATAATTATTTTCTTTAGTGTGCTCGGCGGCATCCAGTTTTTTGGCCTGTTAGGGCTCATTATGGGACCTCTTGTGGTGGCGCTCTTTGTGTCCGTCATAGATATTTTCAGAAATATTGAAGCAGACCGAAATGCTTGACCCTAAGCCCTCTTTTTCTAGATACCCGCAACTTCCGTCCGGTGTTAGTTGCAACCGGCCAGAAGTGACTTGTTGATGCAGATTACTTTGTTTTTGAGGGTCAGGTCAAATGTGGCATACAAACCTTTACTATGGCGCCTCCGTTTTTATGACAGGTGACCTGTACCTTACCCCCCCAAGGATAAACACGTTCGCGCATCCCCATAATGCCAAAGGATTGCGGCTTAGAAAGCTCTTCATCTGTTACGCCCTTGCCGTTATCGATGACCTCTAACATTATATTGTCATCCTCTATTGTCAGTATCGCTGTCACCTTTGTTGCCTTCGCATGTTTAAGGACGTTTGTCAGCGCCTCCTGGAAAATTCTGAAAAGTGCCGTGCTCAGCTCTTTGTCCAGCTCAATGACCTCCGGCACAGAATCAACAACGCATTCAATCCGTGTCCTTGTCTGAAATTCATTCGCCTGCCATTGCATTGCGTCTACAAGACCAAAATCATCCAACAGTGAAGGCCTCAGGTCAGTGCAGATACGCTTAACAGACCGGATCGTCGCATTAAGCACATCCAACATGGCTCCGGCCTTGTCGAAGATAGGCTTATGGTCTCCGTATTTCTCGCGAAACCAGCTTAATTCCATCTTCTGAGCGGTTAGTGTCTGACCAAGTTCATCGTGTATATCACGTGCAATTTTAGTTCTTTCTTCTTCTCTGACAGATTGTAAATGGGCGGCAAGATCTCGCAATTGCTCATGCGCGTTCTTACGCTCCATAATTTCATACGCGAGATTTGCATTGGCATCAGATAAATCGTTAGCAAAAGTTTCAAGATGTTCGGCATGACTAACAATAAAGAGAAAACCCGCAACAAGTCCTGTAACCGCTAACCCCGCCAGGAGGAGGCCCCAGGGGTGCCAACTGCTCTTCGCTGCGATGAAGTCCGGTGCGGCCGAATAGATAACCATCCATTTCCGCCCGGCGACCTCGACCGTCTTTGTGTTCTGGATGTCCGTTTCGGGCTGATCTTGGTTTAGCAAGAAAGTTTTACGAGTGTCTGATGAATATGCATAAAGAAACCGTTCTTTCTCAGGCTCCGACACATCATAAATGAAAATATCGACACCTTCAGGTTTTAAATAATTCATTGCTTTTTCAACAATGTCGCTGATTCTAAATACACCCAGAGCAAAGCCTTCCAGATTGTCCCGTCGTGGCTGATCGGAATTTATCAACGCACCTTTCCTGTAGATGGGCGCAAAGACAATAAAACCGGCTTGACCTTTGCTCTCCTGGACCAGGGTTATTCTTCCAGTGGCACTTATCTCTCCCGTCTTTCGGGCGGCTTCCAAAGTTTCCAGCCGTTCGGGATTGGAAGCAAGGTCAAAACCAAGGGCTATCTCGTTACCCTTATAGGGCTCGACAAAATAGACGGGGAAATATTCCTTCCGCTTCTCCTCTCTCCTCATCTTTCCCTGTGCAATACGTTCAGTGAGTTGAAAATCAGGGAAGCCTTCTCTTCTTGCAGCACGTTCATATGCCTCCCTACGCGAATCCGGTACGCGCGGCATCCATTCAAGGGCTTGAATACTTGCATGCTGCTTCAGAATATGGTTTGTAAAATTCCGAAACTCAGACCTCTCCACGCCCTTTCTCGATGAATTATACAGGGCTTGAAGCGATGCAAGCGCGGACAGATCGCTATCGATCTCCCGCTTAAATGCGGAATAGCGGTTTTCCGCTGCTTCATTGAATTCTGCCTGTATAAGTTTCTTGTCAGCGTAATAACTCAATGCAGAGACGGTGATGGATAAGGCAACGCCCAGGACCAGTATTACGGCAAATAAAATATTGCGCAAGGACTTATTGCCCAAATGGTTTGTCATAATCTTGCCGCCTCTTGCAATAATGCTAAATATGACTCAACGTTCCCCTTGATGGAAGGACTGAATTGTAACACCCTATTGGATGGTATCAAACAACGCCTCCACTTCTTTTTCTGCCCAAGGGCTTAGGAAACCGTTACAATAGTGTAAACTTTCTTGTGTGAAAATGAAATAGGTAGGGGAAAAAGGACCCGCCTCTAATAGAATATTTGTCACGCCGATAGCAACCATTCAAAAAAGCGGTGAAGAGAGAAGTTAAGGGAAAACAGATTTTGCCGGATTCTTTCTGAAACGCACATTATCAACAACAACGCGCAGGCGCATAGTTCATACGTTATCCCTTTCGTCTTAAATGAAATCTCGATTATAATAAATATCATGACATAGAGTTAAACAGAGAACGATAGGAGCAACAAAAGGAGAATGAACATGATTAATGTAATTGCGTCGGTCCGCGTAAAGACAGGAAGTCTTTCCGATTTTCTCGAAATCTTTAAAGCAATTATGCCGACGGTCAGAGAGGAAAAAGGATGTATCGAATACTTTCCGGCAGTCAATATCGATGCCAAACTGCCGCCACAAATTTTGGATGAAAATGTTGTGACTGTTATCGAAAAGTGGGAAAGCCTTGAAGCCCTCCGTGATCATCTTGGAGCGCCCCATATGCTGGCTTACAGGGAAAAGGTGAAGGACATAGTCACAGGGCTGTCTCTCAAAGTATTGAGGGAAGCATGAAATGCAGGGCTGCTTGGCTGCAGACCCCTGTCCGGAGTTAGGGCAAGCGGGAATAATGTCTATCAAAAGCTAATTCTCTAATTATACCACTACCCATAAAATCTTCATAGACTTTACAAGTCAAAAAAAGTGAGGTATGCTTTAACCAGAAAAAGGGAATCGAAATCCCTGAGACAGCAGACCCGAAGAACCGAAAACAGTAAGGGAGTGGGTGAAGGATGTGGTGAGCAAGCCCCCAGAAGCGAGGGGGAAGCCTAAAGCGTCCGCTGAAGCTCTCAAGTAGAAAGAGACTTGGGTAAGCGTCTCAGGGCCAATATACTTAAAGCCATACAAGCAAAGGGCAACGTGCAGGCGTTTTTGGTAGAGGTTAAGTATTGCCAAAAAGCTACGTCATCTTGCCTATCCAATGCAAATTGGACAATGTATGGCTTTATTTTTAATGGTTATCCATAAGCATGGCAAGTCAGGTTACCAATAAAGTACAACGCTGTACCGCGCACATTATCAGTCCGGCTCTGTGACCGGCAAAGTGGCGTGATCCAGGAGGGAATAATGCCGAAGTTTGCAGCTAATTTGACGATGCTCTTTACCGAAGTCCCATTTATGGAGCGGTTTGCATCGGCAAGGGACTCAGGATTTTCAGCTATCGAATATTTATTCCCTTATGAATTCGAAGCGGTTGAACTGAAGGCCCAACTTGAGCAAAACAGGTTAACACAAGTTTTATTTAATCTCCCCTCCGGCAAATGGGAGGAAGGTGAGAGGGGGATTGCCGCAAATCCGGAACGAGTCGACGAATTTCGTGCCGGAGTGGCAAAAGCAGTGGAGTATGCTCTTGAACTCGGGGTGGGCAGGCTGAATTGTTTGGCCGGCAAGAGAATACCTGGCTATGATGACGACAAACAATGGTCAACCCTGGTCGGGAATATACGCTATGCGACAAAGGTATTGCAGGAAAAGGGTTTGCGACTGATGGTTGAACCGGTTAACCACTTCGATATTCCCGGTTTCTTTCTCAACCGGACGGACCAGGCACTGAAACTTATTGAGGATGCGGGCATGCCGAATCTTTTCGTGCAATATGATGTCTACCACGCTCAAAGGGAAGAAGGTGAGCTGACAGCCACATTGCGTAAACATATCGATAAAATCGGCCATATCCAGATAGCCGATAACCCCGGGCGCCATCAGCCCGGTACAGGGGAAATAAACTATCAGTTTATTTTTAAAGAAATCGATGCATCAGGGTACCGGGGACACGTCGGCCTTGAGTATGTGCCGGTTCCTGACAGCAAGTCTTCTTTTGACTGGATAACGGAATTCGGCTACAAGCTTGGACCGTGACTGACGTTTTAATCAGTGTTAATCAATCATAAACAAGGAGCGGGCAAAAAGATGAAAATCGGTTTTATAGGTCTTGGCATAATGGGAAAACCTATGAGCAGGAATTTGCTGAAAGCCGGCTATCAGCTTATCGTCTTCAATAGAAGCAAAGGTGCGGTGAATGAACTTGTCGCTGCCGGGGCGAAAGCTGCGGCAAACCCCAGGGAAGTTGCGGAGCAGGCGGAGATCGTCATCACTATGCTGCCCAATTCTCCGCACGTCAGGGACGTGGTTTTGGGAGAAGCCGGTGTCATCGAAGGCGCGGCGAAAGGTTCTGTCGTCATAGATATGAGCTCTATTGCTCCGCTGGTGAGCCGTGAAATAGCAGCCAGACTGGTTGAGAAAGGTGTAGAAATGCTTGATGCGCCGGTGAGCGGCGGAGAGCCTAAGGCCATCGACGGCACTCTTTCAGTAATGGTGGGCGGCAAAAAAGAGATTTTTGATAAGTGCTGCCCTGTGATGAAAGCCATGGCAAGCTCCGTTGTGCTTGTCGGAAGTGCGGGAGCCGGCAATGTCGCAAAACTGGCGAACCAGGTTATAGTTGCACTCAATATTGCCGCAATGTCTGAGGCCTTGGTACTGGCCGCTAAAGCGGGTGTGGATCCGGAGCTCGTCTATCAGGCCATCCGCGGCGGACTCGCGGGCAGCGCTGTGCTGGATGCTAAAGCCCCGCTCATAATGGACCGTAAGTTCAATCCGGGGTTTCGGATCGATCTGCACATTAAAGACCTCAATAACGTCCTGGAGACCTCGCACTCAATCGGAGTGCCATTGCAGCTTACCGCTTCCGTGATGGAAATTATGCAGGCACTTAAAGTCGACGGCCTGGGTGATGCAGACCATGGAAGCCTGGTCCGCTACTATGAAAAAATGGCCGGCATAGAGGTTAAACGGTAATAACAGGCGGGAGCAAAGGCCCCTACAGAGAATTCCCGACAAAAGAATTCACCCGACCAATTGTATTTTAGACATTTATGTGGTATTTTCTAATCGATGAAGCTCATTCCGACATTGGGGGACCTTTCAATTCCGCTGTCCGGGACAGTCGAATTATTTTTGCCAAAGTTGGAAACAAAAAAATATGAGTAGGAGGGAAAACTGGATGGGATCGAAAAACTGTATCAGAGGGTTATCCGTTGCATTATCGTTGTTACTGATCTTGGTTTTTTCCGTGTCCGCTCAATCACAGCAGAAGGTCATCAAAATCGGCGCAGTCTATCCCCTGACCGGAAATATCGCCTCAACTGGTCTGGATTGCAAGAGGGGCGTCGATCTGGCAGTAGATATTATCAACGGTAAATACAATCTTGATCTTCCCCTGGCGAAGAGTGCGGGGCTGCCGAACCTGGGCGGTGCAAAAATCGAGATTGTATATGCCGATACCAAGGGGGACCCGAAAAACGGAATGTCCGAGGCTGAAAGACTCATTACCTCGGAAAATGCAGTTGCCATGATCGGGGCCTACCAGAGTGCTGTGACGAAAACCGCCAGTCAGATTACCGAAAGGCTGAAAATTCCATACGTATGCTCGGACTCTTCTTCTCCCACACTGACGGAAAGGGGATTCAGATACTTTTTCAGGGTCAGCCCCCATGACGATATTTTTGCCCGGGACCAGTTCCAGTTCCTGAAGGATCTGGAAAAAAAGACCGGACAGTCAGCTCATAACATCGCTGTGCTTTACGAAAATACGGAATTCGGCTCTAATGCCGGCAAGGCCTACAAGAAATATGCCTCTGAGTTCGGGTATAAGGTGGTTGCCGATATAACATACCCGGCCAACGCAACAGATGTGACCAGCGAGGTGGGCAAGCTCATCGTAAGCAAACCGGATGTACTGATGCATGCTTCGTATATCACAGACGCCATTCTCTTTACCAAGACTTTCAAAGAAATGGGCTTTCAACCTAAAGGCATTATGACTATGGCCGGGTACATCGAGCCGGGATACCTGGCGGCGGTAAAAGCTGATGGCAACTACATAATTGTCCGGTCCACCTTTGCTCTAGATCTTGCCAAGAAAAAACCGCTTGTAGGTAAAGTCAACGACCTTTTCAGAAAGAAATACGGCATAGACATGAGTGAAAACGCCGCCCGGAGCTTCATGGCCCCATTTGTCCTTGCCGAGGCTATTAACCGGGCTAAGTCCACAGCTCCGGAAGCCATCGTGAAAGCTCTCAATGATACTAATATACCCGGAGACCAGACTATCTACCCATGGAAGGGAATCAAGTTCGACCCGCAATCACACCAGAACATCTACGCGAGGGGAACGCTTGTGCAGATACTTAATCAGGAATATATAACGATCTGGCCTTTTGACTCGGCTTCGAAGCCGGTGGTCTGGCCGTTCCCGGCATGGAAAGGAAGATAGCAGCAGCGGGACCGGTCCATGCCTGAGCAGTTGCTTCAGCAGCTTGCCGATGGTCTATTGATCGGACTGATGTATTCATTGGTCGCCATCGGGTTGACGCTGATATGGGGTGTCATGAACATCGTGAATTTCGCCCACGGCGAATTTCTGATGCTTGGCATGTTCACCTCCTTCTGGCTCTTTACCCTATACGGCATCGATCCCATCTTTTCGATCCCGATATGCTTTGTCTTGATGTTTGTCGTGGGCATGCTGATCTACCGCTTCATTGTGAGCAAGGTGATGAAAGGTCCCATGCTGGCCCAGCTGGTAGTGACCTTCGGATTGAGTATCTTTATTTCAAATCTTGCCGTTTATTTCTGGACCCCGGATTTCCGGCTTTTGCCGGCCACAATGCTCCACGGTACGTGGCAAATCAGCGGCATTGCCCTCAGTATTCCCAAAGTTGCAGCTTCCCTCGGGAGCGTAATCGCTTCTGTCTGCATGTTTTTTTTCCTGAAAAGGACTAAAACCGGCAAGGCGATTTTGGCAACCGAGATGGACCGCGAGGCGGCCCTCCTCATGGGGATCAATACCGAGCGCATCAACTCGCTTTCTTTTGGAATCGGCGCTGCCCTCGTCGGAGTGGCGGGGGCCTTCTTATCTACTTATTACTACATCTATCCCCAAGTGGGAGGGCTGTTCGGGACTATCGCTTTTTGTGTCGTGGCCCTTGGCGGGTTCGGCAGCGTTGAGGGGGCATTTATCGCCGGAATACTGGTAGGGTTGGCGCAGACATTAGGAGGGTTCTATTTTGACCCGTCTTATAAGTATGCAATTGTCTTCATGATATATCTCATAACAATCTGGATTAGGCCGCAGGGTCTCATGGGGTGGTAGAGCATGCGTGATTTCACGATTCGAAAGATTATTGCGGGATTTGCCATCCTCTTGCTGCTCATTGTCTTTCCCCTGGTTGTCAGCCAGTCCTTTCATATCCATGTAATGATCCTCGTGTTCATGTTCGGCATGCTGGGAGTTGCCTGGAACATCATGGGCGGCTATGCCGGTATGTTTTCCTTCGGTCAGGCGGCTTTTTTCGGCATCGGCGCTTATACTTCTTCCTATTTGTCTGTCGCCTACGGTGTCAACCCGTGGATAGGACTCGTCGCAGGGGGCTGCGCTGCTGCTCTGGTCGCAGCAGCTATCGGGTATCCCTGTTCCAACCTGAGGGGCCACTATTTTGCAATCGCCAGTATCGCATTTGCTGAAATAGTCAGGATTGTCTTCAACAACTGGAAAATAGTGGGGGCTGCAGAAGGCCTCTCTTTGCCCATGCAGAACGAGTCCTTCGCCAATTTCCTGTTCAACTCTTCAAAACTGCCTTATTACTATATAATGCTTGCCTTTCTTCTGGTTTCTCTGGCCGTTTGTTATTTCATAGCCACCTCCAAAATGGGCTACTATTTCCGCGCGATCAAGGAGAGCCATAAAATTGCGGAAGTCCTGGGTGTTGATGTCGTTTCGTACCGTCTGATGGCTATTATGATAAGCGCCTTCCTGAGCGCCATGGCAGGCACATTTTATGCGCAATATATTCTTTACATCGATCCCGGGAGTGTCATGCTTCTCGCTACGTCTATCCAGATTGTTCTCATCTCGATGCTTGGAGGGGCGGGGAGCATAATGGGGCCGGTGATAGGCGCGGCCATATTGATACCTGCATCCGAATACACGCGTGTAACCCTCGGGTACAAGGGAACAGGCATGGACATGATGATATACGGGTTGTTGATCACTCTCATTTCCATGTACTACCCCGAAGGGGTCTGGAAGCTTTTTTACAGGATAGGCAGGAAACTGAAATGAACAAGGCGATCTGCTTGAAAGTCGAGGGGCTGTCGAAGCGGTTCGGCGGCCTGGCTGCAAACGACGATATCCACTTCTCTGTGGAGGAAGGGGAAATCGTCAGCGTTATCGGTCCCAACGGGGCCGGGAAATCCACCCTGTTCAATTGCGTGACCGGTTTCTACAAACCGGACAGAGGCAATGTCTTATTCTTCGGCAAGGACATAACACGCATGCGGCCCGACAGGGTCTGCAACCTTGGTATCGCGCGCACCTTCCAGATTGTAGAGGTGATCACCGAAATGACGGTACTCGAAAACGTTACGACTGGTGCGCTGTTGCGTTATCGCAGGATCAAGCCGGCCATGGAAAAGGCCGGGGAGATACTGACTTTCACAGGTCTTTATGAGAAAAAGGATTTCCTTGGGACGGAGCTGACTATTGCTGATAAAAAGAGGCTTGAGGTCTCCATGGCGCTGGCCACGCAGCCGCGATTGCTCATGCTGGACGAATCCATGGCAGGACTCACTAAAGTCGAGTTGCGGGAGATCATTGATCTCTTCAGGAAAATCAGGAACAAAGGGATGACCCTTATCATAGTCGAGCACGTGATGGAGGCTGTCATGCAGATATCCGACCGTGTCGTTGTCCTGAACAGCGGTAAAAAAATAATGGAAGGCACGCCGAAAGAAGTGTGCTCGGACCGTGAAGTCATTCAGGCATATCTGGGGGAAAAGTACAGTGCTCTCGTTAAATAATATTTCCGTGGGCTACAAGGGACTCCTGGCTGTTCAGGAAATTTCCTTCACGATCAATGCAGGAGAGATAGTCAGCCTTATCGGTTCCAACGGCGCCGGAAAATCCACCATAGTCAAAACCATTGCGGGTCTTATCCATCCCTCGAAAGGGGAAATTCTGTTCAGGAAGGCCCCGATTCATCAAGCCCAGCCTTTTGATATCGTAAAAATGGGCGTCTCCATGGTCCCTGAAGGCAGGAAGCTCTTTGGCCGCCTGTCTGTTCTGGACAATCTAATGCTAGGGGCCTATGTCGTCCAGTCAAGCGCTGACGTAGAAAAGCATCTGCAAAGCGTCTTCAATCTGTTTCCCATATTGAAGGAACGGCAGGGGCAGCGCTCCGATACATTCAGCGGCGGAGAGCAGCAGGAACTGGCCATTGCACGGGGACTTATGTCCAACCCTTCGTTGCTCATACTGGACGAGCCTTCGCTGGGACTGGGACCAAAACTTGTCTCGGACATTTTCAGGATTGTCAGGGAGATCAATGCCAGGGGCGTCACTGTTTTGCTCGTCGAACAGAATGTATATGAGGCCCTCGATATTTCCTCCAGCGCCTATGTTCTTCAAACAGGCCGCATAGTCATTGAGGGGCAAGGGCAGGAATTGCTGAAAAGCGATCACGTTAGAGAGGCATACCTTGGTATGTGAACGAAGGAACAGATCATACCGGTATGTCACCAAACATCTGTTGTAAAACTGTGTTCCGAGATGTAGTATATCAAACATGGCTTCATATTTAGGAATGCAGGATCTTACACTGAGCAGTCCATATAGAAAGCACTCGAATGCAATTTTTCGGTACGATGCGGCATCTTGCTGTGCCGTTTTAACGACGTTAATTCCTTCAACCAATAAAAATACATTTCAGACGTAACTTTATCACTCCCGTGTTTTGGGAAGTGAAAAATAAAAAGTGGCCCCTTGTCCAACCTGACCTTCAGCCCAGGTCTTTCCTCCATGCCGTGAGACGATACGACGAACATTCGCAAAACCGATGCCCATTTGCCTTTCTACTTCAACTCTACCCCATTTGGGCTGCTTTGTGAAGCGTCTGCAGGAGAGAAAACTTTTCTTATTGCAGCACAGTTCTAAGAGATGGGGCAAACTTGCAGTCGATGCTGTTTTCTGATAGAAGTAATTAAGAGGTTCCGTGGAAACAAGTCAGGATCATTTTAGAGGAGAAGGATTTTAAGGGGAGGGGACGCAGAGGCATGGTTCATTCGTATCCGCATAATTTAATGAAGATACTTCTCGAAAAATGGGATGCCGGCCAAGCCGGATTTGCTTCAGGCACTGCATCAATGGACGTTACATTTGACCAATTACCGGACTCTGCGGTGGTAGAGGGACTTATTTCCACGTGTTACCAAACCAGCATACTGCTGGAAGAGGAGAGACCGTTACGATTCAGGCTTATTTTACGAGACCCGGAAAAGCTTGCAGCCGAAGATGGGCCACCCGACGGCCTGCATAGGCTTATTTTTAGTGAGCCTCGCCCCTTCAACGAATATGAGTTACGGAAATTAGCACCCGCTGTCGATTATTACCGTTCACTGATCGGTGTTAAAGTAAATGCCGGCGGAGGACTGCAAATTTGGGGGTTAATACACTCGGGCTGGCGATGGACACAGGCAATAAGGGGAGGCGGTCTGGAATATGCGCCACTGCCTGAATCGCTTGTTTTGTATGTTACAGGTCCGGGGTACATTGTAGTTTGCAAGGGGTCCGCAATGATAGCTATGCTAAATGGCGGAAAGATTTTCACTCCAGCTAGGAGTGTATTCAACTCACGTTGGCTTAGTGATCGCCTTACTGAGGCATACATGGAACTCTGGAATCTCCATGAGGCTGCACGTCTAAAGGCGGAGGGACATTGGGCTTTGCTGGAACGGAACTTTCCGAACATGATTGCCCAGGAGGTCACCAAACGCATAATCAGCACAGTACGCAATTCTCACCACGGTGGTACGATACTCACTCTGTCCCCGCAGAGGGTGTCAGAGGTTTGCTCTGAGAATCATTACTTGAATATTAAGTACGAGTTTAGAAAGGAAGAACCACGGAACAGGTTTCGCACACTGCTTATTAAACTCATGAACACTCTTGCAGAAAGTTATGGAGACTTAAAGCGGGCCGATCGGACCGTGGGCTGGAAAGAGTATGTTGCGAGTAAAAATGATGTTCTCACACAGCTCGATGAAGCCGTCTTAGAATACGCGCATTTCATCGCCGGCCTGACTGCTGTTGACGGGGCGGTCATACTATCGCAAAGACACGAACTCATTGGTTTCGGGGGAGTAATACTGGGATCTTTGAATAAGGTGAATCTTGTTGCGCGATCATTGGATTCTGAGGGTGATAGTACGGCATTGGAACCGGTAGATGGGGTAGGCATGCGGCACAGAGCTGTTTATCACCTTTGTAATGAGCTGCATGATACCGTGGCAATGGTTATCTCCCAGGATGGAGATGTGGATGTCGTAAAGTGGAAAAATGGGATTGTCACATGTTGGAATGTCTTACCATATCCACATTTTACCGAAAATTCCGACATCTCTGACTAGGAGTCTGTCGGACTTTTGTGTGGCGGCATTAATTATGATATATCCCCTGCTGCGGCTTGAGTGGTGAGGGAGGTCTCTTCTGTATAGATGGCCCCTTCGAGCGTTTTTTTCTTCCTGAAGCTGACATTGTAGCTTTTCCACCACAGGAGAGAGTTTCTTTTGGAAATAAATGGTGAGTGCTGACGTGGTCTCTCAAGGGTCCGTGTAATACTAGATGTCCGACGCAACGCTAATCTAGAGCAAAGACTCATAGGGAACACGGTAGTTTCATGAGATCCCATGAGCGCCTGGTTATGCTCTTTTTTGATGTTGTATGGCGTACCAATCTATAAGCCGCCTGATCATTTTCTGATATGACGTATGTTGTTCTTTGGCTTTTTCCTTGAAAAATTCAATGCTTGATTTGTTCAGTGAAATTGTAATCTTAATATTTTCTTCCTTAAGGGCCAACTGTTCCGGTTTAGGAAGAAAATCTTTGACTACTCTCAGATCACCCATGGGTTCATCAGTATATTTTATTTTTGTCTTCATACATCCTCCTTCCCTTTCTCCAATATCCTGCGCCGTAAATACGAATAACATGTCTGCGATATGTGAATCTTACCGTCATTACGCCTTCGCCGACACGCCCAATGCGGTAAAACCTATCTTCATCCGTGCTGTGGCTAATATCTTCAACTATTATACGGTCTGGATCAAGAAAAGCATGTTGCGCCACGGCAAAAGAAACGTTATGTTTTGCCTGATTTTCTCTGTCTTTATCTTCATCCCATTCAAAACGGGCTGTAGCCATAAATAAATATACTACGCGCGCAAGTAAATTGACAATATAAAAATATGGCTATTAGTATGGGTTAATTCACACAGAATATCAAGAACCCACTATTGGTTGGGTACGTCATGCACATCACAGATGCAATAGTGGCCCTCTAGCGAGCATTAGAAATGATATTCATTACTGTGGCGGAATGTCCACAGTGAGATGTAGCAGGGTGGAGCCCAGATTGCAAGACTGCTTTACACTCGATCCAGAGCTGTGCGTACTTCGGGACATAACTGGTTTTTTCCCCTTGCTGAGCCTTCTCGCGATGATTTTCAAAAATAACAGACACCGCCGATGGTCCCCGAAACCACGAGGACTGCTAATGGCAAGCTTTGATCTCTATTCTCACGGGACACATGTTTCGGGACAAAGTCCTCGTCAGTTGGAAAATTGTAAAACTATCGGTGGACGTAGCGACGTGATGTGCTCACATTCGCAATGGAATAAGCCTCGGCAATAGTCATGATCGAGTTAAGGAAAATTATTACTGAAGAAGGTTGACATGCGGTGCACAGACTGTCGTCGGATGTGTGGAATAAAATCCAAAAAAACGATTCCACGGAACCTTTTAAGCCCATAATCTAGGCTTTACATCTATATGAAAGGCAATAGCAGAGTTATCGCACAAATGCCTTCACGGTGTTATCAGCCGCAACGAAAATACGGCCACCGGCAAGAATGGGTGTGTGATAGCACCGTACCGAACCGATCGCTTCATCCGCGCCTCCACCAGCGTAAATGATTTGCCCGGTGTCGCCATCGAAGCCATGGAGATGGTTATCGCCCTCGGCGCCCACGCTCCAAACGATGGCTTCATCATGTCCATTCGTAGTGGTGACCATATGGGACCCCTTGCCGTTTTGTTTTGCACACCAGGCAGCCTGCACAGTAGGCGGCGATCCGGGCACTATACGCACGGCAGTGAGGTCGCCCGACTGACCGGGTGGACAGCTGCTGCCTTTTCCCTTAAAAACCACATAGGTGCCCCGCCCCGTAGTATATGCAGCCGCACCACCAATGATCTCGTTCGTGGCCACCCGGGAAACGGCGACCTGATTGCCAACTCCGCCCAGTTTGGTTCCATCTATCAGGTACAGCTTGCCGTCCTTGCCTAGCGCTATTAGGAGCTTTGAGGGTGTGGAAGCCGGCAAATCCAGGATTATAGGGCCTGTGCCACCAAGGTCAGTGTCACTCTCGTCGAGCGCCTGCCAGTTGTCTGGGGTGAAATAATCGGACGGTTGGCCGCTGAATACAGGTCCGGCACTGAAGCGTAATAGTGCCTCACCGCCAGACCATGTAGTTGTACTGAAGGTGTTACCCGTCGTTATGAAAATCTCGCTGTTCTCAGAGGCTACGCCGCCAGGAGCCCAACTCCCGCCTCCCCATGCGCCAGTGGCCCAGGCCTTTGGCGCTGCCGGATTGGTTACCGGAACGCCTACCAGCCAGCCATGGTAATGGCCACAATCGCCATAATGCCCGCCATAGGGCACATAAACTGAACCTTTTACAAAGGCTAGCGCACCGCGCTGATTCCCGTTCTTACATCCTATTTCATTCCCAAAAACGCCCTTGCAAGAAAGGCAGCCATCTGGTCCCTGGTGACATCTTCGGAAGGGCAGTAGTCGCCGTTCCCGCAGCCGGTGGTAATGCCAAGCTCATACAACTTCTGGACATATGGGAAGAAACTGTCCGTTGTAGGAACATCGCTGAAATGGGGTGTTGTCGTTGCACAGCTTACCGACGCTCCGGCCACCCCTCCAGTACAGGTGAAGTTTACAGTGCTCTGTCCTGCTGCAACTTGCGTAGCCCTAACGAGGAACGCAGCCATCTGGTCCCTGGTGACATATTCGGAAGGGCAGTAGTCGCCGTTCCTGCAGCCGGTGGTGATGCCAAGCTCATACAACTTCTGGACATATGGGAAGAAACTGTCCGTTGTAGGAACATCGCTGAAATGAGGTGTTGTCGTTGCACAGCTTATCGACGCTCCAGCCACACCTCCAGTACAGGTGAAGTTTACAGTGCTCTGTCCTGCTGCAACTTGCGTAGCCCTAACGAGGAACGCAGCCATCTGGTCTCTGGTAACATATTCCGAAGGGCAGTAGTCGCCGCTTCCGCAGCCGGTGGTAATGCCGTTGTTGTAGATCGCCTCAATATAACTTGCAAACGACTCCGTGATCGGAACATCGCTGAATGGAGTTGAGCCCGTGATTACATAGTTAGCGGTGACCGCTTCAGCGGCACTCATAGTGATACCGCAGGTAGGGCTCGCACTCTGACTCGAACACGCACCCGACCAGCCAGTGAATGTGGAACCGGAATTAGCGGTAGCCGTCAGCGTTACGCTTGTGCCGCTACTGTAGTTTGCCGAGCAGGTGGAGCCGCAACTGATTCCCGCCGGAATGCTTGTAACTGTGCCGCTGCCTGTGCCTGTATTTGAGATCGAAAGTGTAAAATTACCCGATGACCCAAACTGTATAATTACTTGTCCCGCAGCCCCGTATGTGGGGCTACCATTCTGGCTGGCCCCGCTGCCACCACCTCCGGGAGAACCGGGAATTCCCGGGGTGCATCCGCCGGACCCGCCTGCACCTCCGTTGCCGCCGGCGTTGCCGCCGCCGCCGCCCTGCCCGATGGAGCCTGCGCCTCCGCAAAGAGTTTTATTAAGGTTGGAAGTGCCATTCAAGCCCGAGGCTCCAGAGGAGTTGATCGTGGCGGAGCTGCCTCCACCTGCACCTCCGTTGCCGCCGGACGCTCCGCCGCCAGTGCCGCCCTGCCCGCCGCTGCTCGAAAGAAGCGTCGCACCGCCGTCAACCGCGAAGATGCTGCTTCCTCCTGCCCCGCCCTGCGACATCTGCTTCGGGCACGAAGTAATGCCGCCCTCCGTAGATTCTCCTCCATACCCCACCTGTACGACATACCATTGTCCGGGGACCATAGTGACGCTCTGTTCTCCATAACCGCCGCCACCACCACCGCCGCCACCCGAGCCACCATAGAAGCTGAGGCAAGCGCCCCCGCCACAGCCGCCGCCGCCCCAAGCTTGTACTGTCATGCTCCCCGAACAGCCCACGAAAGGAAACGTGCACCCGCTGTCCCCATAAGTGCCGGCAACATCCAAAGCAACTCCGTTAACGGTCATCGGACAACCTAAAGTGGCTCCATAGATTATCTGCATGCTTGTCGGGCAGATCGTGTCCGGGTACTCGTACTGAAGATCGACCTCGCCATTGGCGATGTTTGTTACATAAAACCGAATGTAAGTGCCGTTCGTCATTTGGCCCACATAGCCGTATCCTTGCTGAACCGTGAGCGACGCGCTGTAGCCGGAGCTTGGAATAGAACTGATGCCTCCGAGCCCACACACAGGCCCCACAGAAACGAGCAGCGAGGCAGGGTCAACAGAGAGCGTTGCTATGCCGTCAAACGTTAACACAGGCCCGGACAAAAAATACGTGCCATCAGGGGACGTCGCGTAGATCGGAAAGGGGCTGGCGCCTGCGAAGATGGAAGCCGAGGCCGCCCCGCTTACACTGGGGCAGGATGCTGGTGTTGAGCTAACTTCGTTGAGCGTTAAAGCACATGGGACAGAAGCGAACAGAAAACAAAATATGATGACTGTCAGCATCTTTGCGAATAAATGTTTTCTCAAGGCAAACCTCCTCGGCATAGAGTGCATAAAAGCGTTTTAAAGATATAGTGAATCAATGGATATTGTCAATACTCCGAATTGTCAAGGTAGTGTCAAGCATTTTGTGTAAATTCCTTTAAGGGACTATCATTAACCCGAGCACGGTAAACATCTCTTGTTACCTTCTTAATATCGGCTGATATGGCTCTTCGGTATGTTATAATTTTTAACAAATAATTTTATGGAGGACATTAATATGGCAAGTTTGGGGCAACTGAAGATGAGGCTTGAACAGAAAAAGGCGAAGATCGCAAAATTAACGGCTCAGCTAAAAGATGAAAGGACGCAGATGACAGAGATTAAGGAGCAGATTAAGACCGCCCAATAGGCCTAAAAACACAGCATCAATGTCGTTTCATGGCCGTGTTGGCTTGCAGGTGTTATATTTGGGGCAGATCGAATGCAAGCTTGATAGCCGCTCCGATCAGCGCGGCCTCTTCTTTGCTCATCTCGCCCAAGCTCCCGCGTCTTTCTGTCATTCTCCGGAAATGCGTGAAGTCCGTCGGGAGTGCCTCGGTGTCTATCAAATACGCGATCCCCTGAATAATCTCGCCTATTCTTTCCGGAGATTTTGCTTCCCCTTCCAGTTTGGCGAAATACTGAACCTTGATTTTCGCCCTGGTGACGTCGTATTCCACGTCCTTAACGCGATGAAGCACGAGGATTGCGTAATCGCCCAGGGCTTGCCAGAATAATTCGTCGTACCCTTGCCATTTTGGCAGCGAGAAGCGCAGTAATGCGGGCCTTTTCCTTCCTATCTGAGGGATGCATTTTTCAAGCGTGACAACTAAATCCCCAACCTTGTTCTTGTCTATCTGATCAAGCATCTCATATAGCTTGCGCCGCTGTTGTCTCCGAAGGAGCTTCTCGATCTGCTCCAATACGTTCCCCTGGCCAGGGTGCGCGCCTAATTTATCGAGAACATTGTTCGTTGATTTATCCATGACATTCTTCCCCGGATGCTCACTGCTTGATCTAGTCGGCATTACCTAACTATAGCCGGCCAACATTACATTTTAGCTGCCGGCTGTCTTTTTCTAGATGATACTTGATCCAGTGGCATGAGTCAATCCGCAGGTAGGTGTGAGGAACAATGGTTGTGTCTTTTCCGGAGGCAAGAATGAGTTGTTATCTTGACCAACATTCTCTATGTGTTGGCAACAGATCGAAACCAGAGACAGGAATGACCGAAGGGGGCATACATAAGGAGCGCATTTGACTTCTCTCTTGTGCAACAGATTGGCTCGAAACAAAAAAACAAAGAGGTAGATGGCACCTAAGCCGCCTACCTCACTTTTTAAAGGTTGCCAGAAAACGCCTGGTAACCTCTTTGGTTAGCCAACGATACGACAACTTTTGCTTCATTTCCGTCAGCTAACCTGGGACTGTCTTCTGCAGTCCCTTCGCCTCTTTCGAGGTTCCTTTCTCCAGTATCTAACACCTTACATGGAGAAAGTTCAGAGAGAGGGTTCCCCCTCCCTCTAATTAAATTATATAAAACTTGAGCGCATAAGTCAACTATTCTAGCACTGTCATGTCACACCACTGCCATGTCACTGCTCCGATCAAAGCATAGGGTATCCTTCGCTCATCGAACTCCTGGTAAGAACACTTATTGCCTTCATAAAATCCACATCTTTATTATACTTCATATAATTCCTTCTATTGGTATTTCTCAATAAAACTTGCACCGTGAGTTCTTGACACTAACACCCTAATATGTAATAGTAATTCATTAGGTTGACCCGATTATCAGGTTAGATGTTTTAGAAAGTGGTAAAACGGCATGCCGATGGCAATGGTTCTCGCTAGAGGACGGATCATAACGACATGAATATTAATATGAAATATGGCAAAACCGGACTGTCACTTGACCTTCCCGGGAATATCGACGTTACGCTGATCCAAAAGAAAGCCATGCCCGTCCTCAAAGACCCTGAGGGAGCTGCCAAGGCTGTCTTTTCGAATCCGGTGAGCTGCAAAACACTCCGTGAAGAGGCGCAGGGCTGCCGCAGTTGCTGCATCCTCATTTGCAATATCACCCGGCCTGTACCTAACGGCCTTATTCTCCCTCGTCTGATAAAAGAGCTGATCGAGGCCGGGATGGCCCCCGATTCCATCACTGTTCTCGTTGCAACAGGTCTCCATAGGCCGAATGAAGGGGATGAGCTTCGTGAACTGGTCGGAAGCGACTGGGTCCTCGGCGCCGTGAGAGTCGCCAACCATTTTGCGCGGCGGGACGAAGATCACGAATACTTGGGTACTACCTCCGGCGGCATAGAGGCCCGGCTCGACCGCCGCTTTATCCAGGCCGAGCTCCGCATAGCCGTCGGGCTGGTGGAGCCCCATTTCATGGCCGGCTACTCCGGCGGAAGGAAAATTGTCGCCCCTGGCATTGCACATGAAAAGACGATACGCGCGTTCCACTGTGCGCGGGTCTTGGAGGATCCCAGGTCTGCAAACTGTATTATTGAGGGCAACCCGCTGCACGCTGCCCAGATGGAGATAATGCAAATGGTGGGAAGGTGCCTGGCTGTCAATACGGTCATCGATCAGGACCGCCGGATATCCTTTGTCAATTTCGGCGAAATCGAAGAGAGTCACCTTGAAGCGGTTTCGTTCGTACGGCCCTATGCCGAGATCCCCGTTAAAACAAAATTCAAGACCGTCGTGACCAGTTCCGGGGGTTACCCGCTGGATAAGACTTATTATCAGACAGTCAAGGGAATGGTGGGCGCCCTCGACATACTGGAGCCGGGCGGGGACCTCATCATTGTCTCTGCATGTTCGGAGGGAATTGGATCGCCCGACTATGCTGAAGCGCAAATGTGCCTGACCGACGAAGGACCTGAAAGGTTTCTACATGGAATCATCGAGAAAAAGTACGCTGCTATTGATGAATGGCAGACCGAGATGCAGGTCAAGGCCATGAATAGGGGCAATATTTTTCTCTACACCGAGGGGTTGACGAAAGACCAGCAGGCACTTACAGGAATAACCGTGATCGAATCGCCATTGGCCGCTGTCACGAAGAGCGTGCAGGCACAGGGAGATCGCCGTCTGGCCGTTATACCTGAAGGGCCTTATGTGATCCCGATGTTTGTGCCCGGGTTCTGAAAACGGTACCCTTGATAATGGCAGGCGAAGACCCCAGGATTATCATTAGAGAGATTTTCAATAAAGCACTTCTGGCAGTAGACCCTTATAAAGGAGTGGCCTCTTACTCGGATATAATTCGCTCGTCATACAAGGGCGGTAATTTCAGGGAACTGGTCCTCTCAGGTTTCGGCAAGGCGGCTTCGCTAATGTCAAAAGCAATCGAAGACAATCTCGGAGACTTGCTTGCCGGCGGAATAATAGTAACAAAATATGGCCATTCTGTGCGGGGAGACCGAAATAGTAAAATTACAACCTATGAAGCCGGGCATCCGCTGCCTGATGAAAACGGACTAAAAGCCGCCAAGGAAATTGTGGGGGTGCTCGAAAAGGCGGACAGAAATACCCTCGTCATTTGCCTTATATCAGGAGGAGGCTCCGCTCTTCTCGTAGCGCCTTACAGAGACGTCACTCTGGCTGATAAACAGGAAGTCACCGGAATGCTTCTTAAGGCCGGGGCCGATATTTATGAGCTTAACACTGTTCGAAAGCACATTTCGGCAGTAAAAGGAGGCAGGCTGGCTGAAGCAGCTCAACCGGCAGCAATTATATCACTGATACTCTCCGACGTTATAGGAGACAGACTGGACATGATTGCGTCGGGTCCCACAGCTCCAGACAAAACAACTTATAATGATGCGCTCAATGTTCTCCGGAAATATAAGCTGGAAGGCAGATTGCCGGCAAGTGTTGCGGAAATAATAGGTAAAGGTATACGTGGGCTTATGCCTGAAACGCCGAAGGATGGCGATCCGCTTTTTCAGAGGGTAAGGAATATCATTATTGGAAGCAACAAAATAGCTACGGATGCAGCCGGGAAGGCCGCGGAGTTATTGGGATACAGAACAACGGTCATTTCTACCGAACTGAGCGGTGAAGCGTCAATCGCTGCCGGGGAGCTTGCAAGAAAAGCTATTGATTTGAAAAAAGCATTAGCTCCCGGAGACAAGGCGTGTCTTATATCAGGGGGAGAAACAACTGTTACGGTCAGAGGAAACGGCAAGGGAGGACGGAATACGGAACTTGCCCTTGTTTTCGGAATGGAAATAAAAGGACTCCGGGGTATTACCTTTCTCTCGGCAGGCACCGACGGCACTGATGGACCGACAGACGCGGCAGGAGCGTTTGTGGACGGTGGAACTGTTGCAAACTCGGCAAGGGCCGGTATCGACGCGGGGGAGTACCTGAAGGACAACGATTCATATACTTTTTTCAGCAGGACAGGTGATTTATTTATTACCGGGCCGACCGGTACGAATGTCATGGATATACAGATAATACTGCTGGACAACTGACTTGTACTCGCAGTATCAACTCAAAAGAAATCCCCAAAATAGGTGTTCTGACCAGCAATTTCTAATGCAGGCTTATTACAAATTAAAGATTGCCTTTTCTCTTTCAATGTTCCCATAAATCGGGTCTATTATTCCGTAAGAATTCGATCTGCTAGCGTCTTGGTTGACTTGTGGACGCTACGCTTCAGTGACTGCAGTACTTACCATGTTATTATGATTAATGCACGTTTGGCGCATACTGCGTTTTCGCTTATCAATTGGAATTGTCCATTTGCTTTGCCTCCTGTTGCTTTTGGCCGGCTGTACTTCTTCAAACCGCGTCGACGGTTTTTTCTATTACCGGTTGAATGCCGATCCCTCAACGCTTGATCCGGCTTTGATAACCGATGTCGC
Organism: Nitrospirota bacterium; assembly: GCA_963851345.1. Lineage (GTDB taxonomy): Bacteria > Nitrospirota > Thermodesulfovibrionia > Thermodesulfovibrionales > Dissulfurispiraceae > JADFXI01. The sequence continues at coordinate 1,458,215 of CAWKOO010000002.1, forward strand.
AGGCGCCTCAGTGGCGGCAAAGCTTTTTAATGGCCTTGTCAGACTGGACGACAATATGTCTGTCTCACCTGATATTGCAAAACGGTGGCAAATATCACGGGATGGGCTCAGGTACATCTTTTTTCTTAAACGGGAAGTGCGGTTCTCAAATAACCGGGAGGTCAAGGCCCAGGATTTCAAGGCCTCATTTGAGAGAGTCCTGAATCCGGGAACAAAGTCGCCTAACGTCTGGGTCTTCGATAAAGTTGAGGGGGCAGAGGATTATCGGAAAGGGCGGGCAGGAGATGTTGCCGGATTCCGGGTCATTGATGATTACACCTTCGAGATAAAACTTAAAAGTCCGTTTTCTCCGTTTCTCAGCATACTGACGACAACCACGGCGTACGTTGTGCCCGTGGATGAACTCAGCCGCAGTGGAAACGATTTTTTGGGCCGTGCATCCGGGGCGGGCGGCACCGGACCTTTTAGACTGAAATCATGGATGCCTGACAGGGAACTGGTACTGGAGAGAAAAGAAAACTACTTTGACGGGCGCGCGAAAGTCAGGGGCATTGTTTATAAGATGATACCCGAGGATTTAACAGCGGTTACAGAATTCGAACTTGGCAATCTTGATGTCATTTCCCTTCCGGCCCCGGCATACTCCAAGTTCAGAAACGATAAAAAATGGAGCAGCCGGATCATTTCAATAAAAGGGCTTAATACCTACTATCTCGGCATGAATACTTCGAGACCCCCTTTTGACAACATAAAAATTAGGAAGGCGGTTGCCTGTGCCATCGACACAAAAAAAATCCTGAGGACGTTTTACGAGAACAGGGGCAGACCCGCTGCGGGACCTGTTCCCGACCTTCTCAGGAGATGGGAAATCAATCCCGCACTATATGATATATCCATGTACGATCCTCAGAAGTCGAGGAACATCATAAAAAACGAGGGCCTGTCGGGAATGCGCGTGAGCCTCTATATAACGGCTGACCAGGATGTTGTGGATCTCGCGGAGATTATTCAGTCATATCTTTCCAAGGCAGGGATTGAAGTTGTGATCAGGCAGCTTGAGTGGAACGCCTTCAAAGAGGCGGTAAACAAGGGAGAGCCCGATCTGTTCTGGCTCAGCTGGTGGGCCGATTATCCCGATCCCGAGGACTTCCTCTTTCCCCTGTTTCATTCCTCAAACATTGGTCCCGCAGGAAATAAGACACGGTATTGCAACAAGGGAGCAGATGATCTCATTGAACGGGGACAATTTTCTCTTAATGAGCACGACAGAAATAGTTATTACAAGCAGGCCGAAGAATTGATAATAAAAGATACCCCTTGGGTATCTTTTTGGCACAGGACGGATTTTTTAATAAAACAACCATGGGTGAAAGGATACAAGGCCTACCCCATTTATACAATGGACAAAGGCACGGAAATTAAGATTTCGCCTCGCTTTACCGGCAATAACTAAGTCATCGTTTAAAGATGACCCGGGCGATCCAAGGTAAAAACAAACTCACCACTACCTCAATTGACATTCTTTTGTCTTGATTTATAATTTAGTTATGGAAGCATTATTAAGTACAAGTATTATGGCGAGGAGGTGAAAATGTTTAACGAAGAAATGGTGAAGAGTATGATGGATTTATTTACAGATCCTCTTTTTAAGAAGAACTTTTTTGACTTTTTCCTGGATGTGCAGCGGGAAGGCATAGCGGCGGCAAAAAAAATGTGGAATCTGACGCCGGAAAAGACCATGTACTTCCCCAATGCCCTGGAAGTATATGAAAAGATGATAGATTTTTATATAACCCTTGGCTTTGTTCCACGCACTAAATATGAAAAGGCGTTGAAAGAAAATGAGGATTTGAGACAGGAGAACAAGTTTTTAAAGAACACCATCTTCGAGGTGCAAGCCACCATCTTTAAGGAGGGCGGGGACAAACTTCAGGAGACATGGCATGAGGTCATCGACAAACAGGTCGATATGAATAGGGAGATAACAAAAGATTTCTTCGAGCTTTTCAAACAATTGCAGGGAAACGTAAGATAATTTAAACAACCAGGACGAGGCGTCAGACCACAGAGAGCACAGAGGAGGATACAGAGAATTATTCTTAGGGGCTGCGAAAAATAACTTGTGTATTCAGACCCTCAGATTCGGGTCGGGTTTGGCTGATCTGATTGAGCAAACCCGCAGGTTTAGCATAGCTGCTTTTCTCTGTGTTCTCCGTGGTCAGGTTTTAATAATGCGTTTTAAGGAAAAAGGAGGTTGTCATGTACGAGGGAGCGGAAATTTTTGAGTCGTGGTTTAAATTGCAGAAGGAGTTCATGGAGAACTGGATGAAAAGCCAGAAGGAATTCATGGAGAACTGGACGGAGGCATCGAAAAAATTGCAGGAGTCCTTTTTGAACCTCGGTGGTGCAAAGGAAGGGCTCCCAGGCCACGAGATGTTGGGGGCTTACAACACATGGCTTAACACGATGATGGATTCTTCCAAGATATTCACAGATGAGGCGATAAAGATTCAGGAAACGTGGAAGACCTCGGTCGAAAAACAGATGGAGATGAGTAAAGAAATGTTCAAGAACTTCTCCGAATTCTCCAAACAAAGGGCCGGCAAGAATTAGATCTGGAGGTCGAATATGGAAAAAGCCATTGACTTTTTTGACACCTGGGTTAAGTCACAGGAGAAGCTTGTAGATAACTGGATGGAGACCACAAAAAAACTGCCGCAGGCGTTATGGGGAACGGAAATGTTCAAAAACAGCAAGTCTGATACTCCGGGCAGTGGCTTTGTCGACCTTTATACGTCCTGGGTCAATGAGATGGTCAGCGCTCTGGCGAAAATGCACGGGTTGAATACCGATATTATAAAGGATATCTTGTCAAAGGTGACCGATGGTTCTGATGTGTACGTAAGGTTTTATAAGATATGGCTCCCCATCTCCCAGGCCATTCAGGAGAGGGTTTCAGACCCCGACATCTACAGGGAACTGATTGACCCCATGCAATATAAAGAAGTCGTGGACAAGATATTTGGTTTCAGCCCTGATGCGGTCACGGAATTTATTGACCAGGTCTCAAAGCTCTCCGAGTCCTGGGGTTTTGTGGCAAAAGAGTTTGGAGTCCCATGGATAAAGGCGGCCAGGAAAAACGCTGCGATGGCGCCAGAGTTCATTGATGGCCGCCCAGAAACGTTTCTGAACATTTTCCATAACTTGTTCTGCGCTTTTGACAATACCATAGGCAAGGTCTTCCATATACCGGCGGTGGGAAAAGACCGGGAAAAGGTCGAGCTGATTATGAGGGGCTGTGACGACCTCGCAGTATTCCTCGCAGGAAATACCGAATACCAGCACAGCGTTTATATGACTGCTGTAAAGGCTATGGAAAAGGTGCTGGAAACTGTCGCACAGAAGATCAGGAACGGCGAAGAGATCAAGACCTTTGATGAATTCTTCGACCTTTGGGTAGACGTCAATGAGCGGGAATATTATCATCTCTTCAGGACAGAAGAGTTTTCAAAAAGGCAGGGCGAGCTCCTTGATTCTTCTTTGAAAGTGCGGAAACATTTCCATAAGCTGATGGAGTTGTATCTCTTTGACTTTCCCGTTGCCCTCCGTTCAGAGATGGACGACCTCTACCGGACTGTTTATGATCTTAGGAAAAAGGTCAGTCACCTGGAGAAAAAGCTGAACGGTGTTACTGAAAAGGAGGCTGCCGCATGAAGACTCCAGTTCCGATAGTTAATACGAGAAACATGATCCGCGACATCGGTGAGTTGAACAGGAAACTCATCAAGGGTGCGGAGATACTTACCGGGATCGAGAAAGTGGATGTCGGCACCGCCCCGATGGACCTGGTTTATCAGGAAGACAAGATGAAGTTATACCATTACCGGCGGGAGGGAGAAGCCACATGCAGTATACCGGTGCTGATTGTCTATGCCCTGGTAAACAGGCAGTATATTCTGGACCTCCAGCCGGACAGGAGCGTTATAAGAAAGCTGCTGCAGGAGGGTCTGGATATTTACATCATAGACTGGGATTATCCGACCAAGGTGGACATGTATATTACCATGGACGATTACATTAACGGCTATCTGCACAACTGCGTAGAGTTCATCAGAAGAAATACGCGGAACGACAAGATTAACCTCATGGGTATCTGTCAGGGCGGCACGTTCAGCGCCATGTATGCGGCGCTGAACCCGGACAAGATAAAAAACCTCTTAACACTTGTCGCACCCTTCGATTTCTCTCCGAATGACGGGCTCCTCTTCGCATGGGCCAAACATATGAACGCGGACGCCCTTGTGAACAACTACCGGGTCGTCCCGGGGGATTTCCTCAACATGGGTTTTTTGATGCTTATGCCCTTCACACTCAACATAAGAAAATATGTCGACATGGTCAATATCTTTGAGGACAAGGAAAAACTCCTGAATTTCCTCAGGATGGAGAAATGGATATTCGACAGCCCTGGGCAGGTGGGGGAATGCCTGAGGGAGTTCATCAGGGACTTTTATCAGGAGAACAAGCTCGTGAAGGGAGAATTAAAAGTCGGCGGCAGGGAGGTGAACCTGAAAAATATCACCATGCCGCTGCTGAACATCTATGCGAGTTCAGACCATCTTGTGCCCCCCAGCACAACAAAGCCGCTTAACGATTTAGTGGGGAGCACAGACAAATCCCTATATGAATTTGAGGGCGGTCATATAGGGGTGTTCGTCGGTTCCAAATCCCAAAAGGTGCTCGCTCCTTTTATTGCAAAATGGCTCCATGAAAGGCAGGACGGCGGACCCGTACAAAAGGGCCGTTTGTCACCTGAGGAATCGATACCTCCGGCCAACCCGGAGGAAAAACTGAAACGTAACAGGAAGGGTAAATAAACGGCGGTTCCCTATGCAAGAAGGAAATCCCGGTACAGAAATTTCATGATGTTAAATCACGTGTCATTGCGAGAACCCGAAGGTTTCGTGGCAATCTCGAGCTTAAAGGCTGCGATTGCTTCGGTTCACTCGCAATGACATTTTCTATGTCAGGATTTATCGCACTCGCTCTACAAGCATCGCAATGCCCTGTCCTCCGCCGATGCAGAGCGATGCCAGGCCGACATTCAGATCCCGCCTCACCATTTCGTATAATAGCGTGACGAGTATTCTAGTCCCGCTTGCTCCCACAGGATGCCCCAGGGCTATCGCCCCCCCAAGGACGTTGACTCTCCCCATATCCCACGCCATCTCCCGGTGGACCTGAAGGGACTGCGCCGCAAAGGCCTCGTTAATCTCTATGAGGTCAAGGTCGCCCACAGTGCAGTTGGCCTTTGCGATTAGCATCTTGCAGGCGTTTACCGGTCCGAGTCCCATAAAAGCCGGATCCAGGGCCGAGGACTGCGTCCCCATGATCCTGAAAGCCCAGGCAGGGTCCATTTCAGCCACCTTCTTTTTTGATACAACAAGCACGGCTGCAGCCCCATCATTGATTCCCGAGGCGTTCCCGGCAGTCACCGACCCCTCCGCCTTGAAAGCGGGCTGCAGTTTTGCAAGGCTCTCAACCGTCGTGCCGAAGCGGGGATGCTCGTCAGTATCGAAAATCTTGTCCTCACCCTTCTGCTGTTTTATTTTGATGGGGACGATCTCGTCCTTGAACTTGCCTTCCTTGATAGCCTGCTCTGTCTTCTTTTGGGAAGCAGCGGCGAACTCATCCTGATCTTTTCTGCTGATCCCGTACTTCTCCGCGACGTTCTCGGCGGTAATCCCCATGTGGCAATCATAGAACATGTCCCACAGGGCATCGTTGATAAGCGTATCGATCATCTCAGCGTTCCCCAAGCGCTGTCCCCACCGCGCTGACTTCACCACGTAGGGAGCGCTAGTCATATGTTCCATGCCTCCGGCGATAATCATGTTGGTCTCGCCTGATGCAACAGCATGGCCGGCGAGTGCTACAGACTTCAGTCCCGAGCCGCATACCTTATTGACCGTAAAAGAGGGAATGTTCTCAGGAAGGCCGGCCATTAATGCGGCTTGCCTGGCAGGGTTCTGCCCCAGGCCGGCCTGGAGTACATTTCCCATTATCAACTCTTCCACTTCTTCATGTCTCAGTGAGGTCCTTCTGACAAGTTCTCTGATCACGGCAGCTCCGATATCAATAGTGTTCAGCGTCGCCAGGGAGCCATTGAATCTGCCGATAGCGGTCCGCACACCGCCTGCAATATATGCTTCCATATTCCACTCCTTTTATAATCTATATTAAATCATCATTCTGCCGTCAACCTGGATCGAGTATACGTCCTGTGAAAAAGTCATTTCTTATGATGAACTGAACTGCCTGGGAGATCTCCTCTCTCTCGCCGAGCCCGCCGACCGGCATGTTTTGGATGATCCTGTCCAATACGTCCTCCCTTATTGTCGCGCACATTTCGGTATTGATATACCGGGGGGCTATGGCCGTTGCATTATCTGGCTTACAACATGTTGATTCCTCCTTTGGCCAATCTCTGTCTCTAATTAAATAGTAACAAGTCAATTTTGAAAGTCAACTGCGTGCCCTTGACATTCTGCTTATTTGGAGATAAATTTAATTTATAAGCTAATTTTTTTTGTACTTAGAAGGAATTCGCTGTGAAAAATAAATTGAAACTGGGTGACTTTGCATTATTCTGGCTGAGTGGCGGAAGGTTTGAATTGGACGGTGGGGCCATGTTCGGCGTCGTCCCCAGAATAATGTGGTCAAAAAAATATCCATCCGATCAGGACAATTATATCCCTATGAGTGCTTCGCCCATCCTTGTGAAGACCCCGGATGCCCTTATAGTTATTGAATCCGGGCTGGGCAATAAGCTTACGGATAAGCAAAAGCGGATATTCAGACTGAAAGAGGACTGGAATATCATCGGTGACTTGAACGCCCTCGGCATTAATAGAGAGGATATAGACTTCGTGGTACTGACTCATTATGATTGGGACCACGCAAGTGGAGTTGTAATGACGGATGAGAAAGGACGATCAGCCCTCACCTTTCCTTCTGCAAAACATGTGATTCAGAAAAGTGAATGGGAAGATGTATTAGATCCAAACATAAGGGCTATCAATACATATTGGCCCGTAAACTCCGAGTTGCTGAAAGCGAGCAAAAACATTGAGTTGATTGAGGGTGAGGCGGAAATTGTAAGGGGTGTGAGAGCCATTCACACTGGCGGCCACAACAGGGGACATCAGATCGTGAGGATGGAATCCGGCAGCCAATTGGCAGTGCATTTAGGAGACCTTCTGCCCACTCACGCCCACTTCAATCCCCTCTGGGTCATGGCATACGATAATTTTCCCCTCGAATCCATAAAAATGAAGGAGGAACTCGAGAAAAAGTACGTCGAAGAAGATGCCTGGTTCACTTTCTACCATGATCCTTTTGTTTTCGCCTGCAAGTTTGATGAAAAGGGGAATATTATCGAGAAATGGCCGGAACACGCTGCCTTCGACTCAAGCGATACTGTTCACCTCAAGTAGCTGAAAAAAATTTGGGGGGCTGCGGACGTTTTGTAACTGATTTGTCACTTGACAAATTACTAAAGTAATACTATTATATATATATCAGATGATCATTGTAATCATTACACTTATCTATCCAGGCTATCCCAGGGGGTTAGCCACAGAAAGGAGGTGCCTATGAAACAGCTGCCGCAGGGGAAAATCGCACTCCCCGCAACGAAAAAGGTGGGGATGACGAGTAAAGAATCAATATCTGGGCCGGTTGAGGCTGTAGCCTCTCACAAAGTAGAAACAGTAAATATAACAAAAAAAGGAGATAAAGCAATGGAAGAAAAAAAAGGTTTTGCAAGTTTTGACACTCAGCACATTAACGAAAATGTCTTGAAGATGACTAAATTTTCTCTGGACAAGACTTTCGACAATATAACGAAAGTCCAGGAGTTCAATGACAAGATAATCAAAGACACGATCAAAACCGGCAAGCAGATGCAGGCAGATACTGAAAAGCTTGTGGGAGAATTGATCGAAGAGGGGAAAAAGGGCTGGGATGAATATAGAAAGGTCGTAGAAGAGGGGTACAAGAAATTTGAAGCGCTTGTCGTCCCCTAATTAAGGCACGCTCCAGAATTGTGTAATGGGGACATCTTGTCCTCATTACACAAACAAAATTCTCGTAGAAATATGCGAAAAGCATAAATCCGGAATGCCTGAATTTTCCTGGCAACTCCAGGATATTTCTCTATTGACAGAACAAAATACTTATGTCTTACTAATAGCATCACATTGTACAACAAATGAGATGGAGGTGCTATGGCGCTAAAACCTATTACATTAAGGCTGGATGAAGAAGAATACGACAAGTTGAAGGAATACCTGAGTGCATTCGGCGATCCTGATATCAATGTAGCCTACGTGATAAGATCCTATATCCGGGATCTTAACAGGGCCTTGCCTTTCCTGGTTAACTCAGGATGGGACCTGAAAAATTATTTCGGCTTGCTCGGCTCCTGGCTCAAACAGTTTGGCTCATCCAGTTACTACGATATGTTCTCAAAGTTGATGGTGAATCCATGGGCGCCAGGGTCTACACATAGAAAAAGTGCAGAGGAAGACGTCGAAAAGGGAAACGATTCCGGAGAAGAAAAAAGTAAAGGCGGGGAAGAATAAAACAATGCAAGGGCAGATAAGTTTTTCTACGACTGCCCGGGAGGTCGGATTTATGCTGGACGAATATATGACAAAGAAAATGATGGACCTTTTTACCAATACTATTTTCAAGATAGGCTTTTCCGAGTTCTTCCTGAAGATGCAGGAGGAAGGAATAGAAGCGGCGCGCAAGTTCTGGGGTCCCTATGCAGAAAAAAACAACCTCTTTCGGAATGCAGGCGATATGTACGAGCGGATACTCGACTTTTACATTGTCTTCGGCTTCGTGCCAAGGGCAAGGTACGATAATTTGATCAGGGAGAATAAAAGCCTGGAAGAGGCGAACAAGTTTCTCAGAGATACCATTCGGGAACTTCAGTTAAACCTTTTCAGCGAAGGGGGAGAAAAGATTCAGCAAATCTGGCACAGCAGCATAGCTAGGCAACTAGAGCTGAATCATGGGCTCGCAAAGAACTTCTTTGACGTATTCAGACAGTTAAAGGTCGGCGCCCAGTAAGACAGGGCCTGCATATTCCGTTTTTTTAAATCAGCATTATGTTATATAAATAGGGGGGATTTCAGAATGGAACTTTCAGGCAAGAATGTTGTTATAACAGGCGGTGCAAGGGGGATGGGAAAGAGGTTTGCTGTGGATTTAAAAAATCTCGGAGCTAAGCCCTATGTGGTGGACGTGGCCCAGGAGAACCTTGATGCTCTTAAGAATCAGACCGGTATCCCAGGGCAGGTGGTGGATGTAAGCAGCGAAAAAAGCGTAGAAGCGTTCTTCGAAAACTACACCTCCGAAAATGGAGCTCCGGACGTATTAATCAATAATGCAGGTATCACCGCAGACGCCCTATTTATCAAGCAGAAGGGAGACGAGGTCACCAAATTCCCCTTTTCAAACTGGGAAAAGGTAATTAATGTCAATCTCACAGGGGTATTCCTGTGCGCAAGGGAGGCTGCGTTTCACATGGTGAAACACAAGGTCAAGGGCGTGATTATCAACATCTCATCCATCAGCCGTGCGGGGAATCTCGGTCAGACCAATTATTCGGCCGCGAAATCTGCGGTTGATGCAATGACCGTAACCTGGGCTAAGGAACTTTCGAAATTCGGCATAAGGGTGGGCGCCATCGCCCCAGGTTATATCAATACCGAGATGGTTGCGAAGATCAGACCCGATGTCCTCGAAAAGGTCATCCAGAACATCCCTTTAGGCAGATTGGGCGAGATGGAGGAAATATCTCAGACCGTCCAGTTCATCGTAAAGAATGATTTCTTTACCGGCAGGATCATGGAAGTTGACGGCGGTATGAGAATCTGAAGAGAATCCCAAACTTGGAGGCACCCCATGGAAGCATATATAGCAGGCGGCGTGAGAACAGCCATAGGCAGATTCAATGGCTCCCTGGCCTCGTTGAACACGATTGACCTTGGATGCGAGGTGATCAGGGAAGTCATAAGGAGAACTTCAATAAGCGTCAATGAAATTGATGAAGTTATTATGGGTAATGTTCTCCAGGCCGGATTGGGCCAGAATCCTGCCAGACAGGCAGCCATCCACGCCGGTCTTCCCGAGAATGTCCCTGCCTTTACAGTGAACAAGGTCTGCGGCTCCGGATTAAAGTCGGTTGTCATTGCCGGTCAGGCCATTGCCTCGGGAGAAGGAAACGTCGTGGTTGCGGGTGGAATGGAACATATGACTAGCGCTCCCTACGTGGTGAAGTCAGCGCGGTGGGGACAGCGCCTGGGGAACTCTGAGATGATTGATACGCTTATCAACGACGCCCTGTGGGACATGTTCTATGATTGCCACATGGGGATTACCGCCGAGAACATCGCGGAGAAGTACGGGATCAGCAGAAAAGATCAGGATGAGTTCGCCGCTGCTTCCCAAAAGAAGACAGAGCAGGCTATCAAGGAAGGCAAGTTCAAGGACGAAATCGTCCCCATCAAAATAAAACAGCAGAAGGGTGAGGACAAGATTTTCGATACTGACGAGCATCCCCGCTTCGGCACGACGGTTGAGAGCCTTGCAAAACTGCAGCCCGCTTTTAGGGCGGAGGGGTCGGTGACTGCCGGGAACGCCTCGGGAATCAATGATGGGGCTGCAGCGGTGGTCGTCGTTTCCAGGGAAAAGATGAAGCAGTTAAACCCAGCGTGGGCGTTCAGGATCATGGGTTCTGCGTCTGCCGCGCTAGACCCCGCGTACATGGGGCTTGGCCCTATCAACGCATGCAAGCAGCTCATAGCAAGAGCGCATTGCTGCACAGTGAACGATCTTGACCTCATAGAGATCAACGAGGCATTTGCCTCTCAGTCGATCCAGGTACACCGGGAAATGGGATGGGACATGAATAAGGTGAATGTCCTTGGCGGCGCCATCGCCCTGGGACACCCTGTGGGAGCAAGCGGAACCAGGATACTTGTAACCCTCCTCTTTGAGATGGTGCGCAGGGATGTGACGTTGGGCCTGGCCTCCCTCTGCATCGGCGGGGGACAGGGTATTGCAATGATCGTGGAAAGGGTAAGATGAGTTAATTTTGTGATCACACGGTACATTATTAAAAGACTTATACTTTTGGTCCCGCTCCTGCTGGGCATAACTTTTGTTTCATTTGCTCTTCTCCGGGCCCTCCCCGGCGATATAGCACTGAGTCTTGCAGGCGAACGGGCCACTCAGGAAACTATAGAAAGCATAAGAAAAGAGATCGGCGTTGATAAAGGGACACTGCATCAGTATGCAGGCTACCTTAAGATGCTTATGCGTGGCGACTTTGGCAAGTCCTATTATACAAACAGAGATGTCTTGACGGATATTGCCCTGAAATTCCCGAATACCATGAAACTTGCCTTTGCCGCGATGGCGATAGCAGTGCCCCTCGGTATCATAATGGGTTATGCAGCAGCTTTTAAAAGCGGGGGACTGGCTGAAAAAATCATCGACGGACTGTCACTCGCCGGCCTGAGCATTCCTGTTTTCTGGAGCGCCATTGTTATTATGCTTATCTTCAGCCTCGGGTTCAAGCTGTTCCCTCCGTCAGGCACAGGGAATATCAGATTTCTCATACTCCCTGCATGCACACTTTCAATCCCTGCTGCGGCAACACTGGTGAGAGTGACAAGGACAGCCGTTGCGGAGGTCCTCGGCATGCCCTTCATTACAACAGCCATAGCAAAAGGGTTACCTTTGTGGAGGATACATATACACCATGTCCTGAAAAATGCGATAATACCAATCATCACGATAATCGGCCTTGATTTCGGAAGCTATCTGAACGGCGCTGTGGTCACCGAAACCATTTTTGGGTGGGACGGCATCGGAAGATTTACGATGGAAGGGATAATCAAGAGGGACTACCCTGTTATAATGGGATGTATCATAGCCGGCACGGTGGTTTTTGTCATTGTCAATCTCTTTATTGATGTGCTATATCATTATCTCGACCCACGGATAAGGTTGCATGGCAAAGAGAGGTAACAAGGCTGCGCTGCCGCTGTTCTTTGTCGTCTTCCTTTTTACGCTTTCCGTACTCTTTCCACTGCTTCCCTTCCATGATCCCGATAAGATAAACCTGGATTCTTTAAGCCAATCACCCGGCATGGAGCATCCATTCGGGACAGACAGCAAAGGGAGAGATATCTTTGCACGAGTAATCTATGGAAGCAAGATATCTATAGGCGTTGCTGTTGCGGCTGCTTTTGTTTCTGCCGTTATTGGCTTTGCAGTGGGCCTGACTGCGGGTTATTTCGGCGGAGCTTTTGACACAATTGCGATGTCGATCGTGGACTTTGTTCTGTCTTTTCCATCGCTTCTGCTCGCTATCGCCATAACGGTGGTACTTCCTCCCGGTGTTTATACGGTCATGATCGCTTTGGCAGCAGTAGGCTGGACATCCTTTGCGCGGCTGATACGGGGCCGGATATTGACGTTAAAGGACATGGCATTTGTCGATGCGGCACGGGCGGTAGGATGCAGTGATATAAGAATTATGTTTTTGCACCTTGCGCCGCTTTGCTTTCAGCTGGCGCTCGTTTTAACAGGTATTAAGCTTGGAGGATTCCTGATTACCGAGGCCACTCTGAGTTTTCTTGGCCTGGGCGCCCAGCCTCCGACAGCGACATGGGGTTCGATGATCAGCGCAAACAGGACTTACATTCTCAATGCACCATGGATGGTTTTGTATCCGGGAATTGCGCTGTCGTTAACAGCATTTTGCTTCAATCTACTTGGCGAATCTTTGAAAAGAAGATATGGGCTGAAAGAATACAGTATCTAACTATCTTTCTCTGAGCTTTTCCTCTTCTTCCTGTTCAGTTTTGCATTCGATGCACATGGTAGTTACGGGCCTGGCCTCAAGACGCCTGAGATTTATCTCCTCTCCGCACATCTCACAAATGCCATAGGTGCCGTTGTCGATTTTCTCTATTGCCTCATCGATCTTAGCAAGGAGTTTTCTTTCCCTGCCTTTCAGTTTGAGCATAAAATTTCTGTCTATTTCAGCTGATGCCTGATCACCCAGTTCAGGGAATAAGGTCTCATCCGGCAATGCAGTGAGTGCGATCCCTGCCTCCAATATCAGCTCTACACGCTGCTGGTTCAGCTTCTTTCGTATCTCCTTAAGCTTCTTTTCACGCAAAGATATATCTTTGGGTGTCTTTATCTTTACTTTCTCTTTCATGCTCCATACCTCTTTGTCTTAAAAAATATAACATCCTAAAATAGTCTTATAAGGATAACAGAAAGATCGGGGTGTAGTCAACGACTGCGGGGAGGCGTCAGCTGTTACAGCAGAGCCTTTAACTATGCCTGTATACAGTCTAGCCTATCGCTGCCCGCTTACCTTTAACTGACCTCAATCATTTGAAAATACTTGACAATTAGGGAATGATGTAATATAAAATTATAAAACGGATCGTCCTTCTCGGGAAGAAGACGGCATCCATCTCACCAGTGAATATGAAATGTGAGGGAAGACAATGACAAAAGCTGACATTGTAAATTTTGTGTTTGAGAAGGTAGGACTTCCGAGAAACGAGGCCCAAAATATAGTTGAAGTTGTTTTCGACTCCATTAAGCAGACGCTTATAGCAGGGGAATCCATTAAGGTTTCAGGGTTCGGGACATTTAATGTTCGAAAGAAAAACTCTCGCATAGGGAGAAATCCTAAAACAAAGGAAGAGGTGGAGATCACCCCGCGCAAGGTCGTAACTTTTAAGTCGAGCGATCAGCTAAAAGAGGCTATTGAAAAACAGTAGCCGGATTTCAGAGGATATTATTGAAAAAACTCGCAATGTGCTGATAATGCAAGATACGTATAAGTCACCCCAGCCGCTCAAGCTTTTTCCGGAGAAACTATTTTATAAAATAGGAGAGGTCAGCAGGGTTGTGGGTGTTGAATCGTATGTGCTGCGTTACTGGGAGACAGAGTTCTCTTTTCTTAATCCGAGAAAGAGCAAGTCGGGGCAAAGGATATATGCAAAAAACGATGTCGATCTTATACTGCAGATTAAACACCTTTTGTATGAGGAAAAGTATACGATTGACGGCGTCAGGCGCAAGCTCGGAAGTGATGCGGAACAGCAAAGCCGTGCAAACTGCCCGGCAGACTCCGGAGTAACCGCTGAAGCTGCTTCAGAAGCTGAGAATATCCTCACTATGGTAAAATCGAGGCTTAAAGAAATACTCCATCATCATTTCGGGGCGTAGCGCAGCCTGGATAGCGCACTCGCTTGGGGTGCGAGAGGTCGACCGTTCGAATCGGTTCGCCCCGACTCTTTTCTCCTTTGTTTTTATTAGATAATTTAATTCAAAGAAGCCCAAAGAGGGTGCCGTGAAGGTGCCGTGGAATATCATGCCACCCTTTTTGGGATAGGTTCAAGGGGTAGTAAATAACTTACTAGGCACGACCCTATGATTGTCTCAATGCTTGGGCGGTAGCAGGCTGAAGAATGCTGTCTGCCCATCTTAAGGCATCATAATACAGGGATAGGGTTTATCTTTTTAAACGGCTCCTTAGGCTTCCTAAATAGAGTCTGTCCATAAACTCTCGATTTTCTGGTTTTTGGGGATAAGCCCGTTCCGAGAGTCGTAATAATTTTCAAGATTTTGTACTTTGTCTTTCATGAGCATATCTTGTGCCGGCATTTTTCATGATTTTGGACGAGTATCTCCATCAGTGCTCATTTTATGGCGGTTATTCTGCCTGTCGTCATTGCATCTGAGTCTGCATCTGTGCAAGTAGCGCCCCTGTCATTACACGAATGTTGTAAACAATCACGTTCCAGTACACCTTTGCATCAAAGTGTGCCCGTGTTTTCCATTCACACCGGAACAGTTCATATCCCCTTTTCAAGTTAGATATTACTCCTTCAATACCGCTGCGCCATTTCTTCAGACGCGTCTCCATATTCTTGCTTCTTACAATATTTTGCAGCGATCCTTTTATCTTGTTGAACACTATATTGATGATTCCTTTTCCCTGCGCTATCCGTACATTGTCCTTTGATGCATAGCCACCGTCAGTTACAATATCCCGTGGCACTATACCGTAGTTCGCATGTATCCGATCAAGCACATCTCCGTAGATTGTCGCATCGGCAGGGTTGCCATCCAATATCCGGCAATCAAGGATCAGGTTGCTCTTGCCGCCAGCGAGATTCACCTTAT
This sequence comes from Nitrospirota bacterium, assembly GCA_963851345.1. GTDB lineage: Bacteria > Nitrospirota > Thermodesulfovibrionia > Thermodesulfovibrionales > Dissulfurispiraceae > JADFXI01. The sequence continues at coordinate 1,473,512 of CAWKOO010000002.1, forward strand.
GCCCGAATTCCACTTCTCGGCCTCCCTTAACGATAATATCCGTATGGTCTTCAAAGATAGAAAATATCTTGTCTTTGTTCGGCACTGCCTCCCCAAGTATTTCATGTCGCCATGATATGTCATATACCTTCTCAGCTTTTGGCAACAAATCCCTGAGTTCCTTAATGACCGCTTGTGCTTCTATCCATCCCTCTATCGGTTTCGGCAGCGGCGCGGTGAAGGCCCGTTCAGCCTGGTTAATACTACTCCGAAGAAGTTTCATCTGTTTCTTGAATTCTTCTTCCCGTTCCTCTTTCTTCTTCGTATTGTTGATCTTGTAATGTGTCTTCTTCGCCTGTTTCTTATAGCTCCGGGGCTTTATATCTACCCCGCTGTCCTTCAGTTTCTTCAGCAGCCGATCTATGGTCTTGATGCAGTCCCATATCAACGAATTGTTCGTCGGATAATGTATATTCGTCTCTATTACGGTCCCATCAGTCCGTATGCTTTTACCGTCTTCAAGTCCTTCCCCTATCGCAATCTTGTTGATCCCTATCATCACATTGTCCAGCGATTCACCGCTTATCCGCGATATGTACTTCTGATACGCTTCAAAGGAAATAGGCTTCCTGTCATCAAGCTTGATGAAGGTCGAGCACATCCTGGAATCATGCTGTGCATACTCAAGCTCCCGATACGTCAGGTTCTTCATCTCTTTGTATATCGCAGCACGCACTATCTGCTCTACTGTCGGCATGTCCTGCCTACCGAAACTGCTGCTCTCTTGCCCCATGGTTATATCATTCTTTACCATTTCGCATATCTCAGGATGCTGATTCAATATCGTGTCCATCACTGCTAACTCAGGGCTTAATGCCCACAGCTCTTTTTCGAATTGCAGTTTCAAATCATTCAGTAGTTTCAAGGCTCCCTCCAAATTTGATTTCTCTGCAATTTTATCATTTCTCTTTTCGTTTCCAATAGTTATAATTTATGGACAGACTCTAAATAGCACGTAGTACGGAAACAACACGCATCCTGCACCCGAAACTCGTCCGTATAAGGTTCATGTTGAGCCTGTAGCCCATCACTGGGGACTCTGCCGAAATCCGCACCTGTTTTTTGCTCCTGCAAATCAACTGGGGAATTTGTCGGGAGCATTAATTGCTCCCTCGTCGCAAATAGACTCCCTCCTCAGTGACGACAACCTTCATCCCGAAATGCTAAAGCCACTCCTAAGATCTTCAAGCACCCCGATCCATTAAATCTTTTATTACCGTAAATTTCTATTCAGATATTAGAAATACCCCAGAGACGTGAAGAAAAATTTAATATCTAATGTGAAAGAAGATAAAACTATTGCAAGACTGCTTTTAATTTTCCGCATAATTATAGTAGCGGCAACAGCTGCGTTTATGGCTTATCATACCCAGATATTCATATCAAAGATCGAGCCTAATAGCATGTTTGCTTGGGTAGCATCAGTACTGATCGAGGCTATGATTATATCGCTTGCTTTGATGAAGACATGGGGAAGCCGTGTCTCGCTGGTACCACTGTTTTTCATTTCAGTTATGGCGGCATCGGCAAGCTTTGTTGTGAAGAACGAGGTCATACTTGAGCAGTTTATCCAAAACCGAGAAGCGGAGGCTAAGAATCGGCAAGCCGTTGAACTACTTAACCGTAACCTCGTGCAGACGCAAAAAGAGCTTGAGTTAGGCGACAGGTACACGACCAAGACCCTTCAAAGGGAAAGGCAAATAGAAGATCGCCTTGAACAGGTCTTAGCGGTAAAGGGGCCGGACGGCCACCTTACCCTCTTCAATTCGTTGCTTTTCTTGGTGCTGGTACTGGTACTCCAATGGGTAAGCGTCTACACAGCGATGTATTTAAAGAATGGATTTTCTCACATCCCTGTATCATTGTCTCAAGGGACTGAGACTCAGCCCGTCTCACTTGAGACGGTTGAGACTGTGAGACAAGGTCATGAGAATCGTCGGAACGGAGATAATGGAGATGTCGAACACCTTGAAATGGGCAATGATAAAATAGCGGTTTTGGGTGCTGACGAAATTGCTAAGTCGGAAGATAATTTCTACAGAAATGGAACAGTCGATGAGGTGTTAAAACTCAAAAAACAGGGATTCAAGCCCGACGACATTGCCCGTATAACAGGGCTTTCAAGGGCGACAGTGTATAGATTCTTAAAACGAGAAGGACCACAGTAAAAGGGTCCTTGCTTTAGAAGACGGGGCTTAAGACTTAATCAAATCTAATATATAGTGTAAATCCATAGGCCACTATATGGCCAGTATTTGCTTATGCAGAGGGAAATTATCAAATTTGGCGTCAAAGGATGGAAATTGTGACTTTGTCCCGGAGTAGAGTCTTTAAAGAAAATTATTTTGTGGTGCCAACGGTAGGCATCTCGTATCGTTCTGTCCAAGGTTAATAAACACACATAAAGAAATTCTTTGAAACGGTCAGAGATCCCCAAAGTTTTTTGAGCTTGGGGGTGAATGGTCCCCCAGAGCGAAGACAGTAATGGAGCAGAGGCGCCTTTTGGCATATTATTCTGACCTGGCGACAACGGTAGGTGCCAGGAGTGCCAGAGGACGGCTCACCCGGGCTAAAAGCCCGGGTGAGCCTGTATTCCTAATGCTCTTCGCGCATCTGAAAATAAGCATGGAAAAGCAGTATGTTAAGAGGACAGCTTTTGAGCCTCAATTTTGCTCTGTATGGCCTATCATACAGAGCAATCAGCAACCTCTCTTCCGCGCGGGGTAAAAGTTGTCAACCCTGCGCGCTTAAACATTATCTCTACCAAAATCCTACCCAAAATTGTTCGAATTCAGAAGCTAAGAAGAAGATTAGCTGAAGGCCCCGGTTGCCCACCGGTGTGCCTGAGGCACTGAGGCCGCCAATGTCGGGTACCACCCGTCATGCAGGCCTCGGGGGGTCTCGCGACGTGCGACGAGACTCGCTTGCGTCGTGGGAACGGGGACTGCGGATATTCCGCTACTCCTCACTGGGTTATACCCAAGAGCATCGGGCGACGTGTAAATCATGACCGAAGCCGTGAAAGTCGGCACTGGGGGATGTCAGTAATGGCATAACTCAGCCTGGCTGGGGAGCTATAAGGTAGTAATATCTTATGGTGAAAGCTTAACCAGTAAAGCGTACCTCATTAAAGTAGGACGCAACCAGGTGAGGGGCGGTAGAGCGGCCAGGCCGAACCGCATGTGAAGGCAAAAGGAGAGCGAAAGTCACTACTGTTAGTGATAAGTAACCGGGAACTTCTGTGTTCCGCCCGTATCATCCTTCTGCTGGATGCAACCGGACTCCCGCCTCGGAGGCATGAGATAACACGGCAAACACCGACCGGCATCTTAATATAAGATGTGCGAGGTGTGAGAGCAGGCTTGAGTAGTTTCTGCAGTTTGAGAGCTCGGACATGCAAGGCAGTGTGTCAGAGTGCGCCGCGAGATTGGTCCTCGCACAAATGGCGCGACGAAAGAGCTTACCTTTTTCTTCTTTCTAGCGGGCGAACTGGCAAGTCGCCTTCCCCTACTCAGGGGAATAGTCCGGGAGGACTGGCCACAATAAAGTGCCTTGGGGGTGCCTAAATGGTCATCGAGCAGTGGCAAGCATATGTTCAGGAGGTCGCAAATCTATTTGCTCATGGATATTTCTATTTTTGTATCATCAGATATCCCAGAGACAAGATCGGCAAATGGCAGCGCATTGATCAAAAACTGATAGCCAAATACGATGCAAATCAGGACAAAGATCGTAAGTACAGAAACAAGCAAAAAGGCTTAGCCAATTATATTTTGGTGAGGCATGCGCATCAATGTCTCTTGTTGAAGACTGAAGGCAGCGAGAAGGGTGTTAACGATCCCGATCATTGGCAGGATGTTCGGTGTGAGCCATATTATTTTCAAAGCGGGACGATCACGCTGAAAATCCGGCACGCGAATGGTAAAGTGGACGTGTGGCTGCAAAAAAAGTGCTATCGTAACATAAAGGGAAATCTGGCGGAAATTATCGCCAGAAAACCCTTTCCTAAGGATTACGTCGTGCGCACCTTTGACATGCTCAACGGTCTTCCATGTTTTTCAGGCATTATCGCTCAGAAAATTATGCTACAGGAATATATAATTGCCGAAGCCAAACGGAATCAGGGGCGAATTGCGTCCAAAGATCTTCGGGTGAATACTAAACGAAAGATTTACCGTATCAACGGCACATAATAAATTGAATTAAACCGCTATTCTCCTTTTAAAAGGAGGGTAGCGGTTTTTTTTATTGTGGGAAATCTAGCAGGAGTCATGTGAGTTCATTCGACTCCTACTCGATCGGTCTACATCTCTTCAGCGTTAGTTTCCTTGCAAGTCGAACCTATGCTCGGGAATCCAGTCGTAGTGCAACTCATCGATTGTGTTCATATCTAATAATACTTCTTCTTTCAGAGCATTTTCGTCGTTTGCGTCGATGCGGTCATATTCGATTCCACTGTTGATGTCCTCGGCAATCAGCAGAAATAAAGCATCCAAATTAAACTTTAGAGCAGGTAAGATAAACTTTGCCAACTCCCTCTGGAAAGAACCCGTAACAACTGAGGTCCTCTCATCGAGTTTTTCAATGTAAGAATGAGCCCCCTCCTTCTCAAGGTCGATGATGTGTACGATAATGACCAGTTCCTGACTCATCTGTTGTAAAATGACAGTTCCTGGGAATTTTCTTGCCTGGGTTTCGATGCCGTTGACCACTTCTTCAATATCTTGTGCTATCCAGTCACTTATAGTTTCTGCGATTAATTTGCCAGCCTTCGCAGCACGCGGTTCAAATTTCTTGAGCTGTTTGCTTGTAAACATCTCCTTTAATTCCGTGGCTGTTACAACCCTCCTTTTGTTCCTCTTCTCTTTTCTTTTTCGCAATTTTGTGTCCATGTCTCCCTCCTGCCTTAAATATCCGCCTACAATGTAGTGTTACTAGATATTAATAATCGGAGCATTTTGCCAATATTGAGGATTCGTAGCATCTCTGGCAGTGATGAGGCATACGGCAGAACTAAGGCAAAGAGAAAGATGTTTCCGGTCTCTGCGGTTGTCTCGATAATCGGCGTGAGCCATGTTATTAGCTGAATAAATTTTATTAACAGGGTAGAGGTCCATTTCCTACTCGATTTTTTTATTTGGTACGCCCGTCAGAATCCTAATTTTAATATCCTTAAAAGGAGGATTCCAAATGTTTGAAGATGATTTGTTAGAAGGATTAGGAAGGCGGTTTGCCTTAGGGCTATCTTGTGGCGGATACACAGATCTGTTCGGACCGGCCGTAACCTCGTGTGTTTGCCTAAGCCGGGAGGATTTGGAGCGTATCTTACCCATCCTCAAAATAGACAATACAGATAGTTTGCGTGACGCAAACATCATCACAGAAATGGCACTGGCTATAAAATCGCTTATCGCCCCCGAACAACAGTATATCGTAAAAATTTATCCCGAGAGATTCAATGAACTGTATATGGTTGAGGGGAATGCTGTATGGATCGCCAAATGGGCATCCCAAAAAGCTTTTTCGGAACTAACTAGTCGAGTGGGTGTGGGCTGGCTCTATAATGCGACTTCCCTTATGATAAACCCTTTGGACATTGCTCACAGGATTAGCTATTTATTAGCAAGGGAATTCTACCTCTCGAAGTTAAAATACATCTCCCAGAGCTTTGGCCGTGGTATAGATTTGCCTGAGGGGGAGACAGAAAAAGTTAAGGAGGTCGCGAAAGCTTTTTTCAGGAAGTTCGGACGAGAAAAGCTTGGATATGTGGCAAAATTAAATCTCATTTCCGATCAAATAGATAAAACTGGCTAAGCTATCCTTTAGTAAAAGTGCCTGCCCATTTTCAGTATGGGCGGCTTCTACAGTTTTTCTGGTCAGCATCTGCATTGGGTACTCACAGAAACAAACAGTCCCGGGCATTTGGACCATTATGCGGGGTAGAAGTGGAAACAAACGCTCGCTCGCCACGTTAGTTTGCTCATAAGTGAGCGAGACCCAATCGAATACTGACCGTCAGGTCATGTTGTGGCAACAACAGTTGGAATTGCCATAACTTCAACTAACAGATACAAGACGAGTTGGATGAGATTTATTCAGTGTCGCCGTTGCCGAGGCTGTTTGGTGATATAATGAATATGCACAGTTGATATGAGAAAATTATGAACGGAACTACCAACAAATACATTATTGTTTTCTGGTCTTGGCAGGCGGATTCACCGGCGAAATACAACCGTAATTTCATACATGACTGTTTAGATCGTGCCATAAAGAATGTTAGTAAACAAACTGGAGCTGTAATAATCATTGATCGTGACACGAAAGGTGTTGGAGGAATGCCGGGAGTAACCGATGTCATACTCGAAAAAATCAGAAGGTGCGATGTTTTTGTTTGGGATGCGTCCCTAGTTTATAAGGATCCGCGACCTTCTCCAAATTCAAATGTTCTTATAGAACTGGGATACGCTCTAGCAATAGTCGGGGATCGCAGGTTAATCGGCGTGTTTAATACTGTGAGTGGAGATCCAGCTGATTTACCTTTTGATCTTAAACATCGCCGTTGGCCAATTAAATATAACTACTCAGAGGAAGACGCTCAAGATGAGGATAAAAAGAACACTATTAAATCTCAGCTTATAAAAGATTTTGAACATGCTCTAGCCGAAACGCTCAAAGAACCGAAGGTAGGCGCCTTACATTCTGATGTAGATTATCATTCGGCGCAGAGGTTATGGAATATTATTGATTCAAAATGGATGTACAATTGGTACAGTTGGCAAAGAGACCATCCGCAATTTGAAACAAAGGCAAATTTTGATCTATTAGAAAACTACCTATACACGGCTCGTCTCCCTGAGAACAAATTTATTAATTCAAACATCCTCAGCCTTCATGATAGCTTGTTAAATGCGCTCCATGGACACCTGTCTAAAATTATCCTAGAGATGATTCCGGAAGGAAACGGTTATATCATATCTATAAAACGGCGTGGTGAAATTGACGAAAAAGAATATGATTCTGAATATGACAGACAAGTTGAAATTGTTGAGTCAGGATTAGAAGACATCTGGAAAGCATGGAGCAATTATGTTTCTGAACTTCGGTTATATTATCCGGAAATAATAGACGCTTAAGGGAACACGGAATGAGAGATTTTGCGGTAAATTTTGAAACATTAGCACGTCACGTACGTGGTGTAAAACAGTAATCAACGGAAATGAAGACAATATTCTATGCTTGGCAGTCTCAGCGCCCGAGTAAGTGCAACCGCACATTAATCGAGGAGGCATTAAAAAGAGCATTGAAGGAGCTTTCCCAGGATGAGAAGGCTCCCGTTGAGTTCGAGATAGAGCAGGATGCGCGTGGAGCGCTGGGAGCAGCCGAGATCAGCTCTACGATCCTCGAAAAAATTGATAATTGCTCTGCCTTCATTGCAGACGTTACTCCAGTTGGATTACTAGTTGATAACAAACAAACACCTAATCCCAATGTCTTATTTGAATTGGGATATGCATGGCATCGCTTGGGAGAGAATCGTGTTATTCTGGTTCTCAACGAGACATTCGGCCTTCCTGAGAATCTCCCCTTTGATATTTCCAAGAGGTGCCTTGTTCGGTATCGCTTCGATCCTGAAACTCCAGACGGTCCGGGTAATGCCCGAAACAGCCTTACGAACCAATTCAAAAACCTTATTACCGCGATGGCCCATGATATTCAGGTTTGCCAGTTTAACGAGTACGGTCTGAATGATCTTGACATCTCTCTGTTCAAGGCTATATACGCGAGAATGCTTCAAGACGACAGTCCAATTTGCGACTTCGAAGCCATTTTTCAAATTGGACAGAATATTGGGTTGAATGAGGAAGGCATTATCGACGCAGTGCAAATAATAGATGATGCTGGTTTATGGAAAGCAACTAGTGTTATGGGTCCTCACCGTTATTCTCATGTGCAGGCAGTGCCTTTTGGTATGGAGAGATACTGCGAAAGGTTTCTACCTGGCTATAATTCGATACGTGATGAAATTACAAAGAGAGTTGTCAACGGAATGCACAACAGCGGGGAAATAGCGAAGACGTTCGTGCAGCCAGAAATATTAATTGAGCATATTCTCGAACAGCTCGATGCCAATGACTATATTAGCATTTCAAAAAACTCGGCTACTATTTACGTTATAGAAGTAAAGCCAAAATTAAGAAGGCTATTTGAATCGTCTGATCAGTGACAATATTACCAACTGCGCTAAAGCACCAACCATAGTCTAAATTAGACGATGGTCTCTCCATGTAAGCAGGGCTCCTGACAGAAACAACCACGACTGGACTTCCTAATGAGGGTGCGGAGTAGAAAAGAAAATTGTTGCCGAGCTCCGGGCTGCACAGGCCTAGAATCAAGCCTAATCCCCAGCCTGTCGTGCGATAGGGTTCTCTTTGGATCAATCTTAAGAATCCCTTATAGAAGTTAAATATACGTAGGAAAATCACTAGTCACTATGCCTTTTACTTAATGCCTGGAAGCGTCATAACCTCGCATGTTTTGGCAGTGATTTCATTTCTTTTAGCATATCTTCTAGTTGACAAGCACCTTCTAAAATACTATTAAAATATTTTTGTGATATACGGTCAAAAGTCTTAGAATTATAGGGAGAGTTTGCTGCCGCAATTATAAAGTTGTACTTGGTTAAAAATCTGCGCCTTAATTCTGCGCCATTATATCTTTTTCAATACTCAAATTACACCGTATCCTTCCCAGCCTCATTCCAAAAACGAGTTCCTCAGACCTCCGATCTATCCACAAAAAGATCTCTTTAAGGTTTATTTTTCACTGTCATTTGCTTGCATAGGTTTCGCTTTTAGGCCTAAGACAACCAGTAAAACCGCGTTTAGAATGATCCAAAGTGTGTTCATCCAGTTTACGCCCAATACCTTAGTAAGTCCATTCCCAAACAAATATGTAGCCATCGACTCAGCAGCCGTGAAGCTCAAGAAGCTTACAGCAATTACGAAAACGATTGATATTAAGCTCATTTTTCTAAGAAACCCAACTTTAGATAACATGTATAGATATAGGGCCATTAACAACATCGTAACTACAATGGTGAACGGCAATGCCCAACCCGGGAGTGCACCAGAAAACGGCATCATCCAAACTGGTAATACCTTGGCCCACATAACGTTTGTGGCCATATTGAACATATCAGGGGGAGCTGTAAAGTGCTTCATATTAACGATACGTGTTTTCCATTCAACATTCAATTCTGGTTTGTGAGGCAATGCAACCTCTTTATCAAATTGAGTATTCGTAAGATAAACATTTATAGAAGTTAAGTCGCCAGGATTCAAAAGGGACGGTGCTGCTTCAAACCTAATATCACTAATTCTATTCCACTTTAGTGCCACATAAAACGACTCGCCAGTATTTCTTACTGCCAATATCTTCCACGGTTTCTCAACGTTGACACTGATGTTCTCATAATAGTCACTTGGCAATATTGGATCTTTCCCGACATTCTTAATCCAAGCATTAACAATCATTATATTATCAACCGTCTGATTCTGCATATGAATTAACAAAGAAGCTTTATCCCCCAAGACTGAAAGGTCTTTCATAGGATCAACAGGAGCTAGTTCTCTCAGTTCAAGTTTCTTTTCAGGAATTGGTCCTCGAGAATGAATATCATATGGAACATAAACAGTCACAACTAACATCAAAATGCTCACAAGAACCGGTAGCCAAAAACCAATTTCACGCTTCATCCTGAACCTCCATGAAATACTGTTTCTGAAACACCTGTTTTTGGTACGGCTTTAATACTCTTGCAAAAATGGCGGATTTACTGCCATTTGATTATATATATTTATAGGTCTTTTGGTACAGCGCACTGGAAGGGCGGCACGCATACTGACTAACAACTGTTTTAGTGACAATAAAGAGTTCTGATATCGCCTGCTCACCGAAGGGGGGTCAGGTCTATAATGTTTGACTTCATAGACCTGACCCCCCTTGTCCAGTTACCGTTCGAGGGTGATTAGTGCTCCTTAATAAACTTTTTGAGTCGCTTTTCAGTCCACTTTTTAACACCACCGCTCTTAATCTGTTGATTGTCTAACCCGAAGAACTGCTTATATCTCTTAATTGTCTCTTCACTCCCACGTATAACTACTTCGATTCGCAACTGATCTGGCTTCTTTCGGGCTAATTGTGCCGACTTCAACAAATGGAGAAATTCAAAGTCGGCTTCAGGCAGAGAATAGCCAACAATCAGCCATTTCTCGGCCTCTCTTAAATTTGCATGAGCCCGTTCCCAGATTGTTTGAAATTGCGGTATGGAAAACGCTTTGCGGTAGCTGAATGTCGCCACACGTCCAGCAAGTTGATTTCCACAATGCGGACAATCCCGATCCTCAACCTCGGATCTAAGTTGACTTAGAACGTTATCTCCACATCCAAAAAGTTTAAAGTCATCTGGCTCAAGAAACGTTTTTCGATTGAGTGCGGTGCTACGTACTCTTCCAGAGTATATACTTTTACATGAATCGCAATATACCCAATTAGTTGAGCCATGCACTTTTACCAAAGGGATACCGGCGTGGGGCCATAGAGAACCTGCAAGTCGCCCACTAAGCGCATAAGCCTTGACCGGATAATAGAAAGGAATTTTTGGCAAGTCTGAATATTTTTCCAAATGTCTTTCGACTACGATGTCCCAGTTCAAAGTAACTATTGATAAAGCGAAATTCTTATTTAAGGAATAAAGCATTTCACGAATATGCTTTTTTCTCTTCCTGCCAACTGTCACAAGGGTAAAAACTCTATGAATACTCATCCTTCGAATGGCTCGCAATCTCTTTGGGCTATATTCCTTGCCAAGGTGATGACCGGAATTTGCTGCCAAGTCAAGCAAAGTAAAATGATCTTCTAATGAAGGTGGTGTTGCACCATCAGCATAGCCAAATACTCGTTCCCAGAATTTCCTTAATATCTTGCTTATTTCTTCTTCAAGCTCATTGGTCAGTACCGTTTCAGAGGGAGTCACAAGGAACCTATCGGGGATATCCGTCGTAGTGGGCAATCCAGAATCTTTTGAAAATCCAGACCCAAGTATGACTGAAAGTTTGGGTTTATTCACTGTTTATAATCTCAAAATGAATGTGAAAATTTGGCATTTTCTTATTGCTTGTCCTCTTCCGTCCCATACTTATGCTTCCGAATTTCGATTTCCTGATCAACGCGGCTTTTTTCCGAGGCTATTTGTTTCTCCATGATGGAGACATATTTTTTGGCGAATTTTGCTATCTTCTCCCTCCTGTCATCCAACCAGCCTTCGATTTCCTGTTTTTTCTTATCATAGGCCTCCATCAAGCCAAATTCGCCAGTTACAACACCCGTGCTTTCCAATATGATTATGATCTCATTGAGCCAATCACTCTCATCGGGCAGCATCAGAATAATTTCCTTACAGATGTCATGCAGGAACGCCTCACCTTGATAATTTCTGAGAATGGCTAAGGCGATTGATAGATTGTTTTCGTCCGGTATCCGAATGAATTTAACCAAGCTAGCCTCAAAGGGTTTGGGGAATTTGGGAAAGATGTTTTTTAAGAGCTGTGCTCCTCGATGGATAAACAAACTGCAGTTGCCGTCATACCAGTGGCTCACCATGGCTAGGGCTTCATCGGGGATACGTGACAATGGTTCTGCCAGTTTGTGAAAGTTGAATGGAATGGCGTCATACTGGCCGCTGTAGTTTGACGCCTCTTCCCTTTCCAGACGGCAGCCGAAAAAATTAATCACTTTCTCAGGATACTTTTCCGCGATGGGTAGCATCATATCCTCGACTGTAAAATTGATGGCGTCGAGCCAGATAAGATTGTCGAGAATAACGTCCACTTCCTGACTATTTAACTCGGACAGGATATGATCCTTTTTCTCATAAAACCACAAGGTCTTTACCCAGCGAGCATCCTTGTGTTTGCTCAATTCCTTTATGGCCGGCAAAAAAAGCTCACTAATAAGATGATGATGGTCCTTGTCGTGATTAGCGGCGATAGCCGCCATTATCTGTACAAGAGTTCTTAAATCATTTTGTGCTCTAGCCTGATTGAATATTTCCTTTAGCAGGGATGAATCCAAACTGTTATTGAACTCAAACAACCTCGCGCAGTAGTAGAGGTGCTTACCTGAAGTTATCCATTGGGTCATAAGCCGCTCCGCCGCTGGCCGGGCGCTGCCTTTCAGTAATCCGTCCAGTAATGCAGGCAGAAATCGTGAAAGTTCTGCTTCATGCTCATTGAGCAACTCCAAGATGAAATCCGGCTTGGTTTCCGATAGATCGTTCAAAAATTTACCAAACTTAGGGAAGGTGGCCAGATCATTGGATTCCGTTTGCAGGCAGCTAAGAATCATTTCTTTCCAGAATGCATAATTTTCTTTATTTACCGATTTTGCGTATTCTTTGATTCCTTCTTCCCGGTAATGATCTCTTTCAGTGAATTCCCAAGCATCATTATCCCAGGCTGGTGGAAAAACGGACTCATAGCCGACTAGCATTTTATAGACAATGAATCTTTCATCACCATTTAATACTCCTCGGAACTTCTCAATGCTTTCCAGTAACGCCCGACTTCCGGCTAAAACTTCTTCGCCCCATCGATGTCCGGATATGATATCAGTAGCACGCCGATATTGGAAAAGAATATCTTCTTCCAGGCTCTCTAGGATTTCATATAGCTCACTGTGGGCTATTTCAGTATAAAAATCGACAATGAGTTTGCAGTTCGTTATGATGATTTCCAGCAGCGAATCAGTGTAATCACCGGTATATGGTGACGAGCAGGCCGTGTGAAAGACGCCGATAATTTTGCGCTTGTCGGCTTCAGCCGTTACAGAGCGATATAGCCGCTGCAATATGAGCAATGCCTTTAGGCGAACTTCCTCCAGGTTGACTGTTGCCGCCAGGTTAGCGCGCTTGATCGTAACGCTTTTATAGGTGCTGGATGTACCTTCAGCGGTAGGGCTGAGTGTTGCGTCACAGATTTTGACGACTATATCCAGATAGTCGCGCAACGAATAACCATCCCATTCTTCAAGCAGGTCGATGAGAACAGTCTGAACGTGTATCCCTATCTTCTTTAATACCTCGACATTATACGTGGCCAGACTATCCACCGCTTCCAATATTTTTTTCACATCTTTATCCGCCTTGGATTTGGTGTAAAGTTGGCAAATCAGGGAGAAGACGGCCTCAACGTCTGTATAGCGCACATATTCTAAAATATCCAGCGAAATATCAAGGATATCAGAATAATTCTTACCGGGGAATGTCCCGAAAGGAGTCTCTACCACAACAGTAGATGTTTTGCGGGCAGTATCGGTAGCTACTTGGACAATTTGCATGATCTCGTCTTTGGCTTTGACGAAATCATCATATTCAGTCAGAACGTACGCCTTGTATTTTTCCAGAATCTCGTAACGCTGATTATTGTCAGGGGCGGTCTCGATTTCCTTGATAACATTCCGGTCAAACAACTTCTTCCCCTCCATAAGGCGCTGAAAGTCATCCTGAATCTTTTGAAACTCGTATCCAGCCGGAATAAGAAAATCTTGCATGACTTTGGCTAATCGTTTGTCTATGGCTTCGTACCTCCTGCTGCCAAAGCCGTCTGTCCGTGGTTTTTTGTAAATTATGTCGTGAGCCGTTTCCGACCAAGCGTGATTGAGAATGGTATGTACTTGGGTTTCACACTTTAAACCTTTGAAAGCCGAATATTCAGGCAAATCCGCTCTTTCGTCGTTTAATTCCACCACGTAGTGATTAGCGATGTAATAATCGTTGGCGGACTCCGGTTTAGTCGGGTAATGGATGTTTGATTCTTCCCAATGCACCTTAAAATTGGCGTAGATAACTCCGGACTTAATAAATACATTAACATCGTCGTTGTAATAAAAAATGATGCGGCAACCTGCCAGGTCCTTTATTTCTCTCTCAATGTCAGTAGCAGCGTCAATACCTCTGTCGGCCAGCTTTTTCTCCAGTGAGAATACGGTCTTTGCGCGGTATTGGATTTGCTGTAACTGGTAAGGATGTCCGCTATTGCAAATAGCAGCCTTAAGAATGCTTCTCACGGTTCTGGCGAAGCTTTCGTAAAGCTGCTGCTTATTATCTTTATAATCTTGAAGGTTCATTTCTATTTTCTATTATTATAATTATGTGACTTCATCTTTAAAAATATCAATAAAATAGCTATTCTTCCAATTCAGAGCTCTGTCTCTGTAAATAGATTTGAAGTGTGACTTATTTTCGAAAATCCGCACTGATTGCGAGTGTTTGAAACTATCGACTTTCGGGTGTAATTTTTTTTCTGGAATGGTTCTAATGTTTATCATTTTCCATAACGCTTTAGATGTCTCAAATACATCTGATTTTGAGACGCAAAAAAAGCTCAGTAGAAACGGCTAAAAATAGGGCTTCTAGAGGTGATTTTTTGAGAGGGTTTTTGAGACAGTCGTTGCAGTGGGGATTAATAGTGAACGGAAAAGAGCTCGGAGTTGACATGAAGTTCGCCCCATAACTGAGATCACATCGCGCTGTGCGGATGAATTTGTTTGTGTCACCCTGATACTCAACACCTCGGCAAGTTCTCCGATTGTGTTTGTTTCCGGAAAAAAGCGTTAAAAATCATTTGCGTGTTTGGTCCAGAAATAAACGTTCTTTGAAAGACCCTAATTCGTTGACTACAGCCACAAGTCTTTATTTTCGTCAGAGGAGCGCGGTTCTCTATTACGGGATGAAACATATAAACGTGAGAATATTTGTTAGAACTCTAAAGACGCAGCCAATAGAAGAAACTGATGTATCTTACTATCGGAAATTATAAAAGGGAGCATCTTTTTTTGAATTGGATAATAAAAATATTCTTACTCGACATCGACGGCAAAATTTGTCGTCCAGGTTTTGTCTCCCCGTGTAATCTTTACTGCGATATTCCAGGAACCTCGCAAGGGTAAACCCATCTTTCCTATGTACGAGCCTCTCTCCAATCGTGTATCTGCCGTGTAGTTTAGAGGGGGCATTCCCGGCTGGAATATTCAATAACAACGTCTGCATTACAGGCACAGCGGCTATATGCATCTGAGACCTCTATACTGACGTTATTGTCGCCTGCGATAGGCGGGTTTCTGTCGATTTTTATTACGACTTTAAACTCGCCCACTTGCATTTTCACTTCATAATTTGCTGCGTAGAGGCTGCTTGCCGCCAAAGTAAGAGTCACCGTGAGCAATGCAAATCTGTCCATTTTCATGCTTTTACCTCACAGTGGTCCAAACTGCATCTCACCCAAGCAACCTTAGGACGAAAAAAACAACTCCGCTTCAGACAATCTCCGGAACCTGCAAGGATATTCCCATTGGCTGTGTACTGCTGTAATCGGTCCGAGTCAATGATCATGATGATCTATATGCTTATCCATACTGTCATCGGCGCCCGAATGGGTCGATGCCCCATGTCCCATGTGAACTGCATGGCGTGCGGGTATTCCATGTCTGAGCATCGCTGCACAAAGCAGCACGCATGCGATAAGGGCCGCTTCCGCTCTTACGCTGCGCATGAACCTCACGGCAATCCGGTACCCGCTTCCACCGAGTTGAAGCCCGGGAAACAATCGGAGTGCCAAGCTGGTGACAGGCTTCCGATACCCGGCAGATGCACCGACGCATTCCTGCAAAAGGGGCAAGTTGACGTAGCGATTGAAGGCTCCGAGATTAACGAGGATGAAGAACAAAATGATTTTTGCAACAACAGTCAGACCGTACGGTGACAACCAGAGCGCTTCAAAACTGCCTACATAAACTACATAGTTATTCACCGCCGTAACTGCAATAATTCCGACTGCGATTCCTGACATTCTTGAGAATCTGCGGGCAACACCAGCGAGCAGCGGAACGGCATGCTCATCAGGCGTTACAAGTTTCGGCAAAACAGCGGTAGCAAGCACAATAAGGCCGCCTCCCCAGAAGGAGGCTGCAAGGAGATGGAGCCAATCCATTAGTTCACGGACACTGAAGTCCCCTAAATCCGCCGCGTGTCCGGAGGCACTTCCGGTCATGGAAACAACAACTGCTACGCCGAGCATGATCAGCAGCAATCCACGTGAACTACGGTACCGGCCTCCCACCGTGAACAAAACAGCTAAAAATATCAGGGCCGTAATACGAGCCATCCAGACACGCCCATAATGGGTCCGGAATAATACTATAGGAAGCACTGATGAAATGGCAGTAATAGGCTGGCCGCTCATGCTTACTGATCTCATCACCAGATTAACCGTAGTACTTATAATCATCACAAAGATACAAATTCCTAGTAACCGCCGAGCACTGATGAGGATATCCCCCTGATAAGTGTCCCCGGTGCCTGCCGAAGAACCAAGGACCCAAAGACCACAAACGAGACTCCCGATGCAGACAGTCAGGAACATAAGCTCAAACCATTCAGGAAGGATAAAAATAAATTCTGCCATTTTTCACCAAACCTTTTATTACGTTGTTTGGTTCAATTTCGCCCCAATCCAACTATTGATATCATTTAATTATGAACTTGTAGTCCCCCATGGTTCGGTGCGATCTATGGCTACGACATTCCAGATTACGCGGTAAGTGCCGGAAGGCAGCGGAGGCAGGCTGACTTCCAGCAAAGTCGCATTAGATTGGTCCACATGTCCGTCCCCTTTATCAACCCTTCTGCCGTTCGCATCCTGAACTGTAATTGTCGAAAAGGCCGGCTCCATTTCACTATCAAACCATATAAAGGGTGTTTTACGAAAAAACACTTATGTCATCACCCGGAACGCTCTTTTAGAAGGCGTCCAATTTTTTTTATATTCTCCGTGATGGCATCTGCTATGGCTATGATCGATTCCTGCCACATCACCGCTGGCGTATTTCCACAGGCCCACTCAGAGTCCGAAGGAATGCCTCAAGCTCACTAATTTCCTGGTCACTCAATTCGGTGTGGCCGAGTTCGTGACTGCTCGATCTGCGGTAAAATTCCAGGACCTCTCTCAAAGTTGAGAATTGGCCGGCATGCATATAGGGAGCTCTTTCAGCGACATTTCTCAGTGTAGGAGTCTTAAAGGCTCCTGAATATTTTGCAGTATCCGTATCCAGGTATCTCAGTTCTGCGCAATCCCCGGGGCCGGCGTCGCTGTATTTGCCCAGACAATTAAACTCATCCAAGAGAACCTTCATGATGCCGTCAGCTCTTCCAATGTCACGAGGCATTTTGGGGGGCGTCGGCACACCGGTATTATGAAAATCGCTATTGGTAAAGAGAGGGCCATTATGGCAATTTGTGCATTTGGCCTTGCCTATAAAGAGCCTGAGGCCATCCGCTTCCTCGGGGGTAAACGTCTTTGAAAGGGCGGTCGTATCGTTGTCGATAAGGGCCTTGGCATACCTGTCAAATCGTGACGGCCCCGGAACTATAGTCCGGACATAAGCGGCAATTGCCTTGCCCATATTAGCGTAAACCCTGTTGACAGCATCCCGGTCCTCTGGTTTCATTGCGTTCCAGAGCTTAAGTGCAACTGGATTGCCTGTTCCCGGGCTTGCCTCCGGCGGGCAGGTCTTATGGGTTATCTTCGGGAGCGTGCCGAATATCTCCGAATATTCACTCTTGTACTTGTCGATTATCAGATGCGCGCAGAACGAACGGGTAACCCCATGCTCAGGAACACTCTCGATCGGGCCAATGGCCTGCGACCAAAGGCTGTCTTTTCTCCCGTCCCAGAAAAACCATGTGTCATAGGCGACTCCGAGGAGAGGCATCGTTCTTCTTGTTGTGGTTTCCATCCCGTGCGCCAGCGGGAGGTCATCGGTAAAGCTCATGTCGGGCCGGTGACAGGTGGCGCATGATACTTTCAGGTTTCCGCTGAAACGCGAATCGAAGAACAATTTCTTACCGAGCGCTATCGC
Source organism: Nitrospirota bacterium (assembly GCA_963851345.1). Taxonomy (GTDB): domain Bacteria; phylum Nitrospirota; class Thermodesulfovibrionia; order Thermodesulfovibrionales; family Dissulfurispiraceae; genus JADFXI01. The sequence continues at coordinate 1,491,524 of CAWKOO010000002.1, forward strand.
TGCAGGATCATCGGCGTGGGCATTAGAGGGATCTTTCGGCAAAGGGGGAAGGGAACCTATCCACAAAGAACGAATGACAGAAACCCCCTTTTGATCCCAGGAATGAGTACCGGGTTCGGAGGCGCATGCCATCGACGCGGGATAACATGGGGCCGCAAATATTGCAAGGAATATCAACGTCAACATGCCATAATATCTTTGTGCCGGCTTATAGGCTTTCAATGTTTGGCCTTCCCGTTATGGAACAATAAGATTAAAAGTAATAACGTCTTCCGTATCCTGGGCCTTTATCTTGAATGTCATTACCCACCATCCCGGCATACTGAATTTCAGCCTCTGTACAATGTAATCTCCTGGAACAGTGCCTTCAGTAACCTTGGGCATCGTTGGAAGGCCGTGCCCATGTTCAGGCATTCCCCCGCTGAGGAGCACTTCCGCGTTCTTCAAGGGGTGGCCATCCGCTGTCTCGACCCTCAATTTCCAGCTGATGATCCTGCCGACCGGGATCGGCATAACATTGCTTGCATATGAAGCTCTGAACAACTTTTTTACCGACTCGCGGGTTGTTGAGGTATCGACGTCAGCAGGGGCGGAAGAATGCATCATTTTATACTCATCTTGCGACATGGCTGCAGATCTTTTGACGTCCGGAAAATCGAAGGTAACATTGTCCTCCACATTATTCTTCTTAATCCTCAGTCTAAGCTGCCAGTGCCCTTCCATTATAAGGATTACATTTTCCACACTATATGTACCGCCGCCCCTCTCTTTGACCACAGGCTTCTCAAAAACGCCATGACCCATCTCCGGCATCCAGGGAACGACCTTTATTTCCGCACCGACTACATCCTTGTCGCTTTTGTTGTGGACTATGATGTCAAAAGTATTAACTCCCACTTTCAGGTACTTATCTTTGATCACCATCTCTACAGAGTACAGCCCGTTCTCCGTCATCTTGAAGAGGCTTTGCTCATAGTGTTTCGTGTGTTGGCCGGTTTCTGAATCACCTTGATGAGTGGCAAATGCGACAAAGGGGAAAAGCACGGCGGCTGCGACTAATAAAAAAGTTCTCATGACCAAGGCCCTCGCTATGATAAATACAGTATGTCTAAAATATTTTTACCATCAGCCTGAATATGCTTGAGCAAAGTCAGGGCAGGTCTTTAGCCCTGCCTTGACGCATCGGATTATTTAGAACCGACCGCAGGCATCTTGGAAAGCAAATCGATGACTTTCATGACAGCTTCACCATGCTGGTGAGACATAGCCATCATAGGTGACTTTTCCACCGTCATGCCTTTTTCCGTCATCATCTCTTTCATCTCCTTACCGTTCATCATATCGTCAACCATGGTTTTGGCATCATTCATCATGGCCTTTCCATGGTCGATTGTCATTTTGTCGACAGCACCTGCCATGCCCATCTCGCCTATCATTATCAAAGTTGCGCCGTCGTCAGCCATCTCCAAGGCATGGTTGACCATCATATGCATGTGATGCATTGTCATCATATCAGGTGCCGACATGTCCTGCATGGACATTTTTTCTAAAATGTCGGCTACTTTGAGCATGGATTCTCCCAGTTGATGAGTATAGTCCATCAGCGGTGAGTTTGCATGTTTTTTCATCATAACTGTCATCTGGGGGCCGTTCAGGGCATTAGTGATCAATTCCTTGCCTTCTTTCATCATGTGTTGTCCGTGTTGAAGCATATCTTGATCGACTCCCGGCGCCATTTTCATCTGTGCAAGCATCTCCATATTAGACCCTTCGGCTATCATAGACATGCCGTGAGTCATCAGGATATGGAAATGGTGCATGTGCATAGAGGGATGATGGCCTTTGTGTTTCATCTCTGCCGCTCTTGCCGAACCAAACATCGCAAAAGACAAAATAATCGCTAATACCAATACCTTGTTAATCCCCTGCATACTACCTTTCATACATAAACCTCCTTTTAAATGCCGGTCTAAACCGGCTTTCGGTTGTTACTAATCGCCGGCGTCGATACGACAAGCCCTATCCTCATCAGAAAACGTTGACTAGATCTATACCCAATAGTGACTCTTATGGCCGCTCTTCCTCACTGAGCAGAGTCTTAGTCGGATATTTATCCAAAAAAGAGACTGGCCCCAAAGCTCCCAGTGTCATTTTCAATATTAGAGACATTTTTATCACATTGCAAGCAGCCCGCCTGTCCGTAACGATCTAGTGAACATTAAGGAGTCCGAAACAAACATATTTGCTGACATGCTACAGATAAGGTCATTGATGTATACCGCGCATTTCCTGCCGACCAGAACAGCTGAGGAGTTCTCAGAGACAAAGTCCTGTCGGCACTGTTTTGCTATAATGCAGAATATTACAGTTGGCAACAGATAATTAACTATGATGAAGAAAAGCACATTTACTATGTATGACGGATGGGTCCTCTATATCCTGAAATGTAGAGGAGGTCGCCTATACACAGGGATAAGTAACGATTTACAAGGCCGTCTGAGGTTTCACGGAGAGGGAAAAGGCAGTAAGTTCGTAAGAGCCTTCAGGCCAGGCCGTTTGCACTGGCAGGGGTGGTCCTCTGCAAAGATGCTACAGAGGCCAGAAAGCTGGAGTGCAGGGTGAAGAAGATGAGAAGATCTGAGAAATTGGATTTCCAGTTTCCAGCAAGCATATTGGGGAGAGGGTGTATTGGAAAAAGCACCGGAAGAAACTGTTCCTTCAGTGCTTCACCCCCACTGAACAGGGTCTTTTACTGCTATGACAACCTAAGCATGTCTGGGTACTATTTTGTTTCAGTGCTTAACCCCACTGAACAGGGTCTTTTACAATCGATACCGCATCTTGAGATTCTCTTTTATAATATTGTTTCAGCGCTTAACCCCACTGAACAGGGTCTTTTACTGCAACTTCGGATATATTTTTTTAAATTACAATTATTTTAGTCAAAATTACTTCGACATATTTTTACTATGTGAGTTTTCAAAATTACTACAAAAGCAATCCGTTCCCAAACAAATATTTTAACTTATAACCGCAATATGAAATAGTATACCCCGGGACATCCTTTCTGCGCAAATAAAAATTACACATTAGTCTATACGCGGATAATCTGCAGTCGGCCGTGTGGTTCTATAAAAGAGATTCACGCTGGCATTCACGTCCTGGTCATACATAATACCGCAAGTTGGACATTTCCATAACAGCTTGGCTTTGTCTTTAGGCTCATTGACTGTGCCACAGGAATAATGCATCATTGTACTGCCTGCCGGTTCATCCTCTTTAACTGACACACCTTTTTTACCGGCAACGTGCTTGAGTGTTTGGATAGCTTCACTAAGTGCTGCGATTGTCCGGTTTTCCCTCGCAGCATCAGGGAGTTTATTTGCTTTCCCGTTTGACCCTTCCTTCCTGGCCATATCATCAAGTTTAAGTTTTTCTACGATTACCGTGCCATAAGCATTGCAGAGACAATTGGCAAGGTTATAGTAGAACCACTTCCTCTGTTTTAAGGCACGAGCGGTCAATCCCGTGGTTTCGTTGTACATCATCTTATCCTTCTTATGCCATTTAGCCAATTCGTCTGCGAGGAAATGGCCGGCATCTTTGCAATAAGACATTATCTTAATTAGTCGCGGCTGACGGGCCTTGACCCAGTTGCCTTTTAGTTCCTGCGGCAGTTCCGAAGGGAGCATGGTGAGCGCCTTCCTTTTCATGTCCTCGAAAAGCTTATCCCTCTTGCTTTGCACATCTTTGGCATGCACATGTGACTTCAGAATTTTGTCAGGCAGCCAAAGGTCAAGAAAAAACACATCGCCGCTACCGTCAACGCCTTTCCATTTGCTGCCGACTAGCGAGGCTATGTCTTTGTTTTTGTCAGATGACACCAGTACCCCGATCCTCATTCGGCCATCGAGCATTCTGTAACCGTAATCAATAGCAGCCACAGCGCTATTATTGTTAAAGAGTTTTATTGCACTTTCAGCCTCAATTGTAAAAGAGACGTTCCAATCAATGTTTGTCCCTACCTTTCGACGTGTAAGGACGGCGCTCTTCAAGTAACCCTTCGGTATCGGCCTGTGGATATTAATATGAAAGTCTACCGGGATGCCCCCGATCTGAAAAGTCATAATGGTCCTGCATAGTTTTTTCATCTGCGTCTGCTTGAGACCTTGGTTGTCGTAGACACTTGTGTCATAGCTTTTGATACTAAATATCTTGGTGCTATGGTCAAATACTTGTTCAGTTGGCCGGCCACCAATAAATTGATGGCAGAACCTGGCCTCCCCGGTGAACCGATGGAATTTGGGGAAATTCCTTGTTTTGAGTCCTCTCTTCCAGGCATTTATATATGAGTCTTTCATGGCATTGGCGTTGGCCCAATACAGGTACTCGCGGTAGGCTTTCTTCCATTCCTCATCAATCCGCGCAAAGAAAGCTTTTGAGGCATCTGAAAGCTCCTCCTTTTTAAACTCTTTGGCCTTGGCCTTGGCTTCTTTCAGCAGGGAATATATCTTATTCTTATTGTCCCTGGCTTTGGCATAATCTTCAACATATTGATCTATGGAAGGTCCCTTCTTGGTTCTGTGGTCTTTTCTTGCCTGTTTCAAGGCTGACAGCGCTTTTGCGACTTCAGTCTGAGCTTCTTCAACTCTTGCCTTAAGCGCATCAACATCCGAATAGCCCGCGAGAGCTTTTTCGTATACCTCGCGGCTCTCTTCGCCAATAGCGACAAAAGAGTTCCATAGCTTATTCATGTTGAACGCTTCATCCATAACTTCCTTGGGCAGTTCCTTGTTAACTGGCTTAACCCAATAAGAGCGGCAGACTACGGGCCAGTCTCTTAATCTTTTTCTCGGCATTACTCTTCCCCGCCTTTATTTATGTCTTTGTATCCATTCTTTCGATTTTACTCTCTTCTTAAGGTGTATCAGCCATATACCGGACTGTCGACAACAATTGTCTGTCGATAGGTCGCTTTCGGTGTCAGCGTAAGCTGATTGCGAGATAGTGAATAAAGTAATCACGTAAAAATTGCGCGGACACTCTCTTATTTGCTTTGTTGCGCCTTGTAAGTTCAGCCTATTTGTTCTCCTTTCTGTCCAGTGTTTTTGCATCAAGTCTCGCGTCGAAGTATATCCCCGGAGATGTTCCGCTTTTCGAAGGAGGGGATTTATTTCGTGTCCTAAGGAGTGGAAGTCGTGCGTCAAAAAGAGATTTAGTGCGGTAATGTGCAATGAACAAGCCCCCGCTCTTTCCTGCAAGCATATATTTAGTATTTTGTTGTAGCTACTATTAGCAGGGCCATCGTCCACAGACATCACCTCCTTTGTTTTGGTATAGAATTTACTTCTCCATTACCTGTCCACCCCGGTGGGCACATCGGACCTGTTCCACCAGCCGCCGCCCAGCGCCTGGAACAGCGCAGCGGTGTCCGCGTAACGGTTGGCAAGAGCCTGTACCAGATTGATCATCGACTGCTGATACGTCTGTTCGGCATTAAGCAGCGCCAAATAGCTTATATCGCCCAATTCCAACTGAGAACGCGCAATTGCAAGGCTCCTTGCTGCAGCACGCTCGGAGGCCACAGATGCTTTCAGGGCCTCGGCATCGGACTGAATTGCGTGCAGGGTATCGGCCACGTTCTGGAATGCGGTGAGCACTACACTTCGGTATTGGGCCGCCGCCTGGTCGTAGGCCGCTTCAGCGGCACGCTGTCTGTGCAGCAATGTCCCCCCCTGGAAGATTGGCTGAGTCAGATTGCCGGCCAAGGCCCAAAAGCCCGTTCCGGAGGTAAACAACTGATTGATTGCGGTAGCGCTGGAGCCTGCATTTGCGCTCAGGGTAATGTTCGGCAGCCGGTTGGCGATACTCACTCCAATATCTGCACTGGCAGAGTGCAATTGCTCTTCGGCAATGTGGACATCCGGACGCTGCGCCACAAGCCTGGAGGGAAGGGTCACAGGGAGTTCTTGCGGCAGTTGCAGAACTGAGAGTTCGAACTCCTCTACGAGGTTTTCGCTCGGGAAGCGGCCAATAAGGCGGGCCAGCAAGTCCCGCTGCTGTGCCAATTGTTTTTCCAACGGCGGCAGCATGGCCTGCACTTGTGCCAGCGCCGCTTCCTGCGCTACTACGTCAGCAGTAGCAATCTGTCCCAAGTAGCTTTGGCGTTTCAGCAATTCTAACGATTTGCTCTGAATATCTATGATCCGCCTGGTAGCTGCGATTTGACCCCTCAATGCCGCCTCCTGTACCGCTGCGGCGACCACATTGGAGGTCAGTGTAAGATAAGTCGCTTCGAGTTGGAAGCGCTGGGAGTCGGCTTGAGCTTTGAGCGATTCCACTTGCCGTCGCGTGCCGCCGAATACATCCGGTATATAGGACACAGAAACCTGAGCGGTGTGAAGGCTATAGACGTAACCGTTGCTTGCTAATGGACTGGTCAACACTCCGGCAGTCTTTTGACGCGTTGGATTGAAATTGGCTTCAACACTAGGGAAGAAGGCACCCTGCTGAGCATAGACGTTTTCCCAGGCGACGCGCAGTGCGGCTTGAGCGGCTTCCAGGTCAGGGTTGGCCTTGAGCGCTTGCTCAATCAGGTCGTTGAGCGGTTTCGAATGGAACAGCGTCCACCATTGACCGGGTATGTCCATGTCCTGTACGAAGCGCTGCGCCTCGCCGCCCTTGACCTCGACCGATGCCGTCTGTGCAGGCAGGGGTTGCGGCGTATAGCCGTCGACAGTGGGATTTGTTGGGCGTTGGAAATTCGGTCCAACGGCACATCCGGCCAGGAGCACCAGGGAAAAAAGCGTTATAGCGTTTAGCGTGGACCGTTGAGCGCAAAAGAAAGGGCAGCTCGATATGAGCGACTTTTTGTTAGTGAGTTTTTGTTTTTCTTTTTTTGCTTTTAACGCACTACGCACTATGCTGAACGCTATAACGCTTTTAGTGTTCATTGTTTTCCTCCGGTTTCGGCAGTATGTCGCCCGGTTTGGCTATCCATACGTAAATTGTCGGCAAAAGAAAGGTGCTCAATACCAGGGTAGTCATCAGCCCGCCAACGATGACGATGGCGAAAGGACGCTGGGAGTCCGAACCTATATCATGCGACATGGCTGCAGGCAGCAGGCCGAGCGTGGCAACGAGCACCGTCATCATGATAGGACGAAGACGGAGAGTGGCGCCATTAATCGCGGCATCACGGACAGACATGCCTCGGCTGCGCAACTGGTTGATGTACTGCACCATTATCACTCCCGTCTCGACGGAGACCCCGAAGAGAGCTAACAGTCCTATGCCGGACGAAACGCTGAAATTGGTCCCTGTTACAAATAGCGAGAGCAGCCCTCCGAAGCTTGCCATGCCTACGGTGAGGAGGACAAGTAAAGACCACTTGAATGAGTTGAACATCATATATAGAAGGAGAAGGATTATCAGGACCGTGATTGGGACAATCACTGCCAGGCGCTCATCCGCACGTTTCTGGCTTGCGTATTCCCCGGCCCAGTCCAGATAGTAACCCTGGGGCAGCTTCACCTTATCGTTGACCTTCTGCATGGCTTCTTCCACTGTGCTGCCGAGGTCACGACCACGAACACTGTATTTAATGGCGATGTACCGGGAGTTCGCCTCACGGTAGATCATGGATGCGCCATCTCCGACCTTGATGTCACAAAGCTCCCCGAGGGATACCCTTTCACCGGATGGGGCAAGAATCCGGATGTTGGCAATATCCTCAATGGTTTTACGGTAGGGTTCCTGATAACGGACCACGAGGTCGAAGCTCTCTTCCCCTTTCAAAATCTGGCTGACCGCTTTGCCGCCTACCGCTGTTTCAATGGCATCCTGAACGTCGGCAACGTTGATGCCGAACCGGTCTGCCTTGGCACGATCAACATTCAGGTTTACGTTTGGTTGTCCGAGCACCCGGAATATGCCGAGGTCTTCGATCCCCCGCACCTTTTTCATGACTTCTATAATTTCTTCGGCCTTCTGTTCCAGATTCTTCAGGTCGTTTCCGAAAATTTTGACAGATAGCTCGCCTTTCACACCGCTGACGGCCTCTTCCATATTGTCTGCAATCGGCTGCGAAAATCCCCAATCAACCCCTGGGATCTTTGCAACTTCTTTGTTCAGGGCTTCGATCAGTTCCTCCTTGTTCTCGTGAAACTGCTTTCGCCACTCATCCTTGGGCTTGAGGTCGATAAAGTATTCGGTGTTGAAGAAACCGGTGGGGTCGGTCCCATCGTCCGGTCTGCCGTCTTGCGATACAGACTGCGTCACCTCAGGGAAACTCACGAAGGCCCGGCGGGCCTGGTCCATGATGCGTTTGCTTTCCGATGGCCCGATGCTCGAATCGAAAGTGCCCCGGGCCCAGATGGCTCCCTCATCGAGGTGAGGCAGGAACTCCGAGCCAATGACCCCGCTCAAACCGAGGAAACCCGCCAGAACAAAGGAGGCGGCCCCTATCCCGAGGGTAAGGTAACGCCGCTCAATCGCCCTTTTCAGTGCTCTGGGATAGTGGATCATTAGCCATGTCAGCACCGGATTTCTCCACTCTCTTGCGCGCCTGTGAAAGAGATAGCCGGACAGCACCGGAGCAATAAGAATCGAAAAGACCAGAGATCCAAGCAGTGCGAAACAGACTGTCCAGGCCATTGGATGGAACAGCCTCCCTTCGACGCGCTGCAATGTGAAGATCGGGATGTATGAAGTGATTATGATTGCACGAGCAAAAAAAACCGGCCGCTGCACCTCGTGAGCCGCCAGGCGAATTGTCTCACTGATCTTGCCTGTCGACTCCTCGGATTCTTCGAGACGACGCAGGATATTCTCCACCATCACAACCGTACCGTCCACAAGCATGCCGAAGTCGAGTGCCCCAAGAGACAAAAGATTGGCTGGAATATGACGGAGATCGAGCAGTATGGCAGCAAAAAAGAATGCGAAAGGCATGGTCATGGCAACGATAAGAGCTGAACGGGCATTGCCGAGAAAAAGGAACAAGACAATGACTACCAGAATGATGCCCTTGGTGAGGTTGCGAAGGACTGTGTGCGTTGTATAATGGACAAGGTCGTCCCGGTCAAGGTAGGGGACAATCTTCACGCCGGGCGGCAGTATGTGCTCATTCAGATACCGGACCTTTGTATGTAGAGCGGCCAGGATGGACTCGGCTTCAGCGCCGGTGCGCATCTGAACAATGCCCTCGACAACGTCGTCGTTGTCGAGGACTCTCCCGTCCTCGTGGCGAATGGTCTTGCCCAGAAAACCCAGTCGCACCTTGGGCCCCTGTGTCACGACTGCGATATCCCGTACCCTCACAGGTGTTCCGTTCTGCGCTTTAAGAACGGTGGCGCCAATGTCATCCGTGTTGCCCATCAAACCGACGACTCTGACGTTGTATGCCTGCTGTCCCTTTTCTATGAAACTTCCTCCGGCATTGACGTTATTGGCAGCGAGAGCCTCCTCTACCTGGCCTATGGATAAGCCGTATGAAACCAGCTTGTTCGGATCGACTTGTACCTGGTACTCGCGTGTTTGGCCGCCAAAGCTGGAGACAGCCGAGACGTTTGGAACCGACATGAGGTGTTTGAATACCGTCCAGTCCTGGAGCCGCTTCAGTTCCATTATGTCGTATTGCGGGTTCTTGCTCTCCAGGGTGTACCAGTAGATCTGGCCGACAGGACTATAGTCGGGGCCGATCTGAGGACTCAGACCCGCGGGCAGGGTTACCAAAGTCAGCTTTTCGAGTACCTGCTGCCGGTTTTGGAGGTTATCGGAGTCGTCGTCGAAAATGATCGTTATGGCGGAGAGTCCGGCGAGGGAAATCGAACGCAGATGGGTGAGGTGTCCGACTCCGTTCAACTGGGTCTCGATTGGAATGGTGATTTGCTGCTCTATTTCCTCCGCTGCGCGTCCGGGCCACTGCGTAATTACCGTGGCGGATTTATCGGCAACATCAGGATAGGCCTCCACGGGCAAGCGGTGAAAAGAAATTATCCCCCATATGAAAAGAAGCAGTCCGATGCTGAGAACTAACAACCTTTTCCGGAGCGCAAACTCGATGAGATAATTAATCATGATTTACTTTGCTTCCAAAGCGCTGGAGAATTGCAGGGCGTTCGCTACTGCCTTGTCGTGAATCTTTAATCCCTCAAGAATCTGCTGGAGGTTGCCGCCAGCCGACGGGCCGGTCTGGACCTCTATTTCCCGAAACTTGTTCTCGCCAACAGGCATGAACACCCAGTCCTTGTCGTGCAAGCGGACAATGGCAGAGGTTGGCAGGACGAGCCGTCCGATTCGTTTCCCGGAGAATAACTCTGCGGTAACAAACATTCCCGAACGCATCAAGCCGCCCGGATTGTCGAGTTCGATACGTACCTTTGCTGACCTGGTTATAGGATCAAGCACCCGGCTGATATTGCTCACGCGACCATGGAACATCCTGTCAGGATAGGCATTCAGGCGTATCTTGGCCGTATCACCAATATTCACTCGAGTAATCGCATCCTCGTAAATGTCGCACAGTACCCATACGCGCGACAGATCGGCTATGGTGAAAAGATTCGGGGTAGCGTCGAGAGAGCGAACTCCGCTCCCGTCGGTAACATTCTGCTCAACGATCGTACCGGAAACAGGCGCCCGAACATCAAGAATTGGGGAAACGTGGTCCGGGTCGCCTCCGAGAACCTGGATGTGATCACGCGCTGTCTTCAGATCTACCTGTGCTTTGTCCTCTGTGTCCTGGGCCGCCTCAAGGTCCTTTTTTGCAATTATTGTTCCGCCCTTATATAGCGCCTCGGAACGTTCCAGTTGTTTACGCGCCAACAACTCATCGGCCTCGGCCTTTTGATAATCGGAGAAAGCGGCAGCCAGATCCGGGCTGTGGATCCGGAGGAGGAGCTGTCCTTTTTTTACGTCGTCTCCCAGTCTGGCCTTGATGTCTACAACCCGGCCTCCGATCAGAGATAATACTGCAACAGAGCGATTGACGTCGGGGGTCACCACTCCGTTGACAGGAATTTCATCAACGACTTGTCTGCTTTCTACCGCCACCAGAGAAAACCGCTCCGGGTGGTCCATCTCGATCACATTGGGATCGGTTGATTTGATGATATCATTACGTGAATCGCCTGGCGTGTTCGGACCTGCGGAATGGCAAGCAGTTACTAAAGTGATAAATAGGAAAAGCCAGCACAAACAAAGGATATGTTTAATATGCCGTCGTACAGACCCGCACGTCATTGACGCGTAAACGGGTGAAACACAATGACGATGTGATTGTTTGTTCATAAGTGCTCTCCGGTATGAATTTCAGTAATTTTCAGATTGTCATTTCTCATCTCTTCTTCTCATTTTTGTTTCGGTTATGAGTATTCTGGTCAATGCTGCGACCTGTTCCGGACAATCTATGCACAGAGCCCCGGCGCCATCATTTCCTCGGGAGCAGTGAAGATTTCCTCCGGAACTCCACTCCGGACGATATGGCCTTTGCTTACGATGTAAAGGCGATGGAGAAAGAGTGGCACAAGGTCAACACTGTGGGTGGCCATGATAATGGTCACATCTTTCTCCTTGTTCAGCTTTGTCAAAAGGCGCATCATGTTATATTATCCCATGGGATCCAGCCCTGCGGTTGGCTCGTCCAGGAGCAGTATTTCATTCCCCATTGCCAGCAAGCCTGCAATGCATATTCTCTTTTTTTGCCCATAGCTCAGATTATGGATAGATTTCTTAGCAAACTCTTCCATCTCGACATCCTTGAGGGCGTCGTGCACCCTCAGGAGAACTTCCTCATGGGGAAACCCCATATTGAGTGGGCCAAAGGAGACGTCCTCCATGACCGTGGGAGCAAAGAGCTGGTCATCAGGGTTCTGGAAGATAAGGCCGACTTTTTTATAAATGTCCTTGGGTGAGAGACTTTTGTTGTCCATTCCGTCGAGAAGGACCTGTCCCTCAAAGTCTTTAAAAAGCCCGTCAATGACTTTGAGGAGTGTTGTCTTTCCCGAGCCGTTTGAGCCCAATATGCCGATGAACTCTCCACGGTGTATATCCATCCGGATATTGGAGAGTGCCTGGGTCCCGTCTGCATAGGTAAAGGAATCCACGGTAATGGCCAGTCTGATTTCTCCCGATGGGGCAGGCGCTTTTACATTTTCCATAGGACCCCCATGGCAAGGAGAAATAGAACCGAGCACGCGACTTCGAAAACCTTGAAGGGTTTATGCTGGAGTGTGGGTATGTCGCCGTCGAACCCTCGCTGGACCATGGCGATGGTGGTGTTATGGCTGTGATCGAAGGCTTTGAGTATCAGGGACCCGGCAAGTGTGCCGAAAGAACTCAAACCGCGCCATACAGTGGAATAGCCGAGGCGGGTTTTCTGGGAATGATAGATCACCATCGCCTCTTCCAAAAGCACAAAAATGTACCGGTAAGCAAACATCAATATCTCGACAAACCCTTTTGGAATCCGCATCCACGAAAGTCCCGCCATCAGGTCCGCAAAGGGCGTAGAAAAGCCGAGCACTACAACAATGGATACCGCCCCGAGTACCCTGCTTGCGATCATAAGCCCGGCGATAAGGCCGTCCTTATGGCCTATGATGGACAGTCCGGCGAGTGAAAGCGAAAAAAGGACTTCCTTCCCCGAGAACAGAAATTTGAGTGCTACAAGGATTGCCACGATGACCAGGGGTTCTGCCATCCTGAGCGCAAAAATCTTGAACGGCACCCGCATTTTAAGGCAAAGGCCGATATTCAAAAGCAATACTAGCAAAGGAAAAACAAAACCTTTATAGCTTATGACCATTATCAAAACCGCAATGGCAACAATAAATTTTACCCGCGCGTCAACAGCGGTCAAAAGGTGCTCTTTCTTGAAATCTTCAGAGAATATTTCCATTCATTTTACCTTTGCCGGCATGAATTATTTTTTTGATGTTTGGGATAGCGAGGCCTCTTTTTTCATGTCCTCGCAGCTTGTTTTCTTTTCCATGAGATTTTTCCACGAATACCCTGCAAGAAACCCTCCTGCTGTCCCCGCAATCAAAAAGACAAAAAGGAGAAGGTCACCCTGATCGGTATCGATATAGGGTCTCCGTGCTTCCCTGCCGTGCTCCTTGGCATACTTTTCAACGACCGACTCATCAACTCCGGTCCACTTTTTTTCTTCTTCGCAGAAGGCGGACTGTGCAAGGCTTAGACTCAGGAAAAACACCAGTATAAGGCAGAGCAAGGCTGCAGCCTTGTTTATTGTTTCGATATGTTTTCTTCTCATATTGCAGCCTCCCCGGCCTTTATCACTCTCATTTTTACAAGGAGGTCAGGTCGTCTCCTGGCAAGCAGAACCACTACGCCTGCGGTCATTGCGCCTTCCAGAATTCCCAGAGGCAGCTGCGTCGGGATGAAGGAAATAAGTATCTTTATGAAAATAGGCATGAACGGATCAGCGCCTTTTATGCCTGCGGCAAGCATAATGGATGTGCCCAGGTAGGTTGCCCAGTCGGCAAATAGCCCGGCAAAGAAGCCTGCGATCGTCATATTGACCCTCAAGGCCCTTAGTGCCTTGAACGTCCCATATCCGGCAAAAGATCCCATTACTCCCATAGAAACGATGTTAGCTCCCCACGTGCTCAAGCCGCCATGGGAAAGGAAAAGCGCCTGGATGAGAAGGGCCACTGCGGTAATCAGGATGCTGATGGGGGGGCCGAGCAGTATGGCCGACATACCTGTTCCACAGGGGTGGGAGCATGTTCCTGCCGTAGGAACAGGAATCGGCATGCAGGAGATAATAAAGACCATGGCAGCCATAAGGCCTACCAGAGGTTTGAAGGAGATATCGGCAGACGATATTTTCTTGAACCGGTACAATCCAAATGCCACAAATGGGGCGGCGACAGCAAACCATAATACTGCCCAGTTCAAAGGCAGTATGCCCTCCGAGATATGCATGGCATAGGCGTTTGTTGAGGTGAGTACTAATAAAACAGCTCCTAAAAGAGCTATCCGGTATAGATGACTTCTTGAAGCCGGTCTCTTGCTTTTCATGATCATTTTCTCCTCATATTAGTGATTGGATACATCACGCGTTAATAACTCAACCGGAAACGCAGGCCATATACGTCAGCCGGACCGCGATCACGGTTATACCCGGGATTAACAATGTACTGGAAGTCAGGTGATAGCGCGGCGTATTTGTTGATCTGCAAGCGATAATAAGCTTCAAATGCCTGTTCAAGCCCATAATTCAGTCTTCCGTCGCCAAGTAGTATACCGACGCCTCCGGCTGCAAGATAGTCTTTGTGTTCAGATGATATACCGTTCACCCCGTACGCGAGGCCAAATCCGTCTTCCGCTCTCCCCCAGCGTACTCCGCTCACCTGAACTCCGAGACTTGCATGGCGGTCTGACTCCACATAGGACCAGTTCTCATGGTGGCCGTCATTCCATCCGAGGCGTGCAAAGATCCCTGTTTCCCCTCCGTCAGCGATCGGTTGTTCAAAATTCAATCCAAAGCCGTATTTTGTGCCGCCACGCTTCTGAACCTGCACGAGATCGGGTGTAGTGGAGGTGGCGCCTCCAAGGGCCAGCGCCGCATCATAGCTGCCCATCCGTCCCTCGTTTAAATAGGTGAGCAAACGGACTACAGTTCCCGCATCGTTTGGCTTCAGAGTGAGTTCGAGGTTATATCCAAGCTCTCCCCAATCGATATAAGTAAATTTGGCGCCGTTGGCCGTATTAGGTTCCATATAAACCCCGAAGGCCAGTCTCCATCGCGGCTGCACCACGGCTGTAGCTAATCCAAAGCTGTAGCCACGAGTATCTGAGGCGTAATCCCACGCCGTGTTAAACAGGAAATCGTAATTGAGAAATTGGGTCCGGTTATTATTGGCGTAGCGGTTTTGGTCGAAATCGTCCGTGGCAGTGATCTTTCCGAGTTTGACTTCCCATCTGCTGACAGGCTGCTCTGCCGGGCATTGGTCCACGCACCGCTGGACCTTCTCGGTTTCGGAGGAAAGCGGTACGAAGTACCTGAGGTACAAACGCGCCACATAGACTGTCTGCGGCTCGTGCGACGATCCAGCCCTTACTACATCCCCGTTGATATACCCGCCGAGACCTACCCCATCGGCTGCTACCCCGGTTCCCCGGAACATCTCAAGGTCCATATAGGTCTGCAGCGTCGGGGCCAGTTGGGCGCCCAGATACACTCCATATGTCTGGGTGTAAGCGTCCCCGGAAAGAAAGCTGTTCGGGCCGTCGTATGGGCTCTTAAAGCGCGGGACATATTGGTTTACGCTGTTAAACTGCATCCCCAGCACTTGAGGCGCCCATGACGGCAGCCCTTCCGCTTCTGCTTTTTGTTCAGACGGCTGTTCGGTAGTTGTCCTCGCCACAGATCTTTCAGGACCCGCCGCAGGCGGCTCTGTTTGCTGCTCCGCAGGTTTTTCAGGAACCGCCGGATTTCTCTGCTGCTCCGAAAGCTCTTTGCCGATTTCTGGATGCTGTTTAATAATACGTTGCATCATATCAAGTAACTCTTGTTTGGATTTCTGACCGAGTTGGTTTTCATCCGCGGGAGACTGGCCGCTGTCGGCGTCTGCATAGGCCGGACAAGTAACTATCATTACAAACATCAACACTGATGCGACAATAGCTAATTGCTTTGCAATGCCCAGATACACCTCATCATACAGCCTTTTCGTCTTTTCTCCCCGTAGGGTACCTTTTGTGTCGATCTTCCATACTGCAGCAAGGTGCAACTGTTTCATTTTATCTTCCCCCCAGAAAATAAAAAAATCCCCAAGGCAAAATGCCCTGAGGATTGCACCCTGATTTACTTCATCCTCTTTCCTGCCAGCCACGGCAGGAGGGGTAACGGGTGAAATGATTAGTGGGAAACAGGGGTATGCCGGAGCATTGCCTGAATGAACTTCCCGTCACCAGCAACATTTCACTGAGTCTCACAGGCAGGTCTTCTGGCTCCCGGATCTTCCTACTTGCCGGCCTTCCCGGAGTTTCCTCCAGTGGCTCAGTCGGCTTTCGTCCCCGGTTACAGCGGCGGGCCCGCTCCCGAATCGGCGTTTCCGCCTCACGGGATTCCCTTTTAATCTTTGCAGCGCCTTTGAGATTGTAATTTATAATACTTAAACGGAACTTTTGTCAAGTTTTTAATTGCGGCGTGTCAAGCCGTGCATTGCATCGTTGGAATTGCACCACGGTATTCGCTTCAAAGTTGACGAAATCGTGAAAAGTTGCTCTTTGCGAGTTTGGCATGAAGTGGATGGTATCCATGTTTTATGTCAGCACTTATCTGTATTGGTTTGCGGATTCGATGGGTTTGGGTAGAATAATTATAGTAGTGGTGAATGCAAAGGGGAATGGAAATCAAAAAGGCCACTTGTCTTGTCCTTGTAGTCATAGTGCTGCTTATTGCGAACGCCCGGATACGCGAAGGGGCACGGAGGACATGGACATGGACACGGGCACTCCTCTTTTATTAGTGCAGGTGTCTGGATCTATCCAGGATTGGGCGGATGGTGTCCATGGTGATGGAACCCTCCAGCCTATCCATACTATTATTTAGAACCGCCTTTTTTTATGCAGGCACAGCCTCCGGCATATGTGCAGCCAATCCCGCAACAAGAGGAACAGTATTACTGGTATTTTTGCCCGGATTCCAAGAAATACTATCCGTACGCGAGACAGTGTCCCAAGGGGTGGCTGTGGGTTGTGCCTCCACAGCCACCGCCTGGTTTCTGATTTGTCATCGCAATCTTTAGGTAGGATAACCGGCATCCTGCCATGGACCTCCCAATGTCTATCTTCTAAAATATGCCTCGTGTTTCAACACGTAATCATTTTCTCAAACTAAATGCTACCGGTACCTGCACCCACTCTTCCACCGAAGAATCCCCCTGCCTCGCGGGAACAAAGCGCCAGTTTCTTACAGCCCCGGCAGCAGCCTTGTCCAGGATTTCGTACCCTGAAGAATGGGCCACCTCAACCTTCAGTGCAGTTCCCTGGCGGCTCACGAGCGCTTTCAACATCACCATTCCTTCGATTCTCATTCGCCTGGCAAATGCTGGGTATTCAGGCTTCGGGTTGTTTAAATAGGCTGCTCCGAACTGGGGAGGAGTAACTGTCTCCCCTGGACTTTGTACGGAGAGTTTGAGGTTGCTGTTTTTTACTCCAGGTTCAATCATCCCATAAGGGGAAGTCAGATTCCCAGGAGGCGACTTAGTCTCAGGCAGTGAAACAGCAGGACTAGGCGTAACTGCTTCCCGATCGGGTGATTGAACTGTCGGCTGTTGTACAGGAACTGGCAACTGTGGAGGCGATGATTTGGACCTAACCTTCCTCACCGGCTGTTTAAGAGCTATAGCAGGTTTGATCGGCGCAGGCAGCTCAATTATCTGAGCATCTATGGTAACTGATGGCTCAGGTTGCCCAGCCATTCGTCCGAGCAGGAGGCCGAATAACCACAGCAGTGCTCCCCATATGAGAAAGGTTGAAGGAAGAATCCACGGCAGGCGTCTCCAGGGATTATCGATGTCTTCAGGGCGAAGGATCGCTTTATTCATTGTATTTGACTGCTATGATAAAATGTTCAACTCCCGCACTGCGCGCCCTGAGCATTGCCTGCACCACCACTCCCTCAGGCGCAGCACTATCCGCCGCAACAATGATCTGATCATCCATACCCTTAAGCAGGGGTTTTAAGGTCCCCGCCAGATTGTCGAGAGTAACGGGGGTGCTGTCTATCAGAATTGAGCTTCCTTTCGTGATGGTCAAAGTGGCCGGAGTCCTGGCTTGGATTGGCGCTGCCTTGCCCTGAGGCAGGTTGACCGGCAGGGAATGGAGGTTCTGCAAAGAAAGCGATGCGAGCATGAACGTTGCCAGGAGAAAGAACATGACATCTATCATGGGGATGATTTCTATCCGTCCCCGCCGGGACTGTCGGGACCTGCGAAGTCTCATAGGCCGCTCCCGTTTTTTTCCTGGTCCATACGGATATGATCTACCATACGTGTGCCGAGGCGCTCCATCTCATCCATGGTCCTGGATTGCAGATGTGAGAAGAAGTTAAACGAAAATAAGGCGATGATGGCGATGATAAGACCAAGCGTCGTAGCTATCAGCGCCTGGGCCACGCCGCCTGTGATACCGGTTGGATTGACCAGCCCGCTGCCCCCGATCAACCTGAAGGACTCCATCATGCCGACAATGGTCCCTACCAGTCCAAGCAGCGGCGCAGCGGTAACGATTGTCTCTAATACCCACAACCCTCTGCTTAAGGCCTTCTCTATCAACTGGGCCTCGTCGGCAGCGCGGGATTCAACCCACCATGAGGGATTGGTGCGGTTGTCGTAAATCACCTGGAAGAAACGACCGAAATAGTTACCCGGGACGAGAGAGGCCGTTTGCTGCTTCAGGTCCGACCAGGCAAACCCATAGGTCTCCACCAGGTCTAATAACGAGGCAGGCAGCATAACATATCGCCGGTATGTGAATGCCTTATCAAGAATAATTGCGAGGGCCACCACCCCTAAAACCAACAGCGGGCAGATCATCGCCCCGCCGAATTTCAACTCTTCCAAAGCTATGTTTATCTCTTGCATGATTGACCTCTCTATCGAATGGATTGTTACGGAGGGGGAAGAGTTCTCCTCCGTCATAAATAGAAGTTTTACAATGCCCCGTTTAAAAATTATATATAAGACTCAGGCGACCATTGATCGGCTCAGCCGCATGAAAGTGTATATCATTTGTCCCTGATCCCCCGTAAGGTATAGCTGTAGACAAAGGTTCCGTCGCCAGTCTGGACGCATAATAATAAGCAATATCGTCTGCTTTTGCATTAAGCAGGTTGAAACCCTGCAACACAATCTTCAAATTCCTGGTAAATTTATATCCCGCCTCCGCCTCCAGCAGGGTCGAAGGCTTTGCAGTTACGCTATCGTCCTGAACAAGCGGATACCGGCCTTCGTAGCGCAACCGCAGGGCGCCAAAATAAGGACCCAAATCATGTACTGATGCACCAACGGAAGCGATACCCTCAGGAGCGTTTTGTATATATTTCCCTATGAAAGGAGGGTTGCTTGTGTCCGTAACAGTGGTGCGTGCCCGGGTATATGCAATATCCGCGTCTATTGTAAGCCAGGGTGTCGGCTTATAATAATTGGCTAATTCAACGCCCCTGCGTCTGCTTGGCGGGCCGGGCGAGGTCTCACCTCTGTCTCCGTCCCACTCAAGTTCTGAATCGAAATCCAACTGAAATAATGACAGCTCTGTCTGAAGACCCGGGATGAGAGTAGTACGCGCGCCAATCTCGTATCCTTTGGAGCGGACAAGCGGCTTTACCGGCGTATTAGGAAGCGCTCCGGGGATGCCTGCGTCCGCTATGGGCACACCGCTCTGAATAGTGCTGCGGGCGTCGTTGCTATGAAAACCCTCGCCCACATTGATAAAGTACTCTGTCTTGGCCCATGGTCCGAATATCAGGCTTAACTTGGGATTCGCCATGCTGTCGGCGGTCTTGCCCGAATTCCCAACTCCGGAATTGTCGTTTATCTGTATATAGTTGCCGCGAAGGCCGGCTTCGGTACGGAATTTCTCAAACCAATGAATAGTGTTCTGAAAATACACTGCCTCCGACCTTTCGATCACGTGGTCTTCCAGCCAAACTTGAAGGACATGCCGGTCTTCGGTGTGGTTCAGACCAAGAATAATATTGTCATTTTGTAGTTGCATTCCGACGGTATTCTCCATATCGAATCCGCCCAACTTGCCGAGCCATGTATGGCTGGCGTTGAATGCGCTCGATATTCTACGGTCCCATTGGTTAAATTGATCGCCATGCACAGGATCAAACAGGAAATATGTAAAGTCGGAAAATAATTCCATCCGCTTGTCGATAACATAGATATTGGCCCTCGTAACGGAACTCCCTTCGGTGTGCTGCCAGGCTGCGGAAAGACTATAGCGGCGGGTCCAGGTGAAATCACCTGGGTCAAGTGTGCCGAAACGCGATATCAGGCCTTCATCCACAGCACGTTCGGCAGTCTGGTTGGTAGCGTCCCCCTGGCTTGTGTACGCCATTGCGGTGACGTTAAAGTGGTCTTTCCCTTCACCCATGCTGTAACGCAACACACCGTTCCATTTCCGGAAGTCTGCTTTATTGCTCCACGGACCGTCGTTGTGTTCATATTCAAAAGCGCCGAGCAGGTTTCCGGCCCCCAGTTTTATGGAGTCGGCAAGGAACTCGCGCTCGTAGCCGTATGTTCCCACCGTGGTGCTTGCAATCCCCTGCTTCAGCGCATTCACATAAGTGATATCTATCGCACCTACAGATGAAAAATCCCCGTAATCTGCATAGTAGGGTCCTTTCCGGTACTGTATATAGTCGATCAGTTCGGGTATCATAAAATTCGTGTCGGAATATCCCTGGCCGTGAGCATTAGTGCGTTCATTGATATCCATACCATCAACGGTAATCCTGAGGTCCGTGCCATGATCGAGATTGACGCCCCTCAGAAAATATTGATTGGCCTTACCCTCTCCACTGTGCTGGGTAACTATCAGGCCCGGAACCGCTTCCAATAATTCTCCATTTCGATATGCCGGGCGGGTTTCAATTTGTTCCTGCGGGATAGTCCCCTCATTTGCAGAATCCGTGGCGCCGACCAGGTTTTCGGTCGTGTCAGTCACCTCCACAACATCCAAGGTCTGGATGCCTCCGGCAAAGGCCGGACCTGCAAAAAAAGCTACAAAAAACATCATAAAAACACTGCGCATTCCTGCTGCAAAAGTTTTTATTCTCATCCGTTTTCTCCTTTTCGTGAAATAAAAAAACCACGAAGATTTTTGTACAGGCTGCTACCTGCTAAAAACCTTCATGGTTTTCAATTCCTGTTTGCAGGTGAGACCGGAATCCTGGCTTCGTACCCGGAAACTTTTGTTAGTTCAAAGATAGCATCTCAACAAATGCGGCATCACGGCTAGTGTTCTGTCCCTAACAGAATCTTTGCATTTTGCGACGTTGGCAGGAATAGTGTCTGCGTCCTTGATCCAAGTAAATATCATAGTCTTCTCATTATGCTTCTCGACAAAATCCCTGATCGCTCTTTACGGCATAAGATTACCGTGACGGCATCATCAGCAATATGAACCGATAGTATTTTCTGTGTCCTTCCTGAGGTCAGCAAAAAGCCCGTAAACTAATAAGCATTTATTTAATCAGCTCTTTGTTACACGGAAATGAAACATCTGTTAAATTTTCGTTACTTTTTTGTACTACAATAAGATGACCTTATAACAAGTAGCCTTCTTCTCTTAAGGAATTTAGTTTTTAAACTTTTTTAAAAGTTCGGAGAAAAATATTTTTGCTCTAAGTCGACCATCAGACCGGAATAAAAAAGCCACGAAAAGTGCGCCTTCATTGCGCTTGCCTTCGTGGCTTAGGATCTATAAATTATGCAAATGCTAAATACGCTGAACCTGAATTTCTACCCAGGCTATTCCTGGCAAAAATGTTAACAGAGCCTATGTTTCTTTGTCAAGAAAATGAATTATCCCCTGAATACACCATCAAAAAGCAGAGACGAGTAGATTCCGGTAATGTCTAATAATATTTGTTACCCTCCTGCCCAGCAACAGGGAAAATCTCTAGAAATAGAATCTATTTCTGAGTATTCTGGCATCACGGCCATCTATTCCGTACCATTGCGACTACTGGACTACTGTAGGAATAGCAGAGTCGCCACACAATTTTACAGATTTTGATGGTATTGTTTGAGGAAACGTCCATTTTTTTAAGTTTTGACGGCCGTTGATTACAAGACGGAAGAATATGAGTAATCGTATAAGTAATTATAAAACCCCTATCGGTAGCATTGACAGGAGCGAAATAATCGTTTTAAACTCTCCTGTGAAAATCGCAGGGATCTTTATTTTAATCGCCTTTATCGTGACAGCATTTCCACTGCTGAAATCCTCCTTTCCAGAATCCCACAGCAGTAAATGTGCTTCTTTCTTCACACTTGATGTCTGCAACAAGGCCGGTTTGTCTGTACTTTCAGCCTTCGATGTTTCTACTCTATGTGAAAAAAAATGTGAACTAATAAAACCGGTATATACCAGTCCGCAGACTGTTAGCAACCCGACATTTTATTTATATCAGTGTGTCAGCATGGTGGATCATCCGCCCGAAGCCTGAGTTCCCCCTGTAATGTCTTAAACATTGAATTCACAGAGTAGAGGATCAGAGAACTGAGATAAATCAGTATTACTGATGTTCTGCAAACTCATTTTGTTGAACCTCTGCGGTCATCGTGGTTTATTTTTACAGGAGGCTACTTGCTTATATCAACGAAAACCTCTCTGGTTTGCTGTGATTCAGCTTTGACAATACCATTTTTAAAAGGAGAATGCTCGTGATGAGAAATAATTTTATAAAAAGATTCACAATGTTCCTGGCAATATGTCTGCTGTTTACCTGCGCCTACGCTGGCGTAGCATACGCAGGAGAGAATTCCAAGACCTGTCCTATATGCGGGATGGACTTGGACGATGCCCCCAAGAGCCGTATGGTTGTTGTTTTTGCTGATGGAACCACCGTTGCGGTCTGCAGTCTGCACTGTGCAGTTTGGGAGATGAAACAAAACAAAGACAAGCAGGTTCAGTCGATCATGGTTGCCGATTACGCAACAGAAGAGATGATAGATGCAAGAACTGCAACGTGGGTAATCGGCGGTGATAAGATTAGTGTCATGACAGATGTGGCAAAATGGGCCTTTGCCAGGGGAGGGGATGCTCAGAATTTTGTGAAGGAACACGGAGGCAAAGTGGCTAACTTCGACGAAGCTATGAAGGCTACCGCCGATGAAGTAGCTCTGGAGGGCGGGCATATTATTCACCGTCACCCGGGAGGTTCGATGGTGTATAATCCAGCTTTTGGCGACGAGCTATACCATACTCACCCTGCCGGCATGTGGATGTTTACCTACAAGACCATGTATATGAACATGGGAGGGCTGCGCGCCGGCACTAACAAGGTCGACACGCACAGTGTCGGTTTTATGGACAACAGCAAGTCTTATAATTATATGATGATACCCACCTATATGGACATGTACATGCACATGTTTATGGCGATGTACGGTGTCACTGACAGCCTGACCCTGATGGGCATGGCGAACTATGAGTATAACAATATGGAGATGGTAATGGATATGGGACCGATGATGCCGATGTACCGTTACATGAACCAATCCCCCATGCATACAGAGGGAGCCAGTGACACGGAGCTGCGGGGACTGTACAAGATCAACAAATACCTGGTCGGCAGTCTCGGACTAAGTGTTCCGACCGGCAGTATAAAGCAGAATATAAACATGATGGGCATGGAGTTTCGCGCCCCTTATGACATGCAACTAGGTTCCGGCACATGGGACCTCAAGCCTGCGCTGACATACACCGCCCTCAGCGATGACTACAAATGGAATTGGGGTGCGCAGGCCACGTACATATATCATACAAGCAAAAACAGTGAAGGTTACAGCCTCGGGGACGAGTTCAAGGCGACCAGTTGGCTTCAACGTGCTTTCGGCCCTGCCACAACATGGTTACGCATTGCCTATAGCGATACGGGAAGGATCAGCGGCCAGGACCCTGAGATCCAGAAGATCCTCGATCCTATGATGGGTGCGCCATCGCCTGACGCCGATCCCCGCAATTACGGGGGTCAGCGACTCGACGGTTTGATAGGAGTGAATATCGTGGCAGGTAGACTTACGTTTGGAGTCGAAGGCGGCATTCCACTCTATCAATACCTGAACGGCCTGCAGTTGAAAACCAAATGGGTCATCAATAGCGGTATTCAGGTAATGTTTTAAGTTTACATCTTTAGCATGATGTCAAAAGAGCGGCAATCTGTAATTACTGTGAACGGCCACGGGGTCTCTCACCAGGCGACCTCGTGGCTTATTAATACCCCTCAAGCTTGAACGGCGTGGAAATGACCTTATACGTCACCATTGCGGTGAAGATCAGGAAGCTCACAAGCGCAAATATAATAAGTATTTTCTGCATAACCGCATGCAAGTCCTGGCACCTGAAAATGGGATAGACATGTGGCTTGATCCTTCATTTCGGGATTACGCTGCACTGAAGGATATTATACGTACCTATCCATCAGAGGAAATGGAAATGTTTAAAGTATTGAACACGGTAAATTCTCCGAAGTTTGATTCCGATAAAAATAGTTTGCCAACAGAAGAGTGAAACCAGGAGTCAGCGCTTCTGCGATGGAAAGTGGAAATGGTGAGATTATGGCGGGCGAAGAGACATGAGGAAAGTCGAAGACCTTATAATTGTAATTTGACAAGGAGACTCCCAAGTGATACAAATGGATTAGAGGAGGAAAATATTGTATACCAGAATTAAAGAAAAAGTCCTTGCCTCGCTCCTTGCTGTGTTATTTATTGCCTTGAGCGCTAACGCCTCCCCGGCAGGGTTCAAAGCCGGAGATGCTCTGCCTAAAATTACCCTATCCAGTCTGAGCGGATCGAAAGTTACACTGCCGGATGACTTCAAGGGTAAGGTGATTTTAATCCATTTCTGGGCTACTATTTGCCCGTACTGCATAAAAGAGATGCAAGCTATAGAAGCGATCCACAAGAAGTATGGCGATAAGGCCTTGGCTCCCTTTTCGATAAATGTGGGTGAATCGAAGGATATGATCAATAAGTACCTGATTGACAGGAGATTTACGTATTCTATTCTCCTGGACCCTGATAAACAAGCTTCAAAGCAATACTGGATATCCGGTGTACCAATGACCTTTATAGCCGACAAGAGTGGTGTCCTGAGATACAGGATATTCGGGGAGATAAACGAGCCCGGCTTGAAAAAAATCATATCTACACTCTTGGAGCGATAATGCTCTTTTTTCTTCAACAAGGGGGGTAACAACATGAAAGACATTATTTTTAAAATAGCTACCATCCTCTTGCCGCTAAGTATTTTGTTGGTCCCGAACGGATTTTCCGTTGCTGCCGATCCTGCGCAGATGCCTCCGCCCATACAAAAAAATGAGGCCCCTGACCAAGAGCGAAGTCAAATCAGCCCTGGCGCCCCAGGGTCCCCGGGACAGCAGATGCCGCCGATGGGGGGATGCTGCATGATGTGCAGCGGCATGACGGGCATGAATATGGGGATGAATCAACAGATGAGCCATTCGATGACCCAGGAACTGACGATGAAAGACATCATGCACCTGCTGACGATGCAGGACCTTCTTCAGGTATTGGCCGACATGATCCAGGTCCAGGAAAAAATGGCTTCGGCTGGTTCCTCCCGTGAAAAGGTCGCCCTCAAAAAAGAGCTTGCCGAAATAAGGGAGAGGACTAAAAAGATTATGTCCGAATATCGCGGGATGATCGTAGGTCAGCCGCAGGAATGAGGAAGGGGGAAGCCATGAAAAGTGTCTTCACCAATAAGATGACAATGATTATTTTCTGTATGACCTTCCCGATCATTGGGGCATCTGTTCTTTACAGAAATCGTCAAACCCAAGACGGCACCAAAGCAGAACGGCAAGATAAATGTCACCGAAACTACGCAGTCTCTTGACACTGACTTTATTGATATCGACGATTGCCCACGAAGGAGGCTCCTCTGTCTTTTCAAATAGGCTGTCCTGCTGGCAAGGCTTGCCGCTAAGTATGCGGCCGATCTCTTCCCATCCAATCCGTTTTTTTTGTCCAATCCCGGCAGCTTGCCGATACTTGCTACAACTCTCTAACAAGGACCACTTGCGGTGCGAACCGATTCCACAAGTGATCAGTATCCGTACTCTTCTCCCTCAACTTTCTTGCCATAACGTTGCAGGTATATGAAAGAAATTATGAGCTTTTTACGCGTAATCCACGAGAGGCTTTTCTTCACTATATCCGCTTTTCAGAATATGGCCATTTCCGATCGTGAATTGATGAGCTTTCGCTCATCGATAAGCTATCTTTTTGATGAAAATTGTTACGTAACTGAGGAAGATGGGCTAAGATCATGGCAGGTTTGCCAGAGGACTGAAACTCCGGGCTTCAGCGAGGAGAGTGGTTTTATTTAATAATGTTCTTGAGCCGCTCGCAAGAATTAAAAGGATTTCACGAAAATGGCGTTCGAGAAGTAGTCGGCTGAGTCTGCGCCTCGCTTTTTAATACCCCTCAAGCTTGAACGGCGTGGAAATGACCTTGTACGTCACAATTACAGTGAAGATCAAGAAGCATACAAGCGCAAATATAATAAGCCTTTTCTGTATAACCGGGATTATTTCCATCAGGCTGGCCACTTTCCTGAACAGCATCAGCACGCCCGTACCCATGCCCGCAACTGTCCCCCCGAAAATACAAAGATACAGCGGATAACCGACGTAGTAGTATTCCTTATGCAGTATATCGAACGGGCAGTGATGGGATGGAAGTTCGTAGTAATAGAGCGAGAAAAAGGATATTATGGAGATTATGGCCATAACAAACGACATGCCGCAAAGGGAGGAAAATACGTAGCCGCCCCTGCCCTTGAGGTAAAAATATACCCCTGATGCAAGGGTCAACACCATAATCGTGTAAAAGGCGATCTTGCCGGGGATGCTGGGCACAGAGGCCAAATCAGAGGCAACGCTGGTTGACTCGCTGGTGAAAAGGGTACTGCAGCACGAGGTGATGATGTCGGGCTTCAGCCCAAGGAAATATTTGGTCTGCAAAAAGGTCTCGACAACTACCAAAGGCGTTATAATAAGAAGAAACTTGTACTTGCTTTTGATAAGCGGATAGTCGTAAGCCCTGTTGTCAGTGTAGTTCAGCACGAGCCAGAGCCCCGCGGTTATGAAATTAAATACCTTGAGTATCAGCGTGGGATAGCCGTAAGCGTTGACAGTCAGCGTACCGGAAGCGCACATGGCGCCGACAAAGAGGGGGTGAAGGATGTCCGCAGTATAAACGTAAAGGAAGAGTGAGACGAGCTGGAAGCCGAAAACATATGTGAGAATGGTGGATATGAGGTAGGTCCTCCTTTCGAGGTCCAGTTGCAACTCGCTGCCGCTCTTCATGTCCCACTTCCTCAGTATCAGTATTCCGTAATAAGACGAGTATAGAAGAAGCGTGCTTATAAGAACGGAAGATAGAAAGAGGGCCATAATGGATGGATGCAGGATCATGGCCGTTGATGCACCCCGCTTAGCCTTCCGTCCCTCATCTCCACTATCCGGTCTATGACGGGGGAATCGAAGACAATAGGGTCATGACTGGCAATGATAACTGTTTTACCCTCCCCCTTCAACCTTTCCACGATTCCCATGAACTCACCGGATAGTTTGGTGTCCAGGTGGGCAGTGGGCTCGTCGGCTATTATTACTGCCGGGTCATTTATAAGCGCCCTGGCTATGCCCACCCGCTGCGCCTCCCCGCCGGAGAGCCATTCCACCTTTGAAAACAGCTTCCCGGAGAGATTGAGATCGGTTAAAATCCTTGTGGCACGCTCCCTAAGCGGCTTAAAGTCCTCCCCAATCGGATAGGCCGGTAACATTACATTTTCCAGGACTGTTATGCCTTTGATGAGGTTGAACTGCTGGAAGATGAAGCCGAAGGCCCGCCTCCTTATCTCGGTGAGGAACCTTTCAGGCAGGCTGGTCACTTCCGCAGCCGCACCTCCGATGGGAAAAGTCACGGCCCGTGTCAACTGGCCGGTCAGTTGTATCCTTCCTGAAGTGGGCCTCGCCATACACCCTATAATGCCCAGCAAAGTGGTCTTGCCGGACCCGCTCGGCCCCATGAGCACCGTTGTCTTGCGGGAACCAATTGACAGTGTCACCCCATCGACCGCTGTAACCTCGTTAGGCCTGCCGCTGTTAAAGACCTTCCTTATGTCCGATAGCTCTATCATAAATCACCAGTATTTCCTGTATTTTGCGGAGCGGTATACCGCAAAGGCTTTACCTGTGATATCCTCAAGCATTTCATCGCAGGCATTAATCACCTCATTACCGAATCCGGGTCAACAGATGCGGCCCTCCATGACGGAACTATGGTCGCAACAGTGTAAGGCAGGACCGTCAGGAAAAAAAGGGTCATCACCTGTGCCCCGTCTATAAATGGGGTAAGCCTGAAGTCCGGGAAAAGAACGGACCACCCTTTAAGCACCGGCTCGAAAAGTGTTGAAGAAGTGAAGAACACGTGGAAATAAGCCAGGATTATCCCTGCGAGGAAAGATGAAAGGGAAATGACCGTCCCCTCCCAGAACTTCATCAGTATCACATCGGACGTCTCCCAACCTATGGCCTTCAGTATGCCTATCTCCTTCTTCTCCTCCGCGCTCAGGCCGGACGCCTTGTCCCACGCAAATATGATAAACGCCAGGCCAGCGCCGGTCATTATCACAAGCAGTATGCCGCTTCGCCAGTTGAAAATCGAATCGTAGGTCCTCAGTATCTCGTCCCTGACTATAGGCCTCGTGTCCGGGTAAAGGTTCTGTATCTTTTGTGCGATGGTGCTAAGCTCCCTGGGGTTGCGCACCTTGAGAATAAGGTCGGTGAAGTACCCCCTCGATATGTCAAACACTCTCCTGAAGTCCTCTTCGGAAATCAGTATCAGGTCGGAGGATACCAACTCGGATTCGGACGACAGTGCCCCCTTTATCTCCAGGACAACCGGGTCCCCCTTGTAGCTTTTCAGCGAAAGGATGTCGCCTTCGGATGCTCGCATGCTCCTGAGGATACCTTTGCCGACCTCGATTTTGCCCTTTTCAGTACTGTCTTCCGGCACCATCAGGGTAAAATTGGCCCCGACCACTGGTTCGAAGTAATATCCCCAAAGCCTTCCCCTTACAAATTGTACTCCCCTTATTTTTCTTATGCCTTCGACATATTCCAGAGGCACCAGTCCTTGCCTCCCGGCAACCAACCGTTGAACAATTATCTCAGGAGAGTCCCTAAGTATTATTGAGGCCTCCTTTTTTATTGCATCGGCAAAAAATATGACGGAGGCAATCACGAAGACTACCAGTGTATAGACAAGCATCAGCGCTATGTTCTTAGTTTTTCTCCTTAATAGTGAGGAGAGTGTGAAGTCTATGATGTTCCGCTGTTTTTCAATCCATCTCATCTCTTAAGCCCTTCCTCCCTTTATAAACTGTCTCCCTTCCTTCGCAAGTGTGCCGGCGGTCCTACAATAGAGCCTGACGGAAAGTGTTCAAATGACATCGGGTGGTCCTGAAACGGGGTATTAAAATCGGATAGTGAGAGGTGCCTCGTATACCTTGCCTCAGTAAACAGACAAAGGTCCGTAAGCTCCAGCTTTTTCACCATTTCCGCTTTTAAGTTAAGCCCGGAGGCGGCATTCTTTACGGCAACTGTTGCATGTATGGACAATAGGAACACCAGCGCAATGTTCAGCGCAAGATAGATGAAATATATGCTCGATTTTCTCATCTGTTCCATGCCATGAAAGAAACTACGGTTTCCGCTAATTGCCACATTAAGGTCTACTCAAGTGCTTTCACGACCGCTTCAGTTACATCCCCGAATCTCAATATCTTTCCCTTGTGATCATACTTGAATGCGGAAGCGTCTTCCTCTGTACGGAACGGTATCAGTTCCCTGCCCATCGGACCGTAGACATCGCTGCCCGCGACGTAATAAGCCATGCGGCCGTCAACGAAGGTAAGGTCGTAGTATTCATGCACATATATGGAATCAATATCATTTATGTTTTTTGAAGGATTGTACTTCTTCATATTCAGGTAATACCTGAACATGTCCTTGCAGCCATCGAAGGCCGCATATGTGCCGTCCTTGAAAATTATCTCAGCGATGATATCAGGGTACATTCCTACGAACATGCCGCAGACCGGGCATTTGTCATTTTTTGCAGGAGTAACCGGCTTTCTTTCAGCAGCAGCCGGAGATGAAACTAAAACAACAAGACATATGATTGTAACCAGGCGCCCGAAAAATATAATATGTCTTCTTAACATTTCATTTTTTCAATTGTTCCAGCACGATTTTCTCAAATGACGACTGGCCGGCTTCACCCAGTATCTTCTGCCTTATGATACCGTTGCGGTCAATTATAAAAGTGATCGGCAGACCGGTAACGCCGTACTGCCTTGTTACCCCGGCGCGCGGGTCTATAAGAACGGGATATAAGATCTTAATACCGTTAACGAACTTTACCACAGAGTCCCTTTCTTCTCCTATATGAACAGCAAGAATGACCAACCCCCGATCCTTGTATTTATTGTATACCTTTTCTATTACGGGCATCTCCTCGGTGCAGGACTTGCACCAGTCGGCCCAAAAACGTATGGTGACCACTTTGCCCTTCAGGTCTTCGGGGAACCTCCATATCTTTCCGTTAATATCCGATAGTGAAAAGGCAGGGGCAGTCTGGCCGGCTCTCAGAATGACCTTTTGGTCGGAGCATCCGTAAAACAGACCGAAGAGCAGGACAAAAGAACTCGCAAGCAACAACGCTTGCAAATATCCTCTGAAATTTCCCCGAACCAGTCCGTTTGATTCGTTCAATATAATATCCCCTCCTCTATTAACGCTTGCAAGTCAAAAGCATAGGCGGGAATACCCGCCCATGCTGTTCGATATGCCTTCGTCACTTTTTCGAGCAAAGCGGTACGAACCGTTGTCCCGGCGGCCCATGCTCCAATGCTATCCCCCATGCCCTCCCTTAAGCAGGTCAAGACCCGTGCCGAACTTCCCGCTAGTCTTAGGTATATCCGAGCCATGACAATCCGTGCAGTTGTTCTGACTGGGGATTTCGTTGGCCATCACAGGGGCTGTTGTAGTAGGCTCAAACTTGCCGTCTGCCCACAGATTCAGCAACTCAGCTGTTTTCATCGCCATATCTGCCGCCACTCTGGCACATCTCTCCATCTGCTGAGGACTCAGGAACCCAACACCTTCTTTCTTCATCCACTTGCCCACTGAAAGATGACAAACCGGGGAGTTGCTTATGCTATGCGACTTTATCTCCGCTCTTGGGTGGTCAGGAACAAATAACGGCAGCGCCGAAGTGGCATAGAAGTTTATTACCTCGTTGTTTATTTGTTCTCCTACCTTGGGACCCGTTACAAGTGTTGCTGCTACCCCAGCCCCTATCAGTGTTCCGCAGGTTGCTCCCCAGCCTGAAGTTCCACCATGGGCAAATTGAGTGACCTCAATGGGGAATGATACATAAGGTCCCCCTACCTTTCTCCTGAGGATTGTGACTACCCCGCTCAAAGCCGCATAACTGCAGAAACCTTTAAACCAGTTGTCGTGGGCGATATTCCCAACCTCTTTAATCTCCGCAGCGCTAAATTTCTTGTACGGCCACGGTAGTGTTGAGGAACTTTCTTTGGTGGCTTCAGCCTTCGCTCCGAAATTCAATGCCCCTGACGCTGCCAAGGTAATGCCGGCTGTTGCTGCGGCAAGGCCGGTGTTCTTCAGGAAACCTCTTCTGGATAAAGGACCATCAAGTGACTTATCGATTTTCATAGCTCTATTATCTCCCTGGGCTTTCCGTCATCCTGGAAGCCGCATTAATAGCGTTAGTAAATACCTTTTCAGAAAAAAGGTGACTCCGCTTCAGAACATCCGCACGGTCTAGGTTAAAATATCCCGAAGCGGAGTCGAGTTTATGGGGAAAACATGCGCAAAACTCCCTTACGAAGAGCAGCGCATTACTGACTCACATAATTCGGAATTTATGAGATTAGACTTCTGGCGGACGCTCTTTCTGAAAGGACATTAAGAAAGGAACCATTGGAGGTTCGCTCTTTACGTAAAACCCATCAAATTGCGGCAAGGGTGGCTTGCAAAGGCATTGGTACAGGGAAGGGGAATCCGTGTTTACGGAAAGAGACGCATCTGATGCGTGACAAACATTAAGCGTAAAGATAAAAGTCAATTTAGAATTTTGGCCTGTCGATATTTGAAGATTTAAAGGTGCTGCGATGGACGCTATCAGAAAAATAAGTACCAATAAGCTTTTCACTTTCATACGGCAACAGTATGAGGAAAATTCGAGTTATTTGTCAAGGTCACGAATTAAATTATAAGAATGGTTATCCGGGGCTCAAAAGTTGCGTATGCCAGGAACAGGCTTGTGGCTCTCCCAGTATGCACACTCGTGATGAAGTTATCAAGTTGACAGACTGAAATCTGCTGTTATAATCCGTTGTATAGAGCTATCATCCAACATTCCTAAAGGAGGCGTAAATATGAAGGAAAGAGTGCAGTTTTTTGGTGGAGCTTTTGTTTTAATGGTTGCCCTGTCTTTTGTGATTTTTGGGTCAGCAAGTGCCGAAGAAATGAAACACATGCACCACGGCAAGAGTGCGGATATGGATATGCACCATATGCACATAATGATGAGTCACGGCCTTTCGATGGTCACGGAAGGTTCAAACCTGGTTATGCTTGCTGACATGAAGATGGCGCCGTCGCTTGACCAGTTGACTCTGGACCACGGCCGTCACATGATTGCCAATGGCAAGGAACTAATAGAAAACACATTGAGCGGGCATGAGATGAAAAGCATGCATATGGCCGGGCATGGCCCAGCCGATGACCCGGTCATGAAGTACACCCACGAACTGGGCGAGGCCATGATAGCGTATGTTAATATGGTCGGAAACATGGGCATGGAAGGCGATATGTCCGGTGATATGATGACGATGCACCACATGCATCTCCTGATCAACCATGCCTTGAATATGGCCGCTGAGGGCTCCAATTTGGTAATGCTTGGACGGATGGGCATGGCAAAAGGTGTCGATAAGGAGTCTGTAGAGCACGGGAAAATGATGCTATCCGATGCCGATAAGCTTTTGAATGAAGTTATGGTTAGCAAAGCAATGGAAGAAATGCACCAAAAAGGCGTCAAGATGGACAATGCCATGATGGCTTATACACACAAACTGGACGAGTCGGCAAAGAAGATTGTTGATCTACTATCAGGTATGCCAAAGTAAAACTGCGGTGTCGGCTGCGGGGGGCCCCAAAAAATCAACTTTTGGGGGACCCGCACCAAAAAATGGTTTTTAAAATTTCTTTTTTGCTGGAGACCTCTTTCCCCATAACTCCTTATGGTTTTCGGAAAAATGCCAGTTATGGGGAATCCCTCATCAGGTGATTTTTTGAGAGCTAACCGTCACCTCTGGCTGTTTCGATCAATTCTGAGGCTGACACAACAACGGGTTGTCAGCCTTCTATCTTGCTGTACGCGCTTTTGATCACATTATTTCAGGGATTTTCAAAAAAAAATCAAGCCCTCCAGGATGGCTTCCCGGGTAATAATGTATTTATCACCTTTTAATATTCCCTTTAATGGGATGGGACGACAGCCTCCTATCCCTTCCTGTAAGCTCTCCACTGGCCAGCGTTCATTGCACGATCTGCATTTAACATATCCTTCTTCAAAGCTGAACCCCAATTTTTTGGGATAGCATTCCTTGCATGCATTAAAATATGATTGGGTTACCCCGTTGACCTTTACAAGAAAAAAACTGATTTTTTTACCTTCAATAGACAAAGAATAAAACTGGGGCTGTTTTGGGATGAGGGTACCCACATCTATTTCTGATGTGTAACCATCAAAAGGAGCCTGGATGTATGAAGGCCCTTTAGTACAAGAAATCAGAACATACATCAGACATGATAGAGCCAATAAAAGTCTCATATGAAATTTTAATATTTCCTGACGGTATGCCGCAATGTTTTCATAATTATAACTTGACCTTACCGGACTTAGACAGTGTCGGACTTTGACAGGAGGTCATTTGTCACTTTACAAAGATAACGGAATAATTTACAATAGAACTGATTTCTATTTACATAAGACAAAATTAACCGCAAAGGGGCATAATGGCCGTCATTGGGCTTGTCCGCAATCTTTATAAAATATTCCAGACAAGTTGGAATAACAATCATAGCGAAGGAGATTAAAAACCACTACACTGACAGCAAATGCTTCAGTTCGGTGCGACACGCTATTTATGAATGTAAGCACTAAGGAAAATGCATGCTGAGCAAAAAAAATACTAAATATTTTATATGCGTGGCATTGTTTCTCCTGATAGCCGGTGTTTTTATTATAGCCTTTCATCATCACGATGATGATTGTGACCATGACGATTGTCCTGTTTGCGCAGCCGCACATCAGATATGTTCAGTAATTCACAATTACTTTCCTTTCGCCGTATTTTTTATTTTTTTTGGCGTCCTATTATCTGAAAAGAAATTATTTTTGGCGTCGATACGCCGGTCCACGATTGACAGCCGCGCTCCTCCTGCCTGATCCCAGCTTCCGCCAAACAATGTTTTAACCACAGCCCAAAAAACCAACACTAGGCGCTTTAAGCACCAGAAGCAGGCCCTATAGACAGGCGCTTCTAAGCGAGAACACTGAGTTTGCTTATGTTCTCATTCTGTGATTTCGCTTAGAAGCGCCTGTCTGCTGGCTCCTACTTCTGGTACTTTTGGCTGTGGTCCAAGTATCTATCTATTTAAAGGGAGGGGCCATGATGAGAATTATGACCGTGCTTATAACGTTATTTATATTGCTAGCTTTTTCAGCCAGTGCGTCTGCTCAAATAGTGGAAGAACGAGCAGCCGCCCTTGATGAGCGGCAAAAGTTGGTCTCCATGATTGATACCGCCCCTGTAGCTGCTGACGAAATACAGGGAACGATCAAGGACGCACTGGGAAGACCCCTGTCCGGGGCAAGCCTGATACTGAAAGCACCAGATGAAACTATCATAGATCAGACTAAGAGTGATGCCGAGGGTCACTTCGTGTTTAAGAGCGTAGCGCCGGGCACTTATGCGGTCGTGGCGGAAAAATCCGGCTTTCAGGCAAGCACCTCCATCGTTACAGTAGAGGCGGGAACAATAGCCATTACTACGCTGACTATGGCAGCCCAGGAAGCCTTGGAGGTTTCACTCCAGGCGGAGCGCCTGAACCAGGCCCGAAACAGCCTGTCGCCAAAGACGGGAGGCAGCGAATACAGTTTTGACCAGAATGCAGTTGCCGCCTTACCTGAGGGCAGTAATACCTCCTTCAATCAGGTGTTGCTCCAAGCGCCCGGCGTGGCCAATGACTCGTTCGGTCAGCTGCACGTGCGGGGTGACCACGCCAATATTCAGTACCGCATTAACGGTGTTATCCTGCCCGAGGGGATTAGCGGATTCGGCCAGGCGCTGGACACCCGGTTTGTAAGCCGGATAGACCTTCTGGAGGGTGCCCTGCCGGCCCAATACGGTCTCCGTACGGCTGGAGTGATCGAAATAGATACCAAGGCCAACTATGAGACAGGAGGTCGCGTAGATCTCTACGGAGGAAGCCGCAACACCGTGGAACCGAGCTTCGAGTTCGGAAGTTCGAAGGGGAACTTTACCTACTATCTGACCGGTTCCTACCTGGGGAACGATCTGGGCATCGAAAATCCCACTTCCAGCTCCAATGCTATCCATGACCACACGGACCAGGAAAAGGGCTTCGGGTATTTTTCATACCTTATCAATCCCACGACCCGGTTAAGCCTGATGTTAGGCAGCTACGATGGCAAGTTTCAGATTCCCAATAATCCGGGGCAACCGCCCCTCAATCCGACCTTCCCGGCCGGGGCGGGTGTTACATCCTTCGACTCTGCCACACTGAAAGAGCGGCAGTACGAGAACAATCGCTATGGGGTCGTAGCCTTGCAAAGCTCCATCGGGTCTGACTTCGATTACCAATTATCTTTTGTCAGCCATTACACGAGCGTCCATTTCACGCCCGACCCCATCGGCGACCTTGTTTTCAACGGGGTCGCATCAAATGTTTTCCGCAGCAGTTTCAGCAACGGATTGCAGGGTGACGGCAGTTACCATCTGAATGATGCTCACACTATCCGTATGGGCTATTTTACGAACTACGAAGATATCAAAAGCAACAACACCTCCACGGTTTTCCCGGTGGACGCCAGCGGAAACGTTTCTGGTCCGCCTTTCACGATCACGGACGACAACCCGAAGAACGGCAACACCCTCTTGTCATTATATCTCCAGGACGAATGGAAACCGCTTGATAAATTGACGATAAACTATGGGCTCCGGTATGACCGGGTGGACGCCTTTGTGACGGCCGACCAGCTGAGTCCCCGTCTGGGCCTGGCTTACAAGGCGACATCGGATACCACGCTGCACGCCGCCTATTCCCGGTACTTCACACCGCCTCCAACCGAGTTGATCCCACAAAAAACATTGGACCTGTTTGCTAACACCTCCAATGCGACACCGGGGTTAAATTCACCGGTTGAGCCGGAACGGTCCCATTATTTCGACGCTGGAGTGACCGAGAAGATCACCTCTGAACTGAACGTCGGCGTTGATGGCTACTACAAAATAATCAAAGACCTGATCGACGAGGGCCAATTCGGCCAGGCGCTGATCTTTACTCCTTTCAATTATTCAAAGGGCAAAATCTATGGTGTGGAACTGACCGGTAACTACCGCTCCGGCAATTTTACCTCATATGCCAATTTTGCATATACGCGCAGTCTGGCCAAAGAGGTTGCGTCTGCACAGTTTGAGTTCGGGCAAAATGAGCTGGACTATATTGCCACCCACTGGATACATACGGACCATGACCAAACCTATACTGCTTCCGCCGGTTTCTCCTATCTCTGGTTGGGAACGCTGCTCAGCACCGATGCCACTTTCGGGAGCGGATTACGGAGCGGCTTCGCCAATACGGAGCACGTGCCAAGCAACTTCCAGGTAAATCTGGGGGCGATGCGTAAGTTTACGTTGGGGTGCCTGGGTCCCATGGAGGCGCGTATGGACATCATCAACGTTTTGGACAAGGTCAATGAAATCAGGAGCGGGACCGGAATCGGCGTATTTGCGCCACAGTACGGGCCGCGGATCGGGTTCTTTGCCGGCCTCAGCAAGTTATTTTAGCAAATTATTTTAATGGAGAGGAATTCGTTCCCCTCCAAAACAATCTATTCAAAAGAGAGGTTCACGATGCAGGAAATACACATAGCTTTGGAGCAGTTGAAATTCGGCGGGGCGATGATCTACCCTCTGCTGGTTTTAGGGGTGGTGGCCCTCGCAATTATTCTTGATAAGGCATTCACATACCGGCGATATGTTATGCTGCCTGCCTCGTTATTAGACCTGGTGGAGACCTATGGGTTTGCCTGGTCGGACCTGAAGCAGCAAACGGCCTCTCTCGTCCCGGGTAACTATTTCGGTCGTTTCTTCCAGGTGATTTACGACAACCGCACCAATCCCTCATGGTGGGTTGAATCCCGCGCTGCCGACGAGGCCCAGTTGATAGAGAAGGCCTTAAGCAGAGGGTTGTGGGTATTAGAGACAATCGTTACCGCTGCGCCGCTGCTTGGACTGGTAGGGACCATTGTCGGCATGATGGAGTCCTTCAGGTTGATCGGGGGCAGCGGGCTGGTCAATCCAACCGGTATCACAGGCGGCGTGGCCCAGGCGCTGATAGCTACGACGCTTGGTCTTATCATCGCCATCATCGCCTTATTTTCGTTTAACTTCTTCTCACATCTGCAATCCAGGACCATGGATGAGATGGAGCGCCTCGGCACACGTATGGTAGATCATATCCGTATGGACCAGGAAAAAAACGGGAGCGGCCTATGA
Organism: Nitrospirota bacterium; assembly: GCA_963851345.1. GTDB lineage: Bacteria > Nitrospirota > Thermodesulfovibrionia > Thermodesulfovibrionales > Dissulfurispiraceae > JADFXI01. The sequence goes on from CAWKOO010000002.1 coordinate 1,529,225, forward strand.
GACTTCGCAGGTCCCGACAGTCCCGGCGGGGACGGATAGAAATCATCCCCATGATAGATGTCATGTTCTTTCTCCTGGCAACGTTCATGCTCGCATCGCTTTCTTTGCAGAACCTCCATTCCCTGCCGGTCAACCTGCCTCAGGGCAAGGCAGCGCCAATGCAGGCTAGGACCCCGGTCACCTTGACCATCACGAAGGGAAGCTCAATTCTGATAGACAGCACCCCGGTCACTCTCGACAATCTGGCAGGGACCTTAAAGCCCCTGCTGAAGGGTCCGGATGACCACGTCATTGTTGCGGCAGATAGCGCTGCGCCTGAGGGAGTGGTGGTGCAGGCAATGCTGAGAGCGCGCAGTGCAGGGGCAGAACATTTTCTGATTGCGGTGAAGTACAATGAGTAGAGTTTTTTCATTTACTCAGACTGTTGACTTTGACAACCCCTGGCGACGCCTGCCCTGGACGCTGCCGGCAGCCCTTCTGATTTGGGCAGTGGCATTATGGGGATTAGCGTATTTTATGGCAAACCCCACCCGTCAGTCGGCGGAACCGCCTCCCATCGAGGCTCAGTTGATTGAGCAGTCTGTTCCGGCTGCGAAGGCACGTCCTGCCACTGTGCATAAGCCCAAGACGCTGCCACGAGTCAAGCCACAGCAGGCTCCTGTGGCGCCTCAGGCAGAACAGAAGGCGGAAGTGACAACTAACACCGCCGTAGCGGTACCTGTCGCCGCAGCGCCGGATGGCGCACATGCCACGCAAGGTGAGGGGCTGGCCGTGGCCACGGGGGACACCTCTGCGAACAGGGGCGCACAGGCCGGGGCATATGATGGAAAGGGCCCCACCCGGGGTAACATATATGCGAGCAGCGGGGCCCGGGCAATTGTCCGGCCGATGCCGCAAATTCCGGATGACCTGCGTGAGGGAGCGTTCAATGCCGCTGCGCTGGCGCGTTTTCATATTGCCGTCGATGGCAGCGCAACGGTGGAGCTAGCCAGGCCGACTCAGAATCCGCGTCTTAATAGGATTCTGCTGGACAGCCTCAGGAAGTGGCGGTTTATTCCGGCGATAAAGAACGGCAAGCCTGTGGCCTCGTCAGAAGAGATCATTGTCAAGATAGAGGTAAAATGACTTCGAAGATTCGCGGCTTTCCGCTTGTCGGAAAACCGGCTTGAAAATAAAGAAAGATTCTGGACAAGCCGGAATGACAAAATTACAAGCCCATAAATCCGATGCAGGCTCATTGCAAGGAGCACATAATTTTTGAAATATGCCTTTTCTCCTTTTTTAGTGTCGGACTTTGACGTTGACTCTGCAGCAATTTATCGCTTAAAATTATGGATGTTAAGGAAAGTGAGCGGTTTATTGATTTTAGTCGCGGTGCTTTTGTCGATAATCTCGCCTGTAAACCTTACCTTCGTGCGTCTCTTGGACAATAATAAAGTGCTCGTCACATTTGACGCGTGCCACGCATCCAGCCCGTTACAGCCCGCAAATGCCGATGTGCCATCTTGCCCTGAGCAAATCTACTGTTCTCTTGCTATTCCAGGATTTGAAGGCTTTTATACAGTTTTGCGGCCTTTGTTCAAGTCCTCGTTGTTTGCATTCCAAAAAGAAAGGCCTCCCAGAGCGTAAGTCCGCCACTGAATATGTTAGCGCGTGCCTGTTCCCGACAGCCTGAATGGGCTGTTGATTTTAAGTTATTCGGATAGGGCTGATTAAGTTTCGACTAACATGCTAGAAGGACTTCAGAAGATGTCCTTTCCAAAAAAGGAGGCTTTACCATGGGACTTAAAAGAGTTTCGACTCGTTCAATCATCAATGAGAAATTTGTGCGCCAAATACTTAACAGCGCGGTCGCGCTCGGTATAGCCTCAATCATCGGACTAATGACTTCAGCAGATGTCCTGGCCTGTGCAAGTTGTGGTTGCACATTGAGTTCCGACTGGGAGAACATGCAGTTTTCTTACACGCCGGGAATAAAGCTTGATCTGCGCTGGGATTATATTGATCAGAATCAGCTGCGCACCGGGACCGGAAGGATTTCTTCGACTGCCGCCAGCCAGGTCATGGAAAACGGGAGTCCTGCGGAAGTTGAGAAGTACACCAGGAACAACTATTATACTTTGGGAATCGATTACAGCACCAGTCCGGACTGGGGAGTCAATGTTCAAGTCCCCTTTATTGACCGAAGCCATAGCACGCTCGGAACAGCTTCGGACGGGATCACCCCTGGTTCGGGCGGAGGGCAATACGACTCACGTACCGAAAGTTTTGGCGATGTAAGGGTAGTAGGGCGCTACCAAGGCTTTATTCCGGGGTGCAGTAACCTCGGGGTTCTTTTGGGACTCAAGCTGCCTACCGGCAGCTATACTGATACAGGCACCTCGACTGACCCGACTGCGCCCGGGTCGGTCCCGATTGACCGCGGCTTGCAACCCGGGACCGGCACAACTGATGCAATAATGGGCGCGTTTTATGCCGATTCCATAAGTCAGAACTTCGGTTACTTCACCCAGGCTATTTTCCAGACGGCTCTTTACGCTACCGATCAGTACAGGCCGGGTGAGAGCCTCAACCTTAACCTGGGCTTACGTTACATGGGCATTCCCGATGTTGCCCCCCAGATCCAGATGAACTTCAGGCATGTTCTGCACGATACGGGGGACCAGTCGGATTCAAACAACACTGGCGGGACGTTGTTGTATTTTAGCCCGGGGGTTTCTGCATCGGTCAGCAATCATGTTTCAGTGTACGGGTTCGTCCAGTTGCCGGTTTATCAGGATGTCAGAGGAATACAGCTTGCGCCACGTATCACAACCTCTTTAGGCATGCGTTATTCATTCTGACCACACATCTCGGACTATACGATCCAAAATGAAGTATCTGCCCAGCAAACTTTAGGTTAAGCGTCATTCGGCAATTTCGCAGCGAAAGGACGCTTAACCGAAGCTGGCAAGTCAGACGATGATCTCGTCAGGATATTGCCGAGCGAAAACAACGGACATCTCTCAGTTAACTTGACAACCCTTGTCCCAAAGCACAATTGCACTATTGGGTTTCTAATCTTCCAGTTTTCCTTCTCTAATACATGGCCGAAAATAACATTTTTACAATCGGGCCAAGTGACGTGACGTTCAGGATGAAGTCGTGATGGGAAAACTTAGCATTTCGAAGTGAACCTTAGCACACTATGGATGAATCCGTAGGTGCGGCTTATAGGGAGTACGAAATATCAGAACTATCATCGCCAACACGTTTAGTAGTAGCGGAAAGACGTAATTCCAGAAAATCATGATTTGTTCCGGCGTACAGCCATAATATTGCAGTGACGCATAAGATTAAGCTTTATCGATTAGCGTCGGTCGACCAGGCGCGACATGTTATCCCAAACAAATACAGCTTGACAAAAATGGATGACATGAGAAAATTACTTTATGGATAGCATGGCTAGAATTATTATTAAGAATATTAGTATTCATCTTTGCATTCAGACCGACTTTGTGAGTTATCAATGAATCAGGCTGATCCGGTTAGGCCGTAATCTTAATTGTTGATAAGGATTTTATGGAGGGGCTATGGCATCTATAATCAGATTCAGTGTCACTTTTTTGGCGATTGTTTTCTTTGCAACTTGCGGCATCGCATCAGAAAAGAAACAGGAAGAAACCTTAGCTCCCTTGAGTCCGCAGACACAGGCCTGCATAGCATGCCATAAAATGTTCACGCCCGGGATTGTCGAGGATTGGCTTTCCAGCAGGCACTCAAGAACAAAACCGGAAGATGCCATGAAAAAGGGTGTTCTTGAGCGGAGGATCTCGACGGACAAGTTGCCTGAGAAATTGTCAACATACGCTGTCGGATGCTATGAATGCCACAGCCAGAACCCTGAAAGGCACAAAGATAATTTTGAGCATATGGGATTTAAAATTAATGTAGTTGTTTCTCCGAATGACTGTAAGACCTGTCACCCTGTCGAGGCAAATCAATTCGCAGGGAGCAAAAAGGCCTATGCCGTTAAGAACCTTATGGGGAACCCCGTCTATCATGAATTAGTTGACACTGTGGATGGTATTACGAAGATAGTGAACGGAAAGATGATATCCGGGAAACCTTCGGACAATACTCTACTCGAGACATGCCTCGGATGCCACGGAACAAGGGTCGAGTCAAGAGGATTGAAAAAGGTGAACACCAAGATGGGAGAGCTGATGTTCCCTGGCCTTACCAACTGGCCGAATCAGGGGGTGGGGAGGGAGAACCCTGATGGCAGCAGAGGTTCATGCTCGGCATGTCATCCGAGACACAGCTTTTCTATAGAAGTAGCTCGAAAGCCCCATACCTGTGCCCAATGCCATCTGGAGCCGGACACTCCCGCCTGGGATGTCTATTCGGAGAGCAAACATGGCAATATCTTGTTCTCCAAGGAACATGAATGGGAGTTTACCGCCGTCCCCTGGACAGTCGGAAAGGACTTTAAAACACCATCCTGTGCGGTGTGCCACAACAGCCTTATCGTCTCTTCTGATGGCAATGTGATTGCAGAAAGAACGCACGACTTCGGCTCCAGGCTCTGGGTCCGGTTGTTTGGTCTTGTTTACAGCCACCCTCAGCCTAAATCGGGAGATACAACGATTATCAAGAACAAGGACGGGCTGCCGCTGCCGACTGCCTTCTCTGGTGAACCGGCCTCGGAGTATCTCATCGATACATCCGAACAGGAAAAGAGAAGGGATACCCTGAAAGTTGTCTGTAACAGTTGCCACAACATCGATTGGGTAAACGGCCACTTTGCGAAATTGGAAAGCACGGTAAAAGAGACAAACGAAATGACCCTCGCGGCCACAAAGCTAGTGCTTGACGCCTGGGCTTCTGGGATAGAGGACAAGACAAATCCCTTTGATGAAACAATAGAAAAGATGTGGGTGAAACAATGGCTTTTTTACAGTAATTCTATAAGATATTCTTCCGCAATGACCGGAGCCCCCGATTATTCTTCCTTTAAGAATGGCTGGTGGAATCTCACCGACAACCTGAGCCGCATGAAGGACTGGATAGAACTGAAGAAGAAGCTGAAGGGTGCAGAACTCAAATGAAAGTGCCCGCCCGGCATGTATACAGCGGAAGGAATTGTGATTGATTCAAGGAAATTCGATCCCAAAAAGCTTGCGAAGCTCAATGACCCAAGAAGACTTGAATACCTTAATCCCGATGTTATTTGGGGAAAGACCCGCCTCGCTGATGCTGGTGTATTGATTGACATCGGGGCGGGAACCGGGTTTTTCGCTGTGCTCTTCGGCAAAAAAATAAAAAGCGGGAAAGTGTATGCATGTGATATTTCTGAAGAAATGGTCGCCTGGATGAATGATAATATCCCGGCGGAGATGAAAAGCATCGTGATCCCCGTAAAAATGGAAGAGAACTCTGTTCCTCTTGCCGACGACATCGCAGATTTGGTTTACATGATAAACCTCCATCACGAACTTGAGCAGCCGTTAAAACTTTTGAAGGAGGCACACAGACTTTTAAAAAAAGACGGAAAGCTGATGATTATCGATTGGAAGAAAGAAGAAACCCCCGAGGGTCCTCCTCTTGAGATTCGGATCACAGCAGAGACAATCCAGTCCCAGATGACCGAGAGCGGTTTCTCATATCCCGGTAAATATACTGTGCTCCCTTACCATAATTTTTTCATCGGAGAAAAGAGAACTAAAGACTGAAGCCCCAATTAAAACAGTCGTACCTGAGAATCTGATTTTGACAGTTACATACGAAATCAACATTTTTGGTGAGATGGCCGAGGTGTTTAGTACAAGGGAGCAATGAAGTGCAAACCGGTTGTCCGAAAGCGTTGCCTATTTTTGGAAAGACGCAATTTCATAAAATCAAAAGTGTTCCCATGTCCAGCCACTAAGTGAGATTTCTCGACGATGTTGTTTCCCGAATTAAGCCAACCCATCTTTTCAGCTTTTCGTATTAAAATAACCGGAATTAGCAACTGAGTGCGCTCCGCGGGAGATGACAAGCGTTCGAGTCAGATGGGTCTCCCGCCCACCGCTCAACTCGCACATTACTGAAGCGACACGCAGAGCTCTCCTATAAATTTTCACTGTTGCAACATGTCCAACCGCGTTAGGCCTCGCTTAAAAGCGCCGGTATCGAGGCGTTTACTTTTGGTACTTTTGCCTGTGTTTCATTGTATTATTTGAGATTAATGATCTGAAATACGAGGGGTAAGTAAAAAGAATAAGTAATATGGAGAGAAAGTGAGAAAAAGATAGAAAATATTGAACATTTAAATTCCTTTGCTTGTAATTGGCTATAGTATGGTGTAAATTTGGAATCTGAGCAGTTGCAAATATTAGAATATTGGAATACATTAGATCTAAGAGGGTACTAAGCAAAGCGATACCTCAAGGAGGTAACATCAATGAAAACTATTCTAACCATAATTTTGTCGGTTCTGCTTGCAGTTTTTGTTGCGGGAGTCTATGTTGTTGCTGACAATTCGTCTGCCCTTGGAGGACAAATGTTTTATGGGGCATCGCTCAGTCCTTCGAAGGATGTCTCGGAAGGGTATGCAATAGAACATGTGACAACCAAAATGTCCGTTAACGCTGCAGATCGTTCGGATGCCCTTGCTGCAATATCAATCAGTCCTTCGACGGATGTCTCGGAAGGGTCCTTGGTAGAACGCCCGGCGTGGACTGGAATGTACTTCACCTCTTCGGACCATCCATGTGCCCTTGACGGGCTATATGGACTATCAATTACTCCTACAGAATCCCTCAGAAGGGTCTTTCATTACAGGTGAGTGCTGAGTGGAACCTTTAAACATGGGTGAAAGAGCGTCGAAACTTTCGGCGCTCTTTTTTTTGTGCGCTCGGCATGGGCGCAGGCTCTTTGAGGTGAAAGTCTTTTATAGGCCCGATATGGGGAAACTATCAGGTAAATGGACAGTGCGTCTATTGTGAGGAGAAGCGAGGAGGAAAACTGTAATCTCTTTTTCCTGATAGTATTCGGAGGATTTCAATGGTTTCATCATCAAGAACAACATAGAAATCCCAATAGATTTTCAATACGACTTAAAGCTTTAAAACAACAGGACAACAAAAGCAAGTGCCGGATTAATAACGTTGGGATATGTTATGCGAGGACTTATCATTTCGAAGAGAAGTTATTATTCTATCGATGAGGCCGCTGACGTTTGTTATAGAAATGAAGTGCGACACCGTTTGTCCGAGAACGTTGCGTACCAGAGTAAATAAACAATTTCAGAAAATCATAACTGTTCCGGTGTCCAGCCAAAAACACTGGAATAGCAAGGGTTACTTTACCGCTTTCCGAAAAAAGTTCGCGAATTTTGGCAGATTTGTTTCATCACGTCTCAGATCAAGCGCGATAAGTATCTTTTTCGTCATCTGACATGTCACCTATGAACCTTCGATGTCAATATAATTGCCTTGAACAGCCCCTCTTTACCATATAGGAATAATGCCATGGGCAAAGCGATATTCCCTGTGTGTTCATGAAAATAATAGGTAAATAAATTCCTCTTTGATCGAACCCGGTCAGCTTTTTATAAAAAAAGTGAGTATCATTAATGAGAATATCAGTATGATTACTGATGTGCCGAGCAGTATGAACTCATTTAGCTGAAATCTGTGCTCGGCCAGGGACGAATAAACCATACAAGGAGAAAATATATAATAGATCAGGTTTGCGATGCTTTTAAGATCGAGCTTGGTATCCATCCTCGAATAGTAATAGCCCACAAAGGCAATAAAAAATGAGGGAAGTACCGCTGCAAGTATGTTCATATTCATAAAAACGAATTCACTTTAACGATTTTTAGAAAAACATGCATCTAATAAAAAAATAAGAGGATTAATGGCCATGATTTTTTCTTATAGCCATATTTGGGATAATAATGTTTTTTTGATTATTCGATTGTCTTTGTGATTTTTGCGGCAAAGCTGGCGGGAATTTGAAAATCACCTTTCTTTGCCGGATTCATGTTCACGATCACATCCATTTTTGCCAACTGGGTCAGCCGTTCTATTGGAATCAGCGATGGTTTTGCACCCTTCAGGATATTTCCTGCTTTTTTGCCGCTCAGCCGGCCGACACTGTAAGGATTCGAACATATCCCCAGAAGCGCCCCCTTTTTCACGATATCTTCCAGATGGGTTACTGTAATCACTTTAGCTTTAGTCGCCATGTCTACTATTATCGGCACAGCAGCATCTACTATACTGCTGCCGGTGAGATAAAGAGCATTTGCCTTACGCAGAACTCCGGGAACTTTCAGGTTCACGTCATTCTTATTAGCCAGAATGACCGGGATTATCCTGAGCTGAGAACTCGATTTTTGAAGATCGACCAGTTCCGCCTCTGAATTTTGTTGACCCGGCGTGTAGAGTACAGCCAGCGTCTTTACCTGTGCAAAAGCTTGAAGGCTGCTGACAAGCAGCCCGTTAGTGCCCATGTTGCTGGCCCCTGTGGTGTTATTGCCCGAATGCTGCCAATCCCTGGCTATTCCCGCTGCCACAGGGTCATAAACCATAGTAAAAACTATCGGCGTATCCTTGACTATCTTACTTACCGCTACGGCGGCAATTGTGCCTACAGCAATAATTAAATCCGGTTTTTCCGATTTTATTTTCCGGGCCACTTCCGCTGCTTTCGCTTTATTGCCGAAGGCATTTTCTACTGTGTATTTCACCGCAGGGCTTTTAAAATCCTCATCCGCAAGCTGATCAACGACACCTTTTTGAGAGTCCAAATAGCGGCCTTCTCCACTTGACAGGAAAATACAGATTCTTTTTTCTGCCCTCGCATCAATACAAAATAGAGGAATACTCGAAAAAATCAATGCAAAGATCAGAAATTTTTTTACTGTGCTCATTATCTCGTTCCTCCCGTTTATGGAACACAACAACGATTTAGATTACTGTATCACTGTAGCCATATGCAATACCTGCATAGGCACATTTACACCGATCTTTTTTGCAGTCGTAATGTTCACCCTTATGTGCAACCGGTCAGGACGACTGGAAGGTATTTCATCCGGTTTCTTGCCAGCAAGAATATCCAGGGTCTTGAGGGCGGCAATAGCCCCCAACTCCGTGTAGTCAGGTCCTATTCCAATAAAGGCCTTATGCTCACTTACCAGTTCGGGGAGTGCGGCAACAGTGGGAACATGAAAATCGTTGAGCCGCGAGATAATAATGTCCGCCCTCGACATGATGAAAGAATCAGCCGGAAAAAACACTGCGTCCGCTTTTTTATTGACGATCTTCCGAATGGCGGCAGATATTTCCCGGTCGTTTTCAATCGGGGCAGGAATTACTGTATACCTAAACTTATCCTGCAACATTAAAATCTCTGTAAGCTGGACCGCCGCATTGGGCTCTGTCGGGTTATATAAAAAGCCGACGCGGCGAACGTTTATAATCTTTCGCAGAGTGACAAATAGGCTTTCCAGGGGAACAACATTGGAAACCCCTGTCAGGTTGTTGCCTGAATGTTCCCAACTCTTAATGAGCCCGACTTCGACCGGACGGGCAACGGCGTTGAACACAATAGGAGTGTCCTTGAACTCATCTTTTAACGCATCAGCAACTATAGTTCCAAACGCATAGATTACGTTATATTTCTTTTTCTGGAGGACGGCAATGATTCCCTTCAGTTTTTTCCTGTCCTGCTGCAGATCGACAACGGTGAATTCAAAATCATACTTATCGGATTTCTTCAATGCCGCCTGATACGATTTTTCTGCCTCGGTCATTCCTCGCCAGAGGATAATAGCGATTTTCGCATTCTCTTTGGACCATGACGGACTAGCACTGACCGTGACTAATATAACTGCAATAAGCAAAAAAAACACACGGACATGCAACCTCATATTTTCACCGCCTCATCGATAATTTACCGAACGTAGCCACTTACGAGGGCAGCTCATTTCTATATCCTAAGCAACTGCCTCTTTCCTGTCAAGATTTTTCTGTTACAGATTTTTCTGTTGCAAGGCAACAAACATCTTCGGTATATCCTTATAGCCCTTTATTTTCCTGAATTTCTCTTCGGCTCTCTGCAATGCAGCAACAGCCCATCTATGCACCATGCTCCCATTCTGCCAACGCTTCACCCCGTCTGTAATCGTGCGTGTCACAGAAAAGCATGACTCAATGGCATTTGTAGAGCACAGCGTTTTCCTGAGCAGGCCCTTTACTCCCAATCTATGCACCGTTAGAGTCTCATCAAGTCCTTCCCTTAAGCTGGCAGCCGCACTCGGATTGAGCCGGTCAAGATATTTTGCTGTCAGCTCCAATGAATGCTTAGCCTCCTAATAACCATTCATGTTATAAGCAGCCTTCATACGCGCATCTATAGACTGCTGGTGCTCCTTCGGAAGATGTTGCAACACGTTTCTTCTCTTATGCTGCTGACCGCGTTGCACTTGCACCTGAGCGCCGAACTTCCTCGCTACTGCCGATCTCAGGGCCCTGGGGCCATCGAGCACAAAAAGATAGTTGCTGCTCATCGACAAGCCACGCCTCTCCATATCTTCAAGGAGCCCCATGCATACTTCTCTGTTCTCTGTAGCTCCTTCCCTTAATCCCATAACATGCTTCCTGCCGGTATTATCCAATCCCAGGACCACTACCAGCAGGCGCCCCTTAAATTCTATGCCGTCAATAAATATCGCGCAGAGGTTCAGGGAGGACAAATCCCTCTCCATAAATTCCCGCATCTGCTCTGCCGTGGCTTTCACAAAATGACGGCTGACACTGGATTTCTTGATGCCATATCCTTTCAGAAATTTCCCTATGGCCTATTCATAATTGCGATCCGACAAACCAAGCACCACCCTCCTGGAAATCATTTCGCTCATGCCTTTTGTGCTCTGTAACGCCTTGTATGTGTCCAGTGAAATCTCTTTATTGTCCTTGCCTCTAAGCCTAGGACGTTCCATCACAATTTTCTGCCCATCATAACAGATGCTGCCGATCTCACTGCCCCACCAGTTTGCTGTCCTCTGCTAATTCACGAATCACCTGCGGCATGCCCATCAGCACCGCTGCCAAAGGCAACGGCATCTCCATTGTTACCATACCGTCTGCGATCTCCCTGATTTTTCCATTTGCTTTTCTCTGCATCCTTCGGTATTCCTTCTTCATGGCGGCCTCGCCCAGACGGAGAGTTTCGGTGTAGCTGTCGAGCGCGCTACGGTGGAACGCGTCGAGGCCAGAGAGCGGCACTTCGATGTGCAAGCTGCAGGAAAGACCCACCGCTCCTGCTTCGTCATCGCCGCTTCGGGGGCCAGGGAGAGCCTTGCCCCCATAAAGAACCTCACGCGCTTCTTCGGCGCCTCGTACTTCACCTGCATGATCTGTGACGGCTATCGCACTACTGGCAAGAAGCTGCTTGTCATGGATCGCACCTTCAACGGCGCGCGCCTAAACATTGGCATGAAGCAAATGTTCACTGGTGACGTTACCTTCCTTGCCCAGGGCTTCTCTCTGTCACCACAATACATGGCGCTGCTCGATGAGGAAGGTATTGTAGAGGGAGTGCGTCTTGCCTACGGGCGTGTCATTCCCTGTGAGGTCATCATGGGATGGGGAAGTTCTCTCTTAATGACGAGTACCTCGAAGGCTTACCCATATGGCGCGACGCGGAAGGATTCAAGATTGTGAAGACGCGAGCGGGCGAGTCGAGTGTCCCAGGTCTTTTCGTAATCGGTGCTCTCCGCCAGGGCCATTCCCAGGCTATCATCTCCGTTGGTCAGGAGTCCGAGGCGGCGATCGAGATCAGCACGAGGATCATCGAACTCTGACATACAAGTCACGGTATACACCGCACTCTCCTATCAATAAGACCGAATATATGTATGCCACTAATCGTAGTTGACACATTTTTCCGGAAATCCGCAGTCAATCCTTCTTGCAACTATCGAGGACTTCTCGGTGCACTTGAGTGGGCATGCCCTGTGAACAGCGTTAATTTCCAATAGTATTATTGAGCAAGTTGAGGCTTCCTGAAACTATCGATAAGTCGGTGTACTTGAGCTCGCCGGCCCTGCTCAAAAATTCCTTCTTTTGTGACTGTACAAATTGCGTAGTACGGATAGAAAGCATAAATTTTCTGAAGAATGTTTTTTTGCGCAGTATAGGGAGCACTGGTTAACCGGACCGACTCGTAAAATCTGGTTGTTATTACCCGTAATTCGCAAACGAGGGCATTTATTTCCGATAATACTCTGCATACAGTTGCGACCACCTGAAACTATTGACTCCTGTGAGAAGTACAACTTAACCATTCTTTTTATCGGCGTCCAAGTTTTGATAATCATATAAAAGGCTGCGGATAAAATAGCGCAGTCGATATCACCGTCTAGAGGCACCTCGATGTGCTGTAAAAAGATACAATTACAGCACTGAAAAAAACAATAGGAGGTGCAGTGATGAAGCTTTATGGAGGAGTGGATTTGCATAGCAATAACAGTTGGATCGGGATTATAGACCAAAAGGAAAAGAGAATCTTTAATAAGAAATTACCGAATGAACTCCCCCAAATATTGAATGCTTTAAAACCTTATCGTAAAGACTTGGTAGGCCTCGCGGTGGAGTCGACATTCAACTGGTACTGGCTGGTAGACGGATTGATGGATAACGGTTACGGTGTTCATCTTGCCAACCCTTCGGCAATCAAGCAATACGAAGGATTGAAACATTCTGATGATGAAAGGGACGCGTTTCATCTGGCGCAGCTGTTAAAGCTGGGCATATTGCCTGAGGGCTACATCTATCCGAAAGAGGAAAGGCCGGTCCGGGATCTTCTAAGAAAACGACTTCAATTTGTAAGACACCGGATCTCGCATATACTGAGCTTTAAGAATCTTGTAAGCCGCAATCTCGGTATACAGATGCCGAGTAACGAGATAAACAGGCTGAGGGAAGAAGACATTGAGGGCATATTTAAAGAGGAACATCTCATTCTCGCAGGTAGAGCAAATATTGCAACGATGCACTTTTTAAATGAGAGGATAAAAGAGATAGAGAAGGCGATTTTGAAGAAGGCAAAGCTAAGGAAAGAGTATCAGAAGCTATTAACGGTCGCCGGGATCGGAAAGATATTGGCGTTGACGATCATGCTTGAGGCTGGGAACATAGCAAGATTTCCTGCAGTGGGCAACTATGTCTCCTACTGCCGTTGCGTTAGAAGCACCAGGACAACCAACGGAAAGAGCAAGGGAGAGGGAAACAGTAAAAACGGCAACAAGTATCTCTCATGGGCATATGTGGAGGCAGCCAACTTCGCAGTGCGCAGCTATCCTTATGTAAGGAGCTATTATCAGAAGAAAGCCGCAAAGACAAATACTATTGTAGCGATAAAAGCGGTAGGACATAAACTGGCCAGAGCAAGCTATTACGTTATTAAGAACCAGGAGGTGTTTGATCCGAAGAAAGCTTTTGGATAAAGGGTGGCTGCGGCAGGGAACCATCTAGGTGGGTTGGCACTAAACCACAAAGATTGATTGGAAAACTGCCGCACCCTTAAATAGATCCTATGGAAATGCATGATAAACTATTTCGCCCATGCCGTGAGCCACAATGGGTTGGACATAGAGCCATAAAAATTGCCCAATATCAATTGGACACGGCATGGCACTGAAGATTTTCTGGGGTATCGAAGATGCCAGGGGCTTATAAGGAAATGGGCTTCGAGACTGAGGTAGAGTCTCTCCGCCCACGATCAACAGATCATCCTTATTTGCCTTGATCCTGATGGGTGACTGGTGCGGAGTAGTTCAACATCCGCAACCTGAAATAGAGAAATAACAGGTGCGAAGGAAGTACCATGCGGTACCATAAGGAATTTAAAAGGAAAATATTTTATTTATTTTTCTGTTACCGATCTTTTGTCTCTTGACAACGTGCCTTTTAATGGGTGACCCACCTAAATTGCGGTATAGCTGATAAATAACAATGCGTTGTGTTGTACTCTTTTGGAATTATTCTTTTTAGAATAATTCCAAAAGAGTACAATCTGGTTTATGAGGGCACAACAGCTCGTCCGCCGGGATCTACTGAGCAACGGTAGGTGCAGACGCGCGTTTCTCAATAAAAAGCTCATCATCCCTTAATTATCCGGAAAGTACCCTCCGCTTTTTCATGTTAATCCCCTTCAATTAACTTATTTATTTTTTTATGAATACCTACAGGCGGTTCATCGTGTCGAAATCCCTCAGCATCAAGTAACCCCGCCCTGTAGTCACTCAGTATCCTGGCAGCCGTAGCTGGTGATGTTTTTGCGAGCCTTGCGACAGTGCGCACTGACCTGCTAGTATCCTCATCATATACGGAAATAATCCTCTTTATCTCGATAGGAGACAACCCCTTTCTGCCTATCTTCTTCCCTTTCGCCCGGGCATGGGCGACGCCGGCACAGACACGCTCCCGGATCAGTTCACGCTCGAATTCAGCCATGGCTGCTATCATGTGGAACATAAGCGCCCTGACGGTGTGGAGAGGTCTATGTTTTCCTGATACGATATGAAGGACACATCGAGACTGTTTAGTTCGTCAAGAGTCGTGACCAGGTGCTTAAGAGATCTCCCGAAACGGTCCAGCTTCCAGACAATAATGCAGTCGATGAGGCGCTTCCTGCTATCGTCCATGAGTCTGTCGAGCTGAGGCCTGCGGTCTTTTTTGCCGCTTTGGCCGACATCGACGTATTCACTAAAGACCTCATAGTCGCGGGCAGTGCAATACTCTCGTAAGGGCTTAAGCTGCACTTCGGGGTTCTGCCCCTTATCCGCCGTGCTTACTCTGGCGTAGATGGCAACACGCAGCAAAACTCTGCTGCTATCCGTAATTTTTTGCACGCGGCTTCTGTTCATCTCAATATCTATCCTTAGTTCCTCGTAATCGCCCAAAAGGAGAGGAGGCTATGCCCTCCGCTCCCTCACTGTATTCTTCACATCAGCTGCTTTTCTGCGTCTTGTTCTTCTGCCCAGGCTAATCATCCTTGGCCACGAGGTTCTTACTTTGAAATATTCTCTTTCGTCTTTTCCGGGCCGGTATGTCATATTTTTGCATCCTCCTTGATATTATGTGGATAGTTAATCCTATCAAATCAAAAAATCACATTTTCCCGGGATTTATTAACTGAAGATGCTATAGGCATTGCTCACGCTGCCCAAGCTAAGCTAACGAAGCATAGGGCAAGCTACCTCCATCTCCTGGCTCCTTGAGTTCTGTCACCCGATTTGATTACATAGAACGCAGCTACGCCAACAGCGGCGAAAACGGCGCCGGTGATGGGATCAGAAATATCGATCAAATAGCGTATGGCGGAGACGCCGGAGATGACGCATATGGAGGTGGCTATGGCTATTAAGATATCGCCGAAAAGATTAACGCTGATAGCAACGGCAACAACAACGGAGCCAATGGCGGCATGTATCCCTTGGTAGTGATAGGTTAGCCCAACAGCTAAGAAATACCCAACAATGATTAGTGAAATGAGCGCTTTTATGCGTCTGTCCCTGCTTACCTTATTCCTTCTAAAACGATCCATCTTTAAAGCCTCCTTTTCCAGTGCGACAACACAGCCTCTTCCGGCCTCATGTCCACCGAACATTTAAAATCAGATTAATTCCTTCCGTAAAACATGCGGGCAATTTCTTGCCACCAGGTGAACTTTGGCAGCCAGGAGGACATTCCGGAGCCAGCCTCACTGCCCGGCACCCCGATACGCGACATAGTATAAGCGCTCCGGGGCTTCGTGGCATATCTCGGATCATAACTGTCGTATAGTTTTCTGGGAGGCAGTTTTTTACCTGCTTCGATATAAATTGGTGTATATCTATAACCTCCAAGGTGATGACGGGACAGAACAAGCTTTGCGTCCATGCCAGACGGATCCTCTATCAGTTTGAAAGGTATTGGGACCAGAAATTCATCTTTGACCTCTACAATATCAATGTGGACCCCTTTCCTTTTTACCTTGATAGTTTTGATCCATTCGTCAGTCTTAGGGTTGTAAGAGGCCCCCGCATCTACACAAAAGTCACGATACGGGAAGTCAATCGCCGATGCCAATATCCAATACGATCTTGTCGCATCCATGCCAGGGCAACCGCCTGATTCCGTATCCCGGTCCTTCCCTCTTAGCGAAGTCATAATGGCGGCGGAAAGATAGAAAATGATTATTGCCGCTAACAGCCCGCGAGCTATCTTGCTACTTAGGCTAAGATCAGACGGTTTCGTATTTTCAAGCTTGCTGTCACCTTTCATGGTTTCCTCGGCATTCCGGACTTGCGGGGATTCGTCAAATCTCTTCCTTGAGGTCTTGTTTGTTTTCCCTCCCGCCTCGTACTCATCCAGAGCATCCACAGCCCAGATGATAGCGAGAGGCCAGCCGATCACAGTCAGCTGCAGCAAAAGACAGGCGATACCGGCAAACGGCCTGCCGATAGTAAAGAACATTATCCATGGACGCCAAACGGCCAGATAAGAACGGCTTGACATCAATAACCACCTCCAATTATGAACCTAATTATTACCGTAGAAATAACCGCGGGAAAACGCAATGAAACTGATATGTATTTCATCTGCCGGCATTCACAGATGCAGTAAGCAGGGAGGAGAAGATTACTTGCCGTCCAAACAAGATGATATGTCGCCTTCAATCGTCATCAGCTCCTTTACTATATGCTCTAAAATCAAAGTAAGGCCGAAATCCCCGCCAAAGGGGGAGAATTCAAAATGATCGGACTGGGAAAGGCTGTCATAAAGAAAGGCAAGTTTCACCCTCGCTTGTTTCAGCCTCTATACGTTATCCATCAGACACTCTTCATTGATGCATTACCCTCCATATATTCTCTGCATTGTTATGAACGCTACCTCGTTTCCTGGCCGGATGTCCCCTTATAAGGAAGGTGCTCCCCCTCCCCCTCCCCCTCCCCTTCCCCTTGCTCCCTGCCACTTTCAGGCTTCTCCTTATATAGATAATTCCTGGCCATACAGTCCGTAACCGGAAGTACTTATCCGCATCCTTGTCGGGTACGTCGGTCATTTACTCCATATCCGGAAGCCGAGGCGCTTGTTTTCGTCCTCAAGTGGCTTGTTGCCGGTGAGTATCTGCTGTTTGAGGACTTCCAGTGCGGCATAGAGGTCATCTTTTCTGATTTGCTCCGTGCCTCTGTCAACAGCAATCATTGCCGAAAGCAGATAGAGCTCTTTAAGGTACGCCATCGAAAACCCCTGGGTTTTGGCGACAAGATCCATCAATACGCCATCTTCTATCGTGTCATTGAGATACCTTTTGAGCATTCTGTGCCTACAGTCCTCATCGGGGTTGTTAATGCGGAATACGCTGTCGAATCTGCTGGGGCGGTTGCTTAATGCTATATCTATCTCCTCGGGCCTGTTCGTTGTGGCGAGGACCATGATGCCGTCCAGGGTCTCGAATCCGTCTATCTTATTAAGGAAATAGCTCAGGCTAATGTGGGACTTGTTTATTGAATCAAGGTCCTCAAAGCACAGTATCGCCGGAGCAAGATCATGTGCGAGATCAAAGGCGCGGTCGAGGTCATTGTCTGATGAGTTTTCCGTCAGCGGAAACACGATAAAGGGCAGATTGCATTGCCAGGCGATGGCCCTGCAGAGAAGGGTCTTACCGTTTCCAGGAGCCCCGGCAAAGAGGATCCCCCTCTTATACGGAACCGAGAGTCGCTCATAGATGTGTCTGCTTTTAAGGAAACTTTCAATGCTGAGACGTATCTTTCGATAAATGCTCTCGGGCAGGATTACATCCTCCCAGCGGACTTCGTCCATAGCCTTTTCTTCGCCGTCGAAAAGGATATGTTTCTCCTGCTTTATCCTGGCGGCATAATGGAGCTTTACGCCCCTGACAAGTTCATTGACCGATTCAATGTTCCTGTATGCCACAAATGTAAGGCGTTTTGACATTCTTTCGAAGGGGCCGTAAACGTATATATAGAGTTTATCGGCTGTATCCGGGTTGAGGTGGAATATTCCGAAATTAGAGACATTGCTGACCTCATAGCCTTCCACAACCAGGAACCCCCTTACCGGGAGCTCGCCGCAGTCAGGGGGGCTGAAGCCCTTGGCGGTGTAGGGTATGCCTTTGTCCCTCAGGTAGTGTTCGAAGCCATCGGCGATAATGTCCGTTTCCATGAGAGTGGCAAAGCTGTAGTCATGCCAGTCTTTGCCGTAGAGGGAGCTAAGGGCATTGATGAAATGCCGGAACACAAACTCGTACGTCGACGAAGTCCCTGCAGCTAAAGACGCCTCGGCCAGAAGCGTTTGTAAAAACTTTACGATCACATTAACCTCCTGTTTGAAGATTGTTTATTAAGCGATGTTAAAGCGCTGATAAGTTCCGTATCAGTACAGGCTCTCCCGGTGCAATCTCCGCGATAATGTCGTCCTATTAGTGGTTTTCTTTTAGCTTAACATCTGCTATTTTCCTATTTTTTTCCGATTAACTTTGGGCTGTTGCAACGTTGGCATTCAAGGTGCTCTTGCTATCGAGGCAGAGGGTTCTTAGGGAATTCTCTCTATTGAACAGTGTTTTGTTGAATCGGCCAGGGCTTTCTGATGGCTTTAATACCGGCCATTATATCCTCTTCCCGCATAAGCATCTCGGAAGTATAAATAATATTCTTCTTAATGGCATGAACAAAAGGATATAAACCCCAAACTATTGCACCTGCGACCCCAAGCGCATAAACCAGAATGGTAAGTCTCCCGGTTACAACTCCGTATTTCATGTCCTCATAAGTGCTGAGAACGTCGCTTATTTTCCGGATAGTTTCTACTTTGTCGGTTTTGGTTCCAAATTTCTGAGTAACCAGCATGTCCATAACAAAGCCTTCTCTCAGCCATTTCACGGCTAAACGCGGACCTCCGGCTATAGCCATTAAGAACCACTTGGTTACTGACACGGGGATATCCACAGAATCATCCAGTTGATCCTTAGACGCATTCCAGACACAGGTCCACGTAATCCATACGCTGACGATCACGAACAATGCCAGATTAGCCATAAGCCAGAATGCTAATCCCTTCAGCATTTCTTCGAAAGAAAAACTCGATATGACCGCCCAAGCATCGGCAAGAAGTCCGGCGGTCTTATTCCGGATGGAAGTGCTACCTAAAATCACGGCTACGGCCATGCCGGTGTGCCCTTTAATCATAACCGACAAAAGCATCCGCAAAACTGATGGGTCTGCTTCTGCAGCTTGTGATGACCTCTCAGCTAATTCTTTAAATGCACTTATAACACTCATACGCGTTGTCCTCCTTTTTATCATAGGCTGCTCTTTTTTTAGCATACAATATTGCTTCTGAGGCATTTTTTGAGGATTATCTTTTTCATCAATCAAGGATAATAGGCCTATTGGGTGATAGAAGATAAATTATGGGGAAATGTCTTAAAATGATTAAATTAATTCGAGGTAGAGGAGGAGCAATTGAGTATTGAGACAGCTTTCAAAGCTTTAGAGACTGCGATGGACCGCTGCACCGCTCTTCAGTCTGAGATGAAGAAGGTGCCTGTAGAGGATAGAGGCGGCCTTATGAGAGCCTTTGAACTTCTGGATCTTTTGGAACATGCCCTACTTGAGACGGCAAAGGAGTTGGAATTTTCGAGGTCGAGGAACCAATAGTCATCAAAATCCGCAGTTTGCTAAAAGGTACTTCCAGCAACAAACGTTTTTTGGATGAGCATTGCGATAGCACATCCTGTAGAGTAGAGGACTGGCGCGGTAGCCGAAGGCCCCGTTTCCAGCCCCCCCTCATCAATTCCGTGCAGGCGGTTTTCCCGCACACGGCTTTCCGATTATCTTCTTCCGTCGGCCTTCACACTTTGAGTCCGAGGAGCCTTGGTCGGCACTTCATATACGCCTAAGGTCTCGAAGTAATACTTGTTCGGATATGTCGTATATCCAAAGCTGCGATAACTATGTTTCCGACGCAGGTATACTCGAATCCTATAGACCAGATAGTTTCTCAGAGCTGACAGGGCTTTCGTACAGTTGCCATAATAAAAGTAACCTACCCATCCTCTGGTGACTGCATTGACTCTACGGATTACCTCTTCCGTCGGGACAGCCTTGTACCGCTCAGTGGTCAATTGCTTGATTTCTGAGCGTATGTGTTGCAATGCTTTCTTTGACGGTACTGTTAGAGGGTATGGGCGTCCGGTTTTCAGTCCTGTCCTCATTTTGAAGCTAAACCCTAAGAAGGTAAAACTCTCTTGCCATGCATCCACGACACGAGTCTTTTCCTCGCTGAGGGTGAGGCCAAGGTCGCTTAGAACCGTTTTCAAACCCTTCAGAATCCGCTCGGTATTGCCTTTGCACAAAACCACACGGAGAGTAGACCGGCGGAACTTCCCCGCCAGTCCCTCGCAGAACCGGACGTGAACCTCTCGGCTCATCCGGCTCCCATTATTCAGTCGGAGACCCCAGCCCAAGTGCCCAATGCACAAATAATCTTGGCATGCGTTTGCACACACCGCCAAGAAATCTCCGCGCATTGCGCCCATGCTGCGCAAGTCTCTTGTATTTCCGACGCACCCATTTTGTGAGATACCTCTCCACGTTGCGAAGCACAGGATACATTTCGGATTTGTAAAATCGCCCATAGTACTGATACCAGCCCCGCACTACTGGATTTATCTTCTCCGCTATATTTTCCAAGGATGTCCATGTGATTAAATGAATACGCCATTCCCTTATGGCCTTGCGAATGCTGTTTTTAGCTTTATTGCTGATAGCAGGAAGAAACGAAACAAACATTTTCCCATGTTTATTCTTTGCCCTCCGTGCCCGGAATGTATAGCCGAGGAAGTCAAAGCTTTCTTTGGGATATTTCTTTCGCCTGTCATCATCCTTGCAGTACACTATTCGTGTCTTTTCAGGATGCAATTCCAACTTGCATTGAGCCAAACGCTCTTTAATCGCTTGGAGCATAAGTATCGCCTGCTGTTCTGTTTTACAGTGTACGAGCAGGTCATCCGCGTAACGCTCGAATAATACCTCCGGATGATTTTGCCGCATCCACTCATCAAAGGCATGGTGCATAAAAATGTTTGCCAGCAATGGACTACATACTCCTCCCACACAATAGATAACTTCGAGTTTAAAAAGGCATTACGGTACAAAAGGAGTTGGAATAATACTTGATTTATGACACAAAAGGTAGTATGCTTATGACATATGACAAGATCACTAAATTCAGAGTTGGCCCAGCGCATCAATATGGCGATGTCTTTATTGAAAAAGGGCACCGGCAAGGACGAAGCGCTGTCGGTATTGATGCAGCAATTTGGAGTTTCGCGAAGGCAGGCATATCGTTACATTCAGGAGGCCCGGAGAAAAAGGCGCGAGATTCCGATTCCGGAACAGAAGGTGGTTTTTACGGTAAAGCTGCCGAAGAGCCTGGTTTCTCTTATAAGACGGCTTGCAGATTCTTCCGGGGATTCACTGAGCAACATAGTTACGCAAGCCCTAAGGGCATTTCTCAGAAGAAGGGGGCATGGCCGGGAAGCGTCGTGAAAGAGATATCCGACTGCTCTACAGTTATGATCGACTGGGAGATCATAAACTTTCACAGATTTATCGCTTGTTGGTTCCGGAGAAAATTTGGCCTTTCCATCGAGATGAAGCGGGACTGACGGAAAAAGGAGAAGGCACGAATGAAGATGGCGGCGCTGTATGCGAGGGTATCGTCGGAGAGGCAAAAAGAAGAGCAAACGATAGGTAGCCAGACCGAGGCTCTTAAGGAACATGCAAAAGCCGGCGGATATACGGTATTGACGGAATGGATATTCCAGGATGAAGGGTATAGCGGAGCCATTCTGCAACGACCCGGCCTTGAGCGTCTACGCGATTTGGCTGCTGAGGGACAAATAGAAGCGGTGTTAATATACTCACCGGATCGACTCAGTAGAAAGTATGCCTACCAGGTCCTTCTGATTGAGGAATTTGCTCGTCAAGGTGTGGAAGTAATCTTCATAAAATCGCCCCAGGCCTCCACGCCTGAGGAAGAACTCCTTGTACAGTTTCAGGGCATGATAGCTGAATACGAAAGGGCGCAGATCGCAGAGCGTAGCAGGCGTGGCAAAAGACATCGCGCGAGGAACGGTTCTGTAAATGTTCTATCGGGAGCGCCTTACGGGTACAGATATATCAAAAAGTCTGAAGCTTCCGCTGCCTACTATGAAATAATCGAAGGGGAGGCGGAAGTAGTGCGGAATATTTTTAGCTGGTATACAGAGGAGACATCGAGCATGGGAGAAATTTCTAGAAGACTAACCACCTTGGGCATTGCAACCCGGCGAGAGAAATCCACATGGGACCGCTCAACTGTTTGGGGAATACTCCGCAATCCTGCATATAAGGGGACAGCATGTTTTGGTAAGACCGAACGTGCTGAGAGGAAGAAAATCACTCGTCCTTTGCGTAAACGTGGTGGTTTTTCTGCCCGCAACAGTAGTTCCCGTGAACGGCCTAAGGAGCAATGGATCGAGATATTTGTCCCTCCCATTATAAGTGAAGATATCTTTAGTCTGGCACAGGAACGGTTAGAAAAAAACAAGCAGTTCTCACGTCGGCACACCAAGGAACCCACTCTCCTACAAGGACTCTTAGTTTGCAGCAAATGTGGCTATGCTTTTTACAGGACTTCTACGCGGACATCCAAGAGAAAAATCTATTACTATCGTTGTCTGGGTTCTGATGATTACCGGTATCCCAATGGTCGCGTATGCACAAACCGCCCAATCCGTCAGGATTATCTGGATGAGCTTGTGTGGAAACACGTGATTAAGTTATTTGAAAGTCCTGATCTTATTCACAAGGAGATAAACCGGAGGATTCATGATGCTCGAAAATCCAATCCAACACGGATGCGGAAAGAAAGTCTTGCAAAAGAAAACGCTCGCGTGCAAAATGGAATAGATCGTTTGCTTGATGCATATCAAGAGGGATTATTGCAGATTCCGGAGTTGCGTAAACGTATGCAAGAGTTACGGAAGAGACAGTCGTCACTGGGATCGGAGCTGCAAGCACTGGAAGCTAAGACAATAGATGACGAAACGTATTTGCAGCTCGTCGGCAAAATAGACGATTTTCTGTCGCGCATGCGTAGATCAGCAGAAACCCTGAACGTATTGGATCGTCAAAAAATCTTGAGGCTTGTTATTAAGGAAATTTTGGTCGACATGGATACGGTTACAATAAAACATTCAATTCCGACTGCTACCACGTTTTCTGAGCCCACGGCACCAAGTTTTCCATCAGGGCACTCAAATGTGCCAAGTTATCTATTGTGTGGGAGGAGTAATCACCCCACCCTGCGGCGTGCCTTTATCCCGATTCAACAATGTGCCATCCGCCTTTTGCATCGGAGCTTTCAGCCACCGTTCAATGTACAGAAGTACCCATCGACAATCGGTATGTTTCCTCACCGCCCGCATCACCAACTGGTGGTCAAGATTGTCGAAAAACCCCTTAATGTCGAGGTCTATCACCCAATCACTTCTCCAGCACCTTTCCCGCGCTGTCCCTACCGCATCCAGTGCCGATTTCCCCGGACGATGCCCGTAGGAATCAGGATGGAAGCATGGCTCAACCAACGGCTCAAGGTACATCGTGCCTACCATCTGAGCAATGCGGTCAGCCACTGTGGGGATTCCAAGAATCCTTTCCCCACCGTTGGCTTTCAGTATTGGAACTGCTCTCACAGGAGGGGGCATATAACTTCCCGATGCCATTCGATTCCAGAGTTTGTAGAGATTGTCTTTCAACTTCTCCTCAAACTTGCTTATCGATACCTCATCGACCCCTGCCGCACCCTTGTTTGCTTTTACCCGCAGATACGCTTCCCAAACTGTTTGCTTGGAAATACTAAACGATTTTGTTTTACCCAACGGTTCCTCCCATTTCTGGTTGACAGCCAAATAAAACTGAATAACGCAACCCCTTCGCTCCATTCCCATTACAGAAACTTCTCCGCTATTACGAGTTGCTCCGCCCCTGTTCTCCGCATCGGTACTCTCATCCTCGGGGATCTGCCCCTTGAACTTCTCCCTTGTCATCAGAGCGACAGGTTCCCGCAGTTCCACACAAGAGCCAGAATCAGACTCGCGCCGCCTTCATGCCGGACACCATCCATCCAGTAAACAGGTTTCCGATGGATTTATCCCAGGTTAACGATTCCCCCCTGGTTTTGATGTCGTCCCTACGCTTTCGACACTTCAGCAACGGTTCACTTTCGTTCGCCTTTCCGATTCGTACATGACGCATTTGTTGCGCCTTTTCCATGACGCTCACTACCTTGGCTCTTTACCAACGCAGCTCATGGTTGTTTAAAGCCTGCCCCTGCAGGCCGGCTTTGGAGGGCCTTCCTCCATCTCCTGTGCAGCTTATGCACAACTTGCTCTTTTACATAAGAGCCTCCTTGTGCGCCTGCGGCGCACAATCATCAGCATACCTTACGAGTCTTGCCCCTAACTTCTCCTGCACTTTCTTTACCTTCCATAAGGTATCAAGTACGTTCAAGTAGATATTGGCAAGTAGCGGTGAGATTACTCCTCCCACACAATAGATAACTTGGCACATTTGAGTGCCCTGATGGAAAACTTGGTGCCGTGGGCTCAGAAAACGTGGTAGCAGTCGGAATTGAATGTTTTATTGTAACCGTATCCATGTCGACCAAAATTTCCTTAATAACAAGCCTCAAGATTTTTTGACGATCCAATACGTTCAGGGTTTCTGCTGATCTACGCATGCGCGACAGAAAATCGTCTATTTTGCCGACGAGCTGCAAATACGTTTCGTCATCTATTGTCTTAGCTTCCAGTGCTTGCAGCTCCGATCCCAGTGACGACTGTCTCTTCCGTAACTCTTGCATACGTTTACGCAACTCCGGAATCTGCAATAATCCCTCTTGATATGCATCAAGCAAACGATCTATTCCATTTTGCACGCGAGCGTTTTCTTTTGCAAGACTTTCTTTCCGCATCCGTGTTGGATTGGATTTTCGAGCATCATGAATCCTCCGGTTTATCTCCTTGTGAATAAGATCAGGACTTTCAAATAACTTAATCACGTGTTTCCACACAAGCTCATCCAGATAATCCTGACGGATTGGGCGGTTTGTGCATACGCGACCATTGGGATACCGGTAATCATCAGAACCCAGACAACGATAGTAATAGATTTTTCTCTTGGATGTCCGCGTAGAAGTCCTGTAAAAAGCATAGCCACATTTGCTGCAAACTAAGAGTCCTTGTAGGAGAGTGGGTTCCTTGGTGTGCCGACGTGAGAACTGCTTGTTTTTTTCTAACCGTTCCTGTGCCAGACTAAAGAATATCTTCACTTATAATGGGAGGGACAAATATCTCGATCCATTGCTCCTTAGGCCGTTCACGGGAACTACTGTTGCGGGCAGAAAAACCACCACGTTTACGCAAAGGACGAGTGATTTTCTTCCTCTCAGCACGTTCGGTCTTACCAAAACATGCTGTCCCCTTATATGCAGGATTGCGGAGTATTCCCCAAACAGTTGAGCGGTCCCATGTGGATTTCTCTCGCCGGGTTGCAATGCCCAAGGTGGTTAGTCTTCTAGAAATTTCTCCCATGCTCGATGTCTCCTCTGTATACCAGCTAAAAATATTCCGCACTACTTCCGCCTCCCCTTCGATTATTTCATAGTAGGCAGCGGAAGCTTCAGACTTTTTGATATATCTGTACCCGTAAGGCGCTCCCGATAGAACATTTACAGAACCGTTCCTCGCGCGATGTCTTTTGCCACGCCTGCTACGCTCTGCGATCTGCGCCCTTTCGTATTCAGCTATCATGCCCTGAAACTGTACAAGGAGTTCTTCCTCAGGCGTGGAGGCCTGGGGCGATTTTATGAAGATTACTTCCACACCTTGACGAGCAAATTCCTCAATCAGAAGGACCTGGTAGGCATACTTTCTACTGAGTCGATCCGGTGAGTATATTAACACCGCTTCTATTTGTCCCTCAGCAGCCAAATCGCGTAGACGCTCAAGGCCGGGTCGTTGCAGAATGGCTCCGCTATACCCTTCATCCTGGAATATCCATTCCGTCAATACCGTATATCCGCCGGCTTTTGCATGTTCCTTAAGAGCCTCGGTCTGGCTACCTATCGTTTGCTCTTCTTTTTGCCTCTCCGACGATACCCTCGCATACAGCGCCGCCATCTTCATTCGTGCCTTCTCCTTTTTCCGTCAGTCCCGCTTCATCTCGATGGAAAGGCCAAATTTTCTCCGGAACCAACAAGCGATAAATCTGTGAAAGTTTATGATCTCCCAGTCGATCATAACTGTAGAGCAGTCGGATATCTCTTTCACGACGCTTCCCGGCCATGCCCCCTTCTTCTGAGAAATGCCCTTAGGGCTTGCGTAACTATGTTGCTCAGTGAATCCCCGGAAGAATCTGCAAGCCGTCTTATAAGAGAAACCAGGCTCTTCGGCAGCTTTACCGTAAAAACCACCTTCTGTTCCGGAATCGGAATCTCGCGCCTTTTTCTCCGGGCCTCCTGAATGTAACGATATGCCTGCCTTCGCGAAACTCCAAATTGCTGCATCAATACCGACAGCGCTTCGTCCTTGCCGGTGCCCTTTTTCAATAAAGACATCGCCATATTGATGCGCTGGGCCAACTCTGAATTTAGTGATCTTGTCATATGTCATAAGCATACTACCTTTTGTGTCATAAATCAAGTATTATTCCAACTCCTTTTGTACCGTAATGCCTTTTTAAACTCGAAGTTATCTATTGTGTGGGAGGAGTAATTACTCCTCCCTGCGGTGTCCCCTTGTCATTCCCTTTGTACTCTTTCTTTCCATCCTCACGCTCCTCAACAATCGGGGCCTTAAGCCACATCTTGATAAGCTTGAGTATATGCTTGTCCACAATGCGCTTGGCCACCAATTGCATCAGCTTATCGTGGGGAATGGTATCGAAGTACTTGGAGATGTCGGCATCAATTACGTCAGTTTTGCCTTTAAAGAGATGTTTCTGCACATCTTCCACCGCCTGATGGGCGTTCCGCTTCGGTCTGAATCCATAAGAGTTTTCCTGAAAGTCAGCCTCGAATATGGGCTCGATTACTATCTTTACAGCCATCTGTACCACCCTGTCTTTGATTACCGGGACGGTTAAGGTCAAAAGCACTTAAGGACAGTGGATGTTGTAGGCGATACCGAGAACTGACCTAAGAACGATACGCTGTTGTCCCACGTTTTATTTTGTATTTAATTCCCGCCTCCTCCAACCATTGTATTTAATTCTTTTGATTTTCTGATTTACCCTCCGTGAGCCTGGCTACTGATCAATCTGTCAACATAATGAATGGAACCAACAAACAGAGTACAGAAGAGGTGCGTCTGCTGTGGCCGGTATTACAGGCCTGATGTCAGGGCCAGGGAAATACAGAAGAGTTGTAAAGACCCAAACTGCAGGGCAAAGCGTAAAAGGGAGAGCCATCATAAGTGGCTGGAAGCGAATCCGGACTATTTCAAGGGTCGGTACGTCGAAATAAAGGAGTGGCGAAGGAAAAATCCCGATTACCAGCGGCTCTGGAGAAAAAAGACGCGCGAGATACAAGACAAGATACCCCCCGCAGAGCCAGTAAGGACAATGGTTTTAGTGATACCGGATAAAATCCTCAAAAGCGAGATACAAGACGAGATAAGGCTGGTAAGGCAGTGTGGATGCGGGTTCTACGTTGCTGGAGTGGAAACGGCTCTGCGAGATACAAGTTGATATGTACTCAATTATCCGGATGTTTTAGGATGGAACATGCGCTGGGCAGAGAGTTACTCCATAATCGACCACCAGATACTTCATGGCGGCTATCTCAAGCGCTTAAGCCACGAATCAATGGTCCTGTATCTATTTCTGGTGGTTGTAAGTGACCGGCAAGGGCGGAGTTTTTATTCCGATCGTTCGGTAACGGAAATTCTGAGGTTAACCGGTCTGGAACTCAACCAGGCCAGGAATGAACTGATCTCGGAAAGTCTGATCAGCTATAGGAAACCTTACTGGCAGATTAAGAATATAACGCAAAGGAGAAGCAATGGAAGAGACGATAAGGCAGACGATACTTTATCTCCGGGACGTCCTGAAACTGAGCTTTTATCAGATACAGGACAAGACAGGGATTTCGCGAAAGCGTGCCTCACGCATATATCGAGGATGCTCTCAGGAAAATAGTAAACAGCGGGTTTTCATACTGGATGAATACCGGCATATAATCTCCGGCTGGTTCAAGGATCATCCGTCACTGAGGGCGCAGCAGGTTCATCAGTGGTTGCGGGAGAGGGGGTTGGAAATAAGCTACACCGCAGTGGTGAAATACACGAAAGGCTTCCGTAGAAAAGTGTCCAAGGCATATCATGCGCTCACATTCTTGCCAACGGAAGAGGCGCAAATCGATTGGTGCTTTATCAATCATCCCCGCTTAGGAAAGCTCTACTGCTTCGTCTTTATTATGAGCTATTCGAGGTATCTGTTTGCCCATGTATTTGCCCGCAGTTCGTTTGAGTTTTTCATAGAGGGGCATCTGATGGCTTTTGCCGATTTGCAAGGCATGACCTATGCCCTGAGGTATGACAATCTCTCCTCTGTGGTATTAAAGCGCCAGCCTGATATCCAGTACAATCCGAGATTTTTGGAGTTCTCTCGCCATTACGGTATAGAGATACGCCTGTGCAATCCCGGAGCGGGTAACGAAAAAGGTCGCGTGGAGCGCGCCATAAGGACTATGAGGGGAACCTTCTTCAATACTATGGAGAAGTATTCGTCCTTAAAGGCCTTCAACCAAGGTCTCCATGAATGGGTGGCCAATAAAAACCACACAGTCCACAGGACTACAGAAAAAAGACCGGTGGATCTCCTTCAAGAAGAGAAACTCAGGCCCCTTCCTGAGAAACCCTGGAACAATGTGTTTGTCCATCCGCCGGCAAAGACGACCAAGACCGCCATGATGATCTTTGATACCAATGCCTACTCCGTGCCTGATTATCTTGTCGGCAAATCCCTGTCCATTCACTCAACCCCTGATAAGGTCAAAATATACGAAGGCGATAAACAGGTGGCCTGTCATCCGAGATCGTTTGAAAGACGCCAGCAGATTATAAATCCCCTACATAGGAGTTACTGTAAGCTTTCCGTAAAAGCAAAGATGCAGCGCATACACGCAGCTATAAAGGACATGGATACTGTGATATTCGACTTCCTGGTCAAGAACCAGGTGTGTGGGGAAGACCCTCAGAAGACGGCCTATGAGATATTCAAGCTTATGAAAACCCACAGCAGGGGGATGCTGATAAGCGTCGCTTCGGAGTGTCTCACAAAAAAGTCACCCAGACTGAGAACTTTCCTGTCATATCTGCGTATGGAACCTGTGGAAGCCGAAACCGTGCAGCCGCAGAATGGAGCGCTTCTAAACATATCCTATAAACCCAGAGGATTGGAGGAATACGATGAATAGCCTTGAAATTTTGCTTAAGGAGTTGGGATGTAAGACACCCGCCGAGGATATATCCGCCGATCAGCTTGAAACTATCACCAGGTTCCTCAAGATGGAAGGCGAATACAGAAAACAGCACAAGATCAAAAGACTGCTCAGGCTATCCGGTATAAAACATGTGAAAACCCTTGACCAGTTCGACTGGCACTTCAACCCGAAAATAAGCAAGGACGATATCATGACTTTCGTCAACTCTCCCTGGATAGAAAATGGCTTCAACCTCCTCCTCATTGGAGATACCGGGCTCGGCAAATCACATATAGCTTCCGCCATCTGTTATGAAGCTATATTGCAAGGGTTTTCAACTGCCCGTATTACTGCCTTCGACCTTGTTTCAAAGGTTCACAAGGCCATCAACTCGGCTTCAAGAATCGATTATTATTCGAAGGTCAGGGTGTTGTGTATTGACGAGCTTGGTTATACGTATCACAAAAAGGAGGACACGGACACTCTCTTTCAGATCATATCCAAAAGGAATGAGATACTGCCGACTATCGTCACTACGAATCTATCACCAAAGGAATGGGGTTCTATCTTCAGCGCAACTGCCGCATCAGCGATCCTGGATCGTCTCAGTTTCAACGGGAGGTTCATTACATTCGAAGGGAGGTCCTATCGGTTACTCAAAAAGCATAAATCCAAGTAACAGTTAAACTCATCACATATATCAAACCCGATTCTTTCCGCTCGCCCTCACGCGGTAAGTCAACGCCGGGGTATACCCTTTTTCAGTTATTAGCACTGTCCCAAATATCAGGATTGGGGCGATTTTCGATATCGCCTACAGATGTTCGGAATGGGTCGAGATTACCCATCCATTTCACCCTTTTTTTGGAAGGCATTTCAAAGTATTAAAGACTAAAAAAATACAGGGCAAAGATGCATTCATCCTTCAGGGTAGTTTGAGCGGCACCTTTTTCATCCTTCGCGAATGGACTGATAAAACCTCTGAATATATCCAGCCCACTGTTTCAATTCTTTCGATTCAGAAATTGCTTGAGCTAATAGAACTGCAGGATAAAATCACAAGCCAACCAAAAAAGGATTGACAAATGGACATAATATCTGTACAGTTAATTAACTGGTCTGATAACAATGAAAGAGAAATCTACTACATATCTCCGTCGAAGGCGGAAAAAACTTATCCAAAAGATGCACTTAATAGGGTTCAACCTCATTCGCGGGTCTTTATTGGAAAAATACAAGCCATGTGGAAAACCGAATTGCAAATGTGCAGATGGCCCCGGACACGGGCCGAAATATTATTTGTCGGTAAGCCACTCCGGCAGAAGGCCGGAGATGGAATATATACCAGGAGATTATGTCCCGCAAGTAGAGTTGTTTGTTTCAAACTTCAAAAAGACAAAGCAACTCCTGGAAGAAATAAGCGACATCAACCGGGAAATTCTCCGGCGCAGAGAACATTTGTAGAACTGGGTAATGGATATTATTACCAATCTCTCTATCGATACAAAGGCAATTGGCTGCTTGGTAGCCAATATGATTTTGGATTTCCTAAAGGACAATCGATTAGAGGAGGAGGGAAATGATATCCAAAATTCAGAGTCACCACAGAGAGAAGTCGGCTTACATCTATCTCCGCCAGTCAACTATGGGGCAGGTACGTCACCACCGGGAGAGCACGGAGCGTCAGTATGCTCTGAAGGAGAGGGCTTTGGAACTTGGCTGGACTCCTGGGATGATTCGGGTTATCGATTCGGATCTAGGGATATCGGGAACGCAAATGACCAACCGGGAGGGGTTCAAGACCTTAGTGGCAGACGTTTCTCTGAAACAGGTTGGAGCAGTATTTGCTCTGGAAGCGTCCCGGTTATCACGTTCCAATACGGACTGGCATCGATTACTCGAACTGTGCTCCATTACCGACACCCTTATTATAGACGAAGACGGCTGTTACAACCCTGCCGATTTCAACGATCAACTCCTTTTGGGGTTGAAAGGGACAATGTCCCAGGCAGAATTGCACTTTTTGCGCACTCGCCTCCTGGGCGGCAAGGTCAACAAAGCAAAGAAGGGGAAACTAAGATTTCCACTTCCTGTCGGCTTCTGTTATGACGAAGAGGATTATATTGTGCTGGACCCTGATGAGGAAGTCAGAGGTGTTGTGGAGTTGCTGTTTTCAACGTTTAGACAGACCGGCAGCGCTTACGGCGTTGTGCATAAGTTTGCTAAAAGCAACATTAAATTTCCAAAACGCTCTTACGGGGGAATATGGAATGGCAGACTCATTTGGGGACAGTTAAACCATGGCCGTGTTCTTGGAGTCCTCAAAAACCCATCTTATGCAGGGGTCTATGTCTATGGCCGTTACAAATACGCCAAAAAAATATTATCAGATGGTAATATTGTAAACAAGGTGGAGAGAATGCCGATGGATTCATGGCAGGTTGCCATAAAAGATCACCACAAAGGCTATATCAGTTGGGATGAATTCCTCGACAACCAGACAATACTTCTACAGAATCAGACAAATGCTGAAGAGACCTTGCTAAGCGGTTCGGCCAGAGAGGGCCTGGCGCTTCTACAGGGACTTTTACTCTGCGGCAACTGCGGCCATAAAATCCGTGTACGATACAAGGGAAACGGTGGGGTTTATCCTACTTATGAATGTAATTGGCGCAAAAGAGAAGGTTTTTCAGGGGCAGCGTGTTTGTCGGTACACTGTGATAATCTAGACAATGCTGTCTCTCAGCGGATTCTGGAAGTCTTAAAGCCGGATCAATTTGCAATCGCATTAAACGCCCTCCAAGAGATAGAGCAGAAAGACAGAGCTGTCGACAATCAATGGAAACTGAAAATACAGAGGGTAGAATATGAAGTTCAGCTTGCACAAAAGCGATATGAAGAAGTCGATCCCTCCAATAGATTAGTCGCTGCAACACTTGAAAAGCGCTGGAATGAAAAGCTCATCAACCTGGAGCAACTCGAGCAACAGTATTCTGATCAACAAAAAGAAAATATAAGCATAACAGCAGAACAGAAAGAGAAGATCCGCGCTCTTGCCAAAGATTTGCCCAGGCTGTGGAAGGCTTCCACAACGCAAGCTAAAGACCGCAAAAGAATATTAAGACT
Source organism: Nitrospirota bacterium (assembly GCA_963851345.1). Lineage (GTDB taxonomy): Bacteria > Nitrospirota > Thermodesulfovibrionia > Thermodesulfovibrionales > Dissulfurispiraceae > JADFXI01. The sequence continues at coordinate 1,561,921 of CAWKOO010000002.1, forward strand.
CCTTATTAAGGATATCACGCTTGAAAAGATAGCCGAGCCCAAAAAAGTTATACTTCATCTTCGGTGGCAAGGCGGAATATGTGAAGATATAAGCATAACGCTGCCTCAGAATTATTGTGACAGGGTAAGATATCCAGAGACAATCGTAAAGGAAGTACGGGAACTCTCAAAAAACCTTCAGGACCATGAGATTGCGTGTAGTTTCAACAAAGAAGGTCGGCTCAGCGCTACAGGTAAACCCTTTACGGATCTGATGGTCAAATGGATAAGGCATAAGCATAAGATTCCTGCTCCTCTTGTCAAAGGCCCTCAGGAATATACCCTTAAAGAAATATCTGATAAATTTGGGGTCACTAATCACATAGTATATTATTGGATAGAACGTGGTTACGTGAAAGCCCGCAAGATCAACAATGCTTCTCGATGGCTCATTGAACTCAACTCTGAAAAGGAGAAAGAACTTTACACGAGGGTGAATAATATTGCCAGTACCGGGAACGTAAAAGCCGAGAGTTGTTGCCGGTAAATTGTCTATGAGGGATTGACTCAGGATAAAAAGACTGGCAAGCTATATATAAAATTCCTAAATAAATCTGTGGGAGGTGCATTGTGAAAACACCGTCGGTATTCCCAGCGGTCGTTTGCCTCCACTTGCCTTCGGTATATACACCCGCCGCACAGGTTGAGGCTTATACTCCTTCCGCTTTAGTTCCCCGGCAATTGCTTCAAGATACCGCTCGACTCCTCCTTCCCTCTCCTCTATGCTCTCAAAGGTTTCACCATCGACACCAGGCGCTCCTTTGTTAGCTTTGGCAAGATTATAGGAGTGGGTCAGGATGTCCATCCTATACACCTTGTCGTAGAGAAGATAGAACCGGTACTCCTTTTCCTGCTTGGCCTTCCGGTATAGTTTCCTCTGAAGTTCCCGAATCTTTTCTGGAGTTTTCAGCACTGTGTGCAATCTCCTTTCCTTTGCCTCTTTGCAAACATGATAAAAGTATTGCCCCTTCCCTCTCCCAAGGTTATGTTGTCCTTGGAATACAAACGGTAATATGGGCAAATCCGACTCCCTTGCCGACCCCGTGGAATTTCGTTTCCTTATATCCACCGGTTGCCTTCCTGAAAAGCATCGGCAAGGGTCTCCCGTGTTCATTGTCGTATGGCTTCCCCTGCGTGTCACCCCTGACACCCCGGCAGTCCATCTATCGGTTACGGTAGTTTTCGTTAGGATAGATGCAACGGCCTTCCCCTGTCTGTGAAAGGGTCAGCAACTACGTCTTGCGTTTCGGGGCTACATCTGGATTCGCTTGCGCTGCAACCCGCAGGTTCACTCAACTCCCCTAAGGAGCCTTTGTCAGGAAACTTAGTGCTTCAGGTTGCCCTTTACACCTCCCTCAAGCTACATGGGTGAACTACCGAATTCCCATGGTCGGACTTTAACCGACTAGTCATACGTTTTACACGGCATACCACAGAAAGTCGCACTTGCGAGCCTTCCAATAATTCCGTGGAGTACAAGCGGAAATACGCGCCCGCGCGGGGCGCGACCGAACAGGCTGCAAAATTCATGATCGGAGCGTGGTTTCAATCCACGCGCCCGCGCGGGGCGCGACCTCGATGAGTTGCGCGTCTTTCTTTGTGCCGTGTTTCAATCCACGCGCCCGCGCGGGGCGCGACTGCCTTTCCTGGGCAGGTTGACTTCCTCGTCCGCGTTTCAATCCACGCGCCCGCGCGGGGCGCGACAAGAAGGATGCATAAGACTGGAGACTGTCGATATGTTTCAATCCACGCGCCCGCGCGGGGCGCGACGCAATGACCTCGGCGGGGCAGACTCCAGACGGGAAGTTTCAATCCACGCGCCCGCGCGGGGCGCGACGCCGTAACCCGACACAAGGCCGCTGATCTGCAGCCGTTTCAATCCACGCGCCCGCGCGGGGCGCGACCAAAGCAGGGAGTCAATCCTTACGATATTGACCGGTTTCAATCCACGCGCCCGCGCGGGGCGCGACCTCAAGATTGACACTACGCTGAGCGAACTTGAAAAGTTTCAATCCACGCGCCCGCGCGGGGCGCGACGTTTGACCAGGTTTCAGCATTGCCGGTCGGTTCCTGTTTCAATCCACGCGCCCGCGCGGGGCGCGACGTGCTCGTATCGGAGGTGGCGGGATGAACAAACTGTTTCAATCCACGCGCCCGCGCGGGGCGCAACATCTGGATGCGGTGCAGGAGAGTGCGGAGGAGCTGTTTCAATCCACGCGCCCGCGCGGGGCGCGACTTATCTTTAATCTCAGGGCCGCACATGCCCTTTGTGTTTCAATCCACGCGCCCGCGCGGGGCGCGACTGCGGTGAGGGGGCTATACTGGGAGAAAGAATATGTTTCAATCCACGCGCCCGCGCGGGGCGCGACCTGAAAACGGCGCGTCATGGGTATAGACCAGCAATGTTTCAATCCACGCGCCCGCGCGGGGCGCGACTGCCGTTGTTACATTGCCGGCCAGGTCTCGGACGTGTTTCAATCCACGCGCCCGCGCGGGGCGCGACTATTATCGCTTGTGCGTTTGCCGGGCTGATATGTTTCAATCCACGCGCCCGCGCGGGGCGCGAACTCTTCACCAGCACCACAAACGTCACCGTCTATGAGTTTCAATCCACGCGCCCGCGCGGGGCGCGACTAAGATGGTTGATCATCTCAAAAGGGAGATGGCGTTTCAATCCACGCGCCCGCGCGGGGCGCGACTTTGAGCTATTTAAAATGTTTACCCCATAGACAGTTTCAATCCACGCGCCCGCGCGGGGCGCGACATTAAGGCAGGGGCCAGTGAAACAGCCTTATATGTTTCAATCCACGCGCCCGCGCGGGGCGCGACCCAATAGTTGCGTTACCAGAGCCGCAAGTAGTGGGGTTTCAATCCACGCGCCCGCGCGGGGCGCGACCTGAAAGCCTGTGATCTGATTATCGAATCAGATGTGTTTCAATCCACGCGCCCGCGCGGGGCGCGACGGCGGTCTTGGCATTGTTGGCCTTCACCTGCGCTAGTTTCAATCCACGCGCCCGCGCGGGGCGCGACCAAGCGTCAGAGAGCGCCACATCGACCAACTATTCGTTTCAATCCACGCGCCCGCGCGGGGCGCGACCGGGATTTACGCGCTCAGCAATGGCCTGGCTCCCGTTTCAATCCACGCGCCCGCGCGGGGCGCGACTTCGATCTTGCCCTCAGTTACTTTGCCGGCTTAGTGTTTCAATCCACGCGCCCGCGCGGGGCGCGACACGGCTTATGGGGTCGAGGTCTGAGACTAAACCTGTTTCAATCCACGCGCCCGCGCGGGGCGCGACTACTGATCGTCAATAGCCTCATGACCCCGGCGGGTTTCAATCCACGCGCCCGCGCGGGGCGCGACTTTCAAGAGATTTCTTATTCCATCAACTGTACGACGTTTCAATCCACGCGCCCGCGCGGGGCGCGACCTGCGACGAACACCGGGGACAGCTCGGCTGCGACGTTTCAATCCACGCGCCCGCGCGGGGCGCGACGGAGCAGTTTGCTTTTCTGCAAGAGCAGTACGTGTTTCAATCCACGCGCCCGCGCGGGGCGCGACACGGCTTCGGGAGCATTTGTTTTTAAGATTGCGGCGTTTCAATCCACGCGCCCGCGCGGGGCGCGACATTAAACTGACTTCCCTTTTTATACCTCTTTTTGTTTCAATCCACGCGCCCGCGCGGGGCGCGACGGCAAGGGCGCTGTTGCCCCGTTCCTTGGCGGGTTTCAATCCACGCGCCCGCGCGGGGCGCGACCAGGATCAGCCCATGCAATGATTACACCATCCATGTTTCAATCCACGCGCCCGCGCGGGGCGCGACCTATAAGGGAGGGATGACAGGACAATGAAAAAGAGTTTCAATCCACGCGCCCGCGCGGGGCGCGACCGGGAGGGTGGATATGTGTTACAACGGGTCAGGAGTTTCAATCCACGCGCCCGCGCGGGGCGCGACATTACCCAGGGCCGCCTTCGAGCGGCTGAGCTGGTTTCAATCCACGCGCCCGCGCGGGGCGCGACGTAGTGCCCGGTGATCGGGACTGGGCGGTGGAGATGTTTCAATCCACGCGCCCGCGCGGGGCGCGACATTAATGGAGGGGGCGTACTTTTTAAGTACAGCCTGTTTCAATCCACGCGCCCGCGCGGGGCGCGACGCATTGTTCTAAGTGCAGAGCGAAATTCGACCAGTTTCAATCCACGCGCCCGCGCGGGGCGCGACCAGTGTAGGGCTGATACATACCTCTATCCCGTTCGGGTTTCAATCCACGCGCCCGCGCGGGGCGCGACCATGTCGTCATTGTCATAAGGACACCCCATTTTAAGTTTCAATCCACGCGCCCGCGCGGGGCGCGACAAGAGGTCGTCTCTCATCTATTCCCTCATTGTCAGTTTCAATCCACGCGCCCGCGCGGGGCGCGACTCGATAAGCCTACAATCCATGGCCCAACTCATCCAGTTTCAATCCACGCGCCCGCGCGGGGCGCGACTGGACCGATTACCATTCGTAGCCAACAACCGCTGTTTCAATCCACGCGCCCGCGCGGGGCGCGACGTGAGAATGTGTTTGATGTGTACCCATTGCCAATTGTTTCAATCCACGCGCCCGCGCGGGGCGCGACAAATAGGCCGCTCGCTTTCGGTATATATGATATGTTTCAATCCACGCGCCCGCGCGGGGCGCGACGTCATAGTCGGGCCATCCATGCACAAGCATTTCGTTTCAATCCACGCGCCCGCGCGGGGCGCGACTCCCTGAGCCGGTCCCTATGACGATTCCCCACGTAGTTTCAATCCACGCGCCCGCGCGGGGCGCGACCAAAATATGTGGACATTGGAGATCCGGCCGGCAAGTTTCAATCCACGCGCCCGCGCGGGGCGCGACCGACTGAAGGGGCGAATATCTTACACGGCAGGGAGGTTTCAATCCACGCGCCCGCGCGGGGCGCGACGCAGTCCCTGATTATGTTGGAATACCCCGAGATGTTTCAATCCACGCGCCCGCGCGGGGCGCGACTGCTCTGCAATGCGATTGACGAATTAGACATGGATTTGTTTCAATCCACGCGCCCGCGCGGGGCGCGACGGATAGGAGGATAAAAAGTGAGGTGATGCGAAATGTTTCAATCCACGCGCCCGCGCGGGGCGCGACATCAACCCGCCTGTAGCTGTCAGGCAGATGTTGTTGTTTCAATCCACGCGCCCGCGCGGGGCGCGACATCCGGTCGAGGCGCATGATTACCCGGTGTGGATGGTTTCAATCCACGCGCCCGCGCGGGGCGCGACGGCAAGAAAAAGGGCAAGCAGCCAAACAAAACGGTTTCAATCCACGCGCCCGCGCGGGGCGCGACGGCGATCTGCCTGCCGCTTGCCACTCTGAACCATGTTTCAATCCACGCGCCCGCGCGGGGCGCGACGTCTGTCCCGCGGCAGGCGTGTCATTGAAATGCAGCGTTTCAATCCACGCGCCCGCGCGGGGCGCGACCGCTGTGCCAGAAGTTGCCGAGCCAGATAAGGTTGTTTCAATCCACGCGCCCGCGCGGGGCGCGACTTAATTCTTTCTATTAGTTCAGAGAGTCCAAATGTTTCAATCCACGCGCCCGCGCGGGGCGCGACGACAGGAGCTTCGATAATCCCTCCGATATTCGGGTTTCAATCCACGCGCCCGCGCGGGGCGCGACGGAGAGGTCCAGGGCGCTGCACCAATACCGCCCAGTTTCAATCCACGCGCCCGCGCGGGGCGCGACATGGTTGACCAGGATGTGGTAGTTGACGGGCTTGTTTCAATCCACGCGCCCGCGCGGGGCGCGACTGCCAGACGTTGCCGCTGACATCCTCGATGGCGATGTTTCAATCCACGCGCCCGCGCGGGGCGCGACGTCATCTCAATACTGCCTGACGGCGTGTATTTCTGTTTCAATCCACGCGCCCGCGCGGGGCGCGACTTTCCGCATCGAGCAGCTTCCAACAGGCCGGACAGTGTTTCAATCCACGCGCCCGCGCGGGGCGCGACTTTGTGGTCGTCAGGCAGCATCAGGGAGTACCGGAGTTTCAATCCACGCGCCCGCGCGGGGCGCGACCTTTACAGTATCAGCATATCTACCATAAAACATGTTTCAATCCACGCGCCCGCGCGGGGCGCGACCTTCTGCTTTTTTCCTGATGTCTTCCATTTTCTTGTTTCAATCCACGCGCCCGCGCGGGGCGCGACCTTGCCATTGACCACCTTGGCCTTACTCATCTTTGTGTTTCAATCCACGCGCCCGCGCGGGGCGCGACGGCGGTCTTGGCATTGTTGGCCTTCACCTGCGCTAGTTTCAATCCACGCGCCCGCGCGGGGCGCGACATGGCTCCCGCGGATATATTCCTGGGCGGATTTCAGTTTCAATCCACGCGCCCGCGCGGGGCGCGACGTCAACCTTCGAATAGCGATGATCAAAAGATTCGTTTCAATCCACGCGCCCGCGCGGGGCGCGACGATCTGTCGCGCCCTCTTAGCTCCACACTCCACATTAGTTTCAATCCACGCGCCCGCGCGGGGCGCGACAGCAGGTCATACGAAGCACATCCCGCTTGAGCAGTTTCAATCCACGCGCCCGCGCGGGGCGCGACGGCGGGGTAGGCCAACCCGTAGCCTTAACGGTCTGTTTCAATCCACGCGCCCGCGCGGGGCGCGACCGTATCTCCCTTATGTCCGTGGTCCCGTAGAAAGTTTCAATCCACGCGCCCGCGCGGGGCGCGACGTGGTGGGGGCATAAGGATTCGGGCATGACCAAGTTTCAATCCACGCGCCCGCGCGGGGCGCGACGCTTCAGTCGCATCCATGCTGAAGTACATACCCATGTTTCAATCCACGCGCCCGCGCGGGGCGCGACGTCCCAGCTTTTAGCAGTGACAACTCCATCCTCGGTTTCAATCCACGCGCCCGCGCGGGGCGCGACATCGTATCGCCCCGCCTCTCGATGAGCGCAGAAAGTTTCAATCCACGCGCCCGCGCGGGGCGCGACACAGGAGCGTTGAGGAGGTCACTGAAGAGGTCATGTTTCAATCCACGCGCCCGCGCGGGGCGCGACTTCCCCCATCAGCACTTCGTTCTTGCCCATGATGTTTCAATCCACGCGCCCGCGCGGGGCGCGACGGCCTTGCATGCCGGACACCGCTTCTGGACATTAGTTTCAATCCACGCGCCCGCGCGGGGCGCGACCAACAACATACTACATGAACGGCACATCAATGGGTTTCAATCCACGCGCCCGCGCGGGGCGCGACTTATAAAAAACTCGTTGAATTCTTTCAGCCTCGCCCTGTTTCAATCCACGCGCCCGCGCGGGGCGCGACTTTCATTCTCCGGCGCAGTACTGGAAGGGTTTCTGTTTCAATCCACGCGCCCGCGCGGGGCGCGACTGTTAAGCTACAACTAATTGAACTTAAATAGAAAAAGAGTCGCTTTTTGCGAAGGTGTCTTTTTAGTTTACACAAATCCCTATGTTGTCAAAGAACAATATGCCAAAGTTCATGTTTTAAAAGCCCGTATCTTATCTTGCGAACCTCACGGGCAAATCATGTGCTCTTGAGGTTCGCACGCACTCAAACGATCAGCGGTCCTTCCTGATCTAACGATGCCTTTGCACCCACATGTTCTACGCGATGCTGCCAATTCGAGCCCAGATAGTAAAACCGCAAACTGTCTTTTTCGGGATCAATCTCCGAAATCAACCTGTCCTTAAGCTTTGCCCACTGTGCAGGATCGACGATACACTCAAACACCGAATACTGGACCCGCTGTCCGAAGTCCTGGCAGGCGCGGGCAACCCTGCGCAGACGGCGCTGCCCGCCCGCGTCGGATGTTGCGACATCATAGCTCACGATTACGAACATAGCTCCTCACTTCCACACAAAAGGCGGATAGCAATCGAGGTCTCCCCTCAGGTGCCGGGCCATAAGGATGGCCTGGACGTGGGGCAGAAGACCGATGGCCACCTTCTCATTAATAAAGGGATGCAGTATTTCCTCCTGCTTGCGTTTCTGATAAGCAATGAGTACCATCTTTCTGGTATCGTCGTCCATCCAGACGGCCCCTGATTCCTTTTTCTTAAAGCCACTGGCCTGCACCTGGCAAAGGTTGATTAACGAAAGCGTAAGACGGTCGGCCAGAAAAGGCCGTAATTCTTCCATGATGTCAAGGGCAAGACCATAGCGCCCAGGACGGTCCCTGTGGAGGAAGCCGACTGCCGGGTCGAGCCCGACGGTCTCAAGTGCGGCCCGGACATCGTGCATAAGAAGAACATACAAAAAAGAGAGCAGGCAGTTTACACTATCAAGAGGTGGCCTCCTGTTCCGTTCGCTAAAGGCGAAGGCATCCTTCTGACATGTTATAAGGTGATCGAAGACCCCGAAGTAGGAGTTTGCAGCGTCACCCTCTATCCCACGCACGATGTCGAGCGGATGTGCCCCTTGCAGCCTGCGCATCGAGTTTGCCAGGCACTGCGAAGCCTGACTTACCGAATCCGCATCTATCTTGTCCGAATGGTCTCTCAGAGACCTTTGAACCACCGTGCGGCAGTTCGCTATCTTTCCTGTCACGACCGCGCGTGCTATCAGGGAAGAGGCTTGCAGATCATCAGCCCGGCGGTATTGTTCGCGCCTGAGAAGCACGTTGCCCGACACAGGCCCCTGGACTTTTGCGAGAAAGCCGCCGTTTTCGGTAAGAAAGCTGATAGCCACGCCGTTTTCAGCGCAGAATCCCATCAGGTAAGGGCTGCACGATATTTGCCCAAAACAGACAATACCACCGAGTGTATGCACAGGTACGCGCAAAACTATTTCACCGTCAACCTTGACGGCAACGGTCTCGCCTTCCTTTGCAAGATATGCCCCCTGAGTTGTTACGAAGAGAGTATTAAGGAGTTTTTTCATTTGCCTCCATCACAGCCTGTAAATACTTGCTTGCCGTTTTCACCTTGCCGCAGGTCTTAGGCATACAAAGTTCAAGCAACGAGCATTGTTTACACTTCGCTGAATATTCGGCCTTGCAAGTGAGGCCCGATTCAATTAGCTCATGTGATTTTCTTGCAGTCTCCTCAGTCTTGTTCCTTAATACATCGTCAATGATAATATCTTCCCGGCGGTGGGTCTGCCCGTAAAAAAGCGCCGCTTCTTTGATCTCGGCATTCAGCATTTCCTCAAGGCAGATCGCCTGCGCGCAAAGCTGCACCCTGTCGCAGTCGTCCATCTTGGGCTTGCCCCGCTTGTATTCAACTGGGAAAGGCATCCATCTGTCGCCCTGCTTGTGAAATTCAACAACATCGGCCTTGCCGATTAGTCCGAGCCTGAGCGACCTCATCGGCACTCCGTATTCAATACGAATGTTCCCCCTTGACTCTCGGTTGGCGGTGTCAACTTTTTCATGCATGATCCGGCCTTCAGCGGTGAAAACGTTCTCGCTCCATACCTGCTCGATGTGGATGAGCGCGCATTGCCGTGGGCAGTACATAAAGTGTTGCAAGGCAGAAAGCATAATGAGATTGTCTTCTCCGTAGCTCAAGTCTTTTTTCTCCCTTTGGGCACCGTGATATCTTGCTTCCCCCCCCTAGTCACCTGCACCATCTGGTTATGCGTACTCGACCGCCTGTCAATATAGCGATCGCAAAATACGGCCGTTGCATCATAAACAATTTCCGCCATCTTGTTAGATTGCAGCTCCGGATGCCCGCCGTGCGGCTGGATGAGGTGAAGACGATGTTTAGGATCGGTCATAGTGTGTTGCCTCTTCTAGATATTAAATCCCTTTAATGTCAACATTGTTCGGATTAAATATTTCAGGCTCTAATCCCGAAAGACTCTTAAGCTTGATCGAATAATCCTCAATATTCTTCGGCTCAGTGATCCCATTATTAAGATCAATGCTCAGCGCCCGGTGGACCACTGCGGACGAGTATTGACCATGGTTGACATTGTGCTTCCACCAGAACACTGCGACCACTTCCATACTGCCTTCGGGCCGCGCGGAAGAGACGTCGTTGTCAAACAAATGTTCAAGCGCTTTTTTTATGGCTTTTGCATCATCATCCGTAAACCACGTTTTTGATGCAAGCTGCGGATTTATGGCGCCGTATGTCACATATATGCCATGATCAACGCGATGTTTCATTCCCATAGTATCCGATGCTTTCTTGGTACCGTCTCCTTCGCCGCTAACACTTTTTGTAATTTGTATGCTCGAAATACGATCGCTCACTGGTGCGACCGAAAAAGCAGGATGTATCGATACGGGACCTCGAATTCCAACAGAGACCCCTTCACCTTTCTTTTCGCTTCCATAGGCAAATACTTGCCCGAATGCGCGGACATCGATCCATTTCTTGCAGACAGCTTCACGGAATATTTTGTCATCTTTCCATTGCTCTTTCTTCAATGCTCCTTCGGCTCTAGCTCTCAGGCTGGGATAATCATCCAATTTGTTATCATCGGATTGAACAAAAATGTTATGTCCTGCTTCCATCAAACGGTTCCTGATTTTTCGTTTAATGCAAACATCTGACACCTCGCCCATACTATCGTAATTCGTTCTCGGACGGTTCCCATTTAACGGGTCACCGTTAGGGTTGGCGTTCTTTACGCTGAACACAACTGCAAAGTCAATTTTGCTTTTCAAGTTTTCCATAATTCCTCCTCTATTGATCTGGTTCAGTTGTTAATTCTTGATCTTGATCTTGTTCTTTTTCATTTATATTGATGTTGCCTTTTGGTCTCAGCGCTTCACGTTGGCAACTAAAGGCAAGCAAAAATTCACCGTAGAGTTTCTTATCACTCACAAAGTCTTCGATATCAAACATATTTTTTACCTGATCAATCATTGCTTGTCTTTTTTGTGACTGCGCTCCTAATCTCGCTTTGTAGGGAGCAAGAGACAACTCTATAGTCCTCCACGTGCTGTACGGACGATCCGCAAAGCGCTGCATCAATCTGGCGGCATTTGTTTGTCTATCTTCCCCTGCCTTACTTAAAGCCCATTGCTCTAAAGTGTCTGCCAATGCTAATAGCCTGCCGTAAAGATAATCACGTGTTTTTCGATCCTCGTCCAATGCCATACTATATTCCTCCTTTTCGTTTAATTTTCGATAAAGCGCACAAGTGATACTGAGTGTTTTATTCCATTCCCCACCCTCCAAGCCTACCCGATTGCATGCACGCCGAAGCGCCGAATCAACAATATCCCGAGGAATTTGCTGGCCATCAATAATGCAAGGCAAAAGACGTTCAACTGTTGCCTTCTTCAGCTTATCATCCACCTTGCTTCCATATGCCGCTTCAGCGATGTCTCTTGGAGCCGGAGCCCCTACAAATCGCAAATATTTTCTCTTTGTTTTCTTATTATTCTTTTCTTCGATGAAACGATAGTCATGAACCCATGCACAGGTTTCGTGCCATTGCTCGACCCTTTTTAAAAAATCTGCGCCAGTTAACTCACGATAAAAGGTTATGGCCATGCGGCCCTGTGTTGCCGAGTCAAGCCCCATTACCACGATACCACTTGTGTCACCCAAATCGGCCTTATATCCTGCTATTTTATTATTGAACTTGAGCGCGATATTTTGGGCGGTTGAGACAACATCCGAATCATCACTTGCCAATTCGAATACTTCTTCTCCCAGAACTGACAATGGATCGGCAAGCGGATCAGGAATTCCCTTGCCCGATATGGCCCACGCGACAATAGCCTGATCTTCGCTTCGATATCCTTGCCTGCTTATAAGCCAACGGAGGGCACTGTGTGCCTTTTGAGTGACCTCAAAGCCAACTCCGCACGCTTGCTGTGCATCAGTAAATCTACCGCGAAACGTGAATCCTGATGAGTCATTCGATGAAATCAATTTGGCTTTGTCTCCATCATTCCGCAGTTTGGCTGGATGTTGATCGGCAGATAAGAGTTCTTCACCGGTCACATAGCAGAGAGCTTTGCCTTGCTTTGTTGCGGAATAATACTTTATCCAACTCTCCCAAAGCGTTCTATCCTCCCACGCTTTGGGACATTTATCACCGGAGATTTCAACTTCCCAGCGGATAAACGCATCGGACTGGTTATTCACCACCTTGAAAAGTTCCGGATTACTCTTGATTTTCTTTTCCGGTTTTTCAGTCAATTTTCCATCATAACTTGTAATTAAAATCTTCTGTGCAATCAAATCTTCAATTACTCGGCCCTTTTGAATATATTCCAAAACACCGCAAGCCTTTGGATGAGAAAAGCTCGAATTGCACCAATCTGACAACAACTCACTATATCTTCTGAATGGCTCATTGGGATTAGATGCATAACCAGAAGTAACTTTTCCGCCGTACTGAACGAAATCTCCTGCCAGATACTGCAATTTATCGCAGAGCGGGTGGCATTCAGGCTTGCTTCCAGCTCTCCCACCAGAGGCCTCCGTGCATGGAATTATTGTTCTCGCGTTGTCCTTTGACACAACCCTGGCTCGCTTAAAATTCCCTTTCTGATCAATAACAATATCTATCTGGGCCTTCTGCGTTGTGTGACAAATCGGGAGAAGAGGGATCTCTTTACCAGAGGCAATCTTGCCAATCATTGAGTGACAGTTTTCATACGTTTCATATAGTTTCTGTATCCAACTCATCGAGTAAGCCCTCCTCCTGTAACCCTGCCGATTCCGGCGCGTTGGCTTTCATATGCCTTACGATTCTTCGTATGTCACACGCTTCAGGTCGAATAAAATCAACCTTGCCGTCTATCATTTTAGGACGCCAAAACCGTGCTTGAAGCTCATCTTTTCCAAGCTCGTCAGGATAATCAAACCCATGAAACATCAGATCAAAGGCTATTTCGCCATAATCATCGTAATCGCTCTTTCCATCTCCAAGCCGGCATGGCTCCACATACCCCTGACATTCTCTCGCCCCAAGAAAAATATCTCTTCTTCCGCCCCTCTCTATCATTCGTCTGGAAACATAATAATGCTTATTATCATTCCTATCCTTAGCCATATCTTTACGATTCATGTTCCACTCAAAGTGTGCCTGAACTTGATACTCTACATCGGCAAGATAAGTATAGATCGCAAGTGAATTGCCACCGCCATACTCAATAGGTTTTGCGCTTCGGGTCTGAGTCCTAATTCTTTTCATTACCCTCACCCTGTCGATAATCCAGACTATAGTCGGCTTCCAATAGACCGAACTCAATAGACCTTTCAACGCTTCATATGTCGGGATGTGATAAGAACATTTCTCTCCGCCTATCTTTGTCAGCGGATCAGTAAAGAGGGCGTATTTCCCCGTAACTTTAAATTCGACTCTGTTCTCTTTTTCCATGAGCACCTCCTCTTATTAACCATTTAAGAAATCCATATCCTTCACTGGCACTTCGCTTAACCCGAAGTCATCGCAATAATATCTTTCATCAAGATACAAAATTCCAGCGCCTTCTTGCACTTCACGTATTGCCCCTTGTTTTTGTAATTTTTCAAAGACATTTGGAAAGACGTTAACAGAATATCGCTGAGCACGTCGAAGCAATGTGTATTGCTTATAAACTTCCATTACAGAACAAAGTTTACTGATAAGGTCTTTCCCTTCTTCCCCATAAGGCACAACGATTCCTCTTGCAACTGACTCAATTACTTCAAAAGACTTGGACGCGGACATAAAGGCTTGTCTTAATGGTATTTCAGGCGTTTTGTCGTTGATTCGTTTGTACTCATCTACTGACAATGAATTAATGGATAAGAGATTAAATAAATTATCTTCTCGCCTGGCAGAAGAATTAGCGGTAAGGGGATAGTTCATTTTGTTCGCCCTTTGATAAAAATAATACTGATAATACTGCTCCATAGCCTCAGGACTTATTATGATATTTCCAAATCTTGCGGGGTCGTCTTTAAACTCTCCAAGCAGCCGCTCGGTTTTCTCTTTGCCTATTTTGATATCTTCAAGCCCCTCTATATTTTCTTCTGCTGGGTTAATTATAAAAACCTCGCCCAATGCCGGATATTGTTCGTTATGTCGATTACATCTTCCCGCTGCTTGTGCAATAGAATCAAGTCCTGCAAGATAACGAATAACAGAACCAAAAGAAATATCGACGCCAGCTTCAATAAGCTGAGTGCTGACGCAAATAATCGGCGTCTTATTTTGCAAACAGGTTTTGACCTGATCCAGCACTGCCGTACGGTGAGCCGGACACATATGGGTGCTCAAGTGGTATGCTCCGACGTTGCTTATCTGCTTACATAGCTGATAAATTTCTCGCGCAGATGTTTTCGTATTCACCACGACCAAAACGTTGCCTGATTTAATAACCTGTTGCCGGGCAAGCTCTTTTATTTCATCATTTCTCCAACCGCTGATGTTTGTTCTGTCATAAACCTCAACGCGCTTCAAATCATCGAATAATTGTTGCGCATTAGGGACCATTTGTTGGCTTGCTGTAATAGGCAATGCTCTTGACTTCGGCTCGATTTTATCCAGAAGTGGTTGAGTTGCAGTACAAAGCACAACTGTCGAGCCGCAATTATTCACTATGAAATTGACGGCCATATTGAACAACTGCACACACTTTACCGGCAAGCTTTGGACCTCATCAAAAATAATCACCGCATTTGCAAGCTGATGCATCCTTCGGGCACCGCGTGTCCCAGAACCAAACAAAGCCTCAAATACCTGCACATTGGTCGTTAGCACAATAGGCGCATCCCAATTTTCGGAAAGCACCTTTTGTCTTGCAGTTTCTTTATCGGGCATTAGATTAGAGTGGTGTTCCAAAACAACACGATCCTGATATTTGCCGTTTTTGTCCTTGTCTTCTAAGATTTTGCGTATTTCTTCGGCATTCTGATCAATAATGGTGGTATATGGCAGCACATAGAGTATTCTGTCCATTTTGCGCCTGCCCGCATGATGCAATGCAAATCTTAGGCTGGCGAGTGTTTTACCTCCGCCAGTTGGAACAGTCAGTTGATACAGCCCTTTCGGTTTATCGAAAAAGTCGTAGCAGGCTTGTGATATTTTTTGCCGTTCGACATTAATTCCTTTTGATTCAAAACTCTCCAGCTTCTTGTCTAAGCGTTTTGTTAAAATAGACCAATCCACGTAGTCCCCATAATTTCGCAGGCTTGATAAGGTCGTTTTCTCAAAATCAGCTGTATTTAATCTGTCGGCATCAATGAGACAACTGTATAGAAAGCGTACCAACAGACCATATTTGAAAATAAGGGTTTCATTAGAATCATGAGAAGATTTCAATGTCTTAAACGTGTCTACAAGATTTCGTGTAAACTCTCTCGAGTGCAACCGATTTATTATACGCTCTCTCACCTCATCGCCAAGTTTTCCTATCACTTCACCGGCATGCGATTTTTCTTCTCTTTTACCCATGCGCTTTGAATAGGCATCAATGCCTTCCGGAGAAATACTGTCTATCAAGCCTGAATGATGGGATGCTAAACACAATGACAAGACTTGAGCTGCAAATAGCGCCTCTTTTCCATTTTTGGCAAGCTCTCTATAGATAATTTGTGCGCCAGCAGTAGAATGATCGACTTTCCCTCTCAACCCTGTCGCATCAACGTAATCATCCTCGTCAGGGTTAATAAGACCTACGGCTGATTTAATGTATTGTTCAAATTCATGGCTTGCTTTTCCGATGTCGTGTAAAAGCCCGATCATCTCGCCTTGCTCTTTCAGCCCGACCTTCGAAGCAAACCTGCCTGCCAACTTTGAAACTTCCTCAAGATGGGCTGTGAGGCCTTGTATTTCTCCGTCCTTTTCCCTGCGATGAGCAATATGCTCGCCACTATTAAACATAGTTACACCCATTTGGCGCAATTATCTTTTCATGCCACAACCCCGCATTACCATCCCTTACATCAGTGAATTGGACCGCAAGCCTCGCGGTGGCCCGCAGATGCTCTTCAAGCTAACGCACCCGTCCCTCTTCGCTGATATGTGCTATCGGTTGTTTCCCCATCTCCATGTTCACCCGTCTATGCCTCCATTATACCCCCGGAACACCCGAAAAGACAGGGCCATCACGCAGCCGGAAGAATTCGTTCTTTACTTTTGTCTTTTCAGGAGTTTGGCGCTTTCCTGCGTAGTCAAATACATATCATGAAGCAGTTTCCTATCAACAATCAGGGATGAAAATTCGGCGGAAGAAAGGTGCGTTATGGGGAGGGAAAAGATTTCCTCTTCGTAGCAATAGCCTCTTTTAGCCTATCATAAAGAAGTGGGCAGTTCAGCCGATCCCTCATGAACTCAATATCACGCTGCGCCGTCTTTCCCGATATCTCGAACTCTGCTTGCAAGCTGGGCAGAGTTCGGGCATTTCTTAAGTCTTACCTTTTTGTGTCGAACCAGATAAACCGTTCACAAATACTCTTCTTCTAATGTCATCCACCTCCCCTCATTAAAGGGATAACAGTCGCAAAAAAGGAAAGCCCCAAGATGCAAAAACGCATTGAAAGGCGAGCAACTTGCTTCTATAACAGCAACCGGAAACCGAGAGTCTTAAAGAAACGTTCGCGGTGTTGGTTAAGGTGCATCAAATGAATTGAGGCGGTGCAAAGTGGTCTCAGGTGCGGGACAAAATTAGCGTCCGGCTCCTTCCGGGTATAAACCGAAACAAATATTATTCAGAAAATCAAAATCGCTCATGGTTCCAGAAAAAAAATGTTTTTCTATGCTGGTCATTCCTAATCCATGACTGTCTCAAAAACCCTATAAAAAATAGATTCCGGGGATGCTTGTTTTTAGCCGTTTATCCGCTCTGTTTTAAGCGTCTCATAAACAGGTGTTTTTGAGACAACAAGTTTTGGATGATGTGATTTTGACCGTTATCGGGAATTTGCTTCATGCCTTGCTTTTTTAAATATTTGTTACTACAATAATTGGTATGGAGTTGTATTATGAGTGGGATGAGGCGAAACGCAAAGAAAACATAAAAAATCATAAATTGGACTTCAGGGATGCGCATCTTATTTATGAGCATCCATTGAAATTGACTATTGACAGTCCAAAGGGCAGAGAAGACAGGAAAAAAGATATAGCGCCTGTTGGCGATAGCATATTGGTGTTGACGCTGGTTTATGTAGAGCGTGATCCTGGCGTGCGCATTATCAGTTTTCGATATGCCAGCAGGAAAGAAAGGAGATTTTACTATGAGCACATCGACAATAGTTAGGCATACGACAAAGGAATTAAAAAAGATGAAAAGCAAGACTGATTGGCAGGAGATAAAACGCCGTGTATCGTCAGATATTGAGCCTGATATGTCGCGCCCTGATGATGCCGAGATTACAGATGAAGAATTTGAGGCTGCATTAGCTAAACGCAAAGCCGGTAGGCCGGCCGGAAGTGGCCAGAAGGTATCTACTACCGTAAGGCTTGATGCCGACATCTTAACGGCTTTCCGCGCTAGTGGGCGTGGCTGGCAGACACGGCTGAATGATGCTCTCCGTGAATGGCTAAAAAGGCATAACCATCTTCATGCTCCATCGAGAGGACGCTAAAATGTAGTTGCCGCTACTTGACCTGACAGACAGTGTACGGTAAAGTCCTCTTTAGTTACTTCCGGGAATTCTCATAATGGCATGAATCCGACCAGAGTTTGATTCACCCTGCTTGACACCACAGGCATTTCGTCAGAGGTGTTTATTTCCGAAAATATGCGTTAAAAATCGTTTGCGTCTTTTATCCCGAAACAAACGTATTTTGAAAGACCTGATTTTACCCATTACAGCCCACAAGTAAACGTTTCTTTGATGAGAGTATTGTTATCACATACGGAACGTAACAAACGCCATCATCGTTGAAACGAGAATAACTATAGTTAATACTGAAATCAGGAAAAAGGTCGGCATGGCAGATTTATTCAATGACAGTACGGGCATTCAAGCTGAACACCTCGGGGATATCTGCGAGGACTACGGACAGATTGCAATTTGAAAGGGTACTGTTCGAGGTAATCCGCAAGCTCTTTTAGATTGAGGAGATCCTTTTTTTCGACTAGGCCTTCGGCCTGTAAGCTGAACTTTTTAGGGTCTATAGCAGGCACTGTATCCGAATAGGTCGTGATATAGAATTCGTCATTGCAGCCTCTGCATCAATAAATATTATGCCCTTCAACATGGTCTTTTGTGTATAATTGAAAACACTCTTGGGAGACAATGCATGGAATCAATGATCAGCTTTGAGATGGCGAGGCAGTTGCTGCTATCTCTTGCCGTCATCCTGGCCGCAGGCGTTTTTTCGGTTTTTTTGTCGGAAAAGCTCAAAGTCCCGGATGTGGCTGCATTCCTTCTCGCAGGCGTCCTGCTCGGACCTCAGGTGTCCGGTATCTTGCACATAACTGTCGAATCCGCTCTGAACCAAATCATACTCATCTTCGGCGCCTGTTATATCCTCTTTGACGGAGGGGCCTCGATCAGGTTGAAGATCATGAAGCAGATCTGGATTACTCTCTTCGTGCTCGCCACGGTCGGCGTTGTCATCATGACGGTCATCACGGGCATTGCTGCTTATTATTTACTGGGACTTCCTTTGATCACAGCCCTGTTGCTGGGTGCTGCAATAGCACCGACTGATCCTGCAACGATAATCCCGGTTTTCCGCCAGGTCAGAGTAAAGGAAAGGGTTTCCCAGTCTCTAATCAGCGAATCGGCGTTAAACGACGCAACAGGCTCCGTGCTTACTTTTGCAGTTCTGTCCGTTGCGATGGGCTCCGCCGGCTTTTCATTGACGGCATCCATTTCAGATCTTTTGAAGCAGTCGGTTGGGGGCGTTGTCATAGGTGGCGCAATGGGATATCTCAGTGCGCTGCTTATTTCCCATGAGAAGCTTGACTTTCTGGCCAAATACGCCTCTCTAATAACGTTGATGGCAGTCGTCGGCACTTACCTGGGCGCTGCCGGCACACAGACGAGCGGGTTCACGGCGGTTTTTGTTTTCGGAGTCATCCTCGGCAACAAGGAATCGTTCGGCTTTCGGATGAATCTGCGGGAGCATAAGAAACTTCAAGAATATGTCGCAAGGACAGCTATGATCATGAGGATGTTCATATTCATCCTCCTGGGCTCTCAGGTAGATTTCAGGCTCATGAGCAAATTCCTGCTCGGCGGGGTAGCTGTCGGCACAGTGTTCATGATGGTCGCAAGGCCGATCACCGTTTTTTTATGTGCCCTTCCGGACCGGCGGGCAAAGTGGAGCTTCAACGAATTGCTCTTCATGTGCTGGACGAGAGAGACCGGCGTCATCCCGGCGGCACTTGGAGGCTTGTTGATGGGAAAGCGCGTGCCCGGGGCCGAAATCATAGCTGCAGCTATATTTATAGCTATTCTTATGACTATCCTAATCCAGGTTACGACTGCGAAATGGCTGGCGGGAAAATTGGGACTGCTGGAATAAGCATCAAAGCAAAATGAAGGCTTTTTACGTATCAGCTTAAACTGAGGAAGAGGAAACCTGAATGCAGGGGATTAAACTCCAGACCGGAGTAGCCAGCATCAAAAGAGACGAGCAGCCTTGAACCGGAATTATCAAAGAATGAAGTGATGTGCCCGAACAACCATAAATTTCCCGAGGGCTCAAACTTTGCACTGACATTTTTTAGGTCAAACCGCCAGCTTCTTACTGATCAGAACGGTGATTGTCGACCACCTACGATCCGCTTGGAACACGAGACCCGGCATCTCAATCCACCTCTATGCGCTTTGCAACATTATACCCGAAGTCTCCTTGCATGACGGATACTCCGTTGCGTTCGCTGAAATAGTAAGTATCCTTATCTTCGTATAAATCCAGGGGTGACACCCCTATTGTGCCGTCAGTCATTTCCTTGAGAACTGAAACCAGGGCATCTGTTGCGGATCCGACCTCGGAGGCCACATCATCGGACGTGGGGGGCCAGTGGGACTTGCGGTAGTATACCTGTCCCTTTGCGGTAACAAAAACCCCTTTGACTTTGGCAGTAATATAAAGAAAGGCGGAGGATTTCAAGTCAAATGCACTTACCTTGTCCTTCATGTCAATTACTATGTCGGCATGCTCTGCCTGATCCACAAACGCCAGACTGCCGCCAAACTTTTTGACAAGAGCAGCTTTGATGAATTTTGAGTAATTGATGGTACGAAATTCGTGCTTTCCGTACCGCTCCTCGCGCACCTTATACGGAGCAACATATGCTTTATATTTCGCTGACGCCGGGTTGCCAGTTTCGAACGGTTTCAGAGCGCCATTCAGATGGTACACATTGCTGTCACCCTTATGCTGCGGGTAGTCAACCGTTGAACAGCCTGCAACAATCACGGCAAAAACCGCCGATAGCGCTATGAACGATGTTTTACCCATTTATTGCCTCCTCAGTTGTCGCTCTCTGCCTTTTTAAATTGTCTTTGTGGTTTCATGTCTCGCCTCACATTGGCGACCAGCTCGGGTTGAGTGACTTTAAGCCTTTCGGTGTTACCCTTACGAGACCTTCTCCGTTAATCCGCATAAGATAAATTCCCTTTGAACGGTCCCTGTTTGAAGTAAAGGCCAGGTATCTTCCGTCAGGAGAAAAGAAGGGATTTTCATTGTTCCCTCTATCAGTGAGCTGGACAAGGCCGGTGCCGTC
The DNA here is from genome assembly GCA_963851345.1 of Nitrospirota bacterium. Lineage (GTDB taxonomy): Bacteria > Nitrospirota > Thermodesulfovibrionia > Thermodesulfovibrionales > Dissulfurispiraceae > JADFXI01. The sequence continues at coordinate 1,582,578 of CAWKOO010000002.1, forward strand.
TGTGTTAATTATAAAAATCTGGTTCCTCCCGCCTATCATGCTGGTATAAGCTATTTTATCTCCTGTTGGAGACCATACTGCAGAGGTGTTATAGTTACCCTTAAAGGTCAGCCTCCTAAAGCCATAGCCGTCCCGGTCGGCAATGTATATCTGGGGGTTGCCGGACCTATTGGAGACAAAGACGATTGACCTGCCATCAGGAGAGACCGAAGGGGAAACATCGATCCATGGCGTGGTAATAATTTTCCTGGTTTTCGCATTGCCCAGGTAGGCAGTGTAAATACCGGAATTGACGTCTTTTGACGATGAGAAAACAAATTCGTAATTGTCGGGGAAAAAGTTGCCTGCGATATTCATACCCTGCATCAGCGCGAGGTTCCGTTCTCTCATAGTATTCATATCGAGCAGGTAAATCCCCCACCGGAGTCGCCGCTCTGCGGAATAAAGAAGTTTTGTCTTGTCCGGTGACCAATGCGGCGTCAGTAAAATGTCGGAGGTTATTCCTGTCGCCTTTATCCTGTGACCGTCCCAATCCATCAGCTGCAGTTCCTTTTTACCTCTTTTGTCGGCGATAAACGCGATCTTTGTTTTGAATATTCCCTGCTGTCCGGTAAGTATCGTATAGATATCATTTGCAATGGTATGGGCGAGTTGGCGGGCCATGTCGGTTACTGTGGCATACTCTTTTTTCAGCACTTCCCTCCCGTCCGAGACATCATATGCAGAAACACTTACCCAAAACTTGTTTGCCGCAAAAACCGCAACACGGCCTTTGACTACGATTGCTACCCCCAGCCCCATCCAGCTTGCGGGATTAAAGGGCTGATCAGGTCGCTCGATCTGGACAGAATCGTCAAGGCAATTAAAAAGACCGGTAAAGTTAAGGTCGTCTTTTACGATGTCGGAAATCTCTTTGTTCCCTGTAAACCTCTGCACCGCAATAGGCAGCGTTTTAAGACCGGGCGCGGTGATGTCAACATAAATCTTTTCTGCCAGGGCAGGCCGAACAAAGAATAGTGAGAACAGAACACATAGTAATGAGAACAGAAGACAGATGGCTTTCTTCATGGCCTGAACCGCAATCCTATTTCCATTTCTTTCAGCGGCGACGGCAGTGGGCTGGCCATTGTTATGGCCCTCAGGACAGAACGATCGAAAAGCTGGTTCCCCGATCCCTTTTCAATCTTCTCTATTGTGATGCTGCCGTCCTTTGCTACTCTAATTAAAACAACAGTTTGCAAAGCCGCATCAAGCGTCTCAGGATATATCCACTGCCTACGTATTTTCGATTCAACCAGAGAATAGTAATCTCTTCCGCCGGAAGTGGCGCCTCCGTTGCCGGTTATATTATTCCTCGATGCAGCACCGGAGGAGTTTTTTGATTGCAGCGCAGGTTGCCCGGCCCCTATATCGACGATTTTTCTGAGTGCTGCCAGCCTTTCGAGCTTTTGTATGGCCTTCAGCTCCTCGATCCTGTTTTTTACGATGGTAGTGTCTGATTCTTTTTTCCGCCTGATCTCAGCGTACGATGCCATCCGGGGCTTTTCAGCTGGCTTCGCAATCTCCATGCGGGGTTTTTTAGCAGGTTTCGCAACCTCCATCCTGGGCTTTTCAGCCGGCTTTGCAATCTCCGGCGCTGCAGCTTCCTGGGATGCTCTGGACGGGGAGACTTTTTCCGACCCGGCGGTCTCTGACGGAGAGACAAGCGATACTATATATGGAGTGACCATCTTGCGTGTGTATAATGCCTGACCTAAAAAAAAAGAGAGTGTGATAATTGTGATGTGCAGGTAAAATGAAAGAGTAATGGCGCTGCAGAAGCCGGGATCTTTCATTTCAGTGAAATTTTGGGCCCGGCTATCATTCCGAGCTTTTCTATTCCTTCCTCCTTTACTTAGCCCATTAATCCCACAACCAAACATTCTTGTCAGCCTTAAGAAATACGCTTGGATTCAGCTTGCTCATCACGGCAAGCTTCTTTGTTAGTTTATCTATCGAAACGTGGTGATCATTCAAGAAAATTTTCCCGCCTTTTTTAATTATGATGGATGCCCTCTGATCCAGAGTATTAACAACATGTCTATTTATTTTTTTGCTTGATCTTATTCAGCCCTTTTCCAATCCATCCAGTAATGCTTTTTTCTCTTAGTGTCACATCGACACCTCCCACGTCAGACATCACACGACCCTTCTTTACAGTGATAGACGATGATTTTGACATCGATAGTACCTGGCTCGGGTATACACTCCTGTGTCCGGTCATCAGGAAACTGATGACGCATGCAACAGCAGCATAGGGTCCGACTGCGGGCCCGAAAATCTCAGTTGCCATAATGCTCGCCGCGATAGGGGTGTTAGTGGCTCCTGCCAAAAGACTGACCATGCCTATGGCGGCAAAAACTGCGGGGTCCAATCCTAATAAGCGCCCAAATATGTTGCCTGCGGTTGCCCCGATAAAAAATATAGGGGTCACGATGCCCCCACTGCCTCCGAAGTTCAAAGTGATGGATGTAAACAGCATCTTCATCACAGAGGCCGACCAGGGAATCCTTCCCCCTTGAAGAGCAGTCTCGATAGTGTCCAGCCCGAGTCCTAAATAACGTGCAGAAACCAGGAAGGCCAAGCCCATTAAAACAATACCGCCGAGAATGCCTTTATAAGGCAGAGGGAGGTAAATTCTATTGTTTATTTTTTTAATGAAATCCAGCAACTCGATAAACAAAAAAGAGCAGAGGCCAAAGAACAGACCTCCCAGGCATACCTTGATGAAGAAGAAACTGCTGAAGACAGGAACAAAATTCAGTGAGTGGTGAAAATAGGTAATACCCAAAGAGGATGAAACCTGGTAGCCGACGATTCCGGCAACAAATGAAGGAAGAAGGACATCGTAAAGAAGGCCTCCGACGAATAAGACCTCTACTCCGAAGATCGCGCCGGCTATGGGAGTTCCGAAAACGGTGGCGAACCCGGCGCTGATGCCGCATATAACTAATCTTCTGCGATCACTGTCATCAAATCTTAGAATATCCGACATAAGCGACGAAAGCCCGGCCCCTATCTGGGCACAGGGGCCTTCTTTACCGGCAGACCCTCCAGCGGCGATCGTTATGATCGTAGCAAGCAGTTTCACGGGGACCACGAGAGGGTTTATCTTTCCTGAACGTTTGTGTACTGCTTCTATCACCTTCTCCGTTCCATGACCCTCAGCTTCCGGCGCAAGATATTTCACGATAATGACGCTTAAGAACATCGCAGCAGGAAGCAGGACAAAATAATATTTGTATCCCTTGGCAAAGTCCATACTCAGGCCGAGCAACTTGAGAAAGATCGCGGTTGAGAAGCCGACAATTATCCCGGTGACGGAAGCAAGAAAAATCCATTTGCTGATACTGATAAACAGTACCGAACTTTCGAGAACCTTTTTCCTCATTTATTAAATCTCCTATCGGCCAATCGACAAAACATGGTAAATATCCTTTCGAAGCGGTTTTTCATAGCATCCTTATGTATAGAGTCAAGTTTATCCAAAAACAGATGAGAAATAGCTGTCTGGCTTTAATTTATAATTACTAATCAAATCCTATATACTCAAAGTCAATATTGCAGAGACGCAGGCCAGACCAACAGCGGCGCCTGTTCATATCCGGTCCCTGCGCCCCTCTACAACATTGTTGTCCGGAAAATCCGACAGTTCACTCTGGCATGTCAGCGGTTGCCATTACTTAAGACAAAATGGTCTCTTCTGTTTTCTCTCCAGCATGCCTCATCGTGCTCAGTGCAGAACGGTTTGTCTTTACCATAACTTATGGTATCCATTCTTCCTGCTTGTATACCCATTGACAGGAGATACTGTTTAGCGGCACTTGCCCTTCTGTCTCCCAATGCCAAATTATATTCTTCCGTCCCCCTCTCATCGCAATTTCCTTCAATCGTTACTCTCAAGCTGTTATTTTTTCTGAGAGTATCGGCAACATGTTTGAGTATGAACTTTTCGTCGTTCCTTATGATATAGCCGTTAAAATCAAAGTGAATGTCCATCATCTTCGCTTGCAGCTCTTTAAAAAGGCTCATAGAATCCACAGGCGGAGTTGGAGCAAGCTCTTTTGACGTAACAGTCTCTTGTGATGGCTTTATGTCCGCCGACGTATCGTTAGTTTGTTTCTGCTCTGCGGATATTTGGTTTTGTGCTTGGGGTTGCGCAGTTTCTTTTACAATGCCCCTATTCGCACATCCTGAAACGAAAAGGCCAGCTATTATTAAAGTTGAAAATATTTTTTTCATTTTGCCTCCCGTGTTATTTGACAGCAATGGGACATCAATAATTCTCGTCCGCAATTGCAAAGTAATAATCCGAAGTAGCGTATCGAAATTTCGCATTAGCAATATCCTGTCTTCTAAACAGACAATAAAAAAAGGCGGGACCTGCTTATGCTGCCGGAGGGGCGGGACCTGAATGCAGAGGATCAAACTCCCCAATGGAGCTTCCTATACCGGAAGAAACGGGCAGCCTTGATGGAGAACTGTCAAAGGATGAAGCAATATGTTCAAGCAAACACAAATTCTCCGAGGGCGCATACTTTACGCCGGCATTTTCAGGTAAAACCGCCCGCTTCTTACTGATGAGAACCCTGACTGTCGAATTAGCGTGATCATTTTCATTTATTGAATCTACTTTGGCGCATATGACTTCCACTAAAAAGATATGAAGATTATGTAAGGAGGCAGGCATCCCGCTTGCGCCGTCAAGTCCGTCAACTATTCGCTTAACACTACAGGTATAGCAAAGCGGAGATATCGCATAAACAACATAATAGACAAGGAACAGGGAAGATAAAATAAACCGTTTATTTTTTTTAAAGAGTGTATTTACGAATGTCTGATAAATCATAAAGTTAGTCATCATCCTAAGGGCAACACCTTTAAGCCCTCAGTGTGCGCCGCCTTGCAAAGTGCCACGTCAGAAGATGAGAAGAAGAGAGATATCTCACTTTGGTCTTTGTAGGCGGCCTTGAACAGAGGCAAAAGTTTGCGCTGCTCCTTATTTATAAGCTTCGCAGAAGAAAGGTGGATAGCGCCGAAACGGCTCAAGTCATACTTTTTTACAAATGTTCCCGCCTCGACGTCATCGAAGTCAACTTTGACAAAATGGGTCCAATCCTCAGAAAATTGCTTAATAAACATGTCGTAATCTTTCTTGGACATGTCGTTGTTTCTGAGTCTCTTATCTATTGCAGACATGACCTCGGTAAAGGCGATCTTGCACGTTGCCAGCATCTCGGCTACTTTGGCCCAATCCCGAATCACATCTGAATGTGGTTCATCCAGGTAGAGCTTTACCAGACTACTGGTGCCGAGATACAGAATCATTGGCGTTCTTCCATAATAGTCTCTGACAAAGGTTTTCCTTTTATGGCGAAACCTTCGAGTCCTTTTGGTTTTTCCCCGGACCACTGAGCCAGCCCTGACCTCTCAAGCGATCTGACCACTCTTCGTTCTCTGGAAATGGGAACTATCAGTGCTACTTCTTCACCGTGGTCCGTGATGATCACCTGCTCGTCAAGACGAACCCTATTCACATAACTGCTAAACTTCGCTTTCAATTCCTTAATGCCAACGGTCAAGTAGTCTCTTTTTATTTCCATAATAGTTACTATATTACTACCATGTAACGCTATTGTCAAGTAAAAGGGTTGACACTTAGTTTAGAAAAGGAGCATACTAAATATGATTAATGAATACAAAACTTAACATAGTTTCAATTGCGGTCAAAAACCTGAGGAGAAAAATTGTCAGGACAGTAATGCTACTACTGGCGGTTATTGTAGTCACCGGCACCATTTTTTTTGCGACTCTATTCATATCCAGTATGCAGAACGCTCTGAAGATCGGTACGTACCGGCTCGGCGCGGATATTCTTGTAGTACCTGCAAAAAATGCCGCCGAAGCCAGATCGGCGCTGCTCTCGGGGGAACCTACCACTTTTTACATGGACAAGTCCGTGCTCGGAAAGGTGAGAAGTATTGAAGGCGTGAAGGAGGCGACTCCTCAGCTTTTTCTTAAACCGACCTCCTTTTCCTGCTGTTACAATGTTGATGTTTTTCTAATGGCCTTCGATCCGCTATCGGATTTTACCGTCACACCGTGGCTAGAAAAAAATATTAAAAAACCTTTGAGCGGCAACGAGGTGATAACGGGCAGGAGTGTTCCTGTGCTCCCAGGAGATACGCTCCCCTTTTTCGGCACACAATTTACTGTCGTGGGGACACTTGAACCCACTGGGATGAAATTTTTTGACCAGGCGGTTTTCATGACCCTCGATGCCGCCTATGAGATGGCTGCGAATTCCAGGACGAAAGCGATGCAGCCGCTCACCATAGGCAGGAACGATATATCTGCTGTACTGGCCAGGATAAAAAATGATTATACTCCCGACAGAGTGGCGATCAGGATAGAGCACGACATCGAAGGCGTCAAGGCGATTGTTTCGGATGAAGTATTGAACACGGTAAGAAAGCAGTTGACCGGCCTTATGAACGGCATACTTCTTATAAGCGCTGTCGTATGGATACTGGCCCTTTTGATGATGGGGTTTGCATTTTATATGATAGTGAATGAGCGGCAGCGTGAAGTAGGTCTATTGAGAGCGATGGGAGCAAGGAAGATGCACATCTTCAGTCTTATAATAACGGAAGCCGTTATTATATCCACAACAGGCGGCATATGCGGACTGATAGGCGGATCGGCCATCCTGCTGACATTCAAGGGCCTTATATTGCACACTCTTAAGTTGCCATACCTTCTGCCTCCTCCTGAAGTGCTGGCTGCACTGGTGGTCGGCACTCTGCTGTTTTCGATGCTGACGGGACTTCTTTCTTCCCTGTTGCCCGCTATTTCGGCCAGCAGGATGGAACCATATGAGGCGATTCGCAAAGGAGAATGAAATGACTCCGGTCAAGTTTTTGGTTAGGGATAAGGAAATGGAATAATGATAGAAATTAAGGATATTACCAAGACTTATATGATTGGCGGAAAAAAAATCAAGGCGGTCGATAAGGCGAGTTTTACTGTAAGTTCGGGTGAAATCTTATCGATCATCGGGCACTCGGGGAGCGGGAAAACAACCCTCCTGAGTTTGATCGGTGGACTGACAAAACCGGATTCAGGCTCGGTCGTTATCAATGGAATCGATATATGGTCAATGAGTGACGACGCTCTTTCGGGTTTCAGAAACAAAACAATCAGTTTTATTTTCCAGTTTGCAAGTCTTATCCCGACACTTACGGTATTCGAAAATATCATGCTGCCTGTCACATTCGGGATGCACGGCGGAGACCCCGGCGGCTACGCGAAGCATCTCTGCGGCGCTGTGGGCCTGAGTGATAAAATGCATTCCTACCCCTCCCAGCTTTCCGGAGGCCAGCAGAGGAGAGTAGCCATTGCAAGGGCCTTTATAACCAATCCGGCTATCGTGCTTGCCGATGAGCCTACCGGAGACCTTGATGAGGAGACCGAAGCCGAAATGATCAGTTTATTTAAAAAATTTAACGATGAGAAAGGCACGGTTTTTATTATCGTCACTCATAGTACAGATCTTGCAAAGCAAACCGGACGGCAGTTGAAAATGAGCAGCGGCATGATAACGTCGGTTTGAGGGTCATGGACAAGCGGCTATTACTGCAAAGGTCGCATCGGCACGACGGCAGGAGCTGCCAGGAAGTAATCACTTGTACTAACTAAATAAGAAAGCTTTTTGTAATTGATGCTTAATATGTTTTCGGCTGAAAAAAAGATACTTCGAAGGGATCGTAGCTTGATATCCTCAAGAAACGTCAAAAGACAAAATTGGCGGGAAAGGATTTGAAAGAAAAAGGTCGACCTCAAGAAGGACTAAGCGAAGACCTTTTTCATCATTAATAGGATTTCGCAATGGCAAATCTTCGCATTGCACTCTTTGCTGACCCGAGGATGAAGGGATTGCCGACCACAAAATGAAAACTTTAGCACAAAAAATCCCACCTTTTTCGGAGGTAGGAATTTTCCGGATTCCGGCTATGATAATTAATCCGACAGAACAGGTTCTGAGACGTATTTCCCAGTGGAGTTTTTTTATTACCGCGGGTATCAGCCTCGTGTCATTGCTGGGATGGTACGCAGATTTCCTCATAGTTGCGAGCATACATCCTCGTTACATACCCATAGCTATAAGCAGCGCGTTCTGTTTCATCCTTCTGAGCGTTTCATTGTCTGTTTATGTGTTCCATCCTGAGAACCATGCAAGAAGGAAAATAGCTATAGTTGGGATATCCCTGAGTTTTTTGATTTGTTTAATGATACTCATCGGCTTTTTCCTTGGGAATTCATCCGATATTGAACATCTGGGGATTCTGTCTCCGGCGCCTATGGATAATATTCCTACAGGCCATATGTCGCCTATTACTGCCGTAACCTTTTTGATGATGTCGGTAGCGGCTTTCTTTTTGGTTTTTTCTTCAGAAGGGAGAATTCATTTCAAACAAATAGCCTCTTGTTATGCGACAGTCGTGTTCGCTATCGGATTTGTCTTTATGCTCGGTTATTTGTATGGAACGCCTCTGCTGTACGGCGGTCCCTTCATACCGGTAGCCCTTCCCACAGCGATTGCTTTTGAGTTTATCAGCTTAGGCATCATAACTGCTTCAGGAGCCGATGTGCTGCCGGTAAGGGTTTTTGTGGGTTCAACTGTCAGCGACCGGCTAATGAAGGCCTTCATGCCTTTCATAATTGGTGTAGTTCTGTTTGATGGCCTGCTTTATCGAACGGCATTTCACAGGACGTCCAATCCTGCCATGATAGCATCTTTAATTACGCTTTTATCAGTAATTGTTGTCAGTATAGTAGTATCGAAAATATCAAAATTTATCGGCGGCGAGATAGACCGTGCGCATGTCGAGCGGGACCGGGCAGAGGAGGAACAAAAACGCCTGATTTCAGAACTTGAACGCTCAAACAGAGAGCTTGAACAATTCGCATTTGTAGCCTCACATGATATGCAGGAGCCTTTGCGCATGGTCGCCAGCTATGTTGGACTGCTTGAGAAAAAGTACAAGGGTCACCTCGATGAGAAGGCGGATAAATACATACATTTTGCCGTAGATGGCGCCCTGCGCATGAAGAAACTTATCGAGGGACTGCTGGCGTATTCGCGGATTGGCCGGCAGGGAGCGGCATTCATGCCTGTCGATGCCGATGATGTTTTCTCACGGGCTGTTTCAAATCTCGAGGCTGCACTCGCTGAAAACCGTGCAATCATCACAAGAGATGACCTGCCCACGGTTCCAGGCGATGAGCTGCAGCTTATGCAATTGTTACAAAATCTCTTAAGCAATGCAATAAAGTTCGGCAAGCCTGATACCCCTCCCGTCGTTCATGTTTCGGCAAAAAAAAAGGGCGGTGCATGGATATTCTCCGTGCGGGACAATGGAATAGGAATAGATGCGGAGTATTACAACCGCATATTCCTAATCTTCCAGCGGCTTCACACACGGGAGGAATATCCTGGCACAGGAATAGGGCTTGCTTTGTGCAAGAGGATTGTGGAGCGCCACTCAGGGCGAATCTGGGTTGAATCCGTTCCTGGTGAAGGGACTACATTTTTCTTTTCTATTCCTATCGGAGGCGGCAAATGAAAGCAGAAACAAGCAAGGCAGTGGAAATCCTGCTGGTAGAGGATAATCAGGGAGACGTTGATTTGCTGAAAGAGGCCCTGAATGAGGCTAAAGTGCGCAATGTGCTTCACGTTGTCTATGATGGTGTCGATGCAATGAAATTCCTCAGAGGAGAGGACAAATACGAGGATGTCCCATGTCCTGATATCATCCTCCTGGATTTGAATCTCCCCAGGAAAAGCGGCAGGGAAGTATTAGATGAAATCAAATCGGATCCGAAACTGAAAATAATTCCCGTGGTCATTCTTACCAGCTCGATGGAAGAGGAGGATATCTGCCGGTCTTATCAGATGCACGCAAACTGCTATGTGACCAAGCCGGTTGATTTCGAGCGCTTCACGCATGTGGTGAAATCCATAGAAGATTTTTGGTTCACTGTTGTCAAACTGCCATGCAGAGAAAGTAAATCGTGATGAGGTTTTGTATCAATATGGCAAGGACATTCGCAAATCAGCCAAAGGCTACGGGCAGTATTGAGGTTAAAAGCGACTATGAAGCAGGCTCTGGCGATATGGCAGGTGTCCCGTTAGATTCCACGTTAATGCAGCGCTTCCAAGCAGTTCCAGGAAAGGCGTGGTTCCCTTGTTTATGAGGTTGAGGTCATAAAGGCTGACAACAGTATAGCTGATGTAGAGCTCGATGCAGGCAACAAAAAGGGTTCTCATGACCAAGGCCGGCCAGGAAGAAAATGATGGACTTGGGCAGTGATGCTCAGACAGCGGCCGCGAAGAAGGAGGCGAACGGTAATTAGTATGGGCGCAAATATTTCCGTGCCGATACATTAGCTCTAAAATGAAAGAAAGGGATATGTTTGAAGAGATAATAAATCTTGGCGAGGGACGCGGTGTCCTCACTTATGATGAGCTTAATGAAGCTCTCCCGCCAGAGTTTTTCTCGCCTGACGAACTTGAAGATCTCATGGGTGTCCTAAGCGACAAGGGAATCAAGATCGTCGATTGCGAAGAGGGAATTATCTGCGAGGAAGAAATCGAAGAGGAAGTCGAGGAGTATGAGAGAGCTGAAGACCTTGTTCAGGCCTATTTTAACTCGATGGGGGATATCACTATCCTCACAAGGGACGGGGAAATCGACCTTGCAAAAAAACTTGAACGAGGCAGGGATATCATAAACGAGATCATAACAGCACTGCCCATTTTTGACAAAATAAGAACTGCTATTGACATAGAGCTTGAAGAAGGCATCAGCAATGAGGAAGAGAGGGCGGACGAGGCACTTATAAAAACACTTTCAAGGCTTGAGGAATTGTTAGATATAGCAGGGAGATCAGATGCAAAGGTAAAGAGATACGGTAAGCTGAAACATTTCAGTTCCCTTATCAACAAGAGAAAAAAGAAACAAAGCCAAAATACAAAACGTTATGATGCTCTGCTTAAAGAGGTACAGTCCGATTACAAAAAAATAGAATCAGAGGCGGGTGTAACAGTCGAAATACTGAAAGATCTCTGGCTTAAAATATCCAAGGCAAAACATCTTGTCACTGAAGCAAAAAACGAGCTTGTCTCAAGAAATTTGAGGCTGGTCGTCAATATCGCTAAAAACTATGTAGGCCGAGGCCTGCCGCTACTGGATCTTATTCAGGACGGAAATATCGGTCTGATGAAGGCGGTTGATAAGTTTAAATATGAAAAGGGATTTAAATTCAGTACGTACGCGACCTGGTGGATACGCCAGGCAATAACAAGGGGTATTATTGAGCAGACAAAAACAATTCGTCTGCCAGTACATATAATAGAGCTCTACAACCGTGCAACGAAGGCGTCGAGAGAACTTACCGGGCAGATAGGACGCGAGCCGACAAATGAGGAAATTGCTAAGAAACTTGCTGTCCCGGTTAGAAAGGTTGCAGAAGTATTCAGGGCCATACAGGACCCCATTGCTTTGCAGACGCATATCGGTGATGAGAAGACGGAACTTGAAGATTTTATACGTGACAAATCAAGCCCGTCGCCTTATTCGGATGCTGAACGTAAAGATACTTCAGAACAGATACAGAGAGTGCTGAGGACACTTACTCCCAGAGAGGGAACCGTAATCAGGATGCGGTACGGCATCGGAGTCGACAGGGACCATACGCTCGAAGAAGTAGGCCGATTTCTTTCGTTAACAAGAGAGCGCGTGCGTCAGATAGAGGCAACGGCCCTCAGAAAATTGAAATCTCCGCAATCATTAAGAGTGCTGAGAATACTTACGAGCTAATTATTTGTTTAAATACTGCTGTAAGAGAGGAGGTGACGAAATGAGATGTTTTTCAGCATTATTGGTTGTAATTGTTGCAGCTGTTTTTGTCGGCAGCGCCATGGCTGTTGCTCCGGGAAAGACCGTCGAGTTCGCTGGCGGTGGAGTGGGGCAGGTTGTTTTTTCGGGCAAGATTCATCATGACAAAGGCCTGAAATGCAGCGACTGCCACACAAAAATATTCCCTATGAAGAAAACTGAAGGTCTTTTCAAGATGGCTGATATGAAGGGAGGAAAGTATTGCGGCGCATGCCATAACGGCACTAAGGCTTTCAGCACTGCTAACGCTGCCAACTGTTCCAAGTGTCACAAAAAATAGCCGGTGAAGGAGGTTAAAAAATGAAGAAGACAGTATTATTGGCATTAGTAACGGTTTTTATTGCTTTTGGATGTGCATCTCAGGATTATGTAAGGCAGCAGGTTGAGCCGCTGGTCGACAGGATCAGCAAGCTTGAGGCGCGGGTCTCAGCGCTTGAAACAAGGGTATCCGCCCTCGAAAAATCAGGAGTTGGAGGCTCAGGCATGGAAGCGGCAAGAAGGGATGCTGCTGACGCTAAAGCAATGGCACAGGAAGCAATGAAATGCTGCAAGGAATCGGGTGCGGCTGAGAGGGCTGAGGCGGCAGCGCGCAGAGCAGAGGAAGCCGCGGCCAGGGCAGAGGCGGCGATGAGCAAGTCCAAAAAGGCTTTTGAATTACAGCAAAAGAAATAAATAGTTGTACTCCAGGTTCTCCCGCAGGGGTTGCTTGTTACTGAATTCCCTGCGGGGGGCTCATCCTCAGCGGCGTCATCTGAACTCTTAACAAGGCAACCAGCTCTTGTTGCCGAGGCGCGATGGACAGAAGAAAAAAATTATACATAACTTGTATCGTATCATCAGCAGCTATTATTACCTATCTGCACTATTCCACGGTTGAGAGAATTCACGCCCTTCACGATATTTACAGGGAGCTTTACTATATACCTCTTCTCGTAGGCGCTCTAGCATTCGGTCTAAGAGGGGCTATTTTTACCTATCTCTTAGTATCTATCTTGTATCTTCCGTATATGGCAGAAACGTGGACCGGCTCGATCTTTTTCGAAACGAAAAGGGTGCTCTTTCTGCTGTTTTCGGGAATATTTTCTTTCCTCGCAGGATATTCTCATAGATCGTGACAGCAAAAGAAAGAAAGAGATGGAAAAAGAACGATACCTCACAGGTCTCGGCCAGGTCTCTTCGGCTATTGCACACGACCTGAAAAATCCTCTCCTGACGATCCAGGGATTCGCAAGACGCATTCTGGAGGGAAAGGGCAACGTCAGTACCGCAATCCAGACGATAATAGATTCCGCCGAAGTCATGCAAAACATCGTGCATGCCGTGCTTGACTTTGCCAGGCCGATACATCTGGAACTGAAAGAAGAGAACGTGGCATATGTTATCAAAAAGGCATGCGAACTATGCACGGGGAAAGCGGATGAGAGAGAAGTCACCATTTTGGTAAATATCCCGGATGTACCGATGAATATGAATCTTGATAGAATCCATATGCAGAGGGCCCTTGCCAATCTTATAAGCAATGCTATCGAAGCTTCAGGAAGGGGACAAAATGTTTCGATCAGTGCCGACCACAAGGAAGATTCTCTGTCGATAACAATAGGAGATGATGGCGCAGGAATGGATCAGGAAACACGTGAAAATCTGTTTTTACCATTTTTTACAAAGAAAAGCACCGGTACGGGCCTTGGCATGCCAATAGCAAAAAAGATTATAGAGGGACACAACGGTAAAATTGATATAATGAGTCATCTCGGGAAGGGTACTCGGGTAATAGTAAGATTGCCTTTTTTTACACAGACATGAAGAGCCTGTCCGCCGCATAAGACTTTTCCTGTCAGTCCGAAAATAATTCTTCATAATCCTCTAAAGCCTTAGTAATGAGTTCTCTTGTGACCACTCCCACCACCTTGTGAGGACCTGTTTTTTTCGTGCCGGAAACTATCAAGGCAAGTGATGCCTTGTTATTGTTATGGAGCTTTTCAATGACGCCGAAGAGAGTGTCCCTCTCATTCACAATGACATAGTCCTTCATGATCCTTTCCTTGAAATCGGGGCACCCCTCGGGCTGAGCGGAATCGGCTTCTGCCGACTCTCTCGGCAGTGCGCCGATTATGTTGTCATCATCCTGGATTATAAGATACGATATTTCAGGGTTTGCCCAATATTGCAAAGTGTGCCCCGTTTCGGATAAGCCGATTCTTTTAATATGCGTGTCCATTAGGTCTCTCGCCAGCTTCGTGTGGAGGAGGTCCGCGTGCAGCGTATCCGGAACAGCATACCCTCTCCGTACAAGCTTCAGTGTGTAGATGCTGTCCCGGGACAGCAATTTTCTCACGCCGTAGCTCAGGGCCACCGTAATGGTCATCGGGAGGATGACGCTATAGTCGAGGGTCATCTCGAATATCATTACAATCGCAGTTAGTGCCGCGCCGGTCACACCGCCGACCATTCCGGCCATTCCCACCACTGCAAAGGCCGCAGGATCAATTCCGAGGCGGGGCATGAGCATGACCAACAAGGACCCATAGGTGTCTCCGGCCGTTGCACCTATGAAGAGAGAGGGTGAGAAAATACCCCCTGATCCTCCCGCAGCCAGAGTGAGGGATGTTGCAAATAGTTTCAGCAGACAAAGCGCTGCGAGAAACGAGATAGTTGGTATAGTTCCGGTGAGTACGTCCTGAATAACGGCGTAGCCTACCCCCTCAATGTAATAATGACCCGAGGTGATTCTAAGAAGGTAAATGACGATGCCAAAGACGAGCATCCCCGCGAGGTTGCGCAAATAAGGGTTTCTCCCAAGGCGATCGTTAAAGAAGTCCTCAAGGCCATAGAGAACTCTAATGAAACCTGTTGAGGTGAGACCCATGAGCACTCCAAGGACGGCATATGAGGCAAGAAGCCAGGGGCTTGCAGGGTGGAAGTACGGTTTTTGGAGTGCTGGGATAACAAAAGAAGGATGGACACCGAAGAAGAGTCGGCCAATGTAAGTGGCGATGGCAGTTGCTATGACAACTGGAACCAGAGTTTTAGCGCTTACCTCGTGGAGTATGAGTTCAACTGCGAACAGAACTCCGCCGATCGGGGTATTGAAGGTTGCTGCGATTCCGCCTCCTGCCCCGGCAGCTACAAGGACGATACGCTGTTTCGGGGACATGGTGAAGACCTGTCCCATAGTGGATCCGAAAGAAGACCCGATCTGCACTATAGGACCTTCCCTCCCGACCGACCCGCCGCTTCCAATGCAGAGAGCGGATGCCAGGGACTTGATCACGGCCACCACAGGCCGGATTATCCCCTTTTTGTAATAGACCGCGTCCATAACCTCAGGTACGCCATGTCCCCGCGCCTCAGGGGCGAACGTCTCGACGAGGGCCGTCACAAATAGAGATCCGATTACAGGCACGAGGATAACAAGAGGTCCCCAGGGGCTGTCGGGCGTATGGACATTGGCGTCATAAAACGCCGATATTTTCCCCAGGAAAAATAGATTATGAAAGAGTGCGATCAGTGCCCTGAACACAACGGCACCAAGGCCCGATACCACGCCGACCGTAACAGATAAGAGCGAAAACTTCAAAAGGCCGAGTGACCTTTGTTTTCCTGTCTCCCCATATTCCTGACGAAGCATAGCCCACTCAAAAGTATATTGTGTTGAATAGATTAAGTATAGTGGTCTTTCAAACGCCTTGCAAGTTTCACGGTCAAAAATCTTTTAGGGAACTTTCTATTGAACAGATGACTTCAAGAACGTTCTTGAGCCAACTTGCCAATAGATAAAGGCAAAAACACGTCTATTTTCCTCATTATCCCTTATCCCTGAATATATGAAAAGTTGCATGCTGATTTTTTTTATGGTACAAGTTTATTAAGAAGGGTGTTACCCTATAAAAATATCCAATAAAACAGGATGGTGGATCATGGAAGGAAGACCTTCAGAAAGCTCAGAAGAATTTCAGACTCTTATACAACACTGGCAAAAGCTTGAAGACAAGGCAATTGGCAGCGCCGATTCAATGATACTCAAGGCGAGCAATCCTTTTTTTAGGGTAATAATGGAATCGCTTAAACATGATTCGGAAAAATGCAAACTCATACAGCAGATGATTATCGACAGCATTGCAAAAGGGGCCATAAATATCAATCCGGATGAACTCAAAGAAATTTCTGATATGCTGAACAATCATATGGAAATAGAAGCTGAAGCCCTTCGTCTTGCCCATACAGCCCTTGCAAAAAGCGAACTGGTTTTCACCCGGTTTCTGCTTTCATATCTTATAGCTGATAAAGATAAGCACCATGATTTAATCGATAGGCTTAATGATCTCAAGGGGGCAACTATACTTACATAGTAAGGGGTGGGCTGTGACTATATAGAAGAATAATGAACTTTCAATTTCTTGTGCAGCCCAAGAACCTGTTGTTCGGATATTGCCTTGTCCTCATTCTATCTGCGGCTGGTTGTTATTGATATTATTATGCAACTGTTTGGTGTTAATGGAAAGTAGAAGGCAGAGAGTGCACATTTTCCGGCTGTCATGAGCAAATTCGCTATGGATCAGAGGTGATGATCGTCATCATGATGAACTTGGGCTATTATGGACGGGGCATGGTATATGACTGGGGTATGGGATGGCTGGTTACGGTTTTTTTTTGGGGGCTGATTATATTGGGTATTGTATATCTCATCAAGTTGACCGCAGGGAGTAGGAGGAAGAAACCGTTTGAGGAGTCGCCGCTGGATATTCTCAAAAGGAGATACGCGAACGGAGAGTTAACCAGGGAGGAGTTTGAGAAGATAAAGGATGAGCTTAAGAGTGATTGAATTTGACCAGATTTGTTCGATGACAAAAAGTATAGTTATTAAGAAGGGTATTACCCGATAAAAATATCCAAAAAAAACAGTATGGTGGATCATGGAAGGAAGACCTTCAGAGAGTTCAGAAGAATTTCAGAATCTTATGCAACAGTATGAATATCACCTTCAATTATCAGCGGTTGATGCATGTGCAGCGCAATGGCGAATGCCGGTTGAAATCCCCGGTAGTTTATATTAATTTTAGCCATATGCAGCTTTCCCTGTCGCATCGTATTCTCTATTATATGTTCCCATCCGGATATTGCAGGCATTCCATCAATTATTTCCGCTATTGATTCAGCAGTTATCATAGATATGATACCTCCTCTTTTTTAATTGTTTGCTTAAGCTGGTACGCCACGCGCAACCTGCCGTGATTAGCTGCAAACGGCCTCGGTTTCAGCCAAACCTGCCGGGTTTAATGGGGTCATCCTGCAAGTGTTTTTGATTTATGAGTTTCAGGGTGAACAGGAGGCCTGCGTAGTAGCAGTTATCCATTTTTTCCACCCATTTCACTAATGCTATCTCTTTTACGGAATCGGCAAAGTTATTAATACGTTCCAGCACGGCTCTTTTTGTCAGGGGGAAAGATGTTTTAATACGCATGCCCTCGACACTCGTATCTATTAGGTCGGCATGCAAGTCAGCACATAAAAAGCGGGTACCACCGCAAAAATCAGTTAGCCAGTATGCCCTGAATGCCACTTCGCCAACTGCAGATATCCTTGGATTAATTCTTTTTTCACTCCAATCGGCTGATTTCATTTCCAAAGGGATCACCCTTGAAGTTTCTTAATGTGCATTACCTACTCAAATCATACACAAAAAAAAGACAAACCCCGCCAAAAATGACGAACACAGGCGGTTCGGGTCGTTCTTTCGTTTTCACGATTCCAACTCCTTTTCCCATTCCGTGTGAAACGTGCCCTTGGCATCAGTCCGCTCGTAGGTGTGGGCTCCGAAATAGTCGCGCTGGGCTTGAACGAGATTGGCCGGCAGCCAGGAGCTGCGATAAGCGTCGAAATAACCCAACGAAACCATCAACCCCGGGACCGGCACTCCTGACTCAGCCGCCTGGCATATCACCTGGCGTAAATCTTCCTGATGCTCCCGGACCTTGCTTGACAGGTTCGGATCTAGCAGCAAATTCGGCAGGTTTCGTCTCGCGTGAAATGCCGCGCAGATATCCTCCAACAACGCGGCTCGAATGATACAGCCACCTCGCCAGATCCGCGCCACGGCTTCAAGATCGAGGTGATACTCGTATTTCTCTGAAGCAACCGCCAAAAGCTCCATGCCCTGAGCATAGGTGAAGATCATCGCGGCATAAAGCCCGTGGCTCAATTGTATCAGGAAAGTGTCGCGGTCGCTTTTGGAGTCCCGAAAGGATCGCTGATAAATTGCGCTCGCCTGTTCCCTTATAGATGGCTGATAAATCGCGCTTGCCTGCTCCCGTTCTTTCGCGGATGCAGACAAGTCCCTCATCGCGACCGCCAGGTCGATCGTCGGGATAGGCACTCGCAGTTCCATCGCGCTTTCTGAGGTCCACATGCCTGTGCCTTTCTGTTTGGCCACGTCTAGGATTTCGTCGATCAGTCGCTTGCCGGTCTGCTCGTCCTGTTTGGAGAAAATATGGCTGGTGATCTCCACTAGATAGCCATTGAGTTCGCCCTTGTTCCATAAAGCATAGACCTCATGCATTTCATCGTCGTTCAAGGTCAAACCGCGTTTCATCAGGTCGTATGTCTCGGCGATCAATTGCATGATGCCGTATTCGATGCCGTTGTGGACCATCTTCACGAAATGCCCGGCCGAACCGGGACCGAGGTATGTCACGCAGGGATCGCCGTTGACCTTCGCAGCAGCTGCTTCAAACACGGGACGGACTAGCTCGTAAGCCTCTTTAGGCCCGCCGGGCATTATGCTCGGCCCGTGACGCGCCCCTTCTTCGCCACCCGATACTCCTACACCGAGGAATTGGATGCCTTTCGCCGCAAGGGCGCAAGCGCGTAAGTCAGTATCTTTGAAGTAGGAGTTGCCGGCATCGATAATGAGATCGCCCTTGTCCAAATGCGGCAGCAAATCCTTGATGACCGAATCCACCGGAGCGCCGGCTGGCACCAGCATCATGATTGCCCGGGGTTTACGAAGCAGAGCAATGAAATCAAGGATGTTCGTTGTGCCGCGAACATCACGTTCCTTTGATTCCTGGCGCAGCGCCTCGACTTTGGTCTGGTTCTTATCGTAACCTGCCACCGCACAGCCGTGGTCGGCCATGTTCAGTACGAGATTGCACCCCATGACGCCCAGGCCGACCATGCCGATTTCATACTGTTGTTGTGATTGCTTATTGGTCATAGTTTTTCCTCCAGAGCAGTTTGCGGAAATTGGTGAAATTGCTTTTCATCTTCATTCTTTCGGCCATACCAGCCACGTTGTTAGCGTCTGATTATTTATTATGGGGTCCATCTTTCCGAATCTCCAACTCCGCCTGCTCCCAGTCCTGAACTGCCCGACCGTCCTGGCGGCCTCCCTGCTCGTATAGTTCATAGGCCCGTGCGGCGACCTGCGGTGTAAGATCGAGCTGCTTCTTGGCCAGCAATGGGGCTTCAGTAGGGTCAAAAATCCGATACGCCAGCAGTTTCACGCGGTCATTCACGAGGAACCACACCAGCGCATAGCCCCAAACGAACAGTGCCCAACCCCAGCCGAGGGGTGTCATAAACAACCCATAAACCGCTATTAACGTCGCCACGATTTGTGTGCCGATCACGGCCCCCAATAAAACCCTAGCTGGACGATGAGACCAGAACGGGCCACGCGTGCGTGTGAGGAAGATCGTCAGATGTCCCGCCACGGACAGCTTCAAATACATCAGCGTCTGGATGTGCGCACGATCGAGATGAAAGACTCGCTCACCTAGATAGAACAAGATGAAAGCTGAGACGACCCCGATGACGCCCAGCACCGTGGCGACCCCTAGCACCATATGCATGTTCCATGTCTCGGGCTTGTCCTTGTATTGAACGTTGTCATACGCAATAGACAGGATCGCCCCGTCGTTTAGCAACGCCAGTATCACGATCATCACTGCGGTCAATGGATAAAAGTTAAATACCAGGATCGCCGACGTCATAAACAACAGCACGCGCAGCGTTTCGGCGATGCGGTATATGGCATAGCTGTTCATCCGCTGGAAGATTTTCCGGCTTTCCTTGATCGCGTCTATGATCACCGACAGGCCGGGCGTCATCAGCACGATGGACGCTGCCGCGCGCGCCGCGTCCGTTGCGCCCGAAACAGCTATGCCGCAGTCGGCCTTCTTCAGCGGGGGTGCGTCGTTCACCCCGTCGCCTGTCATACCCACGATATGGCCGCGCTGCTGCAGGACATCTACTATGTGGAACTTGTGTTCGGGGAACACCTGGGCGAAGCCGTCCGCTTTCTCGATGGACTCCGCCAACTGCGCCGTCTCGTGATGCTTCGTGTCGCCGAAGCCGCCCGCATCGAGGATATTTGTGCCCAGCCCCAATATCCCTGCGGTTTCCCTGGCGATGGCCACTTGATCGCCCGTAACCATCTTGACGTTTACTCCCATCTGGCGCGCGGTCGCGATGGTCGCCTAGGCATCTTCCCGGGGCGGATCGAACAGGGGCAACACACCAAGAAACTGCCATTGACCTTCTCCGTCGGCGCGAGCCACACCCAACGAGCGGAAGCCGCGCGCCGCAAATTCGTTGATGGCTTTCTCGATGGCAGGCTTGACCTGCCCTGCATTGGCCGATAACTCCAGGATAACCTGCGGCGCGCCCTTGGTCACCTTGAACTCCTTTCCGTCCGTGTCCTTGACAGTGGCTTCAGTGCGCTTATGCACCGGGTCGAACGGCTGGAAATGTACCACTCGGTAGCCTTTCAGGGCCTGATCATTCTTCAGACCACCCACCACGGCCAGGTCTATAGGGTCCTTATTGTCCGAGCGCGATGCGAGCGCGGCGTTTAGGATGACTTGATCTGCAGTTATGCCATTCACGCTGAACGGATCGCCCAGCGTCAGCTTGTTCTGGGTCAGGGTGCCGGTCTTGTCGGCGCACAACACGTCCACGCCTGCTAATTCCTCGATGGCCGCCAACCGGGTCACAATAGCCTTTTTTTTGGCCAGCAGGCGCGCGCCGACCGCCATGGTCACGGACAGTACCGTGGGCATTGCCACAGGAATTGCTGCAACCGTCAACACCAATGCAAACTGAAGCGTAGTAAGGATCGGGTCGCCACGGAAGAAAGCAACGGTAATAATCACCGCCACCAAGGTCACAGCGAGGATGATCAGGTAATTACCGATCTTCAACACCGCGCGTTGGAAATGGCTGGCTGTCTGCGCCCCCTGCACCAGTTCCGCCGTCTTGCCGAAGTAGGTGTTCTGGCCCGTGGCGTAAACGAGCGCGTCGATCTCGCCTGTGCGGATGATCGAACCCGAGAACACCGCCTCGCCGGATTTGCGCGTGACAGGCAACGACTCTCCCGTCAGCGTGGACTGGTCCACTTCTATAGGGTCACCCTCCAGCAAGCGCGCATCCGCCGGCACGATGTCGCCCAGACGCAGATGGATGACATCGCCAGGCACAAGCTCACGCGCCTCCGGGTTGGTCCACTTTCCATCGCGTTTCACCTGGGCCTTGATCGCCAGCGTGGCCTTCAGCGCGGCGATGGCGTTGCCCGCTTGGTGTTCTTCCCAGAATCCGACCACGGCGTTAGCTAGAAGCAGAAGGAGGATGATGCCAAAGTCCGGCCAATGTTGGGCTACCGCCGAAAGGACCACGGCCGCTTCGATCATCCACGGGATGGGACCCCAAAAATAGGTGAGGAATTTCAGGAACGCATTGGTTTTCTTTTCTTCAATCTCGTTAGGCCCATACTGGGTCAGCCGTTTCTGCGCCTCGGCTTGACTGAGGCCGTCCGGCGACGACCCTAGCTTTGCTCGCAGTTCCGACATGGGAATGGATTTTAGATCGTCCTTCGCATTGGGCTTCGACCCAGGTTTCGGTTCCGGTTTATTGTTTTTTTCCGTCATAAGGGCCTCCTGTCATGTTTTCTATGATTATTATATCAACGCCAGTCAGACCGCACTCATCGCCGATCTTCGTAAGACATGCTCATTCCTGCCAATCGCGGCCGAAACCGCTAAACCTCGGCCAGCCACTTCCGCGCCGCAGCTTCATCGGCGTGATCGAAGTATCGGACCGTCGCTTTCGTGAACGGCTTGCAGAACATCACCATGACGTGCTGCCATTTTTTATCCCCGACCATCGCAGCTCTCTCGATGTCGGTAAAGTGCTTGACGGCGAACTTGGTATCCTCCCACATCGCTGCGGCTTCCCATCCGTGAAAGCCGGTCATATCGACCAGCACGCTCACCTTTCCGTGCTGTCGTACGAGTCGCTCGAACTCAGGCACAAAGTGCTCGTAATCCGCCTTTACCAGCTTGCCGCTGACGTAAACGACGACCACTTTCCCGCCGTTTTCCTCATTCAGTTTAATGGACATTTCGGCCTCCTTCATTTTGATTCAGGTTAACACTATCTCAGTCAGCAAAAGCTTCGCGGAAGCCGGATAACCGTTTCTTACACATTATACCTATACCTTAGACACTGCCGCGCACTGAGACCACCGCGCCTATGTTCGATGGACTAGTTTTATCGTCCATCCGACAACTCCCTGGATCTACCGTAGCGCCGGATCAGGGTGTTGGTTGAGCTCTTTCCATAGCAGCATTGTATTCGCCACGGCGCGCAGCCAGGTTGCACATGGCTCGATGATACAGAGCTTGCTGTGCCTCCAACACGAGGGCCTCCTTGCCTTGCCAAGTCTCCAGAGCCGGTTGCTGGATGGCGCGAGCAAACGAAAACGCCAACGCCCAAGGCAGCCGCGACTTGAATCTTAGATTCATGGCATTCAAACGGGCCGAGGCCAGTTCACTGGATTGGCCGCCCGACAAGAACGCAATCCCCGGTACGGCAGCAGGGACGGCCCGCAAGAGACACCTCACCGTGGCGTCGGCCACCTCGTCCACCGTTTCTCGTATGGGGCAGGTCAATCCCGGAAGCACCATGTTGGGCTTCAGGATCATACCCTCCAGCATCACCCGTTGTGTGTAAAGCTGGTTGAAAACCGTTCGCAGGACTTCCTCCGTTACCTGGCAGCACCGCTCCAGTGTATGCTCGCCGACCATGAGCACTTCAGGCTCGACGACAGGGACCAGTCCGGCTTCCTGGCACAACGCTGCATAGCGAGCTAACGCCTGCGCATTGGCCTCGATGCAACCCCGGCTGGGAATGCCATCACCAAGAGCAAGCACCGCACGCCACTTGGCAAAACGGGCGCCCGTTTGAAAATATTCCTTGAGGCGGTCGCGCAAACCGTCCAGACCTTCGGTTATTTTCTCTCCGGGATGACCGGCCATGTCCTTTGCGCCGGTGTCAACTTTGATGCCGGGAATGATTCCCCCATCGGTGATGACTTTAACAAAGGGGGTACCGTCTTTCTTCTGCTGACGGATCGTCTCGTCGTAGAGGATAACGCCACTAATGCACTCACCGAGACCGCGTGTGGTCACAATCAACTCCCGATAAGCGCGCCGGGCCTCCTCGGTCTGGGGAATCCCCAGCCTGGCAAAGCGTTTGTTGCAGGTTGGATTACTTTCATCCATCGCCAGCAGGCCCTTGTCTCCTGCGACCAGCGTCCTCGCGGTGTCTATAATATCTTGCACATTCATTTGGGGTTGCCCCACTTCCAGTTCCGAATCTCCGGCATGTCCTGGCCGTGCTTGTCGATATACTGCTTGTGCTCCACAAGCTTGTCCTGAACCATCTGCTTCAGATAGGCCCCCTTGGAGCCCAAATGGGGCAGCCGATCAACCACGTCTTGCACCAGATGGAACCGGTCCAGGTCGTTCTGCACCCTTATGTCAAAGGCCGTCGTGATCGTGCCCTCTTCCTTGTAGCCCCTGACGTGGAGGTTGCGGTTGGTCCGGCTGTAGGTCAGCCGGTGGACCAGCCACGGGTATCCATGAAAGCCAAAGATGATATGCTTATCTTTTGTGAAGAGCGAGTCGTAATCCTTGTCGCTCAGCCCGTGCGGGTGCTCCGTGCTGGGCTGCAGTTTCATGAGATCGACGACATTGATCACCCGGATTTTCAGATCGGGCAGATGCTGGCGCAGAATAGAAACGGCAGCCAGGATCTCCAGCGTGGGCGTGTCGCCGCAACAGGCCATCACCACGTCCGGCTCGGAGTCCTGGTCGTTGCTGGCCCATTGCCAGATGCCAATTCCTTCGGTGCAATGCACAACTGCGGCGTCCATGGTCAGCCATTGGGGCAGCGCGTGTTTTCCCGCAACCACCACGTTCACATAGTGCCGGCTGCGCAGGCAATGATCAAAAACAGACAACAGGCAGTTGGCGTCGGGTGGAAGGTAAACCCGGACAATATCGGCCTTTTTGTTGATGACGTGGTCGAGGAAGCCGGGATCCTGGTGCGTGAAGCCGTTGTGGTCCTGCTGCCAGACATGGGAGGCCAACAGATAGTTCAGAGAGGCGATCTTCCGCCGCCACGGCAGCTGCGCCGTGACCTTCAGCCACTTGGCGTGCTGGTTGAACATCGAATCAATGATGTGAATGAAGGCCTCGTAGCAGTTAAACAGCCCGTGTCGTCCCGTGAGCAGATAGCCCTCCAGCCAACCCTCAGACTGATGCTCGCTGAGCATCGAGTCCAGCACGCGTCCGGCGGGCGCGAGAAATTCATCATTCTTGTCTAATCGTGCTTCCCACTGACGATTGGTTGTTTCAAAGACCGCGCCCAGGAGATTAGAGAGCGTCTCATCGGGACCGAAGATACGGAAATTGCTTTGCTCCTGATTCAGCTTGGTCACATCACGCAGGAACTTGCCTAACACTAGCGTATCCTGGCCGTCAACGGCGCCGGGCGAAGGCACCTTCACTGCGTGGACGCGGAAGTCCGGCATGCGCAGGTCGCGCAGCAGAATGCCGCCGTTGGTGTGGGGATTTGCGCCCATCCTCCGGTCGCCCTTAGGCGCCAGTTCGGCCAATTCCGGCATGAGCCGGCCATCCTCATCGAACAGTTCTTCTGCCTTGTAGCTCTTCATCCAGCTTTCAAGCTGCTTGACATGCTCAGGATGTTCGGAATCCACCAGGAGCGGCACCTGGTGCGCCCGGAAAGTGCCCTCAACTTGCAGACCATCTACGACTTTCGGTCCAGTCCAGCCCTTGGGTGACCTTAGCACGATCATCGGCCAGCGCGGCCGGGTGGTGTCATTCTTATTCCGTGCATTGCTTTGGATTTGCCGAATGTCCTCGATCGCCTTTTCCAGGGCGCCGGCCATTAGTTGATGCATCTCTTCCGGCTCATCACCTTCCACAAAGTAAGGCGTCCAGCCGCAGCCTCGCAGAAACTGCTCCAATTCCTCATGTTCGATACGGGCCAGTACGGTCGGGTTGCTGATCTTATAGCCATTGAGGTGCAGGATCGGCAGCACGGCCCCGTCGCTAATTGGATTGAGAAACTTGTTGGACTGCCATGCCGTCGCCAAGGGACCAGTTTCAGCTTCACCGTCGCCAATGATGCAGGCTACGATCAGACCGGGGTTGTCGAACGCGGCCCCGAAGGCATGGCTGAGCGAGTACCCCAGCTCTCCGCCTTCGTGAATCGACCCCGGTGTCGTCGGCGCAACATGGCTGGAAATCCCGCCGGGAAACGAGAACTGCATGAACAGCTTCTTGAGTCCAGCCTCATCCTGACTGATGTTCGGATAGACCTCAGTGTAGCTGCCTTCGAGGTAAGTATTGCCCACCAGTGCCGGGCCGCCGTGACCTGGACCGGCGATGTAAAACATATCCAGGTCATACTTCTTGATGACCCGGTTCAAATGCACATAGATGAAGTTCTGGCCCGGCGTCGTGCCCCAGTGTCCGACCACCAGCGGCTTCACGTGCGACAGTTTTAGCGGCTGCTTCAGCAGCGGATTGTCGTAGAGATAAATCTGACCTACCGAGAGGTAGTTGGCGGCACGCCAGTATGCGTTCATCTTTCGCAGCAGCTCGGGCGACAACGGTTTGTCCGTTTTGTTCATCCTCTCTGCTTCCAGAGCGATGTCCTCCTTAACCCTATTATTTACCTTCATCGCTATGCTCCTTGGCAGCAGGTTCTCGGACCCAGTATCCTTCGATAGTGTAATGTCGATGCAGTCTAGTCTCAAAATCCCGTGTCAGCAGAGTCTCCTCTGTGTATTCCGGTGACTGCTTGATGGCCTCGCGGTTAAGATTGATGAAGACTTTCTTCTCACTCCAACTAACGCGCTCGATCCATTGCGTTGAAATCAGAACCTTTTTCCCCGGCCACCAGTTCTGTGTATTGATGGTTAGATAACGGATAGCCCATGTCTCGTCATCGATGATAAAATCCTCCACGTGCCCAATCTCACCATCTGCGGCTTGTATGTGGTGGCCAGTCACATCGTGAGTGCTGCGCAAATGGGGGTCCCACGCTTTCTCACTCTGGGAGGGTTCTCTCCATTGTTCACGGTCACGCACAATGTAGGGATAAGATCCCCACATGCATGGGCCTCCCCAATATGTCGGCCATCCATAATGTCTGTAGTAAGCCTCCTCGAATTGTCGCGAGACAGGCTTGTCACTGTTCAAGTTTGGACTGTCCTCAATCTGCTTTTTGGTCAAAGCGACGGAGATGAGTTGCTCTTCTTTACTCACGGCGACCAGCGCATACGGGGAGATCAACACCTGGCTGCCCATGAGCCAGCTTCCCGTGTCGGCGACCAGATAACGAATCGCCCAGTGCCGGTCATCGAAGTAGAATTCTTTGACCTTCCCAATTTCCCCGTCAAGGCTGTGCAATTTGTAACCCTTTAGTGTTTTAGCTTTGCTTAGCATGTTGTCTCCTTTGGTTCTTTGCGTTTAGTTTTTGTTCAATGTTGGCGTCTGACTGATTCCTTTTTTCACTGGCCATGCCAAGTCCGAGCACCTTGAACTGCATTTCGGACCGCCATGCACCACCCGATGCCCCGCAGCGGTCAATGTATCACGTCCGATGCGTTCCTCGATCCAATCACCGCTACCCTGTGGTCCGGAGCCCTCACTGACAGGGAGAAGTTGTCCCACTGGTCCAGGTCTTTCACCCCCAAGGTGACCTCCGGCAGTGCAATCCGTTCAATGCCGCCCTCCAGAATCGGCCGCAGCGAGTCACCGGCATCGAACAGCGCGAACTTGATGTTCGACGAGCCGCCCTTGATCGTCAGGATGCGGGGGTTAGCTGGTTTCATGGATGACTCCTTCGTCAATCTGCAATCCTAACGAAGCCAGTTTCGCGCATGTAGAACTGTAATCTGTGTGAAGAATGCTTCGAATTCCCAACCCTTCTGCTATCTGGACGAACATCTGAGTGTTTTCGATATAGACTATTTGCCTGGACGGAGCCTGGGCCATGTCCAGCGCAAGCCGAAAGATGTCCGCGTCGGGCTTGCGGAGGTGGACGAAACAGGAGGAAATAAAAGAATCCACAAACTCGGCGAGCTTGAACTTTCGAATTCGATACGCATTCAGCTCGCGCCCTTCATTGCTGACCACGACGATCCTTAACCCATACTTTGCCTTGAGCTTGCGGACCAACTCAATCATCCGGGGATACGGCTTGGACTGCTCGAACATGAATTTCCGAAACTGAGCCATACTAAACTGACGCTGCTGATAGAACACCACCCAGTTTAGATAATCTTCCAGGCTTAGCTTGCCCACCTCATAAGTCTCGAATGCCTGACTATGCCGGATTTCCATATCTTTCGGATTCAGGTCGAACGTCTTGGCCGCCAGTTTGCGGAACCCGTGACCCCATCCGTCTGTGAGCAAAACGCCGCCAATGTCCAGAAATAACGTCGTGACCGGGATCGCTCTTTTCATTTGGCCTCCGTCAACATCTTCTGCCGCCTTTGATAGTCCGTTCCCCGGGCCAGACGTATGGCGCTGGATTGGGGGCCAAGTCGGAACTTGCCTAACTGCAATATCACCACCCTTTCCCACTGGTCTGCAACTCTGATTGAGGCTGAAACAGCAAGGGCGATAACAAAGGCGATGGCTACAATCACTTCGCTTCCCATGTTGACCGCACCGCCATACATGGCAAATGCTAATCCGGCGCCAACGCCAAGAATTACTACGAAGATCAATACTGCAAACGAGCTGCTTTTTCTCATTCCGATTACCTCCATGATTCAGGCCTCTGAATTAGATGACCGTGAATTGTTCTTCCTGAACTTGATTGTCAATTCGCAATCCTCCATTGAAAATTTAATCATCGCTGCCACAGGATGTGAGCGTCTTCCAGAGGAACAGCAACACCGTCGCAGTGCGGTATCATCCGAGCCGTATAGTCCGATGGGGGGCGGGCCGCAGGCACCGCAGCGCTGTAAACATAGCCGCCCGACGTGTTGGCCAGTTGGCCGGCGCGCTTCATCTCCTGCTGCACGGGACCGCCGCCGTTAACTCCATCGGCATAAAGCTCTACCCGCACAGCCTTCGGGTCGAGGTCATTGAGATAGACCTGGACCTTGAATCCATGGTGATTCCCATTGGTCTCGATCTTCACTTCGCCGAAGTGGAGTGCAGCCCATTTTTGCTCCAGACTGTGTTGCCACTCGACCATTTGCCTGCCGATTGCGCCTTTATCGGCAATACGCAACTGGTACGCTGTAGCAGCCGGGAGGTACTGTTGCTCAGTGTATTCCCGCACCGCACGGTTGGTAGAGAAGTGAGGTGTCAACCGTGCCATGCTTTCACGCATTCGCGCCACCCAGGCAGTGGGGATGCCTTTTTTGTCGCGAGTATAGAACTCGGGGACCACCTGCCGTTCGAGCAGGTCGTAGAGTGCCTCGGCTTCGGCGGCGTCCCAAGCGGGATCATCACCATGTTCCTGACCGTCTCCCAATGCCCACCCCACTTCAGGCGTGTAGGCTTCCGCCCACCAGCCGTCCAATTCCGAAAGATTGATGCCGCCATTGACGAGCACTTTCATGCCGCTCGTTCCGCAGGCCTCCCAAGGCCGTCTCGGCGTGTTTATCCAGACATCTACTCCCTGCACCAGGTGCTCTGTCAGAAGCATGTCGTAGTCACTGAGGAAGATAACATGGGGACGCGCCTCGGGCCGGCGGATGAAATGGGTCCATTCCCGAATCAGGGCCTGCCCCGCCTGGTCCGCCGGATGGGCCTTGCCGGCAAGGATAAGTTGCACTGGGCGCTCTGGATTGGTCAACAGGCGAAGCAGTCGCTCCGGGTCGTGCAGCAGCAGGTTCGGTCTCTTGTATGTAGCGAAGCGGCGGGCAAAGCCCAGTGTCAACGCGTTGGGATCAAGCAAGTGCTTCGCACCGTCAACCGCCTCAGGCTCAGCACCGGAGGCGGCCAGTTGCAAAGACAATCGTTCACGAGCGTATTCAATGAGAGACTTGCCAGCGGCGGCACGAAATTTCCAGAGCCTGACGTCAGAGATGCCGCGAATGTCCTGCTCCAGGGTTTCCGTCGTCCCCAACCAGCGGTCTTTTCCACAGGCTTCTGTCCAAAGATCGTCAGATTCTGCGGAGTCCCAGCTCGGCATGTGGACTCCATTGGTCACGTGTCCGACCGGCACTTCGTCTTGCGGCCAGTGCGGAAAGAGAGGCCCGAAGAGTTGCCGGCTCACCTTTCCATGCAGGCGGCTCACGCCATTCACCGCCCCGCTTCCGCGGATCGCCAGATAGGCCATGTTGAAGCTTTCCGACGAGTCTTCGCTGTCCCGGCGGCCGAGGCCCAGCAGCTCGTGGAGAGTGATCCCGAGCTCCTGTTCGGCGTAACCACCGAGGTATTGATCGATGAGGTCTGGAGCAAAGCGGTCAAAGCCGGCGGCCACCGCAGTATGAGTGGTGAAGAGATTGCCCGCTCGCGTGACAGCCAGTGCGACTTCGAAGGGCTGCCCTGTTTCTTTCATACAATTCCTGGCCCGCTCCAAAATGGCGAAGGCCGCATGTCCTTCATTCAGGTGACAGACTTCCGGCCTGATGCCGAGTGCGTGGAGCAACCGCCACCCGCCGATCCCAAGCATAATCTCCTGTTTCAACCGCAACTCCGGTCCGCCACCGTAAAGCTCGCTGGTAATGCCCCGGTGAGCCGGTAGGTTCGCAGGGTCATTGCTGTCGAGCAGGTAAAGGTGCACCCGGCCCACCTGGACCTGCCAGGCGCGCAGCCAGACCGGGTAACCGGGCAAGTCTAGCTTCAGCCGCAACCACTCCCCGTTCGCCTGGCGCAACGGCGTTATGGGCAATTGGCCTGGATCGTTGTAAGGGAAAAGGGCCTGTTGCGCTCCGTCTTTGTCGAGCACCTGCCGAAAATAGCCTTGCTGGTAGAGCAGCCCCACGCCGATGACCGGTACGCCCAGGTCACTGGCAGCTTTGAGCTGATCTCCGGCCACATTGCCAAGCCCCCCTGAGTAGATGGGCAGAGCTTCACTCAGCATGAATTCCATGCTGAAATACGCGACACTGGTAAGGGGGGCCTGCGGATGCGCTTGCTGAAACCACGCAGGTGCCTGTACCGCCTGACGCCTGGCCTGCAAGAAGTCATCGACGCTTTTGCGGAAGGCGGGATCGGATAACACGCGCTGGAGCTGGTCCCGGGAAACTGTCTGCAGGACGGCCCAGGGGTTATACGTGAGGTCCCACAACTCGGGATCAAGCTGCCGCCATATTTCGTCGGTCGCGTGATTCCATGACCAGCGCATATCCAGGGCGAGCTCGGCCAGGGAATCGAATCCCTCGACGTCCGTAGGTAAAAGACTGTATATAGGCTTGCTGACAGGTGTTTGTTTGGTCATAGTTTTTCCTCCAAGGCTCGTCCGCTTGCGCTCACGTTTTGGAGCGCCACCTTATTTCCGGTAGCTGACCCTATTGAATCTATCGGGCTCTGCAACTATCAATCACTCGTTTTTCTCCATCCAATCCATGCTGGAATCCCATCTTGGTCTCTTAATCGCAAGACTTCATTTCCTCGCTTCACAGTCGTGGCAATCATTAATGGCTCGTTACTAACTGTGACCTGTGAGCCGCTTACTGTGACCGTATCGCCTAATTTAAAATGTTTTGCTTGCCAAGGGCCTACAAGGTAGAAGGCGGGACCCAGGTAAACCGGCAGTATCTCGTTTTTGTCAATATAAACAGTCAAACGCATTTGCAAACCATATCCAAATTCGGGGACCTGGTCTATTTTTATCACTTGTCCCGAGATGGTTTTAATTGTTTTAAAGTCAAAGATCTTTTTGTAGGGGTCGTCTGCCCGTAAGGCAGGCTTTATCCCTGAACCAGGAGAGAGCGGGTAACTGGAATCAGCATAATCATAATAATAACCATAATCACTGGGTGGCCCCCATTTTGCATAACCAGAGGGGGCGCCATAATACTTCAAAACGTTGGCCCCCCAACTCATGTCCCCCATGTTCGGCAAATTCTTCCTTTCAAAAGCAGGCGCTTGTACCATTTGTTCTTTGGATCGATCAAGGAAGAATATGCCTTCCGATGGAAGCGCTGCAAGGGATGCCCAAGGGACGGGAAGGAGCTTATCTCCGATGCCCAAAAAACCACCGGATTCAAGGACAGCGTACACAATCCTTCCCGTATCGATATCTACGACTAAATTCTCGATCTTTCCTAACGTCTCCCCTTTCAAATTCATCACCTTGGAGCCTATGATTTTTTCGACCATAAAGGCATTAATTCGCTGACTTTCCGCCGTTTTGCTATCTATATCTCCTACCCCCACCCATTTTTCCTCTTGAGCAAAGCCATTCGTAGCAAGAAATAGACCGGCAATAGCCAAAAGAATGATTATCAGAGGCCTTCTCA
Source organism: Nitrospirota bacterium (assembly GCA_963851345.1). GTDB lineage: Bacteria > Nitrospirota > Thermodesulfovibrionia > Thermodesulfovibrionales > Dissulfurispiraceae > JADFXI01. Next base: position 1,614,375 of record CAWKOO010000002.1, read on the forward strand.
TTTTGTATTCCTCCTTTTTGTTTTTTTCTTGTTGGTGTCCATTTGCTGTATCCTTCCTCATGCTGCGTTAGCTGTCTGCAACGTGAATTCGCAGATGGACTTCGTGATCCTGTCGATCGTCAACCAAAGGGATGACAAGGTCGTGCCGCTCAATACCGTCGACCGTCAACAGCGTCACGCCATCCGCTGCCCGCGTTTGACATATCGTGATGTGATAGACCGTCTCCCGATACCGATAGTTCATCTTGAACGACTCCCAGTGTGCAGGGATGCAAGGTTCAACATGCAGCTTGTCAGCCTTTAGCCGCAGTCCCAGGATTGATTCCACGATCAACCGATACATCCAGCCCGCCGAACCCGAGTACCAGGTCCAGCCACCCCGGCCGGTATGGGGCGACAGCGCGTAAACATCGGATGCTACGACATATGGTTCCACCTTGTAAATTGCAATCGACTCGGCGCTCCGGGCATGGTTCACTGGATTGATGATCGACAACAGTTCCCATGCGCGACGGTTGTCCCCTATAGCGGCGAATGCCATCGCGGCCCAGACGGCCGCATGAGTGTATTGCGCGCCATTCTCTCTGACGCCGGGAACATATGCCTTTATATAGCCAGGGTCTGGAGTCGATTTGTCGAATGGAGGCGTCAGCAACTGGATCACTCCATCATCACGGTGCACAAGGCGCTTGTCGAGCGCGTCCATGGCCATGCGCGAGCGCTCGGCATTAGCCGCCCCGGACAACACAGACCAGCTTTGCGCAATCGAATCAATCCGGCATTCAGGGTTACTTGCCGATCCAAGCGGCGTCCCGTCGTCGAAGTAAGCGCGGCGGTACCATCCACCATCCCAGCCATGCTGCTCGATATTCCGGCGAAGCTGTGCCGCTTCGCTCCGGCAAAGTGCGACGAAAGCCGGATCGCCATGCAGTTGTGCAACGTTGGCGAATTGCATGAGCACGTAATGCAGGAAAAAACCCAGCCAAATGCTTTCTCCTTTGCCCTGCGCGCCCACTTTGTTCATGCCGTCGTTCCAGTCGCCGGTACCCATGAGCGGCAGGCCGTGTCCGCCAAAGCGGAGGCCCCTTTGTACTGCCCGCACGCAATGCTCGTATAGAGTCGCAGTTTCGTCTGACCGGCTGGGCAGCTCATAATACGATTCTTCCTCCGGCTTGAGAGGCCGGCCTTCAAGAAAATGGATGGACTCATCCAGCGCTCCGGTATCACCGGTACTCGAAACATAGCGGCACGTCGCCAATGGAAGCCAAAGGAAATCATCCGAGCAATGGGTACGAACACCGCGGCCAAGCGGGGGATGCCACCAATGCTGGACATCGCCTTCCTTGAACTGACGGGATGCACAGAGGAGCAAATGCGCGCGCACAAGGCCTGGCTCGGTGTGGACGAGTGCCATCACGTCCTGCAGCTGATCGCGAAAACCGAAAGCGCCCGATGACTGGTAAAACGCGCTTCGTCCCCACAGGCGGCAAGCCATGGTTTGGTATACCAGCCACCCGTTGGCCAGCACATTGATGGATGGATCGGGCGTTTCCACGTATACCGCGCCGAGGGTGTGCTTCCAGTAGCACGTAACGACTTCGAGCGCGTCGTGCGCGGCAGCAGATCCTCGAAAGCGCTCGATCACATCGCGCGCATCATCGCCGTTTCGGGCCGCCCCAAGCCTGAAAATGATCTCGCGCTCCTGTCCATCGGCCAGCTCGAATGGCGCCTGGAGCGCGGCGCAGGGATCGAGTGCCGCGCCTACCCTGCAGGATAGCCGCGGCAACGACATAGCCGCAGGGTTCAGCAGCGTTCCGTTGCGACCGATGAATTCAGTCCGGTCGCCGCTGAAACTTCGCGGCGCATCGTCCACAGCGAAAAAAGCGATCCGTTCGCCGAACTCCTCGTTGTATGCGTTACGCGCCAACAGCGCGCCGATGTTGGGATCCATCTCCGTGATCACATGCATCATCGATTTCGGCCGCAGTTCTCCCAGCACCCATTCGATGTATCCGGTGACGGAGAGGCGGCGCGACCGGCCTGACTTGTTGCGCGCCTTCAACACCGCGAACTTGATCGGCGCATCCAGCGCCACATAAACCCACAGTTCGGAGTTGATACCATCCTCCGAGTGGGTGAACACACTGTAGCCGAATCCGTGCCTGCAAACGTAATATCCTTGTCCGCGGCTAGGCCAGGGCGCAGGCGACCAGAAGTGTCCGCTTTCTTCGTCCCGGAGGTAAAAGGCTTCGCCGCCAGAATCGCTTACTGGGTCATTCGACCATGGCGTGAGGAGAAACTCTTGGGCGTTCTCGCTCCATGTGTTGGCGCAGCCGCTTTCCGAGACGATGGCGCCGAATGATGGATTTGCCAGCACGTTCACCCACGGCGCCGGTGTAACCTGGCCGGGTGCTATCGTAACGACGTACTCGCGTCCGTCAGGGGTAAATCCGCCAAGCCCGTTGAAAAATATCAGATCGCCACGAGATGACTCGACGGCCGCTGCTGGTACTACAGGCAGCGTTCGAGCTGGTCTATAAAGCGGAGCAACGGCTTCAGCGAGGCTGCGCAGGTTGATCTGTTCCGCCAGCGCGCCGCCCCTACCATCGAGGACCACTCGGGCGACCGACTGAAGTAGAATGCGGTCCTCGGTTGACAAAGGCTTCGCAAGTCTCACGAATATCCCACCCGGTTGATCGCTCAGATTGGCTTCGGAGCCTGTGGCGATCAGCGTCATGATCTGATCGTGGAGCGATTGCCGGCTGCCGGCACCCTCTGAGTTGCAGATCACCAGCTCGACTGTCAGTCCCTTTAAACGCCAGTACGCGTGGGCCTGCAACAGCCAGCGCACCAAATCAATATCGGCCGGTTCCCCGACCTGCAACAGCACGATCGGTAAATCCCCGGAAATTGAATTGCCCCATAACCCGGATTGCCCGCGGCGGTTCTTGATGAGAATGCCGGGATCGGCACGCAGCGAAGCATTGGCGTAAATAATAGAGTCGGCGAGGCGGCCATATAGTTGCGCGTCGGCCTGGGTCGCATTGAGCTGCTGCAGGACCGACCGGCTGTGCTTGCGCGCCAGGCCGAAGACGCGATTGGTCAAATGCCGGTCCTGGTATTTCCCGATGAGCTTCAGGCATGCGCCGCGGGTCTCACCGACGCCGGTAACGATAGCGACCGTTGCCGATTGTTCCTGATCCAGTGTTACACGGCATTGGATAGCAACAATCGGATCAAGCACGGACCCCTCGCTACCCGACAGCGCCGCGACATTACGCATCGCCTGCGGATTGACGAGCGTATTTCCGCGGCCAATGAAACGCATCCGGTCCGTTTCATACGATATGCCGCCCAAAACCGGCTCATCAGGGACAATCAGGTGAAACATCCATAGTGCCGCCTGGCCGCCGGCACCAGACCGGCGATTGCACAGGATCGCCTGCTGCTCACGGATGATTTCCGTCTGGACAAACAGATTGCTGAAAGCGGGATGCGCTGAGTCGGCGGCAGCCAATGCGAGAACCACTTCAGCATAACTCGTGAGGTCGATTACCCTGCGTGCCGCAGAGCGGTTCGTGATGCCAATTCGCCGTACCTCGATGTCATCGTCCGGCGAAACTGCAATCTCCGTGTGCGCATCAATGCCCTGCTCATGACACCGGAAGGCCGCGCACGCCTCCGAAAAATTTGCTTGATAGGCCGCCGATGGGTTGAGTGCTGGTTGATAGGTGGTTGACCAGAACGCACCGTTCGCCACATCGCGGAGATAGCAGAACGTGCCCCAATTGTCCCGCGTACTATCCTCGCGCCAGCGCGTGACCGATATGTCCTTCCAGCGACTGTAACCGCCTCCCGCGTTCGTGATCATCGCGTGGTATCGGCCGTTCGACAGCAACTGCACTGCAGGGATGGGCGTGGCGCCGCCGCTGAAAACACGCACAGGTGCTTCCAGTGGGCTGTCATTCTGATTCAAAAGTACAGGGTTCATAACCAGCCCCCGCCAAAACCCGCTAGCCGCAAGCCGCTGGCGATGTATGGGCAGTTTCGCATCAAGCGCCACAATAAGCCGGTACGATAGTTTTCGATCATCAAAATAATAGGCCCTTGATTAAGCCCGTAATGCCACGGCGATACCCAACCAAAGGGATTGCTGGATTTTGCAGGATAGGTAGGGTTAAAAGTCGCTTTGAAGCCGTATGGATTTAACTCTGTTAATTTAACCTCGTGAATAAAATAGTCGAGCGCGGGCAGCACGATCTCCGGCGCAAACGGCAGCGACGTCACTACCGCCCACGGAGCGATGGTGCCGTCGTCGGGCCCGTATGGCACGCCGCGCCCCACATAATCGAAGAATTGGCGCTCGATGCCGCTCACTTTGATCGTATCGGGGCCGGGGCCATCGCTGGCGGTAATTCCCCAGCAATGTGGGCCATAGCCCGCGAACTTGAGAGGATTGTCTATCGCGTATTGTTGCTGTACATACGTCGCGCGACGGCTGTTCTCGAAATAGTCGATACCCTTGACGCGCATGAACGCGTCCCGAATGCCTCGAAAGTCGATCCAGACATGTGAGAGCTGGTGTGTAAACAATGGCCCTGCGTAAAGATATTCATATCCGTAAAAGTGTTCCCACCGGTAAGTGGAAGTCCACACGGCGTAGCAGCTCTCGGGCAGCGGATGAGTGGGCGAGCCCAGCCCGAGGATATACAGCAGCATCGCCTCATCGTATCCTTCCCAACGGTATTTGAGAAATCCGCTTTCGGGCTTCCAGCCGTGTGTAACCGTTGCGCCATGGTTTTGCGCCCATTGCCAATCCGCGCGGCGATAGAGCTTGTCGGCGAGGGTGCGGATTTCATGCTCGTCGGCCGTGTCCGCGTCAAAATAAATGCCCGCCGTCAACGCACCCGCCAGCAGAAAAGCGCTGTCTATCGTTGACAGTTCGCATTGCCAGGCGCGCCGGCCAGTCTGCATGTCGAGAAAATGATAATAAAAGCCCTGGTAACCGGTGGCGTTAGGTTCGGGGCCTTGCGGACTGTTCCAGAAAAATCTCAGCGTGGTCAGCGTTCGTTCTACTGCCGCAGCACGCAGCATAAATCCGCGCTCGACAGCCACGGGATAAGCCGCCAAAGCGAGGCCGGTGGCGGCAATACTGGCAGGCCAATCCGCTGCGGTCTTGTCGATCACCAGTCCGTTGACCGGGTTCGTCTCATGAAGAAAGTAGCTGAATGATTCATGCTGAAGCTTTTCCAACTCAGCGTCAGCGGTTAGTACCCTGCTGGTCAAAGTTTCTCCTCCAAATTTGTATTGCCTGCAAGCCCTGACCGCTGCGGCGCAGCAGCCAAAGCATCGTTGACGATTGTCTGCGCTTCCTCCAGGACGCGGCTCAGATGGTCCATCTCCTATGTCTTGGATCAAAGAGCGCGCGCTCGCTGGAAGGAAGAGGTCTGTCCGCGGTCAGATTTTAATACAAGTTCGTCTTCCTTGAACGCCACGATTGTGCTTGAAGTACTCTTGTTCCGTAAATGCTCGTTTTCGGAGTCAGTGATTCTCAGAGTGATAATTGCTCCGGTGATTTTCCAAGTTCCCCAAATCTTACCTTTGACACCTTGAGAAAGAGTATTGGCAATGAACCCCGTAGGATATAATTGGCAGACGAAAGTGCCATCTACGAGGATTGACATTGCCTCTTTCAAATCGCCAACTGTGCCTTGCCAGCTACCGACGATTTTCGTCGAATATTCCGCCTCGGGGACAGGTGGGGAATTGTTTGCACAAGACGCTAAACAAAATCCCAAGACGACTATTGCCACTGCCTTTACCCAAGACGTGCAATTAGATTTCATGAGATCCACTCTGTTCATCATTTTTCCTGGAGATCTGTTGTGGACAGAGCCGCCGGCGCAATAGCAGCGTTGACGATTGTCTGCGCTTCCTCCAGGATGCGGCGCAGATGGTCCGCTCCACGGAAGCTCTCCGCATAGATCTTGTATATATTCTCTGTCCCTGACGGGCGAGCTGCGAACCATCCGCTCTCGGCCGCTACTTTCATCCCTCCGATGGGAGCGCCGTTGCCGGGCGCGTGGGTGAGTACAGTCTGGATTTTTTCGCCGGCCAGGTCGGTTAGCTTAACCTGCTGGGGTGAGAGCTTCGACAACAGTTCCTTTTGTTCAGGCGTGGCTGGGGCCTCGACTCGATCGTAAACCGGCTCACCGAACTCGCGGGTGAGTTCGTGGTAGATTTCGCCAGGATCCCGGTCCATCCGGGCCGTGATCTCCGCGGCCAGCAAAGCCGGGACGATCCCGTCTTTGTCTGTAGTCCATACACTGCCATCCCGACGGACGAAAGACGCGCCCGCACTCTCTTCCCCGCCGAAGCCAAGTGAGCCGTCTAGCAGTCCATCCTCAAACCACTTGAAGCCTACCGGCACCTCGTAAAGCTTCCGCCCCAGCTTCGCGGCGACTCGATCAATCATCTGGCTGCTCACCACTGTCTTGCCGACCGCCGCTTCCCTGCTCCACTTCGGCCGGTGTTGAAAGAGATATAAGATGGCCACTGATAGGTAGTGATTGGGCGGGAGAAGGCCTGCGCTTTTGGTAACAACCCCATGCCTGTCATGGTCGGTGTCGCAGGCAAAAGCAATGTCGAAGCGGTCCTTCAGCCCTATCAATCGCTGCATCGCATAGGGCGAGGAGGGGTCCATGCGGATCTGGCCGTCCCAATCGACCGTCATAAATCGGAAAGTCGGGTCGACAGCCTCGTTCACGACCGTTAGGTTCAACCCGTAGCGCTCGGCAATCGGCGCCCAGTAATGGACCCCCGCGCCGCCGAGCGGATCCACCCCCAGGCTGATCTTTGCGTCGCGAATCGCGTCCATGTCGAGCACGTTGCCGAGATCCGTAATGTAAGCATTTAGATAGTCATGCCGGTACGTCGTGGGGGCGCGAAGCGCTTTCTCGACAGAAATCCTTTTAACGCCTCGCAGGCCACTTTCGAGAAACTCGTTTGCCTTCGCTTCGATCCAATCGGTGACGGCACGTTCCGCCGGCCCGCCGTTTGGCGGGTTGTATTTGAACCCGCCATCATGTGGCGGATTGTGTGACGGCGTGATGACGATGCCGTCGGCGAGTCCTGTCTTGCGCCCGCGGTTGTATGTGAGAATCGCATGAGATACGACGGGGGTCGGGGTATATTCGTCTCCCTCCGCGATCATTACATCCACCCCGTTGGCCGCCAGCACCTCCAGCGCGCTGGCAAGAGCCGGAACCGAGAGCGCATGAGTGTCCATACCGAGAAAGAGCGGACCATCGATCTTTTGCTCCGCGCGATACATGCAAATGGCCTGACTGATGGCGAGGATATGCCATTCATTAAAAGCCCTCTGGAAGGCCGAGCCGCGATGTCCCGATGTGCCGAAGGCAACCCGTTGCGCCGGCACCTCAGGGTCAGGCGCCTCGGTATAATAGGCCGTGATCAGTTTAGGCACGTTAACCAGCATAGCCGGTTCGGCAAGTTTTCCTGCATGAGGGTTTATTTTCATCGCTATCCCTTTAATTATTCTGATGGTTTTTTTGTTAAGGTCTCCATCAGTTTGTCCTATAAAAAAGTGGTGCTTACAGTTATCTTCTCACAACCAGAACAGGGAATTTTGTCTCCCTGTGTATTACGCCGATTGTTACACTTCCCAGAATCGCAGCGCCTAATGCGCTTTTCCCGTGAGAGCCCATGACTATGAGGTCGACTTTCGAGCTCTCTGCCGCTTTTATGATCTCTTCGACGGGGTGTCCCGCGTTGATCATCTTCTGAGAACCCACTTCTTTGGTCTTGCATAGACCTTCGGCCTCCGCAACATAGGCTTCGGCAGTCTGTCTAAAGTAATCTTCCAGTTTTTGTATCATATGGATCGGGCTTGATTCGAGGGAAACGATCTGTACCCCATAATAAGGACTTTTGTCGATCACACTCAGCAATATAATTGTTGATCCTGTCTGTTTTGCAAGATCTACAGCATACTCCAAAGCCTTACGTGCAGTTTCAGAGCCGTCAATGGGTACCAGTATTTTCTTGACCATAACACCTCCTGTAATTCCTTGAGTTCCTTTTACCTGAACTCATCCGGGAACTTGCCCTGCGTAAGGGCTCACGCGCCACACGCGAAGTGACGTGTCGGCATCGGTCGTCATCAGATCGTACGTGAAATACGAATCATTCACTGAGAATGTACAGACACCTCGTGGCCGATGCTTTTCAGAATATCCTTAGCCTTGGCCAGCTCATCCCCCGATCCATGTACCACCAGCAGAAACTTGTCGCTCTTCAGAGAGGTTTCATAATTGATAATGCTGTCCTTCGGAATGCCAATGCTGTAAAGACCTGCGCCAAGCGCACTTAATCCTCCGGCAGTCACGGCACCCTCCAGGCCTCCGACTATGGTGGCAACGAGCGGCCCGGCTACGACAATCGGACCAAGCCCTGGGATCAAGAAGAAGCCGGCCCCGAAGAAAAGACCAAACAGCCAGCCCCAAAAGGCGCCCACTTTGCCCCAGTACTTCATGCGGTCCCCCGTATGGTAGTAGCCGACAACCTGTTCCTCAGTGTGATAGTCTTTGCCCACGATGGACAGTTTCTTCATATCGAAGCCCGATTTCTGCAATTCCTTCACGGCATTTTCGGCCTCGACGTGAGTATTGAATATAGCAACACCTACATTTCCTTTTGTCATGGTTAATCCTCCTGTGCGTCAGTACATTTTATTGCTCCTCCCAATAATGTTCGGTAATTTCTGCAGCCTGTTCCGGTGCGAACCCGCACGCCGACCATGAATAAGGCACAGCCCCAGACAATACACAGCTTAAGCCTGCCGTCAAAGGGCAGGTTATTTCCCATACCGGAACTCCGGCATCGCCTTGATTGCATCCTTGGTCGCATTGGGCAGTACCATTTTACCGCCTTGCTCCTTGATCTGAGCAAAGGGAATCGCAACATCATGCATGTCCATGCCCAGGAAACCGCCGGCACCGACGATTGCATAGGTGACAGACTTGTTCGCCCCAATGATGATGTCTTTCACAACGCCGATCTTCTGTTTCTTGTCATTGTACACAGCTTTGTTGAGGATTTTCTTCTTTGCGCTCCAGCCCTTCACCACGTCCTGAAGTTCAGTCACAGCAATACCTACGGTTGACTCGCCGACCACCGGAGCCTGCGGCTGAGACGCTTGGGGCTGAGATTGTGCAAATGCGAAGGGCACCATCATCATCGACAGCATTGTAACAACCAAAATAACTTTCTTCACGTTCTTTCTCCTTTTCCTCTTTCATATTGATTTGTGATTTTCATAGTTATGAATGGTCACCTATGACACTGTAGCCTCATCAGGTTTGCCATTTTCCTTCTTCGTAATAGTCCCCTTCCAGTCGGGCGAGGAACTATTATCCTTATGCTTTCTGCAAAGATACTTTTTCAATCAGCTTCTTGATAACGTCTTCCTCTCCATGGAGGGCGGCTTTATATCCCCGGTTATCGGTCTTACCGATTTCACCCCTAAGTTCTGCATCAAACGATTTAAGTACCAGCTTCAATACCTCTTTTTCCTTCTCATCTAATTCCAGTATCATGACAACCTCCTTTGAGATTAGTGTCAGCGTGTCGCCGTTCTTCAGCTTTGAAGTTTAAGAATGAACGGACACCTCATGGCCGGCGCTTTTCAGAATATCCTTGGCCTTGGACAGCTCATCCCCTCCGCCATGAACCACCAAAAGAAACTTGTCGGCCTTGAGGGAGGTTTCATAATTGATAATGCTGTCCTTCGGAATGCCAATGCTGTATAGACCTGCGCCAAGCGCACTTAATCCTCCAATTGCCACGGCACCCTCCAGGCCTCCAACGATAACGGCGACTAGCGGACCGGCAACGATAAGCGGACCAATCCCCGGGATCAAGAATAAGCCGGTCCCGAAGAAAATACCAAACAGCCAGCCCCAAAAGGCGCCCAGCTTGCCCCAGTACTTCATGCGGTCACCCGTATGGTAGTAGCCGACAACCTGTTCCTCAGTGTGATAGTCTTTGCCCACGATGGACAGTTTCTTCATATCGAAGCCCGATTTCTGCAATTCCTTCACGGCATTTTCGGCCTCGACGTGAGTATTGAATATAGCAACACCTACATTTCCTTTTGTCATGGTTAATCCTCCTTAGATTTGTGATTTTAATGGTTATTAAGTGAGTAGAGTTGGATTGACTACGTCATCGCTGAGCACCTCCTCCTTCTTGTTGTGTCCTCTTTGCAAGTGCTGCACTTTCAGGATGGCGTCTGGTATAGACTGTGCCTGTTTTTTTCTCCAAAGTATCTGTGGTTCCTACTTCAATTTCTGAATTTTGAATAGGTATGTTCCAGACCAAATTAAGCACTCTTAGCTGGTCATGGAAATTCATACCTGCCGTCCTGGCACAGATACTAAACTCTTCTCCCGTGAAGAAGTTAAAGCATCTCTCTCTTTCTTCCTTAATCCATAAATCTTCAATAGCCTGCAATATTATTGCTTCTGACAGCCTTCTGATTCTTGCACAACGTCCTTCCGCCTCATGCTTGTCTTTAACTGTAATATTGGTCTTACAATGGCTCTTCATACTGTTTTAACCATATCCCGATTTTCATGAGAGATTTTGCACGCCGTATGCATGAGACTCCCCTTAGTTGACTTTAACGTATTGAATTCGTACATTCTATTTTGCTCTGTTCCCAAATGTTTGTAGAAAGTTGCACAAGACGAGAAACTGTCTTTAAGGCAATGTTGTTCCATTTCGGTGATGCAGGGTACATAAGGGAAATCGCAGGCACTGCAATAACCCACATAATACTCCTCTTTAAAAAAAGGACAACAGATTTTACACCTCGTGTTGCTTTGTAAATACTCTTTTCCATGCAACTGTCGCATTAAAATGAAACATATGTTGGTGTTTGCTATTAGTGCTAATGAATTGAACAGCAGAATGTGTGCCAGGACTAATGGCGCCAGGACACGAGTTCCCATGATGCTGAAAATATTGAATTTCAACGAAGACTGCGATGGTAGCAATTATAATGTCATAGGCGTCACCTCCTGATATATCAGGAGACTCCTCACATATCAGGAATTGTTTTTATTTCTTTGGATACCCAGTTTTTGTATCCTCGATTAGAGCGTCTTTGGATTGCTGCCAAAAATCTCTGCTGCGACGTCCTTGCAACTTACCAGCGCTCCGGTCGTGTTCAGAACCTCGATGATGTGCCGTTACTCTACGTCTTCGCTTGTGCCTTAATAACTCTGCACCTGACTGCGCAATCTTCGGCACATCCAAATGCAGCTCAGGTCAGTTGCATATACCCCCTTCAGTGCATAGTACCCCCTTCTTGACACTTCACAGTTATCATGATATACAGTTAGTAGCGCAGCAATTTTCATAAACAAAAAAAGTATGCTAGTATTTCCGGAGATGAGCAAAAACTGGGGCATTCAGTTGAAACAGGAGGATCTATGAGTTACACAAACTTTACGCTGAAAGACAAGATAGCGGAAATGTTTCCCGAAGTGGAAAAGCATGGTATCGCCATCAGTCTTGATTGGAACGAAGAGAAGAATGCCTACATCGTGAAGTTCAAAAAAGGCAAGCATGAACTGACAACGTATATCGAGAAGAAGGATGCCGACGAATGCATGGAAGGCATAGAATGTGTTCGTCTTGGTGTCCAACTTGGTGAATTTGCTAAAAATTTCGAGGAACCCGAAAAATATTAAGAAATAGTATATGAAGCTCTCGAGAGATAAAACAATACGCAAAAGCTCCATGCTTTTGATACGCAGGTTACATAGCCTCCTTACAGCGCCGACCGTCTTTGCGCAGCATCTTCCACACTGCTTGATTTGACGATTCCTTTTATATCCCGCGTTTGGGACCTCCGGAGCCGGGCGGGTCGATGTATTTAATGTAATCGTTTCTTCAGAGCTTTGTTAGAATACTATGCTGCCGGTTTTATCAGTGCTAACTTTGACCAGCAGGCCGGCCAACGATTTTACCGCGTCTATGCCGGATTCCGGCCTTCGCTGGAATGATGATTCATGAGTTTTCTTTATGTCGTCAATTGTCATTTCTCGCTTCACTGCCTTCATTTCATGTACTACTGTCGTTTTTCACGAAACTTTTGATATTACCATCATTCCACAACGCAGATCGCCACCCCGGTGCCGTGATTGATAATCTCAGTAGTGACGCTCCCCATAAGGAAACGCTCCATAGCGGAAAGGCCGCATCTGCCGATGAAAAGAGTCTAATATCCGCCATACTTGGTTTCTTCAAGAATGCTGTTTGCGATGTCGCTCGAATCAGAGATCATTTTCATTGCCAGCTGTTGCCGCGAAATTCCGATAGCGGATTTCTGATACCTTCAGCGCATCCTCTACATTCTTGCGCTCGGTGATGTCACTCACTATAGAGCGGACATCATAGCTTCCATCACTTAAATCCGTCCGGACACTTTCAATCCGGGCAAATAAGCTGGAGTTATCCTCCAGCTTGAGCAATAATTCACAGCTTTGCTTTTCCATATTCTGTTTTACGTCCATCAGATGGTGGTCCCATCTCGGAAGGTACTCTTCCTCGACAAAACGTCCGAATCCCCGGTCAATCAGTTTCTTGCGCTCAACACCCAGAAGCGATGCTCCGGTAAGATTCACATTTTTGATTACGCCACAATGATTGAATGTGAAATAGCCGACCGGCGCGAAGTCGTAAAGATCAGCATACCTGTCTCTGGTTTCCTCAAGGTCAAGCTGGGCCTTTCTGAGTTCCTCGTTCTGCATCTCAAGCTCGATCTGGTGCACGTTGAGTTCGCAGACAATCTCCTCAAGAGTCTTCCCTTCCTTCTCGGGCTTTGAGCCGAAAGACATGGCGAGTTTTTTCTCCGCATCAGCCCTGAGAGAGGCGGCGCGCTTCATCTCTTCTTTTAGTCTCTTTTGACTAACCATTATTCACTCACTTGTTCTGTGTCGTTTAACTGCTGCCTGTCATGCAGACGGCAGTTAATATCCTCTATTTCCAAGAGGTGCTTTATGCAAAGTTAGGCCCCTTCGTTAACATCCACTTAATGTATCTTGTCAGCAGCAGGGTTGGGCAGGCCCTTCCTTAACCCTTTATATTGCTATGGAGATATTCACTTATGTGTGCAAGACTCTTCTGCACTGCGTCGGACAGTGCCTTGTTTATTAATTCCTCAGCCTTTTCCCTGCTGAACGGAAACGTGACATAAGAGCCAGTATCATCAAATTTCTCTCTGTGCAGCAGCTCCTTTGTCTTTGCATCGGCAATGGACAGCGTGAACTTCACCGAGCAATCATACTCCGTTTTCAGAAGTTGGTCTTTAACATTGATGGAAAGGTCATCCAATGTGCCTCCGAGCATAAAATCGTCACGGCCTGGATTTATTGACTTGATATCTCCATCCCACACTTCATCTGTTCTGTTGACCGTATAACCCCTGTTCACAAGGTATACGGCAAAACCCTTTGAGAGGGCTGCAGCCGGACCGTCAAGGAGAGCTACAAATTCGGAGCCGTCTACTGCTCCGAGCATCCTTTTGTTACTAACAGGCCTTTTGTCGCTGAAAGTTGCAACAGTAAAAATCGCGGCGCCTGTTTTTTCAGGCTGAGGGTTGAGCGGCTGGTACAAAAGCGTCAGGGGATAATTCTTCGGACTGGCACAAGAGGCCAAGCAGAATGCCAGAAAAATAAATACGATAATAGTAGGCCTTTTCATTTTGTTCACTCCTTTTCTTTTGTCACGGATACCCGGACTATGTAATTGAATTTATGAATAACTCCAAATGTAACACTGCCGAGGTCTGCTGCCTTGATTGCGCTTCAGCCGTGGGAACCCATAACAACCAGCTCGGCTACTTGTAGCGGTTCGCTTATAAGAGATTCCAGCTTGCTTTTCAGAATGCCATGGGCTGGGGTTCCTCCTTCAGCAGCAGAACTGAACACGGCATCTTCCGAATAATTTCTTCCTTGCTCCGTCCAAAAAGAAAATGTTCCAGCCGCCATTCTTCATGGGCAAGCATGATCACGAGATCAATCTTGTTTTCTTTGATTGCGACAAAAATCTCCTCTGTAGGATTTCCCTCTTTAATTAGTTCTTTTATAGTCAGGCCCTTACCCTTCTCAGCATTTATGATAGTATTGAGATCCTCTTTCGACTTCTTGATCTCTTTTCTGTAATCTTCTTCCACAGATGGTCTCGGCAGGTTCCATGCCCCAAAAATCAAGGGATCATGAACAACATGAATGACATAAAGTTCAGCCCTTAGCTCCTGGCCAGAGAAATTCCGTAATGGACCGCTTTTCTGCAGTATTTTGTCATTCTGCTTACGACAAGGATGCGTTTGATATCGTGCATGAATCGTCCTCCTTAGTAGAAATTACACAAGATGTTTGTACGTTGCATTATTTGGTCTAATTACAATGTATAGTTTATTTTATTCGTTTAGTCAAGTAATTGTGCCGCCATTGTGCCGATCTTGACCACGAATACATACAGGCATCGATGGTTTACTGTACATTTTATTCCACTACTGTCCCAACGTTATTCAAGCAAATAGAATTGGTTATAATGAGCCTCATCTTCTGCTTTATATATAGACATGCGCCAAAGCCTGATAATAGCCATTTTCTCAAAACTTTCATACTCAAATGATGGCAGATGGACAAATTCAGGCATGTTCAGCCGGGAGGATATTGTCGGCTATCTGAGCACCTTTGTGGAATTTTGGGGAATAAAGCCCTGAGGAGAACTTGCGAAAACTTGAGAAAAAGACTTGACAGTGCCGTGTTTTGAAGGGATAATTTCTTAAGAAGCCACAATCACTTTGGCCCTTTGTACTTGAGCAGAATATTTTAAAGGAACCTCACATGGAACATAATATCCTCTGTATCAACAGCGGCTCTTCATCCATGAAGTTTGCCATGTACCTTCTGGACACAACCGAGAAACTAATAGCCGAAGGGGCGGTAGAAAGGATCGGTCTTTCCGGTGGCTGGCTCTGGCTGAAAGATGGCCAAGGGAAACGCGTGGTAGACAGTCACTCGGATTTCCCCGACCACAAAGCGGCAGTCAAGGCGATGTTCACCGCGGTTATAGAGGAACAGCATCTTCCAGCTCCGGATGGGGTCGGGCACCGGCTGGCAGGGGGAGGGCCAAAACACATGGCTCCTGAAATGGTAACCCCCGAATTGATTCTAACCCTGAGAGGCCTCATCCCCTTTTTCCCATTGCACCTACCCGGTGAGATCAAAGGCATTGATGCGGTAGTCGCGCACTACCCCGGACTCAGCCAGGTAGTTTGTTTTGATACCGCCTTTCATCGCCGGATGCCGGAAGTAGCCCAGTGGCTGCCGATCGTACGCAGCCTCTGGCATGAGGGGATACATCGCTACGGGTTCCACGGTCTTTCCTATGAATACATAGCCAGTGTTCTGGGGCGGGACACTAAAGGACGGGTCATCATTGCCCATCTGGGCAGCGGAGCAAGCATGGCGGCTCTGAGTGACGGACACCCCCAAGACACCACCATGGGGTTTTCCGGCTTGGGTGGACTTATGATGGGCACGAGATGCGGCGATCTTGATCCGGGCATCCTGCTCTACCTCATGGACGAGAAAGGCTATGATGCCCGTCAGCTCGAAAGGCTGCTCTACCAGCGTTCAGGGCTCATCGGGGTTTCCGGGATCAGCTCCGATATGAAAACTCTGCTGGATCAACGCACCACGGAACCGCATGCCGCCCAGGCAATAGAGCTTTTCTGCTACACGGCACGCAAGTATATCGGAGCCCTATCCGCGGTCCTTGGCGGCCTGGATACCCTGGTGTTCACCGGAGGTATTGGTGAGAGGGCCGCACCGGTGAGGTGGATGATCTGCCACGGCCTCGATTATCTTGGAATATGCCTTGACACTGCGAATAACGATACCAATGCAGGCATCATCTCGACGAAAAATAGTTCCTGCACCGTGCGGGTGATTCCCACTAACGAGGACCTGATGATTGCCCGGCATACCCGGTCACTGCTCTTAAAAGGTAAGCAAGGAGATAAACAATGAGCGTTGAATTTGCCAATTTTGAAGACATTCTTAAAGCTGTCCAGGGCCTGCCTGCCATGCCCATAGCAGTCATAGATGCGGGTGAGCGGCATGTGATGGAAGGCGCATGCGAGGCGGCAGAGGCGGGCTATATCGATCCAATTTTAATCGGGGACGAAAATAGTATTCGGAATATACTCAAAACCATCACCTGCACAAAGCAATTCCGCATTATCAATGCCACATCGGAGGATGAAATGGCGGAAAAAGGCGTAGAACTCTTTGAAAAGGGTGAGGTCAAGGCCCTGATGAAAGGTCATATCCACACAGCCGAATTCCTTCACCCTATCCTAGCCCATCATCTACAGGGGAAAAAACGCATCTCCCATGTGCTCCTGGCAGACCTGAAGACGTATCCCAAACTTCTGTACATCACCGATGCCGCCATTAACATCAGTCCGGACCTCTCCACTAAAATGCACATTGTGCAGAATGCTGTTGATATCTCCCGTTTGCTGGGGGTGGAACAACCAAAAGTTGCTGCCTTATCGGCGGTGGAGGTTGTCAATCCGGCGATCCCCTCCACCATTGATGCGGCATGTTTGGCAAAGATGGCAGATAGAGGGCAGATAGAAGGGGCCATCGTGGATGGGCCGCTCGCCTTTGACAACGCCATCTCAGCCGAGGCGGCAAGGGTCAAAGGGATCAACAGTCCCGTATCAGGAGACGTTGACATCCTGGTGGTGCCGGACCTTGTTTCAGGCAACATCCTGGACAAGGACCTTGAGTACCTGGCCGGGGCCCAGATGGCTGGTTTTGTAGTAGGAACAAAGGCGCCGATCATTCTCACATCCCGGTCCGACCCTCCCAGGACAAGGCTTTTATCGTGCGCCGCAGCTGTATTGGCAAGTCATCGCATGGAGCAAGAAGGGAGTAAGATATGAATGAAACAATGAATTCTAAAACCCCGATGATGTCATTCGACTGGATGAAAGATGCTTACGAATATTGGCTCGATTCCAGCCAGCGTGGGATTCTTTTTATGGATATCCTTCGGAAACGAGGAAATAATTATTTTGAAACGATTAAAAAAGGAGAACCACCGGTTCTTGTGTTCGACTATAAGGTTGTCCTGGAGGGCCTGACCTTCGACAGGCCGGTGAACTATGACCTTGCCAGTATCCTACCGAGAGAAACAGACACCATTGACCCTGAAAAACGGCCCATCGTAGTCATCGACCCCAGGGCTGGAAACGGCCCTGGCATCGGCGGTTCCAAACGGGATTCCGAAATCGGCGATGCTCTGGCCCAAGGGCACCCAGTCTATTTCATCCTCTTCCATCCAGAGCCCGTGCCAGGACAGACGCTGGAAGATGTTGAAAAAGCAGAGATCCGCTTTATCGAAGAGGTTGCCAGACTTCATCCAAAGGCTGAAAAGCCGGCGGTGATTGGTAACTGCCAGGCAGGCTGGGCTGTGGCTCTGCTTGGCGCTGACCGGCCTGACTTGACCGGCCCCCTGGTGCTTAATGGCTCCCCTCTTTCGTACTGGGCAGGGGTCCAGGGAAAGAACCCGATGAGATATGCGGGCGGACTGCTCGGCGGGGTTTGGCTCAGCTCACTCTTATCAGACTTGGGCGACGGCAAATTCGACGGCGCTTGGCTTGAGGAGAACTTTGAAAGCCTTAATCCCGGCAATACCCTATGGACAAAGCAGTATAATCTCTATTCCAATGTGGATACCGATGAAGAACGATACCTAACCTTTGAGAAATGGTGGGATGGGTATTCCGAAATGACCAAAGAGGAGATGCATTCTACAGTGGAGAACCTTTTTATAGGCGACAAACTGGAGAAGGGCAAGCTGTCCCTGGACAGGTCAAAGATCCTCAATCTGAAAGACATAAAAAGACCGATACTCCTGTTCGCATCCAGGGGAGACAACATTACACCGCCCCAGCAGGCGCTGGATTGGATCATCAAGGGATACGGATCCGTTGAGGAGATCAAGCGGCTGCAAAAGGTAATCATCTATATGATTCACCCGGATGCCGGTCACCTGGGCATATTCGTCGGAAGCAAGACAGCGAAAAAGGAGCACATGGAGATCATTAAAAGCATCGATATCATTGAGGCATTGCCGCCAGGCCTCTATGAAATGATCATCGTAGATAAAGGGAAAAAAGAAGGAATGTCCGATTACGATGTCCGCTTTGTCGAACGTGATATCAAGGATATTATGGCCCTGAACGAGGACAAGGAGGAGATGAAAGAGGAAGACGCAGATTTCAGCAGGGTTGCAGCTGTTTCAGAGATGAACGACTCGTTGTACGACACCTTCTTAAGCCCTTGGGTGAAGATGTTTTCCACGGAAACTTCTGCAGCGATCATGAAACAGCTCCATCCCCTTCGGGTAAACAAATATATCTTTTCAGACAAGATAAACCCTTCCATGCTGATCTTCAAAACAATAGCCCCTATTGTGAAAAAGAACCGCAGCCCGGTTTTCCCGGATAACCCGTTCCTGATCCTTGAAAAGAATATCTCGGACAACATTGTGATTATTCTTGACAGCTACCAGGACATGCGAGACCATTTCGATGAAACCTTGTTTTTTGCTATCTATGAAAACCCCTGGATGAGACTGTTATACCCCGAAGCATCAAAGATAAAGAAACCAAGCAAAGAGCAAGAAAAAGAAAAAGTGAAAGAAGAGGAGCAGATTCAAAAAGATAAGCAACACTGGTACAGCGCCATGGAAAAAGGCGGCTATGAGGAAGGCATTATCCGTATTATCATGGCCCTGGAAGATTCAGACCACTCCATTGATCGGGATGTCCTGTACCAGGATGAAAGGCTCCTGGAGTCAAGCGAAAGGTTCAAGAAACTGAATAAAAAAGAGTTTATTCACATTGCAGAAGAACAGTCCCGCATAGTCAAGACTGATGAAGACAAAGCATTCAAGTCACTATCCAAATTAATCACAACTCCGAAAGACCGTAAAACCGCCCTGGCTGTTGCCCAAAACATTATGTTAGCAGGAACATCCATGTCAAATAACCAGAAAGAGGTCTTATCCAAGATAAACAAAGCCCTCAAAGTTTAATGATGGGGTACCATGAAAACAGAGAACATAGATGCGATCATCTATTTTCCAAAGGCAGGTCGATATAAGAAGGCCGCTTACCGATTATCGTGTGGTCGGAAGAAGCAACAGAACTAATACAGAAGAGTTCTATGAGATCACAGACTGTTCATGGACAGCGGCCGAACTTAACAAGGAACAGTTACATCGTGAGTGCGTGTGCAATAGCAAAAGGCGGTATCAGGCTCTGAAATATAAGACGCGATTGCAATTCCCTCAAGACATTAACTATACAGATATTTTCCAACAAGACTGAACAGAAGCACTGCAAGAACAATAGTGGCAACAATCACATATGTGCGGTCCCGTTGTTTTGCGAAGGCAAACAGGAGGATGCTACCCAGGCTCCCGGGGTAAACATCAGGAGAAGCAGCCCTAACTGAATTATGCCGCGGCTCCGTAAAGAAAAAGCATCATCCAGTATTCCATGCACACTGCGCAAATCCGAGGGTTCGCCTGAAAATATTTTGTATTCGGGAAAATCTGTTCCATATTTAATTAGATAAAAAATACCTCCAATAAACACAAAAACAGCGGCGATGATAACCCCGGCCCGCAAAAAATTACCTTCGATTAATTCAATGCGCTCGTCGTTCCAGCCTTTGTTCTTTAGCGCCATTCAGATTCTCCCGGTCAACCCGTTGTATATCATTTCGACTGCAAGAAGAAGTATGACTATGCTGAAAATAATCCGTAATAGTCGGGTCTTTTTTTTACCAGTATGCACGCCCCAAAAAATTCAAAAATCCCCAGTGGAGGATGGCTGTAGCTTTTCTGCTTATTATGGCCATCATGGGCTTCTGGGGGAGTTTTTTCGGTCCGAAAGGGCTGGAACAATATCTTGTCGATTACACCCGGTTTATGGAACAACTCGATGCCGGCAACATAAGCTCAGTCACCATAAAAGGCCTCGATGTAACAGGAGAATTCAACAAAGCAGTTTCCATCCAGCTTCCCGGGAAGAAGAAAACTAATCAGGTGGATGCAGAGGCTAAGACAGAGGAGATATTGAAGAATAACCGGCATACGCTTGATTGCCTTGCCGAAGCCCTCATAAAGGAAGAAACCCAGGACAGAAATGCCGTGGGACGTATTATAGAGGAATCAAAGACCTCGGGCTCCGGCCCGGAGCATCTGGAGAATAAATAACACGGATTCAAGAGAACAGGAATGTCTCGCAGTTTTCAAAATGTGGACTGAATCCGATCATGTTTTAATTGCACTCGCAATTACTTTTTTCGCATTACAAAATTTAGGTATTGCAAAAGTCGACCCACCCCCCGCTGGGGAATGGTGGGAGCTTATCCGGGGTCAAACGACGCGCAAAGTACTCACGCTGGAGATGCCATATCATTCCATCGGTCGAGCGCTCGGACAGCCAATGGAACGAATTTGGTGCGATCTCGGTGAAACTCCAGCGTACTGTCGCGGTTGAATCTTCCGGAAGGCCGTAAGACCGTGCAAGCTCTGGCGTTTCTTTTCCTTCGTTGATGATGTCATTCCCTCGCGCGCGACCGACCATGTGGAAGTACACCTGCTTCAGCGGGTCGATCCAGAAAATCTGCCATGCATCGATATGCGGATCGTAGAAACGCAAACTCGTACCATAAAAGAGGTCCGGTACGACAAAGACGTCTTGAATGGCGCGGCCTTCCAGCACCCAGCCAGCATGCATGGCACCGCGAGCCGTTGCCTTGGAGCCGTCGTTCTTGTGCATGACAACATCCATTTCCCAATTGCCGATCAGCCAAGCGTAGAGGCGCATGTTGTCCGCAAGGTCCGATGCGGGGCCACTACTATGCAACGCGTCAATGAAGCTGAGAAATGAAGATGTTTCCCTCATTGATTAAATTATATCTTACCCTGCGTGCGTGTCAACTGACTGAACACTGACTGAACTCAACACTGAACTCGTACGGTTGGCTCAAAAAAATTCTGGGACATGATCCTGCCATTTCATTACATGCCTTTGGGGGTCATCTCCTTCCGGAATTTATCTATTTCCCTGCCTATGTCTTCAATGCTCTTGTCGACCTCGGAGGATAGCCAGTCAGCTCCTTTGATCAGTTTTCCTGAAACATGCCGGGCATCTTTTAGGGCCGTTTCGGTCTCGCCTTCCACCTTTTGTCCACTCCACGCCAGGCCGTGTTCCAGATCCCAGGATGAAACCCTGAGGCTGAAACCGGCCTCTTTCGCATTTTTCTTTGCCCATGATTCCGATGCTTTCAAATAATGGGAACGTGCAAGGGCATGGTACGCATTGGCAAAAACATGGTGCAGTCTATTCACAGACGTTACGGTCCCCTTTTCTATATCATCGGCTGCTTTTTCCAACGCATGTGTTGAGACCAGAAGGTCTTTTTTCCCCTCGCTTGTAGCAAGTTCCTCTTCATGCTTTAGGAATTCAGCAGACTTCCTGATTTCAGCAGCAGCAGCCTTCATATCTTTTTTGAGGAAGTTTTCGCGGGCCTTTTTGAAGTGCTGCTCCGGTACTTCTGTTGGAGCAGCCGAGATATCGTTATATGCTCCTGCTTTGTCATCCGAAGCCCTTTGCTGAGCCTGTGCTGTGATAGCTTCAGTCCAGGCCCCAATAGTAATAACCGAAAATATCAGCACGATAAATCTAAATATTGCACGTTTCATAGTCGCCTCCTAATTTTATAAGGCAATTAAGGCATTGCCGAACCAAAATACCTTTGCTTGCGAGCTTTTTGTCGGTGAAAAACCCGTTTCTTATATAATGTTAGCATGAAAGATCTTGAAACACCTACTATATATCTCATCAAGCTGATCGCAGGGAGTAGCAGGAAGAAGCAGTTTGTTTGTGGAGGCGCCACCGGATATTCTCAAAAGGAGATACACGAAAGGAGAGTTAACTGGAGAGGAATTTGAGAAGATAAAGGATAAGCTTAGGAGTGATTGAATTAGAATCAATAAGGAAAGAGTCATCAACAGTAGGAACGAAAGAGACAACATGATCATTTTCTGTCTTTGTCACCAGCCGACATCTTCTCATATGCGCTTATTACTGCACTGATGTTCCCGTAGAAGGCGTCTTTCCCAAGCAGGTCGGTAAGCTCATACCTGTCCAACTCGGCCTTGACGAGGTCGATCACCTGGCAAAACACAAGCCGGACCTCCCGCCTCCTCAAAATGCCGTGGATATCGCGCAGGGTTGAGGCGGCAGTGAAGTCCACATCAGCTACGGCTGACGCGTCGATACAGAACCAGACCAGGGGGGGCTGTGCCCTGTTCGAGAGGCCGACAACCTGCTCGGAGAGTTGTTGAGCATTGGCGTAGTACATCGTGTGGGCAAAGCGATATACCAGAAGCCCCGGCCGCATTTGCTCCGGAGCGGTCACCGGCAGAAGCCGCCAGCCGCCGGTCTTGTCAGGTACGACTATGTCGTTCTTAGATCTATAGCTCCGCCGTACGTGCTCTATAAGTGACAGCACCATCGCAAGAACAATGCCTTGTTCGACACCGACAAAGATCACCACAAGGGCAGTAATCAGCGCCACCCAGAATTCAGACGGACGCTGGACCCATATCTTGCGCATCCCTTTGATGTCAATCAATTCCACGCCGATCAGAAAGACCACTGCTGATAAGACGGCATTAGGCATTTTAGCCAGCGGACCAGTAAGGAACAACAGCACCAGGAGGACAATGAGGCTCGTGGTGATCTGTGCCAGCTGGCTGCGCCCTCCTGCGCTGACCACCATCTGGGTCTTAGTTGGGCTTCCGTTCACGACAAAGGTCCCGGATAAAGCAGCTCCGACGTTGGCCAGGCTCAGACCTATCAGATCTCCATCTTCGCTAACGCGCTCGTTGAAGCGGACAGCGTAAGCCCGTGAGGTCGCTGAGCTCTGGGCCAGAATGACTATAAACATCGAAAAGGCGGTGGGAAGCAACTTCAAGACGAGGTCCTTCTCCCAGTGGACGTCGGGCAGGCTGATCTTTGGCAGGCCACCAGGGATCCTGCCAAGCAGGTGTACGCCGTGAGCTTCAAGATTGAACACCGAGCTTGCTGCTATTGCGCCAATCACGAATATCAGGGCACCCGGTATTTTTTCCGAGACCTTCTTTGACCCGACTATGAGCACTAGCACAATGAAGGAGATGGCCAAGGCGTAAAAATTCGCCTGCCCGATCTGCTGGAAATCGTTTATGATCTTGTAGATTAGACCCTGTCCTCCCCCCGTAAGACCGAACATCCCTGATAACTCACCGACGGCGACCTGAACGCCGACGCCGGTCAGGAAGCCGACAAGCACTGTGCGCGACAGAAAATCCGCGAGAAACCCCAAGCTAATGATACGAGCGATGATCAGGAAAACCGCTGACAGCAACGCGAGGACTTCTGCCAGTGCAAGCCACTCAGCCGTCCCGGACGCGGCCATCCCGGCAAGTGTACCCGCGAGAATGGCTGCCGTGGCAGAGTCGGCGCCAACCACCAGGTGACGGGATGACCCGAAGAATGCAAAAAGAGTCATCGGAATGAGGATAGTATAAAGGCCGGTGATCACAGGGGTGCCAGCGATCTTCGTGTAGCCCATTACCTCAGGTATGGCAAGGGCAGCCAGCGTGAGGCCGGCCATAATATCTGTCGAGGCCTGGGACCCTTTGATAGGAAGTATCCCCTGAAAAACAGGCGCCCTCATGCCTTATACCTCTGTTTTGCCTTTTGTCATTATCTAATCATCCTGGTTGAGCAGGTGGAGAGCCGCTCGCTCTGCTGTTTTTAGGGCCAGTTCCTTGCGGCCGAAATACCGGTGGAGCAGCGGCCACTGCCTCAAGTTTTCCTGTCTGCTTTTCCCCCAGCCATCCCCGACCCTTAAAGAGTAACAACGTGGCGACCAACAGCCCAACTAATAGACCGACTCCAAGAAAAAGAAAGGCTTCCAGCGAATGAAGGCGGTCGATCATCCATTGGAAATTCATTCCGAAGAAGCCGGTCAGAAAAGTCAGCGGGAGAAAAACAGCAGCGATGATCGTCAAGCGGTTGATAACTTTTGACTGTTTGTTGGAAACACTCGTCCCGTAGCTCTCCATCGCTTCAGTGGCCCTTTGGCGCAGGTCATTGATCCTATCCATAAGGTCCGAGATGCGCTCTGCGTAGTCACGGACCAGATCTGCACGCTCACTCATTCCTGACAGCCTCTTAATCGAGAACGAGATTTGATTTGCAGCCCCTTCCTGCGGCATCCAAATCCTATGCAGTGACCACAACTGTTTACGCAGTCTCACGAGTTGCGTTATCTGCGCTTCCGTTGGCGCCTGTATGACTTGCTCCTCCAATGCATAAAGCAATTCATCGAACTGCTCGATCAAAGGGTCAAAACTGGCCATCAACTCGGTCAGTATTATGAGAAGGCCCGAGTGTTGTGCTGCCATCGTCTCGACGACATTCCGGTATATGCCGCGCGCCCGGTCCATTGAATCGCCTACCCCAGTGTGGACCGTGAGAAGCCACGATTGAGTAAAAAGAACGTGCACCTCGATTGGCAGTCCTGAAGCTCCGACTCCCCATGTGGAGATCCGGATTTGCTCCCTGCCCATCTCGAGTCTGGCCCGCTGTCCGAAGCGCGGGAGCCAGGAACTCATCGGCTCGGAAAGATGAAGAGCGGTTGCTACCAATTGGAGTTCCTCCACCGATGCGCCATCGATGTCAAGCCAGAAGAAGCCATCAGCCGGAAGGCTCTGCGACAGCTTTTCCAATGTGACTTGAAAGACACCTTTCTTAATGTCAAAGACAGTTGCGTTCATGGATATATCCCAGCGTGATCAACTTATACTCAGACCATTCCACTCCGGTATCTTTTTGCTCATTTCCCAAATAATAACATCTAAGAAGCCTATATGCAAAAACCTAATTGCGTCGTCAATATTGCTTGACAATCCGGTCTGCGATTGATTTAGCAAAAGAAGTGTGCGGCAATGCAATGGCAACCATAGCGGCAGGCTCATGCGCCGCATGGGGAGGGATTCCGAGCGCAAAGCACAATCCCACTGGCGCTGTCGGAGTTAATAAAGCTGTGCCGGGAATAACTTTGATAAATTTGCCGGGCTGCCCCATGAATGTGGAAAATCTGAGCTTCACGAGGAGAATAAAACTGCGCAGGTCATGAACTTTAAAACATTCCTGCCTTCTTTTCGGGGAGAAGGGCAACGGACTGCATGAGACCAGCTCACTCTTTTACAGGGGAGCGATTCGCGCGCACTGCCGGGTCCTGGCGGTAGTAGGCGTTGAGGACGCGGTAGAGGTCGGGGGCGTGCTCCAGTAGGGCAATGGGACGGTCGAAGAACTCCTCGGTTGCCACGGCGAAGAACTCGGCCTCGTTCGTCGCGCCGTAGTCGTCGAGGAAGGTTTTGTGGCCCTTCTCGGCGAGGCGGCGAAGCCGCAGGAATTCGCAGGAGAACACGGCTACCCATTCGGCGAATTGGTCTCGGTCGGCCAGGAGCGGGGTGCCGTCGGCAGCTCCGTCGAGCATGTCGAGCTTGTGTGCGAACTCGTGGTAAACCACGTTATGACCCTGCTCGGGGTGGCGCGCCCCGTGGAGGACAGCATCCCACACGAGGATCACCGGACCCTGGACAAAGGCTTGGCCCAGGATGGGGACTGAGGCCGCTGCCGGGCCGCCCACGCCCTCGAATACCCCGAGCTGGCGCTCAGGAGGCACTACGATAGAGGGGTAGACGAGAATCGACTCCACGTTCCGATAGTAGTCGTGGGGGAGTCCCAGTTGCAGCAGACACGCCTGAGCTGCGATGGTTACGCGTATCTCGTCGGTTAGTTCGAGGCCGCCGCACCCTTCCCAGTGCTTCTCCTCCAGGAAGACCTGAATCATCGCCTGCAGTTCAGCGCGTTCGGCGTCGTCGAGCACGCTGTAGTGGGCCACGTTCTCACACACAAAGGCCTCCCACTCGAGGGGGAACGGGCGCTTTCGCGCCTCGGCGCGTCGATGGTCGCGGAGCCAGTGTAGCATGGTCGACACCCTCCTTTGAGGTAGTGTAACACACTTCCCGCTGCCATTCGGGTATGCGGTCACGGCAGGGATACCCTCCACCCCCCACGGGTACCGTAATCGAAGTAATCCTTACTATTATGTGATATACTTTTCACTAAGACGCAGGAAGCGAGCCTGCCACTCCGCCTTGGATAAACCATTTCCACAGGCGGCAGATTTGCGGCGCAAACTGGAAATCCATGGGAGAATATAACTAAAAGAGGGGATAGTTTTATGATCAAGAAGATTCTTGTACCGACAGACGGCTCAAAGACAGCAGTGAAATCCGTTCGATATGCAATCGATCTCGCTAAGCAGACAGATTCAACCTTAATACTGCTCAGCATAATCGACAAAAGTATTTTTCTAAGCAAATCGGTCCCCGCTGAGGTTACCAAAATGGACATTATCGAGCCTATCGAAGATTATCTGAGGCAAGCTGCTGAGGCTTACCTTGGAGAAGCTGAAGGACTGTGCAAGAAGAAAGGCGTTAAGTCAAAAGGGGTTATCAGGTCAGGGCATCCGGTTGAGGAGATTCTGAAGGAGGCTGAAAAATCGAAAGTTGATCTGATCGTTATGGGGTCCCATGGCAAAAGCGCTCTAAAAGCAGCAGTTCTTGCCAGCATTACATTCGGTATTATCCACAAGGACACAAAAATACCTGTACTTGTGGTGAGAAGGTAACGAGAGTTTTATTTTAGGGTTCCTTGGTTATAACCCCTGGTTCCTATGTCGAGCTGTAAACCGGTAGAAGAAAAAGAAGTGAAAGAGCCTCGTTAAGGACGGACGCCGGTATGACATTCAAAGCACCCCACGTCCTGCCACGCCTTTCCAATATCTACGGGATGTCGAAATTCCTGGCCCGTATCAAGGTTCAAGGTTTCTGTTGGACCGCTTTTACCTTGTTCAAGGATGATATGGCATGTATGACAATTGCTAGCTATAATCACTCCGTCATCACTTTTGTGTTTGCCGTCATGGCACCTCATGCATCCCCGGAAGATAAAGTGGCCGATTCCGTTTGGGTAATCGGACCATTTTACCTTCATGGCAGGGAAGATGTTTTTTAGATATGCCTCTTGTGTTGACTTCACTGCTGAATCGATAGCTTCCTTTTCTGATGAAAAGAGTCCTGGATAGGTGGTCCTGTAAAAATCAGTTATCATCGTTTCGATGCCCTTCAGCGCTTCGGGTTCAGATTGATACGCCCCCGTTAACGCCTGCACTGCCACCCTTTTTATTTCGGGGACGGATGTGTCTATCCCACCCGATGATAGTCTGAGATCTATCTCATAGTCCGGAGACACGAAGTTGTGGCTGGGGCGGTTGTGGCAGTCCATGCAGTCCATTACGCGGGGTACTCTCCCTGAGAGCTCCTTCTGCGAAAGCGGCTTTGATTCATCCTGGAAAACTTTGACCGACGAAGTCTTTCTGTCGGTCATCCTCACCCAGGGGATGTCCTGTCTCAGCTTGTCCCGCGTAATGTATTCAACAGTCACTCCAGGGTTGACATGCCAGTGTATATCCTTTTTCCGGACCATCATGGAGCTTCCGCCGCCGACCTTCAGTAGCATAGTGATGGGCCAGCGGCTGTTGTTCCTGTCATACATGAAGTGATCAAAGCGTCGTTGCATGGCCCCGAAGAACTGTCCAGGCCAGTGGCACTGTTCACAGGTCTCCCTGGCCGGCCTCAGGTTAGTGATAGGCGTGGGAATGGGGCTGGGATATACATTGGCCAGCACTGCGTACACCTGATAAAGACCGGACAGCTTTGACTTGGCATACCAGCCTACGCCAGGTCCGATGTGACATTCCACGCATTTCACCCGCGCGTGTGAAGATTGCTGATAAGCCGTATACTCCGGTTTCATCACGCTATGGCAAACCCTTCCACAAAAGGCCATCGATTCAGTAAATTGATAGGCCTGGTAAACCCCCACCGAGCTGATAAGAATGAAGAACACTGTGCCCAGAATAAAAATTATAGCGGATTTTCTGTGATGTTCGTCGTTAAGGTCGATCCGGGGCCACTTGTGCAGTTCACCTCCCTCACGGACCTGTCGCCACCTGAAGTACATTCCCGAGGGGATTAGCAGAAGACCCAGCACAAGAAAGGCGGGCAATATCATGTAAAGGAGAATGCCTATGTAGGGGCTCTTTATGCCGACTATGAAATTAATGCCGAGCAGGAACAGAATGATGAGGGACGAAACAATCGCCAGGACAAATCCGGCAACACTTGTCCAGTTGTGGACCAAAGACGGCAATTTCTCTTTTTCCATAATCGATTAATGACCTCCACTGTAAGGTATACTGTGCGGCCTGTGACTCAACTGATATATACAATATAATCGAATCACGAGGACCTTGCAATCTACTGAAAGTGGTACAACTCTCACCTTTGAAGTTCCTTTTTAACCATGATACACTTTATTCAAGATTCTCATATGGACTGCTAATGGACCATGTAAGGAAATGAATAAAGAGGACAGGATGAAAATCAAACCTCTGGCCCTTGGCTTAAGCCTCGGTATCGTTTGGGGCTTCGCTCTGTTTGTCACAACATGGCTTTGCTACTTCACGGGATACGGGAAATTGTTGCTCGATACGCTGGCCGGTTCCATATATCCGGGATATTCGATTTCACCCCTTGGTAGTGTCTTGGGCTTTGTTTATGGCTTTGCTGACCTGACGATAATGGGAACGCTAGTCGGCTGGATCTACAACAAATTTTTGAGGCGTGATGAAATTGTAAAGTAGAGAAATCAGATACCGAATTGTATGACTAAGTCCACGGATGATTACAATAAGTATACGGTTGAAGAAGTATTAACCGACCTTGGGACCTGACGGAGATAAGGGGCTGTCGGAAGATGAGGCAAAAAAACGTCCGACTGAATACGGTTTCAATGAGATCTTACGCCATCCTGTTTTGGACTGCGCTCCCACAAAGATCGCCGGGACATTATTTGCTGTATACGGCTGATTTGTCTATTCAAGGTGTGGACATAGGGGATTCTGCATAGGGGAGGTCCTTTTCATAATCATTCTGAGATATCGACCGGCATACCCCGTTTTTCCTGGATCGCGATATAGAGCTTTTGCGTGTTGACGTTTTTGAGGAGTCCTTTTTTCAACAGCAATGTCCGTGCCGGTGCAAGGTAATCCGAATCATCAGCGAATTCATCATTATGTACCTCTATGTATACCCTTCCGTCCAGCTGTCCGACTTTTATAGGCTGTCGGACAATTGTCACTTTTGTTCCTGACGGCACCATCGGGAAAAACCTGGAAATATCTTCCGGATACAACCGTATGCAGCCATGGCTGACCCTCCTGCCTACACCGAATGGTTTGTTTGTGCCGTGAATGAGAATATCGCCCGACGAGAGCCGCAGTGCGTGAGAACCGAGAGGGTTCTTCGGACCAGGCGGGACTACATCTGGCAGGTCAGGATTTTCCTCTCTTATGGATTCAGGCACATACCAGGCCGGCTTCACGATTTTTTCAATCACACGGTATATGCCAGGAGGGGTATCGTGGCCTTGGCTGCCTGTCCCGATAGGGAAGATCCTCACAAATCGTGAGTGCCCCCGTTTTGTGAAATAATAGAGCCGCAATTCGGAAATATTAATTACAATGCCGTCATAGGATTCCACATCAGGCAGTATCCAGGTAGAAGGGATGGTAACGAGGGCATTGGTTCCAGGGACGAAAGGGTCCAACTGGGGATTAGCGTCCGTTATCGCTTTATATCCAACGTCAACTTTTCTGGCCAGTTCTATGAGAGATTCGTTTTCTTTTGTATTGTAAGTCGTAATAGCGCCTATCACCGAAGTTCCGTTGTGATATTCATAGACGCCTGAAATTGCCTCCGCAACATACGGTGAAAGGAGCATCGGCAACAACAGAAAAACGAATCTCAGAAGGGACATAATTTTCATGATCTATTATTCCTTTCTTTGATCTTAGCAGTCAAATGCCGCATAAGAATCCCGCTGTTCAAAATTATCATAATTATTCTTTGTATTCCAACGGTCGGAAGTCACCAGGACGTCTTTTCTCCTGTAGGCAACATATTCCTTAATTGCCTGCTCCATGTGTTCGACAAAGTCGATGCATGCAGTACGTAAGCCGACATCGCGTCCCAGTTTCGCGGACATGAGCCATTTATGTTGCAGGATTTTCGGCCATAAGGCAGCGGTCGTATCGGAATCGAGTTGTGTACAGCTGATCTCAAATATTTTAGCGGCGCAAACCTGTGGGAAAGGTGTTCCTGTATGGTTCCAATCATAATTTTATAGCCTCCAGTGCTGCCTCGGCCTTCAGTATGCTGGCAGCGCTTTCGTTGTTTTTCCCATTCTGTATTACTTCATCCAAGTTCAGGCAGGCCAAAATTCACTAAATTGCTCTATCCAGTTTTTGAGTATTATAGACATCATGAACGTTCTTATCGAATGAATAGCCAGGTGCAATCTGTGCTGTTGCGTGAAGATTATTAAAATATACACAAGACTCGAAACCGTCCTTAAAACAAAAATGCTCCAGTTCGTAGATGCTGGGAGTATAAGGAAAATCACATGCACTACAAAAACCTGCATAAGCCTCTTTGAAAAACTGACAGGCCATCGTACACCTCCAAACTGTATTTGATTAAGCAGCGTAAACCACTGACAATGTCAGTGGTGGCGTTTGTTGGTAAGGCCACACATCTTTGAGCGAATGGATCGGGTCGGAAATTTAATTGGGATGAGTCCGCTGATAATCAGGAACGCATCTTTCAACTCTGTCACCACCTTGCATATAGATCCGCGCCCCGCTATATAACTTCATCCTGCAGTCATTATATGAAATCAAATATTACAGGAATATGAACGATGACCGATCCTTTTATCTTATTCGGAGCCCTGTGGCCGGTGGAAGATCCACAGGGCGCCCCAATGCAAACACCCCTCAAATTCATTTGCTGCTTCCAGATGCCGGGTATATTGCATTGAGTGCCATTCTTCACACATTTTTTAAGTCGCTAATGGCAAATGAAAAGTTACAATAAATATGGAAACAGCGTAAAAACAAACCGTTAAGAGCAGGTGCCTGACACACTAACTTTTGTACCTTGCAAAGAGAGAGCAGCGTCTTATCCTTCTCTGCACACAGTGAGATGACGAGTGAATGGCTATCCCTCCACTAAGCAATGCAAAAAATGACTGATATTCATAGCCTTGATCCTCGTGGTGGTGATCATAGGAGGATGTCCGAGTGTTCGAAAGCGCAGTGCACATATAGAACAGTATCGCTGACGGACCATGTTCTTATTGAAGATTATCCCAAAGCAGCCTTGTAGTATCTGCTACCGACAGTCCCTGGCGGCTTTGTTAAAGTGAATTAAAAGAACACCAGGGAGATCGATTTATGAAGGTACTGGGCGTTTCAGGCTCTCCAATCCCGAACAGCAACACAGACCGTGCGGTGAAGGCCGTCCTCGAAGCAACTGGTCTGGAAACGGAATTTATCAAACTGAGCGAATACGCCATTGCCCCATGCAAAGCCTGCCTCGGCTGTCTTACTACGAACCGCTGTGTCATTGAAGACGATGGGATCCTTTTGGCTGAAAAGGCGAAGGAGGCTGATGCGCTTGTCATCGGCTGCTATACGAGCTATTCGAGCATCGATGCTCGCACAAAATCATTCATTGAGCGACTATATCCCCTTCGTCACACCAAAGGGTTCATGAGAGAGAAACCCGGTGGCGCCGTCATAACCTGTGCAGTCCCTGAAAATGTTGAGGGATTGCCTCCGGCTTTTGATACGGGAAGCAATGCCATCATGTTTTACATGATGGAAGAGGGAATGCTTTTCGAAGGCTCGGTCAGGGTTATGGGCAATCCACCATGCATTAAATGCGGCAACGGCGATCTATGCGATATGTCCGGCATAAAGATGCTTTTTGGCCCCAATGCCACGATAAAAAGTGTGGGGGTCAATCTCTTTGAAAACCAGCAGGACGCTGTGGCTACAGCAGCTGCACTGGGCAAGAAATTAGCTAAGGCCCTGTCGGAAAAGAAATAAAACGAAATACGCAAGTGCGCTGAAGTATGTATTCAAAAAGGAGGTGAAGGGCATGCCAAAATGCGGGATATGCGGAGGAGAAGCTCCAAAGCAGCCTTGTATCACTGAGGAAGGAAAGTGCGATCTTTGTGGCAAAAAGGTTACACTTGCGGAAGAAAAGAAGAAGTAATAAAGGTACAAAGTAGTAAAGGAGGAAACCATGGACAACTGTTATCAGTGCGATCAACCAGCGGACCTGCAATGTCCCGAATGTGGGGCCACGGTCTGCTCAGGCCATCTTGAGCCCCGTTACACAGGTCCCGAGAGAGGTTTTGAGTCCAGGTACATGTGCCCTTCATGCTGGAAGGACAAAAAAGTGACCCTCGACTCTCAGATGGAGCGAGTTTGCAGAAGCTAATGCTATTGTCTGTTTAGACCCGGAAATTTACACAAAGCGGGGGGATATAGTAAAATGCAGCTACTGGATCTCCCCGCTTATTATGTAAGCAAGGAGGCATTGCTCCCCACATGGGATGTATCTGCGATGATATTGCCGGCAAGGACGCCCCGCTTGCGACCACCTGCATCGGCCATCTATGGATGTTTGAGCATCTTCAGCCGTCCGAACTTGAGGCCCTCGTTGCTGCCGCCCATCGGAGGCAATTCAAGAGGGGACAGACTATCTTTATGCAGGGGACTCCCGGCTCCGAGATGTTCCTGATAAAGGCCGGTCGGGTGAAGTTGAGCAAGCTCAATGAAGAGGGCAACGAGCTCACCCTGGACATCCGCAAGGCAGGTGATTTTCTTGGCGAGCAGGTTCTGAACGAGGAGTTCGACTATCCCCTCACTGCTACTTGCTTAGAAGAATCCCTGGCCTGTGGCTTCTCTCGCCAAGGTTTTGAGAAGTTGATTCTCGACTATTCGAACATTGGGCTCCAGGTGATCAAGAACTTGACCCGCCGCATAGAGTGGCTGACAAGCAGAGCAGAAACCATGACCACCTCCAATATTGAGGAGCGCCTCTACCGGGTAATTAGCACAGTAGCCAGCGAACACGGGGTAAAAAGCCTGAATGAAACGACCATTCGGTTCCCTTTGACCCATGAAGAACTCGGCTTTCTCGTCGGTGCCCACAGGGTGAGCATCACCCGGGCCATGAAGAACCTGAGGGATTCAGGCAGAATTATTCAACAGGGCAAAACATTGATTCTTGTGAATTGAGAAGAGAGAAAGGCACACGACCAGCAAACCTTTCTTAATTGTAGTGCGCTAAGACAGGGAGGCCTGATGGGAGAGATAGTCCACACATCACGCATAAGGATTGAGAGGGAAAAGGGCCCTACCAGGAAGGCTGTCATTGAAGGTTTTGACGAGCCGGTTTATTATGGCGTTCATGGAGGGATAAAACACTTTTATAAGGTTGAAACTGATAAAGAACACGCCGCCACACTTGATCATATTGTGGCTGCAACTGCTGCCTGAATGATGGGGACACTGGCCGCGGTGCTGGCCGGCAAAAAGATTTTCACATCGAAAGACCGCTATTGGGCGGAAGTGGAAGGCATAATTGAAAATGTAAATAACATTCTGAAAATCACCCGGATCCTCGTCACCTACCACCTGAAAGTTGCAAAGGAGAAAGTTGGCGAAGCGAGGGCTGCCTTTTCTTCATACATCGACGGATGTCCCGCAGCCCAGAGCGTGATCGGATGCATAAATATTAAAGACGATTTGATAATTGAGGAGGAATGATCTTTACGCCAGAGCGTTTTCCGAGTACTCATCCGTCTCACTTGTCTGTAACAATGAAAGAAAGATGCTAACTATGAATTATATCAAGAACCGAATAATTTAGTCTTTGACCCTTTGCAATATCTTATGTGGTTGATATACTTATTCTAAAGAGATTTGTTTGATCTTTAAATAAGGCGGCAAAATGATGTCAGCTCAAATTTTAAGGTGTAACGAAAAGAATACCGTTAGGGCGATTCTTATAGTGGTCGTATTCTATTTATTAACCTTAAGCCCTGCATTAGCAATCGAACCTATAAACAAGACTTCTGATGGTGTCGCAATAAAGGGCTATGACCCGGTAGCTTATTTCACTGATGGTAAACCAGTGAAAGGAAACAGAGCACTCTAGTATGTCTGGACAGGTGCAAAATGGCATTTCTCCAGCGCCGCGCACAAGGACCTTTTCATTAGGAACCCTGCGCAGTGCGCGCCGAAGTATGGGGGTTATTGCGCATATGCAGTAAGTGTGGGGACCGTTGCAGATATCGACCCTGAAGCGTGGAATATTGTCGCCGGAAAGCTTTACCTCAACCTAAGCAAGAAAATACAGTACAAGTGGAGCAAAGATATCCCGGGGAATATCAAAAAGGCTGACCAAAAGTGGCCCGCAATTCTTAAGAAATAACTTGGATTAGTTTAATGGGAGGGCCTCAAATGAAATGTTTAAACATGTTTTTTGGACTGATGATGATAGCAGGTATCATTACGGTCACGCCGGTCATGGCCGCACCTCAGCTGGAGAAGGCGACCTTCGCAGGCGGCTGCTTCTGGTGCGAGGAACACGTCTTCGACGAGATTCCGGGCGTGGTTTCGGTGACATCCGGCTACACCGGCGGGTGGAAAAAGAATCCCACTTACGAAGAGGTCTCAGCGGGCGGGACTGGACACGCCGAGTCGGTCCAAGTTGTCTATGACCCGTCAAAAGTGACCTACGAAAAGCTCCTTGACGCCTTTTGGCATAACGTCGACCCGACCACAAAGGACCGGGAGTTTTGTGATGTGGGGCATCAGTATCGAAGTGCCATTTTTTATCATAACGAGGAACAGCACCGGCTGGCGTTGCAGTCGAAGGAAGAGTTGGAAAAGACCAAACCTTTCAAAGAACCCATCGTAACTGAAATTGTGCCGGCCACTGAGTTCTACCCTGCAGAGGAATACCATCAGCACTATTACAAGAAGAACCCGATCCGTTACAAATACTACCGTTGGAGGTGTGGTCGCGACCAGCGGCTCAAAGAGCTATGGAGCGAGGCTGCCGGTCATTAGACATGGCATGATTTAGAAGTATTTATTAGTCATACGCTATACAAGAGGAGGTAGTTATGCTGCAACTAATAAAACAGATAGTGCTCCTGGCAGGAGTAATGACGATAATCCCTTTTTCCATTGCCAATGCTGCTGATTCAACAGCTAAATGGAGGACATTTGTGAAACCGTCAAAGGAGGAGCTCAAAAAGAAACTGACACCGATGCAGTACTACGTATCACAAGAAAAGGGTACTGAGCCGGCGTTCAAAAACGAATATGCGGAGAATAAAAAAGAAGGCATATATGTCGACATCGTCTCCGGCGAGCCGCTCTTCAGCTCTCTCGACAAATTCGATTCCGGCACCGGTTGGCCGAGCTTCACAAAGCCCCTTGAGCCGGGAAATATCGTCGAAAAAGACGATTGGACCTTCTTCACCCATAGAAAAGAGATACGGAGCAAACACGGCGATTCGCATCTCGGTCACGTATTTAATGACGGACCGCCTCCAACTCACCTACGTTACTGCATGAACTCGGCGGCGCTCCGTTTCATACCGAAGGAGAACCTGGAGAAAGAGGGCTACGGGGAATACGTGAAGCTTTTTAAGAAGTAGCTCTGCGCCGAATTACTGGGTTCATGTTTGTTAAGGTGTGTGTTGTCCCGCATGGCCTCTATTAAAGTAATTGATCGTTACCATTGAAAGAGGGATAGGAGATGAACAAAAAATCCAATGAAGGGAAGGTGCAAGTATGAAGAACCAAGTCAATATTTGGTTAGTATTCACCGGTTTGATTTGTCTTTTTGTATTCACAGGATATGACGTTTCTTATTCTCAGCAGGATGCGGTATCAAAGGTGATTTTTAGTGTTGGATGATACGATGTCGGCAAGGATGCCCTGGCAGGGCTCAAAGGTGTCAAGAGAGTTGAAAAAGGCTTTCGCAACTCCAAAGAAATAAACACTGTATACTACGATCCATCAGTAATTACTGTTGAAGAAATGGAAACCGCCTTAAAAAAAGCCGGTACTTACATGGGCACGCTGGAATAGTTAAAAAATGCTCTCAAACAATAGTCCGGGAGGAGAAAAAACAGTTGGAGGTGAAAGGTTGAGAAGTATATATTTTCGTCATAGAGTTTCGTCAGCCCGAGACTATCGGTTCTCTAACAGTCGGTGCAGTTTAGATCGCTATCTCGCCTAAAATTCGTTCCTTTGAGATTGTGCAAATTGCTTAGTCGAGTGGCGCAAGGGAATCTCACCCTAACGCTCTCACAGTTCCGGACGTGACAGTCTCCCGTCATCCGGCTCCTATTGTTCAGCCTACGGTCTAAACCCTTTTTCCCAATGTACAAACAGCCCCGTTTGCTGACGAGCTATTCGTCGCAGCCAATGTGCCGCTTGTCTTTGGTGAAATTTAAACCTTTTGTATTTCCTCATTGCCCAGCGTATGAGAATGCGATTCAAGACAGTGAAGACTCGGTAAAGCGCAGACTTGTAGTACTGCCCATAGTAATTAATACATCCTCGAAGAATGGAATTACTAACACGAGACAGGTCTTCAAGACTCTTGTTGCGTCACTGCGCCTGTGAAAACGCCAGCTTTTCATCTCATGACACATCCTTTGAGCAGCTTTACTACTCACCGCAGGGCTGAAATTAACAAAGCGTTGCCCATACTTACTTTGCGCCTCTCTCGGGGCAAACAAATACCCGAGAAACACAAACGTCTCGTTTGGATAATTGCCTTGCCTGTTATCATCCTTGCAATAGACAATCTTCGTCTTTTCCGGATGAAGTTCCAGCTTGCATTGCAACAGCCGCTTTTCAATCTGCGTCTTGATCCATTTGGCTTGCTTCTCACTGCTACAGTGCACAATCGGGAGAGTAGACCGGCGGAACTTCCCCGCCAGTCCCTCGCAGAACCGGACGTGAACCTCTCGGCTCATCCGGCTCCCATTATTCAGTCGGAGACCCCAGCCCAAGTGCCCAATGCACAAATAATCTTGGCATGCGTTTGCACACACCGCCAAGAAATCTCCGCGCATTGCGCCCATGCTGCGCAAGTCTCTTGTATTTCCGACGCACCCATTTTGTGAGATACCTCTCCACGTTGCGAAGCACAGGATACATTTCGGATTTGTAAAATCGCCCATAGTACTGATACCAGCCCCGCACTACTGGATTTATCTTCTCCGCTATATTTTCCAAGGATGTCCATGTGATTAAATGAATACGCCATTCCCTTATGGCCTTGCGAATGCTGTTTTTAGCTTTATTGCTGATAGCAGGAAGAAACGAAACAAACATTTTCCCATGTTTATTCTTTGCCCTCCGTGCCCGGAATGTATAGCCGAGGAAGTCAAAGCTTTCTTTGGGATATTTCTTTCGCCTGTCATCATCCTTGCAGTACACTATTCGTGTCTTTTCAGGATGCAATTCCAACTTGCATTGAGCCAAACGCTCTTTAATCGCTTGGAGCATAAGTATCGCCTGCTGTTCTGTTTTACAGTGTACGAGCAGGTCATCCGCGTAACGCTCGAATAATACCTCCGGATGATTTTGCCGCATCCACTCATCAAAGGCATGGTGCATAAAAATGTTTGCCAGCAATGGACTACATACTCCTCCCACACAATAGATAACTTCGAGTTTAAAAAGGCATTACGGTACAAAAGGAGTTGGAATAATACTTGATTTATGACACAAAAGGTAGTATGCTTATGACATATGACAAGATCACTAAATTCAGAGTTGGCCCAGCGCATCAATATGGCGATGTCTTTATTGAAAAAGGGCACCGGCAAGGACGAAGCGCTGTCGGTATTGATGCAGCAATTTGGAGTTTCGCGAAGGCAGGCATATCGTTACATTCAGGAGGCCCGGAGAAAAAGGCGCGAGATTCCGATTCCGGAACAGAAGGTGGTTTTTACGGTAAAGCTGCCGAAGAGCCTGGTTTCTCTTATAAGACGGCTTGCAGATTCTTCCGGGGATTCACTGAGCAACATAGTTACGCAAGCCCTAAGGGCATTTCTCAGAAGAAGGGGGCATGGCCGGGAAGCGTCGTGAAAGAGATATCCGACTGCTCTACAGTTATGATCGACTGGGAGATCATAAACTTTCACAGATTTATCGCTTGTTGGTTCCGGAGAAAATTTGGCCTTTCCATCGAGATGAAGCGGGACTGACGGAAAAAGGAGAAGGCACGAATGAAGATGGCGGCGCTGTATGCGAGGGTATCGTCGGAGAGGCAAAAAGAAGAGCAAACGATAGGTAGCCAGACCGAGGCTCTTAAGGAACATGCAAAAGCCGGCGGATATACGGTATTGACGGAATGGATATTCCAGGATGAAGGGTATAGCGGAGCCATTCTGCAACGACCCGGCCTTGAGCGTCTACGCGATTTGGCTGCTGAGGGACAAATAGAAGCGGTGTTAATATACTCACCGGATCGACTCAGTAGAAAGTATGCCTACCAGGTCCTTCTGATTGAGGAATTTGCTCGTCAAGGTGTGGAAGTAATCTTCATAAAATCGCCCCAGGCCTCCACGCCTGAGGAAGAACTCCTTGTACAGTTTCAGGGCATGATAGCTGAATACGAAAGGGCGCAGATCGCAGAGCGTAGCAGGCGTGGCAAAAGACATCGCGCGAGGAACGGTTCTGTAAATGTTCTATCGGGAGCGCCTTACGGGTACAGATATATCAAAAAGTCTGAAGCTTCCGCTGCCTACTATGAAATAATCGAAGGGGAGGCGGAAGTAGTGCGGAATATTTTTAGCTGGTATACAGAGGAGACATCGAGCATGGGAGAAATTTCTAGAAGACTAACCACCTTGGGCATTGCAACCCGGCGAGAGAAATCCACATGGGACCGCTCAACTGTTTGGGGAATACTCCGCAATCCTGCATATAAGGGGACAGCATGTTTTGGTAAGACCGAACGTGCTGAGAGGAAGAAAATCACTCGTCCTTTGCGTAAACGTGGTGGTTTTTCTGCCCGCAACAGTAGTTCCCGTGAACGGCCTAAGGAGCAATGGATCGAGATATCTGTCCCTCCCATTATAAGTGAAGATATCTTTAGTCTGGCACAGGAACGGTTAGAAAAAAACAAGCAGTTCTCACGTCGGCACACCAAGGAACCCACTCTCCTACAAGGACTCTTAGTTTGCAGCAAATGTGGCTATGCTTTTTACAGGACTTCTACGCGGACATCCAAGAGAAAAATCTATTACTATCGTTGTCTGGGTTCTGATGATTACCGGTATCCCAATGGTCGCGTATGCACAAACCGCCCAATCCGTCAGGATTATCTGGATGAGCTTGTGTGGAAACACGTGATTAAGTTATTTGAAAGTCCTGATCTTATTCACAAGGAGATAAACCGGAGGATTCATGATGCTCGAAAATCCAATCCAACACGGATGCGGAAAGAAAGTCTTGCAAAAGAAAACGCTCGCGTGCAAAATGGAATAGATCGTTTGCTTGATGCATATCAAGAGGGATTATTGCAGATTCCGGAGTTGCGTAAACGTATGCAAGAGTTACGGAAGAGACAGTCGTCACTGGGATCGGAGCTGCAAGCACTGGAAGCTAAGACAATAGATGACGAAACGTATTTGCAGCTCGTCGGCAAAATAGACGATTTTCTGTCGCGCATGCGTAGATCAGCAGAAACCCTGAACGTATTGGATCGTCAAAAAATCTTGAGGCTTGTTATTAAGGAAATTTTGGTCGACATGGATACGGTTACAATAAAACATTCAATTCCGACTGCTACCACGTTTTCTGAGCCCACGGCACCAAGTTTTCCATCAGGGCACTCAAATGTGCCAAGTTATCTATTGTGTGGGAGGAGTAATCACCCCACCCTGCGGCGTGCCTTTATCCCGATTCAACAATGTGCCATCCGCCTTTTGCATCGGAGCTTTCAGCCACCGTTCAATGTACAGAAGTACCCATCGACAATCGGTATGTTTCCTCACCGCCCGCATCACCAACTGGTGGTCAAGATTGTCGAAAAACCCCTTAATGTCGAGGTCTATCACCCAATCACTTCTCCAGCACCTTTCCCGCGCTGTCCCTACCGCATCCAGTGCCGATTTCCCCGGACGATACCCGTAGGAATCAGGATGGAAGCATGGCTCAACCAACGGCTCAAGGTACATCGTGCCTACCATCTGAGCAATGCGGTCAGCCACTGTGGGGATTCCAAGAATCCTTTCCCCACCGTTGGCTTTCAGTATTGGAACTGCTCTCACAGGAGGGGGCATATAACTTCCCGATGCCATTCGATTCCAGAGTTTGTAGAGATTGTCTTTCAACTTCTCCTCAAACTTGCTTATCGATACCTCATCGACCCCTGCCGCACCCTTGTTTGCTTTTACCCGCAGATACGCTTCCCAAACTGTTTGCTTGGAAATACTAAACGATTTTGTTTTACCCAACGGTTCCTCCCATTTCTGGTTGACAGCCAAATAAAACTGAATAACGCAACCCCTTCGCTCCATTCCCATTACAGAAACTTCTCCGCTATTACGAGTTGCTCCGCCCCTGTTCTCCGCATCGGTACTCTCATCCTCGGGGATCTGCCCCTTGAACTTCTTCTTTGTCATCAGAGCGACAGGTTCCCGCAGTTCCACACAAGAGCCAGAATCAGACTCGCGCCGCCTTCATGCCGGACACCATCCATCCAGTAAACAGGTTTCCGATGGATTTATCCCAGGTTAACGATTCCCCCCTGGTTTTGATGTCGTCCCTACGCTTTCGACACTTCAGCAACGGTTCACTTTCGTTCGCCTTTCCGATTCGTACATGACGCATTTGTTGCGCCTTTTCCATGACGCTCACTACCTTGGCTCTTTACCAACGCAGCTCATGGTTGTTTAAAGCCTGCCCCTGCAGGCCGGCTTTGGAGGGCCTTCCTCCATCTCCTGTGCAGCTTATGCACAACTTGCTCTTTTACATAAGAGCCTCCTTGTGCGCCTGCGGCGCACCATCGTCGGCGTAACGCTCAAAAGGAATAGTTGGATAGTTACGTTTCATCCACTCGTCAAACGCATAGTGGAGAAAAAGATTCGCCAACAGTGGACTGGCTACCGACCCTTGGGGAGAGCCCTTGTCCCGATCCACAAGTGTTCCATCTGCCTTTTGAGCTGGGGCCTTAAGCCATCGCTCAATATATAGCAGTACCCACTTGCAGTCCGTATGCTTTCTTACAGCACGCATAACGAGGCCATGATCCAGATTATCAAAGAACCCTTTGATGTCCAGATCCACAACCCAGTCATAACGCCAGCATCTCTGTCGTGCAACTCCCACCGCTTCGATCGCTGACTTCCCCGGTCTGTATCCATAGGAATCCTGATGAAAATAAGGCTCAACTTCAGGCTCCAGATACATCTTAACCACCATCTGCGCAGTCCGATCAGATACAGAAGGAATACCTAAAAGCCTTTTGCCTCCGTTATCCTTTGGTATCTCCACGGTTCGCACTGGCGGCGGAAAGTAGCTCCCTGACGACATCCGATTCCAGAGTCTGTAGAGATTCCCTTTAAGGTCATTCTCAAACTCAGCAATCGATTCTCCGTCTACTCCGGCAGCACCTCCGTTTGCCTTTACTCGCTTAAAGGCATCCCATACTACTTGCTTGGAAATACTGAACGGCTTTGCTTTACTCAACAGTTCCTCCCATAAATGGTTGACCATATAATAAAGCTGAACAATGCAGCCCCTTCGCTCTGGTTCCATTACAAACCTTCATCGCTAATACGGGCTACTCCGCCACTGTGCCCCGCATCGGTACTCTCATCCTCGTGGGGCCTCCACTTGGATTGCCGAGTAGGCCGGTGGAATTTCACCACCAGCCTCTCACAGATCCGTACGTGAGCCTCTCGACTCATACGGCTCGTGCCAGCCTTCCTCTTGAGACTTCGCAGACTCAAACCTTCATAGAGAGCAAAAGTTCCTCCCAGTTGCCTGGTTGACTCATACTCCCTATGGACTAGCTCATCCCCTTCGCTCTACTCTCATTACAAGAGCTTCATCGCTACTATTGGATGATCCGTCCCCTTCGCATGCATCGATACTTTCCCCCTTCGTGGGTTACACTTATAGGGTTTTCTCTTACCATCATATGAAGAGTTCCTACGTTCCGCAAAAGAGCCCGAATCAAGCTCGTGCCAACTATACGCCGGGTGCCGCATAGGCAGTAAAGCAGGTTTCCCCTACACTAATCATGGGAAAGGGAGAACATTCCCCAATTTTGACACCATCCTTGCTATTTCGACGCTCACATTGGTTAGCTCAACGCTCACCTTCTTGATTCACACCTGACGCATCTAGTGCGCCTTTTCCTCAACGCTCACCACCGTGGGATTTTTAACCACAGCAGCTTGAGGTGGTTTGGAATCCGCACCTGCATGCCGATTCCGGAGGGTCGTCCTCCATCTCCTTTGCAACTTCGCAGCGCAATCTCCCTTAGCATCGGGACGACAGTTTCCCACGTTCCACACGAAAGCCTGAATCAGGTTCATGCCACCTCTATGCCGGACGTCGCCAAGGCAGTAAGCAGATTGCCTCCTTGACTTATCCTGACGCCCCGTAAGCCGCCAGTTTTGACGTCGAGTAACTTTGTTTCGACACCTCATCAGTGGTTCGCTTGCGCTCATCTCTCTGATCCTTACCTGGCATGTTTCCCATGCCTTTTCCTTAACGCTAACCACACTGGCTCTTAACCAATGCAGCTTAAGGTGGTTTGAAGCCTGCTTCTGCAAGCCGGCTTCGAGGGGCCTACCCTCATCTTTTCGTGCAGCCTCGTGGCGCACTTACGGGTTCAAACGTATCATTTTAAGAGATGTCCCGGCGCACTTGACTATAGGGAGTACTGGTTAACCGGACCGCCGCGTAAAATCTGTTGCTTATTTCCCGTAAGTCGCAACCGAGGGCAATCATTTATGTTCGTACTCTGCATACAATTGCATGCCTCCGCATCTATTTGTTGCAGGAAGAATTGGAAAATTTTCACAGAGACAAAAACCATGCGGTGTATAATCGGAAATCTAAACTCGATCTGACATTGACCGATAGTTCAGTATCTATTTTTTACAACTTAGGGGCACTGACTGTATTCTGATGGTTTTTAAGCCTATTTTAAAGATATAACTTTATGAATTATAGTTTAAAATTGGCGGGAGCATGTGGGAATCGAACCCACCTGGCATCGCTCACTTTTTCTGCCGTTGGTGCCCCAGTGGTGCCCCATGCCACTTTGGGAGATTTTTTGTTGTTGATATATAAGTGAAAGACAGTCATGGTCCCGGGTTC
The DNA here is from genome assembly GCA_963851345.1 of Nitrospirota bacterium. Classification (GTDB taxonomy): domain Bacteria; phylum Nitrospirota; class Thermodesulfovibrionia; order Thermodesulfovibrionales; family Dissulfurispiraceae; genus JADFXI01. The sequence goes on from CAWKOO010000002.1 coordinate 1,658,045, forward strand.
GAGCCCCGTCTGCACTATCAGGTTTTCCCCTATTTTCTAATTTATACGTCTCGCAAATGTTTTTCAATTATTGACTTCAGCTGCTCTTCGGATAATGACTTAATATTCTCCTGAACCGTGTCATTGGTTTTGTTTTTTATGAGATCCTTCCACCCCTCTTCTATATTGTCGAGAAGTTCCTCTTTTACAGTCTCGATGATATTCTCAAATCTTGGTTTTTCCATGTAAGCATTCTTCATTATTTCTTCAATGTTTAACAAGCTCATTATTCTTTCAGTTATCAGGGAATTAATTTTATCATCATACTGTTTCTGAGCATAGTTACTCAAAACTTCATCATTGGGAATTAATTTTTGGTCAAGTTTGTACCTGATTGGAGTTTCCTCCGGGTAAGAAAGCTCTATCAGCAACCTGTTGAATTTTTTTATGACAGCTTGCTCCTTATCCTGGAGATCATTGAAGTCCTGACTCCTGTATGCTTCAGTTTGATTTTTCAGCTTTACCAAGTCATCTGTTAACTTAAGATGTGGCTTTGCTTTTGCTAATTTATCGAATAAGTCTGTTCGGCAAAGTATCTCATTGGCACAATCGATTGTATCATCAAGGGTCTCTAATTCTTCTAAAAAATAACAGTCTTTTTTAATTGACCGACACATTGTTTCTACATCCTTCCCATCTTTGAATTCTTCAGGAATAAAGTCTAAAAAACCAAATTGCAACTTGTTTTCAATAAATGCGATCATTTGAGCTGGAGTCATTGCGTTTATTTCATATCTATGACTGTAGCCTTCTATCTTCTTATTTTTCTTTTTCTTTTTCTTGATATCCCCCTCATCATAGATTTCGTTATCTTTAATGGATTCTATATTATCTTTTGAAAGTTTCTCTTTAGGGATAATTTTAAAGAACTCTTTTTCATCATCCGTAAGATCAAGCCCCTGAGGAATATCTTTATCTCTGTAATACTCCTCGGAAATCAAATTCATTTTCACTGCATCATCGTATTTCAATCCAATGTCTATGACATCAATATGATAATCACTGAGAATTCCAGAAGGATCTGCCCGCAGTGTACGGGCTATGTTATAGCCGTCTGGGTCACAATCGTGGAGAATAATAATTATGTAGTTTTCATCCTTGTGTCCTTTTTTCAAGAGAAGTTTAGCGGCTTCGGTAGAATAGCCCTCTCCGGCTAGAATTGCCATATCATATTTCTCAGCGATTTTAGCTGCCTGTAATGTATTCAGAATACCTTTTTTCTCTATGTACAAAATTTTATTATGGTTCCACTCAGGAAATTCGTAATTTCTAATCTCAAGCTCACCCACTTGGGTTACAGTACCAGTGTGAGGCTCATACAGAAAGCCTCTCGCATCAAAATATACATTAGGCAGAGGATGTTTCTCTTTGTACGCTTTAAGTATATCTTGGGAGAAATAATTGTAATCCAAATCTTTAATGTGAACATGCTTCTGTAGTATAAGACGACGGACAACATAGAATAGACCTCGAGCATTAACAAGGTATTTATTATTTTCGGTTGCCTCTTCGACTGCTTGAGGTAGGATCTCAAAAACAGCTTCATTGATTTTGAGATCATTATTCTTAATTGTTTCCTTCTTAGTTTTAGTGTCCGGCTTACTGCGAACTTCTGCAGATACGTCCCATATTATTGAATAAATGTCCTTCAGCATTTGAGCTGTAATGTTTACTCTTGTTTTCCCTTTGTCCAAGACGATAATGTGTGGTGAAACAATGTGTAAGATGAAATAATAACCAGATTTTGAGGATGTCTTAATGTCAACTAAAGTAGGTATTCCCGCACGTTTTCTTAATTCAGAATATCCGATAGAGGAATTTGAATCATCTTTTCCATCAACGTCTCTTATTTTAAATTGTAAGGATTCTTTGAAGGACTTAAAGGAACTATATGACACCACCGGTGAGAAATTGATAGCAAAAAAATCATAGTTTATTGCGTAGCTACTCTCTGCTACGACACATTCGATAATATATGGAATTTTTATCGTGTTTATAATATGTTTATACCATATTTTGCCTGGCATGATCAGTAGCTGTTGTTCTATGAATTTTTTAAAATTGTTTTCACCAACAAATCCAAGGTCTTTACAATAATGAGAGGTCTCATTTTGCATGACATAGAGCAACTTGCTATAACGATCGCTGCTAAGCTGTGCCAAGTATTTTACGTTTGGGAACTCATCGCATATGAGGTTGATCTTGTTTCTTTCTGTTATCCCCTTAAATGAACCAACAAAGGCTTTTAGTGTAATGCGTCTATTATGGTCTAACGAGGATTTTATGAGCTTATTAAATATGCTTTCTGAGTACCACCGGGGTGGAATCCGTTCAGTGGGAAGGTATTTGCTCCATTTGGTAGATGAATCTATCATAGGTTCATATTCTTTCGTTCGTTCATCATCTGAGTAGATGAAGTGAGCATGAGGATTTACCAATGCAAAGTTTTCAACTATATGGCGGAAGCTAATCTTGTGTTCCGTCTCTTCTATTGGAATAGTCACGATAAATTTTGTTCCAGGAATATTCTCCATAGACTCCTGGCGAGAAATGCATAAAGACAGCTCTTTATTTAAATCAGCAGGGTCACTGGCCACCTTAACATAATACCTTCTTCCGAGCGACTCAATTACAACCGGATCTCCTCGTTCACTTACCGCCGTATCTCCTCCTTCGCTGAGGGCATAGGGCATCCCGAAAATACAGCTTATTGCATGTCCCATCCTGCCGCGGCTGGGACTGCAATACGTAACCTTGTCGCTAAAAGTGTACTCAAGATCAACCAATTCTTTGATAATACTTTCTGATATCCCCGTGCCGTTGTCGCTAACAGCAATCTTGATTTTGTTATCAAAATGTTTAATGGAAATAGATATCTCGGGTGTAATTATTTGCGGTTGAGATTCGACAGCATCTAATGAGTTATCGATGAGCTCCTTAACGATAAATTCTGGAAATTCCTCTTTCTCAAGCCCGGTTTTTAGCTTAAGGTCATCAACTGACAAGAATTCAGTATAGCGAGGGATTTTGGGGCGTAACCTTTTTTTATTGTCCATATAATATCTTACAATATCAGTAAGATATAATTCAATTTAAGTAATAATTGCAGATAAATTGTTTTAGATCTGTTAGGTGGCTAACTCATTTTCATTGATAATACAAAAATTTCTATTTGTCCAGAATAACTCATTGAATACATTCATATAATTTAAGAGTACGATCATTCTTCTTGTGAAATGGCTCATTATCCTACCGACTTTCTATCTTTTTTTCAACGACATTTATAATCCCTGCTTTCGCCTTCAGAGGACTACCCTCTTCTACAGTGCCACTTATAATTAGAAAATTCCAGCACTTGTCTGTTTTCGGACAAATTGGACCGTAAAGTTTGCTGGCGAGAATACAAGTCCATCAAAATCTAATATCTAACAAGATGGAAAAAATCATAGACATAAAAGAACTCGCGGACAAGTCCGATGTCAACGTATCTGCCATTCACAAGGACGTACATGGAACAGGCAGAGGGAAAAATCACTTGACAGAAGGAGCAGTGCATAATAATCTATTACTAATCCTATTGGAAGGGGTAATAGTGCAAGGCTCCATTAATACTCAGCAGTCATGTGAGGCGTGCGGAACAAAGTTCATCCCTCAAGAAGGCGACAAAAGTTATATCGACTCTAAAGGTATCTACTGTAGCAACGGGTGCAAGACTCGCCCCACACGATACTATATTAATGGCCGAGCTTTTGGGCTGAGATACTTATACTCCGACCCAAAAAGCGGAAAAACTCTGGAAACCTATCGCGACGCCCTGGAAGTACTATTGGCTCTAAACCGGGCGTGGAAAGAGGCGGGAGAAAATAAGAAACGCTTCAAGGTGATTGACTGGACTCCGGCACAGGTTCAGCAGCTCAGAGTCGAGAATTGTGCCGCCGCCTGGATCAAAGAATACAATGAAGAGCACAACAAGGGAGCGAAGAGCATAACCAGAATATCAGCAAAACAAAAGGATTTGCGATGCATTCATAGTCCCCCATTTTAAAGGTGTTGATATCCGGGATATTGATAAAAACGATGTAAAGCAGTTTTATCTTAAGTTGCTTGATTGCACATACTGCACAACCCCCGGAAATAAGAAGAAGCCGACGGAAACTCCAGTATACAAACGGTATTCAAGCAGGTATTTAAAAGATATCCTTAATACACTTAGGGCGTTGATGCATCAGTATCGAGAGGATACATTGCCGGATTTTCCCCATTTTTCAGTCGTACCAGTTATTGAAAAACAACGGCTAGGGCTTACTAGGGAGATTGCTGTTCTAGATAAAGTGCCCGAGCGCCATGGCTACCGTCTCGCCATTAATACTCTGATTCATACCGGCATGAGGATTGAAGAGTTGCCTGCAATCAAAGTGCATAATCTGGATGATGGGACTATTTGGGTTGACAAAGCAATCTCCGAGGGAGAATTGCGGCTTTCGCGGAAGAGTGGCGGCGTTGTGCCGTATGATGTTTCTCCACAGCTCTGGGAACAACTAATGGAACATATAAAAGGGAAAAACCCTGATGATTATGTGTTTACCTACGATGGGACAAACGAGCCGCTATCAACTGGTCGGCTATACAAGGTATGGAGCAAAGCGGTCAAAGATGCGGCTGTAAAACACATATCTTTGCAGAATGCTTCAAGACACTCAAAAGCGTCGGAAATTTGGGAGCGTAAGCGGAAAGAGGCAAAGGTGGAAATAGCCCAGCAACTAGGTCACGACAACCTGACTACAGGCAAAAAACACTACGTTGTCGAGGAGCAGGGTGCCGTGAACGTGCCGTGGGAGAAAAAACCTCTAAATAAGTACCGTAAAAACAAATAGTTATAAGTTGGGCTGGCCGTTCGAATCGGTTCGCCCCGACCAATAAAAAAAAGGGTTAGGGAATTTTCTCCTTAACCCTTTTTGCTCAACGTAGTAAAATCGTAGTAATCGTCCTCATTTTCAGCTGATTTTCCGTTAAAAGCCTGGTCGTAAATTACCATCGCCTTGACCTTGTGCGCCGGCGCAAGGTGAGCATACCTGAGCGTCGTCGTGATGTTTTTATGTCCGAGCAGTTCTTTGACGGTAGTCAGGTCTACACCGGCCATAACCAGGTGACTGGCAAATGTGTGTCTTAGGTCATGGAAGTGAAAATCATGGATGTTAGCACGCCTCAACGCGCTTTTTAAAGCTGCGTTTGTTTTATATTCTTTATGCCGCATTAAGTGGTCTGATGCGGTTCATATCCTTTCCAAGGTGTTTCTTGGCTTCCCATAGGTCACAGGATCGCTGCGCGTTAAGCCAGAACTCCGGAGAATTGCCGAAAAGCCTGGACAGGCGCAGTGCCATTGAAGGAGAGAGCGCCCTATGCTCACGCAAAATTTCATTGATTGTCTGCCTTGATACAGCCAGTCTTTCGGCCAATTCAGTAACCGTAAGACCGTAGTCCGGCATAAAATCCTCCCTAAGCATCTCTCCCGGATGCGTCGGTTTTCTTTCTAAATCAAACATGGCTATCCTCCTTAATGGTAATCGGTTATTTCCACGTCATATGCATCGCCCTTATGAAGACGAAAACATATCCTCCACTGATCATTAATGGAAATCGACCACTGCCCTTTCCTGTCGTCCTTTAGACCATGCAATCGATTGCTTGGCGGAACCCTCAAATCATCGAGGGAAACAGCAAGGTCGATGTACTCCAGCCGCCGTATCGCTCTTTTAATAATATCAGCTGGCAATCGTTTTGACTTGCCCCTGATAAAAAGCTCCTCAGTGTCTCCATCAGCAAAACTTTTGATCATCTGTATTATATTAACCTGTCACGTGACGCGTGTCAAGGCAGAATTTCCAGCGTAGTAATATCGTAGTAAAAATTGCCTAAAAATGGTCAAAAACACAATATAAAGCGAAGGTCCTGATTTCCAGCAAATTCAGTTCTGGCGCTGGTTTGTGTGGTATTTCAAGCTCTTGTCAATGTCCCTCAAAATCGCTTGGGGTGCGAGAGGTTTCGGCCGTTCGAATCGGCTCGCCCCGATAACTTCACCCCTTGTTTTTCAATATAGTTGCACGCCTAAATACCCCAAAAACGGTGGTGTACGGGGCATGAACCGTCACCAAAGCAACCCTAAGTAGCCCTGAGCAAAAAATTTGCCTTGCGTCCTTTTGCTTTTCAAGTTAATCGCGAGGTACAATTTAAGAGAAATGATGCGCATTGGCATAGCTGCAGACCATGGGGGGGTTGAGTTGAAAGTGCGGCTCGCTGCGGCCCTCCAGTCCGCCTGTTATGAGGTGGTGGATTTCGGCGCCCATGAGTTGGTTACAGGAGATGACTACCCGGATTTTGTGGTACCTATGGCCAAGGCAGTAGCGAGGGGTGAGGTCGACAGGGGTTTGGCTATTTGCGGCAGCGGGGTGGGTGCTTGCATCGCGGCCAACAAGGTGCACGGCGTACGTGCGGCGTTGATCACGGATCCCTTCTCCGCTCATCAGGGGGTAGAGGACGACGATATGAACGTTATGTGTCTGGGTGGACGTGTCACCGGATATGCCTTATCCTGGGATTTGGTCCAGACGTTCCTGAACGCCCATTTCAAGGGGGCCGAACGGTTCAGGCGCCGTCTTGAGAAAGTGGCGGCTTTGGAAGGAGAGAAGAAGTCTTAACAGGGAAAAATATAATGCATATATTCCGTAGACAAGGGCCTGCTGGCTATGGATGATATGTCTTAATTAAGAAATCTTCAAGACCGCCTTGCATGAACAACTCGTTTAGACGCCTGCCGGAATTCTGCTATAATTAACCATCATGTCTTTCGTAATATCCTTAAATCCTGCAACAGGGAACACCGGAGAAGATTTGTGGTTCATTTTTCGCGGGGATGAATTGTTAGTCAGGCCGACTGAAACCGGTGCTGAAGTGCCGGATTATCAAGATATAACCGGGCTTGATCAGAATTTCATCAGGTCGCACTACCTCGGAACACTAAACGAACTCAATTGTTATACCGCTGAAATTGACGGGGATGCCGCCAATCCGAATGGAATGTCGTTTCAGGGATTGCGTCCGCTGCTTGGCCTTCTGGATGAGGATTTTTTTTCGGCTGCAGGCAGGGCTTTTCAAATCATCCACTGGGAACGGACGCACCAGTTTTGCGGGAGATGCGGAGGCCGCACCAAACTGAAAGACGGTGAAAGGGCCAGGGAATGCCCTCAATGCGGTCTTGTAATTTATCCTGAGATATCCCCGGCGATAATCGTGGCTGTAGTCAGAGGGGCTGAGATACTCTTGGCCCGGTCCCATCGTTTCCGGAATGCTTTTTACAGTGTATTGGCAGGTTTTGTGGAACCTGGTGAAACCTTCGAGGAGACCGTGAGGAGAGAAGTCCGTGAAGAGGTCGGAATCGAGCTCAAAAATATACGCTATTTCGGAAGTCAACCCTGGCCGTTTCCCAATTCGTTAATGGTCGGGTTTATGGCTGATTATGAAAGCGGGGAAATCAGGATCGATGAATCCGAGATTGTCGATGCCGGGTGGTTTGCCTCAAATAATCTGCCGGGCCTGCCGCGTAGCGAGACAATTGCACGAAGGCTGATAGATTTCTTTACAGAGGGAGTACGGGAATGATGCAAAATCACCGTTTTGAAGAGAGGCTAAGCCGCAGGGAGTCTTCAATTGTTGTATTCACTTAGGGGAGGTAGAGATGGATCATGGCAGCATTAGCAATTATATGGCTCATGGCTATTGTTTATTATGGCAGCCACGGTTGGTATGGCTGCATGTAATATCAGATATTCTTACCGGGCTTGCCTACTTTTCAATCCCTATTTCCGTGGTGTATTTTCTCTTCAAAAGACGCGATTTCCCGTTTACGCATATTGGTATTGTTTTCGCATTAATTTTTTTTTCGTGCGGCACTACGCATTTCCTTGCTGCATATATAATATATTACCCGGTTTACTGGCAGGAAGGGTATGTGAAGGCAGCTACTGCTCTTATTTCGATCATCGGAGCAATAATGTTTATCCCCCTGATACCTAAAGCCCTCTCCCTGCCGAGCTTACAAAACGCACTGGAAGAGATTAAAGGACTAAACAAAACATTAGAAAAACAGTTAGAAGAACAAACAATTGCCGAAAAAGCTAAGACAGAGAGTGAATCCCGTCTGCGCACCCTGCTTCAAACCATCCCTGACCTGATCTGGCTGAAAGATACGGACGGCGTCTATCTGTCCTGCAACGCAATGGTCGAACATTTATTCGGCGCCGGGGAAGCAGACATCGTCGGCAAGACCGACTACGACTTTTTTGACAGGGAACTGGCCGACTTCTTTCGCGAAAATGACCGCAAAGTCATGGCGGCTGGCAAGCCCAGCAGCAATGAGGAATTGCTCACCTTCGCACACGATGGCCATCATGCCTTGATGCACACCATCAAGACCCCCATGCGCGATGACAATGGCAATCTCATTGGGGTCCTGGGCATCGCCCGCGACATAACCAAGCGCAAAAAGCTGGAAGACCAACTCCGCCAATCCCAGAAGATGGAGGCTATAGGGACACTTGCCGGAGGTGTGGCGCATGACTTCAACAACATACTCACAGCAATCATCGGCTTTGGATCTATGGCGAAAATGAGGATCAAAGATGACGAAAAAACAAAGGAATTCATAGAGGAAATGCTTGCCAGTGCAAATCGGGCAGCAGAACTCACTCATAGCCTGCTCGCCTTTAGCCGTAAGCAGACTATAATCCTGAAACAAGTGGACCTCAATAACTTAGTCAGGAAAATTAATAAGATGCTTGTGAGGGTCATCGGAGAGGACATAGAGCTGAAAATCATGCTTATCAACAGAGAGCTTGCGGTGATGGCGGACACAGCACAAATTGAACAGATATTGTTGAATCTTGCCACCAATGCGCGTGATGCGATGCCTGATGGAGGAGCATTGACCATACAGACGGATATGGTCAATGTTGATAGCAGTTATGCTGAAGCTCATCTTTTTGAAAACACAGGTATGCATGCCGTCCTGACCGTATCCGACACGGGTATGGGTATGGACCACGAGACCACGGAGAATATATTCGAGCCATTTTTCACCACAACGGAAGCCGGCAAGGGAACGGGGCTTGGCTTGGCGATGGTCTATGGGATAATCAAACAGCATGGCGGCAATATCAATGTATACAGTGAACCCGGCAAGGGAACGACCTTCAGTGTCTACCTGCCGATGGTAAATGCTGCGGCAGAGGAAGAGCCGGAGACTTCCCGGCAGACTCCTTTCGGGAGTGGGGAGACAATACTCTTAGCGGAGGACGATGCCCGTGTCAGGAAGGTAGTGAAAATGTGCCTTGAGGAACATGGTTACAATACGATAGAGGCTGAAAACGGAGAGCAAGCTGTAAGGATGTTTAAAGAGAACGAGGATAAAGTTTCCATGGTTGTTATGGATGTTATAATGCCGGTGATAAACGGCAGGGAGGCTTATCGGGCGATAAAGAATATTAAGCCTGACGTAAAGACTATCTTCATGAGTGGATACACGGACGATATTATTGCAAAAAAGGGGGTGCTGGACGAGGAGGCTGATTTCATTTCCAAGCCGATAGTTCCAGACAGCCTCCTGAGAAAGATAAGGGAGGTGTTGGACAGATAGAGGGAACTTGAAAAGAACTGTTCCCTTGTATAAGTGCTTTCCATATAATCCGGAGAAGAAGTCACACGCCTTCAGTGCGAATCATCCACCAGAAGCAGTTCTGCATTACCATTGCTGCTTGTCTTTTCCCCATTTCCATATTAGAATGTAAGAAAAGAAATTTGCCATTACAGGAGGGACAGATGGATATTTTTGAATATGCCATGCAGATGGAGAAAGATGGAGAGATATATTACCGGGAGCTTTCTGCGAAGACAGGAAATAAAGGCATAAAAAACATACTCTCCATGCTTGCAGATGCCGAGGTGATCCATTACAACCTTTTTCAGGCAATGAAAAGGCATGAACAGATCCCGGCGACTGATTCAGAGAGTCTTGCAGGCATTAAGAACATCTTTGCCCGGCTGAAGGAAGACGGACCGTCCGGGGTCGATCCAGATCAAGTCCTTCTTTACCGCAAAGCCCAGGACATTGAGAAAAAAACCCGAGATTTTTACCTGGAAAGAGCTGAAGCGTCAGAGGACAAGATCGAAAAAGCCATTTTCAGGAAAGTGGCCAATGAGGAAAGGAAGCATTATCTCATTCTCGAAAACATTATCGATTTCGTGAATAAGCCGGCCACGTGGCTCGAAGATCCAGAATGGTATCACCTGGAGGAATATTGAAATTAAGTGGACAGTGAGCGTATTCCCCGTGGTCTTGCCGCAGGGGTCTTCAATGCAGGGGCACCCCAGGGGGTGCCCCCTGCAAAATTATTCCCCGGCCTTCCATTTCGCCAGGTGTTTTAGATATTCCCATCGCCTCTTCACATCACCCTCGGCCTGTTTCATGAGTGCAGCAGCCAATTCCGGGTTGCTCGCCCTCAGTGCAGTGTAACGGTTCTCGTTATATGCATATTCCTCGAACGTAATTGTCGGTTCCTTGCTGTCGATGACAAGCGGGCTCTTGCCTTGCGACTCGAGTACAGGGTTATACCGGTAAAGGGGCCAGTGGCCGCATGCCACGGCTTTTTTCTGCTCTTCTACGCCCTTGCTCATATCAATGCCCTGTGCAATGCAGGTCGCATAGGCGATGATTAACGACGGGCCGGCGTACGCCTCGGCCTCAATGAATGACTTTACGGCATGGGCCGGATTTGCGCCGAATGCAATCTGGGCGATGTACACGTTTCCGTACGTAGACATAATGAGACCGATGTTCTTTTTCGGCGTCCTCTTCCCGCCGGCTGCAAACTGGGCGGTAGCGGCAAGAGGGGTAGACTTGGACATTTGTCCTCCGGTATTGGAATAGACCTCGGTATCGAGAATCAGAATGTTCATGTTTTCTCCGGAGGCCATGACCTGGTCGAGCCCGCCGTAACCTATATCATACGCCCATCCGTCCCCGCCTATCGCCCAGACGGATTTCCTGACCAGGTAATCGGCAAGGGACAGGAGGCTCTTTGCCTCGGGCGAATTATCTTTCGAGAGTCTATTTTTCAGTTCCCCGATGCGGGCCCTCTGTTCTTCGATCTTTTCCTGATTAGACTGATCTGCTTTTTTTATCGAATCGAAGAGTTCACGTGTGCCGGCATATGCGGGATTCTGAGCCAGTTTTTCGATAAGTTCCAATGCCTGCGCATTGAACTTGTCAACAGTCAGCCTCATACCCATGCCGAATTCGGCATTATCTTCGAACAGGGAATTTGACCATGCAGGCCCCCTGCCGTCGGCCCGTTTTGTATACGGCGTGGTCGGCAAGTTGCCGCTGTAAATTGATGAACATCCGGTCGCATTGCCTATGAGCAGGCGGTCGCCGAAAAGTTGAGTAAGCAGTTTCAGGTACGGTGTTTCTCCGCACCCTGCGCAAGCGCCGCTGTATTCAAAGAGAGGTTTCACGAGTTGGCTGCCCTTGACTGTCGATACGTTGTACCGGGCAGGCTCAGTTTCAGGCAGACTGAGGAAGAATGAATAATTTTCCGCCTCCTGGGCCCTTAGCGGCTCCTGGGGATTCATGTTGATGGCCTTGAATCCCGGGATCTTCTTGCCCTCCGCGTCTTTTTTGAAGCCCGGACAGACAAACACACAAGAGCCGCATCCGGTGCAGTCCTCAGGCGCCACCTGGACGGTAAACTTCAGGCCTTCGAGTTCCTTCCCCTTGGCATTAACGGACCTAAACCCGGGGGGCGCGGATTTCAGGAGGGCAGCGTCGTAGGCTTTGATCCTTATTGTCGCGTGCGGGCAGACAAAAGAGCACTGGCCGCACTGAATGCAGATATCCGGCTCCCAAACAGGGATATGAATACCGATGTTCCGCTTTTCATACTGCGTTGTCCCGGTCGGCCATGTGCCGTCAGCCGGCATAGCGGAAACAGGCAGGTAGTCACCCTTACCGGCGATTATCTTCGCTGTTACATTCCTGACGAACTCAGGCGCCATTTCGGGTACAGGCGGCTTCAACCGTATCGTGCTCGTGACTTTTTCAGGAATGGGCACTTCAACGATGTTTTGAAGGGCACTATCTACGGCTGAATAGTTCATTTCAATCACCGCTTCACCCTTCTTCATGTATGTCTTCTTGATTTCGGCTTTGATAGCCCTGATAGCATCCTCTTTCGGAATTATTCCCGAGATAACGAAGAACGCCGTCTGCATTACCATATTGATCCTTGCCCCGAGACCAATCTCCTCAGCGAGAGCTATGGCGTCGATAATGAAGAACTTCATGCGCTTTGCGATGAGCTGCTCCTGCACTTCGGCGGGCAGGGTGTCCCATATCTTGTCTTTGGGATGCGAGGTGGTCAGCAGGAAGGTTGCCCCATTCTCTGCGTGTGACAGCATGTCATATTTTTCGAGGAACGACGGATTATGGCATGCTATGAAGTCGGCTGTTGACAAGAGATAGGGATTGAGTATCTTGTCCTTGCCGAAACGAAGGTGCGATGTGGTGATGGAGCCCGACTTCTTGGAGTCATAGACAAAATAACCCTGAGCAAAGTTGTCTGTTACAGAGCCGATGATCTTTATTGTATTCTTGTTCGCCCCGACCGTGCCGTCGGAGCCCAGCCCGTAGAACATGGCCTTGTAAGAGCCTTTCCCCTCGACGGCAAAAGACTCGTCATAGTCGAGGCTGGTCCCAGCGACGTCGTCGTTTATACCCACAGTAAAATGGTTCTTCGGCACAGGCCGTGAAAGATTATCAAAGACTGCTTTTGCCATCGCCGGCGTGAACTCCTTCGAACCAAGGCCGTAGCGGCCTCCGACAATCCTGGGGTACGTCTTGGACCGCGAGGTCCCTTTTTCCATCGCCTCGCCTATTGCAGTTCTCACATCGAGGTAGAGGGGCTCTCCTATGGCGCCTGGCTCCTTTGTGCGATCCAGGACAGCGACAGCTTTCACGCTGCCGGGAATAGCCTGAGCAAAGGCATCGGTATCAAATGGCCTGAAGAGTCTAACCTGTACCAGTCCCAGTCTTTCCCCTTTTGCGTTCAGCGCATTGATCGTGCTGAGCACGGTTTCCCCTCCGGAACCCATAACCACGATCACGCGCTCAGCTTCGGGGTGGCCATAGTAATCAAAGAGGTTATATTGTCTGCCCACCAAGCCGGCAAACTTGTCCATGGCCTTCTGAACGATCGAAGGCGTTTCATTATAGAATTTGTTCACTGTTTCCCTTCCCTGGAAATATACATCCGGGTTCTGGGCGGTGCCTCGCAGCACTGGACGGTCAGGCGTGAGGGCCCTCATGCGGTGGGCTATCACAAGGTCATCGTCTATCATCGCTCTCATGTCGTCAAAGGTCAGCTCTTCGATCTTCTGTACTTCATGAGACGTTCTGAAACCGTCAAAGAAGTGAACGAAGGGGATCCTCGATTCAAGGGTTGCGGCCTGAGCAATAAGCGCGAAGTCCATAGCCTCCTGCACATCCTGCGCGCAAAGCATCGCAAAACCAGTGGCGCGCGCAGCCATCACATCCGAATGATCTCCGAATATCGAGAGTGCCTGCGCGGATAGGGAGCGGGCCGTCACATGAAAGACCGCCGGAGTAAGCTCTCCAGCTATCTTGTACATATTAGGTATTATTAAAAGGAGGCCCTGAGATGCGGAGATGGTCGTGGTCAAGGCCCCGGTAGTAAGGGAACCATGGACAGAACCGGCAACACCCGCCTCCGACTGCATCTGGCTCACTCTGGGCACGGAACCCCAAATATTCACCTTGCCTGCAGCAGACTTTGCATCGCATATCTCTGCGATGGGAGATGAAGGGGTTATGGGATAAATCGTAATGATCTCATTCACCGCATGGACAACATGGGCACATGCAGTACATCCGTCAACAGTTATCATTTTTCTTGCCATACTTTCCACTCCTTCTTTTATGGGCTTTAAGGAAAATCATTTCTCCTTCTTCAGTAGCATAAGGATCCGCGTTGTTTTGTCTTCTATTGCCATCAGATATGCTCCTGCTTGATAAAAATACTTCAATGCCATTCATTATACCACACATCAGAGGGATTGTTCAGCAGTTTGATGCCCCCTCACCTTGATAATTCCCTGTTCGCGTGTTATCCTTTATTGATGCTGAAAAAACAATTTCCTTTCAGTTTCGGGAGACTGATCCACAAACAATATAGTTTAAAGTCGTTCGTCTGCCTGGTAGTTCTGGGATCATCCCTTATCAGTTTTAATGCGGCTTATCTTATCTTGTCCTTCAGCTACCAGCGCTCTTTTCTCAGGAACGCAGATGAAGTTTCTGATGCCACATCTCAGCAGGTCCTCAGCTCGATGCTCCAGCTAATGGAAAAAGGCTGGTCAAGGCAGGATCTGGTCAAGTTTCTGGACTCGCTAAATGGCAGGCGCGCAAAGTTTCCCTATGAAGTAGATATGTTCAGGGGCGAGGCTGTTGAAAAAGATTACGGGAAGATAGAACAGCCACAGATGGGCAATAATATCAGGGATGTATTTAATACGGGAGACATCATAAAATTCAAGCATGAAACGCGGCTCTTCAATATTTATCCGATAAAGGCCGCTGAAAGATGTCTGAAATGCCACGCTCACGCAAAAAGAGGAGATGTATTAGGCGTTATCAGGGTAGAGCAGGATATGGGGCCTGTGACAGCTGAAGTAAAGAAGAAGTTCACCTCACTCTTTCTCATACTTTCCCCGCTTCCCTTTATCATGGCTGGATTGATAGCCCTTTTCGTGAATGCCAGGATAAAGCATTCCACAAGCCTTTTACATGAGAAGGTCACCAGAGTAAACAGGATTAAAGATTTAACGACCCTGTCGCTGGATCACAGCGGTTCCGGATTTGCAGAATTCAATCAGGTATTGGATGAGGTTAGAAGTTTGGCCGATAAGATAAAAGCGGTGGCAGTAGACAGGGAGATACTCGAGTTCGAGATAAAGGTTTTGGAGAAGTTTATTATAACCTCTGAAGTGGTAAGGGACTGGAAAGAACATGTCTTGAATATAGTGCTCGAAATAAACAAGGTTATGGAGGCATATGCTATTTTTTCAATCTTTCAGATCGATGAAGAGCTTTACGACCTTGAGATATTTTGGAGGAATAAGCCTACCGACACAATCATGAAAAGGTTTGAGCTCATAATAACACGGAAAATCAAAGACAGCATCAGGTTTGGGGGTGCAAACGAAATCAATATCACCCATAATATAGCTGACAAGTCAAAATTCTTGTCCGCCCTTGAGGAAAAAGACATAGACCTCCAGACAAAATCTCTTTTTCTCGAAACGCCCCGGATCGGTGGTGTAGTCGGAATAGGCGTCCAGTCGGAATTGGCCCATGACAGTATCCGATCCCTCGTCATAGACGGCATATTGACCACACTGTTGAATGTAATAGGCTCCATTAAAGCAATATACAAATACACCAAAGACCTCGAGTTTTACGCTACGAGGGACCCGCTCACAAATCTTTATAACCAGAGAGTATTCTGGGAATTGCTTGGTTACGAGATAGGCAGGGCGCAGCGTAATGCATATAAATTCAGCCTGCTCGTCATAGACCTCGACAATTTCAAAAACATCAACGACTCCCACGGGCATCTCTTCGGCGACATTTTTTTGTCAGAGTTTGCCTTGAGGGTAAAGGGCGCGTTAAGGCAGGGTGATATACTCGCCCGATACGGCGGTGATGAGTTTGTTGTAGTTCTTCCCGAAGCAGATGAAACACAGGCGTTTGTGGTTGCAAACAGGGCGATGGACAGCGCCAGGGACCTTCGCCTGTCCGCCCCGGATGGTACGCAGGTTAAAGCGACGGTTTCGATAGGTGTCGCTATTTATCCCGACCACGCGGAAAATGAGAAGGATTTGTTCATATTCTCCGACAATATGATGTATAAGGCCAAGGCCCTTGGCAGAAACAGGATATGCATGCCTGCCCAAGAGGACATCTTGGAGGTTTTTAAGACTCTTGGCGAGAAGACATTGATTGTTTCCAATGCAATTGCAGACAAAAAGATAGTGCCTTATTTCCAGCCGGTTATGAATACACAAACAGGCGCTATAGAGTGCCATGAGGTTTTCAGCAGGATAGAGACAGAAAGAGGAGTTCTTACTGCAGGAGAATTTATAGATATCGCCGAAAGAATAGGTGCTGTCGGCAAGCTCGATCTTATTATCATTGAAAAGGTATTCGCATTGATTAAAGAAGTTGACTATAAGGGACACATTTTTATTAACCTTTCGTCAAAATCTCTAATTATTGCTGAATTCTTGCCTAGTGTCATAAAACTCGCCAGGAAATATGAAACAGACAGAAGCAAAATTGTTTTCGAGACGACTGAAAAGGACACATTGAAAAATATAGCATTGCTCGAAAAATTTATTGACAACCTCAAGTTTGAAGGATTCAAGTTCGCCATTGATGACTTTGGCTCCGGCTTTTCCTCTTTCTATTATGTAAAAAGGTTCCCTTTAGACTTTGTTAAGTTATCAGGTGAATTTATAAGGACCATGCTCAGGAGCAACAAGGATTTGGCTATTGTGAAGACCATGACATTGCTGGCTGCGGAATTCGATATTAAGGCAATTGCAGAACATGTTGAGAACAAAGATATCCTAGATTCTGTAAAAAAACTGGGTATAGACTATGCTCAGGGAGTTTACATCGGGTCACCTTTGCCTGAATTAACTAAAGTGCCCTGAGGTTATAACCCAATATGAGACCGGAGGAAAAACTGCGATCAATTGGGCTTGGGCTTTCCGAAGCGCCCAAGCCGCTCGGCTCCTATGTCCCCTGCGTCCGCACCGGCAACCTCCTCTTTCTAAGCGGCATGCTTCCTCTCAGGGAGGGCAAGCTCACACGGACGGGAAAGGTCGGGGAATCGGTGTCCCTGGCCGAAGCACAGGAAGATGCCAGGCAGGCGGTGATCAACGCATTTGCCGTCATTAAAAACCATTCGGGAAGCCTTGATACGATCAAGCGATGCGTAAAAATAAACGGCTATGTGGCGTCCTCCGCTGATTTTACCGAACAGCCGCAAGTTTTAAATGCGGCATCAGACTTTCTATTTGAAATTTTGGGTGAAGCAGGCAGACATGCAAGAGCAGCTATCGGCGTTTCAGTCCTCCCCTTGAATGCTCCGGTCGAGATAGATTTTATTTTTGAGCTGTATCCTCCGAAATCAGCGCTTTAAAGACAAGGCCGATGCATACTCTTCCCATAGCCGTTCTTTCATGGTATCCGACTTTATAAAATCCCAAGGCAGTATTTCCTGGAAATCCCTCTTCCTGAAGATATAAAAATCCATATCTATTCCGGTTTCGAAACACGCCTTTTTCATGTCATCGGTCTTCGACATGGCCTCAATGACCTTGAATGTCCTACGGTCTCCTCTGGCAAAGCAGCCCTGCAGGTATGCATATTTGGGCACATCGTGAAAGACTTTTACGTTTCCCTCATCCCTGAGCGTTTTCTTGATAAACTTGAGCTTTTCTTTTATGGCGCCAAGAGGTTCCATTACATGCCACTGAAAGGGCGTGAGCGGCTTTGGCACAAACGTACTTATACTCAATACGAGAGTGCCTCTCTTTGAGGTCAGCCTGATTTTTCTTACCAGGTCTACAATACCCGAAATATCTTCCTGCGTTTCCGTGGGCAGCCCTATCATGAAGTAAAGCCTTAGGTTCTCTACACCAGTTTCGAGTATGCGCGCCGAGGTATCGAGGATATCGTTCTCGCTGACTTTTTTATCTATTACCTTGCGCATTCGTTCTGTTCCAGCCTCGGGTGCGATTGAGATACTTTTATGACCCTTAAGGAGTTCCACCAGTTCCACGCTTTTCGCGCAGGCCCGCAAAGAAGTGATAGAGAAATCAACGCCGCGTATACCCAATACCTCTTTTATATGTGCGTAATCGGTTAAAGACGGTCCTATCAGCCCTATTTTGCCGGTGTATTGTTTCGCACGCGCGATTTCATCTTTAATAGCAGCAATTTCTTTCTTTCTCAGCGGACGATACATATGCCCGACAAGGCAGAACCTGCAACTCCACGGGCATCCGCGCATTGCCTCTATGAGATACATATTGGAAAATTCAGATTCCGCACTGACAATGGCAGTAGTGACGGACGCCGATGAGAGTGCTCCGAAATACCGTCTCGTCACTGTTGCCGGGGCATCGTGCAATGGAATTCTTCCGGCAATCGTGCCGTCATTATGATAATGCACGGCGTAGTAATCAGGCACGTAGACGCCCTCGATAGAAAGGGCTGTTTTTTTTGCAGCGTCCTTGACCTGACCTGTCTGCATTGCCGCCTTATATTTTTCCAGAAACTCATTTAGAGACTCCTCCGCATCTCCGACAAACATAACATCAAATACTGGTGCAATTGGTTCCGGATTAAATGAGGGGCATACGCCTCCAGCGATCAGCAGCGGGTGGAAGCGGTCTCGCCTGGAAGACAGGAACGGTATTTTTGAACATTCCAGAATCCTGAGGATATTGGGGTAGTCATTTTCAAAGGGAATAGAAAAAGCCGCTATATCAAATGCAGTAACGGGTCTTTTCGATTCAAGGGAAAAAAGCGGAGTTCCAGTCTTTTTATGCAGCGCCAGGTCCTCTTCGTCAGGCAAAAATGCCCGCTCGCAGACCACATCATCTCTCGTGTTAAGTAGCCCGTAAACACCTTGGAAACCGAGATTGGCCATGCCAACCCTATAGGTGTTAGGGTAGATCAGACATATTGATATCCTTCCGCCGGGGTCTTTAAAAACAGTGCCCTGTTCACGGGAAAGTAACGCATCAGCTTTTTCTATAAGGGCGCGGTTCAATGTGGGTTATGTCTTCTTCCTCAAAAAAGTCGGTATATCGAAAACATCCTCATCAGGAAACACAGAATTATTCATTAATTCAGGATGCTCATTGCTGTCCTGCTCCAAATGTCCCCGCCCGCCTGAAGCAGTCTGTTCCACGGACCCTTTTTCAAATCTCCCATCGCCCCCCTTTGTCAAGGGAGGGATTGTGGGGGTAATTTCCACGACGGATACTTCCGGCTCTTTTGGATATTTATATTCCTCGACATACTCTTTTGAGGTATTGCCGATGCTTTTTGACAATATTCTCTCGGAGCCTCTCAGGCAGACGGGATCTTTTTTCGGCGTCCACTTCCTGATCTGCGGTAATTCGGCCTTTTCAACCCTGTCCTCAAGCCCTGTAGCGATTACCGTGACCTGCACCCCGTTCTCCATATCGGGATTTATGACCGCGCCAAGGATAATATTCGCCTCATCATGAGATGAATCATGGATCAGCGATGCAGCCTCCTGAACAGAATCGAGTGACATGGTAAGACCGCCGGTAATATTTATCAGAATACCCTTGGCCCCTTCAATTGATGATTCTTCCAGGAGAGGGTTGGAGATTGCCTTTTTGGCGGCATCGAATGCCCCTTTTTCGCCTTCTCCGCTGCCCATCCCTATTACCGCCCTGCCGGCTTTTTGCATTATCGCCTTAACATCGGCAAAATCAAGATTGATAAGACCTGGAACAAGTATCAAATCGGAAATCCCCTGTATCGCCTGCCTGAGGACATCATTGGCAATTGAGAATGACTTCAGCAGGGGAGTGCCTTTTTCAACTACCAGATGTATCCGGTCATTGGGAATAACGATAAGCGTATCAACGCATTTTTTAAGCTCTCTTATGCCTTCTTCTCCATTTATAGCGCGCTTTCTGCCCTCGTAGTAAAAAGGCTTGGTCACAACGCCGACGGTGAGAATCCCCTGCTCCTGCGCCAGATTGGCAATAACCGGAGCAGCACCGGTGCCGGTGCCTCCGCCCATCCCGGCGGTAATAAATATCATATCTGCGCCTTCGATCACACTCATGATGGAATCATTATCATCGAGGGCCGCCTGCCTGCCTATAACAGGGTTTGACCCGGCCCCCAGTCCTTTAGTCAGCGATTCCCCAATCTGAATTTTTACAGGGGCCAGGGATGCTTCAAGGTGCTGTTTGTCCGTATTGACAGCAACGAATTCTATACCGAAGATGTCGGCGGAGACCATACTGTTTATAGCATTCCCACCGCCTCCGCCAACACCGATTACCTTTATTTTCGCAACCAGCCTGCTCACTTCATCCAATTGAAACATAACAGCCTCCCATTTTCATTTTCCTCTTACAATTTTTCTGAACCAACCGGTCATTTTTGCAACAATCTTATTGAAAACATTGGAAGAGAACATTGGCCCTTCGACCGGCATTAACGATTCGGCGCCGTATACTACAAGCCCTATACCCGTTGCATATATCGGTGTATTGAACTCTCCCTTCAGCCCCTGAATGCGTGCATGCTCGCCATCATGCCCTTGGTCATCGTGAGCTGCATGTACCGGGTACCCGATCCTGACCGGCATGGACAGAATGGCCTCAGCCATCCTGTCAAAGCCTGAAAGCAGCGACGAACCTCCGGTGAGTACGGCGCCTGAAACAGCAACACCGTTCCCCTGAAACGACTGCATCTCATGCCTGATAAGTTCAAGGAGTTCTTCGCTCCTCGGCTGCAGTATTTCAGAAATATATTTTCTTGGAATTGTCCTCACCTGGCCGTCAATGGCAACAATATCTACATCAGCCATATCGTTCATTTCCGATGAAGGGACCGCCGCTGCCACGGCCCCATATTTCTTTTTTATTCTCTCAGCCTCAGGAAAGGGGACTCTCAACCCGACAGATATATCATTGGTGAAGTGATTGCCCCCGATGCCCAGTACCGCCGTATGCCTGAGCCATCCGTCTTTGTAGAGGGCCATATCAGTGGTGCCTCCTCCGATATCCACAAGCATGACGCCCATGTCCCGCTCATAGGAAGTAAGCGTGGCCTCTGCCGACGCAAGCGGCTGCAAAACAATATCAACAACCTCAAGCCCCGCCCGTTCGCAGCATTTCAGAAGGTTTTGCACTGAAGTGACCGCTCCGGTAACAATGTATACCTTTACTTCAAGTCTGACGCCGGCCATCCCGACAGGATCTTTTATCCCGTCCTGTCCATCGAGGATAAAATCCGTTGGAAGCACATGGAGTATCTCCCTGTCGAGAGGAACGTATACCGCGCTGGCTGAATCTATTGCCCTCTCCACATCATCATGGGTCACTTCTTTTCCCTTAATCCCGACTGCGCCATAGCTGTTGAAACTTTTTATATGACTCCCGGCAATACCGACATACACCTCCCGCACACTCGTTCCGGTCATTTCTTCAATCTCGGCAACTGCCTTCTTTATGGAGTTTGCCGTGACTTCAATATCAATCACAACACCTTTCTTCAGCCCGTTTGAAGGATGGCTGCTGACCGCAAGCACTGCGATACCCTCTTCACTTACCTCGCCCATAATCGAACATATCTTTGTCGTTCCTGCATCCAGTCCGACTATGATATTGCCGCCGTTAGTTCTTTTTCTTTTTTCCATCATGAGCCGTCTCTGTTGTCTCGCCGCCCCCGGCCTCCTGATGTGCCGGTTTAACAATGATTTTATTAGCAAACCTGAGATCTATATACTCAACAGTAATGTTTCTCTTCTCTATTTCATCTCTCACAAAAGCAAGTCTCTCCAGTTTCTTTTCAAAGTCACCCATGCCGACCTTGATCATTATTTTATCAATTTTCAAGGTAATATCTTCAGGTTTCTGTCCCGTAATTTCAACATCCCCGTTATATGATACCACTCTTTTATCATAAAGGACCCTTACAAACCTGACTGCCTCGGCATAGGTTTCCCTGTTCCTGACAGGGTCGATGCCTTTTATCATAGGCAGAAGCAATATGGAGCCTTCTTTCATCTGTTCGAGCACGATGCCCTCGTTATCTATCAAAAAAGTTTTATCAGCTATGCTCAGCAATGCAACCGGCAGACGTTCTGTTACCTTAATAAGGACCATGCCCGATAATGCTTTCCTGACCACAGCATCCTTGATCCACGGAGACTGCTTAAGGCCCTGGTAAATGTCTCTGCCGGAAACATCAAACAGCTCACTGTTTTTTCTGATCTTACATAGCGCGCTCAACTCTTCATTTTTAAGATGGCGGTTTCCTATGAAGACTATTTCTGTCACAAGTAAAAGGCGCCTTATGAGGGGGAAAACAGCAAGGCACAGCACAGCTGCGAGCAGAGGAGGTATAATCAGATAATAGAACCGCTTCTTTTCTTTCTTCCTCTGTAATGTCCTGATATTACGTCTTGCCATTTCCCTTAAATCCCCCCCTTCCCCCTTTGAAAAAGAGGTACGCCTGGGGATTTTGCAATCGCCTATTCATCCCCGTATAGTGACAATGCAAGTATCTTCTCAATAAGGTACGGGAACTCTATTTGGGCAAGCTTCGCTATTTTAGGCAAAAGACTCGTTTCGGTCATTCCCGGTATTGTATTGACTTCGAGCAGAAAGGGATTATCGAACTCATCCAATATAAAATCAACCCGTGTGGCTCCCCTGCACCCGAGTGCATTATGGGCACTCAGCGCCGATACTTTAAGAATATCGTAGGCTGAAGGACCTATTTCAGGCGGCAATATATAGTTTGTAAGACCGGGGGTATATTTTGCCTCGTATGTATAAAACTCCCTTAAGGGTCTCACTTCTACGCCCCCCAGCACCGTCTGCCCGAGAATCCCAATCTGTATCTCTTTTCCTTTTATATAACGTTCGACAAGGACTCTCTCCCCATAAGCAAATGCTTCCTTTAATGCCTCTGCCAATTCGCCCTCGCCCCTCACTAAACTGACACCTATGCTCGAGCCTTCAGTCGCAGGCTTGACTACCCACGGCAGAGGAAAACCTGCAGCAGCGGCGACCACCTCAGTGCTGGTCCTTCCACGATTTCCCACGTCTTTCTTCCTTACCGTAATAAAGGGAGCAACAGGAATATTATGGGAAAGGAACACCTTCTTTGAGGTCTCTTTATCCATAGCCAATGCAGAGGCAAGGATGCCCGAGCCTGTATAAGGGACACCCATAACCTCTAACATCCCCTGAATCGCCCCGTTTTCACCATGTCCGCCATGTAGCACGACAAAAGCTATTTCCACACCCTTTTCCCTGATGGCCTGACAAACATTGTCCGAAACATCAATAAAAACCGCATCATAGCCCAGATCTATTAGTGCCTTGTAAACAGCATTGCCGCTTTTAAGAGAGACCTCCCTTTCGGCGGACGTGCCGCCTGCAAGGACCCCTATGCGTTTTTCAGTTATCATTTATTGTTACTCCCTTGTTTACCCAAATAATGCCATGTCCTTAATGGAAGACACAGGTACATTATAAAATTTTTCTATTACTTTACGCTATAAAACCTTATGGGTCGGGGAGCTATATTACGGTTATCGCAAGATCTGACGCAAATGCTCCGTAAGGTATGGATATATCTTAATACGCTGTTGAGTTCATTTATCTAATAGTGACAATAGGGTAGACTTAGATTATAATGGAGAAAGAGCTTGAGGAGGCAATATGATAGTGAAAGCCTGTAGTGGAACCTTTTTTTTCTCAGCTCTGACCGTGGTTCTTATTATGGCTTTCCTGCCGGTATTCGCTGTGTCGCATGCCGGTCAGAAGGATATTCGCGGCGAGCTCTTCAGCGATCCGTCCAGGATAGTGCCCATGCCTGAGAAATGGATAAAGAGCCCTATCAGGTATGAAACTGAGGCTGGAAATGCTGATGTGACAGCTGTACTGGACCAGGACATTTATCACACCCTTTTGCCGCTTGCACAAAAATTCGGAAAAGAACACAATCTGAAGGTTTCCTTTAAGGAGGGCACCTGCGGCATTGCTTCCGGAATGCTTGCCTCCAAGACCGTGGATATAGGGGGGTTTTGCTGTCCTCCCGGCAAGGAAGACCGTCTGCCCGGCATTCGATATCATACGGTGGGGCTTGTTGTCATTACTTTTTTTGTTAATCCCGGCAATCCTGTTGATAATGTCACTGCAAAACAACTGAGAGACATATACCGGGGGAAGATACAACGCTGGTCGGAGCTGAAAACACTGACGGGAAAGCCCGGACTCGACTTCAACATTAAGTCAATCAGCAGGCTTCATTGCAAGTTGAGGCCCGGCCATTGGCGCCAGTTGCTCGATAAGGACAAGGAGTTCGGCCCCGGAATTTATGAGGTCGGATCCATACCTGATATGATCTCACAGGTCGCCGACTCGAAGGACGCCATCGGCTGGGAAGTGCTCACCATGGTGGAAAAGTATGAAAAACTCGGGAAGGTAAAACCCCTTAAAATAGACGGTTACAGCCCGAACGACCCGAAGGCGCTCGCTGCTTTAAAGTATCCCTTCTACCGCACTTACACCCTCAGCACATGGGAGGGGAAGGGAGTAGAAAATAAAAACGCGCAAAAGCTGGTCGATTATTTGATAAAGGAGTTTGAAAAACTCGATCTATCAAAGTTCGGCTTTGTCCCGGTCAGCCGCCTCAAAAAGGCCGGCTGGAAATTCCATGGGGATGAGGTGGTAGCAGAGCCGAGATAAATGGTGGACCTTAAACATATAATCAGAAGCCTGCACTATCGGGTTTCACTGACCCCCAAGATGCTGATTCTGACTGCTTTTATAGGACTCGTCGTGTGGGGGATAACGGACCATATCCTAACAATAAAACTCAGGGAAATCTCCGATGTCCAACTCTCCCAAATACTCTCGGACCACTTTCAGGAAGACAGAATTCGCTTTGATAATTATGTAAATGCATTTCAGTACGCTCTGACACTGATTATTTCCCAAAAGAACTTTCATGATTATGTTGCCGAAAACTTCCTGCCCGGAAACGGGAAGTCCGGACTAAAACACTACTCTGAAATCCCGCCGTGGCTGCCCGACGCCTCTGTTATGCGCCATTTCATTCATATTCGTTATGCTTTATTGATCGACAGGAAAGGCAGGGTCAGGGAGGTTTATCAAGGCTTGCCTGAACCGCTGCCGCCGCCTCTGAGTCACCCTTCCGAACGCATTTTACGGCTCAGCCGCCATGAGAGTTTTTTGACGTCCATTGACGGTATGCCGTATCTGCTCACTTCCGGATCTCTTCGCAACTACAGGGGCGAATCCATCTCAACCTTGATACTCGCTGCTCAGCTTGATGACGACTTTCTTATTGCTTCTCAGGGCTTAACTGCAAGCCAGAAAATAGTTGGACTCTTAGCAGGCGCGGAATCCCGGATTATTGCCTCAAACAGGCCGGACATTCTTGCCGCGGGCACCACGCTCGGCACACTCAAGAAGAGATATCTCGTTATAGGCAAGTCATTCTTTGACTTAGGCGGTTCAGAACTGACCTTGGAGTTTGCCTCATTTATACCCCGGGCGGAATTCGAAAAGATGAATAAGGATATTCTGGACAAAGAGCGTTTACTGCGTGCAGCCTTGTTACTTTTGTTTATCCTTCCCTTTGCTTTGATCATGATCTGGATTACAAGACGGATAAAGCAACTGACCGGGGCTATTACGGATATTTCACGGGAAACATTGCATATCCAGCCTCCGGAAGTTCAAAAAGGGGACCAGGTCCTTATCCTTGCCAACCAGTTTCAGTATTTAGCGCAGGAAATTATAAAGTCTCGTGAACAACTTAAAAAACAAGCGGAAGAATTATTGAGGGAGAAAACGGTTTATCTCGACAACATCCTGCATTCATCCTCTTTGGCAATCATGGCGACGGACCGAGATTTCCGCATAAAGTATTACAACACAATGGCCGAAAAGTTCTTTGGATACGAAGCAAAGGAAGTTATCGGGAAAACGGTGATGGAACTGGATATGGGGGAAAAGGGGAGTTTCCCTCTTTTTAAAAAAACTGTCGAAAAAGCCCGTGAAGATGAAAGCCCTCCCTTTATAGATACCGTGGACACAGCCGGCCAAATCTATTTTCTCGAATCGAAGGTGTCCGGTATTCTCGACAAGAAAAATGAACTGATCGGCTTTATGCTGATTTCACACGACATCACCGATCGCAAACAGGCTGAGGAGGCGCTGCATAAATATTCCGATGAGCTTGCCAGGAGCAACAAAGAACTGGAACTTTTCGCCTCCATCGCGTCCCACGACCTCCAGGAGCCGCTCCGCGTGGTGGCCGGCTTTGCAGAGATCCTCGATCGCCGGTACAGGGACAAGTTGGACGCTGAGGCAAGCAAATTTATTTCCTTCATAGTGGAGGGGACAGGCAGGATGCAGCAATTGATCAAGGACCTGCTCGACTATTCCAGGGTCATGACGAGGGGCAAGCCCTTTGAAGCCGTGGACGCGAACGTCGTGGTCCGCACGGCTCTCGCTAATCTAAAGATGTCCGTCGATGAATGCGGCGCCGAGGTCACCATGGATACTCTTCCGGAGGTCAAGGCCGACGAGGCGCAGCTGGTGCGGCTTTTCCAGAACCTGATCGGAAATGCCATAAAATATCGCGGGGAAGCCTCTCCACGCATCCGGGTTTCGGCGAAAAAAGAGGGGAACGCATGGGTATTTTCGGTTGCCGACAACGGCATAGGCATTGATCCGAAATACCACGAACTTATCTTCCAGATATTTCAGCGCCTGCATACTAAAGACGAATATTCAGGCACCGGAATAGGCCTGGCAGTCTGCAAGAGGATCGTCGAGAGGCACGGCGGCAGTATATGGGTAGAGTCAGCGCAGGGCAAAGGAAGCGTGTTTTATTTTACAATGCCTGAGAACTGAAATAGGACTCCTGTATTCTGCAATTCAGACAGTACGGGTTTTTTCCGCATAGACAGCAGGGCCGCGGAGAGTCGCCGTATGAATAACTGTCGATAAGCAATTATTTGCCAATCTGTTAAACACCTTCAACCACGCTCAATGCGTATTTCTTTAATAGCGCCTTTTATATTCCTTAGTACTGCTGTATCTCCAGCAATTTTTCCTACAAGATTTACAGCGCTGGCAGGCACAGGGTCGAGACCTTTGCTAATTGGAGTTGGCCCGAAAAAAATAGCTATTGCATTGCCGGGAGGCCAATATCCTATATCGCCGACTTTGACCACAGTCGTAGCCGTTTCATCAGAAGGCATGCTGACCGGGATTTCGAAATAAAATTCATCACCCCATTCATTAGGTTCTGCAATGATGGGCAGTGCTTCTGCAATTTTCCTTGCGCATGGGGTATCAAGAAGTTCGGCATCAAGCATGATCCCAGCAACTATTATAATGATCTTAACCGGCGTAATGCTCTACCTCCTCTTCTCGTATTTACAGATCCTGTATTTGAGTCATTATAAAAAAAAAGAGCATCTTTCTGAAAGTGGTAAAAATAGGGACAGCGACCATTTATTGATTTTTATTGCGATGAAACATTTCCAATATCGCCACGTTTTCAATAAATGGTCGCTGTCCCTATTTTTGCTATTGAGGCGGGTTGATTTTGTTGTTATGAGTTTCTAAAAAAAATCACTGTAAAAAAATACCTTGACAATGTTGCTTCGCCGTGATATTTTCATCCATCTGATGAAACGTCACAGATAAAGCTAAAACCTTCGAGAGCTGAGTTCTGCGAAGATGTCTATGAACTCAGCAGAGGGATGACTTTTACTTCACGAATGCAATGAATGTCAGGTTTCAAGTATTAACACTTTGCACAAAAGGAGGGCTATACTATGAACCTTACAGGACGCATAAAAGGGATACTGCTCAACCCTAAGAAGGAGTGGCAGACCATTTCAGGCGAAACTACAACCATCCAGGAGTTGTACAAGACCTACATAATTCTTTTGGCGGCTATTGGTCCTGCGGCCTCCATTATCGGGATGTCCATTGTGGGCATTAGTTTACCCTTCGCCGGATCATTCCGATTACCGATAACTACTTCGATAGCCTCTGCGATTGTGCATTATATCCTGACACTTGCAGGCGTATATATCCTGGCTCTCATCATTGATGCGGTGGCTCCCACTTTTTCAGGAGAGAAGAATATTAACCAGGCTTTTAAGGTGGCCGCTTATTCTTACACGCCGGGTTGGCTAGCCGGGATTTTTACGATAATTCCTGCTCTGAGCATATTAGGGATTCTAGGCGTATATGGCTTGTACCTTCTTTATTTGGGACTCCCGGCTCTCATGAAATCTCCTCAGGAAAAGTCATTGGGATATACTATCACAGTCATTATTGCAGCTATTTTAATTTCCTTGGTTATCGGTATTGCATCTCGTGCTTTTATTCCTTACCCTACGGCAAGCATGCACATGCCCGGGATGTGATTGTAGGGAAGCAATTTTTCGACAAGGCTCCAAGCATTGAAGATTAAGTAAAAATAGGGACAGCGACCATTTATTGAAAACGTGGCGATATCGGAAATGTTTCATCGCAATAAAAATCAATAAATGGTCGCTGTCCCTATTTTTACTATTTTTACTCTCCTGGAGGGAACATGGTCATGAAAAATGACCTCAGCATGCAAGAGTATGTCTCACTTTAAAGCCTTTACTCCCTAAATCACTATCTATATATTCAATTTTACTCGGCTTAACTTTTACGATACTCATGATATCCGGTAATGTGCCGGTTTCTCCTCTGCGTTTGTTGAAGGCATCAAGACCTTCTTCATATACAATTGAATCCCTCCTCCCTATCTCGGCAATCCCGGTTATCTGAATGCCCCTCACGGTTTGCCAACCAGCAAATGGTGCGTGGATAGCTATTGAGACATTGGGGTTGCGAATAATATTTTCTATCTTCACCCCTCCTTCGGTAAGAATGTATATAGTTGTAGCTACTGGAAAGTACTCTACTGTTGATGCCCTCGGTACATTGTCTGAACAGGTGGCAATCACGCACAGAGATTGTTCCTTTAACAAATCGACTATGAGATGCTCGAGTTCTTGTTTGCTAAGCTCTTTTCCCATACTCCTGGGCCACATGACATAGCATAATCTCTAAAGTGAATCTATTAGCAGTGGAGCATTCCATCACTGCAATTAAACAGGTAACACGTGAGGCAATTACACGCTATCTACTGAGTACTCCTCACTCCCCTCAGTATTTCCTCTCCCAGTTTGTAGACATCACCGGCCCCGAGAGTGAGAAGCACATCGCCCGGCGCTGTCTCACGAACAATCGCCTCAACCATTTCCTTCCGGTCAGCTTTGTAACTTATAGCGCCTGGGGCGGTCCTCTTTATAGCTCTTAATAGGACTTCTGCGGTGATTCCCTGTATCGGCTGTTCCCCTGCAGGATAAATATCCATAAGATAAAGCCTGTCCACATCCGTGAAACTCACGGCAAACTCGTCCATCAAGTCCCTTGTCCTCGTAAACCTGTGGGGCTGAAATAAAACAATCAGCCTGTTATTCGCAAAACATTCACGGGCGGCTTTCAGCGTAGCGGCTATTTCCGATGGATGGTGCCCGTAATCATCATAGACTCTTACACCCTTCGCCTCTCCCTTAAACTCAAACCTGCGGTGTATCCCGCTAAATTTCTTTAGAGCTTTTGAAATTTTATCGACAGGAATTTGCAACTCCACGGCGGTAGCTATTGCGGCAAGGCTGTTCAAAACATTGTGCAGGCCTGGGATAGGTATGGTGAAGTTCCCCAGGGAGAGCCCGTGCATCACGGGCTCAAAGCTCATTCTTGTCCCTTCGGTCCTGATATTACGGGCAAATATGTCCGCAGTATCGCTGAGGCCGTATGTCAGCGCCTTCCGTTCGATATAAGGGATGATTTCTCTTGTATAGCTGTTCTCTGAGCAAACAACCGCAATTCCGTAGAATGGTATCTTGTTGATGAAAGCTAAAAAAGCTGACTTCAAAGTTTCAATATCCTTAAAGAAGTCCATATGTTCCCTGTCAATGTTGGTAATGACCGCTATCGTCGGGTTAAGTTTTAGAAACGATCCGTCACTTTCGTCGGCTTCGGCGACTATGTAATCACCCTGGCCAAGCTTCGCATTGCTGCCGATAGCATTAAGCTTCCCGCCTATAACCACTGTCGGATCGAGCCCTCCCTCGCCGAGCGTTGTAGCAATAAGTGATGTCGTGGTTGTCTTGCCGTGCGCCCCTGCCACCAGTATGCCGTATTTAAGCCTGCCCAGTTCGGCAAGCATTTCAGCACGGGGAATGACTGGAATATATCTCTGTTTTGCCTCAACCACCTCAGGATTGACCGGCGAGACAGCCGAAGATATTACCACTACATGAGCATGGTCAATATTTTCACGGGCGTGTCCTATGTATACCTTTATCCCAAGGTTTTTCAATCTGTTCGTTGTCTCAGTTTCCCTGAGATCAGAGCCTGTAACCTCGTAGCCAAGATTGTGCAGCACCTCGGCAATTCCGCTCATACCAACGCCGCCGATGCCGACAAAATGAACGACCCTGTACTTATTAAACATATGGTTCCTCCACAATGCAGGCAATAGGCAATAGGCAATGGGCTATAGGATTAAAGACAAAAAATGTAGAATAAAACACAGGGTTTCTTTTTTTATTTTTTTGTTTCTTATTTAGCCTATAGCCTATTGCCTGCATTTTTTTTTATCAGGCTCAGTGCGATATCAACGACTTTTTCTGCAGCATCGATCCTACCGAACATCGCAGAGGCATTCTGCATATCACGACGCACATGTTCGTCGCCATAAAGTTCCCGTATACAATCCGCCAGCACCTCACCAGTTAACGACTTCTCCAGCACTATCCTCGCAGCACCCATGTCCTCAAGTTTTCTTGCATTGTACTCCTGATGGTTGGATGCAGCATGGGGATAAGGAATTAAGAGTGCCGGTTTTCCTATGGCCGTTATTTCAGCCAACGTTGTTGCCCCGGCCCTGCAGACGACCATATCGGCGACAGTGTATGCTTCTGCCATCTGATAGATGAAAGGCGCCACAATGCCCTTAAATCCGAGCCTTCTGTATGCCTCCGTTACCTTCTCACAATCCTTGTCCCCGGTCTGATGAAGGAACTGAATATTTTGCCTTAAATCCAGCAAGTAATTCAACGCCTCCATAATGGAGTTGTTTATGCTGCTCGCACCGAGGCTCCCGCCCGAAATAAAAACCGTAAACAGCTTTTTATCAAGCGGGAATAATTCATCCGCTTTTAGCTCATCTTTATGCAGGATATGTTTCCTTACAGGATTGCCGGTCAAAAATGTCTTTTCAGCAGGAAAATAGCCGATACTTTCCTGATAAGTCACGGCAACGGCGTCGGCGAATCTCCCCAGAAATTTATTTGCAAAACCAGGCACCGAATTCTGTTCCAGTATCATGGTCGGGATGCCTTTAATGTGGGCCGACAGCAGCATGCCGACAGATGCGTAACCTCCGACACCGATAACAAGAGACGGCCTTACAAGCCTGATGATACGGCGGGAATCAAAAATCGACAAGACGAAAACTGCAAGCGCTTTTACTTTCCTGAAAAAAGATTTTCCAACGAGACCCTCAGCCCTGACAAATCTTATCGTATAGCCTTCCCTCGGAATTACACGCGCCTCTATTCCATGAACAGTCCCGACAAAGATTATATCTACGGCAAGACCTCTCCCCCTGAACTCTTCCGCTACCGCAATCCCCGGGAAGAGATGCCCTCCGGTACCGCCACCGGCAATGACAACTTTCATCGTCGCGGTCCGCCACGCAACCCAATTAACCGCCGTGCTCCGGAGGTCCGCCGATTCTCCCGGCTGTACCAGTATCCTCTCTGCCACTGATATCTGCCTGACTGAGGAAGCGAATGGCTGCCAGTCTCACTTCTACTCCGCGAGGGTCCCGTTTCGGTATCGGAACTGAAGGACTGCCTGCGGGCGGAAGGCTTGTCACGCTCTGCTTCGGCCGCCTGGCGATGGTTCCTCGAAACGTTCAGCAGCAAGCCTACGGCCGTCATATTCGTAATGAGCGATGAACCGCCGTAGCTTATAAACGGCAGCGGCAACCCCTTTGTTGGAAGCATGCCGGTGACCACCGCAAAATTAAAGATGGCCTGAATGGCTATCATGATGGATAAACCATAGGCAAGGTAGTAGTGGAAGGGGTCAGCTGCTTTCCGTGCAATTGAAATGCCCTTCAGAAAGAATATGAAAAAGAGAAGCGCCACCAGGGCGGCCCCTATAAAGCCTAATTCTTCTCCGATCATTGAGAAAATAAAATCTGTATGCACTTCCGGAAGAAAAAAAAGCTTTTGTCTGCCTTCGCCGAGTCCGACACCGGTAAGTCCGCCGCTTCCCAGCGCAATAAATGACTGTACAAGTTGGAATCCGCTGCCCTGCGGGTCCTTCCATGGGTCAAGGAACGAGGCAACCCTCTTCCAGCGATAAGGCTCCAATATGAGTTTAATGACGACAGGGATGACCAATATTCCGAGAGAAAAAATATAGCGTAATTTTATACCCGAGAGAAACAGCATGGACATGGTCAGCAGGCCAAGGCTCATCGCAGCACCGAAGTCAGGCTGTTTCAGGAAAACAGCCTGGAATGCTCCCATAATAAGTATGGGGACAAGAAACGAACTGAATTTTTCCTTGCTGTACCGCTCCATACTCATGTAACACGACAAAAACAGCACCATGCACAATTTTACCAGTTCAGAGGGTTGGAAGGTTGAAGGCCATACCCTTATCCATCTCCTGGCCCCTCCGGCGGTGATGCCGAATTTTGTAAAAACCATCAGCAAACAAACAAGGGATATAACAAGCAGGGGAATCGACATTTTCCGCACCAAACTGAGCGGCATTTTAAAGGCCACAAACATGGCAATCAACCCCAGCCCCATTGTTAAAAGCTGTTTTTTAATAAAACCGAACTGGCTGAGCGTCACCCCTTTTTTATGGTACTTTTCAATCAGATCAGGAGAAATTACAGAGGTGGAACTGTAGACCGCCATCAGGCCGACCAGAATCAGCAGGAGTACGACAAACAGGAGCAACCGGTCATATGACTGCTTCATAAATTTCCCACTAGTTCCTTGAACTGTCTTCCCCTGTGTTCAAAATCTCTGAACATATCAAAGCTTGCACAGGCTGGAGAAAGCAGCACAACATCTCCGGGGGATGCAAGTTCCTTGGCCTTCGCAACGGCTTCCCCGAGACTATTTCCCATAAATATCTCGGTACTGTCTCCCACAGCCTTTTTGATTTTGTCCCTTGCCTCGCCGATAAGCACAAGCGCTTTCACTTTGTCTTTGATAAAAGGTCTCAATCCGGTAAAATCTCCGTCCTTGTCCCTTCCACCGGCAATAAGGACAATAGGCCCATTAAAGCTTTCGAGTGATTTGACGACAGCACCGACATTAGTTCCCTTCGAATCGTTAATGAACGTAATGCCCTCCATCTCACGCACAAATTCAAGCCTGTGTTCGAGTCCGGGGAATTCCGCCAGGGCATCGGCAACTGCACCCGGCTCGCATCCGGACAAGAGCGCCATTACCGATGCCGCCATAGCATTTTCGATATTGTGCACGCCCTTTATCTTAAAGAAGGATGGATTGAGAGTGAAGGAAGATAATCCCGGCAAGCTGAAATGAATAACTCCACTTTTATAATAGGCGCCCGTAATTTCTTTCTTTCTGCTGAAGTAAAAAATCTGAGGCCCCCTGTGATTTCCTTCTTTCTCCGGCAAATGACTCCCGGTCCTTTTCACTATCTCCACGGTCATAGGGTCATCCGCGTTTAGTACGATAAAGTCATGCTGGTCCTGATTCAAAAAAATCCTGCACTTTGAGTCGACGTAATCCGACATGGAGCCATAGCGGTCCAGGTGGTCCGGCGTTATATTGAGGATTGCCGCCCCGTGAGGTTTGAAGGCGTGCACCGTATCGAGTTGAAAACTGGACACTTCCGCCACAATGAAATCAGGAAATTGCATCGGACGACCCTTAAGTTCTAACAGCGCAGGGGTCAGGGCGTTCCCGATGTTGCCGCCCAGAAGCGTCGAAAAACCTCCCTTCTTAAGCATCGCATCCAGCAGAGAGGTGGTAGTTGATTTTCCATTGGTGCCTGTCACGGCAAGGAAAGCTGTTTTATGACCGCCGGCTGACTGATAGGCAAGCTCCAGTTCGCCGATTACGGTGATGCCTCTTTCCGAAGCGGCCTTCAATGGCGCAATGGAAAGAGGTACACCGGGGCTGACTACAATAAGGTCTGCTGCCTCGAATAATTCGACCGGATGGCTGCCCATGGAATACTGTATGCCGGGCAGCAGCTCCTCAATATATGGTCCCAGTTCTTCAGGTTTTTTTTTATCAGTGACAGTGACCGACGCGCCAAGCTGATGAAGCAGGTTGGCGGCGCCAACCCCGCTCCTCGCAAGACCGACAACAATGACCTTCTTGCCCTTCACATCCATTGCCGTTCTTCCAAAACTGGTAAGGGGAGATATTATGACAGGTTTCTTACCGATAATCTCTTGCCCTTTTTTGCGATTTTTACCTGGCCGCCTCTTCTCTTCTTATAGCCCTTCGCGGCTATTTTTGCCCTGTGCCTCTGCGCAGACACAGACAACCGCCCGCCTCTCCCGGGTCTGTGCCGCGCGAGCTTGTGTCTCTTATTGGCCCCGCCGCCTTTATATGCGGCGAGTACTACCGGACTATCTTCGGCACTGCTGAAATAAATCACCGGTTCGGCTTTCTGCGTAATTACATTATAGCCGCGGTCGAGGAGTATTTGTGAATCATGCCAGAGGTCATCCCTTACCGATTCTCCCAAAACTGCACTAATCAGCATATTGCCGCCCTTTTGTGCAGCGCAGACAAAGCAATGACGTGCCGCACGGGTATAGCCGGTCTTTCCTCCGAGGAGGTCATCGTCTACCCATAGGAGTTGGTCGGTGCTTTTTACAAAGATGCGCCTTCCCTCAGTAGAATAAATATCCTTTGTCCTCGTATTGATTATTTCCTTTATCAAGGGATATTGAAGCGATGCCTTCATCACTTTAGCAAGATCAAAGGCAGTTATGTGCTGGCCGGGGCCAGGTAATCCGGATGCATTAATAAACCGCGTGTTCTCGGCTCCCAGGCGGGAAACCTTCTCATTCATTAAAGCAGCAAACCGTTCTTGAGACCCCGCTGTCGCTTCCGCCAGGACCACAGCGGCGCTATTGACAGACCGCATCAGGGCAAGGTACAGCATGTCCCTCACCTTAAACCGCTCACCGGCCCTCAGATGCGGAGTAACAGAAGGGGTATCGGCAGCATTCTCGCTTACAGTAATGACGGCGTCCGGGCTAATATTGTCTATGGCAACCATAGCGGTGACAAGCTTGGTTGTACTGGCTGGAGGAAGTTTCCAGTTCGGATTTTTCGCATATAAAATCTTTTCGGTAGTGCCGTCAATCACCACTGCCGCACGCGCGCCTACTTCCCCGGCATATGCATTATGCCAAGCATACCCTCCCGCAAAAAGAAGGGGAAAAAGGACAAAAAATAATCGGACTGCTAACAACCTTTTCATACGCATCACCTCAATTTTAATGTTGCAAGGCTAAATAAAGCAAGGATTATCCCAATAATCCAGAATCTCACAATGACCTTTGGTTCCTGCCATCCATTCAGTTCGAAATGGTGATGCAGGGGGGCCATTTTAAAAATCCTCTTGCCGGTAAGCTTGAAAGACAGCACCTGCATGACAACCGAGATCGTTTCTATAACAAAAATGCCGCCGACTACGGCCAGCACGATTTCATTTTTAGTGACCACTGCAACGGTCCCCAAAGCACCGCCCAGCCCCAGAGAGCCCACATCTCCCATAAAAACTTCGGCCGGGTATGAATTGAACCACAGGAAGCCGAGGGCGGCCCCGGCCATCGCACCGCAAAATACCGTCAACTCCCCGATCCCAGGCAGATACAACACCTGCAGGTACCTGGCAAAGACTGCATGGCCCGAAACATATACGAGCGCGACGTTGGCAAGCGCGGCAATGGCAACAAGCCCGATGGCAAGACCATCTATGCCATCGGTAAGATTCACGGCATTGGAAGATCCCACAATAACAAATACTGAAAAAGGTATATAAAAGAAACCAAGATCAAAAAGCCATTTTTTGAAAAAAGGGATGCTGAGCACCGTGTTGTAAGGGTCGTGGGGGTTCATGTAGAGGAAAATGCCGATGACAAGGGCGAGCAGTACCTGCGCCCCGAATTTATACCAGGCACGCAATCCCTGCGGATTTTTTTTTACCGCCTTGAGATAATCATCTATAAAACCTACAGCCCCAAAGCCGAGCAGGGCTATTGATAATACCCACGTATAGACACTTCTGAAATTGCCCCAGAGGAGAACGGCCGTCATAATGGACAGTACAATGATAAGACCTCCCATAGTCGGCGTCCCGGCCTTGGCAAGATGGGTTTTCGGCCCATTGGAACGTATCTGCTGTGTAATGCTGATTTGTTTAAGCCAGCGGATTATTTTCGGCGCTATCAAGAGCGTTATGATAAATGAGGTCAGTGATGCAAGCGAGGTCCTGAAAGTAATATAGCGGAATACATTCAGCGGACTAAAATAATTATGGAGACTGTAGAACAGTTCGTAAAGCATCAATTCTCTCCCTTTTTATTTTTCCATCCCGGCTGTTTCCGAGGTTTTGCCCCGCACGTCAAACGCCAGCGCATCTTCCATCCTCATTCCTCGTGATCCTTTTATTAAAACAACATCCCCCTCTCTAACGAGCTTTTCAAGCTCCCTTGCGGCATCCTTAGAATTTCCAGCAGCTATGCCCTTTTTCTGAAATGCCTCTACCGTCAACGACATCAGCGGGCCGACACCTATAAGGATGTCTACAGGCAACCCGGAGAGCCACCGGCCCAGCTTTATATGCGCATCCGTGCTGTAAGTTCCGAGTTCCAGCATATCGCCGAGCACGGCAATGGCCCTCTTGCGTTCATGTCCTTCCTTTGCACGCCTCACAAGCTCTTTGACCGATTCTTCCATAGATGAGGGATTGGCATTATAAGCGTCATTGATATATGTCACGTCTCCGTGCACCAAAACTTCTGATCTCATAGGTAAGCCGTTAAAAGATTCCAGACCTTTTTTGATGTCATCGAGCGTAAACCCCATTGCATATGCCGTAGCAGCCGCCGCAAGAGAATTATATATATTAAAGCGTCCGGGAAGCCTGGACTCAATAACGATACGGCCGCTGCCGGCGCACAGGACAAATCTCGTTGCACTGTCAGCAAGCTCTATCCCCTCCGCCCTTATGTCGGCGGCGCCGGCCTCGATGCCGAAGGTGATGCTCCGGCCCTTAAATCTATCTTCAATGCCTTCCATCAGAAATGTGTCATCGGCATTTATAATCAATTTTTTCACACAGGACAATAATTCAAGTTCAGAATCACGCACAGCGGTCAAGGAACCGAACCCTTCAAGATGCTCTTGCCCGATGTTGGTAATCACACCTGTTTCCGGCAGCCCTATAGCGCAAAGCTCTTTTATATCGCCGGCTTTATTGGTACCCATTTCGAGCACCATGACACCTGTATTCTCCTGCGCTTTCGTTATCGAAAGCGGCATGCCTATATGGTTGTTGAGATTGCCTGGGGTCTTAAGCACATTTAGATTTACTCCCAGAACTGATGCTATGAGTTCCTTAGTAGTTGTCTTGCCGTTGCTGCCGACAACGCCGATAACTCTGCCGCTGAATTGTTTTCGAATAGAGTGCGCTATTGCGTGCAAAGCAAAGAGCGTATCATCAACAAGTATTGTGCTTTTACCGGCAGACTGCCGGACAGATCTGCCGCGGCTGATTATAGCTCCTGCTCCTGTCTTGAGTGCATCCTGAACAAAATCATGGCCGTCAAAGCGGTCGCCTTTTAAGGCAAGAAACAATTCTCCTTGCCTGATAGTTCTTGAGTCGATCGAAAGGCCTGAGAAAAAAATGTCTCCCGAAAACTGTGCCGCTGTCCGGGGCCCTGCAGTATCATCCGTGATAATTGACCCGCCGGTCGCATCGAGTATCTGCCTGGCGCTCAGCATCATTCAACCTCTCCGGTCCATTCTTTTTTGTGGAAGCAGCCACTCATATTTTTTGCTTGTCAGCAGGAGCATTCTCTCTTGTTTTGCTCGTGAGCATAAAGCCCTGCAAACGTACTTCCCCCTCCGAAAGCGGGCCTGTTGATTGTCCTCCTTATGGCATTTTCAAGGGCGGTCCTGTCGCTGAAGCTATGGCGGATGCCCTGTATCTCCTGATACTCTTCATGTCCTTTGCCGGCTACGAGCACAATGTCTCCCGAAGAAGCCAGTTCTACTGCCATACTGATAGCAACGTTCCGGTCAGGTATAACAATATAACTATCGCCCTTTATCCCTTTTTCAATATCCTTTATGATTGTCTTGGGGTCCTCGTTCCTGGGATTGTCCGAGGTGATAATGACAAAATCGCTCAACCTGGAGGCGATTTCTCCCATTTTCGAACGTTTCCCCTTGTCCCTGTTGCCTCCGCACCCAAGAACAGTGATGATCTTACCTTTTTCTTTTTCTTGCTCTTGTCTCTTGGGCATAGCGAACTGCCGCCTTTTTTCTTTCATGATTTTTTCAGTTTTCCCGACAAAGCGGTATGCCTCCAGTAATTGACGGGCTGTCATCAAGAGTCGTTCGAGGGCATCTTCGGTATGTGCATAATCCACTACAGCGAGAAAGTCCTGTCCCATATCAACTTTCTCAAACCTTCCTTTAAC
Organism: Nitrospirota bacterium; assembly: GCA_963851345.1. GTDB lineage: Bacteria > Nitrospirota > Thermodesulfovibrionia > Thermodesulfovibrionales > Dissulfurispiraceae > JADFXI01. Next base: position 1,696,899 of record CAWKOO010000002.1, read on the forward strand.
CAATCCGGCCATGGCAATTCCCTCCTTTATGACTTTAACGGGTACATTAAGCGCTAACGCCGCGCAGAAGGCGGCAAGCATGTTGTATACATTTATTTGACCGACCATTTGAGACATGATTTCTGTCTCAGCTTCCCCCAATCGTGTTTTGAATGAAGTCCCCTCAAACGACGTCTCTATATCAAAGGCCGTGACATCCGCCTCTTTATTATCAAGCGCATAGGTCATCACCTTGACTGACGGCTTCCGGCTCCTTAATATCCGGGCAAGCTGTATCCCGTGGGCATCATCGATATTAACGACCGCAATACCATCCTCAATCAGGAGTTCGGTGAAGAGACGCTCTTTTGCCTTGAAATATTCTTCCATCGTAGGGTGGAAATCCAGATGGTCCCTGGTAAGATTCGTGAACACGGCAACCCTGAAACGGGTATAATCCGCCCTTTTCAGCGCAAGAGCATGCGATGAGACCTCAGAAACAACATAGCCGCACCCGGCCTCCCTCATCTCTCTGAGGAGGCCCTGGAAATCAGGAGCTTCAGGTGTGGTATGGGGGGCCTCATGGACCGCGTCTTTGATCAAATAATTAATAGTGCCGATAATCCCTGCCTCCTCACCCCACTGTGCCAGTATGGACCTGATAATATATGATGTCGTTGTTTTGCCGTTTGTGCCTGTGATCCCTATCACAACTATTTCCCCTGAGGGTCGCCCGTAAAAGCGGTCCGCAACACATGCAAGGGCGTCCCTGATATCAGCAACACGTATCCAGGTGACTTCAGGATATTTTTTCTCCAGTATCACGTACAGGTCGGCAGACAGCGGGCCTTTATGCTCGTACATCACGGCTACTGCTCCTTTTTTAATCGCATCCTCTATGAAATCCCCGCCATCTAATTTTTCACCCCGTACCGCAACAAAGAGTTCTCCTCCCTTGACCATTCTGGAGTCATATACAACGCCGGAGATGTCCCTCCCGGCATCACCAATTACCTCAAAATCATGATCGATTACATCACTTATTTTTGTCCTTCTCATCTTAAATTCCTTGAGACAAGCAGCAGTCGCTTCTCCGCCGAGTCATCTCTCGGCACGCTTAAATACGAAAGCGATTCATTTGCAATCCGTTTAAAGACAGGCCCTGCCACCAAGCCGCCGTATATGGCGCCTTTCGGCTCATGAATTACTACTATCATTGCAATCCTCGGGTCGTCGGCCGGTACAAACCCGACGAAAGAGCTTACGTACTTATCTTTAGAATATCTTTTTGTCTTAGGGTCAAACAGTTGTGCCGTTCCGGTTTTGCCGGCAACTTCGTTGCCGTCGATTGCTGCGCCTGTTGCAGTCCCTCCCTCCTCTGTAACGGTTTTTAAAATATTTTTAAAAGTCTTGACCGTACTCTCCGAAATTATTCTTTGCGACTGATTGGCAGCTTTATAAATGACGGCCCCGGCAGGAGAACTGATTGCCGAGACAACGTGAGGCCTTACAAGAAATCCTCCATTGGCGATTACTGAATACGCCCTCAACACCTGCAGGGGTGTCACGGCAACCTCCTGGCCGATTGGGATCGCCCCTATAGAAGTCCCGGACCAGCGATCAGGCGGTCGTATCCACCCTGACGCTTCCCCGCCAAGATCAAACTCTGTTTTTTCGCCGAAACCGTATTTCCTGATATACCTGTAAATCTTCTCCCTGCCCAGATTCAATCCTATCTTGATCGTCCCGACATTCGACGATTTCTGAATGACCTCTTTGAAAGTAAGGACGCCGTGCCTCTCTGCATCCCTTATTTTTCTGCCCCCTATTTCTATATACCCGGCGCTGCAGTCAAACCGTGTGTCAGGGTTGACAATCCCCTCTTCAAGAGCAGCCGTGCCGACAATTATCTTAAATGTAGAGCCCGGCTCATAGCAATCCGTAACGGCCCTGTTTCTCCTTTTTGCCGGTGTGACCTCTTTAGGATTATTCAGGTCATAGGTGGGCCTGCTCGCCATTGCAAGCACCTCACCGGTATGCGGTTCCATCATGATCACCGTGGCCGAAGCCGCCTTCCACTGCTCTACAGCCTCATCCAGATTTTTCTCTACTATATATTGCAGACCCTCATCTATGGTCAGAGTGATGTTGTTGCCTTTAATTTCTTTGCTTGTGCCTTCAGAAAGCGCATTCCCCTTGGCATCCCTGAGGACAGATACCCGTTCGCTGACTGCGGAGAGATATTTGTCATATGACTTCTCGATACCTTCCAGTCCGTTGTTGTCGACTCCGACAAACCCGATAATATGTGAAGCAAGGCTTCCTTCCGGATAAAACCTCTTGATCTCGGGCATGAAACCGATACCTCCCAATTTCATGTCCCTTATGCGCTGCGTCTCCTCGATGCTGACTTTTCTTTCGATCCAGTTAAACCTGTTGTTTGCCGACAGGCGGGTGAGGATAACCTCAGGTTTATTATTGATTGTCCGCGACAAGGCAGCGGCAACCCGGTCAGGCGACGCTATCCCGGCAGGGTCACAATAGACTGATTCAGTATCAAGATTGACTGCAAGCTCTCTTCCCTTCCTGTCTAAAATAATACCCCGTCTAACAAGGACACTCTCTTTCTTGATCTGCTGGTCCCTTGCCTTGTCAAGAAACCACTGATGATTCAGGAGCATGATATCGGCAAGCCGGAAAATAACGGCAATGAAGCTGAATGTTATCAGGGTGTTTACTATAATGGCCCTTTTCTTCATAGTCCCACGCTGCCGCTCCTCCTACTGCGCCTTATCGCCGACTGTCAACGATGCCTTGTAAATATCGCTCTTCCCCGATGCCTTCACATAAACCACCCTGACCCTGTCGGGAAATTCAAAACCGGTCCCATTGGATGCAATGCTCTGCAGCCTCCCTATACAGAGGAGATTCGCCTGTTCAGCGGCAAGCACCTTCTTCTCCCTTACAAGTCCCGACTTCTTCTTTTCGAGGTTGCTCAACGAATACTCAAGAGAAACTACGCTCGACCTAAGCCATACTATCCCGAAAATCATGAAAAGCAGCATCAGCATCGATACGGGTTTAAGCAGGGCAATAAACCAGTTTTTTTTCCTCCGTCTCATAGTCTCTCCGCCCCCCTCAGTTTCGCGCTCCTCGATGAAGAATTCGCGCGCACTTCATCAGATGAGGGCACGACCGGCTTTTTGGTCAATATTCTCAGCAGGCCGGCACGACTGTTGTCCCTGATGAAATTTTTTACAATCCTGTCCTCCAGGGAGTGATATGAAATTACCGCCATTCTGCCGCCTGGCTTAAGAACGGAGAGTGCAGCGGAAAGGCCCTGCTTGAGCTCATCCAGTTCTTTGTTGACCTCTATCCTCAATGCCTGGAAGGTCCTAGTGGCGGGATGCATCTTTCCTCTTTTGCCATAAATCCCGGCTATGAAATCCCCCAGATCAATGCATGAATCAAAGGAGGCTTTCTTCCGTTGGGCAACAATGGCCTTCGCTATTTTTCTCGCAAATGGTTCCTCGCCGTATTCGTGCAGTATCCTCTGCAGCTCTTTTTCCTGATACTTGTTGACCACTTCCCATGCGGTAAGGCACTGCGAGGCGTCCATACGCATATCGAGTCTTTCCGGGGATGAAAAACTGAAGCCGCGGGAGTACTCCTTCAGCTGAAGCATTGAGACGCCGAGATCGAAGAGGAACCCATCGGCCTCTTTTATATTCAAGTCAGCGAGTATCCCCTTCATTTCAGAAAAGCTTCCCTTACAAAGGTGAGCGCGACTATTGCCGAGCAATTCGCGGGAGTGCTGCAACGCGCTGTCGTCCCGGTCTACTCCTACAAAGACCCCGCCGGGGCCGATTTCCGAAAGTATTTCACGTGCATGACCGCCAAGGCCTACCGTAGCGTCTACGTAAATACCATTTTCCCTGACATTAAGTATCTCCATCGTCTCCCTCAGCAAAACCGGAATGTGGACCATTCCGTTCAGGCCCTAGAGGCCGTAGCCGGCAAGCACCGTCTCAAAGGCCTTTGCGTCAACCTTCTTCGGATCGGTTACCGCATCCCATTCGGCTTTGTCCCATATTTCCATCTTGTCCAGCTGTCCCACAATCACAACCTCACTATGTATGCCTGCATCTTCCCTGTGCGAAACAGGTATAAGCACTCTACCCTGTTTGTCAATCTCACACTCAAGGACAGAAGCGATGACCCTTCTCAGAAAATACTTCACTGCCTCTTCCATCTTGGGCAATGTCCTTATTTTTTCTTCCAGCCTGTTCCACTCTTCCAGGGGATATATATGGAGACACTTGTCAAAAGCGGCATTGGTGATATATAGTTTTGAATTATTGTACTTTTTAAAAATAATGTCGCGTAAAGGAGCAGGGATGATAATTCTCCCTTTTGGGTCTAATGCATAGTAATATTTTCCCAAAAACGAAGACATCTTCTCACTCTCCTCCACTATTTACCACTATTTACCACCAATAATATGTATTATTTATCGTGATTGTCAAGAGAAAAATTAATTTTTTAAAAGAAATTCTATATTATGTGGTTTTTTTGTCTCACAGACACAATATATAGGGCATGGGGTTGCGCAAAAAGTGATATTTTCAGAGAAATTGAAGGCACTTGAAAAAGATATACTGTTACGACAGATTAAAGACAGAGAAGCCGCACTGCTGCCTGACATAATCATCGATGGCGCCGGGTATATTAATTTCGCCTCTAATGATTATCTTGGCCTCGCATGCGCCGGTTCGCTCGCAGATGCCGCTGTACATGCCATCTCCGAATTCGGCTTCGGCGCAGGAGCGTCACGGCTGCTGGCCGGCGGGACACAGATCCATAGCACACTTGAAAAGGCGGTTGCAGCATTCAAGGAAACAGAAACGGCATTAGTTTTTAATTCCGGTTACATTGCAAATATCAGCGCACTGCCGTCTATTGCCGGGGAAGGCGATGTTATTTTCAGCGATGAGCTTAATCACGCGAGTCTTATCGACGCCTGCAGGCTGAGCAGGGCGCAAAAGGTAATCTACAGGCACCGTGATACCGCCCATTTGAGCATGCTTATGCAGACGGCCAAAGGCGACAAGCAAATAGTCGTTACCGACAGTATATTCAGCATGGATGGCGATATCGCCCCCTTACGGGAGATAACAGCTCTCTGCAAAGACCACGGTGCGCTCTTGTACCTGGATGACGCCCACGCTACAGGAGTCCTGGGAAATGGCCGGGGTGCATTGGCCCATTTTGGCATACGACCGGAGCCGTGGATAATACAGATGGGGACGTTTTCCAAGGCGTTGGGTTCTTATGGCGCATTCATTGCCGCTGAAAAAGACATAATCGACTGGCTCGTCAATACCGCAAGGGGATTTATCTATTCCACGGCCCTGCCTGCGTGCGTTGCTGCAGCTTCACTAAAGGCGCTGCAGCTTTTGCAGTCGGAGCCGACATTGATAAGCAGGCTGTGGCAGAACCGCGAGCGGCTATTCAAAGGTCTTCACGCCTTAGGACTGGACACGCTTTGCAGTGAAACACCCATAATCCCAATAGTAGTAGGCGACGTGAAAAAGACTATGGATATTTCCGGCGCCTTGCAGAAACGCCGCGTTTATTGCCCCGCAATAAGACCGCCGACAGTGAATCAGCCGCGCATAAGGGTCACCGTGACGGCTGCGCACAGTGAAGAGCATATCGCTGTACTGCTCGGTGCGCTGGAGAAGGTACTTTAAGAACATGGCATGTCCGTCTTTCTGCAAAAAAAATCAGCTTCCCGCTCTCAAACGCTCGGCAAAATACGAAGGCAGGCCTGCGGCTAGAATTGCAGAGGCCACTTTTTCAAGATCATAAGCGGCCCTTCTGAATTCCGTTTTGACTTCCTCCGGCGTTATCTCGATCAGGGCAACGCACGTCCGCGTATCGCCGTCTTTCGGTTTGCCTACACTGCCTGCGTTTATGAAAACCTTGTTGTCGATATCCTTTCTGTAAGGTATATGCGTATGACCGTAAATCATAATATCCGCCTCGATTTTCTCCGCCATTTCCCGGAAGAACTTTTCGGGCCTCTCTTCAAACCAATACAGATTGTTCTTTAAAGGGGTCGCATGAAACAGTAATACCTTCCTGCCATGCGCAGACAGGGAAATATCGAAAGGCAGATTTTTCATGTATTCTTTACTTTTCTGAGAGGAATGTTTTTTTGTCCAGGAGAACGTGATGTCCGCCATTACAGCCTGGAGCGGGCTTTCATATTTGCAGCCGCAGTGCTCCCGGTCGTGAGCCACTGCATCGTCGTAATTACCCTGCACCCCTTCAATTTTATGTCCTATAAGGAAGTCAACCACCTCGTCAACAGAAGGTGCGTATCCGCCGAGGTCTCCGAGATGAAATACTTTGTCGACCTTTTCAGCAAGAGCGGCTTCATATGCCACTTTAAGCGCCTCGATATTCCCGTGAATGTCTCCAAGGACCGCGATCTTCATCGAATATCTCCTATAAAATATTATACTTTTTCATGGCATGCTCGTATTATTTATCGCACAGTAGCCGGCGCTAAAATATTTTTTCTGAAAAAGTTGCGCGACATTTACCCAGCCCGATAAGGACCGGCACCTCCACAAGCGGCCCGATAACGGCTGCAAAGGCCGCCGCCGAGTTAATGCCGAATACTGCCACGGCAACGGCAATGGCAAGCTCGAAATTATTGCTTGCAGCAGTGAAGGAGAGAGTTGCCGTTTTTGCATAATCGGCTCCGATTTTCCTGCCCATGTAGAATGAAACCAGGGCATGAAATAACCTAACCCCACGCCCAACGCCATAGCAGCAAATATCCAGATGGTGAGATAGCGGTCAAGAAAAGAGAGTTTCTTATTTTCCATGTTTCCCATGCTCTTCTTACTCTTTAAGCCAGTCCTCTATGCGCGACTTGAGCTGGTCCCTTATTCTGCGCGCGCCCTGCAATCGCTCCTCAAGGGTCCCGCTGAGTTTGGCAGGATCTTCAAAGGGCCAGTTAAGCCGCTTGACCACACCCGGGAAGATAGGGCACTGTTCAGCGTTTGCATCATCACAAACAGATATCACATAGTTATAGAGCTTCCCAGCCTTATAAAAATCAAAACAACTCTTTACCTTATTGTTAGATATGTCATACCCTGATTCTTTCATCACTTCAACAATTAGGGGATTCAATGTGCCGGGGGTCAGGCCGGCGCTTTCGGCAATGAATCTGTCACCCGCGAGGGCATTCAGAAATGCCTCGGCCATTTGGCTCCGGGCCGTATTATGAACGCACACAAATAAAACTTTGGTCTTTTCCATATTTTCCTCCCAGTGGCAGGGGTTTAATTTCTAAGCGCAGCAAAGCCCATTTTTATCTTTCCTGAATTCATTCAATCGTCTCCGGCCCTCTCCTACCGATTCAGAGGAAAGCTTTTCCAGGACAGAGTGGATTAAAAATCTTTTGAACATATCTGAATCATGGATACTATAGTGAATCCACTTCCCCTGCCTTCTGTCCCTGATCAAACCCGAGTCTTTCAGAATTTTGAGATGAAAAGAGACCTTCGGCTGGACCATATCGAGCGCGGCAACAATCTCGCACACGCAAAGCTCCCCATCTTGGAGGAGCTTTAATGTCCGGAGCCTGGTCTCATCGGAGAGGGCCTTAAAAACAGTAACCAAATCGTTCATTGCACCTCCACTGCACGGCCTGCCGGCTAAGCTTCAGTAAAGAACAGGTGATATAACCGGCAAATTGCTTCAGCATTTCATTATCTCTTTACATATCAAATTATCTTGATATGTTACTTTACATTTTACCGGCTTTATTGTCAAGTGACACAATGAATATGTTATATCTATCTTGACCAGCAGAAAATTGTACCGGTTGACAAACATAAATTATTGTATATATACTTCATGTAGAAAGGTCTTGGAAAAGAAGGTCCTAAAGCTTAGGGCTTGTGCTTATATCTGTTATTACTTTAATCAATCACGTCAGAAGTAATGACACGGTTTATTTTACTTGTTAATCAAGTTATCGGAAAAATAATGCCGGGCTTTCATCATATTTTATAATAAATTTATGCCAGACGAGTTGAAATCAAAAGAAGAATTATTGAAAGAACTAACCGACCTGCAAAAACTTTATCAGGACTGCCTCCACAGAAAACCTATTGATGAAGAACAGAACCGTAATCAATTCCGCCTTGATGCACTGATCAGACTTAGTCAGATGAATGATAGGGATTATCAGGAGGTTATGGACTTCGGGCTTGAGGAGGCGCTTGGGCTGACCGATAGTAAGGTTGGATACATATTTTACTATGACGAGTCCGCCCGGTTATTCACCCTGAGTTCATGGTCCAAGACAGTTATGGAACAATGCAAGATCATAGAGAAACAGACGGTCTATGAATTAGAAAAGACGGGGCTATGGGGTGAAGCAGTCAGGCAGCGCAGGGCAATCATAACCAATGACTACAATGCCCCTAATGAAAATATAAAAGGTTATCCTGAAGGACATGTTCAACTTACTCGCCATATGAATCTTCCAATATTCAGGAAAAAGAAAATAGTGGCGGTGATCGGCGTAGGGAACAAGGAAACCGGTTATACTGAGGCAGACGTTAAACAATTGCAGCTTTTTATGGAAGGACTTTGGAATATCATTGAAAGAAACCATATAGAGGAAGAATTAAGAAAAGGTGAGGAGAAGTTCAGGACCATAGCAGACTTTACCTATGACTGGGAGTACTGGATAGCCCCGTCCAAGAAAATCGTGTACTGTTCTCCTTCGTGTACACGTATCAGCGGATATTTGCCGGAAGAATTCATAAAAACACCAAGTCTTCTGCATAGCATTTTACATCCTGACAATATCCAAATTTACTGTGATCATCTCGAGAAAGTTCATAACAGTTATGATGATGTGGAAGAACTTGAATTTCGCATAACAACAAAAAGTGGAGAGGAACGGTGGATAGGGCATGCCTGTAAAGCGGTGTTTAATGAGGAAGAAAAGTATCTGGGCAGAAGAGTCTCAAACAGAGACATAACCGACAGGAAACGCAAGGAGAAGGAGATAGCAGAGTCAAGGCATCAGATTAACTCTCTTAACGATAACATATTGAAGATGCTCAGGATCATGTCTCATGACATAAGGAGCCCGCTCATAGCAACATCGGCAACGTTAAAGTTGCTGCAGCGCGGCACATATGGGAAACTGGACGAGAGCGTATTTCAAACAGTTAAAGACTTATCAGTCAGGATTAATCAAATTCTTGGGCTGGCTGAAGACTTCCTTGCTAAAGCACATGTAGTAGACAGTGAACTTCAAATAGAGAAGAATGAAATAGACCTCAGACGTGAAGTAATAGAGTCCGTGCTCGCTGAGCTGGCAACACAGATAGAGGAGAAGAACATCTTGATAGACAACAGGCTTGGTGCAATTCCCACCGGAACCATCATAGTAACTGCCAGCAAAATGTGGTTGAAGGTCGTATACAGAAACCTTTTCAGCAATGCAATCAAATATGGCGGGTATGGCTGTACAATAGCATTCGGATATGAAGACCATGGTTCTTATTACCGGTTTAACATTTATAACACAGGGACCCCTATTCCGGAAGATAAACGGAGCATATTATTCACAAAGTTTGGCAGGGTGATACAAGAAGGGGAGACTGTTCGGAATGGAATAGGCATGGGTCTGTTTATCACAAAGGAAATAATCAACCAGCATGGCGGAGACATATGGTATGAGGCAAAAGCTGGTGGCAATGATTTCATTTTTACATTGCCAAAATAAAAAAGGAGTGCCTGACATGTGAAGCCAGGCAAAAGAGGCCGCCCATACTTTTGGTTCCCCTTTCCGGTCAATGCCTCTTCAATTACGGACCCTTAATAACTATGCTTTATTAGTCCGTTGCATTTTGCGCTGTTGCATGAAGATTATTAAAATTCACACAAGACTCGAAACTGTCTTTAAAACATTGCTGTTCGAGTTCGATGATGCTGGGAGTATAAGGAAAAGCACATGCGCTGCAATAACCTACATAAGCCACTTTGAAAAACGGACAGGCCATCTTACGCCTCCAAACTGTTTTTTATTTCATCGTACACGTTTATAAACCTCAGCCCGATCAGCTCTCATGTCTATTACTTTTTTGTCTTTTCCTGAATTTTGATTAATAATATCTCTGACTATATTCAGTATTTTTACCTTGTCATGACAACTCATCCCGGCGATTTCGGAACAGATACGAAACCCTTCTCCGCTAAAAAAGTCTATGCAGTTTGATCTTTCTTCATAAATCCATAAATCTTCCATTGACTGTAACAATATTGCTTCTGCAAGTCCTTTAATCTGTGCACCTGGTGCTTTCTTCTTAACGCCTGTTTTAATAGTTCCAACAGCCTTGAAATTATTTATCACTGCACTTTTCCTTTTAAATAATTGACTACTCCCTGCGGCAAGACCGCAGGGAATCTTAATGTAAGGAATATTTTTCATTAGCTATCCATTTATATTATTAACTGATGTGAATATGCATTTTTAGTGCATTCGGCATGCCAGCTGGGGAATATGCATGATTGATCTGCTAAAAAAGAATTAAATCATGTTCTTAACCATCTCCGGCGAGAATTAGGTCTGCGTGCTTTGGGTAAAATTCCAGAGTCTGGTGGTCTTTTCACCACATAAAACGATAGGTAACAGGCAATGTCATTTCATCGGGCTATCCGTGTGTATTCGGTCTCGGCAGGGCTGTCACGGCTATCTCTCTTACCCCATCGACAACGCCGACCAGTATGTCCCTTACGGCTTTCACCGCTCTATTGCTGATTGTCCCAGCTGCTTCCATAGCGTTGATTACAGCGACCTTTGCGGTCTCTTCAACATTCCCGCCTATTTCTTTCGTCGCCTCTATAACACCGTCAACCGCTCTCCTTGCGACAAGAGCCACATCGGCTCCGACCTCTGCGGCCCCGGTTACGGCACTTTTTACCGTCTGGGTCGCAGCGGACGCTACATCTCCGCCCACATCCGCCACGCCCATGACAATACCCTTTGCCACGTACTTTGTGCTCAATAAAAGCCCTGTGCCTACATCTTCCGTGGCCTGAATCGCCCCTTTGACCACATCCTTGCTGATTGTAATACTTTCCGAGGCCTCAGACCCTGTGGCCCTCAAAGCATCAGAAACAATATCCTTCACCAGGCTCAGGATCTCCGCCTCGATCAAGGTTATCCCCTTCAGACTACTGATTACAGCCCGCCTTACAGTCTCTTCCGTCATTCCGATGCTTTCCATTGCGCTGCCTAATACAACTTTTTTTTCATTTTTCGTCATCTTGATCCTCCCATTTTGACGAATATTCATTCCGCGTTGTCCTGTTTCCATTCCGCCAGGTGCGGCATTTATTGCAAATTGCCTGATCATCTCTCCTTCTACAAAGATACCACCATTTTATTGTAACAACAACACATGTACCCTTACGGCAATATGAACTTTTTGTTACAATTCGGTTAAACGTAATGCTGCAAACATCCGTGATGTTCGGGAGACGGTACTTTAATGATTGCCAAATGGGGGAGTTTCTGTTATATTTTCTGCTATGACTCCTTCCGCGGGATATATTTTAGTTGTAGGTGCAGGGAGTTGGGGAACTACCCTGGCTGCTATGCTTGCAGACAAAGGCTTCGATGTTCTGCTTTGGGCGCACGAGGAAAAAATAGTTGAGCAGATCAACAATGACAAGACAAACGATGTATACCTCCCGGACATAAAACTGCCTTTCGACCTCAGGGCCACCCATAATCTTGTCGATGCTGCCGCTCCCGCCCGCTATATTATTAATGCTGTGCCGACCCAGTATATACGATCGGTCTTCCTTCCCCTTAAGACACACCTGAGCCGTGAGTCCGTGATCGTCAGCGTGTCAAAAGGGATTGAGATCGGGACGCTCCTGACCCCTTCCCTGATACTTAAAGAGATTCTCGGCAGGTCTGTCTCAGTCCTGTCGGGACCGAGTTTCGCAAAGGAAGTCATAGACCGGAAGCCCACCGCAGTTACTCTTGCAGCAGAAGACAAAAAAACAGGACTGCTCCTGCAGGAACTTTTTAATACAGACCACTTCAGAGTGTACACCCATGACGATATCATCGGGGTTGAATTCGGCGGGGCACTGAAAAACGTCGTCGCCATCGCCGCAGGCATCTGCGACGGCATGGGACTCGGCTATAATGCAAGGGCAGCGCTTATCACAAGGGGCCTCTCCGAAATAGCCCGACTGGGCATCCGCATGAATGCCCAGAAAATGACTTTTTCCGGACTCAGCGGTCTGGGGGACCTCGTGCTCACCTGCACCGGCGGACTCTCAAGGAATTACACAGTCGGCTTCAAACTCGGCCAGGGGATGAAACTGACTGACATAACCGGACAGATGCCGCAAATTGCCGAGGGAGTTGCCACGACTCTATCGGCATATGACCTCTCGAAAAAACAAGAAGTGGATATGCCCATAACGAGGCAGGTGTATTTGACACTTTATGAAGACAAGCCTCCATGGGAAGCACTGAACGATCTCATGAACCGCTCTCTTAAAATGGAATTCCATGGATACTGAAAAGTGGACAGCAAGATACTGAAGACGCTTCTTCGTGATGTCAAAACCGGAAGAGTGCCCGTCGGCAAGGCGCTTGATGCCCTTAAGCACCTTCCTTATGAGGAACTGGATTTTGCAAAGGTCGATCATCACCGGTCGCTGCGGAGTGTTATTCCTGAAGTCATTTTCGCCCAGAATAAAAAAACCGGTGATGTTGTCGCCATCGCCCATGCGATGCTGAAAAAGAGCGGCCGTTTTCTCATCACGAGGGCGCGGGAGGATATTTATGATGCAATCGATGTGAAAGAATCGAAGTTCTATCCTGCGTCCGGCATAATTTCATGCGGAAAAAACTTGTCTCTAAAAGGCCAAGTACTAATCGTTTCCGCAGGAACATCGGACATCCCTGTTGCAGAAGAAGCAGAAGTTACCGCTTCCTTTTTGGGCAGCAGGACCGGTAGAATTTTTGACGTCGGGGTTGCGGGAATTCACCGCGTCCTGAGTTTCAGGGACCGCATTGCACAAGCTCGTGTGATCATCGTTGTTGCAGGTATGGAAGGGGCGCTGCCTTCTGTAGTCGGAGGGCTGACAGACAAGCCGGTCGTGGCAGTGCCCACCTCTGTCGGCTACGGTACAAGCCTCGGCGGGCTTACCGCTCTCTTTGCAATGCTTAACTCATGCGTACCGGGCATGGCGGTGGTCAATATTGACAATGGATTTGGCGCAGGCTGCCTGGCGCACAAAATTAATATAATGGGACTCAAATCAGTTTAGGGCAAGTGGTTACTGAACTTGCCGCTCTTGATCGTCTGGGTTATCAGCAGTGGGGAGGTAACGAGCCTGTAGAAAAAGTGCAGAATTGATAGGCTCTCCTTTGTCTTGAACTTTTTTGCTTATCATTCCCGGTTTATTTATTGTTCCTGTTTTATTGGGGATTGTTTGCCGTTTCATCTGCGACTACGGCTTGTCCTTGCCCATACTCAGGCTGCCACTTCCAGTATTTCTTAGCCCTGTGCAAATACTTCTCCATATCTATGCACTTTCAGTAGATTATGCACCATGCAGTAAAGTACCCATTGTATGTTTACTTTCTGTTTACCCCTGAGGGTGAATCTGTCAAGGCCCAGGGTGGTGCGGATGTTACCGAATACAGGCTCAACTGTTCCTAACCTTTTGTTGTATATTAGTCGTCCTTTTATCGAATCTATCTTGCGTCTCATCTTTTCGGTAAAGGTCTCAGCCTCTGTTTCCAGGATGCCCTGATAAAAATATACATTCCGGACTGCCGTCCTGTCTGGATATCTTAAACACTGTGCGCGTAGATTACATATGCTACAGTCGGTCTTGCGTCCTTGAAATCTTATCGCTCTATTGCTTTCTGTTTTCTTATTTTCTCCACTTCTGGATAGCCGCTTCCCAGCAGGACATATGCAGTAATACTTGTTCTCGCTTAGAATGAAGTCTGTCGGTTTGTACAGTCCTTTAACTCCACAATATCCGCTCCTCTCTTTCTTGAATTGTTCCTTGTATCGTTCAACATCTGCAAACCGGGGATCGCGCTTCCTAAACTGGGTGTCCGCTATGTAGCCGTCAATGCCCTGCTCTATTATCATCTCCATGTTCTTTTCTGTATGAAAGCCACTGTCCGCTGTTACCCGTGCTTCACTGAACACGTCGTTCTTATTGCCGATTGCCTTAAAGTTCTCTCTCGTGCCCTCTATCATCGGCTCCAGTAATTCGTGTTCCTGTCCAGTGCCAAACGCTTCCGCATGCACTACTACCTGATGTTTACCGTCAACCACTGCTACTCCTGCATACCCCTGTATAACTCCATGTGAGGTCTTCATCTTGGCGCTCTCATTGTCCGTTATGTTGCTCTTTATAGGCTTGCCGCTTTTGCCAAGCTTGTCGTCATTGTCTTTCATCCACCCCTTTATCTTCTTGACCCTCTCTTTTAGAGTTTTAACATAGCCCTGTTCCTGCTCAACTATTTCCTTGTTTGCCTCGTTCTCATCCATTTGCCTATGCCGGGCTATGATCTGTCTGACGGCCTTTTCCATCTTGGCTTTTTTCTTCTGTAGCTCCTCTTTCGTTCCGCTCCACTCTTTAGACGCATTGGACGGCAGCTTGCAGCCGTCTACCGCAAACATCTCTTTGCCTATCAGCCCCATTTCATCACAGATCAGCAGTACTTCCAGAAACAACCCTATACTCTCCTGGCTCATCGAGGATATAAAGTCGGCTATAGTCGTAAAGTGCGGGCGGGTGTCTGCCGATAGTGCCATGAATATTATGTTCTCCCCACAGCATTGCGCTATCTTGCGGCTTGAGGTAATACCTCGTGAATATGCATACAGGACTATCTTTAATAATATTGCTGGATCGTATGCAGGCGCTCCAGTTTCGTCGTTGTTGTATCTATCATCAAATATGCTCATGTCTATTTCGTTGTCAATCAGGTAATGAAGGGTATACTCGAATGTGCCCGGAAGAATCTGCTTGTCGAAATGCACCGGTATGAACTTGCCTTGAGTATAGTCGTACTCTTTATATCTCGCCACTCTCCCTCCTGCGCAGCGGTGTGATCCCATCTTCAAACAAGATGAATGGTATATTATAAGCCTTTAGGGACTTTTCCTACAGCCTCAACGTCCTCCCCACATGCCAAAATATAATAATATACAGCATTCAATATATGCCATGGTTGGGACCACAGGGCTAATCGATCAGGAGAGGTAATTTCAGTAACCACCTGCCCTGGACTTGTATGTGTGCTGACCCTGACCGGTCAGCAGGAAGGGCCTCATCCCACGCCCGAACCGCCCGAAGGTCCAAAAGAAGGAATGTCCCCTCCGCCGGCGGAACAGCAACTGAATGAAGATATTTTTTTCTGCACATCAGCAGAACCGCATTTCGGACACTTTATGTCTTTCTTGCCCGCATTTATGCTCTTAAGGACCGAAAACAGGTCATTGCATTTCCTACAGCAATATTCGTAAATAGGCACGCTAAAAAACACCCCCCGACACTAAAAATTTTATAGTCTAATCATCGCATATCACTTTTTCTAAAGTCAATTTGTCACTTAAGGCGGCCTGCAATTCAGACAGTACGGCGTGGCGGTCCTTGACAGTCGTTTATATAAAAAACTAAAATGATGAAATTCCATGAAAGCACTCCTCATTTATCCTGAATTCCCGGATACCTTCTGGAGTTTCAGGTATGCCCTGAAATTCATTAACCGAAAGGCGAGCAGTCCGCCTCTAGGATTGTTGACTATAGCAGCGATGCTTCCTGAAGCGTGGGAGAAGAGACTGGTCGACATGAACGTGGAAAGCCTGGATGACAATGACATAATGTGGGCTGATCTCGTCTTTGTGAGCGCGATGTCTGTCCAGAAGGAATCGGTAAAAGGAGTCCTCGAGAGATGCAAGGCCGCAGGCGTCAGGATTGTCGCCGGAGGTCCTCTCTTCACGACCGAATATGAGGCGTTCGGGGCAGTAGACCATCTGGTGCTGAACGAGGCCGAAATCACCCTGCCCCGCTTCCTGGAGGATTTCCGGAACGGCGATGCAGGCCATTTTTATACAACTGATCAGTGGGCGGACATACGGATGACACCCATTCCGCTCTGGGGGCTTATCAAGATGAAGCACTATGCTTCAATCAATATCCAGTATTCCCGGGGCTGCCCCTTCAACTGCGAGTTCTGCGACATTACCCTGCTCTGCGGCCGTACCCCGCGAACCAAGGACAAAGACCAGATCATCAGGGAACTCGAAAGTGTGTACGCGTCAGGCTTCAGGGGCCAGGTTTTCTTTGTTGACGACAATTTTATCGGGAACAAGAAAAAGCTGAAGGAGGATATACTTCCCGCCATCATCGAATGGATGGAAAGGAGAAGGCACCCCTTCTCCTTTAATACGCAGGCTTCCATAGAACTATCCGATCATAAAAACCTCATGGAGATGATGGTCAGTGCAGGATTCGATGTTGTCTTCATCGGCATCGAGACCCCGCATGAGGAGAGCCTTGCAGAATGCAGCAAATTCCAGAACAAAAACCGCGATCTCCTCGCCAGTGTCAGGAGTATCCAGAGGTCCGGGCTTGAGGTACAGGGAGGATTCATAGTCGGTTTCGACAACGACCCCCTCACGATTTTCGACACCCAGATCAATTTCATCCAGGCGAGCGGCGTAGTCACGGCCATGGTCGGCATACTCATTGCCCTTCCGCGCACGCAGCTCTACGAGAGACTCAAAAAGGAGCAGCGGCTGCTGAAAGAGACCTCGGGGAACAATACGGATTTCTCGACAAATTTTATCCCCAGGATGGAGTATGACCTGCTGATCAGCGGCTACAAAAAGGTCCTAGGCACCCTGTATTCGCCAAGGCACTACTACAAACGGGTCAGGACATTCCTGAGGGAATACAGCCCCCCTCAGAAAAAATCCTTTCGTTTCCGGTTCAACTACATCGCAGCCTTCATCAGGTCTATCATTGTTCTGGGACTCATCGGGAAAGAGAGATTCCATTATTGGAGACTTCTGTTCTGGACCATGTTCAGCCGGCCCCGCCTCCTTCCACAGGCCGTTACCCTCTCGATCTACGGTTTCCATTTCCGGAAGATCTTTGAGAAAAGCCTTAGTTCTTAAATGCATTTTTCTAGCTCACTGTGCGTCGGGAATAAAAAGGGCATTGCCGTTTTTATCTTTGTACGATGCAATAGCCTGCTGGCCCTCTTTTGATATAAGCCAATTTATAAATGCCATTGCCTCATTGTATTTGACATCCTTATGCTTCTGAGGATTCACCGCCATAACGCCATATTGATTGAATAAGGCAGGGTCTCCCTCAAGCAGCATAACCAAATCGAGCCTGTCAGTATCTTTGGTGGCCAGCCATGTGCCCCTGTCAGTAAGAGTGTAGGCCCGTTTTTCACTTGCTATCCTCTGGGTTTTTTCCATCCCCTGCCCCACGTCCAGATACCATTTCCGGCCTTTTGGATCGAGACCTGCTTTCTTCCATATGGCCAATTCCTTTGTATTTGTGCCCGAGTTGTCGCCTCTCGACACAAAGGGGACTGATGAGCCGGCAATCCTTCTGAAAGCCTCTGCGGCTGATTTCAGGCTTCGCACCTTTGCGGGATCATCGGGCGGTCCTATAATGATGAAATCATTGTACATGACGTCGTGGCGGTTTACAAAATATCCCTCTTCAACAGCTTTCAGCTCCTGCTCTTTTGCATGTACAAAGACGACATCCGCATCGCCTTTTTTCCCGATTTCAATAGCAGCGCCGGTGCCCACGGCGACAACGTCGACTTTAATGCCGGTTTTCTTCTCAAATAAGGGCAGAAGATAATCGTACAGGCCGGAGTTCTGCGTACTGGTTGTTGAGGCACAGAGTATCTTTGTCCCGGCATGAACAATTCTGCCGGTAAGCAGGAGCGCCGACAAAAGCAATAAGGAAAAGACCGTCAGTTTAATCATATCATCCTCCTCCCGATATTCAAAAACATACTATATTATAATGCAGACAGTATATTAATCCAAATAATGCATCTAACCAAAATAATAACGGCTTTATCTAAAAAATCCATCCTGATCTGCAATTAAGACAGTACAGGGTTGTTTTTCTGCAGTCGAGCGCCTGGGTTATCGGCAGTGGGCGAGTAACGAGCCTGTAGAAAAAGTCCAGAATTGATAGGCTCTCCTTTGTCTTGAACTTTTTTGCTTATCATTCCCGGTTTATTTATTGTTCCTGTTTTATTGGGGATTGTTTGCCGTTTCATCTGCGACTACGGCTTGTCCTTGCCCATACTCAGGCTGCCACTTCCAGTATTTCTTAGCCCTGTGCAAATACTTCTCCATATCTATGCACTTTCAGTAGATTATGCACCATGCAGTAAAGTACCCATTGTATGTTTACTTTCTGTTTACCCCTGAGGGTGAATCTGTCAAGGCCCAGGGTGGTGCGGATGTTACCGAATACAGGCTCAACTGTTCCTAACCTTTTGTTGTATATTAGTCGTCCTTTTATCGAATCTATCTTGCGTCTCATCTTTTCGGTAAAGGTCTCAGCCTCTGTTTCCAGGATGCCCTGATAAAAATATACATTCCGGACTGCCGTCCTGTCTGGATATCTTAAACACTGTGCGCGTAGATTACATATGCTACAGTCGGTCTTGCGTCCTTGAAATCTTATCGCTCTATTGCTTTCTGTTTTCTTATTTTCTCCACTTCTGGATAGCCGCTTCCCAGCAGGACATATGCAGTAATACTTGTTCTCGCTTAGAATGAAGTCTGTCGGTTTGTACAGTCCTTTAACTCCACAATATCCGCTCCTCTCTTTCTTGAATTGTTCCTTGTATCGTTCAACATCTGCAAACCGGGGATCGCGCTTCCTAAACTGGGTGTCCGCTATGTAGCCGTCAATGCCCTGCTCTATTATCATCTCCATGTTCTTTTCTGTATGAAAGCCACTGTCCGCTGTTACCCGTGCTTCACTGAACACGTCGTTCTTATTGCCGATTGCCTTAAAGTTCTCTCTCGTGCCCTCTATCATCGGCTCCAGTAATTCGTGTTCCTGTCCAGTGCCAAACGCTTCCGCATGCACTACTACCTGATGTTTACCGTCAACCACTGCTACTCCTGCATACCCCTGTATAACTCCATGTGAGGTCTTCATCTTGGCGCTCTCATTGTCCGTTATGTTGCTCTTTATAGGCTTGCCGCTTTTGCCAAGCTTGTCGTCATTGTCTTTCATCCACCCCTTTATCTTCCTGACCCTCTCTTTTAGAGTTTTAACATAGCCCTGTTCCTGCTCAACTATTTCCTTGTTTGCCTCGTTCTCATCCATTTGCCTATGCCGGGCTATGATCTGTCTGACGGCCTTTTCCATCTTGGCTTTTTTCTTCTGTAGCTCCTCTTTCGTTCCGCTCCACTCTTTAGACGCATTGGACGGCAGCTTGCAGCCGTCTACCGCAAACATCTCTTTGCCTATCAGCCCCATTTCATCACAGATCAGCAGTACTTCCAGAAACAACCCTATACTCTCCTGGCTCATCGAGGATATAAAGTCGGCTATAGTCGTAAAGTGCGGGCGGGTGTCTGCCGATAGTGCCATGAATATTATGTTCTCCCCACAGCATTGCGCTATCTTGCGGCTTGAGGTAATACCTCGTGAATATGCATACAGGACTATCTTTAATAATATTGCTGGATCGTATGCAGGCGCTCCAGTTTCGTCGTTGTTGTATCTATCATCAAATATGCTCATGTCTATTTCGTTGTCAATCAGGTAATGAAGGGTATACTCGAATGTGCCCGGAAGAATCTGCTTGTCGAAATGCACCGGTATGAACTTGCCTTGAGTATAGTCGTACTCTTTATATCTCGCCACTCTCCCTCCTGCGCAGCGGTGTGATCCCATCTTCAAACAAGATGAATGGTATATTATAAGCCTTTAGGGACTTTTCCTACAGCCTCAACGCCGAGCCCACATATATAACTGGAACACAGATGATGTTCCGTATAGACAGCAGGACCGGCACAGCGGGCTATTCGCTCGCAAAGCCGGGGTCCCCGGCAAGTCACAAGACTTGCTGGGGGTGGAAAGTAAAATTACCCTGTACTGTCGGAACTGCAAATCCTCATAATTACCCATGACTCGCTGCCCCCTTTTCTTTTATAATGCCTTATATGGCTCCGCTATTGGATGGACTCTGGAAAGCCCTTACCCTTATTTTCAGCTTCAACCCTGAACTGCTGGGCATTATACTCCTCTCTATCGCTGTTTCCGGCACCGCCCTGTTCATAGCAACCGCTCTCGGCCTTCCCCTCGGCGCTTTAATAAGTCTCAAAAAGCTCCCGGCCCGCGGGCTGCTTATCAGCCTTATGAACACGTTCATGGGGCTGCCGCCCGTGGTCGTGGGGCTTTTTTTGTACTTGCTGCTATCGAGGAGCGGTCCCCTGGGTTTTTTGGGGCTGCTCTACTCTCCCTCCGCTATGATAGTCGCACAGACCATCCTTGCCTTTCCCATTGTAACAGCACTCTGTCATTCTGCCATTGTCAATGTCGACCCCCTTATCAGGCAAGCCTCGTTGACGCTCGGCGCAAACCCTTTACAGGTCACTGTTACCGTTATCAAGGAAGCCAGGTATGGGATCATGGCCGGCATCATCGCAGCCTTCGGAAGAGTAATGGCAGAAGTCGGAGCGATACTGATCGTGGGGGGGAATATTGCCGGGTACACCAGGGTCATGACCACCACCATAGCACTGGAAACCGACAAGGGGAACTTTGAACTGGCACTCGCACTGGGCATCATACTTCTGGCGCTCTCTTTGCTTATAAACAGCGTGCTGCACCTGGTACAGAAGAAAGGAGCAATATCATTACAAAGATGAGCCTTACATTGCAAGTATCGGACATAGCAAAAAGTTATAACGGCAATACGGTGCTGGACCATTGTTCTTTCTCATTCGATGCTGTGGGAACATATGTACTGACAGGACCCAATGGCTGCGGAAAATCAACTTTCCTCAGAATCTGCGCACTTATCGAGCAGCCGGACAGCGGTTCTGTCACTTTTTATGAAGGAGACTCAAAGCTCAAAGAGAATATTGATATGAAACGCAGGATGACCCTCGTGCTGCCCAAAGTCGGCATCTTTAACACAACGGTCATGAAGAATGCAGCTTACGGTTTGAGGATAAGGGATACCGACAAAGCCTCTGTATTGGAAAAGACGCACCGTGCTCTCGAATTCGTGGGTCTTGCGCACAAGAGTCATCAGAACGCCCTTACTCTATCGAGCGGTGAGACGAAAAGGCTCGGCATTGCAAGAGCGCTCGTCATAGAGCCTGACATACTCTTTCTTGATGAGCCGACGGCTTCGGTAGATAGTAAGAACACAACAATCATTGAAACCATCCTGGGATCGCTTAAGTCGGGGAATAAATCTATTATCGTAATAACCACGCATGATAACGATCAGGCGAAACGCCTTGCCGACCGCTTGCTGGTTATGAAAGACGGGAGGATTTGGCAGCAGGTCAGATAAGTTTTTCTCCTGCCGCAAGGTCGTCCAGTTTCTTTCTGTTCAATATACTTATTTTGCGGCCCCGGACCTTGATAATATCCTGGCTGCTCATCTTGCCGAGAATGCGAGATATCGTTTCCGGAATTGTGCCGAGGAGGCTCGCAAGCTGGCCCTTCGTAATAGACAGTTCGAGATCACCGGAACCGTTCTCGCTACCGCTCAAATAAAGAAGGTGCGCAGCCAGTCTCGAAGGGACTTCTTTCAGCGAGAGTTCTTCCACAAGCTGCGTAAAGCGCCTAAGCCTTTTTGAAAGATCGGCAAGCATATTCATAGCAAGAGAAGGGTCCTTCCTGATCAGCTCCAGAAAAAACGTCCTGGGGAAAAAAAAGAGCCTGCTCGTCTCTACTGTTTCTGCATGGGCAGGAAAGCGCCCGCCTGTAAACATGGGCACCTCTCCAAAAGATTCGCCGCGCGTAACAAAATGCAATATTTGCTCTTTCCCCTCTGAAGAAAGCTTGAAAATCTTGACCTGGCCGGAAATAACAACATAAAAACCGGAAGCCTCCTCACCCTCGGAGAAAACAGTCTGTCCCTTCTGGAACGTCTGGTCTGTGGTAATATCCACCACTTCCTCAAGCTGCTCCACAGGGAGGCCATGGAAAAGCGGAATCCCGGCAATAAGATCAACAATATTCATAGAATGTTGTATATTATAACCGGAAACCTATAAAAGTGGGCCTAAAACTTATATTTAAGATCATCCTTTATTTCCCCGGCACTTTTGCCCATGAGTTCGCTCACTGGGTCTGTGCGCTCCTCTTCGGCAGCACTAAAGGCTTTAACATAATCCCCCGAAGAGATGGGGACAGGCTTATCTTCGGCAGTGTGAGAGCGGCGGTCCGGTATAAGGTTTTTTGGATATTTATCGGCGCTGCCCCGCTCGTCTGGTGGGTGGCGCTTTATATGCTCCTGAAGTATTACCTGATTATGCATTCAGTAATCGAGGCGCCAAAGGTTTCCATTGTTCTTTCTCTCCAACGGTTACCCTTTCCTTCCGTGGTTGACCTGCTCTTTTTATGGCTGAGCACTCAGCTGTTTTGGGCTGGGAGGCTGTCCATGCAGGATATAAAGATGTGTTTGGCGGGGCTGTTTTCTGTGTCCGGAGCCATATTGATCGTGGCTGGAGGGGTAATTGCAAGTCTCATTCTTTGATTAAGAACATGGCATGTCCGTCTTTGGGCAAACTTAACCCGACACAGGTTTTGCTCAGGGTTTACTTCAGTTCCATTTTGTGCAATCCTTTTATAAGATGGAGACAAAAGCATTTATAGTTGTTCTTTTCTTGTTTATATTGCCGGGATGCTGTGAAAAAGTTATGAGTATATATACTGAGAGGAGGTAGACGTGGAAATCGCTGCGGCAGTGGCTGGAGTGGCCTTGATCATGTTGATCCTGTGGGAGGGATTCGAGACCGTTGTTCTGCCGCGCCGGGTGACGCGACGATTGCGTCTCAGCCGGTTCTTCTTCCGGTTCTTCTGGTACTCATGGACTGCGATGGTCGGAGTCCTTGTTCCAAGAAAGCTTCGGGAGACCTGGCTGAGCTTCTTTGGTCCGCTTTCCAATCTTTTTATGATAAGTATCTGGGTCAGCGGACTGGTCGCAAGCTTCGCACTGCTCCATTGGGCAGCAGGGTCTCCAGTCCGTACCCCGGATGGGAATGCCGGTTTCTTCACAGATCTCTACCTAAGCGGTACGACTTTTTTTACTCTCGGGCTGGGGGATGTAGTTCCCCTTACCATTCTGTCGCGTTTTCTCACCGTAGTGGAGTCGGGGCTGGGTTTTGGCTTTCTCGCCCTCGTAATAAGTTACCTTCCGGCCCTAAACCAATCCCTTGCCAGCCGGGAGGTTAGCATTTCGCTTCTTGACGCCAGGGCCGGCTCGCCGCCATCCGCCGCCGAGATGTTGCGCAGGCACAGCGGCGAGCATGGCATGGAAGCGCTCAGGCGACTTCTGGAGGAATGGGAGCGGTGGTCAGCCGAGCTTTTAGAAAGCCACCTCTCGTATCCGGTGCTTGCTTACTTCCGGTCCCAACACGAAAATGAGTCGTGGCTTGGAGCTCTGACAGCTATACTGGATACTTGCGCATTGCTGATGGTAGGCCTGGAAGGAAGCTGTACGCGTCAGGCTGAATTGACATTTGCAATAGCCCGTCATGCCGTGGTCGACCTGGCCCTTGTATTCAGAAGAGCCCCCCAAAAACCGGCCCACGACCGGCTCACGCCGGACACGCTTGCAAAATTGCACTCCATTTTAAAAGAGGCCGGCCTGAAGTTGAACAAGGGAGAAGCAGCCGATCAAAAACTGACGGAGCTGCGGCTAATGTATGAACCGTACGTCAATGGTCTAGCCACCTTCTTTAGAATAAATTTGCCACCATGGGTTGCCGCCAGGACAAAGATGGACAACTGGCAGATAAGCGCGTGGGAGCGAAGCGGCGCGGGCTTTCCAAGAGCCGCTCGGGAGGAAGAGGCTGAGAATGAGCATTTCTAAACACTGACGAATATAAAGACACATGCGAAAATGATCGCTGTGGAAAAGGAGCTGCCAAAATAACGCCTTGTTTATGAAGGCGGAAATATGTAGTTCTGGATTTCTATGACATCCGGTTGTTGATTATACTCATGTCTATCATGATTGAATTGTTGTTGATACGCTGCCCGGCAAATTGCTGCGGAGAATAACGAAAAGATGATACTTAATAAGTTGGTGGAACAAGGCGGGTCGCCTTTGAATCCGCTGGACTGGAAAGTCAGGCTGGCTATGCACGGAGAATCTAATGTCTTATGAGAATATCAGAGTTATAGCTCATTCAGGTTATCGGGGAGAGGAAACCCCACGAGCTTTTTTCATTAATGATGAGGAAATCAGTGTTGTCGAAATCTTGGATATGTGGATCGAAGAAAGCTTCTCTGATAAGACGAGAAAAAGATTTTTTATAGTTAAAGGAAATAATAAGGAGAAATATAAGATTTATAATAATGAAAAGACTTTGGAATGGTTCTGTGAATTAAAAAAGAATCTTTGACCTTTCAAAAACCCTAAGGGCGCGTGTTTCAGCCCACAAAGTGAGATTTTCGATATCATGGCACTAGTGTCAATTTTGGTGTAAAAGGCCTCTATCAGGGAAGTGTCGATTGACGATGTTAAGAAAATGATTAATAACAAGGAAAAAATCATAATCCTTGATGTGAGGGATAAAGATGAATTTGAAACGGGCTACATTCCAGGGGCAGTAAACCTGTCAAGAGGCATGTTGGAATTCAAGATAGCCACACTGATACCCGATAAAAATGCAAGGATTATAGTTTACTGCGGAATTGATCTCAGAGGACCACTGGCGACCAAAACATTGAATGAATTCGGGTATAAGAATGCAGTAAATATTAATGGCGGACTTAAGGCTTGGAAGGCAGCGGGATATCCCATAACAAAATAGCAGCACGCGGTGCTCAGGAATTTCCGGCTCAACTGTGCCATAAATAGTAAGGACATTGTTATCGAGCGTTATATCGACGGACTGCTCGTCAACAACAGGCATATCCGCTATAATCACGATATAAGGAAACCTTAGCCGCTGCATCTTCCGACAGAAAATGGGTCTTACGACCGGAAATCGACCTTCTTGGCAAATATAGAAATGGCGACCACAGATAATTTTCAATGCATGCCGGTGATTGAACTGATAGTCTAATTGAGACAGAGTAGAAGCAGACCGTAATACTACCTTCATTTGTATTGTATTGATTTAAGTCAAGGACTGTCTCAGCACCCCCTGTTATAATAAAAACAGGATAAGCGGTACAACCGCACGGTCAGTCAGGTAGTAAAGATTTATAACTTTATTGCATGTGGAGGGAGAGCGCCATGGGAACGATGAGAAAGATTGTGGAGATTAACGAGGACCTTTGTAACGGCTGCGGGGAGTGTGTCCACTCTTGTGCAGAGGGTGCGCTTCAGATCATCGACGGCAAGGCCCGTCTGGTTTCGGAAATATATTGCGACGGGCTTGGGGCCTGTCTCAAGGAGTGCCCGCAGGGGGCGATAAAAATAACCGATCGTGAAGCAGCAGCGTTCGATGAGCACGCAACAGAACAGTATCTTAAGGAAAAGGAAAAAAGCATGAAACAGGAAACAGTTGGGACCCATGAGACTGCCGGCAGTCTGAATTGCGGTTGCCCGTCAAGCAGGCTCCAGATGTTCGGCAGTTCACCTTGCAGCGAAGCAAACAAGCCTGCTGCACATATAACCCAACCAAGTTCGACTTCAGCGCTTACACACTGGCCGGTGCAGATACGGCTCGTGCCTCCTACTGCCCCTTTCCTGAAAGGCGCAAATCTCCTTGTTGCAGCGGACTGCACTCCTGTGGCCTATCCGGACTTCCACGGGGATTTTCTGAAAGACAAAGTAATCATGATGGGGTGTCCCAAGTTCGACAATGCAGACGAGTACATACAGAAGTTTGCCGATATTTTCAGAACAGCGGACATCAGGAGTGTCACTGTCCTTATCATGGAGGTCCCCTGCTGCTCAAAATTGCCGGTGATCATAGAACGAAGCATGGCAATAGCAGGAAAACACATCCCTGTTGAAGAAGTCGTTATCAGTACGCGGGGATACGTAGTGGGCCGCAGGCAGGTTAAGGTTTAACCCGCCGTGCCTGGAAAAACTGCTTCAGCAAAATAGCACATTCCTCGTCCATCACGCCTGAAACAACATCAACCTGATGATTCAGGCGTTTGTCGTACAATAGGTGATAGAGACTGTCTACGCCACCCCCCTTGCTGTCCTGGCAGCCGTATACAAGCCTGCCCAGACGCGCGTTCACCATCGCTCCTGCACACATAATACAAGGTTCTTTTGTCACATAAAGCGTTGCATCGGAAAGCCGCCAATTCCTTATCGTGCGGGCTCCGGACTTCAACACGGAAATCTCCGCGTGGGCGGTAGGATCAAAAGCAGCCTCTCTTTTATTGAAAGACCTGGCAATTATCCCGTTATTGATGACGAGTACTGCACCGACCGGGACCTCTCCTTTTTTAAATGCCTTTTCCGCCTCCCTGATGGCACAGGTCATGAAGTCAGTGTCTGAAGCCATGAGGTCCATTGGTGAACACCTTCTCCCGATTTGCATGAGAGTTCAAACATTTTCATGGATGGATTTAGGGACAGGGCATCTTTTTTTATTTTCTCGACATCGACATCAAGGAACGGCCTAAGGTCTATTTTGTTGATAATGAGCGCTGCTGACTCCTGGAACATAAGCGGATATTTCAAGGGTTTGTCGTGTCCCTCGGCGATGCTGAGCACCATAACTTTCATGTCCTCACCTACCTGGAATTCAGCGGGACAGACAAGATTGCCCACATTCTCGATAACAAGGAGGTCCAGATTGTCGAGCGGAAGATCAGGGATTACCTCATTGATCATGTTGGCATCCAGATGGCACGCGCCGCCGGTATTTATCTGCACAACAGGCACCCCGAGACGGTTTATCCTGACTGCGTCATCAGTCCCTGTAATATCACCTTCTATTACCCCGATCTTCAGTACGCTTTTCAGCCCTGCAATGGTGGTTTCAAGAAGAGATGTCTTTCCTGCGCCCGGAGAGCTCATAAGGTTGATCACGTAAACCCCGGCATCTGAAAAAATACGCCTGTTTTCCCGGGCGATTCTCTCATTTGCATCGAGTATTTTTGAGGCAACTTTCAATTTCATTCTCAATCGACCTCCAATTCTTTTATGTCCAGCTCACGACCCGCATGCAAGGTATAAGCGCTGCTGCCGCACTGCGGACAGCATAGCACAAAGTTTTCAGTTGTTGTAAAATCGAAGCTGCACGCAGAACAGTGGCCGGAAACCGGCACTTCTTCAATTGTAAGAGTGGCTCCGTACGCAATCGTTTCGCTCTTGAGCACATTAAAGGCAAAAAGCAATGCCTCTGGCATTACTCCAGAGGCACTGCCGATGCATACTCTTACATTGTTTATTTTGGTATATCCATTCCTCTTGCATTCATCAACAGCAATTTTCAGAAGGCTTTCAGCTATAGATACTTCATGCATGCTTACTTTTGCACTTCTTTCTCGTATGCCTCTTTGCCGGCCTCAAAGGCTGCCGAAATTAAAGACTTCTTCTCGTCGACGAAACTCTTCCCCTTCTCGACAGTAGACGTGACTTTTTCCTTTGCCTGGGCCACATACTCGCCGGCCTTTTCCTTCACATCATCCGCAATATCCAGTATTTTTTTCCGTGTCTCAGGTCCTGATTGGGGGGCAAGGAGCAGTGCCAGACCGGCTCCTACCATGCCGCCCAGGAGGAATGACAGCAAAACAGAACCTGAACTGAAACCTTCATCATCTCTCATAGTATTACCTCCTTTCTTTCAGCTGGTTTATTAAGACATTGATAGCAGTTTTTACCCCGGCTTTCACACCGAAAGCCTTTAATGACAGCCCTTCGACCATGTCGTTGAGAAGGCTGCTGACCGCCTTCAGGTTGATTACTATGTCACTGCCGGCTTCGGCAATGTTGCGCGTCGCATAGGTCACGGCTCCGATATCATCGGTAATTCTCCGGATGTTCCTGAGAAAGTGCTCTGTTTCAAGGATAACAGGATTCAGCCGTTCCTCTGTGCTCTTTAAAGAGCTATTTAAAGCAGCAACCGCCTTTCTCATCTCAAATATTGCATAGATAAGTAAGCCTATTACAGTGAAAATACCGAGTGCCAGTATGAAAAATACGGCGCTTGTCATTACGATCAACCATGTGTGATCTTCCATCCACTTTCCTCCTTTTCACAAGTATATCACATTTAGCAGTCCACAAGAAGCAAGCACTAAAAAGAACTGCAAATTCCCGAAACGGCCGTAGATTTGTTCTTAAAGCCCCTTACTGCTCACTTTTTGCTCCGTAAAGCTTTGTCTTACGGTAAACGTACACTACTCTCTGAACAACCGTGATATGACTTAGCACAAACAGGACGAGAATAACCGGAAAAAGCCTTCCGGTCAGGCACCCTGCGGCCAAAAGTAGTATGCGCTCGGGCCTCTCCATTAAACCCACATTGCAACCTACGCCAAGGCCTTCAGCACGCGCTCTGACATAGCTGACCAGGAAAGCTCCGACCAGGCTGCAAATAGTGAAAAATATGCCAATCAGATTGTCCTCTTTGAAGAAAAGCCATATAATAGCAAGGAAAAGAGCGGAATCTGCATACCGGTCAAGCGTAGAATCGAGCAGCGCCCCGAATTTAGTATCTTTTCCATTCGTACGCGCAACAACACCATCAAGGAGGTCAAACAGCCCGCCTATCAAGACCATGAAACCGCCTGCCGTAGTATTAAGAGGGATAAGCATGGCCGCTGCAAGAGTAACGGCAAAACCGGTGAAGCTTAAAACGTTTGGACTTACAGGTATTAGTTTGGCTATCGGTGCGAGTGGCTTATCCATTAAATGTCCGAACTTAGCGCTGATCAACTACCGCTCCCTGGCCCCTGCGATAAACTCCTCCACCATACTCCTGGCTTCCTCATCAGAGAACTGTTTATAAGGATGTTTCATAAAAGATGCTGCCGGCGAAAGCAGCAGCCCCCCGACGCCCCTGTCTCTTGCGATCTTGCAGCACCGTATGGCATCGATGACAACGCCGGCACTATTTGGGGAGTCTTCAACTGACAAGCGCAATTCCAGATTCATGGGAATATTTCCGAACCCCTGCCCCTCAATCCTGAGAAAGCAGACTTTGTTATCATTCATCCACGGCACATAATCAGAGGGGCCTATATGGATATCATCGCCGTCCAGATGGTGCGTTATTTGAGAGCAGACAGCCTCTGTTTTAGATATTTTTTTTGATTTAAGCCGCGCGTGGCTCAGCATATTAAGAAAGTCGGTGTTGCCGCCAACGTTCAACTGATAGGTATGCGTTATTTTTACGCCTCTGTCCATGAAGAGTTTAGCGAGGGCACGGTGGATGATGGTAGCCCCAACCTGTGACTTAACATCATCGCCGATAAGAGGAATGCCCTTTTGCTCAAACCGGCTGATCCATCCAGCATCCGATGCAATAAATACAGGGATGCAGTTTATGAGGGCGACTCCGGCCTCAAGGCAGGCGTTTGCATAATAACGTGTAGCATTTTCCGAGCCGACAGGGAGGTAATTAAGTAACATTTCAGCGCCGCTTTCCCTGAGCACCTTGACCACATTACATGGCCTTTCGTCTGCTACAATGAATCTCCGGTCATCAGGATAATCAGCCATATGCGTCGCAACCCCGTCAAGCACTTCGCCCATCTGCACTATTACCGCCTGTGAGGGTGAAGGACCGCCAATGTTGGGGTAAAATACTTTTGTACAATTCGGCTTTGCAAACATAGCCTCTTCAAGAGGCTTATGGACCTTCCTGGCATCTATATCAAACGCTGCGGCTATAACAATATCTCCAGGCAGGTATCCGCCGAGATTATAATGCATGAGTCCGAGGGACCTGCCGGGACCATCTCCTTTTATAGCCTTGTAGTATCCAATACCCTGGATAAGAGAACTCGCACAGTTACCGATTCCGGCAATTGCAATTCGTATCCCGTCCATAGCGTCTGCTTTCTCCTTAGATCAGGTGATCTCAATATGTCTGGGCAAGCCCTCGGCGCTTTTGGGAATAATTACATGCAGTATACCATCCCTGAGTGTCGCTTTTATCTCGTTCTTCTGAACTGTGGCAGGCAAAACAAATGATCGCGTAAAACAGCCGTAATACCGTTCTATCTGACAGTAACTCTTTCCTTCTCGCCGGGACTTCCGCTCGCCGCTGATCTTGAGGGTATTGTCCTCCACTATAATGTTAATGTCTGCCTCCAGCACTTCAGGCAGTTCGGCCTTTACTACGAATGCTTCATCTGTTTCATAGATATCTACTGCAGGCACCCACACTCCTGTTCCTGCATCTCCGAATCTCACGGATTGGGGGGCCCCATGCTCAAAAAGCCTGTTTGCCCGCTCCCTTAATACAAAAGTATCTTTAAAAGGATCCCATTTTTTCATTTTACGATTTCCCCCTCCTGGCGCCAGGTACAATTATAGATGCTTTTTATAAATTAAAGTATACAGTATACAATACCGGTCAGGCAAAGGCAAAAAAATGGCAGCGGGTGGTAGCGGGTCAGCTTGTTTTTATAAAGAAGACAGGAGAAGTGGAGCGATGCATGGGTCTGCTCCAGCAGGGGCGAGTAACGCCGAGCCCCTGCCGTTTCTTCCACAAATATTGACCTTTTGCAGTTTTGAATGATAATCTTACATAGAAGTTGCAGGCCACGAAGGCTGACCCAGATACGAAATCCCTGAAAAGCCCTTTGTGGCTTTTTTATTTGAATACTAAGGATGGAAGGTCCTATGCACATCCCCGATGGTTATTTAAGCCCTCAGACTTATATTCCTTTGTATGGGGTATCCTTTGCTTTTTGGAGCATTTCACTGAAGAAACTGAAAAAAGAACTCTCCGCTAAATACATTCCCTATCTGGCTATGGCAGCGGCATTCTCGTTCCTTATTATGATGTTCAATATTCCAATTCCCGGCGGGACAACGGGCCATGCTGTGGGAGCAGGTATTATTGCAACGCTGCTCGGGCCATGGACCGCAGTCATTGCCGTATCAATGGTGCTCATTATTCAGGCTCTCGTTTTCGGCGACGGAGGAATTACCGCAATTGGAGCAAACTGCTTTAACATGGCTGTTGTGATACCATTCGTATCATATTGGACATTTAAACTGGTGAAGGGGAATGCCGTATCCGGGCGCAGGATTTCGGCAGCGGCTTTCCTTTCCGGCTATTTAGGCTTATCCATTGCTTCAATAATAACGGCAGTTGAACTCGGCATCCAGCCCATTATTGCTCATGCCGCAGATGGCAGGCCTCTCTATGCGCCATATCCGTTGTCACTTGCACTGCCCGCAATGGCGCTGGAGCACTTTTTGGTGTTCGGCGTTATAGAGGGTACAATAACTATGCTGCTCTTCAAATACTTCGTTAAACATGAACCCGGTTTGGCATATGTGCTAAGAGAAACAGGTAAAGGTTAAGGTAGGTAGTGGGTCAGGCGGGAGAAGTCCTCGCCCCCTTTATAGTAGAGCCGTGCATCGCGTCGAAAAACAGGTGATCCCCTTCGCCTGCTGTTAATTATATTGGACCGGTCCTTTCCTTACCTATCTTTTGCCTAAAATATGCTGAATTTAAAATATTTCTTGGGGTGGGCCTTGACATCCCTGGTCAGTTCCTTTAATTCAAGCACTGCTTCACTCAGTCCTGTAACGGTTTCTTTCAGTTGAGAGGCAAGCTCCTTGTCCTTGACAAGCAGCCCCGCAGTCCCCTCGCCTGAATCAATCTCGGAGAGCACGGTATCGAGCTTTTGGGATGCATTGTTCAGGTTATCGTAAATATCGGGGCTCTCTGCAAGTCTTTTAAGCGTGCCGTTCCCATCATTTATCGTCCTGCTGAATTTCTCCAGGGAGGACGAGGCTGCAAGCAAATTGTTGTAAACGGACGGGTCCTTTATAAACATTTTCGCGGAGCCTTCAGATTCCTTGAACTCCTTAAAAATCGCCAGGAGGGTTGTCGTGGATTGCTTTAAATTGTCATAGAGGGCAGGATCTTTCAGCAGTTTTGCAACGGTCCCCTCCCTCTTCTCGAAGTGCTCCAGAATCATGTCGACTTTATTCACAAATTCGGAGACTTTTGCCATAGACGTGGCACTGGCCTCAACAAGGTCTTTCACTTCCAGTTGCGCAGCGCCCTTTATGATGCAGCCTGCTTGCATCTGCCCTGCTTCAAATGTTCCGCCTGTCAACTCTATATATTTGTCGCCGAGGAGACCCTGGGTAATTACATTTGCATAGGAATCGTTTCTTATATAAGGCAAGGCGCTTTCTTTGATCGACATGGTAACCAAAGTGCCATATTGGGAATGAAGGCTTATGTTCTTCACAAAACCGATTTCTATACCCGAGACCCAGACGGGTGCACCCTGCCGAAGTCCTTTCACATCCTTGATTTCCGCCCGGATAACAACCTTCGGTGTAAATAAATCCCCAATCCCCCCTGCAAAAAAAACCGTTAAAAGTAATAAGACCAGGGCAACGCTGATAACCACCCCAACCTTCAGCTTCGACCAGAAAAGTTGTTTTTTCATTTCGAACATGGTTCTTCCCCCACGCAAACTCCCCGAAGTTCACGCATAAATATCTGTATCTCCGGAACAGTTGCCTGCTCAAGCATTTCCCTGTTCCCATCGAATACGACAGTCCCCTGTCTAAGAAACATGAACCGCTCCGCCACGCGCATTGCGTCATACACTTTATGTGTAACGATAATGAAGCCTTTATTGTCCCTGGACAAATCGATAATAAGCCTGCAGATAGTGTCGGCATTAACAGGATCAAGACCGGAAGTGGGCTCATCGTAAAGGAACATTACAGGGTCGCATGCGGCGAGAGAGCGTGCAATGGCAACTCTTCTGTGCATGCCGCCGCTCAATTCGTCGGGCATAAGATCGAGGGCGTGCTCAACCCCCACAACCCTCAACAGCTCCCTCACGCGGTGGTCCAATTCTTCTTCTGAAAGTTTATTATACTCACGCAGGCAAAACGCCACGTTTTCCTTGACATTCAATGAATCAAAAAGCGCTCCCTCCTGAAAGACAATGCTGAACTTCATGCGCACATCCCTTAGTCCACTCTCAGTTTTAATTGTTATGTCTTCTCCATCAACCATGATGCGCCCCGAATCAGGCCTTAACAGCCCCAGTATCAGTTTCAATATCGTGGTCTTGCCCTCGCCGCTTCCGCCCAGAATAGCTACCCGCTCATTATCACTGATCGTTAAACTTAAATCCTTTAAAATGGTTCGCTTATTGTAGGAGAAGGTTACATGGTCGAATATTATCATACCGAGAACCCCAGCATATAAAGCAATACCCTGGTAAGCGCAAAATCGGAGATAATTATCGATATGATCGACAGGACCACCGCATTCGTTGTGGCCTGTCTGAGCCCGGCGGACCCCCCGCGGGTCATCAAACCACTATAACAACTGATGCTCGCGATCAGGAACCCGAAAATAAAAGGTTTGACAGAGCCTGCAATAATATTCTCGGCAATCAGAACATCCCGGATAGACCTCCAGTATATATAGCCGCTCTGGTTGCTTACAAATACGACAATGTAATAGGCCCCCAAAACCGATAGTGCGTCGCCTATGATTGTGAGCAACGGCAGCATGATTATTGCACTGATTAAACGCGGTGTCACCAGTTTCTTTACCGGGTCCACGCCAAAGACCCTTAGGGAATCCACCTGGTGTCCGAGCACCATCGACCCCAATTCGGACGCCATTCCTGCCCCAACCCGCCCGGTGAACACCAGGGCAGCCATTACCGGTCCGATCTCCCTGATGATTGTTATGCCCACTGCCTTGCCGGTATACATCTTGAGCCCCAGCCGTCCGAACTCGGCAGACAGTTGAAGAGAAAGCGCCATTCCGATAAATAGCGCCACCAGCACAATGATAAAAAAAGAGCCTGCGCCGGCATAATCCATTTGTTCAATAGTGTCCCTGAAATAAAAAGGCCTGCTGACCATTCCTGCAAGTCCGCGCAGGGAGAGCAGATAATAATCCTGCAGGGCATTTATCATTTCTTTTATTCTCATCACCTATTCTTCAATTCAGACAGTACAGGGTTGTTTTTCTGCAGTCGAGCGCCTGGGTTATCGGCAGTGGGCGAGTAACGAGCCTGTAGAAAAAGTCCAGAATTGATAGGCTCTCCTTTGTCTTGAACTTTTTTGCTTATCATTCCCGGTTTATTTATTGTTCCTGTTTTATTGGGGATTGTTTGCCGTTTCATCTGCGACTACGGCTTGTCCTTGCCCATACTCAGGCTGCCACTTCCAGTATTTCTTAGCCCTGTGCAAATACTTCTCCATATCTATGCACTTTCAGTAGATTATGCACCATGCAGTAAAGTACCCATTGTATGTTTACTTTCTGTTTACCCCTGAGGGTGAATCTGTCAAGGCCCAGGGTGGTGCGGATGTTACCGAATACAGGCTCAACTGTTCCTAACCTTTTGTTGTATATTAGTCGTCCTTTTATCGAATCTATCTTGCGTCTCATCTTTTCGGTAAAGGTCTCAGCCTCTGTTTCCAGGATGCCCTGATAAAAATATACATTCCGGACTGCCGTCCTGTCTGGATATCTTAAACACTGTGCGCGTAGATTACATATGCTACAGTCGGTCTTGCGTCCTTGAAATCTTATCGCTCTATTGCTTTCTGTTTTCTTATTTTCTCCACTTCTGGATAGCCGCTTCCCAGCAGGACATATGCAGTAATACTTGTTCTCGCTTAGAATGAAGTCTGTCGGTTTGTACAGTCCTTTAACTCCACAATATCCGCTCCTCTCTTTCTTGAATTGTTCCTTGTATCGTTCAACATCTGCAAACCGGGGATCGCGCTTCCTAAACTGGGTGTCCGCTATGTAGCCGTCAATGCCCTGCTCTATTATCATCTCCATGTTCTTTTCTGTATGAAAGCCACTGTCCGCTGTTACCCGTGCTTCACTGAACACGTCGTTCTTATTGCCGATTGCCTTAAAGTTCTCTCTCGTGCCCTCTATCATCGGCTCCAGTAATTCGTGTTCCTGTCCAGTGCCAAACGCTTCCGCATGCACTACTACCTGATGTTTACCGTCAACCACTGCTACTCCTGCATACCCCTGTATAACTCCATGTGAGGTCTTCATCTTGGCGCTCTCATTGTCCGTTATGTTGCTCTTTATAGGCTTGCCGCTTTTGCCAAGCTTGTCGTCATTGTCTTTCATCCACCCCTTTATCTTCCTGACCCTCTCTTTTAGAGTTTTAACATAGCCCTGTTCCTGCTCAACTATTTCCTTGTTTGCCTCGTTCTCATCCATTTGCCTATGCCGGGCTATGATCTGTCTGACGGCCTTTTCCATCTTGGCTTTTTTCTTCTGTAGCTCCTCTTTCGTTCCGCTCCACTCTTTAGACGCATTGGACGGCAGCTTGCAGCCGTCTACCGCAAACATCTCTTTGCCTATCAGCCCCATTTCATCACAGATCAGCAGTACTTCCAGAAACAACCCTATACTCTCCTGGCTCATCGAGGATATAAAGTCGGCTATAGTCGTAAAGTGCGGGCGGGTGTCTGCCGATAGTGCCATGAATATTATGTTCTCCCCACAGCATTGCGCTATCTTGCGGCTTGAGGTAATACCTCGTGAATATGCATACAGGACTATCTTTAATAATATTGCTGGATCGTATGCAGGCGCTCCAGTTTCGTCGTTGTTGTATCTATCATCAAATATGCTCATGTCTATTTCGTTGTCAATCAGGTAATGAAGGGTATACTCGAATGTGCCCGGAAGAATCTGCTTGTCGAAATGCACCGGTATGAACTTGCCTTGAGTATAGTCGTACTCTTTATATCTCGCCACTCTCCCTCCTGCGCAGCGGTGTGATCCCATCTTCAAACAAGATGAATGGTATATTATAAGCCTTTAGGGACTTTTCCTACAGCCTCAACGCCGAGCCCACATATTCAACCGGAACAGGGATGATTTTCCGAACAGACCGCAGGGCCGGCACAGCGGGCTATTCGCTCGCAAAGAAAAATTCCCCTGTACTGTTGTCTGAATTGCAATTACCCATTGCCCATACCCTGTCGTCAATTCATTCCACCCGTTTCCACCTTCTGTGTATCCATAGCCATTCCGTCGGGTGCACTTTGATATGTTCATCAACATAACTGCTCAAGCGCTGCGTATCCTCTTTCAGAGCGCTCTCAGACATTTCTTCACGGTTTAACGATACCTCAGGGTGAATAGTCAAAACATGCCCGGCCCCTTCCCTGCTCATAAATGCCGGGATTACAGGAGTTCCGGTCTTTCTGGCAATAAGGGCAGGCATCTTGGTGGTCCATGCGCCCCTGCCCAGAAAGTCTATAATAAAACCCTCACCACGCAGAACTGCCTGGTCCATCAGAATACTTACCGTGCCTCCCTTTTTCAGGCATGAAAGTATCGCTTTCAATGCCCCCTTTTTATAGATAACGCTGTTGCCGTACCGCGACCTTATCTTACCAATCATCCTGTTGAGATACGGGTTATCCAGTGCCCGCGCCACACCCGAACCGGGAGATACCTTAACACCAAAGGCCAGCGCCGCCAGTTCCCAGTTGCCGCAGTGGCCGGTAATAATGATGATTCCTTTCCCTTTCGCTTTTGCTTCACTGTAATGCTCTTCTCCCTTAATTACAACACTGTGAATTAGACTATCACCCAAGCCATAATAAATCCTGACCACCTCTGCCAGGGACTTCCCTAAATTGATAAAACTTTCTCTTGCAATTTTTTCGGCCGGTACTGAAACTGCAAGTGCTCCTGACCGGACCGCTTTCTCAATATTTTCGACCGCAATCCTGCGCCTGCCTGACCAGACATAAAAAAGTAAAAGACCGAGGAACCTGCCGGCCTTTAACGCATATTTGTAAGGGAGCACGGCGAGAGGGAAAGACAGGACAATAGCAATCACCGCTTCCAAAAGCCAGAGCAATCGTTTCATTAAAAATGCTTATCAGTCCGGACCCTGATCACTTTCAGGCTTGTGCGCAACTGTTGAATTCTCACTGTCCTGCTCTTTCTCTTTCTTCTTCTCCATCGCCTCTGCAATTTCCCCGAGACGTTTCATTATGAGGTAATTGACAGTCCCTTCCGGATATGTACCGTCATCGTTCATCCCCCCGGCTTTCATACCGGTCAGGATCTCAAGTCCCTCTTCAACCTTGTCAATGGGATATATGACGAACCTGCCCTCTTTAACTGCATCGACCACTTCCTGCCTGAGCATGAGGTTTTTAACATTTCTCCTCGGGATTATCACGCCGTGGCCCCCGTTCAGTCCCCTGTATTTACAGAGGTCAAAAAAGCCTTCGATCTTCTCGTTTACGCCGCCGATAGGCTGCACATCACCGTTTTGGTCCATTGAGCCGGTCACAGCAAAGCTCTGCTTCAAAGGTACACTTGCTATACTGCTGAGCAGTGCATAGAGCTCTGCGCAGGTGGCGCTGTCTCCCTCTATCATCTCATAGAGCTGTTCAAAGGTGATGGAAGCAGAGAGGCTGATAGGCTTTCTGGCAGCATATTTGCTTCCAAGATAGCCGGATATTATCATGATCGCCTTTTCGTGGATCTTACCGCTCATCTTGGTCTCACGCTCAATATTTACTACCCCTGCCTTCCCTATATAAGTAAGGGCGGTTATCCTGGATGGCTTGCCGAAGGCATAATCACCGAGGGAAAGCACCGCAAGCCCGTTCACCTGCCCGACCTTTTCTCCCGAGGTGTTGACGATCAGCGTGTCCTCCAGCGTGGCCTCCCTGATCCGCTCCTCAATCCTGTTCGCCCTCAGCATTTTCTCATCGAGGGCCTTCACCACGTGTTCACCCAGTACCAAATCGCTGCCCATTTTCTTTGCCCAATAATGTGACTCGCGGATCAGGTCTGCTATGTAGCTGAACTGCGTGGAAAGCTTCTCCTGATGTCCGGCAAGCCTTGATCCGTATTCAATGATCTTTGCCATGCCGCTCGGGTCGAACGGGGTAAGTTTCTCCTCTTTCTGGCAACAGGCAATAAAAAGGGCATATTTACCCATGTTCTCTTTTGTTCTCGCCATTCTGTTATCAAAATCCGCCTTGACTTTAAAAAGTTCCCTGTATTCATCGTCAAGGTTGTAAAGCAAATAGTAGACATAGGGGTTGCCGATGAAGATTACTTTTACGTTCAGCGGCAGCGGTTCCGGCTTCATGCCGGCAGTGCTCACCAACCGGTACTGTTCCCATACATCTTCCATTTTGATCTCCCTCGTCCTTAATGCCCGCTTCAGGGCGTCATAGGAGAAGATGTTCTTCAAAAGGTCGATAACATTTATCACGATATATCCATCGTTCGCCTTATGCAGCGATCCTGCCTTGATCAATGAAAAATCGGTTGACGCCATACCGTACTGCACCTTGTACTCCATTCTGCCGAAGAGGTTCAGGAATGTGGGATTGCTCTCAAACACGACAGGCGCCCCCTTGGTCTCCCCGTTATTTACGAACACATTCACCGCATATCTGACAAAAGACATCTCCTGCTTGGGCATCTTCATAAAAGGCAGCGACGGCGCCTGCTCTTCAGCAGGCTTGAAATCGTCGAGATTGGCAAGAATGTCCTCCTGTACCAAGTTAAGGTATTCCGTGATCTTTTCGTGACTGGCGTATTTTTGCTTGAGGTCCTCGATAAGGTGTCCTACCGACCCCAGCGCAATCTCCCTTTCGAGCCTCGCAAGCATCTCCTTTACCAGCTTTTCCGCCTCCCGGACCGCCCTGACGACATCGTCCAGTTTCTCCTGCAATGCCTTGCCTACCTCTTCAACCTTGCTTTTCGTCTTTTCATCCAGGGCGGCAAATTCTTCTTCTGTCAGCGGCTCACCGCTCTTTTTTATGGGAACGATCATCAGACCCGACAC
Source organism: Nitrospirota bacterium (assembly GCA_963851345.1). Taxonomy (GTDB): domain Bacteria; phylum Nitrospirota; class Thermodesulfovibrionia; order Thermodesulfovibrionales; family Dissulfurispiraceae; genus JADFXI01. Next base: position 1,736,190 of record CAWKOO010000002.1, read on the forward strand.
TGTTTTCCTTATGGCAAACCCCTTGGACTGCGCTTCTTCTTCCAGCCCGGCAAAGAGCTCCTTCTGTTTCTGCTGGAACTCTTCTATAATCCTGCCCCTCTGCTTTCCGTATTCCTTGGAATCAAATGCCTTGGGTATCTCATCCCGCAATACCTTTATAAGCTCACTCATGTCATTCTGAAAAAGCACACTCCTGCCGGGCTCAAGTGATATGGCAAGCGGATAATCAGGATTTTTAAAGTTGTGCACATAGCACCAGTCAGGAGGTATTTTTTCAGTTGCCGCCCGCTCGATCAAGAGTGTTTTGACAGTCCTCATCTTGCCCGTGCCGTCTTCACCCATGGCAAAAATATTAAACCCCTCGCTGTTCAGACTGAGGCCGAAATCCAGGGCCTGCAGGGCCTTTTCCTGGCCGATCGTTCCTATAAGGTCCTCTAACTTCTCCGACGTACCAAAATTGAAGGGCACAACATCACAACACTTATACAGTTCATCAGGTGTTAGCGGTTCAGGCATAATAGTCCCCCTCCTTTAAAAATTAAGAATTATGATTTACATTCCAGTATTCGTGCTACTTCGCCCTGGGATGATGCTCCTGGTATACTTTTTTAATTCTGTCGGATGACACCTTTGTATAAATCTGCGTCGTCGCTATATCAGAATGCCCGAGCATCTTCTGCACAGAGCGCAGGTCGGCTCCGCCGTCCAAGAGGTGTGTTGCAAAAGAATGCCTGAGCATATGCGGCGTCAGTTTTAAATCAGCGCTGCCGGCAAAGCCTTTCAGCGCCTGCCAGAACCGCTGCCTTGTCATCGGCTTCCCCCTGCCGGTCAGAAAAAGATAAGGAGACCGCCTGCCATTGAGCAGCCCCGGCCTCAGTTCCCTCATGTATTTTTTTATCCTTTCAGAAGCCCTGTGATTCATAGGCACTACCCGTTCCTTGGAGCCCTTGCCCATCACCCGCAAAAAACCACCTTCAAAATTTATATCATTGATCTTTACAGTAAGCACCTCGCTGACTCTCAACCCCGAAGCATAAAGCAACTCCAGTATCGCAGCATCCCTGACAAACATGCTGCTTTTTACTTCTGCGTCCAGCAGTCTCTTCGTATCTTCCATGCTCAGTGCCTTGGGCAGCCTTTCCCATTGCCGCGGAGTTCTCAAAGTTTCAGAAGGGTTATCGTCAATTATTTTTTCAATAATCATAAACCTGCAAAGCCCTTTTATCGAGGCAATAAACCTGCAGATACTCGCTGAAGAATGGCCGCTGTCTTTCAGCCTGCCGATGTAATTGACTATGTCATCCCTCGTGAAAGATGTGTAATCCAGTCCAACCTCCGACAAAAAGTTGCCGAAGGCCTGCAAGTCCAGCGAATATGACGCCACTGTATTAGCGGACAACCCCTTTTCTGTAGAAAGGTACGCAACAAACTGTTCCAGTAGAGGGCGGCGGGCAGACACCGTCAGCTTTTCCTCAAACCCTTTGCCGTTGTTAAGCGCATCCACAGGCTATGAATTCCTCTATTCCCGTCGCGTTTTTTAACCGTTGATATAAAATATCGGCCAGTTTGAACAGGTTCATCGTATCTTCCTTGTTGTATATCAACAGCAGTTCCCTTGCCTCCATGTTCCCTTTTTTTACCTGCTCCCATAATTTAACGGCGTCATATCCGTTCATGCCCTTGACGACATCATCCCTTTCGATGCCGAATAACGTCTCGAGCTTTTTCAACCCTCCGTTGATCTCGAGCTTTCTGGCTGCAAAGCAGAGGTCGAAATGAGGGATGTCAAACCTGACTCCTGGAAATGACCGCAGAAGAAACGGTACATCAAAGGCAGCACCGTAAAATGTCACCAGGCACTTGTACCCTTTCAACGCGCTGTTAAGGCTCTCCGCAGTTAAATTTTCCCCCCGTATCAGCGAGCGCCATTCATAGCCGTCATATAAGCCTACAACCGTGACATACCCGCCGTGGTCAGGCTGAAAACCATTGGTTTCGATATCGAGGCAGACGGCGCCATCCTTAAAAACATCGAAAAGCCTCCAGTGCTCCCTCCGTTTCATTATCCTGGCAAAATACTCGGTATTCCCCACGCTGAGTTCCATCGATGCCTGGGTCAGCTGATCATCGTAAATCCTTTTTCTTTCAGGGCTGATTCCCTCTATTTCCGTATTCAGGCAAAAGTCATCCCATGTAAGGATCTTCTTTTTCCAGATCGTGCGCTCAAGCTTCTCTCCTATACCGTTAAGTAGCGAGAATGTGTGCCGTATCACTGCGAACCCCTTTCCCGGCCCCGCATAATGCCTTGTCGACAAAGCTTCCATGGGCCTTTTATAACTGTTATTATACTCTTTATGAATAAATCACTACAACCTGACTAAAAAACAGAGGGTAGTGTCGCCGAGTATCCGGGTAGTCGTGGACGTACTGAATTTCGGCAGCGGCTGCAGCAGGGTCAGCTGGAAAGTTCCTCTGTAAGCACCTCGAGCAGCTCGGCTATGATAGAGGGGTCAAAATCATGGTCGAGATGGGGCAGGATATTGGGTTCAGGAAGTTCTCCGCTAATTTCTTTTTCGAGCACTCTGCATAAAGCGGCAACGACTTTGCCGTCGAATTGCGCATCACGGCATTTTTTCAGCTCTTCAAGTGCGCCCTTGAGATCCATACCGCTCCGATAGGGCCGGTCCGAGGTCATAGCATCAAAAGAATCAGCAAGCGTCAGTATCCTCGCGCCTTCGCTCAAATTGTCGCCCGTTACCGCATCAGGATATCCCCTGCCGTCAAAACGCTCATGGTGGTGCCTTATCATGCCTACCACATCCTTCCATGGGAATTTAATTTTCGAGATGATGTTATATGACAATGACGGGTGGTTCCGCAGTTCGGACATCTCCTTTTCAGTCAACGGGTCCCTTTTGTTCAGCAGTTCGCCGTTTATCACGATCTTCCCTACATCATGAAGGAAACCTGCGATATAAATGCCTTCGATATTGGATTCGTTCCATCCTAGTTCCCGGGCAATGGCAACGGAATATTTGGCAACCCTCTGGGAGTGGTGCTTCGTGTAGACGTCCTTGGCATCAATGGCGGCGGCAAATGCCTGGAGGGTGTCATGGTATATGCGTCTCATTTCTTCGTACAGCCTGCGGTTCTCTTCGAGCTGTTCGGAAAGGAGCGTAAAAAGCGCATGGTTATTGAGAGTGATGGCGATCTGATTTGCGATAATCCTTAAAAGTTCAAAATCATCAGTAGTGTATGGGTCCGAGGTAAACTTGCGGCCCAGGATAATGGCCCCTATAAACTCATCCCGGACCCACAGCGGAACAAATATCACCGTGCCTGTCCGGCCCAGCATATTCCTATACGGCAGAGGCATCGCAGCCGTATCCCCGCCGCCCGGCTCGCAGGGCTCGTTCTTCTTCATCAGCAGCAGGGTCTCAAGGCTGACAGCCAGTTCCAGATGTTCCGGCTCATCAATACCCTTGTGTGCCACAGGGACAATCAGGCCCCCGCTCCTCTCATACAGGAGAATAGCACCTTTGCCGGCAAGAAAGGTCCCCATTATTACATAGAGCAGCGACTGTAACTTTACCGTAAAATTGTCGGATGAGGCAACTTCATGCCCCAGATCCGCCAGCGAGGTGATATTATATAGCGCTCTTTTTAGCTCTATATTCATGCCGGCTTTATGTCACTCAAAAACCGCATGGCCTCGTTTTCTTCCGGAAAGATATGCATATATCTGGCAAGGCCGAGCATCTCAAAAGTATCGATATAAGCCTTGCTGAGATTCGTAAAGCATAGTGTGCCGCCGGCATCTTTCAGTTTTTCGATAATGCCCAGAAGCATCGAAATCCCGATACTGTTGATAAAGTCGGTTTCACCGAAGTTCAGGACAACTTTCCTGACCTTGAATTCAAGGCAGGCGTTGCATGCATGCACAAGGTTCTCGCCGGCAATATTGTTTAAATACCCTTGCGGGTATAGGACCGCCACATCCCCCACACGCTTTGAAGTCACTTTAAAGTTCTTCACATTCATCCAAGCACCTCATTAGGTTTGATATTTTTTATAAGGATTACCCTTGTCCTGTCACCTATCCTTTCTACCCTGACTTCGTCCATAATTGTGCGCATGAGCTTCAGTCCCCAGCCCCTTTTATGCTCCGAATGGAACTTCTCCTCAACGGTAAGCCCTTCACCGGCTTCAATGTCGAAAAACTTGCCGGGGCTTTCAATGATTATCTCGACTCTTTCCTCCGACACAATGAACTTAAGAAAAACCTTTTTATCGTAACTCCCGCTGTGTTCCATTGCATTGATACACGATTCGATCAGCGCGAGCTGGAGATGGTTGATCACATCGGGGGCGAGGTTGATATTCCTGCCTATCTGCTCAATAGCTTTTGCAGCGACGAGTTCAGCATCGGAGGCCATCGGAATCACCATCTCAAAAGAGGATGAAACATTGCCGGACATCGAGGAATACTTGGCCTCTATCAGTTCCTGCATCCGCTGTGTCTTTATCCCTTCCACCTCTCTCATATACAGGCTCTGCACGAAATCCTGCAGCACGTTGTCCTTTAAATGCCTTATTTTGCCCCCCCCCTGAACAATGCCCGCGAGCTGAAGCGCCCCGAGCACGGATGTGACTGAAGATTCCGGGATGCCGAGAATTTTTGCGAGCCGTTCCGTGCCATGAAACTCGCTGTTTGATTTAATCGAGTGCATAAGCAGTTCAATACCTATTCTCCTCTGCCCGGCATCCCTGATAAACTCCCCCATTATCGACGACCAGTAGAATGCGGTCTCCCCTTCGGAAACTTCGAAGCTGTAACTCTCCCACAGATCGCGTTCCGTGATGTCTCTTCTCTGCATCTTCCATAAAGTCCGCACCATATTCCTGATATAAAGGGGGTTGCCGCCAAGGACCCTCAGGAATTTAAGCACGATCTTCTTATCGCCCTTTATTTCGAGCTTATCGCAGTACGACTTAAAAAGGGAATAGGCGATGTCCTCAGGGAGTTGACCCAGGAACATTCTCTCCGCCCTGCCCCTGAATGAGTTGTCGGTAAAAATAGTCTCAAGAACTCCCTCGGGAGAGCCTGTCAGCACATGCGGACAAAGACAGGTCTTCATCGAGCTCTCGAAGAGACTTATCAACCCGGGGACATCACCCGGACTTGTTTCGTAGAGCTGGGTCGCCATATGGAAATCATCGAGCAAAATGAACACCGGTCTTCCGCTCTTGCGCGCCGCGGTGACGGGGGCCGAAATGGCTGCAAGTATCTGTCCGTAGAGATCGCCGCTTTCCACCTGCTCCTGAAAATCCTCGATAAGATCGATCATCCATTCTACCCTGAGGGAAGCAATCACCGGAATAAGCCGTGTCAGGGACGTACCCATTGCATCAATAAAAACAGGGTCTTTCTTCAGATACGCAAGGTATTGCCTCACAAAGCGTGTAAAATAATCTTTTGCAAAATGGGCGGCCTTCAATGTGCCCCTCTGGAACAGGTAATAAAAGGGGACAATATTTTTTTCATCAAGGAAAATAATGCGGTATGCCTGCTTTATAAGTTCAGTCTTGCCTAAACCACGTGCGCCTTCGAGCAGGATATTGCCTGCAATGGCATTTTCTCTGAAACCGGCAAAACGCCTTAAATAACCCAGTTCGCTTTCCCTGCCGACAAAATCTTTTATTGGAATGGTATTAAACGGCACCGCCTCACCGCCTGTTTATACTGCAAAGCGCATAGGATAGCATCATAATATTAAATTAGGCGCGTTCATTTTTCGAACACTTCATCCTTAAGAATTGCTCGTTACATTATACCAAATTCAAAAACCGTTTTACCCGGTAAAAATCGCAGGAGGTCTCAGTTAACAAACTGCGGGATGACAGCCTTTGGGGTACTTTCACGCACCCGGAGTTTAATTATATCAGATAGAAAATTGAACATATCTGATCAAATTGGTAGTATATTCAGTGACAGCGTACTTGCACAGTGGAGAATATCGATGACAGAGATGAAAAAAAAATGCAGCCATATTAAAATAGGGCCGTCCCGTTATATACTCTGATCTTATGTCATTTGACCTGAAAAACTCGATGTACATAATATTGGGCGGTATGACGGGGGCCGCCGTGGCCGGCCTGTTTATATTAATAGTTTATTTTTTTTCTGATTTCCGGAAACAAAAAGCCTACAGGAACAAGTTATTAAAACGCCTTGACACCGCAGATATGATGCTGCGGGAAAACATGACCATGGATGCGCTATCCATATTTAATGAACTGCTGCTCAATATGCCGAAACAGATCGAGCCGGAACTGTATGCCCATATAAAGCAGAGTGAAGGGAATTGCTATTATGCGATATCCCTTGCGCGAAGCGGACCGGAAAACCTGATCAAGGCAATCCATTCATACGAACAGGCGTTGCTCTATGACAATTATCAAAAAAAGCCCGATGTGTACCTTTCTATTCAGGCCCAGCTCGGCGATGCGTACCTGAAAATATCGGAATTCCAAAAAAAAGAAGAATTTCTGGCCAAGGCGATACACTCATTCAACGAAGTGCTCAGGCTGTCTGCCCCTGATACCGATCCGGTCAATTACGCCTTACTGCAGTACAAGCTTGGGTCGTCATACAAAGCCCTCGCGGAATCCCGAAAGAAGGAAGGCAATTTTCGCAATGCGATTGCCGCATTCAATGAGTCGTTGAGAATTTACACTATCGAGACCTATCCTATCAATTATGCAGAAACGCAAAATAACCTGGGCCTTCTTTTTCTTATGGCTGCAGAAGTCCTCGACCTGAAAGACAATCTCATCATGGCCCTCGATGCATTCTCCAATGCCCTCAGGATATACACTATTGGAAAATACAATGCTGAATTTGCTGCGGCCCAAAAAAACATGGGCAAGACCTATGCTTTACTCTCCCTCATAAGCCGCGAAGAAGAGGTCTTTATAAACGCTGTCAATGCCTTTAATGAGGCGCTGAAAGTATACAGCATTGAGGCATACCCCGCGGAATATGGCGAAATAGAAAACAGCATTGGAGCTATGTACCAGGAACTTTCTAAGCTGTCCGCCAAAGATGACAACCTGCGGAAAGCGATTGCCGCTTTCGAGGAGGCCCTTAAAGCATGCACTTTTGAGAAGGACCCTCACGAATATGCTGCCGCGCAGCAAAATATGGGAGATGCCTGTCTTATATTTTCCGAAAGCGATGGCAGCGAGGCTATTCTCGAAAAATGCATACATGCTTACCAGGAAACCCTCAGGGTGAAAACAATCTCCAATGACCCTTTCAACTTCGCCGCGATACAATACCGCCTCGGCAATGCCTACAGGAATATATCAAGATACAAGGAAAAAGAGGACAACCTGAACAAAGCCGCCGAGGCATATAAAGAAGCGCTGAAGGTATATACTGCCGAGGACTATCCTATGGACCACAGGGAGGTGTACTTATCGCTGGAGAAAATCAGAAGGACTGTCACTTAACTCTATTCCTCTCCTTTGATCACTTTTTCCGCCAGCTCCTTGTCGGCCTGCGGCACGAGAAGCCTGATCTCGCCGATCTTGCCGATGTTGACCGGAAAAGGGCTTACTTTCGAAGACCGCAACGCAACCGGAATCCCGCCGCTCTCCAGAAGGTCCCTGACTATCTCCGCCTCAACGGGATCCGACGTAACCAGCACAGCCACCCACTCCTCACTCACTCCTCGTCCTGCTCGTCTATTGGCTGGTCCTCGATAGGCAACAAGATATAATCATCGCCTTCCCTGGCAACCTTGAAGCCGAATTCATTGACTGTATCCGTCAAAGGCCTGCCGAGTATGAGGTCCGGCGCATCGCCGGGCAGCTCGAACTTCTCTTGAAGAAAGGGGCGCACATATGTATCGTACTGAAGCATATCCATGATCTCTTCAACGGCATCTTCAGCCCCTCCGGCCAGTCGGTCAAATGCGCCGGAAAGACTCTTGTACGAGCACTTTTCTTCGTGCCTCCTGATAATTTCCATGAGCATATCAACACTATTAAAAAGCTCCTCTCTTCCAAGTGCGCGCTTCTCAAGCCCTTCGTAAAGGTCCAGGGGCCGCCAGCATTCGTATTGCCTGCATTGAGACGGTCTGTTTTCGTATATACCGCATCCATCATCGTTATAAAAGACGCAAACCGAACCCTGCTCCTTGCACCGTATCTTTATCATCTCCATAAATGACTCATATATCCGGCCGTCACTGTTAGAGCGCACCCGCTCACCCTCTCTGACAGTAATTGTATTGCCGTAAGAAAGGACTCCTGAGGCGAAAAGAGCCAGGTCTTCCTTCAGCAATGAAGGGCTTGAACCGGTGCAGCACTTGCCGCACCGTATGCAGCCCGTCCTCTTCTCCATATGCATTTTCCGCGTCTTAACACCATTCTCCATACCCTAATCTTCTCCCTTCATGGCCTCGCCAATGAGTTCTACAATGTGTTTTATATTCCTTCCCTTTATACTGCTTCGTAACTGGAGGATACAATTCGGGCAGGAAGTGACAATCATATCGGCCTCCTTATACCCCTCCATCCTCTTTTTGAGAAGCCCTTTGGAAATATCCGGATATAATACCCTAAATGTGCCGCCAAATCCACAACATCCTTTTTCTGAATCAATAGGGTTGACCCCTAACAGCCTGAGGAGTGCTCTCGGCTCAGCATGCAAGCCCAGACTGTATAGAGCGTGACAGGGGTCGTGATAGGCCACATGCAATGAATTCCTGCCCATATCTTTCTTTATCTCAGGCAATACGCCGGTGAAAAACTGGGTAACCTCCATAGCCTTCTCCACTCCGTCGCCAAGCAGTCTTTTGTATTCATCCCTGATAAAATAAACGCAGGTCGGACAAACTCCGATAACAGCTTCCACGCTCATTTTATTGAATACTTTCATGTTTCTCTCCGCCAGTTCAGCAGCGTCCTCCTCAAAGCCAAGCCCGAGCAACGGAGCGCCGCAACAGACTTCTCCCTTAGGGAGAACAACATCATAGTTCATGCTGTTTAAAATCGTTACAAGCGAGTTCCCGATATGCGGGTAGAGAAAATTCACGGTACATCCTGCAAACACTGCAACCCTCCCCCTCGGTTTTGCCACCTTGAACAGAGACATGCCGTCCCTGAGAGCCGGGCCTGAAATATTTATGCCCATTTCATGCAGCATTCTAAAATGCCGGAGTCTATGGACCGGCAATATTTCCCCTATACCCTCAAGGAATTTCAGCACTTTAAAGCCGGTGGATGCCCGTTTGAAAGCAAGCTTGGCGGCAACACCGAGGAATCTTCTTCTCTTGCCGGATATCCTTAAGCTCTTTCTCCCTTCGTATACGGCATCGGTAATCCTTATCCCGAGGGGACAAAGCGTATTGCATGCCCCGCAAAGCATACAGCTGAAGATTCTTTCGTCAAGTATTTCAGATGGTCCAAGCTCTCCCTCTATAAATTTTTTGAGCAGGATAACACGCCCCCGTGCGCTCATCCCTTCGGTGACATCATCACCATATGTCGGGCACAATGCCTTACAACTGCCGCACCGAACACACTGCTCGAGTGATGAAACACTATTCATTAAGCTTCCCGCTCTTGAAACCCTCAAGGTCGATACTTACATACTTAAACCCGAGCGCTTTAATCTGCTTAACAACAAGCTCCCTCAGCTCTTTATCAATAAACCTGGGCAATTCTGCCGCGTCGACCTCAATCTTTGCCATATCATTATAGCTCCTCACTCTGAGGTCGCCAAAACCAAGTCCTTTAATAAATGATTCGGCCTCCTCGACCCTCTTAAGTGCGTCCTTAGTAATCCGGATCCCGTAAGGGAACCGGGATGAGAGGCAGGGCGAAGCAGGTTTTGACCATGTCGGGAGCCCCATCTCTTTTGAAAGCGCCCGTATTTCATCCTTTGATAATCCTGCTTCCAAAAGTGGACTCCTCACTCCATGCCTTGAGGCAGCCTGCCTGCCGGGTCGCCAGTCCGAGAGGTCGTCATAATTGCTGCCGTCGACAACAAACCGGAATTCTTCAGCACCGGCAATAGCGGTCAGTCTTGAAAACAGTTCGTCCTTGCAGTAAAAACACCGGTCTATGGGGTTGCGTGTGAAATCAGGATTGGACAGTTCATCGGTCGCGATCACTCTATGCGCAACATCGATTGTTTTTGCCAAAATCACAGCGTTTTCCAGTTCAGCCGCAGGCATGGTTTCAGAATATGCGGTCACGGCCAGCGTGCGGATGCCGGACTCCTTCATGGCCTTAAGGAGAAAAGTGCTGTCGACACCTCCTGAGAAAGCGAGCACAGCGGATTCGATTTCATGGAGGATAGTTGATAATTTTCGATATTTCATCGACATCTTTAATTTAAGGCTATGACCTATTGCCTATGCCTTAAAGTATGGTGATTTCGTAATTCTCCTGGTGAAACCGTATGTCCTCTTTGATGATCAGCTGAATACCATAGACATTTTCAATTTCCTCAATGCCCTGACGCTCTTCGTAGGAAAGGATTTCAGCCACAGCAGGATTACCTTTGATCATCGCCACTGTTCCTCGAGAGAGGTTCATTTTCCTCACTTTCCTGAATATCTCATACGTGACCGTCCGCGCCGATTTTACGAAACCCCTGCCTTCACAATACGGGCACTGTTCGCACAGTACGCGTCCAAGACTCTCACGCACACGCTTTCTTGTCATTTGGATAATGCCGAGTTCGGAAATATTGTAAATCGTATTTTTTGCCCTGTCTTTTTTCATCGCTTCCACAAAAGCCTTGAAAACCTTTTCCCTGTTCTCGAACTTTTCCATGTCAATGAAATCAGTAACTATAATGCCGCCCAGGTTCCTCAGCCTGATCTGGTACGCAATTTCCTTGACCGCCTCGAGGTTGGTTTTCAAAATTGTATCTTCAAGATTTTCTTTACCTACGAACTTGCCTGTATTGACATCGATAACAGTCATTGCCTCGGTCTGGTCAATAATGATATAGCCTCCTGATTTGAGCCATACCCTCCTGCCGAGCGCCCTTGAAATATCAAGCTCTATGCCGAAGGCATCGAACATCGGCTCCCGTCCTTCATATAGTTCTATCTTATCCATGAGCCGCGGGAAATAAGTCCTGGCGAATTCTTTCAAACGCTCGTATTCCTCGGCAGAGTCTATCACGAGCCTTTCTACATTATGGCTCATAAAATCACGGACGCTCCTGAATACCAGGTCAAGATCGCTGTAGAGAAGACTCGGCGCAGAAACTTTCTCCTTCTTTTTTTGTATGCTGTCCCAAAGCAAGATCAAAAACTCAAGATCGCGTCTGATCTCATCGGGGGTGGCATCCTCACATGCAGTCCTCATGATCAACCCGAACCCCTTGGGTTTGATCTCAGCCGCAATGTCTTTCAGCGACGCCCGGACCTCTTCATCCTCAATACGGCGCGATATACCTACATGTTCCACATTCGGCATAAGCACCACATACCTTCCCGGAAGCGTCACATATGAAGTGACCCGTGCACCTTTGGTGCCGATCGGGTCTTTTGATACCTGGACAAGGAGTTCCTGTCCTTCCTGTATCAATTCCTCAATAGACAGCGATTCCTCTTTGCATTCGTTTGCAGCATATAACTCCTGAAATTCCGTCTCGCCGTCGAGAAATGCAGCATAATAATCTTCCGTATCCCTCATTATGTCAGCCACATAGAGAAAAGCGGCCTTTTCAAGCCCCGTATCAATAAATGACGACTGCATCCCGGGCAAAATTTTCAGGACCTTGCCTTTGTATATGTTTCCCACAAGGCTTGTGTCCCTCTTTCTTTCTATATACTGCTCAACAACCTGCCCGCCCTCAAGGAGGGCCACCCTGCTTTCCTCTCTCGTAACATTAATTACCAGTTCCGATGTCATAAAAAATTGCTCCATTAAAAAAATTCAGTGTGCAATTACAGAGGCTCTACCCACCCGTTCTTCCAGCCATAAAGCGCAGTCCGCATAATGTCCATTTCTCTGAAGCTTCCACCGAAAAGGGCTTCGGCAACTTCCCCGATCCTCGCCTTTATCAGACCCTGGTCTGTAAGTATAAGGCTGATATCCCTGTTGCCGGAATCATCCCCGGCTTCCCCTTCGATACTACCCCCCAAAATCTCCGGTTTTTCGGGGCCCCCTCCTATTGCGACTCGTTCAACGCACGGGGCTATATCAACTTCCTTGTCGTCTCTCCGGACAATAAGCGAAGGGAGTTCCCTGCCGTCAGTAGAAGAGAAAGGCGCTTCCATGAATGCCTTCGCCCTTCCGTCCTTCAGGGCCTCCGCCCTGATACCTTTAATAGTATATGCATACCGGGTGATAAAAGTGCTAAGAGAAGGCTCATTGCAGGGGATAATCGCCATTCTGCTTATCCTGATCTCTTCAGGCATAGACCTGTTTATCTCTCCCTTATAAAATTCTATATCAAAAGGACTGAAAACCTCCATATCAAAATACTCTCGTCCTCCGGCAACGCCAACGCTGAGGGACGGGCCGAAAGCAACCCGGGGTACCGGATGAAATCCTTTTGAAAAATCAAACAGGACGCCGGCTCTCCTCAGGCCTCGAAGCACTGCGGTTGCCAGCTCAAGATGGGACAGATAACGCAGCCTTCCCATTTTGGTGAATTGTACCCTGATACGCACCTTGGCGGCGATCTTTGCAGTATGCATCACGTGGGCGGCAGGGGCTGATGCAGCACCGATCGCATTGACCTGCTTAGGACCTTTGTCCGTTAAGCATGATCTGTCGCGTCCTCCGGCGCACTGCAAGCCGCAGTGCATACAGGCTTCCCTGCAGCCGGGGGTCCTGACTTCCGATGAAGCCTGCTCGTATTCTCTGTAAAGAAAATCTTTCTTTATCCCTATGTCTATGGCGTCCCACGGAAGCCGTTCATTTCTTTCAAAACTCCTTTCGGAGTATGCTGCGCCATCTATGCCCGTTTTGTCCATTGCATCAGACCATGCGGAAAAATTGAAATGCTCAGACCAGCCGTCAAGCCGGCATCCGGCCCCCCATGCCTTCTCAATCAGCTGAGACAAGTTTTCATCACCCCGGGCAAATACGGCTTCCAGAAAACTCATCCGTTCATCATGTCCCTTAAACTTGAGCTTCCGGCCGCTCAACGATTCTTTCAGGTAGCGCAACTTCCTCCGCATCTCATCAAGGCTTATCTGTCCATACCACTGGAAAGGAGTGTGCGCTTTTGGCACAAAGGGGGAGACGGTAACGCTGATATTCACGAATTTGCCTGTATTCTTTTTAGCGATCTTCATTGCAGCGCCCGCCATGGCTCCTATCGCTTCTATATCTTCATCCCGCTCTGTAGGAAGCCCTGCCATAAAGTAAAGCTTGAGTGTATGCCATCCTTCTTCGAACAGCGCTTTAAGCGCCAGCTCATAATCATCATCGGTAAAATCTTTGTTGATGACGCTCCGCAGACGCTCGGTAGCAGCTTCAGGGGCGATCGTGAAGCCGGTCTTTCTTACCGAGCGTATTTCTTTAAGAACAGACCGGTCAATGGCCTTGACCCGCAAAGACGGCAATGAGAGGGCAATCCTTGCGTCACCGAACTTCCTGTTGAATTCTTTTATTACCGGCAACAGGCAGGTATAGTCACCGGCGCTCAACGAGGTGAGCGATACCTCGTCATAGCCTGTATTGCCCAACGCTTCCCCGGCAATCCTTAATACCGTCTCCGGGTTCCGTTCCCTCAAGGGGCGGTAAATCATCCCGGCCTGGCAAAATCTGCATCCCATAGGACATCCACGTGAAACCTCAATAGCAATCCTGTCATGAACAATTGAGGTATAAGGTACCACCGGTTTTACCGGATATGCTGCTGCATCAAGATCGTCGATAAATTGTCTGCGTATCCTGTGTCCAGGGCCGTGTATAAGCGGCACATAGAACCCGTCGAGCGCTGCTATCTCCCGCAATAAGGTCTCGCGCCTTTCGTCCCCTTCCATTTTCCACCGGTGCAGTAAATGTGCCAACTCGACTATGGCGGCCTCTCCATCACCAATAAGAAATGCATCAATAAACGGGCCCATTGGTGCCGGGTTGACAGTACACGGCCCACCGGCAATGACAAGCGGCAGGCGCCCTTTTACCTCCATTCTTTCTGCCGTACGCAGGGGGATGCCGCCAAGGGCAAGCATATTCAAGACAGTCGTATACGACAACTCATACTGCAAACTGAATCCCACTATGTCGAACTTCCTGATCGGAACGCTTGATTCAAGTGCAGAAAGCAGCTGTGACGAGGTCCTCATATGCGCCTCAAGATCAGGCCAGGGTGCAAAACACCGCTCTGCAGATGCGAAGGTCAGTTTATTGATGATGTCATAAAGTATTTTCAATCCCAGATGCGACATGCCGACTTCGTAAGTATCAGGGAATGCCAATACAAACCGCGCAGCGGCCTTGCCGGCCTCTTTCCCATCTTTTGCATCAACAGACCAGGGAGGTTCGATTGCATTGTACTCGCTGTTTATGTAACGGCTAGGCTTTTGGAAAAAAGAAAGGGTCACTATTTAAAATACCATCTGAGGGGAACTTAGGGCAAGAAACCCGGACATACTCTCATACATTGAAGCGTCTGCGCGGACAAACACTTCAATGCATGAGAGAGCCTGAATGGAGTTCGTACCTGCTATTTTTTTGTAACTTTCTTTGCTTTCTTCGGGGTGGTAGTCTTTTTAACGGCTGTCTTCTTAGCGACTGCTTTCTTAACGGCTGTCTTCTTAACAACTACTTTCTTAGCGACTGCTTTCTTTGCAGGAGCGGCCTTCTTAGTTACCGGTTTCTTAGCTGCCGCTTTTTTTACAGGTGCTTTTTTTGCTGTTGCCATTCACTCCTCCTTTTTTGATATACATATTACCTGTTAGATCAAGAAAGTTCAAGAAAAATCTGCACACTTTGCGCTCAAATGCTGGACGATTGAGACAAACGCTGTGTTAAACTAGAGGTTGTGAACAGGTATTTATTCTATTCTTTGCTATTCCATATCATGCTCCTTATATTTGCCTTATTCATAGTTCGCCATAAAGTGGCGAAGGAGCCTGCGCCTTTTGTTGCGACGCTTATCACTCCGAAAGAGCTGCAGGCAAAAGCGCCTTTTCAAGTGCCGCGGCCGGCGAAAAATTTGCCAGTGCCGCGGCTGCCTAAAAATTTGCCGCTGCCGGAAAAGCTGTCGGCAATTCCTTCATCCCATGCACCATCGGTGAAATCCCGCTCAAGCGGTCACGTAAAAAGTGCTGAGCCTTCAGCAGAAGGCCGCAGTGCGGCCCGCTCCCCGGAAGCAAGCACCTCTCAACGCAGCACCGTTGAACCAACTCGAAGTCAGGAACAGGGCATGGCACAGGAACAGCGGAGGACTCTCATAAAAGGGAACGAAAGTGGAAACTCTTCTCAAACAGGTCAGGGCGGCCCTTTGGCCAGGACGATGCGGGAAAGACTTTTCGACAGGGATATCATTGCCAAATTAACTCCGAAGAAGAGTGAAGACAATGGAATTACCTTCGATACAAAGGAATACAAATATTACGGGTATATGCAGCGTCTGCGCGAGAAGATTGAAGGTATATGGAAATATCCGGCTGAAGCTGCGGAAAGAAAACTTAACGGTGAACTCTATATACGATTTACAATTAAAAAAGACGGAAGTCTGGGCGCGGTGGAACTTCTGCACACTTCGGGGTATAAAATCCTCGACGATGCAGCGATCAGGGCCTTAAGAGATGCCGATCCTTACTGGCCGCTTCCCGATAGCTGGAAGGAGGATTCCCTCACCATTACCGGGCATTTCGTTTACTACTTCCACAACACATACATAAGATAATGCATGGCAGGGGGGAGTGCCGGTAGGGGCAGGCTGTTTATCGGAGCTATGCACGGCTCTGCTCCAACAGGGGCGAGTAACGCCGAGCCCAGCCGGGAACGGGTATGGACAGGGCTACTATAACGAATTGTCTCTTGCTATAAAAGTAGTTTCAGCGCTCCGAGAAACAGCCTGCCCCTGCCGATCCCATCCAATTGTGCTACTTTGTTATAATTATTAGATGAACTGCAGATTATATTTGAGAGTGGGTGACAGGGTCGTCCATACCAGATACTCCCTCTGGGGACCCGGCGAGGTTGTTGAAGAAAAGCACTCGGGATTGCCTGGAGGATTTTGCCTTGTGAGGATACTCTTTGAAGACGGACAGGAACGTTCCTTTATAAATGACCTCAACAATGAACTCTGCTGTTACTTCGCCGGCATCAGGCTTCTTGCTAATTACGAATTATGAGTTAACCCCGGGTTATAGGTTATAGGTTATAGGTTATAGGTTATAGGTTATAGGTTATAGGTTATAGGTTATAGGTCATAGACTAGAACTAATAAATTTTCTTCTTGTTCCTTGCCAATTACCTATTACCTATCGCCTATTGCCTGATTTATTTTATTATTCTATTACTCTCGGTGTAATAAATATAAGCAGTTCATCTGTAGTCAACGACTTGGCATTATGTTTGAACAGCGCTCCCAGAAGAGGTATTTTGGAAAGGCCGGGGACGGCGTTCTCGTTTTCCTGCTCGGTGCTTGTCAAAATTCCGCCCATAACAACAGTCTCTCCATCCTTTATCAGCACCTGCGTGGTTGCCTCATTTGTCGTTATAGTCGGCAGACCCTGCGAAACCTGGGAGAAATCCGCTGCATCTTTGCTAACCTGTATGTTCAGCAGAATGCTCTTATCAGGGCCGACATGAGGGGTTACAGTGAGGCTAAGAGCTGCATCAATAAACTGGACCGAGGAGGCGCCTAAGGAAGTAGTAGTAGAATATGGAATCTTTTGCCCCTGCTTGATCACTGCCTGTTCATTATCAACAGTCATAACCTTGGGATTGGAAATAATCCTGCCTTTGCCGCTGGATTCGAGCGCCGATATTCTCAAGTCCAGCCCGAGGGTCCTCGCGGCATTAAGATAGCCCAGGGTAAAAGCTCCAGTCGGCGTACCAGAGGTAGGGACACTGACAAGTGTGGGGAAATAGGGGGTTGTGCCAGAGGTGCCTGAAGGGACAGTAGTGACTGCCTGGCTCCCATTAATTCCGGCAGCTCCCGAAGTAGTAGAACCGACCAGATTAAAGGCCGACTTCGTTGCGGTCGGAGCCCAGTAGCCGCCCCACTCGACGCCGAGTTCATAGTCAAAATTCTTTGAAACCTCTACCATCCTGGCCTCGATCAGTACCTGCGGGGTCGGCTTATCGAGCGTCGCGATAAGTTTCTGTACTTCATCGAGGCTCGAAGGAACGTCCTTAACAATTACGGAGCGCGTCCTGGGATCGGTGCTTATGTTGTCCTTCGGAACTATCTTTGCATTGACAATAGCGTCCTTTACTTTATCAACATTGGCGTAGTTGACCAAAAAGACCTTTGTCTCGATACTTGCCAGCTCCTTCGCAGTGGCGGTCTTCTGTTCCTCCAGAAATGTATTTTTCGTCACAACCCTGACAACATTGCCCTCACTGATCTTTTCGAGACCGAAGGTCTTCAGGATTATATCCAATGCCTGGTCCCAAGGCACATTCAACAGTTTCATGGTGATCTTCTTGCCCTTAACATCATCGGGATTGATGACAATATTACATCCTGTCATATCATAATTCAAAATCCCAATAATCGCCGCAAGATCTGCATCCTGCACATCAAAAGAAACAGGCTGCTTCTTTCCTTCGCCCTGGCAGGCGGTCTTCGGGGCGGTTTCAGCCTTGCTTACCGTATCCTTTTGAGAGGCCGTGTCGGCATCCGGGTCATCATCTTTATCATCTTCCCCTGCAGCAGGGTCTGTTTCAGAAATACCGGCCTCATCATCCTCGGCGCTCGCCGTAATTTCGGAGCCGGGCTTTCCATCGCCGTCCATTGCCAGGACAAGAACAGTGTCCTTGACTTCAGGAGTAATAGTTGCAGGTGACTGCAATAATATATTGAAACGCGCTACGGTGGCCGGTTTCAGAATTTGAACAGGCTCAATTTCGGTCACTCCGGCGCGGTCCGGGAACAGCTTGTCCACAAATTTGCCGAGACGGGCCCCTTCTATATCGACAATGACCCTGAAAGGGTCTTCCGGCCGGTAAAGCTTATAAGTAATCGGTCCATCGGCTTTAATCTGTATCGCATTATCAAGCACCTCTATGCCTGTAATTTCCCCCTCTTTTATTACAGCATAGGATGTCGCGGATGATACAAGCACGATGGAAAGCGATAAAATAAAACCTATAGCAGCTATAAAATTTCTGATCTTTATCTTCATCCCTCTTCCTCCCGACGGAGTTTTAAAACAGTGTAATTTGGTTTGACTCTCCCCCTGTAATCCTTTAAAAACTCTTTAATAATAACAGAATCCTTCATGATTTTATCTACTTTCCCGCCGTGCAATCCAATAGTTGTTCCTTCTCTGAGCGTAAAACTCTTACCGTCCGGCGTGGAAACCAATGCATAAAATCCCGACTTGCTCCATAAAACTGCCGTCAACTTAAATTCGTTGACACTATAATTCTCGAGCGGGAAGGCACCCTTCTTTCTCTCGGGCTCCACTTTCACGATCAATGTCGCAAACGGGTCCCTCCTGCCTTTCGCATTATATTCGTAAGCAAGCGGTGGGACTGTCTTTTCACGAACTATCTGCGGTGCTCCTGCAGCGGACATGTCGGGTCTCTTAGTTTCTGCTCCGGTCCGGGCAGTTTTGGCCGGCTCCGGTGCCTTGGGAAGATGGGGCAAAGGCCTGGCGGGCGGAGTAACAGGGGCAGCCGGAGGCGTTCCGGTCTCCTTAACGGCCTTCCCTTCAAAATACATTTTGTACACTATAGCCGCAGCTGAAATAATAATCACTACGCCCAGGATGGATAGTATCAATGGAAGCCGTTTTTTCATTTCTTTGGGACCTTCTTCCGCAACTCTTCCCTTTCTTTTTCCGGGATAAGAGAATAAGTTGTCAACGTAAAGCTGACATTGAGCCCGGTCACGCCGCGCGTGAACATTTTCGGGTCCCCGGTCCTCATTGTGATATTCGATATATTAACGATCCGGTTAATGGCCGTTATGTTGGCAAAAAACTGACCGAATTTATGGTACGCGCCGCGCATTTCCACGTTAACTGGAATCTCATAGACTTCATTGCTCTGATGAACGCTCTTAATCCCCGGCCTCCAGGAGACTACCTGCAATCCGGATTTCACGCCGAGATCCGACACCTGCTTCAGAAGACCTGAAACCTCCCACTCTTCGGGCAGTTGCATCTGCAGCACCATAAGTTTGTCGCTAAGCCGCTTATTCTCCGCCTGCAGCGCCGGAAGCCTTGACGAGTTCTTATGGAGGTCGCCTATTTGCGCCGTCTGCCTGCCGACCTCTTCCGTCAGTGTTCCGATCTCTTCAAAGGCAGGCATGACAAGAAAATAAACGGTGAGCGCAATAATCAGTATCGGAGGAATAACGAGAAGCATATTCTTTTTATGCGGCGGCAATGCTTCGAGCTTTGAACTCATCCGGCCCAAAGTTGTTTTCATATCCATAGGCGGCACTATATCTTCACCTTGAAATGGGCCTTGAACTGGTATACCTTGACTTTATCGACCTCACCTTCCCTCGATTCTTCCAGATAAACATCGGCGAGGTCTGCCGGCCTCTTCAAGTTATCCATAAAAGAGACAATATCGATATTGGAAAACGAGGTCCCTTCAAGACTTACAACGTTATCTTTAAAAAAAAGCGCGTTCAGCCAGACCCCATCGGGAATAAGCAGACCCACTTCATCGAGGACCCGGACAGGGACCGATTGATTTTTACGCAGTGTTTCTATCAGCGTGCTCTGCTGCTCAAATTCCTTATTAAGTTTGTCAATTTTATTCATCTCATTGATCTTTTTTGTCAGTGTCTCGATGATTGACTTGTTCGCCTCGCTTTGGTCCCTCAATTGGGCTGCTTTGCCTTTTACCCATAGTGTCACAGAACCGGAAACGACCAATGCAGCGAGGTTGACCGCTATAAGTACGAGGGCCACGTTTTGCGGCCCTCTCATTCTTCGTTTTTTTCGCTTTTCGAATAAAAGATTTATTCTTATCATGACTTGTCCCCGCCACGCCGAAGCGCAAGGCCCACCGCCACTGCGGCCATAGGCGCAAGCTTCCTTATATTAGCTGGACCGAGCTTTTCAGGTATTTTTATTTTCTTAAAGGGATCGGCCAATTCCACCTGCACGCCGAGTTTCTCAGCCATCATTTCAGGAAACTTCTTTATAAGGGCGGCCCCGCCGCTCAGAATGACTTCGCCCACTTCTTCTTCGTCGACGCTGCTCTTGAAATACTCAAAAGACCGGTATATCTCCGCATAAATTTCATCTGAAGCGCTGGCTAGGGCGGCCTCCGCATTTTCAGGTGATACGCCGGCAATGGATTGCCCCAGCTTCAACCTCTCGGCATCCTCCCGTGAAATATCCAGGTCCCTCTCCAACATCTCAGTATGATAGTTGCTGCCCATTGCGCTGTCTCTTGTAAACACCAGGCGGCCATCATGCAGCACGTTGATATTTGTCTTGCTTGCCCCGACATTGACCAGGGCAACATTCTTCCTCCCTGCGCTATCGTAGTTCAGTTCATACATGTTGCTCAACGCAAAAGCATCTACATCCATAATAAGGGGATCGAGGCCGGCCATATCAACCGCCTCTGCATAATCGGCAATCACATTCTTCTTGGCCGCAACAAGAAGTACTTCCATCTGACCGTCTTCATCCCGTTTAGCGCCCAGGATCTCAAAATCAATATTCACATCATTAATATCGAAAGGGATATACTGTTCCGCCTCGCTTTTAATGGAAGCTCCAAGCTCTTCCGCAGTCATTACAGGCATCCCTATTTTCTTTATGATGACCGACGAATGTCCCGATACTCCGATGACTGCATCTCCACTTTTTACGCCGGCGAGTTTCAAAACCTCCCTTATGGATGCTGCCAGTCTTTTCTTGTCCGTAATAATTCCATCGACAATAAGCTCTTTGTCCAGCCGCAGAATGCTCATAAAAGAGAGTTCATACCCTTCCTTTGTATCATTGAGCTGGGCAGACTTGATATAGCTTGAACCTATATCAAGTCCTATAGGGTTTCTCTTTTTCAGAAACATCAATCACCTTGTCAATATTTATTTTTGTCATATTATACTAAATATGCTTAAATTCTCCAATTCTTATACTTTGCCGCATAATTTAGTGCAAGTGCTGTGCCTGATATCGCCCTGCTATCGGATTACTCCGCAAAATCCAAAAAAAACGCTTGAGCTATGCGAATTCATCGTTTCCCGTCCTCTGTACTGACAGATGAAACATTCTTTGCGTCACAAATTTGACGCCCCCCGGGGACAGTCAATATGCCACCTATACAAAAAGATCATTACCTATTAAAATACGATAGATGCGGCGGCGCTCGAATGGAACCGTATTGATGAATTGGAGCACTAAGCATGACAGATCATAATTTTCATGTAGGGTTAAAGCTGTCACTTGAAGTTAACAAAAGTGAAGACCGGATTGACATGTTTTTGGCTGGATGGGTCAAGGGAGCATTTGTTCTTGCAACAAGTCCTCAGTTAAGAAATTTGGAACTGTCTTCTAATGATGATTGTGTTATTAGATTTCTAAAAGAAGGAAGTGCATTTGGTTTTCAGACGGCTATGTTGGTCAAGCAGCAATATCCCCTCCCATTGATTTTTTTAAAGTACCCCGAAGAGGTAAAAAGCATGCCGTTTAGAAAAAAAAAGAGGTTCAAAACTAATATCCAAGCCAAATTATTGAAACAAAAAGGTCAAAAGGAATTTATAACTGATGATGCAAGAATTGTTGATTTAAGCGAAACAGGCTGTTTGTTGGAGATATCTGCTTCAAAATTTAATGAAACAGAGGTAAACGGTACTTATTTCCTGACCTTTCTGATATTGAATAAAAGTCTTGAAATTGATTGTTTAGTGAGAGGTCATAAAATATGGAAGGGGAATTATCTGTTGGGTTCAGAGTTCATCGATCTCAACCAGACCTCACAAGAAATATTAAAATCCTTTATGAGCATGGTTACTACCCAAAAAGTGGACAAATCCTGACCCCGGGAATCTACGAATCCGTCTATTTTCTAAGAACATTGGTCTTCTATATCGGAGTGTCGAGTTTGATAAACAGCTCCTTCAGCTGCTTTGGTCCGACTGTGGAAGGAGCGCCGCTCAGAAGGCATATCGCTTTCTGGGTTTTTGGAAATGCTATTACATCGCGTATCGATTGTGCGCCGACCATCAGCATCAACAGCCTGTCCAGTCCCAGCGCAATGCCGCCGTGAGGAGGGGCACCATAGTCAAGGGCATCGAGGAGAAAGCCGAATTTTGTTCGCGCCTCTTCGCCGGAGATGCCCAGGAGTTCAAATATTTTGTTCTGTACGTCGCGCCGGTGGATACGGATGCTGCCGCCGCCGATTTCGCAGCCGTTCAGCACAATGTCATATGCCTTTGCCTTGAGCGATGCAGTCAGCTCTTGCTCATTGCAGCCGGATGCAAAGAGCCTGGAGATATCATCATCCACAGGCGAAGTGAATGGATGGTGAATAGCGACAAAACGTTTTTCGTCTTCGTCCCACTCCAGAAGTGGAAAATCAATTATCCATACAAAGTTGAATTCATCTTTTATAAGGTCCAGCCGCTTGCCCAGTTCAAGCCGGATACGGCTGAGCACATCGTGGACGATTTTCTCCTTGTCCGCCACAAAAAGCATTAAATCACCTTCGCCTGCATCGAGCCTCCGGGCCATTTGCAGCAGCACATCTTCGGGAAAGAATTTTACAATCGGTGAATCAAAGCCGCCTTTTATCTTGATCCACGCAAGGCCTTTTGCTCCGAAAGACTGCGCCTCTTCCGTGAGCATGTCGATTTCTTTCCTGGAAAGGCCCGCCATTCCCTTGCCGTTAATTGCCTTCACCCGCCCGCCGGATGCCAGCGCATCGAGAAAGACTTTGAATGATCCTTTTAAGGCAAGGTCCGCCATGTCTTTGAGTTCCATCCCAAACCGCA
This sequence comes from Nitrospirota bacterium, assembly GCA_963851345.1. GTDB lineage: Bacteria > Nitrospirota > Thermodesulfovibrionia > Thermodesulfovibrionales > Dissulfurispiraceae > JADFXI01. The sequence continues at coordinate 1,759,333 of CAWKOO010000002.1, forward strand.
TATCGGGCTTGTCGTTTCCGAACCGTTCCATCGATTCTGTGAAACCAAGCCGCTGAAAAGGGATTTGAATATCTTTGTGCAGGACTTCCTGGAAGAGCCTTTTCATGAGCATCTCTATAAGTGGTATGATATCTTCCCTGTCAATAAAGGACATCTCCATATCAACCTGCGTAAATTCGGGCTGCCGGTCCGCCCTTAGATCCTCATCCCTGAAGCACTTGACAATCTGGAAGTATTTTTCGAGACCCGACACCATGAGTATCTGCTTAAAAAGCTGCGGCGACTGGGGCAATGCAAAGAACTGGCCCTGGTTAAGCCTGCTAGGAACAAGATAATCACGCGCACCTTCGGGCGTGGATTTGGTCAGCATAGGTGTTTCTATTTCAAGAAATCCCTGTTCATCCAGATAGTCCCTGATGAGCTTTGTCACCCTGTGCCGCACTATAAGGTTATGCTGCAGTTCGGGCCTCCTCAGGTCGAGATACCGGTATTTGAGCCGTAAGGCCTCCGAGGCTTCACCGGCTTCTTCCATAGGGAACGGCAGTGTTTCAGCCTCGTTCAGCACGGTGAGAGTATCGACATACAATTCGATCATGCCCGTCCTGAGGTTGGGATTCTCGCTGCCTTCGGGCCTCTTCCGCACTTCTCCTGCCACTGATATGACAAATTCCGCCCTAAGGTCATGTGCAAGTGTGTGCGCCTCCTCCGAAACCTCAGAGCTGAACACTACTTGCACAAGACCGCTCCTGTCCCGCAGATCGACAAATATCAGTCCGCCGTGGTCCCTTCTCCTGAAGACCCAGCCGGCAAGCGTGCAGCGGAAACCGATAGCAGACGCATCAAGTTCAGCGCACCATTTATTTCTGAACATACCCCCTCCTTAAAAAACAGAAAAGCCTTTTCCTATAGCCCATCGCCTATAGCCTTTCTTTATTGGCCTATCGCCTTCTTTTATCACCAGCAATTCGTCGGGTTCAAGCGGCCTGAATTCTCCGGGCTTCAGATTCCTGAGTTTCACGCCGTTGATGCTCGTTCTCTTAAGCTTGACAACAGGATACCCGACTTTTTCAAGCATCCTTCGCACCTGCCTGTTTCTACCCTCATGCAACGATATTTCAATCCACGAGTTGTTCTCGGACCGGTGGGGTATTCTCCTCACTTTGGACGGCGCTGTTTTGCCGTCCTGCAGCTTCACGCCGGTCCGGATTTTTTCGAGAGCCTCGTCATCAATAATTCCTTTTACTTTCGCCAGATATGTCTTATAAATCTTTTTGGACGGATGCAGAACAGCTTGAGCAAAATCACCGTCATTAGTTATTAGCAGCAGACCTTCCGAATCATAATCCAGCCTCCCGACAGGGAACACGCGGTATTTTACCCGCTGCAGGAAATCCTTTATCGTAGGCCTGCCCTCCGGATCAGAAAGAGACGTCACCACGCCTTTGGGTTTATTGAAGATCAGATAAACCTTCGGCTCAGGCCTCGTCAGAAGTTTGCCGTCAACCTTTACGTGGTCCCTGGCAGAATCAGCCTTCATACCGATCTCCGCCGTCCTGCCGTTGACAGTCACTCTGCCTTCAGCAATAAGCTCCTCAGCCTTTCGTCGTGAAGCGACACCCATTTGGGCCAGTATCTTCTGAATCCTCTGTTCCATAAAATAAAAAGACAGGCTATAGGCGACAAGAATAGGCAATAGGCAACAGATCAAAAAAACACAAAATCCTTTGCCTATCGCCCATCGCCCATCGCCTGCTGTCTTTTTTTATTTGCCTATCGCCCATTGCCTATCGCCTATTGCCTCTCTTTTTTATGTCTTAATTTCGACGTAAGCCTTATCGCGCAATTCCCTTGCCCAGTTTTTGAGTGCGGCATTCAATTTTTCATTGAGCAGTTTCTGACGTATCGCGTCGCGCAGATCCTGCTCGGACTTGAATACCCTTGCTTCGTTTACCCTGGTAATATATATTCCGTCGTCTCTCCATAACGGCTCGCTTATATCGCCTGGCTTAATGCTTGAACAGACATTCAAAAATTCCTTTGACATATCACATCGCCGTACAAAACCGAGGTCTCCGCCGCCCCGCGCACTCGGGTCATCGGAATACCGCCTGGCAAGTTCTGCAAAGCCCTCACCAGCTTGCAATTTTTTATAGATGTCCCATGCCCTGTCTTCCAGCTGTTTGTCATCGCCGGTCCTCTTGAGCATAATATGGCTTATATCAAAACCCTCCAGGTCTTTTGCGGCATCTTTATTCCCGGCAAGGTAAGCGTCAATATCTTGTTCAGTTACAAGAATTTTGCTCCTGACTTCCTGATCAACCACCCTGCTCACAGTTATCTGCTCCCTGAGCTTCCTGTTGTAAGTTTCAAGAGTAAAACCGTCTTTCTGGATTGTTTCGTTAAATATCTCGTCGGTCATGGCGTATTTGCTTTTTATATTTTTGACAGCGGCAGCCACATCAGCATCACTGGTGGTTACTCCTTCCTTTGCCGCCTCTTGCAATTGCAGTTTCAAATCGATCAGTGTCTCCAGAAAAGACATTTCATTTTCCTTGAAAAAATGCCGCCTGTCCGCGTCCTTCATGGCCTTTACCTGATCACTGGCGTCAAACTCCATCTCCCTGTACAAATCGCTCCAGGTTATAACATCTTTGTTTACAATTGCCACCACCCGGTCGAGCAATATTTCGCTTTGCGCAACGGATGCAAAACCGCCGGTAATAATAATGCATGCGGCCACCAAACCTTTTTTAAACATAAAGACACCTCCATTCCCGCCCCAAAAGACAGGATAAATAGGTAGAGGTAAAGGCAGAGGGAAGGACCTTTACTCTTACTGGGTATTTATTTTAACATATTCTCGGCAGATGCTCCCCGATAAGCATATCTATAATACGTGTTCCCCCTATGGTTGTTTTGAGCAGCACCATTCCGCGATCATGGCTTTCAGCGCGGCAGATTTCCCCGATTACCACAGATCCGGAGCCGAGCGGGTGTTCTTTCATTTTTCCAATAAGCCGCCCGGCATCTTCGGGCGGAGCTATGGCGATAAGTATCCCTTCGTTTGCAACATAAAGAGGATCGAGCCCCAGCAGTTCACAGGCGCCTCTTACTCCTTCCGGGACAGGCAGGAGTTGCTCGTTTATGGATATGCAGTACGGCGACTCCAGTGCAATTTCCTTCAGGGTTGTTGCAACTCCGCCCCTTGTCGGATCTCTCATCATGCGTATGGAACCCGAGGCGCCAAACATCTCCTCAACAAGACCGTTCAGGGCCGCGGTATCGCTTATCACCGGCGGATCAAATGCAAGCCCGTTCCGCTCAGCCATAACTGCAATGCCGTGGTTTCCTATGGGGCCGCTGATAATCACCTTATCTCCCTCCATGATCCTGCGCGGGCCAAGCTCCCTGCCCTGAGGAACAATACCGATCCCGGAAGTATTGATAAAGAGTCCGTCGCCCTTGCCCTTATCAACAACCTTAGTATCGCCGGCAACAATACTGACGCCGGCCTTTTCAGCGGCCTTTGCCATTGATACGATGACACGCCTCAAATCATGGACGGCAAATCCCTCTTCGATAATAAAACCTGTGGTGATATAGAGAGGTTTTGATCCTACCATCGAGAGATCATTGACCGTCCCGTTAATTGCAAGTTCGCCTATATTACCGCCGGGGAAAAACAGCGGGGACACAACATAAGAATCTGTTGTAAAAGCAAGCCTCTGTCCACCGCAGCCATATTCAACAACCGCTGCGTCAGCCGGCGCACCAAGGTGAAATTCGGGCGCAAAAAACTCCCTGATCAGCTGATGCATGAGTTTCCCGCCGCTTCCGTGTCCGAGGAGAATACGTTCCATACTTTATCGCTCCACCAAGGGACTGACTTCCAGCGGTCCCGACGGCGCACTTTCCCTGGACGGCCCAAGCGCGGTGATGTAATACAACGTTTTAGACGCCACAGGCTCGTTGTCTTTGAATGTGGGCGTGACAGCCTCGCCTATAATGCTGTAGCTGCTTTCCATGGCAGACTTTCGATAAACACGATACTGTTTCACCCATGACTCGGGATTCTCCTTCCACATAAGCACGACTCCTTTCGGGGCATAAGCATATTTCAAACCAGAGGGCTTTGACGGCACAAAGGTCTCAGGGTCCACCTCAAGCACTTTTGAGGGAAATCCTTCGTCTTTAATATCAGTATCGAGGAGTGGCGCTACCTCATAGTATAAAGGCGCTCCAGTTTCTACTTTGTCCATAAATAGGGGCTCGCTGAGAGCTTCCTTGTTCAGGGGCGACTCCGGGAATACATTTTGCTTGTTGCTCCTGTATATATTATATTTGACGCTTCCGGGCACTTTGTTCCATCTGATCTCCACCGCATCGTTTTTTACCTCAAAGGATAATCCCTGCGGCTGCGGCGGGAGTGCAGCCGGAATGACCTTTACGACCGGGGACGGACCGCTTATGATATTTCTGACACTGTACACCCGCATCTTATAAAAATACGGCCTGCCCGCCTCAAAATCCGTGTCTGTATAATGATTCACATCCCCTTGAAGAAAAGCTATCTTCCTGAATTCCGCAGGATTATTGTCCTTTGTACCCACGGCCTTCTCAAGATAAAAACCTTTGACAAGTTCCTGCATATCCGGGGATACCGAATAAGACCACGAAAGCAGTATCGAATTCTCACGGTGTACCACAGTAATATTTTTGACGGGAGGAGGCTTAACAAACGTAGTAAGCGTCGGATCTCCCTTTTTTCCACACGCTGCGAGCATCAGCAGAGCCAGCAGGAATATAAATTCGGTTTTTACGAAACCGCCGTGTTTCATTTAAGCTGCTTCCTGAACCTCTTGATCTGTGCCCTGACTGCAGCGGGCGATGTGCCCCCATATGATTTCTTGGCATTGACCGATGCAGCTGCGCTGATGACATCGAAGACATCTTCTTCGATATACCTGGAAAAAGAATGGTACATAGCGATATCCAGATCATGCAGAGTCCTTCCGTTGTCTATGCAGAAACGGACTATCCTGCCGGTGATTCCGTGGGCAGTCCTGAAAGGCAGGCCCTTCCTCACGAGATATTCGGCAATATCGGTAGCTGTGGAAAATGCAGCGTCGCTGCCGTTTTCGAGTCTCTCCCTCCGGAAAGTTATATTTTTCAACATTTCCGGAAGGACAGCGAGTGTAGCTGTGGCTGTATCAGCCGTATCGAAAAGAGGCCCCTTATCTTCCTGCATGTCCCTGTTGTATGTCAGGGGGAGGCCCTTCATAGTGGTAAGAAGATTCATTAGATTTCCGTAGACCCTGCCGGTCTTGCCGCGCATCAGCTCAGCAACATCGGGATTCTTTTTCTGCGGCATGATGCTGGACCCGGTGGCAAAAGCGTCGGACAGCTCGATAAAGCCGAACTCTTCGGACGCCCAGAGGACAATCTCCTCGGCCATCCTGGAGACATGCATCATAAGCAGCGCGGCACAGGAAAGGAACTCAAGCACAAAGTCCCTGTCCGAAACAGAGTCCATGCTGTTCTCTGAAACAGCATCGAACTTCAGAAGTGAAGCTATGTACTGCCTGTCCACCGGCAACGAGGTGCCGGCGAGGGCGCATGAACCGAGCGGCAGAACATTTGTCCGCTTCAGTGCATCAACAAAGCGCATGCGGTCGCGCTGAAACATCTGAGCGTACGCCATAAGGTGGTGAGAAAGGAGCACCGGCTGAGCCCTTTGAGTGTGTGTATAGCCCGGCATGATCAGCCCGAGACTGCTTTCAGCCATGTCGGCTAGCACGGTCTCAAGATTTCTGAGCAGCGCCACTATCTCCTCAACCGAGGCCCTGACATAGAGCCTGAGATCGAGGGCCACCTGGTCATTGCGCGAACGGGCGGTATGCAGCATACCACCCGCGTCTCCAATTTTCCTGATCAGGGCGGCCTCGATATTCATATGAATATCTTCAAGCTCCGGATTGAACCTGAACCTGCCCGCCTCTATTTCCCTGTATATATCCTTCAGCCCCCTGATAATACGGTCAGAGTCCCGCTTGGGAATGATACCCTGTTTCGACAGCATCTTCGCATGAGCAATGCTGCCTTCGATATCGTATTTCCAGAGCCTCTTATCAAACGATATTGACTCTGTATAGTTCTCTACGCTTTTGGAAGTTTCTCCGGTGAACCTTCCAGCCCAGGGTTTTTTCATGGTCTACTGGTGCTCTTCAGCCTTAATTTTCTCGCGCTCAGCTATGATCTTCTGCGTAATATGAGCGGGCACTTCCTCATACTGGGAGAATTCCATCGAATACAGACCCCTGCCTGACGTGATGCTCTGCAGCTGGTTCGCATAGGTCAGCATCTCCGCCATAGGTACAAGGGCGTTGATCTTCTGGTTTCCGCCTGCCTGAGGCTCGACGCCCTGGACCTTTCCGCGCCGGGTATTCAGATCTCCGATAACCGTACCGAGAGTATCTTCGGGGACGGTAACTTCAACCTTCATAATGGGTTCGAGAAGAACAGGCTTAGCATCCTGTACCACCTTTTTCAGCGCCATTGAGCCGGCTATCTTGAAAGCCATCTCAGAGGAATCGACGGAATGGTAAGTGCCGTCATAAAGGGTGGCCTTTACGTCAATCATCTGGTATCCTGCAATGACACCCTCATGCATGGCCTCAACGATACCTTTTTCGACTGCCCCCCTGTACTGCTGGGGAATGACACCGCCGACAATTCTATCAACGAACTCGTACCCCCCTCCCCTCGGCAGCGGTTCCAATTCAATCCAGCAGTCGCCGTACTGCCCGCGTCCTCCGGACTGTTTTTTATACCTGCCCTGCCCCTTGGCAAAAGCCCGTATAGTCTCCCTGTATGGTATCTTCGGCGTCTTCATTGCCACCTCTACTCCGAACTTCCTTTTCAGCTTATCGAGAGCAACCTCAAGGTGCACCTGCCCCATGCCGGATAGGATCATCTCCTTGGATTCCTCATCACGGGTGAAACGCAGGGTGGGGTCCTCTTCAAGAAGCCTGTTGATACCTACGCTGACCTTTTCTTCATCACCCTTGGTTTTGGGTGCTATTGCATATGAAATAAGCGGCTCTGCGAACTTGATCTTCTCAAGCACGAGGGGATGGTGTTCCTCACATAACGTATCACCGACATTAGTGTCTTTTAATTTTACTACTGCAGCGATTTCCCCCGGCCCCACCGCCTGCGTCGGGATATGCTTCTTGCCCTGCAGGTAGAAGACCTGGCCTATCCTTTCCTTGGCGCCGGTATGCGAGTTCAGGACTGTCGAGTCCGCTTTCAGCACGCCTGAATAAACCCTGAATATGGACATTTTACCGGCATAGGGGTCTGCAACTGTCTTGAAGACGTACGCAGTAAGAGGATCTGTCTCGACCGGTTTTCTTTCCACCTCTTTGCCGTCTTTGGGATTTTTGCCCCTGATGGGTGAAATCCTGCTCATGTCCTCGGGCGAGGGCAGGCAGAGCAGCAGAGCATCGAGGAGCTGGCTTGCTCCAATATTGAGAGTGGCTGAGCCGCATATCACCGGGATAAACCTTCTTGTCAGAGATCCCTCACGGACACCTTTCATAATTTCTTCATTGGTAAGCTCCGTTCCTTCGAGGTATCTTTCCAGGAGAGCATCGTCAGATTCCGCAATCTTTTCGACCAGCTTCTTCCTGTACTCACCGGCGCTGTCCTGGAAGGAAGACGGTATCTCCGCTTCCGCCACTTTGCCGTTTTCCGCAATATAGGCCTTCATCGTTATAAGATCAACTATTCCCTTGAATTCCTCGCCCTCACCTATAGGGATATAAAGCGGAACAGCCTCTGATTCAAAAGACTTCTCAAGCTCACCGAGCGCCATGAAGAAATTTGCGGCCTCTTTATCAAGCTTATTGATGAAAACCACTCGCGGCACCTCGAATTCACAGGCGTACTTCCATATCTTTTCGGTTTCCGCTTTTACTCCTGAAATAGCGCTTACGATGACGACGGCCCCATCGGAGATCCTGAGACTGCCTCTAGTGTCTTCTATAAAGTTTATAAACCCCGGCGTATCGATCAGATTGATCCGCGTGTTTTTCCAGTCGCCATAGGCAACGGCCGATACAACGCTTATTTTCCTCGCAATCTCTTCAGGCTCGCAGTCGGTCGTGGTATTTCCGGCCTCCACGCTCCCGATCCTGTCCAGGACTCCTGCATTAAACAGAATAGCCTCGGTCAATGAGGTCTTGCCGGCGCCGCTGTGAGCGATAATTGCTACGTTCCTTATTTGTCCAGCGCTCAATTTTGACATAACTACCCCCTGTTTATGATTTCTTCTATTATTGGCATGTATTCTTTTTTGGGTTCAAATATGTTTGCCCAGAGTTTAATGACCAGAAACGTAATGACAAGAAAGCCAAATCCAGTGCCGGCAGAGAGGACCTCGGAATCAACAGCGGGGAAAAACCTGCTCAGATATTCCTTTCCCAACACCGCTCCGATAATAAGCATTAAAGAAGGCAGGCCATACACAAGCATAGTGCCCTTAAGATAATTTGAGGCCCTGAAAACAACTTTCACAGTATCTCCGGCCCGTGCATCGACATGATTATAGGCCTCCATCAAGGCCTCGCCCGCTCCCAGTGTCTGGCAAAAAGTTCCACCGGGGCAAGAACCGCAGGATCCCTGCTTCTGCACAGAAATGATAGCCTTTATTCCATTGATTTCCTTTACAATGCCGATTTCTTCCATTCACATTATCCTACTATATATACCATTGATCAGTAAACCTCATCACTTCAGTTCATAAAAGGGACTCGGGCAGTTCAGCCCGGTCAATGGCTGCAAGGGAAGCACGGACAGCCCTGCTCTGGTATAACGGTGCACTTATGCAACTAAGGACCATTCAAGGGTAAAGAGCAAAGGAGAGTGATAGTATTTCTTTAACTATGATTTTTTTCTTGTTTGTGCAGTAAATACCGAGATTTTTTTCTGCACATTGTCACTTTGACAGTTAGTACATTTGATTTTTGGTTTAGCTTCAAATTCTTTAATGGAGAGGAAGACAGTAATCTCATGGTTACAGTCTTTACAGACATATTCATAAGCGGGCATATCGACCTCCTTATTGTTCGATGGTTTGCGGTTATAATATATACAATTATATCAATCTTTGAATCTGTTTGTTAGGAGGAAGGAGTTGCGTGTTGCAGAACGGCAAGCCTCGGGTTCAGTCCAAGGACAGAGGCAAGCTCGATCCTTTTTCCTTTACCGCCGCTCAGGTGCCTTCAAACCTCACAGGCTCCTGCCAAGCCATTGTTATGCCAAGTTGAGTATGCTTTTGCCGGTCCCGTTTGTCCCGAGGAGGGCATGGACTTCCGATGGTTTTATGGCCATGGAAAACCCCTCAAGAATTCTTTTGTCGCCAGCCTCAAATGTAACATCGTTTATCCCTAGCAGTTCCATAGATTAATTTTGGAACACTATTGGAACACTAATAGAGTAATGGCAACACCTCTCAGCATAGTCAACACCATTTCCTTATTCGATTAAAACCTTTTTTTCTTTCTTCTGCGCTTCTTCTGTCTTGGGAACTCTTATCTCAAGAATTCCGTCTTTGAACTGCGCTTTTACTTTGTCCGTCTGCACTTCCGTAGGCAGGGTGAAAACACGGGCAAAGGAACCATATGAACGCTCTAACCTATAGAAGTCCTTTTTCTCAACTTTCTCTTCTTTCTTCTTTTCTCCGGAAATCGCTATTGTGTTATCTGTAAGTTTCACGTCGATATCCTCTTTCTTCATTCCGGGCAGTTCCGCTTTCACCACTACATCATTACCCTCCTCAAAAATATCTATTGTCGGAGAGAGTTCTCCCATCTCGGGCATCCTCAGACTCGGCAACAATGTCGGCAACAATGATGTACCGAACAAAGAAAGGGGCCTCCTCATAAAATCCTCAAACCGTCTTTCCATCTCCTCGAAGGGAGAAAGCGGCCTGGCCAGTTCACCTTTCACCAGTTCCTTTGATTCTGTCTTTGCCATAATACACCTCCTATAAAGTTATAAATATTTGGTAATCGATGTCCAGGAAGTTTTTTACTTTATTCCTTTAATCATTTTCATAGCTTGGATTAGAAATGCTGGAAGGTCCGATGGCTCTCTGGATGTCACAAGATTTCCGTCCACAACAACCTCTTTGTCTTCATAAATAGCGCCAGCTTCTTTCAACTCCGGAGCTACAGACCTGTAACACGTCGCATGCCTTCCTTTTAACAAACCTGCGCTAATCAAAATTTGAGGACCATGACATATAGCAAAAACAGGTTTGTCTTTCTCGAAAAAGTGCTTCACAATCTTGAGCGCATCTTTTTCTTTTCTCACCGTCTCCGGAGCCCCGCCTCCCGGAAGAAGCAGAAAATCATATTCCTCCGGACTGATTTCTTTCAAAGGCTTGTCAACATTTACTTCATATCCGTGTTTCCCCTTAATTTTACCTTTTATTATTGAAGCGACTTCGAGATTAATGCCCTCTTCCTTAAATCGATAATAGGGAACCAGTAATTCAGTGTCCTCAAAATCATCAGCACTGATGATTAGAGCCTTCATTAACGTTCACCTCCCTGCAGCTCGCCACGACTTTTTCCCTTGTTTATTCTCTCAGTGTCCTTAATGTTATATTATCAGTATTTACATAAATGTCAAATATTCAGGGCTCGCCAATAAATAACTTGTGCATTAAGGCGCTTCTACTTTGATTACTCATTGACCCCCCATTCTGATATTTTTTGGTCAGCCTCTCCCTCAGCATATCTTTTCATCTTTATTCAAGATTGCCAATGTGATCCTTGACACGCAGACGAGTTTGCCATTCTGGTTACTTATGGATATTCTCCATACATGGGTCTTCCTGCCGATATGTATGGGCTTCACAACCCCATAGACACGACCTGAACGTACGGGTCTGATATGATTTGCATTGATCTCCATCCCGACACAGTATTGTTTTTCCCTGTCGATACACATGAAACCGGCAACGCCTCCCAGGGATTCGGCTAACGCCAAAGACGCACCACCGTGAAGTATCCCAGCAGGTTGAACTGTCCTGTGGTCAACAGGCATCACGCCTTTAAGATAATCATCTCCGATTTCAGTGAATTCAATCCCAAGATTCTGAACCAATGTATTTTCGCATCTCTTGTTGAGGTCTTCAACCGTCACCTTACCTTTCCATATGGACATCTATTCCTTCTCCTAATTCTTTATCAGTATTTGTTTTGCTCCATATTTCCTGCCTGCATTATTACCTCTGCTTTAACCGATCACCTACGGTCTTTCCCGCATTCCATGCCTTACCAACACATTCGCCGACTGACCAAAAACTATTATCCGGCATAGTCAAGAGAAAGGGATTAATTTTCTTCACGTCCGGCTTACCTTCAGTAAGAAAACGATCCTCTGAGTAGATATCAAGCTCCTTCGCCAATGTAAATGCCATGGACATTATGGCGCCGTTCTGATATCCAAGCACAGTATCTCCTGTCTTTCTCGATTTGATTGATTGGGCTAACATTATTTTTTATGTCACAGGAGTCTTTTTAAAATTATAGGCGCGATGCATGAATTAGTCAAAAGTGCGCTAAGTTGAAAGTGTAGTCCCGATTGCTGATTATGTAACCCACGGTCGCCGGCTGAAGGAGATCTAAGCATGCCTGAATGAAGCAAATTTTGCTTTTCGCAGATGACCCGTGTGTTTCTGGTAAGCCTCTGGAGGGACCTTGGCCTCTACTTCCGCTGAACGAAATATTTTGTGGTATAATTTTGTAATCACAAAGCAAAACCTTTTGAGATGTTTCTGTCGAGGATGGTTTTGATTTCGTTAAAACAACAAGTTCCATGGTTAGAACCGGCAAAACGACATCAAAAAGAAAAATAAGGTGATGACGGCTGATTCAGTTTATCTCAGATGCAGGTCTTGCGGAGCGCTCAACCGTGTCCCCTCACACAGGTTAATGGAGCGGCCGCATTGTGGAAAGTGCAAAAGCTTTCTTGAACTTCCCAGGAGGCCTATTGATGCGAGTGAAGAAAGTTTTGGGCGGGAAGTGTTTGAATGGGCCGGAATCGCGATTGTCGAGTTCTGGTCTTCCACGTGCGGCGCTTGCGCTTTGATTCAGCCGCTTCTGGAAAGGCTGGCCTCTCAGAAGGCCGGCCTCGTAAAGGTTGTTAAGGTCAACATAGAAAGAGAACTTTCTCTTGCCAACCGTTTTCATATCAGGGCTACCCCTTCTCTTCTCGTATACCGGAACGGAAAGCTGATCGATGAACTCTACGGGGCTTACCCGGAGCCTCAGATGCAGGCATGGATAGAAGCAGCGATTAATAAGTAAATGTACCACGTTGTCAGCCGAGGTAAGCGGCTATCACGCGCTCGTCCTTCCGCAGTTCATCCGGCGTTCCCCGGACAACAATTCTCCCCCCTTCCATAACATATACATAGTCCGCCACTTCCAATGCCTTTTTGACCATTTGCTCGACCAGCAGCAATGTCATTCCGGTCTTCTTCAGACGCGTGATAGTTGCCAGCACCTCATCCGCAACAACAGGCGCCAGACCCATGGAGGGCTCATCCATGAGCACCAGTTTTGGATCAGCCATCAGGGCACGCCCTATGGCAAGCATCTGCTGTTCTCCTCCCGAAAGAGTTCCAGATGCCTGGCGGCGACGCTCCCTCAGCCGGGGGAACAGGTCATATACCCTGTCCAGGTCGCGGGCCGCCTTCTTTTTGAACCCAAAAAAATGCGGCAGCCGGCGATATCCTCCCAGCAGCAGGTTATCTTCAACAGACAGTGTCCCGAATACCCGCCGTCCTTCAGGCACATGGGCCAGCCCGAGTCTGGCAATGTGTGAAGCATCCATCTCCTGCACCGGCATGCCGTCAAACAGCACTCGTCCCCTGGTTGGCCTTACAATCCCGGAGATGGCGCGCATGCTTGTGGTCTTGCCTGCTCCGTTAGGGCCGATTAAAGAGACCAGGGACCCTGTCTTCACCTCAAGCGATACGCCCACAAGCACCTCACTTGCGCCGTACCCCGCATAAAGATTGTCTACAATCAGCATAGGCGGTTATCACCATCCCGGATATTACTTGGCATTAATGTTTACCTCGCAGCATCACTGGTCCGGCAACCGGCAATTCACGCACCCACCCCAAGATAGGCTGCTATGACGGCTGGATCACGTTTTACATCTTCCGGTTTGCCTTTTGCTATAACAAGCCCCCCGTCAAGCACTGTAATCACGTCACAAAGATCGCTCACCACTTCCATGTGATGCTCAATGAGAATAGTTGAGATACCCAGCATGCGTATCTTACGTATTATCTCCACCAGTTTCTTAACATCGGGATGTGCAAGGCCTGCGGCAGGTTCATCCAGGATCAAAAGGTCCGGACGGCAGGCAAGTGCGCGGGCGATCTCCAGGAATCGCTGGGCCCCATATGGAAGGTCCTTGGCCGGCGTGCGTGCCCTGTCCCTCAGTCCTACCATTTCGAGCAATGCCAGCGCCGCTGACTGGGAACAACGTTCCTCTCCGCGCGCGAGACCCAGAAGCACCAGCAGCAGTGATTTATTGTATACGCCCTTCATAGCAACCATGACGTTGTCCAAAGCAGTAAGCTCCGAAAATATCTGCAGGTTCTGAAATGTCCTCGATATCCCCATTCGAGCGGCCTTGTATAGACTACCTGCCGGCAGTTGTCTTCCCCTGAGCAGCATAGTCCCTCCGCTGGGTGAGTAAAGCCCGGAAATGACATTCACAAGCGTACTCTTGCCCGAGCCGTTGGGACCGATGAGGCCATGAACCTGGCCTGAGCGCACTACCAGGGAAACTCCGTCAAGGGCCCTAACGCCGCCGAAATATCGTTTAAGTTCCGTGATCTCAAGCAGGGGACTATCATCGGGGTCCTTTTTTTCGAGCACCCCATTAAGCGGACCTGCATCAGCAAGGGGTGCAGGAGGGATGTTAAGGACCTTTGAAAAGAATCTGGCGGCGAAGCCCATTAGACCCTCTGGAAGTCCCACAACTACCGAAAACAGCATCAATGCGAATATAGCTCTCCGCATGTCTTCGATATTCCTGACAAAAATCGCTGCGACCACCAGCAGACTCATGGCGATGACAGGCGCCAGCGCCTGGAACGGCCTCGTGCCTTTCCGGATAAAGCTTCGTCCGCCTGCGGCAACAGCGATAAGCAGGCCGGCAATAGATATTATCCTGAACAGAAGCCTGTTAGAGAGAAGGTTGGGCAGAAGTACGATGAAAGCAGCGCCCACAAAAGCGCCCCACAGGTTCTTCCTGCCACCCAGCACCACGCCCAGAAGCAGGATCACCATCAAATCCCAGACAAAGATCTGCGGTTGAAGATATTGAAAGTTGAAAGCATAAAGTCCGCCGGCAAGGCCTCCGAGAGCTGAACCGAGGGCAAAAGCAGCTATTTTGTGCCGGTAAGTACCCACCCCCATTGCATCAGTGGCTATAGGGCTGTCCCTCAACGCCTCGAAGGTCCTTCCCCATTGGGAGGTGAGAAGATTGCGCATCGCCATCCAGACCATGGCAAGGAGGATAAGACAGAACCAGAAAAACCCTTGTGCCTCCAGGTGCAGACCAAACAGGGCCGGTCGTGGGACCTGGAGTCCCTGTGCCCCGTTAGTGAGGGATTCCCATTCATTAAGAGTGGTTGAGGACAGAGCGGAAAAACTGAGCGTAGCCAGGGCAAACTGGGGGCCCTCCAGTCGCAGGGCGGGAAACGCAAGCAGCGTTCCAAAGGCAAGGCCGACCAGCAGGCTGGCGAAGAGCGCGCTCTCCATGCCGATGCCGAAATGATTCACGGTCAGACCGGCAGTATAAGCCCCAAGACCGAGAAAGGCTGCCTGAGCGAGATTGACCTGTCCCAGATAGCCGACGGTTACATCCAGCCCGATGAGCAAAATTCCGTAAATGGCCAGCAGCGTGAGCAGAGCAAGAACAAAGGGGTTCTTCACAGCCAGCGGAATTGTTGCAAGCAGAACAAAAACCAGCGCCTCTGCACCGTGAATAAAAAAAAGTCTCTTAACCATTAAACCTTCAAACCTTCCGTATCATGACCTTGCCAAACACGCCTGCAGGACGAACGGCAAGGGCAAGAATCAAAAGAACAAGGCCCGGAGCTTCACGCCAGCCGCTTCCTATATAGAAGCTCGTCAGGCTTTCGATGGAGCCCAGAACAATACCGACCAGGACCACTCCGAATCCTGAATTGAGTCCGGCAACGACTGCGACAGAGAATGCCTTGAGTACAAGAACTGAGGCCATGGTCGGCCCCACTGTAGTGATAGGAGAAACGAGTATGCCGGCCACAGCAGCGGAAAGGCCGGACAGGCCGTAAGAGAGCATGACGGTCCGCCTTGCAGACACTCCCATAAGCTCTGCAGCATCCCGGTCAACAGAGACTGCCTCGAAGGCCTTGCCCAGAAGGGTCCGGCGCTTGAACATTTCGATGAGCCCCATTATCGCAAAGACGCCGACTGCAACGGATATCTCCAGCGGAGTGACGCTGATTCCGACAACCTGGATAGCATCAGAAGAGATCGGCGTCGGGAACGGGCGGTCGTCCCGCCCCCAGATATTCTCTGCTGCTGAGAAAAAGAACAACCCAAGAATTATAGTCAGAAGAATCCAGCCCTCGCTTTTTTGCTCCAGCGCAAGACGCACTGCGGCCCGTTCCACGAACAGTCCCAGGAGCACGCCGAACAGCAAACCCCCGATAACCACTAACCAGTATGGAAACCCCAGATTGGCAAGAGTGAGGGTGATGAATGAAGAAACCATCACCAGTTCACCCTGGCCGAAGTTGATGCTCTTGCTGGTCGCATATGTGAGCTGGAACCCATATGCCACAAGGGCATAGACAAGGCCCATAAATGCCCCGCTGACAATCAGCTGGGGGACAATTGAAGCCGTCATGCTATCCCGCAAATGATATTGTCAATAGCCCTCTGCATCTTACTTGCGCTTCGAAGTCTCGGCGCTCTTCTTAAGCCTCTGCCCGTCGGCATTGTTTGCAAAGACAACATGGCCGTCTTTCACCATTCCCATGACGGTCTCGGCGCGCCGGAAAGCCTCGTGAGTGTCCTCGTTGGCAGGGTCCCACTTGCTAAAGGGTTTTTTCCAGACTGTGATCACACCCGGAACAGGATCGCGCAGGTCTTCGAGGGCCTCCTTGATCTTGTGAGTGTCGGTGCTCTGGGCCTGCTTGACCGCTGCCGCAAAGATATAGACCGCGTCATAGCCCTGCGCTGCCGAAACAGGGGAAGGTATCCGGGTCGCATTGTATGCCCTGTGGTATGCCTCAATAAATTTTCTGGCGCGCGGCGTAATAGGTTCTTCGATAAAAGTCTGAGGCATCAAAGTGCCGTTTCCATTCTTGCCGGCGTTGTCGATGAAGTTGGACATCGAGAGAGGCCACCCTCCTATCAGAGGTTCCTTCATCCCGAGCTTTGCCATGCCATTTGCAACTGCCGCCAGTTCGGGACCAATACCCCATATAAGGATAGCCTGCGCGCCGGCTGACCTGGCCCGCACAAGCTGCGCGGTCATGTCCTTATCGCCGATGTTAAACTTATCACTCGCAACAACCTGGAGTTTGTTCCCCTGCGCCTTGATCTGTGACAACAGGTCTTCGTGTCCCGAGACGCCGTAGTTTGTAGAATCATAAAGAATAGCCACCTTCGTGAATTTCCTGTTGATGGCCTCTTCCACTACCATTGCTGACTGAATGCCGTCATTTGCGGCAAACCGGAATATAGACAAGTCCTTCACACCCGCCTTGCTCCACTGCGTCATGGAGGCGGAACCGGCGGCAGGGGTGATGATTTTGGTGATACCCTTTTCCTGCAAATACCTGTCACCTGCCATGACAACCCCTGTATTAACAGAGCCTATAACGCCGGAAAGGTCGCTCATGGACGCAAGTTCCTGGGCAATCAGGGCGCCGCGCTCGTTTTTGGCCTCGTCGTCCCGTTCAATAACCTCGAACTTCATCTTCCGTTTGCCCACCTGAACTCCACCGGCGGCATTTATCTCAGCTATAGCCAGTTTGGCGCCATCGCGCATCGATGCTCCCATAGGCGCGGACCCTCCGCTAAAAGGGCCTGTAATGGCTATCTTTATCGTGTCTCCCGCAAAAGCCTGAACTGCAAAAAATGCCACCAGAGCTGCCGTCACAAGAAGTCTTTTCATGTTCCTGCCTCCATCCTGCTATGATTTTGATTTTATATATGGCAACGCGCCGGATTCTCTAAACCTTAAACCGCTGTCATACGTGATCCGTTATTCTTTTTCCTTGAGCAATTTGTAATCAATGCTGTCTACGAGGGCCTGCCATGATGCCTCAATGATATTTTCAGAAACGCCGACAGTCCCCCATCTGTGCACTTCGTCGCCCGATTCAACAAGGACCCTGACGCGCGCAGAGGTGCCCTTTCCGGCAGTAAGGACCCGCACTTTATAATCGTGCAGCTTGACCGTTTTCAACTCGGGGTAAAATTTTTCGAGCGCCTTCCGCAGGGCGCTGTCCAGGGCATTGACCGGGCCGTTGCCTGCTGCAGCCGTGTGCTCGATGCTCTTGCCGACCTTTACCATAATGGTCGCCTCGCTGAACGGCAACTCAGTTTCCTTTCTCTTCTCATCAATGACCCTGAACCCGATGAGATCAAAAAACCTCCGGTGGAGCCCGAGCGCTTTTTTCAGCAGCAACTCAAAGGACGCCTCAGCACCCTCGAACTGGAAACCCTGATGCTCCAGGTCCTTGAGCGTATCAAGAATGCCCTGCACTTCGGGGGAATTGGCTTCCAGGTGGATATTGAATTCTTCGGCCTTCCTTAAAATATTACTCCTGCCTGCGAGGTCCGATATCAGTATCCTTTGAGAATTGCCCACCAGTTCGGGCCTGATATGCTCGTAGGTTTCAGGCCGCCTTCTGACAGCGCTCACATGAATGCCTGCTTTATGGGCAAAGGCGCTGTCACCGACAAAAGGCTGCCTCTTAAAGTGCCGGATATTTGCTATTTCGTTAACAAACCGTGATACGTCGCGCAATTTCTTCAACCGCTCATCCGCAAGGCAGGAATATCCAAGTTTTAACTGGAGGTTGGGAATGATCGAGCAAAGATTGGCATTGCCGCATCGTTCACCGATGCCATTGATAGTCCCCTGCACCTGCGCTGCTCCGCTTTCAATGGCAATGACCGAGTTTGCCACAGCGCAATCGGAATCATTGTGGGCATGTATGCCCAGGGGCGCCTTAATTTTTTTGCTTATCGCCTGCACAATCTGACTTACCTCCCGGGGGAGTGTGCCGCCGTTGGTATCACAGAGCACAAGACAGTCAGCGCCTGCGGCTTGCGCTGCTTCAAGACACTTCAGCGCAAAGGCAGGATTATCTTTGTATCCATTAAAGAAGTGCTCGGCGTCAAAGAAAACCTTTTCGGCATGATTTTTCAGAAAGCGCACCGAATTATGGATAATATCGAGGTTTTCTTCAAGGGAAATCCGCAAGGCCTCCCTAACATGGAAATCCCAGGTCTTGCCGAAGATAGTGATGACTTTGACCTTTGCTTCAACGAGCGCCTTTAAATTCAGGTCATCCTCGACGTGGTGTTTCGGGCTGTGTGTGCTGCCGAAAGCCGCTACCAGCGATTGAGCAAGCGGGAGTTTTTTCAACTTCTTGAAATAGTCGGCATCCTTGGGGTTGGAGCCGGGCCATCCCCCTTCGATATAATGAATGCCGATCTCGTCCAACTTCTCGGTAATCCTCAGTTTGTCCTCAACAGAGAGAGAAATATCCTCAGACTGTGTGCCGTCCCTGAGTGTGGTATCATAAATCTCGATCATGCCCATAGACGTCTCCTCCTTACCGGCTTTCTGCCAGGCCAAAGGCATCATGGAGTACCCTGACGGCAAGTTCCGTATACTTCAGGCCTATAATGCAAGAAACTTTTATTTCCGAAGTGCTGATCATGATAATGTTTATACCGTGTTTCGCAAGGGTCTCGAACATCTGCGCCGCAACTCCTGAATGGGTCCTCATGCCGACGCCGACAATGGAAATCTTGGAGATGTCCTCTCTCAGCGTCACCACTTTTGCGCCGAGTTCGTTTGCAACCTCCCCTGTCAGCTTCAGCGCCTTTTTACTGTCCGTCCTCGGCAGCGTGAAAGAAATATCCGCGTCCTTTCCATCGCTGCTCACGTTCTGTACAATCATATCGACCACTATGCCTGCCTCAGCAATTTTTTTAAATATTGTCGCGGCGATTCCCGGCTTGTCAGGGACTCCCGTAACTGTAATTTTTGTCTGGTTTTTATCGTACGCGACCCCTGACACCACAACCTTTTCCATATCCTCGTCCTCCTTGGTCACCAAAGTGCCCTGGTTGTTGTTGAAGCTCGACCGCACGACCACCGGCACCTCATATTTCATGGCGAATTCGACCGATCGCGTCTGCAGCACTTTTGCGCCAAGGCTTGCCAACTCGAGCATCTCCTCAAAGGAGATCTTTTCAAGCTTTCTGGCATCAGGAACAATGTTCGGATCGGTGGTATAGACGCCGTCGACATCAGTATAAATCTCGCAAAGGTCGGCATTCAATGCACAGGCTATAGCTACCGCCGAGAGATCAGACCCTCCCCGCCCGAGAGTGGTCACGTCCTCATTCTCAGTTATACCCTGAAAACCGGCGATCACAAGGATGTAATTCTCTGAAAGCGCCTTTTTTGCCCGTTCGGAGGCGATTTTCTCTATCTTCGCCCTCATGTGGACCTTGTCCGTAATAATGCCCATTTGCCTTCCGGTAAATGCCATCGCCTTGTGTCCCAGTTCTTCTATTGCCATGGCAGTGAGCGCACTGGTTACCCGTTCCCCCGATGAAAGGAGCAGGTCCATTTCACGATCGTTTGGATTTAATGAAACCTGATGGGCCAGATTAATTAGTTTGTCCGTTTCTCCGGACATTGCGGAAACAACGACAACGACCCTGTTGCCTTCCTTCGCAGACTTTACCACACGCTCGGCAACTGCCTTGATCCGCTCGGTATTTGCGACAGACGTGCCGCCGTATTTCTGAACAACAAGCATCAGGCCGGAATTTCCTTAATAAAATAATCCATCAGCCGGTGGCCTTCTTCAATTACCATGATATCGCTTCTGCCGGTGATGGATTCGTCATAGGAGACGCCTTCGTTGTTTTTCTTTTCGCGGCTGTCGTATATGACAAACGGCACAGGTTCATCAGTATGGGTCCTGATTTTGACCGGTGTAGCGTGATCGGGCAGCAGCAGTACGCGATATTCCCTGAACCTTTCTTCCAGGCCTCTCAGCACCGGCCCCACCACAAAGGCGTCGAAATCCCCGATGGCCTTGAGTTTGTCCTTACAACTTCCCGAATGCCCTGCCTCGTCCGGGGCCTCTATATGGAGATAGACGAAATCCACTTTTTCCAGGGCGTCAAGGGCCTGCTCCGTCTTGCCGGCATAGTTCGTATCGAGCCATCCTGTTGCACCCGGCACATTGAGCACTTCAAATCCTGCGCAGATGCCCAGCCCCTTCGTAAGATCGACAGCGGAGACGAGCGCCCCGCTAATGCCGTATTTCTCCTTATATGCCGGAAGCTGCGGTTTCTTTCCCTGGCCCCATAGCCATATACTGCTGGCAGGTTTCTTCCCATTTTCCACCCGCTTCCTGTTAACTGGATGGTCCTCGAGCAGCACAGCAGATTTCATCATCAGCTCTCTGAGAACATTTTGTCCTCTGCCTGAAGGTAAATAATCTAAAATTTCCTTTTCAAGTATATCGTGAGGCGGAGTGCATTCCATGTCGGCGTAACCGTTCCTCCATACCATTAGATGCCGGTAGCTGACACCTGGGTAGAATACTATGTCCTCCCTGCCCAGCCTTTGTTCAATCGTACCGATAATTTCCCTGGCTTCCTCAGTCGATATGTGTCCGCTGCTGTAATCATCCATAACAGCCCGGGTCTTGTCTGCACCAACCCTCAGGGTTACGAGGTTGCACCGGTAGGCAACGTCTTGAGCATCGAGCGTTACCCCGATACTTGCCGCTTCAAGCGGCGCTCTTCCCGTATAGTAGCGCCGGGGATCATAACCCAGGATACTCAGGTTTGCAACATCAGACCCAGGGTGAAAGCCCTCGGGAATCGTCCGCACGCTCCCGATAAGCCCTTCGCGGGCCAGTCTGTCCATATTGGGCGTTTCAGCCTTTTTGAGCGGGGTCAACCCGCCCAGGTCCGCAACCGGCCTGTCCGCCATGCCGTCTCCGATAATAACAATGTATTTCATAAAACTTTTTCGATTACTTTCCTGACTTCATCAAATTCGGCCTTGACCCTAACGGCTTCGTCAGCCACTTTGAACACCGTATCAGGATCCTTCAATCCGTTCCCCGTCAATGTACACACTACCGTCTCGCCCTTCCCGAAAAAACCGGCCTTGTATAATTTAATAACGCCGGCAAGCGATGCAGCAGAAGCCGGCTCACAGAAAATACCCTCATGCGACGCAATGAGCTTGTAGGCAGCCAGTATCTCCTCATCAGTAACCATGTCTATGCGCCCGCCCGATTCATCCCTTGCCGCCTCGGCGCTTTTCCAGCTTGCCGGGTTGCCGATCCTGATGGCCGTCGCAATCGTCTCGGGTTTTTCAACGCGATGGCCGAGAACAATGGGCGCGGCCCCTGCCGCCTGAAAGCCGAGCATCTTAGGCAAGCCGGTTATCATGCCCCCCCTGTAATATTCTCCGTAGCCCCTCCAGTAAGCAGTAATGTTTCCGGCATTGCCGACCGGCAATGCATGGTAGTCCGGTGCAGCGCCAAGATAATCACACACTTCAAATGCGGCTGATTTTTGTCCTTCTATTCTAAAAGGGTTAATGGAATTGACAAGTGTGATCGGATATTTCTCGACCACCTCTTTGACAATAGTTAACGCATCGTCAAAATTTCCATGAATTTGCAATACAGTGGCGCCATGCACCAGCGCCTGTACGAGCTTTCCCAGTGCGATCTTGCCCTCGGGGATCACAACTATGGCCTTTATGCCTGCCCGCGCGGCATATGCCGCCGCCGATGCCGATGTATTACCGGTTGAGGCACAGATCACTGCTTTCGATCCGGACTCAACCGCCTTTGAAAGCGCAAGCGTCATGCCCCTGTCCTTGAAAGAGCCTGTCGGATTGGCGCCGTCGATCTTAAAATAAATAGTGAGGTCACCTCTGACTTGTTCGGGCAGATTGACCGCCTTTATGAGCGGAGTATTGCCCTCCAGAAGACTCACCACCGGGGTACTGTCAGTAACAGGAAAAAATCTTCCGTATGCTTCAATAATACCTTTCCACAATGTCCGTGTACCAGAATTACACGCTCCTATTTCCATACATTCTCCCTTACTCTATGACATCTCCTTCGATCAGTTCCACCTCAACACCCTGCTGCTGTAAAGACTTGATCCCCATTGCAAGGTTTTCTTCGTCTCCCTCAAGCTCAAGAATCATTTCACCGACAGTATCGGTTACGCGCGCCCTCCGTATATTGGGCAATAAGTCATACTTTTTAGCCATGGTAAATATCACCGGCTCTTTAATAAGATTTTGAGGAAACGTCAATTTCACACGCCTCTTCATCTGGCCCTCCTTGTTTTTTTACGGAAGTGAAGTCACAGCAGTATCGCACCCTCCGGCTATTGCCGGAACAATGGAAACCTCATCCCCGTCCTTTACAGGTGTCTGTTCAGCCTGCAAAAACCGGATATCCTCTTCGTTGACATATACGTTGACAAATCTTCTGACCTTGCCCCCGTCTGATATTCTCTCGGCAATACCCGGGTATCGCGTCTCAAGGTCGTTGATAAGTCCTATCACGGAACCGGCCTTGCCTTCAACTTCCTCTTTCCCCTCTGTCAGCCGCTGAAGCGGCGTAGGGATTCTCACTTTTACCGCCATGAAAACACCTCCTTAAAATCAGGTAATAGGCTATAGCCTCCCCCCTATTACCCATTGCCTATTTTTTTAAATATCTCTTCGAATGCTGCCATGTTCGGTTTGATATGGTGCATTTCAGCCGTGTGCCCGATGAGCGCCTCCTGGGTCTTAAGTCCATTGCCGGTAATGCATATTACCGTTCTTTCATTTCTGCCTATCCTTCCCTGCTCAATCAGCTTCCTTGCAGTTGCGACCGTAACGCCCCCGGCAGTCTCGGCAAAAATGCCCTCAGTCTTTGCAAGCAGCTTTATTCCATCGATAATTTCTTCATCGGAAACATCCTCTGCATAGCCCCCGGTTTCCTTAACTATATGGCTTGCATAGTATCCGTCTGCAGGGTTGCCGATGGCAAGCGACTTAGCCACCGTATTAGGCTTGACCGGTTTTATTATATCAGTGCCCTGCTTTATGGCAGCAGATATTGGAGAACAGCCTGTTGCCTGCGCCGCAAAAACTTTTGTCCCGAGTTTTTTGAGCAACCCTATTTCCTTGAATTCCTTAAATGACTTCCACACCTTTGTAAGAAGCGAGCCGCTGGCGCAGGGCACAACCACATTATCGGGTGCTTCCCATCCCAGTTGCTCGATAATCTCGAAACCTTGCGTCTTGGAGCCCTCTGCGTAGAACGGCCTGATGTTTATATTGACAAATGCCCATGGGTATTTATTGGCGATCTCGCTGCAAAGCCTGTTGACCTCATCGTAATTGCCATCGACAGCCACAAGGTTAGGTTCATATACCAGCGAGGCCACTATCTTGCTCTGCTCCAGTGAAGCAGGAATAAACACGAAACATTTGAAACCCGCCTTGGCGCCATGCGCCGAAACCGAGTGGGCCAGGTTGCCGGTAGACGCGCATGCGACCGTATCAAACCCGAACTCCTTTGCCTTGGTAAGCGCAACGGCAACAACCCTGTCCTTGAACGACAAAGTCGGATGGGCAACCGTATCATCTTTAACGTACAGTTCCCTGACCCCAAGGGCACTCGCAAGGTTATCAGCCCTTACAAGGGGTGTAAAGCCGGAATTCAGTCCCACCTGGGGCTCGCCGTCGATCGGAAGAAGCTCCTTATAGCGCCAGAGGTTTCCTTCACGCTTTTCTATCGTTTTACGTTTCAATATTTTTTTAATCTTTTTATAATCATAAATTACTTCCAAAGGACCGAAGCAAAATTCGCAGACATATATAGGATCAACAGGATACTCTCTGCCGCACTCCCTGCATTTCAGGCCATTTACATATCCCATAAGAACCTCCTGTTTATTCCCGCGAATGTAAGCATTGAGCCCTCGCCGGAAGACTTTAAAAGTAATTTATATCTTACTTCAAAACAGAAAGAAAATCAAAGTGGAGTGGACCCATGCATCGCTCCGAACAGGCTTGTGCGAAAACGAACTGAAGTACTAAGGAAGGGATCGGCAGGGTCAGGCTGTTTATCGGAGCGCTGAAACTACTCTTATTGCCGGAGATAATTCGTTATAGTAGCCATGTCCATACCCGTTCCAGGCTGGGGCTCGGCGTTGCTCGCCCTGCTAGAGCAGACCCGTGCATCGCTCCGATAAACAGCCAGCCCCTGCCGATCCAATATAATTAATTGCAGTAGAAGGGGAGCACTTGTTTTTCGACGCGATGCACGGGGCTACAGTAAAAGGGGCGAGTAACGCCGAGCCCCAGCCTGGAACGGATTCGGATATTGCTGCTATGGAAAATTGGGATTTGCCGACGAAAGTAGTTTCAGCGCGTCGAAAAACAAGTGCTCCCCTTCTACTGCCTTCCGCTATAATGGGTCAGTTTATTTTTGCTCCGGATCAGACATTCATCACTTTAATTCCGATTTCCTCAACAACTCCGTTTGTGATGAAGAACGCTTTGACCATAGGTTCTCGCTCGGAAAGACCCACAATAACATAAGCGCTGTCTTCGTAAAATGCGAGCGCCACGTCCTTTGCCGACGGGTATGCAGCAGAAGCAGGGTGGGAATGGAACAGTGCGACAATCGAGAGCCCGTCGTCGCGAATCGCCTTCATGACCTCGAATTGTTCTTTTGAATCCATCAGGTAACTCACTGGCGAGCTTTCGACATTTCGCATCCGGAAGAGCCTGGATACCTCGCGGCCCCTGCCCGCTAAAATCCCGCATGCCTCATTCGGATAGCCCTCCCTGCAATGGGCTATCATATCGTCAAATACCTGCACGGGGATTATGACAGAGTCAGATGGAGATGGCGCTTTCCCGGGTCGGCAGGCTTCTACATCCTGCAATATCCGGCCTCGTAGTCCTGGAGTTCGGTAATTGTGGGGTTTTCCCCGCACACCGGGCATTCATTATTAGTGGGGATTTTGACACGTCTGAAGGTTGTCTTCAGTGCATCGTATATCAGCAGAGTGTTTTTCAGCACATCACCCTTGCCAAGAATAAGCTTGATGACCTCGATAGCCTGCAAAGACCCGACTACACCGGGAATCGCTCCGATAACTCCCGCCTCCTGGCATGAGGGCACGAGTCCTGCCGGCGGCATCTCTTCAAACAGACACCTGTAGCAGTGGCCTTCTCCGGGCACAACAGTAGTTACCTGGCCCTCGAACTTTAGAATGGCTCCGCTTACAAGAGGCTTTTTCATCAGGACGCATGCGTCGTTAACCAGATAGCGGGTCGGGAAGTTATCGCTCCCGTCCACAACGATATCATAATCCCTTATCAAATTCATTATAGTATCTTTTGAAAGTCTTTCTGCAATGCCGATTACATTCACATCCGGATTCAATGCCTCAAAGGTCGCCTTTGCCGATTCAACCTTCAGCATGCCGAGCGTCTTCGTACTGTGTGCTATCTGCCGTTGAAGGTTGCTCATTTCTACCCTGTCGTTATCAATGATCCCGATAGTTCCCACACCTGCCGCGGCGAGATAATAGCCAACGGGGCATCCGAGCCCGCCGGCCCCGATAATAAATACTTTCGCGGCGAGCAGCTTTTTTTGCCCCTTTCCTCCGACCTCGGGCAGAAGTATATGGCGGCTGTAACGCTGTAACTGATCTTCGGTGAATTCCATTGTCCTATTCCTTATCTTTCCTGATTAACAGCAACCAGTCCGTATCGTTTATTTTTTCAACGCACAATACTTTTTGGCCGTGGTCTTCCATGGATTTGGGTATACTGCGGGATGCCTCTTCATAATCCAGAACTATTTCGAGGACCTCTCCCACCGCCATATCCTCAATCGCGAGTTTTGCCTTGACGAACGTATAAGGGCATACAAGCCCTTTGATGTTTATGGTCTTGTCGACCTTTATCTCCTCCATAAAGCTCCCCTCCCATGCCGCGGAACAAAAACTTCACTCAAGCAATGAGATAATCTTATTAATTTATAAGTCTAATTTATCACACCGGAAAACAGAAAGGCAATCATATGGAAGGGATCGGCAGGGGAAGTGGAGCACCTGTTTTTCGACGCGATGCACGGCTCTACTGTAAAGGGGGCGAGTAACGAGCCTGTAGAAAAAGTCCAGAATTGATAGGCTCTCCTTTGTCTTGAACTTTTTTGCTTATCATTCCCGGTTTATTTATTGTTCCTGTTTTATTGGGGATTGTTTGCCGTTTCATCTGCGACTACGGCTTGTCCTTGCCCATACTCAGGCTGCCACTTCCAGTATTTCTTAGCCCTGTGCAAATACTTCTCCATATCTATGCACTTTCAGTAGATTATGCACCATGCAGTAAAGTACCCATTGTATGTTTACTTTCTGTTTACCCCTGAGGGTGAATCTGTCAAGGCCCAGGGTGGTGCGGATGTTACCGAATACAGGCTCAACTGTTCCTAACCTTTTGTTGTATATTAGTCGTCCTTTTATCGAATCTATCTTGCGTCTCATCTTTTCGGTAAAGGTCTCAGCCTCTGTTTCCAGGATGCCCTGATAAAAATATACATTCCGGACTGCCGTCCTGTCTGGATATCTTAAACACTGTGCGCGTAGATTACATATGCTACAGTCGGTCTTGCGTCCTTGAAATCTTATCGCTCTATTGCTTTCTGTTTTCTTATTTTCTCCACTTCTGGATAGCCGCTTCCCAGCAGGACATATGCAGTAATACTTGTTCTCGCTTAGAATGAAGTCTGTCGGTTTGTACAGTCCTTTAACTCCACAATATCCGCTCCTCTCTTTCTTGAATTGTTCCTTGTATCGTTCAACATCTGCAAACCGGGGATCGCGCTTCCTAAACTGGGTGTCCGCTATGTAGCCGTCAATGCCCTGCTCTATTATCATCTCCATGTTCTTTTCTGTATGAAAGCCACTGTCCGCTGTTACCCGTGCTTCACTGAACACGTCGTTCTTATTGCCGATTGCCTTAAAGTTCTCTCTCGTGCCCTCTATCATCGGCTCCAGTAATTCGTGTTCCTGTCCAGTGCCAAACGCTTCCGCATGCACTACTACCTGATGTTTACCGTCAACCACTGCTACTCCTGCATACCCCTGTATAACTCCATGTGAGGTCTTCATCTTGGCGCTCTCATTGTCCGTTATGTTGCTCTTTATAGGCTTGCCGCTTTTGCCAAGCTTGTCGTCATTGTCTTTCATCCACCCCTTTATCTTCCTGACCCTCTCTTTTAGAGTTTTAACATAGCCCTGTTCCTGCTCAACTATTTCCTTGTTTGCCTCGTTCTCATCCATTTGCCTATGCCGGGCTATGATCTGTCTGACGGCCTTTTCCATCTTGGCTTTTTTCTTCTGTAGCTCCTCTTTCGTTCCGCTCCACTCTTTAGACGCATTGGACGGCAGCTTGCAGCCGTCTACCGCAAACATCTCTTTGCCTATCAGCCCCATTTCATCACAGATCAGCAGTACTTCCAGAAACAACCCTATACTCTCCTGGCTCATCGAGGATATAAAGTCGGCTATAGTCGTAAAGTGCGGGCGGGTGTCTGCCGATAGTGCCATGAATATTATGTTCTCCCCACAGCATTGCGCTATCTTGCGGCTTGAGGTAATACCTCGTGAATATGCATACAGGACTATCTTTAATAATATTGCTGGATCGTATGCAGGCGCTCCAGTTTCGTCGTTGTTGTATCTATCATCAAATATGCTCATGTCTATTTCGTTGTCAATCAGGTAATGAAGGGTATACTCGAATGTGCCCGGAAGAATCTGCTTGTCGAAATGCACCGGTATGAACTTGCCTTGAGTATAGTCGTACTCTTTATATCTCGCCACTCTCCCTCCTGCGCAGCGGTGTGATCCCATCTTCAAACAAGATGAATGGTATATTATAAGCCTTTAGGGACTTTTCCTACAGCCTCAACGCCGAGCCCCACTGAGAACGCATTCGGATATTGCTGCTGTGGAAAAATTGGGATTTGCCGACAAAAGCAGTTTCAGCGCGTCGAAAAACAAGTGCTCCACTTCTCCTGCCTTCCTCCCAAAAACAAACTGACCCGCTACCTATGCTTCGCTGCCCTCAACTCTGATAAACAGCGTTTTGTCGGAAACAATGGGCAGGGCGTCAATCTCCCTTATAGAATTGAGCACATCCTTTTCTCTGGACCTGTGAGCAAGCACGACAAGCGGAACAGATCCCCCGATGCTCCTGCCTTTTTGAATGACCGATGCGATGCTGATATTGTAGTTGCCGAGGATGCCCGATATCTTCGACAGGATGCCAGGCTCATCGAGCGCGGAAAATCTGAAATAGTACATGCTTTCTACATCATCAATTCTTTTGATCTTCTTTGCCCCTGCGACGGGAGCAGCCTTCCCACCCCCAAAAGTCTGCGACTTTTCGGGGACCCCGGCCTTGACCGTGATGCCGGGGATACGCATGACGCTGCCACACATAATGTCCCGTACAATATCAACAACGTCGGCGACAACAGCGCTTCCGGTCGGCATATCGCCTGCGCCCCTGCCATAATATAGTGTGGAGCCCACTGCATCGCCTTCCACATACACCGCATTGAAAACTCCGTCGACCTTTGAAATCAAATATTCATTCGGCACCATGGTGGGATGCACCCTCATCTCGATGCCTTCAGCAGTCGCCTTTGTGATTGCAAGGAGCTTCACTTTGTAGCCGAGTTCGGAGGCAAAGGCAATGTCCTGGGCCGTTATTTTTGTAATGCCCTCTTTATACACATCGTCATACGACAGCGGGATCCCGTAGGCGAGAGAGGCAAGTATAGTGAGTTTATGGGCGGAATCGATCCCCTCTATATCAAAGGTTGGATCAGCCTCAGCATACCCGAGCCGCTGCGCTTCTTTAAGCGCGGTTGAGAAGTCGACCTTCTCGTCGGTCATCTTTGTAAATATGTAATTAGACGTTCCATTGATAATACCGTACACGGCAATGATCCTGTTTGCAACGAGTCCCTCTCTTATCACTTTGATAATAGGGATGCCTCCTGCAACAGATGCCTCAAACCCTATTTCAACACCGGCCCGCTCAGCCTCGGCAAAGAGTTCATTACCCTCGGTGGCGAGCAACGCCTTGTTTGCGGTGACCACATGCTTCCTGTTCCTTATCGCCTGGAGTATGAATTCCTTTGCAGGATGAATACCTCCCATAAGCTCAATTACGACATCGATTTCGGGATCGTTAATCACTGCGGCTGCATCAGTCGTCAACACGCCCGCCGGAACGCTTATGCCCCTGTCCCTCGTGATGTCAAGGTCCGCGATTCTCTTCAACACGATCATGATGCCTGTCCGCTCCCTGATGACAGCGGCATTTTCAAGCAAAATGCGCGCGGTCCCTGAACCAACCGTGCCGAACCCTATGATGCCTACCGAGACAGTGTCCTTTTTCATTGTCATCACCTGCCTAACACCTTTTTTATCCCTGATACAGCCTGCCGTATTCTATGTTCATTCTCAACGAGCGCGAACCTGACATACTCATCGCCGCCTTCGCCAAAGCCGATGCCGGGGGATACGGCAACCTTTGCCTCTGTTATAAGGTATTTGCAGAATTCGAGCGATGCCATTTTTTTGAATTGCTCCGGTATCCCGGCCCAGACAAACATAGTCGCCTTGGGTGAATCAATCTTCCAGCCTGCGTTGTTTAAGCCCTTTATCAGGGTGTTCCTGCGCGACTGGTAGATGTTCCTTATCTCTTCAACACAGTCCTGGGGTCCACGCAGCGCGACGATGCCGGCAATCTGTATAGGCTGAAACATCCCATAATCAAGATAGCTTTTGATCTTTATGAGCGCACCCACCACGTCCCTGTTTCCACAGCAAAACCCAACCCTCCAGCCCGCCATGGAATAACTCTTGGTGAGCGAAAAAAATTCAACCGCGACATCCTTTGCACCCGGGACCTGGAGGATGCTCGGGGCCTTGTAATCATCAAAATTAAGGTCTGCATATGCAAAATCCTGTACTACGATAATGTTGTTCTCACGTGCAAAGTCCACCACTTTAGTAAAGAAGCCAAGCCCCTCGACAACCGTAGTCGTGGGGTTATGCGGAAAATTGAGAATAAGCATTTTAGGCCTCGGCCATGTCTTCTTCAGCGTCTTCTCCAGTTCGTCAAAAAAATCGAAACCTGGGCCGATGGGAACGCTGATGACCTCACCTCCGGCAATGATATTACTATAAGGATGAATGGGGTACGCCGGCGTCGGCGTCATAACCACGTCTCCGGGTTGAATAGTAGCCAGGACAAGGTGCGAAAGCCCTTCCTTGACACCGATCGTGACCACTGCTTCTGATTCGGGGTCTATATCGACATCATACCGCCTCTTGTACCATTCGGATATCGCCATCCTGAGCTGCGTTATACCCTTTGATGCGGAATACCGGTGATTTTTGGGATTATGCACGGCCTCGCAGAGTTTTTCCACGATGTGTTTCGGAGTCGGCAAATCGGGATTGCCCATTCCAAGGTCTATAATATCCTCACCCTTCCTCCGGGAATCCATCTTCAATGCGTTTACAATGGCAAACACATAGGGCGGCAATCTCTTGATCCTGTTAAACTCAAACACGAGAAACCTCCTTAAAAGAACGTGAATAGTGAATCGTGAGACGTGAACCGTAAAACATGAACACAACGTCCGTGTTTTTATTTTTTTTACGATTCACGTCTCACGACTCACGGTTCACGTTCTTTTTCACGTTTCACACTGTTATACATTTCTTCTGCATTCATCGAGCTCCGCACCAGAGGGCCGGAAGCGACAAATTCAAACCCCAGCCCAAGCGCATATAGTTTCAAAGCTTCGAAAACATCAGGGTGTATATATTCTACAACAGGCAGATTTTTTTTTGCAGGCCTGAGATACTGGCCTACTGTCAAAAGATCGCAGCCGGCCTCCCTTATATCCCTGAAAACTTCCCTGACCTCATCAACCGTCTCACCGAGCCCGATCATCACGCCCGATTTTGTCTTCATACCAGGCATCAGAGTCCTGGCGGTCCTATGCACTGCGAGAGAGCGTTCATAATCAGCCTGGGGCCGCACAATATCATAGAGCCGCTTTACTGTTTCAATATTATGGTTGAACACATCAGGACGCGCCTCAAGGACGATACCAAGCGCGTCCCATTCCCCCTGGAAGTCCGGAGTCAGCACCTCTATCTTTGCAGCGGGGAGCGCGTTTCTTATGGCCCTGATAGTTGCTGCAAAATGCGCGGCGCCGCCATCCGGCAGGTCGTCCCTGGTCACCGAAGTAATGACCACATAGCTCAAACCTAATTCGACTGCCGCTTCCGCAACCCGTTCAGGTTCAGCAGCATCGAGCGCTGCGGGCATGCCCGGCCTGACAGAGCAGAAAGCACAATTCCTTGTACAGCGGTCGCCCATTATCATAAAGGCAGCTGTCGGTTTTGAAAAGCAGACCCCCTTATTGGGACACCGGGCCTCCTCGCAAACCGTGGAGAGGCGGTGACTCCTCAAAAGGTCCTTTGTATGATGCAGTCCACTCGCTGTTGTTTTAATCCATTCAGGTAAGCGCATAGGTCAATAAACAAATATGGCACAACCGGCTGCTGTGCAGTAAGGATAGGCAGTTCAGTGCTTCAATTCATAAATACGGTTATACTCCTTCGCCTCGCGGGCGCTGCGCACCGACGCTCTCGGTGCAACACCGCATTTATGGACTGAAGCGCTTAGAAAGAAACAAAAAAGGGCCTTTGCCAGGCCCTTATTCTTTAGATTTTCATAACATTAACAGCCTTTGGTCCGCGATCTCCTTCTTCAATATCGAATTGCACTCTTTGGCCTTCGGCTAATGTCTTGAATCCCTCACTCTTAATAGAAGAAAAATGAACAAAGACATCTGAGCCATTGTCCTGCTGGATAAAACCAAAACCCTTTGATTCATTGAACCACTTGACCTTCCCTTCAAAAGCCATGACTGCCAAATCCTCCTTTTTTCCTGTTCCCAGGAATTGCTCAATTACGAGACAAAGTTTCGCAATACGAAATATATACCATGTATGTACCCCAAAAGTCAAAAGAAAATAATCAAGTCAAAGGCAGACCCTAACCCACCTCTTTTGCCTCTTCCCACAGCACATCCATCTCCTGGAGCGTCATGTCCGAAAGCTTTCTGCCGGAGCTTGCAGCCTTCATTTCTATATAGCGAAAGCGGGATATGAATTTACTGATCGTCTTCCTGAGGGCATCCTCGGGATTGACTCCGACGAAACGGGAAATGTTCACAAGAACAAAGAATACATCACCAAGTTCGTCTTCAATCGCGGCCTGGTCTTCCTGTTCAAGGGCATCCCTGAATTCGGAGAGTTCTTCATCCAGCTTCGCCATGACATCCCCTACCCTGTTCCAGTCAAAGCCTACACGCGCCGCTCTCGACTGTATTCTGTGGGCCTTAAGAAGCGAGGGGAGTTCTTTGGGGACGCCTTCCAGGATCGATTCCCTGTTCTTGCCCTCCTCCTTCTTCCGGTCCTCCCACTGCCTGAGCACCTTTTCGGACGTTTCGAACTTAGCATCTCCGAAAACGTGAGGATGCCTCCTGGTCATTTTTTCGGTGATGCCGGCGATCACGTCCTCCATGCTGAATTCCCCGCGTTCCTGCGCCAACTGGCAGTGAAAAACGATCTGAAAAAGCAGATCGCCGAGTTCCTCTTTTATTTTCTGAGGAGAATTTTCCTCGATGGCCTCCAGTACTTCGTAAGTCTCCTCAACAAGGTAGGGAGTAAGAGACTCCCTCGTCTGCTCCCTGTCCCAGGGGCAGCCGTTTTCAGCGCGCAGCGCCGCCATAATGTCGAGCAATTTCCGAAAACTATCCACTTTATTATCCATTCGTCACCTCAAACAATGCCGCTGTCCTCCTGGCGCTATCCTATTTTTTTAAGGAGCCATGCCATATTTTCACCCAGCACTTTCATCGTCTGCAATCCTTCCGCGTCTTTTTCTACCTCACCGATCTCCCTGCCGAAAGCTAAATTCCAGTAACTTGATCCTGGGACTATCATCTGACTGATTAGAAAAAAATGGTTGAGCGTATCAAAGGCGTGGATGCTTCCGGCCCTGCGAGCCGCGATTATGGCTGCACCGGCTTTGCGCCTGAACATATCGCCATTGGCCCTGGCTACCATTCCCGCTCTGTCAACAAGCGCTTTCAGTTCGCTCGTTATGTCAGCGAAATACGTAGGAGAAGCCAAAATAATACCATCCGCCCCGGCCATCGCATCAATGCATTCATTGATGATATCATCTTTGACAGCGCAGTGTTTGTCCTTGTTGCTCCAGCATTTGTAGCAGGCAATGCACCCCTGAATCCTCTTGCCTGCAAACTGCACCATTTCTGTCCCGATCCCTTCCTTCTCCAATTCATTAAATACCTGCCTGACAAGAATTGCGGTATTTCCGTCCTTACGTGCGCTTCCGTTGAATGCTACAACTTTCATTACTTATGTCATATCAGACTGCCGGATTTCTCCGCTGATACGCCTCCCTATTTGCTTTGTGCCGTCCTGCGACACAAAACTTGTTGTTTAAGTTTATACTCGAACCCACCAAATATACTTCCCTGGCCTTACCCGCCCGGAGCACAGAGTTTTATACCACTCATTGAATTCCGTCTGCTTCCCGGGTTTGCCGCAACCCTTGCAGGTTAATGCATAAATTGAAATTATTTTAGCACAAAGTGGAATACTTCCTCAGGGAAGGAGTCGCCACTGTGAAGCATCTCGATCATTCCGTGGGTTACAAACGAAAATCGGTGAGAAGACACAAAGCACACAATTTATCTTTTATTACCCGGACAAATATCCCACAATCCATATCCATCCTGCGACAATTATCAACGAAAGGACCGTAACAGGTACGCCGGTCTTTGCGTGCTCTCTGAAGCCGATGATTACGCCCTGTTCCCGCGCCTGCTCGAAGGTTATAAGGTTAGCAATGCTCCCGATGGTGATAAGATTCCCGGCAAAGGTGCTTGAAAGGGCGAGGACATACCACTGGGGATGGACTGAAGGATGGAGAAAATTCGTCAGAAGCATCGTTGCCGGTACGTTGCTGACGATATTGCTGAGAAGGGCAGACACTCCTGTAAGGATATAGAGATTGCGAAGGTCGATCCCGTTATTGCTCAATGTTCCGATAATATCCGTCGGGATATTTGCGGTCTCGATCCCTTTTATCAGGATAAAGAGGGCGCAGAAGAGTGTGATGAGATGCCAGTCTACAAGCCCCAGGATCGCACGGGTGTGAATGCTCCTGCTGCAGAGCAAAAGCCCGGCGATGACGATGGCGCTTATCTCTCGAGGTATCGGCGAAAAGAAGGCCGCAAGCAGCAACAGAGTCGCCAATATGCCTTTCGCGCTCTGGTGACGATCGAAATCCGGCCATTCGGCTGAGGCAGCTGCATTATGGGAATGTTCAGCGCTGAAACTCTTACCATATCTCAGTTTTATGAGTAAAAAAGCGCCGGCAAGCGACAGGATTGAAGGGGGGGCGCACCAGAGCAGAAAATGCCCGAAGTGGAGTCTGCCTAACTGGCCGATAAGCATGTTCTGGGGGTTTCCCATGATGGTCGCAGCCGACCCGATGTTGCTCGATACCGCAAGGCCGATAAGGAAGGGGATGGGATTCAATCCGGCCCTGAGGAGCGATACGGTGAGCACCGGTGTAAAGACGAGACATATGATGTCATTGACGAATACGGCCGACAGCGCAGCGCTGATGGCCATCATTACAAAGAGGAACCTTCCCGGCGTTTCCATGAATCGTGTGAGCCTGAAGGCAATCCAGGTATAGAAGCCCCCGAGCCTGAATTGCGACGAAAGCACCATGAGTGAATAAAGTAGAAGTATGGTCGGGATATCGATGGCCCGAATGGCTTCCTCAGTGGTCAGGATGCCGGAGGCGAGCATCGCTATGGCGCCCAAAAGGGCAATGCCGGTTCTGTCGAGGGCAAGTCCGGGAATACCCCCGATGGCTACGCCCGCATAGGTTACAATAAAAATTGAAGTCGCAAGAATATGCATGGTCTCTAATCTAAAAGAACCGGGGGCGAATTGGCAACTTGAGGGACGGGTCCACAATGTCTTGCAACGAAGGGAATTTTGTGCTAATAATTAAATATGAATAAGATGCTCATAGCAATCGACGGCTCAGACTGTTCTATGAAGGCGGTTCATTACGCAGGAGACCATTTTCATGATATCACGGACCTGCAGATAACGCTTCTTCATGTCCTCCCAATGCCTGCAGTCTTCTGGGATGAAGGGCATATCCTCAGTGAAAAGGAACGGGAAGAGAGAAGGCACTTCTTCTTGCAATGGAAGGACGAACAGCATCAAAAATTTGGACCTGTATTTCATGAGGCAATAGAAATTCTCGTCCGCAAAGGTATAAAGCGTGAACAAATCGTAGTAAAGGAAGCATCTGATACCATCGATGCCGCGGACCGTATTCTGCAAGAGACCCGGAGCGGCGGCTACCAAACGCTGTTGCTCGGGCATTGCACCCACGATGAGGCAAGTCATTTCATCCGGGGGAGCGTTACAAGAGAGATTGCTCACCGCGGAGCAGGAGCAACGCTCAGTATTGTCGAATAACGTGCCAAAGTAAGAGCCGGCTTTGGTGAGCTGAACTCAGCTCATGAAGCATTTCAGGCGGAGGATTGGCAGTTTGCGGCGCATTTTTTTCTGAGCTTCTCCTCATCATCGTGGAAGTGACACTTCTTGTATTTTCTCCCGCTGCCGCACCAGCAGGCATCGTTTCTTCCCGGACGCCTTTCCGGCATGTTGTCATCGGCAGGCAACAGGTAGTTTGCAATGCTTTTCAATATGCTCATGATAATCTCCATTATGTATAAATATTTATAAAATTTCGAAATATTCAGGGAGGCATATTATTATAACAGTCTGAAAAATCATTTTGTCAGGATTTCCACAATCTCTCTGTAGCGTGCGGCTGTTTTTTCTACAATATCCTCGGGGAGCTCCGGTCCGGGATAAGTCTTGTTCCAGTCCAGTGTGAGGAGATAGTCCCTGACGACCTGTTTGTCGAAACTGTCCTGTCCCCTGCCCGGCTTATATTCCTTTACAGACCAGAAGCGGGACGAATCCGGTGTAAGCAACTCATCTATGAGCATCAGTTTGCCTTCGTACACACCAAACTCCATTTTGGTGTCGGCAATGATTATGCCCTTCCTCTCCGCCAGCTCCCTCGCCCTGCCGTATACAGCGAGTGTCGTCTCTCTGAGCTGCCGGGCAGTGGCATCGCCGACTATCTTTCTCATTTCATCGAAGCTTATGTTTATATCGTGTCCCTCTTCCGCTTTTGTGCTTGGTGTAAATATGGGCCCATCAAGCCGGGACGATTCGACCAGGCCGCCGGGGAGTCTTATACCGCACACCGTACCCTTCTCCATGTATTCAGCCCATCCGGAACCCGAAAGGTACCCCCTCACGATACATTCAACTGCGACCGGCTGCGCCTTCTTCACGAGCATGCTCCTGCCTTCAAGCACATCGGCGTACTTATGGAGCTCTGCGGGATAATCCTTCACTTCGGTTGCCACAATATGGTTTTCTATTATATCGGTCATCTGTTTGAACCAGTAAAGTGATATCCTGGTCAGATACTTCCCTTTTTCAGCTATCCCTTTGGGGAGCACCACATCAAAGGCCGAAACCCTGTCAGTGGCTACTATCAGAAGATAGCCATCTATCTCATACACGTCCCGCACCTTGCCGCGCCTGAGCAGTTTGACATCATTGAAATCTGTTTTCATGACAACCTCGGACATCTCTTCCTCCATGCTTACTTAGGGCTCGCCCTTACTTCTTTTCTCTTGCACCTGAATGGACACCGTCCCCATATAGACGAAGGAAACGCTTTCTTGACTGCTCCCTGAACTTTTCTATTTTTTGGCCAAGTTCGGGGTATTTAACCGAGAGTATCGAGCACGCAAGATATGCCGCATTACTGGCGCCCCCTATCGCGACGGTAGCAACAGGAATTCCGGGGGGCATCTGCACCGTTGAATACAGGGCATCCGCTCCGCCCAGCGCCCCTGAGGCGAGCGGGACACCGATTACGGGCAGTGTCGTGTGGGCTGCCAGCACCCCTGCGAGATGCGCTGACATGCCGGCTCCGGCAATGAGCACTTCAATGCCGCGTTCCCTGGCACGCTTAGCGTACTCAGCCGTCTGATCGGGGAGACGGTGAGCAGAGCTGATACGCATTTCATACGGTACGCCGAACTGTGTCAAAACCTTCGCTGCCTGCTCCATAACAGGCAAATCGCTTTCACTTCCCATAAGGATCCCAACCAGCGGCTTCTTCATGTGCCTATGACCTTCTCAGCGACATCGACTCGAGCCGCGCAATCCTCTCTTCTATCGGCGGATGAGTGCTGAAGAGCTTTTTCATACCACCTCCGGAAAGCGGGTTTACGATAAACATATGAGATGTCGCGGGGTTTGCATCCATTGGTATACGCTGCGAAGCCGTCTCCAGCTTCCTGAGCGCGCTGGCAAGATACAGGGGGTTCCCCGTAAGCCTTGCGCCGGACTCATCGGCCCCATATTCCCTTGAGCGGGATATCGCCATTTGGACCAGCATTGCAGCGATCGGGCCTACGATCATCATCACAATAGCTGCAATGGGACTGCCTCCTTCGTTATCGTCCCTCCTGCCGCCGCCAAAGATCATCGCCCACTGCGCCATCTGTGCAAGGTAGCTGATAGCCCCGGCAATAGCAGCGGCAACCGTGCTTACCAGTATGTCCCTGTGTTTGACATGGGACAATTCGTGTGCTATAACACCTTCAAGCTCTTCCCTGGAAAGAATCCGCATTATACCGTTCGTAACTGCAACAGCAGAATGCTCAGGGTTCCGGCCTGTCGCAAATGCATTGGGCTGGTCCTCGTCTATTACATATACTTTAGGCATGGGGAGTTCAGCCCTGTGCGCAAGCCTCCTCACTATCTCATAGAGGTCAGGCTCCTCAGCTTCACTCACAGCTCTGGCCCTGTACATCCTGAGCACAATCTTATCACTGAACCAGTAGCTTATGGCATTCATACCAAAGGCCATGATAAGCGCGAACGTCATCCCTGACCTGCCGCCCAGCCCCCCCCCGATGGCAACAAGCAACAATGTGAGCGTTACCATCAGGACCATCGTCTTTAATCCATTCATCTCAAACCTCCTGCATAAGGCGTGCGGTTTATACCGTGCCTCTGTTTACACTTATATGTACTATTATACAATACCCATCGCGGCAAATATCCCGCTTGGTAAAAAATGTACTACCGGGGGCAAGACAGATTGAAAAAAAGTCAGGGTTGCTCTATTATTTATTTAATGCAAAAGAGAAATGAGAAGTAGAAGAGGAGGACACCGTGAATCAACAACCATTCTGCCCGGTTTCAAAACTTGAAAAGCTGCTGCTGGCAACCGACCGTTCTGAATTCAGCGAGGGGGCGATACGCGAGGCAATCAATTTTGCAAAAAAATGCTCGAGCAAGCTCTATGCGATATCAGTGCTCGAAACTAATCCCGAATACGAGACCATCGGCTCCCAGTTTTTTGAGAAAGAGGAAGAAGAAGTACTCAAACATTTGGACTCAATAAAAGCCAGGGCCGAAGGAGCGGGGCTGAACTGTGAAATTATCTTTCACAGCGGAGGAGAAGCCTACAAACATATTGTGGATGAAGCAGTGGAAAAAAATATCGACATGATTGTGATCGGCAGGCGGGGTCGTAAGGGATTGGCTAAACTCCTGATAGGGTCGGTGGCGGCAAAGGTTATAGGATTTGCGCCCTGCAAAGTGCTGGTCGTTCCAAGGGCAGCAAAGATAGGGTATCAGAAAATATTGGTTGCCACTGATGGTTCACAACCCAGTATTGCTGCTGCCGCTGAAACAATCGGCATTGCCAAACGGTGTGGATGCTCTGTCATAGCACTTTCCTCAGGGCTCACCGATGACGAAATGGAGGCGGCCAAGCTCAATACCGACAATGTTCTCGAAATGGCCCTGAAGGAGGGGATTCATGCGGAAGCGGTAACCCCCCGTGGCAGATCGTATGAGGCTATTGTTGAGACCGCCGGCGGCAGAGGGGTTGATTTAATTGTCATGGGGACTTACGGAAAAACAGGGCTGATGAAAATACTTATGGGGAGTTCGACGGAAAGGGTCATCGGGCTGGCAGGATGCGCGGTAATGGTGGTAGCAGCGTGACAACCAAGCCGAAAACAAGGACCATGCAGGCTTCGGCGACAACTGCTGTTGTTATTTTCTTTGTACTAATCACTCTCGGCAAGGAGGGAGCGGCAATGAGCGAATTAAAACTATCAAGTACGGCCTTTGAGAATAACGGATTCATACCTTCCAAATATACCTGTGACGGACGCGATATAAATCCACCGCTGGTCATAGAGAATGTCCCGCCAGGGACCAAGTCCCTGGCTTTGATTGTAGATGACCCCGATGCGCCAATGGGCACATGGGTCCATTGGGTTTCCTGGAACATCGCCCCCGACACAAAGGAGATAAAAGAAAACGATACTCCGAAAGGCGCGGCATCCGGACTAAACGACTTCAATAGACAATCCTATGGCGGTCCCTGTCCGCCCTCGGGCACTCATCGCTATTTTTTCAAGCTTTACGCCCTTGATACAGCACTAGGCCTGCCTTCCGGAACAAAGAAGACGGATGTTGAAAAAGCGATCAAAGGACATGTCATTTCACAGGCTCAGATAATAGGGCTATATAAGAGAAGCAGGCGATAGGCTACAGGCGAGAGGCAAACTGCCTGCCTCCCGCCCTGTCAGGCTTTTCTTAACTAATGCAGATTCATTTCACCAAGATTTTGCGGCCGGCAAACTCAACGACCCGGCCCTTTCGTATCTTACACCGCTTTCGAAGCTCCACCGCTCCATCAACCTTGACCAACCCTTCAGCGATTACCGCTTTTGCCATACCTCCGCTGTCGCAGAACCCCATGATTTTCAGGAGATGATTGAGTTCGATATATTCGCTGCTTCCTAATGTGAATTCCTTCATTACAGTATCCTTAGATTATTCAAGTCCCCGGTGTTCCTTCCAATAGTGATACTCATAAGGCCACGCGCCTTTCATCTTTAAATACCGCATCGAGCGTAAAGTCCCGGGTCACTATCAGGAAGTTGCCCCTGGCAATCTCACTCTCATCCATGCATGCTGCAGAGACAATTTGCTCCAGAGACAATCCTGTTTTTCTGAATAATTGCAGTTCATCAAAAAAAGAGCTGCCGTGCGCTGTTCCCTTAGAGCCGCTGTCAGTACCGATACGCAAAATTACCCCAACAGAGGCAGCATAACTGACTGACGAAAGATGTCTTTCAACTGTTCTTTCTATACGAGCCTGTTCGGCAGCCGGATACAGCACGGCAAGGCTGTGGAGCGCAAATATTGTTGGGATCCAGGCAATGCGCTCTTCTGCCATTCTATGCAGTGTATCACGCGATACGAAGTAGCCGTGCTCAATCGAAACCGCTCCGGCATTAATAGCGTTCCGCACTGCCGCATCGGAATTGGCATGACAGACCATGTCCAGATTTCTCGACCGGGCCGTTTCGTTGAGTACATGTAATTCCTCCGGAGAAAACCCTCCGTCGGTCACCAATCCTGTTTTTTGCGCTGAAACAATGCCGGAATTAATTACTTTAAGAAAATCGGCTCCGGCGTCGGCGATTTCACACACTGCTTTCCTTATCTCTGAAGTGCCTGAAACTCCCTTGCCGAGAAATGACCCGTAGGTCCCCTTCTTATACAGTGCATATCCGGCTGACCTGACTTCCACGTCGGGATGGAAAAGAGCCCTGGCCTGCAGACCTATGCCGCTCCTGTGCCCCATATCGTTTACAGAGAAAATTCCGCGCGTGACGTATGCGTCTTTTATGACCGGAAGTCCGCTGCGCGTCAATGGTCTTCCATCAAGCATGAAATGCATATGCGCATCCCTGAAGGGGGGTATCTTAATAGCTGCTGAGGCGCATAAATCGTCTGCCATAATTATTTCTTTATTGCTTCATAATAGTATACTTTCCATCCTTGTCGATCCTAATATTGGCATTGAGGAAGCGTACCCTTAAGCCGGCCTCTTTAAGCATATGGTATGCCATCTCAGCCCTTAAACCATTGTCACTATATAAGATAATATCCCTGTCCCTTGTGATCTCCTTAAGCCTGTCTTTGAGGTCCCATGAAGGCACGTTCAGAGCCCCCTTAAGCATGCCCTGCATTGCCTCGTCCTCGTCACGCACATCCAGAATCAGCTTGTCGGGCGGCGATGTCTCCACTGTCCGCTTGAACTCCTCGATAGAGATTTCGCCCGCTCTTAGCTTCGGCACATAAACAATCTTTGTCGCCACTTCCCCGCTGATGACGAGACCGCCGGAGCGCTTCCATCCATCAAAGCCGCCTTCGAGCACCGCGACATTGGTATATCCCCAGCCC
This sequence comes from Nitrospirota bacterium, assembly GCA_963851345.1. Taxonomy (GTDB): domain Bacteria; phylum Nitrospirota; class Thermodesulfovibrionia; order Thermodesulfovibrionales; family Dissulfurispiraceae; genus JADFXI01. Next base: position 1,801,329 of record CAWKOO010000002.1, read on the forward strand.
CTCACAGATGCAAAGTCGTCCAACCCGGACTTTGTATCGTTGTCGTACAGCATTATGGGAGCAGATTTGTCTGAAGGGAACCTCTCCTTTTCATTCGGAAGGTCCTTTCCAGGGACAGAAACCGCACCTATGATGTGTCCTCTCTTTGCCTCATCCGTCGGCCTCAGATCGATAAGTACAAAGGGAATACCCTTTTCCAGATACTCCTTGAGACTCTGAACAGAAGAAACGACAAGGTTGCCCGCCTTCTTCCACGCATGCAATCCATCGGCAAATACTTTAACTCTTGTATAGCCCATTTTCTCGGCCTTACCTGCAGAGTACAGGCTCAGATGGCAGGCGCGGGACCCACAATAAAAAATGATCAGCTTGTCCTTTTCTTTGGGCAGCTTTCCGGCAAATTCGTTGAATTCCCGATAGGGTATCGAAATCGCCCCGGGGATGTGTCCTTCATCATAGCGCACAAGAGGCCTCGAATCCACAAGCTCAAAAATTCCTTTTTCCGGCCCCAGAGCTGCAAGCCTGGCAACTTCATCTAAAGAGACAATCTTCTCCGTAGCAACCCTTGCCGGCACAGCTATTTTCAGTTTCTGCGAAATGTCCACCGCCATGACAGTCGTGCTGAAAAAGAAAAATCCTGCTGTAATAGCCGCTGAAAGGACTGTCGCTTCGCTCCTGCTTCCCATACTCGCTCCTTTCATAAAAGCACTATGCTTACCCGAATGGTTATTAAAAGGACCAAAACTTATAGTAGCGACAATGGTCTAAATATTTCAACCTGCCCCTTACTGCAATTCAGACAGTACGGGGCTTTTTTTCTGCAGTCGAGCGCCTGGGTTATCCGCAGTGGGCGAGTAACGAGCCTGTAGAAAAAGTCCAGAATTGATAGGCTCTCCTTTGTCTTGAACTTTTTTGCTTATCATTCCCGGTTTATTTATTGTTCCTGTTTTATTGGGGATTGTTTGCCGTTTCATCTGCGACTACGGCTTGTCCTTGCCCATACTCAGGCTGCCACTTCCAGTATTTCTTAGCCCTGTGCAAATACTTCTCCATATCTATGCACTTTCAGTAGATTATGCACCATGCAGTAAAGTACCCATTGTATGTTTACTTTCTGTTTACCCCTGAGGGTGAATCTGTCAAGGCCCAGGGTGGTGCGGATGTTACCGAATACAGGCTCAACTGTTCCTAACCTTTTGTTGTATATTAGTCGTCCTTTTATCGAATCTATCTTGCGTCTCATCTTTTCGGTAAAGGTCTCAGCCTCTGTTTCCAGGATGCCCTGATAAAAATATACATTCCGGACTGCCGTCCTGTCTGGATATCTTAAACACTGTGCGCGTAGATTACATATGCTACAGTCGGTCTTGCGTCCTTGAAATCTTATCGCTCTATTGCTTTCTGTTTTCTTATTTTCTCCACTTCTGGATAGCCGCTTCCCAGCAGGACATATGCAGTAATACTTGTTCTCGCTTAGAATGAAGTCTGTCGGTTTGTACAGTCCTTTAACTCCACAATATCCGCTCCTCTCTTTCTTGAATTGTTCCTTGTATCGTTCAACATCTGCAAACCGGGGATCGCGCTTCCTAAACTGGGTGTCCGCTATGTAGCCGTCAATGCCCTGCTCTATTATCATCTCCATGTTCTTTTCTGTATGAAAGCCACTGTCCGCTGTTACCCGTGCTTCACTGAACACGTCGTTCTTATTGCCGATTGCCTTAAAGTTCTCTCTCGTGCCCTCTATCATCGGCTCCAGTAATTCGTGTTCCTGTCCAGTGCCAAACGCTTCCGCATGCACTACTACCTGATGTTTACCGTCAACCACTGCTACTCCTGCATACCCCTGTATAACTCCATGTGAGGTCTTCATCTTGGCGCTCTCATTGTCCGTTATGTTGCTCTTTATAGGCTTGCCGCTTTTGCCAAGCTTGTCGTCATTGTCTTTCATCCACCCCTTTATCTTCCTGACCCTCTCTTTTAGAGTTTTAACATAGCCCTGTTCCTGCTCAACTATTTCCTTGTTTGCCTCGTTCTCATCCATTTGCCTATGCCGGGCTATGATCTGTCTGACGGCCTTTTCCATCTTGGCTTTTTTCTTCTGTAGCTCCTCTTTCGTTCCGCTCCACTCTTTAGACGCATTGGACGGCAGCTTGCAGCCGTCTACCGCAAACATCTCTTTGCCTATCAGCCCCATTTCATCACAGATCAGCAGTACTTCCAGAAACAACCCTATACTCTCCTGGCTCATCGAGGATATAAAGTCGGCTATAGTCGTAAAGTGCGGGCGGGTGTCTGCCGATAGTGCCATGAATATTATGTTCTCCCCACAGCATTGCGCTATCTTGCGGCTTGAGGTAATACCTCGTGAATATGCATACAGGACTATCTTTAATAATATTGCTGGATCGTATGCAGGCGCTCCAGTTTCGTCGTTGTTGTATCTATCATCAAATATGCTCATGTCTATTTCGTTGTCAATCAGGTAATGAAGGGTATACTCGAATGTGCCCGGAAGAATCTGCTTGTCGAAATGCACCGGTATGAACTTGCCTTGAGTATAGTCGTACTCTTTATATCTCGCCACTCTCCCTCCTGCGCAGCGGTGTGATCCCATCTTCAAACAAGATGAATGGTATATTATAAGCCTTTAGGGACTTTTCCTACAGCCTCAACGCCGAGCCCACATATATAACAGGAGCACAGTTGATGTTCCGCATAGACAGCAGGGCCGGCACGGCGGACTATTCGCTCGCAAAGAAAAATTGCCCCGTGCTGTCTGAATTGCAGTACCCCTTACTTTAGCATTGCCGGGTATGGTACAATTTACGCATGAAAAGCACAATTGCGTTTATTATTTTTGTGGTACTGATTGTCGGATTGCTTTATTCCATATCAGGAAAACGTTATCCTCGCATTCCTGCCGACGCCATTCATAAAGATATAGCGGTCAACAACATCTCAGCGTGCCTGGAATGTCACGGCGCCGGCAAAAAGGACGCAGTCAAAAATACCCATCCTCCAAAATTCGAATGCTTTAAATGCCATAAAACTCGGAGAATTCAGAGGGCTTAGGGATTGAAGCACCACAGCCCCCTTCAGCCGATTTCGTTCTCCTTCGGCGGCACTATGCAGAGGAAACCAAGAGCTTCATCGCCGGCAGGACTCAACTTGTGTATTTCGTTGGGGCTTATATAGACAGCATCCCTGGGCCCAACCTCGACTTCCACACTTCCAAGCAGCACCCGGGCCCTCCCGTGAAGTATAAAAATGCCATGGTCGTGGGGGTGGCTTTCGAGGGCGGTCCAGCCACCCGGCTCTACCCGGAAATACCGGATGATGAACTGTTGTGCGCCATCGGCTTTCCCGATCAGCACCTTGCCGTCAGCGCCCTTGGTGTTTGGTTTTGTGTAACCCCGGGGTATGGCGCCCTCCCAGTTAAAATTGTTATCTTCTCCCGTGAAACGATGAACAACACTCATTTTTTCCTCCGTTAATGTTAAAAGGGCATGGAGCATGGAACTCAGAGCAAAGGGCGAAAAGCCAATAACCTTACTGAAGCAATTATTGAAATTATTTTAGCATAAAGTGAAATTGTTCTTCGATGCAGGATACTCACAAGACCAATTTCATATTGCAGCAACCACCCTATAACAACTTCACCAGACCCAAAACAGCCTGTTTATATTCATCCATTCATCCCTGGGCCCCTTTACTTCCGTAATCTGGAAATCTTTCCATGTCTTCACCGGCGCCCTGCCGCCGTCCCCTTCACTAATTCCTACCGCCCCATCCCTGTCGGTCCTGAACAGCCGGCAATTGGCAAGCATGGACAGTGTTTCTTCATGCGGGAAGCCGAACCTGTTTTTCCGTCCGCAGCTGATTACTGCAATCTCCGGCAAAACTGCGTTTATGAATGCTTCCGATGACGAGGAGCGGCTGCCGTGGTGGGCAACTTTCAGAACAGTGCTTTTAAGAGCGGGCCCGGTATGGGCCGCATCCTCTTCGCCTTCCTTCTCTACGTCTCCCGTAAACAAAAAAGATGCGGCGGTCCCCTGGACCCGCAGGACAAGTGAATCATTGTTTTCTTCGGAGTTTTCTTCAGAATTATTTGCGCTCCCGGAATAAAAACCCTCATAAGGGTGAAGCACAGTTATCGTATATCCACTGCCGTGAATCACATCTCCCCTTTGCAGACCCCTGTGTCCGACTTTTTCAAGAGTTCCCGTTTTGTGTATAAGACGGTCGTTGTCCCAAATCTCGTGTACTTTAAAAGTATTAATAAGATATTCGAGCCCGCCCGTATGATCCTGATGTCCGTGCGACAACATGATAGCCTCAATTTCATTAATACCCCTGTACCTCAGAAACTCGCCGATCTGGAAACCGCTGTTTCCGGTATCCATAATCAGCGCACGGCGGCCAGGCAGTTCAATAACTGCACCATCACCCTGACCGACATCGAGAAAGGTAACAGAGAGTCTGTCCCGGCCAAGACAGGCGGTACCCGAAAAAATCACTATGGGAATCAGCGCTAAAGAGCAAGGGAAGGACAGCGAACGGAAAAAGGGGAAACCAGAGCGCGTGGGCAGCGACTGTCCGGCGTCGGCTACAGCACTCCGCGCACTCTCTTTAACTCTGGAATAGATTATCGCAGTAAATATTACGAGGCCCGTATAAAAGAAAATGAGCAGTACCGGAGGAAATGCGGGAATCCTGACCGCAACTGGTTCCCATCGACCTATATAATGAATAAACGATAAAACTTGCCTGGTAAAGGCGTCAAGCACTGTATGAAAGGGCAGTATATTAAAAAAAAGGAAAAAGAATGAAGATAAAAAAGCCATGGGCAAGATTACAAAGCCGACAGCGGGAATAACTATAAGGTTAGTCACCGGAGAAACAATAGAGAAATTATGGAAGCAATAGATAATAAGAGGGGCTGTGCCTGCATTTGCAGCCAAGGTTATGGCTATAGAAGAGCGTATATAAGACACCAGGGAAGACCTCAGGGTGGAGAAAAAAGATGCCGGATTTGGATCACGCACCGGCTGCTTGCCGCCTACAGCTAGGCCTATGCAAAGCACGGCGGCAACCGACAACTGGAACGACAGGTCGGTCACTGAATCCGGCTGACAAATAACAATGATAAAAACAGCCATCAGCAGATTATTCAGCCAAAAACCCCTTCTCTGAATCAAAAGACCAAATAGAAAGAAAAACACCATGATGAATGCTCTTACAGTACCGAAGTCGGGAGGTGAGATGCCCAGATACCCGACCATGAAGGGCAAACTAACGAGGGCGGCAATTTGAGATGGTGACGCATAAAGTGTAAGCCTGGAGAAAAACTTATTGGGAAGCCTTTTGATAAAAAACCGGGTCGCTTCAAAAAGAAATAAAAAAAGCAATCCGAAATGCAAGCCGGCTTTGTGCAGGAGGTGAGCAAGCCCTGTAACATTGAAGGCGTTGTTTGTTTCTTTTGTAATCAGTCCGCGCTCACCTGTGATGAGCGCCATGATAAAGGAGGCCGACTCCGGGGAGAGAGACTTCTTAAAAGCGGTATTCAGCCGGGCCCGTGATGCCTGAAATAACTTTATGGGGCGTTCCCATATCGCGCCGGGAGGACTGTTGACAGGTTCAATCCCGAGTGCATAGCCCGATAATCCGGTCCTGCCGCCCGGATTCATAAAGTACGCGTCTGCAGGAACATGTACCGTAATGCGATACGGCATGCCGGCAGTCATAGCGCTGCTGCTTATGACCCTCATTTCCCCTAAGCTCAGATGCCTGCCGGTTTTATCAACGGCATCAGTGACGTCGACAATATGCGAGAAACTGTCAGGGTGTGAATATAAGGGGACTGCCTCAGAACGTATGGTCCCTTCGACCAGTATAGTCTCTCCTGCAACGTCTGAAACGGGCTGCAGCGAAACGGCGCGCAGATATGCAGAGCAGAAGCCGAGAAGCACCACAAGAAAAACTCCAGAAACAGACAGCAGTCTGCGCCTGACGGAGTGTCGTATATTGTATAAGTTTTGCCTGACTGTAAGTCCCAGTAACAGAACTGACAGGAAAAGACTCGTTACCGGAAAAAACCGGTATACATAAACAAGAGCGGAACCGTAAATAAAGGCGATGACATATTGCATGGGTTAGATATGACCGACCGTCGCGCGCATCCCTCTAATGCAGGGCGCGCCCATAACTTCGTCGCTGAAGGCGATCATCAATAAGTTTCACCTCAAATTTCCCAATTTTGTTTTATTTTAATACTTATATTCTCCCCTCCACAATCATAATTTACTGCCGCCGTGGCTCCCCATCGCCTTGCCTGAACTGGCTCACCGGTATAACTATCAGCAAGTCCGCAAAAAATAGGCGCGCGGCTTTGGTCATGCATTCCTTGAAGGGGTAGAAAAAGTCTAAAAAAGAAAGGAGTGGTTAGGCTATAATAGAAGCAAGAAATCAGTTTTGGAGGCCAATATAATGCCGGCGACGAGAAAGATGGATATTGAACAGATAAAGGGCTTAATTTCTCAGTTTTCCATTAAGGAAAAAGAAGACCTTGCCCGCTATCTCGACAGTTTAACTCTGAAAAAACGATTCAAAAAATTGCTTTCAGCAAAAAAAGGCATCCCTATTTCGTATGAGGATATTACAAAAGAGGTTGACAAAGTTAGGGCTGCAAGATACAAGTGAAAGCAGTCATTGACACGAATATCTGGATCAGCTTCCTTATCGGCAAGCTCTTTGCAGGACTTGACGATTATATTCTTGACGGCCTGCTTGAGGTGATCATCTCCAATGAGCAGTTAGACGAAATAACAACTGTCATTAGAAGGCCGAAATTCCGCAAACATTTTACCACCGACGACATCGAGGAGTTTTTATCCCTATAAATCCGCCCAGGTAGTTGCGGTTCATCATACAATAAAAGATTGCAGAGACGAGAAAGACAACTTTCTCCTTGAGACAGCCATTCGGGGCAAGGCGGATTATATTGTTACCGGGGATAAGGACTTGCTTATTCTGAATCCTTATAGAGGCAAAAAAATAATAGGCTTCAGGGAATTTGAAAACATTATTAAGGATTCAAGAAAGAGGGAGAAGTTGTAATAAATATAAATTGACTCGAAGAATTTCAAACCGAGGAAAATTATTCTTCACGGCAGAGTGCTCACACTCGCCTCGCAACGATCATCCAATAATGAAGGTTGCAAATGATAATTTATGTGGGAGTTTGCGATTCTGTTATCGGCGCTGATTAAATAGTTTGACAAATGGTTACCTATAAGTTACTATTTAAATAGAAATGATTGAACTTAAGGAGTTTGAAAGAGAAGATGGCATATCTCCCTTCGGACAATGGTTCGATTCGCTGAATATTCCCGCAGCGACCCAGATAACCGTAGCATTGACACGTTTGAAAGAAGGGAAGCACTCGCGAGTTAAGTCTGTGGGCAGAGGTGTGTACGAATACACGATAGATTTCGGTCCCGGATATCGCATCTATTTTGGGAAGGATGGCGACAAAATAATAATACTTCTCTTTGGAGGCCGTAAAAAACGACAACAAAAAGATATTAGCCAGGCTGTCGAGTATTGGCAAGATTATAAAAAAAGAAAAGCAAAGGGAGCTTAATATGGCACTTACAAGAGACTTCAAAGACACAGTAAAGCGCAGAGTAGAGCGTGATCCCGAGTTTCGCCGGGCATTGCTTGCATCGGCTATTAATGAGTTAATTGCTGGCGATTATGATGTTGCAAAGGCGATACTCCGGGACTACATTAATGCGACAATAACATTTCCGGAACTGGCAAAACAGCTCGGAAAGTCGGCTAAGAGCATTCATAGAATGCTGGGGCCAAACGGCAATCCTCGTATGGACAGTGTAGCGGGTATACTTAAGGTGTTACAAAGCAAAGAAAATATTAAATTTCGTACGGAGTGTCATGTCTGAAAAATCATTTCAGAGCAATGAACGCGTTAATCACAGAATGAGTCCTCACAGAAGTCCGCAAAAATTTCGACTTGTCATAACTGAGGACTTTCCCCCATAACACGCTCGGTCCAGCCGCATCGACGATGCAACCGGAGACTATGGAGATGCAGGCGCTCACATTTTATCCGCGTAAATTATCGAAAGAAACATTCATCTGCGGGACGCCGAAAAGTGAAGAAGCATTTTCGTCGAGGTTTTGTATCGACTCCACCCTACATCACACAGCCAATCTTTTGACGGGAGCAAGACTTCCGAAAGGAACCATCAAATTTCAAAGGGAGCTGTGCATAAGGAGAGCATGTCGAACTATGGAGATGGCATTAAGCAGCTTAGACACTTTCTCGAAATATAAAATATTACGAGAGGCGCGTATAATAATCGTTGTGGCAAAAAATAAAGAAGAAAAAAATAATACTCAAAGTGCCTGTCGTTACGTTATAATTTGGACATGAGGAGGTCGTTTATGAATAAAGAATATACGGCTGTGGTAAAACAATCTGGCAATTGGTGGATCGGGTGGATAGAGGAAATTCCTGGTGTGAACTGCCAGGAACAAACACATGATGAGCTGCGTGAAAGCCTTAGGCTCACCCTGAAAGAAGCACTCGATTTTAACCGTCAGGACGCTATTGATGCAGTGGGAACAGGATACTTAGAAGAAAACATTGCGGTATGAAACGCAATGACTTTCTGAAGTACCTTCGATCACAGGGATGTGAATTTATCAGAGAAGGCAGCCGTCATTCATGGTGGGGGAATCCAAATCAAAATAAGCGATCATCTGTTCCACGACATTCTGAGATAGATGATCACCTCGCACGAAAGATTTGTAAAGATCTCGGCATAAAACAAATAAACTGAGCCATTATCAGGCAATCAGGGGTCGTAAACCGGATAGTGAGTACTACACGTAACCCTTTGATTCACCGCGTCATCAGCCGACATTTGTTTCCGAAAGAATCTCTCGCCTGTGGTAGAAAAGCGACAGAGTCAAGTCCAGGAAGTACATATCTGACGTTTATTGGTCGAACTTGTAAATCGGCGTCCAATTCGCCCCACTTAAACTTGAAGCATCACTATAAATCAAAATGTTATAGATGAGGCGCGTCAAGCTTCGGTGCCGATACTGGATCAAAATTCGACGCCGGTCAACAGGCAGAGGCCACAGGAAGTTCAACGCAACTTATAGTAGTCTTCCTTATAGATGAAAATCCTTTCTACCGCACGGGATTCCGGGGCTTCTTGGCTATTTGATCCGCCGGCTTGATGCCCTTACAGTCTGAGCCAAGATACTTCATTTGTATCTCGCTCCTCATGGTGTGGCGGTTACCCCGAGCATCAGTCGTTGCCATATCCATACGTGTTGTCACCGTGTCGCCGCTAATAGTACTTTCGCCCTTGCCGACGCTGGTGCCTCCCTTGGTGGTGCAATTGATCTCAAAACTGGTCTTGTTGCCGCTGCGGCTTACTCTGGTCGGTTCGCAGTCGCCCTTGGCATTCACCATAGGCTTGTCCTTCGCCGCCATAGCCGGGCTGATGCAAATTTGCATTACGCCGCTGGAGAGCAACCCTTGTTGACCCATCATGGCTTGCATCTGCTCACGCTGAGCAGGGGGCATATTCGCCAATGTCTGCTGCATTTCGGCCCTTGCCGAGGCCATCTGCGCACTCATGTCGCGGCCATCCATGATTTGGCTGATCGGTGTATATTCCCACAGGCCTGGCTTCAAGCCGGAATTTTGGGCGAGTGCTGTACTGCTCAGCAGTGTGATAAGAATTACCAAGATTACTTTTCTCATTATTGCCTCCTAATGCTAATAGGTTAATGGCCGCTTTCGCCCGCGTCATCGGGACTGCCGCCAACCTCGGCGACATATACCTAACAATCTATAAATCAGCACCAGATAAACAGACGTTGGCTGTAGGAGATCCATATACTTGATGATAGTTGAAGATATTGCATTTTGCAAGTGCTCGAACATCTTGTCGATTTGCATCTGTGATCCTGTGAAACTCCTGTCGGAAGGAAAACGCTTCAGCAACATTCCTTCCTCGAATTGTTGGCTGCATGCAGCCCTGTGATATACAATCGGAAATCATTGTGGCCGGTGACTGGAATCTACCTTGACAGACGAGTGAGATTTTACTATAGTGAGTGTGAAGTCGTAATTCTGCTGGAGGGAGTCAATGGAAACAAAAAAAAGCCTTTATTAAGGCTCAAAACGGAAGTAATATGACCGGGACTAAGGCTTTACTATGGGGCAATAATGCTGCTTGGATTTGTCCTGAACGTGAGCGAGAAACTTTGGGGACGTTGTTACTTACGTTGCATTGTAGATCAGCCGTCCATCTTTGCAATCGCCCGCGTTATGCTTGACGTGGCTACGCCGAGATGTCGAGCAATCTCAGCCGCTGAAAGGCCTATCTCTTTACTGCCCCGTCGGGCGATCTGTCCACGCGTCCGGCTTACCTTTGACCGGCGATTGCCGCTCTCCAGCTCTATCCGGCTGATCTGCCCTTTGTTGCATTCTTGCTCAATGATTTTTATCAGCGTCAATCCTGATCGTTTGAGCTTCATCTGCCGAAGCGACTTGTCTTCTGTCTCCGTTATTACTTGCTGCACGAAATCACCGCTCCCAAGGAACCCGCTCGTCTGCCTCTTCCTTCCGGCCTTTCCGTCTCATGTAGAGGACATTGGACCAACCTCCGAGGCTCCGTACAACGCCGCCACCGGAATATTGGGGCTCGTGTCCCTGATCCATGCCTTCCTGCATAAACCGCCGGTATTCTGCAATGGCTTTTCTTTTCGTGTCTCCGAATTGTGTCAACCCCGTTGGTGTATCCATCCATGGGTATTTTGCCTTTTCAATAATAGCCGGATGGCCGCTCCAGGGGTATTTGTCCATCTCTGTCATGGTCTGAATGATTTTTACCCGCACAGGGTTGAGATGGATGTAACGAACGAGGGCAAGAAGGTAATTATCTTCGTCGCACAGGATGGATTTATACCGGTTTTCAAAGAGATGTCCTTTTCGGCTGTGCCTGCGGTTGAAGTATTGGGCGTACCAGGTAAAGAGCTTTCTCATGACAGATGAGATGCCGCCTTGTCCACTCCGGAACAGTATGTGAACATGGTTGTCCATGAGCACCCATGCATAAACGGCACATTTGGCGTCCTGGAAGTTCTGCCCGAGGCGCTCAAGGAACCGGGCTTGGCGTGGCATAACGTAATTTTACCCACGTCCGACAGCACTGTCAAGAGTTTTGACAACAGAGTTTTGCAACGTATGTAACAACGTCCCCAAAGTTACATGGCGAATTCAGGGCAAGCGACGGCCGCCAATGCGGTGACGACCGTTAATAATGTGCATACTTCAACGGTGGAGCTTTCCTCTACGGTGGCACAGCTGAACCACAGAGTCAGAGAGATCGGAGAAATAGTAACGGTCATTAAAGAAATTGCCGACCAGACGAACCTGCTTGCCCTGAATGCTGCAATAGAGGCGGCACGCGCCGGAGATCAGGGCCGGGGGTTTGCAGTCGTTGCCGATGAGGTCAGGAAACTCGCCGAAAGGACAATCAAGGCGACCGAGGATATTTCGGAAAAAATAGGTGCTGTGCAGTCCGAGTCTGAACAGACGACAATATCTATGGATGCGGCATCCGAACAGGTGAACATGATAACCAGTCAGATAAAGGAGGTCGGAGACTCCCTCTCGGATATCGTGCGGGCAGTCGAGAATGCCAACGATCAGATCACCAGGATAGCCGCTGCAATGGACCAGCAGTCAGCGGCATCGGAAGATGTCGCCAGCAACATCGAAAAGACAACGGTGATCGCCAACGAGCAGCATGCGATAGCTGCGAAAGTTCTTCAGGAAGTGAACGATCTCGTCAAAGTTACAGAGGAACTGGGGGCAGTCACGACGAAGTTCAGGATAAAAGGCAATTAACTGATCATGCTCGATCTTGGCAAGGCTGACCACCGGCCGTTTATCGGCAAAGTTATTGTATTCCTGGGAGGATTAACAATGGACCTGACCAGCCTTCATGTCTTTTCGGCAAGTAGTAGGATATTGAGGAAAAGCGTTTACGCGGCAATCAGGCCAGTTGCTAAGCTATTGGCCCGATCCATGAGAGTTTCATGCATTGGCCAAGGAAATGGGGGACGCGTACAATGCAGGCAATAAGGAATTAGCGTGGAAAAAATTCTCAGCGATGGACCTCATATCCGCACAGATCGTGAACTTAATAGAAGAGGTAAAGCGCGAGTACAGCCGTAACTTGTTTGTCTCGATGCTGCATTGATAGACTTTTGCATTGTGGCAATCTCTTATTTATGAACGGTAGCTACTTCACCTAACTTTTGCGTATTAGGACGCGGAGCAGACATTTTCCGACGAGGAGCTACGGTCTCGATTACTGGAAGAAATGTTGCAAAAATGTCCCGATTGATTGAATGCGCATTATAAGTAGCACAATAGCGTTGGCGCTGGCCGTGCCTAGGTTACGTGGTATGTCCCATACTCTTCAAGCAAATAAGACGTGATTTCCTGATTCGGAGGGGCTGATTCAGTTTTTCAAGTCCTACTTAAAGTCGACACTTTTGAACTCACGCAATTCTATGCGGTGTACGACCAAAATTAATGATTCCTCACTTGCGGAGTACTTCCTGCTTCTAAAAAACCTCACTCCTCGACCCGTGCTCAAATTGTGCAAAGCACTTCTTCAAATACGCAAGGGTTGAGCGTCAAGTTTTCGATAAAGGTTACATCATGGTGAATATCTAATTTTTGGGATAGAAGGTCTCTGTTTGAGCGAAGACCTGTTTTTTTCTTTTATTTCATGATATTGTAACGTAATACTTTAAAAAAGGCTTGCTAACTTGGGGAAGAAAATCCATAGAGTTAACAACTCATCCGGCATGGTTATTACGCTATGTCGTTGACATAGTTATTGTTACTGCCTGTACTTTACGCTGTACTTTACGGACGATATTTTTGCAGAACCTTTGAATATGCTAGGTCTATGTTTTCCGGAGGTTTAATCAAATTGATGAAAAGAACTAACATATCAAGATCCGTAGTTATTTTTGTTCTCTTTTTTTGTATTGCGGGCATTGTTGCCAGTTGCAAGGAACAGCCGAATGAAACAAAAGCATTCAAGGAGCCGCGAGAGCCTATAACAATCGGTGCAGCTTTGGAAACCCTATCCGCTCCTGTCATAATCGCATATGAGAAAGGGTATTTTTCAGATGAGGGGCTCGATGTCACGATGAAATACTATACGATCGGCAAACTCACGTTGGAAGCTCTTTTTGCAGGAAAGGTTAATTTCGCAATGCCGGCGGAAACACCGATCGTAATGAATAGCTTTAAGAGGGAGGATTTTTATGTTATCGCAGGGTTTGTCTATTACTATGACGATTCAAAGATTGTCGTCCGCACGGACAGGGGGATACGCACGGCATCGGACCTGAAAGGCAAGATGATAGGCACCACGTACGGGACATCTGCTCACTTCTTCCTTGATGCTTATTTGACTTCCATGAAGGTCCAACATAAGGATGTGAAGCTCATCGATATCCCCCAGAAGGACCTGCCCAATGCTCTCAAACACGGAGAGGTTGACGCAATCGCTGCATTTGAACCCTATGCCTATGAGGCTATGAGAGACTTACCAGGAAGGACAATACGCCTGCCGAAAGCAGATCTTCTGAGGGAGACATTCGATCTTGTAGCAATGAAAGACTTCACAAAAAATCACCCTGAGACAATCAAGAAGGTCCTCAGGGCCATCGACAGGGCTAGTACCTATATACAGCAGAACAAAGAAGACTCAATTTCAGTGCTAACAAAAAAGCTGCATATGGACGAGAAGTATTTGTACGCCACATGGAATGACTATAAGTTTGGACTTTATCTCGATCAGACATTGTTGCTCACTCTTGAGGATGTGGCGCAATGGGCGATAACAAACAACCTGACCAACAAAACAAAGGTCCCCAACTATCTCAATTTCATTTACTTTGACGGCCTTCATTCGGTCAAACCAAAAGCAGTACGGGTAATGAGGTAATGAGGTAAGGAGCTATGCAGGTCAGAACAAGACTTCATCTAAATGTTGTGTTTTCAGTAGCATCTGCCCTTATTATCGTCATCGTAATACTCCTGGCTCTTTATCGAGTCAATAGAGTCAGGGAGGAATCAGAGATTGCCAACCAGATAGTAATCAGCGTATTTGAAAGGAATACTTTTAATGATGACTATTTGCGGACCGGCAATGAAAGGGCGAAAGAACAGTGGTTTGCCAAGAACAAACAGATCGGCAGACTCCTGGAATCGGCATCGGAGAGATTTAAAGATGCCGAAGAAAAAGGAATCATCAAGGACATGATAAAAGGTTACAAATCTTCTGTAGATATCTTTTCAAATATAATCAAAGAACATGAGGCTAGGAGGTTGAAAGCCGAGTCTAACGATCTCGCCGCCCTAGCTGAAAGCAGATTTGCCACTCTGTTGAGCATGCAGTCTTATGACCTGGTTTTGAACGCAAGCACGTTGCGTGAGTCTGCAAGCCGGCGGCTTTCTTCCACCTTAAGCCTTATGGGTTGGGAGATCGTGGGTTTGATCGTTGTCGTCTCTGGTGCTGCAATTACTATTTCATTGTTCTTGATTCAGATTATTTCTCATCGCATTTCAAGACTTCGAGATGGCGCATCAGTCATTGGAGGAGGAAACCTCGATTACAAAATAGATTTGAAGGGCCATGACGAGTTCGTAGATCTCGCATGGGAGTTCAATACGATGACTGCGAAATTGCGCGAGTCGTATGAGGAACTCAAAGAGGAAAAGGATTTTTCAACGAATATCATTAACCGGACTCCTGCCGTTATTTGCGGAATAGATCCCGACGGAACTACAAACTTTATAAATCCGGCTGGGGAAGCAATCACTGGATACAGCGCTGCGGAATTGATCGGTAAAAACTGGTGGAGCGTCTTCTACCCCGGGGATGAATACCGGCAAGTGGAGCAATTATTCAATGATTTTGCGAAGGGCAACATAAGGGATTATGAAATGACGCTTACAACGCGTGACGGGAATAAGCGGACAATTTCGTGGAACTCTCTGCTCACTTTCGATAATGACGGAAATATAATCCAGAACATTGGCTTCGGTAATGACATCACCGAGCGCAAGCTGGCGGAAATGGAGATTCGAAGAACTAAAGATGAATTACAGTTATTACTTGAAACGGCAAATAGCATTATTATCAGATGGACTCCCGATGGAATTATTCGTTACATAAATGATTATGGTTTAAACTTCTTTGGTTATTCAAAAGAAGAGATGATTGGGAAAAGCGTTCAAATAGTGATCCCAGAGAAAAAGTCGGTTACACAACGGGACTTATCCAATTTGGGAGAAAAAATTGCTGCCGATGTGGAGGGATATACATCTAATGAAAATGAGAATATAACGAAAACTGGGGACCGTCGCTGGGTGATGTGGACTAATAAAGGAATGTTGGATGATCATGGCAATTTAAAAGAGATCCTCGCTATCGGTAATGATATTACCTCTCTGAAGAGGGCTGAGGAGTCTCTGAGTGATAACAAGGCCCGACTTGATCTTGCGCTAAGGTCGGCGCATATGGGGGTTTGGTACTGGGATATCAAGAAGAATAGACGCTATTTTGACGACCAGGTCTGTCATCTTCTGGGAATAGCACCTGAGTCGTTCACCGGGACTCCAGAGGAGTTTTTTACGGTGGTACATGCCGATGACCGAGAGAATATCGTGGCGGCACTCAATCAGACCCTTGAGCAGGATGTGCTTTACCAATCAGAGTACCGTGTGATCTGGCCTGACCAGAGCATTCATTATATAACTGCCCGCGGCAGGTTGGTCAGGGATAATAATGGTCAACCTATGAGGATCAACGGGATTTGTTGGGACGTTACCGATCGCATGCTGGCAGAGGAGGCGCTTAGGGAAAGTGAAAATAAGTTACGACTCTTCATTGAACACGCGCCGGCCGCGATCGCAATGTTGGACAGCGATATGAAATATCTTGCTGCGAGCAGGCGCTGGTTCAAGGCATACGGTGTTAAAGAACAGGATATTATTGGACGAAGTCACTACGATGTTTCCCCGGACATCCCAGATCGATGGAAAGTTATCCACCGCAGGGTTCTTGCGGGTTCTATAGAGAGAAATGAGGCGGACCCATGGGTTCGGGCAGATGGTCACACAGACTGGATCCGCTGGGAGCTAAGGCCATGGTATACGCACAATAATGAAATCGGAGGACTGATAATATTTTCTGAGAATATCAGCGACCTTAAACGGGCAGAAGTGGCACTAAAGGAAAACGAGGAACGGCTCAAAAAGGCACAGGAAATGGCCCACCTTGGC
This sequence comes from Nitrospirota bacterium, assembly GCA_963851345.1. GTDB lineage: Bacteria > Nitrospirota > Thermodesulfovibrionia > Thermodesulfovibrionales > Dissulfurispiraceae > JADFXI01. Next base: position 1,817,752 of record CAWKOO010000002.1, read on the forward strand.
AGTTGGGAGTTAGATCTTGTAACCAATGTTCTTATTTGGTCGGATGAAGTCTATCGGATATTCGGATTAGAGCCTCAGGAGTTTAGTGCGACTTACGAGGCGTTTCTGGAGAGGGTACATCCGGATGACAGAGCCGCTGTAGAAGGGGCTTATTCCGGGTCTGTCCGGAAGGACAGAGACACATACCAGATAGAGCATCGGGTTGTGCGGAAGAATACGGGAGAAATACGATACGTTCATGAAAAGTGTCAGCATATGCGAGACAAAGCCGGAAAGATCATCCGGTCCATCGGTATGGTTCACGATATCACTGAACTCAAGCTGACAGAAGAAAGAATATTAAAGCTTAACCAAGAAATTCTCGCAAGGAATCAAGAACTCCAATTTGCCAATAACGAACTGGAATCATTTATTTATTCGGTTTCGCACGATCTGCGGGCACCTCTTCGCGCCATTTCAGGCTTTTCTCAAATCCTTTCTAAAGGGCCCATAGATCATCCCGACGATAAGAAGAAGAATTACCTGGACCGCATCCAGCTTGGTGCAGCCAGGATGAGTCAGCTCATCGACGACCTTCTTCGTCTTTCACACATATCACGTCAGGACATGACAAGGACTGCAGTGGATTTAAGTGACATTGCTGCCACTGCCATCGCCGAACTGCAGGAGACCAATCCTGACAAAAGGGTTAACGTTAAAATAAACGAAGGCATTTCAGCTTTTGCTGATTCAGGGTTGATGAAAATTGTGTTATCGAATCTTTTAGACAATGCCTGGAAGTTCACTTCAAGGGCAGACGATGCGCAGATCGAATTTGGAGCAGTTGAGGAGAAAGGAAAGACAGTCTACTACGTGAAAGATAACGGTGCCGGCTTCAACCAGGAATATGCCGACAAAATGTTCCGGCCGTTTCATCGTCTTCATGGTAATGAGGAGTTTGAAGGAACAGGAATTGGACTCGCAATAGTTGAGCGTATAATCCACCGCCATGGCGGGAGAATATGGGCGGAAGGGGAAAAGAATAAAGGCGCAGTTGTCTATTTTACACTAGGCTGATATACTGTGAGATGACAAACACCATTTTAATTGTAGATGACAATCAGGACGATATCGAGCTTACCCAAATTGCTCTAAAAGCAGTAGAACATGCAGTAAGGGTGGAAGTGGCTTTGAGCGGCGAAGACGCGCTTCGTTATCTGCAGGGCGGACATGACATCCCGGCACTGATACTGCTTGATTTGAAAATGCCTGGCATGAGTGGAACTGAGGCCTTACAGAAAATTCGTGCAGATGTCCGATTTAATAAAATCCCTGTGGTTGTTGTTACGTCATCATTACTTGCGTCTGATGAGGAAGCTTCTTATGCCGCAGGGGCTAATGGTTATCTGCACAAAGCAGTAGACTTAATACAATTCAGCAAGGATATAAAGTATCTCCTTGACCGCTGGATGCCGAATTAGCTTATAGATTGGTCAATTGTAATACTATGTCTAAAGGTCATAGATTTAGTAAATATCGATTGAAGGACTGTTGGGTCAGACTCTTCAAGCCCATCAAGCCACGAATAACTAATGACTAATTTCAGTCTCAAAATACTTCTGATCGAAGACAATTACGCAACGAAGGCTTTTTTTATTACCCTGCCAAAAATCAAACGAGTCGTTCAGTTCCTTCTTTTTCCCAAGAGTGAGAGATTTTTTTAAAATCTTCATTTTTCTTGTGACACTTAATGTGCGGGTTTTCAGGGTAAACAAACACCTCGCAAGAGCCAGTCGCGGTGTGGTGTATGGTGCACTTGATTGCGTTGGACTGCCGGAAATTAATTCTTCGCGATAAATAACCCTGCGCGTAATTCGGGACAAAACGTGCTCTTTTGTATAGATGACCCTTCGAACGTTATATGCCAAAAGAAACTGACACCGCCCGATATTTCTATCAACACTGAGACCGACAAGCAACGGGCTATCAGGATTCGATCTGACGGCGCGTGTTACGGGACAAAGTCCTCGTCAGTTGCAGAATTGTGAAACTCTCGGTTATCAGGTGGAATCCCAATAATATGGGGCTCACAAAGGGGCGTGAAAACAAGTTGTCATCCCCTTGCATAAGAGCACCTACTTCTGGGACTGTTGGCTCGACAGGAATCTGTCCATGCCTGGATAAAAGACTCCGGGCAGGCCGGAGTGACAGATCTCAGTGTATTTTCGAGACAACAACAAACAAAAGCATTCCACGACTTTTTGCGAGCCGGTCAGTGTTCAGCAAGTGGTCTTTGATAGTGTTAATTGTCAGGGGATAAAAATGTTTAAATAGAGCCACCGTCATGTGCTATGGCGCTCAGGCACCCAACTTCTCCTGGATTACCCCTGCCACCTCTTCAGCCATGCTTCTTGCCATGACTGGATCCTCTGCCTCTACCATGACACGTATTGTAAGTTCGGTGCCGGACGACCTGACAAGCATTCTGCCTTTGCTGCCGAGTTTTGCCGTTGCATCATCGATGGCCCTCGTTATCTCCGGGACTTTTTTAATGTCCTTCCTCTCTGTGACCGGAATGTTCAGAAGCACCTGCGGATAGAGTTCAATCCCGGCAGCCAGCTCGGAAAGGAGCTTCTTCTTTTTCTTCATCAAATACAGTACCTGCAGAGCGGTTATGGGCCCATCTCCAGTCGTATTGTAATCAAAAGAAACAATATGCCCGGATTGCTCGCCGCCCAAATTGTAGCCGCCTTTGATCATTTCTTCTACAACATAGCGGTCGCCGACCTTTGTCCTAAGAAGCCCGATGTCCTGTCCGGCCAAAAACCGTTCGAGTCCGAGATTGCTCATGACCGTCGCAACCACACCGTTCCCCTGCAGCCTCCCATCCTTTTTAAGCTCAGATGCCCATATACCCAGTATGATGTCGCCATCGACAGCACAACCGCGCTCATCTACCAGGAGTGTCCTGTCGGCATCGCCATCATGGGCAATACCCGCATGAGCGCCTTCTTCCCTTACCGCTCTTGCAACGCAATCCAAATGCATAGAGCCGCATTTGTCATTAATGTTGACACCGTTGGGCTTATCATTTATTGCAATGACCTGCGCCCCAAGCTCGGCAAGCAGCAGCGGCGTAACCTTATATGCCGCTCCGTTGGCCGCATCGACGACCACTTTAAGGCCCTCTAGGTCAGCCCTTCTCGGGATGGTAGATTTTATATACTCTATGTACCGCCCCGTGGCGTCATCCAGACGATATGCCTTGCCGATCTTTTCGCCTGTTGCACGCCGTGCCGGAAAATTGTCATCTGCTATCAACCGCTCCATTTCCTGTTCAAGTTCATCGGAAAGCTTAAAACCGTCCGGCGAAAAAATCTTTATACCATTATCCTCAAAGGGATTATGTGAGGCCGAAATTACAATGCCGGCATCAAGCCGCAGCGCTCGCGTGAGATATGCGACTCCGGGGGTAGGGATCGGTCCGACAAGAGTAACATCCATCCCTTTCGAACAGAGGCCGGAAGTAAGCGCGCTTTCGATCATGTAGCCGGAAAGCCGTGTATCCTTGCCTATCAATACCATGCGCCGCCCGTGGTCGGTCTTCAAGACCGACGCGATGGCCATGCCGACACGTAAAACATTTTCAGGGGTCATGGGATATTTGTTCACCTTTGCCCTGATCCCGTCTGTACCGAACAATTTCATTGTATTACCTCTTTATAACGATGCTCACGGTCACTTCAGGTGTCCGTGTCCTTATGTTCCTGTCATTTATATTAAGCCGGACAGTCTCTCTGACATCAGAATCAAGCCCCCCAACGTCGACCGCCTCCGTCCTCAGCACCGCCATTCTTGCAAGCTCTGTTCTGGCGCCCTCAACCGTCACTGTGGAAGGCTTTACATCAACAGAAGCGATTCTGAATCCCTTTTCCGGGGCGCCTATGATAGATGCCTTCACCGGAAGTGTCTTTACCATCGATTCATCTATCACTACTCTGACAGATGTAGGCTCTACTCTCAGTATATCCACGGTCGCCGGCACTATGACAGCGTTCTTGTCCAAATAATATGTTGTCTCTCCTCTCTTTGCATTGGAGAGGTCGATAACAACGTTGATATCCATCGGCCTAAGGCTCTTCAGCAGCCTCTCATGGCCGCGCAAATTCAGAGTCACCATCTTTGCACTTTCGCGTAAAAGTTCCAGTCCTTTCGGCACATTCTTGAACGCGATGGGTGCATCAACAGCCATTTCCGACCGCCCCCTGTAGGTGACAAATATCCACAATGATATCGCAAGTACTACCGAAAGGATCTTGATGCCGAGATTACTGAAAAGTATCTTCTTCATTTGTGCCCTGCCAATGTTTCATGTTTTTCCTGCATCAGTCCTTTGAAAAAGTTTTTGCCGCCGCTACTTTTACCTTTTTCGATTCGGCAAACAGATCGGTAAGCATATCACGCAATGAGCCCATGTCGACATGGGTTTCAAAGCTCCCGTGCATTGCCACTGAAACCGTTCCTGTCTCCTCAGAAACAATAATGGCCACTGCATCTGTATCTTCGGTAATACCAATGCCGGCGCGGTGGCGGGTGCCAAGCGATTTGCTTATACCGGAGCCGAGCGTTATCGGCAGGAAACAGCCTGCAGCAACAACCCTGTTCCCCCTGATAACGATGGCGCCATCGTGAATAGGCGAGGTAGGATGGAAGATGCTCAGCAGCAGTTCCTTGGAAACCTTTGCATCAAGCGCTGTAGCAATTTCAACATAGTCCTTGAGACTGACCTCCCTTTCAATGACAATCAAGGCCCCAATTTTCCTGTGCGCCAGGGCCATAGAAGCCCTGACTATCTCTTCAAGCGATTTCAACTCCTCGGCAACGGTCAAGTTCTGGAAAAATGAGGACTGCCCCATCTGGGCCAGTGTCCTTCTGATTTCAGGCTGGAAGAGCACTATCAGCACTATAACCACCTGCGACCAGAAACTCTGGATGATCCAGTCCATCGTATATAGTTGAAAATACTTTGCGAAAAAAGATGCAACAACCAGCAGACCGAGACCGATCAGCATCTGCGCCGCCTTGGTGCCCTTGATAATAAGAAGGACCCTGTACACGACTATCGCAACAACAGCAATATCAAGAAAATCCTGCCACCTGATCTGCTTAAATAACTCTAACAACCGTTCTCCTTAAGGCAGTAGACTTTGCTCAACGGATGGGCGCGTTTAAAGCTTAATTATAGCATATTTCACCACCTTAAAAAGCCCCGCTCCGTTATTATGATATAATAAAAAATGGCGGTTGTACGTACAAGTGAATACGAACTAATGCTGCAAACATTCGACTGCCTGAACACGCCTGCCCTGATCATCAATGCCGGTCTTAAGATCGTTGCACTCAATGCTGCAGCCAATACGATCTTCGGTTACGCATCTTCCGAAATTATTGGCCTGGACCTTTCGGAGCTATTAACTCAAACATCCGGGATTGCCGGCGAGACAACCGGCATTTCCACCCCCGGGCAGCAGTCACCTGCCGGTGTTCATTACGAATCTATCTGCAAGAAGAAAGGCGGCGAGTTGTTTATTGCGCAGGTATCGGTCATCCCGTACCAGCCGGACCATCAGCGGCTCGTCGTACTTAAAGATATATCGGACCCGCGGGAACTCCAACTCGGGAAACAGCTCGGCATCGCTCTCGAAAACGACCGGCTGATTGAGCAGCTCCGCGACAAGATGCGGCAGACCGAACTCATCAATGAACTGAGCGGTATCATCAACTCCAGCCTCAGCATGGGCACCGTATTCAGGATAATGGCGTCAGAGATACGAAAGCTGGTTTCTTATGACAGGGCCAGCCTCCTGATGTTCGACGAGCGGGAAAACAACCTGACCATTTTCGCTCTGGATACTGAAATGAAAACGATCTTGAAAAAAGGAGTTAAGGCTCCGCTTGCAGGTACAAGCGCCGGCTGGGTCATTCAGAACAACCGGCCGTGGATAAACCGCGACCTGCTGGAGGAGATAGAGTTCCCGCTTGACAGAAAGCTCCTGAATGAGGGCATTCGCTCTACAATCAGCATCCCGCTTTACAGGGACAAGATGCTGGGAGTCTTCAACCTGGACAGCGCCGCCCCTTCTCACTATTCGGGGAAAAGCATCGAGATTCTCCTCCCGGTGGCAAAACATATCTCTATTGCGCTGGAAAACGCCATGCTCTTTGAAGAAATATCGAAGGAAAAGAAAGAGTGGGAGAAGACATTCGATGCCATTGCAGATATGGTATGGATCGAAGATGACAAGCAAACTGTCTTCAGGGCGAACAAAACACTGCTGCTCAAAGCAGGGCTCTCCGTCGTCGAGATTATGGGGAGTTCGTGCAGGAAAATTCTTGAGAGGATCGGAATCAGCACAGAGCACTGCATCTGTTATGACACTATTAGCTCAGGCAAACCCTCTTTCGTTGAACTAAGGGGCGCCGGCGGCAACATCTTTTATTTCTGGACCTATCTGCTCACCGATGAGGAAAAGCGTCTTTATGCAATCGTCCATTACCTTAAGGATGTTACAGCTCAGAAAAAGCTTGAACAGCAGTTGATAAGAGCCGACAAAATGGCCTCGCTGGGCACCCTGGTCGCCGGCATTGCCCACGAAATAAACAATCCTCTCGGCATCATTGCAGGATACTCAGAGGCCCTGATCGACAGGATTAAAAGCAATGCACCGCTGCCGGCGGAGGAATTTGAAGATTTTCCCGAATACCTCCAGACTATCCATAACGAGATCTTCAGGTGTAAAAATATCCTTAAAACCCTGTTGGATTTTGCCCGCCCCTCAAGCGGCATGTACCGCGAGATTGATATTAACGAACTAATAAAAGAGGTCATACTCCTTGTAAATCACAGGGCCAAGAAACTCAGGCACAATATTGAACTCCAACTCAACCGCGCAACTCCCAAGGTCCTGGCGGAGCCCGGGACGTTGAGACAGCTCTTCATGAATATTCTGATCAACTCCATGTACTTCACTCCGGAGGGCGGCAGCATTGTCATTAAAACCGAAGCACTGCACAATACGTCCGGTGAATTCACTTCTGTTCCCGAGGGGGTCTGCGTCTCCATCTGTGACACCGGATGCGGCATCCCTAACGACATAATCGGAAAAATATTCGATCCCTTCTTCACTACAAAACCAGTGGGCGACGGCACGGGACTCGGGCTTTCCATTTGCCACAGGATCGTCGAAGAACACGGAGGGACAATAGATGTGTCGAGCGAGGAAGGCATGGGGACCACGTTCTTCATCAGACTACCCGCTAAGTGATGATTAAAGTTCTTGCAATAGATGACGAGGAACGGTTCAGAAGGCTGTTGAAAAAGGAACTCACCAGAAAGGGCTTCTCGGTGGAAACAGCCGCTGACGGTGAAGCTGCGCTTGCATCGCTCAAGAGCGATGAATACGATGTCGTGCTCCTCGACATCGTTATGCCCGGGATTGACGGAATTGCGCTGATGAAAAAGATTGGGAGCGACCCTGCCACTCCCGCTACAATCGTCCTTACGGGCATGGCGACCGTTGAGACCGCTGTAGAGGCCATGAGAAACGGCGCTTATGATTACATAAGCAAACCCTACAAACTCGATGAGCTCGTCATCGTCATCAACAGGGCCTTTGAATACCGCAGGCTGAAGATAAAAAACCTGCTGCTGGAGCAGGAGCTCGCCAGGAAAGACTCTCCGGACGAGTTTGTGGGCAAAAGCAGACAGTTCAAGGATATTCTCACCCTGATAAGGAAGATAGCTCCCACTGATTCTTCCGTATTTATCCATGGCGAGAGCGGGACAGGCAAAGAGCTTGTTGCCACCACCATATGGCAGTACAGCAAAAGAAGCAATGCGCCATTCACGGCGCTCAACTGTGCTGCCTTGTCTGAAAACCTTATTGAATCTGAACTGTTCGGTCACGAAAAAGGGGCTTTCACCAGCGCCCACCAGATGAAATACGGCATTGTGGAGGTAGCAGACAAAGGGACCCTTTTCCTTGACGAAATAGGTGAACTGCCGCTCGGTCTTCAGGCAAAATTACTGCGGTTCCTCGACTCCGGAGAATTCAGGCGGGTAGGCGGCAACAAGACATTGAAAGTCGATGTCCGGGCAATTGCCGCAACTAACAAGGACTTAAGCATTCTTATCGAGTCGGGCGGGTTCAGACAAGACCTTTATTACCGGCTCAATGTGATTAATATCAATGTCCCTCCGCTTAGGGAACGCAGTGAAGACATCCCCGACCTGGCTAAACACTTCCTGAAGAAATACAGCAATAAATTGTCAAAAAACATTGCGGACTTTTCTCCGCAAGCGCTGGAAGCTCTAAACAACTACCGCTGGCCCGGAAACGTAAGAGAGCTGGAAAATGTTGTTGAAAGGGCTGTCATTATCTGCGACTCTGAAACACTCGGAGTGGAAGACCTCTCAATACCCCGAACATCACTCGCAAGCAAAAATAACTCTTATTCCTCTCTGGAAGAAATAGAGCGCGAGCACATCCTGAAAGTGCTCAGGGAAACAGAAGGGAACCAGTCAAAAGCGAGCCAGCTACTGGGCATAGACAGAAAGACCCTTTACTTAAAACTGAGAAAGTTCGGGATCGAACAAGCCCATTTATAGTCCGGGACCAACCTTATTATGAGCGGTTCCCCGTTCAGATAGATGCTTCGATGTCCTTAACGACTTCTTCTATCATAAATATCAACTGCTCGGCATCAAAGTATTTGTCCGCCGTTGAGTCGAAGCGTATGGTCACTTTTGATTCAAATTCATCGTCCTCCGGCCAATAAAGAAAGACTACCGGCAGCATGGGGAATACATTCAGCAGCCACGCGTTTGGAGTCGCAAATCCCGTCGGGTGAACTGCTCCATACCCCTCCAGGACCAGGGCCGCTTTTTCAAAATTTCTGTCGAATAATTCCCTCAACGGCTCTTCACACTCCCTCTGGAAGGCCTTATACTTCATCAGCCCGCCCATCAGTTCGCTATGCAAGACCCATTTGCCGGAAATGCCGTGCCCACCTCCATTCCTGATGTAAAAAAGCGCAAGCATCCTCATCCACGGCGTAAGGTTGTCCTTCGTTTCCATCTCTCCATCAGGACCAACAATGACGCCTCTCCCGAAACATCGCATAAAAAGCTTCCCGTCCCGCAATTCGGAGCCGAGATTGCCGGATGCCTCATGAAATCCAACCTTTTTTATATCCTCTTTCAGGCTTGTGATTAAATCCTCCCGCCAATCCTTTTTTTTGACTGATGATGCCATTTCCGCTTTTTCTTTGTCAGTTAGCCAGGGACACTCAGAAAGATCCGCTTCCCCTTTCAACAGTGCAAAGGCGAAGGGCATGCAAGCCTTTTGCTTACAGTCGCCGCAGTTGGTCCCTGGAAGTTTCTTATAAATTTCGACGGGGTTCATTGGTATCCTTTGATTACCGAGTATATCATGTCAGTTAAAAAAAACAGAACCAAGCAGCAGAAAAATTAGTTATTTAACTCTAAACAAACTGGCCGCCTGGGGAAATTTACCCCGGTCAGTGTGGCAAATTTCCCCATTGAACCTTCATCCTTTGCCCATATATCTAATACATTTGGCTGTTGTTAAAAGCGGCATAAACAAAATAAAGGTTTTTCAATGCTTTACAAAATTGTCGGAGGAAAAGAGGCTGTTAGGCATTAAAGTTGCTCTAAAAATTTATATGATGATCGAAGCCGCCGACAACATTCTCCTTTGCAGCCAGAACCCGCTTTTAACAAAGGAACTTTATGGACCTCTGAGGGATTCCGGGTGCCGGGTCGAAATAAGCGAGCATGCTGCCGAAGCGATCAAATGCATACTCGGGAAGCATTATCTCGCTGTTATCCTCGATTCACGAGATGTGGGGCTCAATGTGATAGAGGCTGTGACCATAATAAAGAGTCTTAGCCCTGACATCTACATCTTTATTATTGGAGAACATGACAGTACTGCAGACGTGTATAGTGTAAAAAGGCCGGAAGACTTAGAGCGGCTGGTAGAATTTATAAACAACCTTCCCAGCCTGAAGGCAAGGTCTTAAAAACATTCATGAGGAGGCAATGCAAGGGATGATGACACCAAGAGAAACTATCTTAAAAGCATTCGGCGGTGGCAAAGCTGAGAGAGTTCCGGTAACACTCTTCGGCGGCGGCATGTGGAGCATCAAGGATTACGGCACAAGCTTTGAGGAGCTTTCCACCAATGTCGACAAAATGGTTGACATGTGCGTTGCAGAAGCGGAAAAGATCAGAAGCGATATTGTGTATGTCGGTTCCGGTTTTAATAACTTCCACGCCTCAGCCCTCGGCAAGGATTTCGGGGCCGGTATTAAATACCGTGAGATAGGAGCACCGGATCTTACAAAACACTTTGTGCAGTCGGAAGAAGACATTGCGAAGCTTAATAAATCCGACCTTTTCAAGGAGCCGGTCATCAAAACAGTTATGGACGCAACCCTGCGGGTGAAAGAAAAAATAGGCAATAGGTATATGGTAACCATGACCTGCTGGGGCCCGTTCACTCTGGCTGCCCGGTTTGTAGGTGAAGAGGCCTTCATGAAATATACTTTTAAAAAGCCCGCCTTTGTAGAAAAGATGGCCGATTTCTGTGCCGACCTCCTTATAACACTCTACGAGCCGCTGGTCAATGCCGGTCTCGAGGCAATCAGCATTGCTGACCCGACCGCTTCGGGCGACCTGATCAACCCCAAGCAAATGTTGAAATTTGCCGTCCCCCCGCTCAGGAAATTAAGCGACTGGGCAAAATCCAAGGGGGCACACACTATACTGCACATCTGCGGCAATACCGGAGACCGGCTTGAGCAGTTCATAGAGACCGGCTGCTCCACCATCTTCTTCGACCAGAAGGTCAATATCGCAAAGGCAAAAGAAGTCCTGTACGGCAAAATGAGTTTCGGCGGCAATATTGCTCCTGTCCACATACTGCTTAACAAGACCGCAGCAGAAGTTGAGCAGGCGTGCAGAGAGGCCATAGAGGTTGCGGGGAAAGACGGAGGATATATATTGGTGCCGGGCTGCGATATCCCCCCTACTATTCCGTTCGAAAACCTTAAGATATTCCACGATGTCGCGCTTAACTGGAAGTATTAAAAAATGTGAAACGTGAGACGTGAAAGGTCAACATCGTTTCTGTTCACGTTCTTTGTGTCTGTATCTTTGGTCTTTACCCTTTTACGTTTCACGATTCACGCTTTAAAGAAGAGGAGGTGAGGAAATAAGGGCAACGGGCAAGACCCCTGAACAAGGGAGGACAAAATGGGAGTTTTAGATTACGTCAAAAAGCTTCTGGCCCTGGGGCCGGAAAGCCGCGCAAAGGAGGAAAAGAGGATGGCTGATGCAAAGAAAATGACGTTGGAAGAAGTCAATGCGTACATGAAGGACAAATGCGGTTTTGTGCCAAGGATGTTCCAAATCATCAACACTGTGACCCCTGAGCCTGGCAGAACTTTTGCAGACTTTTATGCATCTATCTTCGGCGATGGCGCCCTTTCCAAAAAAGTAAAAGAACTCATGTTCATGGCTGGCGGAGTTGCCTACTGCTCACCCAGGTGTATTATCCATGCTATACCTGCGGTTTCGGCAGGCGCCACTCAGGAAGAGGTATTTGAAGCAGCCTCTGTCGGCATGATCCTTGCCGGATTTGTCCCTGGCGGTCCCGGAATACCGTATGCTTTCGAGTATGCCCTTAAATGCCTTGATATCGCTGACAAGTTTAGGAAAGGCGAGAAGTGGGAATACCTGCCCCAGCCTAAGTTCGATCACGGGATATTCTAAAAAACAGGTAAGGGAAGGGGTCAACAAAAATAACAAAAAAAGGGGCAGCGCCTTGAGTGCCAGGGCGAACTGCCCTAAAAGAAATACATGATATATATGTTAATACAAATGATTAGTGAAAGGAAAGCAAATGTTCACATTTAAGACGAAACAGAAGGTATACGATTTTTCCAATATCAAAGTGGGGGGGCAGCCAGGAGAGAACCCGCCGCTGATGATTACTTCAATGTTCCACAACAAGGACAAAATAGTCCAGGACAGAAAAGGCAACTTTGACCGGCAGCGGGCGAAAGAAATTATCAAAAAGCAGGAGGAGATGACCGATGTCACCGGCATACCCAGCATGGTTGCCATGGTCGCCAATTCCCCTGAGGAGGCAAAAATCTACATCGATTTCTTTCTTGAAAATACTGCCATGCCCTTCGGGATCGACATGTGGGTTGCCGAGCAGCGGACAAAAGCAACAGAGTACATTGCCAAAATAGGGGCGCAGAACAAGTTCCTGTATAACAGCATCACTCCCTGGGACAAAGACATCAAGGGGCAAGTACAGAAGCTCAAAGACCTGGGGATCAGGCACGTAGTCATCCAGGCATTTGATGATCAGGACCAGACCCCGGCAGGCAGGGTAAAGTCCCTCGAGTCTATTCTTGCACAGGGGGCCGACTCATTCGATACGATTATTGTCGACACTTCAGTAATGAACATGCCTTCCACCTCGTTCTCACTTATTGCCAACAGACTCATAAAAGAAAAGTACGGGTACCCGTGCGGCGGCGCGTATTCAAACGGCACGCATATGTGGCATGAAATAAAGGGGACCTGGGGCCTGGACGGGTTCAAGGCAATGGACGCTGTTGTGCAGGGGATGGCTTCTGCGCTCTGGAGCGATTTCAATTTTTCCGGCCCGGCAGTGACCGCCCCCAGGGTCTTCCCTGCTGTTGCCAGCGCGCATATTCTCCTTTCCACACTCGTCTATGATGAAACAGGGGGGATATACGAGAATCCGAACTTGCCTTTACGGAAATATTACAGCGAATTCATACAGAAGCTGCAAGCAGGCGGGACAAGGAAAAAAGGGAAATAAAAAAGAAAAAAGGAGAAAAAATATTCATGAATTCGAGAGAGAGTGTATTGAAACTGTTCAATGGAGAGCAGATCGGGAGGGTCCCGTGCTTCAGTGGAATGGGAAACATAACTGAGGAAGGAATCAACAAACTCGGCTACAAATTCGCCGCTATTCATTCGGATGCAAAGAAAATGGCTCAGACTGCCGCAACAACGTACAAACTTTTCGGCTTCGAATCCGGCGTGGTCCCCGTTGACCTCTGCGTCGAGGCTGAGGCAATGGGATGCGTCATTAATGTCTACCCGAATGCCGAGGGCATACTATACCCGACCATAAAGGAAAAACTCATCCACAAAGAGGACGAGATGGACATCAAACTCCCTGACAATATTGCAAGCAGCGGCAGGGTCCCACTCCTCGTGGAGGCCATAAAACTGCTTAAGGCCGATATTGGAAATGACGTAGTAATCGGCTCATATGTGCTGGGGCCCTTCACCCTTGCCGGACAGATCATGGAATTGAACGACCTGCTGAAACTGTCTTTCAAAAAAGCGGATAAAGTAGCAAAACTGCTCGATACAATGGCTGATGCCATTATCATCGTTGCAAAAGAGTATGAAAAAGCCGGGGCCGACTTTATTACGGTCAGGGAAATGGGTGCGACTTCCGATGTGTTGAGCCCGAGGGTCTTCAAGAACCTCATTCTGCCGCCGCTGCAGAAAATCATAAAAGAGATCAAGACGCCTTCGGTGCTGCATATTTGCGGCAAAACAAACAATATCGTGACCTTCATGATGGAGGCCGGTCCGACAGCTATCAGTGTAGAGCAGAAAAACGATGTCGCTGAAACCAGGAAGAAACTTGGCAAAGACGCGCTTATATTCGGGAATTTCGACCCTTACAATGTACTGGTGTCAGGCGATGAGACCCTGGTGAGAACAACTATGCGGCAATGTATCGACAACGGAGTGAGCGCGGTATGGCCGGGATGCGATATCTGGCCGGCAGTGCCGCCGCAGAATATGAGAGCCATGGTCGACGAAATAAAAAATTACGGAGGTAAAAGGTGATGGCTGATGAATCAAAGAGAAAAGAAATTTTTGAAAAACTGAAAAACGGTGTTATTCAATACGATGAAGATGCCTGTAAAGAGGGTGCACAGGAGGCCCTGGATGCAGGCATAGACCCAAACGAGGCTATCTTTGACGGCCTTGTTTCCGGAATGGAAGAAGTAGGACGGCTCTTTGAGGCCCAGGAATATTTCGTCCCTGAAATACTGATGTGCGCCGATGCCCTCTATGCAGGCCTCGATATACTGAAGCCTCATTGCAAGCATATGGACATAGGACTCAAGGGCGCAGTGGTAATCGGTACGGTTGAAGGTGACGTTCACGATATCGGCAAGAACCTCGTCAAGATGATGTTCGATGTGGCCGGCTTCACCGTCTACGACCTGGGCAGAGACGTTCCCCTCGATCAGTTTGTCGAAGAGCAGCTGAGGACCGATTCCGAACTTGTATGTCTTTCTGCGATGATGACCACCTCAATGGTGGGCATGCCGAAAGTCATTGAGAAGATAAAGGCGAAGAACCCGGATTGCCTGGTCATGATTGGCGGCGCTCCAACATCCAAGGACCTGGCAGACAAATGGGGTGCTGACGGATATGCGGAAGACGCAAGCAACGCCCTTAAGGAAGCAATAAAGATGGTAAGCTTCCTTAAGAAATTGCGGGATGAAAAGGCTGCAAAGAGCAAGTAGGGACTGTGGACTCCGGACCGCTCAAAAAATATCTGAAAGAGAAAGGAGCAACCCTTGTTGGGGTAGGTGATATAACAATGGCACTTACCCGGGAGATAGCACACCTTAACAGGGGGATTGCCCTGGCCCTCAACAGGGGCCTCAATCTGGATACAAACGAGCAATTGGTGAAGCTTCAGCAATTCACGGAAGCCTGGCTGAAAGAAAAGGGGTTCAGGAGCTTATCGGTGCCGCCTGATTCGGACAGAAAAAATAGCAAATATATCACCAGACTTTACCATCTCATCAGCCATAAAACAGCTGCGACGTGTTCAGGACTTGGATGGATCGGAAAAAACGGTCTCCTCATCAATGGTGATTATGGATCAAAGCTGTCATGGGCCACCGTGCTCACCGATGCCCCGTTTGGACCTGATGTTCCTACCATGGATTCAGAGTGCGGCGAGTGTGAACTCTGTGTCAAACATTGTCCGTCAGGTGCGGTCCAGGGGCATCTCTGGTCCAGGGACGACCCCCGGAAAGAGATCGTGGCTTATGAGAAATGCAGGACGTTGAAGAAAGAGAGACATGTTTTCGATGAAAAACCCAACTGCGGGCTTTGCATAACAATATGCCCCTATTCCAGAAACGGTCAAAAATGATGTAATAACCGACAGCACGGAATACGGCAGCTGGAGCCAACACGCCGGAAGTGCGTACTCTTGGGGGCACAAGCCCGCAAAGGTCCCAAGCTGCTGATTCCCGGACATAAAACGTTAATTAAAGTTCAGGAGGATAGAATAAATGGCTAATACACATAAAGTAATCTTTCAGCCTGCCGGCAGAAGAGGAGAAATTGAGGATGGCAAAACCATCCTCGAGGCTGCCCAGGCGCTCGGCGTCGATCTCGAGGCGCTTTGCGGAAATAAAAAGGTGTGCGGTAAATGCAAGGTAAGGATCGAGGAAGGCTACTTCGAAAAAGACAACCTTGAATCCGGAATGGCACATATAACGCCCGTTGCCGCAGCGGAAGACGAATTGAAACATATCAAACCCGAAGACGGGCCTGGCATCAGGCTAGCGTGTTCGTGCGAGATCCATGGCGATTTGAAGGTCTTTGTGCCGGAAAGGTCCAGGGCCGGGAAGCAAGTGGTCCGCAAAGAGGCCAGAGAACTCTCAATCGCACTCGACCCCGCAATAAAAAAATATACTGTGCAGCTCACTCGCCCCACGCTCCACGACATGACCACCGGAGATTACGAGAGAGTGCTTAAAGCGCTTGAAGAAGTCTACGGCCTTAAGGACCTGGTATTTGATTTCAAGGTACTTATCGGACTGCAGGATGTGCTGAGGGAGGGGGAATGGATGGCGACCCTTACCGTATGGCAAAACAAGGAGATAATCAAGGCAGAGCCTGGTGCTGTTGATGTGGCTTACGGACTTGCCGTGGACGTGGGTACAACCACCTGCGTCGGCTATCTCTGTGACCTCTCAACCGGCAAAGTCATCAACACCGAATCCATGATGAACCCGCAGGTGCCTTATGGAGAAGATGTTATGTCGAGGATCACTTACGCCATGACCAATCCCGAGGGACTGAAAACAATGCAGGATGCCATCATCACCGGTCTCAACGAGATCATTGAAAAAGTCGTCACCGAAATAAAAAAAGACGGCCCTCATCCCGGTCATGCCATTGAAGACCTGACCATAGTCTTCAATACTGCAATGCATCATATCTTCCTCGGGTTCAACCCGGTATATATAGGCCGTTCGCCCTTTATCCCTGCAGTACAACGCTCTATGGATATCAAGGCACGCGACCTCGGGCTGAAGATCAACCCGGGGAGCTATATCCATGTACTCCCCATTGAAGCCGGCTTCGTGGGAGCTGATAACTGCGGAGTCCTTATTGCCCAGGAGCAGTATCATCAGAACGAGAAAGTCCTCGTCATCGACATCGGCACTAACGGTGAACTCCTCCTCGGGAACAAAGACAGGGTGTGCGCCACCTCCTGCGCAACAGGACCTGCTTTTGAGGGCGCGCAGATAAAGTTCGGCATGAGAGCGGCGCCTGGGGCCATCGAAAAAGTAAAGATAGATTATGAGACAAAGGACCCGCAATACAAGGTAATCGGCAAAGCGGACTGGCACACCCATGTCGAAGGAAAGATCAATGCCAAAGGCATCTGCGGATCAGGCATTATCGATGTTATTGCCGAAATGTTCAAGGCAGGCATCATTGACAAAACCGGAAAGTTTGTCATGGATATCGGCACCAACAGGGTGCGGCGGGACAGCGGCGGGAAACCCGAGTATGTCCTCGCCTGGGCCGAAGAGACGTCCATCAACGCGGATATTACCGTTACACAGGGGGACGTCCGCGCACTTCAGCTTGCCAAAGGCGCCCTTTACACGGGTGCAAAACTGATGATGAAGAAGATGGGTTATGAGACCCTCGACAGGGTTGAACTGGCAGGGGCCTTCGGAAGCCATATTGACAGGGAGGCATCCCTGGCCCTGGGCATGTTCCCGGATGTCCCTATCGATAAAGTGGTGGTGGTCGGAAACGCCGCAGGAGACGGCGCGAGAATGGCCCTGCTCAATAAGGCAAAACGTGAAGAAGCCGATTATCGCGCGCGGTGGGTCGAATTCCTTGAAATCGCCACTGACCCGACCTTTGAGAAGGAATTCATGCAGGCAATGCATATTCCTCACATGAAGGACAAGTTCCCCAATCTCAAGAAACTGCTCGAAGAGCAGAAAGCGCCCGCTGCTGCCTCTATAAAGGGGTAGTTGCGCATGGAAATGCAATGGCGACAAAGGTGATCATAAATCCCGGGGCATGCGGGTTCACTGCCACGGTGGTGGTCGAGAAAAATGAGGACAAAAACTTCTCGGTAACGATCACCTCTGAATGCCCGATGGTATCGAAACTGGGGACTGAAATTTTAGAACTCACCATCAGGGATGCGTTCAAGAGTCTTCTGAATAATCCCGTATATAGAAAAGGGGCCGCATGCCTGAGGCATGTAGCCTGCCCCGTACCTTCAGGCATTCTTAAGGCACTTGAGGTAGAGGCAGGACTGAATGTGCCAAAAGATGTCTCAATAACTTTTGCAGTCGTCAAAAAGTGAATATGAACAATGTTATGGGAATAATTCTTTCGGTCAGCGCATATCTGACACTTGCCATTTTCAGTGCAGCAGTGTTTGTAAAAACCGCTATACTTTGGAAAGCCGCCGGATCATCTGTGGCAAGCAGGGGGGGCGCCGCAGCAGCTATGCGGCCGTCATGCCGGACAGCGTTGAAAACAACAGGCGATATTATTTTTTTCACACGGCTGCTCAAAACCAATGATGTGCTGTGGTTAGGCGAATGGCTGTTCCACTGCTCATTTTTGTTTGTGGTTATGAGGCATTTGCGTTACGTGATGAATCCTGTTCCGGGGTGTGTAGTATTGGCACAGCCGGCAGGAATAATAGCAGGGTTCCTGCTTCCTGCAGCTCTGCTCTACGTCCTTGCTGTCAAACGGGCAGTCGAGCGGTCCTATGCCCCTTTATACAATCTGTTTCTTATCATACTCCTTTTATCACTCAGTGCAACGGGGTTCCTCATGAGGACTGCAGCCAGGGCCGATATCGTAGACGTAAAGGTATTTATCCTGGGCCTCGTGCATTTCAGTCCACAGGCGCTGCCGGGAAGTTTCTTGTTCGCACTGCATTTCATACTTTTCCTGCTCCTTGTGCTGTATCTTCCTACACACGTAGTCGCCGCGCCTCTGGTCATGCTGGAGGCGCGGGAGCGCGAAGAGGAGCTGAAGCAGATATTGCATGAGGGGCATAAAGGATGAGTAATGAGGAACTGCGTATGAAATCCAAAGGCTCTTTTACCGGTGAGCTGTCCCCAGTACAGCTTATAGAGCTCGATGCCTGCACGCTGTGCGGCGAATGCCTTAAATATTGCCCGGTGCAGGATGTTACCAGTAATTATTCTATTTCACCGCCCGAAAAAATCCGTATCTTCAGAGAATTCATCAGGGCTACCGACAGCCTCAAGGCACGGCTGTTCGGGCCTGAAGAGATTGATCGCAGATTACTGGAGGATTTTACAAGGGCCGTGTTTGAATGCACCACCTGCGGCGCTTGCGGTCAGCATTGCTCTGTCGGCATCTTTACCCAAAGACTTTGGCCGATGCTCAGAAAGGAAATGGTCAAGCGCGGTTTCGGTCCTGTCGGCACACAAGTGAAAATGCCCGAGGTCATAAGCAATACCGGCAATCCCTATGATCAACCCGCAAATGTGAGGTACTCCCCTTGGCTTCCTGATGAAGTAAAGATCGCTGCCAGAACTGATATCGCCTATTATGCGGGATGTACCGGCGCTTACGCTGCACAGCCCATGGTGCGGGGTGATGTGCTGGTGTTAAAAGCGATCGGCGTACCCTTTACAATGCTGGCTGCCGAGGATGAGGTATGCTGCGGATTTCCGCTTTTTGTCTCCGGGCAGCATGATATGCTTGAGGATCTGGTAAAACGTCTCGTAACCGCATACTCAGCCCTGGGAGTAAAGATGCTGCTTTGTTCCTGCCCGTGCTGCGTGAACATGATGACAAGGGATTGGCCTGCATTCTACGGCCAGGAGCTTCCTTTTAAGATAAAACATATAACCCAATACGTCGCAGACGCGCTTCATGACGGCAGGCTGCAGATAAGAAAAGAGCTGAGGGAGCGCATTATTTATCATGACCCCTGCTATCTGAGCAGAGGGGTAGGAATTATAAAAGAACCGAGGACTGTACTCAAAAGCATTCCCGGTATCGAACTTATTGAATTCGACCGGCACGGCATGCAGTCCAGCTGTTGCGGAGCAGGCGGTGCAGCAAGAAAGGTATATCCCGCAAATGCCAATGCGATGGGCAGGCTGACCATTGATGAGGCAGTGGAGAAAAAGGCAGGACAGCTTATTTTGAGCTGCCCTGCTTGCTATGCCCAGATCAACGAGGCGATGGAGAATTACAATAAAAAAATAAAGATTGTCGATATTATGGAATTACTGGCCAGTGTAGTATAATCGTTATCCAGAATCGACTGGGACCAATAAAAATCGAGAGGAGAGGCATGAGCCATTTTACCCTTAGATGCAGAAAATGCGGCGCTGAGATAAAGGATGTTTATTGTGCCCTTTGCGAGCACTGTGCCGGCGCTCTCCTCATAACAGACTACAAAGAACCGCTGGCCATTAAAAACGGCCGGAATGATCTCTGGAAATTCAACTGGCTGCCGGTACATACCCCCGATTTCGATCAGCCCGGGCCTGTGGTATATAAATCGGAAGGGCTTTCGAAACACCTTGGCCTCTCAAATTTGCATGTTGCCTTCAATGGATACTGGCCTGAGAAAGGCGCAGCACTCAAAACATGCACTTTCAAAGAGTTTGAGGCTGCAGTCGTCATTCAAAATGCAAAAGAAAACGGGGTCCCCGGTTTGACAGTGGCCTCTGCAGGCAATACGGCGAGGGCCGTATGTCATCTTTCGTCTACATCCGGGTTTCCGGTTATTATTGTCGTACCCAAAATGTGTATTATGGAGATGTGGTATCTGAAAGGTCCCGTCAAAGTCCCCACCCTGGTTGTAGGGGACGGCGACTATTCAGACTCTATAGATGCAGCAAAAAGGATATCCCTGTTGTCTGAGATGCCCTTTGAAGGGGGCGTCGCTAATGTCGCTAAAAGAGACGGGCTCGGCGTCGTGCTGCTGGAGGAAATCTCATTTAGCGGGAGACTGCCGGACCATTACTTCCAGGCTGTGGGAAGCGGGGCGGGTGCTATCGGTGTCTTTGAAATGGCGGAGCGCCTGGTACGCGACGGCAGATTCGGCTCCGTGCTGCCCAGATTGCATCTCGCACAGAATCTGCCTTTTGCACCTATGACAAAGGCTTGGCAGAAAAAGAGCCGCATGCTTTTCAGCGATGACCTCAGGCCTGAATTAATCGGCGAGATCACTACCAGGGTGCTCTCAAGCCGCTACCCGGCATACAGTGTCAAAGGAGGAGTATTCGATGCCCTGACTGCCTCGGAAGGATTGACTTATGGCATTGAGAACCAGGAAGTCTTCAAGGCGCAGGATCTTTTCCTGAATACAGAGGGGATAGACATCTCTCCGGCCGCCGGTGTCGCTGTTGCCGCACTGCTAAATGCGGTGCTTGCAAAGAACGTAGGGCACAATGATACCATACTGCTGAACATTACGGGCGGCGGAGAAAAGAAGTTTTTGGAAACCCACAAAAGGTATGAGGTCGATCCGGTCTTCATTTCTAAAAACATTAGCGACAGAGACCTCGAGAATGTGCTATGCACGATCCTGAAAAAGAATTCATAACAGTACTGAAACAGAGCGGGGTTGATCTTGTGTGCACCCTTCCCTGCGACCGTGTTAAAAGGCTTATAGCCCTGCTCCCGACAGCATACAGTTCGCCTTTGCAGCATGTTCCGCTGACCAGAGAGGAGGAGGGCGTAGGCATCTGCGCAGGTGCGGCCCTTGCCGGAAAGCGTGCTGCCATTATCCTCCAGAACTCCGGCATCGGCAACATGATCAACGCGCTCCTTTCTCTTACCGGCTTTTATCAGCTGCCCCTCGCGCTCTTTATAAGCCATCGGGGTGTTTACAAAGAAAAGATCGCTGCACAGATACCTATGGGACAGAAGTTGCCGGGTATATTGAAAGGCGCGGGCATAGGCTATTCTCTGATTAACACGATGGCAGATCTGAACAGTATCGGGAAAAAGCTGACGGCACTTTACCGCAATAATTCGATACATGCTTTTTTGCTCAGTCCCAAAGTCTGGGAAGATACGACCGTTTGCAGCGACCCGGCAGCTGCACAAGCGCCGCCGGCCCTTTGCACCGCTCAGTCAAAGAAGGCAGAACGTGAATACCTTAGAGCCGGCATCGGCAGCAGGAGGTTGAAACCGGTTTTCACTCGCTTCGAGGTACTGGAAACAATCGCCCCTTATCTTGAAGGTCACGTTGTCGTATGCAACCTTGGGATCCCCTCTAAAGAATTATTTTATATCAGACACCGTCCTTCGAATTTTTACATGCTCGGCAGCATGGGCATGGCCACACCCATCGGCCTCGGGGTCGCGCTATCATCTGATAAGGAAGTGGTCGTTATCGACGGCGATGGCAGTCTGTTAATGAATCCTGGAAGCCTTGCCACAGCAGCATATTGCTCACCCGAAAAACTCACTATTCTTGCCATCGATAACAGCGCCTATGGTTCAACAGGAAACCAGCCCACCCTCACCGGAAAATGTGTGGATCTCGAACTCGTCGCAAGGGGGTTCGGGATACAAAACACCTGCAAGGCAGCGGGGAAAAAACAGCTGATCAACGCAATCAAGATAAAGGGTGAGGGACCACATTTCATACACTGTCTCGCACTACCGGGCAACAGGGATGTGCCGAACATTCCCCTTCACCATCTTGAGATCAAGCGACAGGTGCAGGAATTTCTTTTGACGAGATGACAGATTCCCTGAAGTCCGTGACAGCGGGATGCGGACCCACTTGATGATTGTGAAGTCTATTGTTGATAGCGCACTGACAATATCACACAGCTAACATTTGGCGAAAGCAAGCTTTCCGGTCATACCTCTCACTTTTCTTAAGCATGCCACTTTCAAGAGCACATGTCGGAAGCTTATACACAACCTATACAGTTTCTATTTATTCTGATACTATTCTAATAGTGACTCTTGAAGCCATTCAGATGGTGAATTATGGGTGGAGTATTGCAAAATATGAATATCGGAAGAAAGCTCGTACTTGGTTTCGGAGCGATCCTCGTAGTGATGGCCGTGCTGGTCACTGTTGCGATCATGAACATGAGCGCCCTTCATGAAGATCTCGTCAGGATCGTGCTAGTAAACAACAAGCGACAGGCCATTGCCACCGGCATGGCCACGATTGTCCGCGAAGACGCAATTGCCGTCCGCAACTGTTTCCTCCAGAGGGAACGGACCGAGGAAATGATAAAACGTATCAATGATTTAAATACAAAATTCGATGAAGCGTTTAAGCAGGTCGAACAGACGACTTCGAGCGATGACGCGAAAGGGCGCGAGATCCTGTTATTGGTCAAGGAAAGCTGGACCGCATCAAGGGAGTTGAACGAGCGCACTCTGGCGCTCTTGACCGCAGGCAGGCAGCACGAGGCGTTTACGATGTATGAAAAGGAATCACGGGTGTCCGTGCGCCAGGCTATCCAGACGACCGAGGACTTGGTGAAACATCAGCAGACGCGGAGCGAGATGCGGTACGATGCGGCGGCGCGGCATTACCGGGAAACGCGGCTCTTCATGATTTCTCTTGGAGTTGCCACATTTCTCCTTATCATTATTATAGCTATAAGATTTTGACACGAAACATTGTCTGGCCTCTGCAAAAAGGTGGATGCTGTCAACAGACTTGCCCGCGGTGATTTGACTGTGCAGGTCAATGCTGAGAGAAAGGATGGGATAGCCTGCATCTGGCGAGTTTGGGGACGGTCTAGGGACGGTACTATTTAACATAATATTTTGCTAACAACTTGACATAAAAAGAAAGAAGTGGTGCTAGAGAGGGGAGTTGAAATGTCCTCCACGTGAAATCACGGCCGAAGGCGAAGTAACCGATGAGTGCCCGTTCTGCAAGGCAAATTAACAGGCATCTAAGAAGATTGATTAGCGTCCGGCATTGCCTTCATATAGGGAACATTTCGGCAAAGCCTTTGCCTGGCGCCTGACTTTCCTTTTTCAACCTTTATCCTTAAGAGGAGGGGCTATGGCATCTATAATCAGATACAGCGTCACTTTTTGGGCCGTTGTTTTCTTTGCAACTTTCGGCATCGCATCAGAAAAGAAACAGGAAGAAACCGGGGTTCCCTTGAGTCCGCAGACACAGGCCTGCATAACTTGCCATAAAATGTTCACGCCCGGGATTGTCGAGGATTGGCTTTCGAGCAGGCACTCAAGAACAAAACCCGAAGATGCCATGAAAAAGGGTATTCTTGAGCGGAGGATCTCGACGGACAAGTTGCCCAAGGAATTTTCAGAATACGCTGTCGGATGCTATGAATGCCACAGCCAAAACCCTGAAAAGCACAAGGATAATTTTGAGCATATGGGATTTAAAATAAATGTGGTTGTTTCTCCGAATGACTGTAAGACCTGTCACCCTGTTGAGGCAAATCAATTCGCAGGGACCAAAAAAGCCAATGCCGTTAAGAACCTTATGGGGAACCCCGTCTATCATGCGTTAGTTGACACTGTGACCGGTCTTAAGAAGATAGAGAACGGAAAGATGACATCCGAGAAACCCTCGGACAACACTCTCCGCGAGACATGCCTCGGATGCCACGGAACAAATGTCGAGTCAAGAGGATTGAAAAAAGTGAGCACCAAGATGGGAGAGTTAATGTTCCCTGACCTTACCAATTGGCCGAGTCAGGGGGTGGGAAGGATGAACCCTGATGGCAGCACCGGTTCATGCTCGGCATGCCACCCGAGGCACAGTTTTTCTATAGAAATCGCTCGAAAACCCCAAACCTGCGCCCAATGCCATCTGGAGCCGGACACGCCCGCCTGGGATGTCTATGCGGAGAGCAAACATGGGGATATCTTGTTCTCCAAGGAACATGAATGGGAGTTTAATGCCGTCCCCTGGACAGTCGGAAAGGACTTTAAAGCACCATCCTGTGCGGTATGCCACAACAGCCTCATCATCTCTTCCGATGGCAAAGTGATTGCAGAAAGAACGCATGACTTCGGCGCCAGACTCTGGGTCAGGTTGTTTGGTCTTGTTTACAGCCATCCACAGCCTAAATCAGGAGATACAACGATTATCAAGAATAAGGACGGGCTGCCGCTGCCGACCGCCTTCACGGGTGAACCTGCGTCAGAATATCTCATCGATAGACCCGAACAAGAAAAGAGAATGAATACCATGAAAAGTGTCTGTAACAGTTGCCACAACATCGATTGGATAAACGGCCACTTTGCGAAACTCGAAAGCACTGTAAAGGAGACGAACGAAATGACCCTCGCGGCCACAAAGCTTGTGCTTGATGCCTGGGCTTCCGGGATAGAGGACAAGACAAATCCCTTTGATGAAACAATAGAAAAGATGTGGGTGAAGCAATGGCTTTTTTACAGTAATTCTATAAGATATTCTTCCGCGATGACCGGAGCCCCCGATTATTCTTCCTTTAAGAATGGCTGGTGGTATCTCAGCGAAAACCTGAGTCATATGAAGGACTGGATCGAAGTGAAGAAGAAGGTGAAGGGGATAGAACTCAAATGAATTATAGAGCTAGCATATTTCTAAATAGGAGAAAATAGGGACAGCGACCATTTTTGTGTCACCAAAATGGTCGCTGTCCCTATTTATCCAAAAAACCATCCCGCCGCTGAAACGAAAAAAAACCAGCAGGGACAAATGAGATAATCCAAACGAATATCTTTTTGCCTCTATGCCGCAGATATGATTTGGTATTTTCAGCAATACTCATGCGAATGCCCGGTTTGAATTAATTTCTTTTTTATTATTAAGAACAATTACTGTACCCTGCGGGTATTTTTCTTTTTGCATATTGTTTCTTTCCGAACGTACTCCACGTAGTATATCAAAAATATTTCTTGCGCGTAGGAGGAAGGAGCCATGCGAGGGATGGACACGAAGTACGGAGGGAGCTAAGGGGGCCTGAATGTAGTATACTAATATTATGGAAGAAATAGTGGTAAACGGTATACAGAACACACAGGGCATATCGGGCTCACGGGGCATATCGGGCTCACGGGGCATATCGGGCTCACCTGAGGTGCAGAAACCTTCCGCTGGCCCTGCTTCACATGCTTTTAGTGAAGTTTTGAATAGTGTATTGACCGCTGCCGCAAAGATCCAGGATGAGACTGCCAAATCTATTGAGACGATTCCTGGTATTGGGGTCGGAGACATAAAAGTAGAGATGGCCAAGGCCGGAGATGCCATGCAGAGGATGCAAGATGCCCGCGATAAGTTATTGAGTGCTTATAAAACAATAACATAACAGGATACTACTTTCTTTTATAAAAAAAGAAAACGAAGCAACGACATAATATGCCGATTCGAATCGCTGTGAGACTCCCCGTGATGTGAAGTAGATTGTTCGGGAATTGTTGTGGTTCCTACGCCAGCGAAGTTTACTTCACATAACGAGGAACTACACATAACAGGTGTTATATGCAGCTTAACATAACAGGTGTATTAGAAATTTCAGTTAATAAAGTCATTATAGTTTTCTACCCAGAAGTTTTACGATAAAAATGTATACAATCTTACTTTTCCCAAAAGTCGACTTGCCAGAAGGCCGCCGTCTTCCAGAGCGAACAAGCAGGATTAAGCCTACATCCCTTACAGTCTCCCCGTCTTCTTATATTCCTGGACATATAGTTTGATCGCACGAAGAATCAGCCAATCCATTGTCAGGCTGTTCTCGTCAGCAATAGCGGCCAGCGCGACAACTATTTCTTTTTCAACGACCGGGGTCGTGCCGTGTTCAGCGGCTGACCATTTATCAGCAGGGGCCCCTATGTGCGTCTCTGATAGAATTGACCCGGGGTTGTTTTTTCCATGCTCCCTGCGGAGTATCTCCATAAGACCTTTTACATCGCCGTCAACAGCAGCTTTTACCAAATCTTCAGGAGGCTGCATAGGTCCTTTTGCCTCCGGCAGAGCTTCGGCACTCTCCTCTCCCGGTCTCTCTACCGCGTTTTTATTCGGAGCCTGCACTATATCCGCCATTCCGGACATACCCATCATCATCATGGCCAGTTTCCTGGCATGCTCGTTGTCAGGCATTTCCTGTTCTATATATTCATCGAGCTTTCCTTCTGCCATTGCCATTGCCAACTGGTCAGCAACGAGCGGGCTGTCATCCACGGCCTGCTCAAATCGCTTTTTTAACCCGAAAGGTGTTGACGGCGGCTGAGGCAGGGGTTTTTCTTTTTCAGGCATATCCATATCCTCCTGAGATAACAATGTCTTAATATAACACAAGTCATACATGCCCCGTCCGCGGGAACAAAATAAACAGTCGAGAAGGCATGGGCAGTGGTGTTTTTCTTTGAGAGCACCTGGGTGCTTAGCAGTGGGTTGGTATCGTCCAGCCCACATACGCTCAATTGGAACAGCGGATAATGTTCTGTATATGCAAGGATGAAGGCACGAAGGACTAATTACTCTCAAAAAAAAACCACTGCCCATGCCTTCTCGACTGGACAGGGTGAAGTGCCACCTAATAATGGTCTCCGGGAGGATGTACCGCTCTGATAAGCGATGTGTCAAATATCTCTTCACGCAATACGTTGCGGTTGATATAGCCCAGTTTCCTGAGTGCAGCGGCGAAATCCATAGTCGCGTTTATATACTCATCACTAAGCTGGGCACAGTATTTAGGGGATACTTTCAGCGTATCCAGCACAAATGCTTTATCGATAAATCCTACATATTCCGAAATAATGGCTGCTGCTTCTTCAGGAGAGTTCCTTATAAGCGACGCAGCATCTTCGTGTGCAATAAGAAAGGCTTCAACCAGTTCGCGCCGCCCTGCCGTGAGTCCATTATGCACGACAATGCCGTAACTGGGATTATAAGGCCAGAGCTTCGCCGGAGGATAAAGGATTTTCCCCCCTGCGTAACGTTCAAGCGCCACCGCAAGAGCGGGAGTCCCTATGGCAGCAGAAATCTTACCCTTTACCATTGCTTCTACAATAGCATCAGCCCAGGGGAAATGTATTACCTCAACAGAGGCGTCTAGAGCGAACCGATCAAGACAGTCCGTCAAAATAACATCATGTATAGATCCATTCCCCGGCACACCGATTTTCAAGCCGGAGAACTGACGGAAAACAGCGTCGAGATCATCAATCTCGGGGAAACTTCTGTCGCCGGCTCTCCCGCACACCACTGTTCCTTCTATATGGCCTCCTGCTATGCATTTTATCCTCACACCTCTTGCTATACCTATGATTGCCGGAGGCAGGCCGACATATGCAAGATCAAGTTCGCCCTTTTCAAAGGCGTTGACAATGGCCGGTCCAGTGCCAAAAAGCTTCCACTCGACATGCGCTCCCATTTTTTCTCCGAGCGTGCCCTCTGCCATTAAAAGCATCGCAGTATGGTAGAAAGTGGAAAGGTGTCCTATTATAATATGACGGGTTGAGTCGGGCATAGTCGATCGGTCCTCACTTTTTATGAAAACAAATAACGTATTAAATAATTGTAGCTTATTTTAATGTACAATGTTATTAAATAGAAAAAGGGGGTGAAACAGTGACATCCAATTTTTATGAAAGAATACATGTCGATGACAAAAACATCTGCAGATTATTTCTGCAGGAGATCAGTGAAATTTATACGGATATGGAACTGGCGGCAGAAGAGTTGGAGTTGCTGGCAATGCCGCGGCGCTCATTTACAGTACATTTCCCGGTAAGAATGGACTCGGGAAAAACCAGGATGTTTATAGGTCACCGCGTGCAATACAACGACGCAAGAGGGCCGGCCAAGGGAGGGATCAGGTTTCATCCCGATCTGACTATTGATCATGTAAAGGACCTCGCTTTTCTGATGGTGCTCAAATGCGCGGTGGTAAATATTCCTTTCGGGGGGTCAAAGGGAGGTGTTGTAGTCAATCCAAAAGATCTCAGCAGGAATGAGTTGGAGCAGCTGACAAGAGGATACATACGCGCAATCAAAAACTTCATCGGCCCCTATAAGGATATCCCGGCGCCTGACGTCTTTACTGATGAAAAGATAATGGTCTGGATCATGGATGAGTTCGAAAGAATACACGGAGAACATGTGCCGGCAGTGGTCACTGGCAAGCCGGTTGAACTGGCAGGCACGAAGGCCAGGCAGTACTCCACGGCCCTGGGAGGAATCTATGTTCTTGAAGAGGCAATAAGAAAAGCCGGGATGGAAAAAAACAGGGCGAGGGTCGCAATTCAGGGCTTCGGCAACGTTGGGGAAAATGCCGCCCGGCTCTTTTTTGAAGGGGGCTATAAAGTAGTGGCGGTGAGCGCCGTAGAAGGTGGGATCATGGACCCTGCCGGTCTGGATATTCACGAGGTGATACAGCATCATAAGGCAAAGGGAAGTCTGCTGGATTTTAAAGGAGCTAAAAACATCACCAATGAGGAATTACTGGCATGCGACTGCGATATCCTTGTCCCCGCAGCCCTCTCCGACCAGCTTCACAAGGGCAACGCAGATCAGGTGAAGGCCGGGATCGTTCTGGAACTTGCCAATGCGCCTACGACCACAGAAGCTGATGAGATACTCTTTGACAAAAAAATCACGGTCCTGCCTGATGTGCTCGCAAATGCCGGCGGTGTGGTAGTTAGCTATTTTGAATGGAGCCAAAACCTCAACGGCAGTTACTGGACAGAAGAGAAAGTCGTGCAGAAGCTGAAAAATATCATGGTAAGCTCTTTTAACGATGTCTCTTCTGCTTGCAGCGAGACACGTTGCAGGATGAGAAAAGCCGCCTATCATCTGGCCATAACGCGGGTACTTGATGCTGAGAGGCTGCGGGGCAATCTGTAGTTTAGGGCTCAGGTGATCCAGAGCAGAAACAAACTGACCCACTACCCACGTTTGCTTGAGATAGAATATTAACTGAGGTGGACCCCATTGGTTGGACAGTTTGCCGGCTGATTTAAGGTGGAAGCCACCTGTCATCATGCCACCAGTTTTACTGGATAGCCTGCGCGTGGCAGATTCCAGTATGCCTCATGTGGTGTTTTGTCGTCAAGGCTGGAATGAGGCCGCTCCTCATTGTACAGCCTGATCCACTTCTCGATGCCATTCTTTGCTTCGCTGCCAGTTTCAAATGCGTTCAGATAAATGCACTCGTATTTCACTGAGCGCCATAGCCTCTCGATCATTACGTTATCCATCCATCTGCCTTTGCTGTCCATAGATATGTTTACATCTGCATCCTTGAGCACTTGCGTAAACTCAAGGCTCGTAAACTGACTGCCCTGATCAGTATTGAATATTTGCGGCTTGCCGTATTTGGCCAATGACTCTTGCAATGCTGCTATGCAGAACTCAGTATCAAGCGAGTTGCTGAGTCTCCAACTGAGGACTTTCCGACTGTACCAGTCCATTACCGCCACCAGATACAGAAAACCCTTTCTCATCGGTATATAAGTTATATCGGCGCACCAGACCTGGTTAGACGCCTGGATGTCTAATCCTTTGAGCAAATAAGGATAGACCTTATGCTCGGGGTGTGGTTTGCTCGTGTTGGGCTTCTGGTAGAGCGCCGCAAGCCCCATTTTCTGCATCAGCCGATGCGCTCGCTTCCGGTTGACTTTGTACCCCTGCCGGCGCAGGTACCTGGCCATCTGCCGGGCTCCGTAATACGGCGTCTCCAGAAACTGCTCGTCTATCAACCGCATGAGCGTCAAGTTTAATTCGCTCTCCCCGAGTGCTTCGTAATACCATGAGGAACGGCTGATCTCAAGCAAACTGCATTGCCTTGTAATGCTGAGCCCCGGATGCTCCGGTTCAATCATACTTTTCCTCCGTTCGCGGCTCATCGACCGAAGGCTTTCGCCAAAAAATCCTTCTCCACCGTTAATTGCCCAATCTTGGCATGCAGCTCTTTGATCTCCGACTCATGTGCGGCATCATTGCGATCAGCTTTATTCGCAAATACATCCGTAAGCCCCTCGATAGCCTGTTTCTTCCACTCGCTTACCTGATTGGGGTGGATGTTAAACCGTGCAGCGATCTCCGCGATGGTCACCTCTTCTTTGAGTGCTTCACGCGCCACCTTCGCCTTGAACTCTGCTGCATACCGTTTCCTTTTCGTCTTGCTCATCTCTGTGACCCCTCCGTCGTTCATCGTATATTTTACACCTTATACGACTGTCCGAATTCCGGGGGCCACCTCTAACCGGCTGTTTAGTATCGGTATTTCTCTATCTTGTAACCTTCTGATCGTTTCTATCGACTTAATATTATGAAAGATCAAACTGTCGGTGACAGTATGTTAAATAAGGAGGAAAGGTATGAGAAAAGCAATCCTGGTTTTATTCACACTTCTTTTGGTAATGGGGCTTGCAGTTAATTCTGGTGCAGCAGAGAAAGAAAAGGGCAGCGCTCCACACGGTGACATGTACAAACATGAAGGCGGCTGCGGTTGTGGCGGCACACATCCATTTGTAGGCATGTTCAAAAAGCTTGGTCTTGATGAAAAACAGAAGGAAGCTATACGTGCGATTTATTTCAGGACAAAAAAGGAAATTATTAGGAAAAAGGCTGATCTCCAGGTGGCGAAGATTGAACTGTACGAGATCCTCTCGAAGGACCCCGTGGACATGACAGCTGCCGAGACAGCAGTAAAAAAGTCAGAGGGCTTGAAGACAGAAATGAAGATGATGCATATCAAGGCAATGGAGGAGATAAAGTCCAACCTGAATGCAGATCAGAAAAAGGAATTTAGTTCTATGATGAGACATATGATGATGAAACGTGAGATGATGGGAGACGGCATGAGACACGGCATGGCAGAGGGGGAATGCCGGTGCCATATGCATGATATGGGGGCTACGCACGGGATGGGACAGATGAAGGGAGAAAAGAAACACGAGCAGTACGACCAGCATTAATCCTTCGATCAGCAGCAAATAGACCGAAAGACGCCGCAGAACTGCGGCGTCTTTTTAACAATGAACACTTTCCGACTCCTGAAGTCTTCGATGGTCTGTTCTTCCAACACTGTTCGGAAATGCTATCAGCAACAGCGACTCCCCCGACTTCGTGATATGTTAAGGTCGCTGAGCATACGTTAATGATCCCATGATAGAGGTAGAAAATGAGCAATATGGAGAGAAAGTTAAAAAAAAAGAGAAAATATTGAATATTTACATATTCTATTTAGTAATTGGCTATGAATGGAATAAATCGGGAATTTTAGCAGTTGCAAATATTCTAATATGGGAATAAGTTATAACTAAGAGGGTTAGTGATGAGAGTGCTCCCTCAAGGAGGTAACTATAATGAATACTTTTCTGACGATAGTTTTGGCAGTGCTGTTGACAGTTTTTGTTGCGAGTGTCGCTATTGCTGAGGACCAGTCGTGTGCCGCTGGAGGGCTTGCGTTTAATCAACCATCCGTAACCATAAGTCCTTCAGACAGGATTGCTCCTGAAGTGTGGGCGGGACCTACTATGTTCCTGGCATGTAACGAACAGTAGCTTTGTTGCTTAAGGTATTCCACCGTAATACCTTAAGCAGTGGAGACAAGGCGCCGAAAGTTTCGGCGCTTTTTTTTGGTGAGCCTGCAGTCAGCAGGGAACCTAAGGGAGGGCACTGGGAAAGACCAATATTCAAGGAAGAATAACAAGATGAAATAGTGCATAACAAAAGCTGGGCCTTCATTCATCTTCCTGTAATTTTTGATTTTATATAATGAAATCAGGAAGAGGGGAGTGGGTTAACATGCAAGGGGATGATAGAGATATAGATCTGGATGCAGGCAACAAAAAGGTTCTCAAGGTCAAGGCCGGAAAGACAATGCCGGCATAGTTAGGGCTGCTCCGGCAGCAACCGCTAAGTAAGGAGGTGAACAGTCATTCGCATCGGGGCGTAAATATTTCAGTCCCGATACATTGGCTCGAAAATGAAAGAAAGCGATATATTTGAAGAAATAATAACTCTTGGCACGCGGCGCGGAGTTCTTACATATGATGAGATAAATGAAGCTCTCCCGTCAGAGTTTTTCTCCCCTGACGAACTTGAAAATCTCATGGAGGTCCTAAGCGACAAGGGAGTGAAGGTCATTGATTACGAAGAGGGAATTATCGACGAGGAGGAAGTCGAAGAGGAAGTAGAGGAGTATGAGAGGACTGAAGACCTTGTTCAGGCCTATTTTAACTCGATGGGGGACATCACTATACTCACAAGGGATGGGGAAATCGACCTTGCAAAAAAGCTTGAACAAGGCAGAGATATCATAAACAAGATCATAACAGCACTACCCATTTTTGACAAAATAAAAAGTACTATCGATATAGAAGATGAAGAAGGCATTGCGACAGAAAAAGAAAGAGCCGATGAAGCACTTATAAAAACGCTTTCAAGGCTTGAGGAATTGATAGATACAGCCATGAGAGCAGATGTAAAAATAAAGAGATACGGTACCCTGAAAGATTTCAGTTCCTCTATCAACGAGAAAAAGAAAAAGGGCCAGAATACAAAACGGTATGATGCTCTGCTTAAAGAGGTACAGTCCGATTACAAGAAAATAGAATCAGAGGTCGGCGTACAAGTCGAAACACTCAAAGACCTCTGGCTTAAAATATCCGAGGCGAGACATCTTGTCACTGAGGCAAAAAACGAACTTGTCAGAAGGAATTTGAGGCTGGTTGTAAATAGTGCTAAAAACTATATAGGCCGGGGACTGCCGCTATTGGACCTTATTCAGGAAGGGAATATCGGGCTGATGAAAGCCGTTGATAAATTCAAATACGAAAAAGGATTTAAATTCAGCACTTATGCTACATGGTGGATACGGCAGGCGATAACAAGGGCCCTTATCGACCAGACAAAAACAATTAGAGTTCCAGTACATATGATGGAATTCTATAACCGCGTCACAAAGGGATCAAGAGAGCTTACCCAGCAGCTCGGACGCGAACCGACAAATGAGGAGATTGCAAGGAAACTTTTTGTCCCTGTGGGAAAGGTTGAAGAAGTATTCAGAGCGATACAGGACCCGATTGCGTTGCAGACTCCCATCGGAGATGAAGATACGGCACTTGAAGATCTTATAGGCGACAAAACAAGTCCTTCGCCGTACTCTGACTCTGAGCGCATGGAGACTTCAGAGCAAATACAGAGAGTCCTGCGGACGCTGACTCCCAATGAGGGGACCGTAATCAGGATGCGGTTCGGGATCGGAGTCGACAGGGACCATACGCTCGAAGAGGTAGGCAGGTATCTTTCGTTAACACGAGAGCGCGTGCGTCAGATAGAGGCAACGGCCCTCAGAAAATTGAAACACCCGAGCAGATTAAAAGCACTGGAACTAATTATCAGCTGACTATTTAAATACTACCCTATATATCCATTGGCGATACCTGCGGCCGGTCCAGGCTCGAGCAGTTGATAGACACGGGAAAAGGGACACGTCCCTTTCCCCATCCAGGGCAAAAACAAACTGACCCACTACCAGAAAACAGGGACACTTCCCACATTATTTCTTCCTCTTTGGCTGGCTGCCATTTACCGTTGTTAGGCAAGCAAAAGGGGGTTATAATTTAATTGAAAGGAAGTAGAGATAAAACAACAAAACAAGGAGGACAAAAGATATGAAAACAGGTGACATAGTTGAAAGGGCATTGGCTACGATCCGGGAGGCAGGGCACAAGGAAATAGTGCTTGAGGTGAATTTTTCGCAGCCGTCGGACTATATATCAGCGTCGTTTGAGGCTGGGGCGGAGTTGGAAAACACTCATGTACAAGTATCTCATTGCGACAACTACTGGGGGACAGCAGAAAAGCTGCTTGGGTACAAGCCCAAACAAATAGCAATCATCGACACTGTTTTGAGCGAGGAGGAGGAAGGCATTGGGCACTGGGTGACGGATGGGCGGATACTAACAGCAGACGGCAAAGAATCTGAGGTATACAACAGCGACGCCGACGAGGAGAGGGAAGAAGGGGAAGAGTCCGGCGAATAGTCGCTACACTCTAATTGGATTGAATTCTTTTTATTGAATGATTATTCATGGGTATGCTATCCTATAAATAGGATTTTAGAAGTTTTTGCCGTTTATGAGGCTACGAAGACTTTTGACTTTGTGGCCTTTTTTGTTGGGACCTTCTGAGATTTTAGTCTAAAGATAAGGAGGTAATGGAAATGGAACAAGGAACTGTAAAATGGTTTGACGACAGCAAAGGGTTTGGATTCATCACGAATACTGATGGAAGTGAAGCTTTTGTGCATCATACTTCCATCCAGGGTAATGGCTTCAAAAGCCTTGCTGAGGGTGACAATGTCAGCTTTGATACCGAAAAAGGCCCGAAAGGCCCCAAGGCGGTCAATGTCGTTAAATTGTAATTAACACGAAGAAGGCCTCTTCCCGGTAGAGGAGGCCTTCTCCTTAAAAAAGGGGAAAGATGAACTACAGCATGAAGAAGGCAGCAAGGGAAGAAAAGCAGCAGCGGAAGCTCGACGCAGGTTTTATGGAGGCTCAATTCCCCGAGGTTGCAGGCATCGTGATCAGCATGATATACAATCAGAGGGGCATACAAAAATCAATGCCACGGGTTGTTAATTTCTTTCCAGGCAGTTATGCGTTGTTCAGGATAGACTGCCTAAACAAGGAATGTGTCGACGGAGGGTTTGATCTCAGCCAGGTCATCACAGGGATGATCAGAAACCACAAAGAGGCCACCAAGGGCGATCTCATTTGTGAAGGCAATTCCACTTCTGTCACTCACTCAACAATTGTCTATGAAGTCGCCATACAGTACAGGTAGGGCGTATTTCCGGTGAGCCTGCGTAATCCTGGCATGGATATTCTGCGGTGACCCCCTTCCTTATGCGCAGTATCGACTAATTTATCAGCGGCGGCGCCGTCACTCTCAAATTATTCCTGCAATTTGAGTTCCTTTGTTAATCCTTCTCCAGCTTCTTTCAACGCCTTTTTCCCTTTTATCTCTTTCAGCGAGAAGGGCAGCATTGCGACCGGCAATCCATTTGCCAATTTTATGAGATCTGTCAGATATGTTTCCTGCATTCCCTGCAGAGTCCTTAATGACCGAGATTCATGATTTTTGATCACCCTATTTATAATCATACCATGCAGAGTGATATGGTACCCCCTGAGGGTTTCAACCACCCTTCGGGCTTGTTTGACCACAAGCGCTTCGGGGTTAGCGACAAGGATGAACGCTGACCTCATGTGAATATATCGGGAGATCCTCTCTGATGCTGTAATCCATTCATCCATGATCTGAGCGATAGACCTTTTACCGATGATCTTTTTCCCGATCTTGTCAAGCCCCTCAAAAACCCTGGAGCCGGCACTGAGATGCTTTCTTATGTATGCCGGCATATTGAGGAGATTCAATGTTTCCCCGGCAGGTGCGGTGTCCCAGACAATACGATCATATTTGCCGGTCTCAGCCAGATCTACAATGAGGTCGAGCATGGTCTCTTCCTTAAGAGAAGGCGCGGAACCGATATAATCCAGAAGTTGGTGGCGTGACTCGTTGTCCAGTCCTTCCACGTCTATGAGATGAGAAAGTATCTCGTAAAAATCCGGCCCGAATTTTTTCTTCCAGTTGATCAGGATCGCCTCATTACTTATCTCAACAGCGTCGAGATGCTTTTCTATAGATCTGATGTTATCCCCTATCTCTTCTTCAAAGATGTCCGAAAGGGAAGGGGTTGTATCCGACGTTATAATCAACGTGTTACGCCCGGAGGAGGAGAGTTGCAATGCAGCAGACGCCGAACAAGTGGTCTTACCTACACCGCCTTTGCCCCCAAACATGATCATAGGCCTGGAAATCAAATCTCTTTGCATAACAAAATTTTAGCTCACATGCTCAGGAAAAGCGCGGCTGCCCAACATCTTTTCCTGTGTTCTCTCGTCCAAGTTTTATGGGGAGGCGAAGTTAAGATCACCGGTCATAAAAACAGAGGCCCTTCCCCGCCAGGGTCCGATAAGCTTTCCGGTATCTTCCCGAAGTCAACATGAATTGTTTGTGATATACTTTTGTATAGAGTACAACCAATAATCATTTGAAGCTTCGGAGGAAAATAGAATGAGTATTCTGCCCGAGGGTGAGAAACTGAACAAGGCTATTAAGTGGATATCGGATGAGCGTCTCGATAATCCTGAAGCCAGACTGTTCAAGTTGATTGAAGAGGCCTGTTTGAAGTTTGACTTACCTCCAAAAGACGAGGAGTTTCTAATACATGTCCTTACTGAAGCAAGTTCAGGGAAATCAGAGTAGTTTCGGGCAGTCCGACTCTAAAACGATTCCTGTCGGAGCTGACTATAGCAAAAATTCTTCTGCAAACATGTTTTTCTTTTTCTCGCAGCCTATAGTTGTGGCGGGTCCATGTCCAGGCAAAACATTTGTGTCTTCCGGCAGGGCCATCAGTCTCCGGAATGATTGCTTCAGCTTCTCCTTATCACCGCCGTAAAAGTCTGTCCTGCCAACAGATCCCTTAAAGAGGGTATCGCCGGTAATGACCGTATTGCCTGCGTAGAGACTAATCCCGCCGGGACTGTGTCCGGGGGTATGGAGTATGGAAAAGTTCAGGGCCCCTATTGTAAGCGTATCGCCTTCGGACAATAAAATATCCGGCTCAGGGGGGACATCCAGTGAATGGCCCCAGAATGCAGCCATGTCCTTCGCTCCGTTATATAATGCAAGCTCGTCGCGGTGTATGGCCACCCGCGCCCCTGTTCGGTTTTTAATATCGCCTACTACACCCATATGATCAAAATGGCCGTGAGTGCAGACAATAACTTCAACAGTAAGTCCCATAGCATTGATAATCCCGACTATTCTTTCAGACTCGTCTCCCGGGTCGACGACAATGGCCTTTTTGGACGCATCGTCGGCAACAATAATACAGTTGGCCTGAAGTGGCCCGACAGCAATACTTTTTATTATCATAACCGCTCCTTTCAAAAAATCGTGGATCGTGAATCGTGAGACGTGAAAAGATAGAAACACTTAGTTGTCATTCCAGCCAGTGAAAACGGGAATCCAATCTTTTAAGGTGATTCCAGTCTGCCACTTTTGGGTACCCCCTCGCGGAATAACGCTTTTGCCATTCACGTTTCACGACTTTTTTCTCACCTTTTTTATTATATACCCCATTTCCTCACTTTTTATTGAATACGCTATTGCAGCATATACTCCTACGCAAAAAACCATAGTTGTGCTGAGGTGCGCTGCCTTGCTCAGCCCATGTCCGTTCAAAGTCCATAGTGCATAACGGCCCGCCAAAAACCACCCGGCAAATCCCATCACAGCGGATGCGGAAAGCGTTTTTATAAAAGAAAGGGCAATCCTGCCCGTCCCGATTCCGCCGAGTTTTCTCCTGAGAAAATAAAAGAGTATCGTAAAATTGCACATTGCTGCAAGGGCATTCGCAAAAGCAAGCCCGCCGTGCTTCAGCGGTCCCATAAGAAGCAGGCTCAGCAAGATATTAATTGCCATCGTAGCGGCTGCAGCCATGACCGGCGTCCTCGTATCCTGCATGGAGTAAAACGTGGCCGCGATCACCCTTACGCCCACCATAGCCCATATCCCTACAGAATAAAACATCAGAGCATCGGCAGTGCCGATTGTCGCAGCAGCGCCGAATTTCCCCCTCTGGTAAAGAGTAGATACAATGGGAAACCGCAGCGCTATAAGCCCCACCATAGCAGGCACAGTAATGAAAAACAAAAAACGCAGCGCAAATGAGAAATCCTCCTTAATCTTGTCCCTTTCGCCTTTTACGGCATGCTCTGAGAGGGAAGGCAGCACCGCCATCCCCATGGCAACACCGAAAACACCTACAGGAAAATGGATCAATCTCATGGCATAGTAGAGGTAGGTAATACTGCCTTCGGGAAGATTTGATGCCAGAATGGTGCTTACAAAGATATTGATCTGTGTAATTGCAAGTCCTGCAGTAATTGGAACAATAAGCCGACCTATTTTTTTAAGCCCCGGATGCCAAAAAGCACGACGCTGGGAGGTACCCGAGTCCCCGCGCCTTCCTATCAGTGTATATCCCTTCTTAAAAAAAGAAGGCACCTGAAATGCAAACTGCACAAAACCGCCGATTATAAAACCTATTGCCACCGCAACGATCGGATTTGCCAGTCGATCAGCCAGTATCAGTATGCAGATTATATTGGCGACATTGAGAATGGCAGGAGCGAGCGCCGGAATAAAGAAGACCTGCCGCGTGTTGAGCGCCCCCATCGTAAGCGAGGCAAGACTAATAAAAAACAAAAAAGGGAACATTATCCTTGTAAGAAAAATTGTTTCGGATAATTTCTGCGGGTCCTTCAGAAAGCCCGGAGCAATTACCGCAACAATAGCCGGGGCTGAAACTATGCCTGCAAGACAGATAAGCCCTACAACAACAATAATAAACAGAAAGGTCGAATTGACAAGTTCATTGGCCTCCTTCTCTCCGTAACGCGTCTGATATTCGGTAAGTACGGGAACGAACGCCGAAGACGTTGCCCCTTCTGCAAAAAGGTCCCTAAGCAGATTAGGGATTCTGGAAGCCACGTAAAAGGCGTCCGCAGTCCCTGTTGCCCCGAAAAAACCCGCAACAATCATGTCTCTCACATAACCAAGTATGCGGCTGATAAAGGTGGCAACAGACATTACTCCGGCTGCCCTTGCTATTCTGCCTCTTGCGCTCATTCCCTAAACTATTGTCCTTGCATTCCGAGTATGTTTAAAAGACCGGTATTAATTATATCACAGCGGCTGAAGACGCGGCGTTTTACCGTTTCCCGATTTTCAGAGAGAGGAAAGCAATAAAATTGCTTACAATGCAAATTGCTTAAGGTATTACAATTCCTTTTCCAGGATGAACAAGGGAGGAAGATATGAATCAAGTGGAGGATACAGAAACAAGAGCCGCCCTTGAATTCTAAGGAGAGTGAATTAATCAGTGCGGCGGCTCTCAGTTCCTGCTTAAAGTGTCAGCAGCAAATGACTGTGCCGTAAAAATCGTATAAGCATCATCCCTTTGGAAGCGCGGCATTCAGGACTTCTTTTATGCCTCCCACAACTCCTGTCAAAACGTCTTTTACTGATCTGACTGCGGTATTTCCAATGCTGCCCGCAGCTTCGATTGCTCCTTCCACGGCAGCCTTCGCCACTTCCTCCACATTCCCACCTATTTCTTTAGATGCCTCAACAACCCCGTCAACCGCCTTCCGTGCCACAGCAGCAACATCTGCTCCAACATCTGCTGCTCCCCTGACAGCCCCCTTTGCCGTTTGGCCGGCTACAGCTACAACATCCCCTCCTACATCACCCACTCCCATAACAATACCTTTTGCCACGCTTTTAGTGCTCAGGAGCAGGCCTGTACCAACTTCCTCAGTGGCTGATATCGCTCCCTTAACAACGTCCTTAGTTATTGAAAAGCTTTCTGCTGCCACCTCACCGCTCGCCTGCAGGGTGTTCGATACAGTGTCCCGGACAAGATGAACAATCTCCGCTTCGATATTATTGATACCCCTGAGAATGTTGATAATGCCATCCTTCACCGTTGTTCCTGCCGTACCTATTGCTTCGACATCTTCAGTGCTGCTCACAATCTCTTTCCTGGGCATGGTAGACTCTCCTTATTAATAAAAAATACGTTTGTGAAGTGTACGGAACATACCCGCACTGCCAAAAAAAACTTTGTTTTCAGCTTGATCTATGCTGCATAGCTCAGTTAGATACAATAATTAGTAAAGGCAACCTCACTGCTCCTTTCTGCAACATCCCTAAAAAAGTGTAGTTCACCCCGCATCCTTTGTCTATTGGATAATTCATTACTTGCCTCCACAAGACATGTCGAAGATGTTCGCTACGTCAGATTGATATTGAAGCATCCTTATTGCAATTCAGACAGTGCGGGGTTGTTTTTCCGCAGTCGAAAGCCTGGGGGATAGCGCCAGTTTCTTACTGCCTCGGCAGCAGCCTTGTCCAGGATTTCCTACCCCGAAGAATGTGACACCATCATCCCTCGCCCCTACTTCACCCTATGGTCCAAGGCTGGGCATAGAATCGAACATATCTCCTTCTCCGTATCATCGACAAGCATGTCGATCTCGTCCGCACAAAGATGGCCCGCTGTTTCCATCCGCATCAATAGTCGATCAAATGTATTGACCAGCAGCACATTGACCCTGCTGTACTGCGCATTTGCGCCGGGCGGGCCGACGACCCTTCCGCTCCAGATGTCGTTCATGGGGACAAAAATAAAATTCGTCAGCCTTCGCATCGCAGAGGCGAGAAGTCCGACCCCGGCATGTAGAAAGGTCGCTGTGCCTTCATAGGGAGCACCCCGCGAAGTCCGCAGCCTTCCGGCCTGATGGAGCTTTTGATATGCAGGAGTACCCTTCAGGACTATCTGAAAGTGATAGAGGACATTGGCGGTTATAGACAGTGTTTCGAGGAGGCCGTTCCTCCGGAGGAACTCGAAGTTGGCGCGCACATCTTCAGGCGAGGAGTCGGGGTCGAACATGATGAAACCCACGTTCGGCTCGATCCCGTGTCTTCTGAGTATCCGCAAAGCCTGCTCATTCTGCGCAACTGTTGTCATCTTGTTCATTCGCCGCAGGGTATCGTCCTTCCCGCTTTCGAGCCCGATGAGTATATTGCGGAGACCGGCATCCGCAAGCGCCGCGATCGTTTCGTCATGGATAT
The DNA here is from genome assembly GCA_963851345.1 of Nitrospirota bacterium. Classification (GTDB taxonomy): domain Bacteria; phylum Nitrospirota; class Thermodesulfovibrionia; order Thermodesulfovibrionales; family Dissulfurispiraceae; genus JADFXI01. The sequence continues at coordinate 1,858,896 of CAWKOO010000002.1, forward strand.
CGTTTACCCGCCCCTCCAGCCCGAAACGGATGTTTCTCTGTCCGAGCAGCGCTGCCAGCCTCAAAGTTCTTTGCCTGCCGCGCTCGCCGGGGCCGAAGAAGTTGGGATCGGTGAAATAGAAGTCCCTCCTTCCGGTTTCAGATATAATGAGGTCTATCTCTTCGATGATGTTCTCAGGGCTCCGGTCCCTCCAGAGAGAGGGGCGGCCGTAAAACGGATTGATATAGCAGAAGACGCATCCTCCATAGCACCCCCGGCTGCCCTGGATGTTCACTTCCGTTATTTTATACATACCTTCCGTACGAGCCGGAAAAGGAAGCGCATCGAGGTCCGCTATCGGCTCCCGTCGCTCATAACGTACGCCACCGTATGGGGCGCGCAGCGCGAGGCCTTTTATTTCCTCCGGACAGCTCTTTGCCTCCAACGCTTGAGCAAGTTCGGCAAAGGTCATTTCAGGCTCGCCCAGTATGACCGAATCGACGGCGGAGCACGCCTTCAATATTTCCTCATGGATTATGGTGGGATAAAAACCATACACCGCGATGTGAGGACCAAACTCCCTCTTCATGAGATCGAGAAAGGCGTAGAGTTCCAGGTCAGGACGCCAGTGATAGATCATATGGACCCCAATCATGTCAGGCCGCATTGCAGATACCCTGCGAGTAATCTCCTCGTAGCTAAGGCCGTCCATATGTCCCTCTATGATCTCAACCTCATGTCCCTTGCTCCTGAGCATACCGGCCGCATAGCCTGAGAGCAGACAAGAGGAGAGCGGCGTATTGGCTATATCGTTGCAGCGTTCAGGTGCGATTTTTCTCGGATGTTCCAGGAGGATGGTCCTCATGATATCCCCTGCCACATGAAGATGTTTTTTACTAAATGCCAGGTCTCCAGCCGGTGCCTCAAGGCTTCGAAGGGGGCCGGGTTGTAATAAACCGGGTAGAGGAGATCGGTCTCCTTGCCGATGACGCCCTCTTTTAGCGCAACCTCTTCGATGGCTGTACCGGGAAGGATGCGTATGTTGTTGAGCACCACTGTGCCGAGGTTCCTTTTGGCATGATGCAGTTCATAAATGCGCTCCAGAAGACGCATCCCCTTTTCAGCGGTCTCGGTTGTCTCACCAGGCACATTCACCATGAAGTGATAGACGCTGAGCGCATCGGTACCTGCCGCAAGGGATGCGGCTTTCATAATGTGCGACTCGTCCAGGCGTTTTCCCAGCGCGGAGAGCGCCTCGTTGCAAAGGCCGTCAGGCGAAAAGGAGAAGCATTCGCAGCCTGCCTTGACGAACAGAGCAGTATTGCGCTCATCGAGATGGTCCTCACGCATAAAACCGTCCCATCTTATCCGCAATCCCCTGCGGATGATCTCATGACAGATGTCCTCCAGATGTCCTGACGGGATGTTCACGACCGCATCTGTGAAGTGAAAACCCTCTATGCCGTATTCTTTATGCAAATCCTCCACTTCGTCCACAACCGACGCAGCAGGCCTGCAGCGCAGCTTTCTACCCTGGAGCTTCGGGTATACGCAATAGGCGCACGCGAAGGGACAGCCGCGTTTTGTCTCTATGCCGACGGCCGGAACATAGGAATTGAGTGAACTGTAGAGCGACGGCGCAAGCAATTCCCTTTTGGGGGGCTTGTAACAGCCCATATCCAGATCGCAGGATGCAGGCGCCACCTCGATCTTTTCGCCCCTTCTGCTACAGAGCCCCTTGAGTGCCAGCGGATTCCCGACAGATGTCAGCAGAACGGGCAGGGAGTGCTCGGCCTCTCCGATTATTCCATAATCTATTTCATGCAATTCGGTCATCAGGCGCTCAGGAAAGAGGGAGAAACCGGTCCCCCCCGCAATGATCCATGCCTTTGGCAGAAGAGAGGCGGCAATCTTTACAGCAGCGGCAAAAGGCGGAACAAGGGAGGACATCTTGTTCCCGAGGGGGTCTATATTCCGGAGTGAAATGCCGACGACCTCCGGCTGATAATCCATCAGCCTCTCTTTCAATGCGCCGAAGGGATCGAGCTCGAGGTTCATATCAAGTATCTCTACATCATGCCCGGCCTCTTTCAACCCCCCGGCCAGCGAGACAACGCCGAGGGGATAGACCCGTTCATTCGATATCCCCTCCACCGAAGGGGCCTGTATCATCATTACACGCATAACATTACTCAAGGAGTATAATTGCGTAGTATTTAATAAAATCGCCGGCGGCCTTAAGCGTCCTGAGCCTGAAACCGGCGCGCCTGACCGTCTCGAACACGTCGATACCCGCGCCTTCCATAGAAGGCCTGCTGTCACGCGGATTGAGGCATCGGCCCTCTGCCGGACATTCCTCACAGAGAGAACAGGGGCCGGCCCAGAAGGCCATGGCCTTATAAAATCCGGCAAAAAAGGCCTCGCGTTCGGCCTTCACTACTTTCTGCTGAAAGTCCTTTGTCGGCGGCCCTCCTTCGAGGAGGAGGGCATGTTTATAATCAGCCAAAAGCACTCGTGTCTGTTCAGGAGAGGGGATATTAGGCGGACAGCGGCGCTGTCCGTATCGCTCGCACCCGAAACCGCAGCGCAGCTCTGTCCAATCCGCAACGTGTATGGCATCAGTGGTTATCAGAGCCGCGGCGCTGAATCCCATACCTCTGACAGCGGCTGCAACACGCTGTTTGGGAGCAATATCGAGAGTTTCCAGCACCTCGTAATCAGGCGAAGCAAGTATCAGGGCCGTGTCGGATTCCAGAGGGAGGGGGTCAAGGACCCGCAGGCCAAGACGTGAAAGCTCGCTTACAACATACTTCTGAGAAAAGACACGGCCGTTGCAGGTGTTTATAAACATATTCATATCAAAGAGGGCTGCCTTTGACGGGCAATGTTCCAGAAAGAAATCATGTATAATCACCAGGGCATTTTCGGTCAGACATTCGACCGCTGAGGCGAGGATATGCGGCAGTTCCTTTTCGGAATAGGCATGGATTATATTTGAAAGTATTATAAGCTCGAATTTCCCCAGATCGGTTGGCCAGGGCTCAAGGATATTGCAGGGGCGCAAGACGACCCGATCATGCAGTGCAGAGGCGGCCATGAACTCACCGGCAATTTCGAGCACTTCGGGGATATCTATCAGTGTGGCCCTAAGCCCCGGAAAGCTCTCAAGGAATCCAGCCGTGATCGCTCCCGATCCCGCACCGACATCGAGGATTGCGCCGGTCAGGGAGCGACTGGTGAACAAGGGGAGCATTTCCTTTACCTTGGCTTTAGCCACACGGTCCATAGCCTTTATGTATTCCCTGCGCCTCTTCTCAAGGCACTGGCCGTCCTGCTCCTGCAAAGGCCCAAACCTCTCTCCCTTCTCAAGACAGGCCCTGAGCCCTGACCATGGTCCCGTCAAACGCCTTCTCCAGAGAATGGATTCACGCTGGCAGTTGGGCTTACCTGCAACCAGATATTCGCCCGCTATTGCGGTATTGAAATAGAGTTTCCCATGATTGCAGAGGAGTCCCATGGCACAAAGGGCGTGCAAAAACCTCTCGGTTCCTACGTCCGAAAATCCGCTTTTCCCGGCTATCTCACATGCCGACTTTCCGCCGGTATCGAGCAGCGAAAAGATGTCGGCTTCAACAGCTGCAAATAGGGCCTCGGAAAACCAGTAGCCAGTGGCCAGGTCCTCAAGATACTGGGGACCGACATCCTGGGGATCGGGATGCATCCACTTTCTGCTATCGTTCATGGCAATAATATATTCCTTATCTGTCTTCCCGATTTTGACACAAACATTTACAGACTTTTCGTGGCGCCCCGGCGGTGGCGTATGAACTCAATTATCGCCGGCATCACCAATATCATAATGATCGCTAAAATCACCAGAGAAAAATTCCGCCTTACAAACGGGATATTGCCAAAGAAATACCCTGAAAAGACGCAAGCCCCCACCCATGCCGTCCCGCCGAAAATATCGTAGCTGATAAACCTGGTATAGGTCATTCTCCCGATGCCGGCGACAAAAGGGGCAAAGGTGCGCACAATGGGGATAAAACGGGCAATTATGATGGTCTTCCCGCCGTACTTCTCGTAGAACCGGTGGGTGCGTTCCAGGTGCTTCCTGTTCAGGAAGCGTACATCTTCCCTGTGGAACACCTTCGGTCCGGCAAAATATCCGATCCAGTAATTAGTCGTATTGCCTGCCATTGCAGCAAAAACTAGCAGACCGTAAATCAGAGAGACATCAAAGGAGCCGAGAGCTGCAAATGTGCCTGCGGCGAAAAGCAGTGAATCGCCGGGAAGGAACGGGGTCACCACGAGACCGGTCTCGCAGAAAATAATCAGCGGTAGGATAATGTACGTGGCGGTGCCATATTGTTGAATTATCAGGCTGAGATGCTTGTCGAGATGCATGAAAATAGAAATGAAATTTCCGATCAGTTCCATCAGCGCTCTCCTGAAGCAGAGGCCAGCGTTCCGGCCACCACCCTTTCGATGCCTGCAAAGTCCTTTATGAAATGCAGTTTAGTGAGACCCGCACTCAGTGCCAGCTCCCGTATTGCCGCTGACTGGCCGTACCCTATTTCGAGCATAATTATACCATTGTCGTTCAGGTATGCCGGAGCATCCCTGAATATCCTCCTGTAGAAATCAAGACCGTCCCTGCCGCCGTCAAGCGCCGAAATCGGCTCGTGCTCCCTTATCTCCCTCTGCAGCGTTTTTATTTCATCATGCCTAACATAAGGTGGATTGGAAACAATACAGTCAAAGTGCAGGGTGTTGACAGGCGCGAAAAGGTCGCCCAGCTTAAAACAGACATTGCGGACATCATTTGCCAGGGCATTCTGCGTTGCATAAACCATGGCGGCCTCAGAAGCGTCAACCCCATAAACAGTAGCTTCAGGGAAATGGCGCGCAATGGCAAGCGCAATGCATCCGGTTCCGGTGCAAAGATCAAGTAATGTGGTGGGGGAAGCTGACGTCTGACGCATCTGCCGTATCACTTCATCAACGAGCAGTTCCGTCTCAGGCCTGGGGATAAGAACGCCGCTTCCTACATATATTGTCAAACCGTAAAACGGCACGCGGCCTATGAGATACTGAATGGGCTCTCCCCTGATGCGACGCACTGCAAGGTCATCGATATGCTGTGCCCTGTCCTCCGGTATTTCGGCGTCGTATGTGTAAAGCGCAGCCCTGTCGATATGCTGCAGCCCGGTGATGAGCATTTCGGCTTCTCTTGCGGGATCTTCAATACCGCCCTGTTCAAAAAGAGCTGCTATCTCTTTCATCTTGGCAAGTGCAGTCATAAAAGGATAGGCAATGGGCAATAGGCAATGGGCAATAGGTCAAAAAAACAGAAAAATCTTTTTCTATAGCCCATCGCCTATTGCCTATAGCCCATTGCCTGTATTTTATTTATAGTTCTTGCAGCCGTTCAGCCTGATAGTGAGTATTCAGAGCATCGATAAGTTCATCCAGTGCCCCTTCGAGCACGTGATCAAGCTTATGCAGCGTCAGGCCTATGCGGTGGTCGGTGACCCTGTTCTGGGGATAGTTGTACGTCCTGATACGTTCGCTCCTGTCGCCGCTGCCAACCTGGGTCTTTCTGTCTGCTGCACGGTCCTTCTCTTTTTTTTCTATCTCCATTTCCAGCAGTCTTGAACGCAGCACTTTTAATGCCTTCTCACGGTTCTTCAGCTGCGACCGCTCATCCTGACACTGCACCACAAGCCCTGTCGCGATATGAGTGATCCGCACTGCAGAATATGTAGTATTCACACTCTGCCCGCCTGCGCCTGAGGAACAGAAGGTATCGATCCTCAGATCCTTGTCCTCAATCCTTATATCGACCTCTTCAGCTTCGGGCAGCACAGCCACGGTTGCAGCTGACGTATGTATCCTCCCTGAGGTCTCGGTAACCGGCACCCTTTGCACCCTGTGCGCGCCGCTCTCATACTTCAGTTTACTGTAGGCGCCCTTGCCGGTGATACTTGCAACAATTTCCTTTAAGCCGCCGATCCCTGTCGGGCTCGAATCAATCACTTCAATCTTCCATTTGCGTGACTCGGCATACTTCGAGTACATCCTGAACAGGCTTGCTCCGAAAAGGGCGGCCTCTTCTCCGCCTGTGCCGGCCCGTATCTCAAGAATAACGTTCCTGTCGTCTCTTGGGTCTTTCGGCAGCAGCATCATCCTCAGTTCGCTCTCTAGCAGCGGCCTTCTTTTCTTCAGTTCCTCAAGCTCTTCCTGGGCAAGCTCCTTTAAATCCCCATCTCCACCCCTGAGCATTTCTTCGACCTCATCTATTCCGGAGAGAAGCTTTTTGTACTCCCTTATCTTTTCAACAATAGGTATCAGGTCCGACTGCTCCTTGGAATGCTTCATGTATGCCTGTGTATTGGACAGCACTTCCGGATTTGCAAGCGCCCTGGTTATTTCATCATATTTTTCTTCTATCGAGAGCAGTTTCTCAAGCATTGTCAGCACACCTCTCCGCCGCTTCCTTCCATTTTTAATACATCCTGCATGGCGGCGAGAGCCACCTCTATCTGGGACTCATCAGGCTCCCGTACCGTCATCCGCTGCAGCAGAAGACCCGGTACAACCATAAGGCTGATTACAGGGTTATTCTTCATCCTGGCTGAAAACTTGAGCATCTCATAGGAAATGCCGGCAATAAGAGGAATAAGGATGAGCCGGGATACTGCCTTGTAGATAAAAAGCCACTGCTGGGGGATGAAAGAGAAGATTATTATGCTGATGACCATGACAATCAGAAGGAAGCTTGTTCCACACCTCGGATGGTAGGGCTTGTACTTTTTAGCGTTCTCAACAGTCAGTGATTCCCCTGCCTCGTATGCATAGATAACCTTATGCTCCGCACCGTGGTATTCAAAAACGCGCCGCATCTCTTTCCATAACCCTATTGCGAACACATAAAAAAGAAATATGGCGACGCGGATTACTCCGTCGACAACGTTAAACAACACGGAACTATGCGCAATGCCGTGATGAAAATTCCCCAACACCTTCGTAAGCAGCAGCGGCAGCAATATAAAAAGGGCTGCCGCAAGCACCAGGGCGGCAGCTATCGAAAGGCCCATGCTCAAGGGGCTGAGCGGTTTATCCTGCTCTTCCTCCTGGTAGGCCACGTTCCCCGAAAATTCAAGTGCCCTAATCCCTATATGCAGCGCCTGGAAAAGCGCTACCGCCCCACGAATAACAGGCAGCTTTAGAAAGCCTGCCATCGGACCGGTCTTCTCGCGCTTGAGGCTTATATCACCTTTCGGTCCCCTGACGGCAACGCTCCACCCGGCAGGTGATTTCATCATGACGCCCTCTATAACAGCCTGTCCACCGATATTCTTCATGCAGTTCTCCGGAACAATACACCTGGTTTTTCAAGGTCAACAAAAAAGGGGTTAGATTTTAGGCAAAATCCTAAACTCTAACCCCCGGTATCTATCTCAGCTACTTCTTTGCGTATTTCTTCCTGAACTTCTCTACCCTTCCTTCAGCATCTATAAGCTTCTGCTTTCCGGTAAAGAAGGGATGGCACTTTGAGCATATATCAAGGCGGATATTGTCGAGTGTCGACTTTGTAGTAAATGTCTCGCCGCAAGCGCATACGACCTTCGCTTCATTATATTTTGGATGTATACCCTCTTTCATGGAAGTAACCTCCTAAAGTTGAATTGGATATTTAGTTTAATATATATATTGAAAGTTTATCAAGTACCGGCAGAATCGGCACTTGGGCAGTAAAAAAAGCATCTATAATTATTTTATCAATGGGACAATAAGCAGAGCCACGATGTTGATGACTTTGATCATCGGGTTGAGAGCCGGTCCGGCGGTGTCCCTGTAAGGACCGCCGACCGTATCGCCGGTGAGCGCTGACTTATGGGCCTCGGACTTCTTTCCGCCGTAAGAACCGTCTTCGATAAACTTTTTGGCATTGTCCCATGCTCCGCCGCCGCTGGTCATGGCAATCGCCAGGAAAAGACCGGTGACGATGCTGCCTATCAGCACTCCGCCCAGCGCATCTTTGCCGATAACAAGACCAACGATGATAGGCGCAGCCACAGGAATAAGTGCGGGAAGCATCATCTGCCTGATAGCGCCCCTGGTTACTATATCAACACAGGTACCATACTGTGGGTTGGCCTTTCCTTCCATAATACCGGGAATTTCCCTGAACTGCCTTCTCACCTCTTCAACAACGCCGCCTGCTGCATTTCCAACAGCCTCCAAAAGAAGAGCGCCGAAGAAGTAAGGCAGAAGACCACCGACGACCAGGCCGGCGATGACTTTAGGATTCGACAGGTTAAATGCAATCGTATCACCAAAGGACATGGAGTATTCGGCAAACAGGACCAGCGCAGCAAGTGCGGCAGAACCGATTGCGTACCCTTTTGTTACGGCCTTTGCTGTGTTGCCGACAGCATTGAGAGTACCGGTTGCCGCCCTGACACTCTCAGGCAGTTCGGCCATTTCCGCAATACTGACGGCATTATCGGTGATAGGAACGTAAGCGCCGATAGCAACGACGATACCGGTCATTGAAAGCATTGCGACCGCTGAAAGTGCTGTTGCAAAGAGGCCTCCGCCTAAATTGCCCGCATAACCGCCTCCCATATAATAGGCCCACAAAATAGCTCCGGAAATAACCAGTGCGGGAAGAGCCGTTGATTTCATGCCAATAGCAAGTCCGGCAATAACGTTAGTGCCGTGGCCGGTCTGGCTCGCAGCGGCAATGTGTTTAACCGGGTCAAAACGCTTTGACGTAAAGTATTCGGTAATAATGACAATAAGACCCGTGAGCACCAGTCCGATAACTGCAGTGGTAAAGACACCTGCTGCAGTGAAGGCCGGCTCAACACCGGGAATCTTCAAGAACCAGCCTGGGGCAAAATAAAATGCAGCTGCGGCAATAATACCCGCAACGGCAAGGCCCTTATACAGCGCACCCATAATATACCCGTTTTTACCGAGTTTGACGAAATAGGTACCGGCAATAGATGCTATTATGGATATGCCGCCGATGAGCAGCGGGAACTCTACCCAGGGGCTATATGGGCCCAATACAGTCTTTGCAACCAGCATTGCAGCTACAAGGGTGACTGTATATGTTTCATAAAGGTCGGCAGCCATACCAGCGCAGTCACCGACGTTGTCGCCAACGTTGTCGGCGATAACTGCGGGGTTTCTTGGGTCATCTCCGGGAACGCCTGCTTCAACCTTGCCGACAAGGTCAGCGCCTGCATGGGCAGCCTTCGTATAAATACCGCCGGCAATTCTGGCAAAAACGCTCATTAATGAGCACCCGAAACCAAGTCCGATAAGGGCACGAAATGCTGCTTCAACAGGCGCTGTCGATTTCACAATAAAAAAATACCCCGCGGTCCCGATCAGCCCGAGACCAACCACCATCATTCCGGTAACAGATCCGCCCTTGAATGCCACGCTTAGCGCTGCCTGAACGCCTTTCTTTGCCGCTTCAGTCGTCCGGACATTGGTACTGACCGAAACCATCATGCCGATATAGCCGGCAAGTGCGGAGCCGCAGGCTCCGATTATAAATCCGATCGAAGTCCAGATGCCGAGAAAGGACAAAAGCATGGCAACTATAATCCCGACTATTGCTGCCGTCTTGTACTCTCTTGCTAAAAAAGCTGCAGCCCCTTTCCTTATTGCATCAGAAAATTCCCTCATGCGGTCTGAACCACTGTCCTGCTTTGACACCCAAGCCGCGGTCACTAACGCATATGCAACACCCAGGCCGCCGCATATTAGGGCAAAGCGAATTATTTGACTCATATACTCTCCTCTCAATGGTCGACCCCAATTATCATATTAAAAAAGGCCGGCAGAAAAACTGCCGGCCTTTGGACCAAAAATATTCGACTACTTCAGCAAAGGCACGATCAGCAGCGCCACGATGTTGATAACCTTGATCATCGGGTTGATCGCCGGACCAGCTGTATCCTTGTATGGATCGCCGACGGTGTCGCCCGTGACAGAGGCTTTATGTCCGTCGCTCCCCTTCTTATGGATTACGCCTTTGTCGTCGGTAACGCCATCTTCAAAGGACTTTTTGGCGTTGTCCCATGCTCCGCCGCCGCTCGTCATGGCAATAGCCTGGAAGAGTCCGGTCAGGATACTTCCAATAAGAACTCCGCCGAGAGCTTCCTTGCCAAGGAGAAGACCTACCACAATCGGAACAACAACAGGAATAAGTGCTGGTACCATCATCTGCTTTATGGCGCCCTTTGTGACGATATCAACACACTTTCCGTATTCCGGCTTTGCCTTGTATTCCATAATGCCGGGGATCTCCCTGAACTGTCTTCTCACCTCTTCAACAATACTGCCTGCAGCCTTTCCAACAGCCTCCATCAGGAGAGAGCCGTAGTAATAAGGAAGAAGTCCGCCGATAAAAAGACCGGCCAGGACCATCGGGTTTGAAAGATCAAAATAAAGCTGTGTACTAAAAGACCTTGAATACTCCGCAAAAAGGACCAGAGCTGCAAGAGCTGCCGAGCCGATAGCATAACCCTTTGTAACAGCCTTTGTTGTGTTTCCGACTGCATCCAATGGGTCGGTGATGTTACGGATCTCTTCAGGCAGTCCTGACATCTCAGCGATACCGCCCGCATTGTCCGTGATCGGTCCATACGAGTCAATCGCGACAACAATCCCTGTCATCGAAAGCATCGAAACCGCTGACAGGGCGATGGCAAAAAGACCTCCTGCCGCATCCCCATTAAATCCACCGCCCAATGAATAAGCTCCGAGGATTGAGGCGACGATAACTACAACAGGGGCGCCCGTGGACTTCATGCTGACTGCGAGACCAGCGATAACGTTCGTGCCATGGCCGGTCAGACTGGCTTTGGCAATATGTTTTACAGGGCCATATTCCTTTGCAGTAAAATACTCGGTTATAGCCACAATCAGGCCTGTCAATGCGAGGCCGATAAGCGCCATAAGAAAAACGTTCATCTGCGTAAATGACGGATGGGCCATCAGTGACTCCTGCGCTGAGGTGCCTTTCAGGAACTCGCCTGTCACAATATAGAACGTCACTGCCGCAAGAATGCCTGCAACAGCAAGCCCCTTATAGAGGGCGCCCATAATATACTGGCTTTTACCAAGCCTTACTGCAAATGTTCCGATAATGGAAGCGAGGATCGATATTCCGCCGAGGAGCAATGGGAATTCGACCCATGCGCTGTCAACACCAAAAACTGTCTTGGCAAGGAGCATTGCCGCAACGAGTGTGACCGTATAAGTTTCATAAAGGTCAGCCGCCATTCCTGCACAGTCGCCGACGTTGTCGCCAACGTTGTCTGCGATAACTGCAGGGTTCCTGGGATCATCCTCAGGTATTCCTGCCTCAACCTTGCCGACGAGGTCGGCGCCTACGTCAGCAGCCTTTGTGTAAATACCACCTGCGATACGGGCAAACACGCTCATGAGTGAGCATCCAAACCCGAGACCTATAAGGGCGCGAAATGCCATCTCAGGTCCGACAGACTGCTTCGAGATAAAATAGAAACCCGAAAGTCCTATAATTCCGAGACCAACGACCATAACGCCTGTTACTGAGCCGCCCTTAAATGCAAGGCCGAGGGCAGCCTGAAGCCCCTTGTACGCGGCCTGTGTGGTGCGGACGTTTGCCCTGACAGTGACCCACATGCCGACAAAACCTGCAAGTGCTGAACCGACGGTACCGATGACAAAACCAATGGCCGTCCATGTACCAAACCCAAACGCTGCGATAAGTATAACGAGAAGCACTGCAACCATCGCTACAGTTTTATATTCGCGTGCAAGGAACGCATATGCTCCTTCTTTGACCGCATTGGAGATCTCCTGCATCTTGGCACTTCCAGCGTCCTGCTTCGATACCCACATTGCGGTCATCACGGCGTATATCACGCCTAACACTCCGCAACCCATGGCAAAAAGTATTGTTGAACTCATTAACTCTCTCCTCCTTTTAGAATATCGTTGCAATTAAACATTTGTTAAAATAAAGCCATTAATCTGATAAGTTCTATGATTAATCCGCAGGGATTGGGACCCTGTCCGTCACTCCCCTTTCACCTCCCTCTTTACAAGTTATTCCCTTCCGGCCTGCCGCGCAAAGACCATGGCCGTCGTCCTGTACACCATGTGTGCCATTTTCGAGAACGGCGCATACGCAATAAGGAAGAAGATGAAAACCAGGTGCATGAAATAGACCGGATAAGCCAGCACGTCAATGTTGGCAAGCCGCAGCACCTCGGACAATATGCCGGTAATCACAATTGCAAAGATGACCGTAATGAAGAGCCAGTCAAAATAGCTTCCGCCTCCGGCCTTCTCGGCGTGCTTCGCACGGTTCAGGACCACCAGAGTAATACCGGTAAGCAGTGCAAGTGCGCTTGCGTTGGCGAGAATTTTCAGTGGATCATAGAGGGGATACGGTGATTCCCCAAAGTGAAACAGGGATGATCCCGTAATGCCGAAAAACTCATGTCCATAGAGGTAAGCAATTGCCCATGACGTAGTGATCGCCAGACCCAGAAAAGCATAAAATACCAGGAGGTGGGCTGTCGAGCGGTCTTTCGTGACGTTGCATTTCTGGAAATTCTTGTGCGTGAGAATATCAATCATCGTTACCTTTATGCTATCTCCCACATCGCCCTTTAACTGCATGCCGGCGCTCATGGCCGACCAGTATTTTTTCATCCCTATGACAAAGCAAACCAGGGCAAAAACCGTAGCAAGACTAAAGGTAACATCGATCTGTGGGAATATCGGCATAAACTTGGAATACACAATACCCCCGTCCTCTCCTCTTGGAATTGCAGAGAAATCCAGGTATCCCTTAGGTACTATATAAGAAAGGAATAAGAGCACCGGGATCGCAAAAAGGACCAGGAGGTATTTGGGATCGCCCGCGATTTTCGCAAACGGTGTGGGTGAATACTCTTTGATCGCCATCTTCCTTACGGCGCCCATCACCTCTCCGGGCTTTGCGCCCCTCGGACAGTGGGCAGTGCAATCGCTGCACTGGTGGCAGAGCCAGACATCGGGGTTGCTTATAAGCTTGTCTTTCATCCCCCACTGTGCATACATCATCTCTTTTCTCGGGAAAGGCTTTTCATCAGGTGTCACATCACAGACTACCGTACAGGTGGAGCACTGGTAGCATTTTTTCAATGATTCGCCGCCGGAGGCAATAATATCTTTCACAAAATTCAAATCCGGTTTTATTATTTGTTCCATTGTCTGCTCTGGCATATCGCTTCCTCCTAAAAACCCTTGAAAGGATTGGGGCCTATTTCTTTAACTCTTTCGACAAAGTTGTGAATTATAGCAGGGACAGTATCATACTCGTCAATAGCGACCTGGACCAGCCCTACCCTCTCCGCCTCAAGCTGCAGCCTGCCGAGTGTTTCCTGCACCTTGCTCAGCCGGTAATCGGCCAGTTCGCTGCCCTTGGCAAAGTGACACTGGTAGTTTTCTCCGAACTTGCAGCCCAGCAGAAGCATGCCGTCCACTCCCCTTGAGAGGGCATCGGCTATCCACACCAGGTTTGTAGAACCAAGGCACCTGAGTTGAATAATTCGCACTGCAGGGTCAATTTTCATATGCTTTAATGCCGCGGTATCGATAGCGGGATACGCGTCATTTTCACAGGCGAGTACAATTATTCTCGGCTTGTCGTCGTCTTCGGGTACCGAAACGTTCTTCATCATCGAGCCTATCATATCCACGTGATAATCCTTGAACGATATGATACGTTCGGGGCATGCTCCCATGCAGGTCGCACACCTTCTGCAGCGTCCCGGCTTAAAGAAAGGCGTTCCCTTCTCATCCTCGTCGATAGCGCCGAACGGGCACTCTTCCGTACAGCGCTTGCACGAAGTGCACCGCTGCATGAACGGGTCAGGCCAGGTAACATCCCAGGCCCGCGGATGCACAGCAACGCCTTTAGCCACATGTTCCGCAGCCTGAATCGCCTTGAGCGCAGCTCCGGTCGCGTCCTCCTGCGCCTCAGCAATACTCATGGGCTGCCGTACGCATCCTGCCGCATAGATGCCGGTCCTCCTTGTCTCATATTGAAAGCAGATGAAATTGGAATCCGCAAACCCGTCATACAGCTCAAGGTCGGGAAGTCCCGGCCCCTGGCGATATTTGAGATTTAATACCGGATCATCAACAGTTGCCGGGACAATGCCGGTTGCAAGGACTACCAGATCGGCCTCGATCTTCACTTTATCTCCCAGCAGGCTGTTTTCCATCTCCACGTAAAGGTTCCCGTTGCCTGCCTCGGACACGCCTGTCACGTCACCTTTTGTGAGCATGACACCCGGGTCATTCTGGGCCGCCTTGTAATAGTATTCGAGATTGCCGGGCGTCCTTATATCTTTGTAGAGGATCATTGCAGTTGCATCAGAATCCTGCCGGACATATTTGGCCTGTTTCAGCGAAGTGGTACAGCACATGGCAGAGCAATAAGGCAGGTGATTGGGGTCCCTCTGCCCCGCGCACTGTATAAAGGCGACCCGCTTGGCTTCTTTTCCATCGGAAGGCCTCGTAATGTTCCCCTTTCTTGCAATTTCCTCAAATTCAATGTTGGTCACTACGTCCTTTGATTTTCCATAACCAAGGTGGTCAAGCTTATTTGCATCATAAGGCCGCCAACCCGCAGCCAGGATAATAGAGCCTATCTTCACAACCTCGGAGTTCCCGTTAGAGGTTATCGTCACATCGAATGCACCCGGCTGTCCTTCGGTCTTCTCCACCTTTGCCGACTTGTACACCTTTATATTGGGATTGTTTTCGACCTCTTTGATTGTTTTATCAATGTCAGTATCAACGATCAGGGGCTCCTTATGCTCACCAGTGGCAGCGGGAACTTTCTTATAAAGTTTGTTTATAAAGCCGCCGAGCCGGTCTTCTTTCTCCACCAGCACGACCTGATAGCCTGCCTGGGCTGCCTGCAGCGCACCAGTCATTCCCGTGATGCCGCCGCCGATAACAAGAATGGTTTTGACCGTTTCCATCAGATATGGCTCCGGGATATCGCCTTTTTGCGCCTTTATAACACCCATTTTTATATAGTCTTCCGCTGCAAGCTGAGCCTCTTCCGATTTCGGTTCCTGCGTCCAGACCGCAAGCTCTCTGAGTGATACCCGTTCGACCAGCGAGCCGGGAAAATCGAATTCCTCATATTTTACACGGGGCGAGCATGCCGCAATTACTACAGTGTTGACCCCCTCGTTTTTTATATCATTATTTATCAGGTCCAAACCTTCTTTGCCGCAGAGGGCGAAGTGCGACTTGACAACCGGGACCTTCAAGGCATTCTTTGCAATATTGACCGACTTTTCCAGATTGATGGAGTCTCCAATGGAGCACCCCGCGCATATATACAATCCTATTTTTTTATCCATAGTAAGATTACCTCCCCTGCCCTGTATTCATTGCCTTAAGGACAGCGCTCGTTGCATCCTGTCCTGAACGGGCAACATCCATGGGGTTCCTGCCGCACCCTGCAGCACATATGCCCTGATTCGACAGTGCAAAGCCGTCTTCAGTATAATTTATTCCGGTAATTTTTCCGGCAGCCCCTGCAGGCTGCATGCCGGTTGCAAGGACAACCATATCAGCCCTTACTTTGACCTTATTGCCGCTCTGCATATCCTCGGCTTGGATTATCACATCATCGGACCCTTCAGCCTGAACAATCTTTGCCACTTTGCCTTTTGTGAAAGTAACATTAGGGTCATCTTTCACCTTCCAGTAGAATTTTTCGTACTTCCCCGGCGTCCTGATATCTATATAGAAAATGTGCGCTTTGGATGCAGGGTTTTGCTCCCGTATATAGGTGGTCTGCTTGAGAGAAGCAAGACAGCAAATATAAGAGCAGAACGGCAGATGGTTATCATCCCTGCTTCCTGCACATTGCACAAAGACTATATTTTCGACAGGCTTGCCATCCGAAGGCCTTACTATCTTGCCGCCCGTAGGTCCAGTCGGAGAAGCCAGCCGCTCCATCATCATATTGGTAATTACATTTTTAACTTTCCCGAAACTCAGAGTATCTATTTTGTTTGCATCGTAGGGGTTCCACCCTGTGGCAACTACGACAGAATCGGCCTTGATTGCGATGGTTTCCTGTTTCATGCTCAGGTCTATTGCACTATATTTGCATGCGTCCTGGCACGCCTTGCCGCAATCGCCCTTGCAGTGAGCACTATCGATCACATATTTTTGGGGGAATGCCTGGTTAAAGGGAAGATACGCGGCCTTCGTTGTATTCATGCCGAAATTATACTCATCGGGCCTTTCTGAGGGGCATGCCTCCGAGCAGGCGTTGCATGCAACGCAGTTGTCGTTTACATAGCGGGGAGTTATCTTCACCGTAACGGTATAGTCACCAGGACCTCCCGATATATTTTGAACCTCTGCCATGGTGTAAAAACTGATCAGCGGGTTCGTTTTGAGTCTCTTAAAGTTAAGCTCAAGACCGCAGATGGGAGGGCAGAGCTTGGGGAAATACTTATTTAGCTGCGCAACCCTGCCGCCCAGGTACGGGTTCTTTTCTATCAAGATGACCTCAGCACCTGTTTCCGCCGCATCCACTGCCGTGGTCAGGCCGCTGAAGCCGCCGCCGACCACCAGTATGCGATTGGACTGTTTGTTACTTTGATCTGACATACTGCTCCTCCTTAAAATATAGGCTATGGGTACTAGGTAATGGGTAATGGGTAATGGGTACTGTGTAATAGATCATAGGTTTTTTCACCTATTACCTATTGCCTATTACCTCGCATTTATAACGCATAACTGCGCATAACTGAAGGGAGGGGCATTGCCGCCCCTCCCTGTAGGACAATTAGTCAGCTACGAGTTGAACATACGGGACCTTCTTCAGTTCCCATGTATTTTTCTCTGCATCATATTTTGAGTTAACAAAACACTTCCAATCCTTGTCATTAATTGGGAGGAAGTCGCCTCTATAGTAGTATCCGGGATACCTGGTCTCTTCCCTGAAAAGGATGTGACGCGCATGGGCCTCAACAGAAAGAATCCTGTGGAAGTTTTCCCAGCACCTCATAAGCTCATGAAGGTTGCTTGCTGCCATCTTCTGGGCGTCCTCTTTCAGCAGTGTGAGCTGTTTCAAGCCCTCATCCAGCATGGTCTTGGAAGTCATGTACCATGTGGAGATTCCGCCAAAGTACTCGTCGGCAATCTTCTGGAGCCTTGTCTGGAGCATCTTCGGCCTGATGTAGTTAGGGTTGATGGCCGGATCGGTCGAAACGGTCTTGTACTGCTCATAGGTCTCGAACGGCATATAGAGTTCTCCGGCTATCTCATCTGAAGTCGCCTTGATTTTCGGCTTATAATCAGGATGATCGAGGATAAACGCAATAGCGGATTTTGCTGCAATCCTTCCTTCCGCGTGTGAGCCGGAAGAGAATTTGTGTCCTGATGCGCCGCAGATGTCACCTGCCATGAAAAGGCCCGGCACTGTGGACATCCTGTTGTAACCCCAATGATAGTGATCAGGTGCGCCGAGGTCTTCAGGTCCGCTGCACCAGAACCCCGCGCAGCCTGCATGTGAACCAAGGAGATACGGCTCTGTAGGCATAATTTCTGACGGCTCCTTGTTAGGCTCTACATTCTTACACGCCCAAAGGCCCGCCTGGCCTATAGCCATATCGAGGAAGTCTTCCCATGCCTCTGCTTCAAGGTGCTTGATCCTCTTGGCATCCATGGTTTTGGCAAGCTCTGCCATGGCGTGATGGGTGTTCATCAGGATAGGGCCTTTGCCCAACTTCATGTCAACCATCATCATATGGTTTCTGATACATGTGCCGAGCTTTTCAGCATAGGGGCTGTAAAGTTTCTTTGTCTCCTCAAGATGTGTTACACAATAATCTTCTCCGAGGGAGTTGGTTGCCTTTGCCTTAAAGAAAAGGAACCATGCTCCAACAGGGCCGTATCCGTCCTTGAAACGTGCGGGAACGAACCTGTTCTCCATCATGGTCAACTCTGCGCCGGCCTGCATGCCGAGGGCATATCCTGAACCTGAGTTCCATACCGGATACCATGCCCTGCCCTGACCTTCCTGGGTTGATCTCGGCCTGAAGACGTTGACCGCTCCACCGGATGCATTGATCATCGCCTTGGCCTTGAAGAGATATATTTTATTTTCCCTAACGCTGAAGCCCGCGGCAGCAGCTACCCTCTTAGGATCGTTGGCATCATGATAAAGCTTTACAATAAAAACTCTCTCGAAATGGTTCTGTGCAACCCCGGTAGCCACCCTGTTGTGCTCAAGGGCCTTTTTTGCAGCCTCGGCAACGATGACCTTGTAAGATTCACCGTTGATCATGATCTGCCACTTACCGGACCTTACCGGAACGCCGCCGTCTTTCAGCATCGCCTTCCCCTCGTCCCTGGCCTGGAAGCCGTCGAGGGAGAAACCGTCATCAGCCTTCTTCCAAATAGGAAGTCCCCACTCCTCAAAGAGGTGAACAGAGTCATCAACGTGCCTGCCGAGGTCATAAACAAGGTCTTCCCTGGTAATGCCCATCAGGTCGCCCCTTACCATCTTTACGTAATCTTTGGGGTCGTTGTCACCCATATAAGTATTGATAGCCGACAGTCCCATTGCAACTGCCCCGCTTCTGTCTGTCGCGGCTTTATCAACCATTGTAATCTTTATCCCTTTGGGTGTCGCCCAACGGGCTGCCTCAAATGCTGCGCCGCAGCATGCCATGCCGCCGCCGATCAGAAGGAGGTCTGTCTCCACCTCAACGATCTCAGGCTTCTGACAATATGAAAATGTACAGGTTTCTTTTTCCATTTATCAATCCCTCCTTATTTCAATGTGGGCATCGTTTTGCCCGCGCCCTGATGTGAGAAAAAACCAGGCTGCTTGATTTTTGAGATATCAGGCTCCGGCTTCCCTCCAAAGATATCTACTGAGCCTTCCGGTGTAGTCCTGATCGGGAATTTAAACCTCTTGAGGGACCCGTTTCTGAATTTGATCGTCCACATGATGGAGTCTGTGCCTCTCATCGGGATAACATTACCTCCCAACGGTGCAAAGTCCTGATACGCCCTTACCTCGATTGCCTGCTGAGGACAGATTTTTACACAGTTGTAGCACTCCCAACACTGTTCAGGCTCCTGGTTGAACGCCTTCATTATGTCCCTGTTAAGAGTCATCAGGTCATTGGGACATATGTACTGACATGCTGTCTTGTCCTGAGCCTTGCAGCCGTCACATTTTTCCGCAATTACAAAACTCGGCATAACTATTACCTCCTTTGTTTTACTATTGATATAGTATCAATCAGTGGAACTGCATAAACGTGCTGCTTTTCTTTAATGCCTTGCGCATACCCCCTTCCTTATAAATACAGGTTATAGGTTCCGGGTTATAGGCTAAGATTTTTATTACCCATGGCCTATCGCCTATCGCCTATTATTTTATTACTTATGCTCCTTCCGAATATTTGTGTGTCTTTATTTCGACTTTTTCAGTCAATCCTTCGTAATACGCTCTGAGGACCTTGAGGACTTCCGGCCTGCTGAAGTGGTCGGGGACTTCCTCCCCCTCCGAAAGCATCTTCCTCAATTTCGTGCCGCTCAGAATCAGGCGGTCATCCTTGCCGTGAGGACACGTCCTCATGGAAGCCATGCCGTCGCATCTTTTGCAGTAGAATGTCCAGTCTATCTTGAGAGGTTTTGTCTCAAGGGCATCTTTGGGGATTTCATCAAATATTTTCTGGGCATCAAAGGGACCGTAAAAATCGCCGACTCCGGCATGGTCTCTGCCGACGATAAGGTGGCTGCACCCGTAGTTCTGCCTGAAGAGAGCGTGGAGGAGTGCTTCCCTCGGCCCTGCATATCTCATATCAAGCGGGTAGCCTCCTACAACAATGGTGTCTTTTACAAAGTAATGCTCGTTAAGCAAGTCGATGGCCTTCTGCCTTACATCAGAAGGGATATCTCCGGGTTTCAGCTTGCCCAGGAGCATATGCACGAACACGCCGTCACAAGTTTCGATTGCAATTTTGCATAAATACTCATGGGAGCGGTGCATCGGGTTCCTGGTCTGGAATGCCGCTACCGAGTTCCACCCCTTCTCCAGAAAGAGATGCCTTGACTGGGCCGGTGTCAGATAGATTCCGGGATACTCCTTCGGGAATGTCCCTTCGCCGAGTACCTTCACAGGTCCGGCCAGGTTTGTACCGGCCTGCTTCATGACCATTGAGACGCCGGGATGCTCGGTATCGTTGGTCCTGAATACCTGCTTACACTCATATTCCTTATCAATCTTGTATGTCTCGGTCACCTTCATAGACGCCATAATCTGGCCGAACTCCTCCGAATAGAGGGCGATCTCCTCGCCGGCTTTCACGGATTCATCAGTGGAAACAGTGATAGGAATCGGCCAGAACGTGCCATCGGCCATCTTGTATTCTGCGCACACATCTTTCCAGTCCTCATAAGCCATGAAACCATCAATAGGACTAAAACCGCCGATACCCATCATAATAAGGTCACCGGTTTCACGCGAGGATATATTGATCTTCTTGAGCCCCGCAGCTCTTTTCTTCTCTTCTTCGAGTTCTTTGCCGATAAGGAGAAGTGGTTTTAATTTTTTCTCTTTACCATGCGGATTCACTAATGCCATTTTATTTCCTCCTGTTTAGTGGTTTATATGCTTCAACAGTGGGTCAAACAGTAATCGCTTATTTGAGCCCTAATGCACCGCAAACCTTACCGAATATTTCATCGATGCTTCCGGTGCCGGGAACCGACTTCAAAATACCTTTTTTGCCATAATAGTCTATGAGGGGCGCAGTCTGAGCGCTATAAACATCGAGTCTCTTCCTGATCGTCTCTTCTTTATCATCATCCCGCTGGAAGAGTTCTCCGCCGCACTTATCGCAGGTATTTTCTTTTACCGGACGATTAAAATAAATGTTGAACATTTGTCCGCATGCCTTGCATGTCCTTCTACCTGTAAGCCTTTTCATAAGATCTTCAAAGGGTACATCTACGCTGAGCGCAGCAGTGAGCGGCAGGGCCAAAGAGGCCAGCATTGTATCCAGCGCCTCCGCCTGCTTCGTATTCCTCGGGAAACCGTCCAGTATAAACCCCTTTTTGCAATCATCCTGATTCAGCCTCTCCTTTACCATCCCCAGAACAACGCTGTCTGGAACGAGTTCACCTTTGTCCATGTATGATCTGGCCTCTCTGCCGAGTGCAGTTCCTGCGGCGACCGCTGCTCTCAGGAGATCACCAGTTGAAATCTGGGGGATGGGATACTTTTCAATTATTTTTTTGGCTTGTGTGCCCTTGCCTGCTCCGGGGGCGCCGAGAAGAACTATTCGCATAGTAGAACCTCCAACATAAGATTTCAAAAATCGAGTTAACGATATAAGTTACTCAAAAGATTTATTTAAAGCAATTTTAAAATTATAATCATGACATTAAATTCCTTTATATTAATAAGGATGCTATCAATATGTGATATGTGCAGAAATAACTTGTGAACATATATATAGTGGTGGGTGTTTTGATGATTTGCTTATGAAACAGAGGCTTCCAGGAAAGCCTTCAATTGCGACAGCGCCATTTTTCTGTGACTCACCAAGTCTTTTTCTTTGGGCAACATCTCGGCAAAGGTTTTGGAATACCCTTTGGGATAAAATAAAGGATCATATCCAAAACCCGACCGTCCCCGTAGTTGTTTCCCGACAGTTCCCTCCGAAAATCCTGTGAATGTCCTGACAGTGCCGTTAGGCAGGGCAAAAGCAATGCAGCATACAAAACGCCCTCCCCGCCTCCCATCGGGAAGGTGCTTCATTGCTGCAAGCAGCTTCTCATTATTGGCCTTGTCGTCGGCATCAGGTCCGGCATATCGCGCAGACAGGACGCCCGGTGCACTATCCAACGCGTATACTTCAAGCCCGGAGTCATCTGCAATCGCGGCCTTGCCCGTACAACGAGTTATAGTTAAAGCCTTTTTGACCGCATTGCCTTCAAATGTGTCCGCATCCTCCTCCACTTCCGGACAGGAGGGAAAGTCATCCAGGGTAAGAAAAATAATCCCTCTACCTTTGAAAATCCGGCTTATTTCTTCAACCTTTTTCCTGTTTCTGGTTGCCAGAACAATTTCCATAGTTGTGAAGATAGCCTGTTCATTCTTCTTTGTCAAGTTTTTTGTTTTATACCATATGGAAGGCAGGAGAAGGGGAACACTAGTTTTTCGACTCGTTGGAACTACTTTCGTCGGCAAATCCCACTTTCCCATAGCAGCGATATCCGCATCCTTTCTCAATAGGGGCTCGGCGTTACTCGCCCCTTTACAGCAGACCCGTGCATCGCTCCGATAAACAGCCTGTCCCAGCCGACCCCTCCCTTACACAGCGATACCTTTACAGATCATACGGTCATATGGTAACCTTATTAACATTCAATATGTTTTCGTATCAAAACAAACTCGATGAAAAGAAAGGTGGTGATTCAATGTCACTGGACACAGAAAAGAAAAAGGAACTCATCGAATCCTTTAAAGTACATGATAATGATACAGGGTCGCCTGAGGTACAGATAGCTCTGCTGACGGAAAGGATTACCTATCTGACAGAGCACTTCAAGTCTCATGTTAAGGACCATCATTCAAGGCGTGGTCTTTTGAAGCTTGTGTCACAAAGAAAAAAGCTTCTCAATTATCTTAGGACTACCGATAAAACCCGCTATGACAAGGTAATAGAACGCCTGGGACTCAGAAAGTAAACCGTACACCTCGGCAACGCTGAAATTCAAATAAGGAGACTGATAGAAACTTTGATTACTAATGTAGAGCTTGAGATAAGAGGAAAACGCCTGGTATTTGAAACAGGGCTTATGGCAAAACAATCGGGTGGGTCTGTGGTCTTAAGATACGGAGATACCGTTGTCCTTGCCACAGCAGTAGCGGACAAAAGAGTGAAAGAAGGTCTGGACTTCTTTCCTCTCACAATAGATTATCAGGAAAAGACTTACTCAGCCGGGAAAATACCGGGAGGCTTTTTCAAAAGAGAGGGGCGACCTTCTGAAAAAGAAATTCTGACCTCCCGCTTCATTGACCGCCCAATGAGACCTCTGTTCCCTAAAGGTTTTTATTCGGAAACCCAGGGGATAGTTTCGGTCCTGTCTTATGGAGATGAAAATATTTCCGACATACTGGGCATCATAGGCATGTCCGCTGCTGTGCATATATCAGATATACCGTTTAATGGTCCGGTAGGAGCAGTGCGTGTTGGAAGGCTCGACGGCGCGCTCATCATCAACCCGGACCTGACTGAAGTTGAGAGTGTGGATCTCAATTTGGTGGTCGCAGGGACCGCTGATGCCGTCATAATGGTTGAAGGCGGCGGCTCCGAAATTTCAGAGGCCGTATTGCTTGAGGCAATTGCCTTTGCACATGAGGAAATCAAAAAAATTGTGACTCTGCAAAATGAATTCCAACGGTTGGCGGGAAAGACAAAGAGGCCTGTTGCTCCTGTCCAGGACCCAGTTGAACTCAAAAAGGAAGTCAGAGCATATGTAGCCGATAGATTAAAGGAAGCGATACGGATACCGGGCAAGCACCGCAGGCAGGAAACACTAAATCTGATACTCGAAGATACCATTAAGCAAATAAACACTCCTGAAAAAGCCGAAAAGCTGTCCGGCAATCCCCAAAAAGACCTTACCAGGGACATCGCTAATATTTTCGACGATTATGAAAAGGAGATCGTCAGGAATATGATACTCAGGGAAGGGGTCAGGGCAGATAACAGAAGACCTGACGAGATACGGCAGATTTCATGCACTTTAGGCTTTTTACCAAGGACACACGGTTCCGCTCTCTTTACCAGAGGCGAAACGCAAGCGCTTGTGGCATCGACCCTAGGCACCGCAGATGATGAGCAGAAAATAGATTCGCTCGAAGGTGAAAGGTATAAAACCTTTATGCTGCACTACAATTTCCCTCCCTTCAGTGTAGGCGAGGTAAAACCGTTGCGTTCGCCCGGCAGGAGAGAAATAGGCCACGGTGCGCTGGCAGAGCGTGCCCTTAAGTATGTACTCCCCTCAAAAGATGTCTTCCCTTACACTATAAGGGTTGTTTCTGATATCCTTGAATCAAACGGTTCTTCCTCGATGGCAACCGTTTGCGGGGCAACGCTTTCGCTGATGGACGCTGGTGTTCCGATAAGCGCCCCTGTAGCTGGGATAGCGATGGGGCTCATCCATGAAAAAGATGAGGCAGTGGTCCTGACCGACATCCTTGGGCTGGAAGATCATCTGGGGGACATGGATTTCAAGGTCGCAGGCACTGAAACTGGCATCACGGCCTTTCAAATGGATGTTAAAATCGGCGGTGTCAGCCAGGACATACTGCAAAAAGCCCTTGAACAGGCCCGCATTGGGAGGCTTTATATAATAGGTAAAATGAAAGAGGCGATGCCCTCACCCCGTCAGAACTTATCGCCCCATGCGCCGCGCATATACACCATGCAGATAAGGCAGGAAAAAATACGCGATGTGATCGGAACGGGCGGAAAGGTCATCCGCGGCATCATAGAGCAGACAGGAGTCAAAATAGACATCAACGATGCCGGCATTATTAATATCGCATCCTCTGATGAGGCATCAGCGCAAAAGGCGATAGAAATTATAAACGGGATCCTCGCCGAAGCAGAGCTGAATAAAATATACACGGGGAAAGTGGTAAGAATAGCCGATTTCGGCGCCTTCGTGGAAATCCTTCCCGGAGTGGACGGCCTCCTGCACATATCGCAAATTTCCGATAAGCGCATTGCCAAAGTCACCGATGAGATTAACCTCGGCGACGAAGTGCTGGTCAAAGTGATTGAGATAGATGGTCAGGGAAGAGTGCGGCTCAGCAGAAAAGAAGCAATGAAAGAACACGAGGCTGCCGGCAAATGAGCGAATGGACAAATGAGTAAATGAGTGAATAAAGCCACCCATAAACTCATATGCTGAACGCATATGTTTACTAAACGATATCTCGATAACGGCATTCCAGTGGTAATGGAGCAGTTGAAAAACTACCGCTCCGTTATAATCGGCATATGGGTAAAGGTCGGCTCCCGTAATGAAACCCCCGATAAAAACGGCATCTCACATTTTCTCGAACACATGTTCTTTAAAGGAACGAAAAAACGCTCCGCCACTGACATCGCTGTTGACATAGACTCGCTTGGAGGAGACCTCAACGCCTTCACCTCGAGGGAAAATACCGTATTTTATGTAAAAGTCCTCGATGAGTATGTCGACAAGGGCATTGAATTACTGAGCGATATTTTCCTGCATTCTACTTTTTTGGCGGATGAGGTAGAGAAAGAAAAAGGCGTCATAAAAGAAGAGATAAAGCTTGTGGAAGATACGCCGGACGATCACATCCACGACCTGTTCAGCCAAACCGTTTGGGGCGACACAGGGCTCGGACAGCCGGTGCTGGGGCGGCGCGAGACCATAAGGTCATTTACCCGTGAAGACCTGGCCTTCCATGTAAAAAAATATTACGGCACCTCCGATACCGTAGTGTCATGCGCGGGCAACTTTAACCCCGATACCGTGGTGGGCCTCCTCAACCACCATTTCGGATCACTGAGGAGGGGCTCTGAGCCGGAGCTTTTTTCACCGCCCTGCTTTAAGGCCGATGTAGCGCTCTTTCCCAAAGACCTTTCAGAAACTCACATATGTGTCGGCGTTGAAGCTCTCCCCTTTGCCAGCGAGGACCGCTACACGATCAGCATCCTGAATACCATTCTCGGCTCCAGTGTCAGTTCGAGGCTGTTCCAGGAGGTCCGCGAAAAAAAGGGTTTTGCCTATTCTATTTATTCGTTTTCATCATCCTATATAGACACAGGCTTCTGGGCCGTTTATGCCGGCACAGGCCGGAAAAAAACGCTCACAGTCACCCAACAGATTATAAAAGAGATGCAGGGGCTGTACTCGTCAATTACCGATTTAGAGTTAAGAAGGGCAAAAGACCAGTTGAAAGGCAACATTGTACTGGGGCTGGAGTCGACGAGCAGCAGGATGCAGAGCATTGCCCGCCAGGAAATATATTTCGGCAGGAATTTCAGCCAGAGCGAAATCATGAAGAGCATAGAATCGGTGACCATGGGACAGGTAAAGGACCTATCATACCGGCTCATCAATAGCGGCAATATGTGTCTGACCGTCCTCGGACGTGTAAAAGAAGAGGAGTTTAAAGACATCTTAACCTCACGAGGATGTTCTGACCTTTGCTGAAGAGACTGCTCGAAAAGTTATGGTCCTATAGGTTATAGGGGGGTGTTGCAGCTGATTCTGTAAGGAGGATGCAGCATGTCTGACGTCGAGTTGCCTGATCTGAAAGAGCTTGAGGAACTGAAGGGCAAACGGTTTACGAAATACGTTGCTCTTGTCACTGCGATCTTTGCCGTGCTCCTTGCCATCACCTCGCTTGGAGGCAACAATGCTGTCAAGGAGATGATGCTGAGCCAGCAGCAGTCTGCCGACCAGTGGGCATTTTACCAATCAAAGGCAATGCGCGAGCATCTCTATAGAAGCCAGAAGATGAGGCTTGAGGCTGATCTTTTTGACCGCTCCTCCACCATGAAACCTGCAGCCAAAAAAAAGTATGAAGAACTCCTGAATACGTTCAGGGAGGCAGAGGGTCGAGAGAATACTGAGAAGAAAAAAATAGAAGTTGAAGCTAAACGCCTTGAAGAAGAGCGCGACAGGAATATGAGCAAGGACCCTTATTTTGATCATGCAGAAGTCCTGTTGCAGATAGCGATTGTCATGGCGTCGATATCCATCCTTTCCTCGTCTCGCCAAGTCTTTGCGTTTGCGATTGCCTGTGCGACCGCCGGCACTATCTTCACGCTGAACGGGTATCTGCTCATTTTCAGGATACCGTTTTTCCACTAAGTTTATAAAACACATTATGCAACTGCTATTCCTGCAGGGTGCTTCGACCTCCCCAAAAACGTTCAGTGTCTTAAGTTGCGGAGTTATGATAAACTAAAACCTCACGGATACATTTATGCTCAAAGACTTACGCATAAAAAACTTCACCATTATCGACGACCTCTCCATAGGCTTTGGACCCGGCCTTAACATCCTTACGGGCGAAACCGGGGCAGGCAAATCCATTATTGTCGATGCACTCGGGCTCCTCCTGGGAGGCAGGGCATCGCAGGACATGATCAAAACAGGCCGAAAAGAAGGACACATAGAAGCCTTCCTGGACAACACGGACCATCCGTTGCTTAGAGAGCTATCCATCGAAAGCGATGAAGGAATTATCATGAGGAGGACCATTGCCGCTCAGGGAAAAGGAAGAACATACATCAATGATACGCCTGTGAGTATGCAGACCCTTTCCTCCATTGGCAGGGACCTCATAGATATCCACGGCCAGCACGAACATCAGGGACTCCTCAAAAAAGAGAGCCACATTATCTTTATCGACACTTACGGCGACCTGCATGGATATGTCACGGCGGTACAATTGCTCCATACTGAGCTCGCCGTGCTGAGGAATACCATAACTGCAATGAAAGACAGGATGCTCGAACGGGCCCAGCGAATAGAATTTCTAAGATTCCAGATCGGTGAAATAGATTCGGCCCGCTTGAAAGAAGGCGAGAAGGCGATCATCGAAGAGGAGCGCTCCATACTGCTCAATCTAAGCAGGCTGAAAGAAGCTTCCGAGACCGCCTACGATCTTCTCTACGACTCCGAAGGCTCGTCCCTCGAAAAACTCGCCTCTGTAATGTCGAAAATAGGCGATATCGCACAAATAGACCACGATGCCTGTGAGATTTTCAAAAATTTAGAGTCCGCAGTCCCTCTGATCGAGGATGCAGCCATTCTCCTCAGAAATCTCAAAGACAAATACGATATAGACCCTCAAAAACTCGGGGAGCTTGACGAGAGGCTCGAAGTGATAAAGCGGCTTGAAAAAAAATACGGTGAAGGCGAAGGAACTATCTTCGCTTATAGAGAAAGAGCTTCGGAAGAACTCGAAAATCTTGAGCATATCGAAGAGCAGTTGGATGGACTCGAATCCTCACTGGCGTCGAGGCAGGAATCGCTCACCTCGGCTGCTGAAGAACTGTCAAAGACGCGGCATGCTGTTTCACAAAAGCTGGAGCCGCTAATTCTATGCGAACTGAAGGAACTGGGGTTTCAGAAAGCAGTGTTCGTAATTGATATAAAAAAAAAGGAGGCCATTGCAGCGACAGGCATGGACGACGTCGAGTTCCTTTTCTCGGCGAACCCCGGCGAGACTCCCAAGTCTCTCATTAAAGTGGCTTCGGGAGGAGAACTCTCCAGAATCATGCTCGCGCTGAAATGCGTGGAAATCAGTCATCAATCTGAAAAGAAAAAGGCCCCGCTGCAAAATACGGAGCTCAGGACCCTTATTTTCGATGAGGTGGATGCCGGCATAGGCGGAGCAACGGCGCAGCACGTCGGCAAAAGACTCAAAGACATTGCGGCAAGCAGCCAGGTGCTCTGCATCACACATCTGCCGCAGATCGCGGCACTTGCCGACCATCACCTGAAAGTCGAAAAGATTCTTGATGACAGCAAGGCGGTAGTAGTGGTGACCGGCTTGTCGGGCAACGAGCGCAGGAACGAGATAGCGCGGATGCTAAGCGGCAGGATTACTGAGGGGTCGATAAAGCACGCCGGAGAGCTGCTCGGCGTTGACATAGCGGACCGGCTATAACTAAAATGACGGAACAAACATGAGCAGAATGCCAAAAGGGAAAATTGTTATCGATAAGGAACAGTGCAAAGGATGCGGGTATTGCATAGAGGCATGCCCCAAAGGTTCTATACTTGTTGATACCCGGTTCAACGGTGTGGGCTTCTTCCCCGCTGACTTCACTCATCCCGAACGATGTACCGGCTGTGCCATGTGTGCCATGATGTGCCCCGAAATGGCCATTGAGGTCTGGAAAGAAGAGAAAGAATAATCAGGCTGCGACTTTTGGTGACAGATACTAAACGAACTCGATTCCTGCCCTGTAAAGATTATTATCGACCAGATTGGTGTGTGTCACGACCCCTGCCGTATAATTTATCCCGTCCTTTATCACATCGAACCTGATTACACAACCGGGTTTGACCGGATAGCTGGTGACAATACCCATTCCCGCTTCACTAATATCCACAATTTGTGCGTCCATATGAGGCAAATCCTTATCTTCCAGACAATTTATCCTGTACATGATCTTTTTCTGGAAAAGGTTGCGCTCAATACCACGCCGCTCATCTGCAGGCTTTACCCACCAGGCGGCGGAATGGGGCGGGGTGATCTGGTCTTTCAGGATCTTGCGTACTATGGCCTTGACATATCCGAGTTCAAATGGTTTTGGGATGAAAAGGTAGGCATTTTTATCGATTATTTCTTTAACGCTATCTTTGACACATGAGGCCGACAGGATCACTATCTTGCTTTCCGGCGACTGTTGCCTGATCTTCATCATTACATCGATACCGTCCATATCGGGAAGGCACAAATCGACGAGGCAGGGGTTATAAAAGCTGCGGCGGCTCGCCTCAATGGCATCCGAACCATTATTAAAAGTAATTACTTCCACTCCGTCGCCCTGCAGAGTTTTCGCCAGTGAGTACAGAATTAATGGCTCATCATCAACTACCAAGATTCTATTCATCACCCTTTTATAGTGCAATAACTGTACCATAAACAGCCATAGTTCAGATAAATGGATAGCAAGCGTATTCCCATCGTGGTCGAGCATGGAGGCCAGCGAGCGAATATAATGAAAGATATTCCTTACATTAAGATTCCCTGCGGTCTTGCCGCAGGGAATCTTTAACCCGGTCCTGTCTCTCTGCGAAAACTGCTTTGCAACTGCTTTATTAGTTGCACTGCCTTGCTTATTCGATGAAATCACCAAGTCCGTATGGTGATTTCATCGAATAAGCAAGGCAGTGCAAGAAGGTCAAACCCTAACAGTTTGAACTAATTTGCTTGAATTTTACAGGAATGCTCATTGACTGTATAATACTGGTCGTTGTCGGAGACCAGGATAAAGTACAATTACCTGATTTTTAATTTCTTGAAAGTGTCCATTACTTCGACTGCCGAAAGCTGCCCCGGTGCAGACGGTTTATTGATTGATCCATAGGTAATCAGCGAGCCGAAAAGCGGACTGAATACCCTCGAGGGCAATCCCTTGTCCCCCATAGCAATAGTGATTACGCCCTGACTTTTATGCCGCAGCGTAAGCAGCATGAGTCTTATAAAATCATCTTCCTCCTTTGCAGTTACCGCTATCTTCACAACATCCGCGCCATTCCGTCTCCCTGTTGCAATCAGCTGCTCAAGAAAATTGTCAGCAGGAGTTGATTCAAAGTTGTGGTAAGAACCTATAAGAAGCCTCCCGTTATCTCTGCAGAGGTCCTTTGCCTGCTTCATCACATCCCCTGCAAGTATCTCCACATCGACTGCATCAGCGAAGGGAATTACAAGACGATACATAGCCGGCCTGTCCTGAATGTCTTTCCTCCCGCCCTCTCTACTGTCTCTGACTGTGGCAATAACCGGCTTGCCGAACTTTTCCCTCGCGGTCCGGAATACTTGTTCAACGTGTTCCGGCGAGAAGGAATCGAACATATCAACCCTTAATTCGATAATGTCAGCGCTGTCCACATGCTCGGGCCCAAGAGCGTAGACATCAGAATCCGTAAGCACCCCTGCAATGAGCGGTACATCCCCCAGTTTACACTTGCCGATATACAAGTTCATATGGAATTAGTATAGTCGCTTGACTCATGAAACACAATCAACTGGCAGGAGCTCTATAGAAAAGGTATCGTGGACATGAAGGAGTATTGCACGAACAGGTCTAATTTTTTCTGATACCTCAAGACCATGCAAGAAACTTGCATTTTTTTCTGTCTCCCTTATAATTCTTAAAATAGAGATGAATCATAAAAAATAATGTCAGGAGAGGGAAATGATTACTGACGAAACTGCTATGCAAGCTCGAAAAGATATATTTGAGTTCGTCGTGAAGGTGCATGACTTTCTCCGCGAAATAATCAGTAAGCCAATCGGGGAAGCCGGCCTTCTTTTCATTGAGCCGATGCTGCCCGAATTGCTCGCGGCATGGACCGAGTTCACTGAAAATTTTCAGATTCAAAAAGCGGAACAGTTAGTTTTCCGAACGTCAGCGGTGACGCTCCAAGCCCACGGTCTTTACGGAACTCAACTACGAGCAAAGCTGTCACTGGTGCGCTTCCGCTTTGAGCAATTTTCCCTCCACAAAACTAAGAAAGCGCTACTAAAGCTTATAGATGCCATTGACACTTTGCTAAGCAGCATACTTAGCGCAACCGGTATTGACGAAGCATTAAAAGAATTGAAGGAGTTATTGCGGGACTCTGTTGATGACGAGTAGAGACGATATGTTCTACCGATGGAGAGGTGAGCCCTAAAAGCCCCTTGTCATACAAAAGCTACACTTACACTCTCTTGCTATGTGCTTTGCTGTCCGGCGTTCGGCATGTATGCCGGTCACCAATATTCACTTCTCCTTTGACGTGACCGTGACAATGCCTCAAATCAGCTTGACAGAGATTTTAAAAACAGGTTAACTTACAAAACTTGGGCGGTTAGCTCAGCTGGGAGAGCATCACGTTCGCAACGTGGGGGCCGAGGGTTCGAATCCCTTACCGTCCACCAATTAAATCAAGGGGTTGCATTAGCAGCAAGAGGCTGGTTAGTGACTGATGTCATAAAAATGTCATAATCAGCCTCTTTTTTTATCGATTTTCCAGTAAAAACACCATCCAGAATACTCACTGCTTTTACCAGGTGCGATGGGGCCAAATGAGAATATCTGAGAGTCATTGTCAGACTCTTGTGACCAAGCAGCCTTGAAACTGTTGTGATATCCACTCCGGCCATTATAAGGTGACTCGCAAAGGTATGTCTCAGATCGTGAAAATGAAAGTCATGAATTTTCGCACGACGACAAGCGCTCTTAAACCCGTGCTTGATCTCCTTATAAGGCTTGCCGGTCTCTCTGTTGAAGAAAACATACGGGACATCAAGACGCCTGGTAATGCCCTGCAGTGTGCGCCGCAGCGTGTCGTTAATCGGGATTTCACGCCTGTTGCTGTTCTTGGTCTTGTCGAGCAGGATAAAGCCGTGCTTAAGGTCTACGTGCCTGTCCCATTCGAGGTTCAATATCTCGGACAATCTCATCCCGGTATTCAGCGCCGTCACAACGATAGGCTTTAAGTGAGAGATGCAGGCATCGATAAGAACAAAGCACTCGTCTTTGGCGAGATAACGCAAGCGCATATTCTCCAGCCTGAACGGTTTGACCTTTTTCATGCGATCCAAAATGTCTTTGCCTATCATTTCCCAGTCGCCAGCCTTTGTAAACATATTGCGCAACACATCGAACTTACGATTGACAGTTGCCGGCTTGTTCCCCCGGGCTATCATGTCAGTCTGCATCTGCTCAAGAATTTGAGTGGTTATCTCGTTCAATCCTGCTTCACCGATTTTATTCTTAAGCATTTTTATTATGCTGCCCTCATTGTCAACCGCTTTTTGTGACTTGAGACGCGCAGATTTGAACTCCACATATTTTTCCGCCAGATCTTCAAACGTAAAATATTGTCTCTCATCTTTCAGAGTTTCCGGGAACCATTTCTTTTCCGCTATTTTACCTTTTACGGAATCTAACCTGCGCTGTGCTTCTTTCCTGTCGTCCGTCCCGGCTGATCTCTGGTACTGCTTTCCGTCATAGGTGAAACTCATCCACCATACATCGGAATTCTTCCGCCTGTAAAGTCCCATTCTTTACATCCTCCTTTCTCATAGGACCAGACAAGCGCTTGAATATACCGTTATAAATTATACCACGGCTCAAGCCCTGCCTTTTTGACTTAGTTCGTCGAGGTAAGCCGGTCTAAAATCCGTGAGATGTCGTTAACTGTGTCCTTCAGCTGCCCTGCCATGTACTCGGCAGTGGCTCCATCATCAGTCGCGAGTTTTACGAGCGCAGTGGCGATACGGCGGATTTCGACTCTGATATCTGTTTTCTCCGGCATCATTTGTTCATAAGTTTCAGCTATCTTTGACCTTTGCTGCCGGACGTCCTTTGCCTTTTTTACAATCTCTTTTGCCGGCATGTACAAAATTTCTTTCTGCTCGTCGACCGAGAGTTCCGCGATAGCCGCGGCGGTATGAATTGAGACCTTTTTCTGACTCGCCGCTTGCTTAAGTTCGGGAGTGCCCTTTTCCTCGATAGCATTGAACTTATCGACTGTCCTGCCCGAGACGCCGGCAAGGGCCGCAATTTCCTCGCGGCTTCTTATTGAAGTTATTTCCCGTTTGGGCAAATTTGCCGTAACGGTAGCGTTTTGTGATGTTGTGTCATGGTTTTCACTGTTTGCCGATTTTTCCATAACGGCGCTGTCTACGGCATTCTGATTTTGTTTAAGCCCTGCCAACTGATTGTTGCTCGCTCTCGTTTTGAACATTTCCTTAAGCTGTGACACCAGCCTTATCCTGTCGTAATCGGAAAGGTTCCGCCTGCTAAGCTGATTAAAAATTATCCACCTCCTGGCCTCGTCCCTGTCAGAGAACTGCTTTCCGACTGTTTGGAAAGAAATGTCGTGGCGCATGCAGATCTCGAAACGGCTATGACCGTCCACGATCACATTATTCCATGTCACGATAGCGTCCCTGCATCCTTCCTCCTTGAGGCTTTCTGTAAGCCTGACGTATTCGTCCATGCCCATCTTCGGGATGAGGTTCCTGAATTCCGAGTCAACAATTAATTCCTCCATTTTCGTTTCTTCTCCTTGAGATATGTCAGTACCGCATGGGCCTGCATAATCTATATGCGCAAAGTGTGATATTAATTTCAGTTTTCCGTTATGTTTTTTTGTCTACCTGGATTTGTGATATGATATGAGCACAGGCAAGCAATGAAAAAACTCAGGCTATACATAGACACTTCAGTCCTCGGCGGTAACTTTGATACGTATGGGCTACAACTTGATAGAAATAATTTCACCGGAGGAGGTGACTGGTGATGGAGAGATCGAAGCATAACTCCCTTGAGTGGATACACAAAGCAAGAGAAGCAAATTATCAGAAAACGAAGAATCTTTCGCCCGCTGAACTTATCGAAAAAACTCGTCGATCTACAGATGCAGCTTTTAAAAAGATGGGATTGAAGATTGCACGCTCGGCGGAAAAGGTTCAGGAATAATAGATTTCTGTCCTAAAAACGGTATAAAGTTAATTTAGAAAAACAGTTCTGTTGCAAAAATAAGTTTTGGTCAAGTGAATCCATAAACTCGACTTCGCTCAGAGATATCTTGCATTTAAGCCGTACGGAGTCCTTAAGCTGAGTCATTTTTTCAAGTGAAATGCCACCGGCACCTGCACCCACTCCTCCACTGTGGAATCCCCCTGTCTTGCGGGAACAAAGCGCCAGATTCTTACTGCCTCGGCAGCAGCCTTGTCCAGGATTTCGTACCCTGAAGAATGGGCCACCTCAATTTTGAGTGCAGTTCCCTGGCGACTCACTAGCACTTTCAACATCACTATCCCTTCCATTCCCATTCGCCTGGCAAATGCAGGATACCCAGGCTTCGGGTTGTTTAAATAGGCGGCTCCAAACTGGGGAGGAGTAACCGTCTCCCCTGAACCTTGTACAGAGAGCTTGGAATTGCTGTTTTTTACTCCAGGCTCGCCCCCCCCATAAGGGGAAGTCAGATTCCCCGGCGGCGACTTCGTTTCAGGCAGTGAAACAGCAGGACGGGGCGCAATCGCTTCCTGTTTGGGTGATTGAACTGTCGGCGGCTGTACAGGGGCGGTCACCCGTGGAGGCGACAATTTGGGTATAACCTTCCTTAGTGGCTGTTTAAGAGCTATAGCAGGTTTGATCAGCGCGGGCAGCTCAATTATCTGAGCATCTATGGTAAGTGATTGCTCGGGTTGCCTGGCTATTTGCTCCAGCAAAAGGCCCAACCCCCACAGTAGTGCTACCCATATGAGAAAGGTTGAAGGAAGAATCCACGGCAGGCGTCTCCATGGATTATCGATGTCCTCAGGCCGAAGGATTGCTTTATTCATTGTATTTCACAGCAATCAGAAAATGTTCAACTCCTGCACTGCGCGCTCTCAGCATAGCCTGTACCACTGTTCCTTCCGTAGCAGCACTATCCGCCGCAACGATGACCTGCTCATTCAGACCCTTCAGCAGGGGTTTTAATGTTACTGCCAGATTGTCGAGAGTAACCAGGGTGCTGTCTATCAGAATTGCACTTCCCTTCGTGATGGTCAAGGTGATCGGAGTCCTCGCCTGCATTGGTGCTGCTTTGCCCTGGGGCAGGTTGACCGGCAGGGAATGGAGGTTCTGCAGAGAAAGCGAAGCGAGTATGAACGTTGCCAGAAGAAAAAACATCACATCGATCATCGGGATAATTTCTATCCGCCCCCGCCTGGACTGCCGGGATCTGCGCAGTTTCATAGAGCACTCCCGTTTTTTTCCTGGTCCATACGGATATGATCGACCATACGTGTGCCGAGACGCTCCATCTCATCCATTGTCCTCGATTGCAGATGCGAGAAGAAGTTAAACGAAAATAAGGCAATGAGCGCTATGATGAGTCCAAGGGTCGTAGCAATCAGCGCCTGGGCCACGCCGCCTGTTATTCCGGTCGGATTAACCAGCCCGCTGCCTCCGATCAGCTTGAATGACTCCATCATGCCGACAATGGTTCCTACCAGTCCAAGCAGCGGAGCTGCCGTAACTATTGTCTCCAATACCCACAGTCCTCTGCTTAATGCTTTCTCTATCAACTGAGCCTCGTCGGCAGCGCGGGACTCAACCCACCATGAGGGATTGCTACGGTTGTCGTAAATCACCTGGAAGAAACGACCGAAATAGTTCCCGCGGACAAGAGACGTTGTTTGCTGCTCCAGGTCTGCCCAGGCAAACCCATAGGTCTCCACCAGGGTCAACAGGGATGCAGGCAGCATAACATATCGCCGGTATATGAATGCCTTATCAAGAATAATTGCCAGGGCTATCACCCCTAAAATCAACAAGGGGTAGATCATCGCTCCTCCGAACTTCAACTCTTCCATAGCTATGTGTATTTCTTGCATTCTAAACCTCTCTGTCTAATAGATTGTTGTGGAGGGGAAAGAGTTCCCCTACGTCATCATAAATATAAATTTGACAATGCCACGCTTAAAAATTATAAATAAGGCTCAAGCGACCATTGATCGGCTCAGCCGCGTGAAAGTGTATATCATTTGTCCCTGATCCTCCGTAAGGAATAGCCGTAGACAAAGGCTCCGTCGAAAGCCTGGACGCATAATAATACGCAATATCGTCTGCCTTGGCATTAAGCAGGTTGAAACCCTGCAGCACAACCTTTAAATTTTTGGTGAATTTATATCCTGCCTCCGCCTCAAGCAGGGCCGAAGGCTTTGCAGTTATGCTATCGTCCTGAACAAGCGGATACCGGCCTTCGTAGCGCAACCTCAGAGTGCCAAAATACGGACCCAAATCATGTACCGATGCACCGATGGAAGCAATACCAGCAGGCGCGTTTTGTATATATTTACCTATGAAAGGCGGATTGCTTGTATCCGTAATAGTGGTCCGTGCCCTGGTATATGCTATATCCGCGTCTATTGTAAGCCAAGGTGTCGGCTTATAATAATTGGATAATTCAACGCCTCTTAGCCTGCTTGGCGGGCCGGGCGAGGTCTCACCCCTGTCTCCGTCCCACTCAAGCTGTGAAGCGAAATCCAGCTGAAATAATGACAGCTCAGTCTGAAGCCCAGGGATGAGAGTGGTACGTGCGCCAACCTCGTATCCCTTGGAGCGGACAAGCGGTTTTACCGGGGAATTGGGAAGCGCTCCGGGGATACCTGCGTCCGCTATCGGGACACCATTCTGAATAGCGCTGCGGGCGTCGTTGCTATGAAACCCCTCGCCCACATTGATAAAGTACTCTGTTTTGGCCCATGGTCCGAATATCATGCTTAATTTGGGACTTGCCAAGCTGCCGGAGGTCTTGCCCGAATTCCCAACTCCTGAATTATCGGTTATCTGTAA
Organism: Nitrospirota bacterium; assembly: GCA_963851345.1. Classification (GTDB taxonomy): domain Bacteria; phylum Nitrospirota; class Thermodesulfovibrionia; order Thermodesulfovibrionales; family Dissulfurispiraceae; genus JADFXI01. Next base: position 1,896,086 of record CAWKOO010000002.1, read on the forward strand.
ATAGTCACCTCGAATACCAGCCTCGGTACGGAATTTCTCAAACCAGTGAATAGTGTTTTTAAAATACGCTGACTCTGACCTTTCGATCACGTGGTCTTCAAGCCAGACCTGAAGCACTTGGCGGTCTTGGGTGTGGTTCAGACCAAGAAAAATATTGTCATTCTGCAGTTGCAAACCAACGGTATTTTCCATATCGAATCCGCCCAGCTTGCCGAGCCACGTATGGCTGGCGTTGAATGCGCTCGATATTCTACGGTCCCATTGGTTGAATTGATCGCCATGTACAGGATCATACAGGAAATAGGTAAAGTCCGAAAATAATTCCATACGCTTGTCGATGATATAGATATTGGCTTTGGTAACTGAACTGCCTTCGGTGTGCTGCCAGGCTGCGGAAAGACTATAGCGGCGGGTCCATGTGAAGTCACTGTTATCGAGGCTGCCGAACCGGGATATCAGGCCTTGATCCACAGCGCGTTCGGCAGTCTGGTTAGTGGCGTCTCCCTGGCTTGTATAAGCCATTGCAGTGACGTTAAAATGGTCTTTCCCTTCACCCATGCTGTAACGCAATACTCCGTTCCACTTCCGGAAGTCCGCTTTATTGCTCCACGGACCGTCGTTGTGTTCATACTCGACAGCGCCGAGCAGGTTACCGGCGCCCAGCTTTATGGAGTCGGCAAAGAACTCGCGCTCAAAGCCGTATGTTCCCACAGTGGTACTTGCAATCCCCTGCTTAAGCGTATCCACATAACTGATATCTATTGCCCCTACAGATGAAAAATCCCCGTAATCTGCGTAGTAGGGTCCTTTGCGGTACTGTATATAGCTGATCAGTTCGGGTATCATAAAGTTCGTGTCTGAATATCCCTGGCCGTGCGCATTAGTGCGTTCATTGATATCCATACCATCAACGGTAATCCTAAGGTCTGTGCCATGATCGAGATTGACGCCCCTCAGAAAATATTGATTGGCCTTCCCTTCTCCACTGTGCTGGGTTACTATCAGACCAGGAGTTACTTCGAGCAATTCTCCATTCCGGTATGCCGGGCGGGATTCAATTTGTTCACTTGTGACCGTCCCCTCATTGGCCGAATCGGTTGTGCCGACCAGGTTTTCGGTCGTGTCAGTCACTTCCACGACATCCAATGTCTGGATGCCACCGGCAAAGGCCGGACCTGTAAAAACAGCTATGAAAAAAATCATAAAGGCAGACCGCATTCCTGCGGTAATAGTCTTTGCTCTCATATTCTGTCTCCTTTTAGGGGAATAAAAAAGCCACGAAGGCTTTTTTGCGCAGGCTGCTGCCCGCTAAAACCTTCGTGGCTTTCATTTCCTGTTTGCCGGTGAGACTGAAATCCGGACTTCGTACCCGGAAACTTTTGTTGGTTCAACGATATCATATAAACGAATGCAGCGTCAAGGTCGTAAATTTCTCGAATCACATATCACATGTCGAGGGAAAGACCTACTAGAAAGTTCCTCGTTGGTGATGGATAATAAGCCCTTTGTAGAGGTACCCCGCCTATGACACCGTATTCAGAATATTTTTTGTTAGTCAGGTTATTGATATTCAGAAACGCCTTAACAGACTTCCACCGATAATTAAACTTTGCATTCAAAAGAAAATACGCATCCTGATTACTAAAGCTATTTGACCAGTCGCTGATAAAAAGGTCTTTCCCCTACATAGACTCCATTGAGTATTGCGTCTGCTTGTTTTGTGACATGGCATACCACATCCATAGTTGCCTTATGCGTTGGGACATTGGGCACATTGCTTCCATCAAACATGCCCCCTTCAATCTTCGCCCTCAAAAATGTATATCCGCCCCTTACCGCCAGCAAATTAGTTGGTTTAGCTTCAAAGGAAATTTCTGCACCTTCCCTGTGAGTTATACCATCCAGGTTTTCATTCTCGTAGAGTACCGGATTGTAAATAATCTCTCGATCGGTATCTATTTTGAAAACATTTAAATGTGCAGAGAATACATCGCTGAAAGAGTGTTTGATGCCGATCTCGTAATTATTGGCT